>CAVRTU010000001.1:0-92542 GCA_963724265.1 uncultured Gemmatimonadales bacterium
TGATGAGGGCTGGCCCGAGGCGACCCACCGGTCGGATTGCTTCGTCGGCCCTTCAGGGCCTCCTCGCAATGACACAACCTGAACTTGAGTTCTGTCATTGCGAGGCCCCTTTAGGGGCCGAAGCAATCTGATGAGGGCGCGGCTCCGCACGACGTCCCCGGATCACAGGATCTCCTCCCACAAGTCCCGCCAATTCGGATTCGCGGCCTCGATCAGCAACTCTTTCCGGCGCCGCGATCCTGCCTTAATCTGCTTTTCCCGGCTGATTGCGGAAATCGGGCTCTCGTGAACCTCGAACCACACCAGGTGCCGGACCCTGTACCGGCAGGTGAACCCCCGGCCCTTCCCGGTCCGATGCTGTCCTACCCTCCGGACCAGGTCGCGGGTCACACCGACGTACACGGCGCTGCGTTGGAGGTTGGACAGGATGTACACGAAGTAGTGGCGGCGGCCGGGCATCCGGCCAGGGTGTCAGGCAGGTGTCAACGAATGCTCAACGGCTGGCAGTGGTGGAATGACGCGGGCCCCGTGTCGGATTGCTTCGTCGTCCCTTAAGGGACTCCTCGCAATGACAGAAGGTCGCCGAGGGTTATGCCATTGCGAGGCCCCACCGGGGCCGAAGCAATCTCGGCTTACAACCCCTCGATCTCCGACGTGAGCCGCGGGCCGGGCGCCTTCGGCAGCAGGAAGTACCACCAGTTTCGCTCCGGCTTCCACCCCTCCTCGTCCGCCACGATCTGTCCCCACAGGCATCGCGCCGCGGGCCGGGTCACGTCCCGGATCCGCCTGTCGGCGTCGGCAATTCGCGCGGCATAGGCACTGCGCATCTCGTCGGGGGCGAGCTCGAGGGCGTTGGCCAGCAGCTGGCGGCCATCGACGTCGTTCAGGAAGTCGTCCAGGGGGCGGTCGTACCCGGCCTCGACCTCGGCCACCACCCGGTCCCAGTTCTCCACCAGCCCGCGCAGGCCGTTGGCGATGACGCTGTAGGGGGCGCCACGCTGCCGCAGGTACTCGCGAACCGGGTCGGGCTGAGTCACGTCTCTGTCCTATCGGTGCCAGCTGTTGTACTCCAGCGCCACGTCGGGGAGTCGATGGTCGGGGTCTACCACCACCGACACGATGGCGCGCCCGGCCGGGGCCCGCCAGGTAAAGAGGGGGCCGAGGTTCCACATCTCGACAGGGAGGCGGACCAGCTCGGAGGCGCCGTCGGCGTACCCCACCAGCATCGTGAGCGGCATGACCATTGTGCCCCGGCTGGAGAGATAGACCGACTCTCTCCCATCGGGACCTGCCACCACCGAGTCCACCGCCTGGTCGAGCCGGGCGGTCGTGAAGATCCACTCCCGCCAGAACCAGTCGAGCTCCATCCCCGACTGGTCCCGCATCAGCCGGAAGAAGTCGGCCGGCGTCGGGTGCTTGAAGGCCCAGGTCCGGAAATACTCGCGGAAGGCCGGGTCAAATCGCTCCTTGCCCATCACGTCGTAGCGCAGGAGCTGCATCATCAGCGCCGGCTTCTGGTACCCGGTCCAGAAGAGATCGCGCGACTCGACGGGATTGGTGATCATCGGCTGCTCCTGTCCCGGGAGCGCGTGGTCGGCATAGAGGTGCAGGGGATGGACCTCGATGGAATCGCCGTACGGGGTACCCTTCCAGTACTGCGCCGCGTTGGCCAGGTCGATGAAGGTGTTGAAGCCCTCGTCCATCCACGGGTAGAGCCGCTCGTTGTTGCCGGCGATCATCGGCGCCCACTGGTGCCCCAGCTCGTGGGCCAGCACCCACTGCAGGTCGATCCGCTCGGGTCCCGCCGGGTCGAACGTCATCATCGGGTACTCCATGCCCTCGATGGGACCCTCGATGCTGGAGATGTGCGAATAGGGGTAGTGGTACCACTGCCGGCTGTAGTAGCTGAGCGCCTCGCGCACCATCCGGTTGGCCTCGGTCCACATCGTGGCCGACGGCCGGTAGTAGGTGTGGATCGAGAATCCCGTCCCAGGAACTCGCGTCCCAGCGGAAGTCCGGCGAGGCGGCAAAGGCGAAGTCCCGGACGCTGTCGGCCGTGAAGCGCCAGGTCAAGCGTGCCGGTCGTCCGCGGGCCGGCGTGCGCCGGCCTGCCCCGCTTCCCCGGCGGTGATGATCGCGATCGCGGTGTCCGAGCCGCGGGCCGTCGCCAGGCGGCTTCGCTCCGCCGGCGTCAGGACGGCAAGCGGATTCTGCAGCTGCCCGGTCGCGGCCACGATGTAGCCCGCGGGCAGCGTCAGGGTGACGTCGAAGCTGCCGTACTCGAGGTAGAACTCGCCGCCACCGATGTAGGGCTCGTGATTCCATCCCCGCACGTCGTCGTACACCACCATCCTCGGGTACCATTGGGCGATTTCGTACAGCGTCCCGTCGTGCCCCATGCGTCCGGCCCCGTAGGGTGGAACCACGAAGTGCCAGCCGATGTCGATATCCACCGCCTGCCCGGCCGCGAGCGGCGTCCGCAGGTCGATCCGCATCACGGTGCCGTAGATCGTCCGGGTCACCTCCCGGCCCAGGATCCGCGCATGGTCGAGCGTGAGGCCGCCGGAAAAGCCCTCGCAGCTGAAATCGAACACCGAGCTCAGGAACTTGAGCGGCGGCTGATCGAGCTGGTTGGTGATGCTGCCGGGCGCGCAGATGTTCTGCTCGAGGAAGAGCCAGAGATACGGCAGCCGGTCGGGGGAACGATTGACGTAGTGGATGGTCTCCTGCCCGCGGAGCTCGCTGGTGGCGGGATCGAGGGAGGCGCGGATCCGGTAGTCCGCCCGCTGCTGCCAGTAGCCGGGACCGGGACGCCCGGCGCCGGTACGGACCGCGGTCGGCGTCGGCAGGTCGAGCGGACGGAAGGGCGAGGTGTCCGCGACCGATGCCATCTGCTGCGCCGCGGTCCGCCCCGGCAGTGCGGCGGCGAAGATGTACCCCAGCGCGATCCAGTGCAGGGAAAGGCCGGACAGGCGGCGGGAGCGAAGCGGCATGCGGACTCCGGGGTGAGGACGATGCCGGTCAACTTACGGCGAGGCGCTCCCGGTGGCCACTCCCGGCCCGGGAAGCACGATCCTTTTGTCATTGCGAGGCCCCGTCAGGGGCCGAAGCAATCTGATGAGTGCGCGGCCCGAGGCGACTTACCGGCCAGATTGCTTCGTCGGCCCTGAAGGCGACCGAAGGGAGTCCTTTAGGGGCCTCCTCGCAATGACAGAACCCTGGGCGCGGCCCTTCGTCGCAATGACAAAACCCTACTCATGGGGCCGAGGCAATCTCTAGCAGGCCTTGCGCCGAAAGTCGGCGGGCGGGCACGCGAAGCCCCCAGTGGCCCAGAGGCCGCGCTTCTCCTTCCGGGCGGTGGCCTGGGCCTGCGGTCAGCCGATCGACGTACTTGATGTTGGGGGGCACGGTGAAGAGCAGGGCCCACCCGTCAGCCACCATCCGCTCATTTACCAGCACCGTGTCGGCCCAGACCCATTCGAGCCAGCGGTGATAGCGGTCGAACCGCTCCACGTCGCGCTCCAGCAGCACCGTCGCGCCTTCGGGGATCAGCTCGAGCAGCCCCTCGCGCGCGAGGGTGTAGCTCTCGCCCTGGCCCTGCTCCGGCGAGTCCATCCCGATCATGCGGACCTTCCGGCCATCGCGGCACCAGAAGGTGTCCCCGTCCACGATGCGCCCGACGACGCAGCGATCCCCGACGGCGGGAACAGGCACCACCGTGGCCTGGGCGGGCGGCAGAACAGCGAGGAGCACTGCGAGGATGACAGCGCGGAGGTGCACAGGCTAAATCTAAGCATGACCGATACCATCGCGATCACCGGCGCGAGCGGGCTGCTGGGGCGGGCGCTGGCCGGCAACCTCGGGGCCGCCGGATTCCGGATTGTCAGGCTGGTCCGCCATGATCCGGCGGCGGGGGAGATCTCGTGGGATCCCGACGCCGGACGGCTCGATCCCCTGGCGCTCGAGGGGGCGCACGCCGTGATCCACCTGTCCGGCGAATCGATCGCGCAGCGCTGGACTCCTGGCCGGATGCGGAGGATCTGGGACAGCCGGGCCCGAAGCACCGACCTGCTGGCCCGCACGCTCAGCCGCCTGGACAGGAAGCCCGCCGTGTTCATCGGTGCCTCCGCGGTCGGCATCTACGGCGATCGACGGAATGAGCTGCTGACCGAGGAGTCCAGCGTCCCGACGGGCAGTGCCTCGTTCCTGGCGTCCGTCTGCCGGGTCTGGGAGGAGAGCACCGAGCCGGCGAGGGTCGCGGGAATCCGGACCGTCCGTCTCCGGCTCGGCATCGTCCTCAGCCCGGTGGGCGGCGCTCTTCGCCTGATGCTCCCTCCATTCCGGCTGGGCCTCGGCGGCCGCCTGGGCAGCGGCACGCAGTGGATGAGCTGGATCACCCTGGACGATGTCCTCGGCGCGATCAGGCACCTGCTCGACAAGCCGGAGCTGAATGGACCAGTAAACCTGGTTGCTCCATCACCGGTCACGAATGATGAGTTCACCCGGTGCCTGGCCGGCGTGCTGCGGCGCCCAGCCGTGCTGCCGGTGCCGGCGGCGGTGCTGCGCCTGGTGCTGGGGCAGATGGCCGAGGAGACCATCCTCGCGAGCCAGCGGGTGGCCCCTCAACGACTCCGGGCAGACGGGGTACTCATTCCTGTACCCGGAGCTGGAGGGAGCACTCCGCCACCTGCTGGCGTAGGCTCTGTCATTGCGAGGGCCCGAAGGGCCCGAAGCAATCTGGCGAGGGCCCAACGCGAAGCGACCCACCGGTCAGATTGCTTCGTCGGCCCCTACCGGGGCCTCCTCGCAATGACACAACCTGGGGTGAAGTACCGTCGCGCCGTATCCGCCCTTTCCCCGTTCCCCGTTCCCCGTTCCCCGTTCCCCGCTCCCTGCTCCCCGCTCCCCGCTCCCTCAGGTACATTCCCGCCCATGCCCAAGTCGCTCCCCGCCGTGGTACTGCTGTCGGGCGGTCTCGACTCCGCCACGGTACTGGCCTTCGCCATGGCGGAGGGATACGAGGCCTGCGCCTTGAGCTTCCGCTATGGCCAGCGCCACGCCGTCGAGCTGGACGCCGCGCGACGGCTCGCGGAGCGAGCAGCCGTTGCGCGGCACCTGGTCGTCGACATCGACCTCCGTCAGTTCGCCGGCTCCGCCCTGACCTCCGACCTCGCGGTGCCCAAGGACCGGGCCCTCGACGACGTGCCGGGTGAGATCCCGGTTACCTATGTGCCCGCGCGCAACACGATCTTCCTCTCGTACGCGCTGGCCTGGGCCGAGGTCCTCGGCGCGGCCGACATCTTCCTTGGCGTAAACGCTCTGGACTACAGCGGCTATCCCGACTGCCGCCCCGAATACATCATCGCCTTCGAGGCGATGGCCCGCCTGGCCACGAAAGCGGGAGTCGAGGGAAAGCCCCTGCGGATCCACACACCGCTGATCACCCTGACCAAGCGCGAGATCATTGCCCGGGGCCTCGCCCTCGGGGTGGACTATTCGCTGACCCGCAGCTGCTACGACCCCGGGCCCGGTGGCGAGGGATGCGGGCACTGCGACAGCTGCCAGCTCCGCCTGCGAGGGTTCGCCGAGAACGGGATTGCCGACCCGGCGCCCTATCTGAGGGAGCGGGGAGCAGGGAGCGGGGAGCGGGTGTCGTGACCTACACCGTCAAGGAGATCTACTACACGCTTCAGGGTGAAGGTGCCAACGCCGGGCGGCCAGCCGTCTTCTGCCGGTTCGCCGGCTGCAATCTCTGGAGCGGCCGGGAGGAGGACCGGGCCGACGCGACCTGCCGCTTCTGCGATACCGAATTCGTGGGCACCGATGGACCCGGGGGCGGGAAGTTCGCCACCGCCCAGGAGCTGGCCGACGCGGTGTCGAGGAGCTGGCCGGCGCACAGCTCGCCGGCGGCGCGGCGGCTGGTCGTCTGTACCGGGGGCGAGCCGCTGCTCCAGCTCGACCACGCCGCCATCGCGGCGCTGCACGGGCGCGGCTTCGAGATCGCCGTCGAGACCAACGGGACGATCGCCCCGCCGGCGGGGCTCGATTGGGTCTGCGTCTCGCCCAAGGCCGCGGCGCCGCTGGTGGTGACCCGGGGCGACGAGCTCAAGCTGGTCTTCCCCCAGGACGGCGGCGAGCCCGAGCGCTACAGTCACCTCGACTTCGACCAGTTCTACCTCCAGCCGATGGACGGCCCCGATCGCGACCGCAACACTACCCTGGCGGTGGCCTACTGCCTGGCACATCCGGAGTGGCGGTTGAGTCTGCAGACCCATAAGATGCTTGGGATACCCTAAGTCGTGAGACGTGAGACGTGAGTCGTGAGCTAATGCCTTGACTCACGACTCGCGACTCACGACTCACGACTCAAAGTTCACGACTCACGACTCAGGATTCACGACTCCCATGGCCGCCTATTCCGACCGGATCGCCCACGCCTTTGCGTTTGCAGCCAAGTACGCGCCCGGCGCGCGCGTGCGTGGCGGCGGCATGGCCGAGCTGGCCCAGGCGGCCAACCTGGCGGTGATCCTGAGCCGCTACGAGTGCGACGAGCCGACCATTGTCGCGGGGGTCCTCCACCTGGTCCTCCGTGACACCGAGGGCGAGGAGCGGGTGGCGCTGGAGCGCAAAGTCCGGGAAAAGTTCGGACCCGTCGTCCTGGCGATCCTGGAGGACGTCCTGGCCCCCCCTTCCGGCGACCTGAACCGCGAGCGCGCCTGGGAGGCCTGTCGCCGGGAGTACCTGGCCCGCCTGGCCACCGCCGAACCCCGTGCGCTCGACATCTGCGCCGCCACCGAAATCCACCGCTGCGGCAGCGCCCTGGCCGACGTCCGCCGTCTCGGAGCGGAGTACTTCAGCACCGAGACGGCCGCCGGCCCCCGGCAGGCCCTCTGGTGGTTCCGGGCCCTGGCGGAGGCCCTGACGGTCCACGATGACTGGCCCCGGCGCGAAATGCTCCTCGAGCTGGGCCAACTGGCCCGTGAACTGGAGACCGAATTGGCCCTGGGGAGCTGAACGGAAGGCTGACCGGAATCGAGGCTTTCCCCGATCCGTCGAGGATCGCTATATTGTTGCTGGATGACCACTTCGCTCGCCCATTCGGCCCTGGCTGGTCTTCCCAGCGCGTTCGCTGCGGCCTGTCGGCAGTCACGGACTGACGGCGAGCTTTTTCAGCATTGCAGGGATGCCCTGGTCCAGCGGTTCAACTCCGAAGAAATCTGGTTCTCCATAACCACCCCGAACGGGCTCACCCCGCTCGCTCCGGCACCGGCCTGGCTGAAGGACGCCACCGAGATCGCCCGGATGAAGAGCGGCGAGACCGAGGTGGTGCTGTCGGCCGGCCCGACGGCGGCTGGCCAGCTCAGGGGAATGGGAGTACCGCTGGCCCTCGGCCTCGCGGTCATGGTCGAGCTCCACTCGGTGCTCCAGGAGCGCCAGAGCGCCTTGGAGGACGCGACCTTCCAGCTCCGGGCGCTGCGCCAAGTGGCCCGGCTCCTCTCCTCGGTGCATTCGGCCGAGGAAACGGAGAACCTGATCCTCGACTTCATGACCGAGGTGTTCTTCGCCTGGTGGGCCTGTCTCTACCTGCCACAGGGCGACCGGTACGTTCCCAAGGCCTTCCGTTCCCTGCGCGGCTCGACACCGCTGGTGTCGCTCGACCGCGCCGCGCTCGACCGGGCCCTGCCTCCGAGCTTCCCGGCAACCGGGACCAGCGATGCCGCGCTGGCGGCACTGGTCCCGCCGAACTCGGAACTGGTGGTTTCCCTCGACGCCGGCGCCGAGCGCCTGGCGGTGATGGTTCTCGGGCCCCGGCTGCACGACCGCCACTACGGCTCCCCCGAGCATGAGCTGGCGGGCACCCTCGCCTTCGCCGCCGCGATCGCCCTCAAGAACGCCCAGCTGGTGGAGCAGCTGCACAACGCCGCCACCACCGATGAGCTGACCGGGCTCCTCAACCGGCGCGCCATGGAGGAACGGCTCGAGGCCGAGACCGCCCGGGCGGTCCGCCACCAGCTGCGGACCACCGTCGTGCTGTTCGACATCGACCGCTTCAAGCTGGTCAACGACAGCCTCGGTCACCCCGCGGGCGATCGCCTCCTGATCCTGATCGGGGAGCAGCTCCGCCAGCAGTGCCGCACCCTGGACGCCGTGGGCCGGATCGGCGGCGACGAGTTCCTTGTCATCCTCCCGATGACCTCGCCCGAGGAGGCAATGAGCTTCGTTTCACGGCTGCAGCAGCGGGTCGCCGCGCTGGAAAAGCAGCATCCAGAGTTCGGCCGGCCGACCCTGAGCCTCGGCCTCGCCGAGTCGCCGCGCCACGGCACCGACGTGAGCACCATCCTGGCGGCCGCCGATACGGCACTCTATCGCGCCAAGCGCGGCGGCCGCGACAGCGTGGCCATCGCCGACGACCCCTGAGCGATGCCGGTACCCGGGTTCTCCTTCGCCGGCGAAGCGCTCTGGCTCGAGTTCGTCAATACCGCCGCCCCCCCGTTTCAAACCACTGAACTGCTCGTCGATGCCGCCGCCCTGGAGCGGTGGCTTCGGGCCGCGGGGCTGCCGCCGCTGGAGCGGACCCGAGCCCTGGTCGAGGCGCGCGCCCTGCGCGACCTCCTGCTGTCCCTGGCCTCGGCGTTGGCCGAAGCGCGGCGCCCGCCGACCGCCGCGGTCGCCGCGCTGAACGCCCAGCTGCGGGACACCCCGGGTCGGGAGCAGTTGATTCGCGTCAGCGGCATGTGGCAACTCGAATTCCAGGCCGCGGCGCCCGACCGCGCCTTCGCCGCCCTCGCCCGGTCCGCCGCCATCACCCTGACTGATCCGATGGTCCGGGTGCGGCGCTGTGCGGGGCCGGAGTGCGGCCGCTACTTCCTCGACACCACACATGACCTCGCCCGGTACTGGTGCCAGGATGATCCCTGCCGGCGCTCGGCTCCCCTTGATCGCCGGCGGGGCGGCCGGGTGATCCCGGCGGTCTGATTGACGATGGACACGCTCCCGCCGCTCGCCTACTTCGAAGGCACCCAGGCGGCCCTGGGCCACCGCTTCGATCTCGAGCGCCTGGTGGCATCGAACCGCGAACGGGTGCTGTTCACGGCCGTGGACAAGATCCTCCGGCGCCGGGTCAGCCTCCGGGTCAACTTCTACTCCGAGGAATCGGTCCGGCACTGGTTCCTCCGGGAGGCGGAGGCGCTGGCCCAGCTCGATCACCCGGCCATTCGGCACGTCTATGACGCCGGTGTCGTCGGGCAGCTGGCCTACCGGGTGGGCAACTGGATCGAAGGTGAGAACCTGTCGGAAGCGATGGGCCGGGGACCCAGGCCACTGCCCGCGGTGATGGGCCTGGCCCGTGATCTCCTGGGCGGACTGGAGCATGCCCACAGCCAGGGCATCGTCGTCCGCCGGGTGGTTCCCAACTCGTTGCTGGTGAACCTCGCCGGCCGGGGAACCATCACCGAGCTTCGCTTTTCCAACTACGTGCTTTCGTCGGTGCCGCAGACCGAGCATCCCACCGGCCTCCACTTCATGGCACCCGAGATCCGGGACGGGGCCACAGGTGATCCCGCCAGCGACATCTACACCGCCGGCGCCCTGCTCTACTTCGCCCTGACCGGCCAGGAGCCGCCGCTCGACAGCGCCGCGATCAAGCCGCCCAGCGAGCTCAGGCCCAACTGTCCCCAAGGCGGTGGAGCGGATCCTGATGCGGGCGCTCCAGTCCGATGCCGACGAGCGGTATCTCAGCGCCCAGGAGATGCTCGAGGACCTGGCCTCGGAGGCGGGAACGTTCGACAGCCCGGCGGTGCAGGCGGGGCAGCGGATATCGGTGGCGACCACGACCGACGAGGGACGCCACTGGGAGAAGCGGCTCCGCCGGGCCCTGGGGGACGACTACGAACTCCTGGAGCCACTGGGCACGGGCGGCTACGGCCGGGTCTACCGGGTGCGGGATCTGCATCTCGAGCGCGAAGTGGCGCTCAAGGTCCTGCACCCCGGCCTCACCGCCGACCCCGCGGTCCTCGAACGGTTCCGCCGCGAGGCCCAGCTCGCCGCCCGCCTGACCCACCCCAATATCGTGAGCATCTTCGACATCGGCGGGCGGGCCGGTCTGATCTGGTACACCATGGCGATGGTGCGCGGCCCTAACGTCGCCCAGCTGGTGGACCGCCACGGCCCCCTCCCCCTCGAGCGGACCCTTCGCCTGCTCCGCGAGGCGCTCTCGGCGCTGGCCCACGCCCACGGCGCGGGGCTGGTGCACCGCGACATCAAGCCGGAGAACATGCTGACCGAGCCGGACGGGACGCTCCGGATCACCGACTTCGGCCTGGCCCTCGCCCTCAGGGGCCAGGGCCGCTTCGGCGGGGCGACCAGCCAGAGCGGCACCCCGCAGTTCGCCTCGCCGGAGCAGCTCCTGGGGGAGCGGGTGGACCAGCGGTCCGATCTCTACAGCCTGGCCGCGGTGGCCTATTTCGCCCTGCTGGGCGAACCGCCGTTCACCGGCCTGACCCCCGAGCAGGTCCTGGCCAAGCAGACCACCAACCGGTTCCCCCCGCTGACTGCTCGCCGGAGCGAAGTCCCCCCGGAGCTGGAACGCGCCCTGGAGCGTGCCCTCCAGGCCGAAGTAGAGCTGCGCTACCCCTCCGCCACCGAATTCCTGCAGGCCATCAACCGGGCGGTCGGCATCCGGCAGCGGAGCGGCGAGTGGGCCCGTTCGGCGATGCGCTGGTGGAAGCCCTAGATACCCCCCGGGAGGTCACCCCTTGACGGCCCGGCGCCGACAAGCAGATTCTCAGGACCCTCGCGCTCCGGGCGGCCGCCCTGGCAGCGCGAACCCCGCCGAGTCCGGCTCCCGCCGGCGACCGGCACGCACAATCCACACTGGAGTATGGTCACAATGGCACGCACGACTGGTACGGTGAAGTGGTTCAACGATGCGAAGGGATTCGGCTTCATCACCCCGGACAACGGCACGAAGGACTGCTTCGTGCACCACACCGCGATCAAGGCCGACGGCTTCCGGAGCCTGGCCGAGGGCGACAAGGTCGAGTTCGACATCGTTGAGGGCCAGAAAGGCCCGGCCGCGGAGAATGTGACCAAGAAGTAGCATCGACTGCGGATGGAAAAAGCGCAGGGGCGGGTCAATGACCCGCCCCTGCGTCGTTTTCAGGACCTTCGGCCGCCGCGGCTACTTGTGGCGGTAGATCACCCGGCCGCGGGTCAGGTCGTAGGGAGAGAGGACCACGCTGACCCGGTCGCCTTCGAGGACACGGATCTTGAACTTGCTCATCTTGCCGGCGGCATAGGCCAGGATGGAGTGACCGTTCTCGAGCAGCACCCGGTAGTTCCGGTCCGGAAGCACCTCGGTGACGACGCCCTCCATTTCAATGCCTTCTTCCTTCGCCATGCGCCTCGCTTGGTCTGTGTTTCCGCCCCGGCTGTCCCGGACGGATCGGGACCCCAATTTCACCCGGGCGCTCTAGCGGCGCAATGGCCGGGTTCAGGCGGCGGCCGAGACCTCTTCCCAGCGACCCAGCTCCTCCTCCACCATCCCGACCAGCTCACCCATCAATGCCGGCTCGAATGAGAACCTGGCCCCAGCGGCTGCAAAGATCTCGGGAAGGGGCCGCGTGGCGCCCAGTGCCAGTGCCGCCCGGTATCGGGCCACCGCATCGGCCCTGTCCTGCATGCTGTTCCGCCAGACCTGAAGGGCGCCGAGCTGGGCGATGCCGTACTCGATGTAGTAGAACGGGCGACAGGAAGATGTGAGGCTGCCGGTACCAGCGGATGATCCGCTCCTGTTCCAGCCCGCTCCAGTCCACCCCGCGCTCGAATCGCTCGCGCAGGCCCAGCCAGGCCCGGTCGCGCGCCCGCGGATCCGCCCCTTGCCCGCTGGTATAGATCCAGCTCTGGAAGGCGTCCACCGAGGCCACGTGCTGCAGGGTGATCAGGATGTCCTCGAGATGCTCGGTGCGGGCCCGGGCCAGCTCCTCGGGGTCATAGAACCCGCCCGCGTCACGCCCGAGAAAAGGCGCCGCCAGCAGCTCCATGGACATCGAGGCCAGCTCGCAGGCCTCGAGCCCCGGCTGGCGCTGCCAGACCAGGGCCTGGGCGTGGGCAGAGAAGGCGTGAAAGGCATGCCCTGCCTCGTGGAGCAGGGTCGAGACGTCGTCGGCTACGCCGGCGGCGTTCATGAAAATGAACGGCCGGCCCCGGTGCGGGAGCGTCTCGCAGTAGCCGCCGGGCGCCTTCCCCTTGCGGGTGCCGAGGTCGAGCAGCCCCTCGCCGACCATGGTGTCGTACTCCTGACCCAGCACCGGCGAGACCTGGCGGAACATCGTCCGGGTCCGGGCGATCAGTTCCTCGACATCGGTGAAGGGCGCCAGTCCGGTCCGGCCCTGCGGATCGGCGCCGAGATCCCAGGGGCGCACGGACTCGAGCCGCATCCGCTCGCGGCGGCGGTGATGCAGTCGTTCGACGGCCGGGGTCACATGCCGCTCCACCGCCTCGTGGAAGCGGGCGCAGTCAGCCGGGGTGTAATCGAAACGGCACTTGGCCCGGAAGGCGTAGGCCTCGAAGTCGGCGAATCCGGCGTTGCGGGCGATCTCCTGCCGGAGCGCCAGCAGGCGATCGAAGATCGAGCTGAGTTCGTCCTTGTGAGCCAGGTAGGCCGTAGAGGCGGCGCGGAAGGCGCGTTCCCTGGTGGCCCGGTCGGGGCTCTGCAGATAGCGCTGGAGCTCGGGGATCGTCTTCTCGACGCCGTCCCAGGTGACGGTGAGCCCGCCGGTGACCTTCTGGTACCGGGTGTCGAGCTGTTCCGATTCCATGAAGAGGGGGACGTTGGCCTGGCGGAAGATCTCGCTGTGGGTCCGGAACCGGAGCACCATCTGCTCCAGCGCCGGCGGGGCGTACTCCAGCGCGAGCAGCCGGTCGGCCAGCCGCACGCCGAGCTCCTCGACCCGGGGCAGGATCTCGCTGGCGAACCGCAGGTGGGCCGACTCCTTGGCGGGATCGGCGGTGTCGCAGGTGTAGGCGATCATCGCGAGCCCGGCGGCTTCCATCAGCGCCGCATCGAGCCCCGACCAGGCCGCCAGCCAGCCCTCGACGTTGCCCCGGTCGAGCGGCTGGTCGAGGAGCGCCTGGTAGCGACGGCTCACGTCATCCCAAGTGGCGTTGGCAAGCTCGGCCGGGGTCGGGAGGGAATCCGCAGTCACGGTCACGCCACTACTCCGGGTTCGGGAAGGTCGGCCGCATGGCCGGGCTTCAATCTAACCGCCAGAAGGGCGACCAGCGCCACAATCGAGGCCGCCACGAGAAAGGGCGCGCTGTGCCCCAGCCGCTGGTAGGCGGTCGTGGCCATCAGCGGGGCCACCGTGCGGGCGATGCCGCCGTAGGTCTGGGCCACTCCCATCGTGGTCCCCACCTCCGACGGCTCGGAGTAGCGGGACATGAGCGAGGTCGTCGAGGGAAACAGGAGCGCCGTGCCCATCGGTACCAGCGGAATGATCAGGGCCAGCTGCCAGAGTCCTGTGACGGCCGGGTAGAGCAGCAGCCCCGCGATCAGGATGCCGGTGCCCAGGCGCATCGCGCGCAGCTCGCCCACCCGTTTCACCACCGGCCCCAGCACGACCGCCCGGATGACGACGCTGAGTATGCCCACGTAGGTGAAGAAGAGTCCGATGGTCCGGGCGGTGACCCCGAACTCGTCCTTGAGAAAGAGAGCCAGCACGGCGGTCAGACAGGTGAGGGCGAGCATGCCGACGGCGTAGATCCAGACGAACGCGGGCACCGGGCCGGTGGGATGCCGGAGCACCTCCCACGCCGCGTGCCAGACCGGCTTGCGTGTCGGCGTGGCCCCGCCGGTCCGCTTCGATTCAGGAAGCCACCGCCAGGCGAAGACGATGTTGATCGAGCAGAGCGCGGCGGCAAAGAGGCCGGGCGCCATCTTGCCCCAGTGCGAGGCCGCCGAGCCCAGCACCGGCCCGATCGAGACCCCGGCCGACGTCGCCGCCGAGAGCCAGCCCAGCGCCTTGGCCCGGTCGGCCGGTTCGATCGTGTCGGCCACGTAGGCCTGCAGCACCGGGGTCGTCCCGCCGCCCGCGCCCTGCACCAGCCGCGAGAGCAGCAGCAGCCAGATCGAGTTGGCCAGCGCCGAAGACGGCGAAGGCGAGGGTCGATGCGGTCAGGCCGATCATCAGCGCCGGCCGTCGCCCGTACCGGTCGGAGACCCGTCCCCAGAACGGTGCCGAGACCAGCTGCGCGATCGAGAAGGCCGCGATCAGAACGCCGACCATCTCCGGGGTGGCGCCCAGGTCGGTGGCGGCGAAGGGGAGGAGCGGAAACACCATCATCAGGCCGATCATGTCCACGAAGGCCACGGCGATGAGCACCGAGAGGCGCTGGAGCTGCGTGGGGCCGGAAACCGCCGGCTGGATCAAGGGGCGACCGCTTTCCGTTCGTTGCCCAGGGCGAACACCGCGCCGCCGAGGAGCGTGAGTATGACCCCGATCGCCGCGGCCACGCCGACGTCGGCGGAGCGGAGCGAGGAGAGGATTTCGAGAGACAGGGGACGGGTGTCGTACGTGTAGAGCACGATCGAGGTGACGAAGTCACCGAGCGCCGTCGCAAAGGCGAGGGTCGCCCCCGCGGCAAGGGCCGGG
This sequence comes from uncultured Gemmatimonadales bacterium, assembly GCA_963724265.1. Classification (GTDB taxonomy): domain Bacteria; phylum Gemmatimonadota; class Gemmatimonadetes; order Gemmatimonadales; family GWC2-71-9; genus DATEHG01. The sequence goes on from CAVRTU010000001.1 coordinate 14,652, forward strand.
CGCCAGCAGCGGCAGGGTGACCCGCCGAAGCGTCCGCCAGCGCGAGGCACCCAGCGCCGCCGCGGCCTCCTCCAGGGTCGGATCGAGCCCGCGGAACCCGGCCAGCACCGGGCGTCCGGCGATCGGAAGATTGCGGATCAGGTAGGCGAGCGGCAGCAGCCAGGGCGTCCCGATCAGCACCACCCGCCCCAGCCAGGGGGCCCGCACGCTGAAGAGCGCGGCCAGCGCGATCGCGAACACCGTCCCCGGCACCGCCCAGGGCAGCGAAAGCAGCGACTCGATGGCCCGGCCCCCGGCTACACGGCGCCGCACCACCAGTGTTCCCGCCGCCACCGCCACGGCTATCGCGGCCACAGTGGACGCCGTGGCCATCCAGAGGCTGTTGAACAGCGGCCGGAGCCGCTCCGGCTCGGCCACCAGCGCGGCGTAGTTCCTGAGCGTGTAGGCCGGGGGAAGGGTCTCGACCGTCCAGGTCCCCGCTGGGACGAACGAGAGCAGAATCAGAGTCGCGTGCGGGCAGGAGCAGGAGGACCGCGGCCAGCCAGGCCAGCGCAGTGAATAGCCGGCGCACTGCGGGCCGGCGGATCACTTGCCGGACCGGCGCCCTGCCCTTGGCGCCGCCGACCAGCGTTGCGCTGCCTTCCAGCAGGCGGGTGGCGCGCAGGCCCAGCAGCGCCAGGACGGTGAGGGCGGCGGTCTGCACCATCGCCAGCCCGTCGTCGCCGTTGAGGCGGGTGACCACGATCTGCGTCGTCATGACCCGGAACCCGCCGCCGAAGATGTAGGGTGCGCTGAAGGAGGCGAGCGCGGTGAGGAAGACGAGCAGGGTCGCTCCCGCGAGCGTCGGCCTGAGCAGCGGGAAGACGACGCGGCCGAGCGTCCGCCAGCGACCGGCGCCCAGCGCCGAGGCGGCCTCGAGCAGGGAGCCATCCAGCCCCGCGAGACCGGCACGGCCCAGCAGGTAGAAGTAGACGTACATCGAGTAGCCGTGCACCAGCAGGATGGCCCAGGCGCCCTCGAGCCGCCACGGCGGGTTCTCCAGGCGGAGCAGCGCCTGGACCAGGCGGGCGGCAAAGCCGGTCTCGCCGAAGAGGAAGAGGAAGGAGACCACCCCGACCAGCGGTGGCAGCACCACCGGCAGCGCGATGACGCCCCCCAGCAGGCGGCGGCCGGGAAATTCCACGGTGGCGAAGAGCACCGCGAGCGGAATGCCGAGAGCCCCGGCCACGGCCACCGAGGCGAGCGAGAGCCAGAGGCTGTTCCAGAGCGCGTGCCACTCGGAGGGTCGCGAGGCGAACGCCCGCAGGTGGTCGAGCGTCCAGCCGCCGGGGCCATGCACCGCCTGGATGAACACCAGCGCGAGCGGATAGACCACGAGCCAGGCCAGCAGCAGCAGGAGGGCCCCGCCCTTCCAGCTCCATCCTCCCGGCCGGCTCACGATTCCGGCCCGGCGAAGAGATGCAGCCCCGGCCCCGACGGTGCCAGCCCGATCCGGTCGCCCACCGCCGCCGCATCGGGCGCCGCGGAAAGCTCGAGGGTGGCACCCCCATCGGTGCGTACCGTGAAAAAGGCCAGCGCGCCGCTGAACCGGCGATCGGTGACCTGGCCGGCGAGCCCGCCGCCGGACGGCGCCGTGAATCGAAGCGCCTCGGGGCGGGCCAGGAGCAGGACGGCGCCACCAGCGGGGCTCGGCGCCGGGGCGTCCACGGTCCACTCCGCCGTCTCGACCTTGACGGTGCAACGGCGGGCATCGCCGGCCACGACCCGCGCGTCGAGCCGGCTCGAGCGGCCCACGAAGCCGGCCACGAATGCGCTGACGGGAGACTGGTAGAGTTCGTCGGGGGTGCCGACCTGGGCCAGCCTGCCCTGGCGGATCACGGCGATCCGGTCGCCCAGGTCGAAGGCCTCGTCCTGCTCGTGGGTGACGATGATCGTGGTGATGTCGAGCCGGCGGACCAGCGCGCGAATCTCCCGCCGGGTCCGCTCCCGGAGCGATGGATCGAGATTGGAGAGCGGCTCGTCGAGCAGGAGCACCTGCGGCTCGGGCGCGAGGGCCCTGGCCAGCGCGACCCGCTGCTGCTGTCCGCCGGAGAGCTCGCTCACCCGGCGCCGTTCGTATCCCGCCAGGTCCACCAGCGCCAGCGATTCGGTGACTCGGCGGTCCAGCTCCGCGCCGCGCACTCCGAGCGACTCCAGCCCGAACGCGACGTTTCGCCCCACGTCGAGGTGGGGGAAGAGGGCGTAGTGCTGGAAGACCATCCCGAACCGCCGGCTCACCGGCGCAAGACGGGTGACGTCCTCGCCCTCGACCAGAATCCGGCCGGCGTCCGGCGCCTCGAATCCCGCCAGCAGCCGGAGGGTGGTGGTCTTCCCGCTGCCGCTGGGGCCGAGGAGCGCCAGGATCTCGCCGCGCGCCAGCGTCCAGCGACAGCTCGTACACGGCCGCGACGCTCCCCGAACCGCTTGGTCAGCGCCTCCAGCCTGAGGAATGGCTCCCGCTCACCCGCGACCGCAGGGAGTCCTTTAGGGCTCACCGCTCACCGCTCCCTTCGTCCCCGTCCCCCGCACGTGCCGGTCCCAGTACCCCATCCAGGCCGCGCCGTCGCGGGCCAGCAGCGGCCAGTCCATCGGTGCCACCGACCATCTCCCGCTCGACCTCGGCGGACCCACTCGGGCACCGAGTCGGCGGGGAGGTCGTGGCGGGCCGGCAGCCGGAAGACCGCGCGCGCGGTGAGCAGCTGGGCCTCGACGCTGCCGACGTAGTCGATGAACTCCCGGGCCGCCTCCGGGTGCGGCGCTCCGCGCACCAGGCCGATGGCATCGTCGATCACGACCGTTCCGCTCCGCGGAAAGAGGTAGTCGAACGGCATGCCCTTCCCGCGGCTGATCAGGATGTCGGGCAGGTCCCAGAGGGTCACGACCCCTTCCTGGCGGGCCAGCTTGGCGTCGAGAATCGCCGGATTGAGGGTGTAGGCCCGGGTCTGCCCGTCGAGGCGGCGGAGCCAGTCCATCGCCGCCGTGGTGTCACCGGTCTGCCGGAGGCTGCGCTCGATGATGTAGCCCCAGATCGCGCGCATGGTGCCGCTGGCCATCGGGTCGCGGATCAGGATCCGGTCGCGCCACTGCGGGTCGAGCACATCGTCCCAGTCCTGCGGCGCCTCGGCGCCGCGATACCGCGTGATCGTTGAAGGCGATCACCGCCGGCGTCCGGTAGACCGGCCAGTAGAAATCGGCCGGGCCAACGCCGTCCGGCCCCACCGCGCTCGGCCCAGCTCGGGCCGGTAGGCCGCCAGCAGCGACTCGGCGATGCCACGGTCGAAGATCGTCGTGGGACCGCCGTACCAGACGTCGGCCTGCGGATTCACCTTCTCGAAGCGGAGCCGGTCGAGGATCTCCTGGCTGCCGAGGTCGAGCCAGCGGACGTCGATGTCGGGGTGCCTGGCCTCGAAGGCCCGCTCGAGCAGGATCAGCTGGTCGCGCCCGTGGGGGGAATAGATGGTGACGGGGGTGCGGTGGTCGGCGGAGCAGGCGGCGACGCAGCTGGAGTACCGCCAGGAAGGGGAGCAGGGAGCGGGGAGCGGGGAGCAGTGCTGCTCTCACTGCTCCCTGCTCCGCCCGCGACCGAAGGGAGTCCTTTAGGGCTCCCCGTTCCCCGAGGGCCAGGAGATTGGCGAAGAGGCGAAAGGCGCCCGGCACTCCCGCAGGCAGCTGCCGGAAGAAGCTCAAGCCGGTGTAGACGTAGGTCCCCTTGCCGACACGGGCGACCAGCAGCCCTCCCTGCAGCGGCGCCTCACCCGGGTCGTGGAGCTCGAGGACCGGATGGTAGGCCGGATCCCAGCTCCGGGCGAAGTAGAGCCCTCGCTCCTGGACCCAGCCGTCCCAGTCGGCCGGGCCCAGCCGGTTGGGGGTGGTCAGCAGCGGCGAACCGGCATCGACAACGGTGACGGGAGCGGTCTCGTCGGTCACCCGGTCGTGGCTCACCGGCGGGCCGACGACGCGGGCCCCCGATCCGGCGGCGCTGTCGGCGGTGAGGCGGAGGGGCTGTCCCCCGACCGTGAGGTGATAGGGGGCGAACCCGCCATTGAAGTAGAAGTGCTGCTGATACTGGACGATGACCAGCCCGCCATTGCGCGCGTAGTCGAGCAGGCGGGCGTTGTTGACGACCAGCGCGGTATCGGTCTCGTAGGCCCGGGGGCCCACCACGATGGCGTCGTAGGGGGAGAGATCGCCGCTCTCGAGCGCCAGGCGTCCCAGCATCTCGACCGGCACGCCGACGTCGGTCAGCGCTTCGGGCACGCCGTCGGCGGCGCCCCGGATGTACCCCACGCGCGCCACGGTCGGCAGCGCGAGCGACGCGACCGTCACCCCGGCCACCGCGGGCCGGGTATAGGCCCGGGCCCGGATGTGGGGGTAGTCCACGACGTAGCTCCCGATATCGTAGCTCCCGCCCCGGCCGTCCTCGGCCACGGCGTGGAACTCGGCGCGCCCCGCCGCGGCACCGCGGGGGAGGCGAACGTCGAAGCTGAACTCCTGTCGTTCATCCTCGCGGGTCAGCGAGAACCGCTGTGCCGCGGGCTCCGCCCACCCCGAGCCGGTCAGCAGGCGGACCACGCCCGTCGTCGTATCCTTGCCGCCGTGGGTCAGGGTGACGGTGAACCGGTGCGCCGTCGTGTCGCCCAGCGGCCAGAGCTCCGAGCGGGGATCGAGCTTGACGTCCACCCGCGGCACGATGATCACGGGGTGCCGAACCTCGCCCAAGGCCTGGTCGTTGGTGCGGTACGCCACCTCGCGGCTGCCTGCAGGGAATCGGCGACTTCCATCAGCCACCAGGGCGAAATCAGCGTTGAACGGCGCACGCTCGAAGGGCTGCCCCCACGCCGCCAGCGCCTCCGCGGGCCACCGGTAGAGGTCGCCGGCGCGGGGCAGTCGCAGAAAATACGGCGTGGAGGGACTGGCTGATGAATCAACCGTGGCCGCGAAGCGGAAGGTGGCCGCTCCTCCTGGCGCCAGGGTGTGGACGTCAGGCGCGGAATCGACACGCTGCCACCGGGCCGAAGGCGCCACCAGGTCGGCGGCGAGCAGTAGCGGCACATTTCCGCCGTTCTCCGCGGGGAAGACGACCGCGAACTCCTGCCCGGCGATGATCCGGTCGTCGCCGGCGATGCCGTCGAGCAGGAGGCCGGACTCCGCCAGGGTGGCCCGCCAGAGGTGAGTCAACTGGTCGCCAACCGCAACCGGGGCGGCGGAAAGCTCGGCCCCTCCCGGCAAGGCGCGCAGCAGCGCGTCCACCGCTCGATCCCGCGACGCGGCCCCGGCGCCCGCCCGCAGGGCGGTCACGGCCTGCTGGTAGTCCTTCGCGTTTCTGGCCCCGAGGACCGTCACCAGGGAGGTATCGACCCCGGCGAAGATTCCGCCCCCGCCCCGTCCGGTCCGGTCGACCAGCAGCCGCAGCCGGACCAGCGAGGGACCGATCCCCTGCAGCTGGCCCATGTCCTGGGATCGGTGCAGGCTCCGGCCCCGCATGGCGATCTGGTGGTAGGTCTGGCCCACCGCCGGGTCGAGCGCTCCGCCGTCCATCGTGAGCGAGGTCGCGGCCGAATCGAACCGGGTGCTGCGGTAGAGCTTGAGCGGGGCCCAGGGGCGGAGATGCTCCTCGCTCTCCAGCTCGGGAAAGCGGGTCGAGTCGCCGGCGATCCGGAACGCCTCCTGTGCCGCCCAGCCCGCCGCCTGGTGCTGGCCGTGGCCGTCGCGCGGGGTGCCGCTGAAGATCGAGACGATGACCTGGGGCCGGAACCGGCGGACGATGCGCACCACGTCCTTGAGCACCGAGTCGCGCGGCCAGTGGGCCCAGGTGTCGTCCAGCGTCTTGGAAAATCCGAAGTCGTAGGCCCGGGTGAAGTACTGCCGGGCACCGTCCAGGCGCCGGGCCGCCAGCAGCTCCTCGGTCCGCAGGAGGCCCAGCGCCTCTCCCAGTTCCGGCCCGATCAGGTTCTGCCCACCCTCGCCCCGATTGAGCGACAGGTAGGCCGCCTCCGCCCCCATGCCGCGCACCAGGATGGTCAGCAGCTCGGTGTCCTCGTCGTCCGGATGGGCGCCGATCACCAGCACCCGCTCGTCGTGCCCCAGCATCTTGAGCTCGTGGGCCAGCGTCACCGCGCCGCCGGTCGAGGGCGGTTCGAGCAGCTGGGCGCTGAGGGAGATCGGGACGAGGTACGGAAGGAGGCGCAGCGCCATGCGCCGGGCCAGTGCAGTCGTAGTCAACGGCGGCCTGGAGGTTGGAGCCGGAGGGAAAGGTAGTCGGGCCCGGCGGTCATTCGATGATCTTCGCGGGGGGCTTCTCTCGCTCCTTTTCCGCGCGACGCCCCCGGAGGAACGCGAACACGAACGCCGCGAGCGCGAGCACGAACAGCGGGAGGGCGAGCATCGTGAGCACGCTCTTCAGGAGGAGGAGCATGCCGATCGAGACCAGGATGGTGCCGATCCCCCGGGCGATCTCGTCCTGGTTCTTCCAGTGGGTCTGGCGGCCCCAATGGATGGCGGGCACCAGCCCGATGATGCCGAGCGCGAGGATGCCGAACCAGATCACGATCCAGTAGCTGTGACCGAAGATCATCGGCCCTCCCGAGCGGCGCGACAGTGCGGGCAGGGACAGCTCGCCCGCAGGCGCTCGAAGGTGTAGATCCCGGTGCCGTGCCCGTCGCTCCAGTCGATCCTGAGCCCGTAGGCACCGACCAGGGCCAGGGAAAGCGGCCGGATGTCGGCGGGCACCCGGCCCGGGTCGAGCAGCGGCCGGCCGGTCATCTCCTCCACGCACTCGGCACAGGGGCAGGCCAGCCGGAGCGCCCGCGCCGGGAACAGCGCCGGCGTGGCCCGCCTGGTCCCACTCGATCAGGAGCCCGTCGTCCCGGCGGGTGATGGCGTACGGGGCGGGCGCGGCGCCGGCCATCACCCGCTCCCGCCCGGACGCGGGCGGCTTATTATTGGTCTGTCCCTTCGACTCCCCACTTCAGGTCCGGCCATGGCACCCCCGTCTCCCAACCCGTTCGGCAGCCGCAGCACCCTCACCCTCGGATCCGACCGCGCCGCGATCTATCAGCCTGCCGGCGCTCGAGCGCCAGGGCATCGCGCAGGCTCGACCGCCTGCCCTTCTCGATCCGCGTCCTGCTCGAAAACGCCCTGCGCTTCGCGGGCCGCGGCGTCGGTCACCGAGGAGCACGTGCGGCAGCTTGGCGCCTGGTCGCCCGCCGCGGGCGGCCGGCAGCGAAGATCCCCTTCATGCCGGCCCGCGTCGTCCTCCAGGACTTCACCGGCGTGCCCTGCGTGGTCGACCTGGCCGCCATGCGGGACGCGATGGCGCGGATGAAGGGCAATCCCGAGCCGCATCAACCCGATCGTCCCCTGCGACCTGGTCATCGACCACTCGGTGCAGGTGGACTACTACGGCACCGACGACGCCTACCGGCTGAACGTGGATCTCGAGTTCGAGCGGAATCGCGAGCGGTACCAGCTGCTCAAGTTCGCCCAGCGGGCCTTCCGGAACTTCCGGGTGGTGCCCCCGGGCATGGGCATCGTGCACCAGGTCAACCTCGAGTATCTCGCCCCGGTGGTCCAGCTGCGGGCCCAGCACGGCGAGCTCACCGCCTACCCCGACACCCTGGTCGGCACCGACTCGCACACCACGATGATCAACGGCCTCGGGCGTCCTGGGCTGGGGCGTCGGCGGCATCGAGGCGGAAGCGGTGATGCTGGGCCAGCCCTACTTCATGCTGATTCCCGAGGTGGTCGGGATGAAGCTGACCGGGGCCCTGCCGCCCGGTACGACCGCCACCGACCTGGTGCTGACCGCCACGCAGATGCTACGCAAGAAGGGCGTGGTGGACAAGTTCGTGGAGTTCTTCGGGCCCGGCCTCTCCACCCTCGGCCTGGCCGACCGGGCCACCATCGCCAACATGGCGCCGGAGTACGGCGCCACGATGGGCTTCTTCCCGGTCGACGCAGGAGACGATCCGCTACCTCGAGCGGACCGGGCGCGACCGGGCCGTCGTCGACCGGGTCGAGCGGTACTGCAAGGAGCAGGGGCTCTTCCGCACCGACGCAGACGCCCGATCCCGAGTTCACCAGCATGCTCGAGCTGGACCTGGCGCACGCGTCGTGCCGAGCCTGGCCGGGCCCCGGCGGCCCCAGGACCGGGTGCCGCTGACCGACCTGCAAGCGCAATTTCCACGTCTCCCTGCCGGAGCTGATGACCCCGGCGGTGCCGGCGGCGCGGCGCGACCTGGCCGCAGGCCAACTACTCCCGCTGGGTCAACGAGGGCGGCGGCGGCGGCACGGCGGTGGCCGATGCGCCGGCGGTGGCCCACCCGGTGATCAACGGCGAGGCCTGCGAGCTGCAGGGACGGCTCCGTGGTCATCGCGGCGATCACCAGCTGCACCAACACCTCCAATCCGTCGGTCATGATCGGCGCCGGCCTGCTGGCCAAGAAGGCCGTCGAGCGCGGCCTGGCACCCGAAGCCCTGGGTCAAGACCTCGCATGGCCCCGGGCTCCCGGGTGGTCACCGAGTATCTCGAGGGCGCCGGGCTGCTGCCCTACCTGCGAGCAGCTCGGCTTCAACGTCGTGGGCTACGGCTGCACCACCTGCATCGGCAACAGCGGCCCGCTGCCCGAGCGAGATCGCCAGGGCCATCGAGGAGCACGCCCTGGTGACGGCGGCGGTGCTCTCCGGCAACCGGAACTTCGAGGCCCGGGTCCACCCCCAGGTCCGCGCCAACTATCTCGCCTCGCCGATGCTGGTGGTGGCCTTCGCCCTGGCCGGCCGGGTGGACATCGACCTCGACCGCGAGCCGCTGGGCACCGGCAAGGACGGGAAGCCGGTCTACCTGCGCGACATCTGGCCCTCGCCGCGAGGAGATCGCCGCGCGATGGCCGTCGGCGCTCAAGCCCGAGCTGTTCCGCAAGCGAGTACGGCACCGTCTTCGACGGCGACGAGGCCTGGCAGGCGCTCCCGGTGCCGCGCGGCAGCCGCTACGCCTGGGACGCCACCTCCACCTACGTCCAGGAGCCGCCCTTCTTCCGCGACCTCGCCGCCGGAGCCCGGCCCGCTCAGCGACATCACCGGCGCCCGGGTCCTCGCCGTGCTGGGCGACTCGGTCACCACCGACCACATCTCCCCCGCCGGCGCCATCCCCAAGAACGGCCCGGCGGCGCGGTACCTCAAGGAGCACGGCGTCGAGCAGCCCGACTGGAACACCTTCGGCGCCCGGCGCGGCAACCACGAAGTGATGATGCGCGGCACCTTCGGCAACGTGCGGATCAAGAACGCCCTGGTGCCGGACAAGGAGGGCAACTGGACGCTGCACTTCCCCACCGGCGAGGTGATCTCGATCTACGACGCCGCCATGCGCTACGTCGGCCGAGCGGACGCCGCTCGTCGTCCTGACCGGCAAGGAGTACGGCACCGGCTCGAGCCGCGACTGGGCCGCCAAGGGCCCCGCGCTGCTCGGCGTCAAGGCGGTCATCGCCGAGAGCTACGAGCGGATCCACCGCAGCAACCTGGTCGGGATGGGCGTGCTGCCGCTGGCCTACCCGGCCGGGCAGACCCGGGCATCGCTCGGCCTGACCGGCCGGGAGACGTTCTCGATCACCGGCATCGCGCAGCGGGCTGGCGCCCGGCGGGCACGGTCGCGGTGACGGCCACGCGCGGAGGACGGCAAGGACGACGAAGTTCGATGCGGTGGTCCGGCTCAACTCGGCGGTGGAGCTGGACTACTACCGCCACGGCGGGATTCTGCAGCGGGTGCTGAGGATGTTTCTCGAAGGGCGAGTCGTGAGTCGCGAGTCGTGAGTCGTGAGCAGCCTGAAGGACAGAGGCCCCCGACGCCGTTGGCATCGGGGGCCTCGTCTCACGACTCACGACTCACGACTCGCGACTTATCAGGCTACCAGATCCTTCAGCCGCTCGCCGGTCTCGCCCTCGCGGAGCCGGGTGAGGGCCCGGTCGCGCAGCTGGCGGATCCGCTCGCGGGTGACACCCATCATCCGGCCGATCTCCTCGAGGGTGCGGCTGTTGCCGTCGTCGAGGCCGAAGTAGAGCCGCAGCACCTTGGCATCGCGCGGGCGGCAGGGCCGCCAGCGCCGCCTCGATGTCATGGGTCTGGCTAGTTGGCGATCGTGGCCGAATCGGTGCCTTCCTGGTCGAGGGCGGAGAACCGCTCGATCCGCTCGCTTGCCGTCGCCGTCGCGGGTCGGGTGGTCGAGCCGCACCGCCTCGGTGTTGAGCGCGCTGAGCGAGCGCACCGCCTCGACCGTGAGGCCGGTGGCGCGGGCCAGCTCTTCGGTGGTCGGCATCCGGCCCAGCTTGTCCTTGAGCAGCGTCGTGGTACGGCCCAGCCGGCTCAGGTCGGCGGTACGGTTGAGCGGCACCCGGACCGGACGGCCGTGCCGCGCGATCGCGGCCTGCACCGCCTGGCGGATCCACCACACCGCGTACGAGATGAACTTGACGCCACGGTCCGGATCGAACTTCCGGGCGGCGGTCATCAGGCCGAGGTTGCCCTCGCCGATCAGGTCCACCAGCGGCACGCCGCGATTCTGGAACTTCTTGGCCACCGAGACGACGAAACGCACGTTGTGGCGCGCCAGCTTCTCCTGGGCGGCCACGTTGCCGCGGAACGCCTTCCGCGCGAGGTCCATCTCTTCCTCGCGGTTGAGCAGCGGAACCCGGCTGATTTCGTCGAGATAGAGGTCGAGACTTTCGCGTCCTTCGTCAACCGCCTTGGCGATCTGCCGCCGGCCGGACCACGCGTCGCTTGGTGCGCGTAGCGATCTTCACTTTCTGCCCCTCCTTGGCTGAACTGGGACACCGTGTCACGGCAGTGTCAAAAAATCAACGGGGAATATAACCCTAAGACGCTGAAAATCAATGGGTTAGCTAACTCCGTGTCATTCGGTATCTTGCGAAGTCAAGAGTCCTTGATGACTGCTTTTCGGACAGAACGGTCGTTCCATCCAGCCTCGCCGCGATACCGATGCCTACCTAGATGCGTGGGAACGGCTTGGGAGCGATTCATCTACACAGATGTTCCACTCTGGCACGATCGCACTGCAGCGTGACGCGCCGCTTTGGCCCCGGACTCAAGGCCGTTAGCCTTGGAATGAGCTTGCGCATCAGGAAAGTTCCCTTCACAGGGCAACTGCCCCGACCCATGCAAACCGACCCGGTCTACGAACTCCTCCGCCAGTTCGCCTCGCCGGTGGTGGCGATCACTTCGGCCTGGCGCGGCCGGACCAACGGGATGATCTCCGACAGCGCGGTACGGGCGTCCATCTCGCCCCTGGTCCCCAGGCTCTCCGTCTACGTCCACAAGTGGCACCTGAGCCACGAGTACATCTGGAGCAGCGGGCGGTTCACCATCCACCTGCTGCACCAGGGCCAGATGGACCTGGTGCACCGGCTCGGTTTCGTCAGCGGGCGGGATCGCGACAAGATGGCCGAGGTTCCGCACCGGGCGGGACTCGACGGGGTCCCCGTTCTGGCCGATTGCTACGCCGCCTTCGAGTGCACGGTGATCAACACCATGGACGCCGGCTACGCGACCCATTTCCTCGGCGACGTCCTCGCCGCCCACCACGGCGTCGGCGATGCCGTGCTGACCCCGGCCTTTCTCCGCGCCAACCTCCCCGCCGAATGGCAGGAGGACTTCCTCCGGAACTACCGCCACGCCCAGGAGTACATCGAGGCCAACGCGACCATTCAACCGATCCACTGGGCCGGCGCGCGGGAGTAGCCGCCGCCGGACGCCAAAATGCCAGGCGCCGGACCCCGGCACCTGGCATTTCGAGCGCGAGGGCCCGCGGGGCTAGTTCTTGGGCGGCGGCCCCATCATCCCGGGCTGCATCTCCACCGGGGTGCCGGTAATCGTGGACTTCGCGTCCTTGCCGGTCGCCGACAGCACGGTGGCGCCGTTGGGGCCGGTGTGCTTGACCACCGCGAAGGCCACCTCGCCGCTGGCCCAGACTTCCTCGCCGCCCTTGTCCTTGAGATGGGTCGTCTTGAAAGTGCCGGCCGGGACCGTGACCGTTTCGACACCGACCACGGTCATCGCGGCGCAGCGGCGCGCCAGATCGGCCATGCCGCCCTGCTTGGCCGGCATCTGCGACTTCATCATGGCCAGCATCTGGCCCGACATCTTCATCGGTGGCTGACCGGGGCGCTGCATGATCATCTGGTGTACCTGGTCCACGTTCCACGGAAAGGCGGGCACCAGGAGCTGCATGGTGCCCTGGCCGCCGGTGGAGAGCTCGATTTCGTAGAGCGTGGTATCCGCCAGCTTTTCGGTTCCGACGATCGCGATCCGGGTCGTGGAGGTGCCCGTCTGCCACTCCGACCAGCTCCCGACCGGCGGGGTCTTCCACTGCGCCCCGCAGCTGCCTTCCTGGGCCCGCGCCGGGCCGGCGCCCGCCGCCAGGGCGAGCACCAGCGTAGACCCGGCCAACCACTGCATCCTGCTCATGACCTCACCTCGCATCAGGGAAGTTCCGCTCAGGCGTTCTTGACCTCCGACACCAGGCGGTTGAGCGACGTCTTGGCGTCGCCGAACAGCATCGACGTCTTGGGAAGATAAAACAGTTCGTTTTCGATGCCGGCGAATCCCGGGTTCATCGACCGTTTCATGACGATGACGCTGTGGGCCTTGTCCGCGTCGATGATCGGCATGCCGTAGATCGGGCTGCGTCTTGTCATTGCGCGCGGCCGGGTTCACCACGTCGTTGGCTCCGATGATGAGGGCGACGTCGCAGTTGGGGAATTCGTGGTTGATCTCTTCCATGTCCTTGAGCTTGTCGTACGGAATGTTGGCCTCGGCCAGAAGCACGTTCATGTGGCCCGGCATCCGCCCGGCCACCGGGTGAATCGCGTACTTGACCTCGCCTCCGTTCTTCTCGATCAGTTCGGCCAGCTCCCGGACCTGGTGCTGGGCCTGGGCCACGGCGAGCCCGTATCCCGGGACCACGATGACCAGGCGGGCATAGGCCAGCCGGAGGGCGGCGTCTTCCGCCGACACGGCCTGCACCGTCAGCCCTTCGACGCTCTTGGCGGAGCCTCCGGCGGGCGCGCTGCCGAAGGCGCCGAACAGGATGTTGCCGAACGAGCGATTCATCGCCTTGCTCATGATGATCGAGAGGATGAATCCCGATGCGCCGTCCAGCGCGCCAGCGATGATCAGCACGTTGTTGCCGATGGCGAAGCCGGTCGCGGCGCTGGCCAGGCCGGCGTAGGAATTCATCAGCGAAATCACCACCGGCATGTCGGCGCCGCCAATCGGCAGCACGAGCAGGATGCCGAACAGGAAGGCGAGCCCCAGCATCACGTAAAAGACCGCCTGGGCCTCCGGATGCACGAGCAGGTACCCGAAACAGCCCAGGGCGCCGGCGAAGATGCCGAGGTTCATCACGTTCTGGCCCGGATAGGTCACTGGGCGTCCGGTGATGAACTCCTGCAGCTTGCCGAAGGCCATGAAGCTGCCGGTCACGGTGAGCGCCCCGAAGAGCACCTCGAATCCGAGCGCGGCCATCTTGGCCGGCTCCGAGACCGCTGCCGTCGTGCAGGTGCGTGTAGTACTCGGCGACGCCCACGAGGGTCGCCGCCAGGGCGCCGAAGACGTGGGAGATCGCGATCCGCTGCGGCATCGCGGTCATCGGCACGTAGACGCCGAGGGGATAGCCGATGATCGAGCCGATGATCAGGCCGGCGATGATCCACTCGTAGCGGACGATCTCGTGATGGAGCAGCGTGCCGACGACGGCCACGACCATGCCCAGAGCCGCCTGCTGCATCCCGCGCCGGGCCGAGTCCGTCTTGGTCAGGCTCCGGAGGCCCAGGATGAAGAGGACCGATGCCACCAGGTAGGTGGCCTGGATGAAGAGTTCCCGGGTCACTTTTTGGCCTCCGGGACCTTGGGATCATGCCGGAACATCTTGAGCATCCGGTCGGTGATGATGAATCCGCCGACGGCGTTGATCGTGGCCGAGGTGACGGCGATGAAGCCGAGGATCGTGCTCACGGTGTTCCGGTCGGCGCCGGCGGCGACCAGCGAGCCGACCAGCGAGATCGCGGAGATGGCATTCGTGGCTGACATCAGCGGCGTGTGGAGCAGCGGCGGCACCCGGGTGATCACCAGGAAGCCGACGAAGCCCGCCAGCACGAAGACGTACAGCTCGATGACGGCAGTGACGTTCATTTCCGCCTCACCTCCCCCTGGTGGACCACGGTCATGGCCCCGGTGATCTCGTCGGCCAGGTCGAGCTTGAGAGTGCCCTCCTTGGTGACGAGGTGGTCGAGCACAGTCTGCAGGTTGCGGCTGTACATCTGGCTGGCGTTGAGCGGGATGGTCGAGGCGAGGTTGAGCGGCCCCAGGATGGTGACGCCCGCCACCTCGACCGTCTCGCCGGGCCGGGTGCACTCGCAGTTGCCGCCGGTCTCGGCGGCGACATCGACGATGACCGCGCCGGTCCGCATCGTGCGCACCATCGCCTCGGTGATCAGCCGCGGCGCCGGCTTGCCGGGAATCGCGGCGGTGGCAATGACCAGGTCCTGGTCCTTGATGTGCCGGCCGATGGCCTCGAGCACCTTGACCTGCTGTTCGGCGGCCAGCTCCTTGGCGTAGCCCCCCTGCCCTTCACCGCTGACCTGCTCGGCCTCGACGAAGCTGGCCCCGAGCGACTGGACCTGCTCCTTCACCACCGGCCGGACGTCGAAGGCCGACACCATGGCGCCGAGGCGCCGTGCCGTGGCGATCGCCTGCAGGCCCGCGACGCCGGCCCCGATGACGAAGACCCGGGCCGGGGCGATGGTGCCGGCGGCGGTGGTCATCATGGGCAGGATCTTGACCATGGCGCCAGCCCCGAGCAGAACGGCCTTGTAGCCGGCCAGATTGGCCTGGCTGGAGAGCGAGTCCATCGACTGGGCCCGGGTGATCCGGGGGACCAGCTCCATGGAGAGGGCCGTCACCTTGCGCTGGGCCAGCGTGGCGAAGAGCTCGGCGCTGGCAGCGGGCTGCAGTTGCCCGATCAGCACGGCGTCCGCCGGGAGGGCGGCCGCCTCACCGGCATCGGGGCGCTGCACCTTGAGAACGATCTGCGCGCCCGCGACCGTCGCGGCGAAATCGGGGGCGAGGGTCGCCCCCTTGGCTTCATACTCCGCGTCGGGGTATCCCGCGGCGGCGCCGGCCCCGCGCTCGACACGAATCGTGTGGCCGGCCTTGACCAGGCGGCCAACGGTGTCTGGCACGAGGGCTACGCGGCGCTCTCGGGGAGTGGTCTCCCTGGGAACGGCGATGAGCATCGGACCTCTCTGTGGTTGGTGAGGGTGTCCCAATTTACCCGAGACGATGGTAAGCGGGAGAGCCTGAAAGGAATGGTTAGACAATCAGGAAGGAATCTTCGGAAGCTTGAGCAACCCCCCCGCCCCGCCGGCGTAGCGCTTGAGTTGGGCTTGCAGCAGGGCATCCACCTGGGCCACCTGGTCGGACTGCAGTCCGATCTGGCGGGCGAGGTCGTTCTCCACCCCGGCCACCAGCTTCTGCGCCTGGCCCACCGCCTGGGCGGTCTGCCGGTCGACCTCCGCCTTGACCCGCGCCTCGGCCTTGGCCACTTCCTCTCCCAGCACCGCCTTGAGGCCGCCCGCCAGGGCGTCACCGACGTTGGATCCTATCTGCAGCGAGGGCTTGCTGATGGTACCGCCCAGCCGGGCGTTGAGCTCGAGGCCATGGACGCCGCCGAGGACCCGTCCTACGAGCGCCTGGAGCTGGGTCTGGGACCGGCCCTGCAGCGAATCGATCAGCGCGGCACCGAGCCGATCGGAGTGTACGCTCCACTCTCCCCGAAGCTTCTCGCCGTCGAGGGCAAAGGAGAGCGCCGCCTGGCCGCGGCCCGGGGTGAGCCGGTAGGGCAGCCCGGGAAGGTCGAACGCGGGAAGGGGTACCCCGGCGAGTGCTGCGCCCAGGGAATCGTGCATCGTCGCGGTCACGTGATCGAGTGCGCCGCGCAAGATCGATGGACAGGGGCACCTCGCCCTGGAGGGCGCCCCGCGCGCTGAACAGCGTGGGGTGACCGTAGATCGCCGGCTCGGTGGTCAGCCCCTGCACGGTGGCGCCGAAGGCTCCGGTGGTGCTGTCGCCGCCGATGCTGAAGCCGATCTTGCCCTGGCGGAGCAGGAAGGTGGGCCAGGCCTTGAGCTTCGGGAATGCCACCGTGGTGCCCGCCATGCGGAGCCGGCTGGGGCCCGGCTTCCTGAGGGGGTCCAGCCCGGGCGGCAGGTACCCCCTGCCGAGGTTGGTGTAGTACAGCGCCTGCTCGAACATCGAGGCGGTCGCTGGGCCGAACAGCAGGTAGCTGATGTCGGGCGCGGAGATCGAAGGCAGCTGGAGCAGCCCCCGGGCAAACTGATAGTCCTTCTGCCGGGCGGCATCGAGATCCTTGACCCCCTGCGTAAGCAGGTGGACCCCGTTCTGGGCCGACTGCTGCAGCCCCGCCACCTGCTTCTTGATGGCGCTCAGCTGGTCGAGGGCGTGCTTCACATCGGCCACCGCCCTGGCCGAACCCTGCACCCCCAGCTTCTGCGGATCGGTCGCCGCCAGCCGGGCGGCCAGCGCCCGGGCCGAATCGAGCACCGGCCCCGACTGAATGGTCCCGATCGCGCCCTGCAGTGCGGTGCGGACCGAATCGCCCTGGCGTGTCAGCGACTGGGCCGCCTGGACGGTGCCGAGCTTCGTGGGGTCGAGGACCAGCGCCTTGATGGTGTCGACCGGCGTCAGTGAGAGCAGCGGAACGTCGAACTGGTGTTTCCAGTCTCCCATCTGGGCCCGGACCCGCTGGGCGATGCCCTGCGACTTGATCTCGCGGGCCGGCTTGCGGCGGGTGACCAGGAAGCGGAGACCGGTCAGCTCCATCTGGTCGATGACCAGCTTCTTCTCGAGCAGGGGAACGGGATCGAGGTCGAGCACGATTCTGCCGGCCTCGAAGAGATTCCGGGTCCGGTCGTACGGATCCGCGACCTGGAGCCCGGTCAGGGTCACCCGCGAGCGACTCTCGGTGATCGTGAGCCCGCCGATGTCGACCTCGGTCCCCAGCGTCTCGGTGGCGTAGTCCTCGGAGCTCCGGCGCACGAACTCCTCGCCGAAGAGCAGCCAGACCCCGACGATCAGGCCGGTGATGAGCAGGAAGGGAAGGATCGCCTTCCAGCGGAAGAGGCCGGTAGTCATGGCGTCACTCCGGCCGGAACCAGCGGTAGACATTGTAGAGCTTCGAGGCGGAGATCGCCTGGTAGAGCCTCGAGTTCATCACCACCTGGCCCCAGGTCGCCCGATACCGGGCGATCCCCCACCGGGCGGCGGCGTACAGCGGCAGCAGCAGCACCAGCCAGGCCACGACGCTGCCCAGCACTACGCTGTTGTTGAAGTTGGTGTACGGGATCCCGGGCGTGTTGTACCACGCCGTCCACATCGGCCGGAGCCCCGGGTTCATCAGCAGCGCGCTGCCGATCCGGTCGAATACCGGATCGAGCGCGAACCCCAGCGGCACCGTGAGCGCCCAGCCCAGCATTCCGCCGCCGAACGAGACGTTGACCACGCAGAGCAGGAAAAAGACCAGCAGGTTGTGGAGACTGACCAGCGGGGTCAGCCCGAGGCAGGCCCCCAGCGCCATGCCCCAGGCCACCTGGCGGGGAGTGCCCTCGGAATGGAGGGTGGCGAAGATCGACTGGAGGAGCTTGAGGAGCGCGAGCATGAGCTAAGCTAACAACGAGGGGCAGAGGGGCAGAGGGGCGGAATGATTCCGCGACCTCCGGTGAGGTGCTATCCTTCGCCCGCTATGGCATCCGCGAAAGAGCTCGCTCTCCAGGTCCACAAATTCGGCGGCGCGTCGATGGCCGACACCGACGCAGTACGCCGCGCGGTGGCGATCGTGCGCAGCATCCCGGGGCCATCCGTCGTCGTCGTTTCCGCGATGGGCGGCGTCACCGACGAGCTGCTCCGCCTGGCCACCGCCGCGGGACAGGGCGACGCCTCCACCGCGGGCCCGACCGCCGAGCGGCTGCTGGCCCGGCACCGCGCGGCGGGCCGCACCCTGGTCACGGCACCGCGCGCCCGTGCGGCCCTCAACGCCTGGTTCGATGAGACCTTCGGCGAGCTCCTGACCCTGGCCGAGGGGCTCGCCATTCTGCGCGAGCTGTCACCCCGCACCTCCGACTACATCGCCGCCCGCGGCGAGCGGGCCAGCGCCCGGCTCTTCGCCGCCGCCCTGGCGGCGACCGGCCGCCGGGCCGAGTACGTGGACGCCCAGCCCCTGGTCCACACCGACGGCCATTTCGGCGCCGCGTCGCCCGACCTCCCGGCGACCGATGCCGCCCTGCGCAAGGCGCTTCGCCCGCTCCTGGCCCGCGGCATCACCCCGGTGCTGCCCGGATTCATCGGGGGCAACGCGTGCCGGCCAGGTGGTGACCCTGGGCCGGGGCGGCTCGGACCTGACGGCGACCCTGATCGCCCGGGCGCTGCGCGCCGCCGCGGGTAAACCTCTGGAAGGATGTCCCCGGACTCCTGACCGCGGATCCCCGCGTGGTGCCGGACGCCCGCATCGTCCCGCAGATGAACGTGCGAGAGGCCGCCGAGCTCGCCTACTACGGCGCCAAGGTGCTGCACCCGCGGGCGCTGACTCCCGTGGCCGGGCGGGCCATCCCGCTCTACGTGCGTCCCTTCGCCGACCCCTCGGCGCCCGGCACCGAGGTCTCCAACCGCCGCACCCTGCTCGACTACCCGGTCAAGGCGATTTCGGCGGTGCTGGGCCAGGCGATGGTCACCGTGACGGGAAACGGCATGCTCGGCGCACCCGGCGTGGCCGCCCGCACCTTCGAGGCGCTGGACCGGGCCCGGATCGGAGTCACCCTGATCACCCAGGCGTCCTCCGAGCACTCGATTTCGCTCTGCGTACCGGCCGCCTCGGCGGAGGCCGCGCGCCTGGCGCTGCTCGACACCTTCCACGACGAGACTCGCCAGCCGCGAGCTCGATGGCGTCGAGGTCCGCCCCGGTGTGGCGACCCTGGCCGTCGTCGGCCTCGGCATGGCCGGCAAGCGGGGAGTCGCCGCCCGTGTCTTCTCGGCGCTGGCCAGCGGCGGCGTGAACATCCTCGCCATCGCCCAGGGAAGTTCGGAGCTCAACATCTCGATGGTCATCGCGGCCGAGGACGTGGCCGAGTCGCAGCGCCGGATCCACGGCGCCTTCCAGCTGGCCAAGATCGGCGGCGGCCGGGCGGTGGGCCACGAGGGCACCGACGTCGTGCTGCTGGGGTTCGGCCTGATCGGCCGCACCCTCGGCGGCATGCTGGGCCGCCGCCGGTCGGACGGCCGCACCATCCGGATCGTGGGGTTGATCGACCAGAGCGGCTACATCTTCGATGCGGAGGGGCTGAAACCGCGGCGGGTGGCCGCGCTGGCCCGCGCCAAGGCGCAGGGCCGCCCGCTGGCCGACCTGCCGGGGGGACATCGGGCGCAGGCCAGCGGACGCGGTCGACGGAGATCGCACGACACGCGCTGGTGCGCCCGGTGCTGGTCGATGCCACGGCCAGCGACACCACCGCGGCGCTGCTCCGCGCCTTCGAGGGCGGCATGGACGTCGTGCTGGCCAACAAGCGCCCACTCTCCGCGCCGCGCCGCGAGGTCGAGCTGCTGCGCGCGGCGGCGGCCCAGCACGGCTGCCGGCTGCGGCACGAGGCCACGGTGGGCGCCGGCCTCCCGGTGATCGACACCTTCCACAAGCTGGCCGAGGCGGGCGACCGGATTCTCCGTATCGAGGGCTGTCTCTCGGGAACGCTCGGCTTCCTGCTGAGCGAGATCAGCCAGGGCCGCCAGTTCTCCCAGGCCCTCAGGCAGGCGATGGCGCTGGGCTACACCGAGCCGGACCCGCGCGACGACCTGTCGGGCCGCGACGTCGCGCGCAAGGCACTGATCCTCGGCCGGCTGATCGGGTTCACCGGTGAACTGGAGGACATCGCCCTCGAATCGCTGGTGCCGCCGGTCGCCGCCCCGCTGCCGCTGGCCACCTTCCTCGGCCGCCTGGAGGAGTTCGACGCGACGTGGCAGCGGCGGATCCACGCCGCGGAGGCGCGGGGCGGGGTGCTGCGCTACGTGGCCACGGTCAGCCGGCGCGTCGATCTCGGTGAAGCTCGACGACGGTGGCCAGGGGCACTCCGCTTTCGGCGCTCCAGGGCACGGACAACTACGTCGCGTTCACCACCGAGCGGTACCGGCACAACCCGCTGGTGGTGATCGGGCCCGGCGCCGGCCCGGCGGTGACGGCGGCCGGCGTGCTCAACGACATCCTGGCGCTGGGCTGAGATGCCGGACACCGGTCTTCCGCTCGGTGACGGGCCTACGCCCCCGGCAGCGTCGGCAACGTCGGGCCCGGACTCGACATCCTCGGGCTGGCCGTGACCGGCGCCGGCGACCGGGTGACGGCGCGCGTCACGCCGGGACGTGGGCATCACGGTAGCCACCGACGGCGCCGAGCTCCCCACCGACCCGGAGCGGAACACCGCTTCGCTCGCCGCCCGAGCGGTTCTGACGCGGGTCGGGGCCACGGGGCTCGGACTCGACATTGACCCTGCAGAAGGGGCTGCCGCTGTCCGGCGGCCAGGGCGGGAGCGCCGCCTCGGCGGTGGCCGCGGCCGTGGCCGTGAACCACCTGCTCGGGCGCCCGCTCAACCCGCACGGGCTGCTCCTCGCCACGCTCGAGGCCGAGGAGGCGGTGGCCGGTCGTCACGCCGACAACCTGGCGCCCTTCGCTGCTCGGCAGCGCGGTGCTGATCCGCAGCCTCGATCCGCTCGATTTCGTGCTGCTGCCGGTGCCGGCGGCACTGCGCGTCGTGCTGGCCCGGCCCGAGCAGCAGCTGCGCACCGCCGATGGACGGGCGGTGCTGCCGGCCGAGGTGAGCCGCGCAGTGGCGCTGCACCAGGCGGCGCAGGTGGCGGCGATGGTGGCGGCGCTGGCCAGCGGCGACCTGGCGCTGCTCGGGCGGGCGATCGACGACCGGATCGCCGAACCGGCCCGCGCCCCGCTGCTGCCGGGATTCGCCGCCGCCAAGGCGGCGGCGCTCGCGGCGGGCGCCCTCGGCTGTTCCATTTCGGGCAGCGGGCCGACCGCCTTTGCGCTGGTGGCCGACGAGGAGACGGGGGCGCACGGTGGCCGAGGCGATGGCGGCGGCCTACGCCGCCGCGGGGCTGGGCTGCACGGCACGGGTCGCCGCCGTCGACCGGACGGGAGCCCGGGTGGAGCACGCCGAATGAACTCGAGGCGGGTGGACCAGATCACGATCCAGCGCTGCACCGCGTGCAGCGCGCTCTTCCCCGAGCGCGACCCGCGGGTGCGCTGCCATTGCGGCGGGCTGCTCGAGGTCCGGCACCTCTCGCCCGCCCTCCGGGGCGAGGCGCTGATCCGCCAGTTCGATTCGCGGCGCGGCAGCCAGCTCGATGCCGACCAGTCCGGCGTCTGGCGCTACCGCGAGCTGATCCTGCCCTCGATCGGCACCGAGGTGGTCACCCATCCCGAGGGCAACACGCCGCTGCTGGCCCGGGAGGCCGTCTCCCGCTGGTGCGGGGTGGCCGACCTCCGGCTCAAGCACGAGGGCCACAATCCGACGGGTTCGTTCAAGGACCGCGGGAATGACGGTGGGAGTGACGCAGGCGCGCCGGATCGGGGCCCGGGCGGTGGCCTGTGCCTCGACCGGCAATACCTCCGCCGTCGCTGGCCGCATACGCCGCGCAGGCGGGCATTCCCGGCGCTGGTGTTCGTCCCCGCCGGGACAGGTCGCGCTGGGCAAGCTGGCGCAGACGCTGGCCTACGGCGCCCGCACCCTGCTGGTCCGCGGCGACTTCGATGCTTGCCTTCGCCTGGTCACGGAGGCCAGCGACCGGCTCGGCGTCTACCTGCTCAACTCGATCAATCCCTTCCGGGTCGAGGGCCAGAAGTCGATCGTCTTCGAGACTGCTCGACCAGCTCGGCTGGGAGCCTCCCGACTGGATCGTCCTGCCGGCAGGCAACCTCGGCAACACCGCCGCCTTCGGAAAGGCGCTGGAGGAAGCGCGCGACGCGGGCCTGATCGACCGGCTGCCGAGGATCGCCGCGGTGCAGGCCGCGGGGCGGCCCCGTTCGCCGCGGCCTTTCCCGGAGGACTTCGCCGCCCGGATCACCGTCAAGGCGGAGACGATCGCCACCGCCATCAAGATCGGCGACCCGGCCTCGTGGGACCGCGCGGTCAAGACGATCCGGCTCACCGACGGGGTGGTGACCGCGGTGAGCGACGACGAGATTCTCGAGGCCAAGGCGGTGGTCGATGCGTCGGGAGTCGGGTGCGAGCCGGCCAGTGCCGCGAGCGTCGCGGGTACGCGGCAACTGGTCGAACGCGGCATCATCCAGCCCGGCGAGCGGGTCGTGGCGGTGCTCACCGGCCACCTGCTCAAGGATCCGGGGATCCTGCTTCAGTATCATCGCGACACCGAACCCCCGCCGGCGCGCGCCAACCGCCCCGTCGAGATCGACGCCACCCTCGACGCCGTGGCACGGGTCGTCGAGACTTTCTCCAGCTAGAGGTTCCACCCCATGCGTACGCCCTTCGTAGTGGTGCCACTCCTGGTCCTGGTTGCCGGATGCGCTTCCCATACAATCTGGGACGTGACCCCCCGGGCAGCCATCGGGCTTCCCACCGTGTTCGTACCGGACACGACCGGACTCAAGCCGGGCACTTCGGCGCGAGGCGTGAAGGGCTGCCGCGCGCACCTCGCGGACCCGGCGTTCGGCACCCGGCTGACCCTCGTGCGATCCACCGACAAGGGAGGGACGCCGACCACGTACTGGGGCGACTACCAGGTGACCCCGATCGACCGCTATGGCATGAACGAGAACGAGCTGTTGCGGATCGACTGCCGGACGGGACAGGCCGTCGGAATCGTGCCCGGAAGGACTGAGGGCGTCAGCGCGAGGGGTGAGGAAACGACGAGGGGCGCCGACCGGCGCCCCTCGTGGCTTACTCCGGACTAGATGGCCTGCCAATCCCGATGAGCGTGATTCCGGTGCCGGGCCCGCCGGTTCATCCGCATGCTCCTGCGATCCTGCCGAAGGTCCCGCTGATCCCGGCGCAGGTCGGCCCGGTCCCGCGCCAGGTCACGCTGCAGGTGACGCTGGGCACGCATCTCGTAGCCGTGGCGGGCCCGGGGGGAAGCGGTGACTGAGCGGCGGCCGGCGTGGTGACGGCCGTCACTGCCAGCATGGCCAGGGTGGCAAGCAGGGTGGCACGACGCATCGATTCCTCGTGGTTGAAGACACCCTCAAGGACGAAGCCCCGGCCGCGCCGTTAAGCGCGACCGGGGCCTTTCGACCTTCGACCTTCGACCTCTACTGGGCCGGTCCCGCCACCTTCGTGATCGCCTCGCCCAGGGCCGTGTAGGCGGTGGCATCGATCTCGTTGAACGGCGCCATCACGGCGGAAATCTTCCCGTCGGGGCCGATGACGAACAGGGTGCGGTTGTCCTCGCCGTATTGCGCCTCGAAGGCACCATAGGCCTTGCCGGCCTCGCCCGCCGGATCACTCAGGAAGGCGAACTGGTAGTCCCGGTCGTGGGCCCAGCTGGCCAGCGCGGGGGCACTGTCCGAGCTCACGGCGAGCAGCACCACGTTCCGGCCATCCCTGAACAGCGTCGCGTACTGATCACGGTACGCGTCCATTTGGATGGTTCAGCCCTTGGTCCGCGCCTTGTAGAAGAAGGCGAGCACCACCGTCTGCCCGGCGAAATCGGAGAGGTGGACCGGTGCCTTCAGGACACCGTACCGCGTGGCCCCGGTCAGCGCAAAGGCGGGCGCCGCGGCGCCCACGGCCAGCGGGGTCGCATCCTGAGCCGACAGCCCAGCGGGAAGGGCAAGCAGCAGCGCGGGCACGATCCAGTTCGAGTGTCGTCGCATGAGCCTCCACCAGTTGGGGAACGACTGCGTCAATGCTTCACCATCACGCGCCAGATGCTCTGGCTGGCGTCGGAGCCGATGTAGAGCGAGCCGTCGGGGCCGACTGCGATGCCGGTGGGCCGGAGCCCGGTGGGCTTGCCGGCCATGGTCGCGAAGGTGGAATACTCGCCGGTCGGGCGCCCGCCCGCAAACGGGACGAAGACCACCCGGTAGCCGGCCTGGGGCAGCGGGGCCCGATTCCACGATCCGTGAAAGGCGATGAAGGCCCCGCCCTGGTAGACCGCAGGGAACTGGCTGCCCTCGTAGAAGGCCAGGCCGAGCGGGGCCCAGTGCCCGGGGAAGCCGATCAGCGGCGGCTGCTTCTCGGCGCAGGGACCGATCCGCAGTCCGTCGCCGCCGTATTCGGGCGCCTGGACCAGTTTGCCGAGGAACTGGTCGTAATAGCAGTACGGCCAGCCGAGGTCCGTGCCCTGGTGGATTTCGGCGAACTCCTCGGCGGGAAGCTCCGCGTTCTTCTCGTCGGAATAGCCCCAGTTGCCGCCCAGCTGGTCGCGGCCGTTGACCGCCACGAAGAGCGCCCCGGTCCCCGGCTGGATGGCGAGGGCCACGGCGTTCCGGATCCCGGTGGCGAAGCGGACACCGTCGGCCTGGCGCTGGCCCTGGCGCGCCGGGTCGAAGCGCCAGATGCCCGCCCTCGTCTCGAGCTCGCTGCAGGGAACCAGGCCCGGCGAGCGCGTCGACCGGTTGTCGGCCTGGCAGCTGTTGGTCGCCGAGCCGATGTTGACATAGAGCGCGGCGTCGCCCCCCAGGGCGAGGCTCTTCGAGTGGTGGTCTCCCGAGGAGGGGAGCGCGTCGATGATCGTTTCGGCCTCGCCCGCAGGCTCGAGCTGACCGCTGGGCCAGGTCCAGCGCACCACCTTGCTCGTGGTCGAGAAGTAGAGGTACCCGCCGCCCAGGGCGATGCCGCTGCCGCCGCCGGGACCGAAGCGGCGCTGCAGATCGGCCCGGCCATCGCCGTCGGTGTCGCGGAGCAGCGCGACCCCTCCGCCGCCCCCGTCCAGGGCAACGAGAAGATCGCCGTTGGGGGCCACGACGAGGTGGCGCACCGAACCGAGATGGTCGGCCACCTTGAGGGCACAGAATCCATCGGGGAGGGCCAGCCCGCCGTCGTCGGGGGCACAGGGAGGCTGCTGGGCGAACGCGGCGCCGGGCGCCAGAAGCGCCAGCGCCACAATTCCACGCCGCACTGCAGGCCATCGCATCGAGAAACCTCGGTCGGAAAAGGCGCCCTGGAATGTACGACGGGAGTCGCCTCGGGGCATCGGGGCCGGAGGTCCCGCGGGGAACTCGGACCTTTTCAGAGGGAAAATCGTCATTTTCCCTCTTGATTCGGGAGGGAAATGCCGTACTTTGGTTGTCGCGTGGGGCCGCGACTCTCTCCGGCGGCTCCGATTACCCCCAACGGAGGCAGACGATGGCCACCAAGAAGAAGGCAGCCAGGAGAAAGGCCGCCCCCAAGAAGAAGGCCGCGAAGCGGAAGCCGAACGCGGCATTCATGAAGCCGATGACGCCGAGCTCGTCGCTGGCCGAAGTGATCGGGAGCAAGGCGATGCCCCGCACGGAAGTCACCAAGAAGCTCTGGCAGTACATCAAGAGGAACGGGCTGCAGGACAAGAAGAACCGCCGGATGATCAACGCCGACGCCAAGCTCCGCCCGATCTTCAAGCGGGACCAGGTCAGCATGTTCGAGATGACCAAGCTGGTCAGCAAGCAGCTCAGCTAGTCATCGCGGTCAATTGCAGGGCCAGGGGCGCTCCCGTCGGAGCGCCCTTCGCGTTATCATCCCGGCCCTATGGCCGGCGAATACATCTTCACGATGCGGGACCTGCGCAAGGTCGTGCCCCCCTCCCGCGAGATTCTCAAGGGCATCTACCTCTCCTTCTATCCGGGCGCCAAGATCGGCGTCCTGGGCTCCAACGGCGCCGGGAAGTCCACGCTGCTCCGGATCATGGCCGGCGTGGACAAGGACTTCATCGGCGAGGCGAAGCCCCTGGCCGGGACCCGCATCGGCTTCCTGCCCCAGGAGCCGCAGCTCGATCCGGCCAAGGACGTGCGCGGCAACGTCGAGGAAGGAGTCCGCGAGGTGCGCCAGCTGCTCGACGAGTTCAACGCGATCTCGATGAAGTTCGCCGAGCCGATGGACGACGACGCGATGAACAAGCTGCTGGAGAAGCAGGGCCGCCTGCAGGACCGGATCGACCACCTCGGCGCCTGGGAGCTCGACCACAAGCTGGACATCGCGATGGATGCCCTGCGGCTCCCCCCGGGCGACGCCGACGTCACCAGGATTTCCGGCGGCGAGCGCCGCCGGGTGGCGCTCTGCCGCCTGCTGCTCGAGCAGCCCGACATGCTGCTGCTCGACGAGCCGACCAACCACCTCGACGCCGAGAGCGTCGGCTGGCTGGAGAAGTTCCTCGAGACCTTTCCGGGCACCGTGGTGGCGGTCACCCACGACCGCTACTTCCTCGACAACGTCGCCAGGTGGATCCTGGAGCTCGACCGGGGCGCGGGCATCCCCTGGGAGGGCAACTACTCGAGCTGGCTCGAGCAGAAGCAGAAGCGGCTGGCCACCGAGGAGAAGCAGGCGTCGGCCCGGCAGAAGACCCTCGAGCGCGAGCTCGAGTGGGTGCGGATGAGCCCCAAGGCCCGGCACGCCAAGAGCAAGGCCCGCATCACCCGCTACGAGGAGCTGCGCGCCGAATCCGAGCGCCAGGGCGAGGGCTCGGTGGAAATCCTGATCCCGGTGCCCGAGCGCCTGGGCGACGAGGTCGTCATCGCCAAGAACCTGAGCAAGGGCTTCGGCGACCGCCTGCTGTTCGAGAACCTCAACTTCTCGCTGCCCCGGGGCGGCATCGTCGGGATCATCGGCCCCAACGGCGCCGGCAAGACGACGCTGTTCCGGATGATCGCGGGACAGGAGCAGCCGGACGGGGGCGAGCTGGTCATCGGCAAGACGGTCAAGCTTTCCTACGTCGACCAGAGCCGGGATTCGCTGGACGCCACCAGGACGGTGTACCAGGAGATCTCGGGAGGCCAGGACGAGCTCCTGTTCGGCACCCGCAAGGTCAACGCCCGCGCCTACTGCGCCGGGTTCAACTTCCGCGGCTCCGACCAGCAGAAGAAGGTCAAGGACCTCTCGGGCGGGGAGCGCAACCGGCTCCACATGGCCAAGCTGCTGAAGACGGGCGGCAACCTGCTGCTGCTGGACGAGCCCACCAACGACCTCGACGTGGACGTGCTGCGCGCCCTCGAGGACGCGCTGCTGTCGTTCGCGGGGTGCGCCGTCGTCATCAGCCACGACCGCTGGTTCCTCGACCGGATCGCGACCCACATCCTGGCGTTCGAGGGGGACAGCGAGGTGGTCTGGTATGAAGGGAACTACCAGGAGTACGCCGCGGACTATCACAAGCGGAAGGGCGCGGCGGTCGACCAGCCCCACCGGATCAAGTTCAAGCCACTGGCGCACTAGTTGACCGAAGAGCCGATCAGGTTTCCGTATCTGCCGGACCGGATCGCGGGGCTCGCTCGCCTCGCGACCAACCTGCGCTGGAGCTGGAGCCGCCTGGCGCGCTCGGCGTTCCGCGCGCTCGACCCCACGCTCTGGCACCTCACCCGCCACAACCCGGTCGAGCTGCTGCGCCGGATCGACCCCGCCCGCCTGGCCGCGCGCTCGGTGGACGAGGACTTCCTCGCGCTGTTCGACGCGGCCGTGGCCGAAGCGGAGCGCGAGGACGACGGGCTCGACGCGCCCTGGTTCCCCGCGAACTTCGCCCCCCTGCCCGGCCCCGTGGCCTACTTCTGCGCCGAGTTCGGGCTGCACAACTCGGTGCCGATCTACTCCGGCGGCCTGGGCGTGCTGGCCGGCGACCATTGCAAGGCCGCCTCCGACCTGGCGGTGCCGCTGGTCGGCGTGGGGCTGTTCTACACCAAGGGCTACTTCGACCAGGCGCTCCGGCTGGATGGCTGGCAGGAGGACAGCGACGCCCGCTTCGATCCCGCGTCGGCGGCGCTGATCCGCGAGTTCGGACCCGGCGGCGAACCGTGGCTCGCGGTGGTCGAGACCTTCGGCCGCCCGGTCCACGTCGGCGCCTGGCGCATGAACGTGGGCCGGGTGCCGGTCTACCTGCTCGATACCAACCTCGAGGCGAACGACCCGGCGGACCGCGATCTCTCCGGGAAGCTGTACGCCGGCGGGCCGATCCACCGGCTGCGCCAGGAGTGGATCCTCGGCGTCGGCGGTGTCCGGATTCTCCGTGCCCTGGGCAAGGCGCCGGCCGTCTGGCACGCCAACGAGGGACACGCCGCCTTCATGCACGTCGAACGGCTCCGCGAGTACACCGCCGCGGGACGGTCCTGGGAGGACGCGATCGCCGAGGTGCGGGCCCGGAGCATCTTCACGACGCACACCCCGGTGCCCGCCGGCCACGACGCCTTCAGCCCCACCGAGGTCACCGAGTGCACCGGGCCGGTCTGGGAGGCGATGGGCGCCAGCCGGGAGCAATTCCTCGCCCTGGGGGCCAGGCCGGACGATCCCTACCAGCTGTTCCACATGACGGTGCTGGCCCTCCGCTGCTCCCGCCGGGTCAATGGCGTGGCCCGCAAGCACGGCGACGTGTCCCGCGGGATCTGGCAGAACCTCTGGCCGGGCCGGCCCGCGGGCCGAGTGCCGATCGGTCACGTGACCAACGGCGTCCACCTGCAGACCTGGATGAACCACGAACTCATGGGGCTGCTGGACAAGCACCTCGGCCCGGGGTGGGAGGCGCAGGCCGACGATCCCGCGCTGTGGGATCGCGTCCTGGAGCTGAGCGACCCCCAGCTCTGGTCGGTCCGCAACCATATGCGCAACGAGCTGATGGCCTTCGTGCGGGAGGAGGCGCGGCGCCGCTGGTCGGGCGAGTGGAAGGAGGCGGCGCACATCGTCGGCGCGGGCACGCTGCTCGACCCCGAGGTCTTCACCATCGGGTTCGCCCGCCGGTTCGCGACCTACAAGCGGGCCGACCTGGTCTTCCGCGACTTCGACCGGCTGCACGCGCTGCTGGTCAATCCCCGGCGGCCGGTGCAGATCATCTTCGCCGGCAAGGCCCACCCGCAGGACCAGCCGGGCAAGGAGCTGCTCCAGCGGGTGTACAGCTATACCCGCGACGCCCGGCTCGAGGGCCGGATCGCCTTCCTCGAGGACTACGACATGCACCTGGCCCACCGCCTGGTCCAGGGGGTGGACCTCTGGCTCAATCTGCCGCGGGTCCCCCTCGAGGCCAGCGGCACCAGCGGGATGAAGGCGGCGCTGAACGGCGTGCCCCAGCTGAGCACGCTCGACGGCTGGTGGGACGAGGGATTCGAGGGGGAGAATGGCTGGGCCCTTCCGCTGGCCCATGCGGACAGCGACGGCGACGCCGCCGATGCCACGAGCCTGTACAACCTGCTCGAGTCCGAGGTCGTGCCGCTGTTCTACGACCGCGATGAACGCAGCCTCCCCCACGGCTGGATCCGCCGGATGAAGCAGGCCATCCGGGTGGCGGGGAAGCGGTTCACAGCGCGCCGCATGGTACAGGAGTACATTCGAGAGTATTACGTCCCCGCGGCCGCCGGTCCGTCTCCGGGCGACGAGCCGCCTTCCGCCTGAGGTTGTCCAGATGGCGTCCCCCCTGAAGGGACCCGCCGCTTCCCAGCTCACGACCGCCGCCGGCAAGGCGGTCGGCGTGGTGCACCTCGTCGCGGAATACCTGCCCTACGCCCGCACCGGCGGGCTGGCCGACGCCGTTCGAAGCCTCGCCGAGTGGCAGGCGTCGATCGGCCTCCCCGTGCTCGTCTTCCTGCCGCTCTATCGCTCGGCCCGCGAGCAGGTCCCCGGCCTGGGGCCCGGCGCCATCAGGCTCAAGGTGCCGATCGGCCCCACCACCGAACAGGTGACCCTGCTGCCCCATCCCGGCAAGACCGCCGGTCCGCGCGTCTGGTTCGTGGATCACCCCGCGTCGTTCGACCGGCCGGGGATCTACGGCGAGGGCGCCGACTATGCCGACAACGCCAGCCGCTTCGCCATCTACTGCCGGGGCGCCCTGGCGGCGCTGCCCCGGATCGCCCCGGGCCCGCAGGTCCTCCACGCCCACGACTGGCACACCGCGCTGGCCCCGGTCTACCTCCGGACCGTGCTGGACACCGAGGCCTACTACCGCCAGCTCGCCTGCGTGCTCTCGGTGCACAACGCCGGCTACCAGGGCCACTTCAGCCAGGCCACGCTCGCCGAGCTCGGCCTTCCGGCGGAGCTGTGGCACTGGCAGAAGATGGAGTGGTACGGCCAGCTCAACATCCTGAAGGGCGGGCTGGTCTTCTCCGATGCGGTGGCCACGGTCAGCCCGACCCACGCCCACGAGCTGCGGACCCCGGCCGGCGGCTTCGGCCTCCACGACGCGTTCATCGATCTCAAGGACCGGCTGGTCGGCATCCTGAACGGCATCAACCTGCAGGAGTGGGATCCCTCCACCGATCCCGAGATCCCCGCCCGCTATTCGCGCGATGCCCTGGCGGGCAAGGCGGCCTGCAAGGCCGCGCTGCAGCGGGCCCTCGGCCTGGTCGAGGACCCCGCACGGCCGCTCTTCGGGATGACCGCCCGGCTGGTCAAGCAGAAGGGGCTCGATATCCTGCTCGAGAGCCACTTCTCCCTCGCGACCGATGCGCAGTATGTCTTCCTGGGTGAAGGGGAGCCCGGCTACGCCGGGGCGCTGGCCACCCTGGCGGAGGACTCGCCCGACCGGGTCGCCGCCGAGTTCGAATTCACCGAGCACCGCGAGCACCAGCTGATGGCCGGGGCCGACCTCTTCCTGATGCCGTCGCTGTACGAGCCGTGCGGCCTGACCCAGATGCGGGCCCAGCGGTATGGCGCCATCCCGGTGGCCCGCCGGGTCGGCGGGCTGGCCGACACCATCGAGGACGGCGTGACCGGCTTCCTCTTCGACGAGTACACGGCGGAGGCGCTCCTGGTCGCCTGCCGGCGCGCCATCGCGCAGTTCAAGGACCGCGAAGGATGGTCGGCCTTCATGCGCGAGGCGATGGCGCGGGACTGGAGCTGGGGCCGCTCGGGCGGCCGCTATCTCGACCTCTACCGGCGCGCCCTGGCCATGCACCACGCCGGGCGCAGGAATTGAGCATGGACTTCGTGCTCGCCCTGCACAGCCACCTCCCCTGGGTGCTGAATCACGGCCGCTGGCCGCACGGCAGCGACTGGCTCTGCGAAGCCGCCATGGACACCTACCTGCCGCTGCTCGAGGAACTCGAAACGCTGGCCCTGGAGGATGTCGCGGCGCCGGTCACCATCGGCTTCACGCCGGTCCTGGCCAATCAGCTGGCATCGCCGCGAGTTCACCGCCGAGCTGGAGGAATTCTTCGCCCACCGGCTGGCCAGCTGCGACGAGGCCGAGCGCGACCTCCGCCGCGGGGGCGAGGACGAGCTGATCGCACTGGTCGGGTTCTGGCGGGCGCGCATGCAGCGGCTGCGCGACCGCTACCGCGCGGAGGGATCCGACCTCGTCAGGGCCTTCCGCCGCCTCGAGGACCAGGGGCGGCTCGAGATCATGGGCTCCGCCGCCACCCACGGGTTCCTCCCGCTTCTCGGCCGCGACGAGAGCATCCGGCTGCAGCTGGCGCTCGGCCGGTTCGAGCACCAGCGCCTCTTCGGGCGGATGCCGCGGGGCTGCTGGCTCCCGGAGTGCGCCTATCGCCCGCGCGGCGAGTGGGCGCCGCTGCCGGGGGCGCCGGTCCGCGGAATCCGCCGCGGCATCGACGAACACCTGGGCGACGCCGGGTTCGGCTACTTCTTCACCGACGCGCACATGGCCCACGCGGGGCAGCCGTTCTTCGCCAGCCCCGAGCTGCACGGCGAGCCGGCACGACGGCATCACGGGCCCGCCCACCCGGTGCCGAGCGAAGCGCCCACCCGGTCGCCTTACCGCAGCTATCGAATCCTGACCGGCCGCTCGGGCCAGCACCTGGCCACACTGGTGCGCGATCCGCGCAGTTCGGCGCGGGTCTGGAGCCGGGGTGAAGGGCTATCCCGGCGACGAGTGGTATCTCGAGTTCCACAAGATCCGGTGGCCGGGCGGGCTCAAGCTCTGGCGGGTGAGCGGGCCCGGCAGCGACCTCGGCGCCAAGCAGCACTACGAGCCCGCGCGGGCCCGGGCCCGGGCCAGCGGAGCATGGCCGCCACTTCGCCGGGGTGCTCGGGGATACGGCCGCGGCCGAACGTGACGCGCGTGAGGCCGTCATCGCGGCTCCGTTCGACACCGAGCTGTTCGGGCACTGGTGGTTCGAGGGGCCGGAATTCCTCGGCGCGACGTACCGGGCGCTCGCAGGGGGAGACCGCCGTGCGCGCCGTCACCGCCTCGTGCCACCTGGCCGAGCAATCCGCCGCGCTCGGCGCTCAGGCTGGCGGCCGGATCGTGGGGCGCCGACGGCGACTGGTCGATGTGGCTCAACCCGGAGACGGAATGGACCTGGCGTCGCCTCTGGCCCCTGGAGTCGGCATTCTGGGACGCGGCGCCCCGGGCGCTCGCCACGCCGGCGCTGCGGCCGATCCTGGCCCAGGCCACGCGTGCCCTGCTCCTGGCCCAGTCCTCCGACTGGCAGTTCATCATCTCGACCGGCGTCGTCGCGGACTACGCCGTCCGGCGGTTCAACGGGCATTGCGACGACCTGGCCCGCCTGCTCGCGCCCCTGCAGGCGGCAGACGGCGAGGGCGTCGAACAGGGGCAGCGGCTCGCCGAAACGCTCGCGGTCCGGGACAGCCTCTTCCCCGATGTCCTTCCGGCGGTGGAGCAGGCACTCCGCGGCAGCCGCGGCTTCTAGACCGTGAGCGCAGCCCGCTCGATCGTCATCCACGGACACTTCTACCAGCCCCCGCGCGAAGAGCCGTGGCTGGAAGAGGTCGAGCTCGAACCTTCCGCCTCCCCGGCCCACGACTGGAATCAGCGCATCGAGCAGGAGTGCTATCGCGCGGTAGCGGCCGCCAGGATCCCCGCGGCCGACGGGCGGATCGCCAGGATCGTCAACACGCTCGAGTGGATCAGCTTCAACGCCGGGCCGACCCTGCTCGAGTGGATGGAACGGAAAGCGCCGGTCACCTACCAGGCGTTCCTGGCGGCGGATCGCACCAGCCTGGCCCGCCTGAGACATGGCAACGCCCTGGCGATGCCCTACCACCACGTGATTCTTCCCCTCAGCACGCCGCGGGACCGGACTACCGAGATCCGCTGGGGGATGGCGGACTTCCGGCGCCGATTCGGACGCGAGCCGGAAGGGATGTGGCTGCCCGAGACGGCGGTGAATGACGACACGCTCGACGCCCTGGCGGCGGAGGGGATCCGCTTCACCGTCCTCGCGCCGCACCAGGTGGAAGGGGCGCCCGCCGATGGCAGCCCCGGCCGGTACCGGACCCGGAGCGGCCGCGACATCGCGCTCTTCGCCTACGATGGCGCCCTGGCCCACGACGTGGCGTTCGGCCCCCTGGTCCGGGACGCGGAACGATGGCTGCAGCGCCTGACCGACGAGGAGACCCTCACAGCCCGGCGCCTGGTCTCCCTTGCGTGCGACGGCGAGACGTGGGGACATCATCACCGCTTCGGCGAAATGGCCCTGGCCCGCGTGCTGGACGGGCTCGGTGCCACGCCGGGAGTCACGGTCGAGAACTTCGCCTCCTGGCTGGCCCGGCACCCCGCCGTGTCCGAGGTCGGACTCATCGCCCCCAGCTCCTGGAGCTGCACCCACGGGGTCGACCGCTGGCGGCGGGAGTGCGGCTGCAAGGTCGCCCCAGAGCGCGCCACCTCGCAGGCCTGGCGGGCCCCACTCCGCGAGGCGATCGACTGGCTCGGGGGTGAGCTGCACGCCCGGTTCGAGGACGCTGGCCGGGGAGTGGTTCGCCGACCCCTGGGCGGCGCGGGATCGCTGCGGGGGCGTGGTGGGATCGGAGCCGGAGGCATTGGCCGACCTGGCTCGCGAGATGGCACGCCCGGGCACCGATCCGGACGGGCTGGTGCGGGCCGCCGAGTGGCTCGAGATCGAGCGCGGCGCCCTGCGCAGCCAGACCTCCTGCGCCTGGTTCTTCGATGACATCGGCGGGCTCGAAGCTGCGCAGGTCCTGCGCTACGCCGCCCGGGCCATTGCCCTGGCCGGCGCCGACGCCGCGGGCCTCGCCACCGCGATGGCCGGCCGCCTCGAGGCGGCCGCCAGCAACGACCCGGCGGCCGGCACCGGACGGGACATATTTCTCCGCCATCTCCGGCCCGAAGGGGCGACGCTGGCCTGGATCGCCGCCGGGCTGGTGGCCGCCGCGGAGCTCGCCCCCGAGCTCCCGGCTCCGGCCGGCTACCGCGTCGAGCGGGCGGCGCCCGGCTGGCGGCTCGTGCACCGGCAGAACCGGCCGGGTGCACTGGTTCGCGGCGTCGCTCCAGATCGAGGGCGTGTCGCTGGTCGTCGAGGTCAACGCGCCCTGGCTCGGGGAGGCGGCGCTGTTTTCGCTCGAGGGCCTGCCCGAGATTCCGCGCGAAGCGGTACGCGCGGCTCTGCGGACCGCGATCGTGGAACGGTGGTTCACTCCCGAGGAGCTGGCCGGGCCCGCGGAGGGACGGCTCTCCGCCAGGGATGAGTCCCACGTGGCGCTGAGTCGTGCGGTAAGGCTGCTGCACCTCGACCGTTCCTCGGAGGCGCTCCGCCGTGTGCTCGAGCTGGCGTCGCTGAACGCCAGTTACGGGCGCTCGGTCCCCTTCGACGTTCAGACCGAGTTCTACCAGGTGATGCAGACGGCTGGCGAGCCGGAACAGGACGCGCTCGTTCCGATCGGCGCTGGCCCTGGGTTTCTCAGCGAGGCCACATCCGTGACCGCACCGATCCGCTTCGTCTTCGGCGTACATCTCCACCAGCCGGTGGGCAATTTCGACCACGTCTTCGCCCAGCACCTCGAGGAGGTCTACTTCCCCTTCCTCGCCAAGATCGCCGAGCGCGGCTTCGGTCCCGTCGTGCTGCACTGCTCCGGGCCCCTGCTCGACTGGCTCGAGAGCCGGCCGGAAGGGGCCCGGTACCTCGACCTGCTCGGACGCCTGGTCAGCGAAGGCAACGTCGAGCTGCTGATGGCCGGCTACTACGAGCCGATCCTGGCCATCCTCCCGCGGCAGGACCGCCTGGAGCAGATCGCCTGGATGCGGGAGGCCATCAGCCGGCGCTTCGGGGTGACCGCCCAGGGCCTCTGGCTCACCGAGCGCGTCTGGGAGCCGGACCTCGCCGCCGACCTGGCGGACGCCGGCGTGCGATCGGTCCTGGTGGACGACCGCCACTTCCTGGTGAGCGGATTCGAGCGCGAACAGCTTCATGAGCCCTGGACCACCGAGCACAGCGGCCGCCGGGTCACCCTGGTGCCGATCGACGAGCGCCTCAGGTACCTGGTCCCGTTCCGGCCGCCCGCGGAGACGGTGGAGTACCTGCGCCAGCTGCGCGGCGAGGGCCGGCCGCTCGCCGTGCTGGCGGACGACGGCGAGAAGTTCGGCGGCTGGCCGGGCACCCGGGAGTGGGTCTACGACGAAGGGCTGGCTGGACCAGTTCCTCTCGGCCGTGGGGCAGGCCGTCGAGATGGGTGAGGTGCGTCTCACCACGCTCTCCGAAGCCGTCGCCAGGGTGCCCAGCGCCGGGCTCGCCTACCTGCCGACCGCATCGTACCGCGAGATGGAAGGGTGGGCCCTGCCCCCCACCGCCGCGCGACGCCTGAGCGCGCTGGAACGCGACCTGGGCGAGCGGGCCACGGGCGCCGCCGGCGAGCCTGATCCGGGGCAGCCACTGGCGGAACTTCCTGGCCCGCTACTCCGAATCCAACCGGATGCACAAGAAGATGCTGGCGCTCTCCGCGCCTCTGCCGGAGCGCGGGAGATCCACCGCCGCGCGGCGCGCGATCGGCCGGGCCCAGTGCAACGACGCCTACTGGCACGGGGTCTTCGGCGGGCTCTACCTCCCGTTCCTCCGCGCCGCGATCTGGCGGGAGCTGGCCATCGCCGAAGCGCTGCTGCGGCCGCGGAACCTCCCTGACCTACGAGCTGCTCGACCTCGACGCCGATGGCCGGGAGGAGATCTGGATTCACGGGCCGGACTTTTCCGCGCTCGTCGCCCCCCACCGGGGAGGGGTGGTCGAGGAATTCACGGTCTTCGAGGACGGGAGTCAACTACGCCGACGTGCTGACGCGGAGGGAAGAGGCGTACCACGAACTGGGCGAGAAGGCGGGAGGGGCGGGAGGGGCGGGAGGCGGACGATAGCGGTGCGCCGAGCATCCATGATCTCGAAGGCCGCCTGCGGATGGACGAGCTCCCGCCTCGGGACCAGGAGGACCGCGCCCTGCTGACCGAGCGCGTGCTGGACGCCGGAACCGGGCAGGAGGTCTACTACCGCGGCGATTACCGCCCCGCGTGGCGGGTCCGGGAGGCGGAGCTGACGTGGCGAGTGGAGGTGGGCTCGTCGGCGCTGCAGGTAGTCTGCACCGCCACCCGGGACGGGGCACCGTACTTCGAGAAGCGCCTCCAGTTCGGTCCGGCCGGACAGCTCAGGGTGGACTACCAGTGGAACGCCGACGCCTTCCCCGCCGGCGCCTGGTTCGCCCCCGAGCTCTCGCTCTCCGCACCGATCGAAGTCACCTGCACGCCCGCGGCGGAGACCTGGAGCCACGAGATCGCGACGGTGGCGAAATCCGAACGTGGGCTGGAGGAGACCAGGCAGGGCACATCGCTGACACCGCGCTGGCCCGTGGCGCTGGGTGCGGCAACGCTCGAGCTGGGAGGCCGAAGGTAGGCGATCAGCGACCTCCGGCCGCTTCCAGGCTGTCCACCAGCGCCCGGACCCGCGCCACCTGGGGCCGCAGCTCGGGATCGGGATCGCGGCGAAGCGCGAGGTAATGGCGCCAGGCACGGAGCGCACCGTCCCGGTCCCCGGCAAGCCGCGCGAGACGTCCCTCCGTGTAGAGGTAGCCTGCCAGGTACGCCGGGCCATAGACCGGCTCCAGCGGCACCCGTGCAGCCGCGGCCCTGGCACCGGCTAGATCCCCGGCCAGCTCGTGGGCCCGCGAGGCGGCAAGCGAGAGCCCTCGCGGAAAATCGCGACTGCCGGGAATCCCATACATCGTATCCAACTCCGCCATCCGCCGGTCCAGGTCGGGGGCCCTTAGCCTTGCCGCGGCCATGAGGGCGCCGGCGGCCTGCCAGCCCGCAGGCCAGGCCGCCTTGCCTTCGTCGAGCAGGGCGAGCACCTCTCTCAGCTCGGATGAATCCACCGGCTCGCCGCGCCACAGCTTCCAGAACATGATGTTCGGCTGGTACACCTGATACGGCAGACGGCCGGACCGCACCCCGGCCTCGATCGAGGCCTCAAAGGGCACCCCGAGCGTGTCCGCCGCTTCCAGCAGGAACAAGACCGGCCACACCTGTGTGCCGGCCTGTCGTTGTTGCCGGATGGCACTCGCCCCTCTCCCTTCCGCCCAGGCAAGGCTCAGGACGACTCCCTGCGCCCGCTCGAGGTCGACCGAGGTGCCCGCCCGCCGCAGCAGAAGGGCGGCAGCAGAATCGGCATCGTCCAGGCCCACCCCGTCCAGCAGACTCCATCCGACCAGTCGCAACAGGGCTGGCGTCGGCATCGCCCTGAGCTCGGCCATTGGTGTGGGTGCCGCGTCCAGCCCGGCCAGGGCGAGCCGGACCCGCCAGCGCAGGAACGGATCGATATCGCTGCCGGAATCGTGCGCGAAGGCGAGGGGGGCGAGCTGGCGGACCAGCGCCGTGTCTCCCTCGCGGGCCGCCAGCATGATCAGGTGTGACAGCGGGGCAATCGCCGTGGAATCGAGTTCGATGGCGCGATTGAACGCGTGGGCCGCCCGGGTCATGGCGTCCGGGATCCGGGCGTAGTCGCCCGCATGGAAGAGAATGTCACCCAGTCCGTACCAACTCTCCGAGCGGTCGGGAGCCAGGGCGAGCGCCCGTTCCCAGGCGTCGATCCGTTCCACCGTCGGCGACGCCGCCGGGTAGCGGGGCCCCAGCATCGCCTCGAGCACCGCGCGGTTGCGTGCTCCCAATCGGTCACGAAGCCGCCAGGCCCGCTGCTCTGCCCGATCCGCCTGGGGGCCTCCCAGCCAATCGAGAGTCTCCGCCAGGCCCATGGCAGCCAGCGCAAAGGTGGAGTCCACCTCGAGGGCGTCATTGTACGCGGCCGCTGCCGCATCAAAGCTGCCGATCCGGAATGCCTGGCGCGCTTCGAGGTAGGCCCGGACGGCAGGCAGTGAAATCCCCGCCATGTTGAGCTGGTCCCGCGAGGTTTCGACCGAGAGTCGTGCCAGCACGCCGGCGGCGAACTGGTCCACCAGCTGGGGCAGGCTGTCCATCGGTCCGGCCACCGCGGGGACCGCGGTGGCAACTCCACTCCTCGCATCCAGCAGGACAGCCGAGAGGATCAGGCGGCCGCGGGTGGCAAGGGCGCTGCCCAGCAGGGCGTGCCGCGCTCCCAGCCGCCAGGCGGAAACGACCGCGCGCGCTGAATCGGACTGCGGCACCGCGCCGGTGTCGGTCTCCCAGGCCCGGAGAGCCGCGCCGGCATCGACGGCGCGCGGCGCGCCGCCCCCCGAGAGGCTGGCGGAGAGAAGGTCAACCAGGCCCGCCTCGAGGTACCCCAGTGAAGCATCGGGGGCGCTGACCCGGAAGGGAGCGACGAAGAGCACTCCCGAATCCAGGTGCGGCGCGGCGCGCCGGCTGGTGAACCGGGCGGAGATGGGCCAGACCACCGCGAAGGCCAGCACCATGACCACCGCCGCGATCAGGGCCTTTCGGTGCCAGGCTGGCCGAGGGTGGAGGCCCGCGACACCGGAGGCAGCGGTGGTCGGTGGCGCGGTCGTCCCTGTCGGGGCAGCCGCCCCAGCCTCAGGGAGCAGGGGATGACTGGGTGCGGGAGCGGAGAGGATCGCCCTCGTTTCGGGGGCAGGGGTGGCTCCGAGTTCCTGCTCCATGCGGCGGGCGAAGTGCTGGTAGGCCTGCTTGGCACCCGTCCGGTCGCCCGACTGGACCAGGAGCGAAAGCAGGCGGCGAACCCCTTCCTCGTCATCCGGGGCGAGGGTAACGGCGCGGCGGGCCCACCCGATCGCACCGCTCAGGGCACCCCTGCGCCGGTCATGCTCCATGAGCATCCAGGCCCCGGCCGCCGCCCGGTCCCTGAGAGCGGGCCGATACCCCTCCATCCACTCCTCGAACCCGGCGGCATCGCTGGCAAAGAAGCCGGGAAGGAGGTCCCCCTGGTACAGGGTCAGCGCCTCCTCCCACCGCCCCCCGGCCGCCGCGGCCTCGAAGGCCTCGGCATCGCACCAGAACTTCGTGGGGTCGAGGCCAACCTCCTCGTCTCCCCGGTTGACCAGCACCCCCTCACCCAGCGCCCGGCGCAGGTGGAACAGCGCTTGGCGCAGCGCGTTCCGGGCCTTCTCGGCATCGAGCTCCGGCCAGAACAGGGCCAGTAGGGTGTCACGGCGGGCATAGGTCCCGGGGGGCTGGCAGGCGAGGTAGCAGAGGAGGGCCAGCCGCTTGGGCTGGGTATGGATGTCCCGAATATCACGACCGGCCCGATCGCGCACGCCGAGACTGCCGAGAACGCGAAGCCGGATCATTGAGCGCTGGGCGGATGCGGGGGACAGGGGGTGTTACCGCGACGATAACGGACAAATAACCGTTCCGCGCCAGCTTAGTCAAACGGTGACCTCCCGGTCGCTCCCGGTCCCTCCACCACCCGCACTCGTGAGGAGTCCATATGTCCGAATCCGGCCCGATCACATCCCGAATCCGCCTCCAGGCCCTGGTCATTCCTGCCCTGCTCGGAGGACTGGCCCTTGCCGCCTGCAGCGGGGACAGCAACACTGGCGGCGGCACCACCGGCCTGCCCGCCTCGACCACCTACGTCGGCCTTTACGCCTCCACCTCCGGCGTGACCGGCCCGCTGACCATCACCTTTGCCACCGCGGTCAAGGCACCTCAGGTCCCGCACAACGACATCGCCGGGGCCAGCAGCGCGCCCAACAACGCGACCGGCACGGTCGGGGTCAATGGCACCGACGTCGCGATCTCGGGAGCGCTGGACGGCACCGCGCTGCACATGACCGGCGCTGGTGGGCTCGATCTCACTGGCACCCTGTCCAACGGCGTGATCAAGGGCACGTGGACAGACGGGGGCGGTGACGACGGTAACTTCACCGCGGCCAGCAGCTCCGATGCCTCGCCGTCCGTGGCGTACTGCGGTTCATTCAGTGGCGTCGTTGCCGCCGACCAGTCGACCGAGGCGGGTACCTTCAGCGCCTTGATCGCGGGGACCGAGGTCCACGGCGTTGTGGTTGGGGATGGCGGGACCGCGGAGGACTTCTCGGGTACGGCCGCTCCGGGAAGCACGGCTGGTACCGGCACCTTCAAGATCAAGCAGACCGTCGGAGAGGGCACCCTCACGGTAAATGACGGGCACTATGACACCGAGACGGCCTCGGGGACCTACACCACCTCGGTCGGCACCACGACCGTGTCTTCCGGGACCTTCTCCGGCAACGCGGGCTGCCCGGTGCTGTAAGCTCTCGACCTGCGCGAGACCTCAGCGGCCCCCCGGAAATCCATCCGGGGGGCCGTTGAATGTCAGACCATGATGACCCCACATCTCGGGGGAGGCACGGTGCCGGGAGGACTCGCGCCCCGGCAGTCTTGCGGGGCGGCCTTTCGCGTCATATCGTGGACCGGCCTGCCTGCATGCAGTGGTTTCCCTCCCAAGGAGAAACGACCATGATCTCGTGCCGTCGATCGAGTCGCGCCGCCCGCCCCTGCTTTCCCGCCATCGCCGCGTTCCTGGTGGGGGCATCGCTTGTCGGGTGTGGGGGGGCAACGGAGGTGGGCACCGGCGGCACCAGGGGGCTCCCTGCGTCCACCGATTACCTCGGCACCGTCGCGTCCGCATCGGGTTCCGTCGGCTCGCTGTCGCTGACCTTCGCGACGGCTGCCATGGTCGCACGGTCCGGCGCCAGGCCGGCCGCGGCCAGCCTCGCGCCGGTGGCCGTCACCGGCACGCTGGTCCTCGACGGCACATCGGTCGATCTCAGCGGCACCTTGACGGACAGTACCCTTCAGATGTCGGATGAAGCGGGTGACTGGACCGTGCAAGGGATACTCTCCGGTGGAGTAATCAGGGGCACCTTCACGGGGCCGGGGGGCGAGGCGGGCTCCATCGCCGCCATGGCGAGCTCGCTCGGCGTCCCCGTGCTGGCGTACTGTGGCACCTACGCCGACACCGCCGTGGACAATCCAGAAGACACGGAAGCCGGCAGCTTTACCGCGGTCATTGCGGGCGCAAACCTTCTGGGCTCGGTGGTCACCACGGGCAATGTCGTCCAGGACTTCTCCGGGACGGCGAGCGGGAGTTCGTTCAACATCAACCAGACGGTCGCCGGCACGACCCTCTCGGCCAGCGGGTCGTACTCCGCAGCCAGCGAGTCCGATGCCGGCGCGTTCGATGGAAGCTACGAACTCTCGGCGGTCGAGGGAGCGGCGCGCACCGGCGGACTGTCGGGCAGCACGGTCTGCGACTAGCCTGTCCTGAAGCGGCGGCGGCCCTCCCGCGGAGTCGCGGGGGGGCTGTTCGCGTCATACACTGGGCGAACTTCCCCCTGGACGGGCGTGGCCCAGCCCGGGAAGCCCCGCCGTCCTCCCGACCCCCACTTGCTCTGTCCGCCACCTCCTGCCGGCCGTTGCGGCGGCACTGGCGGGCCCGTCGCTGATCGGCTGTGGCTCGGCCACCGAAGCGGAGACCCGGGGTGCAGCTCCAGAGAACCGCCCGCGGAAGTTCGTTCAATATCAGCCAGACCGTCGAGGCCACCACCGTGAAGGCCAACGGGCGGGGGGCTGTTCGCTTCGCCATCGCCTTGGCCGTCCGCCGGGCAGGGACGGCGAATGAAGAACGGTTATAGCCGGGATCACGCTGCCCGACGCGGCCCGCTCCCATATTGGGCTCGCTGCGGAGTCCCTCCGCAGCTTGATGTTCAAGCCGGGCCCATCGGGCCCGATGAAGGAAGGAGTCCAACATGCTTCCCACCCCCGAGACCGCCCGTCCACGTGCCCTTATGTCGACAGGTCTGGCCCTGCTGGGTGCCATTCTGGCCGTCGCAGGATGCGGCAACGACAACAATGGCGGCGGCGGCACCACGGGCCTCCCCGCCTCGACCTCCTATGTCGGCTACGTCTCGTCCACGAGCGGCGTGACCGGCTCATTGTCCATCACCTTCGCCACCGCGGTCAAGGCACCGCCCGCGTCCCGGCCCGAAATCGCGGGTCCCTCGCTCGCTGGCAGCGCCCCGACCAGCGCCACCGGCACAGTGGTCGCCGGCGGCAGCAGCATCAGCCTCACCGGAGAGCTGAACGGCAGCGCACTCACCATGGCCGACGGCGGCGGGATCTGGACCCTGGCCGGCACTCTGGCCGATGGCGAGCTCACCGGCACCTTCACGGGTCCGGGCAACACGACAGGTTCCCTCGCCGCCGTGAGCAACACCGCCTCAAGCCCTGCCTTGGCCTTCTGCGGCAGCTACTCCGGAACCAGCCTGCCCGACACCCCGGAGTCCGGGACCTTCAGCCTCACCGTGGCGGGCGCCGTCGTCCTCGGCACCTCGGTGGCTGACGACGGGACCAGCACGGACTTCTCGGGCACGGCGACCGCCACCACGATCAAGGTGACCCAGGTTCTGATGGAGGGCACGCTCACCGCCAACGGGACCTACGATGACACCGGGATGTCGGGGAGCTACACGACCAAGGCCCCGAACGGGAGCACCGTGGGCACGGGAACCTTCAGCGCCGGCATCTGCGGCGCGGCGACGACCGTGCAGTAGGAACGGCGGAAGGCCGATTCGCGGCCCTGGCGGCCGGCATCCTGCCGGCCGCCGGGCCTGACCCCGCTCCGGGGCGTCGCTATACTTGTCCCCGATGACCACCACGCCTTCCCTGCCCTCGAGCGTGACGCTCGGGCTGATCCAGATGAAGATGTCGGCCGACCCGGCCGACAATCTCGAGCGCGCCATCAAGGGCATCCGCGAGGCCGCCCGGAAGGGCGCCCGCATCGTCTGCCTGCCGGAGCTCTTCCTCGGCCCCTACTTCTGCCAGACCGAGGATCATCGCTTCTTCGAGCTGGCCGAGCCGATCCCGGGCCCGACCACCGCGCGGCTGGGCCCGCATCGCGGCCGAGCTGGGCGTGGTGATCATCGCCAGCCTGTTCGAGAAGCGGGCCGCAGGGACTCTATCACAACACCACGGCGGTCATCGACGCGGACGGACGGTACCTGGGCAAGTACCGGAAGATGCACATCCCCGACGACCCCCAGTTCTACGAGAAGTTCTACTTCACCCCTGGCGACCTCGGGTTCCAGACCTGGCCGACCCGGTACGGCAAGGCGGGCGTGCTGATCTGCTGGGACCAGTGGTATCCGGAGGCGGCGCGGCTCACCGCCCTCTCGGGGGCGGAGATCCTCTTCTATCCGACCGCCATCGGCTGGCTGCCGCCGGAAAAGGCAGAGTACGGCGCCGCCCAGCAGAACGCGTGGGAGACCATCCAGCGGAGCCATGCCATCGCCAACGGCGTGTACGTCGTCGCGGTCAACCGGGTCGGGCTCGAATCCGCCGCCACCGGCGCCGGCATCGAGTTCTGGGGCGGCAGCTTCGTGTGCGACCCCTCGGGCAACGTCCTCGCCAGGGCGGGACAGGGAGAAGAGGTGCTGGTGGTGTCCTGTGACCTCGGCAAGGTCGATCTTGCCAGAACCCACTGGCCATTTCTACGTGATAGAAGAGTCGACGCGTATGGCCCACTGACGGAACGCTATTTGGATTGAAGGATTGAAGGATGGATGGATTGAAGGATTGATGGATCGGGGAGGGAATGTCATTGCTTCTATGACTGCCGGGGCTTCCGGGCAATGAGGCGTTGACGAGCGGTGCCACGCGCGACGACAAAGATCGAGAGCAGCTCGTGGGCCTCGCGGGCCATCGGCTCCC
This sequence comes from uncultured Gemmatimonadales bacterium, assembly GCA_963724265.1. Taxonomy (GTDB): domain Bacteria; phylum Gemmatimonadota; class Gemmatimonadetes; order Gemmatimonadales; family GWC2-71-9; genus DATEHG01. Next base: position 58,772 of record CAVRTU010000001.1, read on the forward strand.
ATACCTCAGCTCGTTCAGAGTCCAGCTGGAGTAATACCTCGATCCAGAACAAGGACTCATCGCACTCCTCAATGACCACGCCGAGTTTGGCGACGAATTCGCGCAGGGAACGGGCTCGGCAGGTTGCTCGATAGTTGGCTCCCACAGAAGTGGCACTTCGAAGTAGTTGTCCGGCGATTACTCGGCCCTCCATCCGGGAATGCAGTGTCCGGCATCGGCGGGCCATGGCCACCGCGAACGCGAGCGTTCTGCGTTTGATGCCGCCAGGGGTCGACATCGATGGATCTCGGGCCTGCAACGACATGACGCCAGTGTATGGCCTTCTGCTCTTAAGGGCCCATCCCCACTACGCAGCCAGGTCCGAAATAATGCCCGACGTCAATCCGACAATCCGTCCATCCATCAATCCTTCAATTCGGACGCCCGCCGCCCTCGGCTACCACATGCCCGCCGAGTTCGCACCGCATCGCGGCACCTGGCTGTCGTGGCCGCACCGGGAGGCGTCATGGCCGGGGAAGTTCGCGCCGGTGCCGGGCGTCTTCGTGGAAATTGTCCGCCACCTGGTACCCCACGAGGAAGTCCACATCAATGTCCTCGACGCCGGCATGGAGGCGGACATCCGCCGCCGGCTCGGCCGGGCCGGCATACCCATGGACCCGGTCTTCTTCCACCACCATCCGACCAACGATGCCTGGTGCCGCGATCACGGTCCCTGCTTCGTCCAGCGGATGGTCGACGGCAGGGCCGAGGAAGCGATTGTGGACTGGGGATACAACGCCTGGGGGGGCAAGTATCCGCCGTTCGACGCCGATGACGTCATCCCCAGCAGGATCGGCCAGGAGTTCGGCCTCCCGGTCTTTCACCCCGGCATCGTCATGGAAGGCGGTTCGATCGACCTCAACGGCCGCGGCACGCTGCTGACCACCGAATCGTGCCTGCTCAATCCCAACCGGAATCCCTCGCTCTCGAAGGGGCAGATCGAGGACTATCTCCGAGATTTCCTCGGGGTGCGCAAGATTCTCTGGCTGGGCGACGGGATCGAGGGGGACGACACCGACGGCCACGTGGACGACCTCACCCGGTTCGTCGATCCCGGCGACGGTGGTGACCGTGGTCGAGGACGATCCGCACGACCGCAACTTCGAGCCGCTGCGCGACAACCTCGTCCGGCTCCGGGCGATGACCGACCAGGACGGCCGGCCGCTCCGGGTGGTGACGCTGCCCATGCCGAAGGCGATGTACCAGGACGACCAGCGCCTGCCGGCGAGCTACGCCAACTTCTACATCGCCAACGGCGTGGTCCTGCTGCCGGCCTACGATCCGGCCACCGACGGGGTCGCGCGCGAGACGCTGCAGTCCCTCTTTCCGGCCCGGCGGGTGGTGCAGATCGACTCGGTGGACCTGGTCTGGGGGCTGGGCTCCTTCCACTGCGTGACGCAGCAGTGGCCCGCGCTCCCCGACGCGCGGTAGCTTTCGCTGAGGCGCCGCCGGTGAGCAGACCGCCCTGGCCCGGTGCCGGGCGGGCGTCCCGTCAACTGAGAGGTTGCATGGACCTGGAAGTCTTTACCGAGGCCTGGGTGGAGCGCTGCGCCGAAGCCATCCGGAACAGCGCCTCCTACCGGGAGAGCGCATCGTCGTGGGAGGCCGACCTGGTGTTCGTGATGAAGCGCACGCCGCCGGCGCCGTACCGTGCGGTCTATTTCGACCTCTGGCATGGGGAGTGTCGAGGGGCGCGCCTGGCGACCGAGGCCGACTGCGCCTCCGCGCGCTATGTCATCGAGGGATCGGAAGACACCTGGGAGCAGGCCCTGAACGGGCGCCTGGCGCCGCTGCTGGCGGTGATGACCGGCCGCCTGCGGCTCACCCAGGGCAACCTGGTCGATCTTGCGCCCTACGCCAGCGCGGCGCGCGACCTGTTGTCGGCGCTCAGCGGGCTTGCAAGGGAGTCGTGAGACATGAGTCGTGAGTCGTGAGTCGTGAGTCGCGAGTCGAGGATTGAGGATCGTGGCGACAGCAATCCTTCGATCCCTCAATCCCTCAATCCCTCAATCTCCCAATCCCAAAATCCGTCAGTCCCCCAGCGCCACCCTCACCACCTCCAGCAATTCGTCCGGCCGATACGGCTTCTGCAGAAACCGCACATCCCGTCCCTGGCCGAAGAGCGCTGCCGCCTGGCCCTCGGCGTAGCCGCTGGTGGCGACGACCCGGATGCCCGGCACCAGGACCTCGAGCTGGATCAATGTCTCCGGGCCGGTCAGGCCGGGCATGACCAGGTCGAGGAGCACGAGATCGATGCTGCGCCCGTGCACCCTGGCCAGGTCGACGGCCTCTTCACCGTTGGCGGCTGCGAGGACCGCGTGGCCGGCCCGCTTGAGCGTGCGGCCGGCCACGCTGCGGACCGCCGGCTCGTCATCGACCACCAGCACGGTGGCGGGCCGCTCAGCGATGGGAAGGCCCGGGACCTTCGGTGCAGGCGCCACCGGTGGCGGCACCACCGCCGCCGCGGCCCGCACCGCCGGAAGCAGGATCGAGAACCGGGTGTACCGATCCGGCTCGCTCTCCACCTTGATCGCGCCGCGGTGCGAGCGCACCATGCCCATGACCCCGGCCAGCCCCAGCCCGCGGCCGGTGAACTTCGTGGTAAAGAAGGGCTCGAAGATCCGCTCCCGCGTCGCGGCGTCCATCCCGTGTCCCGAGTCCTCCACCTCGAGGACGACGTAGACCCCTTCGGGCAGATCGTCGTGGACGTCGGTCGCGTCGAGCAGGGTCCGGTCGGCCAGGCGGCTCCTGGTGCGCAGCGTCACGACGCCGGCGGCCTCGCCGATCGCCTCCGCGCCGTTGAGCACCAGGTTCATGACGATCTGCCGCAGCTGGGCCGGGTCCCCCTCGACCTGCGGGCAGGCCCGTCCGCCAGCTCCAGCTTGAATTCGATCCGCCGCGACACCGTGGAACGGAGCAGGTGGGCCACCTCACCGGCGAGGTCCGAGAGATCCACCCGCTGCAGCTCCATCGCCCCCTTGCCGGTGAAGTTGAGCATCTGGCGGGTCAGGTCGGCGGCCTGCATGGCGGCCGCCTGGAGCTGCTCGGCCAGCGGTTTCAGCGGCGAATCGGCGGCCAGTTCATCGCGCAGCAGGGCCGCGTTGCCGAGGATGCCCACGAGGAGGTTGTTGAAATCGTGGGCCACGCCCCCCGCCAGGACACCCAGGCTTTCGAGTTTCTCGGCCCGCCGCAGCCTCGCCTCGAGCGTGGTGCGCTCCCGCTCCGCGAGGCGGCGGGCGGTGACGTCACGCGAAGTGACGGCCACGCCGTCCGCCACCGGCACGACCTGGTGCTGGTACCAGCGGCGGCCGACGGTGGGAACATCGAGGGCGTGCTCGCCCTCCGACGGCTGGCCGGTGGCCAGGACCCGGGCGTAGCTCTGCAGCAGGCCGGTGTCACGGACGAAGGGAAGCAGCGTCCCCAGCGGCTGTCCGACGATCTGCTCCCGGGTCAGGCCGAGCATTTCGACGAAGCGCTGGTTGCAGTCGACGATGCGGAAGTCGGTGACGGCGCCGGCCGGGTTGCGAATGGCCTCGAGCAGAAAGAACGAATCCAGCCCGGCGTCGGCCGCGGCGCGGAACCGCTCTTCGCTCCGCCGCAGGGCCGCCTCGGCCCGCCGGAGCTCTCCAACGTCCCAGCTCGCGCCCAGGACGCCGACCACCCCCGTCCCGTCCCGGATCGGTGCGATGACCGAGGCGATGAAGTGCTCCTCGCCGCCCTTCCTGATGACCTCCTCCGCCCGGACCAGTTCCCCCGCGAGTGCGCGCCGATCCTCCTCGACCCATCGGGCACCGACCTCGGCCGGCAGATCGGTGAACTGGTCGGGGCGCCTGCCGATCTGTTTGCCCCAGCGTCCGATCGACGCCGGGTTCTGGTAGATGTAGCGCCCCTCGACATCCGTCATCCAGACCTCGAGGGGCAACGATTCAAGCACGGTCTGCAGCCGGGACTCGCTCATCCGCTGCCCATGCTCGGCCTCCTCGCGGCTGGCGATCTCGGCCGCGAGGAGGGCGCCCTCAGCGTCCTCCCGCTGCCTGACCACCGCCGAGGTGGCCAGCGCGGTCACGGCCAGCGAGCCGAGGAACGCCTGCAGCATGATCAGCGAGGGATCGAGGGCGAGGTCGGCGAAGGGACCGTAGCCGGCATAGGTGCCGTGCACCGCCACGCCGCTCACGATGGCCACGCCGAGCATCGTCTCCCGGAGCCGGAAGCGGAGCGCGCTCCAGAGTACCAGCGGCAGCAGCAGGTAGTGAATGAGGCGGGCGGCCGGCCCGGGAACCAGCCCTTCGAACACCGCCGCCGCCACCAGCACCAGCAGTCCGAGCTGGGTGGCGACCTGGCTGGGTGACGGTGGGGACCGTGGAGACGCCGAGGGTTCGACCCAGGTGAGGATGAGGGGTGCCACCAGGACGACGCCGGCTGCCTCGGAGAGCCACCAGGTCGTCCAGAGCGCGTCCAGGTGCCCGATGGGGTGCGCGGTCAGCGCCAGGACGCCGACGCCAACGGTGGCGTTGAGCAGGCAGCTGAGCAGCGCGCCAAGGCAGACGAAGACGACGACGCCCCCCGGTCGGAAGAAGGGGGACGTCGCGGAGCCGAATCGTCGGACCAGGGAGACGCCGGCCTGGGCCTGGAGAGTGGCGCCCCACGCGATGGCGAACGCGATGAGCAGCGCCGTTCCAATGGGGACACCGATGCGCTGGACCAGGCCGATGAGGATGAGCGCAAACGACCCGAGCCAGATGCCGGGGAGGGCGGGGCGTCCCAGCAGCCAGACCGCGGCCCAGGCGACGCCCGACGCGGGCCAGACCGAACTCACCAGCCCCGGCGACTGTCCCGCCACCAGCCCGAGCAGCCCCGCGGCCGCATAGAGGACGGCGATCAGCCCCGCGAGCGCCGCGCGGTGATTCGTGGCCCGGGTGAGTGCGGTCATGGTCCGGGCGCGGCCGCCTTAGCGGACCTGCACCAGTTCCACGTCGAAGACCAGGACCGCATCGGGAGGCACCGCGTCGCCGACACCGGTGCTGCCGTAGGCCAGCGACGCGGGAATCACCAGCTGCCGACGGCCGCCGCCCCGCATCCCCGCCACTCCCTCGTCCCACCCGGCGATCACCTGCCCCGCCCCGAGGCGGAATTCGAACGGCTTTCCGCGATCGCGGGAGCTGTCGAACTTGCGGCCCGTGGGGAGCCAGCCGGTGTAATGGGCCTGCACCGTGGACCCGGGCTGGGCCAACGCCCCGTCACCGACCTTGAGATCGCGGAAGTAGAGGCCGCCTGGCAGCGGGGTCATTGCCGACATCTGGACGTCCAGCGCCGGGGCGTACACCAGGGTGGTCGGGTCGCCGGTGACCACGATCGGGAGGGCATCGTTGCTGTCGCAGGCGGCCAGGGCCAGCGCGGGAACCAGAAGGAGCAACACGGAAATTCGAGTCATGGGCCGTTGGGATGAGAGACTGGGCAAAGATAATCCCGCCCCGCCGTCACCAAAGCCAGAGGGTCCCGGACCAGTCGCCCCGGGACCCTCAATGCCGATCGCGCAAGTCGGCGGAGAGCTACTTGAGGAACAGCATCTCGCGGTAGGTGGGGAGCGGCCAGAGGTCGGCGGCCACGTGAGTCTCGAGCGTGTCCACCTGGCTGCGGAGTTCCGCCATCAGCGGGCGGACCTCGCCGTTGATCTGCTGGGCGTGCTTGAACGCGTCATCGTGGTGGTACGCCACCGCCCGCTCCAGCGCCGCAAGCGTCTGGCGCAGGTGACTGACCAGCGTCACCGAGTCCTTGAGGGCCGCGGTGGTGTCGGGCGACTTGACCCCCGCCTGTTCGGTCGCGTGCACCGCCTCGGCCACCCGCTGCTGGTGCCGCAGGGCCGCCGGCAGCACGTGGGTCCGGGTGATGCCGATCATCGTCTCGGCCTCGATGATGAGCTGCTTGACCCACTTCTCGATCACCACGTGGGTCCGGCTGTCGAGCTCCGTCTTGCTCAGCACGTTGTACTTGCGGAAGAGGTCGACGTTCTTCTTGGTCCGGAGCACCGGGAAGGCCGCCACCGAATCACGGAAGTTGGGCAGACCCCGCTTTTCCGCCTCGGCGTGCCACTCACTGGAATAGTTGTCGCCATCGAAAATGACCCGCTTGTGCTGCTTGAGGACCTTCTTGAGCACCGAGAGCACCGCCGACTGCAGCCGGGCGGGGGTGGGCGCCTTGCCGGCCGCGCGCTCAAGCTCCGTGGCCAGGAAGTCGAGCGACTCGGCCGCGATCGTGTTGAGCACCGTGTTCGGCCAGGCGATGCTGGCGCTGGAGCCGACGGCGCGGAATTCGAACTTGTTGCCGGTGAAGGCGAACGGCGAGGTCCGGTTGCGGTCGCCGGAGTGGCGGGGCAGCATCGGCAGGGTCTTGGCGCCGAGATCGATGACGCCGCCCTTGATCGTCCGGCGCAGCTGGCCCTTCTCGACCTGGGCCAGGATGTCCGAGAGCATGTCGCCGAGGAAGATCGAGATGATGGCCGGCGGGGCCTCGTTGGCTCCCAGGCGGTGATCGTTGCCCGCCGAGGCGATCGAGGCCCGGAGCAGGTCGGCATGGAGATCGACCGCCCGGATCACGGCGCAGAGGAACACCATGAACTGCAGGTTGGTGTGGGTGTCGTCCTGCGGATCGAGCAGGTTGACGCCGGTGTCCGTCGCCATCGACCAGTTGTTGTGCTTGCCGGAGCCGTTGATGCCGGCGAACGGCTTCTCGTGGAGGATCGCCTGCAGCCCGTGCCTGGGGGCCACCCGCTTGAGGGTCTCCATCAGCAGCATCTGGTGATCGCTGCCGATGTGGCTGATCTCGAACAGCGGCGCGATCTCGTACTGGCCGGGCGCCACCTCGTTGTGCCGGGTCTTCACCGGCACGCCGAGGCGGTAGAGCTCGCGCTCGGCCTCGGACATGCAGGCCAGCACCCGGGGCGGAATGGTGCCGAAATAGTGGTCCTCGAGCTGCTGGCCCTTGGGCGGGCGCGCGCCGAACAGGGTCCGGTCGCAGATCACCAGGTCGGGACGCTTGAAGTACAGCTCGCGATCGATCAGGAAGTATTCCTGCTCCGGTCCGACGGTGGTGTAGACCCGGTGGACGCCGGCGTCGGTGCCGAACAGGCGGAGGATCCGCATCGCCTGCTTGGAGAGCGCCTCCATCGAGCGGAGGAGCGGGAATCTTGGTGTCGAGCGCCTCGCCGGTCCACGACACGAAGGCCGTGGGGATGCAGAGGGTCACGGCGCCGCCGCTGCGGATCAGGAAGGCCGGGCTGGTGGCGTCCCACGCGGTGTAGCCCCGGGCCTCGAAGGTCGCGCGGAGGCCGCCCGACGGGAAACTCGAGGCGTCGGGCTCGCCCTGGACCAGGTCGCTGCCGGTGAAGTTGAACACCACGCCCCCCGCCCCGTCCGGCGAGACCAGCGAATCGTGCTTTTCGGCGGTCGCGCCGGTCAGCGGCTGGAACCAGTGGGTGAAGTGGGTGGCCCCGTTCTCGATGGCCCAGTCCTTCATCGTCGCCGCGACCACGTTGGCCACCTGGGGATCGAGCGGCTCACCCTTGTCGATGGTCCGCTGCAGGCTGCGGAAGACCTCCTTGGGCAGGCGCTGCCGCATGACCTTGGTGGAGAAGACATCGCGGCCGAAGATCTCGTCGATGCGGTCGGCCGGGGACGGCGCAGTGATGGAGTCGGAAGAGGAGCTCACCGGGGTCGGGCCTCGTGCCTGGAGGTGAATCGCGCGAATCCGGGCGGCGTGACCACCCGGGGGCCGGTACGACGGGGCTGGAGTATAGTGGGCAGGGGGGCGGAGGGGCAGACCCTAAGGGGGGCAGAGAGGCAGGGGGGCAGAGGGGCAGTCTCAGGACGCGCGGATCGCCCGAACTTCCGACATGTCATCCCGAGTCCCGCAGGGGCGAGGGATCCATTCAGTCGGAATTGGGGTCAACCAACAGCATCGGAATTGTGGGTAATCTGGCGCCTGGCGGGGAAGCCGTGGACCGATGTGGAGAATCGTGGTGCAAGAGTCCCGGAACTCTGTGGATTACTGCCCGGCGCGGGCCAGGTCGGCCAGAAGGGCAGCCGCCGAGGGGGGCCGGCCCAGGAAGCCCTCGGTGACCTGGCGGGCACTCCGCTCCAGGCCAAAGCGGTAGATCGACCCCCTGACGTACCCGTACCAGGTGACGTCGCCGGTGGCGAAGTCACCGTGCCGCAAGCGGATGGCCTCTCGCAGGTCGGCCACGAGGATCGCCCCCAGCCCATAGTTGAGCATGTAACCGGTCGATTCGATCAACTGGCCCCGCACCGCCCACCAGGGCAGCTCGGGATGGGCTACCACGTGGAGGTAGCGACTGGTGATGTCGGTCCAGACCGCCGTCGGATCGAGGGCCGGATCCTGTTCCAGCCGGATTTCGAGGAGGGCCCAGGCCATGTCCATGACGATGTTCACGTACTTGGATCGCATGTTCTCGGCGGTGCTCGCCGAGTCGCCGAGGTAGCGCCACTGCCACCGAGGCTCGAAGACCTCGAGTCCGGCCAGGTCGGCGATCGCTTCGGTGAAGGTGTCGCTGTCCGGCCAGTCGTTGAAGGCGGGCCGGGTCCTGATCCCCATGATGTGGATCCCGTGCCCGCTCTCGTGCAGCAGCTCGGCCAGGTTGTCGAATCCTCCGACCGAATAGCTGGTGAAGACCCACGCCGCGCCCGGCTGCCAGCGGCCCTGGCTCAGCCGTGTCCGGCGCCCGAAGGTGGTGAACGAGACCGGGTCCTTCCCCGCCCTCGGCGCGAGGTCGTACCGCACGGCCAGCGCCGACGGCGGAGCGCCGAGATCGCGGTAGTATCGGTCGTTGAGCGCGCGAAGGCCGGCGAACGGAGATGCGCGCCGAGAGCCGACGGCTCACGGCGCCGTTCACGTAGTAGAGATCCCACGGCTCGACCAGGGAATCCGGGGTGGCTCGCCGCCACTCATCCAGCACGCCGGTGAGCCAGGCGACGACCGTATCCGGAGGCAGACCGGACGCGCGCGAGGTCTGCTGATACGGAAGTGACCCCTCGGGCCAGGCCAGTGCGCGCCGGCGCACCAGCTCCCGGTAGGGAGGCTGGGGTCCTCCCGCCATCGTGGCCCACACCGGTCCGAGGGCGAGAAAGAGTCGTCGCCGCCGCGCGGCATCGGGTTCCCGGGCCAGGAGTCCCAGGATGGCGAGGCGATCGTAGCGCTGGCCATCCACCTGCACGTCGTCCGCCGCCGCGCCGAAGCAGGCGTAGATCCGCTCGGCCAGCACGGAGGCGCCGGCGCGCTGGGCAAGGTCGGACGGATCGTACTGGCAGCTGTCGGCCGCGGTGACGGTGGTCCCCCCCGGCGGCTCGGGGTGTTCGGACAGCTCGCCGTCGAGCGCGCCTCGCATCGTGGCCAGCGCCCGCCGGTCCACTGAGTCGGGGAGTGAGAGCGAGTCGATGTCCAGCGCCTGCACCAGCCGTCGCCGCGACCGCTGATAGGCCGGGAGAAGTCGTGCGGCGCTGTCGGCCAGGGAGCCGCCCGGAACAGATCGAAGATTCAGAATGTCGATCTGGTCCTTGAGGTCGCGGGTGGCCTGGTAGAGGGACTCGGCGTGGGGGAGGGATTGGGCGGGAAGGCGGGAGGGCGGGAGGGCGGGAAGAATCACGAGGACGAAAAGGTGGACCGCCCGACAGAGTGGCGGCCGGCAGCGGGTATGCCCCCGACTATCAGGCGAGCTCACCGCTGGGCCGAGGCCGGACCGAATGTCCCCGGCACCGCCGGGCCGGCGTCGGGATTGAACTCCCTGGGATCGAGTCCGAAGAACTGCAGCAGTGTCGCCGCGATGTCGGCCTGATACGCCTGGGGTGTCCCCCGAGCCTCGCCGGAATCGGGTGTGTCGGGGCCGATCACCGCCAGCCAGATCTCCCCGGCACCGGGCACATCGTCTCCGTGATCGGTCCAGTCGCGCGGGGTGCGGCCCCGGCCGTGGTCGGTAGTGATGATCAGGGTCGTGCTGCCCCGATAGGCGGGCACGGACTGCACGGTCGTCCAGAGTTCGTGGAACCAGTCGTCGAGGCCATGGAGGTCGTCCAGCACCAGGTCGTAGCGCCGCTGGTGGGCCCAGTCGTCGGTCTCGCCGAAGGAGACATACATCAAGCGGGGCCGCCAGGTCCGCAGGTAGGCCAGGGCGACCGCGCCGGTGGCGCCGTCGTTGCGGCTGCTCTCGTCCAGCGAAATCGTCCTCATGGCGGTCCGGTTGATCTCGTGGAACTCCGGCCCGAGCGCCACTTCGTCCGGCACCTCCTCGTACCCGGCGTTGACATAGAAGAGGTTGGGGCGGCTCGACACGTAGGAGTGAAAGGCCTCCCAGCTCGTCACCGCCGCCACCTGCCGGTCGTTCAGCCCCAGCCTGGCCTGCACGAACTGGAGCACCGTCGCGTGATCGTAGCGGCGGTCGTCGTTGGTGGTGACGTCGGGCTGGAACTGGCCGGTGAGAATCTCGAGATACCCGGGAGCGGAGAACCAGTGGGGGTTCCTGGTATTGACCGGGCTGTTGAGGGCCCGGTTGCCGAGCAGCATCCCCTGGGGCACCAGCGAATCCCAGAAGAAGGGCATCAGCGCGCGTCGCCGCTCGTCGGCGGTGGGGCGCCAGTAGCGCCGGCGGACCCGGAGGGTGTCCCAGATTCCGGAATTCGAGTCCACCGCGGCGATCGTCGAGTCCATGCCGCCGAACAGGTCCTGCCAGCGGACCCCGTCGAGGGTGACGAGGATGACGTTTTGCGTTCTTGGCTGCGGTGTCTGGGCGGGAAGGCGGGAGGGCGGGAGGGCGGGAAGGAGGCCGAGACAGGACAGTACAATCGCGCCGACGAGAACTTTTCCTCGCATCAAACCCCCAAATATTCAGGGTGATTGTCTCGACATCTCGAACAATTGGTCTGCCCCGCTGCCCCCCTGCCCCCCGAACAAACAGTGAACCTGCGCATTGCAGGAGTAGCGGCCGGCGGGCCCGGGCTGCATCTTAGCGGCGCCGCTCTGGCAGGAGGCCCATCACCGTGCGTCATCGGGCCATCATCACGTTGGCTGCCGCGTTCCCAATCAACAGGGAGCGTCTCATCTCTCCTGGAAGTCCGTCGAGGAGGCGGGCTCATTCTCGGAGCGCTCCTCGCCTGCGGTCTTGCTCCGCCCCTGTCGGCCCAGAGCCGGGCAAACATGATGGTCGAGGCCACCGTGGTCTCAGCCGAAGGGACGCAGACCTTTCAGCTGCTGCGTCAGATGTTGCGCCCCACCACGTCCTCTACCATCGCGCCACGTCGCCCAGGTGACCCGATACCGTTGGCGACGATCGCCATCGACACCGCCGCTGTCGTACCTGGCTCAGCTTCACGCCGAATGGTCGTCAACGTTGAGTATCTGCAGAATTGAGGGACAGTTCACACTGCCCCCCTGCCCCCGACCAAGCGCCCTTGGGCGCGAGGAAGCCCTTTAGGGTCCGCCCCTCCCTCTCAGTACCCCGGCTGGTACATCGTCGCCTCGATGAACCCCCGCAGATCGGCGGGGCGCTTCACCGTGGCCAACCCCGCCTCATAGGCCACCTCGGCCACCGCCGTCGCCACGCCGGCGGAGACTCGCCTGATCTGAGGGAGCGGCGGGAACAGCGTACCGCTGGCCAGCGATTCGGGCTGCACCTGCGCCGCCAGAGAACGGGCGGCGGCATGGAACATCGCGTCGGTCACCCTTCGGGCCCCCACCGCAAGCACACCGAGGCCGAGGCCGGGAAAGATGTAGGCGTTGTTGGCCTGCCCGGGGACCAGGGTGCGATCGCCCAGTTTGAACGGCGGGAAGGGACTCCCGCTGGCGAATATCGCGCGGCCATCGGACCAGCGCCACGCCTCCTCGGCCGAGCACTCCGACTTGGAGGTGGGGTTGGAGAGCGGGAAGATGACCGGCCGCTCGTGCATCGCGGCCATCGCCCTGATCACCGGCTCGGTGAAGGTGCTCGGCTGGGCCGAGACCCCGATCAGGGCGGTCGGCTTGAGCGATTGCACCGCCGCCAGCAGGTCGGTGGCGGGCGGATGATCGTGGGCATACGGCTTCTTGTACGCGGCGAGATCGGTCCGCGACCGCACCACCAGGCCCTTGCTGTCGATGAACCAGCAGCGCTGGCGCGCCTCCGCCTCGGCCAGTCCCTCGTGTCCCATCGCTCCGACCACCAGGTCGGCGATGCCGGTGGCGGCGGAGCCGGCCCCCAGGAACAGCACCCGCTCCTCGGTCAGGCGCCGGCCGCTCAAGCGGCCCGAGGAGTAGAGGCCGGCCAGGGTCACGGCGGCGGTCCCCTGGATGTCGTCGTTGAAGCAGCAGACCCGGTCGCGATAGCGGGCCAGGAGCCGGATGGCGTTGTCGGTGGCGAAGTCCTCGAACTGGATCAGGCAGCCCGGGAAGACTTCCTGCACCGCGTTGACGAATTCCTCGACCAGCGCCTCGTACTCCGCGCCGCGGGCCCGGTGTCGCGGCAGCCCGAGGTACATCGGGATCGTTCAGCAGGTCTTCCCGTTCGGTCCCGACATCGAGCGTCACCGGCAGGCAGAGCGCCGGGTCCACGCCGGCGCAGGCGGTGTAGAGCGAGAGCTTGCCGATCGGAATCCCCATCCCGTGGGCGCCGAGGTCGCCCAGCCCGAGGATCCGCTCGCCGTCGGTGACCACGATGATCCGCACCTGCCGTTCGGGCCAGTTGCGGAGCACCGCCGCGACCCGGCCCCGGTCTTCGATCGACACGTACAGGCCGCGGGCCCGGCGGAAGATCTGGCCGAAGCGGCGGCAGGCGTCGCCAACCGTCGGGGTGTAGATGATCGGCAGCATCTCCTCGATGTTGTCGACCACCGACCGGTAGAAGAGATGCTCGTTGCGGTCCAGCAGGCCGCTCAGGTAGATGTACTTCTCGAGCGGAGCGGTCTTGGATCGGAAGCTCTCCAGGATCCGGGCCTCCTGCTGGGCCTGGGAGAAGACCCGCGGAGGCAGCAGGCCTCGCAGCCCGAGCGCGTCCCGCTCGGCGTCGGTGAATCCGGTTCCCTTGTTGGTCCGGGGATCGTGGAGGAGGTCGGAGCCGCGAAGTGAGTCGTGAGTCATGAGTGTGAGTCGAGTCGAAGTCGTAGAGTCGAGAGTTACGAGAGCTTGGCCAGGATCACGCGCGCGTCGACCGCCACGGCGCGGTCGGCAAAGGCGAGCAATGGATTCACGTCGAGTTCGGCGATGTCGGGGAAGTCAGCAGCCAGGCGGCCCACGCGCATCAGGATCTCTTCGAGCGCCGCGAGATCGGCGGGCGGGGCCCCGCGCACCCCCTGGAGCATCCTGAAGCCGCGGATTCCCCGGACCATTTCGGCGGCATCCAGCCGGTGGATCGGCGCCACCCGGAAGACGGCGTCACGCAGCACCTCGACGAAGACGCCACCCAGCCCGAATCCGACCAGCGCGCCAAGCGAAGGATCCACGGTGGTGCCGGTAAACGTCTCCACACCACCCCGGACCATCGCCTGGACCAGCACACCGGAAATTACGGCATCCGGCATCGCCCTCCGCGCCCCGGCGACGATCTCGTCGAAGGCCTGCCGCACCTGGGCTTCGTCTTCGAGTCCGAGGCGGACGCCGCCGATATCCGTTTTGTGGACGATGTCGGGAGCCACGATCTTGAGAACGACCGGGTATCCGGCCGCCGCGGCCTGTCGCACGGCCTCGTCGGCATCACAGGCCAGGCTGGCAGCCGCCGTCGGGATGCCGTAGGCCGCCAGCAGTTGCAGGGACTCGACTTCCGAGAGCCTGCCCTGCCCCGCCTGTCGCGCCCCAGCCAGGATTGCCGTCGCGCGGGGCTTGTCCACCGCGAGGGTCTCGGCAGTGGGAAGCGGGCGCTCCTGCCATTCCCGGTACCGGCACATCGCCGCCAGGGCGCGCGCAGCGGACTCGGGAAAGATGAATGCCGGAATCCCCACGTCGTGCAGCTCCGCCTTCCCCTGGGGCAGCCCTTCCCGGCCCATCAGTACCGCCAGCACCGGCTTGCCTCCGCTCGTCGCCGCCGCCTTGCCGATGGCCTCGGCCACATCCTCCTGCCGGATGCCGAGCGGCGGGACGAAGATCGCCACCGCGGAATCCACTTTCGGGATCGGCCAGCAGGGCGGCAAGGGCGGAACGGTAGCCAGCGGGCGTGGCCGTCGCGATCATGTCCACCGGATTGCGGATCGAGGCCTCTTCGGGAAAGAGCGGCTTGAGGGTGGCGACCGTCGACGGATCGAGTTCGGTCACCTCGACGCCCTGGGCCTCGAGCGCATCGGCGGCCAGGATGCCGGGCCCGCCGGAGTTGGTCAGCACCGCCGTCCGCCGGGAGCGGGGCAGCGGCTGGCCGCTGAAGGTCATCGCCAGGTCGAACAGCTCCTCGACCGAGCCGGCACGCAGGACACCGGCCTGGGCCAGCAGCGCGTCCACCGCGACATCGCTGGCCGCGAGGGCGCCGGTATGGGAGCTGGCCGCGCGGGCTCCGACCCGGGAGCGCCCCGACTTCACCACCACGATCGGCTTGACCCGGGTGATGCGCGAGGCGATGTCGAGGAAGCGGCGTGGATTGCCGAAGTTCTCCACGTACATCAGGATCACCCCGACCTGGGGGTCGGTTTCCCACTGCAGCAGGAGATCGTTGCCGCTCACGTCCGGCTTGTTGCCCATCGAGACGAATTGCGAGATCCCGATGCCGTACTCCGCGGCGTAGTCCAGCACGCTCAGGCCCAGGGCGCCGGACTGGCTCACGAACGCCGCCCGGCCAAAGGGCGGCATCGAGGGGGCGAAGGTCGCGTTCATCGACACCGCCGGATCGGCATTCAGGACCCCCATGCAGTTGGGCCCGACCAGCCGCATCCCGTGGCGCCGCACGATCGTCATCAACTCGCGCTCGCGCTCGACGCCCTCGCCCCCCACCTCGCGAAAGCCGGCGCTGATCACCACCAGCGCCTTGACCCCCTTGCGGCCGCATTCCTCCGCCACACCGGCGACGAACTGCTTGGGAACCGTCACCACCGCCAGGTCGATCGTGTCGGGAATATCGAGTACGCTGGGATAGGCCCGGATCGCGTTGATGGAAGCCGCCTTGGGATTCACCGGATAGACCACGCCGGTGAACCCGTGCCGGAGCAGGTTGGCGACGACCTGGTGTCCGATGGTGTTCGGAGTCCGCGAGGCGCCGATGACGGCGATGGAGCGGGGGCGGAGGATGGAGTCGAGAGTCAAGAGAGTCGTGAGTCGTGAGTCGTGAGTCGTGAGTCGTGAGTCGTGAGTCGTGAGGTCGTGAGTCGAGGGTCGAAGGTCGAAGGTCGAAGGTCAAAGGTCAAAGGTAAGTGGTTCTGCCCCCCGCCCCCCTGCGACCGCCAGGGAGTCCTTTAGGGCCCCCCCGTCAAGCACTGGGTAAGTCACCCCCCCCTGCGGAAAGACCAGCACCCTGGGCCTGGGGCCCGCCAGCGCGGCGGCCCGCGCGACAGCCGACTCGACCGAATCGGCAAACTCCACGAAGGGAAGATTGGACCTGATCTCGGGGGCGATCGTGGGGGCGTACATCAGCAGCTTGACCCGCCGGATCGCCTGCAGGGTGAAATAGAGGAAGAATCGCTCCTCCTCTCCCAACCCCCGGAGCTTCATCCGGCGCACCAGCGGCAGCAGGAGGGGGGCCAGGGCCCGGAGGGTCCGGGGCCCGACTGGAAGCCCGCGGCGGGCCATGCCCATCACGCCGAGTCCTTCCTCCGCCCGCACCAGGGTGAGGAGCACACCACCCCGGCGCACCGCGTGAATCGCGTTGGCCAGCGCCTTCATTCCCTGGCGGAAGTCCTGGTCCATCGGGTGGGAGTCGGTGATCACGATGTCGGCGGGCGCCGGAATGGGCACCGCGTTGAGCCCGGCGCTGACCCGGGCGCCCTCGCGGTGGGCCGCGATCGGATGCCCCGCCACGATCCGGACGACCTCCAGGGCGCCGTTCAGGATGGCGTTCAGATGAAGACCGGCGGCCGGAGCATCGCGCCGGCCTCCTCGAAGTCCTGGCGCATCGGGTTCTCTTCGACCGGCCGGCCGGTCATCGCGAAGGTGGCCGGGCTGCAGTTGAGCGCGTGGTTCCGCCCTACCGTCACCCGGCCCGCCACCCCAGGCACCAGGTTCTTGTAGCCGCCCCCGAAGCCCGCGATGATGTGGGGCTCGATGCATCCCACCGACACGACGAGGTCGGCCTCGGCCACGGTGCGGTTGATCACCACGGGGGTGCCACGCCGGGTGGATCCCAGCAGAAACCAGTTGTGCCGCATTGTCGCAGTCGTGATTGATCCAGCGGATCGTGGCGAGTAGTTGCGCTCCCACCCGGCGCGCCACTTCGTCTGCCGTCATCGGGCGGTGCAGGCCGAGCGCCGTGACGAGCGTAATATCCGACCGGGCCACGCCTGCCGATTCGAGTTCTTCGAGGAGGGCCGGGAGCAGGAGGGCGACCGGCGTCGGGCGGCTGCCGTCGTCGATCACGATCGCAACGCGGGCGCCGGCGCGGGCCAGCTCCCGAAGTCCGGCCGAGCCGATGCACACGGCCAGCGCCCGCCGCACCTCCGCAGCCACGTCAGACACGGGAGCCTGGGCCCGGGGTGACAGGACACCGACCACCTCCCAGTCGGGAGGAAGCGTCAGTGTGATCTCGGCCCGGCCCCAGGGGAGGCGGAGGGCACCAGAACTGTTCTTCAGCTCCCGCTCACCGCTCACTGCTCACGCTCCTCTCCCCGCAGTCATTGCCGAAGCAATCTCGGCCACCGCTCGCAATGAGTCACTCCAACGCCCGCCTCAGTCAAGCCCGGGGCCTGAGAAGTTCTGAATTGGGATGTCACTCGCTGAATGCTGCCGCGATGGCGGCGGTCCATACTACGACTCCAACAGCCACAATCCCGGCGACGAGGCCGAGGGTCTTGCCTGCGTTCACCTGGTTGGTCTCGATATACCTGGCATTGGAAACGGGAATGCGAAGTTGCATGCCACCCTTCACTTCGACGACGGTGGCATTCTCTCCGAACGCACCTGTTGATGCGCTGCCCGTAGTCGTCACATGTCCGCCCACGATGCCCACGAGCGTATCACCCTCGAGCGTGGGCTGTTGAAGCTCCACCTTGCTTCTGTCAGGCAGGGTCACCCGTATCTGGTCGGGATGCTGCTGGCTGATCAGCTCCTCCGGGGACACCGTTTCCACCTGCCAGCTGCTGCAGGCGCCCGCCGAGGCGGCCAGCCAGGCGGTGAAGGCCAGCCGTTCCATCCGTGCCCAGTTCGTTCGGGTCCACATTGTGACCTCCCGGTCAGGGTAACTGCGTGCCAGCAACCGGGAGCAGTATCGGAGGAGAGGGTCAAGCGCCAGTCAAGCCATCGTTCTCGGTCATCAAGTCTGCCGCTGGAGCGGCGCTCCACAGGGCGAAGAGCCAAACGCACTAGAACATGTTGTTCAGGGCGATGCCATAGGCGACCAGGGCCCCCACTACCACAGCAAGTATTCCCACCACAAGCCCTATCGTCTTCCCCTCGCTAACATGGCGGGTCTCGATGCGGGTCACGTCGGAGAACAGAATCTGCGCCTGTTCACCCGCGACGGTCCTGGTCGAAGTCGTGTATTGGCCCTGACCCGTCGGGTGTCGGCCGGTGACCGTCGTCCGGATGGTACCCAGGAGGGTATCCCCCGAGGTTGAAGGGCCCTGAATTTCCATTCGACTCCCATCCTGGCTGGTGACTCTGAGCTGCTTCGGATGCTGCTCCGCAATCAGTTGCTCAGGCGAGACGTTCACGGTTTGCCAGCTGGTGCAGCCGGTGGCCGAGGCGGCCAGCCAGGCGGTAAAGGCCAGTCGTTCCATCTTTGCCCAACTGGCTCCTGTTCGCATCGTCGACTCCCGGTCAGGGGAACAACATGCCAGCTACCGGAAGCAGTATCGGAGTGGGGAGCCAAGAGGCGGTAAAGTGGGGGAATCGTGGAGCGGGCCGTCCGGCGATAGTGGCCTGGTTACGGTCCGCGCGACTGGATGCCGAGCGCAATGAGTACGTTGACCATGGCGGCCCCCACTCTTCCGAGCTAGTTCCGGCCTCGTTCATCTGATCGATTGGCTCTTGCGGCCCGGTCGTGCTTATTGCGATGCGCAATACCATTACCAGCTCCGGAGGCATCGATGCAAATCAATGTTGAGGGCCACATGGGCGGCGGCTACGGATTCATGGATGGCAACGGACTCTGGATGGTCCTCGGAGTGCTGCTCCTCATCTTCCTGGTCCTTGCCATCGTCAGGATGGTCGAGAAGAGGTAGCCATCGGCGGGCCGCGCAGGCGGGGACTAACGCGGGGTGAAGCCGTATTTCTCCAGATCCTCCTTCGAGAGCTGAATCACGTCGATGCGCAGCGGGATCGATTTGAGCGGTTGGTCGTTTGAATCCGTCGGCACCGAGACGATCGCTTCCACCACATCCATGCCCTTGATCACCTGCCCATACACGGTGTAGTTGCCGTCGAGCCGCTTGAGCCCATTCCTGTTGGCCACGATGTAGAACTGGCAGCCGGCGGAGAGCTTCTCGGGATTGTCGTCGCGCCCTGCTCCGACGGCGCCGTAAATGTGGCGCAGGCTGTCGTTGAACTCGGGGGCGAGATTGTAGGGTGAGCCCTTGAAGCCGGCGGGCGTATCGGGACAGCCGCCCTGGGCCACGAAGTTCCTGATCACCCGGTTGAAGGTGAGCGAGTCCCAGTAGTGCTGGCCGGCCAGCTTGATGAAGCTGGCCTGGTGGTTCGGCGTCTGCGGATAGAGATAGAACAGGATCTCGCCCAGGTCGGTCCGGATCCGGCCGACGGGGTAGGTGGGAGCGTTCCGGGCCGGCAGGGCGAGGAGCACGGCGGTCGCGAGGGTCAGGAGCAGTCGGGGCATCGGGAAGCCGGAGTCAGTAGCCAGGAACCAGGAGTCGAAAGTCGCGTTTCATCCGTGCAATTTGCGGACTCGCTCGCTCGTTCGCCACGAGATTGCTTCGGCCGCCCTGAGGGATTCCCTGCGGTTGCTGCTCAGCTGGGGCTGAGGGGCGACCGAACCGGCTATTCTTCCAGGATGGACACCAGGACGTGCAGCTGACCGCGGGACCACGGGAAGAGCTCCTTGGCTGACGCCTTGAGACCGCTGCTCCGCCTCTTCGGGGGCGGCCGCCGCCGGGAAGTCGAGCCGCCCCTCCGCGCGGAGCTGCTGAGCCTCGAGCGGCTGGAGGAACGGGCCAAGGCCCTTGCCGCCAGCTTCACGCTGGCACGGGAGCCGCACCGCAAGGCCCGCCCGTTCTTCCTTCGCCTGGACGACAATGACCGCGTGCTGCGGGAATCCTATCGCGTGCTGGCCGAGGACGTGCACCGCCGCGAGTTCGTCCCCCCGGCGGCGGAGTGGCTGCTCGACAACTTCCACCTCATCGAGGCCGAGCTCCGGGGCGTCCGGCACGACCTGCCCAGGCAGTACTATCTGCAACTGCCCAAGCTGGCCTCGCGGGAGATGGCCGGCGTCGCGCGGGTCTACGCCATGGCCCTGGAGCTGATCCGCCATACCGACGGTCGCCTGGACCGGGATCGGCTGGTCCGCTTCCTGGCCGCCTATCAGACGGTGGCCCCGCTGACCATCGGCGAGCTGTGGGCCTGGCCCAGCATGCTCAAGCTCGCCCTCATCGAGAACCTGAGGCGACTGGCGGACGAAACGCTCCAGTCCCGGGACGCGCGGCTCAGAGCCGACGGCTATCTGGCCAGGATCGGCAGCGTCGAGGATGCGGCGCCGCTGGCCTCCCTCCCCGAAGTCCTGGAAACGGCCTACGTCGTGCGGCTCCTGAAACGGATGCGCGAGTACGGGCCCCTGGTCTCTCCGGTGCGCGCGGCCGTCGAAGAACGCCTGGCGGCCCAGGGTATGACCGCGGAGGATTCGATCCGCACGGAGCACCAAAGCCAGGCTGCGGGGCAGGTTTCAGTGGCCAACGCCGTCACCAGCCTGCGGCTGTGCTCCACCCTGGACTGGACCCAGTATTTCGAGAACGTCAGCCTGATCGAACAGGTCTTGCAGCGCGACCCGGCGGGCATCTACGGGAAGATGGACTTCGTCAGCCGGGATCGCTACCGGCAGGCGGTGGAGGAGCTGGCGGAGCCCACCGGCGAGGCCCAGCTCCGCGTGGCCCTGCGCAGCGTGGAGAGCGCCCGCCAGGCCGCCGAGCTGAAGTCGGCCGATGGTCGCGCCGCCCACGTGGGCTACCACCTGATCGGAAAGGGCCGGCGCGATCTCGAAACCGACGTCGCGTACCGTCCGCACCTCGCCGTCCGCGCCTGGCGGATCATCTTCTCCCACGCCACCAGCTTCTACCTGGGGTCGATCGGGCTGGTCGTCACCGCCCTGGTGGCGCTGGCCGTCGTCTATGTCCAGTCCCATGGCGGGGCCCCGGGGATCATGGCCCTGACCGCGGCGCTCGTCCTCCTGCCCGCCAGCGAGTTCGCCATCGTCCTGGTCCAGCGCCTGCTCGCGCACCTGGTCCCGCCGCGGCGGCTTCCCCGCCTCGACTTCGAGGCCGGGATTCCCGACGACGCCCGGACCATGGTCGTCGTCCCTACGCTGCTGACGAGCGTGGCCGGCGTGGCCGAGCTGCTGGAGCACGTGGAGGTCCTGGCCCTGGGGAACGTCGACCCGCGCATCCACTTCGCCATCCTCGGCGACTTCGCCGACGCGCCCGCGGCCCAGCTGCCGGCAGACGACGAAATTCTGAACGCGGCCCGGGCCGGTATCAAC
Organism: uncultured Gemmatimonadales bacterium; assembly: GCA_963724265.1. Taxonomy (GTDB): domain Bacteria; phylum Gemmatimonadota; class Gemmatimonadetes; order Gemmatimonadales; family GWC2-71-9; genus DATEHG01. Next base: position 79,611 of record CAVRTU010000001.1, read on the forward strand.
GACCTGAATGCCCGCCTCGGCCAGGGTCGCACCGACCGATTCCACCTGCTGCATCGGGTGCGCCAATGGAATTCACACGAGGGTGCGTGGATCGGTTGGGAGCGGAAGCGGGGAAAGCTCGAGGAGTTCAACCGCCTGCTGCGGGGTGCCAAGGACACGAGCTACCACGTCCACGTGGGCGACCCGGAGATGCTGCCCAGCATCCGCTACTGCATTACGCTGGATAGCGACACCCGGCTTCCCCTGCACGCGGCCCGGAAGCTCATCGGCATCATCGCCCACCCGCTGAACCGTCCCCACTTCGATCCTCGCCTGCGCCGGGTCACCGAGGGTTACGGGATCCTGCAGCCCCGGGTCAGCGTGACGATGGCGAGCGCCGCCGGCTCGCTGTTCGCCCGCGTGTACGCCGGGCACACGGGCGTGGATCCCTACACCACCGCGGTCTCGGACTGTTATCAGGATCTGTTCAAGGAGGGGATCTACACGGGCAAGGGCCTGTACGACGTGGATGTCTTCATGGCCGCCCTCGAGGGCCGGGTTCCCGAGAACGCCCTCCTGTCCCACGACCTCTTCGAGGGCCTGCACGCCCGGGCCGCCCTGGTGACGGATGTCGAAGTGGTCGACGATTACCCCGCGAGCGTACTCGCGCATGCCCGGCGCCAGCACCGGTGGGCGCGCGGCGACTGGCAGATCCTCTTCTGGCTGTTCCCCTGGGTCCCGACCCGCGAGGGCCTGGAGCGCAACCGCCTCCCCGTCATTTCCCGCTGGAAGATCTTCGACAACCTGAGGCGCACGCTGGTGGCCCCCGGCACCATCGTCCTGCTCGCCATGGCCTGGCTGGTGCTGCCCGGCGATCCGCTGATCTGGACCCTCGGGATTCTCGCCGCGATCGCATTCCCACTGTATCCCCTGGCCGTCCGGTTCGGCACCGGCCCCGCGGCCCAGCAACCCGTGGGGGTGTTCCTGCGGATTCTGGGCGAGGACCTGAAGACCGCCGGTGCCCAGACGCTGCTGCAGATCACCTTCCTCGCCTACCATGCCTATGAGATGGCCCACGCCATCGTCCTCACCCTGGTTCGCCTGGTGATCACCCAACGCCGCCTCCTCGAGTGGGAGACGGCGGCCGCCGCCACCACCCGGGCTGCGGGGCTCAGCGTCCGGGCCGGCGTGGTGCTGTTCCTCGCCGAGATGGCGGCCAGCCCCATCATCGCCCTGGTCCTCCTGGTCATGATCGCGGGCGCCCGGCCGGCGAGCCTCGCGGTGGCCGGTCCCCTCCTCGCCCTGTGGATAGCGGCACCGGTGGTGGCCTATTGGCTCAGCCAGCCCGTGCCGCCCGAGCGCCATGTCCTGGGCTCCGAGGACCGACGCTTCCTCCGTCTCATCGCACGCAAGACCTGGCGCTACTTCGAGACCTTCATGGGCGCCGAGGACCACGGCCTGCCGCCGGACAATTTCCAGGAGACGCCGGCGCCGACGGTCGCCCACCGGACGTCACCCACCAACATCGGGATGGGGCTCCTCTCGACCCTGGCCGCCCACGACCTCGGCTTCATCCGCACTCCCGAGCTGGTCGAGCGGCTCGAGGCCACGCTGTCCACCATGGAGGGACTGGAGCGTTTCGAGGGCCATCTGGTCAACTGGTACGACACCCGAACCCTGGCACCGCTGCTCCCCCGCTATGTGTCCACGGTGGACAGCGGCAATCTCGCCGGCGCGCTCCTGGCCCTGGCCAAGGGGCTGCGGCAGCTGGCCGGCGAGCCCCAGTCCGCGGCGCAGATCTGCGCCGGCCTGGCGGACACCGCGGAGCTGGCCCGGCAGCATCTGGCGCACCTGGCGGAGAGCCCCGGGTGGGGACGGCGGGGCCCGCCTGGCCGCCGAGGTGAGGTCCGTCCTGGAGGGATTGGGCGGTCCCGAGGAGGCGGAGGAGAAGCTGGCGCGCGGCGGCGGACAGGTCCTCGCGCTGCAGAAAGGCGATCGAATCGTTCGAATCGGAAGGTCCGACCTCCCGCGATCAGGCCGAGGCGGCCAGCTGGTCGCGTTCCCTTGCCGCGGAGCTGGCGGCCCCCGTCCCGAAGCCCGGTGAGTTCGCAACGCGCCTGGAGCAGCTCGCGTCGCGCGCCCTCGCCTTCGTCGACGGCATGAGTTTCGGATTTCTCTACGACCGGCGAGCGCCAGATTTTCGCCATCGGCTATCGCCTGGCGGACGACCAGGGTCCCGGCCGTCTCGATCCTTCCTTCTACGACCTTCTGGCCTCCGAGGCCCGTCTGGCGAGCTTCGTCGCGATCGCCAAGGGCGACGTCCCCGACAGCCACTGGTTCCACCTGGGGCGGCTGCTGACCAGCGTGGACGGCGCCCCGACCCTCCTGTCGTGGAGCGCCAGCCTCTTCGAATACCTCATGCCCCTCCTGGTGATGAGGACCTACCCGGGGACCCTGCTCGACCAGTCGTGCCGCATGGCGGTGCGCCGGCAGGTGGAATACGGACGGCAGCAGGGGGTGCCCTGGGGAATTTCGGAGTCCGCCTTCAACGTGGTGGACCGGCACGGCAACTACCAGTACAAGGCCTTCGGCGTGCCTGGCCTGGGGTTGAAGCGAGGCCTGGGCGAGGAGCTGGTGGTCGCCCCCTATGCCACGGCGCTGGCCGCCATGGTGGACCCCGAGAGGGCCGCCCACAACTTCCGGCGCCTGGCCCGGGAAGGGCTGGACGGCGCGTACGGCTTCTACGAGGCCATCGACTTCACGCACCGGAAGGCGGACGACGGCGAGGCGGTCGGCGAGCCCCGACCCCACGGCTCCCGCGGGGTCGTGGTCCGGGCCTTCCTGGCCCATCACCAGGGCATGAGCCTGGTGGCGCTGGCCAACGCCGTCCTCGGCCAGCCGATGGTCCAGCGCCTCCACGCCGATCCCCGGGTCCAGGCCACCGCGCTGCTGTTACAGGAGCGCGCGCCGCGCCATGCTCCGATCACGCGGCCCCGGTCCGCCGAGGAGACACTGGTGTCGGCTCCGGCCCCCGCAGTGGCGATCCGGCGCTTCCGCTCGCCCCACACCCGGTTCCCCCACGCCCAGTTCCTGTCCAACGGCGCCTTCACCACCATCGTGACCAACGCGGGAGGCGGAGCCAGCTTCAGCCGGGGCCGCGCCGTCACCCGGTACCGCGAGGACTCGACCCGTGACCTGGGGAGCAACTTCCTGTACCTGCGCGACGTGCGCACCGGGTCGGTCTGGTCCGCGACCTACCATCCCACGGACCGGGAGCCCGAGGACTATCTGGTCACCCTCCAGGCCGAGAAGGCCGTCTTCCGCCGCCGTGACGAGGATATCGCGACCCAGCTCGATGTCGCGGTCTCCACGGAGGACGACGTGGAGGTGCGCCGCCTGACCGTGACCAACCTGAGCGACCGGCCTCGCGAGCTGGAGGTGACCAGCTACGTCGAGATCGCTCTGGCCGCTGTCGCCGACGACCTGGCCCACCCCGCCTTCAGCAAACTCTTCATCGAAACGGAGTACTTGCCCGAGAGCGCCGCCCTGGTCTGCGGCCGGCGACCCCGGGCCCGGGACGAAGCCCGGGTGTGGGCGGTTCACGTATTGAGCGTCGACGGAAGGATGCAGGGGCCGGTGGAATGGGAGACCGACCGGGGGCGGTTCCTGGGCCGGGGCCGCAGCCCCGAGGATCCGGTGGCCCTCGACGGGCGGGCCCTCTCGGGCACCACCGGTGCCGTCCTGGATCCGATCGTCAGCCTGCGACAGCGCATCCGCTTGTCCCCCGGCGGATTCGTGCGGCTGTCCTTCGCGACCGGGATGGCATCGAGCCGGGATGACGCCCTGGCCATGGCCCACAAGTACCACGATCCCAGCGCCGCCGCGCGCACCTTCTCGCTGGCCTTCACCCATGCGCAGAGCACGCTGCGCCACCTGGGCATCTCGAGCGACGAGGCTCAGCTCTTCGAGCGTCTCGCCTCCCGGGTCCTGTACTCGGACGCCTCCCTGCGGGCGGAGTCGGAGGTCCTCGCGCGCAACGTGCTGGGCCAATCGGGCCTGTGGCCTCACGGGATCTCCGGCGATCTCCCCATTCTCCTGGTGCGCGTGGTCGAGGAAGACGCGGTCCCCCTCGTGCGGCAGGTCCTCCAGGCCCAGGAGTACTGGCGGTTGAAGGGCCTGAGCGCGGACGTCGTGATCCTGAACGAGCATCCGGTGAGTTACCTCGACGAGATGCACGTCCAGCTCACCGCGCTGCTCGACACCGGCCCCTGGGGGGCGTGGAAGCACCGACCGGGGGGGGTGTACCTGCTGCGCGGCGACCGCATGACCGAGGACGAGCGGACCCTGCTCGCCAGCGTGGCCCGGGCCATCCTCAGCGGGGACGACGGCACGCTGGAGCACCAGTTGGACCGGCCCTACCTGGAGCCGCCATGGCGGAGGAGAGCCGCCGCCGCCACCGCGCCCGGCTTCCGGGCCGCCCGAAGGCGAGATCGAGGTTCCCGCCCTCACCTTCGCCAACGGGACCGGCGGCTTTGCCGATGGCGGCCGCGAGTACGTGATCGTCCTCGACGGGGACCAGGAGACCCCGCTCCCCTGGGTCAACGTCATGGCCAACCCCGGCTTCGGCACCCTGGTCTCGGCCTCGGGCTCGGCGCACACCTGGGCGGAGAACAGCCGCGAGAACCGGCTCACGCCTTTCGCGAATGACCCGGTGACCGACCCCACCGCCGAAGCCCTCTTCGTGAGGGACGAGGACGGGGGCGATGTGTGGTCACCCACGCCGGGGCCGATGCGGCGGACACCGCGAGAGCGGCCGGTTCGTGACGCGGCACGCCGCCGGAGTCTCCCGCTTCACCCATGCCTCCCATGGCATCCTGCAGGACCTTGCGGTCTTCGTGGATGCGAAGGACCCGGTGAAGTTCTCACTGCTGACCCTCACCAACCGGACCGGCCGCCCGCGGCGTCTGAGCGTGTTCGCCTACAACGAATGGAGCCTGGGGCCGCCCCGGCCTCGGGAACACCTCCATGTGATCACCGAGTTCGATCGGGAAACAGGGGCCGTCCTGGCCACGAACCCCTACAACCAGGAGTGCGCCGGCCGGGTGGCCTTCACCCACGCCAGCGAGGGGCCGAGCTCGGCGACAGGGGACCGGCTCTCCTTCCTGGGACGCAACGGCTCGCTGGCGCGGCCGGCCGCCGTGCGGCCGCCACGCCTTGTCGGGCCAGTTCGGGGCGGGGCTCGATCCCTGCGCCGCGCTCCAGGTCGAGATCGGCCTGGCTCCGGGAGAAAGCCGCCGCCTTGTCTTCCTGCTGGGGCAAGGCAGGGATCTCGAGCATGCCCGCGAGCTGATGCGCCGCCACGGCAATGTGACCGCCGCGGATCTCGCGCTCAAAGTCGGTGCAGCAGGTCTGGACCGACACCCTGGAGGCGGTCCAGGTGCGCACCCCGGATGACTCCTTCGATCTCCTCATGAACCGCTGGCTCCTGTACCAGAATTTGAGCTGCCGGCTCTGGGCGCGCTCCGGCTACTATCAGCCGGGGGGCGCCTTCGGCTTCCGCGATCAGCTGCAGGACGCCATGGCCCTCGCCCTGGCGAGGCCGGATGTCTTGCGGGCGCACATCCTCCGGGCCACGGGCCGGCAGTTCCTCGAGGGGGACGTGCAGCACTGGTGGCACGAGCCCTCCGGCCGGGGCACTCGCACCCGCTGCTCGGATGACCTGCTCTGGCTGCCGTACGCCGTGGCGCACTACGTGAGCACGACTGGTGACCACGGCATTCTCGACGAGCTGGTCCCGTTCCTGGAGGCACCGGTCCTCGCCGCCGGCGAAATGGAGGCCTACGGACAGCCGCGGGTCTCCGCCGAATCGGCGGCGTTGTTCGATCATTGTGTGCGCGCCATCGACAAGGGCCTCACCGCCGGCGCCCACGGCCTCCCGCTGATCGGCAGCGGCGACTGGAACGACGGGATGAACCGGGTCGGGGCACCAGGGCCGCGGCGAAAGCGTCTGGCTCGGGTGGTTCCTCCACGCGGTGTTGCAGCAGTTCATCCCCCTGTGCGAGACCCGGGACCCGGCGCGGGCGGCGCGGTATGCGAGCGAAGCCAGCCGGCTGGCGAGCATGCTGGAGCTGTCCTGGGACGGTGAGTGGTACCGGCGGGGCTACTACGACGACGGCACGCCGCTGGGCTCGGCGCAGAACGACGAGTGCAAGATCGACTCGATCGCCCAGTCCTGGGCCGTCCTGTCCGGGGCGGCGCCCGCGAAGTACGCCGAGCAGGCCATGGACGCCGTTCGCACCCAGCTGGTGCGGCGCGGAGCCCGGGTCGTGCTGGTGCTCACGCCCCCATTCGACCAGTCGGCGCAGGACCCCGGCTACATCAAGGGATACCCGCCCGGAGTGAGGGAGAACGGCGGCCAGTACACCCACGCCGCGGTGTGGACCGTCATGGCGGTGGCCCGGCTCGGCAACGGGGACGAGGCGGTGGAGCTGTTCCACCTGCTGAATCCGATCAACCACACCCGGAGCGCCGCGGACGTCGAACGCTACAAGGCCGAGCCGTACGTGACCGCGGGAGACGTCTATGCCCACCCGGCCCACGCCGGACGCGGCGGCTGGACCTGGTACACGGGCTCCGCGGGCTGGATGTACCGCGCGGGTCTGGAGAGCATCCTGGGGCTCAAGCGCCACGGGGCGAGCTTCGAACTGGATCCCTGCATCCCCGCCGCCTGGCCCGAGTATTCCATCGTCTGGCGCTTCGGGCGCACCCGGTATGAGATCTCGGTCGCCAACCCGGAACACCGCTGCCGGGGCATCGCGGAGGCCGAGCTGGACGGCAGCCCGGTGGATCCCGCCGCCATCCCCCTGGTGGACGATGGCGCCGAGCACCGGGTGCGCGTGGAGATCGGGGAGCCGGTAGAGAGCAGGCGGGGACAGCCCGGTGGAGGACGGCGTCTCGGACCGGTCACTCATGGCCGCGGTGGCGGGTGAACCGACCGGAGGACCGACTCCGCCACACGCTGTTTCTACATGAGGGGCCTGCCCCGGAATCACGCAGCGCAGGGCCGGCCGATCAGTGGGGACGAAAGACCAGGAATTTTCCAACGGTATCGATCAGCACATAGCGCGCATCGATCCACTCCAGCAGCTCAGGGAACCGGACGGGCAGGAAGTACACGGCGGTCGAGTCGCCGCCGCGCCAGGCGGCGCGATCCATGAGCACGAGGACCGGTGGTTGCTCGGCGAGCGACCGGAAGAACTCGCTCCGATAGCGAACAAGGATTGGCGGCGGTGAGGCGTGGGGCGACCACGACACGAGAGGCGGCCAGCAGATGAACCGCCCCACACTCGGCCGGCCACTCAACACGTTGACGGTGGGATCGGTCCAGACAAGCACGCGATCAGCGGGCCGCGTCTGAGTCCGGACCAGCTCGGCCGCCCGGCGCACGTCTGTGGCCGTGCCGCCGCCGGGGTATTGGCCAAAATCGCTCTCGTACTGCTCGACACTCGTCCGATGGACCACGAACACCACCCAGTGCCGGATGTAGTGTACCGCGCCCAGAAGGGTGAACGCCCCGATCAGACCGAGAGACGCGGCAGCGAGGCGAAACGGTGCTCCCGGGAGTGCGCTGGCATTCGCCGTCCAGGCTCGATGCAGCCCGATGGCCGCGGCGATGCACATGGGGGGGTACAGCGGTGCCCAGTGATAGGGAGACCACCGTCCCTGCAGGAGCACGAGACTCGCCGCCAGCACGATCCAGGTGAAGAGCAGGAGGCGCCGCCACTTCGGCACTGGTCCGCCATCTGCGAGGCCGGCGAGCGCGGCAGGGAGTGCGAGCACAAGTGCGGGTCGCTCCCGCAGGAACTCCAGAGTGGCAGTGAGGGCGTTCACCTGGGACGCCCGAGTGCCGACGCGCATGGTGAGGTTGAACCGGAGGTACGCCTCGATGAACGCACCAAGGGCGCCACGATGCCAGAACCACGCGACGGACACCAGGATCGGGAAAGCGAACCCGAGTCCGATTGCAACCAGGTGGCGGAGCTGAACGCGCCAGCGGCCCGGCGCGAGCGCGATCGCAGGAATGGCCGGGAGCAGGAGCAGCGCGCCGTACAGCGGCTTGATCAACGTGGCGACGCCGATGCAGGCGGCCGAGAGCGCGAGCGAGGCGTCCGATGGCGAGTCCACGAGGAGCGTGACGGCGGCAACGAGGCACCACGCGGCCCAGACGTCTGGCTGGCCGGCAACGTTGTAGCCCTGGCCGAGCACCGTGAGGAAGAGCAGCAGTGACGCGAGCGCCGCGGGGCGCCAGCCGATGGGGCGAGACAGCAGCCGGTAAACGGCGGCGCATCCGCCGCACGTCACCAGCAAATCGAACAGCCGGAGTCCCCACGCCGCGGGGCCGAAGAGCAGTTGGGCAAGGGCGTAGCCATAGTAGGTGACCGGCCCCTTGAGGTCCCACGCGTCGACGTAGGGCATCCCGCCGGCACGGATCGCGCCGGCCACCCAGGCGAAGACTCCCTCGTCCCAGCTCAGCGGCCAGCGAAGCGACGCGGCAGCGAGCGCGACCGCGGAGGCCGCGAGGGCCGCGACACCGACGCGCCCCAGCCAGGCGTACCACGACCGCCGCGGTGGGAGGATCGCATCGGCGGAGTTGGTCACGGGACGGGGCATCCTCCCATCGTGCGATGGTCAGTCCAACCGGGCGGCGGATTGGCCCGCCTGCACGGTGCGGTCGATATCGTCGAAGTCGATCTGCACCAGCGGGCGCCGCTGCTTCCAGGCGAGAGCGCGGGCCAGCGGGAAGCAGTGCCCTGAATCATAGCTGCCTGCCGCCGCCGTCGGCCGGTGACTTCGCCGATGCGCTGTTCAAAGCCTGGATCGGCCCCAAGCCGGGCTCCGAAAATCGAAGGCTTCACTCCAAATCGAGCGGCGAGGCCTTCAGTCTGCTCATCGGGGCGGCGACCGGAGGGAGTACTGCAGTGCGGGATTGGACGCGGTCCCCGGAAGGCCAGCGTGCCGGCCGCGCTACACCGGCACCTTTCCGCTTTCAAGGGCCGGTGCCGGCGGCAGCCCGGTGACCTCGAGGATAGCCTTCTCATCGAGCGTCTCCCGTTCCAGCAGCGCATTGGCCAGTGCGTCCAGCTGCCTGCGATGCCCGGTCAGCAGCCGCTTGGCCTCGTCGTGGCTTTCCCCGATGATCCTCAGCACCTCGGCGTCTATCGCCTGCGCCGTCGCCTCGCTGAACGACCGCGCACCGCCATACCCAGGCTGACCACCGCTGAGGTAGGGGTTCTCCCGTGGTGCCAGCTGCACCAGCCCCAGCCGTTCGCTCATACCCCAGCGGGTGACCATGTTGCGCGCCAGGCTCGTCGCCTGCTCGATGTCGCTCTCCGCCCCCGTCGTCCTGGTGCCGTACACCACTTCCTCCGCCGCGCGCCCTCCCAGCATGCCGACGAGCCGCGCCCGCAGGTATTCCTCCGGATAGTTGTACCGATCGGTGTCGGGCCGCTGGTAGGTCACGCCCAGCGCCTGTCCCCGCGGCACAATGGTGACACGGTGCACCGGGTCCGCGCCGGCCACGACCAGGCCGAGAATGGCGTGTCCGCCTTCGTGGTACGCAATCCGCTCCCGGTCCTGCCGGCTCAGCAGCAGCGGTCGCTCCGGGCCCAGCACGATCTTTTCCAGCGCGTCCAGGAAATCCTTCAGCCGCACCTCGTTCTGCTCGCGCCGCGCCGCCAGCAGCGCGGCCTCGTTTACCAGGTTCCGCAGGTCGGCCCCTGACAGCCCCGGCGTCGCCGCGGCGATTTCAGCGAGTCTGGCATCGGCCGCGAGCGGCACGTGCCGGGTGTGGACCTTCAGGATCGCCTCCCGTCCCGACTTGTCCGGCAGGTTTACCACCACCCGCCGGTCGAAACGTCCCGGCCGCAGAAGCGCCTTGTCCAGCACGTCGGGCTGGTTCGTGGCGGCCAGCACGATGATCCCCTGCCGGCTGGAGAAGCCGTCCATCTCCGACAGAATCTGGTTCAGGGTCTGTTCCTGCTCGCTGGCGCCGCCGAGCGCCACCTGGCCTCGGGCCCGGCCGATGGAGTCGATCTCGTCGATGAAGATGATCGCCGGCGCATGCTCCCGGGCCTGCTTGAACAGGTCCCGCACCCTCGCTGCGCCCACGCCGACGATCATCTCCACGAACTCCGAGCCGCTCATGGAGAAGAACGGCACCCCCGCTTCGCCCGCGACTGCCCTCGCCAGCAGAGTCTTGCCCGTGCCCGGGGCACCCACGAGGAGAACTCCCTTCGGCGCGGTGCCTCCAAGCCGGGTGTACTTCTGCGGGATCCTTCAGGAAGTCGACGACCTCCACCAGCTCGTTCTCCGCTTCGTCGATGCCGGCGACATCGTCGAAGGTGATCCGCTCGGCCTTCTCCTGGTCGAAGCGCCGGGCTGTGCTTCGCCCGATGCCGAAGAGCCCGGCCCCCATCCCGCCCTGCTGTCCCGCGCGCCGGTACATCCACACGTAAAAGCCGACCAGCAGGAGCGCGGGGCCGAAGCCGAGGAGCAACGAGACCCATGGGCTGCCGCCCGTAGTGATTGGCTCGGCACTGATCTCGACCCCGTTCTGGACTAGCAGCGCCTCGAGGCCCGGGTCCACGAACGCCGGAACCGTGGTCGCGAAGTTGGTTACGTCCCGGGGTTCCACCCCCGTGATGCTGTCCCGCACGGCCGGATACTTGACCGGCGTGCGGAAGCGGCCGGTGATGCTCTCACCCTGGCTGAAGATCTTCTCAACGTTGTGCCTGGTGACCTCCTCCTTCATCATGGTGTAGGGCACCTTGACGGCCGGCGCGGGGCCGGGCAACAGCAGTCGCATCAGCAGGTAGTTGCCCAGCAGGAGGAGTAGAATCGAGAGCCAGCGGCGGCGCGGCGGAATCGGCGGCGTGGGGGCGCTTCGATCGGACCCCGCCGGTGCAGTCCTGACCGGTCGGGTCGGTGCCGCGGGGCCGCCGGCCCCCGGTGCCTGCGGGTTCCCTGGCTGTCTGGTCATAGGTGCGGTCCGCTCCATCACGCTTTCGAGAATCGATTGGATTTGATAAGATGCACCGGCCGAACCGTCGTGCGCCACCCATCCCTGAGGCTGTTCGGCCCAATGGCCACACCGCACCCTGATGCTGCGCATCGCCCACGTCTCCGATACCCACGTCCTCTCGACCGCCGGGGTCGAGTGGCGCAAGATGCTCTTCAACAAGCGCCTCACCGGCTACGCCAACCTCGTCCTGCAGCGCGGACGCGTGCACCGCCGCGAGTACCTGCTCGCCGTGCTCGCCGCCGCCGCCGCCGGCGCGGATCATGTCGTCGTCACCGGTGACATCACCAACCTCGCCCTCGAGAGCGAGTACGAGGAGGCGCGTGCGCTGCTCGACGGCGTCGCCCGCTCGGTCGAGGTCACCGTCGTCCCCGGCAACCACGACATCTACCTTCCGTCCATCCACCGCGAGCGGCGCTTCCCCCATCACTTCCGCAGGTTCCTGCAGAGCGACCTCCCGGAGCTGGCGCTCGACCTTCCGGCCGGCCCGTATCCCTGCGTCAAGCTGCGCGGGCCGGCGGCGATCATCGCGCTGTCGAGCGCCGTGCCCCGGCCCCCGTTCATCGCCGCCGGCTACCTCGGCGATGCGCAGCTCGCGGCCCTGGCGCGGGTGCTCGCGCATCCCGAGGTGGCGCGGCGCACACCGGTGATCCTGATGCACCACCCCCCGGTCGACGCCCGCAGCCGTCTCGCCCAGCTTCGCGACGGGCTGGTCGACGCCGCGGCGCTGCGGCGCACCCTGGCGCCGCTCGTCGCGGGGCCTCGTGCTCTTCGGTCACCTGCACGTGCGGGTGCGCTGCCTGCTCCGCACCGCAACGGGCGACCTCGATGTCGTCGGCGCCAGCGGGGCGGCGCTTGATCACCCCGACCCCGCGGTTCGCGCCGGCTTCAACCGCTACGAAATCGGCGACGACGGGAGCCTCATGACGGTCGAGGCGCACGTCATCGACCCGCCGGGCTTCACCCTGCAGCGCGCGGACATCCCCCGGCGCGTGGCCTGCGCATGAACTACCGGCGCGTGCTCTTCATCACCGGGCTGGGGGATGATGCCGCGGCGGCACTGGCCTTGATCCGCCGGGTCGCGCCCGCCGCCGAGCTCCTGGTCGTCGTGGCCCGGCTGCCCGAGGGTCAGTTCCCCTGGCTTGCCGCCGAGGCTCCCGGCGACCTGCACCAGGCTGCGGTCGCGTCGCTCGACTGCCCTGCGCGACGCGGCCGCCGGCGCGGCAGCCCGGGTGGAGATCCAGCTGGCGCCGGGGCTCGGGACCGACGAGCTGGCCGAAATCGTGAAAGGCGCCGGCATCGACCTGCTTGCCGCAGGGCCGGTCCCGCTGAGCCTCATTCCCGTTCTCGCCGAGCTGCGGAAGCGCCACGCCCTCGCCCTGCTGTGGACCGCGGGGGCCACGGCCGGCGACCGCCCCATCACGGAGCTCATGTGCGTGGCGCTGGGCGCAGGCGGGCGCGCCGCCGTCGCCGCATTCCTGCGCGATCACGGCAGTCCTGCCCTGCACGCCACCGTTCTGCTGCGGAGACCTGCTTCAGCGGGCACCCTCGCCGCCACTCTGGGCATGGCCGGCATCACGGCCCGGGTGGACCTCGTGACGCTGGCCCCAGGGTCACTGCCCTGGCGGGGCCGCGACGACACGGCCCAGGCTCCCGTCGACCTGCTGGTGCTGGCGCGATTCCCCGGCGCCCTGCTGCCCGTCGCGACCTGGCCCGCTCCGCCGCTGATTCTGCCCCCGATGGAGGCGGCCGCGCCCTCGTTGCGGCGGGCGCTCGACGTGCCCGATCTCGTCGACGCCGGCGGCGTCATTCGCGCACGCTTTGACTATGGCTCCGGCGTCGGGCGCCGCGACCCCATCCCCGACCAGCGGGTCGC
>CAVRTU010000002.1:0-137945 GCA_963724265.1 uncultured Gemmatimonadales bacterium
TGTCCGATCTCATCGGCCGCCGGAAGACCCTGCTGGCGGGCTGACGTTTTTGCGATCATGCCCTTAACCTATTTGTTAGCCAGTAATTATCAGGTTCTTATCCTGATCCGGTTCCTGCACGGCTTCGCCACCGCCATCTATGGGCCGGTGGCCATGGCCGTGGTGATGGACGCCGCCGGAACACACAAAGCGGAAATGCTCTCCTGGTTCTCTTCGGTAACCATCATCGGCAATCTGCTGGGGGCTCCGGCGGGGGGCTATCTTCTCTACCGCCTCACCACCAGCAGCCCGGCGCTCTGGGATTTCCAGGCGGTTTACCTGGTCAGCGGTATCGCCGGTCTTCTCTCATTGGCCCTGGCTTTGACGGTCTTGCGGGGCCAGGAGACCGTGGTACCAAGCAAGGGTCTGAAGGAATCTCTGCGCCAATTCGTCTCCGGGATCAAGGAGGTCCTCAGTGACCGGCGGGTAGTCGTGACCTCTGCCATGGAGGGCCTTCAAAACACGAAGGTTGGGGCCCTGGAAGCCTTCCTCCCCATCTATGCCGTGAAGGTGGCGGGATTGAATGAGTTCCAGGCCGGCCTCCTCTGGGGGGTCCAGGTCTTGGTGACCATCCTCTCCAAACCCGTCCTCGGCCGGACTTCCGACCGCTACGGCCGCCGACCCCTGATCATCGGGGGTATGGTCTTATGCGCCCTGTCTTTTGGGGCCATCCCCTTGCTCCAGAACTTTTACCTGCTGCTCGTCACCGCCGCCTTTTTCGGCCTGGGGGAGGCCCTGGTGACCTCATCCACCGCGGCCCTGGTGGCGGATATCTGCCAGGAGCGCCATTTTGGCACCGCCATGGGCACCTTCGGCACCATCTTCGATGTCGGGCATGCTGCCGGACCCATCATTGCCGGGCTGCTCCTGGCCAGGTTGGATTACCTGCCGTCTTTTTGGATCATGGCGGTCGCCCCGCTGGCGTCAGTCCCCATATTTTTGTGGACCGTGACCCATGAGGGCCTTTTAACGCCCGGGCGAAAATTGCTTAAGAAAAAACGCGCTCTACGCCTACTGCCGGCAAAGAGTGCAGGAGGAAAAATTATGCCATCTAGCGGGAAAGTAGTGCAGCTGAAGCACGTCCTCTGCCTGGCGGCGTGCCTTGTCGGCCTGATAGTCAGTCGGCGAATGCCTTTGGCCCAGGAGGGCCAAAGCAGTGCCGCCCCGGGCATGGTCGTGTATAATTTTGAACAAGATGTTATCGGCCAGCCGCCCGGTGGCTTCACCTCATACGCCACCGGAAGCGGCCCGGCTGGAAAATGGCTGGTGCAGGAGATGGCCGACGCCCCCAGCGGCAAACTGGTGGTGGTGCAGACCGACGCCGACGACACGGGCAGCCGCTATCCGGTGCTCATTGCCGATAAGGAAGAGTACGGCGACATGGATGTGACCGTCAAAGGCAAGGCCATTTCCTGCAAGGGGGACCAGGGGATCGGGTGGTGTTTCGCTTCCGCGACCCCCGGAGCTACTACGTTGTCCGGGCTAACGCCCTGGAGAACAACTTCCGTCTCTACAAGATGATTAACGGCTGCCGGAAAGAATTGCGGAGCAAATGTCAAGGTGCCCTCCGGCCAGTGGCACACCCTGCGGGTGGTGGCCGAGGGAGATGACCGGTATGTTACTTCAACGGCCAAAAGCTCATCGACACCCAAGATGCCACTTACGGCAAAGGCAAGGTCGGGCTCTGGACCAAGGCCGACAGCGTCACGGCTTTTGATGATTTGATGGTGGCGAAGCCATAGCAAAAGAGAGGGGCTCATCCCCCTCTCGGAGAAAAAATGGCAATTAAAAATGCCTCGAGGACTTAATAAAATCAAACCGGCCGTTTCACCTTCTTTGGGCGAGCCCACGTAGCAGGAGCAGCCGCCCTGGGACTGGTTTATCGCCCTTTATGTTAAATATTTTAGAAAGGCTCTGCATCATTATTTCGGATAGCCTGCCATGAAATTGAAATCGAACTTCATTTTCTTTCCGCTCTTTATCGGCCTATTCCTGATCATCGGCCTGCTGCCCATCATAGTCATGCTGATAAAAAGCCTCTATGTCGACGGCAAATTATCCTTAGAATATTATTATGCGTTATTTTCCTCCCGGCATGCCTGGCTTCTTTTTTTCAATAGCCTCAAATTATCGGTCTTAACCACCTTGTTCTCCTTGCTTGCCGGGATTCCCCTGGGGATTCTTTGTGGTAAAACCGATCTGCCGGGGCGGAGGGTATTTGCAGTCCTGTTCGCCATCCCTCTCTTGATACCGCCTTATATTACGGCGGTCGCCTGGTTCGATATTGGGCGGGCCCGGTTCTTATCAAAGCTCGGCTCTCCGGCAATTGCGGAATATACTGCCTTGTGGCTGTTCGGCCTGCCGGGGTGCGTCCTGGTACTCTCTTCCGTTTTTATGCCTGTCGTCATGATCTTGACCATAACCTATTTGCAATGAATAAATCCCCACCTTGGAAAAACGGCGCGGCCTGGCGGCCAGGTGGCCTTATATTATCGCCAAAATTGCCCTGCCTTTGATCCTGCCCGGGGTAATTTTTTTGGCCGCCGTCCTGGTCTTTATCCTTACCCCCTGGGGGAACTGACGGTCCCCATGTTCCTGCGCTACGACGTGTTTCCGGTTCAGACCCTGGTGCAATTTTCGGCCTTTTATAATTTCGGCTTCGGCGCCGCCACCTCGCTGGTCCTGGTGATCTTGGTCGTCTTCATTTTAGTGATCGAGGCCTTGGTCAACCGAAAGCGCTATCAAGTATTGTCCATCACCTCGGAAGAACCCCTTGCCATTGAACTCGGCCGTCATAAATGGTTGCTGTTTGCCCTGGTAAGTTTCATTTGTACGATTTTTATCTTTACCCCCTTACTGGCCCTGATACTCAAGGCCGGGGCCTTAGCCAATTATTCCAGGGCCCTCTCCGCTTCGGTGGATAGTCTCGTCCGCAGCCTGCATTTCGCCTTTTGGGGTGCCTGCTTCTTGTCGCTTTTTGGTTTTTTATTGGGCTATATGATTTATCATCGCTTCTTTCTGTGGAGGCCATTGGATTTCTTGACCATATTTCTCTTTACCCTGCCGGCACCGTGATCGGAGTGGGTCTTATTTCTGTCCTGTGGAACCATAAGATAACCAATTTTATCTATGCTACCCCCATCATTTTTGTCCTGGGATACCTGGCGCAGTATACCGCCATCACCAGCCGGATAACCCTCGCTTCCTTGGGGCAGATCCCGGGCCTGCCATGGAAGAGGCCGGCCGGATGGTCGGGGCGGGATGGCTCCGGAGCAGGCGTATTATCACCCTGCCTCTGGTTAAGCAGGGGCTTATGGCAGGCTGGCTGGTGGCTTATATTTTTTGCCTTAGAGATACGGGCATCAGTATGATAGTCAATCCTCCCGGGCGAGACCCTTTAACCGTCAGGACTTTTACCCTCATGGCCAATAATCCCATGGAGCTGATCTCGGCCCTCTGCGTCATCATGATCCTGGCGGTTTTGATTCCCTAGCGGTAAACCGTGGCCAATCGTTCATTCGGCTCCGCGACCGCCATCTCCCGGTACAGGAACGCGGCATCCGCCTCGTCTTCCAGATGGTGGATCCAGAGATGGGGGGCGGGGGATGTCATCGGTTCGAAGATAAGGGATCAATGGTGAGCGGTAAGCGGTGAGCGGGAGCAGCGGCGGCCCATTTGAGTGCTAAGCCTGCTTCAAGTGATTTGCGGCCAACGACTTAGCAGCTCAGAGGCACCAGAAGCATATGCATGGCTCCCGCTTACCGCTTACCGCTCACGTTGTTTTGCCCCAGTGATTTGCGACCAACCGTCCCTCCATGGCATCTTTAAGGTCACCCATGACAGAAGCTCTCGTATTGGCCGACGCTGATGTGATCCTCGCCCGGGCCCGACCGGGGACGCCGCCGCACTGGAGTCCCTCTACCGGGCCTACGAGGCGCCGGTCTACGGGCTGGCCCGCCGGATCTGCCGCACCGCCGAAGACGCGGAGGACGTGCTGCAGGAGACCTTCTTCGAGGTCTGCCGCAGCATCGGCCGCTACCGGGGCGACGGCTCCCTCTGGGGCTGGATCCGCACCATCACCGCCAGCAAGGCGCTGATGCGCCTCCGTCGCAACAAGTACCGCGACACCGACGAGCTGGAGGACGACGCCCCCTCCCCCTCCCATCGCCGCCAGGACCACCATCTCCGGATGGACCTCGAGGCGGCGCTGGAGCGGCTGCCCGAGACGTCTCGTGCCGTCGTCTGGCTCCACGACGTCGAGGGCTACACCCACGAAGAGATCGCCGGGATGATGGGGAAGACGGTGAGCTTCTCCAAGTCGCAGCTGGCCCGGGCCCACACCCGGCTCCGCGGCTGGCTGGACGAAGGAGCGGTCGCGTGAGCCACCTCTCCCAGGCCGACCTCCTCGCCCTCCGGGAGCCGGGCCGCGAGCCCGGCGACGCCGACGCCCGCGCCCACCTCGACGTCTGTACCGAGTGCCAGCGCGAATTCGAAGCGCTGCACCAGCGCGTGGCCCGTCTCCGTGCTCTTCCCGCCCTCCGTCCCTCCCGCAATCAGTGGCAAGCCGTCGAACAGCGCTTGAGAGAGGAGCGCCGGCACCGCAACCGCCGCCGTGCCGCGATCGGCGGGCTGGCCCTGGCTGCTTCCATCGCCCTCGCGGTGGTGGTGCACGACCTGGCCCGGCCCGGGACCGTTGACGCCTCGCAGGCGATCGCCGAGCAGATGGACCGGTCGCAGTCCCTGGAACGGACCCTCGAGCGCTACCACGGCGACAGCCGGGTGCTCGACGGCCTCACCGCCGGTGTCGCCGACCGGATCGAGTCGCGGATCGGCGCCATCGACCGCCAGCTCGAGATGGCCCAGATGCTCGACCAGGCCCGCCAGCAGCAGGAGCTGCTCAGGCTCTGGCGCGAACGGAACGGACTGCTGGACGCCCTCGTGGATGTCCACCTGACGCGGGCATCGAATGTCGGACTCTGAGCTGCTGCGGGTCGCGGGACGCTGGTCGAAGGCGTTGGTGGCGACTTGCGGAATTCTGGCCACGGCGGCACCCGCCCTGGTCGCCCAGCACGACTCGGCCTCCGGCACCCTCCGGGTCTACGTCAACGGCGACGAACTCCCCCAGGACCGTCTCTCCTTCTTCACCACCCGGCGCGCCCGCCTCGGCATCTCCGTCAACATGCGGGCCCGGGCCACCGACTCGGTCGGGGCCTACGTCAATAGCGTCACCCCCGGCGGCCCCGCCGCCGAGGCGGGGATCCGCTCCGGCGATCTGATCGTCTCGCTCGACGGCCAGTCGTTGCTCGCCGGTCCCGCCCTCGGCGTCGAGGGCCAGTCGGCCCCCGGCCTCAAGCTGGTCGAGCTGGCCGCCCGCCTCGAACCCGACGACACGATCGCGGTCGAGTACCGCCGCGGCCCCCAGCGGCGCACCACCCGCCTGGTGACCGGCGACGAGCCGGTGGTGGTCTACGGCTTTGATTCGCTGAACAATCCGCTGGGACCCCAGGGCGGGGCGCAGCTGGCCGAGCTGGAACGGCGCCAGATGGGGATGATGAGCGCGCCGGGGATGATGTACAACCGGATGCCGATGAGCGGCGGGTTCCGCTTCTCCTTCGGCCTGGCCGACGTCGAGCTGGCTCCGATCAATCCCGACCTGGGCAAGTACTTCGGCGTCACCCAGGGAGTGCTGGTGATCGACGTTCCCGACTCCTCGACCCTCAATCTCGTGCCGGGCGACGTGGTGCTCTCGGTGGCCGGGCGCCAGACCAACAACCCCGGCCAGCTCCTCCGGATCCTGCAGAGCTACGACAGCGGCGACGAGATCCGCTTCGACGTCATGCGGATGAAGAAGCGGACCACCATCGTCGGCCACCTCTCAACCGACAACGAGATGCCACGCCGCGCGCCGCCGCCGCAGCGGAGCCTCTCGGCCCTGCGTTGCCCCTCGCACCGCGACCGCTGACACGCGAGGGGGTGGCGCTTCTCCGAAGGCGACTCCGGTGGGCAGGGGGTGGGGCGGTCCTGGAGTCGAGCCGAAGAAAACCGCCATTCCGGAGCTCCCCACTCCAAGTAACCTCCCGGAATCACTGACCGGCCTCTAAGCGAGATTGCTTCGTCGTCCCTTAAGGGACTCCTCGCAATGACAGAACCCGTGGGTGAGATCGGCCCCTTCCGGGGCCTCCTCGCAATGACAGAAGGTTGAGGCGACGGGGTGGCGCTTTTCTGAGGCGACTCCGGTGGGTAGGGGGTGGTGCGGTCCGGGAGTCGAGCCGAAGAAGAGCGCCATCCCGTCGCTAAGCCTCTACCCCGACTGACGGCACCGGCCCCGCCGCCCTGATCCGCAGCATCAGCTCCGCGAACCCCGCCAGGTCCAGGCTCTGCGGTCCGTCGCTCATCGCCTGCGACGGATCGGGATGCACCTCGACGATGACGCCGTGGGCCCCGGCCGCCAGCGCCGCCAGCGTCAGCGGCCCCACGATCGAACGCATGCCCGCCGCATGGCTCGGATCGGCCATGACCGGGAGATGGGTCCGCTCCCGCACCAGTGCCACGGCGTTGAGGTCGAGGGTGTGCCGGGTGGCCCGCTCGAAGGTCCTGATCCCCCGCTCGCAGAGAATCACGTTGGGGTTGCCGTGGGCCAGGACGTATTCGGCGGCGTGCAGCCACTCCTCGATCGTCGCCCCCGCCCCCCGCTTGAGCAGGATCGGCTTGCCGCTCCTTCCCGCCGCCCGGAGCAGGGCGAAGTTTTGCATGTTGCGGGCGCCGATCTGCAGCAGGTCGGCGTACCGCGCCACCACCGGCACCTCCTCCCAGCTCATCACCTCGGTCACCACCGGCAATCCGGTCCGCTCCCGCGCCTCGGCAAGGAACTTGAGCCCCCGGACACCGAGTCCCTGGAAATCGTAGGGAGAGGTGCGTGGCTTGAATGCTCCTCCCCGCAGCATGTCCGCCCCTGCCGCCGCTACCGCCTCCGCGGTCGTGAACAACATCTCCTCGCTCTCGACGGAACACGGCCCGGCGATCACCACCGGCCGCTCGCCGCCGATTTCCACGGGACCGATCTGTACGATGGTGCCCTCGGGCTTCTGCCGGCGGTCGAACAGCGGCATGTCGGGCTTGGGCCGGTGATTGGGAGCGGCGGGCTGCGGGGCGGTGGCGACGGCACCCTCGCCGGTCCAGGCGGCGTAGCTCCCCAGGATCACGATCCGCGCCGCCAGCGCCTCGATGGCCTCGAGCGCTTCGCCCAGCCGAGGATCGGAGACCGCCCCCTCGACGTCGAAGTAGAAGCGATAGGTCCAGGGCGCCGACCGTTCAGGCCGCGACTGCAGCGCGGTCAGGTTGATGCCCCGCGCCGCGAAAGCCTGCAGCACCGCCGCCAGCATCCCCGGCCGGTGGTCGAGCCAGACGATGAGCGAGGTCTTGGTCGGCGCCGAGTGGTCGAGCTCGAGGTTGGCCGAGGTGAAGGTGAGGAACCGGGTCTGGTTGGTGGGGTCGTCCTCGATCCGCTCCTCGAGCAGCTCGAGGCCGTAGTGGGCCGCGGCATGGCTGGGGGCGATGGCGGCCTGGGTCGGGTCGCCCGACTTGGCCACCAGCTCGGCGCTGCCGGCGGTGTCCCAGGCGCTGACCTGCTCGACGTTCGGCACCTGGCGGCCCAGCCAGATCCGGCACTGGCCCAGGGCCACGGGGTGCGAGAGGACCCGGGTGATGCCTGAGAGCGGTGCCCCGGGAATGGCCATCAGCGCGTGATGCACCGGCAGCAGCACTTCGCTGTTGAGGTGCAGGGTGCCGTCGCCGAACGCCTCGTGCAGCAGGTCGTAGGTCGGGGTGACCGACCCGACCAGCGAGTTCTCGATGGCGAGGCAGCCGGCGTCGGCCCGCCCCGCGCGGACCGCCGCCGCCACGTCGCCCACCTCCCGGCAGGGGACCAGCTCGAGATCGGGCCAGCGCAATCGTGCGGCGGCCTCGCTGAAGGAACCCCGGGTGCCCTGGATTGCTACGCGCATCGTCTGCTCCATGGGTGGAAAACACAAAACCCCGCCGGCGAGGCCGGCGGGGCGTCGAGTGGTCAGGGTCGGCGAAGCGCTACACCGATCCCGACACGGCTCGAGCCGCGCCGGTACCGGTAAAGAAGAAGCCGAAGACCTGGTGTGAGTGCATGACCAACCATACTCCGGCCGCCGGCCGGGTGTCAAGCGCGGCGGGGAGTGAATAACTTTCGACGATGACCGCTCCCGCCATTTCCCGCCCTCCCGCCCCTCCCGCCCTTCCCGCCCACGTCGCTACTCTGCGGAGCTGTCCCGTCATGGCCGGGCTCGTCGACCGCCACATCCCCATGCGGCTGCCGCCGCGCCGTCCCTTCCCCTCGCTGGTGGATGCCATCGTCTCCCAGCAGATCTCCGGCCGGGCGGCGGAGACGATCATGGGCCGGCTCAGGACGCGCGTGGGCCTGAGCCGCGAGTCGCTGGCCACCGCCGAGAGCCGCCGGCTCCGCGCCGCCGGGCTCTCCAGGGCCAAGGCCCGGGCGGTGAAGGAGCTGGCCCGCTTCGCCCTCGATGGCGGCCTCCGGGGCCTCGACCGGCTCGAGGATGCGGCGGTGGTCGAGCGGCTGGTCGAGGTCCGCGGTGTCGGGGTCTGGACCGCGGAGATGTTCCTGCTCTTCACCCTCCATCGCCCCGACGTCTGGCCCATCGGCGACGGCGGGGTCCAGCGCGCGGCGGCAACACTCTACGGTGTCACAAGGCCCGACGACCTCCAGTCCCTGGGCGACCGGTTCCGTCCCTGGCGCAGCCACGCCGCCTGGTACCTCTGGCGCTCACTCGGCGGGTGACGGCCGGCTGCCGCTGGCCCGCGATCGCGGCGGCGGCGCTTCTCGTCTCCCCGCCACGGCGGCGGGGCAGGGGGGCCTACCGGAGTGGCAGGCGATGAATCCCCTCGCCACCAGCCGTTCGGGCCTCTACTTCCAGCCCTACCGCGAGCCCCACAAGGGCCTCGTCTTCTCGATCGCGCTCGACTACGCCAGTACCGCCGAAGTGGCCCTGGGCCGCACCACGGTCGACACCACCGAGCTGCTCGACACCGAGCTGATGCGCTTCACCGTCGGCCTGCGCCACGACCTCGGCAGCGACTGGTACGTCGCAGCGAAGGTCGGCGTCGGCGGCTCGTACGACGGTTTCATGGACGGCTTCCTCGACTGGTACCATGGCATCTTCAGGATCGGCTTTCCCGAGCGGGACAACCGTCCCCACAACCAGTTCGCCTACTACATCAAGCCCTACCCCGGCTTCCGGATTACCCGGGAGAAGGACGGCTTCTACCTGGGTGACACCCGCCTCTCGGCGGGGCGGCGGCTCTCGCGCCACTGGCAGGGGGAATTCACCATGACAATTCCCACCGCCACCGCGCCTGTCGGGTACGGTACCGGCGTGGTGACGTGGGGACTCATGGCTGACGCGCGGTATCGCCTGAGCGGACACTGGACCTACGAGGGAAGCGCCGGGCTGGGCTACTCACCGGTCCACGGCGACCTGGCCCAGTGGCAGAACGAAGTCACCGCCCTGATCAGCTCGGGAATCCGCTGGCGGTTCGCCGGCAAGAGTTCGCTCTACTCCAACTTCATCCTGCAGACTCCCTACTACCACGACGCCTACATCGCGCCGATGCAGCGGGTGGATTTCGACCTGGATTTCGGCTACATCCTGCGCAGCAAGGGAGGCCACGAGTTCCGGCTGGGGATGACTGAGGACCTCTACCCGCCGGGGCCGGCGATAGACCTGATTTTCCGGTTTGGCTACAACTGGTAGAGGGGGAGCAGGGAGCAGGGAGCAGGGAGCGGTCACCGACGCGTGGCTCCTCATCCCGAGGGCCGCAGGCCCGAGGGATCTACTCGAACTTCCTTGTGATCAGGTTGGTCGGGGGACTTGCCGGCGAGATCCCTCTGCTAGTGTCCACTGCTCCCTGCTCCCTTCTCCCCGCTCCCTTTGAAGAGGAAAGCCTCCATCTGGGCATACAGCGTCGCCTTCGCCTTGGGATCCCGCACATCCAGTCCGTAATGATTGATCAGCTGCTGCTGGGTCTTGAGCCACTCGGCCCAGCAGCTGGTGCAGATCTGTTCGAAGACCTTGAGCCCGATCTCGTTCTGGAAGGGGCGATAGGGGAGCTGGTCACCGGTATTGCCGCAGCGGACGCAGGTCAGTTGGCTCATGGCCGCCGAAGATAACGGGTTTCCCCCTCCTTGATGGCCCGCTGGCCGCTGGCGGTGCCCAGGCCGGCGCTGATCGCGAAGACGAGCGCCGTAAACTTGGTCACCAGCGGCAGGAACAGGGCAATCGGCGTCGCCACCAGTGCCACCACGATGGCGACCGCCCACGGAACCCACGGGTTCTGCACCCCGTCCACGAAACGCAGCCGGCGAGCCACGAAGTTCTTCGTCATCACGTAGCCGCCCACGGCGGCGGCGGCCACGACCGCGGCATACAGTACGGACCACATGGTTTGCTCCCTGAGAGGCCGGTCACCCGGCGACGCGTTGCAGTACGCAACGTGAGCCTGGAAGATTCACCCCGGTAGATCCCTCGGGCCTGCGGCCCTCGGGATGAGGATTCTTTTGCATTCCGACCGCTCCCTGCTCCCCGCTCCCTGCTCCCCTCTCCCCCGATTACCACCGCACCGCAACGCTCCCCCAGGCAAACCCCGACCCAAACGCCGTCATCACGATCAGGTCCCCCTCCCTGACCCTCCCCCCTCGGATGCATTCATCAAGCAGGATTGGTATCGTGGCCGCGGTGGTGTTGCCGTAGCGCTGGATGTTGTTGTAGACCTGGTCGTCGCGGAGGCCAAGCTCCTTCTGCACCGCCTCCGAGATCCGCAGATTGGCCTGGTGGGGCAGCAGGAGCGCGATGTCGCCGGTCGAGCAGCCGACCTGGTTCAGTACCTTTCGCACCGAGGCCGGCATGATGGTGACGGCATTGCGGAACACCTCGCGGCCGTCCATCGACAGGTAATACCGTCCCTCCTCCAGCTGCGCCGCCGAGACCCGCGGATGATACTGCGAGCCGGGGCCGTCCACCCAGAGCAGCTCCGCCTGCCGCCCGTCGCTCCCCAGGTCGAAGGCCAGAACTCCCCGACTCTCGCTCTCGCTCGGCCCCAGCACCACCGCACCCGCGCCGTCGGCAAAGATCACCGCGGTGTTCCGTCCACGGGTCGTGACATCCATCCCGGTGGACTGGATCTCGGCGCCGACCACGAGGATCCGGCGGAAGCGGCCGGTCGCGACATAGGCATCGGCCATCGAGAGGGCGTAAATGAACCCGCTGCACTGCATCCGGATGTCGATCGCCGGAATCCCCGCCAGCCCCAGCAGCCGCTGGAGGAAGACCCCGCCACCGGGGAGGAAGTGATCGGGCGACGACGTGGCATAGACGATGGCGTCGAGCTCGCTGGCCTCGAGGCCGGCCATCGCCAGCGCCTTGAGCGACGCTGCGTGGGCCAGCCCGGCGCCGGTCTCTCCCTCGCGGACCCAGTGCCGCTCCTCGATCCCGGTCCGGGTCCTGATCCATTCGTCAGTGGTGTCCATCCGGGCCGAGAGGTCGGCATTGGTGACCACCTGCTCCGGCACGGTGAAGCCGGTACCGAGGATGCGGGAGCGGATCATGGCTCGGTCTTTCTCCGGGAAGCGCGCGTGAACAGGATGGCGATGAGCCAGGTCCAGAAGAGCCAGCTCAAGGTGAGGGGCCAGCCCTGGGTCTGCCAGGCCGTCCACAGTACGCCGAGTGGAGTCAGCACCATCGGCCAGCGGCTGGCGCGGGTGAGGTGGGTGCGTTCGATCACCTGGACTGAATCACCGGGGGCGCTCAGCACCGCGAGGATGGCGCGGCACGGGTTGGCCGCGGAGCGCCAACCCGGCGCGCGCAGGAGCGTCCAGGCCAGGCTGGTGGCCCCCCAGCCGTGCGAGTCACTGACACCGTCCACGAACAGGCCATGCTCCTTCGCGAGGGCGATGATGGTGTCGCGGTGGGCCGGGGGAAAGTCTGCCGCCTTGGGCGCGGCGTTGGCGATTTCGAATCCTGCCACGCCGGCGGCCACCAGGCTGTCGCGATTGCCCCAGAGCGCCCGGTCGTATTCGGGGAGCGAGGCCACGGCCAGGGCGCCGTAGCGGGGACGGCTGTCGCGCAGCAGCGCCAGGACGCCCTGGAGCCCGTCGGCATAGAGTGAGCGATCGACGTCGGTCGTGTCGCCCAGCAGGACGATGTGGGCCTTCCACGCCGAGACCTCGATGCCGCGGCAGAGCCGGGGTGACGCATCGGGGGTGGCATCGGCCCGCCAGCCAGCGGTGGTGTTGTGGTCGGTCACGAAGAAGGCGTCGAAGCCTGCGCGAGCCGTGCCAGCGGCGGTTGGCCGCGACATCGTAGCCCCGCATCAGTGTCCCCTGGACGTCGTGACTGACGTTGGTGTGGCTGTGCAGATCCACTACGATTTGGTCGGGACCGGCGCCCCGGAGCGCCAGCATCGGGCGGTGCCAGGTAAGGCCAGCCAGGACGTAGAGGACGAAGAGGACGGAGAAGACCGAGAGGACGATGAGATTCCGCCCGAGGCGATGCCATGCGGTGCCCCGCAGCCTCTTCCATCGCCACGCCCTCCACATCACGAAGCCGAGCGCGATGCCGGCGAGGAAGCCCTTGAGCCTGGCCATGCCCAGCAGGGTGATGCCGTCCCAGGTGGTGAACAGGGGTGCCAGGGCGACGTAGAGCGGCGGGGCGTGGAGCGAGAGCCCGGCAGGGAGCGGCGCTCCCGTCGGATCGCTGAGCGCCGGCACGGCCGACAGCGCCGCCGCGATCAGGGCGGCGGAAAGCAGGAGGGCAGTGGCCGGGAGGCGGAGTCGGGGCATCGGCTTGGGTTTGGGATGAAGCTAGCGGTTTTCCGTCGCCTGGAGGTGACGGGGTGGCGCTATTCTGAGGCGACTCCGGTGGGCCGGGGGCGGGGAGGTCCTGGAGTCGAGCCGAAGAAAAGCGCCACTCCGGAGCTGAGCGAGATTGCTTCGTCGGCCCCTGGCGGGGCCTCCTCGCAATGACAGAAGGTCAAGACGAGTGGAGCGCTAGCCCGATGATCGACTTCGACGACTTGGACGAGGAATTCCCCCTGGGTGACGGCGTCGCCGACACCGAGGGAGAGGTGATCTGCCCCTACTGCGGGGAAGCGGTGGTCATCGCCCTCGATCCCGGCGGCGGCTCCGACCAGTCGTACGTGGAAGACTGTCAGGTCTGCTGCCAGCCCTGGCTGGTCCACGTCAGCTACGGGGCCGATGGAGAGGCGATGGTATCGGTGGAGCCGGCGGGGTCGTGATCAACATTCTGTCATTGCGAGGAGGTCCCTTTAGGCGACCGAAGGGAGTCCTTTAGGGGGCCGACGAAGCAATCTCTCAAAGCGGCCGAGATTGCTTCGGCCGCTTCGCGGCCTCGCAATGACAGAAGTGACAAGCTGCCCCCCCGCCCCCCCGCCCCCCTATCGTCTAAACACGTACGCCAGCTTCACGAAGAACCCGTCCCGCTGGGTCTGCAGGTCGGAGAATCCGAACGAGGTGGGTGTCTCCATCGAGGCGGCGTAGCCCAGGAAGGCGATGGTGCCCGGCACCGGTGAGTAGCTGATCAGCGCCTCGATGCCGAAGGTGTTGCCCGTCGTGGCCAGGGCGGGGACCCCATCCACGATCAGCGGGAAGCCGTCCACCGAGTAGAGCGCTGCCTGGCGCTCCGAGACGTACTGTCCGACCACCCGCACGAAGAGCGGCCGGGCGACCTGGTATTCCAGCCGGAGCCGGGGAATGATCTCCCGGGCGAACTCGCTGCCGTCCGAGGCCCGGTTGAGACGGGCCAGGCTGAGCGAGCCGTCGATCCGGAGCGCCGGCATCGGGCGGAGTCCCACCGTCCCCACCAGGCTCAGCGAATTTCCCGTGGAGCCCTCCGCGAAGATCGGCACCCGGCTGACGGCCGTCTGAAGGCTGGCGTCGAACAGCCGCCAGATCGGCGTCCCCACGGTGAGCGACAAGGTGAAGGCGTCATCCACCCCGACCGGCGGATTGTAGACCGTGATCGAGTCGCCGTAGTCGACGTAGACGCTGTCGAAGCTGCCCGGCTCGAAGTGGATGAACCCGCGCGAGACTTCAGGCGTCACTCCCCAGCCGCCCCGCAGGGTGAACATCGCGCCGGCATCGATGTTGCCTTCGAGCGGCTGGTCGGCGGGCAGCCCCGAGTACTGCCAGGTGCCGTTGAGGCCGATCGTGGTCCGCACCTGCTCGAGCATGGCGCCGGGGGCCCCGTACCAGGAGAACCGGTTGAACGCCCGGGCCTGCACGATGTTGTTGCGGGGAATGAACCCCGCCTCGTCGGTGAAGTCCTTGCCGATGCCGGTCACCTTGTAGTTGAACCCCCAGGCCCGTCCCGTCCGGTCGTACTCCAGCTCCCAGATCGGCGACGTGGTCGCGGGACCCCCCACGGCGTTCCACGACATTCCCAGCTGTCCCGCCACGTAGTACAGCTTGCCGAACACGATCCGCGCGTCGCCCGCCACCACGCTGTTGCTGCTGAAGCTGGTTCGCTTGTCGGTCAGCACCACTCCCGCCGTCGAGCTGGTGCCCAGGTCGGCCCGCAGCCGCGCCACGTTGAAGAACGCGTCCGGCCCGTCGATCTGGTCCTCGGCGCCGAGATAGGCGATCGAGAGCCGCCCCGCCTTGCCGGTCACCTTGCCGCCCCAGACCGGAGCCGCGACCTGCCGGGTGTAGATCAGCCGGTTGGGGGCGTTGAACGACTCGATGTTCTCCAGGAAGAAGGGACGCTTCTCCGGGTAGTAGAGCGCGAAGCGCTCGTTCAAGCGTCACCTGGGCCGCGTCCGACTCGATCTGGCTGTAGTCGGGGTTGTAGGTGGCCGAGAGGGTGGTGCTGCTGCTCAAGCCCAGGCGGACGTTGACGCCAAGCGAGGGGTCCACGCCGTTCCGCGAGTAGGTCCCGCTCGAGTCCCTGAACCCGTCGGCTGCCGCGATCGCTTCGGGCTGGATCTCGGTGACGATGCCCCGGTGCATGTCGTGCAGGCCGTCGAGGGTGCCGCTCTGGACCAGGAACGAGGCGTTGGCCCGGCGGGTGTCGGTCCAGGTGTCCTGGTAGCCGGTGCGCTGGGTCATCCGCTCGACGTTGAGGCCCCACTGCTGCTGGCCGCCGCCGGCGTAGCGGATGCTCTTGAAGGGAATCCGGATTTCGACGTCGTAGCCGCCCGGGCGTGACCTGGCCCCGCGACTGCCAGACGAAGTCCGGGTTCTTGTCCATCGTGCCGCCCAGCAGGGTCGCGGCGGTGAAGCCTCCTTCGCTCCGGATTCCGTCTTCCTGGATGCCCAGCGGGTTGACCGTGAAGAAGTAGGCGCGGCGCCGGTCGTCGAAGGTGTCGAGGTAGATGGTGATCCGGTCCTCGGCGTCGAGCCGGTCGCGCTGCGCCCGCGTGGCGTGGATGGCCTGGGGGTCGTTGTCCTGGGCCCGGATGCCGAAGTAGATCGCGTCCGGCGCGTACCAGACCAGCACCGTGGTTTCCTCCTCGGCGGGCCTGCCGTCCACCGGCTGGTACTGGTGGAAGCCGGTCAGCGGTGCGGCGGTGCTCCAGGCCGGCTCGTCGAGCACGCCGTCGATGGTGATCGTCGAGGTGAGCCGCGGCGCGGTGGCCCGGTACGCCTCCGCGTTGGCCAGGGGTGGGGTGCGAGGTGCGGGCGCCTCGATGGCGGGCCCCGCGGCCGTGGCCTGGAGCAGCAGGAACATCGTGTGCAGCATGGCGAGAATCTAACCGCCGAAACGGGCCGGGCGAGGAGGGGCCAAGCTTAGTGGTGCATCTCCCGGTTGTGGTCGGGCACCTGGCCGTGGAGGATCGCGATGCCGTCCACCGCCACCAGCGCCTCGGGCACCGGCAGGGCGGTGACCCCGACCACCGTCACGGCGGGCGCCGTCGAGTCGGGGAAGAAGGCCGCGCTGGCCGTACTCAGCTCCTTGAGCACCGCGTGGTCGTAGTCCACCACGTAGAAGGTGAGCTTGATCACGTCGGCCGGGCAGCCCGTGGGCCGCCCGGACCAGCTCGCAGAGGTTGGTCAGCGCCTGGGTGATCTGGGCGGCGACGGTCGTGCTCGACCGACCAGCGCGCCCTTGCTGTCCAGCGACATCTGGCCCGAGACGTAGACGACGTGAGCCCCACCTTGATGGCGCTGCTGTAGCCCTCCATCCGGGGCACTGGCGACGGGGTCACCGGCATCGCCTGGACCACTGGGGCCGGCATCATCCCCGGTCGGGCGCCCGCCGGGGCCGCCCCCTGGCCGCCCCCGGCCGACATGCATCCGGCGAAGGCGATCGCGACGATCAGAACGGTTTCAGTGGAGCGGCGGTGGATCATTCGTAGCGGAGCGCGATGATCGGATCCATCCGCGCCGCGCGACGGGCCGGCCAGATGCCGAAGAAGAGGCCGATGGCGGCGCTGAAGCCGAACGACAGCGCCGACCGCCTTGGTCGAGATCAGGGCGTTCCACCCCGCCGCGTGGGCCAGCACGGTGGTGATCCCGACGCCCAGCGCGATGCCCAGCATCCCGCCGGCCATGCAGAGCACCAGGGCCTCGATCAGGAACTGCAGCATGATGTTGACCCGGGTGGCGCCCAGCGCCTTGCGCACGCCGATCTCGCGGGTCCGCTCGGTGACCGACACCAGCATGATGTTCATGATCCCGATGCCGCCCACCAGGAGGCTCACCGCCGCGATGCTGGCCAGCAGCGTGGTGAAGATCTGGGTGGTGGCCTGCTGGGTGGCCAGGATGTCCTGCTGGTTCTGGATCCGGAAGTCGTTGTCGCCGCCGGGCCGGATCTTGTGCGACCTGCCGCATCACCCGCTCGAGGTCCACCATCCCCTGCTCCAGCGGAATGCTGTCCCGCACCTGCACGGTGATCGACCGCAGCCGGTTGTTGCCCATCACCCGGTAGCGGGCGGTCTGCAGCGGGATCAGGATCTGCTCGTCGGGATTGAAGAACGACCCCTGCGCGCCCTTCTTCTGCAGCACCCCGATGATCTCGAACGGCGCCCCGCCGATCAGGAGGGTCTGGCCCACCATCGCCGCCGGGTTGGCGTTGAGCTGGTCGGGGATGGCGTACCCGAGGACCGCGTAGCGCTCCTGGCTGGCGTTGTCGCCGGCGGAGAAAGCCCGCCCGTAGGCCAGCTTGAAGTTCTTGACCGCGAAGAAATTCGGCGTGGTGCCGTCGATGGTGGTGTTGATGTTCATGTTGCCGTACTTGACCTGCAGCTGGGTCTGCATCTCCGGCACCACCGCCTGGAGCAGGGTGGCGCTGCTGCAGCAGGTCGTCGGCGTCGTCGGTGGTCAGGCTGACCCGGATGTTCGACGCCACGCCCCGCATGAACGACTGCCCCGGATAGACCGTCAGCAGGTTGGGGCCCAGGGCGTTGATCGTGTCCTGCACCGCCTTCTGGGCCCCGGTGCCGAGGGCCACCATCGTGATCACCGCCGCGACGCCGATCACGATGCCCAGCGTCGTCAGCATCGCCCGGAGCTTGTTGGCCCGGATCGACTGGATCGCGACGCTGATGGTCTCGCCGATCAGCATCAGGGCCTCGCCGGCGTGGTCGAGGTCGAGGTGGAGGACTTCATGCCCGGGAATGCCGCCGCCGGTCATCCGGTTGACCCGCTCCTTGAGGTCGGCCTGCGACTGCACCAGGCAGGCGCTGGGCAGGATCAGCACCGAGTCTCCCTCGGCTCAGCCCGGCGACGACCTCGCTGTAGTCGAGGTCGGTGATCCCGGTCCGGACCTTGACCGGCGTCGGCTGCCCGTTCCGCAGCGACGAAGACGATGTAGTTGCCGCCCAGCCGCGTATCCTGGCTGGCCTGGCCCGCCCGCCCGCCCTGCCCGCCCTGTCCCCCGCCGTTGAGGCTCCGCATCTGCGCCATGACGGCGCGGTCGTCCGGCGTCAGCTTCGCCGCCGCTCCGGAACTTGGCGAAGATGGCCCGGACCCGTTCCTCGGTGACACCCGGCGGCAGCGTGATCGGTGCGGCCGTCGGGGGTGGTCATCGTGTTGCGCGGCGGGCGCAGCCTTGGCATCGGCCGCCGGCTTGACGCCGACCGCGACCTTGGCCGCGGTGTCGCCCGGCGCGGGCATCGCCGCCAGCTGGGCCTGGACGTCCTTGGGGTTGAGCCCCAGCACCGCCGCCGCCGAGGCGACGTCCTTGTTGGTCCGGAGGGCGGCGTTGGGCACCGCCAGCACGCTGTCGCGCCGGCCGACGTGCACCTCCACGTCGGTGTTCATCCCCGGCAGCAGCAGCCCCTCGCGGTTGTCGATCTCGACGATGACCGAGAACATCGTGACGTTGTTCTGGGTGGTGGACTGGGGCTCGACCTTCTGGACCCGGCCGTTGAACGGCCGGTTGGGATAGGCGTTGACCGTGACGGTGGCCGCCTGGCCCGGCTGGATCTTGCCGATGTCGGTCTCGTCGACCAGCGTCTTGACCTGCACCAGGTTCAGGTCCGCCATCTGGAGCAGCACCGTCCCGCCGCCCACGTCGCGGGTCGGCGAGGAGATGACCTGGCCGCGCGAGACGTCCTTCTCGATGACGGTGCCGGTGATCGGGGCCCGGACCTCGCAGTCCTCCAGCGCGATCATCGCGTCGCCCAGGTTGACCTTGGCGCTGATCACCGCCGACTTGGCGTTGGCGTAGTCCAGCGTCGCCTGTTCGTACTCCGTCTCGGCGATGGAGCGCTCCTTGTACAGCTCCTCGGCGCCGCCCAGCTGGGCCTCGCGCGTGGGTCAGCGTCGCCTTGGCCACGTCGAGAGTTGGCCTGGGCCTGGTCCACGGCGTTCTTGGGCTGTCCGCTTGTCGATCAGGACCATCAGCTGGCCCCGCTGCACCAGCTGGCCGGTTTCGACCTTGATCTCGAGGATCTCGCCCGACGCCTTGGACTTGACCTGGACCGTGGTGTCGGGCTGGACGCTGCCCGAGGCCTGGGCCGAGACGATGATGTCCCGCCGGTCGACGGGAATGGCCTGGTAGACCGGCAGCGGGGCCGGCTTGCTGCAGGCGGCCAGGAGGAGGAGCGGAGCGAACCAGCGACGTGCGCGCATCATGAATCCGGTGTGAACGTGATCAGCTGGCGGCCACGGTCGCGATGTCGCGCGCGATCCGGCCGTCGAAGATGTGAACCTGGCGGTTGGCGTGCGCCGCGATGTCGGCTTCGTGGGTGACCAGGATGATGGTCTGTCCCGTCTTATGCAGGTCGCCGAACAGCCCCATGATCTCCTCGCCCGTCGTCGAGTCGAGGTTGCCGGTGGGCTCGTCGGCCAGCAGGATGCTGGGCTTGTTGACCAGGGCGCGGGCCATCGCCACGCGCTGCCGCTGGCCGCCCGACAGCTCGTTGGGCCGGTGGCTCATCCGGTCGCCCAGGCCCACCCGTGTGAGCGCCTCGCTCGGCGGCCGCACGGCGCTCCTTCCGCCCCAGGCCGGCGTAGACCAGCGGCAGCTCGACGTTCTGCAGCGCCGTCGCGCGGGGCAGCAGGTTGAAGGTCTGGAAGACGAACCCGATCTCCTTGTTGCGGATCCGGGCCAGCTCGTCGTCGGCCAGCTCGCTGACCCGGAAGCCGTTGAGCCAGTACTCCCCCTGGGTCGGCGTGTCGAGGCAGCCGATCATGTTCATCAGCGTGGACTTGCCCGAGCCCGACGGGCCCATGATGGCCACGTACTCGTTGCGCCGGATGGTCAGGTCCACGCCCCGCAGGGCGTGGACGATCTCGCCGCCCATGTCGTACTGGCGGTGCAGGTTCCGGGTGACGATGACCGCGTCGCGGGGGACATCCGCGGGGAGCAGCGCCATCCGTTCGTCGGTGTCGTGCAGAGCCTTGCTCACAGCGGCCTCCCGATGAGGGCCTCGATCTGGGCCTTGGCGATCACGTAGTTGTAGCGCGCCTGGATCACGTCCACCTCCGCCTGCGACAGCGCCTCCTGCGAGCTCAGCACGTCCACGATCGTGGCGACGCCGAGCCGGTAACGGTCCTGGTTGACTCGAAGGTCCTCCGTCGCGGCGGAGAGGCTGGTGGTGGCAATGTCGATCTGGGCCTGGGCCGACTCCAGCTCGGCCAGCCGGGAGGTCAGCGACGCGTCCACCTGCCGGCGGGTGTCCGCCGCCGTGGCGCTGGCGGCCGAGGCGCTGCTCTGGGCGGTGACGATCGACAGGTCGCGCTGGAAGCCGTTGAAGATCGGGAACGTCAGCGCCAGGGTAGCCGACCGGCTGTCGAAGAACGCGTAGTCCTGGCTGTTGTTGCCGTTGTAGCTGTAGCGGCCGGAGAGGTTGAGCTGGGGCCACCAGGCCGCCCTGCTCGCCTTGACGCCGGCCTGGGCGGCGGTAGCCTGCGCCTCCGCGGCCCGCACCTGCGGGGAGGACTTCTCCGCCTCGTTCCGCAGGTCGGAGGTGTCGGGCACCTCCGCGACGCGCAGGTAGGCGGAGTCGGGCTGGGCCCGGACCCGGCCGTCCGCGCCCACCACCCGGCCCAGGTTGGCCTCGGCGGTAGCCACCGCGGTCTGCGCTGTCAGCAGCTGCAGCTGCGCCTGCCCCAGGGTCACCAGCGAGCGCAGGGAGTCGGACCGGGTGGCGCTCCCGGCCTTGAGCTTGTTGATCGAGACCGTCAGCTGCTGCTGGGCCCGGCGCACGCTGAGCTGGCGCACCCGGACCAGCTCGGTCGCCGCCAGCGCGGTGAAGAAGGCCTGCTTGGCGCCCAGGGTGGCCTGGTACTGGGCGTCCACCAGCCCCGCCTCGGCTGCCGCCTCGGAACTGCGGGCGGAGCTCATCTGGGCGGTGCGGCGGAACCCGGTGAACAGGTCGACCGAGGCGCTGATGGAATTGCTGATGCTCTGGGCGTACGACTTTCCGGTGATGACCTCGCCGGTGATCTGGTTGACCCGGCTCGGCCCGTTCGAGTAGCTGGTGCCGTAGCTCGAGTTGAGGTTCACCGTCGGGATGAAGGCGCCCCACGTCGTCCGGTACTGGGCGGCCGCCGACTGGACCGACCCCCGGGCCGCCACGACCGACGGCTGAGCCTGCTGGGCCAGCCGGATCGCCTCGGCCAGGGTGATGCTCCGCTGCAGAGTATCCGCTGCGATGATCCCGGGCCGCGCCATCAGGGTGATGCTCTGCTGCTGTGCCACCAGGGGTGACGCCGCGGCGAGGGTCACCAGGGACAGGAGGATCTTCACGTCAGCGCGCTCCCGGCCGGTGCTCGGCGTCCAATCGCTGATTCATTCGGTCGAATTTCTCCTGCTGCTCAGGGGTCAGCTGGCGGGCGATCTCTGAACGGATGCTGGTCCGAAGAGTTTCGACCCGCGGTGCCACATCCTGCCAGACCGAATCCATTGCCTGGCGCCGCCGGGCCAGGATGGCCTTGACGCTGTCCTGCTGGGTTGGTGTCAGGTGGAGCTCGTGGTTGAGCGCGCGCTGGTACCGCTCCGGGTCCCGACCGTGGCCGCCCCCGCGGTCGAGGCCAACGGCCACCGCCGCCCCTCCCGCCACGCCGCCCAGCAGGAAGGCGGCGACCAGCAGCAGCACCGCCGAGCGGGTGGAACGGCTCATCGCGGCAATCGGGACTCATCGGGCCCCCACCGTGGAGGCGAGGATCACTTCCGGAGTCGGCAGCAGCGCATCGTCCGCCGATCCGCCGCCGGCCCGGGCCAGGAGGCCAGTCGCCAGCGCGCCCATGGTGGCCAGCAGCAGCGCCGCGGCGACGCCGATCCGGGCCCAGCGGGCCAGGACCTGGAGACTGTCCTCCTCGCGGCGGCCGCCGGCGGCGTCCAGCACCTGCGCCACGAACGCCTGGTGCCCCGGCGCCTCGAGGTGGGCGCGCAGCAGCGCGCCCAGCTCGCGGTCCGGGGCGGGATCGAATGGATTGGGCAGCGTCATAGTGTCACTCCCTCGTACGGCGCCAGCGCCTCGCGCAGGGCCCGTCGCGCATGAAAGACATCGGACCGGACCGTCCCCTCGGGGACGCCCAGCAGCTCGGCGATTTCCCGATGGCCGAACCCCTCGGCGTCGAACAGCACCACCGCCATCCGCTGGCGCTCCGGCAGGCCGTGCAGCGCCCGGTCGAGCCGGGCCCGGAACTCCGCCCGGCTGGCCATCATTTCAGGGCTGGCACCGGCCGCCGGCAGCTCGGGAGCAAGCGGTTCCGCCGCCCTGACCTGGCGCCGCCGCCGGGTGTCGTGCGCCGCATTGACCACGATGCGCATGAGCCAGGGGCCGAAGGGCCGTTCGGGATCGTACCGGGCCAGGTGCCGCCAGCAGGACAGGAGCGCCTCCTGGGCCGCGTCGTCGGCATCCGCCGGTTCACGGAGCAGGGCGCGGGTGACGCGGCGGACCTGGGGGGCATATCGCTCGATCAGCTGGCCGAAGGCGTCTCCGTCTCCAGCGGCCGCCCGCGCCGCCAGTTCGGCGTCGGTCACCTGAGCGTTACGCACGGGGGGGTCGATCCGTTGAATCGGGGGGTCAGGGCGACGGGCGCCGGCCCAGCGCCTCGAGCGCCGGCGGCCACCGCAAACCAGGCACAGAGGGCGGCGACGACCGCCCCGGTGAGGCGGGGGAGGCTCAGGAAGAGGAGCCCCAGGACGATGAGCAGCAGCGCGAGGGGGCCATAGACGCTCCGGCGCGCGGCGCCGGCCAGATTTTGAGCCACAGCATACGCCCTCATCCGCCGTTCACGGGGGCTCTTGTAGTGCACCGGCACGGCCGACTCCGGCGCCTCCCGGGCCAGCCTGGACGGCATCACCTTCTGCAGCCGAGGGGGCGCCGTCCTGGCAAGGCGCAGGACCTCGCGGCTCCGCGCCATGTCGCGCCGGAACTGCGCATCCACCCGGGCACCGAGCTCGTGGTCCTCGATCAGGAGGTCGATCTCGAAGTTGTTCTGCAGGCTCGAGGCGTTGAGGTTGCTGGAGCCGATCCGGCACCAGTGGCCGTCGGCCACCAGCGACTTGGCATGGATCATCGGACCGTCCCATTCGAAGATCCGCACTCCCGACTTGAGCAGGGGCCGGTAGCCGATGCGGGTCACGTTCCGGATCCAGGGGAGATCACTGGATCCCGGCACCAGGAGGCGGATGTCCACGCCTTCCCGCGCCGCGTCGAGAATGGTCTGCAGCAGCGCACCCGGCGGGTGCATGTAGGCATCGGTGATCCAGAGGCGCTCACGGCAGGTGGCGGCGAGGAACTCGAGGACCCGCGCCGTGCGGCCCCTGCCGGGCGCGCCGCTGAGCACGTGGATCCGCGCCTGGCCCGCGGCGGGCACCGCCTCGGCGTCGGGCAGCTCGAGCGGCGTTCCGCCGCCCCGGGTCCAGACCGAGCCGAAGGAACGCTCCAGTACCGCCGCGGCGGGTCCTTCCACGGTAACCGCCGAGTCCCGCCAGGGCTGGATGCCGGCGGCGGGATTGCCGCTCCATTCGTCACCGATGCAGAGGCCGCCGACCACGGCCACCCGCCCGTCGCCGACCACGAGCTTCCGGTGATTGCGCTCGACGTTCCTGAAGATCCGGAGCAGCTGCGGGGCATTGAAGAGCTGGACTTCAGCGCCGGCCTCGCGCAGGGCTCGCCAGTAGCGCCGGCTGGTGCCCATCGATCCCAGCCAGTCGGCCATGACCCGCACCTTCACGCCCGCCCGAGCCCGGGACGCCAGCGCCTCGGCGAACCGGCGGCCGGTCGCGTCGTCGCGGATGATGTAGTTCTCGAACTGGATCCGGCTCCGGGCCCGTTCGATCACCTCGAACATCGCCGGGTAGGCCTCGGTCCCGTCCACCTTGAGCTCAACCCTGTTACCACCGACGGCCCGGACTCCCGAGGCCCGGTCGAGCCCCGGCTGCAGCAGCGCGTCGCTTGCATCGCGGTGGTCCACCGGCTCAGGCCCCGCCCAGCCCGAGGCTCCGCTCGACGGGGCGCAGGGCCGCCAGCACGAAGCCGATGTGCTCATCGAGCGGAACCCCGAGCTCCTCGGCGCCACGGACCACGTCCTCGCGGCTCACCCCTCGGGCGAAGCCCTTGTCCTTGAGCTTCTTCTTGACGCTGGACACCTCGAGATCGGCCAGGCTCTTCGACGGGCGCACCAGGGCACAGGCCACCAGGAAGCCGCAGAGCTCGTCCACCCCGAAGAGGGCGCGGGCCAGCGGCGTGTCGCGGGGGACACCGGTGTAGGTCGCGTGGCCCAGGATGGCGCGCTGGCCTGCCTCCGGGAATCCCTGCGCCGCCAGGATCCGCACTCCTTCGGAAGGGTGTTCCCGGTCGGCCGAATGGTCGGCGTTGGGGAAGCGCTCGTAGTCGAAGTCGTGGAGCAGGCCGACCACGCCCCACCACTCGGGGTCGGCGCCCTCCTTGATGGCCATGGCGCGCATTGCCGCCTCGACGGCATACATGTGCTTCCGGAGCGTGTCGGAGGCGGTGTATTGGTGCATCAGGGTGAGGGCGGTTTCTCTGGAGAAAGTCATGAGTCGTGAGTCGTGAGTCGTGAGCTGGGGCGCGAGGGGCGAAGGGTGAAGTTAGGCCTCGGGGGGGCGGGGGGGCAGGGGGGCGCCTAGGGCGATCTCACCCGTAAGAGCCGCGAAGCGGCGATTGGCCAGGCGCGACCGAAGGGAGTCCTTTAGGGGGCCTCTCAGGCCCGCGAAATCCGGATCTTCCTCTCAGCCCCGTGAGTTCCGGATTTCCCTTTCAGCCCCGCGAATTCCGGATTTCCCATTCGTCCCCGCGAAAACCCCACTCCGCCTATCAGTCCCGCGATTCCCGGAATTCGACCTCAGGCCCGAGAGATTGCTTCGTCGGCCCCCTAAAGGACTCCCTTCGGTCGCCTGACGGGGCCTCCTCGCAATGACAAAACGCTGGTTTTCGGCTCCGTTTCGCGACCCCTCGAAAACCGTTCTCCACAGGGCGCCCAAAACAACAGCGGGTGGAGGCCGAGGCCCCCACCCGCTGCGGTTTCAGGAATGCTGCCGCTTTAGGGCGCCGGGCAGGTGATGGTGCCGCAGACCGGCACCGGGAGCATCTGCTGCCCGGCGAAATAGAACTGGTTGATCGTGGCGGCCACCGAGTCGGCAAACAGTTGGTGTGCCAGGCTGCTGGGGTGGACGCCGTCCAGCGAGAAGAGTGGCCCGAAGGTGATGGATGTCGGCGGATTCACGAAAGCACCCGAGACGTCGGGGAAGAGCGGAATGGTGCCGTTCGCCCGTGCGGCATTGAGGGCGGGGTTGACGTCCCAGTAGGCCCAGTCGTATTGGGTGGCCACGGCCTGGATATGGGCGTTGTACTGGGTCACCGCCGACACCATGGCGGCGGTCTCCTCCGGGCTGACCACCTGCGCCGCATTGCTGCAGTCGAGCGTGGTCGGGGCGCCGGCCGCGGCGCTGTCCACCTTGCCCAGGCCGATCGGCCAGGGGACCAGGATCTGCAAGCCGGCGGGCGGAGCGCAATTCACGTTGACCGTGAAGGTCGGAAGGGCACCCAGCGTCGGATCCTGCGGCGGCAGCGGTGGGGGGCAGCCGCCGTTCTTGAGACAGTAGTAGATCGCCGCCGGCGAGGCGTACGGTAAGCCGGAGACATTGCCCACGGCGAGCAGCACGACCTTGGCGCCGGTGGCGGCCACGGCCGACGCCACCGAGTCGTACTGGGCATCGAACTGGGCCACCGGGGTGATCTGGCTCGAATCACCGACATCGGTAAGGCTGGTCAGGGCACCCAGGACGTCGTTGTTCCCGATCCAGATGGTGACGAAGGTCGGCTGCGCCTTCTGCATCATCTGGAGTTCGGTGTACCCCCCCAGCATGAACAGCCGCAGCGGCTCATAGACCGAGGGCAGGCCGCCGAAGTTGCTGATCAGGGTGCCGACCGAGTTGCCGGGCACGCCGAGGTTGTTCAAGACCAGCGGCGTGGGGCCGCGGAGGCCGCAGTCGGTCGCGGCGGCGCCATCGACCCGGTGCTGGGTGACGTTGTTGTCGAACGGCGCCGGGCAGCCGGGCATGTTGAGCGACGGGTAGGCGAAGCTGGTGCCCATCGCCATGGCCAGCAGGTTGGCGTAGGAACGCTGCTGGGTACTGTCGTTGATGCCCACGGACTGGAAGCCGGCGGTGATGCTGTTGCCCATCGCCACGTAGCGGACGAACGACGGATCCACCACGGCGGGCGAATCCAGCGTTTCTCCGGAGCGGCACCCCGCCAGGGCCGCGAAGCCCAGGGTCAGGGAGGCAGCGAGTGTCCTGATTCTCATACGTGTGTCTCCCGGGGTCAGAACGAGAAGGCGAGGCTGGCGCCGAACAGGTTGGCGCTGAAGTTGTAGAGGCCGTTGGTCACGGCGGGGTTGGACA
This sequence comes from uncultured Gemmatimonadales bacterium, assembly GCA_963724265.1. Lineage (GTDB taxonomy): Bacteria > Gemmatimonadota > Gemmatimonadetes > Gemmatimonadales > GWC2-71-9 > DATEHG01. The sequence goes on from CAVRTU010000002.1 coordinate 26,427, forward strand.
CCGTCCGGCCCCGGCGGTCGGCCTGGTTGATGTACATGTAGGACAGGTCGAGATGGAAATCCTTGCTGAACTGGAACCCGAGGCCGGCGGTGAACTCGGTGCGGGCGCCTTCGGGGAGATTCGGGGTCACCGTCTGGGCCGGGGCTGCCCCCTCGTGATCGATGAAGCCCACCCGGGCGTCGACCTTCTGGGAGATGGCGTACTGCGCGCCAACCCGGTAGGCGGCCACGTTGTTGTAGTCCTCCGGCAGGTTCTGCGTGGGCAGCGAGTCGAACTTGAACGTCAGGGTGTCGAAGGACGACCACTGGGTCAGGGTCACATCGAAGAGCACCTTGAACTTCGTCGTCGGATCGAAGCTGACGCCGAACGTCCACTGGCTGGGATTGGTGATCTGGGTCGAGGCGCTTTGATCAATGAGTGGACCGGTGGTGAAGACCGTCTGCCCGAGCACCAGATCGATCGGCGTACCCTTGGGGAGCGTAGGGCCGCCGGGAAAGGTCAGGCTGGCCGGCAGGAGGAGCCCCGTCGCGATCTGCGTGATATCCACGGTGCCGCTGTTGTAGTTCACCGTCTGCTGGGTCAGGTAGCGCACGCCGAAGGAGATCTGGTCCATCGGCTTGACGATGACCCCGAAGTGCCCGCCCACGGAGGTGCCGTTGCCCTGCAGATTCACGTCGGCGAAGTCGGTGCCGTAGGGGATGCCGATGGTCCCGAAGGTGAGGCCCGGCGGAGCCGGTGCCGGCAGATTCTGGCTGGAGAGATCGAGGTGCTGTTCCAGCTGGACGCTGGAGATGTTGATGTCGAGGCCGGCGCCGATCTGGATCTTGGGATGGATGTTGTAGGCGACGGTCGGCTGGATATAGAAGTTCTTGATGACGCTCTTGTAGCCGAGGAACCGGCCCTCGGAGGTCGTGGGCCACTCGGTGCTGAGGCCGTAGGGAGCGAACAGGCCCACGCCGGCCGAAAGCTTGTCGGTGAAGCCCCGGGCCAGGTAGATGGTCGGCACCGGGTAGGTGTGGTCCTCGAGATTGCTCTGCAGCTGGCTGTTGTCGTCCGTGAACCCGCCGCGGGGCATGATCAGCTGGACACCCGCCGCGATGATAGTCTCACCCTTCTTCAGCTGGGTAAGGCCCGCCGGATTGTACACCATCGCCGAGCCGTCGGGACAGGGCGAGGCGACAGCCGTACCGCCCCGCGCCGTGGCACAGGCGCTGTGCTCGTTCACGCTGAATCCCTGGGCCGTGGCGGTGCGGGGCAGGACCCCGAGTGTGAGCGCGCCGCCGACGGCGAGACAGATCTGCCAACGCCGATTCATAAATTTTCTCCGATGGGAAACGGGCGCCCGGGCCGGCAGGCCAGGCGATGAAGCTGGCCCCAGTCTAACGCTTGAACAGGCACTCGTCAAAGCCCTCAAGCGCGCTTCACAATCCCCTTCATACTCAGGATGGCGAGGCGCCGGGAATGGCGGCCGCGGTGAGAGGAATGCGGGTCGTCTCGTGTCCATCCAGCCGGACCTCGAAGGCGTAACCGCCGGGACGGGGCAGCGGCACATCGAATACCAGAACCGCGCTGGCCTCGATGTCGGTGATCCCGGCCGGCGGCTCGCCGAACTGGACCGTGCCTTCACCCACCATCAGCTCCTGCTGGCCCTCGTCCACGAAGCGGATCCGGATCTTGTGCTCGCCGATTTCGGTGCGGCGCCCCCGCACTCGGAGCACCAGATGGAGCCGCGGGTGGACCGCGGGAAAGTTGGGGACCCAAACGTGCTGGAACATCCCCAGCACGGAGAGCTTTCCCTGCTGGTCGATCAGGGCGTAATCGGCGAGGACGGCGAAGTCGAGGTGCAGGGCTCAGCCCACCCGGATCGAGGTGACCTCGTCGCCCTGACGGATGGCGTTGACGATGTCCATGCCCTTGGTCACCTGGCCGAAGACGGTGTGGACCTTGTCCAGGTGGGCCTGCGGCGCGTGGCAGATGAAGAACTGGCTGCCGCCGGTGTCCTTGCCGGCGTGGGCCATCGAGAGTGTTCCGGCCACGTGCCGGTGGGTGTTCCGGTGGGTCTCGCACTTGATCTTGTAACCGGGGCCCCCGGTGCCGACCCGCGGGTGTTTCGGGTCTTTGGACAGCGGATCGCCGCCCTGGACCATGAAGTTGGGGATGACCCGGTGGAACCGGGTGCCATCGTAGAATTTGTCGTTGGCCAGCTTTTCGAAGTTGGCCACGGTGCCAGGCACCTCCTCGTCGAACAACTCGGCGACGATGGTGCCCCTGGCGGTTTCAAAGGTCGCGGTCTTCATCGGATCTCCGTATATGGTCGGCCGCCCAGTGCGGCCCGTGGGAAACTTCTCGGAGGCAGCGCCGGAGAGCAACTGGCCGCCGGCGGTCGGAGAAGTCGGCGAAGTCGGAGAGGTTGTTCACTGCCCCTCTGCCCCTCTGCCCCCCCGCCCCCGACCGAGCGCCGCAGGCGCGAGGAAGCCCTTTAGGGCCCGCCCCCCGTAGTTCAGGGCGCGAACCCCACACTCTCCCACATCGGCCCCGGCTGGTAGCGGCGGCCGCCCGCCACCACCAGCCAGACGTTCCGCAGTGTGCTGAAGTCCTCCAGCGGATTGCCCTCGACCACCAGAATGTCGGCCCGCTTGCCCGCCGTCACCGTCCCAACGTCGTTCTCCACGCCCATCGCGCGGGCCGGGACCAGGGTGGCGGCCTGGATCGCTTCCATCGGGGTGAAGCCCGCCTGCACGTACAGCTCCAGCTCGCGGTGGAGGCTGTAGCCGGGGACCGACTGATCGGTGCCGGCCACGATCGGCACACCGGCCCGGTGCAGGGCGCCGATCACGCTCAGTAATTCCGCAAGCCGGGTCTGTGCCGCGGCGGAATCGGCCACGGGCACCCCGGTGTGGTTCAGCGGGCCGGCCAGCTCCGACGCCACCTTGGCCACCCCCGGCTCGAACACCGACACCGGTTCACTCTCGGAGTGCAGGACCAGCTCGTACAGGGCGATGGTCGGGTCCACGACGGTGCCGTGCGCCGCCAGGAAGGCGACGGCGCGCCCGGATTCCGCCGACTGCAAATCGAACGTCGGCTTCACCGAATCCGGCGATCCGGCCGGTGGCTGCGTCCGCATCACTTGGTAGACGTAGGTGATGTGGTTGATCTGGTCCATCCCCGCCGCGACCCCCTGGTACGCATCCATCCCGCGCGGGATGTGCCCCGTGACGGTCATGCCCAGCCGGTGGGCCTCGGCGGCGATCGCGGCGACGATCTCCGCCTTGACGCTGCTGTAGATCTTCATCTGCTGGAACCCGGCGTCGTGATATCGCTGGACCATCGCCACCGCCTGCTCCGGGGTGTCGGCCCGGTCCACCCCGATTGCGTAGGGCGAGTTGCCGTCCACGATGCCGGCCAGCAGCAGCCGTGGACCCACGCCGCGCCTCTCGGCGATCGCGTCCCTGACCCCGGTGATGAACTCGAATTCATTGCCCACGTCCCGTGCCGTGGTGACGCCGGACGCGAGATAGATCGGTCCCCACTCGACCTGTTCGTAGTGAGCGTGCATGTCCCAGAGCCCGGGCAGGATGCTCTTGCCCCGGGTGTCGATGACCGTCATTCCCTTGGGCACCTTGATCCCCGCGCCGGCCGCCGAGATCCGACCCTGTTTGACGATCACCACCGCATCGGGCACCGGCGGCCCGCCATTGCCGTCGATCAGCGTCCCGCCCACCAGGGCGAAGTTGCCCGGTGCACCGGCGTCCGCGCCACCGGCGACCGATAGGGAGTCCTTCAGGGCCAGCTCGGCCAGTGCCTTCGAGGCATCGGCCGCCGCCCGGGAGACGAAGAACGACAGCGCCGGCTCGAAGCCCTCCCGGATCGCCTCGAGGTGGTCGAATTCGGCATCAATCGTGACAGCAGCCACCAGCTGTTCGTCGCCGTTGAACCAGAGCGTCTCCCTCCCCCAGATCAGTCCGGCGACGCTGTACCTGCTCAGAATCACCGGGCTCCCGCCTGCCGTGACGGTGTCCGTGCCGCGACGGGTGATGGTGACTTTGCCGCTCGGCAGGGTGGCGAGGGCAGAGGGGCTGGCGTGACGATGCCAGTACTGCACCATCGCCTGTTGGAGCGCGATCGGGGCATATCCCGCGATGGTGAATCCAACGCCGGGGCGGGCAATCGCGGTGACGGTACTGTCGATCCGGATCCGGGCCGAGTCCCCGGTGACCTCGACGCCGTCATCGATGGTCGAGCTGCGGGAGGTCTGGCCCTTGATGGTGAAGCGGCGCGGGGCAAGGTCATCCGCCGAGAGGAGGGTGGCGCCGAGGACCACCGGGGTGCCGCGGTCGGTGAAGGAGAAGCTGTCGGCCAGTGCCAGGCCATCATTGGTCCTGGTGACCGTGTAGTACTCGTTGCCGATCGGCTGCAGGAATTTGTGGATGATGAAGCTGCCTTGCTCGATGATGGAGTCCGGCTGCTGGGCTTCGGCTCGCGTGGTGCGTGCGGCCAGCGGGGTGAGCGCGAGAAACAGAGCCGCAGATGAACGCAGATGGTGTCCGCAGATGAACGCAGATGTACGCAGATAACTGCAAAGGCTCCGCATCGGGTGAGTTCCTTCTCGTCTTGCAGAATTCATTTTCCCTGCAGTTCCTCGAGCGTCCGCTGCCAGGCGGCGAGATCCGTCGCAGGCGCGGAGCATGTCGCGCCGACGCAGGCGAAGCCTCGCGGGCCCGTGCCCGATCCCAGCATCCCCCGGACGGCCTCAGGGAGCCCCTCCAGATTCGTATCAGCCGTCACTCGTTGCACGACTCTCCTCGGGAGATAGGTGCGCAGTGCGATCCGATACATGCCTTCCGCGATTTCGCCGCCCCTCTGCCCCCCAGCCCCCCCGCTGGCCACCGCCAGGTGGCCAGCAGCTCCGACCGCCCAATCCACCGCCATCAGCAGCGTGGCTCCGTGCAGGCCGAGCTCGGCGGCGCGGCCCGTCGTGGCGCGGAGAATCTCGTCGCGGCGCTCGCTCCAGCGCCGGTCGCCGGTCAGTTCGAAGAGCCGGGCGCTGTTGATCGCCGCGACCCCGTTGCCCGAGGGTGAGGGCGCATCCTGCACCGGCTTGGCCCGGGCGGGGAGGAGACCCGCGCTGCCGGTGCGGGCCACCGTGTCGAAGAGTCCGCCGCCATCGGCGTCGCGGTAGTCGCGCCAGACCCGCTCCATCAGTGCCACCGCCCAGTCGAGCCAGGCGCGATCGCCGGTGTGCTCGTGGGCGTCGAGGGCCGCGGCCGCCGCCTGGACCTGGTCGTCGAGCAGGCCGGCCACTCCGCCGGGGGCGTGCGCCACCGCGTCGGGCTCGGCCTGCTCCGCACGGAGGCGCGCCAGGGTTCGGAGCGCGTGGTCGCTGGCCCACGGGTCGTCGAGCAATACCCCCGCCTGGAGCAGGGCCCCGGCCAGCATCGCGTTCCAGCTGGTGTAGCGGGTCCGGTCGATGAAGGGGACAGGTCGAGCGGCCCGGGCCGCGATCATCTTGGCGCGGGCGGTGGCCAGCGCGGCGGCAGCCCGCTCCTCGGTGAGGCCCAGCTGCACGGCGATCACCGGCAGGCGGCCGGCGACGAAGAGCACATTCCGGCTGGGGTCGTGGTGCATCTCTCCCGCGGTGCCGATGTCGTAGTAGGCGGCGGCCACCTCGAACTCGTCGCCCGGCAGGATGGCCTCGGCTTCGGCGCGGCTCCAGGTGAAGTAGTCGCCGTCGTCCTCCAGCCCGACGTCGGCGTCCTGGCTGGCCCCGTAGCCACCTTCGGGGTCGGCCAGGACCTCGCGGATCCAGCGCACGATGCCGCGGGCCACCTCGGCGTAGCGGCTGGTGCCGAAGGCCGCGAAGCCTTCGAGATAGGCTCGGAGCAGCTCGGCGTTGTCGGAGGCCATCTTCTCGAAGTGGGGCACGATCCAGCGGGCATCCACGCTGTAGCGGTGGAAGCCGCCGCCCAGCTGGTCGTGAAAGCCGCCGTTTGCCATCCCGTCCAGCGTCCGCTCCACGATTTCGCGGGGGACATCTTCACCAGTGTCATGCCAGCGCCCCAGCAGGAAGCGCAGCGCGGCCGGATGCGGGAACTTGGGCTGCGAGCCGAAGCCGCCATTCCCCACATCGAAGACGCCGGCCATCGCCTCGGCCCCACGGGCCAGGAGCGACGGGTCGATGGCGCCGGGGAACGATTCGTCGAGGGCCTCTTCCAGCGTGCGGGTGAGGGCGAGGGCCTGCTCGGCGACGCGGTCGCGCTGATTGTGGAAGACGTGGTGCACCTGGGCCAGGACGGAACGGAATCCGGGGCGTCCGAATTTGCCGTCGGGCGGGAAGTAGGTGCCGCCGTAGAACACCTGCCCGTCGGGGGTGAGGAACGCGGTGAGCGGCCAGCCCCCCTGGCCGGTCAGGGCCTGGACCGCGCGCTGGTAGCGGGCATCTACGTCGGGGCGCTCGTCCCGGTCCACCTTCACGCAGACGAACTGTTCGTTGAGATAGCTGGCGAGCGACGGGTCCTCATACGACTCGCCGTCCATCACATGACACCAGTGGCACCAGACCGCGCCGACGTCGAGCAGGATCGGGCGATCGGCACTTGCCGCGGCGGCGAACGCCTCGGGGCCCCACGCGTACCAGTGCACCGGCTGGTGCGCAGCGGAGGCCAGGTAGGCGGAGCTGGCGTCGGCGAGGTGATTGCGACCGGTCATGCGGCAAATTACGACCTCCGGTTGTGCGTGGTAAGTCTGATTCACGTGCTGGGGTTTCAACTGCTTGAAACGCAGAGACGCAGAGGATTCCGTTGCCCGGTGAATGCCGCTGCCCGTGGTGAGTTAAGACGGGTAATTGTTTGTTTCCTCATGGGACGGATAGAGCTGTCTATGAATCTGGCGGAAACCGCGGAAGATGGGAGACGTACGCCATTGGGTATCCCTTCCCGATCGCTTCGAGGATATCTGATGCCCTACACCGTGTGGTCTCTTCTCAGCAGCAGGGCAGTGTCCGTCCTCTCCGTCCTCTCCGTCCTCTCCGTCCTCTCCGCCTTTTCGGTACTGTCCGCCCAATCCGGCCCGCCCCCGAAGTGCGACACTCCCGAGTACCGCCAGTTCGACTTCTGGGTCGGGGACTGGAATGTCACTGGTGCCAAGGGCAAACAGGTGGGGACCAACCTGGTGACGCTGGAGGAGGACGGCTGCGTCGTCCATGAACACTGGAGCGGCTCCGGCGGGGGCACGGGCCAGAGCTTCAACTTCTACGATCGCAGCGACGGGAAATGGCGCCAGATCTGGGTGGACAACAGCGGCACCTGGCTCAACCTGGCGGGCAACTACGCCGACGGGAAGATGGTTCTCGTCGGCCAGAACGACAGTGGTCCCGGCGGGAAACCTCAGTTGCAGCGCATCACCTTTACGAAGAACGATGACGGCTCAGTCCGCCAGGTGTGGGACACCTCGGACGACGGCGGGGAGACATGGCAGGTGGTGTTTGACGGGCTGTACAAGAAGAAGTGAGCGGGGAGAAGGGAGCAGGGAGCGGTAACTGGCTTCATGCCACTCCTCCCCGTTCCCCGCTCCCCGCTCCCCGCTCCCCTCTCCCTGCTCCCTAGGCGACGGGCTCAAACCTCGCCGTGAAGTGCCTCAGAAACGGCGCCTGCTCCAGGAACCGGTAGCCGCGGACCGCCTGGCGCCGGTTCCAGACGTTGAGCACCGCCTCGACCACGTAATCGATGTGACTCTGGGTGTAGACCCGCCGAGGGATGGCCAGCCGCACCAGCTCCATCGGCGCCGGTGACTCGACTCCCGTGGCCGGATCCCGGCGGCCGAACATGACGGTCCCGATCTCCACGGCCCGGATGCCGGCCTCCCGGTAGAGTTCCGCCACCAGCGCCTGCCCGGGCAGCTCGCAGCGCGGGTATGTGAGGAAAGAAGGCGGCCGCGTCGATGTAGACGGCATGGCCTCCCGGCGGCTGGACGATCGGCACCCCGGCTGCCACGAGGTGCTCGCCCAGGTAGGTGGTCGAGGTGATCCGGTAGAGCAGGTAGTCCTCGTCCAGCGCCTCGTGGAGCCCCACGGCGATCGCCTCGAGGTCGCGCCCCGCCAGCCCGCCGTAGGTCGGGAAGCCCTCCGTGAGGATCAGCAGGTCACGCTCGCGCTGGGCCAGCGCGGGGTCGTTGGAGGCCAGGAAGCCGCCGATATTGGCCAGGCCGTCCTTCTTGGCCGACATGGTGCAGCCGTCGGCCAGGCGGAACATCTCGCGCGCAATCTCGATCGGCGGCCTGTCGGCGTAGCCGGGCTCGCGCAGCCGGATGAACCAGGCGTTCTCCGCGAAGCGGCAGGCGTCGATGTAGAAGGGAATGCGATGCTCGCGGCAGACCGCGGCGACCTCGCGCACGTTGGCCATCGAGACCGGCTGCCCGCCGCCCGAGTTGTTGGTCACCGTCAGCAGACAGAGCGGAATCTTCTCCCGTCCGACCTCGGCGATCAGCGCCCGGAGCCGGTCGACGTCCATGTTGCCCTTGAAGGGGTGGCGGGTGGCCGGCTGCAGCCCTTCCGGGATCACCAGGTCCACCGCCTTCGCACCGGTGAACTCGATGTTCGCCCGCGTGGTGTCGAAGTGGGTATTGTTGGGCACCACGTCGCCCGGCTTGCACATCACCGAGAAGAGAATCCGCTCGGCGGCCCGGCCCTGGTGAGTGGGCAGCACGTACTTGAACCCGAAGATGTCCTGCACCGCCTTCTCGAAACGGTAGAACGAGGGGCTGCCCGCGTAGGACTCATCGCCCCGCATCATCGCCGCCCACTGCTCCGAGCTCATCGCGGAGGTTCCGCTGTCGGTGAGCAGGTCGATCAGCACGTCGTCCGACGCCAGCAGGAAGACGTTGTAGGCCGCGGCGCGCAGGCGTTCCTCGCGCTGTGCCACCGTGGTCAGGTGGATCGGTTCAACCGACTTGATGCGGAACGGTTCGATGATCGTCTTCATTCCCGGCAATCCTGGTTCCTGGGTGGGCGGAATATAGTGCGGGGCGAGTCACGGCTCATCGTGGTCGTCGGGGCCGGTGCCGCCGGCACCATGGCCGCCATCCACGCCGCCGGACCGGGGCGCCGGGTGCTGCTGCTCGAGAGCACCCATGAAGGCGGCCGCAAGATTCTGATCAGCGGCGGCGGGCGCTGCAACATCCTGCCCGGAACGCTCGACGAAGGTCGCTTTGTCACCGACTCCTCACCCAACACCCTGAAGAAGCTGCTCCGCGCCTGGCCCCTGGCCGAGCAGCGCCGCTTCTTCGAGGAGCGGCTGGGGATTCCGCTGGCCCTCGAGGCCGAGTCCGGCAAGCTGTTCCCGGTCTCCAATCGCGCCCGCGACGTGCGCGACGGACTCCTCTCCGCGGCGCGGCAGGCGGGCGTCGAATTGCGATTCGATTCGGCGGTGACGACCGTGCGCCCCGTGGCCTCAGGCGGCTGGGAGATCGGAGTGCGTGGCAGGCCGCCGATCACCGCCGACGCGCTGATACTCGCCACCGGCGGCCTTTCGGTTCCGACCACAGGCAGCGACGGCCTCGGGCTCAGGCTGACGGCGTCGCTCGGCCACACGGTGCATCCGACCTATCCGGCCCTGACGCCGCTGATCGCCGAGCCGCCGGTGCACGGCGATCTGTCCGGCCTCTCGCTCCACGTCGCGCTCACTGCCGGTGGCCGCCGCTCCTCGAAGTCGGAGGGAGGCTTCCTCTTTACTCACCGGGGCTACAGCGGGCCGGCCGTGCTGGACATTTCGCATGTCCCGGTGCGAGCTCGGCTGGAGGGAGAGCCGGCGCCGGTGCTGGTGCGCTGGGGCAGTCTCGGGGCCAGGGACTGGGCCGTTGCCCTGGAAGCGCGGGGAAGCGGGACCGTCCACGGCGCCCTCCGCCAGCATCTCCCGGCACGTCTCGCCGAGCGCCTGGCGACCGAGGCCGGGATCGACCGGCAGCAGACCCTGGCCCAGCTCAGGCGCGACGACCGCCAGGCCCTGCTCCGCCTGCTTACCCGCTACGAGTTGCCCTGGACCAGCGACGAGGGATACCGGAAGGCGGAGGTCACCGGCGGGGGTGTCGCCCTCGACCAGGTTGATCCTCGGACGCTCGAAAGCCGCCGGTGTCCGGGGCTCTTCCTCTGCGGCGAGATGCTCGATGCCTTCGGGCCGATCGGGGGCTACAACTTCGCGTGGGCGTGGGCGACTGGGAGAGCTGCCGGGTTGGGGGCAGGGGGGCAGAATTGACTCGTTAGGCTACTTCCCTTCAGCGAATCCTCCGGGCCAGGCGTTCAAGCGAATCCACCGGCAGCCGGCTCGCCAGCGAGAGCCAGAATCCCGCCGAATTCCACTGCAGCACCGAGACCCCCGCCTCCGCCGTGCCGACCAGGGTATCACCCGGGGCGGGGCCCAGGCGCCGCTGTTCGTCGAGCAGCACGACCTCTCCGCGGTCGTGATACACGACGCGGATCACCGGCAGCGAATCCACCGCGCCCGGCACACCGGTTCCCACCGCCATTTCGAAATGATCGGGCAGCAGACCGTCGATCAGCCTGACCGCGCCACCCAGGGCCCGGATGGCCTGGGCGGATTCGACACGATGAAAGCCGGCAATTGACGGGCGGGACGACGCCGGTGCGCGGGGTGGGGCGGGGGTGGCAGCGGCCGCTGGAGCGGGGGCGGCTGGGGCGGCGGTCGGCTGGGCGGCCGGCGCCGCGGTGGGCGTTGGGGGCGGGGTGATTGCGGGCGCGGAAGGCGCGGCGGCACCACGGCGGGAAATTCCGGCAGCGCTGACGAGCGCAGCAGCATCGCGATTGCTATTCCGCCCGCGACGGCCGCCGCCGTCACGACGCTCCAGATCAGGCGGTCCCGGCGCGGCAGTCGGTCATCGAGCCGCGGCACGAGGATGCGTCGCCAGCTTCGGGGCGCCGCGTCGTGGACCACGTCCCGCGCGGCGGTCGGGATGATCGCCTCCACCTCGCTGAAGACATCCCGGTACTCCTCGAGGCGCCGGGAGCAGAGCAGGCAGTCGCGCACGTGGTCCTTGAGCCGGGCCAGCTCCCGTGGCGAGAGCTGGTGGTTGATGATGGCGTCGAGCGTGGGCTGGTCAACGTGGCGCATGTATCGCAACCTGCCGGGGGTCGGCGGCGCAGGCAGTGACCGCCCTCACTTCACCCGGCGGGCCAGCGCCTTGAGCGAATCGGCGGTCAGGAAACCGGTGAGTGACAGCCACTCGCCGGATGCCGGGCGCCACTGCAGGCTCTGGGCGCCATTGGGGCTTGGCACCAGGATAGTATCCACCCCGGCGGGCGCGCCGCCAACCCCGTGCTGCTGGTCGAGCCAGATTTCCCGCCGGGGCGGATCGAGATAGATCACCCGCACGACCGGCAGGTCGGGGCGGGCCCCCGTCACCAGTTGTCCGCCCACCGTTTCCACCCGCTCAGGCGTGAGCCCCTCGATCAGGCGGATGGTACCGCCCAGAGTGCTCACGGCCTGTTCCATAGGGATCTTGCGGAAGAGCGGCGCGGGCGCCGGCGCAGCGGCCTTGGCCGCCGCATTCAGCGGGGCAGCCGGTGGTGCGGATTGTGCCACCGCCCCCTGCGCCATCTGGTCAGCTTCCGCCAGGCGTCGATCTGCGGCGACCGACTCGGCCTGGCCGCTCAGCCGGTCCTCCGCGGGGGTCGCGGCAGGCTCCGCCCGCCCGCCGGCGGCTTGATCGGTGCGCATCGGCACCGGCCGGCCAACCGGTGCTGGAGGAGTGGCTGGCCGCGCCTTTTGGCGTTCATTGACCGCCGTCGGCGCGGCCCCGGTCGCTGCGGGTGGTGCGGTCCGTCCGTCCGCGACCGACAGGGAGTCCTTGAGGGCGGTTCCCGGCAGCGACTCGAGATTCCCCGACGGCGAGATCGCCGAGTCCGCCATGCGCCTCGCCGCCACGCTCGCGTGCCGCCGGAAGTCACTGCCGTAGTAGCCGAGGCTGATCGCCAGAAAGATCGAGGCGGCCCAGGCCAGGGTGTGCAGGGGGAGGCGGCGGCGAAGGGGGGCCCTAAAGGACTCCCTGTCGGTCGCGGGCAGGCGGGCGGTAGTTCCGCTCTCGGCGTCCAGCGTCGTCACAAGCCGGTTCGATTCGTCAAAGAATTCCTTGGCTTCCTGATACAGCGCGCGGCATTCCGCGCAGGTCGCGAGGTGGGCGCGGGCCGCGCGGGCGTTATCGGGCGACAGTTCGCCGTCCAGCAGTTCGTGGAGCATGCCTTCATCAAGATGCGACATGGCGATCCTTCTCTCCGGCGCGGTACGCCTCGACCAGCCGTCGGCGGGCCCGGGCCAGCGTCGTTCCGATGGCACCCCGGGCGAGACCCAGGGTCGCCGCTATCTCGTCGTAATCGAATCCTTCCGCCTTGAGCAGCAGCGCCTCCCGGTCGCGGGGCACCAGCGAGTCGAGCGCCGCGCGAACCGCCTTGACCTGGTAGCGCCGGTCGAATTCCTGGTCCGGCGCCGGGGCGTCGGCCGGCAGTTCCTCGCGATAGAGCTGGAGCCGGCGGCCCTGCCTGACGGCGCGGCGCCCGTCGTCCCGCACCAGGTTGAGGGCCACGGCGAAGAGCCAGGGCCGGGGGTTGTGGGGCGGAGCCTCCAGCGCCCGCGCGAAGACCTCCTGGGCGAGGTCCTCGGCGCGGTCGCGGTCGCCCGTCCGGCGCGTGAGCATCCGGACGAGCGACTCGTGGTACTGGTGATAGAGTTCGGTCAGCCGTTCGGTCATCGACCGCGGAACTCCTTGACGGTCGAGGCGAGCTTCTCCTGCGTCAGGGTCATCATTCCTCCATCAGCCACGCGGATGGCGATCCTCCGGCCGCTTATCAGGACCGGCTCGCCCAGCCCCAGGCCGGGCCGGATCTCGGGGAGGGCCCGGGCCAGGCTGAAGTATGCCGCACTGTACGGCGCCACGGTGAGCACCGGGACCGCTTCGGTCCACGCGGCATCGGTCCAGACCCCCTTACGCTCGACGAAGACCCGGCTGCCCACCCGCCGGGCCTCGGGCGACGCGCCGCCGTCGGCGCGGGCGTCGGCGAGCTGGCGCTCGGCGACGACATCCGCCGCGGCGAGGTTGTCCGCTTCCGCCATCTTGGCGCTGCCCTGCGCGCGCCGGAAGGCGAGGGCACCGGTCTGCGACGGAGCCGCGGCCGCGCCACCCTGCATGGCCGGGGACATGGTGGCCGGCATCGGGCGCTGTCCGGCCACTGTCTCGGGCTCCTGCACCAGGTACGAGGTGTATTCGGTCAGGATGCCGTACCGCAGGCCGAGGTCGCGGATCTGGCCGATCAGCGACTCCGACGCGCCCTCGAGGCGGGCCTGGCGGGTCAGCTCGCCGATCCGGCGCGAGGCCCAGAGCCTGGAAATGAATTCGTCCTGGTCGGCCGTCGCCGGGAAAGCGGCGGTGGCCACGAAGCGCTCCCGCCGCCCGTTCCGCTCACCCTCGATGACCACGTCGCCATTGCCCTGCCCGTGATAGCGGCCGAAGACGACCAGCTCCTCGCCATAGAAGAGATCGGGTAGGTTGGCCGGAGTCATCTGGGCAAACGTGACCGGCGTGCTCACGATCCGGAGGTTGGCCAGTGCCGGGTGCTGGATCTTCCCCAGCAGGCCACTCACCGCCGCCTCCACATTGGCATCGGGCGCCACGTACGTCGCGGCTCCCCTGCCTTGCAGCGCCAGCCGGTCGAGCAGGTAGGTGTTCACGTCGGTGCCGACTCCGAAGGTGAACAGCCGCCGCGAGCCGATCCTGGCCCGGGCGGCTTCGGCAATGCGATCCGGGGCCTGTTCGCCCACCGAGGGCACGCCGTCGGTCAGGAAGATGACGAACGCCACCCGGCCTTCTGGCACGGCTCCGTCCAGCGCGGCGTCGAGCGCCCCGGCGATGTTGGTCCCGCCATCGGCCTGCAGGCCGTCAACGAACCGGCGCGCATCCGCCACCTGGTCCGGTGTCGCGGGGACGAAGCCCTCCCGGAACTGGTGCACTCCGCTGGAAAAGCTGATGACGCGGAACCGGTCACGGGGTCCGAGCGTGCCCAGCGCCTGGTCGAGCGCGGCGCGGGCCTGGTCCATCTTCTCCCCCGACATCGAACCGGAGACGTCCACTACGAGGCTGACGTCGCGCGGCAGCGCGTCGGTGGAGCCGGCCGGAGGCGGGGCCAGAAGGAGCATGTAATAGCCGTCCTCCCCGCCCGGGGCGTAGGTCACGATCGAGGTGCCCACCAGGTTGTGCCGCAGCGGCAGGAAGACCTCGACCTCCCCGCTCGCGTCCGAATCGAGTGAGATCTCCAGGCGGCCCGACTCGCGCCGGGTCGTCAGCTGGTGGGTGGGAGAGTACGGGGTGCCGAACTCGGCTGCGGCGGGGATCTGGAGTTGCCAGTTGAAGCTGCCGCCGCCGGCATCGCCCCGGTCACCCCATCCGCTGCGACCGCCACCCCGCTGGCCGAGGTTGTAGCGGACACGCAGGGCGTCGCCGGCCCGCTCCAGGACCTGGGTATATCGGAGCATCACCTTCCGGGTCTCGCCGGGCTGGATGGGAAAGACCTGGGCCCTGATCAACCCCGAGCCGGCCAGGCTCAGGAGCGCGGGGTCGCGCTTGCGCCGGACGATCTCCTCATAGATGGAACGGGCCTGCTCGGCGTTCATCGTTTCGCCGCGCACCTCCTTGTCCCCGATCCAGAGGGAGAAGCTGGAGAAGACCGCCTCGCCCGGCAGGGGGTAGAGGTAGTTCCCCTCCGCCATGGTTCCGCCGAGGTTCCTGAATTCCTCCGCTACCTCGACGCGCGCGACATGACCTTCGATGATCGTGTGGACGCTGGAACTGACCCGGACCACCCCGCCATTTGGGGGTACCGGGGTGTGGGCTGGCCGCTCGATTTCGATCCAGCCCTGAGCGGCAAGGGGCGGGGCGGCGACGGCGAACAGGAGGCCGGCCGCAATTGCGGTGTCGCGAAACATGACATCTCTCCGGTTGTGGGACTGGCGGGAGATGCGGGTAGGGGGGAGAATTGCACGCACAACTGGAGGGGCAGGCCCTAAAGGGCTTCCTCGCGACTACGTCGCTCGGTCGGGGGCAGAGGGGCGGACTTCCCAACCCCTCCCCCCAAAGTTCTACACCTACCGTCCTGGCACGATGAATACGAGGTCCTGGCGGACCAGCTGACGGACGGCGTGGCCATGGGCACGCGCCGGGCGGAAGCGGGTGTCGAGCACGGCGACTCGGGCCGCGGCTTCGAAGGGCTCCGCGGTGCTGGCGAGGACGACAATCGAGTTGGGCTCGACCCGCCCAGCCGTATCGACCACGAATTGGAGCTCGACCCGTCCGGCGAGGCCAGCTGCCTCGAGGGCCGGTGGATAGCGCAGGCGGCCGGGTGTGAGGACGCGGGCAGGTTCCTCGATTTCGCTTCCCTCGGTCAGGGGTTGGAGCGACAGCACCGAAGTTGACGAATCACGGGTCCCGGGCATGCCGACGCCGGGCAGGCCTCCTGGAGGCCGCCACCGCTGGCCCGATTCCGGGGACGGCCACCGGGGGACCGGGATCTGGCGGGGCCGCGACCGGGAGTGTCGACGGCGCAGCGGGAATCGAGCTCGCCTGTTGTGGCGTCGCCGGAGTGCCGGAGGTGGCAGCCGCCGGGAGGAAATAGACGGCGGAGACCGGCGTCTGCGGAATGCCGGCGGGAGCCTCGGTGCGTGACACCGCCACGGCCGCGCCGAGCATCAGCAGGTGAACACCAACCGCGGAAGCGGCCGGCACCGCCTGGTGATCGGACCGGGCGTCGGATGCGAGCAATGTGTCGAACACCGGCTACTCTCCTGGCTGGGGCTGACTCCAGTCTGGAGACTCCGGATTACGCCCCCTCCGCCGCCGGATTACAGATGCGTTGCGGCTGGATGAGGGGTGCTGCCACGGGAGGAAGTGTGATTCTTCGCACAATCATCACCTGGCTCGCCCTCGTCGCCCTGGCCATCCTGAATGGCGGGTTCCGGGAGGCGGTTCTCGTGCCGCGACTCGGGCCCGCGACCGCCCACGTCGTGAGCACGATCCTGTTGTGCGGGCTCATCCTCGCGGTGTCGTGGTTCGCCACGCCGTGGATCGGTCCCTCCACGGCCAGGGCGGCGCTCGTCGTGGGGAGCATCTGGCTGCTGATGACGCTCGGCTTCGAATTCCTCGCCGGCCATTTCCTCTTCGGAAAGGCGTGGCCTGTTCTCCTGGCGGACTACAACCTCCTGGCCGGCCGGGTCTGGGTCTTCGTGCCGGTCGTGACGCTCCTGGCGCCACTCCTGGCCTGGAAGAGCCGAGGCCGGTGAAGCCGGCCGGGCGCAGGACGACGAAACCCTCCGGGGGTTGCCGGCGTCTACCCTTCTGATCGCCCCGCTCCCTCCCAGCTTCCTGATCCCACGCCCGCTGGAGGTGTCTTCGTGAGCAGCCTGCTGGAAACGCTTGGCGCAGACTGCCGGTACGCCCTGCGCGGTCTCCGGCGCAATCCGGTATTCACTCTTACCGCGGTGGTCGTCCTCGGCCTCGGGCTGGGCGCCACAACGGCCGTATTCAGCGTGATGGATTCGGTCATCCTCGCCGATCTACCCTATCCCGACCCCGGGCGACTGGTCCGGGTGTTCGAACAGAATTCCGCAACCAATCGCTGGGCGCTGTCGACCGCTGATGTCCTCGCCATCCGGGAGCAGCAGCGCAGTTTCGAGGTATTCGGCGGGGTGCAGCGCGATGAGGCCGCGCTTTCCGGGAGCGGCGCTCCGGAGCGTGTGGTGGTGGGGCGGGCATCGGCGGGATTCTTCCAGGCGATCGGTGTTCCGGTCGCCAGGGGACGGCAGGTCGAAGCGGCGGACGAGGCCCCGGGCGCCCCGGCGGTGGCCGTCGTGTCCCACGACCTGGCGGAACGGCGCTTCGGCGGAGTGGACCAGGCGCTGGGCCGGGCACTGACCCTCGACGGAACGAGCTACCAGGTTGTCGGCGTTCTGCCGGCGGGCCGCGATGAGCTCGGTGGCCTCCGTGCCTCGGTGTGGCCGGCGCTTCAACTGCAAACGCCCACCCGGCGGGGACCGTTCTGGCTCCGCGGCGTCGGCCGCCTCAGGGAGGGGGTCACCATCGAGGATGCCCGGCGAGACCTGGCGGTCATCAGCCGGCGGCTCCTGCCGGTTTGGTCGGATTTCCGTGACAGCACCGCGGCCCTGACCCCCGTGCTCCTGCGCAATTCGATCGTCGGCCGTGCCGGGCGACCGGTGGGGCTGTTCGCGGGAGCTGTGTTGCTGGTGCTGCTGCTCGCGATCACGAACGTCGCCACCCTCGTCCTGGTCCGCGCCTCCGCGCGGGAGCCGGAGCTGGCGGTGCGCGTGATGCTTGGCGCGGGCCATGGCCGCGTCGCCCGGCTGCTGGTCACCGAAAATCTGCTGCTCACCCTCACCGCGGGTGCGGCTGGGCTGGCCCTGGCCGCTCTCGGAGTGCAGCTCGCGATGGCATTCCTTCCGAATCTGCCCCGGATCGAGAATGTGGCGCTGAACTGGAGAGCGGTGGCCTTCGCGCTCTCGGCGGCGCTGCTATCAGGGATCGCGGTCAGCCTCTCACCGGTCGCGGCGCTGGTCAGGCGGGCCCGCGGGGGCATCCAGGCGGACTCCAGGCGGGCCGGCCTCACGCGCGGCGTTCACCGGGTGCGGGACCTGCTGGTCGTCGCCGAGTTCGCGCTGGCCCTGCCGTTGCTGGTGGGCGCGGCGCTGCTGCTCCGGAGCTTCCTCCGGCTGCAGCAGGTGGATCCCGGATTCGACCCCGAAGGGCTGGTCGCGGCCAGCGTCTCCCTCGCCCCGGCACGATATCCCGAGTATTCGGATGTCCAGCGCTTCTGGCAGCTCACCGAGTTGCGGCTGTCCGGCATCCCGGGCGCGGTGTCCGGCGGACTCGCAACCGAGATCCCGCCTGACAACTCCGGCAACACCGACAACTTCAACCTGGTGGATCACCCGGTCCCCGCAGGGCAGGCCGAAGCGGTGTCACCCTGGTACTACGTGACGACGGGCTACTTCCACGCACTCGGCGTCACGGTCCTCGATGGCAGGCTGTTCACACCGGCCGATTCCGGCACCGCCGATCCAGTGGTGGTGGTGAGCCGTTCATGGGCGGCGAAGTACTTCCCCGGCGAGCGGGCCGTCGGCAGACGGCTGATCCAGGGGGGGTGCTATTCCTGTCCCAGGACCACGATCGTCGGTGTGGTGAGCGACATCAGGAATCTCGGACCAGCGGGGGCCGAGGAGGCGGTCTACGGGCCAATCACCCAGACGAATGCCCGATCGATGCACATCGTGGTGCGCACCCACGGCACCGCCGCAGGAACGCTCCGGAGTCTGCGCGACGTTCTCGGCGGGCTCGATCCCGACCTCCCGGTCGGCGAATCAACCCTGGTCGAGCGCTTTCAGGACTCTCTAGCCGATCCCCGCCACTGGGCCGGTGTGCTGACCGCCTTCGCCGCTGCGGCGCTCGGACTTGCGGCCCTTGGTGTCTTCGGGCTGATGTCCTACGTGGTGCGACAGCGCAGGCGCGAGATCGGCGTCCGGATGGCCCTGGGCGCCCAGCCGGACTCGGTCATGTGGCTGATCATCTCGCGCGGGATGCGATTTGCGATCATCGGAAGCTGCGCCGGCCTCGTTGTGACACTGGCGCTCGCGCGCCAGCTCGGCGCCCTGCTCTTCGGCGTGAGTCCGACCGACGCAGGCACCATCTCCAGTGCCTTGCTGGTGCTGCTGGTCGCAGCATTCCTGGCCTGCTGGATTCCCGGCCGTCGTGCCGCGCGAATCAGACCGATCGAAGCCATCGGCGCTGACTGAGGCCGGGAAGCGATTTCGCCGCCAAATCGGATAGCGTCCGGGACGGGCAGCTTCTAGAATCGTGCATTCCCAGAAGGCCAGGAGGCCGTGGTGACGACTGCTCGTGGCGACTACGTGCTCGGAACCCATGACGGCGAAGTCGCCCGTCTCGGACTCCAGCACCGGGTCTGGCGGGAGACGATGCTGGGAGCCTGGCGGCGGGCAGGTCTCCGGTCGGGATGGCGCGTGGTCGACGTGGGCGCCGGGCCAGGGTATGCGACGTGGGACCTGGCCGAAATCGTGGGCTCCTCGGGACAGGTCCTCGCCGTCGAACGCTCCGATCATTTCAGCTCGGTGCTCGATGCCGAAATCCGGCGGCGGGGCCTGCTACAGGTCGGATCGCTGAAGGCCGACCTGATGGAAGACGCCCCGCCCGCGGGCTACGACATGAGCTGGTGCCGGTGGGTGGCGTCGTTTGCGAGCTCCGTTCCCAAGCTGGTGGACTGGATCCACGGGGCGCTGCGCCCCGGCGGCACGGCGGTGTTCCACGAGTACGCGGACTACGGGAGCTGGCGCTTCGCCCCCGCCCGCCCCCGCCTGACCGAATTCGTGGAAATGGTGATGACCAGCTGGCGGGCCTCCGGGGGGGAGCCCGACGTCGCGCCGGCGCTGATCGCCGCGCTGGGCCGGAGCGGGTTCCGCCTGCGGTCGGTCCGGCCGCTCATCTTTGCGACCCGGCCGGGTGAATTGATCTGGGAGTGGCCCGCCGCGTTCATCGCCACCAACCCCGCGAGGCTGGTCGACCTGGGGCTGGCATCCCGCCAGTGGGCGGACGAGGTGCAGGAGGAGTTCCGGGCAATGACGGCGGATCCGGCGAGCGTCATGGTCACCCCGCTCGTGCTCGAGGTCATCGCCGAACGACTATAGTCGGGGGTCCTGAGCAGCCCCTTCCACTGCTGGCGCCGTTTCTGGCGCGGAGTCTTCACATTCGATGAAACCCATGTCCCGTCGCTGCCTGGTATTGCTGCTGGCTCTCGGCGCCTTTCCGACTCTACTCTCGGCTGCGATTGGCCATCCCCGTGGGTCGGCTCAGCGGGTCACGATTCTCTACGACGCATTCGGCAACCGGGCAGGGCTGACCCGCGACTGGGGGTTCGCCGCCCTGGTCGAGTACGGCGGGCGCCGCATCCTCTTCGACACCGGGGACAACGCCGACATTTTCGCCGCCAATATCCGCTCGCTCGGCATCGATCTATCGCAGCTCGATTTTGCCGTGATCTCACATCGCCACGGCGACCACATCGCGGGGATCCAGTACCTGCTAAGCGTCAATCCCGGGATCACAATCTACGCGCCCTCCGAGAGATTCGGCGTCTTCGGCTCGTCACTGCCCGGCACCTTCCTTCCGCCAGACACCTCGCTCCCCGACTCGCTGCGTTACTTCGACGGCCATCCCCCGGCCCGCCTCTCCTTCGGTTCGGCCTGGCCCTCGGCCCATTTCACGCTGGTGGACAGTACAACCGAAATTGTGCCGGGAGTCTCGCTCATCCTGACCATTTCGGATCACCCCGGGACGCTGGAACTGCGCGAGCTCTCCTTGGCGATCTCGACACCGTCGGGGCTGGTACTGCTGGTCGGATGTTCGCACCCAGGCATTGCAACCATTCTCGAGGCGTCCCGGCCGGTTGGTGGTCACGTCTTCCAGATCATTGGCGGCCTGCACCTGGTCGCGACACCGGACAGCGCCATCGCGCGGATTGCGGCTGCGCTCCACGACCAGTGGCGCATCGACCGGATGTCCCCAGGCCACTGTACCGGCGAGCCCGCTTTCGCAGAATTGCGTCGGGTGTTCGGGGCCGGTTACCTCTACGCGGGCCTCGGCAGCGTGCTCGACCTGCCGTAGTGGGCGTTCCGGCTACCGCTCCCGATCCGGGGCTGACAGTTTCAGAGTATGCCAACCATCGAAGTCACCCGCACCTATCTCGAAATGACTTCGCCGCCCCGCAATGGCGGCAGCGTTGCCGAGCCGCCCGGCACCCGGCTCGAACCGGTGGCGTGGGTCCCCGCCTCGCTCTGGCGGTATCTCTACTCCGAGGTGGGGCGCCCCTGGCACTGGCGGGACCGTCTGGGATGGACCGACGAGGAAATCCGCGCCTATCTCGCGGGGCCGATCACCCTCTGGCTCCTCTCGTTCGGTGGCGCGCCGGCCGGCTACTTCGAGCTCAAGCGAGGCGATGACAGGTCGGTGGAGATCGCCTATTTCGGGCTGCTGCCCGACTTCGTCGGAAAGGGGCTGGGCAAGTACCTGCTGGTCCGGGCCATCGACGAGGCGTGGGCCCTCGCGCCCGCGAGGGTCTGGCTTCACACCTGCACCCTCGATCATCCCGCTGCTCTCCCGAACTATCTGGCCAGGGGGTTCAAGGCGACGAGGACGGAGAAGTACACGGTTGAGGCCTGACCGGGGGGCAGGGGGGCAGGGGGCGGAGGGGCCGATCAGGCGGAAAGGCGCGTCAGCTCCAATTCGAGGTAGAGAGTGTCGGGAATGGGGTTGTAGCGATAGGGCGGGATCCGCCTGAAGCCGAGCGATTCGTACAGGGCGCGGGCCCGCTCCATGGTCGGCAGGGTATCCAGGCGCATGCGTCTATATCCCGCGCCGGCCCCGAACCCGATCGCCGCCTCCGCGAGCGCCCGGCCGAGCCCCACCTTTCTCGCCTGGGGCCGCACGTAGAGTCGCTTCATCTCGCAGATCGCTCCTTCCAGCGGCCGGACCCCGACACAGCCCCCCGGGATTCCAGCGGCCATCGCCAGCAGCAGGCAGCCCCCCGGCGGCCCGTAGCCACCGGGGAGGTCGGCGACTTCCTGCTCGAACTGCTGGAAATGGAGATTGACGCCGAGCGAGTCGGCGTACTCCCGAAACAGTTCCCGCACGGTGGCGAGATCCGCCGCAGTGGTCGCCGGGCGGATCACCGACCCTGCTCTGCGGGCTAGGCCTTCTTCCGCAGCATCCACGGCAGCAGAAGTCCGCCCAGCGCCGCGCCCGCCAGCCCGATCCCGATGATGCCGAAGCGGAACCAGGCCGGCTGCATCCCCCCGGCGCGCGCCGAGAGGATGCCGAGGACCAGGATCACTCCCCCCAGCGCGGCGATGTGATTCCGGGGATTCTGAGGCGCGAGCCGCGTGGTCACGTAGCCGCCCAGCATCGCGGCCAGGAGCCCGAGTCCCATGTTGACCCCGAGATACGCGACGGTGGGCGGCGCATCCACCGTCGGCAGCATCGCCGCGGCGCTCGCGCTGTTGGTCAGCACCACCGCGATGGCCATCGCCATGTAGCCGGCCAGGACGGCGATGCCGCTGCGCATCAGGTTGTCCTTGCGGGCCGGATCGCCCTTGAGGCGGGTGGCGCGGATCATCACCGCCTTGCGCGGCCACTTCACCTTGCCATCCGGCTTGCGATAGGTCCGGAAGAACTCGATCATCTCCCGGTCCATCGCGGCGCGGGCCGCCGGCTCGAGAAGCGCATAGCCGTCCGCGACCCTGCCGGTGGAGATGCGCAGCATCTCCCACGCCTTTTCAGGCGACGGCGCGTCGAACGGCACCTCGATGTCCGTGGTGGTGATGCCCTCGAACTGCGACCCCAGCCACTGGCGGGCCTGCGCCAGGTCACCCCACTTATGGGGGTCATGCGGCGAGGGCAGCGGAGTGATGTGACGGTCGATGAGATCATAGTAGCGGCCGATCGCCCCCGTGCGGGGCCAGGCCAGGAGTCCCAGGCGGCCGCCGGGGACCAGGACTCGTCCCATCTCCGACACGGCCCGCGGCGCGTTGGACGCGAAGATCACCCCGAAGCTCGACACCACCGCGTCGAACTCCTGCGACAGCACCGGAAGCTGCAGCGAGTCGCCCTCAAGGAACGACAGGTTGCGCTTGCTGCCGGCCAGCTCGCGGGCCAGGGCGATCATTCCGGGAGCCGAATCCACTCCCGTGACCTCGGCGCCGAGCGCGGCCGCCGCGAAGCTCGCCGTCCCGGGGCCGCAGGCAATATCCAGCACCTTGTCGCCCGACTTGATGCCGGTGAAGCGGCAGAGCGCTTCGGCCGCCGGCTGAAAGCCCGGCACGATGTGCTTCTGGTACTCGCGGGCCACCTTGCTCCAGGCATCGGGTCCCGTCGCACGCTCACTCGACACGCAGCAAGTCCTTTCGGCGCCGTGCCTCGTCGATCATGGGCCGGAGTTCCGGATCGGGCTCATCCCACAGCCGGAGGAACTCATCGTAGCATCGCGCGGCGCGCGCGCGCTCGCCCAGGTTCGTGTGTATGGCGGCCAGCCGCAGGCGGGCGGGCGCCAGGAACGGCAACTCGTACAGCGAGAACTCCCCGATGCCGCGGTACCACCCGATGGCATCGCGCTGGCGGCCCACTTCGCAGAGCAGCTCCGCCCTGAGGAACCGCTCATGGGCCCCGGCATAGAACGGCGAGGCGACCGCCAGCTGGAACCAGACGTCGCTTCGCGCTCCCTCCAGCCGCTCCAGCGCCTCCGCCGGACGGCCATGGGCCCGGTGGATCAGCGCCTCCAGCATCCGGCTCAGGCGCTCGAGGAGCACCTCGGTGCCGCCCGGAATCGGCAGCTCGGCCAGCTCCTCGGCCCGCCGGGCGGTCTCGTCCGGGTCGCCCAGGGTGGCGCCGAGCGCCCCCAGAAGATACAGCCGCAGGTGGGAATGAATGGCCTCGTGGACGTCGAACGGCGGCGCCAGCCGGGCGGCGGACGCCGGATCCCACGCGGCGAGCGCGTCGCGGGCGGCGGCGATATCGACCAGGGGGAAGCCGGGCAGCGTCGCGGCCAGGATCAGGCTCCGGATCTCGATGGCGTAGGCCGCTTCGTGCTGCGCGGCCACCGCGACCTGCTCCAGCGCCTCGTGCCGCCGGCCCCGGCCGAGCAGGATGTGCGCCGCGAAGGAGTGTACCAGCGCCTTGAGCTCGGGGGCGCGGGCCGCGGCCAGGAATGCGGCGGCGAACCGCTCGGCGCCCCCGAGGTCCCGTGCGTACAGCGCGACATTGGCCAGCGCGATCCCGGCCGGATAGGCCCGCGCGACTGCGAGCAGCTCGAGCAGCTCTTCCTGCTCCGCCACCCGGCCGAGCGCCCAGGCCCGCAGGGCGCGCATGCCGAAGGCCTGGTCGCCGTCGGGGCTCAGCTGGAGCACCCGCGCGATCCGCTCCTCCGATCCGGTCGAGGGATCCTTCCAGGGCATCGATCCTGACGAGGTGCAGCAGCGAGGGCAGCTGGGCGGGATCGAGGGCGAGCGGCACGCTCGAACGGTTCCCGGGCCTCGATGCTCGAGCCGCCCTGGAAGGGGCGGCGGTGATACACCACGTCGCCGAGCAGGAACCAGGCCTCGGCATCGCCGGGGTGGAGGGCGACGAGGGTGCCGTAGGCGCGTTCCGCTTCGGCGCTTCGACCCCAGAGCCAGGCGCGCTGCGCCTCCAGCAGGAGGCGGTCGCGCTCGGAGAGGCGCTCCCGGTGGCGCCAGGCCCGGTCGGTGGCCTCGCGCGCAGGCACGATGAGCGCGCTCGCCGCCAGCACCGACGCCAGCCGGTAGTGCGCCAGCGCGAACGAATCGTCGAGGGCGCCGGCGTGCCGGAAGGCATCGATCGCCTCGAAGTACTTGCCCAGCCGGAAGGCGCGCTCTCCAGCCAGCCAGGCCTTGAGGGCGGGGAGCGACTCGGTCGTCAGGGCCGCCAGCCGTGCCAGCCGCTCGACCGGCCGGCTGCTCCGCCCCGCGAGCAGCTGCCGGACGAGGTCGTCGACCAGCTCGAAGAGATCGCTCTCCCGTCCCTGCCGGGTCTCGGCCTTGGCCGCCACGCCGCCGGTCGTGGTGTGGAGCGCAGCGGCGACCAGGAGGCGGCCCCCGGCGCTGACTACGCTGCCGGTGACGTAGTAGTCCGCCTGGAAATGGCGGGCCAGCGATTCCCCGCTGATCGGCGCGCCGCCGCTCTTCGCCTGGTGATCGAGCAGGGCCCGCGGATCCACCGCGGTGAATCCATCGGTGCCATCGAACGCGGTGCTGAGCAGCTGCACCATTCCGTCGGCCAGGTAGCCGTGGTCGCCTGTGCCGTGGACCGCGAAGGGTGACACCACGATCCGCGCCGAGGTCGCCGCGGCTGGTGGAGCGTCCGTCGCCTTGGCGCCGGCCATGTGACGCTGTGCACGGATGCTCCTGGCCAGACGGGCGAGTTCGGGCCCGGGCTCAAGCGACTCCTCCGCCGCCAGCCGCTGGACGTAGGCGTCGTAGGGCCGGAGCGCCTCGTCGCGGAGCCCGTGACGGTCCAGCGTGGTCAGCAGGCGGACCAGCGCCTGCTCGTCGTCCGGGGTGAATCCAGCGGCCTCCCTGGCGCGCCTCGCCGCCTCATCGGGTGTGGCAGCCTTCTCGGCGAGTGACCAGGCGGCCTCCGCGGCTCTATGCCTGAGCCGCACCCGCTCCCCCTCGATCCAGCGCTCGATACCCGTCGCTCCCGCCACATAGAGGCCGGGGAGCAGTTCCCCCCGGTAGAGGTCGAGCGCGGCGGCGGCATCGTCGGCGGCCAGTCGTTCTTCGAAGGCGAGGGCGTCGCACCAGAGCAGGTCCCTCGCAACGCTGATCTCCTCCTCACCCCGGCTCACGATCACTTCGTTGCCCAGGTACTGCCGCAGGAAGTAGAGCGCGCGCCGCAGCGATGCCCGGGCGTGGGGCTGGTCGAGTTCGGGCCAGAACCCCGCCAGCAGGGAGTCGCGGCGATGGAACGCGCCGGGCCGGGCCAGGGCGAGGTACACCAGCAGCCCCAGGCGCTTCGGCTGCTGCAGCACCGCCTTGTGCTCGCTGCCGGAAGTGGTGCGCAGGTCAACCGAACCGAGGACGCGAAGCTCAAGCATGCCGGGGGTCTGGTGGGCAGGGCCATCGGGCCGGGTCACGGCCGGCCAGGGCCCAGGTCACGGCTGGGCCACGGTCGCCTGGTATCCTGTCCAACGTACCGCCGGCGGGCACGGTCGAAAAGCCGCCTGTTCCATTCGCGGCCGCCATCGGGGCGGTCCAGTCAGGGAGGTCCGGATGCGATCTGTTCGAGTCGGTGCCCTTCTCGCGGCGGCGCTCATGGCGGCGTCCCCCATACGGGGAGCAGCCCAGCAGCGCGCCGACCTGATTCCCCCGGGAGCCGCGGTTGGCATGACCGGCGACCTCTGGGTGGCGCCCGGCTTCGATGGCTTCGCACTCCCGATGGCCACCCTTCGCGTGAGTGAACTGCACCCGGCCGGAATCTCTGCCGAATTCGCCCTGGGCCTGTCACCCCAGGTCCTGCTGGCCGGCGGCGCTTTCCTCCTGCCCGATCTCGACGTCGCCTACACGACCGCCTTTCCGGGGGTCGATGTGGTGGTTTCGGCCGGCGGCTCCGCGGCATTCCTGATCGGGCCCGATATCGCAGGTGGAGTATTCGGGGCCAATGGCGGGGTGAGCGCTCTGATCAGGATTGCGCCCGGCGCCGCTCTGCGCCTGGGCGCCACCTACCGGCCGTTCCTCGACGAGGGCGGAATCTTCTCCACGCTGAGCCTCGGCGTGGGCTTCACCTCGCTGCCGAGAGGGGCTCGATGACCTGGGCCGAGGCCTCGGCGAGTGACTGGACGGTGGATGGCGATTGCACCGGCGATCCATGGTGTTCCCGTGCACTGAGTGGTACATGGTACCGATAGCAATGGTGCATACCAGCGAGGTGCACGCATGTGCCGGGCCTAACCAGCTTGCCCAAGAGGAGAACAAAACGATGCGCCGCGCCCTCTCATTCCTGATTGCGTTCTCGTGGCTGCTGAACGGGTGTCACAGTTGGCAGACCCAGGAGGTCGCGCCGGCTGGCTACATCCAATCCCAGCATCCCGGAAAGATTCGCCTCACCCTGCAGGATGCGACCCAGTTGACGCTACGGTCGCCTGCAGTGGTGGGTGACAGCATCAACGGATGGGTGCCAGGGAAGGGCGGCAATGCGGACTCGCTCAGATTGCGCACCGTGGCCGCAGGCGAGGTTCAGTCCTTCGAGGTCCAGCAAACGGACGTGGTGGCGTCGATCTTCCTGGGGCTCGGCATCGCTGCTGGGGCGTTCTTGGTCTTTCTGGGGGGCCTTGTGATCGCTTGCGCTGCTACGGGTTGTTACGACTGATCGGCGCTGACCGGTACATCCCGGTAGATTGAAGCCATTCGCTGCCGACCGTGCGCCTCACGATCAGGAGCGGTAGTCCGGAGGCGACTCGTGGTGCCGTTCGTTCGGCGGTCGTGGAGGTCGTATGTGGTTCCTGCTTGCGGCAGTGGTGCTGGCAGACAGCACGGTGGCGATGCGGGTATCGGTGGCACCGGCCGAGACGCTGACGGTTGCCGTCTCGGCGGGAAATGGCAGGACGGTGGTCCTGGTTCCCGGCCTGTTCGGGGCGGTGTACGGGTATCGCAAGGTGGTGCCGCTGCTGACCGCCGAGGGATACCGGGTGATCGTCATCGAGCCGCTCGCCGTCGGCCAGTCTGGCCGTCCGCGCAAGGCCGACTATTCCCTGACCGCACAGGCCGACCGGATCGCGGCGGTGCTGGACACCCTGCGGGTGCGCGACGCGGTGATCGTGGCCCACGCGCTGGCGGGGTCGATGGCGCTCCGCCTGGCGTACCGGCATCCGGAGATGGTCGGGGGCGTGGTGTCGCTCAACGGCGGCCCGGCCGAGGCGGCCGCCTCGCCGGGATTCCGCCGGGCAATGCAGTTCGTGCCCTGGGTCAAATGGATGGGTGGAGCCAGCCTGCTGCAGAAGCAGATTCCCAAGAGCCTGCGCAAGGCATCGGGTGACCCTTCCTGGGTGACCGACGACGTGGTGCGCGAATACACCGCGGGCGCCAGCGCGGATCTCGACGGAACCCTCTATGCCTACCTCGCCATGGCCGACTGCGCGGGAGCCCGAGAAACTGGCGCCGCACCTGGCCGAGATCCACTGTCCCGTGCGGCTGCTGCTGGGGCCGGCCACGAAGGATGGGGTGATGAAGGACGACGAGATGACCCGGATGCGCCAGTCGCTGGGAAACTTCCAGGTCGAGGAGATCGCTGGCGCCGGTTCCTACCTGCAGGAAGAGCGGCCTGACGCCGTGGCCGCGGCGGTCGTGCTGATGGTGTCAGGGCCGCGCTGAGGGGCAGAGCGAGGCGATCACGCACTCGCCGCAGCGGGGCCGGCGGGCGATGCAGATCGCACGGCCGTGGGAAATCAGCAGGTGGGAGACGAGGGTCCAGTCTTCTCGCGGGACCAGGCCCATCAGGTCCTGCTCGATCTTCACCGGATCCTCGTGGCGGGTGAGGCGCAGCAGGCGAGTGATCCGCGCCACGTGGGTGTCCACGGTAATTCCCTCGTTGATTCCGTAGGCATTGCCCAGCACGACATTGGCGGTCTTGCGCCCGACGCCGGGCAGGGCGTGAAGCTCGGCCATGCGTGCGGGGCACGTGCCCGCCGTGCCCGGCCACCAGCGCCTGGGCCATGGCGATCAGGTTCTTCGCCTTGTTGCGGAAGAATCCGGTGGACTTGATGATCCCCTCGAGGTCGGACTGGCGGGCCCGCGCCATCGCTGCCGGACCGGGATAGGCCTCGAACAGTGCCGGTGTCACCATGTTGACCCGCACGTCGGTGCACTGGGCCGAAAGGATCGTGGCCACCAGGAGCTGCCAGGCATCGGCATGCTCCAGGGCGCAGTGAGCGTCGGGGTACGCGGCCTTGAGCCCGGCCAGGATCTTCGCGGCCCGACCGGCCCTCGCCTCGGCAGTCTCACGACCGGACTTGGCCTTGGGCAGGGTCTTCTTCACTGCCCCTCCGCCCCCCTGCCCCCCCGCCGTTTCGCCACGTGCTCCAGGAACCCCTCGACCGACCTGGTGTTGAGGACGTCTTCCTTCCGCAGCCATCCCTTCCGCGCGATGCCGATGCCGTAGTCCACGTTGGCCAGCCCCGCCGGGCTGTGGGCATCGGCGCCGATGGAAATCGGAATGCCGAGGTCGCGGGCCCGGCGCACCAGGCGCCAGTCGAGGTCGAGGCGGTGGGGATCGGCGTTGATCTCGATGGCGACCCCGGTCGCCGCCGCCTTTTCCATGACGGC
This sequence comes from uncultured Gemmatimonadales bacterium, assembly GCA_963724265.1. Classification (GTDB taxonomy): domain Bacteria; phylum Gemmatimonadota; class Gemmatimonadetes; order Gemmatimonadales; family GWC2-71-9; genus DATEHG01. The sequence goes on from CAVRTU010000002.1 coordinate 55,382, forward strand.
CTCCATGTTGACCGGGTAGGGATCGCGTGACAGGAGGAGCCGGCCGGTGGGGTGGCCGATGATGGCGAGATGGGGGCTGTCCATGGCGGTCAGGAACCGCTGGGTCATCTCCTTCTCGCCGAGGTTGAATCGGCTGTGGATCGAACCGATGACGAAGTCGAGCCGGGCCAGCGTCGCGTCGTCGTAGTCGAGGTGCCCGTCGGCCAGGATATCGGCCTCGACCCCCTGCAGCAGTCGAAGTGAGGGGAACTGTCCGGCGACCTGGTCGATTTCCTCGCGCTGGCGCTGCAGGTCGCCGGGCTTGAGCCCTCCGGCGTAGGCAGCCGCCTGGCTGTGATCGGTGATGCCGACCCAGGCGTAGCCTGCTGCCTGGCAGGCCAGGGCCAGTTCGGCCACGCTCATCGAGCCGTCGGAGTAGGTCGTGTGACAGTGCAGGAATCCCCGGAGATCGCCCCGCTCGATGAGCGCGGGGAGCTGGCCGGCGGCGGCCACGGCGACCTCGCCGGTGCCCTCCCGCAGCTCGGGGGCAATCGGCGCGAGTCCCAGCGCCCGGTAGAAGGCCGCTTCGTCCGGCGTCGGCACGAAGGTGCTGCCTCGCCAGAGGGCGGCGCCGTCGAGCGTGAATCCGTGGCCGCGGGCGTGTCCCGCGAGTTCGGCGAGGTGTCCGTCGCTTCCCGTGGCCTGGACCAGAACGGCGCCGGTATTGGCGGGAGTGGTCACCACGATCTGGGCCGAGGAGCCGCCGGCGAACCGGATGGTGACGCGGCGCTCGTCCTGGCCGGCGAATTCGTGGATGCCCGGCAGCCGGGCCAGCCGTTCGAACAGATCGGCGGGCGGCTGGTCGGCCACCAGGACGACGACCAGCTCGCGCACCACCTCGGAGTGGCGCCGGACCTCGCCGGCCACGACCGCAGCGGAGACGCCAGGGAGCTGGCTCAGCGCCAGCCGCAGCGTTTCCGATTCTTCCGCGGCGTGGTGGCAGAGCCGGTAGGCGCTGGCCTGCCGCAGGAAGGCGATGCCGCGCAGGATGTTCTCCGCGCTCCGGGCGCCGAACCGCGGCAGCTTGGCCAGCCGTCCGTCATGGGCCGCCGCCTCGAGCTCGGGGAGCGAGTCGATGCCGAGGGCTTCGTGGATCTGACGGATCTTGGCGACGCCGAGGCCTGAGATCTGGAGCATCTCGACCAGGCCGGCAGGGACCTGGTCCCGCAGCTCCTCCAGCAGCGAGGAGCGGCCGGTGCCGACCAGCTCCTGCACGATCTGCAGCGTGGCCGGACCGATTCCCTTCGACTCGGCCAGCGAGCCGTCGTCCAGGGCGGTGGAGAGGTCGCCGGCCAGGCCGTTGACTACCCGCGCCGCGGTGGTGATCGCGCGGACGCGGAAGGGGTTCTCGCCCTTGAGCTCCATGAACGACGCGATCTGTTCCAGCGAACGCGCCACCGCCTTCTTGTCCATCATCTACGCCGGCTCATCCTTCCTTGAGTGCGTCGCGGGCCCGCGCCGCGAGTTCCAGCAGCTCGTCCTCCCCGACCAGCGAATGGAGCCCGGCTTCCGCGCCGCCTGCCATCACGGGGGCGAAAGGAGCCCCGCCTCCCGTGCGGCTCGCGATGGTCGGCCGGGATCCCTTGGCGGCAGCCACGCTGAATCCCTCCCTCGCCTGGTGAAATCCGAATACGCCAAGCACCGCGAGTTCCGAGGCACCGGGTTGGTGGATGAAGAGGCCGTCCAGCGGCTCGTGCGGCGACCCGGGCACCAGCTCGGCCCAGAACAGCCGCTCGGGAAACTGAATGTACCGTGCGGCGCCGCCCGCGCCACGCGCCCCCGGCGGCGGTGCCGCGACCAGGGCTCGCACCTCGTCGCGGGTCAACACAGTCATCCGCGCGCCGTCGCGCCAGAAGAGCCAGGCATGGTGCAACAGGGCCACGTGCTCGATGACCGCGGCGCCGGCTCCCTCCTCGGGCACCAGCTCGCGCAGCAGCGCCGCCACTTCGGCATCGAGGATGAAGCGTTCCCGGTCGGCCGGGTCCGCCCCGGCGCGTTCCAGCGAATCGCGGATCGCCGGGAAGCGCTCGGCCGCCAGCCCGCCGAACACCAGGTCAAACGGCGTGGGCCGGGTCATCGGGGGAGGAAGGGGTCGAGCGCGGCCGCGAACTGCGTCGGCGCCTCGACGTATGGGACGTGGCCGCAGTCCTGCAGCACCGTCAGATTCGCGCCGAGGCAGAGGGCCGTCTCGCGAGCGGACTCGACCGGGATCGGGTCGTCGTCGCCATGGACCACCAGCGCGGGGAGCCGCAGCGCGCGGAGGGCCGGGCGGAGGTCGTAGTCGCCCAGGCTGGCCCAGACTTCCTTCTGGGTCCGCTCCGTCAGCCGGAACGGGGTCAGGTCGTGCACCCGCTCCGGGTCGTGGAAGTATCCCGCCACGGCGAATTCGAAGAGGCGACGCTGGTAGGCCTGCAGGTCGCGCTCACGGAGGCCCGAGATCCGGAGCTCGGACCGCGCGGCCTGGAGCGCGGGGGAAAGGGCTGCGGGCCTGGAATCGTTCCTCGAACACGGCGCGGGCGGCCCTGGTGGCGGGCGCGGGCGAAACCAGGGCCAGGCGCTCCACCCGCTCCGGGTGCTCGGTGGCATAGAGCATCGCCAGCAGCCCGCCCCAGGAATATCCGGACAGCGTCATCCGGTCCAGGTTCCAGAGTTCGCGCAGCGCCTCGAGATCTGCCACCTGCTCCCGCCAGCCCACCGGCACGTCGCGGCCCACCGGCGAACGGCCGCCGCCGCGCTGGTCGTAGTAGATCAGCGTGCGGCCCGGACCCAGGCGGTCGAACCCGGGCAGGAGATAGTCGTGGTGCGCGCCGGGGCCACCGTGCAGCACGACGACCGGCGGGCCGTCGCCGACCCGCCGTTCGAATATCTCGACCCCGCGCACGGCGCGGGTGAGGGTCAGGGCTTCTGGCACGGGTGGCGGGTTACAGCAGGACCGCCAGCGCCTCGGCCACCCGCCGCACTGCCGCTTCCTCGTCGGGTGTGAAGGGATCGGGCTGGTCGCTGTCCACGTCGATCTGTCCCAGGACGACCTGCCCGCGCCGGATCAGCACCACCAGTTCGGAGCGGGTGAAGGTGTTGCAGGCGATGTAATTCGAAATCGCACGCACGTCGCCGACATTCTGGTCCTGGCCGGTCGCCACCGCGGTACCACAGACGCCGTGGCCCACCGCGATCCGGGTGTGATCGGTCTCCCGGCCCGCGAAGGCCTCGAGAACGAGTTGCTCCCCGTGCAGCATGTAGAGGTAGACCGAGGTGTACGGGGGGCCGGCGGCCTGGAGCCGGTCGGCGGCGTACTGCAGCAGCCCCTTCCGACCGGCATCACGGGCGAACGCCCCGCGCAGCCCGGAGACGATCCTGTCGGTGTCGAGAACGGTGGGCACTCAGTTGTTCCGGGTACCCAGGGTGGCCGTAAGCGTGACGGGCTGGCCATCCCTCAGGACCTGGAGCTCCACGGTGTCGCCCGGCTTGTGGGCTCTGAGCGCGTCGGTCATCGCCTGGAGGTCGGGCGTCTTCATGTCGCCGATGGCGACCAGGACATCGTTGGCCTTGAGTCCCGCGGCTTCGGCGGGACTCCCGGCACGCACGCCACTCACCCGCACCCCGCCCTCGCTCCCGCCCGCCATGTCGGGAATGGTGCCCAGGTACGCGCCATAGCCCGGGGTCACGGCCGTCGCCGCGCCGGCGTGCGGCTGCGGCGGGGGCGCGTTCACGAAGGTGAGCGGCGTCCGCCGGTCGCCGATGGCCTGGACGATCGCGGCGGCGAAGTCGGCCACCCGGACCAGCCCGTCGGCGTTGATCTTCTCCCAGTCGTCGGTCGAGCGGTGATAGTCCTCGTGCAGGTCGGTGAAGATGTGGAGCACCGGCTTCCCGGCCAGGTAGAACGACTGGTGGTCGCTCGGGCCGTAGCCGTCTCCCGAGGCCTTGAGGTCGAACTTCGCCGTGGTGTTGAGCGAATCGAGCAGGGCGGGGAATTGCTTCGCCGTTTCGACACCGTAAACGATGAGCCGGTCGTTCCGGAGCCGCCCGACCATGTCGAGGTTGATCATCGCGGTCACCGCGGCCATCGGGAAGACCGGATGCTGGACGTACCAGCTCGAGCCGAGTACCCCCTCCTCCTCGCCGCTGAACGCGAGGAAGACCACGGTGCGGGCCGGCGGCATCACGGCGAGCGTGTCGGCGATCCGGAACAGCGCCGCGATGCCCGACGCATTGTCGTCGGCACCATTGTGGATCGCGCCGGTGCTGTCGGGGTCGAGGCTGCCGAACTTGCCCAGCCCCAGGTGGTCATAGTGGGCTCCGACGATGACGATTTCGTTGCGGAGCTTTGGGTCCCGGCCCGGAAGGACGCCGATCACATTGCGGGTGGTGGCACCGCCGACGCCGGCGCTCTGCGCCGCGGCGGCATCCTTGGCAACCACGAATTCCTGGAACCACCCCACCGGCGAGGCCTGCAGCCCGGACTGCTTGAACCGGCGGGCGATGTAGGCGGCAGCCGAATCCGCTCCCGGCGAACCGACGAGGCGCCCACCCAACGAGTCGGAGGAGAGATACCGGACATCGTCCAGGGCCAGCGTATCGGGGCTGGTGGTGGTCTGGGCCGAGAGGGTGCCCGCGGAGAGGGCGAGGAGGCAAAGCAGCGAGGCGCGCCGGAGGGCGCCAGTGTGAGTCGTCATGCCACAAAGCTACTTCCGGAGCGGTCCCGGGGTGAAGCGGGCCGGCAGGCTTTCGTAACCTGTTGCTGCTCTTCAGGGTGCGGGCTATCTTGGGCCAACGCTTCCACCGAAAACGATCCCTATCCATGGCACCGGCCCCTTCCTGCGCCACCGCGCTGGCCCGGCTCATCCTCCTCCTGCGGGATTCCCCCGACAAGAGAACCGAGCTGCAGGCCGCGTTCACCGACCTGATCGCCAGCGTCGGGGCGGAGGGCCATGCCTTCCTCGCTCCCCTCGACGCCTTCCTGCTCGACGGCTCTCGGCTCGACCTGACCCAACCGACGATCGGCGCGCTCCACGCCCAGATCCGGGCCCACGGCCTGGGTGCCGTGCTGCTGCCGCCCAACATCCCCCCGGCCGACCTCCATGGATTCGTGCGCCTGCTGGCCGCCGCGCCGGGCAAGGTGGCGAGCGCTGAGCAGTTCCGGGCCCAGCTCGCCGGCCATGGCATCCGCTCGATCCAGGTCGCGGCACCGGCCTCAGACCGTGTCGAGGGCCTCATGTCGGGAGAGATCGATCGTGCGGCGGCGCATTCCCGCCCTTCCGCTCCCGCCGAGCTGCACCCCGACGACAAGCCGAGGCTGACCGGGCTGGGCAAGGACGCCGTGAGCGAAGGGGAGTACGGCATGATGCACTTCGCCACCTTGGACTCGAACGCAATCGGCGACCTGGGCGCGATGACCGGCGACCTCGGCAGCAAGGCCGGCGGGACGGCGGGATCGGAATTCCTCAACAAGATGATCGCCGCGGGAGAGGAGGCCGCCCGCCGGGGCGCCTGGGGCGAGGTGCTCAAGGCGGCCGCCGCGCTGGTCCACCACGAGAACGATCAGCCCGACGGCGACGATCGCCGCGGCTTCGGTCTGGCGCTGCGCCGCCTGGTGCCCCGCCCGGTGCTGGAGCAGCTGGCCCGGCTCACCGTGTCGGTGGTGACCCGCCAGGACGCGATCCTGGTCCTCAGGCGGATGGGCGCGGACTCGACCGAGATCCTGCTCGAGCTCCTGATCGCCGCGGAGGGCCCGGGCGAGCGGCGGGCCTATTTCAACGCCCTCACCCACATGACGGAGGGGACCCAGCTCCTGGTCCACATGCTGACCCACGACGAGTGGTTCGTGGTGCGAAACGTCGCCGAGCTCTGCGGCGAGATGAAACTGGAGGATGCGGTGCTCCCCCTGGCCAGGAAGATCGGACATGAGGACGAGCGGGTCCGGCGGGCGGTGGCGGGTGCGCTGGCCAGGATCGGGACGCCGGGCACGGTGGAGCCGCTGCGCCAGGCGCTGCAGGATCCGTCGGCCCAGGTGCGCCGGATGGCGGTGGCGGGGGTGGATGGCCGGCGGGGCCGGAGCCTGGTGCCCGCCATGATCCGGCGGCTCGATGAAGAGTCGGTCGGCGACGTCCAGCGGGAAATCCTGGCTGCTCTCGGGCGCGTGGGCTCACCCGAGGCGCTGCAGGCACTGGCCCGGGCCGCCGAGCCGGGAGGGCGGCTGCTCAAGCGGAAGCCCACTGCCTACCGGCTCGCCGCCGTGCAGGCGCTGCACGCCGCCGGTCCCTCGGCCGCCAATCACCTCAAGAAACTGCTCGACGACGACGACGAGGAGATCCAGACCGCCGCCCGGAAGGCACTGGCCAATCTCTGGTAGCGCGGGGCGGCGCTTCCCTCCGGCTCGACTCCACGACCTCTCCACCCCGCCGGACCCCGGAGTCGCCTTCGGGACGCGCGCCCCCGTCGCACGCCTGCCGGGCGGCTTCTAGCGCGGCACCAGGTCGGTACCCGGCGCCAGCCGGCGCGCGAACGCCGCCAGCAGCCGGGCCGCGCGGTCCACGTCCTCCAGCGCCACCATCTCGTTCGGGCTGTGCATGTAGCGATTGGGGATGGACACCAGGGCCGTCGCCACGCCGCGGTGCGCGGTGAAGATCGCATCGGCGTCGGTCGAGGTCTCCCGCGGCGCCGCCTCGATGCCGTAGGCGATCCCCTCCGCCTCCGCCGCGGCGACCAGCAGGTCGAACACCACCGGGTTGATCGATGCTCCGCGGGTCAGCACCGGTCCGCCGCCCAGCCGGTAGTCTCCGTGCTTCCGTTTCTCCGCGCCGGGGTAGTCCGTCGCATGGGTGACGTCCACCACGATCGCCACCTCGGCCTGGAGCCCCGTGGCCGAGGGCCGGGCCCCGCCGCCGGTGAAGGCGATCTCCTCGCGGGTGGTCGCCACCGCCGTGACCGGCACCCGGGGTCGATCCGCCGCCAGGAGCCGCAGCGCCTGCAGGACCACGAAGGCCCCGATCCGGTTGTCGATGCTCCGGCTGATCAGCCGGCCATGGGGAAACTCCTCGACCGAGGAGGCCAGCACTCCCGGATCACCGATCCGTATCCGCGCCTCCGCCTCGGCCCGGGTGGCGGCTCCGATGTCGATCCAGAGATCCTCGGCCTTCGAGACCTTCTCGCGATCCTGCTTCTCCATCAGGTGGATCGCCTTCTTGCCGATGACCCCGCGCACCGGTCCCTGCCGCCCCAGCAGGATCACCCGCTGGCCCACGAAGACCTGCGGATCCCACCCGCCGATGCCGGCGAAGGTCAGGAAGCCGTCGTCGTCGATGTAGCTCACCATGACGCCGATCTCGTCCACGTGTCCCGCGAACATGATCGAGGGGCCGGCCGCTCCCGGGTTGACCGTCGCGAAGGAGTTGCCGCTCACGTCGGCGCTCACCTGGTCGGCGAACCCCTCGGCCTCCGCCCGCCAGAGCCGGGCGGGGGCGGTTTCGTAGGAGGAGGGGCCGGGGGCGTCGAGCAGCGACTTCAGGAATCGCAGTGACTGGGCATCCATGGCGGTTCGTTGCGCTTGGGGGTGAGGCTCCCGGTCAGGAGCGGAGAGCCTTCTCCAGGACGATGAACCGCGCGTCGTCACGCCCGACATCACGGAAGAACTGGATCAGGTCGGTGAGGCGGCTCGGCGGGTAGATGCCGCGGGCGCCGCGAATGGTGCGCTGGCAGGTCAGCTCGCGCCCGGTCTGGGTGCAGCCGGAGTGGTAGCTGCCGAAGATCCCCTCGGCGCTGACCGGGTCGGGGAGACGGGCATGCCACCCTTCCGGGAGGGTGACGCGGAACTCCTCCACCTGCACCTGGGGGCCGTTCACGTCGGCGGCATCGATCGGGAAGAGGCGCCCGTGCGTGGCCTGCTCCTCTTCGAGCGCCTGGGCCGCTCCGGCCACGTCCGCTGCCGCCCCGAAGGGGAGTGTGAGGATCAACCCGTCGCCGCTGTTCTTGGCCGCCCTGGCGCCGTAGATCCGCATGGCGAAATGCGGAGTCGCGCTCAGGTCCTTGCCGTTGAACGCGACCACGCTGTCGGCGTCGGCCACGGAGAAGAACTGCCGCGCCACCGCCCGGCCGAGGGCGACCCTCTTGGCGGAGTCGACCGGCTGGCTGAAGGTGGAGCGCAGGCCGTACTGGGCGGAACCGGCGGTCTCGCGGTCGAAGTGGCCGGTGAAGACGCCGCCGCTGTCGAGGGTGCCGGTCAGGTGCTGGACGTCGCGGTTGGCGCCGATCGAATCACTGGGGAAGGTGATCTCCTGGCTCCCGCCGTCCCGGAGCACCACCAGCCCGAACTCCCCCTGCTCCTGGGGCGGCAGCTCGCCGTACGGGGTCAGGTCCGAGGTCAGGTCGGTGTAGAGGTACCCGTCGCCCCGGCGCACCGCGGCGATCACGTGGTCGAACTGTTGAATCGAAGGGAGTAGACGGTCCACGCCGCCCGAGCTGGACAGCAGCACCGGAAACGCCTCGACTCCCATCGCGCCGAGGGCGGCGATGAACAAGGTCGCCTTGTCCTTGCAGTCGCCGTACCCGGTCTGGATCACGACGTCAGGCGCCCGGGGCTGGTAGCCGCCCAGCCCCAGCGCGATCGAGACGTACCGGATGTCCTGCGCCACCCAGTCGTGCACCGCCCGGATCGAGTCGGTCAACGTCCGGGCATCCCGGAGCTTGCCATTCATCGCGGTGCGGGCGTCCGGGGTCAGGGTGTAGCGGTCGCGGGCGTTGCCGGCATACCAGGCGGCGATGTCGTTCCAGGTGAGCGGCGAGCCGACCTTGATCGTCATCAGCACGTCGTTGGAGTCGGCGGCGAACGGTTCGGCCCGGATCCTTGGCACGTTGGCCGTGGCCCAGGTCATCACGGTGCGGCCGCCGCCGGTCGCGGTCCGGCGCGGGAAGTTCAGGTTGCGCTCGTCGATGCGCGGCTTGAGCGACGCCGGGACATCCACGATCAGCCGCGAGCGCTTGACCTGGTACCGGGTCGTCACGCTCCAGGCGGTGAAGAAATCGCCCGGGAGGAAGGGCTTGGTCTCCTCCGTGGTAAAGCTGTAGTCCACCAGCGTGCCCGGGGCGACACCGGAGAGCGACACCCGGCGCACCCGGCGGTCGGCGTAGACCGGGTCGGACATCTGGGCCGGGACGTCGCTGTCCTGGGTGTGGGTCGGCTCCGCGCTGATCACCGTGCCGTCGGGCTTGAGCACCCGGATCCAGTTCAGGGTGAACTTCTCGTGCCCCGGCGACCAGGAGAACTGCTGCTCCCGGTAGTCCTGCGCGGCATCCTCGGTCAGCACCTGGACGATCTGCCGGTAGGTCCGGCTGCTCTTGCCGTCCGCCTCGAAGCGGACGACACCGTCATCGAGGAGGAAGACGGCGGGGTCGTCGCCGGCGGTCGCCGGGTCGACGGCGAGACGGTAGATCGTGTCGGGGTTGACCGAGGGATCACCCTTCGGGGTGATCTTCGGCGCCTGGGCGGCCGCCCGGGTTGCGACCGAGCAGGCGACCAGCGCGGCCAGCGCGAGCAGGGCGGGAAGGCGGGCCCTAAAGGACGCCCTGACGGGCGAGGGCGAGAACAGTCTTGGCGGATGCATTGAGAGTCCAGTTACCGCCGCTCAGGCGGGTTCGGTATCGCTCAGACGACGGATGTCGATGCTCAGGGTGCCGTCGGGTTCGGGCGGATTGAACAGGCTGACGAATCGCTCGCCCCAGCGCACCTCCTCCGCGGTGTAGGAGGTGCGGATCATGACACTCTGGCCCAGCGCGTCATCGGTGCCCTTGAGCACCACCAGCAGTTCCGCCTGGCTCTCCAGCAACGACGTGGCCGTGGCCTGGTACAGTGGACTGGTGGCCGTGATCGGGTGCACCACTGTCCACGAGAGGGTGAAAAAGGTCACCCGGTCGCGCTCGAGGGGCAAGCGATAGAAGTTCCGCTGCCGATTGCCCCTCTGGGTCTCGAACCGGCTGAACAGCAGCTCGCATTCGACGCCGATCAGCTCGGAGCGGCGCTCGTTGGCCGCCCGGAACATCAGGCCGGTGCCACCCTGGTAGGGGGCGACCACGGCGTGGCGGCTGAACCGGATCCGGGCCCGCGGCAGGGAGAACCGGGCGAACATGAGGCCGGTGGATATCGCGATCATCACCAGCCCCACCAGCGACTCCAGCGTGACCATGAGGTTGGCGGCGACGCCCACCGGGTGAATCGATCCGTATCCGATCGTGGCGAAGGTCTGGACGCTGAAGAAGAAGGCATCGAGAAACGGGATGCCGGTGGCCTCGGTGAACGGGTGAACCAGGGCGCCAGGACCGCAGGCCAGGTACCCCAGCGCGAAGAGGCAGTTGGCCACCAGGTAGACCGCCGACAGCAGCCCGAGGAATGGGCCCCACCGCATTCCCAGCAGCTGGTGATAGGGCGAGAGCGACTCGAGCAGTCGCAGGCCGCTCCGCCGCACGTTGAAGCTCCCGTCACGATTGAGCAGGCGCCGACGGCTCTCACGTGCGACAACGCTCCCGAAGCCAAGGTCGCGGTCGGGGTCTCGTCCGGTGCCGTCCGGGGGCGTGGCCGTCATCCGGCGTCGTGCAGTCGGTCGGGGGTGTGGAGCAGGAGCAGGGCAAGGCCCACCGCGGTGGCCACCAGCGCGGCGATCCCGCCGCTGGCGAGATAGACCGCCGCGCCGAACAGCGCCGGCCCTTCGAACAGCGACCAGAGCAGGATGGCGTGGGTCAGGTGCGCCTTCCACCACTCCCCGGGAACCGTGGTCGTGTCATCGAACAGCCGGCTCCGCATCGCCACGGCGGCGGGAAAGACCACGGCGGCGAGCACCAGTGGGATCCAGGGGATGAATGCCGGGAGGGCGCCGGGGGGCCGGCCGCCGCGAAGGACATAGCAGGCCGCGCCGAACAGCACGAGGCCCGCCGTCATGCCGCCGTGCAGGATCCGGGCGATGAGCGCGCCGGGCGGGGCGTCGGCCACCGGGGGCTACTTCCGGGCGATCCGGTACAACAGATAGCCCAGCGAGGCGAACAGGAGGGCCCCAATCAGGTCGCTCGCGGCGATTGGGCCCAGGCGCTGCGAGAATCCCGCCGTCTGGGCCAGGTACTCGGCAGCGGGAATGCCAGCCGCCTCGGCCTTGCCCGCAACAGCCGCCGCCACGCCGGCCACCGCGATCCCGGCGATCGCCCCGCCGGCGATGAGCCCGCTGGCGAAGAGGACGCCGGGTCCCGACTCGACTTCGGCCAGCGAGCGCTGCTCCGACTTGAGCTTGCGCTCGACCAGCCAGCGCACGACCCCCCCGGCGAACATCGCCGAGCTGGTCGAAATCGGCAGGTAGACGCCGACCGCCACCGGCAGGGCCTGCAGCCCCGCCAGCTCGATGGCTACCGTGATGAAGACCCCGAGCAGGACCAGGGTCCAGGGCAGCTTCTGCGTCAGGATGCCGTCGGTCACCAGGGCCATGATGGTGGCCTTGGGGCTGTCGAGCTTGGTGACCGGCTGGCCGTTGATCTCATGGACCCGGCCCCCGATGCCGGGATCGACGAGGTAGCCGACCTCGCGCGTCGTGGGGTCCACCAGGTACTTGCCGGGGACCACGCCTTCGGTAGCGACGTTGACCCGCACCACCTCCCAGGTCCTGCCGTCGTGCACCATCGTCTCGCCCAGCGTGGTGACGGTGCGGTCGGCCGAGCCCGGGCTCGAGGGCTGCAGCACCACGCCGGGGTGCGACTCGGGGACGATGTTGGTGTAGGTGGAATTGAGCAGCAGGAGGGTCCAGCCGATGATCATCGCCGAAGCCACCGCTCCGATCATGATGGCGATCTGCTGGCTCCTCGGCGTGGCGCCGACCAGGTATCCGGTCTTCAGGTCCTGACTGGTGTTGCCGCCGTTGGCCACCGCGACGGCGATGACGGCGGCGATCGAGATCGCCCCTACCCGGTGGTCCACCCCGGTCCAGCCGATCATCAGGAAGACCAGCGTCGTGCCGATCAGGGCGGCGATGGTCATCCCCGAGATCGGGTTGGCCGAGGAGCCGATTTCTCCGGTGATCCGCGAGGAGACGGTGACGAAGAAGAAGCCGAAGATGACGATCAGCAGCGCGCCCAGCAGGTTGACGCCGACCTGGGGCAGAAAGGCCAGCACCAGCGCCAGCCCGAGGGCGCCGGCGACGGTGACCCAGATCGGCAGGTCAAGATCGGTGCGGAGTTTCGTGGTGCCCTCGCCCATCGAGCTCTTGAGGTCCTGGAAGCCGGACCGGAAAGCGGAGATGATCGTGGGCAGCGAGCGGGCCAGGGCCAGGATGCCCGCGGAGGCCACGGCGCCAGCGCCGATGTAGAAGATGTAGTTGGAGCGGACCTGGCTGGGGCTCATCTCGGAGATGAGGATGCTGGCCGGGAAGAGGGGCTGGGTCAGGCCGTCGCCGAAGAGCTTGATCGCCGGGACCAGCACCATGTACGCGAGCACACCTCCGGCGAACAGGAGGCCGGCGATCCGCGGCCCGATGATGAACCCCACCCCCATCAGCTCGGGCGCCACCTCGGTCGAAATCGAGGCGCCCTTGTAGAACTCGAAGGCCCGGGCCGGATACTCCTTCCAGAGGCGGAGCCCCACCATCAGGAACTTGTAGACGAAGGCGAGGCCGAACGCCTGGAAGAGGAGGCGGGCGCGCAGGCCCCCTTTCTCTCCCGCGATCAGCACTTCGGCGCAGGCCGTCCCCTCGGGGTAGGTGAGGGTCTTGTGCTCCTTGACGATGAGCGCCTTCCTGAGCGGGATCATCATCAGGATCCCCATGATCCCGCCGGCCACCGCCAGCACCGTGACCCGTCCCCAGGTCAGGTCGTAGCCCATGAGCAGGATGGCCGGGAGTGTGAAGACCACCCCGGCGGCGATCGAATCGGCGGCGGAGCCGGCCGTCTGCACGATGTTGTTCTCGAGAATCGTGGACTTGCCGAGCGTGTGGAACACCGCGACGGCCAGGACCGCGATCGGAATCGAGGCCGAAACCGTCAGCCCGATCTTGAGCGCCAGGTACACGCTCGAAGCCGAGAAGATCACCCCGAGGACCGTGCCCAGCAGGAGCGCGCGGGGGGTCAGCTCCGCGATCGTCTGGCTGGCAGGGATGAAGGGCTCGAAGGTGTCGGGCTCGCTGGCGGGCGGGCGGGCGGGTGCGCTCGTGGCCATTCGGATTCCGGGCTGGGAGTAAGGAAGGGAATGCGGCCGCCGGGACGGCGGACCTCCGGAAGCTAGGGGCAGGGGCTGGAGGCGTCCAGCGCGGGTCCTCCCCCGCCGCCGGACCCCGCTAGACTTGTGCGATGCATACCGCGCTCCGCGCCCGCGGCTTCGGCGAATCGGTCATCCGCGGCATGACCCGGCTGGCCAACCAGCACGACGCCATCAACCTGGCCCAGGGCTTCCCCAACTTTCCAGCGCCCGACCTCCTCAAGGAGGCGGCCCAGCGCGCCATCGCCGAGGACATCAACCAGTACGCCATCACCTGGGGCGCCCGCCGGCTCCGGGAGCAGGTGGCCCGGAAGTACCTCGACTGGTACGGCATGGCGGCCGATCCGGAGACCGACATCACCGTCACCTGCGGCGCCACCGAGGCGATGGCCGCGACGGTGCTGGCCCTCGTGGACCCCGGCGAGGAGGTCATCGTCTTCGAGCCGTTCTACGAGAACTACGGCCCCGACGCCGTGCTCTGCGGTGCCCGCCCGGTGTACGTGCCGCTCCCCCCCGGGGAACGCCTCGATCTCGACCGGCTGGCAGCCGCGTTCTCGCCGCGCACCCGCGCCATCGTCGTCAACACCCCCGGCAATCCCTCGGGCGTCGTCTTCACCCGTAACGAGCTGGCCGGCATCGCCGAGCTGTGCCAGCGGCACGACGCCTACGCCATCACCGACGAGATCTACGAGCACATCCTCTACGAGGGGGAGCACCTTCCAATCGCCACCCTGCCGGGGATGGCCGGGCGGACGGTGACCATCAGCGGAGCATCGAAGACCTTCAGCATCACCGGCTGGCGGATCGGCACGATCGTGGCACCGCCGGGGCTGACCGACGCGATCCGCAAGGTGCACGACTTCCTCACCGTCGGCGCCCCGGCTCCACTGCAGGAGGGACTGGCGGTCGCGATGGAAACGGTGGGGCGCGACTACTACGAAGGACTCGCCGCCGGGTACCGGGCCCGCCGCGATTTGCTGCATGGGGCTCTGGTCACGGCGGGGTTCCGTTGCGAGGCACCCGCCGGCGCCTACTACATCCTGGCCGACTTCTCCGGCCTCTCCGACCTCGACGACACCGCCTTCGCGCACTGGCTGACCACTCACATCGGCGTGGCCCCGGTGCCCGGCTCGAGCTTCTTCAGCCGGCCCGGGGACGGCGCCACCCTGGTCCGCTTCGCCTTCTGCAAGACCGACGACCTGCTGCGGGAGGCGGCGACGCGACTCGAGGGGATCCGGCGCGCCTGAGCCGCAGCTTCGCTTGCTGACTTCTCCAGCGGCCCGTATCTTCTCTGCCGATGTCCTCCCCCCTGCTGCGAAATCGCCCCGCTGTTCGCGGCCTGACCCTTCTGGTCCAGGTCGTGGCGCTGCTCTGCCAGCTGGCCGAGGGCACCGGCAGGGTTCACTGCCCGCACCACGACCTGGTGCCCGGCCAGGCGATGGCCGGCATGGACCACGGGATGGATCACGGTGCCGGCCACCGGCATCATGGCACTCCGGCGGGCCACGCCTGCACCTGCCTCGGCGAATGCTGCGTGGCGGCCGGCGTGCTTCCATCCTCGCAGTTGCCCGAATTTGCAGTCGCCACATCACGTCAGCTCCCGACCACACTCTCCCGCTCGGTCCCTTCGTTCCTTCTCGAGGCGCGCCAGCCGCCCTCGACCGGTCCTCCCCTCTCCGCCTGAGCGACTGATTCTCGCGCCGCTTCGCGATCCCTCGTCGCGGGGCGGCACCTCCGTCGTCCCGTCAGGGGAGACTTCCCATGCACGCACGATTCCTGGTGCTTGCCATCCTGGCAAGTCCCGGCGCATTGCTGGCCCAGCAACCGGCCAAGCAGGACAGCACCCAGAAGGCCGACTCACTGGCCCAGCACCGCGCCCTGTTGCCCGACATCGTGGTCACCGCTGCGCCCACCCAGCGGACCGACCCGCAGAGTACCATCAGGGTCAATCCGGTGGTGATCAGGCGGACCGTCGCCGTGGATCCCTACGACCTGCTCCGGCAGACTGCCGGGCTCGAAGTCCACGACCAGGGGCAGGGACCGGGCTTCGCCTCGGACGCGTCGCGTCCGCGGCTTCAGCTCGGACCATTCGACCGACATTGCGCTCTGGATTGACGGTGTCCCCAACAATGAGCAGGTCAACGGCCACGCCGAGGGGTACAACGACTGGTACCTGATCCTGCCCAACACGGTGCGGAGCATCGAGGTGATCAAGGGGCCGACCAGCGCCGTCTACGGCAACTTTGCCCTCGCGGGGGCGGTCAACGTCCGGACCCTGGAGCGGACCGGTGCCACTCAGGCATGGCTTGGGGCCGGTTCGTATGGACGGGTGGATTTCAACCTGACCACGGGGCTCGACAAGCCCGGGACCGGCGCGGTCTTCGCGGCCCGGGGTACCCACGAGGACGGGTGGCGGCCCAACAGCGAGTACGGCATCGGGCAGGTCTACGGGCGAGTGGTCCGGGACATCTCCACAAACACTTCGATCGACGCCGGCATCATGCTGCACGGCACCAACTGGCACTCACCGGGATTCGTCACCACCGAGCAGTATGACGCCGGCACCTTCGACACGGTCGCCAACCTGACCGACCAGGGATTCAAGCGCTACGCCCGCGAACGGGTCAGCATTCGGGTCCTCTATGGTCCGAACCTGCTCTGGCGCTCGACGCTCTGGGGCACCCAGGGGAGGTGGCAACTCTACCTCACCACGCCGCCCGAGGGAGGCGGTGAAGAGGGCACCGGGAGCCAGACGGAGGAGGAAGACAGCCGGTACGGCTTTGGCGCCACCACCGCCCTGACTTGGACCGCCGAGCGAGGCACCCTGACCACCGGGCTCGAGGGGCGCTTCGACCACTCCGACTACCAGAACTGGTACACCACCAACCAGTCGCGCGACTCGGCCCAGCAGTTGGTCAATGGCCAGCAGGTGACCGGGGGAGTCTTCGTGCAGTCGGGCTACCAGGTCAGCACGCCGCTGCGGGTGACGGCCGGGTTGCGCTACGACCTGCTCAATGCCCTGGCCATGCCCGACGGCGAGGCATCCTCCAGCGCCACCCACGGCGTGGTCAGCCCCAAGGTCGGGGCGCTGTACCAGCTGACCGACTGGCTGGGGATCTATGGCAACGTCTCGCGCGGATTCCGCTCGGCGGACGGCATCCTCGAGGATCCCGCGGTGCCGCCGATTACGGCGTGGGCCTATGAAGCGGGGACCAAGTTCGACTTCAAGGGTGGCGGAGCCAGCCTGGCCGTCTTCCGGATGAACGTGAGCAACGAGCAGACCTTCGACCCGATCACCCTGACCGACGACGAACGGAGGGACCAGCCGGCGGTCCGGGATCGAGGCAGACGCCAACTACGCCCTGACCCCGGCGCATCCGCTTCGACCTGGCGGCCACCATCAACGACGCCAAGTACGAAAACCTGATCACGCCGGACGGCGATACGCTGAGCGGGGTCACGGTCTACAACACCTCGAAGTGGGTGGGGGCCGCCGCGGTGGAGATCGCTCCGCCGGCGGCGCGCTGGCACGGCCGCGTCGCGACCAACTTCCAGGGGCCGTATTCGCCGTTCGACGAGCCCGGGGTGACGCTGCCGTCCTACGGCCTGCTTCACGCCAGCGCGGGTTACATCTTCGGCCACACCAGCCTGGAGCTGGGGGTGCGCAACCTCCTCGACCAGAAGTACGTCGAGGTCCAGGCCGGCAACTTCGTGGCACCGGGCCAGCCGATCACGGTGTACGGCTCGGTGCAGTACATCTTCTAGCCGGAATACGGTAGTCGAGTGGTGGCGGCTTCAGGACAGGGCTGCACAGGTTAGCGGAGCGTACTTCCTTCAGGCCGAGGCGAGATCCCGGGCCGGTAATGTTGCGGTGACGATCCCCCCTTTGCCTGTGCGCTTGGCCCGGTACATCAGCTCGTCGGCGACCTTGAGCGCCTCGGTGACCGACCGGGGCGGCTCGGTGTAGACGATCACCCCCGCACTGAAGCTGATCGGCCACCCGCCCTGGCGCATCGCTTCGGCGAAGTCCTCCTGCAACTTCCCGAGGGCGAAGGTCGCCCCTTCCTCGGCCGTCTCGGGCAGGATCAGCCCGAATTCGTCGCCGCCGAGGCGGGCCACCGTGTCGACCGCGCGGAGGTCCCGGCGGAGCAGGCCGACCACCGCGCGCAGCGCCTCGTCTCCCGCCGCGTGGCCCAGGGAGTCGTTGACCGCCTTGAATTTGTCGAGATCCAGGACCCCGATCGCGAGCGGCTTCCCGTACCGTGCCGCCCGCGCGATCTCGGCCTCCACCGCCTCGAAGAATGCCCGCCGGTTCGCGGCCCCCGTGGTCGGATCAACCCGGGCCAGCCGCTCCTCACGGGCCATCTCGCCCCGAAGCCTCACGAGGAGCACGCTGGTGATTGCGAAAAATACGAAGTGAATGGTGGTGTCCCACCAGGGGTGCATCGGGTCGAGCTGGGCCATCGTCCCGTGGAACTCCGCGATGGCCATTCCTCCCGCGCTGACCACCGACACCAGGAGAGCGGCCCGTAGCCCCAGCGGCCCGGCGACCAGGGCGATCGGCACCAGGTAGAGCAGCGAGAGCGACCAGTCCGGCGCGACGTAGCCCAGGGAGCTCACCACCACGGTGAGCACCAGCGCGGCCAGGAGCAGCAAGGTGCGCGGTGCTCGATCGAGCTCAGACAGCACCGGGTTCATCGTTCCTCCGCCAGGGGTCAGATCCGAATCTGCACCCATTGACCCGGGGACGGAAGAATGGCTCCCTTCCTCCCATGAGCCCACCCGACCTCGAGCAGCAGCCGCGCCGGCGGCCTCTTCTCCTGATCTACCGGCGGCTCGCCGGGCTGCTGCGCAGCCGGTGGGCCGCGCTGGGGTTGATCACCGGAGGCCTGGTGCTGCTGGGGGCGGTGCTCCTGGCCGCGTTCGGCTGGCTGGCCATGGCAGTCCAGACCGGGATGACCGATCAGCGGGACCGGGAGCTGATGCTGGCCCTTCTCCCCTGGCGCACTCCGGCCCGCACCGAGGTCATGCGCGCCCTTTCCTGGCTCGGTTCGGGAGCCTTCGAGATTCCCTTCGGCGTCCTCGTCTTCGCCGCCTGCCGCCGAGCGGGCCGGGGCCGGGCCGCGGCATTCTACGCATGGGTGGTCCTCAGCGGGTGGGCCCTCAATCTCCTGGCCAAGGAAATCATTGCACGGGCGCGGCCGCACGTCATTCCGAAGCTCGGGGGCGGCGGAGGGTGGTACTCGTTCCCATCGGGCCACGCCATGCTGGCGCCCCTCGTCTTTGGACTCGCCGCGGTGGTGATGGCGGCCCGCTGCCGGACGCGCCTGGCGCGTGGCGCGCTCTACGGTGGTGCGGTCCTGCTCAGCCTGTCAATTGCTTTTTCGAGAGTCTACCTGGGAGTGCACTACCCGTCGGACGTGATCGGGGCGCTGCTGGCGGGTACGGGGTGGGGAGTGTTCTGGCTCGGCGCGGCCAGGCGGGACTAGCGCGCCTCTTCGCCGCCGAGTTGTTCGGAGTCGTCGTCAGCCGGGGTGGAATCCGAGGGGATCACGACGCCGTCGGCGCCGAGCAGGCGGAACAGCTTCCATTGCTGGCGCTTGGCGGTGCGGACCCGGCCGCCATTGTACATCAGGGAGATCAGCATCACACCGTCAGACCGCCCGAGGTAGCCGACCAGCGTGGAGACGTTGCTCAGGGTACCGGTCTTGGCATGCACCACGCCCGGGGCGGGGAGCCCCGACTTGAGGTGGACCAGCGTTCCTTCGCCGTTGGCGGGCAGCAGCATGGGGAAATTCTTGCCCGCCGGCGTCGCAGGGAACTTGGCCAGGTAGCTGATGAAGGTGATCGGGCTGACCCGATCCTCGTGTGACAGCCCGCTGCCATCGACCAGGTGGGCCCCGTTCTGGATGCCCGTGACCTCGGCCACGTGCGCCGTGAGCTCTTCTCCTCCCACGCCGCTCCCGCCGGCCGCCCAGCGAAGCAGCAGCTCCGCGCCGATGTTGAGGCTCCGGGTGTTGACCTCGGTGGCGATGGTGTCGAACGGCGCCGAGGTGACTTCCGCCAGCACGTAACCGGAGTCCGATGGCGTGCCATTCTCGATCCGGTGTTCCCGGTCCCAGATGATTCCCGCGTCACGCAGCGCCCTGGCCCACGCCTCGGCCAGGACGGCCTTGGGGTCGCTCGACACCGACACCAGCCGGCGGGGACGGGCGTGGATCCCGATCGCGCCGGTCACCAGGAAGCCGCCATCGGCCATCCGGCGCACCAGCAGGCTCGACCGGTAGCCCGCGACGGTGCGGGCGTGCATGGAGACGAGGGCATTGAGCCCCTCGGGAGCCGAGTTCATCAGCAGAGGCGCGGCGCCCTTCTTCGAGGCCGGGCCGATCGTCAGCCAGACGATGTTCTCGTTGAGCGTGACCGCGCCGACCAGCGGGGCAAAGATCCGCCCCCAGTGGGCCGGGGCCCAGGTGGTGGGATAGGCGTCGTCGGGCGTACCGGTCTGGCTGGTCAGCCGCAGCGGACCGCTGAGCCGCCTGACTCCCTGCTCGGCCAGCTGCTCGGCGAGTTCGCTGAGGCTCCGCCCTTCGCGGGTGGCGCGTTCAAAGGTCGGATCGCCGTTGAGCTCGAGGGCCCAGGGGCCGACCCACTGGCCCGTCAATGAATCGAGGGTGCCGTCGGCGATCACGCGCGTGGCCAGGCGGGCCGTGCCGCCCAGGCGGGTGCGCGCGAATCCCGTGGTGAGGAGTTTGACCGTGGAGGCCGGCGTAAAGGCCTCCTCGGCCCGCTCGGACCAGAGCAGATCACCCTGCTGATTGGCGATCGCGACGCCCCAGCGCCCCGGTGCATACCGCTTGGTCTGCTTGAGCCAGAGCGCGACCTGCCGCGCCTGGGCGGTGGTCAGCGTCTGCGCCGAGGCGCCCGGCGCGAAGCCGAGCGCCGCAACCAGCGCGGCCACTGACAGCAGACGGGTGAGCGGAGCAGCAGCGCGCAAACGATTCTCCTTCAGGGAAATCGACCTCGGCCGATCGGACCTCGAAACCACGGGCCAGCGGCCACGGGGGGAACCCAATCTACGGGGCTGAGCCAATCCCGCCAAGCAGCTGTCGTTCTTGGGTTTGGTGTCCGTTTACCGGGCCCACTCGGTGGGACAAGAGGGCAAGTCGTGTTCCAGCGCACACTTGGAGGGAATCCGACCCGCCAATCGGGCAGCATGATATGGCAAGTCATTGTAGGTGAATGACTTGCCATATTTTCGCCTTTTCTTCGGTGGCCAGTGGACCGCGGCGGAATCGCCACGAATCGGGCGGCCCGCCCCATCGCCTATTTGAAGAGCATCTTGGCAATCGTCTGCAGCTGCATGTTGCTCGTGCCCTCGTAGATCGTGCCGATCTTGGCGTCGCGGTAGAACTTTTCGGCCGGGTATTCCTTCGAATAGCCATACCCGCCGAACAGCTCCAGGCATTGTGAGGTGGTCCGATCGGCCATCTGCGAGCTGTAGAGCTTGGCCATCGCCGCCTCGCGCAGGAAAGGAAGGCCCGCGTCCTTGAGCCGGGCGGCGTTGTAGACCATCAGCCGCGCCGCTTCGAGCTCGGTGGCCATCTGGGCCAGCTGGAACTGCACCCCCTGGAAGTCGCCGATGGCCTTGCCGAACTGCTTGCGTTCGCGGACGTACTTCGCCGCCGCCTCGAGGGCCCCCTGGGCCACGCCGATCATCTGGGCGCCGATGCCGATGCGGCCCTCGTTCAGGGTTTCGATGGCCGTCTTGTAGCCCAGGCCGACGGTGCCGAGCACGTTCCCCTTGGGTACCCGGCACTGCTCGAGAATCAGCTCCGTGGTGCTCGAGGCCCTGATGCCGAGCTTGTTCTCCTTCTTGCCCACCGCGAAGCCCGGGAACTCCCGCTCCACGATGAAGCCGGTGATCCCTTTGTATCCCTTGGTGAAATCGGTGTTGGCGAACACCAGGAAGAGGCCGGCCTCGCCCCCGTTGGTGATCCAGAACTTCCGGCCGGTCAGTTCCCAGTGATCTCCCCGGTCGTCGGCCCGGGTTTCCAGGGCGAAGGCATCGCTTCCGCTGGCGGGCTCCGAAAGCGCGAACGCCCCCAGCAGCTCGGTCGCCATCCGGGGCAGGTAGCGGGCCTTCTGCTCGTCGTTGCCCCAGCGCAGCAGGGCGTTGTTGACCAGGGTGTTGTGGACGTCCACGTAGATGGCCGCCGAGGGGTCGACCCGGGCCAGTTCCTCGATGGCCAGCACCGCGAGGAAGAAACTCCCGCCCGCCCCGCCGAAGCTTTCGGGGATCTCGATGCCCATGAGGCCCAGCTCGAACATCTTGCGGATCAGGTCGGGGCGGAATGCGCCGGCGTTGTCCATCTCCGAGACATGGGGCAGGACCTCGGTCTCGGCGAATTCGCGGACGGTGGAGCGGAACAGGCTCTCCTCTTCGGAGAGGGCCGTCAGGGGCAGCAGGGCGGCGGACGTCTCGTTCATTCTCGGGTCCCGGTGGGGGCGCCGGAGCGGCGCACGACGGGGGTGAGTATACCCCGGGACCCGGGTGGGTTCAACGGAGTTGCGGAGCTCCTCCCCGGGCCAGCCGGGCCTCGAGCCCGGCTTTCACCGAGGGCCATTCGTCGTCCAGGATGCTGAAGTAGACAGTATCCCGCCGTCGGCCGTCCCACGCCTGCATGTGGCTGCGGAGGATTCCCTCCTCCCTGGCCCCGATCCGGAGCATCGCCCGCCGCGACTGCTCGTTGAGCACGTCGGTCTTGAGCTCCACCCGGAGGCAGCCCCAGCGCTCGAAGGCATGGGTCAGCATCAGCAGCTTGGCCTCGGTGTTGGCCGCGGTGCGCTGCCAGGGGCGCGCGATCCAGGTCCAGCCGATCTCGACGCGCCGGTGGGTCCGTTCGATGTTGCCGAACCTCGTGCTGCCGATGACCTGTCCGGTCGCCCGGTCGATGGTCGCGAAGGGCAGGGACGAGCCGCGGAGCTGGTCGGCCCGGGCGATCGCGACATACTGCCGCAGGTCCTCCCGGTCGCGCATCCGCGACACCTGCAGGCGCCAGAGCGCCTCGTCGAAGGCGATCGCGCAGAGGCCCTCGAAGTGGGCGTCGTCCAGCGGCTCCAGCCTGACGTGACTCCCTTCCAGGGTCACCGGCTCGATCCGCATCGGCGCCGTCACGGCTGGGCCACTCCCCGGCCCGCCGCCAGGACCTCGAGCGCCACGGGAACCCGGCCCAGCGGTGCCGAGACCTGGGCACCCTGGAGGCGGACCCGCATCGCGGCCAGCATTTCGCTGGCGATGCGGACGCCCTCGGCCAGCGCCGCCTCCTTGCCCAGCGCGCTGGCGGTCCGCATCCGGGCGACGACCGCCTCGGGTACCGAGATCCCCGGCACCTCGTTGGCCAGGAACTCGGCGTTGCGGAGCGAGACCAGGGGCCAGATGCCCGCGATGATCGGGATCCGGAACTGCTCGACCCGCTTGAGGAACCGGTCCAGCTGGTCGACGTCGAAGACCGGCTGCGTGATCGCGAATTCGGCGCCCGCCTCCACCTTCCAGGCGAACCGCTTGAGTTCCCGCTCGGGGTCGGGGGCGGCGGGATTGACCCCCACGCCGATCACGAACGAGCTGCGCCCGCCGAGGGCGTTACCTCCCGGGTCGAGCCCGCGGTTGAGCCGCGCCACCAGGTTGGTCAGTCCGATGCTGTCGATGTCGAACACCGCGGTGGCATCGGGGTAGGGGCCCATCTTCGGCGGGTCGCCGGTGACGATCAGCAGGTTGTGCAGCCCGCTGGCCGCGGCTCCCAGCAGGTCGGACAGCATGCCGAGCAGGTTCCGGTCGCGGCAGGCGTAGTGGACCACCGCCTCGAGCCCGACCTCGCGCTGGATGGCCAGCCCCGAGAGCAGCGCGCCCATCCGGCTCTGGGCCCGGGGCCCGTCGGGAACGTTCACGGCGTCCACGCCGGCCGCCTTGAGCAGGCGGACCTGCTCGAACATCGGGGCCGGGTCCACCCCCTTGGGCGGGACGATTTCCACCGTGGTGACGAATTGACCGGCGGCCAGCTTGGCGCCGAACCGGGAGCGTTCCGCCAGCGGCACCGGCTCCAGGGCCACGGCCGTGGCGGGTGCCGAGCCGGCCGCGTGCACATGCCGGGGCGACACGCTCTGCACGAAGCCGACCATCGCCTTGATGTGGTCCGGCGTTGTTCCGCAGCAGCCGCCGACGAACCGCGCCCCGGCCTCGACCAGACGGCGGGCGTACTCCGCCATGTACTCGGGCGAGGCCATGTAGATCTTGCGGTCCTCGACCTCGCGGGGCAGGCCCGCGTTGGGCATGGCGCAGAGAGGCACCGAGGTTACCCGTACCAGCTGCTCGATGGCCTCGAGCACACCGTGCGGTCCGACCGAGCAGTTGACGCCGATCACGTCCGCGCCCATCGCCGCGAGCTGGGGGCCGAAGGTCGCCGGCTCGGTGCCGTAGTGGGTCTTGCCGTCGACGCCGACCGTCATCGAGGCCACGACGGCCAGGTCGGACCGGGCGCGGACCGCCTCGAAGGCGGCCCGGAGTTCCTCGACGTCGCTGAAGGTCTCCAGGATGAATCCGCCCACGCCGCCGGCCAGGAGGCCATCGACCTGGCGGCCGAAGGCCTCGCGGGCCTCGGCCACCGAGGTCTCGCCGAAGGGCTCGATCCGGATGCCGAGCGGCCCGATGGCGCCGACCACCACGGCCCGCTCTCCCGCCGCCTCACGGGCCAGGTCCGCCGCGGCCTGGTTGATCCGTTCGGTCTCCGCGGTGAGTCCGTACTGGGCGAGCTTGACGGGATTGGCGCCGAAGGTGTTGGTCTCCAGCAGTTCGGCCCCGGCCCGCACGTACTCGCGATGGATGTCGCGCACCAGGTCGGGCTGCCGCAGCACGAGCTCGTCGTAGCAGACGTTGAGGAAGACGCCGCGGCCGTACAGCATGGTGCCCATCGCCCCGTCGAAGACGTGGACGCGGCCGTCGGCGAGCAGATCTCGAAGGGTAGGCATTGGTCTCTGGCGGGAGGGCGGGAGGGCGGGAGGGGGAACCGGATTCCCGCCCTCCCGCCTTTCCGCCTTTCCGCCCCTCAATCAGCGTTCATATCCCAGATTCGGGGCCAGCCACCGCTCCACCTCCGCCACCGGCATTCCCTTGCGGCGGGCATAGTCCTCGACCTGGTCGCGCCCGATCCGTCCCAGGCCGAAGTACTGCGACTGCGGATGCCAGAAGTAGTAGCCGCTGACCGAGGCCCCGGGCAGCATCGCGCAGGATTCGGTGAGCGTGATGCCGGCCTTCTCCGTCGCCTCCAGCAGCTCGAACAGGGTCCGCTTCTCGGTGTGATCGGGACAGGCCGGATAGCCGGGCGCCGGCCGGATGCCCTGGTAGGTCTCCTTGAGCAGCTCCTCGTTGCTCAGCCGCTCCTCCGGCGCGTACCCCCACCACTCCTGCCGCACCCGTTCGTGCATCCGCTCGGCCAGCGCCTCGGCCAGACGGTCGGCCAGTGCCTTGGCAAGGATCGCGGAGTAGTCGTCGTGCTGCGCCCTCGAACTGCCGCACCAGCTCGTCGAGGCCGAGGCCGGTCGTGACGGCGAACCCGCCCACGTAGTCGGCGATACCCGACTCGACCGGGGCCACGAAGTCGGCCAGCGCCAGGTTGGGCCGCCCCGGCTGCTTGGCCATCTGCTGCCGCAGGGTGTGGATAGTGCCGCCCGGGCGGCTCCGCGCCTCGTCGGCGTAGAGCAGGATGTCGTCCTCCGCCGTGGCATTGGCGGGAAAGAACCCCACCACTGCGCGGGCGCGGAGCAGCCGCTCGCGGACGATCCGGTCGAGCAGCGCGCGCGCATCCGCCAGGAGGTTGCGCGCCGCCTCGCCGACTCGCGGGTCCTGGAGGATCTCCGGGTAGTGACCGGGCAGCTCCCAGGTCTGGAAGAACGGCGTCCAGTCGATGCGGTCCACCAGCTCCTGCAGCGGGTAGTCGTCGAACGCGCGAGCCCCGAGGAAGACGGGCCGGGGCGGCACGGTACCCGGCCATTCGATGGCCAGGCGGTGGCGCCGGGCTGTCTCGAGCGGGATCCGGCGGTCCTCGTCCTGGCGGTCGCCGCGACTGGTGCGGATCTCGGCGTATTCCTTCCTGACCTGCTGCGACGAACCCGTCGCGCTGGCCGTCGCTCAGCAGGCTGCTCACCACCCCGACCGCGCGCGAGGCGTCGAGCACGTGCACCGTCGCCCCGGAATACCGGGGCTCGATCTTGACCGCGGTGTGCACCCGCGAGGTGGTGGCGCCGCCGATGAGGAGCGGGAGCTTGAATCCCTCGCGCTCCATCTCCCCGGCCACGAAGCTCATCTCCTCGAGCGACGGCGTGATGAGGCCGGAGAGCCCGATGACGTCCACCTTCTCCCGGCGGGCGGTCTCCAGGATCTTCTCGCAGGAGACCATGACGCCGAGGTCGATGACCTCGTAGTTGTTGCACTGCAGGACCACGCCCACGATGTTCTTGCCGATGTCGTGGACGTCGCCCTTGACGGTGGCCATCAGGACCCGGCCGGCCGCGCGCTGGTCACCGGCCCGGGCCTTGGCCGCCTCGAGGAAGGGGACCAGGTAGGCCACCGCCTTCTTCATCACCCGGGCGCTCTTGACCACCTGGGGCAGGAACATCTTGCCGGCGCCGAAGAGGTCGCCGACCACGTTCATGCCGTCCATCAGCGGCCCCTCGATGACCTCGATCGGGTGCCCGGCCGCCAGGCGGGCCTCCTCGGTGTCGCTCTCGATCCAGTCGGTGATCCCCTCCACCAGCGCGTGGGCCAGCCGTCGCGCCACGGGCAGCTCCCGCCAGGAGAGGTCCTGGGCCCGGGCGGTGGCCTGGCCCTTGGCCTGGTCCGCCACGGCGAGCAGCCGCTCCGTGGCGTCGGGCCGCCGGTTGAGCACCACGTCCTCGACCCGCTCGAGCAGGTCCTTGGGGATGTCGTCGTAGACCGGCAGCTGCCCGGCGTTGACGATCCCCATGTCCATCCCCGCGGCGATGGCGTGATACAGGAAGACCGCGTGGATCACCTCGCGCAGCGGGTCGTTGCCCCGGAAGGCGAAGGAGACGTTGCTGACGCCGCCGCTCACCAGCGCGTGGGGCAGGGTGGCCTTGATCCGGCGGGTGGCCTCGATGTAGGCCAGGGCGTACCCCGAGTGCTCCTCGATGCCGGTCGCGATGGCGAAGATGTTCGGATCGAAGATGATGTCCTCGGGCGGGAACCCCACCCGCTCGGTGAGCAGGCGCCAGGCCCGGGCGCAGATGGCCACCTTCCGTTCCACCGTGTCGGCCTGGCCCTGCTCGTCGAAGGCCATCACGATCACCGCCGCGCCGTAGCGCCGGACCCGCCGGGCGTGATCGAGGAAGACCGCTTCGCCCTCCTTGAGGCTGATCGAGTTGACCACGCCCTTGCCCTGGAGGCATCGCAGGCCCGACTCGATCACGCTCCACTTCGAGCTGTCGACCATCACCGGCACCTTGGAGATCGCCGGCTCCGAGGCCACCAGCCGGAGGAACGTCGCCATGGCCTTTTCGGAGTCGAGCAGCCCCTCGTCCATGTTGACGTCGATCAGCTGGGCCCCGTTTTCCACCTGCTGCCGCGCCACCTCGAGCGCCGCTTCGTAACGGCCCTCGAGAATCAGCTTGGCGAAGCGTCGCGAGCCGGTCACGTTGGTCCGCTCGCCGACGTTCACGAACAGGGTGTCGGGGCCGATGGTCAGCGGCTCCAGCCCCGACAGCCGGCAGTATGGAGGCGGCGAGGGTCGGCTCCGGGGCGGCACGTCGCGCACCGCGGCCGCGATGGCGCGGATGTGGTCGGGCGTCGTGCCGCAGCAGCCTCCCACGATGTTGAGCAGCCCGCTCCGGGCGAATTCGCCCAGCATCTCCGCCATCATCGCCGGGGTTTCGTCGTAGGCCCCGAACTCGTTGGGCAGGCCGGCGTTGGGGTGGGCGCTCACGAGGACCGGCGCCACCCGGGCCAGGTCCTGGACGTGGGGCCGCATCGCCTTCGCCCCCAGCGCGCAGTTGAGGCCCACCGACAGCGGGCGGGCGTGCATCACCGAGTGCCAGAACGCCTCGGGGGTCTGGCCCGAGAGGGTGCGGCCGCTCTGGTCGGTGATGGTGCCGGAGATCATCACCGGCACCCGCCAGCCCAGCTGGTCGAACAGCTCCTCGACCGCGTAGATCGCCGCCTTGGCGTTCAGCGTGTCGAAGATCGTCTCGACCATCAGCAGGTCGGCGCCGCCGGCCAGCAGGCCGCGGGCGGCGACCCCGTACGCGTCGACCAGCTGCTCGAACGTGACGTTGCGGAAGCCCGGGTCGTTGACCTCGGGTGAAATCGACGCGGTCCGGTTGGTCGGGCCGAGCACCCCCGCCACGTATCGCGGGCGGCCCGGTTCCTTCGCCTCGGCTTCGTCGCAGCAGGCGCGGGCCAGCCCGGCCGCCGCGACGTTGAGCTCGCCGGCCAGCGCCTCCATGCCGTAGTCGGCCATGGAGATCGCGGTCGAGTTGAAGCTGTTGGTCTCGAGGATGTCGGCGCCGGCCGCGAGATACTCCCGGTGGATCGTCGTGATCACGTCCGGCCGGGTCAGCGACAGCAGGTCGTTGTTGCCCTTGAGGTCGCGGGGCCAGTCGCGGAACCGGGTGCCCCGGTAGTCGGGCTCCCCCAGCCGCCAGGACTGGATCATGGTGCCCATCGCCCCGTCCAGCACCAGGATCCGCCGGGCCAGGCTCTCCTCGAGGCGCGCCAGGCGCTCCAGCCGCCGCTGGGCGGCTGCCGGATCGAGAGACTGCGGATCAGGAACTGCGGTCATGGGGACCTTGAATGAAAAAGCCCGGGGCTAAAACGGCCCCCGGGAGCAGCGTTTTAGCGATTGTTTAGCGTGGCCGCAATCAGCGCAAATCACCACGGATTCAGTTGTGACGCCTCAGGAATCCTAACCTCCTGGACCGGCCGAGCAAGGGGCGCTCACGGGGCGAGGCCCAGGCGCCGGGCCGCTTCCTCGACCGCCAGCGCGCCGACCTCGACGACCTTGCTCCTGCTCGAGAGGCCGGCCACGATCGTCACCGACCCTCTCGCTACCCCCAGCGTATCCGCGAGAAACCGGACCAGGGCCTCGTTGGCGGCGCCCTCGACTGGCGGCGCGGTGAGCCGGAGGCGCAGTTCGTCGCCGTGCGGGCCGGCGACCTCGTTCCGGGAGGCCCTGGGCTGTACCCGGACCCGGAGTCGCACCCCGTTGGCCGTCGCGGTGATTGCCCCGGGGGCGGGCCTCACAGGAGTCGGATCAGGAATGAGCGGGCCAGCAGGAGCAGGAAGTAGGCAACCAGCGGGGTGACGTCGATCATGCCGAAAGGAGGCACGATCCGCCGGAGCGGCACGATCATCCAGTCGGTCAGGGCCAGGACCAGCCGCATGAGCTTGCTGTACGGCGAGATCTGAAACCAGGAGGCGATGACCCGGAGGAAGAGCGCGACGGTCAGCAGGGTAAACACGCCGCTCAGGATGAACACGGCGAGCCCGCGCGGGCCGGCGCTGGCCGAGAACGCGAACGCCGTCACCACCCCGATCAGCCATTCCGTCAGCCCCAGCACGATCAGCCCGCCGATCAGCGCGATCCAGAACAGCCAGAGGGGCGCGTCCTGCGGGTTGGCCCCCGAACGTACCAGGCGCCGCTCGAGCCTGCGGAGGAGGGGGTCGCCCAGGCGGCGCGCGGTGCGCGCCAGGGCGCTGAACGGTGACAGCCGGCCGTGGCGGACCGCCCACGACGCCAGGGCAATCAGGGTGGCATAGAGGAACGCGGCCAGGACCGCTACCCGAAGCAGGGAAAGGAGTGTCGAGCCCACCAGCGATCCGTCCTAGCGGTTGCCCCGCACCTTGAAGTCGGATTCCCCGCCGCCGGTGAGGGTGCAGGCAACGGTGAATGCCCCGCCATTCAGCGAGGCCTCCTCCTGGATGTCGCCGCTGCCACGGCAGGCCGCGACCTGGTGCCCTGTCTGGGAACGGAAGACGGCGGTGACGATGGGCGTGGCGCCCTGCAGGCTGTACCGCCGGATGGTGGTCCGCGTCAGGCTGTCCACGCCGACCTCCCGGAGGGTCCGGGGCCAGTGGCCGGAATGCGCGCTCCGGAAGCTCATGACCTGGTCCACCACGTCGAAGATCTCGGCCCCCAGCAGCGCGGCGTCGTCCGCCGGCGTTGCCCCCGGGCGAGGCGCGGCAGCCGGCTTCTCGCCACGGCCGCAGGCCGCGGACAGCAGCAGCCCGAGCACCACCCTACTCCATTGCGAACTCACGGTCGAACACCACCTCGAAGTTGAAGGTCTTGGCCCGGCTCCTGGCCTCGATGTACTCGGCAATCTTCTGCAGCCGGGCGGGAATGCCGAGGATCTTCTCCTGGGCCTTGCGACCGAGTTCACCGAGGCCGGTCAGCCCCTCGATCTTCCAGGCGTCGATCTGCTCCTGCACGATGCGCAGGTAGTCGCGCGGCCCGTAGATGCCCGCCCGCCGGATCACGTCGGCGATTTCCCGGAAATGCGGCATCGAGTGGCCCGGCATCTCGATGCTGGGCAGGATGAACGAGGCGGAGTGCAGCGCCTCGTCGGGGTCGCGCTTGAGGATTTCCTCGAAGACCGAGCGGTAGAACTGGAAGTGGCGCGCCTCCTCGGTGGCCACGTTGCGCAGCACCTCGCCGATGGAGGGCTCGTACTCGCCGGCCAGCCGCCCGGTCTCGGCGTGCGATATCTGTGTGGCCCGCTCCTGCACTGTCGTATAGACGAAGACCCGGTACGGGTCCCGGTCCCAGCCCGGGTGAAAACCGCTGCGGATGTAGTTGAACTGCATCTCCTCCAGCACCCGCTGGTTCAGGATGCCGGTGTCGCGCGCATAGTTGTTGAGCACGGCGCCGTGCCGGTCCTCTTCCGCCGTCCACATGTTGTTCCAGAGCCGCCAGTGACTGTCATCACCGAGGTACACGGCCAGCAGCCGGTGAAAATGCGGCAGGCCCTCCTCGGTGAGGAGGTTGAGCGCCAGCGCCGCGCGGACGGCGTCGGGAATGCCGGTCGCCTGGTCGCGAAGCGCCTTGCGGTGGCGGTCCGGATCCTCCCCGGGCTCGGGACCGAGCAGGTCCTCCGGAAACCAGAGCTGACGCTTGCGCTCGTGGGACTCCATCATCTCCCCGACCTTCGCCTCGAGGTCGCGAAGCACTTCGAACTTGGACTCGAGCAGTCGTTCGTCCCTGGAGAGAGTCATGGACAGGCCCGGTGAGCGGGAACGGCGGACGCCGCCGGCTGAGACGGCGTCGGTGCGGGACTGCAAATGTGGCAGGGGCGACGACGGGACGGAAGAGCGCCACCAAGTGGCGCGGCGGGCCTACTTCGGCGCGAACCGCTTTTCCATGAGGAACCACGTTTGCCGGCCGATGAAGTCGGGCCGTTCCATGACCTGGCGCCATCCGGCGTGGAGAAGAATCGGCTCGGCCCGGGTGTCATCGGTCCAGAACTCGGCGACGTGGGCCCCGGCCTCCTCCGCCCGCGATTCGAAGGCTGCCAGCAGTCGCCGGCCATGCCCTTTGTGCCGCTGTTCGGGCTCGACGGCGATGTCCAGCAATTGGGCCACTCCGCCCCGGATGGCGTACCGGACGCCGCCGATCCAGTCGCCGATCTCATCGGTCAGCACCAGGTAGTGCTCGTGCGGGGCAACGGTGCCACCCGCGCGGGCCTCCTCCTTGTGGAGCAGGTCGGCGAACCACTCGGCGAAGTCTTCGCCCTGGTCCATGTCCCGGATCGTGAGCTCGCTCATGGCGCCCTCCGGCCGTGGGTCGGCCGCATCAATATGGAACCCCCGCGAACGATTGATCACGCAAGCCGGGTGCCACCGGCAGGCTGCCGGATTGCCGGTAGTCGGAGGGCGTTCCAAAGACGGCTAGGAAAGATGAACCAGGACCCCACCGGCAACCGCGAGTGCCCCAACAAGATACAACACTGCAAGGGGGCGCCACACGAATATGAGCCAGTCCTCGAATCGTACCCCGGCGGCGACCAGGAGTGCCATCAGGGCGCCATTCGTCGGGGTGATCAGCTCGCAGAGGCCGGCACCATATTGATACGCGAGGACGGTCACCTGGCGCGACAGGCCAAGGAGGTCGCTGAGCGGGACCAGAACCGGAAGGGTCAGCACCGCCTGGCCGCTGGTGCTGGGCACCGGGACATGGATCAGCGCCTGCAGCCCCACCATGCCGAGGGCCGAAACCACGACTGGGAGGGTGTCGAGGGGAGTGAAGAGGGCGTGGACCACGGTGTCGATAATGTTGCCCTGGTCCATCACCACGAAGATGCCGCGGGCAAAGCCGATCAGGAGCGCGGCCAGCGCCATTTCGCGGAATCCATGGCCGAATGCCTCGGTGGTGCCCTCGATGCCAAGGCCGCCGATGATCCCGGCCAGGACGCCCATGGTGAAGAAGAGCGCCGCGGACTGATCGAAATCCCACTCGAGGGCCTTCACCCCGTAGACGAAGAGCGCGAAGGTGGCCAGGACCAGGAGGAGAATGAAATCCAGCCGTCGGCCGCCGGCAGTCGGAGCGGCCGCGGACTCGGCCGCGGGTGCGACCTGGATCCGGGCGGCGTGGCGATAGAGGAAGAAGGTCCAGATCGCGACCGCCGGAATGAGGAAGGCAAGGCGGAAGCCGCTGCCGGAGAGCAGGGGGAGGCCGGCGACCTTCTGGGCGATCCCCACCTGGAAGGGATTGATCGGGCTGAAGGCGGCGCCGACCGCCGATGCGCCGAGGCTCATCCCGACCGAGGTCAGTCGGTCGTATCCCAGGCGGCGCGACAGCAGCAGCAGAACCGGGACAAAGGCGATGATTTCCTCCTGCATCTGCATCAGCACCCCGGCCAGCCCGAAGAGGAGGCAGGAGACCGGGATGACCAGCCCCGGGCGGTGCGACAGCCCGCGGACCAGCAGCTCGACGATGCGGCGGAGAGCGCCGGTCCGGTCCACCACCGAAAAGGCGCCGCCCACCAGGAAGACGAAGGCGATCACCATCGCCGCCGACTGGATGCCGCGCGGAATCGCGGCCATGGTGTCGAACGGCCCGACCGGCGTTGGGGACAGGGTGTGATAGGTGCCGGCGACGGCCACCTGGCGGCCGGTGGCCGGATCCTCCCGGCGGTCGAACTGGCCGGCCGGCACCAGGTGGGTAAGCAGGGCAGCGAGGAGGATGCCGCCGACCAGGAGGGTCAGCGGATGGGGAAAGCGAAGTGACATGGTCCTGCTACCGCGTCTTGCAGGTGCGGCTCACCGGCTGGACCCGGCCGCACGCGATCGACTCGTTCATGCCGCTGACCAGGATGCCGCAGGCGGTGGTCTGGGCGGATTGCACGGCATCGGCCTCATTGGCGTGAGAGGCCGTGGCACAGTTGCGCTGCCCGTTGAACTCGACGCAGACCTCGCAGGTCACCTTCTGGGCGCTCAGGGTGTTGTAGAGCAGGAGGCCGACGAAGGCGATCACGGCGGCGATCGCGAGCAGCTTCCGTTGGGATCTGGTCATGGCCTCGGGATACCTCGTGAGGAGTGGAAGACGGCGGTCAGGAGGCGCGAAGCGCGCCCCAGAGCGGTACGGCGTAGCCCACCAGCCAGACGGCACCGGCGGCGATGGCGGCACGGGCCAGCGGGATCCGGCCGGTCACCGAGAGGCCGATGGCGAGGAGCGCGGTGCACCAGAGCGTAATCAGGTCGAGCCGGCCCAGAATCGTCAGCAGGATCAGCGAGGAGCTCTCGTAGTCCAGGAACCGGGCCGGACCGAGCTGGAGCGCGAAGTGCGACGTCAATCTCTCGCTGGGGAGCAGGAGGGCCTGCAGGATGTTGAGCAGGGCCTCGAGCAGACGCGGAAAGAGCGCGTAGGTGGCGACCATGCAGGCAGCCCCGAGTTCCTGCCGTGCCTCGACCATTTTCCCCGCCAGCCAGAGCAGCAGACCGATCAGGATCGGGCCGACCAGTGCGTAGCCGGTAATGAAGACCGGAATGATCCCCCTCGCAAAGGCGCGCCCCTGTTCCATCTGTTCCGGGGTAATGTTCGGATTGGACTTCGTGGCCGCGACCATTCCCCGCGCGAACTCGGCGTCGAAGATGGGTTCCATCGCATTGCGGCCGGCGTAAAACGCGGCCGTCAGGCCGAGGACGAGGATCAGGAGCGGAATGCCGAAGCCCGACGCCTTCCGGCGCTCGAACACCGCGCGCGGGGCATAGAAGATCTCGAGAAAATCCTCCCAGATGGGTGCCGGCACGGGCGGCGCGGAATCGGGGGTCGTCGGTACGGTCACAGCAGGGTTCCTCGCAGCACGATCAGGGCGACCGAGAAGAAGATGACCAGCCCCGTCACGTCCACCAGCGTCGCGACGAATGGGGCCGAGGCACTGGCCGGGTCGAACCCGATCCGGCGCAGGAGGAAGGGCAGCATCGAGCCGGTGAGCGAGCCGAAGAGCACCACCCCCACCAGCGCCACCGAGACGGTGATCGCCACCAGCAGGTAGTGGGTGCCATAATCGTACCAGCCGAGGTGCTGCCAGAGGACGATCCGGACCAGGCCGATGGCGCCGAGGATCGATCCCAGGATCAGGCCGGAGGGGAGTTCCCGGATGGCCACCCGCCACCAGTCGCGGACGGCGACCTCCTGGAGGGCCAGGGCGCGGATGATGAGCGAGGTGGCCTGGGACCCCGAGTTCCCGCCCGAGCTGATGATGAGGGGAATGAACAGGGCCAGCACCACCGCCCGGCTGATCTCGTGCTCGAAATGGCCCATGGCGGTGGCGGTGAGCATCTCGCCGAGGAAGAGGGCGCAGAGCCAGCCGGCCCGCTTCTGGATCATCTTGCCCAGGCTGATTTCCATGTACGGCTCGTCCAGCGCCTCCATGCCGCCGAACTTCTGCACGTCCTCGGTGGTCTCGCTGACCAGCGCGTCGATGACGTCGTCCACCGTCACGATGCCGAGGATGTGGTTCCCCTCGTCCACCACGGGAATGGCGAGCAGGTTGTACTTGGAGATCAGCCGGGCCACGTCCTCGCGGTCGGTGAAGGGACGGGTGGTCACGGCCTTGCGCCGCTCCCCGATGTCGAGGACGCCGGTGTCCGAGTCCGCCATGACGACCTCGCGGAGCGAGATCACGTGGAGCAGGCGCTGGTCCTTCTCGCCCACGACGTAGATGGCGTAGACCGTCTCCTTGGCGCTGCCCACCTCGCTGATGTACCGGCGGACCTGCAGGGCGGTCCAGCTGGCCGGCACGCTGACGAACTCCGTGGTCATGATGCCGCCGGCGCTGGTGGCGGGATAGGCCAGCAGTGCTCGCAGGGTGTCCCGGGTCGGGGCATCGAGGAGGTGGGCCAGCCGTTCCCGGTCAGCCGGGCTCAGCTCCCTGACCAGGCCCACCTGGTTGTCCGAGGACATCGCACCGATGATCGGCCCCAGGAACTCGTTGGGCAGGTGCGCGATGATGCCGCTCCGGTCCTCCAGCTCGGGCTCGTCGAAGACCTGCACGGCGAGGTGGAAGGGCAGGGCGCGGACGACCCTCGCCGCCCCTTCGGGAGGCAACTGGCTCAGGGCCTCCGCGATGTCGGCCGGCTGCATATCGCGGCTGGCCTCGAGGAAATCGTCCTCGTCACCCGAGAGGAGGTAGAGCAGTTCCGGAGAGGGAGCGTCGGGAGCGGCCATGGATGTCGGTGGTGAGCGGTGAGCGGTAAGCGGGGCCTGCGGGCGGGAGAGACGCGGCCGGCCGGCCGGGGCACCTCCTACCGCTCAGGGCTTACCGAATGTTCGATCCACGCGAGGTATTCGGGGTCGCCGTCCACGATCGGCGTGGCGACGATCTCGGGCACGTCATAGGGATGGAGCGCCCGCAGCCGCGCGATCAATGCCGGGGCGCGTGCCGCGGTGGTCTTGCAGAGACAGCGCCATTCGGTGGCCCGCTCGACGCCGCCCTGCCACCGGTAGACGCTGGCGAGGGGTCCCTCGACCTGGGCACAGGCGGCCAAGCGCTCGGTCACCGCGGCGTCGGCCAGGCGCTGGGCGGCTTCCTGGCTGGCGGCGGTGGTGGCGACCTGGACCCCGTTCACTGAGGAATGGTGGTCTCGTCTCCCGTCTTGCCGTCGGCGATCGGCACGGCGGAGGCCCGCCAGCCGGAGGCGTACTGCAGCGTCAGCCGGTAGCCGAGCGGATCGGCGACGACATTGGTGACGTCGGGGAATTTCCTGGCGTAGGTGGTCCCGACCTGGGCCAGGGCCGCCGGCCCGGAGTTGTAGGGCCGGGCCAGCTCCCGCCCGATGGCGACCGTGATCGCCTGCTCGCGCCCGTAGCGCGCGAAGGTAGCCGGCGGGATCAGCCCGGCCTGCTGGCTGATCGGCTTTTCATAGGGATAGTCGCGGCAGGCGCCGAGGGCGAGGGCGAGCAGGGCGACGGATCGGAGACGGATCATGGCAACAGGCTCGGGAAATTGGCTTTGACCATGTCACTCGACGCAGTCACGCTAGCCCGTCCGCGGCGGACTGGCAAGTGGGTGGCACCCCTGCATCGGGTGCGATGCCAATACCGGCCGGGTGTAGATTGCGCTCCGGGGAAGGTCGCATGATCGGTCGGTTGAGCCGTGGAGGCGGAATGCGGACGAGATGGATGGCCCTGGCACTGCTGATTGCCTGGCCCGTCGAGAGCTGGGCCCAGATGGCGGCCGACTCCACCGTCCCCACCACCTCGACCGCCCCGCAGCCGACCCACGACGTGACCTGGTGGCAGGCCGCCATCGCTGTGGGAGGGCTGGCGGTGCTTTCGCTGGCCGACAAGCCGGTCAACACCGCAATTCAGGACATGCGCAGCACCACCACCGACGACATCGCGAATGTTCTCGACTACATGGGGACACCGGTGGTGTTCGTGCCCGCCACCGTGGTGCCGATCCTGGTGGGCCTGATCAGCCACAACAAGAATCTGACCATGTCCGGGGTCCGGATCGGCTCGTCGCTGCTGGTGGCCGGGGCCACGACGGGAATTCTCAAGTATACCGTCGGGCGGTGGCGTCCCAGCGATACCTCGACGCAGTACGAATTCTCGCCCTTTTCAGGACACGATTCCTGGCCCTCGGGCCACACCACGATGGCCTTCGCCCTGGCCGCCAGCGCCTCCTACGAGCTGCACCGCACCTGGGCGACCGTCGGCCTCTACACCCTGGCGGCGGGCACCGGCTGGGCCCGGATGAACGACGACAAGCACTGGCTCACCGACGTGGGGGGCGGGGCCCTGATCGGAATCACCAGCGCCAAGTTCATCGACCGCCAGTGGGAGGTGTTCGGGATCACCGCCCCGAGCTTCCTCTTCAGCTCCGAGGAAACGTCGGTGAGTTTCAACATCCCGATGCCCCCAATCCGGTAGCCAGGCGCGCCCGAAAGGACCGCAACGCGAAGGGGCGGCCGACCATGGCCGCCCCCGCGGTGGAGCTACCGCCCGCTCAGGCTCAGGCGGCCAGAGCGGGAACCATGAAAGGGCTCTCTTCCGGGTCCACCTCTCCGGTCAATTCGTCCCTGACGTGCCACTCCATTCCGTAGTCAGGCAGCCGCTCCATGAACGGATCAGGGTTCAGTTCCTCGGGCGACTTCACTCCCGGCGTGAACCACCGCCCCTCCGCCATCAGGACGGCGGCCAGCACCGGCGGGATGCCGGTCTGCCATGCCGTGGCCTGGACGCCGAGGTCGGCGTAGGCCGCCTCGTGATCCGCCACGTTATAGATGTAGTAGGCGCGTTCCTCGCCGTCGGCGATGCCGCGGGCCAGGAGCCCGACGCAGGTCTTGCCCCGCATCCGGCCGGCCAGGTCCTTGGGCTGGGGCAGCAGCGAGACCACCAGGTCGCGCGGCGCCACCTCGACGTCGCCCACCCGGACCTTGTCGGTCCGCGAGATGCCCAGCTGCTTCATGACCTTGAGCGTCTGCCAGGTCACGTCGTCCATGCACAGCTTGAAGTCCGCCACCTGGACCCCGGGAATGAATCGCGGCAGGGTGCGCGATTCCTCGTGGTCCACGTGGTAGCAGTTGAGCGTTCCCAGCTCCGGGAAGTTGAACGGCTCGAACCCGCTCAGCGCCTCCTCGAGGTGATACCGCCCGTCGCGCCACGAAATGGCGCCGCAGAGGCACTCGTCGATGAAGACCCAGGGACTGAACGCCGCCAGGAAGCCGGAATGGCCCTGGCAGATCGAGTTGTCCCCGTCCCGCACCTGCAGGTGGGTCACCTGGTCGAAGAGATGCTTGGCGGCATGGGCGGCGTAGACGTTGGTGGTCCCGGGGTCGGCGCCCATCCCCAGCAGGGCCATCCGCCCGGCGGCCCGGAACTCGGCGTCCAGCGCGAACTGGTCGTCCAGCTTGGGGATCCCGTCGTTCGCCGCCCCGCCGCTGGCCATGTCGATGTAGTCGCAGCCGGCTTCCAGGCAGGCGCGCATCACAACCAGGTTGGTGGCCGGCAGAGCGGCGTTGAGGAGGATGGTGGTGCCGGTTTCACGGATGGCGCGCACGAGTGCCGCCTTGTCGCCGGCGTCGAGCGCGAGGGTGACGACCCGGGGGTCGCTGATGCGGGACGCCAGTGCCTCGGCACGGGCGGGTACGGCGTCGGCGATGACCAATTGCTCAACCATCGCGACTTGCGCGAACTTCAGGGCGGACACGGTACCCACCGCGCCGGAGCCCAGGACCATGACTTTCACAAACTCCTCTTTTCGGGTCTAGCGGGACTCGGTCTGGTCCCCCCCGCAAGGCCTTCCGGTGGCCTGAAGGGATTACTGGGACCTCGCCCCCCCCGCCGATAGGGGTCGCGACTCAAGGGTAAAGGTCAGTCGCGAGTGAGGATCCTCCGCTTGGTCGGAGGATGCAAACACGCCTCCCCCTCTGGGAGGGAGCCGCATGGCCAGTCTAACCCACCCCCCGGGGGGCCTGTCCAGCCCCCCCCATCCCCCCTCCCCCGGGGGGTAGGGGCTGCGAATCCGGGCATTGCCAACCGGTCGCCGCGTGCAACACTTTGTGGTTGTTGGGCTTGAACTCGAATCCCATTGCCGCCAGCTTCAGGCCACTGTCTCTACCATCGAGGTCTACTCCATGAATTCCGGACGACAGAAGCGGGGGGATTCGGTCCGCCCGCTGGGGCCGCACCTGGCGCCACGCCACAAGATCTGGCTGACATGGAAGGGGAGTTTCCTGATGGGCCCCAACTACCTGAAGTTCCTCGAGGCGGTCGAGGAGCACGGGACCATTCTGGAGGCTGGGCGGGTGGTGGGGTGGAGCTACCGCACCTGCCTCAACCGGCTGCGCCGGATGGAGAAGGTGATGGGCGGGGTGGTGCTCGAGACCCAGCGGGGCGGGCGGAGCGGGGGCGGCGCCAGGCTGAGCCCGCAGGCCAGCCGCCTGGTCCGCCTCTTCCGCCGATGGGAGCGGGAATCCGAGCGGGCCATCAAGGCGGCGTTCGCCGCCACCCTGGGACGGAGCTGAGCCGGCCTCAAGGCCCTGCCGGGGCCTGGAACTCGATCCGGGCGACGTTGTGGACGCTGCGGCTCCGCCGGCGGTCGCCCGGCACGAGGAGCTGGGCCATGCCGTGGGTACTGTCCAGCGGCTCACCGTTCCGGAGCCAGGCCAGGAGCACCGGCTGGGCCGCGTAGTCCGGCAGGAGTTCTCCCACCGCCATCGTGACCTGGTACCCGTCGCTTCCCGTTACCACCACGAAATGGCGGAGCAGGTCCCCCTTCCGGGCCGAGTCGGTCTGCGGTCCCGCCTGGCGGATCAGCTCCCAGAGCAGGACACCCCGGTACCTGGCGCTGTCGGGCGCAGCCCCGTGGCCATCGGCCATCGTCAATTCGGTGGCGGGGAGTCGGGCCAGCGCGGCGGAGTCGAGACGGGCGGGATGGGCGACGAGGCCGCCGAGCTCGACCATCGGCGCGTAGCCGCCCGGCATCGGTGGGACGGCCTGGGCGCCGAGCGGGGAGGACCGCCAGCAGCAGGGCTATCGCGAGGTGGAACGGGGCGCGACGTCTTCATGGGCGCTCTCGGATGGGGTGGACGGGAACGATAGGCAACGCGCTGCCGATCACCAAGACCGGACCGCCGAGCCGATAGGCAGCAGCTTGCCTATCGATCGGTCGCCGCGTAGCTTCTGCCCCTCACCCGACATTCCGGAGCCCGTCACCATGAAAACAGTGAACCTGGCACGGCTGGCGCCCCTGGCGCTGCTGGCGGTGGCAGCTCGTCCCCGGCTCTCGGCCCAGAGCCCGACCGGATCGGCCATCAATGTCCTGGTCGTCTCCACGGCGCGCGCCGATAGCGGCATCGCGGCGACCGTCACCGTGACCGACTCGCGCACCGGTCGACGGATCGAGCGCCCCACGAGCGCCTCCGGCAGGGTGCTGATCGAGAACCTCACTCCCGGCGGCCCCTACACGGTGGAGGCGCGGGCGATCTCGTTCCGGCCGGCGGTCCTCCAGAATGTGATGCTGGCGCTGGGCCAGCGGCTGGGGGTCACCGTAACGCTGACGCCGGAAGCGGTGCAGCTGGCCGAAGTCACGGTGGTCGCGGACGCCAACCCGCTGATGAGCGCCGGGCGAACCGGGCCGGCCCACACCGTGACCGACACCATGATCCAGCGGCTGCCAGTGCTCAATCGCGACTTCGTGGACCTGATCCAGACCGCCCCCGAAGTCAGTGGCACCGCCGTCTCCAGCGAGAACAACCGCTACAACAACATCCAGATCGATGGCGGCACCGACAACGACTACTTCGGGCTGAGCCGAGGCACCGGGGCTCCCGGCGGTCAGATCGGCGTGCGCTCGCTTCCGCTGGACGCCGTCCAGGAGTTCCAGGTCCAGGTGGCGCCCTTCGACGTGCGGCAGGACAACTTCACCGGTGGCGCAATCAATGCCATCACCCGGTCGGGGACCAACAGCTTCCACGGCTCGGCGTCGTTGTTCTACCAGGGGCAGTCGCTGGTCGGCAAGGACAGCAGCGGCGCCGGCTACCCGGACTTCAGCAACTGGCAGTACAGCCTGTCGGGCGGCGGCCCGATCATCCGGGACCGGCTGCAGTTCTTCGTGGCGGGAGAACTGCGGCAGGTGACCACGCCCTGGACCGGGCC
This sequence comes from uncultured Gemmatimonadales bacterium, assembly GCA_963724265.1. Classification (GTDB taxonomy): domain Bacteria; phylum Gemmatimonadota; class Gemmatimonadetes; order Gemmatimonadales; family GWC2-71-9; genus DATEHG01. The sequence continues at coordinate 95,804 of CAVRTU010000002.1, forward strand.
GACCATCGCGACCGGGTCGGACGTCGGGATCAGCGTGGCCACGGCGGACAGCTTCACCGCCCTGCTGACGGGCTATGCCCTCGCTCCCGGGAGCTATGGCGCCTACACCGTGCACAACAACAGTGGAAATCTCTTTGCCAAGTTGTCTGCGCCAGTGGGGAAGGCCGGGCTGCTGGAGGGCTCGCTCAACTACGCCAACGGACAGATCCAGGACACCCTCGCCCCGCCACGAACCATCGGGGGCGACTACCGCCTGACCTCCGCCGGGTTCCAGCCCGCTTCCACCCAGTGGAGCGGCCGGGCCCGCTGGACCACCGTGGCGGGAAGCCGGGTCTCCAACGAACTGCTGGCCACCTATATCGGCGTCGACGAACCGCGGACCGCGACGGTGGACTACCCGGCGGTCCTGGTCAGCAACGTGGGCGAGCCCGGGTTCGCCAGCGCGCGCCTGATCGCGGGCGCCGATCCCTCCTCGCAGGAGCTCGCGCTGACCCAGCGCGCCTTCGTGCTCAACGACAACGCGACCTATGACCTCGGACGCCATGTCGTCATGGGGGGGCTGGTCACCGAGTTCATGCACTTCGACTTCACCTCGCTCTCCAGCTCCATCGGCCAGTACCAGTTCAACAACCTGACGGCGTTCGAGGCCGGCACCGCCTCTCGCTTCATCCGCAGCATCCCGCTCCGGCCGGATGGCGAGACCGCCAATTTCGGTGTGACTCAGCTGGGCGCGTACGTCCAGGATCGATGGCAGGCGACGCCGGCTCTCACGCTGACCCTGGGGCTCCGGGTCACCGTCCCGATCTTTACCACGACCCCTACCGTCGACTCGGCGCTGCTCGCCAGCCCGCTCGCGGTCAACACCGGCAGCTTCATCGGCACCTCCGCCCAGTGGTCGCCGCGGGTTGGATTCAACTGGTCGTTCAAACCGGGGTCGGCACTCCGGGGCGGAGTGGGGCTGTTCAGCGGCAACATTCCCTACGTCTGGGCTTCCTTCGCCTACACTCAAACCGGGAACGATGTGGTCACGCTCAACTGCTCCGGCGCGGCGGCCCCGGCCTTCAATCCCGACCCCGCCACCCAGCCGACCTCCTGTGTCACGGCGGTGACCCCCGCGGTGCCGACGGTGACCTACTTCGCCCCCGGGTTCCGCCAGCCGCAGAGCCTGAAGTTTTCGCTCGGACTCGATCACCAGCTGCCCAAGGGGTTCGTCCTCTCGCTGGACGGGCTGTATGACGAGGGGTACGACCGGATGTACATCAGCGATGCCAATCTTACCGGGCCGGTGGGCACCCTGGCTGGCGAGGGTGGACGTGTGGAGTACGGCGCGATCGCGGCCTCCTCGGCGGCGGGTGCCCTCCCGGCGGTGACGCCGTCCAAGGTCACGACGGCGTTCGGTCCGGTGCTCCAGAACTCCAACATCAACGGAGACTTTGCCTGGCTCGTGACGGCCCAGGTCCGGCGCACCTTCGCCCAGTGGCTGGCGCTGAACGTGGCCTACACGCACAGCGAGGCGATGGACCACATGTCGCTCAGGGATGCGCAGACGGTGTCCAACTACGGTTTCGTGCCAGTGGATGGGTCGCTGGCAAACCGGAAGCTCGCTACTTCGGTGTTCTCGACACCGAACAAGGTGACGATCAGCGGTACCGCAAATCTCCCGGTGGGCTTCGCAATCTCCCTGACCTACATCGGCCGGTCGGGGCTGCCGTTCACCTACATCGTCAACGGCGATGCCAATGCCGACGGTGTCGGGAACCGCGCCGGCGCCTTCGACCGCCAGCAGAACGACGCGGTCTACGTCCCGAACGACCCGACCGACATCTCGGTGGTCCGGGACAGTGTCACCACGGCGCCGACCACTGTGCTGGTGGCCGACCCCGCCGGCCTGGCGAAGCTCGAGTCGTTCATCGCCGCCAATTCCTGCCTGACCGACGCCCGCGGCGCCATCCTTCCCAGGAACTCCTGCCGCAATCCGTGGGTGAACCAGCTGAATCTCCGGCTGGCCAAGCGGTTCGCCTTCGCCCACACGCAGGGCATCAACGTGACGTTCGACATCTTCAATTTCCTGAACCTGCTCAGCAGCAACTGGGGGCTGGTCCGGGAGACCGGCAGCTTTGCCAGCGCCGGCACGGAAAATGTCCCCATGCTCAAACTCCGAGGCCAGGACGTGGCCAACGGGCGGAATCTGTACGAGGTCACGCTCCCTCCCACCAACGTCATCAACAACAACCTCTCCCGCTGGCGGATGCAGCTCGGTGCGCGCTATTCGTTCTGACCGGCTTTGCTGTGCGCTCCTGCTGGGCGGCTGGGTGTCGGCTGAGGCCGCCGCCCAGCAGACGCAATCCCCAGTGACGGACACCCTCGTGGTCTACCACGCCGGCAGCCTCGCCGATCCGATGCGGGAGCTGGCGGACACCTTCGAACGCGCCCATCCCGGCGTCCGGGTGAGGCGCGAAAGCGGGGGCAGCGTCGACCTGGCCACCCGCGCGCTGGAGCCAGGCAAGGCCCCCGATGTGCTCGCGGTCGCCGACTACGCGATCATCCCCCGCCTGCTGATGCCGGCCCATGCGAGCTGGTACGCGATCTATTCGGGCAACGCCATGGTCGTCGCCTCATCGGCGCACGCGACCGGCACGGCAGAGCTCACGGGCGAGAACTGGATGGATGTTCTGCTGCGGCCGGGGGTACGCGCTGGCCACTCCGATCCGCTGCTCGACCCCGGCGGCTACCGCGCCGTCCTGGTCTTCCAGCTCGCCGAGGAGTTCTACCACCGGCCTGGGCTCGCCGACTCGCTGGCCCGGGCCGTCCCCACCGTGGCGCCGCCGGCGGGAAAGACGCTGTACGATCTGCTCGACTCCGGCGAGCTCGATTACGTCATCACGTATCGCTCCTCGGCCCATAGCCGAGGGTTTCGGGTGGCGGAGCTGCCGCCTGCGGTCAACCTGAGCGATCCCGGGTTGGCCTCCACCTACGATCACGCGACGATCCGCCTGCCGGCACGGCCGGGGGCGGCTGACTCGATCTCGCTGCGCGGTGAACCCATCCAGTACGGGGTCACCATTCTCAAGGGTGCCGGCCACGCGGCGCTGGCCGCAGAGTTTGTGTCGCTCCTGCTGTCCGACACGGGTCGTGGCGCGCTCGCGCGGGGTGGATTCGTCCTGCCGCCCTCGCCGACCATTGTGGGGACCGCGCCAGAGAAGGTCCGGGCACGATAGCTTTGGGCGAGCACGGCGCAGATCCCGGTGAGGTGCGAATGCGATCCCGATTTCCCAGGCTGGCGGCCTTTCTTCTCGGCATTCTCTGGGGTGCCGGCGCGGGCCAGCCGCTGCACGCCCAGCTCAGCGGGCCCCTGGTGGTCTACAACGCCGGCAGCCTGGCCGCACCCTTCCGCGACCTGCTCAACGCCTTCGTAGCCCGCAATCCCGGTGTCGTCCCCGCCCAGGAGAATTCTGGCAGCGTCGAGGCGGCGCGGAAGCTGACCGAGCTGGGCAAGATTCCTGACGTGATTGGCGTCGCCGACTATGGGGTGATTCCCAAGCTGCTGATCCCGAAATTCGCGGGGTGGTACGTCACCTTCGCCCGCAACGCCATGGTCGTGGTGTATTCCGACCAGTCGATCGGCGCCTCGGAGGTCACCCCGCAAAACTGGTGGCAGGTGCTGCTCAGGCCGGGGGTCCGCACGGGGCGCGCCGACCCGGCGCTCGATCCCAACGGCTACCGCACCCTGATGGTCCTCCAGCTGGCCGAGAAGTTCTACCAGCAGTCGGGGCTGGCCGCACGATTGCTGGCCGCGATGCCCCCGCGCTACATGCGGCCCAAGGAGGCCGACCTCACCGCGCTGATCCAGGCCGGGGAGCTCGACTACTCCTTTTCCTACTACTCCCTGGCCAAGTCGGCCCACCTCCGGTTCGTGGATCTGCCGCCGGAGGTCGACCTGAGCGACCCGGCACGCGCCGAGTGGTACGCCCAGGCCGATGTCTGGATTCCGATGGGCGGCGGCGCCGGCGCCGATTCGGTCGAGTTCAGAGGCGAGCCGATCGTCTACGCCCTGAGTATTCCGCTGGCGGCGCCCCACCCGGAGGTCGCCGCGGCCTTCGTCGAGTTCGCGCTCTCGCCCGACGGGCGGACGATCATCGAGCACTCCGGGCTGGTGCCGCTGGCCCGCCCGCTGGCGGGCGGTCCCTCCGTTCCTCCCGCCGGCATTGCCGCGCTGCTGGGGCCCTGAGCCGGCGGGCGCGGGGAGAGGGCGGCCCGCCTTCCATCGCCCCGGGCGACCGGCTAAGCTCCCCCCTCCCGAAATTCACCGGAACGAGTCCATGAGCAGCGCCCCGAACATCCCGGCCCCCGTCAACGAACCGGTCTACGCCTACGCCCCGGGCTCCGCCGAACGCGCGGCCCTCAAGGCTGAGCTGGCCCGCCAGACCGCTCTCCAGGTCGACATCCCGCTGGTCATCGGCGGCAAGGAGATCCGCACCGGCAAGACGGTCGACATCGTCTCCCCCCATGCCCACGGGCGGGTCATCGCCAAGGTGCACCAGGCCAGTGCCGGTGAGCTGGCGGCGGCCATCAAGGCGGCCAACGAGGCCCAGCGCGAGTGGGCCAACTGGCCCTTCGAGCACCGGGCGGCGGTGTTCCTCAAGGCGGCCGACCTGCTGGCCGGTTCCTGGCGCCAGGTGCTCAACGCGGCCACGATGCTGGGCCAGAGCAAGACCGCCTTCCAGGCCGAGATCGACAGCGCCTGCGAGATCATCGACTTCCTGCGTTTCAACGTGCACTACGCCGACAAGCTGACCCACGAGCAGCCGATTTCCTCCCCGGGAGTCTGGAACCGGATGGACCACCGGCCGCTGGAGGGATTCGTCTACGCGATCACGCCGTTCAACTTCACGGCGATCGGCGCCAACCTCCCCACCGCGCCGGCGATGATGGGCAACGTCGTGGTCTGGAAGCCGGCGGCCTCGGCGTCACTCAGCAACTGGTATTTCATGAAGCTGCTCCTCGAGGCGGGGCTGCCGCCGGGGGTCATCAACTTCGTGCCCGGCGGCTCTGGCCTGGTGACCGATACGCTGCTGGCCGATCGGACCCTGGCCGGGATCCACTTCACCGGATCGACCGAGGTCTTCCAGCTGCTCTGGAGGAAGGTGGCGGAGAACCTGCCGGGGTACGCCAGCTATCCGCGCCTGGTCGGCGAGACCGGCGGCAAGGACTTCGTGGTCGCCCATGCGAGCGCCGACCCCGACGCGGTGGCCGTGGCGCTGGTCCGGGGAGCCTTCGAGTACCAGGGCCAGAAGTGCAGCGCGGCCTCGCGGGCCTACATCCCGGCCAATCTCTGGCCCAGGGTCAAGGAGCGGACCCTGGCGATGATGGCCGACATCAAGATGGGAGACGTCGCCGACTTCAGGAACTTCATGGGCGCGGTGATCGACCGAAAGGCATTCGACCGGATCAAGGGATACATCGACTCGGCCCGGGGCCAGAAGGGCGTCACGATCCTCGCCGGCGGCGGCTGCAACGACAAGACCGGCTTCTTCATCGAGCCGACCCTGGTCCAGGTCGAGGACCCGAACTACCGACTGATGTGCGAGGAGGTCTTCGGGCCGGTGATGACGGTGTACGTCTACCCCGAAAAGCAGTGGGAGGAGACCCTGGCGCTGGTGGACCGCACCAGCCCGTACGCCCTGACCGGCGCCGTCTTCGCGCAGGACCGGGGCGCGCTGGCCCACGCCACCCGGGCGCTGCGCAATGCGGCCGGAAATTTCTATCTCAACGACAAGCCCACCGGCGCCGTGGTCGGCCAGCAGCCGTTCGGGGGCGCCAGAGCCAGCGGCACCAACGACAAGGCCGGCTCGATTCTCAATCTCCTGCGGTGGGTGTCACCCCGGAGTATCAAGGAGACCTTCCAGCCCCCGAAGGACTTCCGCTATCCCTTCATGCAGTCCGAATAGGGGCAGCGGGGAGCGGAGCCGGGAGCTGGTGCTTCCGCTCATTCCCTGCTCCCCGCTCCCTGCTCCCCGCTCCCCTTGTAGACCACCCCTCCCTTCATCACCCAGCTCACCCGCAGCAGCTCGCTGATGTCGGCCAGCGGATCGCCGTCGGTGGCCACCAGGTCGGCGTAGCGGCCCGGCGCGATGGCGCCGACGTTGTCCGACTGGTCGAGCAGCGCGGCGGCCACGCCGGTCGCCGAGCGGATCGCCTGCATCGGGGTCATTCCGTAACGCACCATGTAGCCGAACTCCTGGGCCTGGTTCTCGGTCCAGGCGTACCCGCCCGCATCAGTGCCGTAGGCGATGAGCACCTTCCGCCGGAGTGCCTCGCCGAACGCCTTCCGCTCGAACTCCACCATCTGCGGCCAGATCCCTCCCCGCCCCTCGGCGACGTACGCCCCCACGAAGATCGTCGGGCACCAGTAGACCCCCTGCTTCACCATCCGGTCCATCAGCTCGGGAGTGAGCCCGTCGCCGTGTTCGATGGTGTTGACTCCTGCCCGAAGCGCGGCGTCGATCCCGTCCCATCCGATGGCGTGCGCCGCCACCCGGCGGCCCAGACGGTGGGCCTCGTCCACGAACGCCTTCATCTCCTCGTCGGTGAAGTTCACCCAGCTGTGGAGCAGCCCGTCCTTGCCGACGTAGTACCGGCGGTCGGCGTAGAACTTGATCCAGTCGGCGCCGTACTTCACCTGCTCGCGCACCCCCTTCCGGATCTCGTCGACGCCGTCGACCACCTGGACGCCCTCCGGCACCTTGAGCTCCCAGGAGTAGCCGCTCAGCGGGTACATGCCGGTGGGCGCGAAGGCGCGGGTGGCGACGAACATCCTGGGACCGGGAATCACGCCGCGATTGATCGCCCGCTTGATGTCCACGTCGGCATACATCGCGCCCTCGGTCTCGAGGTCGCGCATCGTGGTGAAGCCGTTGAGCAGTGCCGTTCGCACCGCCACGGTGGCCCGGATGGTCCGGTAGGGAATCGATTCCTTGAGCAGCTGCTCGTCGTAGTCTTCGGCAGTGATGTCGCCCTGGAGCAGGATGTGGGTATGGTCGTCGATCAGCCCCGGCATCACGGTCCGGCCGCCCAGCTCGAGGACCCGCACCCCCGGCGCCTGGCCCTTCAGGTCCGCGAACGGGCCAACCGCCGTGATCCGCTCCCCCTCGACGAGGACCCCCTGGTCGAGCCTGACCTGGTCGCTGGAGCCGTCGATCAGGCGGGCGGCGTGGATGAGGAAGCGGGGGGGAGGAGACTGGGCCTGGGCGGACAGGGCGGTCAGGGCGGTCAGGACGGTCAGGACGGACAGTTGAGCGCGGTCGTGCACGGAGTACCCTGGCGGTTTGGGTTGGCTATGAAATGCGCTGGGGAGGGCGTCGCCGCAAGGTCCCGTTGAGGGCTAGATTGCCAAGCGACTTCTCCGACCTCTCCGACCTCTCTTGACGACCCTTCGATCCGCCGGCGCCGCCCTTCTCTTCGCCGCCACCGGCCTCCAGGCCCAGGCGCCGCGGTACGCCGCGGGCTGGCTCGACGGCGCCCGGTTGCACCAGGTCATCCGCAGTGACATCCGGACCCAGAGCGGCGGCAAGACCAGCGTCGAACAGGCGGGGCGCGACGGGCTGCTCGAGTTCACGGCCGTGCTCACTGACAGCACTATCGCGCTGGTGGGCTGGTTCGATTCGCTCTCGATCTGGCGGGTGGCGGGGGGAGAGCGCTATGCGCCGGATACCGACGGGCTGGTCGGAGGCCGCTATCGCGGCATGCTGACTCCGCTCGGCCGCTACACCGTCGAGGACACGCCATTCATTCCCGATCCGCTGGCCGAGCTCGCCGAGCTCGGCGGGGTCGTGGGCGATCTCTTCCCGCCGCTTTCCGGTGTGGACCTCGCACCGGGCAGTTCCGCGCATCTTGCCGGCGGCTGGACGATCACGCGGCGGACCGACAGCGTGACCGCCGGAGGACCGCTCCAGCGCTACCGCCTCGACGGAGCGCGCCAGCGCAAGCAGTCGGGCGTGATCAACGATTCGACGCGGGTCGAGGCCACCACCGATGAAACCGAAAAGGGAACGGTGCTCTGGTCAGCCGAGCGGGGGCTGATCCGCTGGGATCGCCGGATTCAGTTCGAGGTCAACCTCCCCGCCCAGGGCGTGGTGCGCCGGGCGGTGCGGACGGCGGTCGAGCAGCATGTGGTGGTGGAGCGGGTGGAGTAATCGGAGGGGCAGAGGGGCAGGGGGGCAGCTAAACCGCTCCACTCGGGGTGGTTCCGACCGCCTCACCCTCGGCGGGAACAGTGCGATACACGTATTCCGCTTCGTCCCCTGCCTCGCTCAGGGCCGCGTCAATCAGGGCCCGTTGCGGCACCAGGGTGCAGACCGGATCGGCGTTGGTGGCATCCCCGGTGAGCGCGAAGGCCTGGCAGCGGCAGCCGCCGAAATCGAGGTCCTTCCGCGCGCAGGAGCGGCAGGGCTCCTTCATCCAGCCATCGCCCCGGAAAGCGTTGAAGATCGGTGACTCGCGCCAGATCCATTCCAGCGAGCGCTGGCGCACGTCCACGAACTGCAGGTTGGAAATCTGGGTCGCGCCGTGACAGGGGAGCGCCCGGCCGTCGGGCGTCACCAGGATGTAGACCCGGCCCCATCCGCCGTAGCAGGGCTTGGGGTACTTCTCGTAGTAGTCGGGCAGCACGTACAGAATCTGCATCTTGCCCTTGTACTTCCGGATCGCCGCCTCGGCGACCGGCTTCGACGCCTCGACCTGCGCCCGCGTCGGCATCAGGGCCGCCCGGTTCTTCATTGCCCAGCCGTAGTACTGCGTATTCGCCAGCTCGAGCCGGTCCGCGCCGAGCTCTGCCGCGAGTTCGATGATGCCGGCAAGGTGATCGAGGTTGCCACGGTGCAACACGACGTTGACTGAGAAGGCCAGGTCGAGCGACTTCACGAGGGCCGCCGCCTCCATCTTCTGCCTGACCGAGCGAATGCCGGCGATCTTCTCGGCGTTGACCGGATCCGAATCCTGGAAGGAGACCTGGACGTGGTCGATCCCGGCGGCCTTGAGACGCTCGGCGCGGGTGCGGGTCAGGCCCAGTCCCGAAGTTACCAGCGTCGTGTACATCCCCTCCGCACGGGCGTGGGCCACCAGCTCCTCGAGATCCTTCCTGATCATCGGCTCGCCACCGGAGAGACCGAGCTGGAGCACCCCGAGGGCCCGCGCCTGCGAGAACACCCGCTTCCAGTCGTCGGTCGAGAGCTCGCTGTCGGCCCGGCTCATCTCGAGCGGGTTCGAGCAATAAGGGCAGTGCAGGGGGCAGCGGTAGGTCAGCTCCGCAAGGAGCGTGGTCGGGTAGAGCAGCGCCGGAGGAGCGGTGGCAGCAGCGTCAATCATTGGCGGTTACCAGGTCGCGCTGGGCCATCCCGGCCAGGTACTCGAGGACGTCGGCGTCCACCTCGGCCTGATACCGTTCGCCAAGCGTCCGGGCGATCTCCCCGATGGTCCGGGTGCCATCGCACAGCTCGAGGATGGCCGCTCCCGTGTCATTGATGAACATCGCCCCCTCGGGGTAGAGCAGCACCCGGCGCTGGCGGACCCGGTCGAAGTCGAGCCGGGCGAGACGCCAGAGCCTGGGACGGGAGCCCGCGGTCAATGGCACCGGGTCACTCCTCGCGGTAGGCGTTGTGGATGCTGTCGATCATGGCCCACAGCATTTCGAGCTTGAAGGCCAGCGCATCGAAGGCCATCCGCTGGGTGTCCACGGTCGTGCAATGCTGCTGAACGATGGCGAGACCGTGCCTGACGTCGCGGGGGGCCTGCACCAGCCGGCTCTTGAAGTAGTCCAGCGCCTCAGGGGGAATCCAGGGATAGTGCCGGGGGAAGGACTCGATCCGCTCCTGGTGAATCCGCGGCGCGAACAGCTCGGTGAGCGATGAAGCCACTGCCTGGACCCACGGACGGGTCCGGCAGAAGGTCACGTACGATTCGCAGATCAGCCGCACGCCGGGGAGCACGTGGCGCTCGTCCTCCATTTCCTCCCGGGGGACGCCGAGCGCGATGCCCAGCCGGATCCAGAGCTCGATGCCGCCGGTGCCTGGGGCCGTGCCGTCGTGGTCGATGATACGCTGGATCCACTCGCGCCGCACCGCCGGGTCGGGGCAGTTGCTCAGGATCGCCGCGTCCTTCCGCGGCACCACCCGCTGATAGACCAGGCGGTTGGCGACCCAGCCCTGGAACTGCCGCTGGGTCAGCTTCCCGTCGTACATCAGCCGGTGGAAGGGGTGATTCACGTAGTAGCTGCCACTGAAGTTGCGCAGCGCCTCGGTCAGCGCGTCGGGGCTGAGCGGTCGCTCCAGCTCGGGAATCGGCGGCCGGGGCGGGGTGGCGAGCAGCGATGCGTGCAGCGTGGCGGTCATCGGGAGGTGGATCGGGATGCGGTGCCGGGGGTGCGCGTGAGAGAACGACCCCCCTGACACGGCGAAGGGCTCGCTTTCGCGAGCCCCACGCAGGTCAGTTCGGCCGGCGAACTACAGAGTCGCGACGTAGGCGGTGACTTCCATCGTGACGGCAACAACCTCGGCTTCGGGCTTGGTCCAGCTCATCGTAAACCTCCGCAAATGGATGGGCGATCTATCTCGGGCTCTACTGGGTCACTTCACCCAGTAGGACCGCTGGGCGAGCCTATAAGAAGCAGGCGCCGTGCCGCCCACGGTGGAAATCAGTCGAAAGTCTCTAAGCACAAAGCCGGCAATGATTTGGACCTGGCGGATCTCTCCGACATCTCCGACCTTTCGACATTTGGGGGTGGGGCATGGAGTCGAGAGTGGGTGAAATCACCCACCCCCGATTCCACCTCAATCAGGACTGAATCCCGTATTTCTTCAGCCGATATCGCAGGGTATCCCGGCTGATCCCGAGCCGCTGGGCTGCCCGGGTCTGGTTCCCTCCCGTTTCCCGCATCGCCTGCTCCAGCATGGTCCGCTCCCAGTCGCCCAGGGCGACACCGTCAGGGGGTAGCGAAGGGGTGGCGGTAGCCGCCGGCTCGGCGGCGACAGGTGCCACCCCAGACGGGGTCCCGGAGTCCGTCGGCATCGTGAGCGAAAGGTGATCGGGACCGAGGGTCGCTTCCCGGCTCCAGAGTACCGCCCGCTCCATGACATGGCTCAGTTCGCGCACGTTGCCGGGCCAGGGGTACTTGAGCAGCAGTGCCTGTGCCTCGGCGCCGATCCGGCGGGCCGGCTTGCCGTACTTGGTGCTGAACTGCCGCAGATAGAACTGGGCGAGGGCCAGGATGTCCTCGCCCCGCTCGCGGAGCGGGGGAAGGCGGAGCAGGATCACCGCCAGCCGGAAGTAGAGGTCCTTCCGGAAGCGGTCCTGCTGGGCTTCGCGCTCGAGATCCCGGTTGGTCGCTGTCAGGATGCGCACGTCGATCTTCCGGTCTCTCACGCCGCCGACCCGCCGCACCGTTCGGTCCTCGATGGCCCGCAGCAGCTTGCCCTGGAGTGCCAGCTCGAGGTCGCCTATCTCGTCGAGAAAGAGGAACCCTCCCTCGGCGGCCTCGAAGAGCCCCAGCTTGGATTCCTTGGCGTCGGTGAAGGCACCGCGCTCGTAGCCGAACAGCTCGGCCTCGATCAGGTTGGCCGGGAGGGCGGTGCAGTTCACGTCGATGAAGGGCTTGCCGGCGCGGGTGCCGGTGGCGTGGATGGTGCGCGCCACCAGCCCCTTGCCCGTGCCGGTCTCGCCGGTCAGCAGCACCGGCGGCGTTTCGTCGAGGGCGGCGATCTCCCGGGCCCGCGCCATGACCGCGCGCATGGAGGGTGATTCGCCGATGACGTTGCCGAAGGAGTCTTCCTGCGCCGCCCGCCGGCGGTAGTACGACAACTCCTGCTTGAGCTGGGAATTCTCCTGGGCCCGGTCGGCCAGCAGCTTCAGCTCCTCGAGATCGAGCGGCTTCTTGACGTAGTCAAAGGCGCCCAGCTTGACCGCCTCCACCGCGCCCTCGATGGTACCGAACGCGGTCATCACCACCACGGCGATCGCCGGGTCGAACTCGCGGACGCGGCGGAGCAGCTCGATGCCGCTCAGCCCCGGCAGCTTGACGTCGGTAAAGACGACGTCGGGCCGCAGCCGCTCGAGCAGCTCCAGGGCCTGCTCCGCGCCCTGGACCAGCTCGGCCTCGTAACCCGAGGCCTCCAGGAAGGCCTTGATGGCGCGCCCCAGAGTCCGCTCGTCGTCGACGATCAGCACAGTCTTGCCGCTCATGCCGGCCTCGGGTCCGTGGCGGCCGCCGAGGCGGCCGGGAAGTCGAATCGCACGGTGGTACCTTCGCCGGGCCGGCTGGCGATGTCCAGACGGCCACCACTCTGCTCGACGAAGCGGCGCGCGATGGCCAGCCCCAGGCCGGTTCCCTCGGCCCGCGTGGTGAAGAACGGTTCGAACACCGAGGGGAGCACCTCCTCGGGTATCCCGCGGCCGCTGTCGGCGATTTCCACGATGACCCGCCGTCCCGCCTCGCCGTCCTCCGCCTCGCGGGCGGTGACCGTGATCCGCCCGCCCGGCGCCAGGGCGTCGAGCGCATTGGCCACGACCTCGGTCAGCGCCTGCTCGATGCGCACCGGGTCCACCGTGATCTCCGGCAGGTCGGGCGCCAGGTCGAGTGTGACTGATACCTCGCGCTCGGCCAGGAGCGGCTTGCGGGAGGCGAGCAGTCCCTCGAGCAGCGCCCCCACCCGCTCCCGGATGGGGTGCGATGGGGCCGGCCGCGAAAAGGCGAGCAGGTGGGTGATGCGGTGATCCAGCCGGTCGACCTCGGCAATCATCTCGCGCAGTTGTTCACGCGTGGCGGGGGAGTCGGGGTGGCGGAGCGCGAGCTGGGCCGAGGCCCGGAGGCTGGCCAGCGGGTTGCGCAGTCCGTGGGCGACCGCGGCGGCCATCTGGCCGACGGAGGCGAGTTTCTCCGACTGGACCAGTTCGTCGCGCGACTGCCGCAGGCGGTCCGTCATGCTGGCGAACGCGCGCGCCAGGTCCCCGATCTCGTCCCGCGCCCCGACGTCGATGGGCGGCTCGAGGTTGCCGGTGCCGGCCAGCGCCATGGCCTCGCGCAGCCGCGTGATCGGACGCACCAGGCTCCGGGTGATCAGCCAGGCGGCCACGGGGGCCAGCATCGCGGCGAGCAGCAGGATCGCCATCAGCGCGCGACGCTCCTCATCGACGATCTGCTGGACCCGGGCGAACGCATACTGGACGCTGTATTCGCGGGCCCGGCGGTAGATCTCGTGATTGAGCTCGGTGAGCACCGGCTGAAGCTTGAGCTTGAACTCCTGCCGGGTCAGGGCGAAGGCCTCTGCACGGCGCCCCGCGTCCAGGAGGGTGAAGACCGAGTCGCCCAGCAGGTTGATCTGTTGCTGGATCCGGCGGACGCCGTCGGCCAGTTCCTGCTCGTTCGGCCTGAGCTCGGCGCTCCAGCGGTCGAACCAGTACTCGACCACCTCGCCCTGGAGCTCGAATTCGTGGCGCGCGTCGGGTTCCATGCCTGAGAGGGCCTGCCAGAGCACCTCTCCCTGGCTGAACATCGCCGTCTCGACCTGCGAGTACGTCCTGGTGCGCGTGAGGCCCGCTCCCAGGGCCTCGAGCGCCCGCCGCTCGAGCAGGTTGCTGCGGATCGCCTCGGCCCCGACCAGGATGACCGGAAGCGTCATGAGGGCGAAGCCGAGTACCAGCCGGCGCTGGAAGGTCACAGCTGGAACCGCATCCCGTCGTCACCCACGGTCCACCCGGCTTCGTTGGCCGCCCGCCGTTCCGTCGAGTTCTCGATCAGCACCGGGTTCGAATTGTTGATGTGGGTATACACCCGCTGACCGCCGACACCGGCCAGCCGGGCGAGGCTCCCGCCGGGCCCGCTCATCGCGAGGTGACCCATCGCGGAGGCCGGCCGGTCGCTGATTCCCAGGGCGACCAGTTCATCCTCGGACCAGAAGGTGCCGTCGAAGAGCACGAGCGCGGCCGTGGCGAGGCGGGCTTCGAGGGCCTGGTCCACCGCCCCGCACCCGGGCAGGAATACGCAGCGCTGCCCCGTCCCGTCACGGATGTCGAGGCCGACGGTGTGCCCGGGCAGGTCGCGCCGGGCGAACCGGGGTGGATCGCCCGGGGCGGCGAAGGCCTCGACCTCGAGGCCGCTGGGCGTGCCGTCGCGGAGCAGCAGCGGACGCCGGCCGTAGAGCGGCAGCTCGCGCCAGGTGACTTCGGCAAAGGCGCGGGTCACCGGCAGGACGCGGGAATCCTCCTCCAGCACGTCGTGCACGGCGCGAGTGGACCAGAGTTGCAGGCTCCGGGCCTCGCGGAGCAGGGCGATGCCCAGGGTGTGGTCCAATTCGGCGTCGGTGGTGACCACGCCCTCGATGGGGACGTGCCGCATTCCTGCCGGCGCCTCGGACCCGAGGTGCGCCAGCTGGTCGCGGACATCGGGCGAGGCGTTGAGCAGGAACCAATGGGAGCCGTCGGCGCTGACGGCCGCGGAGGACTGGCTGCGGGGATGCGCGGCGCGCGGGTCCCGCCGCCCCACCCGGCAGGTCGGGCACCAGCAGTTCCACTGGGGGAATCCGCCTCCGGCGGCGGTCCCGAGGAGGATCAGGTGCATGGCAAAAGAAAAGCGGGGCCCGTCGAACCGGGCCCCGCTTCGTCGGGCGATCGCCTAGAGCGTCGCGACGTAGGCGGTGACTTCCATCGTGACGGCGACGACCTCGAATTCAGGTTTCTTCCAGCTCATGATCACCTCGGATGAGAAAGACCTGATGCGGCCGCCCGGGGGGCCGGCCGGGGACGATGGTTCCGCTCACGCCGGCGAGCAGGAGGAGTGAGTATAGGGCGCGCCGAGAGGGGGCGCAAGACGCGGGCAGGCCCCTAGCGCGCTGGTCCCGGCGGTGCCGCTGCGGCTCGATTCTCGAGGACCTGGCGCACCTTGTCGCGGAAGGCCTGCGGGGTGAACGGCTTCTGGATGAAGCCGCGACCCGGCACTCCCTCGCGCTGGATCAGGCTGTCGGGCGAGTACCCGGAGATGAACAGCACCCGCAGTCCGGGGGCGCGCCCCGCCAGTTCCTCGGCCAACTCCGGCCCCCGCGTGCCCGGCATGATGACGTCGGTAATCAGGAGGTCGATACGCCCGGCATTCTGTTCGGCCAGGCGCCGGGCTTGCGCCGCGTCGGCGGCCTCGAGCACCTGGTACCCGGCCGCGGACAGCACCCGCCGGGCAATGGCCCGCACGGGCGCCTCGTCCTCGACCAGGAGGATGGTCTCGGACCCGTGGCTTCCCGACGGCACGGCAACCGCGATGCCGGGAGGTCGTTCCGTCCCGGCCCCGTGGAGCCGGATCCGGAAGGTCGTTCCCTGGCCGGGAGAGCTCTCCAGCTCGATGCTTCCGCCCGCCTGTTCAACGATCCCGTACACGGTGGCCAGCCCGAGTCCCGAGCCCCGCCCGACCTCCTTGGTAGTGAAAAACGGCTCGAAGGCCCGGGCCTGGATCTCGGGGGGCATGCCGAGACCGTTATCAGCCACGGTCAGCTCCACCGCGCCGACGCCGTCGTCGCCTGGCCCGGGCGGCAGGTGCGCGGTGCGGATGGTGAGCACCCCGCCGCGCGGCATGGCGTCGCGCGCGTTGACGGCAAGGTTCATCAGCACCTGTTCGACGTTGCCCGGGTCCGCCTTGACCCACGCGCCCGAAGGATCGAGCCAGGTTTCGAGGCGGATCTCCTCCCCCAGCAGCCGGCGGAGGAGGTGGGACATCTGGGTGATCACCTGGTTGAGCTCGAGGGCGCGCGGCTGGTGCACCTGCCGTCGCGTGAAGGTGAGGAGCTGCCGGGTGAGGCTCGCGCCGCGCTGGGCCGCGGTCTCGATCTCGCGGATCTCCTCGGACTGTTCGCTGCCCTCGGGGAAGGTTTCACGAAGCAGGGTGGCTGTCCCGAGAATGGCCGTGAGCAGGTTGTTGAAGTCGTGCGCGATGCCGCCCGCCAGCAGACCGACGGCCTCCATCTTCTGCGACTGCCGGAGCTGCGCCTCCAGCCGCTGGCGCTCCACCTCGGCCGCCAGCCGCTCGCTGATGTCCCGCAGGTGGCAGACGTAGCCGGCGGTGGCGGGATCGCTGAGCTGGTTCGAGCCGACCACCTCGGTCGTGATCCAGCTCCCGTCCCTGTGCCGCAGGCGGATGACCGCGTTGACCGCCGTGCCCGGCCCGAGGCTGGCCCGGGCCACCGCCTCCATCGCCTGCTGGGCGTCTTCCGGATGAATCAGGTCCAGCGCGGCCCGGCCCACCAGATCCTCCGGGCGGTAGCCGGTCATCCGTTCCGAGGATGGGCTGACAAACCGGATGACCAATCCTTCGTCGAGAATCACGATGGCGTCTCCCGCATGCTGCACGATCGAGCGGAACCGTGCCTCGCTCCGGGCCAGCGCCTCCTCGGCCTGGAGCCGGTCTGAGATGTCCCGGAACGCCACGACCGACCCGATCAGCTCGCCCTCGCGGTACATCGGAGTCGCCCGGTACTCGGCCGGGAACTTCCGCTGCTCGCGGGTCCACAGCCATTCGACGCCCGAGATGACCTCGCCCCGGATGCGGGCGAGCAGCAGCGGGCAAGAGTCGACGGGGTAGGGCCGGCCGTCCGGGTAGGAGTGATGGAATAGGGCGTGGGCCGACCGGCCCATGAGCTCTTCGCTCCGGGCGTAGCCGAGGGCGCTGGCCGCGGCCGGGTTGGCGAGGGTGATCCGTCCCTCGCGATCGACGGCGTAGATCGCCTCGGCCGTGGAATCCAGGAGATTCCGCACACGGTTCTCGGAAGTCTTCACCTGGTCCAGGAGGCTGGTCAGGTGGCTCCGGTTCCACCACTCGAGCCCCCAGGTCAGCAGGACCAGGGTCAGCACCTGCGCCATCACCCAGGGCCACAGCGCCGGGTCGAACGTCCTGCGGAGGAGCCAGGCGGCGATCACCACCGCGAGCATTCCGAGGGCGGGTATCACGATTTCGAGGCTGCGCGGGGTGTCGGCCTCGGGCCCCGACGGCGCGGAGGCTGGAACCGTCGGGAGATGCCTCTGTTCCCACGCGGCCCAGCAGGTGCAGGCAAATAACCCCAGCCAGAAGGGCGAGGAATAAATACTCGGCACCGAGGTGGGCGACAGCATCTGCAGGGGATAGATCGTGCGGGCGATCAGATCCAGCCCGGTCCCGATGGTCAGGGGAACCAGTACCGGGCGATCCTGCGGATTCCCCAGCCAGAGGGCGATCAGGCCGAACACGAAGGCCAGCGCACCGAGGATCGGGTAGAGCATCGCCACGCCGGACGCGAAGGGGTCGAATCCGTGCTGGGTGAGCGGCAGGGCGAAGACCAGCGTGAAGACGAGGCTCGCCGAGGAACCGACGATCGCGAGGTTGAGCAGGTCGCTGCGCAGCAGACGTTGGGAAGACGGCCCCAATCGGTACGCGACGAACCCGGCCACGTACAGCGGAGACACCAGAAGGAACAGCGGCTCCGCCCAAGTCGGGAACGCGTCATACCGACGGAGCCCGACCTCGAACCAGTCCCAGATCGCCATCCCGGCGGTGTAACTGAAGCAGGCCGCCATGAAGAAGCGCCAGGCCGTGCGCTGGCGTCCGGTAGCCCGTCGGGCGGCGAATACGCTGGCCCCGGCGGCGACAGCGCCCGATGCGGTCCACCAGGAGTCCGCCCAGCGCAACCACGCCTCCGAGCTGTCCTGGAGCGCGACTCCGACGGCGGCGAAAATGATCAGGGGGGTCGCGATGGCGGACACCACCCACCAGCGCTTCCGCGCGAGTCGGTCCGTCAACGGGTAAGGGCTGTAATGGTCCAGAGGGGGTCGGTCCTGGACGAGGAGCGGGCACGGCGAGCCTGCTGGATCCTAGCGTGCGGCGGGCGCCGCGCCAGTGGCCGCCGAGGCTAGTGCGCCGGCCCGCTACCGCCGCGGGCCCGGCCGGTCTTGAACAACAGCAGGAGGGGGAGCGCCAGGATGAAGGTCACGCCCATGGTGAGGAAGACCTTTTCGAAGGCGATCATCGAGGCCTGGCGCTCGAGCCGGAGGTCGAGCACCGCCATGGCCCTCGCCTGGGCGTGAGCGAGGTCGCCGCCCAGGGCCTGGAACCGCCGGGTCAGCGCCTCCAGCAGGGGCTGCACCGCGGGGGCCCCCGGCTCGAGGTGGGGGCGGAGCGCCTCGCGGGCGTTCTCGCGGAAGCGCGTGATGAGGGTGGCGGTTATCGCGATGCCGAAGCTGCCGCCCAGCTGCCGGCTCAGATTGTAGAGTCCGGTGCCCTGCGGAATCGTCCCCGGCGCCAGGTTGGCCACGGCCACTCCAGTCAGGGGGACGAAGATGAACCCCAGGCCGGTGCCGCGCAGGATCATCGGGAACAGCAGATCGGCCTGACCGGAGTCGGTCGTCAGGTGGGCGTGGAGCCACATCGACCAGGCGAAGAGGCCCACGCCGAAGATGATCATGGCCCTGGCGTCGACTCGATTGCCCAGGCGCCCCACGATCGCCATGGTGATCGCGCTGGCGATCGCTCCGGGGAGGATCACCTTGCCGGTGTCCCAGGCGCCAAACCCGAGCAACGTCTGGAGGAAGACCGGCAGGGCGAACACACTCGAGTAGAGGGCAAACCCCAGCACCATGCCGAACACCACGCTGGCGGCCAGCTGCCGGTCCTTGAGGACCCGGAGGTCCACGACAGGGTGCGGCGTTCTCAGCTCGTGCCAGACGAAGAGGCAGAGCCCGGTGGCGGCGGCGATTGCCTCCGTCACGATCTCGCGCGACTGGAACCAGTCCTTCGATTCGCCCCGCTCCAGAAAGATCTGCAGGGCCCCGATGCCGAGAATCAGGAGGGCGAGCCCCGGCCAGTCGACGACGTCGCCGCGCTCGACCTGGTGTGCCGGTTCCGGCACGTTGCGCCAGGTCATGAACGCGGCCATCGCCCCCAGCGGGATGTTGATGTAGAAGATCCAGGGCCAGGAGAAATTGTCGGTCAGCCAGCCGCCCAGCGTGGGCCCCAGGGTGGGGCCGACCATCACGCCCATGCCGAAGATGGCCATGGCCTGACCCCGCTCCTCGACCGGGAAGACGTCGAAGAGAATGGCCTGGGCCGTCGAAATCAGCGCGCCGCCGCCCAGCCCCTGGATGACCCGCCAGGCCACCAGGCCGTTCAGGGTCGTGGCGTGGCCGCAGAAGAACGAGGCCGTCGTGAAGAGAATGATGGAGCCGGTGTAGTAATTGCGCCGCCCGAACCGGTCGGCGAACCAGCTGGTGACCGGCAGTACGATGACGTTGGCGACAATGTACCCGGTGCTGACCCAGGCGATTTCGTCCAGGGTGGCGCCGAGGTTCCCCATCATGTGGGGAATCGCCACGTTGACGATGCTGGTATCCACCAGCTCCAGCACGCTGGCCAGCGTCACCGCGAAGGCGATGATATACCGGGCCTGGTAGACCGCGGCCCGGTCCTGGACCCGCCGGGCGGGAAGTACGAGCGTCGCCACGGTGCTACTTCGTCTTGATCGTCACTTCGACCGACATCCCCGGCCGGAGCGGATACCTGGGATCCGGGTGATCGACGGCGATTCTGACCGGCACCCGCTGAACCACCTTGGTGAAGTTGCCCGTGGCATTGTCCGGCGGCAGCAGGGCGAAGCGGGCCCCCGTCGCGGGGCTGATGCTCTCGACGTGGCCGTGAAAGGTCTGGTCGCGGTAGGCATCGACCTTGAATTCGGCCGCATCACCAGGCGTGACCGCTTCGATCTCGGTTTCCTTGAGGTTGGCGGTGACCCACACCGTGTCGGTGGGCAACAGCGACATCAGGGTCTGCCCCGGCTGCACCAGGGCGCCGACCTCCACGGCCCGGCGCGCCACGACGCCGTTGGCCGGCGCCGTCAGAACGGCGTAGCCCAGCTGCAGCCGGGCGTTGGCGACGGTCGCCTCCGCGGCGACCAGCCGGGCGTCGGCGGCCCGGGCACCGGCCGTGAACGCCGTGACCTGCTGCTGGCTGGCCGTTGCGCTCCCGCGGACCGCCTCGAGATTCGCGGCGGCGGCATCGAAGGCTGCCTGGGCGCCGTCCAACTGCTGCGCCGAGATGATCTGGCGCTGGGCCAGCGTCTTGTATCGCTCCAGGTCTGCTTGGGCCTTCCGGAAGTTGGCCTCGGCCGCGGCGATCGAGCTCTGCATGCTGGCCGCCTGCGCCTGGCTGGCGCTGAGCTGGGCCGCCGCCTGCCCGCCGCCCTTCCCGTACCCCGCCTGGGCCGCGGCCAGGTCGGCCTCGGCCTGGCGCAGCTTCACTTCGAGGTCGCGCCGGTCGAGCACCACGAGGGTGTCGCCCAGCCGGACCGGCTGGTTGTCGTCCACCCGGACCTCGGACACGAAGGCCTGGATCCGCGCGGCCACGGGGGTCACGTGTCCCTCGAGCTGCGCGTTGTCGGTTGAGACGCGGTTGCGCGAGCCCAGGTACTGCCGGAGGCCCCAGGCGACCACGACCAGGGCGAACAGGCCGGCGAGCATCGCCGCCGACGGCTTGCGGCGCGCCGGCGCGATCGGAGGCGCAGGGGCCTGGGTCTCGGCGGACCCGATGGCCCGCGGTTGGGTGTGAGAAAGCGGTGCGGCCATGTTCAGTCTGCCTTTCGTGCTATTGCAGGTCGTTCAGGATGCCCAGCGCGCGGTACGCGCTCAGGCGTGCCACGCCGAGCGCAACCCGGGCCTGAATGAGGACGTCACGCGCGGCGACGACGCTCAGCTGTGCATTGGTGGTCTCGATGCTGCTGGCGATGCCGGCCTTGAATCGCTCCTGGGCCTGGTCCAGCTCGAGGGTGGCCAGCCGCAGGCGATTCTGGGCCAGCCCGACCTGCTGCCGCGCGGCGGACATGTCCAGCAGCGACTGCCTGGTCTCGGTCTCGATCTGCCGTTCGGCGTCGTGCAGCCGCAGGCGCTGGGCGTCGACCCGGGCCGACTGCTCGGCGGCGCGGTCCTGGCGCTTCAGCCCGTCGAAGATCGGGACGTTGATCCCGACGCCCACGGAGTAGGAGTTGTTCACGATATCGAGGGTCTTGCCGCTCTCGGTGTACTGCCCGTTGGCCCCGATGCTCGGCAGGTTCTCGTACTTGATGGCCTTGAGGCTCTTCTCGGATGCCGCCAGGCGCTGGCGCTCGGCCCGCACCTCGGACCGGTGGGCCAGGGCAAAGGCGACGGCGCTGTCAACGTCCGTGGGAATCGTCTCGTCCGAGGGCGCCAGCGAATCGGTCAGCTCCAGCGCCGCCGATGGCGGCAGGTCGAGGGCGCGGGCCAGTTCGAGCCGGCTGCGATCCTGCTGGTTGCGCGCGATGACCAGCTGAGTCCCGACCGCGGCAAAATTGACGCTGCTCCGGGTCGAATCGATCGGCGGGCTGACGCCGCTCAGCACCAGCTGCCTCGATTGATCGAGCAGGTCGATGGCGATCGCACTGTCGGAGAGGCGGGCGGCGACCGCCTCCGAGGCGCCCAGCACCCGGACGTAGGCGACGCCCGCGGTCAGCCCCGCCAGCTCCCCTGCCGTCACGGCGTCGAGACCGGCGGCCTTGGCGGAATCGGAGGCGGCCTGCGTCCGGGCCCAGATGCTGGCGTCATAGATGGACTGGGTGGCCCGGACCTGGAACGACCAGAGGCTGAACGGCGGGGTGACCCCGGAGACGTTCGGCAGGCCGAACTCATCGAAGTTCAGGGTCTGGTAGTTGTACCGCGCACTGCCGGCGACAAAGGGAAGCAGGTCGGCGCGGCGCTGGCCCTGCCGCGCGTCGGCCAGCCGGACGTTGTATCCGGCCAGCACGGCACTGACGGCCTGGGTGCGCCCAAGCCGGACCGCTTCCACCAGAGAGAGCCGGGCGGGCACGAGCGCGGGGCCGGGCTCCTGGGCCGCCGCGGGCGCCGCGATCAGCAGGAAGGAAAGCAGCGAGACTGCGAAGACCTGGCGCATGTCAGTCCTTTCGGGCGCCCGGGGCGCCAGCCTTCAGGCCCCGGATCATCAGGTCCGAGACTCCGTCGAACACCTCGACGTCACTGAAGTGCACCTTGTCGAACTCGCTGAGGAATCGCTGATTGGACGCCCAGTGCACCAGGCTCAGGCAGATCGTGCGGGCCACGAGGCGGGGCTCGATGGGGGCGAACTCCCCGTCGGTCACTCCGCGTGCGATGATCTCCGATACGAGCTCCCGAACGGGAACCACGACTTCGGTGAAGTAGAAGCGGGCCAGTTCGGGAAAGTTGGCCAGCTCCGAATGGACCAGGCGGGAGAGCCGCGCCTTGCCCTCCTCTCTCATCCCGCGCCAGAGCCGCTCCATGACGATGCGGAGCAGGGCCTCGCTGGTGCCCGTGTGCTGGCGAATCGTTTCCTCTACCTCGGTGATCGCCGCGCCAACCTTGTTCCTCACCATGGCGCGGAACAGTGCGTCCTTCGACTCGAAGTAGAGGTAGACGGTGCCCTTGCTGACTCCGGCCTGGCGGGCGACGTCCTCCAGTCGCGTGCAGGAGAAGCCCCGCTCTCCGAACACCTGGAGCGCCGCATCGAGAATTTCGGTCGGTCGTTCTTCCGGTCGGCGCTGCCAGCGTGGAGCGCCTTCGTCGGCGTCGGGAACTTCGGTTTCTGTGCTCATTTCGATCGCCTTGATAACTGACGGGTCAGTAAATTAACGATCCATGAAGATTTGTCAATGCAATGACTCAGCTCAGCAAACCATTGCAGGTATGTGACTTACAATCGTGACGTGAAATCGGGCCGCCAGGCTGGGGAGGGCAGTACAGCGCCAAGACGGGCAACCCTGGAGGACGCGACCTTGTCGGCGGCCGTTCGCCAGTGATACCGCGCCGCGCGATTGTCTGCTCGCTCATGCGTGCTGTCTAATCGAGTCTCGTCGGCTGACCAACGTCGGCGCCGCGGAGCGGCGTCAACACTGAGAACCCGTCGCTTCCTCTCTTGCTTGGGCTCTCATTCAATCCTAACTTACGGGAACTCGCCGCCGGAGGCGCCGCTGAATGACGGATCCCTTCCTCAGCTCCGACGACTACGATGAACAGGCCCACCAGCTCTACAACGAAGGTCGATACGACGAAGCTCTCACGCTGTTGAAGGAAGGCGTCGCTCTCTATCCCAACGCGGTCGAAATCCACGTGGGGATGGCCTATGCCTACCTGGCGCGCGAGGAATTCGCCTGGGCCCTCCGGAGCTTCGAGACCGCGCTTGCGCTCGATCCCGCCCACGAGGACGCGCTGGCCGGGCTGGGCGAGGTGATGCTCAAGGTCGGCCGCCAGGAGCCGGGGCTGAGCGCCTTCCAGCAGGTCCTCACCCTGGGGTTTCGGGAAGACGCCGACCTGATGCTGCAGATCGGGCGGGCGCTGTTCCGCGAGGGGCTCCTGCACCATGCCCAGCGGTTCTTCGAGTACGCGGTGGCCGCCCGTCCCGACAGCCCGGATGCGGCGGCCTGCGTGGGCTACGCCGCCCATCGACTGGGCGACGAGGGCACGGCGCTCTACTGGCTCCGTCGCGCCCTCGAGATCGACCCACAGTACACCGAGTCCCGGATCTATCTCGCCAACATGCTCTATGACCGGGGCGAGTCGGAGGCGGCCCTGTTCCAGCTGGAGCGGACCGTCCCGGACGACCACTATGACGAACTCGCCCTCTGGCGCTGCATCGAGCTCAAGAAGACGCTCTATCGCCTGCGGGACGACGACCCGGAGCTCACCCCGTGGCTGGCCCGCCTCGGCGAGGTCGCCGGTGAGCCGGACAGCGTGGACATGCTGCTGGCCGAAGTGGAGGCCCAGCAGCCGGACGGGTCGGTGCGCGATCCGAGACAGCTGGAGCTGTTCGGGACACTGCTCACCGAGCTGCAGGCCATGCAGAAGAGGCCGGGCCACCTCGAGTCCCACCAGGTGGCGACCCTCTCGGGGCGGGTCTTCCGAGGCAGCTGGGAGGAAATTCTCCACGAAATGAAGGCGGCGGACCGTGAATGGTCCGGGGCCTCGCTTCGCGAGTACATGCAGGACCTCGCCCGCCGGGGTGCCGCGGAAACCGGGGTCGTCATCCCCCTGACCGACGCCGAGGCCTTCATCAGGGGGAGTGCCGCCGCCGGGGTGTTGCGGATCATCCAGTAACTGCGGGGAACAGGGAACGGGGAACAGGGAACGGGGGCCCCGTTCCCTGTTCCCCGTTCCCTGTTCCCTACCATCATTAGCTTCCGGCCCATGACCATACTTTCGTCCTCCCGCTGGACTGCGGGCGTGCACCGTGAGGTGCTCGCCAACGGCCTGACGCTCCTCGTCCAGCGCGACGAGGCCGCCCCCGCGGTCGCCGTGGTGACGCACGTCAAGGCGGGGTTCTTCGATGAGCCCGATCGCTGGATCGGCATCTCCCACGTGCTCGAGCACATGTTCTTCAAGGGGACGCCGAGCCGCGGCGTGGGCGCCATCGCCCGGGAGACCAAGTCGGCCGGCGGCTACCTCAACGCCAGCACCACCTACGATCACACCACCTACTACACGGTGCTGCCGGCCAGCGGCCTGGCGGCCGCGCTCGATCTCCAGTCCGACGCGCTGCGCCACTCGCTGATTGACTCCGGAGAGCTGGCCCGCGAACTGGAGGTCATCATCCAGGAGGCGCGCCGCAAGCTCGATACGCCCGCCGCGGTGGCCCAGGAGACGCTGCACGAGGTGATGTTCGACCATCACCGGATCCGGCGCTGGCGGATCGGGCGGGAAGAGGCGCTGCGCCGCCTGACCCGTGAGGATCTCTGGGCCTACTACCAATCCCGGTACGTTCCGGAACGGGTGGTCGTCGCGATGGTCGGTGCCATCGACGTTGAAGAGGCGCTCGCACTGGCCCGGGTGCGTTACGCCGACTGGGCAGCCGCACCCGGTGCGATCGATCCATCGCCCGCCGAGCCGCCGCGCACCGGGGTCCGGTCGCGGACCCTTCGCGCCGACGTGCTCCAGGGCGAGCTGATCCTCGGCTGGCGCGGTGTCACCCCGCTGGACCCCGATGCCGCTCCCCTCGACCTGGCCGCCGCGGTCCTCGCCTTGGGGCGCGGCAGCCGTCTGTACCGTGCCCTGCGAGACACCGGGCTCGCCACGGCCGTCTACGCCCACCACTACTCACCCACCGAGCTGGGCGTCTTCAGTGTCGGCGCCGAGCTGGGGCCCGAGCGCGTGGCCGAGGCGCTGCCGCGGATCGCCGAGGAGATCTCGAGCCTCGCGCTGCTGGGACCGTCGCCGGCGGAACTCGAACGGGGCCGTACGCTCCTGCTGTCCCGGTGGGCGCGAACTCTCGAATCCACCGACGGCCGGGGAGCGGCGCTCGCCATGGGCGAAGCGCTGGGTGGGGTGGATGTGCTGGACCGCGAATTCGCGGCGCTGGCCAGTGCGCCGGCCGAGGCGGTACAGGCGGCCGCTGCAAAGTACCTGCGGCCGGAGGATGTGTCGGCGGTGCTCTCCTTGCCCGCCGCGGCCGGGTCCGAGCTGACGGCGGAGCGCCTGGCCGCCGTGTTCGCGGTCAGCGCACTCCGCGCTCCGGACACGCCTGATGTCGCCTCACTCCGCGTCCCGCCTGCGCGCTCGGTGCGGAAGCAGGAAACCGCCGGCGTCACTCACGCGGCGCTGGCCGGCATCGACCTGCTGGTCCGGCCCAAGCGGGGAGTGCCGACCGTCACGCTGGGGCTCTATACCCCGCGGGTGACCTTCGACCCTCCCGGGCAGGCGGGGATCGCCGGGCTTGCGATCCGGAGCGCGCTCCGGGGCGCCGGCGGCTACGGGGCGGGGGAACTCGCCTACGCGATCGAGCGGCTGGGAGGCAGCTTCGCTCCGAGTGTGACGCTCGACTGGCTGGGCTACTCCACGACCGTGCTGGCCGACCACCTCGCTCCCGCTGCGCAACTGCTGGCCCTGCTCCTGACCGACCCCGCTCATGACGAGCGCGAGGTGCTGGCCGAGCGGGCCCTGCTGGTCGAGGAAACCCGGCAGGCGACGGATGACATGTTCCGCTACCCCTTCCAGCTCGCCTTCGCCAGCACCTTCGGCCGGCGCGGATACGGCCTCCCCGCGCTCGGGCTCCCGGAGACGGTGGCCGCCCTCGGTCCGGCGGAGGTGCGCGGCTGGCACCGGGATCGGCTGCTCGAGGGCCGTCCGGTCATTATCGCCGTGGGTGACCTCGAGCCGGCCGCGGCGATCGATCAGCTGGCGGGTGTCCTGGAGCAGCTGGCTCCGCATCCCGATCGCTGGTGCCCCGAGCCCGAGCGCTGGGCGCCGGGCCCGTTGCCCCGGGAGGAGCGGGTGCGGCGCCAGAAGGCGCAGAGCGCCTTTGCGATGATCTTCCCGGGGTTGCGCCGCGCCGATCCCGGCTATGCGGCGGTCGAGGTCTGGGCCGCGATCGCCAGCGGGCTCGGCGGCCGCCTGTTCGAATCGCTCCGGGACCGCCGCTCGCTGGCCTACACCGTCCTGGCGGTGGCCTGGGGCCGGGGCCGGACGGGGGCCCTCGCGACGTACATCGCGACCTCGCCGGGCCGCGAGAGCGAGGCGCGCAGGGAGATGCTGGTGGAGCTCGAGCGCTTCGCCAGCGAAGCAGTGAGCGAGACGGAACTCCGCCAGGCCGTCAACTACCTCGCGGGCCAGGCCCAGGTGGAGCGGCAGGGGTCCGCCGCCGTGATGACGGAGATCCTGGAGGCCTGGCTGGTCGGGCGGGGGCTCGAGGATTTGGCCGATCCGGGGGCGCGGTTCCGGGCGGTGGGGGTCGAGGAGGTGCAGGCGGCGGCGCGCTCGCTCGATCCGTCGCGCCGGGCGGAAGGGGTCGTGGAGGGAAGTCCGGACGGCCGCTAGCCCCGCGGTGCGGCCGCCGCGTCGAGGATCATGATCTTCTGCCAGATCTTGCTGGAGAGCCCGGTCGCCAGTCCCTCGACCTGCTGCACGGCGCCCAGCACCACGGGGTCGTCGATGCCCTCGCCGTAGATCGCGGTGATCTTTCCCGTGAGCGAGAGGAGCTCGCTGCAGTAGTCGAGGTAACGGGCCAGCTCGACCGGGCCCAGCGAACGGTCGGGGGAGGAGGCGGTATCGGGGAGGCCCTTCCGCAGGCGGTCGGGATCCTTGGTGAGTTGGTGCATGTCCACGATGTGGGCGATGCTCCGAAGTTCGTAGATCGCCCGCAGCTCGCGTCGCCGCTGCAGCCGCCGCTCCAGGCCAAGCAGGAACACCACCGCGAGGCCGACGAAGACCAGGCCCACCAGTTCGGCCGCTTCCCGCGCGACTTCAAGCAGTTCTCCCGCCAGCCTGGCCAGCGACGCATCCGGGAAGCGCTCTCTGATCCGGCGCTCGAGACGGGCGGCGGTGCTGACGATGTGGACCGGTTCGAGGCTGCGCCAGGGGTCGCGCGGCATCGGCGAGCGGTTACTTCGCGGCCTTGAGACGGGCGGCAATGCGGCCGCGGAACATCTCCGTGATGGTGCGCCCCATTTCCGTCTCCCGGGCCACCCACTCGGCGTTGCGGAACGCCCGCGGGCCCGCCTGGGCGCGGAGCGCGTCGAGGTAGGGCTCGACCTTGGCGAAGAGCATGAGTCCCTCGCCGTTGTTGTCCACCAGGAAGTCGGCGTGGACGATGCCGTGGCGGGCCATGCCGTAGACCATTTCCCAGTAGCCCCCGACCTGGCGCCACGCGGCGTTCAGGGGGTGGTCGGCCTTGGTCAGCGCGAGCACGTCCTCCGCGCTCCTGGGCCAGAACTGGGTGGCGAGGGCGTGGCGACTCTCGCGCATGACGGACTCGCGGCGCAGCTCGTAGAGGCGGATCACGAGCTCGGCGTCGTGGTGGTCGGGACTTTCCTTCAGGATGATCGTCGGCATCGGCGGGGGTGGGGCGTGAGGGAGGGCCGGAACTGGGCCGGCGTCAGAACATGGACATCGCGAGCAGCGAGCGAAGGTTGTCGTTGGTCTGGCGGAGTCGCGACGAGAGCAGGCGGACCACCGACCAGAGGATCTTGTGGGCCATCTCGCGATTGAAGTCGAGCAGCATCTCGAAATCGGGGCGGGTGATCGTGACACAGGTGGCCGGCGAGTTGGCCACGGCATCGGTGGAGCGCTCGGAGCGGTCGAACACGGCCATCTCTCCGAAACAGGCCCCGGGCTTCAGCACCGCCAGGGCTTCTTCGCCCGAACCGGGAATGTTGCGGCTGATCCGGACGTCGCCCGACACGATGATGTAGAACCGGTTGCCGGGCTCGCCTTCCTTGAAAATCGTCTGTCCGCCCTTGAACGCCTGCTCCTTGCAAATCTCGGCGACCAGGCCAAGTTCCGACTCGTCGAGGTCGGCGAAGAGCGCGGTGTTCTTCAGCAGGGCGAGATCCATGCGGAGCCCCCGGACGAGGCAAACGGCGTCGAATGCCCGAAGGTAGTCCGCCCTCCGGGCGCGAGCAAGCTCGCACCCGGTTCACCCTCGCCGATGCACTCACCCTCGTCCGGCTCCCGCTGGCCGTACTGTTCGTGGCCGAGCCCGACAGCGGGTGGCGCCTCGCGGTGCTGATACTCGCCGGGGCGACCGACCTGCTCGATGGCTTCCTCGCCCGGTGGCTGGGCAGTTCGCGACTGGGCAGTTTTCTCGACCCGGTGGCCGACAAGCTCTTCATGGCGGCGGCATTCGGCGTCGTGGCCTTCTCCGGACGGCTCGACTGGTACGAGATCGCCGGTGTCCTGGCCCGCGACGCCGTGGCCACCATCGCGTTTGTCGTCACCGCCGTTTCGGGACGTCCCAGCGCCATCCCGGCCCGGCTCGGCGGCAAGGCGGTCACGGTCTGCCAGATGCTCACCCTGATCGCGTTCGTGGTCGGCTCGCCGCTGCTCCGGCCGCTCGCCTGGGCGACGGGGGCCATCGCGCTCTACGCGATCTGGGACTATTCGCGCGCGGCCGGCGCCCGCCGCCGCCTCTAGGGCCAACCCTCGGGGGCCGCAGTCATGAACGAGAATCTCCGTGTGGTCGAACTCACCTGGCGCGGCGGCATGCGCTTCGAGGGCGGAGTGCCCGGCGGCCCGCCGGTGATGGTGGACGCGGACCTGGTCGAGGGCCCCGGCCCGATGCACCAGCTGCTGCTGGCCGTCGCCTCCTGTAGCGGGGCGGACGTGGTGTCGATGCTCGAGAAGATGCGGGTGACCCTGCGCGACTTCCGGATGGAAGTCCGGGGGACCAGGCGGGCCGAGATACCGCGACGGTACGTCGACATCCACCTCACCTACCACATCGCCGGAGAGGGAATCGACGAGACCAAGGCCCGGCGGGCGATCGATCTCTCGATCGAGCGCTATTGCTCGGTGATGCACTCGCTGGCGCCCGACATCCCGATCTCCTATGACCTCGTGCTGGGCGTTTCCGGAGAGGCCAGGGCCGCCACCTGAGGGGCCGCGCGCTGGCCGGACTGCTCCTGGCCGGACTGACCGCCCGGCCGCTTCCGGCCCAGCAGGTAATGGAGGCCGGATTTCAGGGCCTGGCGGCCATCAGTGATACGACCCTGCTCGGAGGCGGGCCGGTCCTCGCGGTGCGGCCGATCTCCAGCACGCGGATCGCGCTGGTGACGGCCTTCGGCAGTGCCGGCGGGGTCTTCGCCACCCGGATCGAGCTCCTGGGGCACTTCCTCCTCGATCCAAAGCGCCAAGACGGCATCGGCACCTACGGCATCGGGGGGGTGGCCTACGTGCATGATCGGGCCGATCACGGTTACCTGGTGGTCGGGATCGGCGCGGAGTGGTCGCCCGGCGGCGAACGCGGCTGGTTTCTGGAGGGAGGTGTCGGGGGCGGCTGGAGGGTCAGTGCCGGGTATCGCTGGCGGTGGCGGCGGGGACATCGAGGGCGCTGACACGACAAGGGGCCGCCCGCGGGCGGCCCCTCTGATTTGCGAAACTCCGGAACTCAGGTGGCGGCGCCGACCGCCGCGGTGACGTTCCGGCTCACGACGGGCTGGCAGAACCGCTCGCCAAGGACCCGGAGCTGGGCCACCTGCTCTTCGCCGAGATCCTCGTACCTCTCGACGATGTACTGCATCGTATCATCGAACCACTCCTTCTGGTGCTCGGGCAGCGCTTCCAGTACTCCGCAGCGAAGGATGTGGGAAAAGAGTTCATCGCGGGCCTGATCGAAGGTCGTCGTGGGAGCCGTCGTACGACGTGTCTTCTTTTTCGACATTCCGGGTACCTCCCCCTGGGCTATTGGCTCCAGCAATATAGCCGGTGTGCCGCATCGACCGCAAACCCAGGTCGCCCGGGCGGGTAGGCCCCATTACATTAGGCCTCCGGACGATTCCGGGACGGCGCTGCCGCTCCCGGACAGGGGGGCAGGATGACTGATCACGACGAGATTTACGGCGAGCGCCGGCTGGCGGAGTTGAAGAACCTCCTGCGGGCCCTGGCCGACCGGATTCGCGAGCTGGATGCCCGGGACGCGCTGCTGGACGAGGTCCCCGAGCTGCAGCGCCGCCTGGGCGACCTCCGGTCCGAACTGTTTCACTACGAAGTCCGGGCCACCTACGACACGCCGGACATCGCGGCCCACCGGCGGCTGGTCGAGGACGCCGGACGCAACGATCCCTTCCTTTTCGACGATCCCGAGGACGATTCACCATGGCGAAGCCGACCGGCGGACTGAAGCCCTTCTACTCGGCCCTGGCCATCCTAGCCGTGGCAGGGATCGGTGTCCTGGGCTACCTGATGAGCCGGCAGAAACCGGTGAGCATTCCGGCCAACGTGGTGGTGCAGGTGTCCGATACGCTCGGCTTCCGGGGCTACCTGCTCGGGTCCGACAGCGCGACCATCGAAATCACCGAGTTCGCCGACTACCAGTGTCCCCAGTGCGGTGCCTTTGCGACGATCCAGTTTCCGGACCTCCAGCAGCGGCTGATCCAGAGCGGCCGGGTGCGCTGGCGGTACCGCGATTTCCCGCTGAGCCAGCACCAGTTCTCGCGGCTGGCCGCGCACTCCGCGGCCTGCGCCAGCGACCAGGGACGCTACTGGCCGCAAAACGCCAGCATCTACCAGGGCCAGATCGAATGGGCGACGGGGAGTGATGCGGGCAGCCTGTTCCGCAACTACGCCAAGGCCAACGGACTGGACCTCGCCGCCTATGATGCCTGCATGACATCGGCGAAATTTGCCGGCCGGATCCAGGCCAGCTACGACGAAGGAGTCGCCGTCGGAATCCAGGCGACGCCCACCTTCCTGATCGGGGGCCGACTCTACCCCGGCAACATGGCGGCGGATGAGATCGTCCACCTGGTGGACTCGCTGGCCGCCGTCAAGCGCTGACGTGCGCTACCGCATGTCGGCCGCGATCCTGAGCCTGGCCGGGATCTTCCTCGCGACCTACCTGTACCTCTACAAGACCGGCCGGATCGGGACCCTGGCCTGCGGGACCGGGTCCTGCGAGTTCGTCCAGTTCAGCTCGTGGAGTTCCTTTCTCGGCCTGGAAGTCTCCCTCATCGGCATCGCGGGGTACCTGGTCCTGTTCGGGCTCAGCCTCGCCACCCTCCGGTTGCCCGCCGAGGAGCGGGGGTGGCCGTCGCTGGCGCTCCTGCTCCTCGCGCTGGGCGGTGTGCTCTTCACGGTCTACCTCACCGCCGTCGAACTCTTCGTCCTCCACGCGATCTGCCGCTGGTGCGTGGGCTCGGCTGTGATCATCGCCCTGCTCTTCACGGTGGCCCTGCTGGACTGGCGCCGGGCCAGGCCATGAGCGTCACCCTCTCCGGGGCGACCGGCTCGATGCCGGCGGTCAATCCGCCGGAGCCCCACCCCGGCGCCCGGGTCCCGCGGGGTGCAGCGCTGGCGGGGCTCTCGCTGGCCGCCCTCGGCGTGGTCTACGGCGACATCGGCACCAGCCCGCTGTACGCCCTGAAGCAGTGCTTCGACGCGGTGCACGGCGTGCCCGCGACGCCCGCCAACGTGCTCGGCGTCCTGTCGCTGGTGCTCTGGTCGCTCAACTTCGTGATCAGCTACAAGTACATCAGCCGGGTGATGCGGGCCGACAACCAGGGTGAAGGCGGCATCCTGGCACTCCTCGCCCTGGTCCGCCCCAAGGGCGAGCCGACCGGGCGCCAGCGGCTGCTCATCCTGCTGGGCGTCTTCGGGGCCGCGCTCCTCTACGGCGACGGCGTCATCACCCCGGTCATCTCGGTGCTGGGTGCCATCGAGGGCCTGGACGTCATCACCCACGCCTTCCAGCCCTTCATCGTTCCCATGGCGGTGCTCATCCTGCTGGCACTGTTCTGGGTGCAGAAGCGCGGCACCGCAGGCATCGGTGCCATCTTCGGCCCCATCATGGTGGCGTGGTTTCTCTGCATCGCAGCCCTGGGTATCGCCGGGATCGTGCGCGAGCCGTCGGTGCTCCGCGCGGTCAATCCGTGGTACGCCCTGGAGTTCTTCCGGGAGGACGGGA
The DNA here is from genome assembly GCA_963724265.1 of uncultured Gemmatimonadales bacterium. Taxonomy (GTDB): domain Bacteria; phylum Gemmatimonadota; class Gemmatimonadetes; order Gemmatimonadales; family GWC2-71-9; genus DATEHG01. The sequence goes on from CAVRTU010000002.1 coordinate 128,223, forward strand.
TGCGCGGCTTTCTCATCCTCGGGGCGGTGGTGCTGGTCCTCACCGGGGGCGAGGCGCTCTATGCCGACATGGGGCACTTCGGCCGCCGGCCGATCAAGGTGGCGTGGTTCGGCCTGGTCCTTCCCGCCCTGACCATCAACTACTTCGGGCAGGGCGCCCTCCTGCTGCAGAGCAGCGCCTACGCCGACAATCCCTTCTATTACCTGGTGCCGTCCTGGGGACGCTACTTCATGGTGGTGCTGGCCACGGCGGCCGCGATCGTTGCCTCCCAGGCCCTGATTTCGGGCGCCTTTTCCCTGACCCGCCAGGCGGTGCAACTCGGCTTCTCCCCCCGGGTGACCATCCGCCACACCTCCGCCACCGAGGCGGGCCAGATCTACGTGCCGGAGGTGAACTGGGCCCTGATGGTCGCCTGCATCGGGCTGGTTCTGGGCTTCCGCTCGGCCGGCAATCTCGCCGCGGCCTACGGCATCGCCGTGACCGGCACGATGGCCATCACGACCGTGCTCTTCGCCAACGTCGTGCGCACCAGGTGGAACTGGCCCTTGTGGCGGGTCGCGCTGATGGCGGGCGTCTTCCTCTTCGTCGATCTGGCCTTCTTCAGCGCCAACCTGGTCAAGGTCACGCAGGGGGGATGGTTCCCGCTCGTGGTGGGAGCCGTGGTCTACCTGCTGATGAGCACCTGGAAGCGGGGCCGCCTGCTGCTTTCGAAGGTGATGGAGGAGAATTCCCTGCCGATCGACCTGTTCCTGACCGACGTCGTTCGGCGGATTCCAACCCGGGTGCCCGGCACGGCGGTGTTCATGACCTCGACCCCCGGCGGGGCACCGGCGGTGCTGCTCCACCACGTGAAGCACAACAAGGTGCTCCACGAGCGGGTGATCCTGATGTCGGTGCAGACGCTGTCGGTCCCCACCGTGGAGGAGAAGGACCGCGTCGAGTACTCGGTGCTGGGCGAGGGGTTCTACGCGGTGACGGTGCGTTACGGGTTCATGCAGTCGCCCGACGTGCCCGCCGCGCTCCGCGACCTCGGCCCGCTCGGCTTCACGATCAAGCCGATGGAAACGACCTACTACCTGGGGCGCGAGACGCTGATCGCCACCACGCCGATGCCCGGGGCCAAGCTGCCGCCGCAGGAGCGGCGGATGCCGCGCTGGCGCAAGATCCTCTTCGTGGTCATGGCCCGGAACGCCCAGTCGGCCACGACCTTCTTCAATCTTCCCCCCAACCGGGTGGTCGAGATGGGGGCACAGATCCAGTTCTAGGCCGTCACCCCTCTTCCGATTCGTACTGCTCCTTGAGCCGGCCCACCACCGCCGGATCGGCCAGGGTCGTGGTGTCGCCCAGCGCGCGGCCCTCGGCGATGTCCTTGAGCAGCCGGCGCATGATCTTGCCGCTCCGGGTCTTGGGGAGATCGGCGCTGAAGAAGATGTCGTCCGGCCGGGCGATGGCGCCGATCTTCCGGCTGACATGCTCCTTGAGCTCATCGCGGAGCTCGGGACTGGCGCCGGAAGCCCTCCCGCAGGGAGACGAAGGCCGCCAGGGCCTGTCCCTTCAGCTCATGGTGGCGCCCGACCACCGCTGCCTCGGCCACCGCCTTGTGGTCCACCAGGGCGCTCTCGACTTCCATGGTGCCGATCCGGTGCCCGGCCACGTTCAGCACGTCATCGACCCGTCCCAGGATCCACCAATACCCCTCCTCGTCCACCTTGGCTCCGTCCCCGGCGAAGTAGCGCCCGGGGAACTTGCTCCAGTAGGTACTCTGGTAGCGGATGTCGTCACCGTAGATGGTGCGGAGCATCCCGGGCCACGGTTCGGTGATCGTGAGCAGGCCGCCTCCCCTGGTCATCGGCGTTCCGGCCGCGTCGACCAGCTCGACCACAATGCCCGGGAAGGGGAGGGTGGCCGACCCGGGTTTGGTGGTCGTCACTCCGGGCAGCGGGGTGATCATGATGCCGCCGGTCTCGGTCTGCCACCAGGTGTCCACGATCGGGCAGCGTCCTTTCCCGATTTCCTCGTGGTACCAGATCCACGCCTCCGGATTGATCGGCTCTCCCACCGTTCCCAGCAGCCGGAGCGTGGAAAGGTCGTGCCGGGCCGGGTGGGCGTCGCCCCACTTCATGAAGGCCCGGATGGCCGTCGGCGCGGTATAGAACACCGTGACGCCGTAGCGGGCGACGAGCTCCCAGAGCCGATCGCGCTCGGGCCAGTCGGGGGCGCCCTCGTACATCAGGACGGTGGCGCCGTTGGCCAGCGGGCCGTAGACCACGTAGGAATGTCCGGTGACCCAGCCGATGTCGGCGGTGCACCAGAAGACGTCGTCCTCCCGAAGATCGAAGACGTACCGGGTGGTGGCGGCCACCTGGGTCAGGTAGCCGCCGGTGGTATGCACGATTCCCTTGGGTTTGCCGGTGGTGCCCGAGGTGTAGAGAATGAACAGCAGGTCCTCGGCGTCCATCGCCTCGGGGGGGCAGACCGGCTCCGCCTTGTCGAGGAGGCGGTGCCACCAGTGGTCGCGACCCTCGGTCATCGAGGCGAAGGCCTCATCTCCTTCGGCGCCGGCCCGCCGCCGGACCACCAGCACGTTGCGCACCGAAGGGCACTCGACCAGCGCCTCGTCGGCCATCCGCTTGAGCGGCAGAACCTGGCCCCGACGGTAACCGCCGTCGGCCGTGATCAGGCAGACGGCCTGCTGGTCGTTGATCCGGTCGCGCAGCGATTCCGAGGAGAAGCCGCCGAAGACGACCGAGTGCACCGCACCGATCCGGCAGCAGGCCAGCATGGCGATCGCGGCCTCAGGGATCATCGGCAGGTAGATCGCCACCCGGTCGCCGCGCCGGACGCCCAGCGACTTGAGCGCGTTGGCGCAGCGCTGGACCTCGCGGGCCAGGTCCCAGTAGGTTAGCACCCGTCGGTCGCCCGGTTCGCCCTCCCAGATGATGGCGGCCTTGTTGCGCCGGGGCCCCCGGAGGTGCCGGTCGAGGCAGTTGGCCGACACGTTGAGCTTGCCGCCCACGAACCAGCGGGCGTGCGGCGGGGTCCATTCCAGGGTGGCGGTCCAGGGAGCCATCCAGTCCAGCTGGAGGGCCTCCCCGGCCCAGAAGCCGAGGCGGTCGGCGGCCGCCGAAGTGTAGAGATCGGCCTTGGCCGCGGCCCCGGCGGCGAATTCCGGTGGTGGCGGAAACCGCCGCTGCTCGGAGAGCAGGGTGTCGATCTGATGGCTCATGTTCGGTCCTTGAACGGTGTGGCGTTCGGTCCGGATTGCAGATTTCCGATCAGTTATCGCGGAGTGCCAGCCGGGCCCTGGACCGGCACCCCGGCAGCAAATGCTTAACTCATTATACCATAATCGGTTGCCTTGGATGGCACCGGTCTCGCTCTAGGGGCTGGCGAGGGGTCAACAACCCTGACAAATGATCCGCCCGATAGAGCACACCCGGAGCGATCCGGGGCCGCAAAACTAGAGGTCTCTCCGGCAGACCGCGGAGAGATAGCTCGGTGCCGAAGGCGGGATGCACCGCGAAAGCGAGTTGCCGTCCCGTTCAGCTCCGCGGCGAAGCCGGACGCGCTTTCGCGGAATCGGGCGTGGGAGGATGGATGCTGACCACGCAACCGAACATGCAAGTCCCTGACGGCGCCGAGCCACCTCGGCCTGGAGTCGCGTACCGACTTCCGGCAGCAGGCGGCGGCGCTGCTCGACCAGCTTCCCGAGCGGACCGGGCGACTGATCATCGATCTGTCGCTCACCCAGCAGGTGGACTCCGCCGGGCTGGGGGCCCTGATGCTGGTCCAGCGGCGGGCCGCCGAGAAGCGCCAGGTCGTCGTGCTCAAGAACGTCAACGAGGAACTGCGCTTCCTCCTGGTCCTCACCAAACTGGACGATCTCTTCCAGCTCGAGTCCGCCCAGGTTTGATTACAGGGGTACCATGGTCGCGACTGTCGCGCCGCTGAGGGTGCTCTTCATCGAGGACGAATCCGCCCTCCGGCAGAGCTACGAGCGGTATTTCGGCGGCCGCTACGAGTCGGCGTTCGCCGCCACCGGGGACGAAGCGGTCCACCAGCTCGCGTCGCACCGGCCGTCGGTGGCCGTGCTCGACATGCGGCTGCCCGACACGGACGGCATCGACCTGCTCCGCCGGCTCCGGGCCGAGCGGCCGGATCTCCCGGTCGTCATCACCACCGCCTATCTGAGTGTCGAGCCACAACTCCGCGTCCTCAACCTTCCCTTCGACGGCTACATCGTCAAGCCGTTCGACCTCGACGATCTCGCCCGAGCCATCGACCACGCCGGCGAGGTGGCTGCTCGAGGCTGAGGGGATTTCGCGCGCCTACGGGTTGCGCCGGGCGCTGGATGGCGTCGTACTCCGGCTCGGGGCCGGCGACTGCCGGCTGGTCCTGGGACCCAATGGCGCCGGCAAGTCCACCCTGCTGCGGGTGCTCGCCGGCCTGCTCCGGCCCGCACTCGGGCACCGTCCGGATCGAAGGGCGCCCGCTCGGCGCCGACGATCCCGCCATCCGGGGCCGGATCGGCTTCGTCTCCCACCAGACCTTCCTCTACGACGACCTGACGCTGTCCGAAAACCTGATATTCGCCGCCCGCCTGCAGGGCGTCGCGGATCCCCGGGCCGCGGCGGCGCGGGCGCTCGACGCCGCCGATCTCGCCGACCGGGCCCGCGACCGGCCCCGCGACCTGAGCCGGGGGATGCAGCAGCGGGCCGCGATCGCCCGCGCCCTGGTGCACGATCCCTCGGTGCTGCTGCTCGACGAGCCGTTCACCGGACTGGACACGGTATCGGCGGATCGCTTGCGCGACCGCCTGCTGGCCGAGCGCGCGGCCGGCCGCGCCATCGTCATCGTGAGCCACCAGCCGGCGGAGGTCTGGGAGGTGGCCACCGAGATCGGTGTGCTGGAACGGGGACGCTGGGTGTTCGAGGGCACCCGTCCGGCCGACCTGGCCGCCTTCGCCACCCGTCTCGCCGAGGTGGCCCGTGATTGAGTGGCTGCAGGTCGCGGTGGCGGTCGCCGGCAAGGACCTGCGCCTCGAGTGGCGGACCCGGAGCGCCCTGCTGTCGGCGGTCGTCTTCGCCGCGCTGGTGCTGGTCATCTTCAATTTCGCCCGCGACCCCACCGCCGTCGCCACGGCCGACCTGGCGCCGAGCATTCTCTGGGTCACCTTCGGCTTCGCCGCGATCGTCGCGCTCAACCGGGCCTTCACGGTGGAGCGTCAGCAACGGGGCCCTGCAGGGGCTGCTGCTCGCGCCGGTGGGCCGCTCCGCGCTCTTCCTCGGAAAGTACCTGGCCAACCTGGTGTTCGTCGGCCTGGTCGAGATGGTCGCGCTGCCGCTGTTCGTCCTGTTCTTCAACGTCGACCTGAGCCGGGCGCTGCCCGGGCTCCTGCTGGTCATCTTGCTGGCCACCGTGGGATTCGTGGCGGTGGGCACCGTGTTCAGCGCCATGGCGGTGCGCACCCGGTTCGCCGAGTTGATGCTGCCCGTCCTGCTGCTGCCCTTCATGGTGCCGCCGCTCATGGGAGCGGCCCAGGCCACGACCCGGCTGCTGGCCGACCGGCCGTTGAGCGAGCTGGCAGGCTGGCTTAGGTTACTCGGCGTTCTACGACGTGGCGTTCGTGACCCTTTCCCTGTTGCTCTTTCCCGCCGTGGTGGACGAATGACGCCCGATCTCGCTCCCGCGCGCACGCTGATGCGCCGAGGCCGTGTCCTGATCAGTCCTCGGCCTGGCGGCCGTCGCCTCCGAGTTCGTTCGCGCCCTGATGTTCACGCCGGTCGAGGAGCCGCCAGGGGCTGGCCCAGAAGATCTTCTACGTCCACGTGCCGGCCGCCTGGTCGGCGATGGTGGCCTTCGGCCTGGTCGGCGTCGCCAGCGCGCTCTACCTCTGGCTGGAGGATCCGCGGCTCGACCGGTTCGCGGCCTCCTCGGCGGAGGTGGGGGTCGCCTTCGGCACGATCATGCTGACCACCGGGCCGATCTGGGCCAAGCCGATCTGGGGCACCTGGTGGACCTGGGACATGCGGCTGTCGATGACGCTGCTGCTGTACCTCCTCTTCCTGGGCTATCTCGTCGCTCCGTTCCGCGATCGACGACCGGAATGAGCGTGCCCGGTACAGCGCGGTCATCGGCCTCATGAGCCTGGTGCTGGTTCCCTTCATCCATCTGACCGTCTACCTGTTCCGCACGCTCCACCCCCAGCCGATCGTGCTCAAGCCGAGCGCGCCATCGCTGCCGCCGGAAATGCTGATCACGCTGCTGTGGGGAGTGGGGGCGGCTTCGCTTCTGTACCTCGGATTCGTCACCCTGCGCTACGGCATCGGCCTGGCCCAGGAAGCCCGGGAGGACGCCCGCCGTGGATGACCTGCCGCAGAACGGTGGATACATGGTCGCCGCCTACGTGGTGGCCGGCTCGTTCTACCTGATCTACACCATCAGCCTCTTCCGCCGGGCCGCCCGCGCGGGGCGGGGCGAGGGGTAGGACCGCCCAGGCACGCCGCAATGAAAGCGCGTCCGGGCGTCGGCACTCGTCACCCGGGTGCCGTCGACAGTCCGGCAGCCCCGACCGTCGGCACCGCCGAGCAGCGGACCGATCCACCAGACGGCCTGCGCGGTCCAGCTGCCCGAGACCAGGGCCGGGCCGAAGGCGCGGGCCGGGTTCATGGCGGCGCCGGTGAGGCCGCCACCCACCAGGATGTCGAACAGGAGCACGAGGCCGATGCCGAAGCCGCCGACCTTTGGGCGCATTCTTCGCGACGGCGGTGCCGTAGACGGCGAGGACGAGGAAGAAGGTCAGGATCGTCTCCAGCGCGATCGCCTGTCCGAAGTGGAGGCCCGGGGCGAGGGTCGGCACGCCGAGATTGGAGGCGGCGACGACGCCGGCCGGAAACAGCAGCTTGACGCACGAGCGCGCCGACGATGCCGGCGACCATCTGGGTGACCATGTAGGCGCCGGCGGTGGGGCCATCAATCTTCTTGCCGACCAGCAGGCCGAGGGTCACGGCCGGATTGAAATTGCCGCCGGAGATGTTCATCAGGGCGGTGATCATGACGCTCAGCACCAGGGCGTGGGCCAGCGCCACGCCGACCAGGCCGTAGCGGCCGTAGCTCTCGGCGAGCACGCTGCCGCAACCAATGAAGACGAGCGCGAAGGTACCGATGAATTCGGCGAGCAGACGACGGGGAAGCTGGGACCATCCGGGAACCTCTGAGGCTGGTGATGGGACTGCGGGGACAGCGAAACCGGGGGGCGAATCTAGAGGGGAACCCCGGCGGTGGGGAAGGGGGGGCTGAGTTGAAGGATTGTCGGATTAGTGCTTGTGGCTTGGCTATGGCTTCGCTCCCTGTTTCTCGAACTACAGCGCATTGCCAGCCATCTGGTGTGGCTGGGGACCTTCGGGTTGGATGTAGGCGCGTGCAGTCTTTTTTTCTCTACACCTTCCGCGAACCGGGAAGGATACTCGATCTTTTCGAAATGACCTGCGGCGCGCCTGCCTGACCTACAACATGAATCGCATAGGTGGTCTGGCCTATGATCTGCCGGAGAATTTCGATTCTGCCTGCCGCAAAGTCCTAAAGGCAATACCGAAAAAACTGACCGAATATGACAATCTCTTTTCCGCCAATCCTATTGTTCGGGTGCGTCTGGAAAATGTCGGCCTTCTGCCGCCGGAAAAGGCAGTCTCTTTTGGCGTGTAGCGGGACCGACTTTGCGCGGTTCCGGGGTCGCCTACGACGTCCGCAAGGCGGATCCTTTTGCCGCCTACGCGGAATTGAATTTTGATGTTCCTACCAGTGACTTGTGCGATTGCTACGGGTCGCTACCTGGTGAGAATAGAAGAGATGCGCCAGAGTCTTCGCATTATCGAGCAAATTTTGGACGGATTGCCGGAGGGAGAAGTGCTGGCGAAAGGCGCCAAGGTACTGCGGCCGCCGGTGGTGGAGCTTAATGACATATCGAGTTACCCCGGGGGGATTTTGGAGTTTACCTGGTTAGCGACGGAAAAGACAAACCGGTGAGAACGCACCTTCGAGCGCCTACTTTCTCCAATCTTTCCGCGGTCGAAGAAATGGCCAATGGAGCCAAGATCGCCGACATCGTCGCCATCATCGGTAGCATAGATATCGTATTAGGCGAAGTGGATCGTTGATAAAACATGATTGAAGCACTGACCAATTTGGGGGACTGTCGCGTTCTTTGGGCGGATTTGATTAGCGCAGTGATTATTTCCGTTATTGTGCTCATCTTCATCCTAATAAATCTTTTGCTTCTCATTTGGTTGGAGAGAAAAGTCGTGGGACACATACAATCCCGGCTGGGGCCGTGGGGGTAGGCCGATTGGCCTCTTGCAGACTGCCGCCGACGCGCTAAATTGCTGTTGAAAGAAGACATTATTCCACTCGCCGCGGATCGCAGCGTATTTGTCATCGCGCCGTTTTTGACTTTTCTGCCTGTGCTGATGTTGTTCATCGTGATGCCTTTTAGCGGAACACTGATCCCGCGGTGTATTTAGCCTGGGGGCTGCTTTTTATCCTCGCCGTCAGCACCGTGCCAGTAATTGGAATCTTCATGGCCGGGGCTGGGGGATCGAATAACAAGTATTCGCTGGTGTCCGCCATGCGCGCCGCTGCCCAGGCGATTTCCTATGAAGTGCCCCTGGTGCTGGTGATGGGCACGGTCGCCCTGTGGGCGGGAAGCATCAGCACAAAACAGATCGTGGAAGGGCAGCAGGGCATGTGGTATATTGCTCCCCTGTTTGTGGGCTTCATAATTTTTCTTATCTGTTCGCTGGCGGAAATCAATCGCATTCCTTTCGATATTCCGCAGGCGGAAGGGGAATTGGTGGCGGGCGCGGATTTGGCATATTTCGGTATGCGATTTGCCTTTTTTTTCATGGGAGAATTTGCCCATTTGCTTTTCATGGCCGGCCTGCACGACCACCCTGTTTCTGGGAGGATGGCATTTCTTGCCTTTTAAGCCGGATCTATGGGCTGTCCCCGGATGGGTCTGGTTCCTAGCCAAAACCTATCTAGTTATCATTTTGATGATGTGGATTCGCTGGACCTTTCCGCGGTTGAGGATTGACCAGTTAATGGAGTTCTCCTGGAAAGGCCTCGGCCGGCGAGTTGGGCCTATTCGATGGTAATGGGTTTTATTAAAGTCCTGGTGATTAAATGAAGACTGGCCGCAAAGAGAGGCTGGGCAAGTGTTTTTCGCCGAGGCCTCATTGAATCTACTGAAGGTATGTGGGTAATGGCCATAAATTGGCGGGGGCCCGGGTCACAGTCCAATACCCGTTTCGGGAGCAGTTGGCTGTTTCTCCGCGATATCGGGGCCGCATGATTCATCTGCGTGATCCGCAAACAAATCGTTTGCGCTGCACCGCCTGTCAGGCGTGCGTGAAAGCCTGTCCGGCGAATGTCATTACGGTCGTGGGGGATGAAGCAAAGGGGCGAGAGCGGCGTGCCGAATCCTATGAGTGGAATCAGCCCCGGTGCATGTTTTGTAATTTATGTGTGGAAGCCTGTCCGTTCGACGCCATAATTCTGGCGTACTGGCCACTGATTCTCCTGCTTATTCGCGAAGAAGATCTGGTTTGGCCGCTTGACCGGCTGTTGGAGCCCAAGATAGCCACGATAGCGGAGAAGAAAGAGTAGCATGGGCGAAGAAATCGCTTTTGGCGCCTTGGCGCTGCTGGTATTAATATCCGCCGGGTT
>CAVRTU010000003.1:0-291059 GCA_963724265.1 uncultured Gemmatimonadales bacterium
GCCGCCTCGATGGCGGTGCCGCCAGACGGATCGTTGAAGCTGTCGACCTGCACATAGCCCGACGTCGCTAACGCGTCAGCCACGCCAAACTGGTCGCCATCGTTCTCCTGATCGATGTCCTCCTGCTCCTGCTCGACCTCAACCTCCACATCCTCGATCCCGGCTTCGATATCATCGCTTACATCAACACCGGTGAATGGCGCGACCTGTTCGAAGGTGCCTGTCGTGGTCGCGCTTTGGCTATTGGCATTGCTCTGGCCAGCCAATTGCTGGAGCGTTGCCGTGGCGTCAGCCTCAGATTGGGCGTCGACCCCGGTGTCGCCCGCAAACAGCGTGCCGGTCTGCTTCACCGACACCGGGCTGATTCGGACGTGGCAATTGCAAACACAGGACCCCAGTCCTCAGCGTCGTCATCCACGGGCCAACCTGCTCGCTCTTGTTCGACTGATCGATGTCCTCCTGATCCTGATCGACCGATATCTCGACGTCGTCAATTCCGACTTCGATATCGCCGCCTACAACAACATTGCTAAATGACGGCGACGCGGTAAATGCGAAGCTCGTGGCCGCGCTTTGGGCATTGGTATTGTCTTGCAGAGCCAATTGATCGAGATCGGCCTTGGCATCTGCCTCCGAGGAAGCCTTGACCCCGTCCGCGGCAGCAGACAAGAAGCCGCTCTGCTCCACATCCACGGCATCCGCGTAGGATTGGGCGTCAGCCACGCCAACCTGTCGGCTCTCGTTCTCCTGATCGATGTCCTCCTGCTCCTGCTCGAGCTCGACCTCGACGTCCTCGATCCCTGCTTCGATCTCGGCGTTGTCGCCCGCAGCGATCGCAACATTCGTAAATGTCGCGTCAGCAGTGAACGCGAAAGCCGGCTTCAATGGGTCAGCGTCTTCGGTGATGTCTTGGCGATTGAGATTGCTCTGCACCGCCTGTTGATCGAGCGAAGCCTCGGCATCGGCCACCGAGGAGGCGTCGATGCCATCGCCGATAGCGGTGGCTGCTCAAGGTGACCGGATCGATGACCACCGTGCCGGCGGTCAGCGTGCCGCTCTGCTCCACCGACACGTCACCCGAATTGTCCGCTGTGGCATAGGCCGCGCCATCCTGGTCGGCATCATTCGATTGATCGATGTCCTCCTGCTCCTGCTCGATCCAGTTTGCTGAGGAACGCTTCAGCGTTTGTGTGCCCGCTGGTTTCCAGTAGGTAACTGTCGTCCTGCGGGTCAAAGTCCACGCGGTCGCGGAACTCGCCCGTCGCGTAAATGTGCCCCCGGTCGTCGACCGCCACATCGAATATCTGATCATCGCGATAGCCGCCCGTGGATCGCGTCCACTGGAATGCTCCATCGGACGCCAGCTTCAACACGTAGAAGTCGCGGTCTCCGGCGCTATGCAGCGTAAAAGCCAGATTTGGATTGACGTCGAAGTCGACGGAATGAGAGAAAATTCCCCGCCAGAAGGACATTACCCCCCCCCATCCACTGCCACGGCAGCACCGTATCGCTTCCTTCCGCGGTCACTCGCACTACCGAGGCAGTGAACTCGGTTCCGGACGGGCCAAGCCCGCAGAAACGCGTCGGTGTTCAGTCCATCAGGGCACGGAGGCGGTCGGAACCGCCACGACCCGGTGGTCGTGCGAGTGAAATCGCCCGCCAGCCAGACTTCACCGCTCGTACTGACCGCGACATCGTTCGCCTGGTCCGCCGCTGCCGCCTAATCGCCCAGCACGCACGAAGGCGAGGCTGGACGTGAGCTCCGGCGCGAAAGCATCGTTCGATCCGGCGTCGGAGACCAGGTTCTGCGACGCGGACCGACGGATCGACATCCGCCGTGCCGCTGAAGCTGCCGGCGACGAGCAGATTGCCGCTCAGCAGCACGGCCACGCGGCCTCTATGATCGTCGTGTCGCTGCTCAGTTGAACGAGGCCAGTCGCGGTACCTGCTGCGTCGGTCTCCAACACGAATGCCTCGAGGCTGCCGGTCGCGGTAAACGCGGTGGCGCACCGCCGTAGCTCAGCGACCCGCCGAATGACCCGGTTACGTAGATGGCGTCGTCCGCCGCTGTGGCCGCACTGCCGTGATCGATCGTGATGCCCAGCCCGGTGGCGGAGCTGGTGCCATGAATCTGCTTGACCCACAGCAGTTGACCGGCCGAGCCATATTTGGCCAGGTAGCCGTCGTCGGTGGCCGATACGAGTATGTCGCCGGGCACAGGGTGCTCGCGGTCGAAATCGACCGAGCCGCGGAACGAACCGGTGACGTAACTGTTACCGAACTCGTCGAGGACGACCTGGTGAGGTGTCAGCTCTCCGTCATCCACTCCTCCCGTTGCGGCGGCGACAAATCCGAGTGAGGAGACGAACTGCACTCGAGCGTCAGGTTCAGGACTGCATCGAATGGATCCAGTCGCCGGCCAGTACCTCCTGGCGACGGCAGATCGTGAGTGGCGAACCGGCCAACCGCAGCGCGCAGCGGTTAACACCTCGAATTCGTCGCCGGGCGTCGGCTCGAACTCATTCAGCAATTCGACTCGCACCGTCCCGTCGAGCGTTGCGATGCCCGTAACGCGTAATTGGTCGAATTGCGTTGGGGTATCTTCTCGGCGACCAGCAATTTCTAGCAGCAGCGTGCCGTCCGGCCCTTGCGAATAGTCGCCATTGATATCCAAGATCCCCGGCGACTGGCCGGGTGCAATGTTACCACTGGTGTTGCTCACGTCGCCGGCGATATCGCCGCTGCCTTGTAGCACACCGCCATCAATCGCAACGGTATCGGCGATCAGCGAACCGTTGATCGCGGTCATCCCGGCGACCGAATATATATCGTCGGCTGACTGCCATTCTCTTTGAGTTGCAAAATCTCGGCTGCCGTGAGCCGCGATTGAAGACGGCGATTTCATCGATGAGCCTTTGAAAAAGTCGACAAAGCTGCCGGCATTAGCGGCAGCTCCGATTGCCAGCGGCAGCGACGACGCGTTCCCAGGGAAAATCGAAAATGTTCCTTCGACAACTTGGACGCCGTCCAGATAAATGCGATGCTGGCTGCCCTGGCCCACATAGCCGAGGTGGTGGAAAGCGGTGTCCAGCACTGCGGCGGGGGTCGTCAGGATTACATCCTGGCCGCTGCTCCCTTCGAAACCGGCTCGAATCCGCCCCGTACCGGACTCCAGGTTTGCGAAATAGGACGAGGGAACATCAACTCCGCTCAGAGTGTTGCCCCCTTGGAACAACAGGTTTTCAAGAGTCCCTGGAACGGCGCTGCTGGCCCGCTTGAACCACAGGGCGAAGCTCGCATCACCGGGGATTGCGAGAGAAGCCGCCGGCGTCACGTGCCGCCATCATTCACGCCATCCAAGCTGAATGCTTGTCCAAACTGCCCTGCCACAAATGTCGTCCCGCCGCTCAGCGTCGCGTGGTTACCGCCAATCGAGTCGCTGGCGACACCGTGGCCAGAGTCCCACAGGGCGATCTGACCGGGGAATCTCGTCCGAGCAGTCGCGCTCCCCGTTTCGACATGGACCAGACCTTGGTTGATAAAAGACGGCAGCGCAAGAAAGCTCCGCCCCCCGCGCAGTGTGAAGTCGCCATTAGCATTAACCTGAGCCAGGTTAACCAGCGAGTTCGCGGTCCCCGCCGAGCCCACAAGGACCTTTGAACTCGCGCCATCCAAGAGCACGCTGGCCGCGATGGTAGTAATCGGCGCCGGCAAAGCGCAGCGTGCTATTGCCGATAACCTGCCAGTTTCCACCCGTAAGCGTGCCGCCGGATAGATTCGATAGTGTCCGGACGCCGGTGGTAACCGTGCCGCCGCTCGCAGTAACGGTACCGAAGTTGGTCCAAGCCCCGCGCAAGTCAGCCAGTCCACCATTCAGCCGTGATCCGCCCCCGAATTCGTCCAATTCGTCGCTCCCGGCCGCGGGGAAGGGGGGGCTGAGTTGAAGGATTGTCGGATTGAAGGATTGTCAGATCAGCCAATTTCCCAATCCTTCAATCTACCAATCCTTCAATCAATCAATTCGTCTGAACACGAGACAGGCATTGATCCCGCCGAATCCGAACGAATTGCTCAGCGTCACCTCGGGGCTGGCGTCGGCGCCTTCGGGCGGTGACGTGGCTCAGGACGCAGGCCGGGTCGGGCGTGGTCAGGTTCACCGTCGGCGGCAGCCAGCCGCGGGCCCCGGCCAGGCAGCAGATCGCGGCCTCGAACGCCCCGCTCGCACCGAGGGCGTGGCCGTAGTAGCCCTTGGTGCCGCTGACCGCGAGCCGGGGCGCGTGGTCGCCGAAGACCTGGTGGATCGCCGGAGCTCTCGGTGGGGTCGTTGAGCGGCGTCGAGGAGCCGTGGGCGTTGAGGTACTGGACCTCGTGCGGCGCCACGTGCGCGTCGGCCAGCGCCAGGCGCATGGCCCGCGCCGCCTGGCTGCCCGTCGGGACGGGGCGCGGTCATGTGGTGGGCGTCGTTGGTCAGGCCGTAGCCGCAGATTTCGGCGTAGATCGGCGCGCCCCGCGCGATCGCACGCGAGCGCTCCTCCAGGACCAGAATGGTCGCGCCCTCGGCCATCACGAAGCCGTCGCGCGCGGCGTCGAAGGGACGGCTGGCCGTGGCGGGATCGTCGTTGCGGGTGGACATCGCGCGGATGATGGCGAAGGAGCCGAAGCAGAGCGGGGCCAGCGGCGCCTCGGCACCGCCCGCCAGCATCACGTCGGCTTCGCCCCGACGGATGGCGCGGAGCCCCTCGCCGATGGCGATGGTGCCGGAGGCGCAGCTCATTCCGTTGGTCGAGTTGGGACCGGTGACACCGAACTCGATCGCGACGTTGCAGCTCGAGGCGCCGGCGAACACCGACAGCGCCAGCGAGGGATCCACCGCCTTGAGTCCGCCCGCGACGTAGTGGCCGTGCTCCTCCTCGGCGCGGCTGATCCCGCCGAGCGCGGTGCCCATCATGACGCCAATCCGGTCGGGGTCCTCCCGGGCCAGGTCGAGGGCGCTGTCCCCAGCCGCCAGGCGGGTGGCGGCGACGGCCAGCTGCGAGTAGCGATCGAAGCGGCGAGCCCGGCGCTCCTCGATATGATCGGTCGGATGAAAATCATCGACCTGGGCCGCGATCCGGCTCTTGAAGGGTGTCGGGTCGAACCGGGTGATCGGGCCCACCGCCGACCGGCGCTGCTTCAATCCCTGCCAGAAGCCCTCGACGCCGGTCCCGATTGGCGTGATGGGCCCGATGCCGGTGACGACGACTCGCCGCTCTTCACCCATGTCTGCTCTCCACTTTCTTCCGGATCCCCGCGAGCGTCCGCGAGGCGATGCCGTGCACGAAGACCGGGCCGATGATCCACGATGCCGCCGGCGTGCCGACCAGCGGCCAGTCCGGGTCCGGTCCATTCGTGGACGATCTCGGCGCGCGCCCCCGCCGGGTGATCGGTCACTCTCCAGCAGACCTCCATGCCGCGGGTGATGCCCCGGACATGCCGGTAGCGCACCTCGCGTCGCGCGGGGTCGGTCCACATCTCCGAGACCCACCAGGTCGGCCAGCGGAAGGGACCGAAGGGTCGCCACGCCGCCATCTCGACCAGGCGCGGCCCCGCCCCGTCCGGGAGGAACCGCACCCACCGGTAGTGCGGCAGAAATTCCGGCCAGCGCTCGACCGCCTGGGCGGCGGCGTAGACCTCATCCGGGCCGGCCCCGATCTCCACGACGTCCACCGTCCGCATCAGTGCCCGGGCCGCCAGGCCGCGACCAGGCGGAATCCCGGGCTGCGCCACACCCGGCCCCGCAGGTCGGCGACGCGCAGGCTGTTCCGCAGTTCGCCGGCGCTGAAGCCCCGCCGGATCGACAACAGGCCGTCGCTTCGGGTGGCCGGGTCGAACCGGAGCAGGCGCGCACCGACCCGGAAGGCGAGCTGGGCCAGCGCGCTCCGACGCAGGTCGGAGACGATGACCGCCTGGCGCGCCACACGGTCGCATTCGCGCAGCAGGGCGATCAGCGCCGCGGGCTCGAGGTGGTGCGCGACCTGGCTGACCAGCACCACGTCCACGCTGCGGGACCGCAGCGGGGAGGTGGCACCCCGAGGCACGGAGGACGCAGAGGCCGTTCTCCCGTGCCAGCCGCGCCGCCACGGGATGCGGCTCGATGCCGACCGAAGTCAGCCGGCAGCCACGTCGTCCGGCCCAGGCCTCCGCCGTGTCGGGGCAGATCGCCGGCGCCGGTCCCCACGTCGAGAAGGGTGATGGTGGATCCTGCCGGGGGGGAGCCGAGCATCCTGTCGAGCGCGTTCCTGAAGGCCCAGCGGCCTCCGAACCAGCGGTTGGCCCTCGCGATGTTGCGGAGCGACGTCCTCACGGTGGCCGGATCGGCGGCCGGATCATCCAGCAGTTCCAACCCCGCCGCCGGGCGCGCCGCCCCGGTCACTCGGCCAGGGCGAAATACCGCCCGCTGTAATAGAGGAGGGGACGGCCGTCCTCCGCTGTGCCGCCGGTCACACGGCCCACGAAGAGCGTGTGGTCGCCCAGCTCGTGGGCGGAGAAGTACTCGCACTCGAGGTGGGCCAGCACCTCGTCGAGGATGGGAACTCCCGAGGACGAGAGGCGGTGGCTGATGCCGATGAACCTGTCGGTCGAGGGCAGGTCGGCGAACCGGCGGGAGAGCGCCTCCTGGCCGGCGGCGAGGAGGTTGACGACGAAGGTGCCCCCGGCCCGCAGGGACCTGTGCGTATCGGCGTGCTGGTCCACGCAGATCGACACCAGCGGCGGTGAGAGCGAGACCGAGGCGAAACTGGTGGCGGTCATGCCGATCGGGCGACCAGCCGGGTCCCGGGCGGTGACGATCGTCACGCCGGCGGCCAGGCGGCTCATCAACCGGCGGAAGAGGACAGGATCGGCGTCGGGCAGCGTCACACGAACATCCGGGCCAGGAAGTACGGGTTGAGGACGGAGCGGGCGGGGAGACAGTCGCCCGTCACGCCGATCAGCGTATCGGCCATCCCTGGCCGGCTGCCGAGCAGGCGGACCGCCCGATTGAAGAGGCCGGGCCAGAGCATGCCGTAGCCGATCAGGCGCTCCACGCTCCAGGTGCCCGAGAAGGCCCGTCGCCGGGCCTCCTCGTATGCCCGCAGCCTGGCCGCGGTGACCGGCCCGGCCTCGGCCAGCGCCGGGAGAATTGCCGCGGCGGCGAACTCGGCGCCGAGCAGCGCCCGGTAGATCCCTTCACCGGTGAACGGATCGAAGAAGTCGGCCGCATCTCCCACCAGGAGGGCCCCATCCCGGATTACCGGCCGTGCCTCCGACGCGAATGGACCCGTGACCAGGACTTCACGCACGACGGCATCGCGGCGGAGGCGGCCGCGGACGCCGGGGAGTCGCTCCAGTCGCTCGAAGAAGAATTCCTCCGCCCGGCCCTTCGCCCGCTCGGCCGCGAGCCGGCTGGGCACTACCAGCGCGACGTTGGCGATTCCCGCGGCGATCGGATTGAGCCCGGCGTAGCCATCGGGACCGACGTGCATTTCGGCCCGGTCGGTCAGGCCGCTCACTCCGCGGAGGTGGGCCACGAAGCCCAGGCGCGAGGGGAATCGATGGCGGAGTCGCGCCGTCCGGCGCCCGACGATCGAGCGCAGGCCGTCGGCCCCGACGGTCACTCTCGCGGAAACCTCGACGGAGTGTCCATCCTCCAGCCGGAGCCTGAGGCCCCGGACCTGCCCCGCCTGCTCGAGCACCCCGACGGCGGCGACGCCCTCGTGGATCTGCGCGCCGGCGGCCCGCGCGGCGGAGACCAGCTCGGCGTCGAGCACCCGGCGCGCCACGGAAAGGCCGGTGTCACGAAATGGCGGCGTCTGGAGATTGGCGAACAAGCCAGTCAACTGCGCCCCGCCGGCCCCGATGACCGACGTCCCGCGGAGCCCGATCGCGCCTGCGCGCTCCAGGGCGGAAACCACGCCGATCCGGTCGAGAAGCCGGACAGTCTCCGGACTCATGTATTCCGAGCAGGCCTTCTCGCGGGGGAACCGGGCGCGGTCCACAACGTGAACCTGCACTCCCGCCTTCGCGAGGTGCCAGGCCAGCGCGCTTCCGGCCGGACCCGCACCGGCGATGAGCACCGGCACCGCTGCGTCGGACGCCCACCCTGGGAACGGGGACATCAGCGGGTCAGGCAGGCCGGCCGCCCAGGAGCAGCGCGGCCAGCGCCGCCCCCGCGGTGGCCAGCAGATTCACGCCGTCGTTGCCCAGCCACTCGAGCCCTCCCACCGGCCTGGTCCGGCATCCGCAGCGATGAGTGCGCCGCTCCGTAGTCAGCTGGCACTGCGGACAGACGAAGCGTCCCTGGAACGAGGCACCGAGCAGGGAATCAAGCAGCATCCCGCCGACGCCACACAGGAACGTAATCATCCCGAGGCGTGGGTTCGCTGTGACGGCGGTCGCTACGAGAGCCACGACGGCGCTGCCTCCGGCGCCGCCGGCCGAGCCGCGCCAGGTGACGCCGCCACTACTGCCCGAAGGAACCGGCGCACCAGTCAGGATCGATCGCGGAGGCCGCCGGCTGTCGGCACCCCAGGAGGTGGCCCAGGTATCGGCTGCCGCCGCGGCGAGGGCCGCCGCCGCGGCCTCGAATCCCGTGGGGTCGTGGGCCAGGGCCACGGCGGCGAGGGCCGCCGCACCTCCGTTGGCCGCCACCTGCCAGCCATCGCGCGGTCCCTCCTTGGCATCGAACCGTCCGGTGGCATCCGGGAGGGCCCGTGAGACCAGGCTGGTGGGAACGAAGAATGCCAGGAGCACCGCCGCGCCTGGCCACCCCTGTCCGCCGAGGATGGCGGTGCCGACGACGCAGGCGGCGATGGCCCCCTCTCGAGTCAGGAGGGAGGCCCGCCAGGCGGCGAGTGAGACCAGCAGCGCGACGAGTCCCGCGAGGGGTAGCGGCACCGCGGAAAGTTCGCGCGCGGGTTCGCCTCCGCAAGCGCCTCTGTTCAGTCGCCGGGGCGTCGTGTATGTTCCGCGCCGTCATTGGTCCACTCCACTCCTACAATTCACCGTCTCCGTGACCGACGCGTCCACCGTCCACGCCATCATTCCGTTGAGCCTGCTCGAGGCGCTGCGCAATCTCGACACGCCGGTGGATGACGGCCTCGAGGAGCTGGCGGGTGAAATCGTCGCCAAGCGACTGGGGCTTTCTCCCACCGTCGCGGCGCAGATCGAGCGCTATCAATCGGTGGCCCGCAACGGCGGCCAGGTCGATCTCGAGGAGGCGCTGGCCGTCTTCCGCCTCACCGGCCGGCGGCCCGATGCCGGGCTGGTCTTTGCCGATGCCGGCCGGCGGGCCGCCCGCCGCAGCGCCCGGCAGACGGCACTGCCGCTGCGTGCGCTCCACGCGGCACTCCCCGGCGGGCTGTCGCGCCGCCTCGGCCGTCGCCTCGCCGCGCGCGCGGCGCGGAAGATCTTCCGGGCCGAGCTCAAGGGAGGCGCCGCCGGCGCCGAGGCCCGGGTGCCCACCTCGCTCGCCATTCGCGCGCTCCCGGACGGGCAGGGCTGCGTCTTCTACGGGGCGGCGGTGGGTGAGCTGCTCCGGGTGCTGACCGGATTCGAGGGCGCCATGGTGCACACCCGCTGCCGGGGCCGCGGCGATGATCGCTGCCAGTGGGTGGCGACAGCAGGAGGAGAATACTGATGCCCTTTCCCGGACTCGATCGCGCCGAACTCAGCCGCCTGCTCGGCGAACTGGGCGCCGATGCCTGGCTGCTCTACGAATTCCGCGGCGTCAATCCGGTGGCGAAGCGGGTGCTGGGGCTGGGCGGGATGGGTTCGCGGCGCCTCTTCGCCTGTTTGCCGCGCGAGGGCGAATTCGTCGCGGTGGGGCACAAGATCGAGCTGCAGGGGCTGGAGGGATTTCCCGGCCGCGTCGTTCCATACGCCCGCTGGGAGGAATTGCACGCGGCCCTGGCCGAGGTGGTCCGGGGCCGCACCGTCGCCATGGAGATCTCGGCCGACGACGCGGTGCCCTACCTCGACCGGGTTCCCTGGGGCGTGGTCGAGCTGATCAAGCGCCTGGGCGGGAAGGTGGTCTCCTCCGCGCCGCTGGTGACCCGGTTCGCCGCGGTGTGGAGCGCCGCCGAAGCAGCCGACCACCGGTTCGCCGCCGAGGTGTTGGCGGAGGTGGCTCAGGCGGAACTGAAAAGAGCCGTGGGCGAAGCGGGCAGCGGGCTGACGGAATCGGCGATGCAGGGACGGGTGGTGAGCGCGCTCGGAGCACGGGGCATCGTTTTCGATCACCCTCCGATCGTCGCCTTCGGTCCCAATGCCGCCAATCCTCATTACGAACCGGTGCCGGGCCAGGACCTGGCGCTGACCGAGGGACAGGTCGTCCTGCTGGACCTGTGGGGCGGGAGGAGCCTTGCAGACGGTCTTCGCCGACCAGACCTGGATGGGGTATGCCGGGCGCCGGGTGCCGGAGAAGGTGCAGCGGGTCTGGAGCGTGGTGCGTGATGCGCGTGAGGCGGCGATCGCCCTGGTCCAGGAGCGGGCCGCCGCCGGAGTACCGGTGGCGGGATTTGAACTCGACCGGGCGGCGCGGGGTATCATCGAACGCGCGGGGTTCGGGCAGTGGTTCGTGCACCGCACCGGACATTCCATAGATAGGGACCTCCACGGTTCCGGTCCCCATCTCGACAGCTACGAGACCATGGATGACCGGCGGCTGGGCCCCGGCATCGGGTTCTCGGTCGAGCCGGGGATCTACCTGACCGGGGAGTTCGGAGTGCGCAGCGAGGTCGACGTCTACTGGGGCGCAGCCGGCCCCGAGGTGACGCCGAAGGTCCGGCAGGACGCGCTCATCATTCCTTAAATCAACCAGGGTGGATGCATATCCCGATAGGTTTCAAGGGGTTACGTCCGAACGATCGATCGGGAGCGATCGATTGGCGAGGCGAATTTTGCTTCCTTGACAGCTTTTGGAGCGGGCAACATATTGTCACTCTCCGGACCGGGCCGCGGTTCGGATCGCAGTTCAGCCGCACCACTTCATCACCAGCAGTCGTTCCAGGCAGGCAGTCTTGTCGCATGGGCCCGCATTCGGCTTTTGCCGGCGCGGCGCCTGCGCGTCTAGCCCTACAGCAAGGCAGTCGTCCGAAGCAGTGTCCACGCCTCTGGAGGACGTTCTCATGACAAGAAGCAGTGTTCGTGCCTTCGCCCGTGCGGCGCGGTGGTTCGCGCTGGCGGCAGTCGGCCTCGGACTCGGAGCCAACGGGCTCCAGGCCCAGGGGTCGACTGGTAAGATCGAGGGCCATGTCCGCGACCAGTCAGGCGCCCCGGTGGCGAGCGCCCAGGTGGTCATTGTCGGCACCGCGTTCATCGCGACGGCCGATGCCCGGGGCTACTACTTCCTCAACAACGTGCCGGCCGGCGTCTACAACCTGAAGGCGGCCTTCGTCGGCTACAAGCCGGTCGAAGTGGCCGGCCTCCGGGTGATCCAGGGTCAGACCATGACCCAGGACATCGTGCTGGAGCAGACCCCGCTGCAGATCGAGGAAGTCACGGTGACGGCGGCGACCAACCCGCTGGTGCCGCGCGACCAGGTGACGACAAAGCAGATCGTCTCCGGTGACTTCGTGAAGCAGCTGCCGGTCGACCAGCTGAACCAGATCCTCACACTGCAGCCGGGCATCCTGCCCTCCACCACGCCGGGCGCTCTCTCGGGCCTCCAGGTCCGTGGCGGCCGCGGCGACGAAACCGCCACCTACATCGACGGCGTGCCGGTCAGCCCGGGCTACCGCGGCACCGCCTACGTTTCGCGGGGCGGCGGCGGCACGCTGTTCACCGAGCTGCAGGTGGGCGTCAACGGCTTCGAGGACGCCTCGGTGACCACCGGCGCCTACGGCGCGGAGTTCGGCAACGCGCAGTCGGGCATCCTGAACATCTCCACCCGGTCGGGCGGCCAGAAGTTCAGCGGCGACGTCCGGATGGAATCGGACGGGATGTGGTCGAAGAACACCAGCACCGGCTACAACCAGGTCGAGCTGGGCATTGGCGGGCCGATCACCAAGAACCTGACCTTCAACGTGACCGGCGTCATCGCCGGCCGCGCGGCGACCACCGGCGGGTTCAATTCCCAGAACTACCCGATGTTCGTGCCGGCGGGTGTCGACTCGGTCATGAAGGTGCCCAGCGTCGTGGGCAATACGGCGGCCGACACCAGCGTGATCATGTTCCCGAACTTTGCTGCCTACCGCGGTGACTGCAGCCAGTTCTCCAGCAGCATGAACTCGGGGATCGCCAGCAACTACGGCATCAGCTGCCAGGGCACGCGCAATCCCAACACCGAGAACTCGAACTGGCAGACCAACGCCAAGCTGTCCTACAGCTACGGCACGGGCAGCCGGTTGTCCCTGACCGGCCTAGCCAGTCAGAACCAGTTCGTCGGCGTGGGGCTGCGAACGTGACCGGCGGCTCGGCCCCCGTCAATACCAACCCGCTGTCGTACCTCAACCAGAACGCGAGCACCCTGCAGAACCGGGTCGGGATCCTCAGCTGGTTCCAGAACCTCTCCAAGAGCGCTGACCGGGCGCTGTCGCTGAACGTGAATGCCTCGTGGCAGCAGGACCAGCGGACCAGCGGTGCGATCACCTCGTCCAGCGAGCAGTCGAACCGCGAGCCGTTCGGCGGCTTCATGTTCAGGAGCTACGACTACTACTGGGGCTTCAAGAACATCAAGATCGACGAGACCACTGGTCAACAACTTCATCAGCAACGAGGAGACCGACGCGAACAGCCAGATGATCACCACCGGTCTCCAGGTAGGGACCCCGTACGGTGCCGGCGTGCCCTACCGGGTCGACGCCTACGGGCGCAACGCCTCCCTGGCCGGCATCGCCAACAGTGGCTACGGCACTGCCCCGAGCCAGCAGATCTCGCTGCTGCAGGAGACTCGGAAGCTGGCCAACGCCACGCTCGACTGGCAGATCGACCAGTACAACCGCGTCAAGGTCGGTGGCGAGTACACCCATTACGACATGGCCCAGTATCTCCGGTCGCCCGTGGGCGGCGACGTCTGCTTCTGCAACGCCTACCTTGAACATCCGTATCGTGCTGCGGTCTACGGCGAGGAAACGCTGGACCTGGGCGACGTGGTCCTCAGGGCCGGCGTCCGCTGGGACCAGTACGACTCGAAAGCACTCCGGCCCTACTTCGCCGATTCCGGCTACGCCTATCCGTCGACCTACACCTATCCCGGGTTCGATCCGAACAACCCTACCCAGTTCTTCAAGGCCGACGTGGCGCATTCGTACGTCAGCCCGCACGTCCAGGTCTCCTTCCCGGTGACCCAGAACACCAACTTCCGGCTCTCCTACGCCCACCAGGTGCAGGCGCCGGACTGGGGCCTGGTGTACACCGGCATCAACACCGACCTGAAGCTGACCAACTCGAACAACACCTACGGCGCCGACCTCGGCTTCGCCAAGACGATCATCTTCGAATTCGGCGTGCGCCAGTCGTTCGGGCCGGACATGGTGCTCGACGTCTCCCTGTACAACAAGGACAAGCAGTCCGACGTGTCGGTCCGGACGATCGACCGGGTGGGCCCCGACAACCAGAACAACAAGCTCCGGGTGGCCACCAACCTCGACTTCGGCAACGTCCGCGGCATGGACGTCCGGCTCGACCGCCGGTTCGGCGCCTGGTTCAACGGCACGCTGGGCTACACCTTCCAGCAGGCCAAGGGCACCGGCTCCGATCCGTTCGCCTACACCTCGTTCTTCTTCTTCCTGACCAACACCCTGAGCAGCGATGGCCTGCCGCCTCAGGCCGTGATCACCACCAACGACAGCCGGCCGCACCAGCTCTCCGGCTCGATGGCGGTGACCGTGCCGTCGGACTGGAAGCGGGGCTCGACGGCCGGCGCGATCTTCCGGAACGTGGGCGCCTTCTTCACCTTCCGGTTCGCCAGCGGCTTGCCCTGGACCTCCTGCCCCAACGACGTCAGCAACAAGGACATCACGACCCAGGGCGCCTGCGCCAAGGGCCTGGGCAGCACCTCGGTCAACGCCAACCGGCTGCCGATGTTCAAGAACGTCGACCTGCGGCTCACCAAGGGCTTCAACCTCGGCCACAGCCTCGACCTGACGGCGTACGCCGACTTCCGCAACCTGTTCAACTGGCAGACCGTCACCTCGGTGTTCGCCGCAACGGGCGACATCCAGAACCCGCTGCAGTTCAGCCAGAACTTCAAGAACGACAGCACCGAGTTCTACAACGAGGTGGCGTACAACAACAGCACGCAGGGCGGGAACATCCTCGAGGCCGACGGGTCGGTGAACCTGGTGGCCAACGGCGCCGCTACCTGCGACAACTGGTCGCTGACCAACGGCACGGGTGGCCTGCCGAGCTGCTTCGGCATCTACCGCGCCGAAGAGCGCTTCGGCGACGGCGACCACGTGCTGACCCCGACGGAGTACAAGCAGATCTTCACGACTTACTACAACGTGGGGGCCGGGCCGGGCAACTTCGAAGTCGCGCCCCGGACCATCATCCTCGGTGTCGAGTTGACGTTCTAAGTCCCGATCCGCGCGGCGTGGCGGCGGCCCCACAGGGGCCCCGCCCGCCCGGCCGGCTCTACTTTCAAGAGAGGAAGCAATGCACGCCTTCACTCGTACGAGATGGACCGCACTGACGGCCCTGCTGGCGCTGTCGTTCGTGGTATCCATCGCCGCCACCGCGTGGGGCAAGCCCGCCCCGGACTACCGGGGTCGCGGCTTCCGGCTCTTCGCGCGCTCTGCGTCGGCGATCGGCGGCAATCGCGTCTCCTGCGGCATCCTGTCCAACGGCCAGGTCTGCACCGACTCGACCGGCAGCTCCACCGCCGGCGGCGGCTTCTGGCCCCGGGGCTCGTTGAACCAGTACGTGTTCAACTCGGGCCTCCAGATCGCCGGCGTGTTCGACCCCGCCGCTCCTACCGGCATGGGCCGGCACGCCGCGATGGCGCCTTCTTCTTCAACGCCCGGGGCGGTGGCAACGGCACCGAGATCACCCAGATCTGGCGCTCCAGCGATCCGGACGATGTGGCCAACTGGCCGGACGCCGCCCGGGTCCCGCAGGGCGACGCGACGGCCGACCTCTACGCCCCGACTCTGCAGGGCAGGCTCAAGGCGTCGGACCAGGACGTCTGGTTCATGAGCTGGGAAGGCGACCCGGCGCAGCTCGGCGGCCGGCAGCACCCGCTGGGCATCGCGGTCGAGTCCCGCGGCATGGCGTTCTCGTCGGCCGGCAAGGAAGATTTCATCTTCTTCGTCTACACCTTCTACAACGTCACGTGCGCGCGGCCTCGTGCTACGCCGCGGCGCGGCCCACGATCCAGGACACGCTGCTCTCGCTCGGCACGCGCTTCCAGTCCCTGAACAATGCCAAGTTCGGGGTGACGGAGCCGCTCGACGGGTACTCGCTCGACAGCCTGTTCGTCGCGTTCGGCGCCGACATGGACGTGACGGTCGAGGAGTCGGGGTCCAACTACGACGGCGTCAACGTGCCGTTCTCGATGGGCTACACCTACCTCGAGAGCTTCGCCGCCGAGCCGTCGTGGAAGTTCGACCCGCCACGATCTACCACGCCGCCCTTCTTCGCCGGCGCCGGCTTCGTGGGCGTGAAGTACCTCAAGAGCCCCATCGCTCAATGGGCAACGAAGTGGGCCTGACGCTGTTCGGCGCCACCACCAACGGCGGCCAGTTCAGCGACCCGCGCGACACCAAGGCGCTGTACCGCTACCTGTCCGGCACCAACAGCGCCGCGACCGGCGACGACGAGTGCAACGTGGGCGACGTCAAGGTCACCAAGATCTGCTTCGTCAACCAGGGCAGCTCGGCCGACATGCGGTTCTTCCAGGCCTCGGGCGGCGCCGATTTCTCGCTCGGCACCGGGCGAATTCTCCTCGATCGTCGTGGCCTACATCTTCTCGGCCCCGGTCAGGTCGGGCGGCTGCACCGGTCCCGCGGTCTGCAGCTCGGTCCAGCCCCAGACCCCGACCGGCGTCGCTGACCGGCATGAACACGCGTCGATACCATTTCCAACCCGGCGCTCTGCTGCAACACCGTCGACACGATGACCGGGTACAACGGCTACTCAGGCGACCTCGGTACCGGCGACAAGGTGGTCAGCCAGGACGAGCTCCACGTCATTCCCGGCTCGCTGCTGGGCAAGGGCATCACGGCCCAGGCGGTGTTCAACGCCAAGTTCGCCCAGCCGCTGCCGCCGGATGCGCCGACCTTCTACCTGGTGCCGGGCAGACAACCAGGTCACGCATCCTCTGGCGCCAGTCGGCCACCGAGATTACCGGCGACCCGTACTGCGACACCGCGCAGACGCCGCTGCAGTACGATCCGAACTACCGCCAGTTCGACGTGATGGGCTACCGGGTCTACCGGAACCGGAACGGCGATCCCAGCGCAGATGACCCTGCTGGCGCAGTACAACTACACTCGACAAGATCTTCCACCGACAACACCGGCCAGGTCAACGGGGCCGATGAGAGCGGCGGCTTCGGTGGCGGCGACGAGTGGGGGTGCTGGGCACCGCTGGGCATCTTCAACACCTGCACCGATGCCGGGACGGTCTTCGGTGTGGCGACCATCGCTCCGATCGAGCACAACATCGCCGGCGAGGGCCTGGTCCAGGCCACCAACGCGGTGGCGCTGCTGGACGGCAACGTCCAGATCACCGCAGGCCGATACCGCCATCATCGGCGAGCACCAACAAGCTGACCTGCGGCGTTCCGGGGACGGTTGCCCCGCCCTGCCCCGCGCTCGACCCTGCGGGTGGCGTGCCGTTCGTCTTTACCGACAACACCGCCAAGAACAACCTGACCTACTACTACACGGTCACGGCGTTCGACGCGAACTCGATCCGCTCCGGGCCGTCGAGCCTGGAGTCGGCCCGGGTGCTGGCCAAGGTGATCCCGTCGGTGCCGAACTCCAACGTGCAGTCGTCGGGATCGACCACGGTGGCGGGCCTCTTCGGCCGCAACGTGGACCTGGCGACCCTGACCCCGACGGCGCCGACGCTCGATCCGACGACCGGCCAGTTCAGCGGGCGGGCAGCAGCCCGCCCCGGTGCCGGACATGATCGACGGCGGGTTCGCCGGCCAGTTCCTGGCGCCGCTGTTCCAGGGCAGCGGATCGTTCGACCTGCAGCTCACCGGCCTCACCCTGGGTGACGCCCGGAACGGGGTCCCGTCGACGTACACCTATCACGGGATCTCGAACGGCGACACTGTGGTCTTCAGCGGTACGGCTGTGGTCCAGCAGCCACTGGACGGCAGCACGGCGACCGGTTCGACGCCGCCATTCCCTGCGGTCCATGTGAACGCCACTCAGGCCGGGCTGCTCGGCGTGAGCCCGAACTTCCTGGCGCCGGCCCAAGTCACCCAGGGGCTGACCTCATACCAGATTACCAACTCCGAGGGTCGGGGCTGCCTCGATGGCGGGGTCACAATCCCGGCGGGGTACTCCTGCGTCCAGTGGGGCCCGCGCTGGTTCCAGGGAGCCAACGAGTCAACGGCCAACCCGAACGCCGGCACCGGCACTGCCGGTACCAACGCCGGCTCGCTGCCCGGGATCGCCACGATCCAGTGGCCCTCGGCGGACGCCAACATGAATGACAACTGGCGCAACATCGATGCTGCGCTGGGCGGCGCCATCCGCGCCACCGACTTCAACGTCTACTGGGGCGCCGCGGGCCATGTCGATTCAGTGATCGACCTGACCTATAACGTTTCGGTGCCCTTCGATTCCCTGGTACAGGGGGGTGGCTGGGCGATTCTCACCCAGGCGAGCACTTCCGCGGCTGGCTCATATGACGGCAGGCCCGGCGTACTGACGTACGGAGACTTCGGCTGCCTGGCACCGTTCTGGGACGGCACGGATCCCGGGCCGAGTGGCCGGATTCCCTGTGGTGCCGCGGCGCCTTTCGAGGGCACCTCGACGGCGGTGGCTGGCCCGATCGCCTTCGGGCTCGGGTCTCAGACCTCCCTGCAGACCAACGCACCGGCACCGAACCCCGGCTTCGGAATGACCATCGCGGGCGAATGGTTCCTCTTCGAGCTCGCCCCGGCAGCCTCAGTGCCGAGCAACACCGTCTGGACGCTCCGCAGCTACATCGGCAGCATCTTCAACAGCGACGCTGACAACAGCTACCTGTTCCAGCCCGGCGACCGGACCATGTCGGCCATCGGCACCGCGCTGCGGATCAACTACACCGCGTTCAACGGCATCGTGACGCCGACCAATACCCAGGACAACGTGGCCAACGTGCACACGGTGCCTGATCCGTACTACGTGACCAGCCAGCTGGAGCGGACCACGGACGTCAAGGAAATCAAGTTCGTGAATCTGCCGGCCAACGCGACGATCCGGATCTACACCACCTCCGGCGTCCTGGTCCAGATCCTGGAGCACACCGGGAAGACCGGGGGCACCGAGACCTGGGGCGTCCGGAACCGCAACGGCCAGTTCGTGGCCAGCGGCGTGTACTTCTACAGCGTGGAAGACGCCGACACCGGCGCCCGGAAGGTCGGGCGCATGACCATCGTCCAGTACGCCCGCTAGCAGCGGCCCAAGGGGGCGGGGCCGTCCGGCTCCGCTCCCGACCTCGACCAGGAGAGCACACGGTATGCATTACAACGTGAGAGGCCTGCTGATTTCGGCCTTCGTGCTGGCGGGTGCCACGGGAGGCGCGCTGACGGCGCAGACCGCCTCGGGGACTAACCAGAACAACACCCAGTACGGGACGTCGTCAGCCGAATTCCTGCTGCTCGGCGCCGGGGCCCGCGGCGTTTCGCTCGGCGGTACCATCCCCGCCGTGGCGACCAGCGACGCGAGCGCCCTCTACTACAACCCCGGGGCGGCCTCGATGATGGGGCGGCCAGGGATCCTGATCGGGACCTACGACTACGTGGGCGGAACCCGCTACTCGTGGGGGGGCCTCAACTTCCCCTTCGGGGGCGGCTCCAACTCGATCGGCATCCAGATCGGGACCTTCGGCTTCAACGACCAGCCGGTCTACACGGTCGATCAGCCGGACGGGACCGGGACCACCTACTCCGTCACGGAAACGTTCGTGGGCGCGACCTTCGCCCGGAACTTCTCCGACCGGTTCTCCACCGGACTGACGCTGAAGGGGATCTACGACCAGCTGGGGACGGCCAAGGGGTCCGCGTTCGCGGTCGACTTCGGCACCCATTACCACGCCAAGCTCAAGGGCCACCCGGTCAACATGGCCTTCGTGCTGTCGAACCTGGGCACCAACCTCTCGTACTCGGGCGATGGCCTTGCCGTCTCCGTGCCGCGGGATACCGCCCCTGGTTCCCCGGTCGAAGACCCGCAGCCCGGCCAGCTCGACACCAAGGGCTTCCAGCTGCCAACCAACTTCCAGATCGCCGTGTCCTACGACATCGTGTACAGCAAGTCGATGGCGCTGACGGTCCTGGGCGGCTTCAACCAGCCGCGCAGCAACGGGGCCGGATTCGCCTTCGGCGTCGAGTGGAAGCTGCCGGATATCGGCAACTCCAAATTCGGCGCCGCGATCCGGGGCAGCTACACCTCCGCGCCCGCCAACAACATCAACACCACGTTGCCCACCTCGGTCAGCACCGACGAGGCCTGGCAGGGGACGGCTGGCGGCGGCGGCATCGCGTACAACAACGACAAGTTCCGGCTCGGCTTCGACTACGCCTACATGTTCATGGGCGTCCTCGGCGGGACGAACTACTTCAGCGTGACTCTCGGCTGGTAAGCCGCTGAACGGCCGGCCGACGACCGGCCATCACCACGGCGGGAGAGGGACGCGAGGCACAATGGTTCTTGCAGTCGCAGTGCTGGCCGCCGCCCTGATGGGCGGCGGGCCGGGTGGCAGGGCAGGGCAGGGTGAACTCGACATTCGCGTGGTGCGGTTCTACCAGGCGGACATGCAGCGGACGAGGATCAAGGCCTTCGTCGACATTCCATTCCGGGGGTTTTCGCCCGGGGGCGAGGGCCGGCTGGCGCTCAAGATCAAAGCGTCGGTCACTGACAGCGGCGGGATGGTGCTCAGCGAAGACAGCTGGACCAGCCGCCCAAGGTCCATCAGCAACCTCGACCGGGCTTCGTCGGTGGAACTGCTCGACTTCGTCCTGGCTCCCGGGAAGTACACGCTGGCCATCGAGGTCACCGATTCGGTCAGCGGCCGGCACGAGGCTGGGCAGACGATCGTGGAGGCGTTCACCGCCGAGCCGGTGGCTTCGGACCTGGTGGCCACGGTCCAGATCCGGCCGGTCGAGGCGGGTGACACGGTGGCTCAGCTCGGCGAGTGGCGATACGGCAGCGAAACGATGGTCACCGCGGCCGCGACGCCGCACTTGACCCCCGGCCGGCCGCAGCTGTACTACCTGATCGAGGCGTACACGACGGCCCCCGACACGGGGACGATGCTTCTCTCGGTGATCGACACCGGCGGCAAGGCCATCGTGAGGACCCGCGCGCAGCCGCTGAAGTTACCGGCCGGCGGGGGGGTGATGAAGGGATCGACCGACCTGACCGGACTCCCCGAGGGGACCTACTCCCTCGAGGCCTCGATCACGATCGGAGAGAGAAAAGTCCAGCGAACGGCGCCCTTTACCATGGGCAGCCTGCAGGATGCGGTCGCCCGCGACATGGCGTACCGCAAGACCGACGAGGGGTACTTCGCGGTCATGACGGTGCAGCAGTTGGACGCTGCCCGCGCGCCGCTCGATTACATCGCCAGGAGCGGCGAGATGGAGGCCTGGAGCAACGACCTGTCGCAGACCGCCAAGGCGCGATTCCTGACCGCCTTCTGGCAGCGGCGGGACCCGACCCCGGGCACCGGAGAGAACCAGGCCCGCGAGCAGTTCTACCTGGCCATCAACACCGCCAACACGCGGTACCAGGAGGCGGGCCGGCAACTGATGGCCGGATGGCAGACGGACCGGGGCCGGATCTACCTCAAGATGGGAGACCCGGAGGAGGTCAAGATCCGGCCCAACATGGGCCGGGACCCGACAGTCGAGGTCTGGAATTACCTGACGAAGAGCCGGAATTACATCTTCTTCGACCAGCACGACAACGGTGTCTACCGGCTGATGTACTCGAATGACCTGAACGAAGTGACGCTGGAAAACTGGTACATGCTGATCGGTACCGGACGGACTGGAAGAGATCGGTCGGTTCCTTGGAGTCGACTTCCTAACCAAGTACCACTTGCGGTGACCGCGCTCAGCGCCAATGCGGAATGCTTGATCACTCCACCACTCGTAGTGAGGTAACGACAATGAAGCGTCTGATGTCGGGTACGGTCCTGCTGGGCGCGGTGCTCGCGGCTGCAGCGTGCAACAACGTCACCAGCGATCTTTCCGGTAGCGCGACGCGGATCATCGCGACCCCGACCTTCCTGATCGGCGATACCGCCGCCGCCAAGTCTGTGTTTGTGCAGACTTTCGACGACCAGGGCATGCCGGTGGT
This sequence comes from uncultured Gemmatimonadales bacterium, assembly GCA_963724265.1. Classification (GTDB taxonomy): domain Bacteria; phylum Gemmatimonadota; class Gemmatimonadetes; order Gemmatimonadales; family GWC2-71-9; genus DATEHG01. The sequence goes on from CAVRTU010000003.1 coordinate 21,480, forward strand.
CGGCGCCGCCACCGTGGGAACGGTCACAGGGACGATCACGGCCGTCGTCGATACCGCCTACCGGCCGGGCGGACAGCCGGTGGTCACCAAGATCGACGTCAAGGGCACCGGCCTCGGCGTGGGGTCGTTCACCACCACCGCCAACGGACTGACGGCGACGATCAACGTCGACGTCCAGCCGCCGGCGGACAACGAAGTAGGCACCGTCAACGACACTCTGCCCACCCAGGGGGATACGCTGACCTTCACGATCAACCCCGGCGAGCCCTACCGGATCACCTCGGCCTCGCTGGCCTACATCGGGGCGGTCGGCCCCGCCGGGCAGGTGACCCTGGTGGATGTCGCAATCGACAGCCTGTCGGCCCGAATCGTGGCCGATAGCCTTCGCGACTCCGTGGCGGTGACGATCAGCGGGACGATCCTGAACTACGCTCCGACGATAGGGACATACAACGTCAAGACCAGGTCCAATGTGAGCGTCTTGCCGTAGCAGGCTCCAGCTGGACCGGACGACGAAGCCCCCCGGCCAAGGCTGGGGGGCTTCTCTTTTCCCACGACCCGGGGCTTGGCGCGTACTACGGCTGGGCAGCCGTGGCGGCCGGGGCCAGGGCCTCGTCAGGGCGGTCGAGGATGATGATCTCCGGGATCTGCTGCCGGCGCTGGCCCAGCGGGATCGCCCGGTCCACCCCCATGGCCACGAAAAGCAGGGCCAGGTAGAGCAGGCTGTAGTGGAACATCTTCATGGCGGTCGGGGTGACCCCGGTTTCGCGCAGCAGCTGGATGCAGTACCAGAGGAAGCGAGCCCCCAGCAGGGCCGCTACGATCCCATAGAGCCACCCGGTGGCTCCGAACACCGAGGGCATGATGGTAAGCGGCACCAGGATCAGGGTGTAGACCAGCATCTGGACCTTGGTGTAGCGATCGCCGTGCACCACCGGCATCATCGGCACCCCGGCCTTGCCGTATTCCCCCTGCTTGGTCAGGGCCAGGGCCCAGAAGTGGGGCGGGGTCCAGTAGAAGACGATGGCGAACAGGTAGATGGCGGCCAGGTCGATCCGGCCGGTCATCGCGGCCCACCCCACCAGCGGCGGAAAGGCGCCCGCCGCCCCGCCGATGACGATATTCTGCGGGCTCGACCGCTTGAGCCAGATGGTATAAATGAAGACGTAGAACAACAGGCCGCCGAGGGCCAGCCAGGCGCTCAGCCGGTTGACCCGGAACCAGAAGATCGCAAAGGCAGTGGCACCGAGCAGCAGGCCCCAGCCCATTGCCGCCCACGCCGGCAACCGACCCGCCGGCAGGGGACGGGTCCGGGTCCGGGTCATGATCTGGTCGATGTCCCGGTCAAACCACATGTTGATCGCGTTGGCCCCTCCCGCCATCAGGTAGCCGCCTGCCACCACCCAGCAGACCAGCGCAAGGCTCGGCAGCCCCATCGGCGTGATGAACATCGGGGCCACGGTGGTCACCAGGAGGAGCGAAATGATCCGGGGCTTGGTGAGGGTGACCAAGTCCCGCGCCAGTGAGGGAGCTAAGGGCTCCCTGGTTCCCGCCGTCCCGCCCTCCCGCCCTCCCGCTTCCACAGGGGCCTCAGCCCTCGTGGAGAGGTACACGAGCACCACCAGCGCCACCCAGAGCGCCGTGCCGGTCGCCAGGTGGAGCGCCCTGAGCCCTGTGGGCAGGAGCGAAAGCACCATGGCGGCCCCGACGCCGACCTGGAGCAGGGCAATGCCCAGCGCCGCCCTGGCCGCATTCCTCACCAGCCGGGTCGCTGGGATCACGTGGCGCTCCAGACGGACCACCAGGAGCACCAGGAGGGCGACGAGGGTGTAGGCCAGCACCCGGTGCACCCAGTGAACGGCGGCGCTGGGGACCACCGGTGGGGCGTAGCTGCCCTGGCAGAGTGGGAAGCCCAGGCAGAGCAGGCCGGCGTTCAGGTTGGCCACCAGGGCGCCGAAGAGGATCACCAGGAAGCCGAACCCTGCGGTAGTGTGCACCAGGGGGTGGTCACGGTGCCTGGGATGGGCCGCCTGATGCGGCAGCCCTGGCGCCGTTCGCATGATGGCGATGACCACCACAGCCTGCAGCATCATGGCGTTCAGGAGGTGGACCACGATGACGGCAGGTGGCAGGTCGAGCTTGACGATGACGGGGCCGAGAAGGATCTGGACCACCAGGAGCACGAGGGCAATCGTGGCGGGCTTCCTGAGGGCTCCGTCCTGCCGGTGCCGCCGCCAGGCAACGATGCCCAGCGCGGAGACGGCCACGGTCACCAGGGCAGCCACCCAGCGGTGGCCGATTTCGATCAGGGTCGGCAGGTCGAGCGGGGGGAACCACTGGCCATCGCACATCGGCCAAGAGGGGCCGCAGCCCAGCCCCGAACCGGTGATCCTGACTACCCCGCCGAGGACGATCAGGCCATAGATCAGTGCCCCGGCCGCCAGGGCGGCCCGGCGGTAGCCAGTGATTGACTGGTTCTCGGAAACGGCCATTACCGGGTGGCTCCGCGAGGAATCAGGGGGCGCCGGGGCCGGCCATGGGCCCCTGCAGAAGGCCAAAGAACGGGCGTGGGCGCTGCCTTGTCAAGGTGATTGGTGCACCACAACTTACCAGTCCATCGGGCCTCCGTGCCGGGCTGAATACTCCTCCATCCGGGATACCGGTGACGTCATCCGAAGCTGCCCCCGACGCCTGGGGCGAACGCCTGCCACGCGCCCTCGGCCTCTGGAGCGCGGTTGCCGTCCTGATCGGTTCCACTATCGGGAGCGGGATCTTCCGCACTCCCGCCGTGGTCGCCAATCGGGTCGATGACGTTCCGCTCTTCCTGCTCGCCTGGGTCCTTGGCGGAGTCGTCGCCGTCTGCGGGGCGTTGAGCTATGCCGAACTCGCCGCGGCGTTTCCACGCAGTGGCGGCATCTACGTCTTCCTGCGCGAGGGCTTCGGCCCTCTCCCCGCCTTTCTTTTCGGCTGGGCCGAACTGTTGATCATCCGGCCCGGGGCCTACGGCGCGATTTCCATAACTGCCGCGGCGTATGCCCTCCGGGTCTTCGGGCTCGATCCCGCCGCCCCGGTGGCAGCGCTGCCGATCCGGGGCGAACAGCTCCTCGGCGCAGGGCTGATCATCATGGTCGCCGCCGTCAACTACCAGGGGATCCGGAAGGGGGCGGTGCTCCAGAACCTGAGCACGGTCTTCAAGGTCGGGGCGCTGGCCCTCCTGGTGATCCTCGGGTTCGCGCTGGGTGGCGGCGGCGGCGGATGGAGCGGACTCCTGAGCCAGCGTGCGGCCGTCGGACTCTCACCCTTTCTGCTCGCGATGGTATCGATCCTCTGGGCCTACGACGGGTGGGCTGACCTGGCCTTCGTCGGCGGCGAGGTGCGGGACCCGCAGCGGACCCTCCCGCGCGCGCTGTTCATCGGCACCGGCGCCGTGGTGGTCCTCTACCTGGCCGCCAACCTGGTCTACGTCTATCTGATTCCCATCGGGCAGATGAAGCACGCCGAGCTGGTGGCGGCGGACGCCGCGAGCCTCCTGATCGGACCGCTGGGCATTGTGGCGGTTTCCGCGGCCGTGGCGGTCAGCACCTTCGGCACTCTCAATGGCTCGATGATGACGGCTCCCCGGATCTTCTTCGCGATGGCGGAAGACGGGCTCTTCCCGCGCGCCATCGCCAGGGTGGACCCGCGCTCCGGGGCCCCGACCGGGGCGATTCTGCTCGCCGCCATCCTCGGCGTCATCTTCGTGCTGATTCGTACCTTCACTCAGCTGGCGGACCAGTTCATCATCGGCATCTGGCCCTTTTACGCCATGGCGGTGGCGGCGGTGTTCATCCTGCGGCGCACCCGTCCGGACCTCGAGCGCCCCTACCGGACCTGGGGCTACCCGGTGGTGCCGTTGCTCTTCCTCGGCGCGTCGCTCTTCCTGCTGGGGAACTACCTGGTCTCTGAGCCGGCCAGCTTCGCGCTCGACATCGGAGTGATCCTGACGGGGGTGCCGGTGTACGTGGCGTGGCGGAAGTACGGAACTGGGGAGCAGGGAGTCCTTTAGGGCTCCCCGCTCCCTATTTCTACTCCCAGGTCTGCCGCCCTGACGGAATGGGTGAGGGCACCGATGGAAATGAAGCCGGCCCCGGCCTCGGCATAGGCACGCACGTTGGAAAGATCGATGCCGCCGGTGGCTTCGATCTCGACACCGGGCCGCAGGCGGCGGGCCAGCGCTCCCCATTCGCGCGCAGTGTCGGGAGTCTGATTATCGATGAGCAGTCGGTCGGCGCCGGCGGCGCAGGCCGCCTCGACCTGGTCCCGGGACTCCACCTCGACCTGGCAGCTCGCAGCCCCCTGTTCACGCGCGCGGACCAGCGCCTCTGACAGAGTGACCCCGCTGCGGGCCAGGGCCTGCCAGTGATTGTCCTTGATCATCACGGTGTGCGACAGGTCGAGCCGGTGGAGGGTGCCCCCACCGGCCAGCACGGCGGCGATGTCGAGCAACCGGAGCCCCGGGGCGGTCTTCCTGGTATGGAGAATCCGGCATCCGGTGCCGGCCACCGCGACCACGTAGGCACCAGTGGCGTTGGCGATGCCGCAGGCCCGCTGCAGCAGGTTGAGCAGCGGTCGTTCGGCGCGGAGGACCCCGGCGACGCTGCCCTCCAGCGTTCCGATCACGGCACCGGCGCCGACCCGGTCGCCGTCGGCCACCGCCCACCGGATGCCGCAACCCGTCTCGCGGGCCACCGCGGCAGCCCAGTCGAGGCCGGCGACGATGCCGCCGCTGCGATACTCGATCCTCCCGACGGTGGGCTCCTCGCCCGCGCCGGTGACCCCGGTGGTCAGGTCCCTGGGCCCGTCCTCTTCCAGCGCGAGACGCGCCACCCGCTCGGCATCCGCCCGCGTCGAGGCGGGTGCGAGCGCCTCGGGTAACATTCCCGGCTTCCCCGCGGCAGGAGGGAGCCCTTGAGGGTTCACCGTTTCCCCAGGCTGACCATCCGTTCCAGGGCGAGGCGCGCCTTGCGGGCCGTCTCCTCCGGCACCGAGACGTGGAAGCGATCGAGGCGGAGTGCGTCGAGCAGGTTGGGCAGGGTGATCGTCTTCATGAAGGCGCAGACGGCCTCGGGGTCGGCGGCGATGAACTGTCTTCTCCGGCGCCACCTGCTTCATCCGGTGCATGATGCCGGTCTCGGTGGCGACGATGAAGGTCCGGGCCGGCCGCTCCTTGACCAGGCGCACCATGCCCTCGGTCGAGGCGATGTGCAGCCCCTCGGGCCGGATGTCTCCGTCAGCCCATCGCGTAGATCAGCTGGCCGGCGCAGCCGCACTCGGGGTGCACCAGGACCTCGGCCTCGGGATGCTCGCGCCGGGCGGCATTAAGGGTGTCGGCCCGGATACCCTTGTGCACGTGGCACTCGCCGAGCCAGACCTCGATGTTGCGCGTGGGCCGGTTGCGCCGCACGTGGGCGCCGAGGAAGAAGTCGGGGCAGAAGAGAATGCCCTTGTCCTCCGGGATCGCGTCGATCACCTCGAGCACGTTGCCGCTGGTGCAGCAGTAGTCGAGCTCGGCCTTGACCTCGGCGGTCGTGTTCACGTAGCCGACGGCGATGTAGCCGGGGAACTTCTCCCGCCAGCGGCGCACGTCCTCGGCGGTGATCGTGGCCGCCAGCGAGCAGCCGGCCCGGAGGTCGGGGAGCAGGACCCGCTTTCGGGGCGCGAGGATCGCCGCGGTTTCGGCCATGAAATGGACGCCGCAGAAGACGATGACGTCGGCGTCGGTCTCGGCGGCCTTGCGGGACAGGCCCAGCGAGTCGCCCACGAAGTCCGCCACGTCCTGCACTTCGGGCCGCTGGTAGTTGTGGGCGATGACCACGGCGTTGCGCTCGCGGGCGAGGTCGCGGATCCGGGACTGGAGCGCCGCGATCTCCCCGGGGGTCTCGGTGGTCGGTTCGATGACCGGGAGGGCGAGTGACATCACGCGGGCTCCGTCGTCCTGGTGCGGGGCGGATAGTCGAGGCGGCGATGTCCGCCCCGGCTCTCACGACGGCGCCGGGCGGCCTGGGCGATGAGCCTCGCGACCAGCAACTGGTGATGGGTGCGCCAGGCGTCGGGTGGCGTCTGCCGCGCCAGGCGGGCCAGGGTGTGCTTGGCGTGCAGGAGCGAGGCCTCGGTGCGCGTCAGGCCCACGTCGGTGGTCATGACGTACCGCATTTCCTGCCGGGTTCGTTCATGGCGGGCGTCGGCCTCGAGGTCGGCTTCGGGGGCGAAGCCGGATCCATCGAGCGGGCCGGGCACCGGAGCGGCTGGTGCCTCGACCAGCGCGCGCGCCGCCCGATCGGCGAAGACCAGCCCCTCGAGGAGCGAGTTTGAGGCCAGCCGGTTGGCCCCGTGCACGCCCGTGCAGGCGACCTCGCCGATGGCCCAGAGTCCCTCGCTCGTGGAACGACCCTCCAGGTCGGTCCGGATGCCGCCCATGGCATAGTGGAGGGCAGGGGCCACCGGAATCAGGTCACGAGTGGCGTCGAGTTCGTGGGCCGAGAGGATCGACGTCACTCCGGGGAAGCGGCCCGCGAAATCGTCCACCTCCCGGGCATCGAGCCACGCCCCTCCCGTGAGGTCCGCGGCCGCGACGGCCCGGGCCACCACGTCGCGCGGCGCCAGCTCTCCCCGCGGATCGGCGTCGAAGGCGAAGCGGCGGCCGTCGCGGTCGACCAGGATGGCCCCGGCGCCACGTACCGCCTCGGAGATGAGCGGGGCCGGGTTGACGCCGGGGAGCTTGAGGGCGGTCGGATGGAACTGGAGGAACTCGATGTCGCGCAGCTCGGCGCCGACCTCGTGGGCCAGGGCCCAGCCGTCGCCGGTGGCCACCAGGGGGTTGGTGGTGACGGCGTAGAGCTGCCCGACGCCGCCGGTCGCGAGTACCACGTCGGAGGCGCCGACGTTTTCGTAAACGCCGCCCGGTCGCCTCAGGACCAGGCCGGCCACTCGACCGCCGGAGGTCAGGAGTCGCCGGACCTCGGCGTGTTCCTGGATTTCGATGTCGGGATGGGCGTGAACGACGGCGGCCAGGCACTTGATCAGGGCAGCCCCGGTTCGGTCGCCGCCGGCGTGAATGATCCGGGGCCGGGTGTGGGCCGCCTCCAGGCCGAAGCGCAGCCGGCCGTCGGGGCCCCGGTCGAACACGGCCCCGAGAGCCAGGAGCTCGCGAATCCGGTCCGGCCCTTCGTCGGTGAGGATCCGAACCGCCCCAGGGTCGGCGAGTCCGTCGCTCGCGGCGAGGGTGTCGGCGGCGTGGAGCGCCGGGCTGTCCCCGGGCCCCAGCGCCACCGCGATGCCGCCCTGCGCCCACGCGCTGGCGCTGTCGCCCAGCCCGCCCTTGGTGACCACGATCGAGGGGCGTCCCTCAACCGCCAGCCGCCAGGCAGCCCACAGCCCGGCGATGCCGGTGCCGACGATGATCGGGCGAAGGGGCGCATTCATGAGCGAAATATACGGTGGAGCGACAATTGAGGGATTGAAGGATCGAGGGATTGCAGGATTGGCCGATCGGCACAATGGTCGATCTGCCCCTCTAGGTCCTCGCCCTCGCCATCAGCACGACACCGGCGAGGAGGAAGGCGAGGTCGGGAGTCCATGCCGCGACCAGCGGGTTGACGAGGCCGCTGGCCCCGACGGCCTTGGAGAGTTCGAGCACGAGGAGGAAGGTGAGCGTGGTCAGGAGGCTGACCGCGATGCCGACCGCGGGGCCCGCCCTCGGTGTCGTCAGGGCGAGGGGGGCGGCGAAGAAAACGATGATGAGACAGGTCGCGGGGATCGCCAGCTTGAGCGCCTGCTCGACTTCGAGCTTGCTGACATCATTGCCCGACCGGCGCAGCGCCTCGATGTAGCGGCCCAGCTCGGAGTACCGCATTTCGGAGGGGCCCTTGGCCTCCGCCAGGAGGTCGGCCGGTTGCTGCCGCAGGGCGCGCAGGGTCATCGACTTGAACTCGAATACCGCGATGTCGACGGGGCCCGCGATCCGCCGGCTGGAGCCATGGTAGAGCGTCCAGCGGGAGGCGGCGCTGTCGTAAATGGCACTGTCGGCCACGATCGCGAGGCCCGGGAATGTCTGTCCGGATCCCTGGCGCTCGAAGACCGCCTGCCGGATCGACCGGGTTCCGACGTCGAGCGTCTTGATGGTGTACACCCAGTTGTCATCGCCACGGTAGACGAAGTTGTATCGGAACTGCCGGGGCCGCGCGGCGCGGACTCGCTGCAGCTCGAGTTGCCGGGCGGTGCTTTCCGGCGCCAGTTCGCCCACGACCACCGCGAGCGCCGCGGCGGCCCCCGCCGCCACGAAGATCGGCAGGAAAAGCCGGTAAAAGCTGCAGCCGCCCGCCTTGGCCGCGGTGATTTCGGAGTTGCGGCCCATGCCGCCCACCGTGAACACCGTGGCGAAGAGCACCGCCGCGGGCATCACGATGAACATGTTCTCAGGGATCGAGTAGACGTAGCTGACCAGGATGGTGTCGGCGCTGAGCCCCCGGCCGAGCAGCCTGCTGAGCCCGTCGGTCGCCTGGATCAGGATCGAGATGATCGGGAACCCGAGGGCGGTCAGGACGAAGGTGACCGTCCAGGTCCGCAGGACGTACCGGTCGAGGAGCGAAAGCATCGTCAGCTTCCCGGCCGCCGCCGCCCCAGGCGGCCGCGCAACGTGGCGAGGAGATCCGCCAGGTCGCCACCGCGCGTCATTCCCGCCTGCCGCCGCACCGCGTAGAGGCCCAGCAGGCCGATGGTGGCCAGGAGGATGTTCGGGCTCCACATCGCGACGAACGGGGTCAGGATGCCACGATCGCCGAGGCTCTCGCCCGCCACCAGCCCGACATAGTAGAGGGCGAAAACCACCATTCCGCCCCCGAGCACCAGGCCCATCCCCCCACGGGGGAAGCGAAGCGCCAGGGGGATCCCGACCAGGATAAAGACCAGGCAGGAGACGCTGAGCGCCCACTTCTTGTGAACCTCGACCATGTACTGGTGTGCCCGGCGTTCCGAGGAACGCTGCTCCTCCTGGAGGCTGGAGACCTCGACCCAGCTGGTCAGCGGCACCGAGACGCCGCTGTCCGCCCCGGTCGGGGCCCGGGGGACCGGCGGGAGGACGCCCCCCGGCAGCTTGACCAGCGGCGGGCGATCGGGGTGGGGTGCAGGATTCTGGGCCTCGGCCGTCTCCGGAAGGAGCCAATCCCTGATCACCTTGAAGGCAGGGCAGTAACCGCCGGGGGGCACCGCCGGGGGTCGTCCCGACGGCGGCTGGGGCAGGAGGCCCACCAGCCGCCGAAGATCGCGGCGCGTCAGCTCGACCTGGTCATTCGCGGACTCCTCGGCCTCACGCCGCGCGACCGTCACCACCTCCAGCAGCTCGCAGGTCGACATCTCGCGGTCACCCCTGGTGGTATCGCCGGCCGCCAGGTCGAGTCGGTTGGCAACTTCCCTGATCCTGATCGTGTTGCCCTGGAACCAGGTGATCTGTGTGGTCTCGGGCTGGCTCGCCTTGTAGCCGTGAATCGAGCCGTGCCAGAGCAGGAGGAGCAGATCCTTCTCGTTGGGCGCGAAGATCATTCGCCCGCTGTCGGCGTAGATGATCCGCCGCTCGTCGAACGCCCCGAGGTCGTAGATCGCGACATCGCGCATCCGGCCGCTGATGGGATCAACCCGCCCCGCCCGGAGGTACGTGCTGGTGCTGCCCAGCCCGTTCATGATCTGCTCGTGGATCTCCAGGGTCGGCTTCTTGCGCTGGATGCTGACCAGAAGGCTGCGGAGCCGGCTGTTGCTTCTCGGCAGGAGCTGGTCGGTGAATGCGAAGTTGATCACTCCGAGGATCACCCCCGCGGCGAACAGCGGCGCCAGGATCTGGGCCACGCTGATGCCGCTGGCCCGCATCGCGGTGATCTCGTTGTCCGACGCCAGGTGGCTCAGCGCATAGAGCACCGCCACCATGATGGCCATGGGCAGGGTCATGGCGATGATGAACGGAACCGAAAGCAGGAAGACCTCTCCGATCACCGACCAGGGCAGCCCCTTGCCGGCCAGCTCGCCGAACCGCTTGGCGATCTGGTTGAGCAGGAGGAACCCGGTGAGCGCCATGAAGGCGAAGCCCAGCGGGACGGCCAGCTGGCGGAGCAGGTACCGCTCGAGGATGCGCAAGTAGTCTAAGTACCGAGATTGTAAGGGTTTCCGGCTTTCATTATATTGGCGGGCACCCCCACCCTCAAGTTGGCGCCGAGGCAACTCTCATTTCGTGATTCGTCGCGTCCTTGCCGTCCTGTTCCTGGCCCTGCTTCCACGGCTGCTGGTCGGACAGGCGGATACCTCCGGCCTGGGTCCGGCCCTGACATTCGGGGCGGAACCGCTGAGCCTGAAGCCCCCGCTCGCACTTTCGCAGCGGTGGCTCGGCGCGCCCTGGCGGCCTACCGCGGTGAGCGTGGCCAGCTGGGACAGCGCCCTCGCGGTCAGCCTCGATTCGGCCCGGGAGGCCGAGGCCACCGCACAGCGGATGCGCACCATCTACCGGGTCAAGGAGAAGCCCCAGGTCGATACCCTGGCGGTGACCGAATCCAAGGGCGTCCTCGGGATCAACAAGAGCTACGTCGATCTCTCGGTGGACGGCCTCGACCGTTTCGAGGCCCGGGTCGAGCGGGTGGAGAACCAGCGCTGCACCGCCTCCGCGGCGCTCGACCTGTCGTCTTCCTGCGCCGGCAACGGCTTCCGGGCCCCCCACCTCGACAACACGCTGAGCATCCGGGCCAATGGACTGCTGGCCCGCCGTCTCCACCTCAACGTGGACTACGACTCGCAGCGGGACCTGGCCACCAGCAACGACATCCAGGTCTACTACGAGGGATTGCAGGACGAGATCGTGCGCCGGATCGAGGTCGGCACCGTCACCTTCCGGCCGCCGGCCTCGCGCTTCCTCACGGCGGCGACTCCCCTCAACAACTTCGGCGTCAATGCCACTTTCGAGCTGGGCCCCGTGCAGCTGCAGGGGATCGTGGCGACGCAGAAGGGTAGCACCGTCGCCCAGCGCACGTACACCATCGGCCAGACGACCGCTCAGCCGCAGGACCGCCAGGTGCGCGACCTGGAATTCGAACCGGGCCGCTTCTTCTGGGTGATCAACCCGCTCCTGGTTCCGGGGTACCCCGCCGCCGACGTCCTGAATCTCGAGACCGTGGTGGTACCGGCCCAGCTCCGGCCGGTGAGTGTCCACATCTACCGCTACCGGCCCACCACCGGCAGTGGTATCTCCAACCCGAACCTCGGCGGGATCACGGCGGTCGCCCGCCGCTCCGACAGCGACCAGCGGATTGGACCGCTGCCCTCCGCCTGGCAGCTCCTGGTGCCGGGGCAGGATTACTACCTGGACGATACCGGGCTCTGGTTCATGCTGTCCACGAAGATCGACCTGAGCGACTACCTGGCGGTCAGCTACATCACTGCCTCCGGCGACACGGTCGGCACTTTTCCCGAAGCCGACAACCCGGCGCGCGGGGACAGTCTGGAGTTGATCGTCCAGCCCCGGGTCGCCGCCACGGAGCCGACCTTCCGCTACGAAATGCGCCAGATCTACCGCATCGCCGGCGCCGACCTCGACCGCTCGACCCTGCGGATCGGGATCTCCGTGAACCGGTCGGAGCGGCCGATCAAGCCCGGCCAGGCCACCTATCTCGCCCAGCTCGGCCTGGCGGTGCCCACGGACGCCAACCTGCTGGACGTGGACAACCGGGTCTTTCCCCGGGTCCACGACCCGGTCCCCGAGCAGGTCACGAGGGACGCCTTCATCGTGTTCCCGAACGCGCGGCCGTTCGCGGACACCGCGCTGCTGGCCCCGCAGGAACTCCAGGATTCTCTCTACACCACGCCGCTCTACGCGCTCTTCACCGAGGGGCCGGCAGCCAAGTTCCTGCTCCGGATGCAGTACAACTCGGTCGGGGCCGGGGACCAGAGCACCCTCGACCTGAACGCCCTGCAGATCAGCGAGGGCTCGGAGGTCCTGACGGTCAACGGCCGGACCCTCGTGCGGGGGGTCGACTACACCGTCGCCTACGACCTGGGGCAGGTCACGTTCCTCAATCCCAGTGTGCTGTTCGGCGGGCAGCCGGCGGTGGTCACGGCGCGCTTTGAGAACCGGGGCCTTTTCGCCGTGGCCCCGACCCAGGTCTACGGCATGGCCCTGCGCTACAGCCTGGGCGACCGCGGCTCGGTCAACCTGGTCGGGGTCTACCAATCGGAGCAAAGCGCCTTCAACCGGCCCATTCTCGGCTTCGAGGCCACCGCAAACCTGGTGGGGGGCGGCAACGTCGACCTCCACTTCAAGCCGGCCCTCTTCACCCGCTTCCTGGATCACATCACCGGGGCCCCCGCGACCGCACCATCCCGGCTGGACCTGAACGGCGAAGTGGCGTTTACCAAGCCGAACGCCAACCGGGCGGGCGAGGCCTACGTCGAGGACTTCGAGAGCGAGAATGGGCTGCAGATCTCGCTCCGCGAATCCGGCTGGGAGTACGGCAGCGTCCCCCAGAGCAGCGTCGGCGTCGAGAGCATCGTCGGCTCGGCGTTCGATTCATCGGACGCGGTGCAGCTGGCCTGGCAGAACCTCGTTCCCAACGGGCGGGGCGGGGTGGTCCAGCTCACGGCGCAGGACATCGATCCCCTGGTCCAGACGGTGGGCGGGCAGACCATCTACGAGACCGTCCTGTTCACGACACTCGAGGCTGACACCGCGGGCGGCATCGTCAGTCAGAACGGGCACTCCGCCTGGACGCAGCCGGCCCGGCCGGACCGCCCGCGGTGGCGCTCCCTCGTGACCCCTCTCAACCCCACCGGGATCGACCTGACTCGCACCGAGTTCCTCCAGTTCTGGATCTACCAGGGCGCCAGCCAGCCGGTCGATTCGGCCGGCGTCCAGCTGGTCATCGACCTGGGCGACGTGAACGAGGACGCCCTGGCCGTGACACCGGACAGTGTCTCGGCCGATTCGATCTACACCGGGCGCCAGTACACCGGTGTCGGCCACCTGGACACCGAGCGCGATTCGCTGACCCAGGTCTGGAACGCGAGCAGCGATGATATCGGCATCCTGACCGACCGCCCCGACTCCCTGTTCGGGCCGACCGGCGCGCCGACCTACAGGCCGGCGCTCTGCGCAGACCAGCCTCTCCAAGACTGTCCTGGTCTATCCCTGGGGCGACCTCGGCAGCCGCTGCACAAACGGCAACGGATTTCCCGATACGGAGGACCTCAACGGCGACGGCGTCCTCAACGCCACCGGCCCCAACGACAACGTGTTCCGCTGGGTGGTGAATCCGGCCGATCTGAAGTACTTCGTGCGGGACGGGGTGATGGCTCCGGACTCGATCGCCGGGTGGAAGCTCTACCAGGTGCCCGATCCGGCTTCCCGATGCCAGGTCATCGGCGCGCCCGACATCCGCCTGATCAAGAACCTGCGCGTGACCCTGGTCGCCCCGGCCGATGGGCCTCCAGCCCGACATCGTGGCCCGCTTCGCGCTGGCCCGGATGCGGTTCGTGGCCGCGCCCTGGTTCCGGCGGACCGACCGCCCGGTGGCTTCGCTGGCCGGGGCCCTTGAGGAGCCAAGCGGGGCCGTGGCCGTCTCGACCGTCTCGACCACCGACGGCCAGATCGACTACACCTCGCCCCCGGGCGTCGTCGTCGGGGTCGACCGCAAGGGCGCCAACTCGAGCCAGGTCGGCCTCCAGGTGAATGAGCACTCGCTGCAGATCCTCGCCCAGGGGCTGGGATACCACCAGCGCGCCGAGGCGTACAATCGCCTGGTCGGTGGCGCGCAGAACCTGCTGAAGTATTCCCAGCTCCTGGTCTGGACCCGCGGCTACGGCGACGGATGGGTCGAGGGGGACTTCCAGGCCTACATCCGGGTGGGCACCGACGACCAGAACTTCTACCAGTATATGGCACCGGCCAGCAGCACTACCTGGGATCCTCAGGTGGTGGTGGACCTGCAGACCTGGGTCCAGCTGCGCACCCAGCTCGAAGTCCGCTACTTGCAGGGACAGCCGGCCGACAGCGCGCTCAGGGTCTCCTGTGGCGGCGACACGGTCTCCACCGCCTACGTCAACTGCAGCGGTGGATATCTGGTCTACCTCACCGATCCGGGCGTCCGGCCCCCCAATCTCGCCGCGGTCCAGGAGTTCTCGGCCGGCATCTACCGCGTGGCGACCAACACCTCGGTTCCCGACGCCGAACTCTGGGTGGACGACATCCGGCTCACCACACCGGTCAACAAGACCGGGTCGGCCGTCGCCTTCGACGCCCGCCTGGTCGGATCGGACGTGCTGGAGGCGTCGGCCAGCCTGATCGGCCAGAACGGCTACTTCCAGCAGATCGGCCAGACCCCGACCTACCGGACCACCCAGCAGTTCCAGGTGGCCGGGACGCTGCGCCTCGACCGGTTCCTGCCCGGCGCGCTGGGTATTTCGATGCCGCTCACCATCGCCTACGGATCGACGTCGGTGAATCCGATCCTGTTCACCGGGAGTGACGTCGCCGCGTCGGCAGTCACGGGGCTCCGCAAGCCGTCGGGCTGGACCTCGACCTACAGCCTGGCGCTCCGGCGCTCGGTCCGGAGCTCGAGCTGGGCGATGCGGGCCTTCGTCGATCCCATCACGCTGTCGGGCACCCTGAGCAGCGGGGCGACCCAGAGCGAGTACTCGAGCCTGAACGCGAAGGCCTACAACTATCAGCTCACCTATTCCGCCGCGCTCCCCAAGGCCTCCGTCCCCCTCGGGCTGGGCGGCATCGTCGGGGGGCTGCCAGGCTTCATTCGCCAGGGGGAACTGGGCAAGGGGCTGAGCGGGTCGGGGTTTTCGTACATCCCGACGTCACTCCGGTTCAGCAGCGGGGTCACCCACACCGCCGGCGACCAGACCACCTTCCAGTCGCCCGTCGCGCAGCCCTCGGACACCGCGGTCATCCCGGTCAGCTCCCTCATCTACACCTGGCGCAATTCGGGGGGCTTCACCTGGCAGCCCCTCGGGCTGCTCGTCCTCGGCGCCGACCTGTCCAGCACCCGCGACCTCCGGAACTACTCCGACTCCACCTCGCTGGGGCGGGTCGTGGACGCCTCGCAGCAGACCTTCCTGGGCCTCAACGCCGGCGTCGAACGCGACCGCACCCTGACGACCACGATCAGCATCGCCCCGCGACTGTCGAGCTGGCTCAGGCCGCGGTACACCACCTCCAGCAACTTCCTGCTGCTGCGGAGCCTGACCAGCCGCCCGCTGGTGCAGGCCGACGGTGACAGCGGGGCCTTCATCCTGCCCCAGAGTCTCAACAACCAGCGAGGCCGCGAGCTGGGATTCGGCGTCGATCTCGCCCGGCTGGTGTCCAACCTCGCGGGCGACAAGAGCAAGGGCGCCATCCTGCTCAAAGGGCTCAGGCCGATCGACCTATCCTGGCGCTCTTCCCTCGGCAGCCTCTACGACCTGGCCGCCTTCAGCCCCGATCTCTCGTACATGCTGGCCCTGGGCGGGCTCAACAGCTTCCTGAACCACCAGGGGGACTCGGCGCTCAGCGCCCTCCAGACCAAGTCGGCGACCATCGGCGGTGGCGCGACGCTCCCGCTGGGCCTCTCGTTCAACCTGAGCTATTCCCGGATCCAGGCCGATCGCTACCAGCAGTTCTCCAACGGGTATCTCATCACCACCTCGATCCAGGAGGAATGGCCCAGCGGGAGCGTGCGCATCACGCACAACTTCCGGGGCGGGCCGCTCACGCTGATCGGGCTGGGCGCCAACTTCCGGAACCGGCAGGGCATCACGACCCAGCAGGGCGCCGGGGGTGCCACGACGGACACCAAGTCCTCGACCCTGGGTCCGGACCTGCAGTTCGGGTTCCGCAACGGGATGGCCCTCGCCCTCCGGTACCTCAACAACCATCAGGAGAGCGCGGCCTTCGGCAACGTTACGCAGTCGGACCAGAGCGCGGTCAACGGGGCGTTCAACTACACCATCCGGCTGCCCGCGAGCCTCAGCTCCAAGCGCCGGTCGCTGCGGACCTCGGTCACCGGCCAGTACTCCACCTCGACCAACTGCCTGCAGAGCCGCGACCAGGCCGACTGCCGCACCCTTTCCGATATCAGGCGGACCGAGTTCCAGGCGGGGATCGATACCGAGCTGATGCGGATTCTCACCGGCGGCTTCCAGGCCGGCTACGTGCTGGACGACGCCCGCTCGCTCGACCGAAAGGTTTCCCAGATCTTCCTGGCCATCAACTTCACCCTGTCGCTCTTCGCCGGCGATTACCGCTGAGGGCCCGCGGGCCCCGGACCAAGCCATGCGTTTCCATCCAGTCCTCCCGTTCCTGCTCCGCGCCTCGCTGCTGGCGGGATTTGCCGCTGCCTGCGACCACGCCCCGCCGCCCCGCGAGTTCGATGGCGCCGGCGCCTTTACCTACCTCGAGGCCCAGGTGGCCTTCGGGCCGCGGATTCCCGGCACCGAGGGGCACCGCCGGATGGCGGCCTGGCTGGACTCGACGCTGGCGGGGCGGGGGGACACTCTCATCGTGCAGTCGTGGGGACACGTGACGGCGCGGGGAGACACGCTCCAGCTGCGGAACTACCTGGTCCGTTTCAACCCGGACGCAGAGGAACGGGTGCTGTACCTGGCTCACTGGGATACCCGGCCCCGGGCCGACGGGCCGGCCTCGAGGGATTCGACCCTGCCGGTGCCGGGCGCCAATGACGGCGCTTCGGGGGTGGCGCTGCTGCTCGGGGTGGCGGATGCCCTCAAGCGGGTGCCGCCGAAGGCGGGCGTCGACCTGCTCTTCGTGGATGGCGAAGACTACGGGAATTTCGTGAAGCACCCGGACGACGTGCTGATCGGGTCGAAGTACTACGCCCAGCACCTGGCCCCAGGGCCACAGCCGCTCTATGCCGTTCTCTGGGACATGGTGGCGGGGAAGAATCTCAAGATCTTCCAGGAGGGCAATTCGCTCCTCGGCGCGCCCGAAGTCGTCGAGCTGGTGTGGAAGGGGGCCCGCCAGGCGGGACATGGCGATGTATTCGTCAGTTCGCCGGGCTACACCCTCATCGACGATCACGTTTCCCTGCAGAAGGTCGGCATCCGGGCGATCGACGTCGTGCACTTCTATCCGGATTACCCCTACTGGCACACCCCGGACGACACCGTCGATAAGGTCTCGGCGGAAAGTCTGCAGACGGTCGGCGACGTGGCAATGGTGCTGTTGCGCAAATAGGACCGGTCCCGCGTATTCGCGGTACGGCGCTCTTGCGCCGGTGCGCTAGTGTCTCGGGGTGCCGCCCGCCGAACGACGTGCCCTCCTGCTGCTCCTCGCCCTGGCTGTGGCCGGGCAGGGTCTCCGGCTCTGGCTGGGCAGGGCGGGGCCGGTCGGGCCCCCGGGAGACGTCCAGCTCCCGGCCCTGGGGGTTTCGGCCTCGCTTGAAATGCACCGCGACAGCTCGGCCCAAACCGGGCTTCCCCTTCGGCCAGGGGAGCGGGTCGACCTCGACCGCGCCGGTGCGGGTGAGATTGCCCGCCTTCCAAGGGTCGGGCCGGGACTGGCCCGTCGCATCGTGGCTGACCGGAGTGCCCGCGGGGCGTTCGGCTCGCTGGAGGGATTCTCCCGGGTGCCCGGCGTCGGGGAGGGATTGGAGGCCGCGGTCCGTGATCACGTGGTGTTCTCAGGCGGCCCGGTCCGGCGGGACTCTGTCCCGGTGGCAGGAGGGCGGGAGGGGCGGGAGGTGCGATCGGCCGGGGCGACGCCTCTCCTGGACCTCAATGCAGCATCCGAGGCTGATCTTGAGCGGCTGCCGGGAATCGGCCCTTCCCTCGCCCTGCGGATAATCGAGTACCGTGGTCGGCACGGTCCCTTCGCCACCGTGGACAGCCTTGGTGGAGTCTGGGGAATCGGCCCCCGGACCCTGGAGCGACTGAAGGGCCTGGTGACTGTCCGATGAGCCGCTGGCGAAACCGGGGTTTGTTCGGTCCGCCCCTCCGCCCCTCCGCCGCTCCGCCCCGCTGCCCCCGCCTCGGGCCCATTGACACCCCCGCCTGCCTCCCTACTTTACGAGTACACGCCTAAATCGTTGTCATTCTTGGTTCTCCGGTACTCAGGAGGCGGATGGCGAGCATCGCAGCCGGTACGGAACGCCTGGGTGATCTGCTGATCGCTGAAGGGCTCATCACGCGCGAGCAGCTGGCGAGTGCCCTGGCGGATCAGAAGGCCACGGGGCACCGGCTGGGCTACGTGCTGGTGAAGCTCGGGGTGATCCAGGAACTCGAGGTGACGAAGATCATCGGGCGGCAGTACCGGATGCCGGCGGTGGATCTGTCCCGGTTCGAGGTCGATCCCAAGATCCTCAAGATGATCCCGCCGGAGTTTGCCCAGAAGAACATCGTGCTGCCGCTGAAGCGCGAGGGACGGACCCTGACCATTGCCATGGCGGATCCCACCAACACCGGCATTCTCGACGACCTCAAGTTCATCACGCGCTACGACCTCTTCCCGGTCATCGCCGGCGAGTACACGCTGCGCAACCTGATCGAGAAGTACTACGAGACGCAGGACCAGCAGCTGGACACCCTCCTGAAGGACATGGAGGGGCTGGGGGATGACGTCGAGGTCGTCAAGGACGTCGAGGATGAGACCGCCACCCAGGCGCAGATCGACGACGCCCCGGTCGTCAAGCTGATCAACGGGCTCCTGACCGAGGCGGTGCGGCGGGGGGCCAGCGACATCCACATCGAGCCCTTCGAGCACGAGCTCCGGGTCCGCTACCGGGTGGACGGCGCCCTGCTCGAGGTCATGCGGCCGCCGCTCCGGATGCGCGCGGCGCTTACCTCGCGGATCAAGATCCTGTCGCAGCTCAATATCGCCGAGCGGCGGGTGCCGCAGGACGGGCGGCTCAAGCTCAAGATGGGCAACCGGGTCATCGACTTCCGGGTGTCGACTCTGCCGGTCATCTACGGCGAGAAGATCGTGCTCCGGATCCTCGACAAGGGGAACCTGACCTTGGACCTTTCCAAGTTCGGGTTCGAGCCCAAGGCGGAGGCCGACCTCTACAAGGCGATCCTCAACCCGTACGGCATGGTCCTGGTGACCGGGCCGACCGGCTCCGGGAAGACGACGACACTCTACTCGGCGCTGAGCCGGATCAACACGATCGAGACCAACATCATGACCGCGGAGGACCCGGTCGAGTACAACCTGATGGGGATCAACCAGGTCCTGGTGCGCAACGACATCGGGCTGACCTTCGCGGCGGCGCTCAGGGCGTTCCTGCGGCAGGACCCGAACATCATCATGATCGGTGAGATCCGCGACCTGGAAACCGGCAGCATCGCGATCAAGGCGGCGCTCACCGGGCACCTGGTGCTCTCGACGCTGCACACCAACGACGCGCCCAGCACCATCACGCGCATGATCGACATGGGCATCGAGGCATTCAACGTGGCCAGCGCGGTGAACCTGGTCGTGGCCCAGCGGCTGGTACGGCGGATCTGCAGCAACTGCAAGGAGCCCACGACCTACCCGGACGAGGTGTTGCACTCGTTCGACGAGGACGTGGAGCAGGCCCGGAAGATGAAGTTCATGAAAGGCACCGGCTGCGACACCTGCGGCGGCACCGGGTACAAGGGACGGGCGGGGCTGTACGAGGTGATGGCGCTCACCCCCGAGCTGCGGCGGCTGATCCTGCGCGGCGGGTCGGTGGCCGAACTGCGCGACCAGGCGGTGAGCGACGGGATGCTGACCCTCCGGATGGACGGGGTGGTCAAGGTCTCGAAGGGCGTCACCACTCTCGAAGAAGTGGTCAAGGAGACGGCCGGATGACAGTGAATCTGCGGGCACTGCTCGAGGAAATGATCGAGAAGGAAGCCTCCGACCTCCACATCACGGCCGGCGAGCGGCCCAAGATCAGGATCGACGGCGACATCACCAATTCGTCGGTCACCGACGTGATGCTGCCCAAGGACACGCTGCAGCTGGCCTACTCGGTGCTGACCGAGAACCAGAAGAAGCGGTTCGAGACGGAGGACGAGCTCGACTTCTCGTTCGGAATCCAGAACCTGGCCCGCTTCCGCGGCAACGTCTTCAAGCAGCGGGGGTGCGTCGCGGTGGTGATCCGGATGATCCCCTTCAACGTCCGGACCTTCCAGGACCTGGGGCTGCCGCCGGTGGTGGCCAGGCTCTCCGAGCGGCCCCGCGGGCTCGTCCTGGTGACCGGGCCGACGGGCTCGGGCAAGTCCACCACCCTGGCAGCGATGGTGGACAAGATCAACAAGGAGCGGAAGGGACACATCATCACGGTGGAGGACCCGATCGAGTTCATCCACCGGCACCAGAGTTGCATCATCAACCAGCGCGAAGTGGGCACCGACACCAAGAGCTTCGCCAACGCGCTGAAGTACGCCCTGCGCGAGGACCCGGACGTCATCCTGGTCGGCGAAATGCGTGACCTGGAGACAATTGCCGCGACGCTGACGATCGCCGAGACCGGCCACCTGGCGCTGGCGACTCTGCACACCAACTCCGCGGCGGAGTCGATCAACCGGATTATCGACGTCTTCCCGCCCAGCCAGCAGACCCAGGTCCGGACCCAGCTGGCCTTCGTGCTGGAGGGAGTGGTGACCCAGACCTTGCTCCAGAAGGCCAAGGGGCGGGGCCGGGCGATGGCGGCGGAAATCATGGTCGCGACCCCGGCGGTCCGGGCCCTGATCCGCGACGAAAAGGTGCACCAGATCTATTCGGCCATGCAGGCCGGCAAGAAGCACGGCATGCAGACGATGAACGACGCGCTGTACCAGCTGTACATGACCCGCGAGGTTGCACTGGACGAGTGCACGCGGGTGTCGGGTGATCCGAACGAGTTTCTCCGGATGATCGGCGAATCGCCCGTGGAAGAGGAAATGGGCCAGGCCGACACCAAGACCCCGTCGCGCTCCGCGCCCAGGCGCTGAGACCAGGAGGCCGCTGAATGCCGACATTCGAGTACACCGCCCGGAACATGACCAATGGTCAGATTCTCAAGGGCACGTTCGAAGGTAAGAACAAGGACGAGCTGCTCCAGCACCTGAAGAAGAGCAAGCTGACCCTGGTGAGCCAGCGCGAGGCGGCCAAGGGCCCGGGATTCGCCGCCCTCCGCAGGGCGCAGGCGATCAAGACCCGGGACATCGTGATCTTCACCCGGCAGTTCGCCACGATGATCAACGCCGGCCTGCCGCTGGTGCAGTCGCTGGACATCCTGGCCAAGCAGACCGAGAACAAGGCGCTCCAGGACGTCACCCGGAGCGTGGTGTTCGACGTGGAGAGCGGCCACACCCTGGCCGACGCCTTCGCCAAGCACCCCAAGGCCTTCCCCGACCTCTACGTCAACATGGTCGCGGCCGGCGAGGCCGGCGGCATCCTGGACACGATTCTGCTCCGCCTGGCCACCTTCCTCGAAAAGAGCGACGCCCTCGTTCGCAAGGTGAAGGGCGCGATGGTGTACCCGGCGGTGATCTTCGCCGTCGCCGGCATCGCGGTGGCGGTGCTGCTCATCTTCGTGATCCCGACCTTCCAGTCGATGTTCGCGTCGGTCAACCTCGAGCTGCCCCTCCCGACCCGCATCGTCATCGGGGCCTCGGACCTGCTGATCAACTACTGGTGGCTGCTCGGCCTCGTCATCGTCGGCATCTTCTTCGCCATCCGGTCCTACTACGCCACTCCGGACGGCCGCAAGCGCATCGACGCCCTGATGCTGAACCTGCCGGTGCTGGGCGACCTGCTCCGCAAGTCGGCCGTCTCCCGCTTCACCCGGACGCTCGGCACCCTGATCAGCTCCGGCGTCTCGATCCTCGACGGGCTCGAGATCACCGCCAAGACCGCCGGCAACCGGGTCATCCACGACGCGGTGATGGAGTCCCGGGCCTCGATCGCCGGCGGCGAGACCATCGCCGCCCCGCTCGAGAAGTCGAAGGTCTTCCCGCCGATGGTGATCTCGATGATCTCGGTCGGCGAGTCGACCGGCGGCCTGGACGAAATGCTCTCCAAGATCGCCGACTTCTACGACGAGGAAGTGGATGTCGCGGTGAGCGCCCTGCTGTCCCTGATGGAGCCGATCATGATCGTGGTGCTCGGCGTCATCGTCGGCGGCATGGTGGTCGCCATGTACCTCCCGATCTTCGACATGGTGAACGCGGTGCAATAGCCCGTGGCCCGGCAGCGGATCGCGTCCACTGGCGGATCAGCGGCCTGGATCATCGACCCCAGGTGGGACACGGGGCAGCCGCCGGGCAGCGGGCTGCCCCGTGTCGTTTCAATCGCCCGCGTCCGCGGGGCCGGCCAATGGCCGGGGATCGGGACGCCGAGGAGAAGCCCATGGAACCATCAACGGCCGGCCCGCACGCCGTCGTCGCCTGCCCCTTCTGCCAGACCGTCAACCGCGTGGACCTTGCCCGCCTGGCCCAGTTGCCCAGGTGCGGCGAGTGCCAGAAGCCGATCCGTCTCGACCGGCCACTGGCGTCCTCCGAAGCGGACTTCGACAAGAGCGTGCAGGGCACCGCGGTCCCGGTCCTGGCCGACTTCTACGCCGACTGGTGCGGCCCCTGCAAGGTCACCGCACCGATGCTGGACGAGATCGCCCACGCGCGGGCCGGCCAGATTCTGGTCCTCAAGGTCGACACCGACCGGCATCCCGCGCTTTCGGCCCGGTTCGGGGTCAGGGGCATCCCGACCATCATCGCCTTTCGCGACGGCCGGGAAGTGAACCGTGTCGTGGGCGTGCCCCAGCCAGGCGTCCTCGAATCGCTGTCCGGGCCCCGGTGAGCAGCCTGCCTTGACCATTCGCGAAGTCCACCTGACCGTGCAACGAACCGCGCGGTACGCGATCCTCGGGCCCTCCGGCCCGGCGGCCGAGGAGGTCTGGATCGTCTGCCACGGCTACGGCCAGCGGGCCGCCGCGTTCCTGGAGGGGTTCCTGCCCCTGGATGACGGCCGCCGGATGCTGATCGCCCCGGAGGCGCTCTCCCGCTTCTACCTCGATTCCGGATCCAGCGGCCGCCACGGCGAGCAGGTTGGAGCATCGTGGATGACCCGGGAGGACCGGGAGTGCGAGATCGACGACTACGTCCGATATCTCGAGGCGCTGCGTGGCCAGGTCCTGGCGCCGATCGGCCGGCCGGCCGTCGCCGTGCGGGTGCTTGGCTTCTCCCAGGGAGTGGCGACGGCCGCCCGGTGGGTCCTCCGCGCCGCCTGGAAGCCCGCGCAGCTCATTCTGTGGGGAGGACCGCTGCCTCAGGAGCTGATACCGGAGGAGGGAGCGCCCTTTCCCGACATTCCCCTGACGTTTGTGTCGGGGGAACGCGACCCCGCCGTGGACCAGGTTCGCCTGGCCCAGCAGGTCGCGGAACTGCGGACTCGCGGCGCCCGGGTGGAGCAGGTTGGCTTCGCGGGGGCGCACCGCCTGGACACGCCGACGCTGCTCCGACTTGCCGGGTCCGGCGGGTGAGCGGCACCACCCCCGGGCGGAGCGGCGAACTCGAGGGCTTCGCGCACCGATTCGAGCCGGCAGCCACACCCGCCACCCGGCGCACCCTCCTTCTCCTCCATGCAACAGGCGGCTCCGAGGACGCTCTCCTCCCGCTCGGCCGCCGGCTGGCGCCCGGCGCGGCGCTGCTTGCGCCCAGGGGCCGCGTGCTCGAGGGAACGATGCCCCGGTTCTTCCGGCGGCTGGCCGAAGGAGTCTTCGACCAGGCCGACCTGGCCCTCCGCACCGATGAGCTTGCCCGGTTCATCCGCGCCGCCGCGGAACGATACGGGCTGGACCCGGCCGGGGTCATCGCGGTGGGGTATTCCAACGGCGCCAACATCGCCGGGAGCCTCCTGCTCCGTCACCCCGGCCTCCTGGCGGGCGCGGTCCTGATCCGCGCCATGCTTCCCTTCGAGCCCCACCGGCCGGTCGCCCTCCCGGGCACCCCGGTCTGGCTGGGGGCCGGCCGCACCGATCTCACCGTGCCCCACCAGAATATCGAGCGGCTGGCACAGCTCCTCCGGGACGCCGGTGCAAAGGTCACGCTGGAGTGGCGGAACGCCGGCCACCAGATGACCGACGAGGACGTCGAGTCCGCGGCCCGCTGGCTGATGGCCCTCCCCGCCTGATTCCCCCGAGTTTGTCGATCAGAACCGGATAGCGTCCCCGCCGCCCGCCGGCGATCTTGGTGGCGAGCGAGGAGCCCATGACATCCGACACCGATCTCGACATCGAAGGACGACGCGCCTGGCAGGCGGTGCTGGCGCGCGACCGGCGGGCGGACGGCCGATTCCTCTTCGGGGTCCGGACCACCGGAGTCTTCTGCCGGCCGAGCTGTCCCGCGCGCCGTCCGGCCCGCCGGAATGTGGTCTTCTTCGCCCGCGCCGAGGCGGCGCGGGCCGCCGGCTTCCGGCCCTGTCGGCGCTGCCGGCCGGAGACGTTCAACGCCGGCCTCGGACGGGAAACGGCCCTGCTCGAGCGGGCCTGCCGCCTGCTCGAGGCCGACGGCGCACCCGCGACGCTCAGCGGACTGGCCCGCGCGCTGGGCACCCGGACCACGGAGCTGCGCCGGCTCTTCCGGGAGCGACTCGGGGTGACACCACGCGGCTATGCGGAGGCTGCGAAGTTCCGCCGTCTCAAGCAGCAGTTGCGCAGGGGGCGCGGAGTGAATGCCGCCCTCTTCGATGCGGGATTCGGATCCACCAGCCGGGTCTACGAACGGTCCGATGACCGACTCGGCATGACACCAGCGGTTTATGGAAAGGGAGGGAAGGGAATGGAGATCATTCATGCCGTCGTGCCGGCGACCGGAGGGTCGGCCCTCGTCGCCTGGACGGCGAGGGGCGTCTGCGCGGTAAGCCTCGGCGCCGACCGCGATGCACTGATGGCCGAGCTTCGGGAGGAGTATCCCAACGCCACCTTCCGGGCGGCATCGGCCAGCCAGCGCGGTGACGCGGAGCGCCTCATCGAGCGGGCCCAGCGGAACGGGGCGGGCGGTCTGGCCATCGACGTGGAGGGCACCGCGTTCCAGTGGCGTGTCTGGCAGGCCCTCCGTGAAATTCCGGCGGGAGAGACTCGCAGCTACTCCGCCATCGCGGGCGCGATCGGAAAGCCTCGTGCGGTCCGCGCCGTGGCCAGCGCCTGCGCCAGCAACCGGGTGGCACTGGTCATCCCCTGTCACCGGGCGGTGCGCGCCGATGGCGGGCTGGGGGGCTACCGGTGGGGACTCTCCCGCAAGCGCGCCCTGCTCGAGGCCGAGGGGGCGGAGGCGGGTTGAGGGCAAACGCGCGCCGGGGTCAGCTGCGGAGCAGCTCCCGGCGCGCGGCAGCGAGCTCCTTGATTTCTTCCTTCGAGAGGTCCGGATATTTGAGGTTCAGTCCGGCCAGAGTGTCGATCGCCGCCGCCGCCACGACCAGCCTTGTGAACCACTTGTTGTCGGCCGGCACGACGTACCAGGGGGCTTCGGGAGTGGCCGTGTTGCGAACCATCTCCTCGTAGGCCTCCATGTACTGATTCCAGTGCTCCCGCTCCCGTGCGTCGGTCTCGGAGAACTTCCAGTACTTGTGAGGATCGTCGAGCCGCTCCAGGAAGCGGCGCTTCTGTTCCTTCTTCGACACGTGGAGGAAGAATTTGCAGATGGCGATCCCGTTTCGGCCGAGGTAGCGCTCGACGTCACGAATGTCCTCGTAGCGCTGGTCCCAGATGTCTTCGGTCACCAGCGCGGGCGGGATCTTCTGCTTCGCGAGCAATTCCTGATGGACCCGGACGATCAGCACCTCCTCGTAGTAGGACCGGTTGAAGATCCCGATCCGGCCCCTTTCAGGAAGGCTCTTGAGGCAGCGCCAGAGGTAATCGTGATCGAGGTCCTCGCTGGACGGTGCCTTGAAGGAGAACACCTGGCACCCCTGCGGATTGATGCCGGACATCACGTGCTGGATGGAGCTGTCCTTGCCCGCGGCATCCATCGCCTGGAAGATCAGGAGCACGGCCCAGCGGTCCTGGGCATAGAGCAGTTCCTGCAGGGCCGACAATCCCTCGACGCCGTTCCGCAGGACCTCCCTGGCGCTCTCCTTCTGGTCGGACTTGAGTCCAGCAGTGTCGCCAGGATCCACGTGCTTGAGGCGGAACTTCTTGCCGCTGGTCACACGGTAGGGCGCGGCGAACTTGCGGGAGCGGTGAATCAGGTCGTCAGCGTCCATGGTCGTCACTCCAGTCGTCGCGGCCCCGCAGCCGGTCCAGGTGGCGCCGGTGCCGCTTGGTGGGACGTCCCTTTTCCTCGTTCACCAGGGCGTTGGAGGCGGCCTTGAGCTGGAACGCGAGCCGTTCGCGGGCCGCCAGGCTCTCCGGGGTTTCCTGGTACAGCTTCGCCGCCTCAGGGGCGGGGCCGCGTCGCTCGGACAGCGCCAACACCACGACGAACTGCTCGTAGGGGCCCTGTCGGATGCGGAGCTGCTCTCCGACGCGGATGAGCCGCGCCCGCTTTACCCGGTCGCCCGCCACCTGCACCTTGCCGCCGTCAATCGCTTCGACCGCGAGGCCGCGGGTCTTGTAGAATCGGGCCGCCCAGAGCCACTTGTCGAGGCGGACCCGGTCCGGCGGTGGGGCCTCTACCTTCATCGGCGTCCTGCCGGCGTGTGGCCGTGGTCTCCGTCGGCTTCGGGCCGGCAGACGAGGTCGAAGGCGAGGAACAGCGCCGCGAAGAGCAGCTCAGCGGATGGGCACTCCCGCCGCCTCGTCAACCAGCCATCGAAAATCGGCCCTCCGCCGCACGCGGGGCAGCGCAGCAGGCAGGCCCGAAGGGCCCGGCGGATCGCCCGTGCCATGGCAGTGGAAGGAGAGGGCGTGGTGGTCACAGGCGGGAGGAGGCCGGCGGATACCCGAGGGCGGCGTTGAGCCAGCGCACGAAGGGGGCGAGCGACTCGAACTCGCGGGCCAGCGTGTCCGGCAGCCTGGGGCTCAGGACCTGGGATTCGGTCAGGCTGCGCGAGACGGTGAACGACTGGAACCGGAGCCACGGCTCGGCGGGATGCCCGGGAAGGAAGCCCCGGGGCAGCCGGGTCAGCTGGTGTTCGGGATCGAGGGCGCCATACCTGCGCCGGAAGCCGGGGGCAGCCAGGATCGCCGCCAGGCGGCGGTGATCCTCCGCCAGCGCCTCCCTGATCTTCGCCAGGGTCGGACGGGGCGGCATCCAGATGCCTCCGGCCACGAAGTACTGTCCCGGCTCGATATGGAAGTAGAAGCCCGCGCCGCCAGCGGCGGCCTCCCCGCCGACACCGCGCCCGGCGTCGCGGTGGTAGAACCAGCACCCGGCGTTGGTCTTGTAGGGAGACTTGTCCTTCGAGAAGCGGATGTCGCGGTGAATCCGGAACAGCGAACGGCGGGGTTCGCCAACGATTTCCGGGGCGACGCTCGCCAGGCGGGCGTCTACTTCCTCGATCAGGGCGCGCATCGGCCCGCGCAGTTCGCCCTCGTACACGGGGCGATGGGCCTCGAACCACTCACGGCGGTTGTTGCGGCCAAGCTGCCGGAGGAAGGAAATGGCGGCGGGCCGGAGCCCGGCGAACTCCGGCCCGGTGCCGGCAGACTGCATCGCGCGTTTCACCAGCACCTCCTTGGCCATTCGGGGCCACTGCTTGATGGCGCGCTCACGTCGGAGGGCGCTCCCCTGGGAGTCGGCGCGCTCGATCCAGACCAGGGTGACCGGCCGCCGGCTCCTGGTGTACCGGGCCCCGCGCCCGGCGTTGTGGGCGGCCAGCCGGGCCACGGGATCGGTGGCGATCCCGGTGTAGAACGACCCGTCATTGCAGCGGGCCAGGTAGACGAACCAAGACATCGTCGGGCAAAGGTAATTACCTTACTGCCATGCAGGCCGATGCGCCTCGCGCGGGCCGCCCCTCGGGGCAGCACCCCGCGCCCCCCGCTCTCCGCTCCGATCCCACCCTTCCCGATCCGCGCACCCTGCTGCTCTGGGTGTTCGCCGCGCGGGTCCTGGCGGCGGCCGCCCTCCTGGTCGGGGCGGCGCTGGTCTGGACCACCACCCCTCAACTCTCGTTCATCGCCAGCGTCGCGGTCATCCTCGCGCTGACCCTGACCGCCTACGGGTTCTGGGTGGTCCGGATCCGGAACCAGGCCGTCGGCCCGGTCTTCCTGCTGGTGCAGGCCCTGACCGATCTCTGCATCGTCACCGCCATCATTCACATTTCCGGGTCGCTCGACAGCGCCTTCCCCGCGCTGTACGTGATCGTCATCGCGGCCTACTCGCTGCTGCTCCCCGTGGGCATCGGCGCCGCGGTGCCGGCCATGGCGACGCTGCTCTACTTCGGCGACCTGACGATCCTCAACCACGCCCGCCCGGGGCTTGGCTTTTGGGGCCAGGTCACCGTCTTCTGCGCCACCTACGCCATCATCGCGGTGCTGGCGGCGCGCCTGAGGGAGGCGCGGGCGGAACGGCACACCCTGCAGACCGAGCTGCGCCGGGTCAAGCTGGAAGCGGATGACATCCTGCGCCACATCCGCTCCGGCGTCCTGACCGTGGATGGCGATGGACGACTGGCGTTCATCAATCCGATGGCGGAGCGACTGCTCCAGGTCAACGGCGCGCAGAACACCGGGCTCCCGGTGCTCGACCGGCTCAAGGTCCGCTCGCCCGAACTCTGGGCGGCGATCGTGGCGGCCATCCGGCACGGGCACAAGGTCAGCCGTGGCGAAGGGCTGGTGCAGCTGGAAAACGGCCGGTCCTTCCCGATCGGCCTCAGCACGACCACTTTCGAACGGGAGTCGGACGAGCGGCCCTCCGTGACCGCCATCTTCACCGACATCTCGGACCTCAAGCGGCTGCAGGATCTCCACCTGCGGGCCGAGCGCCTCGAGGCGGTGGCGGCGCTGTCGGCCTCGCTGGCCCACGAGATCCGGAATCCCCTGGCGTCGATCCGGAGTTCGGTCGAGCAGCTGGCGGGCGGCGCCCGCGCCGACCCCGACGACCGGCTGCTGGCCCAGCTCATCGTCCGGGAGAGCGAGCGCCTGAGCCGGCTGCTCAGCGAGTTCCTGGATTTCGGGCGGGTGCGTGCCTCGCGAAACGTGCCGGTGGACCTGTTCGGGGTGGCGTCGACCGCGGCCCGGCTGGTCCGTGAACATCCTGACTGCGGCCCGGAGGCCAGGATCACCGTGCAGGGGGGCACCACCATCCTCGACGGCGACGAGGACCTGCTGCACCGGATTCTGATGAACCTGATGCTCAATGCGGTCCAGGCCGCCCGTGGTCCCGCCGACATCCGGGTCACCGTGGCGGCGGCCCGGGCGGCCGACCTGCCGGCCGGCGCGGGCATCGAGAATCCCGTGCGTCTCGAGGTCCACGACGATGGTCCCGGGATTCCGCCGGAGGTGCGGGATCGTCTCTTCCAGCCGTTCGTTACCGGCCGGATCGGCGGCACCGGTCTCGGACTCGCCATCGTGCAGCGCGCCGTCGAGGCACATCGCGGCCTGGTACTGGTCGATTCGCGGCCCGGGGCCGGCACCACATTCACCATCTTCTTCCCGGCCCGCGGGTCGGCAGAGGAAGCGGTATGAGCCAGAAACCAACCGTATTGATCGTGGACGACGAGTCGGGCATCCTCGACTCCCTCCGGATCCTGCTCAAGAAGGAGGGATACGATGTCACCACGGCCCAGGGCGGCAAGGCGGGGCTCGAGCAGCTCCGGTCCGGCACGCCGGACATCGTCCTCACGGACATCCGGATGCCGCAGATTTCCGGGCTCGACATCCTGCAGGCCGCGCGAGAGCAGGACCCCCTGACGCCGGTCATCCTGATGACGGCGCAGGCCTCGCTCCAGAGCGCGATCGGCGCGGTGAACCAGGGCGCGTTCTACTACATCCAGAAGCCGTGGGCCAACGATGAACTGCTCGCCATCCTGCGGCGGGCCTGCGAGTTCCGGGCTGTCCGGGTGGAGAACAAGCAGCTCAAGCAGGAAATCCGCCGCCGCGAGCGCGGCGGCCTCGACAAGCCGGTCGGCAAGTCGCGCCGGTTTCTGGAGGTCCTCAAGCTGGCCGAGCAGGTGGCGCCGACCGATTCGACGGTGCTGATCCAGGGGGAGAGCGGGACCGGCAAGGAGGTGCTGGCGCGCTATATCCACGACCACTCCTCGCGGGCCGACGGACCGTTCCTCTCGATCAACTGCGGTGCCCTGCCGGAGAACCTGCTGGAATCCGAGCTCTTCGGCCACGTGAAGGGCAGCTTCACGGGGGCTGTGCGCGACAAGCAGGGCCTCTTCGCCGCGGCGCGCGGGGGCAGCTTCTTCCTCGACGAGGTCGGTGAGATGCCGCCCTCCCTCCAGGTCAAGCTGCTGCGCGTCCTGCAGGAACGGGAGGCGATTCCGGTCGGCTCGACCGAGGCGGTGACGGTGGACGTGCGGATCATCGCCGCCACCAACCGCGAGCTCGAGGAGGAAATCCGCCGGGGCGCCTTCCGCTCCGACCTCTTCTACCGGCTCAACGTCATCCCGGTGATGCTGCCTCCGCTGCGCGAGCGGCGGGACGACATCGTGCTCCTGCTGGAGTCCTTCCTCCAGCGGCTGGCCACCGAGCGCAACGCCGAGCCCAAGGCCCTTTCGTCCGACGCGCTCGACGCCGTGATGGTCTACGACTGGCCGGGCAACGTCCGCGAGCTGGAGAATGCCCTGGAGCACGCGGTGGCGCTGTCCGCCGGACGGCTGATCGAGCCCCAGCACCTGCCGGAGCGCATCACGCGGCGGCGCAAGGAGCCGCTGGTGCAGGACCGCAACTACGAGAATCCGACGCTCGATGTCATCGAGCGGGCCTACATCATGTGGGTGCTCCAGGCCGAGGGGGGCAACAAGACCCGGGCCGCGGAGGCGCTGGGCATCGATCCCTCCACGCTGTACCGGAAGCTCAGCCGCTACGAGGGCCAGGGCCAGGGGCAGGGAGGCGAGAAGTGACCGAGATCCCGAAGCTCTCCGTCATCGTCCCCGTGTACAACGAGGAGCGGACGCTTCGGAGGATCATCGACGAGCTGCGGGCCGTACCCCTCCCGATGGAGATCATTTGCGTCAATGACTGCTCGCGCGATGGCAGCGGCAGGATGCTGGACGAGATGAAGACGGCGGGGGCCGTCGACGTGGTGGTCCATCACCCGGTCAACCGGGGGAAGGGAGCCGCCCTGCGCTCGGGCATCCAGCACGCCGGCGGCGAGGTGATCGTGGTGCAGGACGCCGACCTCGAGTACGACCCCAACGAATTCGGCCGCCTCCTCTCCCCGATCATGGAGGACAAGGCCGATGCGGTCTTCGGCTCGCGCTTCCTCGGCGGCGGCGGGCGCGTCCTCTATTTCTGGCACTCGGTCGGCAACCGGATGCTCACCCTCATGTCCAACATGCTGACCGACCTGAACCTGACGGACATGGAGACCTGCTACAAGATGGTCCGGGCGCCGCTCATGAAATCGCTGGTCCTGACCTCCGACCGGTTCGGGTTCGAGCCCGAGATCACCGCGCGACTGGCCCAGGCTCACGCCCGGATCTGGGAGCTGCCGATTTCCTACAACGGGCGGACCTACGCCGAAGGGAAGAAGATCGGCTGGAAGGACGGCGTCGCCGCGTTCTTCCACATCCTGCGCTTCAATCTCCTCCCGCCGAAGCGCCCGACCATCACGCGTGGCTGACGCCGCGGTCGGTCCGGCGCTTCGCAGGTTCGCCGTTCTTGGCCTCGCGGCGCTCGCCTTCCTCCCCCTCGTCAACTGGATCCCCGGCGGCCGGAGTGCGGACTGGTACCCGGCGGTCGCCTCGACCTGGCTGACCGGCACCATGATCGTCGCCGGCCTGGGGACCGTGCTGGCCATCTTCTCGCGCCGCATCGGCGCCCTGTGGCCAGTTGGTCTGATCGCACGCGTGGTCGCCTGGTGGGATGGCGCCCCTCTCCTGGCCCCGCTGGCCGTGGCGGCCCTTGCACTGCCCTGCTACCTGCTGGTGGCCGTCCGGATACTGGGCAGACGGCCCCTCCTCATCGACGAAATCATCCAGACCTTCCAGGCTCGCACCTTCGCGATGGGCCGCCTCTGGCGTCCCGAACCCGCCTGGCCCGAATTCACCAGCAGCATGCACCTGATCGACTGGGGTGGCAAAGTCTACGGCCAGTTTCCGGCCGGCGGCCCCGCCGTGGCGGCGCTGGGCACCCTGATCGGCGCCGAATGGGCAGTCGGGCCCCTGGCGGGGGCGGCAACCGTGTTCCTGTTCGGGCGCCTGGCGCGGCAGATCGCGCAGGGACCGGGCTCGGCCCTGGGCGCCACCCTGCTCCTCGCCTTCGCTCCGTTCGCGCTCTTCATGAGCGGCTCGCACATGAGCCACGTCACGGTGCTGACCTGCCTTGTGGCCTCGGCCCTCGCGCTGTCGCTCGTCATGCAGGCCGGGAGCCCACGGCCCCGTGCCGCGTTCTGGGGCGGAGCCGCGCTGGGACTCGCCGCCAGCATCCGCCCGGTCGATGCGCTGGCGTTCGCGCTCCCCGCGGCCGTCTGGTACCTGGCCCGTGCCCGGGGCGATCGGCGGCGGTGGCGCGATGCCCTGGCCGCGGGGGTCGGCGTCGCCGTGCCGATGGCCGCGCTGATGTGGGTCAACTGGCGGACCACCGGGGCTCCTCTCCGATTCGGGTACGACGTCATGTGGGGAGATTCCCACTTCTTTGGCTTTGGCGCCATTCCCGGCGGGGGATCGCATACGCCCCTTCGCGGCCTCGAGCTGATCAACCTCTACCTGCTCCGGCTCCAGACCTACCTGTTCGAGTCCCCGGTGCCCTCACTGCTGCCGGCGTTCGCGGCCCTCTGGCTGGTCGAGCGCACCACACCTTTCGAGCGCTATCTCAATGCCTCTGCGCTCCTCCTGATGGTGTTCTACCTCGCCTACTGGCACGACGGCTTCTTTCTCGGCCCCCGGCTCATGTATCCGCTCCTGCCGGTCCTCGCCTGGTGGACCGCGCGCGCCTTCGTGGTTGCACGGGAACGACTGGCAGGGGGCATCGGCTGGCGAGGAGTGGCGTGGAGCGGAGCGGTGGCCGGATGCCTGGCGGCCACGACGGCCATTCCGTCGCGCAGCCGGGACTACAAGGAGGGGCTGCGGACCATGCGCTGGGATCCGGACAGCGCCGCCCGGCAGGCTGGTGTACACGATGCACTCGTGCTGGTCCGCGAGAGCTGGGGGGCCCAGCTGCTGGCCCGCGTGTGGGCGCTCGGCGTGGGCCGCAGCCAGGCCGAGGCGCTCTATGCCAGTGTGGATCAGTGTGTGCTGGAGACAGCGCTGACATGGGCGGAATCCGGGCGGGCATCGGCAGCCGCCTTCCTGGAGCACCTTCAGCCGGCGCTCGGCGATCGTTCCCGTCTGCAGCGCTCCCCGTATTCGCCGGACCCGACCGCACGCTATCTCCCCGGCAGTCCATACTCGGAACTCTGCCAGGCCCGGCTGCTGGAGGAGGAGCAGGGCTTCACACTCTTTCCGCCCCTGCTCCTCGCCACGGGGGACAACATCTTCGTCCGTGATCTGCACGCCCGGGATACGCTGCTGCTGGCAGCCTATCCGGATCGCCCGGTGTACCTGCTTCGGCCGCCGACGACTGCCGCCGGCGAGCCACCCCGATATCTACCTGGTGTCCCGGGATTCGCTCTACGCGGCCTGGATCGAAGGAGACCCGGCACTCCTCGAGCGGCAACGCCCGCCAGTAGCGCCAGAGATAACCGAGGTAGGAGCGGCGCCACTCGAGCGGGTGGCCGCCGTCGGGCCGGGTACGGACCAGCCGGGCCGCCTCGGGCAGGTGGTAATAGGGGATGGACGGCCAGAGATGGTGGATGGCGTGGATGTTCATGTTCATCGGGGAGATGAACCATCGCTCCAGCGGGGTGCTGAGGTAGCTGATCAGGCGATGGCTGTCGGCGATGCCGTCGGCCTCGGGTTGCGAGTGCTCGCAGAAGGTCCGCAGGTTGTCCATCAGGAAGGTGAATCCGAAGACCGGCACCAGCCAGAGCAGCGGCCAGGCCCACCAGCCGATGGAGAGCGTGAGTCCGGCGATGAGCGTCGACCTGCCACCCGGCTAGGATCAGGAGGTCGCGCGGCGGTATAACCCCGGGCCGCCCGGGCGGGGTCGGCTTCGGGGCGATTCGGGCTGCTGTTGGTCACATAGACGTGTTTCGCCGAGGTGATCAGCGTCGCCACGCCGCTCAGGTAGGCGATCAGCCGGCCCGATTCCCACTTGTTGAAGCAGCCGTACTTGTGGCGATCGGGATCGTCCGCGGTCGCCAGGTGGTCGTGATGCTCGAGGTGGTTGAGATTGTTGATCCGGGTGATGGCGCCGATCGCGCCCAGGACCACGAGATCGTTGAACAGGTCGTTCCTGGTCCGCCCGTGGAACAGTCGCCGATGGAGGCCGTCGTGGCCGATGATGAACAGGGCGTAGTAGGCCGAGCCGATGAGTGGAATGGCCGGCAGCACCGTCCACCAGGCCGGATGGTACGCCACCACCGCCCACGCGCCGATGATCAGCGCCCACGAGCGCATGGCATCCATGACCACGCGCGCAGGGCGAAGCTGGCTGAGGCTCCGCACCTGGTCGGCCGTCAACAGGGTGCGGCGCCAGGGATCGTAGGCGGTGGTGCGGGTTGGGTGCGCGGTCGTGTCCATCGTCCTGAATTCTACCCGGAGGCGGGCCTCCGGTCATCTGGCGGCGGCACTCTATGAGCCCATCGCGGTCCGACGACCTGCCCCCCGGGTTCGACGCCTCGCTGCCGGAGCTCCCGGTGGAGCAGGTACCCTTCTGCGCGGTCTGCGGCGGGCCGGACTCGGTGCCCTTCGCCGAGGGGTACGACTACGAGCTCAGGACCTGCCGGAACCACTGGCAGTTCGTGCACTGCACTGGCTGTGGGCACGTCCGTCTCGATCCGCGGCCGCACCAGGATGCCCTGCCGGTCATCTACCCGCCGACCTATTACGCCTACAACTACGACACCCAGGTCCGTCCGCTGGCGCGCCGGGCCAAGCAGTGGCTCGACCAGGGGAAGGTCCGCGGCATCCTTGGCTATCTGGACCGCGCGCCGGCCTCGTACCTCGACGTCGGCTGCGGCAACGGGCGGTTCCTCGACCTGATGGCGGCGAAGGGGATTGCGCGGGGCCGCCTGTATGGATTGGAGCTGGACCCGGCCACCGTCGAGAGACTCCGGGCCCGCGGCTACCAGGCCTTCTGCGCCCGGGTCGAGGAGTGCGAGGACATCGCGGAGGGATCGCTTGATCTCATCACGATGTTCCACGTGATCGAGCACGTGGATGCGCCGGACGCAGTGGTCCGGCGGCTGGCCCGCTGGCTCGCGCCGGGGGGCGTGCTTGCCATCGAGACGCCGAATCTCGACAGCTGGGACGCCCGGCTCTTCAGGGATCGCTACTGGGGCGGGTATCACATTCCCCGGCACTGGCACCTCTTCACTCCGCCGACCCTGACCCGGCTGCTCGAGGGCGCCGGACTCCAGGTCGCCGGGGTCCGGTACCAGACCGGGCACTCGTTCTGGCTCTACTCGGTTCATCACCGGCTGCGCTACGGTACCCCTCCCCGTCCCGCGCTGGCCCGCCATTTCGACCCGATGGGTGGCTCCCTGCTCGCCCTCGCATCGGTTACCGCGCTCGACAAGCTCCGCGCTGCGCTGGGGTTCCGGACCTCGGCGATGCTCGTGATTGCGAAAAAGCCAGCGAAGTCTGCCTAGTCGGCTCTGTCGGCACGACGCAAATCAAGCGGTTCGGCGTTCATCAGCGTTCATCTGCGGAGCCTGTCGACCGCACGTCCGGAACCGTTCCATCCGGAGCCAGTGGCACCATCAGCTTCTTCTGCTCGATGTACAGGTACGGCGTCCTGTCCGGTGCCAGCGCCACCAGCCGCTGGTTCTCCGAACCGAGGTCGTGGGCCAGCCACGCGGGCGCCGACTCCAGGTCGGCAGGATTGGTGACCAGGCTGTAGTAGAAGCGGTGGATCGGCGAATACCGCACGAAGACGATTGTGCGACCGGGCAATGCCTCCACCTTCCTGGCGAAGTCGGCGTGGTACTCCGAGAGCTTCGTCTTCTTGTGCCGGGCGTCCACCACGATTGGAACCGCGGCGGCGAGTCCGAGCGCGAACGCGATCCAGACCGCTGCGACCTCCTTCGCCTGTACGGCACCCCCGCCTTCTGCACGTCGCACGAGGAATGACAAGGTCCGCCCGACGCCCAGGGCGGTGATGGCGGCCAATGCCGGCTGCCCCTCCTGGTAGTAGATGCTCCAGTTGACGGGGTGGGCGAAGATCAGGTGCACCAGCATCAGTGACAGCAGGCAGCCAAACCCGAAGCGCAGCCCCCCGCTGGCGGCGAACAGCCCGATCACCGCGAAGATCGCGAAGGCCGGGAGCCAGTTCCCCCAGGCATCCTTCAGCACCTGGTGGGCGCGGGCCGCGAAGATCCCGGGCAGGCGTCCCGGCCTGAATCCGACGTGCGCCTCGCTGAAGTAGACCACGTAGGCCCGCATGTCGACCGGCAGCTCGCGCTGGGGCGCACGGGTATCCATCGTGAAGCCCGGGCGATCCGACGGGGCATAGACGTCAGCGTAGCGCTCCCAGGGCGTGACCCGCCAGCTGCCCGTCACCCGCACGTTCTGATAGAAGAGCAGGGAGACCACCACCGCTCCCGCTGCCGCCGCCGGGATCAGCGCTCCCCAGGTCCGCCGTCGTGCGGTCAGCACCAGCACGACCAGTCCGCACGGCAGGGCGAATCCCACGGCGGTCAGCGGGCGGGTGATGGCGCAGGCCGCGGTGGTGAGGCTGAGCAGCACCAGCCAGCCCGTGCCACCGCGCTCCCGCCACTCGAGCAGCGCCCACCATCCCGCCAGCCAGAGAGGGCCCGACAGGGTCTCGGACAGATAGGCGACGTGGTAATCGATCGTGCCCGGTGCCAGCAGCCAGAGCAGCCACGTGAGCGCGGCGATGCCCGCGGTGGTGAGGCGGCGCACCAGCGCGAAGAGAAGTCCGCCTGCCACGCCGTTGAGCAGCAGCGGCATCAGCGCCGGGAGTCCCAGCCACATTCCCGGCACCAGGGCCAGGGCGAAGCCCAGGGGGTATTTGCCGGTCACCACCGGCGTGACGAAGGTCTGGAACTGCTCGAAGAATTCCGGCAATGGGCGGCCCGGGCCGACCAGCCGCCCGGTCGCCAGAAGCTGGGCCTGCAGCAGGTAGGCGCTCTCGTCGTGGATCGTCGCGATGGGGTGGAGCGACCCCCAGATCACGCTGTAGACCAGGGAGGTGAGGACGCCGGCAATCCACGGGGCCCAGGGTCCGGACCCCAGTCGTAGCCATCGCTCGGTGGAGGCGGCCGGCCATCGTGCCGCGGCGAGGCCCGCTGCCAGCACCATGGCCACCGGCAGGAATTGGGGAAGGAGTTCATACGCCGCGGTCACGGCGCGCGGCCCTCCGGCTCAAGGCGCACGAGCCGTCGCCGCTCCTCCTCGTAGAGCCACGGGGTCCGCCTGGGCGCCAGTGCCATCAGGTCTGCATTCTCGGCACCCCGGTCATAGACCAGCCAGGCATGCGATTGCTCCAGGTCCGGTTCGTTGGTGATCAGGCTGTGGTTGAGGTCATGCCCCGGACCATACCTGATGAACACGATGACCGGCCCTGGCAGTCGGGCCACCTGTCGCCTGAACCGCTCCTGGTCGAAGCTGACGTAGCGCAGGGTGGCGCTCGCGTCGCGGATCGCCTTGGGCCAGGTGGCCCCGGCACCCAGACAGAGGAGGAGCACGGCCAGGCCAACCCGTCGCTTATCACTCGCGGCAGGTGCGCCTCCGACCAGCCGCGAGAGGTGCCAGGCTCCTGCTGCGACCAGGAACATGAGCACCGCCTGGCCCTCGAGGTAGTAGATCATCCACCGATCGTCGTGCGCGAACGTCAGGTAGCAGAGGAACAGCGCCAGCACCGTCGCGGCCCCGAATCGCGCCTCGCTGCCCCCGCTAAGCAGTCCCAGGATGGCGAGGATCCCGAAGGCCGGCCACCACCGGCCCCAGGCGTCGAGGGCCACCAGTCCTGCCCGCTCGGGGAGGATGGCTGGCAGACGCCCGGGCCTGAACTCCCGGTGCAGTGGGGCAAAACGTGCCGTAAAAGCGATGAAATCCGGCGGAAGCTCGCGTTGGGGTGGCGTGGAGTCGAGGCCGAATCCGGGAAGATCGAATGGGAAGTAGACCTTGCTGTACAGCGTGAGTGGCGTATGGCGCCAGCTGCCGGTACTGACCTTGTTCTGGTAGGGAAGGATGGCGAGACACGCAGCTCCAAGTGGGATCGCGATGCCCAGATCTCTCCAGCGCCGGGTTTGGTAGGTCGTCAACAGCACCACGACCGCGACCGGCGCCGTGAAGGCGATGGCTGTCACCGGCCGGGTGAGAGTCTGCCACGCCACGAGGAGGCTCAAGGCGAGCAGCCAGCCACGCCGCCCGGTCCGCCTCCACTCGAGAAGACTCCACCACGACGCCAGCCAGAGCAGCCCCGTCAGCGATTCGGTGAGATACGAGGGCCGGAACCGCAGACTCCCCGGCGTCACTACCCAGAGCAGCCAGGTCAGCAGTGCCACGGAGGGCGTGGCGAGCCGGCGGGCCAGCAGGAAGAGCATCGCCCCCGTCAGCCCGCTGAGGAGGATAGGGGCGAAGCCAGGCAATCCCAGCCAGATGCCGGGCACAAGTGCCAGTGCGAAGCCCAGCGGATACTTGCTGGTCAGCACCGGCGTCACAAAGACGTGGAACTGCTCGAAGAACTGGGGGAGGGGCCGGGCGGGTCCGACCAGGTGGCCCTGTGCCAGCATCCGGGCCTGCAGCAGGTAGGCCGCCTCGTCGTGAATCACCGGGACTGCATCGAGCGAACCCCACACCTGGTAGATCACGAGCGAGGTGAAGATGCCGGCCAGGACCGGGGCGGCGCTGGAGGCGAGCAGGCGATCGGCGGTGGGCAGCAGGCGGCCCGGCCAGAATCTTCCGATCAGGCCGGCCGCGGCCACGAGCAGCAGCGGCAGGAGCCCCAGGCCGGGGTGCGCGGCGTCGGTCATGGCGGCGGCAATGAATCGGCAGCGGTGAGCGGGGCAAGCCGTTCGTCCTGCTCGGTGTAGAGATAGGCGGTCCTGCCCGGCGCGAGAGCGGTCAACCGGCCGTCGTCGGCGCCCCGGTCATAGACCACCCAGACCGGCGCCGTCGCCAGGTCAGGAGGGTTGCTGATCAGGCTCTGGTGAAAGCGGTGCCTCGGCGAGTAGCGCACGAAGATGATGGCCGGAGCCTGGATCGTCGAGAGCCTCTGCCGGAATGCACGGTGATAGGCGGACAGGATGTCATAGTTTCGCCGCGCCTCGATCAGGTGGAGCGGCGCCGAGAGCAGCACCGCCCCGGCCAGGATCAGCAGGGCCGGCCGCGTCCCTGGCCCGATCCCTTCCGGGCATTCGCTCCTCCCCTTCCAGGGAACGAGAGTGGCCACCCGGCCCGCGCCCAGTGCGGCGAGCAGGCTCAGCACGGGCAGGATTTCCTGATAGTAGATGCTCCACTCCGCCGGGTGGGAGAAGATCAGGTGGACCAGCAGGAGCAGGAGACTGGTGCCCACGGCAAAGAGCACCGGGGCGCCACCTACTGCGAGGCCCAGCCCCGCCAGGAGCGCACCTGCGGGAACCCAGCGTCCCCATGCGTCCTTCAGAACCTGTCCCACCCGTTCCCGGAAATAGCGCGGCAGGTGCTCCGGCACGAAATCGCGGTGGAATTCGCCGTAGTACCACGCGTACATCTGGAAATCGGGCGGCAGGCTTCGCCTCGGCGGTGTCGAGTCGTACCCGAACCCGAGGGCGTCGGTGGGCGCATACTCCGCCGCGTACGCGCTCCACGCCGAGCGGCGCCAGTCTCCTGTGGTGAGCCGGTTCTGGACGGGAAGGATCGCGAGGATGACCAGCGCCACTCCGGCCGCCCCGGCGAGGCCGGGCCAATCGCCCCGCCGGGCCGTCTGGATGAGCACCAAGGTGCCGATCGGAATCGCGTAGGCCAGGCCGGTCAGCGGACGGGCGACGACGCACCAGGCGGTGAGCCCGGCGACGGCCAGCAACCACCCTCGCTTCCCGGAATCCTTCCATTGCCAAAGGCACCACCACCCCGCCAGCCAGAGGGTCGTGGTCAGCGTCTCGGACATGATGAGGTGGCGAAAGGGGATCGAGCCCGGGGCCACGAACCAGCCGGCCCAGGCCAGCAGCGCCACCGCCGGTGTTGCCAGCTGCCGGGCCATCGCGAACAGAAGTCCGCCGCTCAATCCGGTGAGCAGCACCGGCATCACGCCGGGCAGGCCAAGCCAGATGCCCGGCACCAGCGCCAGCGCGAAGCCCGGCGGGTACTTCGCCGCCACCACGGGCCACGAAAAGAGCTGGAATTGCTCGAAGAATTCGGGGATCGGCCGGGCGGGGCCCACCAGGCGGCCGGTGGCCAGGAGCTGAGCCTGGAAGAGGTAGGCGGTTTCGTCGTGGATGATCTCGACCGGTCGGAGCGAACCCCAGGTCCACCAGAGCGCGGCACCGCTGAGTGCGCCGAAGACCAGCGGCGACCACCGCGACGCGAGCCAGGGGGCTCCCCGGACCCGCTGCGCCGCCGGCCACCGGGAGCCCGCCCAGGCGGCTCCCGCCACCAGGAAGAGCGGTAGCAGGCCGGTCAGGCCGAGGTCATCCACGATTGCAGGGGCGCCGGCGAGCGGGTGGGGTCACAGGCGTTGTGCCAAAACCAGATATTGGCCGCCCAGTGGAACGCGGGCGAGCGCGGGCTCCAGTGGCCGGAGCCACCGGAGGATGTGCGGGAAGTAGAAGTGCGAGTCCAGCGAGAGAACCTTGAAGCCGGCGGATCGAAGCAGCCGTCGCGCCTCGACCGGCGTGATCAGGACGGCGTCCCGGTCGAAGGGAATGCGGCGCATGACCGCCCGGGTGCCAGGATTCCATGGGTTGTTCTCCCAGAAGGCGAACAGACCCCCGGGGCGCAACGATGCCCGCACGAATTCCAGGGCCTCGCCGCGTTCGGCCGGCGGGATATGGTGGAACACGCCGTTGGTGAAGGCGAGATCGCAACGGCCGTTGGGAGTGAACTCGGTGAGCGCCAGGAAACGGATGCCCTGCCTGCCATGCCGCTCCCGGGCCACGGCGAGCAGCGCCTCGGAGACATCGACGCCGACCACCGATCCTGCGCCCAGCACCTCCCGGAGAAGTGGTGCGCTAGCGCCATCGCCGCAGCCGAAATCAAGGGCCAGGGCCGGCGGGCCGACGCGTCGAGCGCCCAGACGTCGGGCGACCCACCGCATCCGCCCGCCAGCAAAATAGGCCTTGTCTTCCCCGGCGAGGGACAGGCCCCGGGCCAGGTCGTCATCATAGCTCGCGGCGTGGGCGTCGAAGGAACTCGGACCGCGAGGGCCGCCGGCGGTCACTTGCGCCTGAGGCCCAGGATGGAGAGGAAGAAGCCCGAGAGGGTCGCCTGGAATCCCAGCGTCGTGAGCGTCACTCCGGGAATGACCCAGCGCATCGTCCGGGCATAGTCGAGGTGACCCAGGCC
Organism: uncultured Gemmatimonadales bacterium; assembly: GCA_963724265.1. Lineage (GTDB taxonomy): Bacteria > Gemmatimonadota > Gemmatimonadetes > Gemmatimonadales > GWC2-71-9 > DATEHG01. Next base: position 63,094 of record CAVRTU010000003.1, read on the forward strand.
GGCATCGAACCATTGGCTGACGGCGGCGCCGAGCAGGACCAGCCCGGCCAGCATCGTGAGCCCGGCGAGCACAAGACCACGTTCGAGATCGAGGATCTGGAAGGCGCGCTCAAGCCGCCGGTCCATGGGCAGCAGCCCCTCGTTGATGGCGAACACCTTGGTCATCACCGCGAACAGCACCGACTGGAATCCACAGATGATGGCGAGACTGCCGAACAGGAGGGTGTGGGCATCGAAGCGCAGGGGCCCGATGCCGAGCTGTCCATAGACGAGCAGGTAACAGGCCAACCCGCTGAGGCCGAGCAGAAGACCTGGCATGAGGAAGAGCCAGCGCGGGCTGTAGACCAGGAAGAACCGCAGGCTGCGCCAGCCGTCGCGGAACGTGCGCAGATGGGGCGGGTGGGCCGTGCGCCCATCGGGGCGCAGGGTGATCGGGACCTCGGTAATCCGGGCCCCGCGCAGGGTCGCCTTGATGATCATCTCCAGGGCGAACTCCATGCCGGTGCAGCGGAGGTCGAGCGACTCGATCAGCGGTCGCTGGAAGGCCCGCATCCCGCAGTAGATGTCGTGGATCGGAGCCCCGTACCACCAGCGCGCGATGGCGGTGAGCATCGGATTGCCCCACCACCGATGCAGGAAGGGCATCGCACCCGGCGCCACCGTGCCTCCGCCCACCGGCAGGCGGCACCCCTGGACCAGGTCGTACCCCTGGCGCAGCGGTTCAACGAAGCGCACCGCTTCCAGGAAGTCGTAGCTGTCATCCGCGTCGCCCATCAGCACGAATCGCCCGCGGGCGGCGGCGATGCCCGCCATGAGCGCGCTGCCGTAGCCCCGCTCGGCAACGGGGACCACGCGCGCCCCGGCGACCCCGGCGATCCCGATGCTTCCGTCGGTGCTGCCGTTGTCGGCCACTACCACTTCGCCGGAGATTCCCGCGGCCGCCAACGCCTGCCGGGCCTTCACCACGCAGCGGCCCACCGTCTCCGCCTCGTTGAGGCAGGGCATGACGATCGACAGCTCCATGGTGGTCTCGTTCGAAACGGTGATGGCTCAGGTCTCCAGGCGTGCGTGAATTCGAGCGTGGTGATTGCTGGGCGACGGTGCCCGGTATTTATTCGAGGTGAAGGAGACCCGTCAAGCCCGTGAACCCACCTCGATCGCCTTTGCTGCCGCGCCACCGTGTCGTCGGCTGAGCCGGCGCCGCTCCCCGCCACGTCACTGGCGGGGCGCTGGGCCGCAGCCGCGGTCATCCTGCTCGCGCTCGCCGCGAGTCTCTCCAGCCTCGGCAACGGCTTCGCCTACGACGATCAGCACATCATCGCCGAGAACGCGAGAGTCCACTCGCTGGCCCAGCCCTGGCACCGCTTCGCCGAGGCCTATTGGCCCCCCGAACAGGGGGTCTCGCTCTATCGGCCGCTGACCATTCTCGGCTTCGCCCTGCAATGGGCGGCCGGCGGCGGCCGCCCGTTCATCTACCATGCAGTGAACGTGCTGCTCTACGTGGCCTCGGCGGGGCTGCTCTTCGCGGTGGCCCGGCAGCTGCTGCCTCTCGGCGGGGCGTGGATTGCCGCCGCCCTCTGGGCGGTGCACCCGGTTCACGTCGAGGCGGTCGCCAACGGCGTCGGCCAGTCGGAGTTGCTCGTCGCGGTCCTCGTACTCCTTGCCGCGCTGCTCTATCTGCGGGGCAGGGAAAAGGGACGCCTGACCCCGGGAACGGGGGCGGCCATCGCCGGCTGCTACCTCGCCGCCTGTCTGGTCAAGGAACACGCCGTGATGCTCCCGGCCCTCCTCGCCGCCCTCGAACTGCTGGGGCGTCCGCGATCCTCGGCCTCTCCGCCAGCGCGGCGACGACCTCAGGCTCTTCTTCCTCCTGCTGCTGCTGGTCGGGTCGGCCTTCCTCCTGGCGCGTACCACCGTGCTCGGCAATCTGGCCGGTGACCGGGCCCCGGGATGGATGTCTCAGGTGGATACCCTCCACCGGTGGCTGACGATGCTGGCGATGCTGCCCACCATCGGAGGACTCCTGCTCTGGCCCGCCCATCTCCAGGCCGACTACGGCCCGGCCGAGATCCTTCCGGCGACCAGCTTCGGCCTGGAGCAGTTTGCCGGCCTGACGACGCTGGTCCTGGTCATCGTTCTCGCCGTCGCCGTTCGCAGGCGCCAGCCGGTCGTGACCCTCGGGCTCGCGCTGGCGGCGCTCGCCTTTCTGCCGACCAGCAACCTGCTGCTTCCCACCGGGATCATTCTCGCCGAGCGCACGCTGCTGCTTCCCAGCGTGGGGATCTGTCTCGCGCTCGGCGCTGGATGGACCCTCCTTCCGCAGCGACCCCTTGTGAGGGCCGTCACCGCCATCGTGCTGCTGGCGGGCCTGGCCTGGAGCGCCTGGCGCCAGCCGGTCTGGCGTGACAACGCCACCCTCTTTCGCCAGATGACGCTCGATGCGCCCTTCAGCTATCGGGCGCACTGGGGCTATGGCAGCATCCTCTACACGACCGGCAACAAGCCACAGGGGCTGGTCCATCTCCAGGTCGCGGCCCGGCTCTATCCCCGGGACCCGACAATGCTAGAAGACGTGGGCGGCCGGCTCGCCGATGCCGGCGGCTGCCAGTACGCCGAACCGATCTTCCGCCAGGCCCTGGCGGCCGTCCCGCCTCCCTCGGATGCCTGGAGCGTCCGCACCCGGTTGATCTTCTGCCTGATGGACCTCAATCGTTTCGATGAGGCGGCCGCCGAGGCCCGCGCCGGAGCAAAGGAAATCGTTATGGTTTCCCAGTTCCGGGGCCTGGCCAGGACGGCGGACAGCATGGCCGCGGCCGCGAGGAAGGCGCCGTGACGTTGCCGAGGCGGGGCTGGCTGGCGCTGTCGGTGGCCGGGCTGGCCTTCGCCGCCTCGGTGACCAGTCTGGGCAATGGCTTCGCCTACGACGACAACCTGGCGATTCTGATCAATTCTCGGGTCCACACCTTGGCGTCACCATGGGACGCCTTTGCGCAGAGCTACTGGCCGGTGGACAGAGGTGGTGGCCTCTACCGGCCGTTGACGGTTCTGCTCTTCGCGGGGCAGTGGGCGGTGGGGCAGGGCAGCCCGTTCCTCTTCCACCTGGTCAACGTCCTGCTCTACGCCGGGCTCAGCGCCCTGGTCTTCTGGTGTGCCCTGGCCCTGCTCCCCGAGGGGGCCGCCTGGCTGGTCGCCGCCCTGTTCGCCGTGCACCCGGTTCACGTGGAAGCGGTGGGCAATGTGGTGGGCCAGGCCGAGCTGACCACGGCGCTGGCCGTGGTCCTGGCGGTGGGGCTGTACCTGCGCTGGCGGCAGGCCGCGCCGGCCGCCCCGCTGTCGGGGGGCCGGGTGGCCGGGCTGGGGGTGCTCTACCTGGTGGCGTGCACCACGAAGGAGCACGGCATCGTGCTGCCAGGGCTGCTGCTGGCGGCGGAGGTGACGGTGCTGGCCGCGGGGGCCGGAGGTCCCTGGCGGGCCCGGGTCCGGCAGCTGCGGCCGCTGTACCTGCTGCTGACCCTCCTCGCCCTCGCCTTCCTCGCCGTCCGCACCCGCGTCCTGGGCAGCTTCGCCGGCGATCTGAGTGCCCAGACCTTCCAGTCCCTGGGCGCCTGGCCCCGTCTCCTCACCATGCTGGCATTGGTGCCGCAGTGGGTCCGCCTGCTTTACTGGCCGGCCCACCTGCAGGCCGACTACTCCTCGCAGGAAACCAGGGTCATTCATACCCCGGACCTGGCGGTGGCCGTGGGCGCCCTCGTACTCCTGGGTGCGATCGGGCTCGCCATCCGCTCCCGTCGGGACCACCCGGTTGTCGCCTTCGGCATCCTCTGGGTGCTCATCGCCTTGTTCCCAACCAGCAACCTCGTCATCCCAACCGGGATCGTCCTCTCCGAGCGCACGATGTTCCTGCCCAGCCTGGGCGCCATGCTGGTGGCGGGAGACCTTGCCGCCAGGGCCTGGGCCGGAATAAGGGAGGGAACGCCCTTCGTGCGCTCCCTCGCCGCGATTGCGCTGGGGACGCTGATCTGTGCGGCGGCGATCCGCAGCGCGGCTCGGCAACCGGTCTGGGCCAACGACGAGGTCCTCAAGACCCAGATGGTGATCGACGCTCCGCGGAGCTATTGGGCCCACTGGCTCTATGGAGACTATCTCTACCACACCGACCGGCTCGCCGAAGGTGAGCAGCACATGCGGCTGGCGATCGAACTCGAGCCCGACAACGCCTACATCCAGATGCTCCTGGGCCAGCGCTACCAGGATCACGGCTTCTGCCAGCCCGCTGTCCTGTATCTCTCACGTGCAGTCGAGCTGACACCCGAACGGTGGAGGACCCGGCTCCGACTCATCCGCTGCCTGCTCGATCTCGGCCGCTTCGATGACGCCCGTGCGCAGGTCCAGGCCGGGCTCGCCGTGGGGTTGAGCCCCTCGGACTTCAAGGCCGCCTTGCACTCGGTAGACAGCGCCGCCGCCGTCTCCGGCAGCAGCCGGTGAAGCCCGGCCGGCGCGGCTGGCTGGCGCTGTCGCTGGTCGGGCTGGCGTTCGCCGCCTCGCTGACCAGCCTGGGCAACGGGTTCGCCTACGACGACCAGTTCATCATCGTCACCAACCCGCGGGTCCACGACCTCGCGGGGGCCTGGCGGTTCTTCGGTCAGACCTACTGGCCGCCCGACCGGGGCACCGGGCTCTACCGTCCGTTGACGGTTCTGCTCTTCGCGGGGCAGTGGGCGGTGGGGCAGGGCAGCCCGTTCCTCTTCCACCTGGTCAACGTCCTGCTCTACGCCGGGCTCAGCGCCCTGGTCTTCTGGTGTGCCCTGGCCCTGCTCCCCGAGGGGGCCGCCTGGCTGGTCGCCGCCCTGTTCGCCGTGCACCCGGTTCACGTGGAAGCGGTGGGCAATGTGGTGGGCCAGGCCGAGCTGACCACGGCGCTGGCCGTGGTCCTGGCGGTGGGGCTGTACCTGCGCTGGCGGCAGGCCGCGCCGGCCGCCCCGCTGTCGGGGGGCCGGGTCGCCGGGCTGGGGGTGCTCTACCTGGTGGCGTGCACCACGAAGGAGCACGGCATCGTGCTGCCGGGGCTGCTGCTGGCGGCGGAGGTGACGGTGCTGGCCGCGGGGGCCGGAGGTCCCTGGCGGGCCCGGGTCCGGCAGCTGCGGCCGCTGTACCTGCTGCTGACTCTCCTCGCCCTCGCCTTCCTCGTCCTCCGCGCCCGCGTCCTCCGCGATGTCTCTTCCGACATCCAGGCGATGACCCTGCTGCCGCTGACCGTTGGCCAGCGGATTCTCACAGTCCTGGCCCTCGCCCCGGAGTGGATCCGCCTGCTCTACTGGCCCATCCACCTCCAGGCGGACTATTCGCCCCTCGAAATCGATGTGGCGACCTCGCTGGAGCCGGCCGTCGTGGCCGGCCTGCTGATCGTCGGAGGCCTGCTCGGGCTCAGCTGGGCCGTGCGGCGCCGGAACCCGCCACTCGCCTTCGGGATGGCGTGGACGGCGATCGCCCTCCTGCCCGCGAGCAATCTCCTGGTCGCCACCGGGCAGGTTCTGGCGGAGCGAACGATGATGCTTCCCAGCGTGGGCGCGTTGCTCGCCGTCGGGGCTCTTGCGCCCGCGGCCTGGGCGGCGATCGGCCCCCGGAGCCGGGCCGCCGCATCGCTGGCTCTGGGAGCGATCGCCGTCCTGCTGGTCGCGGGGACGCTCCTGAGCGCCCGTCGGCAGCGGGCCTGGCTGTCGGATGAGGTGGTCTGGACTCGAATGGTGGAAGACGCGCCGGCGAGCTACTGGGCCCACTGGGTGTACGGGGACTGGCTCTTCACTCACGGCCGCCCCGCCGAGGGTGAGCGCCACATGCGCCTCGCCCTCGTCCTCTATCCCGACAATCCGTACATCACACTCATTCTGGCCCAGCGCTATCAGGACAACGGCTTTTGCGTTCCTGCGGTGTACAAGTACCAGCGGGTCCTTCAGCTCCGCCCCAGGTGGTGGGCCGCACGCCTCCAGATGGCGGACTGCCTCCTTGCACTCGGCCACTCCGCCTGGGCCTCTCGGCTGATCGAGGCGGGGCTCGAACTCGGTCAGGGCGCCGCCGAGCTGGAGGGATTCCGCAACGAGCGGCTGATTCCCGCACCACGGAGCTCGAAACGCTGATCCGGCCACCTGTTCATCCCCCTTTTCACCCCTCCCCGGCCGTAGTCTTGCAAAATCCTTGGGAAAACCTCCCGCTAAATGCCCTTGTGACCCGCGCTCGGAAGTCACAACGCGTTTGACTTCAACGTCTTAGGGGTTGGACCCGGCGAATGGCATACCCGTTGCTCTTCACTGCGCTGGGCGAGAACAGGGAATCTCGGCTCGACAACCCGGAACCGCTGGACGACCAATTGGAGGAACAATGTTTAATCGCAAGGGCTTTACCCTGATCGAACTGCTCATCGTCGTGGTGATCATCGGCATTCTGGCCGCTATCGCCATCCCGAAGTTTGCGTCGACGAAGCAGAAGGCGTACCTGGCCGCCATGAAGTCGGACCTTCGTAACCTGGCCACTGCTGAAGAGGGTTACTTCTCCGACAACACCGCGTACTTCACCGGTACGTGGACCAGCGCGACCACCACGAACGGCTACACCCCGTCGGCTGGCGTGACCATCGTGGTGACCGGCGCCGCTCCGGGCTGGAGCGCCACGGCGAACCACAGCCAGGCCATCGGCAAGACGTGCGCGATCTTCTACGGCACGAGCACCGCGGTTGCCCCGGCCACCATCGAGGGCGAGCCGAAGTGCAACTAAGCCTCACGGCTTAGGGTGAAGGACGGCGGGGGCGGCGCGCCAATCGGTTCGCCGCCCTTGCTCTTGATAGGGCAGAGATGTGCGCGAGCGAGTCCCGCACCGTGGCACGAGTGCTGCTATGTAATAGGCGTCGGACTCGAGGGCGAACAAACCCGGCCCAGGAGGGCCGGACAACCGGAGGGACGCAGGCCGCCTGAATCGGCGCCTCCGTCAGCCTCCCCCAGGGCAGCGAGGAAGGGAGACCGGTATGCGCGGCGAGCGGGCGGGCTTCACGCTGATCGAAGTCTTGATCGTGGTGGTGATCATCGGGATCCTGGCGGCCATCGCCATCCCGAAGTTTGCCAGCTCGAAGGAGAAGTCGTACGTCGCCGTCATGAGGTCCGACCTCCGGAATCTCGCGGTGGCCCAGGAGGCGTACTCCTCCGACAACAACACGTATTACGCCGGCGCGGTGCCGAACGCGGCGCTGATCTACAATCCGTCCAGCGGCGTGACCGTCACCATCACCGAAGGCACCGCCTCGGGCTGGGGGGCGACTGCCGCCTACCTCGTCGGCACCACCCGGACCTGTGCCATCTTCTACGGGAATGCCTCGCCGCCGCCGCCGGCCACGGCCGAGGGACAGGTCGCCTGCACGCCGTAGTAACCAGATCCAACTCAGGGGGCTGAGGGCGCGAACACCGCGCCCCCGCCCGCCAGCGTGTCAATCAGTTCGAGTCGCCCCTTCTCCTTCCACAGCGCTTCCGCCGCGTAGGCTTCCGGTGTCCCTCCCCCGGGAAGGATCACGTACGCCGGCTGGTAGGCATCCATGATGGCCTCCAGGTTCCTGACCGCATCGGGCACCGTCTGCGCCGTGAGATATTCCGCCGCGCTCCACGACGACACCGGGACGCTCCGCCGCCCGCTGTAGAGATAGAGCAGCGGGTCGTTGACCGTCGCGACCACTGCGCTGTCCGCCACATGCGCCCGCGCCCACGCGACCGACGGCTCCATGGCTCTGGCCGAAGCGGCCTGTGACGCCTGCCACGATTTCCTCCCGAGACCGGCTCCTTCGCGTCCGATGTAGCCTGTTCCCGAGAGCACCCCGCAGCTCAAGAGGACCACGCTCGCAATCCTGAGCCGCCCCGGACGCATGGCCGCCACCGTTACCTGATAGAGGCCGAGGACGAGCGTCAACGTGACCAGCGGCCAGAGTCCCCAGATGAAGCGGTCGGGCGGGTACGGCCATACGACGACGATCAGCAGGTAGGTGGCCAGGATGCCCGCGAAGAATGGTGCCAGCCGGGCCAGGCGGCGCCCTCCGATTCCCAGCAGCACGGCGCCCGCCGGAAGAAGAATCCCGCCCAGGGCTGGAAACACCGGGGGCCCGAACAGGACAGCCATCGGTCGGACGAATTCCCGCAGATTGTGGAGAACGATCCTGCCGGCCAGTATCGGGCCTTCACGCTCGAGACTGGCCAGGTACCACCCGACGTAGGAGCCGTAGCTCCCCGTGAGGAGGTCGGGCACCTCGTGGGCGTGGGCGGAACTCCAGAGGATCCACGGGGCGATGACCGCGAGGGCTGCGGCTCCGCTGACGGCGACCGGCTGCCAGCGCCATTGCCGGAGCAGCAGGATCATCCCCACCGGCATGGCCACGATGCCGATGCTGCGGACCAGGAAGAGCCCGCCCCACGCCACTCCCGCCAGCGCCGCCCTGCCGAGCCCCCCCTTTCGCGCGGCGTCGTCGGTTACCCCCGCCGCCACCACGAGCGCGAAGAGGAACAGTGGTTCGGAGAACGCGACGGTGGTCACCGAAAGGACCGGAGTGGCCATCGCACCCGCTGTTACGCCGAGGGCGGCCGCCAGGGGATTGGCACCGGCCTTTGCAACTCCGGCCGCCAGGAGTCCCGCCGCGCCGGCGAGAAGCAGGACGTTGAGACCCTTGGCCAGGGCCAGTGCCGTGGGAAGGTCGCCCCCGATGCGCCAGCAAAGGGCCAGGACTGCGGGGTACCCCGGGGGGTAGTGGGTCGCCGCGGGCAGGCCGGGGAGGTTGAGGTACCGCAACCCCTCGCCCTGGGCCAGCGCCCGGCCGAGGATCAGGTAGATCCCGTCGTCGTAGTACACCCCGGCGGGTGCGGCGCCGAGCGCCCAGAGGCCCGCCGCGAGTACCATGACCGAAGCAAGAAGTCCTGCGCGACGCGACGTCAGTCGCCGCGCTGCTGCCGTCGGAGCGTCGAGGGCCATGATCGAAGCTAACCCCTGGCGGAGGCGACCCGCGTTTTCCGAAGTGGGATGCGCGGGAAAAGGGTGAACGGTTCCCGACCCTGCCTGGCTATCCTCGGCCATGCACCGCGACTCTCCCCTTGTTGCCTGGCCCAATCGCGCCCGCACTGGCTTCACGCTGGTCGAGGTGATGGTCGCGCTCGTCGTTCTCGGTCTGGGCATCACCCTCCTCGCGGGCGTCGCGGCCCACTCCGCACGACTCATCCACCGGGGACGGAAGGACCTCGCGGCGGCGGCCGTCCTGACCGATCGCCTCGAGCGCCTCCGGGGCTCCGTTCTCGCGGCCGGATGCGGTGCGACCGAGGCCGGCACCACGGCGCTGCCGGGGGGGCGGCGCGAGGTGTGGGCCGTCGCTCTGCGCGCCGGGTCGGCAGTGCTGGTGGACTCGATCGTTCCGGTCGGGGCGGATTCGGGCGCCGCCACCGTGCTGGGCACGACGGTGCCCTGCCCATGAGTCGCAGGCGCAGCGCCGGGTTCACCCTGGTCGAGACCGTGATCGCCCTCACCCTCGCTGCGGCCGTTGGGGGTCTCCTTCTCCAATTGCTGCGAGGGCAGCAGCGGCTGGTCCGGGTCGCCAGCGCCGCTGTCGAGGTGCAGCTGACCCTGCACTCGGCGCTCACCTTCCTGGTCCGCGAGTTCAGGCCGCTCGGGATGGGAGGCGGTGGTTCGGACATCCTGTCGCTGGGTACCGACGGTCTCACCTATCGCGCGACCCGGGGTTTCGCCCTTGCATGCGGAGTGACAGGAGCGGGATTCCTGGTCGCGACCGGCGACCGGTACGGCACCCGCCTGCCGGTGCCAGGCAGGGATTCCCTGCTGGTCTTCCGCGCCGGCGACACCGCCATGGCGGGTGACGACGGCTGGGTGGCGCTTCCTCTGCTCGGTTTCCGCCAGGAGCTGGGCTGCGGCGGCGTCCCGGTCTGGTCGGTCCAGGTCGGATGGGGGGACGCAGGTCCTCCGGAGGGGTTCATCCCCCCTCTCCCGATCCGGGTCTACGAAGTCGTCCAGCTGCAGGCCTATCGCCAGGGGGGCAGACATGGCTGGGGGCCAGGTCGGTCAGTGCCGGGGAGATGATCCAGCCGGTCTTCGGGCCCCTGGCGTCCGATGGCTTCCGCCTGCAATTCTATTCCGTTGCCGGAGCACCCACCGGCGACCCCGCGGCGGTGCGTTCCATCGGGGTGCGGGTCCGCGCCATCGCCACCGAGGCCGGGCTCGGCGACAGCCTGAGCACGCGCGTACTGCTCAGGAACGCGGGGCGGCCATGACGGGCAGTCGATCACCTCGCCGCGGATCGGCGCTCCTGGCAGTTCTCCTCGGACTAGTCGTCCTCGCCATTCTCGCGGCGACGGCGGCCTCCCTGGCAACCCTCTCCCGGCGGAGTGCCAGGGGAGCGCTCGACGCCGTTGTGGGAGAGGCGGCAGTCGAGGAAGGACTGGTGGCTTCCGGACTCCCCGTTCCCGCCATTTCCGGGCGGCAGCGTCGAGGTCGGACTTTCGCCGCCGCCACCGGCTGGCTGGATCGGTCGCCGAACCCTGACCCGACTGGCGGGCGGTCTGTTGATCCTCAGGGTGACCGTCGAGCGCCCGGGACCGGGGGGAGGGTCCTGGCCCGCTCCGGCGGGGCAGCTCTCTGGCTGATCGGCGACTCAGGGAGGCTCGTCGGAGTGCCGGGGGGATGGGTCGCGGACCCCTGATCCCGAAAATGGCCCGTGGCTTGCCAAACCTATGATCCAGCCCGCTCCAGATCAGGGTAGCGGGCTGTTTTCTGCACGTTTTCTGGCAAAATCGGGTGGCTGACGGCCGGATGTCTGTGTCCGGCAGGGAGTTGGACCCGAGAGGGGCGGGGCGGGCCCCGGCCGGCGCAGTATGAGGGAATCCGGGGCGGTTGGGAGGGAGAAAATCGCCCGGCGGCAGGTACGTTGGTGGGCAGGTGCTGACTCCATAAGTGCTCGTTCCATAAGGGCTTCTTCTTGGTGACCTCAACCAAGTTAGAAGCTTGACAAAATCGTGGGGGGGTGGTAGCGTAGCCTACCCCTCTCTTCCAGCATCCAAGGCACCGTATGGGACTCTTCAGCCGGGCAAAGACCACGGTCGCGCTGGACATCGGCAGCGGGCTGATAAAGCTCGTGGCGGTCACCCATGGCTCGGGGGAGCCTGTGCTGACCAAGGTCGCCTATACCAGCGTGGTGGACGATGCGATCGTCGAGGGTGAGATCATGGACCCCGGCATCGTGTCGGATGCCATCAAGGGTCTCATGGCGTCCGCGGGCGTGAAGACCAAGTCCGTGGTCATCGCCGTGGGCGGCCGTGATGTCATCATCAAGAAGATTTCGATGGACCGGATGAAGGAGGCCGAGGCCCGCGAGGTGATCCGCTGGGAGGCCGAGCAGCACGTCCCCTTCGACATGGAGAACGTGGAGCTCGACTTCCAGATCCTGGATCCCGAGGGCGAGGGGCTCCAGATGACGGTCCTCCTCGTGGCGGCCAAGCGGGAGCTGGTGGAGAACAAGATCGCCCTCCTCAACGAGGTGGGCCTCCAGCCCGGCATCATCGATGTGGATGCCTTCGCGCTGCACAACGCGTTCGAGATCAATTATCCCGATGCGATGACCGGGGTGGTCGGCCTGGTCAACATCGGTCATGAAATGACCAACATCAACATCCTGGAAGAGGGCATCCCGGTTCTCACCCGCGACCTGCCGGTAGGCACCCGGCGCTTCCGCGAGGACATGCAGCGGGAGCGCGGCCTGTCCGCCGAGGAGGCCGATCAGCTGCTCCAGGGCTTCGAGCGGAGCGATGTGCTCGACCCGTTCCTGGAAACGCGTGGCGAGGAGCTGGCCGTCGGCATCGAGCGGGCCGCTGCGTTCCTCCAGTCGGCCAGTCGTTCGGCCAGCGGGATTACACGGATCTACACGACCGGCGGCGGTGGCCGGATTCCCGGGCTGAACCGGGTCCTGGCCGACCGGCTCCGGTTGCCGGTCGAGCTGGCCAATCCGCTGGAGAAGCTCCGCGTGGCGGAAGGCGTCTTCGACACGATGAACGTGGACGAGGTCGCGCCGCTGCTGATGCTCCCGATCGGTCTCGCCCTGCGCAGCGCGGCCTGACCCCGACGCCCGGAACCGACTGCCCATGATGATCACGATCAACCTCCGGCCTGGCCAGAAGCGCAAGCGCGCAGGTGGCGGGCTGTCCGATCGGCTGGCCCAGCTCAAGGGGCTCGGGGCCAAGGTCAAGGACCCCCTGCTGATGGGGGCCCTCGCGGTCGTGGGTCCTGGTCGGTGGCTGGCTGCTCTGGGCCGGCATCGGCGCCAGCCGAGAGCTGAACGCTCTCCAGCCTCGCCTCGAGCAGGCACAGAGCGAGCAGAAGCGCTTCCAGAAGCTGATGGATGACAAGCGGCGCACCGAGAGGATCCGCGACTCGCTCCAGGCCCAGATCGGGACCATCCGGCGGGTGGATGGCGAGCGCTACGTCTGGCCGCACATCATGGACGAGGTCAGCAAGTCCCTGCCGGCCTACACCTGGCTGACCGGTCTCAAGGTCATCAGCGCGGCCGTGGTGGATTCAGCCGACACGACCAGCCACGGCGTCCAGTTCGAGATCCAGGGCCGGACCGTGGACATCCAGGCCTACACCCGCTTCCTCCGGCAGCTGGAAGCCTCGCCCTGGATCGACGACGTGACGGCGCTTGAAGCCAGGGAAATGGTCGAGATGGAGCGCCCGGTGACCGGGTTCACCATCCGGGCCACCTTCCGGCCGGCCGATTCCGCCTACGTCCGGACCGTGCCCCTCAGTCAGTCGGTGAGGTGAACGATGGCACTCGATAGCAGGCAGGCGTGGCCGATTCTGCTGATCCTTCTGGCAGCGCTGGTGGGATACGCCGGGTACACCGGCACCGGCATCAACGTCGCCGGGATCCCCGGCGTGCAGCCGACCAAGGACAGCATCGTCGTCATCACCCGGCGCATCGACTCGCTGCAGCGGATCACCGATTCGGCCAAGAGGATCCTGGCCTCGGGGAGCGTCGAGGACCTCCGGCGCAAGCTCGACGGGTACCGGACCAGCCTCCAGCTGCTGCGTCGCCTGGTCCCCGACCGGAACGAGGTGCCCAATCTGCTCGACGGCATCTCCACCCGGGCCCGGATCCGGGGAGTCGGCCTGACGGCCTACTCTCCGCTGCCGGAAGAGGCGGGGCCGGCGCCGTTCAACACCTTCAAGTACCAGTTATCGGTGGTCGGACACTACGACCAGGTGGGTGAGTTCCTGTCAGACATCGCGTCGCTGGAGCGGATCATCGTTCCCATCGGCCTGCAGCTGAACCCGGCCAGCCAGGCCACCGCCAAGCTGCAGAACGATTCGACCGGTGCGCTGCTCGAAGCCAAGTTCCAGATCCGGACCTTCGTCAAGACGCCCAGCAACGAGGGAGAGTCCAGTGGGACGTAAGCTCCTCGGCGGCTGCCTCCTGGTGACCCTGGCCCTGGCCGGCTGCGGCGGCAAGAAGGAGACGCCAGCCGCGTCCACGCCTGGCCCGGCCGCCGGCACCGATACCGCCCAGAATGCAGCGCCCGCCGTCGATGCGGCGGCCGTGGCCAGGTATTCGGCCTGCTCCGACTCGGTGACGACGGCCATGGCCGCCACCGCGGAGGGCAAGAAGAAGCTGGCCGTCACGCCCCCGGAGGGGATGATCCGGCCCGAATTCCTGGCCGCCTGCGGCAAGCCGCCCGCCGGCTGGACCGCCCCGGCCGCCGCCGCCGCGGCCCCCGCCGCGCCGCTGACGCCCAAGCAGCAGCAGGTGCTGCGGGCCGACTCGGCCCGCAAGGCGCGGGAACAGGCCAAGGCCGATTCGCTGCGCCAGCGCCAGGACGTGGCCCGCGCCGATTCGACCCGCAAGGCCCAGGTGGATTCCGTTCGCTCGGACTCGCTGCGCAAGGTCCGGGAGAACGAGGTCTACCGCGAATCCTTCTCCTACTCCGGCAGCGCGCGCGATCCGTTCCAGTCGCTGCTGACCTCCGCGCGGGTCGGTCCGGAGTTGAGCGACCTGCAGCTGGTCGGCATCTATCAGGACCTCCGCTACGCCAGCAACAGCGTGGCCGTGTTGCGGGACAAGGCCTCGGGGCGGCGCTACAAGCTCAGGGTCGGAGATAGCGTCGGCCGCCTCAAGGTGGCGCAGATCCGGCAGTACGACGTGGTGTTCAATGTCGAGGACTTCGGGTACGAGCGTCAGGAGACCCTGTCGCTGCGGAAACGGGAGGCAGATACACAATGAAGCGCATTCTCTGGAGCTTCCTCGCCTTGGCCGCGGGGATCGTCACGACCTCGCCCGCCTGGGCGGAGGGTCCCACTGGCGGTGAGGTCACCGGGGTCAGCGTGCAGCCTGCGCCCGGCCGAGCCGAAGTGCTGATCAACGTCAAGGGAGCGGTGGAGGTCAGGAACTTTACCCTGACCGATCCCTCGCGCCTCGTGATCGACGTGGTCGGGGCGCACATCAGCGGTGCCGCCACCGCGTATGACGGGATCAACCGCGCCGGCATCCTGGACATCAAGTATGCCCAGTTCCGGCCCGACGTGGTCCGGATCGCCATCTACCTGTCCGATCTCCGCCCCTACCAGGTGGACCGCCAGGCGGACGCGATCCGCGTCTCCTTCGGCAGCGAGGACGAGTTCCTGGCGTGGTCGACGGCCAGCCCCGCGGACATGACGGCGCCGCAAGGGGCCCCGGCCCGCCCCCGTCCCGAAGTGACCGTGGCCCCCGAGGCACCGCCCGCGGCCGTCGCCTCGGCTGAACCCCGGATCACCGTGACCTGGGACCGGGCCGACATCGCCGACGTGGTCGCGGGGTTCGCGGCCTTCAGCGGCCGTACCATCATCCTGGGCAAGGACATCAAGGGTCAGGTCTCCGCTGAAATCACCAACCAGCCATGGCACCAGGCCTTCCTGGCGGTCATTGCTACGCAGGGCCTGCAGGCGGTCGAACTGCCGGGCGGCATCATTCGCGTCGACTCGCCGCAGGCCCTTTCGGCCCTCGATTCCCTCGAGCCGGTCGAAACCCGGGTGGTGCGGATCAACTACGCCACGGCCGCCGGCCTGGTCCCCACGGTCAAGAGTGTCCTGACCAAGCGCGGAACCGTAGTGGCGGACACCACCACCAACTCGCTCATCTTCACCGATACCCGGACCCGGGTGGACGCCGCCGAGGCGTTCATCAAGGGGCTCGACGTGCGGACGCCGCAGGTCTCGATCCAGTCCAAGCTGGTCTTCGTGGACCGCACCGACGTGCAGTCGCTCGGCCTCCAGTATGACCTGGGCGACAACAACGTCTACTTCAACAAGCTGGTTCAGCGGCCCGACGCCGCCGGCGAACCGCAGGACCCCAATACGGTCGTGATCGGCGGCAACTCGCTGGCCGCGGTCGCCAACGCCAACGGCATCCTGCTGGGATCGGCGCTCGACGTCGTCTGGCGGACTACCATCGGCGGATTCACCTTCACCGCCTTCCTCCACGCCCTGCAGACCGTCGAGCTGGCCGACGTCCAGGCCGAGCCGCTGGTCACGACGCTCGACAACCGGCAGGCGTTCGTCGACGTGGGCGAAGATGTCCCGTTGCGCGTGGTCGACGCCGGCTCCTTGAGCGGCAACCAGGGCGCGAAGTCCACGGTCTCCTTCAAGGAGACGGGCATCAAGCTGCTGGTGACCCCGCACGTTACCAATAACCGCCACGTCCTCATGACGGTCCACGCCGAGCGGTCGGACATCCGGCTGTCGCCGTCGGCCGACATCGGGTTCACGGTGCGGAAGCAGGTGGCCGACAACCAGCTCCTCGTGGCCGATGGCGAGACGGCGGTGATCGGCGGCCTGACGGTGACGCAGATCGACAAGACCAAGTCGGGCATCCCGTTCCTGGTCGATCTCCCGCTGGTCGGCGCCCTGTTCGGGTACACCACCACGAACGAGCACCGGCAGGACCTGATCATCCTGATCACGCCCCGGATCATCGACGACGGGAGCGAATGATCGGGCCCACGGAAGCGGTTGCCGGCTGAGGGAACCCGCGGGCCCGACTACAGTCGGGCTCGCCTGTTATGGGGAGGGTGAGTGGGTCTACGGTTCTTGACCGCGGGTGAGTCGCACGGCCGCGGCATGGTCGCGATCCTCGAGGGGATGCCGGCCGGGCTGCCGATCGGCGCCGACGCGGTCGACGTGCAACTCGCCCGGCGGATGCAGGGGTACGGCCGCGGCGCCCGGATGAAGATCGAGCGGGACCGCGTCGAGTGGTTGAGCGGCGTGCGGGCCGGCGAGACCCTCGGCTCTCCTATCGCCATGCTGGTCGCCAACCGCGACTGGGCCAATTGGGAGGAGGTCATGGCGCACGAGGGGGAGCCGGGCGAGACCCGGCGCCGCAAGGTGCTCAGGCCCCGTCCCGGGCACGCCGACCTGGTGGGCTCCCTCAAGTACGATCGCCGGGATGCACGCGACATCCTGGAGCGGGCCAGCGCCCGCGAGACCGCCGCGCGGGTGGCGGCGGGAGCGGTCGCCCGCCGCCTGCTCGAGGAGTTCGGCGTGGACATCGGGAGCCACGTGGTCTCGCTCGGGGGTGTGGACGTGCCGCCGCCCGCCGAGCTGCCACTGCCGCTGAACCGCGCGTCGGATCAGTCGGAGCTGCGGGTGCTCGACCGTGCGGTGGAGCCCGCCCTGGTCGCGCTTATCGATCGCGCCAAGAAGGATGGCGACACGCTGGGCGGCGAGGTCGAGGTCGTGGTCCGGGGGCTGGTCGTCGGCCTGGGCAGCCACGTCAGCTGGGACCGCAAACTGGACGGGCGCCTGGGCGGCGCGCTGATGGCCCTGCCCGCGGTGAAGGGGGTCGGGATCGGCCTCGGCTTCGAGTCGGCGCGCCGGCCGGGCTCACAGGTCCACGATCCGATCGACGCCGAGGCGGAACCGGGGGCCGCGCTGGCGGACGCCAGGCGGGGCGGCTTCGGCCGGAGGAGCAACCGCGCCGGCGGGCTCGAGGGGGGGATCACCACCGGGGCGCCACTCGTTCTGCGGCTGGCGATGAAGCCCATCGCCACCCTGATGTCGCCGCTGCCCACCATTCACCTGGCGACGGGGCAGCGCGCCCAGGCGCAACCGGAGCGCTCCGACGTCACCGCGGTCCCGGCGCTCGGAGTCATCGCCGAGGCGGTGACGGCGCTTGTGCTGGCTGACGCTATGCTCGAGAAGTTCGGCGGCGATTCCCTCGGTGAGCTGCGCCGCAACTATGACGGTTACCTTACATCGCTCGCGGCCCGGTGGGCCGCGATGCGTCCAGGGGCCGGCGAGGAGGAAGAATGAAACGTCACCTCATCCTGGTGGGGCTGCCCGGGGCGGGAAAGACGACCGTGGGCCGGCTGGTGGCGGAGCGCCTTGGCGCGGCATTCGTCGATACCGACGCGATCATCGTCAGGAAGATGCAGATGCCGGTGGTCAGCATTTTCGGCGCGCTCGGCGAGGCGGCCTTCCGCAAGATGGAGCGCGAGGCGATGGCCGGCGTGCT
Organism: uncultured Gemmatimonadales bacterium; assembly: GCA_963724265.1. Classification (GTDB taxonomy): domain Bacteria; phylum Gemmatimonadota; class Gemmatimonadetes; order Gemmatimonadales; family GWC2-71-9; genus DATEHG01. The sequence continues at coordinate 80,654 of CAVRTU010000003.1, forward strand.
CGCGGGCCCGCCTTCGGTGATCTCTCCCGGCGGCGGCTGGGTCGTCCAGCCCGGTGCTCTCGAGTCGGCGCGCCCGAATTCGTACCTGGTTTATCTCAAGGCCATGATCACGACGATCGCCAAGCGGACCGGCGGCGACGGAAGCCGCCCGATACTCGTCGGCGAGGACCCGCACGAAATCCTGCGGGCGCTGCTCAAGGAGCGCGAGCCCTTCTACCTCCAGGCCGACGCCGAGGTGAAGAGCGACATGCGGACGCCCGAACAGGTGGCCGAGGAAATCGTGGTGTTGGCGCGCGCAAATGCAGGGTGGTGATCCGGCGTAATATTGCTTCGTTCCCGCCGCTCGTCTTGCCAACCTTCCCACTTCCCGCTTTCTTGTTCTGTCCCGTTCCACGGGCCCTGTTCACCATTGGATCGTCACCGAGCGCTCATGGCCACGACCAAGACGAAGACGAAGAGGAAGCCGCGGAGCAAGCCGGCGAAGGGCGCCAAGCCGGCGTCCACGAAGGCAGCGGCCGCGGTCGCGCCGGTCCGTCCCAAGCCCACCCGTCACGCGAAGCAGGAGCGTGGCGCGGCGCCGGCGGGGCGGGGTGACGCGCTCGTCGTCGTTGAGTCGCCAACCAAGGCCAGGACGATCGGCAAGTACCTGGGCCGCGGCTACACGGTCAAGGCGACGGTGGGTCACATCCGCGACCTGCCCACCCGCAAGCTGGGTGTCGATGTCGACAACGGATTCGAACCCCAGTACGTCACCATCAAGGGCAAGACCCAGACGCTGAGCGACCTGAAGAAGTCGGCCAAGGGCGCGCGTGCCGTCTACCTCGCCACCGACCCCGACCGCGAGGGCGAAGCGATCGCCTGGCACGTGGCCGACCAGCTCGATACCACGGCGCCCACCCACCGGGTGCTCTTCCACGAGATCACGAAGGACGCCATCCAGGCGGCGATGAAGGCCCCCGGGCGGATCGACGACCAAAAGGTCTACGCCCAGCAGGCCCGCCGCATTCTGGATCGCCTGGTGGGCTACAAGGCCAGCCCCCTCCTCTGGAAGAGCATCAAGACGGGGCTGTCGGCGGGACGGGTGCAGACCGTCGCCCTCCGCCTGATCGTCGAGCGCGAGCGGGAGATCAGGGCCTTCGTGGCCCAGGAGTACTGGAGCGTCGCCGCGCTCTGCGCCCGCGGCGGCCAGGAGTTCGAGGCCGAGCTGAAGAAGATCGGCGGCCACAATCCGCAGCTGCACACGGAGGCCGAGGCCGGCGCCGTCGTCTCGGCGCTCAGGAAGCTTCCGTTCGTCGTCACCAAGGTCGAGAAGCGTCACCGGAAGAAGCGTCCCGCGGCGCCCTTCACCACCAGCACCCTCCAGCAGGAGGCGGCCAAGAAGCTGGGCTTCTCCTCGCGGCGCACCATGCGGGCGGCGCAGGACCTTTACGAAGGCATCGAGGTCGGCGAGGACGGACCGGTGGGCCTGATCACCTACATGCGGACCGACTCGGTCCGCGTGTCGGATACCGCGATCGCCTCGGTCCGCGCCTTCATCGGGGAGAACTACGCCAAGGGGTACCTGCCCGAGACGCCCAACACCTACGCCTCCAAGTCGGCGCGGGTGCAGGACGCCCACGAGGCCGTGCGCCCCACCGAGGTGCGGCGCCGCCCCGAGGAGGTGCAGCGCTACCTGGAGCCCGACCAGTTCCGCCTCTACCAGCTGATCTGGCAGCGGTTCGTCGCGTCGCAGATGACGCCCGCCGTCTACGACATGACGATTGTGGACTTCGACCTGGGCGAGTTCCTCCTGCGGGCGACCGGCTCCGTGATGGTGTTCAACGGCTACCACGTGCTCTATACCGAGGGCCGTGAGAAGGAAGAGGGGAAAACGATGGACGACCTCCCGCCGATTCCGCCGCTGGAACAGGGCGACCGGGTCGAGGTGCGGTCCATCACGCCGAGCCAGCATTTCACGGAACCGCCGCCGCGCTTCTCCGAGGCCAGCCTGGTCAAGGAACTGGAGCGTCTGGGCATCGGCCGCCCGTCCACCTACAGCTCGATCGTCTCGACCCTCACCGTGCGCGAGTACGTCAACCTCGAACAGCGCCGGTTCTTCCCTACCGAGCTGGGCGAGACGGTCGAGAAGGTCATGATCAAGCATTTCCCCGGCATCTTCAACGTCGAGTTCACCTCCGAAATGGAGAGCGAGCTCGACCGGATCGAGGAAGGGGAGCTGGGATGGCAGAAGGTGCTGGAGAACTTCTACGGCCCCTTCACCCGGCAGCTCGAGGCGGTGGACATCAATGCCCTGGTGGCGGAAGCCCACGGGCTCGACATCGCCGACCTGGTCAAGGAGAAGTGCCCCAAGTGCGGCTCGGCGGTGGCGCTCAACACCGGGCGGTTCGGTCCCTATATCGCGTGCGTCAGGTACAAGAACGGGTGCGACTACGCCAAGTCGCTCCGCAAGGGGCGGGCGCCCGACCGGCCCACCGACGAGAAGTGTCACCTCTGCCAGGCCCCGATGGTCATCAAGACCGGCCGCTTCGGCGAGTTCCTCGCCTGCACCCGCTACCCCGAGTGCAAGGGGACGCGGTCGATTCCGCTCGGGCTCAAGTGTCCCAAGTGCCTGGAGGGCGACCTGGCCGAGCGGCGGACCAAGCGGGGCAAGTCGTTCTGGGGCTGCGTGCGGTACCCGGCCTGCGACTTCTCGACCTGGAATCGCCCGGTCATCGAGACCTGCCCGCATTGCGCGTGGGTGGGCATGGAACGGAAGGTCAGCAAGGCCGACGGCGAGAGCCTGACCTGCCTCAAGTGCGGTCACAAGGTGCAGGTGGCGGAAGCCGAGGAGGTGGCCGCCACGTGACCGTGACCGTCGTCGGCGGAGGACTGGCCGGCTGCGAAGCCGCCTGGGCCCTCGCCGAGCGCGGAATCCGGGTCACGATCATGGAGATGCGCCCGGAACGGAAGACGCCTGCCCATCAGACCGACCGGCTCGCCGAGCTGGTCTGCAGCAACTCCTTCAAGTCCACCGAACTCACCAACGCCCACGGCCTCCTCAAGGCTGAGCTCCGCCTGCTGGGCAGCCTGCTGCTTCGCTCTGCCGAGGCCTGCAGCGTACCCGCGGGCGCCGCGCTGGCGGTGGATCGTGATCGCTTCTCCAGCCGCGTGCAGCAGCAGGTCACTGCGCACCCCAACATCCGGGTGGAGCGGGCCGAGGTCACGACGCTTCCCTCGCCCGGCATCGTTGCCACCGGGCCGCTGACCTCCGAACTACTGGGCGCGGCGATCGCAGCCCGGCTGGGCGGATCGGCCCTGGCGTTCTACGACGCCATCGCCCCGATCGTGAGCGCTGATTCGCTCGATCACAGCCGGCTCTATGCGCTCTCCCGCTACGGGAAGGGCGGCGGTGACGACTATCTCAATGCTCCCTTCACCCGCGAGGGGTACGACGCATTCATCGCGGCCGTCGCGGGGGCCGATGAGTTCGCCGCCCACGACTTCGACCAGGTGCCCTATTTCGAGGGCTGCCTCCCGGTTGAGGAAATGGCCCGCCGGGGCCCCGAGACCCTGCGCTTCGGTCCCATGAAGCCGGTTGGCCTTCCCGACCCAGCCACCGGTCGCGATCCCTGGGCGGTGGTCCAGCTCCGGCGGGAAGATCGCGCCGGGCAGATGTGGAACCTGGTCGGCTTCCAGACCCGGCTGAGGATCCCGGAGCAGCAGCGGGTGTTCCGGATGATCCCCGGCCTTGAGCAGGCGGAGTTCCTGCGATATGGCAGCATTCACCGCAACAGCTACCTCAACACCCCCGCCGCCCTGACCCCCGCGCTCACCGCCCGCGACGACGACGCGCTGTTCTTCGCCGGCCAGCTCACCGGGGTCGAGGGATACACCGAGTCGATCGCCACGGGCCTCCTGGCCGGGATCAACCTCGCCCGCCGACTGGCCGGCCAGCCGCCGACCCTGCCGCCACCCACGACGATGCTGGGTGCCCTCTACCGCTACCTGCGCGACGCGGAGCCCCGGCACTTCCAGCCGATGAACGCGAATTTCGGGCTTCTGGACCCGCTGCGCGAGGACGGCGACGAGGCCAGAAAGTCGAAGAAGACGGAGAAGTCGGAGAAGAAGGCTCGCCTGGTCGAGCGGGCGCAGCGCGACTTTCGGCTCTGGAAGGACACGCTGTGACAGCGTCCCGCCCACCCGTCGAGGAATTCCTCCGCTACCTGGCCGACGAGCGCCAGCACTCGCCCAACACGGTCAAGGCCTACCGTCGCGACCTGGAGGCCTTCACCTCGTTCTGCGACCGCCACTACGGCGGCGACTGGGACTGGGCCCGGCTCGACCGCCTTGGATTGCGCGGCTTCCTCGGCGAGTTGCAGCGCCGCGGTCTCGCCAAGCGTTCGGCGGCCCGCGCCCTCTCCGCGGTGCGCAGCCTCTATCGCTACCTGCAGGCGCATCACGGCCTGGAGCAGAACCCGGTGCGTGCCGCCCGGGTCCCCAAGCTCGACAAGCGGCTTCCGGTCCACCTCGACCGGCCGCAGGTCGAGTCGGTCTTCGCCCGCGCCGAGGCGATGGCGGGCACCGACGACTTCGAGGCGCTTCGGGACCTCGCCATGCTGGAGCTGTTCTATTCCAGCGGCCTCCGGCTCTCGGAGCTGCAGGGGCTCAACCTCGCCGCGCTCGACCTGCTGTCCGACCAGGTCAAGGTCCTGGGCAAGGGGCGGAAGGAGCGGATCGTGCCGGTGGGGTCGCGGGCGGTGAAGGCCCTGCGCCGCTATCTTGGGGCCCGGGAGGAGGTGGCGGGGTTGGCGGGCGCGGATCGTCGCGCGGTGTTCCTGGGCCGGCGGGGCAAACGGCTCACGCCGCGCACCGTCCAGCGCCGGGTCCATCGCCTGCTCGACGCCGCCGGGGTGGACGGCTTGCGCACCCACTCGCTGCGCCACACCTTCGCCACGCACATGCTCGATGCCGGCGCCGACCTCCGGGCGGTCCAGGAACTCCTGGGGCACGCCAGCCTGAGCACGACCCAGGTCTATACTCACACCAGCGTGGAGCGGCTCAAGCAGGTCTACCGCCGCGCCCACCCGAGGGCCTGATGAACGCTGCCATTCGCGCCACCACCATCCTCGCCGTTCGCAAGAACGGCCAGGTCGCCATCGGGGGCGACGGCCAGGTCAGCATCGGCGATACGGTGATGAAGGCGCACGCCAACAAGATCCGGACCCTGAAGGGCGGCAAGGTGCTGGCCGGCTTCGCCGGGTCGGTGGCGGATGCCCTCACCCTGTACGAGAAGTTCGAGGAGAAGCTGGAACGCCACCCCGGCAACCTGCCGCGGGCCGCGGTCGAGCTGGCCAAGGACTGGCGCAGCGACCGGGTGCTGCGGCGGCTCGACGCCCTCCTGATCGTGGCCGACCTGGAGCACTGCTTCCTGCTGAGCGGGGCGGGGGAGCTGATCGAACCGGACGATGGCATCGTGGCCATCGGGTCGGGCGGCAACTACGCCCTCGCCGCCGCCCGCGCGCTGGCGCCCGATCCGGCGATCGCCGCCCGGGACATCGTGCGCCGCGCCCTCGAAATCGCGGCGGACATCTGTGTCTTCACCAATCGGAACATCACCGTGCTGGAGCTGGGCTGAGGGATTGAAGGATTGCCGGATTGAAGGAACTCCATCCTCCGATCCACAATCCATCAATCCGTCAATCCATCAATCCGTAAATCACCAGTGTCTGATCCCGTCACCCCCTCCCCCGAGATCCCACCTCAGCCCCCCTGGCTCGAGGAACTGCCGCCACGCCAGATCGTGGCGGAGCTGGATCGGTACATCGTGGGCCAGGTGACGGCCAAGCGCGCCGTGGCGATCGCGATCCGGAACCGCTGGCGCCGGATGCAGGCACCGGAAGATCTCCGGTACGAGATCATGCCGTACAACATCATCCTGATCGGACCGACCGGGGTGGGGAAGACGGAGGTCGCGCGGCGGCTGGCGCGGCTGGCGGGAGCGCCGTTCATCAAGGTGGAGGCGTCCAAGTTCACCGAGGTCGGGTACGTGGGGCGGGACGCGGAGTCGATGGTGCGTGACCTGGTCGATGCGGCGATCTCGATGGTGCGAACCGAGCGCGAGGACGACATCTATCCCCAGGCGGAGCAGCGGGCCGAGGAGCGGCTGCTGGATCTCCTGCTGCCGCTCCCCCCGGCCGAGTCCGCGCCGGCCCCGGCGGCCCCGGTTTTCCTGGTCCCTTCGTCCAGCCTGGCCCGGCCGGAGGCGTCCGATACCGAGGAGGAGCGCCGCCGCCGCTCGCGGGAAAAACTCCGCCAGATGCTGGCCGAGGGAAAGCTCGATGATCGCGAGGTGGATATCGAGGTGACCCCGCAGGGGTACCCGATGCTCGAGGGGATGCAGCCGCCCCAGGGGATGGAGGGGCCGGAGATCAATTTCTTCGAGATGCTGCAGGACATGCTGCCCAAGCGGAAGAAGCGCCGCAGCGTCCGGGTGCCTGATGCCCGGCGGATCCTGGTGGACGAGGAACTCCGCAAGCTGGTGGACATGGACGATGTCGTGAACGAGGCCCTCGACCGGGTCGAGAACCACGGCATCCTGTTCATCGACGAAATCGACAAGATTGCCGGCGAGCGCTCGCAGACCGGGCCCGACGTGTCGCGCGAGGGGGTCCAGCGCGACCTGCTGCCGATCGTCGAGGGATCCACGGTCCAGACCCGCTACGGCTACGTCCGGACCGACCACATCCTCTTCATCGCCGCCGGGGCCTTCCACGTCTCCAAGCCATCGGATCTCATTCCCGAGCTGCAGGGCCGCTTCCCGATCCGGGTCGAGCTGTTGCCGCTGACCGAGGCCGACTTCGTCCGCATCATGACCGAGCCCGAGAACGCCCTCACCAAGCAGTACCAGGCGCTGGTCGCCGCAGAGGGTGCCGCGCTCGAGTTCACGGCGGACGGCATCGCCGAGATCGCCCGGATCGCCTGCGTGGCCAACGACCGGATGGAGAACATCGGCGCCCGCCGGCTCCACACGGTCATGAGCAGCCTGATGGAGGACGTGCTCTTCGAGCTGCCCGACTGGCCGGAGAAGAAGATCGTATTCGACGGCGCCCGGGTCCGTGAGCGGCTCACCAAGATCCTCGACGATGATGACCTGAGGAGATACATCCTCTAGTAGCGGCTTGATCCGCCCTCCCGCCCCCCGGCCGAGCGACGAAGTCGCGAGGAAGTCCTTGAGGGTCTGCCCCTCCGCCCTTCCCCAGGCTACTTTCCCTCCTGCCAAATTGGCCGAACCCCAGCGAGGCCCGGTCCGATGCCCAAGCGTGACTTCCTGGCCATTCCCGACTTCAGTCGGGCGGAGCTCCTCCAGCTCTTCGAGGTGGCGGCGCGCCTGAAGCGGGGCAAGAACAGGGAGCGTCCCCTGGTGGGCAAGACCCTGGGGATGATCTTCGCCAAGAGCTCGACCCGGACCCGGGTCTCCTTCGAAGTCGGGATGTACCAGCTGGGGGGCCACGCCCTCTTCCTCTCGGCCCGGGACATCCAGCTCGGGCGGGGCGAGCCGATCCGCGACACGGCCCGCGTCCTCTCGCGGTACCTCGACGCGATCATGATCCGCACCTTCGCGCACGCGGACATCGTCGAGCTGGCTCGCTACGCCACGGTTCCGGTGATCAACGGCCTCACCGACCTGCTGCATCCCTGCCAGGTCCTGGCCGACCTGATGACCATCAAGGAGCAGCTCGGCGGCTGGACGGACCGGACGGTGGCCTGGGTGGGCGACGGGAACAACATGGCCAACAGCTGGATGAACGCCGCCGGCTCGCTCGGCTTCGAACTCCGGCTGGCCTGCCCCGAGGGCTACGAGCCCGATCACGAGATCTACGAGCGCAACGCGAAGCTCACCAGGATCTCGATCACCGAGCTGCCCGAGGAGGCGGTGGCGGGGGCCCACGTGGTCACCACCGACGTCTGGGCCTCGATGGGCCAGGAGCAGGAGGCCGCGGTCCGGGCCCAGGCTTTCCAGGGCTACGTCGTGGATGAGAAGCTGATGGGCGCTGCAGACCGCGATGCCATCTTCCTGCACTGTCTCCCCGCCCACCGCGGTGAAGAGGTGAGCGAGGAGGTGCTCGAGGGGCCCCAGTCCCGGGTCTGGGACCAGGCCGAGAACCGGTTGCATGTCCAGAAGGCACTGCTGCTGACGCTGATGGGCTGGAACAACGGTGAGCGGTAAGAAGGGAGCGGGGAGCAGGCGTCGTAGAGCGCTGACGTCCAGGCCAGGAATCGCTCCTCGGTGTCGCTTCCCGCTCCCCGCTCCCTGCTCACGTCCTCGGAGAATCAATAAATGCCGGATACCATGACACTCCGCCGTACCCCCCTCTATGATGCCCACGTGGCCCTGGGCGCCAAGATGGTGCCCTTCGCCGGATGGGAGATGCCGGTCCAGTACCCGACCGGGATCCTCAAGGAGCACAAGGCGGTGCGGGAGGACGTCGGCATCTTCGACGTCTCCCACATGGGCGAGTTCGAGATTACCGGCCCAGACCGGGTCGCCTTCGCCAACCGGATCACCTGCAACGATGTCGCTGCGCTCGAGGCGGGCGGGGTGCAGTACTCGGCGCTCCTCTCGGAGCAAGGGACGATCGTGGACGACTGCACCGTCTACCGATTCGAAGACAAGGTGATGATCGTGGTCAACGCGGCCAACATCGCCAAGGACTGGAGCCACGTCACCGCCCAGAAGCACGGCGCCAACGTCGAGCTCCGGAACACTTCCGACGAGGTCGGTCTCCTCGCCCTGCAGGGCCCGAGGGCCGAGGCGCTCCTGCAGACCGTCACCCCGGTCCGGCTCGCCGACGTCGGGTACTATCACTTCGCCACCGGCCCTGTGGCGGGCGTCGCCTGCGTCATCTCCCGCACCGGCTACACCGGCGAGGACGGCTTCGAGCTCTATTGCCCCAGCGCCGGCACCCGGACGATCTGGGACGCGCTGACCGGTCCGGGAAAGGCGGCGCCGATCGGGCTCGGCGCCCGCGATTCCCTGCGACTCGAGATGGGCTACGCCCTCTACGGCAACGACATCGACGACTCGACCACTCCGCTCGAGGCCGGGCTGGGCTGGATCGTCAAGCTCGACAAGCAGGGCGGATTCACCGGCGACCCGGTGCTCAAGCGACAGAAGCAGGAGGGGCTGCGCCGCCGGCTGGTCGGCTTCCGGATGGAGGGGAAGGCCTTCCCCCGCCACGGCTACCCGGTCTACGCGGGTGGGACGCAGGTGGACCTCGTCCGCAGCGGCACCATGAGCCCCAGCCTCGGCTACGCCATCGGGACGGCGTACCTCCCGACCGGCGCGAGCAAGGTGGGAACCAGGTTCGAAGTCGAGTGCCGCGGGGAGAAGCTCCCCGCCGTGGTCGTCAGGAAGCCGTTCTGGGAGAAGGGATCGGTCCGCAAATAGGCGGGAGCGCGGAAGCCACCTATGCCGATTCGCCTCGCGATACTCACCATCTCCGACGCCGGTCAGGCCGGCAAACGGGCCGACGGCTCCGGCGATACGATTGCGTCGTGGGCCGGGGAGAAGGGCTATCCGGTCAGCGCCCGGGCCCTGGTGCCCGATGAGCCCGAGCGGATCGTGGAGCGCCTCCGCGAGTGGTGCGACGGCGATTCCGCCGACCTGGTCCTCACCACCGGCGGCACCGGTCTGACGGCGCGGGACATCACGCCCGAGGCCACGCTGAGCGTACTGGAGAAGGAGGCGCCCGGGATCGCGGAGGCGCTGCGGATGCAGGCCTACCCACGCTTCCACCACGCGGCGCTCTCCCGCGGCGTGGCCGGGGTCCGGGGACGGACCCTGATCGTGAATCTCCCCGGCAGTCCGGGCGGGGTCCGCGATGGACTGGCAGTACTTGCTGATCTAGTCGAACACGCGGTCGAACTGATCCGCGGAACACGTACCGGGCATTGACCGTGAGCCCTGTTCACCGTTCACCCGCGACCAACGGAAGCCCGTTAGGGTTCACCGTTCCCCCGCTGGCCTAGTCATGGCATCACGCATTCTTCTTACCATGGACGACCTTGAGACCGCCGTACGGACCAACGCGGCACTCGAGGCGGCCGGGTATGCCACCACCCTGGTCTCGTCGCTCGACGATGCCCGGGGAGCCATGCGCCGGGCCAACCCCGACCTGGTGCTGCTGACCGGCACCGTCTACGAACCGCCTGCCCGCCACCTGGCCCGGATGGCGCACGACGCCGAGGTCTCGATTCTCGCCCTGCTGGAGGCCACCGACAGCGGTCCCGGCGAGCGCGACGAGCACCTGCACACCACCGCCCTGCTCCACAAGCCGGTCAACCCCGAGGAGGTCGTTCAGACGGTCGGGCGCCTCCTGGCCCGTCGCCAGCTCCAGCTCAGGACCGGGATCGCCGGCGAGAGCCCGGCGATCCAGGAACTGCTGGTCAAGATCGAGCAGATGGCGCCGGTCAGCAGCACGGTGCTGATCCAGGGCGAGTCGGGCACCGGCAAGGAGCTGGTCGCCCGCGCGATCCACGATCTCTCTCCTCGGCGGGGAAAACCGTTCATCGCCATCAACTGTGCCGCGCTGCCGGAGAGCCTGCTCGAGAGCGAGCTCTTCGGCCACGAGAAGGGGGCCTTCACCGGCGCCGCCGAGCGGCGGCTCGGTCGGTTCGAACTGGCCGATACCGGGACCATCTTCCTCGACGAAATCGGCGAGATCCCGGCCTCGGTGCAGGTCAAGCTGCTCCGCGTGCTCGAAACCAGGAATTTCTTCAGGGTGGGCGGGGTGGCCCCGATCAAGGTGGACGTCCGGGTCGTGGCCGCCACCAACCGGAGCCTCCGGGAGTCGGTGGAGATGGGCGACTTCCGTGACGACCTCTATTACAGACTGAGCGTCCTGAACCTCTACCTTCCGCCGCTGCGCGAGAGGCGGGGTGACATCCCGCTCCTGGTGCGGCGATTCATCAGGGAATTCGCCGCCGCCCACGACCGCCCGTTCCAGGGGTTGACCCCCGAGGCTTTGCACCGGCTGGTGGAGGCTCCTTGGCCGGGCAATGTGCGGCAGCTGCGCAACCTGATCGAGTCAATGGTGGTTCTGGCGCCCGGCCGGAAGGTTGAAGCCAGTGACATTCCTCCCGACGTCCTGCAGGGTCCCAATCGCCTGGTTCCGGCCCGTTTGGAGAGGCAAAACGGGCAGGTTGGACAGCAGGAGATCGAGTTCATCTTGCGGAGCATCATGGACTTGCGGCTGCAGGTCGAGGAGTTGCGACACCGTATTGACAGTGACTTGACACAACATCGCATGATAGAGATTCCACAAGTCGGCGGGGTGACTGATTTCTCGTCAATTGAGCCGACCCAACAAGAGCAGGTGGTGTATCGAACTGGCATGACTATGGCGGACATGGAGCGGGCGGCAATTGAGGCTGCCCTCCAGGAACACAGGGGTAACCGGAGAAGGGCGGCCGAGAAGCTCGGCATCGGGGAACGGACGCTCTACCGCAAGATAAAAGCTTACAAACTGGACTAGGGAAGACGCCGTAAGTTGTACTAATTCACATTGTTGCGACCTGTTGCGTTCTTGACACGGGCACCACCTGATTTCATATTGGACTGGACCCACTCCCTCAAATACCGGGGTCCGTCTACCGGAATGTATTCGATCGACCCGCAGGCCTGCGTCGCCTGCCTGGCGTGCGTTCGCGTCTGCCCCACCGGGGCCGTGGCCGTGAACGACCAGACGGTGCGCATCGTGGACGAGGCCTGCGTGCGCTGCGGGTTGTGCGTCCCTGCCTGTCCGCACAGCGCCATCGATGCGAGCGGCGAGTTGGGGCGCGCCATCGCCGTGGCGGCGCGGGGCACAGGGGTGCTGATCCTGAGCGCGGAAGCGGCGTCGCACTTCTATCCCGCGACGCCGGAGCAGGTGGTCAACGCCTGCTACGCCGCGGGATTCCGCGTGGTCTCGCGCGGTGTCGTGGGGGACGAGCTGGTGGCGACGGAGTACCTTCGACTCTGGGAAGATCCAGGGTGGGGGACGATCATCCGCTCCACCGATCCCGTGGTGGTGCAGGCCATCCGGGCGGGCTTTCCGGAGCTGGTGCCGTACCTGGCGCCGGTGACGATTCCCGCGGTGGCGGAGGCGCGTTACCTCCGGGCCCAGCTGGGCGAGAAGCTGGAGATCGTCTTCGCCGGTGTCAGTCCGCCGGCGGGCGACACTGAAATCGATGCCGCGATCGTGTTCAGCGACCTCGAGCACCTGCTCAAGCTCCGGGGCGTGAACCCGCTGGCGCAGGCGGAGTACTTCGCCCGGATTCCCGAGGAGCGGCGCCGGCACCTGAGTGCGGCGGGCGGGATGCCGCTGGCGATCCTCGAGGAGGCGCGGCACGCGAGCCGGCGCTTCCGGAAGATGCGGGGCCTGGGCGAATTGGCCAGCCTGGCCCGCGCGGTGGCGGTCGACCGGCTCGACCTCGGGTTCGTGGACATCCTCTCGTACGAGGGGGCGCTCGACCACCCGCTGTCGGGGCCGCGCGAGGAGCTGTACTGGCGCCGGGCGCTGGTCGAGAGCGCCGAGCCGCCCCGGAGCCGGTTTCCGATCGTGGACTCGGCGGTGGTGGCGAGCTACGGCGCGGTCTTCGAGATCCGGGCCCCGCAGGCCGAGCCGGACCCGATGACCGTGGAAACGGTGCTCGAGGAGATCGGCCCCGGCCCCAACGGCAAGCCGTGGGACTGCCGGGCCTGCGGCTTCGCCACCTGCCGCAAGTTCGCGGAGGCGGCGGCGCTGGGCCGCGCGGCGCTCCGCCAGTGCGCTCCCTGGCAGGCCCGCCGCGCCGAAGAGGCGGTGCAGGCCTCGGCGGTGGACCCGCTGACGGGGCTCTCGACCCTGCGGGTGCTGCGCGACCGGCTGGGCAACGAGATCGAGCGCAGCAAGCGCAGCTGGGAAGGCTTCGCGATCCTGTTCATCGATCTCGACCGGTTCAAGCAGGTCAACGACCGGTACGGGCACGAGGCGGGCAACGAGGTGCTCAAGGCGGTGGCGGGGGAGATCCGGAGCGCGGTGCGCGTCTCCGACCTCGCGGCCCGCTACGGCGGCGACGAGTTCGTGGTGATCCTCAACCGGACCGACCTGGCGGGCGCCAGTCGCGTGGCCGAGGCGATCCGGGCCGGCATCGAGGGGGTGGGGAGGCGGCTGGGTTACCCGGTCGGGCTGGTGACCGCCAGCATCGGGGTCGCGGAGTACGACGCCCGCCGCCCGCCGCTCGAGGATCTGCTGATCGTGGCGGACCGGGCGCTGTACCAGGCCAAGTCGTCCGGACGGAACGTGGTGGTGTGAATTCCCTGGCAGGAAGGACAGAGCATTCGTGACCGGACCCTCGCACGCGCGCAGCGGTTTTGACGCCGGTTCAGGCCCAGGTGGCCGCCCGGCGGCTCCTGGTCTCGACCCCGCGCCCGACCCCTGGGGGGTCCGGCGGGCGGAGAATCTCCTGACCTCCCTCGAAGGGGTCCTCTCGGCGCGGGTGGTCACGACGCCGCTGGGCGAAGTCAGCGAGGTCCACGTCCTGGCCGGCGCGGGGCTGCAGCCCAAGCAGCTGGTCCGCAACATCGAATCGGCTCTCCTGGCCCAGCTGGGCCTCAAGATCGACCATCGAAAAATCAGCGTGGCGCAGACCGCCGACGTCCGGCCCATCGAGGCGCTGGAGCAGGGGGCGGTGCGCGACCGGGCCATGCATCGGGCGGCGCTCTTCGAGCAGCTGCAGGTGGCCCCCGGCAAGCGGCCCCACCGGATCGCCATCCGGGTCACGCTGTCGTTCCTGGGCCATACCGAAACCGCCGAGGAGGAGAGCTCGGACACCCCGCGCAGCAAGGTGGACGCGGCGGCCCGGGCGGCGGTGAGCGTGCTCGACGCGCTGCTCTCGGATCATTCGGTGGCGCTGGAGGGGGCCCGGATCGTCGAGGCCTTCGACCGCGAATTCGTCATGGTGGCGGTGCAGGGGCTGGGGGGCCGCGAGGCCCTGCTCCTGATCGGCACCGCGGAAATCAAGGAGAGTGCGGAACGGGCGGCGGTCTTTGCCGTCCTGGATGCGACCAACCGGTGGGCCGAGGCCCGCCGGCCTTCCTGAAGTAAGTCCCGGCGTGCAGGTTCCCCTTTCGGCGGTCCTTCGGGACCGGGGACCTGTCAGCCTCATGAAGCTGGGCGGTGGGGCAGGGGGCGGAGGGGCCCTAAAGGACTCGCTGCTGACGCAGCAGCGCAGGATCACTTAACTGGAGTTACTGACACAAACACAAAGGCGGCCCCGGTCTTCGGCAACCACTAGCGGAGACGAGCGGACAACTGATGAGCGGAGCGTCGGGTAGGCTATAGCGGAGCCTGCCACTTCCCCAGGTTTTTTATCTCTGAAGGGGGGTGACGCTCAATGGTACAAATCAGCTGGCTCGCTGCGACGTTCCACTTTGTCGCGAGACTGTTTAACGCTGAAGGGTCGAACTGGGCCTAGTTCAATGCCCCGTTCTTCCGGAGCCGCCAACTCCTTGAGGTGAGCAGGTTGCACATGACAAAGAATTCCCGGCTGATGGCTTATGTCCTATTCGTCGCCCTCTTGGGTGTCGGGTCGGCTTTGCTTTCTGGGCGGGGAGAAGACATTCCGGTCGGCTTCTGGCAACTGCTCGCCTTCGTATTTGTGGCCGTGGTATTGGACTTGGCGGGCAACCCACTTCGCGTCGCCGCCTCCGGCTCAATGAGTTTTGTCGTTCACATGGCTGCATTCCTGCTTTATGGTGGGCTTTGGGGTGGGATGGTGGCTGCGCTCTCCACCCTCCTGAGTCAGCTGTCTCATCGCAGCCCACCGATAAAGATCGCGTTCAATGTATCTCAGCGAGTTCTGTGCATTACCGCTGGCGCATTTGTCTATAAACTCTTGGGCGGAGGATTGCCCCCGAGTTACTTGGTGACTGGCGTAACGGAAACCGCTGGTGTTCTGCAACGCGATGTTGGCCTCTTCTTTGTGTTTGCTGCGGTCTATTTCGCGGTCAACACCATCGCTGTAAATGGGGCCATCTCGCTGAGTTCGGGCCAGTCGTTCAAGGAGTTGTGGCACCTCAATGCACGAGGCGTCCTCGGATACGACTTGGGCGCAAGTGCCTTGGCAATGTTGGTGGCGTGGCTGTTCCGCTTCGCAGAGCAGGGCTCGGCGCTGGGCACATTCGGGTTGGTCGGTGTCTTCATTCTGGTCTTGACCGTACGTCATATCTACGGCATGTACCGAAAGCTCCAAAATAGCGGTCGAGAATTGCTTGACCTGATGGTCAAGGCGATCGAAGCCCGAGATCCGTATACATCGGGCCATTCCATTCGTGTAGCAACTCTGGCGAAAGCGATTGCGCAGGAATGTGGAATTCCGTCGGCGGAAATTGAGCAGGTCTATACCGCGGCAGTTCTGCATGATGTTGGCAAGATTCACGAGGAATTTGCGCCGCTACTCCGCAAGGAGTCGAAGTTGACGCGTGAGGAAACTGCGTTGTTGCAGACTCATTCGGTCAAGAGCGCTGAGCTCGTTGGCATCATCTCGAGCTTCCGTGGGAACATCCAGGACGCAGTTCGGAGCCATCACGAACGGTGGGACGGTGGTGGCTATCCAGACGGGATCACTGGTGAATCCATTCCTCTGGGCGCCCGGATGATCATGATTTCGGATACGATTGATGCGATGAGTACGGACCGTCCGTATCGAAAGCGGCTACCGCTCGAGACAGTATTGGCGGAACTCCAGAAGTATCGCGGAAGCCAATTCGATCCAAACCTTGTCGATCTTACAATCAACTCGGTCAACGTACGCCGTGTCATCGCTAATCTGCAAACGTCGACCGCCGAGCAACCCCAGCCGGCACCTGTCGCGGATGCTGGCGGGTCAAAGCGAATGCTCCGCAAGGACATTTCATTGTGGCGAGCCCGCCGCGCACTCTAGCGCAATCGGAAATCCAAGCCGTCCTAAGGCACGAGGCGTCTCAGCCGGAAGGTCTGCGAGCCTACTAGCAAGCAACCCTCTCGCCGAGCTGCACTCTTCGCCAATTGATGACTTCATCGCAACCTCTGCGCACAATACCTCCGCGTAATCCATCGCATCAAGTTCAGTCTCTCGTCGGATGACTGCAATTCGGTCCAAGCCCTGTTGAATGGATGCTTCTTCAAGGCTGATCTGGGCTATTGAGCGCGCGAACGGACCTGCGTATGAAGGAGAAAATAGTCGTTCATTCGCTCCAGTCGTTGCTAGTTTGGCGAGCTGAAATGACACCTCCTCCCTTCCCAAGATGCGATAGACATCTGACCGAAGGAGCAGGCGCCCCTGCTGAGCCCAACCCGGAAGTATCGCGCGCCCGTCCTGTCGAGAGTCCCTGATCAATGCAAGGGAGTGACTAGTATTGCCAAGCATCGCGTGTGCCCACGCGGCATGTAATTCAAGCTGAAACCATATAAGGTCAGTCAATCCAGATAACGCACTCATCCCCGAATCTGCCATTTGTAGTTGTGCCTCATACTGCCCTAGCCTTCCGAAGCACATCGCAAGGTTTGAGCAGGAACGCGCCAATGCGTTCATATGCTCCAGCCCTTGAGCTGCCAGCATCGCTGATGTGAAGAAGGGGATTGCTTCATCGTATCGCCCTCTGCTTGTTCGAATGCACCCTGCGGCAAGATTGAGGGTGAGTGTCGTCCTGGTCGCCGCACGATCTCCGTGTCGAGCAAGAACAGTATCAATGTTCCACCGTGCGGCATCGTAGTCTCTTGGGCTTTGTGCAAAGTGTGCAGCGACGCCCAGGAGCATCGCGAAGCTCGCGACCTCATTGGCGGACATGCTCTCCATACTCATCGGCCTACAAATGTCTAGAGCTAGGCTCGCAAGTTCCCGATCTTGTGTATCAGTTACGAGCCGTGCGAGTGTGTGCAGGGCTATGGCTCTGGCGTTCGCGGAGAAGCCTGCCAATCCGAATGCCATGATTGCTTTGGCACGCTCCCTGGCCTCGCCCTCGCCGAGTTGGCCGGATTCCAATTCCGCCGATGTCTTGAGCGAGAAAGCTCGAACCGCATCGTCTGGCCCTTGCCAGATCGTGTGAGTGCCCAGGAGTCTCAGAGAGTCTCGCCACCTACTCTGCACTTGAAGTGCTTCACACAGCAGCAAGAGACCGTCGGTTGCCCAAGGCTCCGCTAGGGCGGGTATGGCGCTTGTCAACGCCAGTTCCGCCTCACACACCGCCCCGCCGTCAATTGCCTCTCGTGACCCGCTGATCAGGTAGTCCTGTCCCTCTTCGGGTCGTCCGCCTCGGAAGCAATGCCATGCCAGCTCCAGCCCTGTCACTGGGCGATCGGTCTGGCCGGCGATAAGCCGATCCGCCACCCGGCTGTGAAGCGCCCGGCGGAGGGTCGATGGCAGGTCCATGTACGCTTGGGCGCGGATCAACTCATTCCTGAAACCGATTTCCTTGCCGTTGTCCCTGAGTAGTCGCAGATCGGTCAGGGTTGTCATCCCGGTCATGGTGCGGGCCAGGGTCAGGTCCACCAGCCCATACATCTCCAGGTCATTCAGTCGGTTGCCGAGGATGGCTGCCAGGTTGAGGACATTCCTGACATCGGGCGGAAGATCCAGGATGAGCCTCTCGATCAGCGCCCGATAGGCATGTTCCGCCCTGGAGCCCCGGGCCGGATCGGTGGTCATCGAGTTGAAGGTGAGAGCCAGGGCATTTCGGCCATCGGCGAGCCAGTCCCTGACCAGCAGCTCCAGCACCATCGGGAATCCACCGGCAGCACCGAGCAGCGCCCGCCGCTCGGCCAGGGTCGGTGCCGCCCCGGCCCCCTCGACGAGCGCGCCGAGGAGCTCCCGGCATTCCTCGTCGGTCATCGGTGGCACTTCGATGGTGGTGACGCCGAGGCTGGGTGCATTCTCCCGGAGGCGCCTGGCGCTCGGGGAGCGGTCGAGCTCGGTGGGTCGGGCGGTCAGGACCACCATGATCGGCTGCTCGCGGGCCCGGCGGAGGAGCTGGTGGATCACCGCGATGCTGGCGTCATCGGCCAGGTGGACGTCATCGACGACGAGGATTACCGGCCCCTCCTCGGCCACGGCACTCACCAGCTCGTGAGCGGCTTCGGCCAGCCGCACGCGGACCGCTTCGCCCTGGAGCGGTTCGACACCGGGAAGCGAGGGGAATCGCTGCCGGACCTCCCCGATGCAGGTGGCAAGGTCGGCCAGAGCTCCGGTGCGCGTGCAGGACGCCCCGGGCCGGTCGAGCAGCCCGCGCACCAGGCCGCTCAATGCGGCGTAGGGAATCTCCCGGTCGGCCTCGTAGCACTGGGTGCGCACGGCGCTCGCCCCCTCGAGCCCCGCCGCGGTGGTGAGACGATCGGCCAGCGTCGTCTTGCCGACGCCCGAGTCTCCCAGGACCAGGGCACTGGTGCTGTCCTTCCTGGCGGTCCGTTCCCAGCTTTCGTACAGCACCCGGTACTCCCGCGATCGCCCGACGAACCGGTGCCCCTTCCACTGGTCGGTCGGAACGGTCGGGATCTCATTCCCAGTTGTGCGCTCGAGGCCCCGCCGGCGGAGTCGGGTCGCGATCCCCTCGACGATCGGGGAGGGCATCGCCCCCAGTTCGCCCTGCAATCTCTCGCGCCATTCCTCGTAGAGCTTGAGCGCCGAGAGCCGGTCCCCATCGAAGGCACGGGCCTCCATCTTGGCCCGAATCCCGTCCTCGCTGAGGTGGTCGATGCCCAGCAGCCGGTCGGCGAGGACCTCGATCTGGCGGAAGTTCCCGGTTCGCCGGCACCGGTCGATCAGCTTGAGAAGGCTCTCACGAATCGCGGGGAAGAGCCGGGCCTGGTGGCGGTCGCGCCAGTGGAGAAACCCGGCGGAATCGGACGGCTCGAACTGGTCGAGGAAGTTCGCGATGTCGAGCGGCTGGGAGAACTCGTCTCCCAGCACTTCGCCACGCTCAAGTCGGGCGAGGTCAAGCTCGAGGCCGGCGAGGCCGAGTTGCAGGTGATCACGATCGGCCTGGACCGCGCGGGGGCCGAGCTTCTTCCGAAAGGTGGAGACTGCGGTGGCCAGCGAGTGACGGGCCTCCGGTTCGGACACGCGGGGCCAGAACATCTCCGCCAGCCGGTCGCGGCGGTGCGCCTGCGGCGGTTCCACGGCGAGGTAGATGAACAGGGCGAAATGCTTCCGGGTCCGGAACTTGACGGGATGGCCATCGGGCCCCCGGAGCTCCGGCGTGCCAAGGCACTTCAGGTAATACGAAGCCGCCATGGGGACATCCTGAGCGGGATGAGGCCACCTTGGTGGTCGAGTATCAACCAACCCTCAACAACTCGGATCCGGGGTGTGTGGAGCTGGTGCGAGAGTGTAATTTGCCGTCCGGCGATCGTCCCCGATAGAGCGCCATTGTTCGGGGTTTGGCCGGGGCGCCGGCGCCGTGATCCCTGTCACCGCCCGGCCGGTGCAACCGGGCCAGATATCAGCACTTAACGGGGCGCCGGTAGCCCCGTCTGACGGGGCGATTCGACATTGGCCGTCGAACCTCCTCACCTCTCTCCAGGAGTCGAACACAATGCGGAAGCGTCACTTGGGCTGGATGGGCCTCGCCGCCCTGGGCCTCGCGGCCTGCAGCGGCACCACGACCCCGAGCACCACCTCCGGGGGGCCCACCTCCAGCCAGATGACCGAGATCGGCCTCGCTTCGAGCGACGAGCTGGATGCCAGCTTGAGTGCCATGACCTTGACCGACGAGCTGTCGCCCATCGGGTTTGCCCCCGCCACCCCGACGATGAGCCCCGTGGCCCTGGGCCCCGGCATGCTCCCGATGTGCGCCACCATCAATCCCGATCCGCCGATCGACAGCGACGGCGACGGGATTCCCGATGACGCCACCATCACCTTCGACTGCCACCGCGACGTCCACGGCGGCACCTTCAGCCACACCGGCGAGTTCCGGATCCAGGATACCAACCCGGACAACGCCTTCGACATGGACCAGACGCTGACCAACATCGTCTGGCAGTTCACCGACGCCACCGGGGCCCAGACCTTCACCGCCACCCGGAACGGCACCCGGTCGCGCAGCGGCACCGCCAACGGCGCCTCGCTGAGCGAGGACCTGACCATCGTCCGCCAGCGCCCCGGCCATCCCGACGCCACGATCCACCGGGCCGGCACGGTGACCTTCACTCCCGCCGAGGGCTCGACCCTGGCGATGCACATGCCGCTCCCCAGCGGCACCTTCACCGTCGAGGGAAGCCAGAGCTGGGACCGGGGCGACGAGCACTTCAGCTTCACCGTCACCACCGTGACCCCGCTGGCCTACAACGCCGGCTGCACCCTGACCCACCAGCGGATCGAGGCGGGGCAGCTGCGGTTCGACGCCACCGTCAACGGGCACACCGGCTACCTGCTGTTGACCTGGACCTCGTGCGGCATGCCGCCCACCCGCGAGTGGGTGGAAGTCCAGGCCACCACCTGAACGCTGGACGGACCAGCGCCCTGGTGTAGGTTGAATCCGGCGGCTCCCTCGGGGGCCGCCGGATTCGTTTTCCGATCCCCTGTGCGGGTGGAAGGAGGCAGCGATGCAGCGACTCGGCACCACCGCCGCCACGATCCTGCTGGCCATCGGCGGCCTCGCGGCCTGCAGCGGCAACGACGGTCCGGCCCTTACCACGGCCATGGATTCGGCCCAGGCCGCCATGGTGGCGGGCCAGGCCAGCGATCTCTTCTCTCCCACCGCCAACGGGCTGCTCCAGTTCGACCCCGACGAGGCGGTGCTCGGCCTCGGCTACCTGATTCCCACCGGTCCGTCGACCCCGGTGGCCCGGCGCCCGCTGCTCGGGCGCCTCAGGCTGGCTCTGGCGGGCCGGGCCCCCGGCTGCGATCCGGTCCAGAGCGACCCCACCGACAGCGACGGCGACGGCATCTTCGACGACAACACGATCACCTTCACCGCGGGCAACTGCACCACGACCGACGGTGACGGCAATCCCCTCGTGGTTTCGGGAACGATCCGTATTCGCGAGCAGGACGGACTATTCGGCTGGCTGGTCGACCTGACCAACCTGAACCTCAAGTTCGGCGACGCCACGAGCTCGACCACCTTCCTGGCCAACGGCTACTACCAGGCCGTCATCGGCGGCCTCGGCGCCTCCGCCCGGCAAAAGCTCTCGCTCCAGGTAACGGACACCGAGGACGGGGTGTACGCCTTCACCGACAACTGGGTGGTGACGTACACCCCGGACAATGGCCAGGAGATCGTGGCGGGCGGGCCGCTCCCGGCGGGAGCGTTCGGTGTCACAGGGGCCTTCACCTACACCCGCAGCGGAGCAGTCTTCAGACTGACCCTGGTGACGGCGTTGCCTCTCACGGTGGACGGGGTCTGCACCGGCCACCCACCCTTTACCGGCGGGCAGGTAGTGGGCACGATCGACAGCCACCCCCAGGCGGGATTCCTCATCACCTACACCGGGTGCGGGCTCGACCCGCTGATCGAGGCCCGCACGGTGCAGACGACGCTGGACTGAATGAACGAGGCCCGGATCGCTGGCGCGGTCCGGGCCTCTTCGCCTGCGGGTACCGCCGGGTCAGGCGGCGATCCAGCCCGGGCCCGCCACCAGCTCACGCACCAGATCTTCGCTCCGCCTCCCGGCCGCCTCGGCGGCGAAGTTGGGCACCAGGCGGTGCCGCAGCACCGGCAGCGCCACGGCCCGCACGTCGTCCAGGTCGGCCATGGGACGCCCCTCGAGCGCCGCGCGGGCCTTGGCGCCGAGGACGAGGTACTGCGAGGCGCGGGGTCCGGCGCCCCAGTCCACGTACTCCCGAATCATCGCCGGCGCCTCGGCCTCGGTGGGCCGGGTCATCCGGGCCAGGGCCACCGCGGCCCGTACCAGCCCCTTCGAGACCGGGATCCGTCGCACCAGCCCCTGCATCGCGACCAGCGCCTCCGCGTCGAGCACGGGAGTGATCGTCCCGCGATCGGCGCCGGTGGTCTGCTCGACGATCGCCTCCTCTTCGCTCTTCGACGGGTAGCCGACCCGGAGCTCGAACATGAATCGGTCGAGCTGGGCCTCGGGCAGGGGATAGGTGCCCTCCTGCTCGATCGGATTCTGGGTGGCCAGGACGAAGAATGGTTCGGGCAGCGGGTAGGTCCGCCCGCCCGCCGTCACCTGGTGCTCCTGCATGGCCTGGAGCAGCGCCGCCTGGGTCTTGGGCGGAGTGCGGTTGATCTCGTCGGCCAGGACGACGTTGGCGAAGACGGGGCCCTTCACGAAGCGGAAGGCGCGGCGCCCGGTCGCCGGGTCGTCCTCCAGGATGTCGGTCCCGGTGATGTCGCCCGGCATGAGGTCGGGAGTGAACTGGACCCGGCTGAAGGAGAGGTCGAGCGCCTCGGCCACGGTCTGTACCATCAGCGTCTTGGCCAGGCCCGGGACGCCGATCAGCAGCGAATGGCCGCCGGCCAGCAGCGAGGCCAGTATCCCTTCGACCACCTCGTCCTGGCCCACGATCCGCCGGGAGACCTGGGACCGGAGGGCACGCACCGAATCGGCCAGGCGGGCCAGCTGCTGGACGTCGTTGGCGACTGAAACGGTGGACGACATGCGGGTCCGGGAGAGTGAGGTGTCGGGTACGGCCTGCGAGGCCGAAAGTTGCACCGGCTCACCCTCGAAGGGCAGGGCCTAACGGAGCGGCAGCTCGATCCATTGGCTGGCCAGGCACTGCCAGTTCCCGTCCGGTTGCCTCACCCAGGTGTCGGTCCAGACCTGGCGGAACCGGGTGAGCGAGCCATCGCGCCGGGTCACGGTTTCGGTCCCGGCGCCGAGGTGGACGGCGGCGTCCCCGCGGGCGAGCACCGTATCGGGGTCGGCGACCAGGCTGACCAGGATGGGGTCCGGCTGCCGGAAGATCGCCATGTAGCCGTCCCGGAAGAGGCGCCGCCCGCTCGCGTCGGTTGCGATGAAGTCGGGGGCGAGGAGGCGGTCGAGCGTGGCGAAGTCCCGGGCGGCCATCGCCTGGATCATGCCGGCCTCGAGTGACCGGACGGCCTCCATGGTGGCCTGGTCGCCCTGGGCCCTGAGGGGCAGGACAAGGGTCGCCAGAAGGAGCGGTACGATGAGGGAGGAACGAAGCATGAGGCACCTCTCATTTCCTTGCGAAATTTTTCACAAGCGGGTAGATTCGGCCCCGGAATATGATACCCCCGAAGCCTGAGGAACCGGTCGGGCGCGAGCTTGGCCTGGGCTACAAGTATGTCTCCCTCGGGCTGACCTTCGCCGGCGGAATCGTGCTGTTCATGGGGGCGGGCTACCTGCTGGACCGGTGGCTCGGGTTGCTTCCCGTCTTCACGGTCGTGGGCACGCTGGTGGGGTCGGTGCTGAGCTTCATGCGCGTCTACCTCCGCCTCAAGGCGGACGAAGAGGCCGACCGGGCCAGCAGAAAGTCGAAGGGCCGGCCCTGGTGAAGGTGGTCGCGATCGGCCTCGGCCTGACGCTGGTGGTGACCACCCTGCTGGTGGTGGTGTGGGGCACGGTGGCGCTGGTGCCCGGAGTGGCGATGGGAATCCTGGCCACGGCGCTCCAGTGGGAGGCCACCCGGCGCCTGCGCCGCGAGTATCACGGCAGCACGCCCGAGTTCTTCAAGGCGGTGGGTGCCGGGATGGTGTTGCGGATGGCCGGGGTGCTGCTGATGCTGGCGGCGATCGTGCTGGACCGCTCCCTGTTCGTGCCGCTGCCGACCGCATTCGGGTTCCTGGGAGTCGTCGTCCCGCTGCTTTTCCTGGAGGTACGGCTGGTCCGATGATGCTGCAGACGCCAGACGTCGGGGAGATGCTGCTCCACCACACCGCCGATGCGTGGACGATCGACGTCCTCGGTTATCCGGGGTGGACGATTCACCTGCCCCGCTGGCCCGATTTCCACATCGGTGCCATGACGCTGAACTTCTCGCCGACCAAGCACGTGGTCTTCCTCCTCCTGGCGGCGCTGCTGGTCTACCTGACCATGTGGTACACCGGCCGGGTCATGGCGCGGCAGAGCGAGGGGTCGGGGATTCCCAAGGGCTTCGCCGGCGCGGTGGAGGGGATCGCCCTCTGGGTTCGCGAGGACATCGCGCTGGCCAACATCGGCCACGATGGCCGGAAGTTCGTCCCGCTCATTCTGACCCTGTTCTTCTTCATACTCTACTGCAATCTTCTCGGCCTGATGCCTGGTGGTGCCACTCCCACCGGCAACCTGGCGGTCACCGCCGCGCTGGCCATCATGGTCTTCCTCGTCATCGAGGTCGGCGGCATGATGAAGCTGGGGTGGAAGGGCTACCTCCATACGATCTTCCCGCCTGTACCCGGCATGAGTGGGGCCAGCGGGGTGGCGATGTCGATCGCGATGGCCCCCATCGAGATCCTGAGCAAGCTGGTCAAGCCCTTCGCGCTCGCGATCCGTCTGTTCGGCAACATGACGGCGGGCCACTTCGTGATCCTGTCGCTGTTCGGCATCATCTTTCTGTTCGGCACCCTGGGCGGCTGGAGCTGGGCCATCGGCCTCGCCACCGCCGCGCTGGTGACCGGCATCATGCTGCTGGAGCTGATCGTCGCGCTGCTGCAGGCATACGTGTTCGCCCTGCTGAGCGCGGTGTTCATCGGGTTGATGCAGCACGAACACTAGGGGCGGGGGGCCTAAAGGACTCCCTGCGGTCGCAGGGGGGCGGAAGGCCCGCTAACAATTCGAGTTGGACGGTCGTGGCGGGCGTTCACGCCGGTGACCGGTAGGCGCTCTCGGATGGGGTGCCGATATCCGCTGACCC
Organism: uncultured Gemmatimonadales bacterium; assembly: GCA_963724265.1. Lineage (GTDB taxonomy): Bacteria > Gemmatimonadota > Gemmatimonadetes > Gemmatimonadales > GWC2-71-9 > DATEHG01. The sequence continues at coordinate 105,449 of CAVRTU010000003.1, forward strand.
TTCGGGGTCGCTGGCGGATCACGACGACGGGGCCGGGACGGGAGACCTGGCGGGCCGGTCGGCGGACGCGGAAGGATCCTTCGACACTCCCACGATATTTCTGGAGACGGACATGCTGAACATGCTCATGCTGCTGCAGGAAGCCGCCCCGGCGGTCGCGAACTACGGGACCCTCGGTGCCGGCATCGGCCTCGGTCTCGCCCTGATCGGCGCCGGCATCGGCCTGGGCCGGATCGGCGGCTCGATGGCCGAGTCGATCGCCCGCCAGCCCGAGGCCGCCGGCGACATCCGCGGCGCGGGCCTGCTGATCGCCGTGCTGCTCGAAGGCGCCACGATCATCGCGCTGGTCTTCGCCCTGCTGTTCAAGCTCATCAAGTAAGGCCACAACGCCATGATGCTCACGCTGCTGGCGCTGGCTGAAGGTGGTGAGCACGCCGCCCCGATGTCACCCTTCGAGGTGAACTTCGGGATCTTCTTCTGGACCTGGCTGGTCTTCCTGGTCCTGCTCTACGTGCTCAAGCGGTTCGCCTTCCCGATCATCGTCAAGGCGACCGTGGACCGGGAAGAGCGGATCGCCGCCAACCTGGCCAGGGCGGAGGCCGCCAACCGCGACGCCCAGGCGCTACTGGAGGAGAACAAGCGGCTCCTGGCCGACGCCCGCAGCCAGGCCCAGGCGCTGCTGGCCGAGGCCAAGGTGGCCGCGGAGAAGGAGAGGGCCGCCGCGGTGGAACGGACCCACGCGGAGCAGGAGGCGCTGCTGGACCGCGCCCAGCGCGACATCGCCGCCGAGAAGGACCGCGCGGTGGCGGCACTCCGCCGCGAGGCGGTGGACCTGTCGCTGGCCGCCGCGACCCGGTTGATCGGGGAGCGGATGGACAGTGAGGCCGACCGGAAGCTGGTCACGGCCTACCTCTCGACCATGGAGAAGCATTGAGAGCCGAATCGATCGCCCTGAACTACGCCGAGGCGCTCTTCGATCTGGCCGAGAAGAAGGGCGCCGCGGAGGAATACGGGGAGTGGCTGGAGGCGGTGGCGGGCGCGGTCAGCACGTCGCCGGACATCGAGGCGGTCCTCATGTCGCCCAAGGTGACCAAGGCGCAGAAGGCCACCATCGTGGCCGCCGCGCTGCCCAAGGCGCCGAAGCGGTTCGTGCTGTTCCTGCAGTCGGTGGTGCGTCGCGGGCGGCAGGGGCTGTTTCCCCAGATGGCGCAGGCCTACCTGGGACTGCTCGATACCAAGCTGAGCCGGGTCCGGGCCAGCGTCATCACGGCACGCCCGGCGGATGCCAAGCTTCAGAAGGAGATCCTGGCGGCATTGACCCGGGTTTCCCAGAAGGAAGTCCTGGCCACGTTCGGGGTGGACGCCTCCGTTCTGGGCGGCGTCGTCGTCAGGATCGGCGACCGCATCTACGACGGCTCCCTCCGTCGCAAGGCCACGGCACTCAGGCGCCAGCTGCTCGCTCGCTGAGCTCCCGTGATCTCGGCTGAAACGACCGGCCCGCCCCCTCCGGCGGGCCGGTTCGTCTATCATTCAACTCGACCATCTCCGGCCCGTGGGCCGGCTCCCCACCGAACTCCGAGACGATGCTCGCACTCCTCCTGCTCTCGAGCCTCACCCGGACCCAGCTGCCAATCCAGGACGGGACGACACCCTACTGGCAGCAGACCGTCCACTACGACATCCGGGCCCGCCTCGACGAGCCGACGGGGGTCCTGGGCGGCACGGAGCAGGTCACATACGTCAATCACTCACCGGACACCCTGCGCACCTTCGCGCTGCACCTCTACCTCAACGCGTTCCGTCCCGGCTCCCGGTGGGCGGCGGCGGATTCGGTGGAGCAGCGGCGCCGGTTCAACGATCTGCCTGACCCGGAGTTCGGATTCAACCACGTCCGCGACGTCCGGATCCAGGGGCAGCCGGTCACCCCGATCTACCCGTTCGCACCCGACAGCACGATCGTGCGCTTCGTCCTGCCGGCGCCGCTGGCCCCGGGCGATTCGATGTCGGTGGCGATGAACTGGGATGCCCGGCCCTCGACCGTGCCCCGGCGCCAGGGACGGCGGGGCCGTCGGTTCGACTTCGCCCAGTGGTATCCGAGGGTGGTCGTCTACGACCGCTTCGGGTGGGAGGAGCACCCGCTCTACCCGGCGGGGGAGTTCTACGGCGAGTTCGGGACCTTCCTGGTGGACCTGGACCTGCCGGCCGACCAAGTGATGGGGGCCACAGGCGTGCCCGTCTGCGGCGATCCGGGGTGGCAGAGGGCCAACGCGGTCCCGGGCCGGCCGATCGACTATGAACGCGACTGGTACGGCAGCGCGGCGAGCGCCGCGATGCAGGCCCGCTGCGGGGCACCGGTCGACGCCGGTCGCAAGCGGATCATCTGGTACGCCGGCGACGTGCACCACTTCGCCATGTCGCTCAATCCCGACTACCGCTACGAGGAGGGCCGCCAGGGTAACGACGGTCGTCCGGGTGCTCTACCAGCCCGGTGACGAGAGGAGCTGGGGCGGCGGGGTGGCGGTGCAGCGGACCGAGACGGCGCTCGCCTGGCTGGGCCAGCTCTTCGGCCCCGTTCCCCTGGCCCCAGATCACCAACGTGCACCGGATCGAGGGCGGCGGGACCGAGTTCCCGATGATGGTGCACGACGGCTCGGCGAGCCAGGGGCTGATCGTGCACGAGGGGGGCCACAACTACCTGATGGGGATCCTGGCCAACAACGAGTGGCGCGAGGGCTGGCTGGACGAGGGATTCACCTCGTTCCAGGCGGCCTGGTTCGAGGAGGCCGCGGGGCATGACCCCGGCTGGCTCGACGACGAACAGTACATCCTCGACCTCGACCTCGACGGCTGGTCGGAGCCCACCAGCCTGGTCAGCGAGGACTACCGCGACTTCTTCACCTACAACACGATGATCTACACCAGGGGCCAGCTGTTCCTCTGGGAACTGCGTTCGATCGTGGGCGATTCGGTGATGCGGCAGATCCTGCAGACCTACTACCAGCGCTGGCAGTTCAAGCACGTGGACGAGCAGAAGTTCATGGCCGTGGCCGAGGAGGTTTCGCACCAGGACCTGTCGGTCTTCTTCGCGCAGTTTCTGCATACGACCGAGCTGTACGACTATGCGGTTGGTCGAGTGAAGCGAGAAGGAGGGCAGGGGAGAGGTCGGAGGGGGTCGACGGGCTGGAGTGACGCGGGTCGAGGTCATCCGCAAGTCACCGGGGATGATCCCGGTGGATGTGATGGTCGTATCCGACCGGGATACGGCGATCGCCCGGACCGACGGCCTGGCGGAACGGGCCTGGGTCACGGTGCCGACGCGGGGAAAGCCCAAGGCGGTCGTGCTCGATCCCTGGATCCGGACCCACGACTGGAACATGCTCAACAACGACCGGAAGCTCGGCTTCACGCTCGAGCCGCACCGGGTCGAAACGAAGCTCGACACCTACTTCTCGACGCCGAGCGCCCGGGACCGCCTGGTCGACCTCTGGGCGCCCACCGCCTGGTACACCCAGGCCGGCGGTGTGCTGGCCGGCCTCCGGGTGCGCTCCAACTACCTGGGGCGCTTCGCGGAAAACGAGGTCTGGTTCGGCTACAATACCGAGCTGGGCGGCTCCAATCCCTCAGGGCTCTCGGACTGGCACCTGTTCTTCCGGGTCAAGAATCCGGTGGCGCTGCGCTCACCGCGGACCACAGAGAAGCTCGAGTTCACCCGGTTCGAAGGGCGCATCGGCGCGCTGGCGGCATTCGAGCACCAGAAGCTGGGGCACATCACCTATGGCCCGACGACCTTCTGGGGGGCGTCGCTGCAGTGGCTCAGCGTCTACGACATGCGCTACCTCGACAGCCGCCTCTACCAGGACGCGGGAACCTTCGAGGGGCAGCTCTACATCCGGAGCCAGGAGCGGAAGGGCAACTGGACCGTCGGTGGCAGGCTGTCGGTGGGTGGGGGCTACATGTACAGCGCGCAGGGGCCGGGCGTCGCTACTGACAATCGGTACGATACCGGCGTCTATTTCCGGGGAACCGCCGAAGCGACGGCACGCCGGCCGCTCGGGAAGCGGTTCGGGCTCTCCTTCCGGGGCTTCGCCGGATTCGCCGAATCGGGCGATCCCGTCCTGACCCAGCGGCAGATCTTCCTGGCCGGGGCCGACCCGTACGTGCAGATCGACAATCCGTACCTGCGGTCGCTGGGGGCGCCGCTGGCCGGGGCCGATTTCCACTACCAGACGCCGGGAGGAGCAGCGCTCAGGGGCCTCAATCCTTATGCGACCGCCAATACGGCGCTGGCGCTGGGCACCATTATCGCCTGGACGCCGGTCAACCGCCGGGGTGGGCACCTGTTCAACAGGGTGAGCGCCTCCGCCTTCGGCGATGCGGCCTGGGCCAATGGATCGCTGTCGAGCGACAACACCCTGCACCTGGCCGGGGACGCGGGAATCGGCTTCCAGGCGGCGCACCGGATCGGCCAGACCTCGTTCGTGACCCGCTTCGACTTTCCGGTGTACGTGAGCCGGCCGGATCTCGGCGTGGATGGTTCCTACCCGGGGGAGGAATTCCGCTTCCGCTGGGTCTTCAGCTTCCAGACGGCCTGGTAGGGTGCAGGCGATGCAGCCCCGCGACCGGCGAGGGTTCTTCCAGGATGCACTCGGGCGCTGGGTCGAGGATCTGGTAGCCCAGACCGAGCAGCGGGTCATCCAGCGGCGTTATATGAGGCCGCCCGGGGCGATGCCCGAGGTCGCCTTCCTGGCTGCCTGCACCCGCTGCACGCTTTGCGTCGAGGCCTGCCCGCCGCACGCGATCCTCCGGGTGCCGGCGTCGGGCGCCCTGGCGGCGGGGACGCCGTACATCGATCCCGACCGGCAGCCCTGTACCGTCTGCCCGGAGATGCCCTGTGCCGCAGCCTGCCCCACCGGAGCGCTGACCCTGCCGCCGGAGCGGTGGGCTGGGTATCGTCTTGCGTCACTGGAACTGCTTCCGGAGCGGTGCGTCACCTGGAAGGGCACCCCCTGCGCGGTCTGCGTCCGGGCCTGCCCGGTGGGCGAGACGGCGCTGGTCATGGACGAGGGGGGCCACCCCGTCATCCGGGCCGAAGGGTGTGTGGGGTGCGGGGTCTGCGTCCGCGTCTGCATCACCACCCCGTCGTCGTTCAAGCTTCATCACGCGGAGGGTTGATGCCGGACGTGCCGTACCGGGTGGAGAAGCCGTGGGGCCACGAGCTGATCTGGGCCCGGACCGACCGCTACGTCGGCAAGATCCTCCACGTGAAGGCGGGGCAGGTCCTCAGCCTGCAGTACCACAATCGCAAGGACGAGACGATGCATGTGCTGGCCGGCGAGCTGATCCTGCGCACCCGGCAGGGAGACGAGCTCGTGTCGCGGCGCTTCCGCGCCGGTGAATCGGTCCACATCCCGCCGACCCTCGTGCACCAGATCGAGGCCGTGGTGGACAGCGATGTCCTCGAGGCCTCCACGCCCGAGCTGGACGACCTGGTCCGGCTCGAAGATCGTTACGGAAGGAAGTGAGCATGCAGGTAATCGTTCCCCTCGCCGGCAAGGGCACGCGGCTGCGGCCCCACACCCACCTGATCCCCAAGCCGCTGCTCAGGGTGGCGGGCCGCCCGGTCATGGACTGGGTGATGGACACCCTCGAGGGCCTGGACGTCTCGGAGCTGATCTGCATCACCGGCCATCTCAAGGAGCAGATCGAGGCCTACACGCCGGGCCGCTACCGCTGGCCCAGCCGTTTCATCGAGCAGAAGGTGCAGGACGGCACGGCCGGCGCGATCAACCTGGCCCGGCCGTTCGTGACCGGGCCGGTGCTGATCATCTTCGTGGATACCGTCTTCGAGGCGGACCTGGGCCTGATCAACCGCACCGACGCCGACGGGATCATCTGGGCCAAGGAGGTCGAGGACTACCAGCGCTTCGGCGTGGTGGTCACCGACGCGGCCGGCTACATGACGAAGATCGTCGAGAAGCCCTCGACGCCGATCTCGAAGCTGGCCAACATCGGGCTGTACTACATCCGCGACGTGGCCGCGCTGTGGGCCGGCATCGACGCGGTCCTGGCGGCGCCGACCAACAAGGGCGAGTACTACCTGACCGACGCCTTCCAGCACATGATCGACCACGGCCGGAGGATCCTGACGGCCGAGGTGGGCGGCTGGTACGACTGCGGCAAGCTCGACACCCTGCTGGAGACCAACGAGATCCTGCTCCGCAAGGGTGCGGCGCGGCGGCGCGAGTTCCCCGGGGTCACGATTCACGACCCGGTGCTGATCCAGGATGGCGTGATCATCGAGCGGAGCTCGATCGGCCCCAACGTGACCCTCGAGGCCGGCACCCGGGTGAGCGACAGCACGCTCCGCCACACCATGGTCGGCCGCCAGGCGCGGATCGACCGCTGCCAGCTCGATGGCTCCATGCTGGGCGACCGCGTGGTGGCGGAGGGCCTGCGGGGCTCCGCCACCCTGGGCGACGACTCCGAAGTGCGTTCCATCCCGGCCTGACCGCACCGGCCAGCCTCCAGGAGCCTGTATCGATGCGACGCGAAGAGCTGATCTTCGACTGGAATGGCCGGGACGGCGGCTTCGATTACACCGCGGCGCAGGTGGATCTGAACGACGAGACCCTGCGCGACGGACTGCAGTCGCCCTCGGTGCAGGATCCCTCGCTCGAGGACAAGCTCCGGCTGCTCCACCTGATGGCCGAGCTCGGCATCGTGGCGGCCGACCTTGGCCTCCCCGGCGCCGGGGCGCGGATGGTGGACCAGGTCCGCGCGCTGGCCCGCGAGATCGCGGACCAGCGGCTGCCGATCGCGCCCAACTGCGCCGCCCGGACCGTGATCCGCGACATCGAGCCGATCGTCCGCATCAGCCAGGAGATCGGCATCGGCATCGAGGCGGCGACGTTCATCGGCTCCTCGGCGATCCGCCAGTACGCCGAGGACTGGACCCTCGAGCGGATGCTGCAGGCCACCCAGGAGGCGGTGCGAGTACGCGGTGAGCGAGGGACTCGCGGTCATGTACGTGACCGAGGACACCACGCGGGCCCGGCCCGAAACGCTCAAGGCACTCTACGGCGCGGCGATCAGCCTCGGCGCCCGGCGGATCTGCCTGGCCGACACCACCGGGCACGCCACGCCTGCCGGTGTTCGATCCCTCGTCCGGTTCGTGCGGGAGGAGATCGTCCGCCCCTCCGGCGAAGCGGTAAGGCTCGACTGGCACGGCCACCGCGACCGCGGCCTGGGCATCGCCAACTGCCTCGCCGCCATCGAGGCGGGGGTGGATCGGGTCCACGGCACCGCGCTGGGCGTGGGGGAGCGCGTCGGCAATGCGGAAATGGACCTCCTCCTGGTCAACCTGAAGCTGCTCGGCGCCCACCGCCACGATCTCTCGAAGCTGCCGGAGTACTGCGCCCTCGTGGCCCGCGCCACCGGCGTGCCCCTGCCGGTCAACTATCCCGTCCTCGGCAGCGATGCCTTCCGGACCGGCACCGGGGTCCACGCCGCGGCGATCATCAAGGCCCGCAAGAAGGGCGACAGCTGGCTGGCCGACCGGGTCTACTCCAGCGTGCCGGCCAGCGAGTTCGGGCTGACCCAGCGGATCGAGGTCTCGCCCCTCTCGGGCCTCTCCAACGTGAAGTACTGGCTGGAGGAACATGGCTACGATGCCGCCGACGAGCGGCTGACGTCGGCCATCTTCCAGGCCGCCAAGACCGCTTCCCGCACGCTTACGGACGAGGAGTGCCACCGGCTCGCGGCGGATGCCGGCGGGGCAGAGGGGAACCATGTCGGCCACTGACGACCTCTACCGGTCCTACCTCGACCTCCGCTGGAATTTCGATCCATCGGCGGCGACCGCCTCGGGCGAGACGCGGGAAGACGGCCGCCTCGGCGCGTTCGATCCCGAGGCGATGCGGGCCCACATCGCTGCGTTCCGGGCCATGGCCGGGGCCGTCGAGAGCCTCGAGGTGGAAGACCTCCAGGAGGAGATCGACCGCACCGCCTTCCTCGATGAAATCAGGATCACGGTGTTCCGCTTCGAGAAGGAACGGCCCCACGTCCACAATCCCGGGTTCTGGCTCAATCACTACTATCAGTCGCTGCACGGCCTTCTCCGGCGGCCCGCGGTACCGGGGACCCAGCGGGCAGCGGCGATCCTGGCCCGCCTGAAGGCCACGCCCTCGTTCTTCGAGTCGGCCCGCGGCACCCTCAAGGATCCGCCCCGCGTCTTCATCGGTACCGCGACCGCCATGGTCGAGTCCGGGCGCGGGCTGCCCCAGGCGGCGACCGAGGTGGCCGCCGCCGAGGCGCCAGACCTGGCGCCCGAGCTCGAGCTGGCCTGTGAGGACGCGGAATCGGCGCTGCACCGGTTCGGGCTGGCCCTTGGCGCCGAACTCCATGCCCATCCGGACGACCAGTCCTTCGCGATCGGGGAGGAGCAGTTCAACCGGCGGCTGCACCACGAGCACGCGCTCCAGTCGACCGCGCCGGAACTCTACCGGTACGGACTTCACCTGGTGGAAGAGATCGCGGCCGAGGTCGCTGCCCTGGCGCGTGAGGTGGACCCCTCGGCGCCGTGGCGGTCGGTAGTGGACCGGCTCCGGGCCGACCATCCCGTGGACCGCGATCCGCTCCGCGCCTTCCGCGACGAGATGGAGCGGGCCCGCGCCTACGTCGCTTCGCGGAACCTGGTTCCGATTCCCGACGCGCCGCTCGAGGTGGTCGAGACCCCATCCTTCCTCCGGCCGCTGGTGCCGTTCGCCGCCTACGATCCCCCGGGTGCGCTGTCGGCGGATCGCACCGGGCGCTTCTACGTCACGGCCCCGAACCACGGCGGGGCGCCGCTCCACGATCCCTGCGCACTGGAGCTGGCCGCAACCGCGATCCACGAGGGCTTCCCCGGTCATCACCTCCAGATCGTCACCGCCCAGTCCTCGCCCTCGCTGGTCCGGCGGATGACGGCGACGCCTGTCACGGTGGAGGGCTGGGCCCTCTACTGCGAAGAGCTGATGGCCGAGGAGGAGTACTTCCGGAGCCCCGCCGAGCGGCTGTTTCAGCGCCTGCACCTGCTCTGGCGGGCCCTGCGCATCGTGCTGGACATCGGGCTCCACACCCGGGGACTGACTCCCGAGCAGGCGGCCGACCAGATGGTGGACATCCTCGCCATGGACCGCCGGAAGGCCGAGGCGGAGGTCAGCCGGTACTGCGCCTGGCCGTCCTACCAGCTCTGCTATGCCGTCGGCCGGCGCGAGCTGCTGCAACTGCGTGCCGATTACAAGGCCCGCGAAGGCGCCGGGTTCTCCCTCCGGGGCTTCCACGACGAAGTGCTGGGGTACGGCGGGCTCCCGGTGTCGCTGATCCGGTGGGGGATGGGGCTGGAGAAGTGAATGGGAGACAGGGATTCTGGGAATATGGGATTGATGGATTGAAGGATTGAGGGATTGAAGGATTGATGATGCGAGGCGGCGCTTTGGACCAACAATCCGACAATCCATCGATCCGACAATCATCAATCCCCCGGACCGTCAAGGGTCTCGCCCTCGTATCCCTTTTCAATGATTTCGCGAGCGAGATGGTCTATCCGCTGCTCCCGGCGTTCGTCACCGGTGTGCTCGGCGGGACGGCCACGTCGCTGGCGGCGCTCGATGGCGCGGCGGAGTTCACGGCGGCGATCACCAAGTGGTGGAGTGGCCGGCTGGCCGATCGAACCCGCTGGCGCCGCCCGCTGATTCTCGTCGGCTACCTCTCCGCCGTCCTGATCCGGCCCCTCATCTCCATCGCCAATTCCGCCTGGCAGGTCATCGGCTTCCGGGTGGTGGACCGGATCGGCAAGGGGCTCCGGACGCCGGCCCGAGATGCGATGATTTCCGATGTGACGCCCCCCGAGTTGCGTGGCCGCGCCTTCGGCCTGCACCGTGCGGCCGATCACTTCGGCTCGATTCCCGGTTCGCTGCTCGCCTGGTGGATGCTGTCCCATTCATTCGACGTGCGCCGGGTACTGAGCTGGAGCGTGGTGCCGGGAGTGGTGGCGTTTGTGGTGCTGTGGTTCGTATTGAAAGGCGGGCGGGCGGGCCCTAAAGGACTCCCTGACGGTCGCGGGGGGGCCCTAAAGGACTCCCTCGCGGTCGCAGGCGGGCAGAAGATCGAGGAGCCGATCGGTACCGATGCCGGGGGGCGGATCTTCTGGGCGCCGGTGCTGACGCTGGCGGCGCTGGTGCTCTTCCGGCTGCCCGAGACCCTGCTTTTGCTCCGTCTGCAGCAGCTCGGCGTGGCGGTGGCCACGATCCCCCTGGTCTGGGCCGGGCTGCACGTCGTGCGCACCCTCTCCTCCTACCCCGGTGGATGGGTGAGCGATCACCTCCCGCCCCGGGATGCGATCCTGACCGGGGCCCTGCTCTTCGCCGCGATGGCCGCGGTTCTCGCCCGCCCGCTCACCCCCGCGGGGGCGGTGGAGACATTCCTCGCGATCGGCCTCGTGGCGGGGCTCACCGAATCGGCCGAACGGGTGATGGTCACCCGGCTGGCGCCCAAGCGGACGGGGCGCGGGTTCGGCGCCTACCACGCGGTGACCGGACTCGCCGCCCTCCCCGCCAGCCTCATCTTCGGCGCGGTCTACCAGCAGGGGAGCGGCTCCGCTGCGCTTCGCCTTTCCGCTGCGTTCCTGACCCTGACCGCGATGGGCTGGGCGGTGGCGTCTCGGCTGCCGGCGGTTCGAGCGCTCGGCAGAGAGAAGTAGGAAAGGGGGGAAGGGGGGAAGTGATGCTCGTACTGATTGAGCCGCTCAAGTCCTCTCCAGCATCTCGGCGGATTCGATGATCCGGCGACCCGGGCGGTCCTCCTTCGCGGCGGCAACCAGGGCGGCGGCGACGGCGCTGGCCCCGACGGGCTTGTACTTCCGCGGCATAAGGAATCCCAGCCGGGCGAAGATCTGCTCGCCGAGTCGGAATTCCGCCCGCTCGCCAAGAAGGAGCGAGGGCCGGGCGATGGTGAGGCTGCGATAGGGCAGCGCCGCCAGCGCCTCTTCGAGCTCGCCCTTGGTGCGGCTGTAGAAGACCCGTGAGCGGGCGTCGGCGCCGAGCGCGCTGACCAGGAGGTAGTGGCGCGCCCCCCGCTCCAGCGCCAGCCTGGCCAGTGCCAGGGGATATTCGAAATCCACCTGCCTGAATTTCTCCTGCGAGCCCGCCTTTCGAATCGTCGTTCCGAGAGCACAGATGACGGCATCGACCCTGACGTCGGCGAGTGCCGTCGGCATCTGGTCGAATTCAGTCACGTGCTGCTGGAGCTTGCCGGCGCCGGGGGTGGGAGAAAGGGGCCGTCGGACTACCACGTGGATCGGGTCGAAGGCGGGATCGGCCAAGAGCAGGCGGAGACACTCCCCGCCCACCAGTCCCGTCGCACCGGCCAGAAGTACGCTCTGTTGCATCACCCGCCTCGCGGAAATCGTCTCGATACTGCACGTCGGCGAGGCGGTGGCGCTTCCCTTCGGCTCGACTCCCGGCTGCCCACCCTCCCCCCACCCCGGAGTCGCCTCAGGGAAGCGCCACCGCCTCTAACAGCAGCGCGTCAAGCCCCCTGAGCGGGCCCGCACGAAGCCATCGAAGTACTCCCGCTCGCTGACCGCAGCAGTCTCCGGATGATGCACCCGGATGTGCTGGAGATATGCCCCGTAATCCGGCATCCCCGCCACCTGTCGGACTCGCGAAAGGAAGTTCCGCCAGGAGCGGAGCCACTGCCCCGCTGCCCCCCTGCCCCTCTGCCCCCCTCTTCAGTTCGCATACGCCGTCTCCACGAATGCCGTCTCCCTGGTCTCGGCGGGCTTCCGGCCCCGGAGCACCAGCAGCCACTCCCGCGCCGACATCACCACCACCAGGAGGACCACCGCCACGAAGAGGGCCGCGATCGATGGCGTCGAGCCGGTCGTTGAAGACCAGGCGGGCGCCCTGCGCGGGGTCGATGGCACCGGCGGCGACCTTCGTCGCGGTCGCCCGGGCGTGGGCCAGGAAGCCGAGCCGCGGGTCCTCCGAGAAGACCTTCTGCCAGCCGGCGGTAAATGTCACCGTCAGGACCCAGGCGAGGGGCAGCAGGGTCACCCAGGCGTGGCGCGCCTTCCCCGCCTTGATCAGCAGGGTGGTGCCGACGCAGAGGGCCACCCCCGCCAGAAGCTGGTTGCTGATGCCGAACAGCGGCCAGAGGGAGTTGATGCCGCCCAGCGGGTCGAGCACCCCCTGGATCAGGAAGTATCCCCATCCCGCGACGACTACCGCCGAGCTGAACAGGATGCTGGGATACCACGAGGTGCGGCCCAGCGGGGTCCAGAAGTGCCCCGCCAGCTCCTGCAGCATGAAGCGGCCCACGCGGGTGCCGGCATCCACCGTGGTCAGGATGAACAGCGCCTCGAACATGATCGCGAAGTGGTACCAGAGGGCCAGGAGCCCGTCGCCGAACACTCCGCCGAAGATCTGGGCCATCCCGACCGCCAGGCTGGGCGCGCCGCCCACGCGGGCGAGAAGCGTCGTCTCTCCCATCTGGCGGGCCAGGGCCTCCATCTGCTCCGGGGTGACGGAGAAGCCCCAGCCGCGGATCGTCTCCGCCGCCGCGGCCGCGGAGCCGCCCAGGGTGGCCAGCGGGGAGTTGATGGCGAAATAGACGCCGGGATCGAGCACCGCGGCGGCGCACATCGCCATGACCGCGACGAACGATTCGGTAAGCATGCCGCCGTAGCCGATCAGGCGGGCGTCGCCCTCGCGGCGCAGCATCTTGGGCGTGGTGCCCGAGGCGACCAAGGCGTGGAATCCGCTAATCGCGCCACAGGCGATCGTGATGAAGGCGAATGGAAAGAGCTTCCCGGCGAAGACCGGCCCGGTGCCGTCGATGAAGGGGGTGAGGGCCGGCAGCCGGAGAGGAGGAAGCAACGCCACGATGCCGACGGCCAGCAGCAGAATCGTTCCAATCTTGACGAAGGTCGAGAGATAGTCCCTCGGCAGGAGCAGCATCCAGACCGGGAGCACGCTGGCGGCGAAGCCGTAGGCGATCATCGCCCAGGCCAGGGTCACGCCCCCCAGGGTGAACAGCGGCGCCAGCACCGGGCTCGCCGCGACCAGCCGGCCGCCCTCGAGCGAGGCGAGCAGCAGGACGATCCCGATCGCCGTGGCCTCCAGCGTCCGGCCCGGCCGCCAGACCTTCATCCAGAATCCCATCAGCATCGCGATCGGGATGGTGCAGGCGATGGTGAAGACACCCCAGGGACTTCCCTTGAGGGCGTTGACCACGATCAGCGCCAGGACCGCCAGCAGGATGATCATGATCGAGAGCACCGCCGTCATCGCGGCCAGGCCGGTGACGGGCCCGATCTCCTCCTTGGCCATCTGTCCCAGCGACTTGCCGTCGCGCCGGAGCGATGCGAAGAGGATGACGAAGTCCTGCACCGCGCCGGCCAGGATCACGCCGGCCACGATCCAGATGGTGCCGGGGAGGTAGCCGAACTGCGCCGCCAGCACCGGGCCCACCAGGGGGCCGGCGCCGGCGATCGCGGCGAAGTGATGGCCGAAGAGGACCCAGCGCCCGGTGGGCACGAAATCGCGCCCGTTGTTGAGGCGCTCCGCCGGCGTCGCCCGGCGGTCGTCGAGGCCCAGGACGCTACGGGCCAGGAAGCGGCTGTAGAACCGGTAGGCGACGAGGTAGCTGCCCACCGCCGCCATGAGGAGCCAGGCGGCGCTGATGGACTCGCCGCGGTTCAGGGCCAGCACGGTCCAGCCCGCGGCGCCGGCGAGGGCGATCAGGATCCAGGCGAGTGCTTTCATGCCGAAAAGATGGGTGGGAGGGCGGGAGGGCGGGAGGGAGGCAGACCTGTCTCCTTGCCGACCCATGCTTCGGTCCGTAGGTTCTGCCGCCTATGCCAGCTCCCCGCTTTCCCTTCGCCGCCGACAGCGGCTGGCCGGCCGGCGGCGCCGAGAAAGGCGCCGCGCTCGCCGAGCAGCCGCAGCTCGAGGCGGTGGAGGTGGGATTCAGGGGGAAGGTCGCCGTGGTGACGGGGGGGGCGACCGGGCTGGGGCGGAGCATCGCCCTGGAATTCGCCCGGCTGGGATGCGATATCGCCTTCTGCTGGGTCGGGATGATCGGGCGGGACGTGCTGGAGCAGGCGCTCCTCACCGAGACGGCCTGCGGCGCCCTGGGGGCCAACGTCTACAGCACTCGCTGCGACGTGCGGGACAGCGCGGCGGTGGACCTCTTCTTCACCGAGATCAGGGCCCGGTTCGGCACGGCGCACTACCTGGTGAACAACGCCGGGATCGCCATGGACGGCGCCCTCTGGCGGCTGAGCGACGAGGCCTGGGCCGACGTCATGGCCACCAACGTCACCGGGGCCTTTCACTGTATCCGGGCGGCCTCGCCCATCTTCCGCGCGCAGCACTACGGCAAGATCGTGAACATCAGCGCCCACCAGGCGGAGCGCCCCGGTTTCGGGGTGGCCAACTACGCCTCGAGCAAGGCGGCGCTGCTCGGCCTCACCCGGGCCGCCGCCGTCGAGCTCGGTCCCTCCAACGTGAACGTCAACGCCGTCGCCCCCGGCTTCATCCGCACCGAACGGATGGGCATGCTGCCCCGCGAGGTGGTCGAGCGGGTGCAGCGAAGCTCGGTCCTGGGCCGGGTGGCGGAACCCGAGGACGTGGCCCACGTGGTGTCCTTCCTCTGCAGCGACGAGGCCCGCCACATCACCGGGCAGACCATCGTGGTCGACGGAGGGCTGTCGCTGGAATAGCGAGGTTGAATCCCCCCCCTCCGCCATTACCTTTCCCCCCCGACTTCTCAACGGCGGGGTGAAGTGGCGGCAATCAAATTCGGTCAATCTGTTGCAACTACGTGGCGCCGGGCGCTTTGCGCCCTCCCCATCCTGCTCCTCCTCGCCGGCTGCGGCGGGAAGAAGACCGAGACGACGCCCCCCCCGCAAAGAGAAGCCGGACGTCCCGGCCGTCCCGCTGCCGACCTTCTCGCTGTCGGGTCAGCCGGTCTCGGTGGTACCGCTCGAAATGATCGTCACCGCCAGCGACACCCTCGACACCCTGGCCGTCCTGCAGGACCACGAGCACGCGCTCCGGTGGGCCGACTCCCTGATCGGCCTGGCGCTGATGGAGCGGGCCCCCGAGATCAAGTGGGTGCTGCCGCCGGAACTGCGCAAGCGCGCGCTCCGCGCTCCCGGGGTGATGACCGATCCCGACCGGATGGGCCAGTCCATCATGCGCAACCCCAAGATGGACCAGACGCCCGATCCGCTGCGGAGCTACCTCCGCTCGATGACCGCGGTGATCGGAGGCGATTTCGCCCTGATCCCGGCGGCGATCATGATCGAGGCGGTGCCCGACACGGGGCTCCGGGTCTACCTCGCGATGGTCATGTCCAACACCCGGACCGGGGACGTGGTCTACCGCACCATGGCGACCGGGGTGGGGTCGAATCCGACCCGCGCGCTCAAGGCGGCGATGCTCACCGTCATTCCCTCCGACATGCAGAAGCAATGAGCCAGTACGACGTCACGCTGATTCCGGGCGACGGGATCGGGCCGGAAATCACCGCCGAGACCGTGAAGGTCCTGGAAGCCACGGGGCTCAAGTTCAACTGGGATGAGCAGCTGGCCGGGGTCGCCGCGGTCGACGCCACCGGCACCCCGCTGCCCGACGCGACGATCGAGAGCATCCGGCGGCGCAAGCTCGCGCTCAAGGGGCCGCTGACGACACCGGTGGGCACCGGCTTCCGCTCGGTCAACGTGCAGCTCCGCAAGGAATTCGAGCTCTTCGCCAACCTCCGGCCGGCCCGCTCCTTCGTGCCCGGGGGCCGGTTCACCAACGTGGACATCGTGATCGTCCGGGAAAACCTCGAGGGGCTCTACGTCGGGGTGGAGCACTTCATCGCCATCGGCGGCGATCCCCGCGCGGTCGGCGAGTCGACCGCCATCGTGACCCGGACCGGGTGCGAGCGGATCATCCGCTACGCCTTCGAGTACGCGATCCGCCACGGCCGCAAGAAGGTCACCATCGTCCACAAGGCCAACATCCTCAAGATGGTCAGCGGCCTCTTCCTCGAGGTCGGCCGGTTCATCCAGAAGGAGTACGAGGGCCGGGTCCAGTCCAACGACCTGATCGTGGACAACTGCGCCATGCAGCTGGTGCTCAAGCCCGAGCAGTTCGACGTCATCGTCACCACCAACATGTTCGGCGACATCCTGAGCGACGAGGTCTCGGGACTGGTGGGCGGGCCTGGGGCTGGCGCCGGGGGCCAACATCGGCACCCACGCCTCGATCTTCGAGGCGGTGCACGGCAGCGCGCCGGACATCGCGGGGAAGGGCATCGCCAACCCCGCCGCCCAGATGCTCGCCGCGGCGATGATGCTCGACCACGTGGGCGAGCTCAAGCAGGCCGGCCGGATCCGCGACGGCCGTCGAGGACGTGATCGTCAGTGACCAGCTGCGCACCCGGGACCTCGGCGGCACCGCCACGACCCGGGAGTTCGGCGATGCGGTTGCTCGCCGGCTCGCCTGAGGCGCCCTGTTCCCGCTGCGGCGCCCGCACCGCCGGCCTGGCCCTGGGCGACCGGTGTCCGGACTGCAACCGCCAGCTCCGCCGCCGTGCAAGCCGGCTGGCCGGGCGCATCTCCCTCCTCGCTACCCTGCTGGTCGCCCTCGACGTGTACCTCCGGATGCCGCCAGTTCCGCTGCTCCGGATCTATGGCGCGATCGCCGTCCTGGCCACCTACGTGCTGGTGCGCCAGATCGTGAGCCGGGTGGCCTTCGAGGTGTATGCACGGGAGACTCATCCAGAGAGGGCATCATGAAGACCGACAGGAGGGGCGGAGGGGCAGAGGGGCAGAGGGGCAGTACTCGCAACTGGGTGCGGACGGCGCTGGTGATGTGCTCCCTGCTCCCCGCTCCCTGCTCCCTGCTCAGCGCCCAGACCTCGCTGACCATCTACAACGACGGCCGAGTGCTGGTGCGGCGGACGGTGGCGGTGGAGGTCCCGAAGGGGAACTCCACGCAGTGGGTGATGCTGGGCCAGCTCGATCCGTCGACGCTTTTCTCGCTCGACAGCACGGTGGCCATCACCGGCTCGAGCTATGACCCCGCCTCCGACTTCGCAGGCGCCCTGCGCAGGGCCGTGGGCAGGAAGCTCGTCTTCAGGAGCGGCAAGGACACCGTCACCGCCACCGTGTTGAGCGTGGCGCCCGAGGCCTACAAGCTGCCCGACGGCTCGGTGGTCTTCTCCGCCCCGGGGCAGCCCCTCTTCCCGGCCGACCTGGTCTCCATCGACCCGGTCATCAATCTCTCCCTCGAAGCCCAGCAGGCCCGGAAGGACCTCCGCCTGGGCTACTTCAGCGGCGGCGCGCAGTGGCAGGCCAGCTACCAGGTCGTCCTCGGCGCGCAGGCCCGGATCAGCGGTGAGGCGGTGATCAGTTCCGCCTCCTTCCGGGCGGAGGACGCCGAGGTCCAGCTGCTGGCCGGCTCGGTGAGCCAGGCGGTGCCATCCATGGATGGCGGCATCCGCCCGATGATGGCCGCCGCGCGCGAAGCGAACGCGATGGAGGCCAAGGTCTCGGAACAGAAGGTCGGCGAATTCCACCTCTACTCGCTGCCGGGCCGGACCACGATCCTGCCGGGCCGGATCACCACGGTGGCGCTGTTCGATCCGGCCAGTGCGAAGTACGAACGCCATTACGTGGTGCGGGGCCAGATTCCCTATTGGGGCGGGCTCTACCAGTCGGGTGACGAGCAGGAGGCACCGGTCGAGGTCAGCTACGTTCTGCAGCGGCCCCGGAAGACGGCGTTCGGCGACCGGCCGATCCCGGGTGGAGTGGCCCGCCTCTTCCAGGCCGACAGCTCGGGCCGGTTGCAGCTGGTCGGTGAATCGGCACTCGATCACACTCCCGCCGGCGAGGACCTTCGGCTCTACGCCGGCAACGCCTTCGACCTGACCGCCAAGCGGGTCCAGACCACGTTCGCCACCCGGCGTGATTCCCTCCCTGGCGGAGGCTGGCAGACCTCGGCGACCGCCGATTACCGTGCGACGCTCAAGAATGCCTCCGACAGCGCCGTCACCATCGACGTCGAGGAGCGGCGCGGCGGCGAGTGGTCGGTGCTGTCCAGCTCCGTCCCTGCGCAGAAGGTCTCCTCCACGCTCACCCGGTTCCGGGTGGCAGTGCCGGCCCGGGGCAGCGCGACGCTCAGGTACCGGGTCAAGGTCATTTGGTGAGACCACTCACGGTCGCCCACCTCTCCGATCTGCATTTCGGCGGGGTGGCAGATCTCCTGGCACTCGAGGTCGCGGCCGGCCTGGTCCGGGCACTGGCGCCCGATGCCGTGGTCGTCTCGGGCGACCTGACCCTGCGGGCCCGCCACGGCGAGCTGCAGGCAGCCCGGCTGTACGTCGACAGCCTGGCGAGCTTCGCCCCGACGCTGGTGGTGCCCGGCAATCACGACATCCAGTGGTGGCGGAGCCCGCTCCACCTGCTCGGGCGCCAGCGCCTCTCGACCAAGTGGCGCCGCTGGTTCGGCGAGGACTTGACCCCCGTGCTCCGGATTCCCGGGGCGGTGATCGCCGGGGCCAACAGCGCCAACGGGCTCTCGCCCGGGTCGCTGACGCTCAACCCCAACGACATGACGGTGAAGGGCAACCTTCCGCGCGCGGAGACGCGGCGCCTCACCAAGCTGTTCGCCACGCTGCCGTCGGAAGTCTTCCGGCTGGTCGTGGTGCACCACAACGTGCTCCGCGGCAACATCTCCCAGCGCATGGGGCTGGCCCACTGGCGTTCGGCGCAGCTGCGGGTGCTGGCGACCGGCGCGGACGTGGTGCTCTGCGGCCACGATCACGAGGAGGCGGTGGGACAGATCGACGGGAAGCTCCCCGTGAGCACGGCCAGCACCCTTTCGACCCGCGCCCGGATGCAGCGCCCGGTGTCGTTCAACGTGGTGCGGCTGTCCGTCGACCGGGTCGAGATCGAATACTTCCGGTGGGACAACGGACCCAGGGCCTTCCGCGCGTCGGACCGCTCCGTCTTCGCCAGCACTCCCCGCGGTAATGCTGCAGCTCGAACTGCCGCTCCGGCCTGAGCCCGACAGCCCGGACCGGCTGCTCGCCCGGCTGCGCCGCCAGGGGCTGACCTCACTCTCCACCGTTACCTTGCACTACAACCGCTCGGTCATGGTCAGCCTGGGCGCGCGCGGCCGCCTGCGCCTGCATCGTGGCTACGCCTGGGCGCCGGACGACGTCCTCGCGGCGGTGGCAGGATTCCTCCGGCCCGGGGCGGGGCGGGCCGAACGGGCCGCCGCGCGGGCCGCCCTGCTGGCCTTCCCGGTCGAGTCGTTCGCACCCTCTTCGCGCCCGCTGGTCCGGCGCCCGGAGGCTCCGAGACCGGGGGATGACCGCCTCCTGGCCCGGCTCCGGGATTTGCACGACCAGCTGAACGGGGACTACTTCGGCGGGCGGCTCACGCGAATCCCGATCCGCCTGTCGAGCCGGATGCGTCGCCGCCTCGGTGAGCTTCGCGTGGACCGCTCCAGCGGCACCGCCGAGGAGATCGGCATCGCCCGCCGGCACCTGCGGCGGGACGGATGGCCGGCGGTGCGGGACACGCTGCTGCACGAGATGGTGCACCAGTGGCAGGCGGAGTCGGCGCTGCCGGTGGACCACGGCCGCGAATTCCGCCGGATGGCGCTCGCGCGTCGGCATCGAGCCGCGGGCGATGAAACGGGAGCAGGGAGCGGAGCAGGGAGCGGTGAATGAAGCCTCCCCACTGCTCCCCTCTCGCTGCTCCCCGCTCCCTGTAGTTCCAACCTGAGGAACGGCGACCATGTCAGGCAGCTTTCTCCGGCGTCGATTTCTACGACCTCGACAGCCTCCTCTCCGAGGAGGAGCGAGCGGTCCGGAATACCGTCCGCACCTGGGTCGACGAGCACCTGATGCCGGTCATCGGCGCGGCGTATGTCGAAGGCCGGTTTCCCCGGGAGCTGATTCCCGGCATGGCGGAGCTGGGACTGCTGGGCGCCAACCTTCCCGAGGAGTTCGGCTGCGCCGGGCTCAACAACGTCGCCTACGGGCTCATCATGCAGGAGCTGGAGCGGGGAGACTCGGGCATCCGCTCGTTCGCTTCGGTCCAGGGCGGCCTGGTGATGTACCCGATCTTCGCCTTCGGCAGCGAGGCACAGAAACGGCACTGGCTCCCCCGCCTGGCCAGCGGCGAGGAGATCGGCTGCTTCGGGCTGACCGAGCCGGACTACGGCTCCAATCCGGCCGGGATGATCACCACGGCACGGGAGACGCAAGGACGGCTGGGTCCTCAACGGCGCCAAGATGTGGATCACCAACGGATCCCAGGCTACGGTGGCGATCATCTGGGCCAAGACAGGTGCCCTGGACGATCCGAAGTCGGTGCGCGGGTTCATCGTCCCGACAGCCACGAAGGGATTCTCGGCGAGGGACCAGAAGGGCAAGCTGTCGCTCCGCGCCTCGGACACCTCGCGAACTCGTGCTGGCCGACGTCCACCTGCCCAAGGATGCGATCCTGCCCGGCTCGGGCGGCCTCAAGAGCCCCCTCATGTGCCTGACCCAGGCGCGCTACGGCATCGCGTGGGGGGCGATCGGTGCGGCCATGGCCTGCTACGACGAGGCGGTCCGCTACGCCAAGACGCGGGTGATGTTCGACCGCCCCATCGGCCAGACCCAGATCCAGCAGGTCCGGTTGGCCGACATGCTGACCGAGATCACCAAGGCGCAGTGCCTGGCCCTGCAGCTGGGCCGCCTCAAGGACCGCGGTACGATGACGGCGCAGCAGGTGTCGATGGCCAAGCGGAACAACGTGGACATGGCCTGCGAGTGTGCCCGCGAAGCCCGGCGCCTGCTCGGCGCCAACGGGATCCTGATCGAGTACCACTCGATGCGGCACCTGGCCAACCTCGAATCGGTCTACACCTACGAGGGGACCCACGACATGCACTCGCTGATTCTGGGGCAGGAGATCACGGGGCTGAGCGCATTTTGAGGGGCAGGGGGGCGGAGGGGCAGATCATCCCGAAGAAACCCCGAAGATGATGAGTCCGCCTGGTACCACTCGAATGGAATGTGACGCGGGGAAGGTTGCCGCGTACTTCTTAGTGCATGACCCTCTCTCCACACCATGATCCCGCCATGGCTTCGAATTCCGCGTCGCTGACCTCGGGGCGGAGTGAGGAGCTGTGCCGGGCGTGGTATGAGGCCCACGGGCCCCAGATCTATCGCTACCTCCGGTTTCATCTCCCATCGGCCGACCTGGCCGAGGAGGTGACCTCGGAGACGTTCTACAAGGCTGTGCGGGCGGCTGATCGTTTCGACCACGAAAAGGGGGATGCCCGGCTCTGGCTCTTCCGGATCGCCCGAAACGCGCTCAGGGATCACCAGCGGAGGGACCGCCTCCGCCGTCATCTCTCGATCGGCCACATGCGGGACCTCGAGGCGGATGCCCCGTCGCCGGAGGAACGGCTTCTCTGGGAGGAGCGGGTTGCCGAGCTCCTCGAGGCGGTCGGGCAGCTGCCCGGCGGCGACCGGGAGCTGATCGGCCTTCGCTACGGCAGCGAGATGGAGCCGTGCGGAGATCGGCACACTGATGGGGCTGACCGATTCCGTGGTGCGCACCAGGCTCTGGCGGGCACTCAAGCGACTGCGGGCCGCGCTCGACGAGGGGGTCCCCTGATGTCCCGCGAGCGCCATGACGGTCCGCCCGAGCGTCTCGGCGAGCTGGACCGCATCCTCCGCGCGATCCGCTTCTCGCCGCGCGAGTCGCTCGGTCCCGAGATCTGGGGGCTGCCGCGGGAGGGGCGGCTGGCGCGTCGGCGATCCGACGATCCGCCCGCGGCTGGCGATTGCCGCCGCGGCGCTGGCCCTGCTGACCGGGCTCGGGGTCTTCTTCTTCTGGCGAACCGCGCTCCACGGCCTGCGGCTCAGCACCGTCGACCGCTGCTGCTCGGACCTGGACGGTGGCGGTGCCGCCGACGACGGCGTCCTGGTGACCACGCGCGGGGGCGAGTCGGTCCGCGTGCTGACGATCTACGAGGACCGGGACCGGAGCGGCGGCTACACCGGAGGGGACACGGTCCGCTTCGCCCGCCGTGGCGGGCCCTCGCTGGCGCCGACCGGAGCCGGCGGCCTCAACGTGTCGCGGTTCTGCTGCCAGGACTATGACGGCGGTGGCCGGGCCGACGATGGGCTGTTGATAGTCGGCACCGCTCCGGACCATATCGCCCTGGCCGCGATCTACGAGGGCGACGGCCACGCCCCGCCGGTGCTGCGCTAGCCGGCCGTTCCCAGTCATCCGTCAATCCAAAAAGCAAGGCCACCATGCGGACTCCCCTCATCGTCGGGGCGCTCGGCGCCCTCGTCTGCCTGCCGCTCGCCGCCCAGCAGCCCGACACCACCCGCTTCCACCAGGACTCGGCGATCGTCATCGCGCCGATCGAGGTCGTCGGCTCGATCATCCCGGCCGCCGGCCCCCTGATCAAGGCGGACCTGCCGGTCCGGGTCATCACGATCACCAGGCCCAGATCGACGCCTGGGAGCCACGGATCCTGCCGGACGCCCTGGCCTCGCAGGTCGGCGTCTGCTTCACCAACGACCTCGGCTCTCCGCTCAAGCTGACGCTCACCTTTCGCGGATTCGGCGCCGGTCCGACCGTCGGCTCTCCCGACGGGCTCTCGGTGTTCCTCGATGGCGTCCGCCAGAACGAACCGGACGCCGGGGAGGTGAGCTTCGACCTGCTGCCGCTGGAGCACATCAAGAAGGTCGAGCTGGTCGCCGGCACCGGCTCGCTCATCGGCAACAACTCCCTGAGCGGCGGGATCAATCTCGTCACCGCGCGGGGGAAGGGCCCGCTCGGCGCCGAGCTGGAACTCTCGGGGGGCAGCTATGGCGGCTATGCCGGCGAGGGCGTCGTCTCGGGCAGAAGTCCAAGGGAGGGTGGGACTACTACCTCGCGGGCGGCTACGACCACGAGAACGGCTGGCGGGCAGTCGACCCAATTCGACGATGTACGACGGCTTCCTCAACCTGGGCCATCTCGGCGAGAAGAAGGGCATCAGCTTTCAGCTCCGCGGCGCGCACTCCGAGGCCTACACCGCCGGGTCGCTGCCCCAGAGCATCTTCGACGTCGATCCGCAGGTCAACTTCACGGCCGGCGACGTCGACCAGCTCGGGGTCCTCCAGGCCAGCGCCACCGGGTACATCCCGGTGGGTCCCGGGCGAGGCAGCATCACCGCTGTACGGCCGGCGTTCGACCGCGATCGGTTCAACGTCAACCAGCCCCCTGACGACAATGTCCGGTCCGATTACGACCGACGGGACGCTGGGGTTGAACGCCGACTGGCGCTTGCAGAAGCCGATGGGCAAGGGAAGCCTGTCTCGTTCGCGGCTGGGGACCGACGATGCCGCCAACAACGTGGACATCGTGCTCCAGGACGAGTCGCCGACCTTTCCCGATTCGGTCACCGTCACCACCGACGTCAAGAGCCCGAGCTGGAACCTGGCTCGGCTTCGCGGCGGCAGACTACACCATCGGGCGGACGACGCTGTCCGCCGGCCTGCGCTACGACTACCTCAACGTGCCGTTTCAGGATCAGCTGGATCCCTCGGCCGACACCTCGAACTCATTCAACCGCCTGAGCCCGCGGGGCGGTGTCTCCGTCGACCTGGGCCAGGGCTTTTCGGCGTACGCCTCGGCTGGGGCAGAGCTTCCGGGCGCCGATGATCCTCGAGCTGGCCTGCGCCGATCCCGACCGCGGCCTGTCCGCTCCCATTCGCCCTGGGCGATGATCCGCCGCTCGACCCGGTGGTCGCGACTACCGGTGAAATCGGCGGACGCTGGGTCAGCGGTTCGTTCCTGCGTCACGGGGTCGCTCTACTGGACCAACGTCCAGAACGACATCGCATTCATCCAGTCGGATACCGCGATCTACGCCGGCTACTTCGCCAATATCGGGGAGACCCGGCGCCAGGGCCTGGAACTGGCGGCCCAGTACTTTCTTCAAGAATGGTGCGTCGCTGGCGCTGAACTACGCCTGGACCCTGGCCACCTACCAGACCGCGCCCAGATCTTCAGCGTCCGCTCGGACTCCGCCTTCATCGGATCGCCGCTCTACGGCCCCAACGACGTCCAGCCCGGCGATCACATGCCCCTGGTGCCGGCCTACCAGATCAAGGGCTCGGGCACCACGCCGATTGGCCGGCATCTCCAGGTCGGGGTCGATGCGCGCTACACCGGCCCCCAGTGGTTCCTGGGCGACGAGGCCAACGAGACCTACCCCCTCAATGGCTATTTCACCATGGGCGCCAGGGTCGGCGTGACCTTCGGGCCGCTGGGAGGTCAGCGGGGTCGCCGACAACGTCCTGAACATGACTCCCGCCATCTTCGGTACCTTCAACGAGAACCGCCAGAATGGGCAGCTGGAGCGATTCCTGACGCCCCAGAACGCCATCACGCTGCGAGTGATCGCCCGGGTGGCCGTCGGCGGCGCTGACTGATCGGCATTTCCGGGTACCGTCCGGCGCAGGATTGATCCCGCTCCTGCGCCGAGCGTATCGTTACGCGTATCCTCGACTCCCACCGCGAGGATGCCATGCCCGTCACCGCCCGGCTCTCACGCCGCTTCTACGAGGCCCTGGGCGACGACATCGCCAATGAACTGGTGGACTGGTTCAACGCCGTGGACCTGACCTATCGCACCGAGCTGCGGGAGCTGAACGACCTCAACCGGGACCGGATGGAGGCCCAGGTTCGACACGTTCGCCGCGGAGCTGCGGGCGATGGAAGCACGGTTCGATGGCAAGCTCGGCGAACTGGAGGCACGGACCAATGCGCGCTTCGACAGCCTTCAATCACTTCTTGGCCGTCAGCTCGCCGAGACCCGGGCCGACCTGGTCAAGTGGATGTTCGTCTTCTGGGTCGGGACCATGGTGACGATGATCGGCTTCATGGTGACGGTGATCGGACTCCGGTAGATCCACCCTGCGGGCCGCTCGAGCGCCCACCTCTCGCCCAACTGGCGAGCGCCCCCTCCGATGGCTACCTTCCGCCCCGGAAATTCGACCGCCAGGCCCCACTCCGGAGCGTCTTGAACGTGAAGATCGCAGTCTGCCTCAAGCGGGTTCCCGACACCACCACGAACATCGTCATCGCCCCCGACGGCAAGTCGATCGTCGAGGCGGGGGTCAAGTTCGTCCCCAATCCCTATGACGAGTACGCCATCGAAGAGGCGATCAAACTGCGCGATGCCGCCGGCACCGGAGAAGTCGTGATCGTGAGCCTCGGCCCGGACGCAGCCCAGGAAACGATCCGTGCCGCATTCGCCGTTGGCGCCGACCGCGGTGTGCTGCTCCAGGCGACGGCGGGAAGCGACGGCCTCGAGGTTGCCCGCGCCCTTGCCGCCGAGCTCAAGGACGGCGGCTATGACCTGATCCTCTTCGGCAAGCTGGCCGTGGACGACTACCACCATGCCGCCGGCCCCATGGTGGCCGAGCTGCTCGGCTTGCCCTGCATCACGGCAGTGACGGTGCTTCGGATTGAAGGCAAGGAGGTCACTGCGGAGCGTGAAGTGGAGGGCGGCATCGAGGTCTCCGGCTGCCGGCTGCCGGCGGTCTTGACCTGCGACAAGGGGCTCAACAACCCGCGCCTCCCTGCGCTCAAGGGGATCATGGCCGCCAAGAAGAAGCCGCTGGAGCTCAAGCCGACGACCCTCGGCGCGGGCACGATTGCGACCCTCGGCCTGATGCCGCCGGCCGAGCGGCCGGCGGGGCGAATCGTCGGCGAGGGAGCCGATGCCGTTCCCGAGCTGGTGCGGCTGCTGCGCACGGAAGCGAAGGTGATTTGACCATGGCCTCCATTCTCGCGGTGCTGGAGCAGCGGGCTGGCGCCCTGCGCAAGGTCTCGCTCGAGGTGCTGGCCGCGGCCCGCCAGCTGGCCGACGCGACCGGCGCCACCGTCGACGCACTGCTCTGCGCCGCCGGTCCGGTGACGGGTACGGAGTCCCTGGGCGCCCACGGGGCCGACCAAGTGCTGCTGGCCACTCACCCGGAGTTCGGGCTCTACTCTCCCGACGGCATCGGCGCCACGGCTGCGGCGGCAGCGGCGGGCCACGCGGCCGTGGTCTTCGCCGCCACGGCCACCGGGCGCGACCTGGCGCCCCGTGTGGCGGCCCGCCTCGGCGTGGGCTGCGCCACCGACGTCACCGCGCTCCAGGTCGAAGGCGGCAAGATTGTAGCGACCCGGCCGGTATACGCGGGCAAGGCGCTGCAGCGGGTGCGCCTCGAGGGCACTCCAGCGCTGGTGTCGGTGCGTCCCAACACCTTCGCGCCGGCGCGGTCAGGAAAGGCCGGGACCACCGAGCCGTTCGCCGTTCCGGCTTTCCAGGCGCGGGTGACGGTGCGCGAGATCAAGGCGCCGGCCACCGCCGCGCTCGACGTGACCGAGGCGCCGGTGGTGGTCTCCGGCGGGCGGGGGCTGAAGGAGCCGGCTCACTTCAGCTTGCTGGAGGACCTCGCCGCCGCCTTCGGCAACGCGGCGGTCGGTGCCAGCCGCGCCGTGGTGGACGCGGGCTGGCGGGACCACGGCGCCCAGGTGGGCCAGACCGGCAAGACGGTGAGCCCCGGGCTCTACGTGGCCGTGGGAATTTCAGGGGCCATCCAGCACCTTGCCGGAATGCGCACCGCGAAGGTCATCGTGGCCATCAACCGCGACAAGGACGCGCCCATCTTCAAGGTGGCCGACTACGGCATCGTCGGCGACCTGTTCGAGGTCGTCCCGCGACTGACCGAGGAAATCCGGAAGATCCGGCAGGAATAGTGGTCGCTTGACCGACACTCCCGCCGGCACCGGGCCTCACCGGGGCAGCCTGCTCAAGGTGCTGGGTGTTGCCTTCGGGATCGCCGTCATCGTGGGCAACACGATCGGCATCGGCATCCTGCGAACGCCCGGCGACATCGCGGCGCAGCTGCCCTCGGCGCCCTGGTTCTACGGGGTCTGGCTCGCCGGCGGGATCTACGCCCTCCTCGGAGCGCTGACCCTGGCCGAGTTGGGCGCGATGATTCCGAGCTCGGGAGGGCAGTACGTCTTCGCCCGCCGGGCCTTGGGCGAGTACGCCGGCTTCACCATCGGCTGGACCGATACGATCTCGTCCGCCGCCGCCCTCGCCGCCGTCACGATCTCGATGGGCGAGTACAGCGACGCGCTCGTTCCGGCGCTCGCCGGGCATGCCACCGCCGTGGCGGTGGCAGTGGTCATGGGGCTGACCCTGGTCAACTGGCGCGGTATCCGGGCGGGCGACCTGACCCAGCAGATCACCTCGCTGCTCAAGACTCTCGTCCTGGTCGGTCTTGCCGTCCTCTGCCTGTTCACTGCGCCAGCCCCTCCCGCCTCATCCGCCTCGCCCGCTCCGGCCGCCGCGTTGCCATTCCTCGCGCTACTGGTCCTGGCCCTCCAGGGAGTGATCTACACCTATGACGGCTGGAACGGCCTGCTCTATTTCAGCGGCGAGGTGAAGGACCCCGGGCGTGAGATCCCCCGGTCCATGGCGGGCGGGGTGGTGGTGGTGGTGGTGATCTACCTGCTGCTGCTGGCAGGGTACGCGCACGTCCTGACACTGCAGGGCATGGCGGGCGACAACCTCGTGGCCGCGTCAGCGGCGCGGGCGGTGTTCGGCCCGGCTGGCGACCGCGTCGTCCGCGCGATCATCCTGGTCTCTCTCCTCAGCACCGCGAACGCCATCGCCCTGGTGACGTCGCGCGTGCCCTACGCCATGGCCCGGGACCGTCTGCTCTGGCGACGCCTCGGAGACGTCAATGAGGGAGGGACGCCGGTCGTCAGCCTGGCCATCACTTCTGCGGTCGCGATTGCACTGATCCTCACCGGGACCTTCGGGCAGGTGCTCGCCCTGGCCGCGTTCTTCTATGTCTTCCAGTACGCGATCTCGTTCATCTCGCTCATCGTGCTGCGGCGCCGGGAGCCCGAGGCCCCGCGTCCGTTCCGTATCCGTCCCTACCCTGGACTTCCCCTCTTCCTCCTGCTTGGGGCCCTCGCGTTCCTGGTGGGGAATCTGATCACCGACACGAGGAACAGTCTCTGGTCGGTGGCGCTGCTGCTGGGGAGCTGGCCGGTCTTTCGACTGATGAAGGGAGCGGGGAGCAGGGAGCGGTGAGCAGGCAGCTGGTTCCTACGCTCCCGCTCCCCGCTCACCTGCCGACCATCGCCAGGATTCGCCCCACCCCCTCCGCCACCATCCGTTCCTCCGGCCCGAAACTGAACCGCACGTAGTTCCGGAATCGTGACGGCCGGCCACTTCTCCGCTTGCCGGGATTGATGTCGAAGAATTCCCCCGGCACGCAGATGACCTTCTCCTTGAGCGCCGCCTTGAAAAACGACATGCCGTCGTTGAGGCCTGCCGGCAATCCAGAAACGTCGCCCCAGCAGTAGAAGGTGCCCTCCGGCTCCATGTCGAACCGGACCCCTGCCTTGAGCAGCCCCTCGGAGAGAATAGCGCGCTTGCGGAGAAAGGCCCGCCGGATGGCGCCGGCTTCGGCCAGTACATGCTCCGGCGCCAGCAGCGGGAGCGCCGCCCGCTGCAGCGGCTTGCTGCCGCCGCCGTCGAGGAAGGAGCCGGTGCTGGAAACGGCGTCGATCACCGCCCGGGGCCCCACGATCCAGGTGGTCCGCCATCCCGGATAGCGCCAGTTCTTGGTGAGCCCGTCGAACAGCACCACCGGATCGTGGTCCACGTCCTCAACGAACTCCGCGGCGGAGATTACCCCCCGCTCCCTTCCCGCCCCGGTCCAGACGTAGTGGGAGTAGAACTCGTCCAGCAGCAGGGTGCACTGGAGCTCGCGCGCCACCGCGACCCAGTCGGCCAGTTTGTCCTCCTGGAGCACCCGGCCGGTCGGATTGCAGGGATTCGAAAGCAGCAGCGCCGACAGCCCCCGGCCGGTGATCTCGCGACGGAGATCGTCCACCCCGAATTCATAGCCCCGGCTGCCGTCGAGCAGGATCGGAATCGCGGTGAACAGCTTGAAGATGTCGAGGAGTTCCTCGTAGGCGGTGTAATCCGGGAGAAAGTGCCCCAGGTTGATCGGCCCCAGGGCCGCGACGGCCCGGGTCAGCGACATTCTCCCCCCGCCGCAGATGCAGACGTTGCGATCTGTATACTGCGACGCCCGATCCCGCCGGTAGAGCTCGTTGTAGAGCTGAGCCACCGCCGTGCGCAGTTCGGGAATGCCGGGCACCGGGGCGTAGTCCTGGTCCTCCGGGTCGATACCGGCCTCGGTGATTCGGGCTGGCGCGCCTGGCAAAGGCCCTGTCTCCGGCTGACCCTGGCCAAGGTTGCACCAATCGGGATGCAGGTGCCGGTAGCCGAGCCGCGAAGCCTCGGCCATGACATAGATCACGCCGGTGAACGGAACCTGTCTGAAGCCTGGGATCGTTTGCGGGTTCATCTGCGCAATGTAGAGGGGCAGGCCCTAAAGGGCTTCCTTTGGTCGGGGGCAGAGGGGCAGTGGGGCAGACCCAAGTTGGATGGCGGCGGTACCCCCGGAATGTATATTGGATCGGCCTTCCGGCCGCATTCCGTCACTCCAGGAGCATCCGCGTGGCGTCCATCCTTCCCCAGCGGTACCAGCGGGAATTGCCGATCGAGCGCCTGATTCTGCACGAGCCTCCGGGCGCCGAGGCCATCGAGATGGACGTGCTCTTTGTGGGTGCCGGCCCGGCGGGACTGGCAGGGGCGATCGAGCTGGCCAACCTCGTCAAGCGGGACCAGGCCGCCGGCGGGTCCATGGCTGACCTGAACATCGCGGTGCTGGAAAAGGCCGGCAGCCTGGGGGAGCACAATCTCTCCGGCGCGGTGATCAATCCCCGGGCGCTGCGCGAATTGTTTCCCCACCTCAAGGACGCTGATTTTCCATTCCGGCAGGCGGTCACGGCCGAGTCGGTGCATTACCTGACCTCGTCGGGCGGAGTCAGGATCCCCACGCCGCCGACGATGCACAACGAGGGCTACTACACCGCTTCGATCTGCGAGGTGGTTCGCTGGCTGGGTGAGCAGGCCGAGGCGCTTGGCGTGAACCTCTTCCCCGGCTTCCCGGTGGATGGACTCCTGGTCGAGGGGCAGGCGGTCCGGGGGGTCCGGACCACTCCATCCGGCCTCGATCGCGATGGCCACCCCGGGGGGAGCTACCAGGCACCGACCGACCTGACCGGCCGGGTCACGGTGCTGGCCGAGGGGACCCGGGGCCCGCTGTCGCAGGCCTGGCTGCAGTGGCAGGGGGTCACCGGGACAAATCCCCAGATCTTTGCACTGGGGGTCAAGGAGATCTGGAAGACAAAGCGCCCTCTCGACCGGGTCATCCACACCATGGGGTGGCCGCTCCCGTCCGATGCCTTCGGCGGGAGCTTTTTCTATCCGCTGGGCGACGATCTCGCCGCCGTGGGGCTGGTGGTCGGGCTCGACTACCACGATGCCGCGCTGGACATCCATGGGCTCCTGCAGCGCCTCAAGGGGCATCCCCTCTTCCGGCCACACCTCGAAGGGGGGGAACTCCTCGAGTGGGGGGCGAAGACGATCCCCGAGGGGGGCTATTACGCCCTGCCCACCCGGCGGCATGGCAACGGTGTCCTGATCGTGGGCGATGCCGCCGGGTTTGTGGACGTGCCCTCGCTCAAGGGGATCCACTACGCCATCCAGTCGGGCATCTTTGCTGCGCGCGCTATCTTCGAGGCCCTCAAGGCCGATGATGTGTCGGCGGGACGGCTCTCGGCGTACGACCGGATGGTGGACGCCAGCTATGTGGTCCAGGACCTCTACCGGACGCGCAACATGCGGCTCGCGTTCAAGGACGGCTTCATGGCCGGGGGCCTGAAGGCCGGCCTGATGACGCTGACCGGGGGGCGTTTTCCGGGTGGCCGGATCACCATGGCCGCGGATGCCGCCATGCCCAGGGAGACGGGCCCCGGCGCACTGCTGGTTCCCGACAACGTCCTCACCTTCAGCAAGGTGGACGCTGTTTTCAAGTCCGGCAACGCGACCCGCGATACGATTCCCTCGCACCTGCTGGTCGGACCCGAGGTGAACGGGCCGGTTGCCGAGTTCTACTCGCACGTCTGCCCGGCGGGGGTATACGAGCGGGTAGGGGACGCACTCAGGGTCAACGCCCCCAATTGCATCGATTGCAAGGCCACGGACGTCCTGGGGCCCCGGTGGACGCCGCGCGAAGGCGGCAGCGGCCCGAAGTATCGCACGATGTAACCACGGGGAGGATCATGCCGAACACCCTGCTGTACTCGCGTCGGCGCTCGCGGTCGTTCGAGGTCGTGGTGGATCCGCCCGAAGCCAGGGCCGGGCCCTGGCGGAGGCTGCTGCAGGCGCCCGATCCGCTCCTGGTGGATGCCGGCGCCGCCGGCGAACTGCTGGTTGCCCGGATCCGGCTCTGGGTGGCCAATACGCTCCTTCTGATTCCCATCTTCCGCCTGAGCGACGGCGCAGGGGTCGAGGCCTGGGTGGGCCTCGCCGTGGTGCTGGCCGCTGTCCTCCTCGCGCTCGGCGTCTACCTGCTGGTCCGCCGCGGCTTCTACCGCACCTGGCTGGGATTCGCCACCAGCGCTCTCGATGTCAGTGTCGTCAGCGCCGGCCTCGCCGTCTGGCTGGTGCTGGGCCGCCCGGGAGAGGTGATCGGCAGCCGGGCTGTCTTCGAGGGGTACTTCCTCGCCATTGCGGCGACCAGCCTCCGGTACGACCCGCGGATCTGTGTTGCCACCGGCCTCCTGGCCGTCGCCCAGTACGTGACCATTCTCGTCGTGGCCGCCGTGGGCTGGGATCAGGGCGGACTCTCGACGCTCGACTCCAGTCTCCTGATCTGGCAGGACCAGGGGGCCCGGCTGATCCTCCTCCTGGCCGCGGCCATGCTGAGCACCGCGCTGGTGCTCCGGTCGCAGGAACTCCGCCTGCTCTCGCGCAGCGACCGGCTGACGGGGCTCCCCAATCGCGGGTACTTCGACGAGCGGGTCAGTGTCGAGATCGCGCGGGCCCGGCGCTATGGGCACCCGCTGTCGATCGCGATGCTCGACATCGACAATTTCAAGCGGTTCAACGACTCCCTGGGCCACGCCGCCGGCGATATCGCTCTCCGGGCAGTGGCGAGCACCCTGCGCCGCCTGGTCCGCGGCGGAGACCTGCTGGTCCGCTACGGGGGCGAGGAGTTCCTCGCCGTCTTTCCCTATCTCGGCGGGGCCGGCGCGGTCGCGCGGATGGACCTGATTCGCCAGTCGATCAGCGAGATTCCGCTGATGGTGCCAGGTCACCCGGATGCCCCCGGCATCACCATCAGCGTCGGCGTGGCCGAGCTCGGCCCCGACGGCAGCGAGGTCGAAGACCTGCTGGACCGCTCCGATGCCCGTCTCTACCAGGCCAAGGGACGCGGACGCAACCTGGTCGTCGGCCCCGAGGCCGATGCATCGGTGCGGCAGCGGGCCCGCCCATCGGCCTGACCGCTGTCGAGAATGTTCACTGTCGATTTTCTGGCGGCTTGAGCAGGCCGGCGGAAAGAGAGACATTGCATGTCATGAGAGGCAAGTCAGCGGTACTGCTGCTCGTGACGGCGGTGCTTGCCGCCTGCGGTGGTGGACAGAGCACGACGGGCCCCAGCCCCTATGGCAGCATCCAGGCGACGATCACCGGGTTGCCCGGCGGAGCCGCTGCCCGGGTGACGCTGGCGGGTCCGGGCGGCGTCATTCGGACCTTCACGGCCTCCGGCATCCTCACCGGGGCTACCCCGGGCACCTGGACGGTGCAGGCGCGCCACGTCGCGGTGGGTGGACTGGATTACATCGCGACCGCCCCCGCCTCGATTACGGTCGCCGCGCCCGACCCGACCCCGCTGGCCATCAGCTATTCATCCATTCCGCTCTCGACCGTCGACTACGTCGTCTCCGACGCGCAGATAATCCAGAGCGTCCAGGACGATACCAACACCGTCCCGCTCGTTGCGGGGCGCCCGGCGCTGGTCCGCGTCTTCGTGACTGCCAACCAGGCCACCGGCACGGTGCCGGCGGTCCGGGTCCACCTCTACGGCCCGAGCGGGGTGTTCGACAGCGTCACCATCCAGGGACCACCGGTGCAGGTGCCCCTGGCCGTCGATCGCGGCAACCTGACCACCTCCTGGAACCTCACGCTCACCGGCGCGCAGGTGATCAAGGGGCTGCGGATGGACGCCGTGGTCGATCCCGACGACGACCTGGGCGAATCGAACGAGAATGACAACAGGTGGCCGGCGGCCGCCGCACTGGCACTCGATGTCCGCTCGGTGCCTGCATTCAACCTCCGACTTGTGCCGGTGCTCCAGTCGGTCAATCAGATGCTCGGTGTTGTGAATGCCGGGAACAAGGCCACGTTCGCCGATCTCGCCAGCCGGATCTATCCCCTGGCGCAGGTCAACGTCTCGCTCCACGCGACTTTCACCACCGCGGCCCCGGTCCTCCAGTCGGACGACGCCAACGGCGCCTGGGGACGGATCCTTGGGGAAATCAATGCGCTGCGCACGGCTGAAAGCAGCCCCGCGACCTATTTCGGCGTGGTCGGGACCAACTATTCGAGCGGAATCGCAGGGCTCGGATACATCGGCACCGCGGCGGCGATCGGGTGGGACAAGCAGCCGAGCGCGGGCGGTGTCACCGCACACGAACTGGGGCACACGTTCGGCCGATCGCACGCTCCCTGCGGCACCGCCGGCGACCCGAACTATCCGTATCCGAACGCGCAGATCGGCGTCTGGGGGTACGACCAGGTCGCCGGAGTGCTCAAGGATCCGGTCGGCTTTGTTGACCTGATGAGCTACTGCAGCCCGGTCTGGATCAGCGACTACACCTACGAAGGGGTGCTGAACTTCCGGGGGCCGGGTCCGATGGTGGTGACGGCCGCCGATTCGGGGCTGCTGGTCTGGGGCAGGATGCGTGGAGACGCGCTGATTCTCGAGCCGGCCTTCGTGGTGAAGGCACCGGCCCGGCTGCCGACGGTGGCTGGTGCCTACCGGCTGCGTGGCCTGGCTTCGGACGGCGGAGAACTGTTCGACCTGTCCTTCGCCGGCGATGAGGTCCCCGACCTGCCCGGCGGCACTGAGCGCCATTTTGCGTTTGTGATTCCACTGGCCCAGGCCGCGCCGGATCGCCTCGCGTCGCTGGTGCTCACCGGCATCCGCGGCACCGCGCTCCGACGCACCGCCGTCCTGGGCGGCGCCGCGCCCGACGTCGCGATCACGGCGGCCGGGCCCGAGCTGGTCCAGGTCCGCTGGGATTCGCGCTATCCGATGGCGCTGGTGCGCGACGCCCGCTCCGGAGAGATCCTCTCGTTCGCGCGAGGAGGTTCCGCCGTGGTCGCTGCCACCGGTCCGGTGCGCGTCGAGCTGTCGCGGGGGACGGGGAGCGTGAGGGGGACGGTCAAGAAGTAAACAGTGAACGGTGAACGGTAAACAATGAACGGTGAGCGGGAGCCGTAATGGAGCATTGAATGTCCGGCCCTGATTCTGCGATCAATGCCGCAGCATGGCTCCCGCTCACCGCTTACGCAGTTGCAGTTCCCGCAATCCTTGTTTGACACTCTCTCCCTCAAGCCATAGGTTCTCGCCCAACCCATCTCCCCACCGGTGTCCCCGTGGAGCCTTGGCTTGCCAAGCTGAATGCGGGCGACTCGCAGGCCGCGTGGGATCTCTTCCACGAGCGCTATCGACGGCTCATCCTCGCGACGATCCGGCGCCTGGTGCCGGACCATGACGATGTCATGGACCTCTTCTCGACCGTCTGCCAGGCGCTCTCCGCCGACGACTTCGCCCGCCTCAGGCGGTACTCCGACAAGTCATCGACCAGGGCCAGTGCCGCCACCTGGCTGGTCGCGGTGGTCCGCAACCTCACGGTGGACTGGCTGCGCCAGCGTGATGGACGGCGGCGCCTCACGGTGCCCTCGACTCTCTCGCCGCTGCAGCAGGAGATCTACGCCGCGGTCTGCATCGGCGGGCATTCTCACGTCGAGGCCTACGAACTGATCCGGGCACGCACCGGATCGTCGCTGACCTTTCCGGAATTCCTGCGGGAGGTGCGCGCCACTCACCTCGCCTCTCCCTGTCCGGACCAGACGCCGCTGCGCCGCCCGGTGCGCGACCTCGCCCGTGACGTAGCGGCTGCCCCGCGCTCGACCCGGCGGAATCGGCGGAATCGGCTCGACCGATTGGCGGCGGCGCTGGCCTCGCAGCCGGCCGACGTCCGGCTTGCGGTCAATCTCTTCGTGTCGAGGGAATGGCCGCCGCCGATGTGGCGCGCCTGGTCGGCTGGCCCAATGCCAAGGCGGTCTACAACCGTGTCTCGCGGGCGCTTGCGCAGATCCGGATTCAGCTCGAGCAGGAAGGGGTGGGCCCAGGTGATCTCTAATGAGCAATACCCGCCCTGCTGTCCGTACCCCTTGGCGATGACAACGCCGACCGAACTCCGGCCCACCGCCTTCCGAGACCAGCCAACGTGCCCATGAACTGCCCGACTGAAGCCGAGCTCCTGCTCCTCGCCCTGACGGATGACGCCGAAGAGGTCGCGCTTCATGCGCGCGGGTGCGCCATCCTGCGAGGCCAAGGCGGTCCAGTTCCGGGCGACAGTGGCCGGAATCCGGGCCTCCGCCGGCGACTGCGGTGGCAGGCGACGGGGAGTGCCTTGATGAGCTGGCACTGGCCGAATTCGTGGATGGGGGAGGAAACACTGGTCAGCGAGACACCGGATCGCGCACCTGGCCGACGTGCGGCCACTGCCGCCGTCAGCTTTCGGTTCTGGTCGAACTGCTGACCGATCCCAGCGGTGGCGGCGGAGTCGGGGCAGGGGGAGCACCCGCTTCACCGCACGACGCCCCGTCGGCGGTTCCTCGCCGGCGCCGGCCTCCTCGCGGCGGCCGCGGCCCTCACTGCTCCTGGTCTGGCCCGGTCGCAATCCTGAGGGCCCGGGGGCACCGGGGCCCGACGATCACCGCCGGGTCGGTCCCCAGCGCCGATGTCGCCGGTGGGCAGTGTCGCCGACGCCAGGACACTCAGGTGGACCGCGGTGTCCGGCGCCGACCGCTACCGGGTGACGCTCTTCGATGCCACCGGCAAGGTGCTCTTCGATGCCCAGCTGACCGACACGACGACACCACTTCCCGATTCGGTCGAACTCGCCCCGGGGCAGCTCTACCTCTGGAAGGTCGAGGCCCGGACCGCGTGGGAGCGCTGGGCGTCGTCCGAACTGATCGAATTCCGGGTCACGGTCGACTCCGCCGGTCACGGATCGGTCCTGCGACCTTCATCAGGCGATCCACCGCTGTCGCAATCGCAGGACTCGCTCCGTCAACTCGCCCACCGGCTTTCAGATTCCGCCCTCGTCATCGCTGTCCGCAGCCGACCGCTCGAAGTCAGGGAGGCGCTCACCTCGACCCTGGCACTGGCGGTCAACGGGATGGCGGCGGCTCGCGAGGCCGAACTCGCCGTCGCCCACCGCCTCGCCGCCGCCTATGCCACCGCGTGGCACGACGAGTACCTGGTCCGCGAGGTCAACCGGTTCACCGCCTGGCCGCCCGAGCGGCGGGCCTCCAAGGTGGCCGCGGACAGTCTCCGGCGAGCGGGGGTCGTGGCGTACGGTCGCGATGGCTCTGCGGCGGCGATCGCGATCTGGCGAGTCGCCCTCGCGCAGGCGGCGGCGATTCCCGATACCGCCGGGATGGCCGCCTCCCTCGGCAACATCGGGGCGGGCTTTGCCCACGACGACCAGCCCGACAGCGCCGAGGGGTATCTCCAGCGTTCGCGTGCTCTCGCCGCCGCCGTGGGTGACATCCGGGTCGAGGCCAACGCCACTTCTGAACTGGCCGGGGTTCGCGAGCAGCGGGCGGATGTCGCCGGTGCCCGGGACGCCTATGCCAGGGCGATCGCCCTGCGACAGCGGATCGGTGACTCCAGGGGGCTCGCCTCCGACTACAACAACCTGGCAGGACTGGCTCGGGACGCCGGCGACCTCGAAGAGGCGCAACGGCAGCTCGAGCTGGCGCTGGCCATCAACCGCCGCGACGGGCGGCCCGAGGTGGCCGCGACCAACCTCGTCAACCTCGCCGCACTGGCGAGCCTGTCCGGGGATTTTGCGCGAGCCGAATCGCTGTATCGCGAGGCCCTGACGACGTGGCGGGTGCGCAGGCAGTGGGCCGATGCCGCGGACGCCCTTCGCGGGCTGGGCGAGATGGAGCTGCGGCGCGGCGACTACCCCGCCGCCCGCGCCGATCTGCTCGATGCGCTGGCCATCTACGACCGAACCGGCCCGCTCACCGATGCACTCACCGTGCGAGAGCTGCTGGCCGGTGTCAGCGCCGCGGCGGGAGACCTGCAGGGCGCGCTCGACGGCCTTCGGAAGGCGCAGCACGTCGCCGACTCCGCGGCAGTCGAGCCAGCCGTGCAGGCCGGGCTGGCCCTGGCCCGGGCGGATCTCGCGGCGCAGCTCAACACCCGCCCCGAGGCCGAACGTCTCTATGCCAGTGCAGAACGGATCTTCCGCAGCGCGGGAGACCGGTCGGGAGAGGCTGAGGCCCAGGAAGGGCAGGGCATGCTCCTACTGGAGGAGGGAGAGACGGCCCGGGCGAAGGAGTTGTTCGGCGCGGCCCTGGCGACGGAGCTGGCGGTGGGTAACCAGCGCGGCGCCTCGCTCACTCGTCTCTGGCTGGGCCAGCTCGCCCTCCGCCAGGGCGACACGACCGAGGCCCGGCGTCAGCTGGTCACCGCGTCGGCGGATCTTGCCCGACTGGGTGATCCAGTGGCCGCCGCCGCGGCGCAGGGTGAGCGGGCATGCGCTCGAGGAGTCAGCGGGGCTCCCCTCCGCGGCACTGGCGCTCTACCGCTCGGCGCTGGCCGCAATTGGTACCAGGCCCGCTCCCGAGGTGACCTGGCGGCTCCACGCCGGCCTTGGGACGACGCTTCGCGACCAGGGAGCGATGGACGAGGCGGCTCGGCAACTCCGTGCCGCCATCGCGGACATCGAGGGGACGGGGCACCAGCTGGCGCTGGCCGAGCGACGCTCCGGATACCTGACCGACAAGTGGGACGTCTTCGCGCAGCTGGCGCTGCTCGAACGCAGCCGTGGCCAGGCCGGGACCGCATTCGAGGTCAGCGACCGGCTTCGCTCCAACGAGATGCTCGAGGTGCTGGCACAGGGACGCCTGGCCGAGCCGCCGGACACGACCGCGGAGCTGGTGGCGCAAGGAGCAGGACCTCCGCCGGCACATCGGCGAGTTGACCAGTCAGATGGAGGGCGGGAGCGTCGGCAACCAGGCGCTGCGCGGCCCCGACCTTTCGCGCGGCGGCGCGGTCAGCCGCGAGGCGCTGCTCCAGGCCCAGGCATCGTACGCCGAGCTGATGCTCGAGATCCGGGAGCAGGCGCCCCGGCATGCGGCGCTGGTCGCGCCCGAGGCTGCCACATGGCGGGACGTGGCCGACGCACCTGGCGCCGGACCAGGCGTTCGTCGAATACCTGGTGAGCTGATCAGGGCACACTGGCCTTCCTCGTGACGCGGGATACCCTCGCGGTCTTCGCGCTGGGCGTCGGGCGGCAGGACCTGTCGCGGCTGGTCGAGTTCGTTCGCGGCACCCTGGAGCCGCGCGGCTCGCCCAGCCTCGATTCACTCTGGCGGGCGCCGCTCAGGCAGCTCGACGCCGACCTGGTCGCTCCGACTCGAAGCCTCCGGGCTCCTCGCGGGCAAGACGCGGCTCACCATCGTGCCACATGCCGAGCTCCACTACCTGCCGTTCGCGGCACTGCATCGGCGGTGCGGGGCAGGGGCATTTCCTGGTCGAGCGCTACCAGGTCATGGTGACCCCGTCGGCCTCGGTCTGGCTGGCGCTCGGTGCCCGGCCCCCGGCCCATGCCACGGCCGGTGTCCTTGCCTTCGCGCCGCAACCGGCTGACCTGCCGGCGTCACGCCGCGAGGTGGCGGCGATCGCACGCCTGGGTGGGACGGACACCCGTGTGGTCAGTGGCAGCGCCGCGACTGAAGCGGCCTTCCGGCGCGAGGCGCCAACCCGGCGGGTCATCCATCTCGCCACCTATGGTGTGCTGAACAAGCAGAACCCGCTCTTCTCCTTTGTCGAGTTTGCGCCGGACGGCCGCGATGACGGTCGCCTCGAGGTCCACGAGGTCTTCGGCCTCGACCTCGCCGCTGATCTGGTCGTGCTCTCGGCCTGCCAGACCGGGCTCGGCTCAGGCGCACTCAGTGATGTGCCGGCCGGCGACGACTGGGTCGGATTGGCCCGGGCCTTCCTTTCGGCCGGCGCAGGCAACGTCATCGCGACGCTCTGGCCGGTGCAGGACCGGGCCAGTGCAGCGCTCATGGAGCGGTTCTACCAGGGCTACACGGTGGGATCAGATCCGGGGCGGGCGCTGGCCAGCGGCGCAGCGTGCGCTGCTGGCCGTGCCGGCGACCGCCAATCCGTACTACTGGGCCGGGTTCGAGCTGGTCGGGGGGCGGTGAACTTGCATGCGAGCAATTCGGCGAGCCCTGCCCGTACCCCAACGTTGTGTCATTGCGAGGGGTGGCACCGACGGTTCTGTCATTGCGAGGGCCTGCAAGGCCCGAAGCAATCTCCTGCTGCCACGAGCGGGACCCGCACCAGGAAGTGTAGCGGACCGGGAGGGCCCGATGGGCACCAAGAAAAGGATCCGAACTAGTCTCGCGCGCGGGGCCGGGAGCCTGGTCGCCGTTGCCACCCTGGCGCTGGCCTGCTCCGACTCCCAGGGGCCCGCCGGCGCCGGCAAGACGCCTCTGCCGTCGCCATTCGTAGTTTCGGGCCCGGTTCCAGCTCCGCCATCGGCCTCTGTTGACGTCGCGCGCTTGGAATCCTCTGCCTCACCCGTGGTCTACGTCTCCCTGCCTCCCGGCGCCATCCCCGATGGCCGGACGGTGACCATCCTGGACAGCAGGGCCGGCAGCATCGCCTCCACCGTGATGGTGGCCGGCGGCTTCGATCCCATTCCCGTGACCGCGAATGTGGGCGATACCCTCGCGATCAGGGTTCAGGTGGGTGGGGCCGGGGCCCCCGTCTCCTATACCGTGGCCGTGCCCGAGGGTGCCCCGCCGATAGTCGTGCGGACCAGCCCGCCGCCCCACAAGCGCGACGTGCCTCTCAACGCCAGCATGGTCGTCGTCTTCAGCCAGCCGCTCGACCCGGCCACGCTGACCACAGGCTCCGTCCAGCTCTGGCACAGCTTGGCGCTAGTGGCAGGTACGGTGCGGTTCAGCGATGCCACGAACCTCCGGGCTGAGTTTCACCCAGACACGCTCCTGGCCGGCAACACCGATTATCGGCTCGTTGTCACCCCGGCGATTCACGATGTGAACGGCGTCGCGCTGGGGTTGCCAACCGAGGTGGCGTTCACAACGGGCGAGACGGTGCAGGTCGCGACAAGGCTTGTCTTCCTTAACGTGTCAGGGTCGGTCGGTGTGGCCCAGCCGTTTGGGGTTCAGGTGGCTCTCGTGGACTCGCTTGGCGCCACCGTGCAGGGCGCGGGCGACTCGGTAACGCTCACCCTGGGCGCGAACCCGGGAGGCGCAACGCTGACCGGGACCAAGACGGTGGCTGCCGTCGACGGCATCGCGAATTTTCTGGAATTGAGTCTCGACCGGGCGGGGGCCGCTTACACCCTTGTCGCCACATCCGGTACGCTCGCCGGCGCGACAAGCCCGCCGCTCACAGTGCTCGAGCCGTCAACGGGCCTGGTGTTCGCCTCGGTAAGCGTAGGGTCCGCCCACTCCTGCGGCGTCACGACGGCGGGCGCCGCCTATTGCTGGGGTGCCAACGGTGGTGGCCAGCTTGGTGTCGGGGCCACGATGCCGGTGGCGGAGAGCCCGGTGCCGGTGGCGGGAGGCCTGCGCTTCACCGAGGTGAGTGCCAGTGTGTACTCCACCTGCGGGCGCACGGCCGCCGGTGCCGCCTATTGCTGGGGGGACGGGCCGACTGGCCTCAGTCCCACCCCCGTGCCGGTGGCCGTCGGGTTCAGCTTCGCGAGCCTGAGTGCCGGAGGCGGCCACACCTGTGGAGTCACGGGCGGGGGCGATGCCTATTGCTGGGGCTACAACGAGTTCGGCCAGCTCGGCGCCGGGGACACGACCAACCGGTCGAGTCCCGTGCTGGTGACCGGCGGCCTGAGCTTCACCTCGGTGGACGCCGGCTTCAACCACACTTGCGGGCTCACGACCACGGGCAGCGCCTATTGCTGGGGGCAAAACACCAACGGCCAACTCGGTGACGGAACCACGACCGACCGCTCGAGGCCGGTGCCGGTAGCGGGTGACCCGAGCTTCGCCTCGGTGAGTGGCGGCGCGCTGAATTCGTGCGGGCTCACGACGGCGGGCACCGCCTATTGCTGGGGCCTGGGGGCTTACGGCCAGCTTGGTGACGGGGCCTACATCGACCGGGCCACTCCAGTACCGGTGGCAGGCGGGCTGAGCTTCGCCACGCTGAGCGCGGGCGACTGGAACGCCTGCGGGGTCACGGTCGCGGGCGCCGCCTACTGCTGGGGCGCTAATGACTGGGGCGATCTCGGTAACGGAAGCTTGGGGTCGGAGAACACCCCGACCCCCGTGGCGGGCGGCCTCAGCTTCGCGGTGGTGAACCCCGGCTACTACCACAGCTGCGGAGTCACGGTCGCGGGCGTCGCCTACTGCTGGGGCTGGGGGCACGGACTCGGCGACGGCGAGCCCGTGCTTCAGACCCTCGTGCCGGTCAAGGTGGGGGGGCAGCCGTGAGGGCCACACTCGCAGGGCGCCGCGCGTACGCAGTCGCCGGCCTGTTCGCCGTGGCCGCCCTGGCGCTGGCGTGCTCGAACGGCTCGGAGCCCACTCCCACGCCCACTCTGCTGCCCCCGACACCATTCGTGGTCTCGAGCCCGGTGCCAGCCTCATCGCCTGCCTTCGCCGGTGTCGCCCGCGCCGGATCCTCGCCCTCAACGGTGGTCTACGTGTCTCTGCCGCCCGGCGCCATCCCCGATGGTCGGACGGTGACCATCCGGGACAGCAGGGCCGGCAGCATCGCCTCCACCGTGATGGTGGACGGCGGCTTCGATCCCATTCCCGTGACCGCGAATGTCGGCGATACCCTCGCGATCAGTGTTCAGGTCGGCGGGGCCGGGGCCCCCGTCTCCTATACCGCGGCCGTGCCCGAGGGAGCGCCGCCCATCGTGGTGCGCACCAGCCCTCCACCCCACAAGCGGGATGTGCCCTTGAACGCCAGCATGGTCGTGGTCTTCAGCCAGCCGCTCGACCCGGCGACGGTGGACACTGCATCGGTCAAACTGTGGCGTGGCCCCACGGCGG
This sequence comes from uncultured Gemmatimonadales bacterium, assembly GCA_963724265.1. GTDB lineage: Bacteria > Gemmatimonadota > Gemmatimonadetes > Gemmatimonadales > GWC2-71-9 > DATEHG01. The sequence goes on from CAVRTU010000003.1 coordinate 147,844, forward strand.
TGGCCGGCACCGTCCGGTTTGCGGATGCCGCGTATCTTCGGACCGAATTTCACCCGGACACCCTCCTGGCCGGCAACACCGACTACCAGTTCGTCGTCAGCCAGTCAATTCACGGTGTCAATGGACTCCCGCTCGACTCTGCCGTGGCCGTGCCGTTCACAACGGGCAGCACCCAGCCCCCCACCAACCTGGTGTTCGTCTCGGTGAGCGTGGGATTCACCCATGCTTGCGGCGTGACGACGGCAGGCGCCGCGTACTGCTGGGGAGAGAACTACAACAATGGCACCCTCGGCGACGGCACGCTCTGGAGCACCGCGCTCAGCCCCGTGCCTGTCGCGGGTGGACTCACCTTCGCGGCGGTGAGCGCGGGGTACTACCACACCTGCGGTGTGACCACCAGTGGGGCGGCGTACTGCTGGGGACAGTATAGGATGCTTGGCGAGGGTTCCCTGGACAGCGTTGGTCAAGCGCGTCTTGTGCCGGTGCCCGTGGCCGGCGGGCTCACCTTCGCCAGCGTGAGCTCCGGGCTATGGCACAGCTGCGGGGTCACGACGGCGGGCGCTGCGTACTGCTGGGGCGACAACCAGTTCGGCGAACTCGGCGACGGCACCACGAACTTCGGCACCACCCCGGTCCCCGTCGCCGGCGGGCTCACCTTCGCGGAGGTGAGTGCCGGGGGGAATCACAGCTGCGGCGTGACGACCGCCGGTGCGGCATACTGCTGGGGCCAGAACACGATGGGCGAGCTCGGCGACGGCACGACCACCGGCAGCGGCGCTCCCGTCGCGGTGGCAGGCGGGCTCAAGTTCAAGACGGTAGCCACGGAATGGGCTCACTCGTGCGGGGTGACCACGACTGGGGACCCCTACTGCTGGGGCGACAACCAGTTCGATCTCCTCGGCAGCGGGGCACGCCCACCCACGGGACCGGAACAGTGCAACGACACCTCGGGGCTTTTTGGATGGGGCCCATCGATGCTCCCCTGCAGCACTGTTCCCGCAAGGGTCGCGGGCGGGCTCATCCTGGCTTCACTGACGACCGGCGGGCAGGACAGCTTCGCCTGCGGGCTCACGTCGGCCGGTGCCGCGTATTGCTGGGGGGGGGTCATCTGGGGCGCCCTGGGCCCCACCACTGCGCCACTTCCGGTCCCGGGCGGGCTCACCTTCGCGACGCTGAGTGCCGGATATCAGTCCATGTGCGGGGTGACCCCGGCGGAGTCGCGTATTGCTGGGGCATCGGCGATCGTGGCGAGCTCGGCAACGGCACGACCAGCGGCAGCAGTGTGCCGGTCAAGGTCGCCGGGCAACCCTGAGGTGACGATGATTGCGCCGAACCCGCGGGCACCGCCGCGCCGGTGCTGACGGTCGTCGCGGTCCCCGGCAGCGACAGCCAGAATGACTTCGCGAACATGGCGCTCGACGAAGCGCTCCACGCGAAGGTCCCTGGGGGGCACCCCCCGCCGAAAGGGAGGACACCATGATTTCCCATCGAACGGTCACCGTCGCCCTGATCGCACTCGCGGCGCTTGCCGGCTGCAGCAATCCGACTGCTCCCCCTGGGCCTACGCCGAGCCAGATCGCGGCGCACTCGGCGATCACGCAGAGCGCCCCGGTGAATACGGCGGTGGGGGCACCACCCTCGGTGCTGGTGCGGGACCGGAGCGGCACTCCAGTGGCGGGCGTGACAGTCACCTTTGATGTGACCGGTGGGGGCGGGACGGTTCTTCCGGCGGTGCCAGTGGTGACGGACGCGAGCGGGATCGCGACGGTGGGGAGCTGGACCTTGGGCGCCACGCCAGGGGCGAACACCCTCAGTGCGACGGCGACCGGATCCGGCATCGCCGGCAACCCGGTTGTGTTCGCAGCCACCGGCCTCGGCTTCAGCATCGCGGCGCGCTCGGTGATCACGCAGAGCGCCCCGTTGAATACGGCGGTGGGGGCGCCGCCCTCCGTTCTGGTGCGGGACGGGAGTGGCACTCCGGTGGCGGGCATGACGGTCACCTTTGCGGTGACCGGTGGGGGTGGGACGGTGCTTCCGGCGACGCCGGTGGTGACGGACGCGAGCGGGATCGCGACGGCGGCGAGCTGGACCCTGGGCGCCACGCAAGGGGCGAATACCCTCAGCGCGACGGCCACTGGATCCGGCATCGCCGGCAACCCGGTGCTGTTCGCAGCCTCCGGCCTCGCGTTCACTCAACAGGGGTTGAAGCTGATCGGCACCGGGGCCGTGGGGGACGCCAGCCAGGGCTATTCCGTGTCCCTCTCCGCCGACGGCAACACCGCCATCGTCGGAGGGATTGGAGACAATGGGGATGTTGGAGCCGCGTGGGTCTGGACCAGGAGCGGGGGGGTCTGGACTCAGGAGGGGTCCAAGCTGGTCGGCACCGGCGCCGTGGGGGCCGCCAACCAGGGTTATTCCGTGTTCCTCTCCGCCGACGGCAACACCGCCATCGCCGGAGGGGTCCTGGACAATGATGCCGCCGGGGCGGCGTGGGTCTGGACCAGGAGCGGAGGGGTCTGGACCCAGCAGGGGTCCAAGCTGGTCGGCACCGGCGCTGTGGGGAACGGGTACCAGGGTCTTTCCGTGGCCCTCTCCGCTGACGGCAACACCGCCATCGTCGGAGGGTTTGGAGACAATGGGGATGTAGGAGCCGCGTGGGTCTGGACCAGGAGCGGGGGCGTCTGGACCCAGCAGGGATCCAAGCTGGTCGGTACCGGCGCCGCTGGGGCCTCTCAGGGCACGGCCGTGTCCCTCTCCGCCGACGGCAACACCGCCATCGTCGGAGGGTCGTATGACAATGGTAGTGCTGGGGCCGTGTGGGTCTGGACACGGAGCGGAGGAGTCTGGACCCAGCAGGGGTCCAAGCTGGTTGGCGCCGGGGCCGTGGGGAACGCCGAGCAGGGTTATTCCGTGTCCCTCTCCACCGACGGCAACACCGCCCTTGTCGGAGGGGACGCAGACAATGCGAACGCTGGGGCCGCGTGGGTCTGGACCAGGAGCGGGGGTGTCTGGACCCAGCAGGGGTCCAAGCTGGTCGGCACCGGTGCTGTAGGGGCCGCCGGGCAGGGCACTTCCGTGTCCCTCTCCGCCGACGGCAACGCCGCCATCGTCGGAGGGTATGATGACAGTGGGGGTGCTGGCGCCGCGTGGTTCTGGACCAGGAGCGTGGGAGTCTGGACCCAGCAGGGGGCCAAGCTGGTCGGCACCGGCGCCGTGGGGGGCGCCAACCAGGGCATGGCCGTGTCGCTCTCCGCCGACGGCAACACCGCCATTGTCGGAGGGTCCTCAGACAATGTGAACGCTGGGGCGGTGTGGGTCTTCACGAGGCCGTAAGGCCGAGGGTGCCATGGACACCAGGACCATGAACCGAAGGAGCCTCGCGTGTGGGGTCGTCGGCCTCATCACCGCGGTCGGCCTGGCGCTCGGGTGCTCGGATTCCCAGGGACCCGCTGACACGGGCAAGACGCCTCCGCGGTCGCCATTCCTGGTGTCGAGCCCAGTGCAATCGCCCTGGTCGGCGTCCGCAGGGGTGGCACGCTCGGCCTCTGGCGCTGAGATGGTCGTATTCGTTTCCCTCTCGCCCGGGACTCTCGCTCAGGGCCGAGTCGCAACGATCAAGAACCCTCGCCTCGGCGGCACCCTCACGACCGCCTTCCTGGACGGGGGCTTTGACCCCGTGCCTGTTCCCGCAGCTGTGGGTGATACGCTCACGGTTGAAGTCCAGAACAACGGATCCGCCGGGAACACCTCCTATACCTGTGTCGTGCGCGAATCCGACCCCCCCGTCGTGGTCCGCACCAGCCCGCCACCGCACAAGCGCGATGTGCCGCTCAACGCCAGTATCATCGTGGTCTTCAGCACGCCGATCGACGAAGCATCGTTGACCGGTGCCTCGGTTGAACTCCGGCACGGGTCAACCGTGGTCGATGGACGGCTCGAGTTCGCGGACGACAACCATATCGCGGTCGTGCTGATCCCGAATGGTGCACTCGCCCCCCTTACCGACTACGAGGTTGTCGTCACCGGGGGAATTCACGACCAGAGCGGGGATGCCCTTCAGGGTCCGGTTACCACGCAGTTCACCACTGGGGCTTCCTCGTTCCCAACAGCGTTGCTGCGTGTAAGGAAGGCACCCTTGCCCAATGGTGACGGGCAGATCGGAGCCGCCGGCACCCCATTGCCTTTGCCACTTCGGGTGATCGTGGATTCGGCTCAAATTCCCCGTGCAGGCGTCGAGGTTACCTGGAGCGCGGCAGCGGGCACGATAGAGCCTCTCACCAGCCTGACCGACAGCGCCGGGATCGCGGTGGCGAGCTGGACCCTGGATATGATCGCCGGTGTGGCCACGGCAACCGCGACCATCGCCGAAAATCCGGGGTTGCCGGCGAACTTCTCGGCCACTGCACGGGCTGGGACGGTCACCCGGATTTGTTGTGGTGTCATTCCGCTCGCGCCGATGATGATGGATGGTACCTACTACCCCAGTCGCGGGGTGTTCCCCACAGATCAGTTCAGTAACGTTGTGAAGGGGGAGCGGCTCACCTGGCAAGTGGTCTCGGGGCCCATCTCGGTCGTGGTAATCAACGTGACGCCTGATCAATACGGGGTGAGCTATATGCGGCTGAGCCCGACCGGTTTCGAAGGAGTTGGCGTGGTGCGAGCCGCGCTCGCATCCGCTCCGGCCAGTGTGTACCTGGATCTCTCGGTGAGCGTCCGGGCCAATGGTGCCGTGGCATACATCGAGTATGTGCCCCACCCAACCGCAAGCTTCCAGACCTGGGCACACAGCGGGCACAATGGCAGTGTCGATCCTGCCGTGGATACCATCGCGGCGGGCCAGACGATGGTGTGGGCGCTCCAGGATTACGACTATGACATTCATCGCATCACCACCAGCGGTGGCTCCTTGTCCCTGAGCACTGGAGACTGGGCCTACGGGCAGATGCAGGACAGCGTGACGCTCTCCACGCCCGGGACCTATCAGTACACTGACGCCTATCACGCGACCTTCAAAGGGACTGTGGTCGTGAAGTAGGCAGGGAGTGAGACCTTGGCCGAGGCGGGCACTCGACCGGCAGGTGCGGCAGCGAACATTCTTCTTGAAAGTGGGAACATATGCGGACTTGCTCGAAGCAATCGCCGGTCGCCCTGCTCGTCGGCCTCAGCGCCGTCATCATGATCGGCGCCTGTTCCAGCGACACGCCGACCGGAACCAACCCGGCCCAGGAATCCTCCAGCCAATTTGCCGACAGCCGGGTCTCCGTCTGCCATCGGACCGGCCAGGTCGGTGTCATCAGCGAGATCTCGGCGTCTGAGTTGGCCGGTCGCAAAGCTCATGGCGACTACATCACCCACCTGGTGGTGACACCGGGTACCGGCGGTCCGGACGACGGCATCCACTTCCACAGGATCAGCGACGCCCTGGCCGCTGTCCGCGAGGGCCGCCTGGACCGCGGGGAGATGCGGTCCGCTGCGTGCCGGATCACCATTGACGTCGCGGGAACCTTCACTGACGGCCTGCCAGACGACCCGGCGGTCCCCGGCATCGATCAGTTCCCGCTCTTGGTCGATGTGCCTGACATCACACTGCATGGGGCATTGGTCATGGGCCTCGATTCCCGCGGCATCGCAACCGGCACGGCGATCGGCCGCGGCGCCACCAGGCTCGCGCTCGGTGAGTTCGGCGTTCCCCTGATCTTTGCCTACAGCCATCCCGGCGGCTCGGCGGGGAATGGCCTGACGGTGGAGGGATTCGTGTTTCAGTCGGGTCACCCAACCGACGGTGGATTCGACGGTGAAGCCGTGGCCTCATTACAGGTCCGTGGGCTGACCCTCCGCGGTAACAGGGTCGAGGCCGGCTTCCGGGTTCGATTCGACCTCCGGGCGAGCAGCGCGTTCGTCGGACAGAACCATCTCGGTGGAAGCGCCGCCTCCTGTGATATCTGCCTCGCGGGTCCGGGCGATTTCCGGCTCACCGGCAACCGGCTGGTCAGTACCGCCAAACTGGGTATCAGCGTCGCGCCGGTCGTGGGCGTACCCCCTCCGGCCGGCGAAGAGTCCTTCGAGCTTCCAGCCTCCGCCGACGTCTCGGCCGAGATCTGGAACAATGAGGTGAGAGACCACCAGTGGATTCCGCTCGGAGTGGGCGTCCGGGTGGATGCCATCGGGCTCCAGGCGTCGGATGTTCGGAGCACCAGCAGAGTCTCCATCCATGACAATCTCCTGGTGAACAACCGTTTCGCGGTGGTCGTGCACGCGGGCTTCCCCGACCCCGATACTCAGCTCAAGGGGGACGTGGATTTGAGGCTGGGTGACAACGTCATGCGACAGAGCTGCCAGGCCAATCTGCTGGTGGCCTTGAGCCGGCACGCCACACTTGTGCTAGATGGGGGGGTCGGGACATACCTGATGAATTCCAGCTTCCGGATCAACCTGGCCGGGGACGTTCGCTGGCAGGACGTCTGGTACGGCAATCCTGCGGGATACGGCAACAAACTGATCGTGGATGGACGCCTGGTCCCGAACGGGGCCCGGCAGGTCTACAGCGAGGACACCTGCCCGGGCACAACGCATCATTAGTGGTGGGAAGGAAGGCGGGCGCCGGGCCCCGGCGCCTCACGAAAATCGAGCAGGGCGCCCCAAACCACGGGAAGCAAAAGGCGTCAACGGTAAGCGGTGAGCGGGAGCCACGTTGGAGCATTGATTGCCTGATGCAGCCTCGGCGATCAATACCACAGCATGGCTCCCGCTCACCGCTCACCGCGACCGAAGGGAGTCCTTTAGGGCTCACGCTGTTGTCTCAGTTCCCGCCTCTATTTCACCCACCCCTCCGCCACCAGCAACTCCGCATTCTGCACCGCCGCGCCGGCGGCACCCCGCACGGTGTTGTGGCTCAGCAGGACCATCCGCAGATCGAGCAGAGTGCAGGGACGGATTCGGCCGACCGTCACCGTCATCCCGCCACCCCGCTCGAGGTCCAGCCTCGGCTGCGGCCGGTCGGGGTGGCGTTCGACCTCGATGATCCGCGCAGGCGTCGAGGGCAGCTTGCGCACCGAGGCCGGCGCCTCGAACCCCTCGAGGGCCGTGATCGCCTCCTCGGGCCGCACCCGCCGCCCGAATCCGATCGACACCACCTCGGTGTGCCCGTCCACCACAGCCACCCGGTTGGTATGGGAGCTCACCACCATCGGCGAGGGGCGGATGGTCGAACCCTCGCGCGTGCCCAGGATCTTCTGGGTCTCGGTCTCGAGCTTCCCCTCTTCATTGGCGATGAACGGGAATCACGTTGCCCACGATGTCGAGCGACGGCACGCCGGGATAGCCCGCCCCCGACACCGCCTGCATCGTGGCCACGAACATCTTCTCGATGCCGAAGCGCTGGTGCAGCGCCGCGACCGCCACGACCAGCCCGGCGGTCGAGCAGTTCGGGTTGGCGACGATCCCGCCGCTCCACCCGCGGCCGCGCCGCTGGCCCTCGAGCAGCACCAGGTGCTCGGGATTGACCTCCGGCACCAGCAGCGGCACGTCGGCGTCCATCCGGTGGTTGCTCGCGTTGGTCACCACCATCACCCCCGCCCGGGCGAACTCCTCCTCCGCGGTTCCGGCAACCGACGAATCGAGCGCCGAGAAGGCGATCCGGCCCGGCAAGGGCGGCACGATGCGGCCCACCACCATCCGCGCCACGGCTGGGTGGCAGCGGGGAGGTCTCGCGCCAGCGGACCACCTCGCCGTAGGGCCGGCCGGCGCTGTTGTCCGAGGCGGCGACCGCGGCGATCTCGAACCAGGGATGGTCCGCCAGCAGCCGGACGAACTTCTGGCCAACCGTGCCGGTGGCGCCCAGGATGGCGACGGGAATCTTGGTGCTCATGAGAGCAGTCTACGAAGATGCGGCGGCGGATTCCAGTTCGGCGGCGCGGGCCTGGCGCTGGCCCACCCTCGGTGTCCACCCGGGACAGCAGCAGCCCGCCCACCACGAAGAAGAAGATGACGGAGAGAATGCCGTTCCGGCTTGAACCGGTGAGTATCAGGGCCAGGGAAAAGAGCGCCGGTCCGAAGATCCCCGCGAACTTCTCGAACACGGCGAAGAATCCGAAGAACTCCCCCGAGCGGTCGCGCGGAATCAGCGTCGCGAACAGCGACCGGCTCAGCGCCTGGGTGCCCCCCTGCACGATGCCGACCAGCACGGCCAGCATCAGGAAGTCGCGCTCGTTCTTCATGAAGAAGCCGAAGATGCTGATGCCGACATAGACCAGGAGGCCGACGAAAATGGTGCGCCTGGTGCCCAGCTTCCCGGCCAGCGAGCCGAAGGCGAACGCGAATGGAATGCCCACGAACTGCACCAGCACGATGGCCGCGATCATTCCCCCTGTGCCGATGCCGATCTCGGCGCCGTAGATCGTGGCCATCCGGATGATGGTGCCGATCCCGTCGTTGTAGAGCAGGAAGGCGACCAGCATCAGAAAGGCCTGGGGGAATTTCCGCAGATCGCGCAGTGTCTCGGCCAGGTCGTGCACCGTCTGGGCGACCAGCCCGGCTCCTTCCTTCCGGGCAGAACTGCGGCTGGCCGGCTCCTGCACCCGTCGGAAAAGCGGGATCGAGAATACTCCCCACCAGATGGCGCTCAACAGGAAAGTCAGGCGGGTCGGCAGGGTGGCCTCGCGTGGAGAGAGATTCGCCCCCGAGGGCAGATGGAACCACGCCGGCTGCTGGATCATCGCCAGGCAGAGGGCCAGCAGGAGGCCGCCACCGACGTACCCCAGCGCATACCCCGCCGTGGACACCCGGTCCATCTCGTCCGGCTCGGCGACGTGCGGCAGCAGTGCGTCGTAGAAGATGAAACTGCCGTTGAGTCCCACGTTGGCGAGACCGAACAGCAGGAGGGCGAAGAGCCATTCGCCCGATCCGACGAGGAAGAGCCCGCCGGTGGCTGCGGCCCCCAGCGCCATGAAGAGGGCCAGAAACCGGAGTTTGTGCCCGCCCCGGTCGGCGTACGCGCCGAGGATGGGGGACAGGACTGCGATCAGGATCAGCGCCAGCGTCGTGGCCAGGCTGAATCGCTCGGTCGCCTCGGCGGGGGCGAGGCCGCCCGCCACCACCCGCGAGAAGTAGATCGGGAAGACCGCCGTGATGACCACGGTCAGCATCCCCGAGTTGGCCCAGTCGTACATCGCCCAGGCGCGCAGGGCCGGCCGCTGGAGGCCGAGGCGCTCGAGGAGAGGTGGGGACATGGGGGGAATGGGCGGAACGCCGTTCAGCGTCGGGCCGTGTAGAGCGCACCAGCTCGAGCCACGACTGCCCTGGGGACCAGGCGCACGCTCCAGGCGGCGAGCGCGAAGAGCCAGCTCGAAATCACCATGCAGCGCCCCTGCTCATAGGCCCTGAGGCCGACGGCGGCAACCTTGCCGGCGGACTGCATCAGGAAGCGGGGCGGCCGGACGCCATGATTGTTGTGGTCGAAGAACAGGGTATCCACCGGTCCGGGGCAGAGGCAGGTGCAGCGAATTCCCGTTCCCCGGAGCGAAGCCCAGACTCCTTCACTCCAGGTGACGACATAGGCCTTGGTGCCGGAATACACCGGAAGCCAGGCCAGCCCCTGGAACGCCGCCGTCGAGGCCACGTTCAGAATGCCCCCCCGGCGCCGTGCCAGCATTCCGGGGAGGAGTCGGGATGCGAGGTCGGTCACCGCCCGCACATTGAGGTCCACCGTCTGGAGATGCCGCTCCATCGGCCCTTCCGCGAAGTGCCCGTGGGGCCCGATTCCCGCGTTATTCACGAGGTGATCCACCACGACTCCGCCGGCCTCGAGCGTGCGGACCAGGATCGCCACGCTTTCGGGCTGGCCGAGGTCGGCTGGGTAGACGTCCGCCTTCCCTCCGTAGGACCGGGCCCTGGCCGCCACCTGCTCGAGATCGGCCACCGTCCTGGCCACCAGCACCAGGTTGGCACCCCGCCGGGCCAGGGCCTCGGCGAAGGCCGCACCGATGCCGCGCGATGCACCGGTGACCAGCGCGGTCGTGCCCCGGAAGAGATCGTTCATGATGCGAGAATGTGCGGCTCCCTACGATGGGGCGCCAGCGGGCGGTCGGCGGAGCGATGCCAGGATTGCCAGCAGAATCAGCCCGACGATCACCCCCAGCGAGGTGCCGATCGGCACCGTGATCCAGGCCGACAGGGCCATCTTGCAGCCGACGAACACCAGGATCGCCGCGACGCCCTTGTTCAGGTGCTCGAACTTGTCCATGGCGCTGGCCAGGACGAAGTAGAGGGCCCGCAGGCCGAGGATCGCGAAGACGTTCGAACTGTAGACGATGAATGCGTCCCGCGTCACCGCGAAGATGGCCGGAATGCTGTCGATGGCGAAGACCAGGTCGCTCCATTCGACGACCAGCACCACCAGGAAGAGCGGTGTGGCCATCGCAGCCCCCTGGACCGTGCGTACGAAGAAGTGATCGGCCTCGTAGGCCGGCGTGATCGGCAGGAAGCGGCGGGCCAGCCGCACCATCGGGTTCTTCTCCGGCTCGATACGGATCTCGCCCGCCCTGAGCATCCGGAGGCCGGTGATGATCAGCAGCCCGCCGAAGAGGTAGACGATCCAGTGATACCGCTGGAGGAGGAGCGCCCCGGCGCCGATCATCACCCCGCGCATCACGATGGCGCCCAGGATGCCCCACTTGAGCACCCGGGGCTGCAGCTCCGCGGGGACCGCGAAGTACTGGAAGATCAGCAGGAAGACGAAGAGGTTGTCGACGCTGAGCGAGAGCTCGATCAGGTAGCCGGTGTAGTACTCGAGGGCGTGGGCCGTGCCCTCCCGCCACATGAGATACAGCCCGAAGAGCAGGGCCAGGGCCACCAGCCCCCCGCTCCAGCTCAGCGCCTCCTTCGGGGTCAGGACATGCGACCGGCGGTTGAGCACGCCGAGGTCGAGCACCAGCAGCACGACGACGAGCCCGGTGAACCCCAGCCAGACCGCCGGCGCGTGGGCGGTCATCAGAATGGCGGCTCGGCCTGGTGTGAAGGATCGTTCAGCACGATCGCCCGGGCCGGGGTGCCGGACGGCAGGTCATTCTCGCCTTCGGGCACGATCAGCAGGGCATTGGCCAGGACCATCGAGGTCAGGATGCCCGAACCCTGGGGCCCCGTGAGCCTGGCTTCGGGCCCGCGCGGGCCGTCGCTGACAACCGCGCGCAGGAAGTGTTGCAGCCTGGGACCGAGTGTGATCCGCTCGGCAACGGTGACGTCGATGGCCCGGCGGAAGGGGAGGGCGCGTCCCGACATCGCCCGGATGGCGGGGCGCACGAAGAGCTCGAAGGTCACCATCGTGCTGACGGGATTGCCGGGCAGGCCGATCCACGGTGCCGCGCCGAGGAGGCCGAAACCCACGGGGGCCCCCGGGCGCATCCGGAGCTTCCAGAACTTGAGCTCACCGCCCAGCTCGCCCACGACCTGGCGCACGAAGTCGTGCTCGCCGACACTGATGCCGGCGGTGGTCACCACGAGGTCGCACTCGAGGGCCCGGGCCAGGTGCTCCCGCAGGCTCTCGGGCGTATCCCGGGCGACGCCGAGGTTGACCGGCTCGCCGCCGGCCCGGCGGACCAGCGCCACCAGGGTGTGCGTGTTGCTGCTGGCGATCTTCCGGCCGCTCAGGATCTCGTCGGCCTGGTCCACGTCCACGATCTCGTCGCCGCTGCCCAGGATCGCGACCCGGGGCCGGCGATAGATCACGGGATGCGACACCGCGACCGACGCCAGGACGCCGAGTTCCGCGGGCCCCAGCTCCGCACCGGCCGCCAGCGCCGTGGCGCCACGGCGGAGGTCCTCTCCGGCGCGGCGGAAGTTCATTCCCGCGTCGCGGTCCTTGAGGATGGAGACGACTTCGCTTCCGAGGTCGGTGTCTTCCTGGCGGATGACGGTGTCGCTCCCCTGGGGGAGGGGGGCGCCGGTGAAGATCCGGGCGCACTCGCCGGGGCCGATGGCGCGGGTGGGAAAGCTGCCCGCCGGCAGCTGCTCGACGACCCGGAGCCGCACCGGGGCGTCCGCGCTGGCGCCCCGCACGTCGGCCGCCCGGGTGGCGTAGCCGTCCATGGCGGAGTTGGTCCAGGCGGGGATGTCGAGGGGGCTGACGATGTCCTCGGCCAGCACCGCGTCGAGGGCGTCGTCGAGGGGGACTCGCAGGGGGGGCTGCCGGCGCACCTCCTGGAGGATGCGGAGCGCTGCCTCCCGCGCGGAGAGGGCGGTCATCAGCTCAGCGGCTTGGCGCGATCCCAGGCCAGGTTGGCGAGCAGGTGCAGCCACATCGTGTCGCGGAACCGGAGGACGGGGCAGGCGGCCTGCAGCTTCTCGTCGTCGGTGACGATGGCGACCCAGTCGGCGGCATTGGGCAGGTCGGCCCGGAAGAGGGGGGCGGGGCCGGCCTCGCGGCGGTAGACCTCGATCTTCGGGATCGGAGCCGTCTTGAAGCCCTCGACCAGCACGATGTCCGCCCCGGCGAAGTAGCGCCGGGCCAGGTTCTCGGGATCGGTGTCATCGGGGCTGCGCTCGATGACCACCCGCTGGGCGGGGCCCGCGATCAGGACCCGCTCGGCCTTTCCCTCGTGGAAGTGCCGGTAGCTGTCGCTGCCTTCCCGGTCGATGTCCGCGGGATGCGTGGCGTGCTTGATGGTCATCACCCGTTTGCCCTTGCGCACGAACTCGGACGACAGGGCCACCGCCAGCGTGGTCTTGCCCGCGTTCTTCAACCCGATGATCGAGATGATGCGCGCCACAGGTCGTCCGCCTTGAGGAGGTCTTCCGGGGTGTTGACGTTGAAGAAGAGTTGGTCGGGATCGCCCCACCGCCGCACCCGCTCCACGGGGAGGATACCGACTTTTACGTCCGGGTGGAAGGCGATGGCCCGGCGGTCGCCGCGGGCCAGCGCGGCGGTGATCGCGGGCCCGCAGGCGGGCCCGTAGGCGGCGCACATCGGCTCCAGGCCGCGCCGGCCGTCGCTGGCCGGCAGGTAGGCGTCGAACCCCTGCGCGAGGCCCGCGGCCAGCTCGCCGGAGCAGACCGGCAGGGACGAACGGCATGTCCCAGGCGACGCAGACCACGGGGGCGGGGGCGGCGGTCACTGCCGTCAGGAGGCCGCCCAGGGCGCCGGTGCCCGGCTGCACGTCGGGGACGACCCGCAGGCCGGGGCGCCAGCTCTGCGCCTCGGGCGCGTTGGCGACGAGGATCGGGTCCCGGCCCACCGCCTCGCGAAGCGCGTCGGCCACCCGGTCGAGGATCCGCCGGCCGCCGACCGGCTCCAGCCCCTTGGGCCGGTGGTCGTATCGGGTGGCGCCGCCGCCGGCCAGGATGGCGCCGTTCAATATCGTCGGCCCCGCTTCCTTTCCAGCACCACGTCGAACCCGATCATCAGGCTGAACAGCTGCTTGGTCGCCATGCCGTTCGGCGGAGTGGCGCCGACGGTGGGAAGGTCGGGTCCGGTAACGACGGCGACCGGGAAGATGTTGTCCCGCGCCTCGACCCGGAGCCGGTACCCCTTGGCGATGGCGAAGGAGGCACCGGCGGCCAGCTGCACGTACCAGTTGACCATGGTCCGGTCCGGGTCATCGTACACCGTTATCGTCTCGAAGGTGGAGGCGTTGATCAGCGTGTCGCCTTCGACGGCGATGGTGCTCTGGTCGGTGATGATCGCCCCGCCCCGCACCGTGAAGAAGGGGCTGACCGCCGAGTGGCTCGCCAGGCGGGCCGCAGCGCCAAGGGAGATCGTCACCGAGGAACCGGTCGTCCCCGAGTTGCTGATCGTCGAGCAGAGCTCGTCGGTCGTCGGGTTGCCGGCGGTGGACTTGACCTGGCACTGCAGCTCCGTGCCGGCGCCCAGCAGCAGCAGCTCGCCGGTGAATCCGAAGCTGCTGGTCTTGTAGTAGGTCGAGGTCAGCCCGAAGCCGAAATTCGGCGAAATGACGTCCGAGATGTCGAGCGTGTCCGCGGGCAAGCCCACCCCCGGGATGAACGGCTGGTTGGTCACCTGCCAGAGCGAGGCGCCGCCCACGTATCCGGCGGTCAGGCCGAGGGTGATCGTCGCCTGGTCTCCCTGGGCCTGGGCGGCGAGCCGCGAGGCCGATGCCGAGGTGGTCAGCCCCAGGAGAAGCAGTGCCGCAGCGGTGCGCGCCATGGGTCAGTTTCCCAGGAGACGTTGATGGTCAACCATGAGGCAGCGATCGGCGATGACGGGGATGCCGGCATTTTCCAGGAGCCGTTCGGACTCCGGGTGGCTCACCCCCTCCTGCAGGAAGACGAGCCGCGGGCGGATTTCGATACAAGCAGCCACCAGGGTCGGAATCGCGTCCGACCGGCGGAAGACGTCCACCACGTCTATCGGTCCCGTCCCGGCCGCGGAGACCAGGTCGGCATGGGCCGGCTCGCCCAGCACCTCCGATATCCCCGGGCGCACTGGAATGATCTTATATCCGACCGCTTTCAGGTAGGCGGCCACACCATGACTCGGCCGGCGGGGATTCGGCGACAGCCCGACCACCGCGATTCTCCGGGTGGTGCTGAGCAGCTGCCGGAGGTCGGCGTCGCTGAGCGGCATGGCGTCTCAGCCCTGGTCGTGGCGCTCCGGGCTGCCGCTCACGGCGCGCCCCACCAGCACCATTCCGCTCCGGCGGGCGATTTCGACCGCGAGGGTGGAGGGCACCGACGGCGTCGCGATCCAGGTCACACCCGCCTTGGCCGCCTTGGCGGCCAGCTCCGCCGAAATGCGGCCCGTGACCAGGAGTCCGAGCCCGGCCGGCGCCCGGTGGGCCAGCAGCACTGTTCCGATCACCTTGTCCACCGCGTTGTGGCGCCCGATGTCCTCGGCGTGAGCGAGCAGCTCGCGGCCGTCTGTAAGGGCGGCGGCATGGATGCCGCCGGTATCCTTATAGCGCTCGCCGCGGGCGAACAGCGCCTTGAACAGCAGCCGCATCTGCTCCAGCGGCGGCGGTTCGCCGCGCAGGGGCAGGGCAGGGGTCTGCGCCGGGTCGGCCAGGAAGGTGGACACCGCCCCGCAGCCGGAGGCCAGGACCGAGCGCCGCCCTCCCGATTCCACCTCGGCGATTCGCGACGCGGGGACGTCGGCCCAGAAGCCGAGGTCGGTTACACAGGGGCGGAGGTGGACCTCGCTCACGTCCCGGATATAGCCCTCGCCATAAAGCCAGCCCACCACGAGTTCCTCCAGCAGGCTCGGAGTACACATCCAGGTTACCGCAGGCCGGCCGTTCACCTCGAGCCAGACGGGAACTTCCTCGACGGCGCTCTGCGCCGCCATGCCGCCTCCCCGCTTGGGGGGGCGTGTCAATTCGTGGGGTGATGACTCATCAGGCATCTTGAGTCCCTTCCTGCGCCGGTCCGCGGATCAGAACCCGAATCCGACGCCCAACGACAGCGCCGTGTTGGAGGTCCATTCAGAATTTGTCCGGGTCACATAATACGGGTACCCGGGATACGGAATTCTGTAGGTCACCCCATAGCTCACCCCCCAGAAGATCCAGCGCATCTCGGCTCTCAGGATGAGCCGGTTGGACAGGGCGATCCGGGTCCCCCACTGCGGCGAGATCTCGAACCGGGTGCCGAAATTGAATCCGCTGTGATCCACGCTGCTGGTGTTGGCCGAGGCGATGCCCAGCGTGACCCCGGCGAACGGGGCCAGGCGGTGCCACGATTTCTTGCCGGTGACGTTGAACTGCCCACCGATTTCGGCCATGAAGACGTCCTGGGCCAGAGGGCCCTTGATGAAGCCGCCCGCCGTGTCCGCCAGGTCCACGTAGTTGCGCTGCATCCCGCCGTACTGGAACGACAGGGCAAGCGAAATCGGCGAGCTGACCCGGACGTCGAACCGGATGCCCCCGAACGTCCCGTCATGCGGGGCGACCCCGAGGCTGCCGCCGGTGCCGAACATATAGCCCCCGAACAGGGTGACGGTCTTGGCCGGCACTATGTCACGATACGGGGAATTGCCCGGCGGGTGTCCGGTCTGGGCCCGCACCGCGGCCGGGGCCAGGGCCAGCGCGAGGGTCAGGGCCAGACGGGCAGTGGGACGCGTCGAAATCACGGTGAGTGGGGTCCTCGAGTCAGGGCAGGCGCAGGTCGCGCCCGGTCATTTCGGTCGGTGGCTGGATGCCGAGCAGGCCAAGGAGAGTCGGTCCGACATCACACAGGGCGCCGCCCTCGCGAAGCCGGGACACTCCACCCCCCAGCGCGACCAGTGGCACCGGGTTGGTGGTATGCGCCGTATGGGCACCGCCGGTTTCCGGGTCGATCATCAGCTCGCAGTTGCCGTGGTCCGCTGTGACCAGCAGGGTCGTGCCGGACCGTTCGGCGCTGGTCACGATGCGGGCGAGGCAGTCGTCCACCGTTTCGACTGCCCGGATCACCGCCGGCAGCACCCCGGTGTGCCCCACCATATCGGCATTGGCGAAGTTGCAGAGAAAGAAATCGTGGCTCCGCCGTTCCAGCGCCCCGCACAGCACGTCGGCAATGCCGGCGGCGCTCATCTCGGGCGCGAGGTCGTAGGTCGCGACCTTCTGCGACGGCACCAGCTGCCGCTCCTCGCCCCGGTAGGGCGGCTCCACCCCGCCGTTGAAGAAGTAGGTCACGTGCGGGTACTTCTCGGTTTCCGCCGTCCGCAGCTGCGACCGTCCCTCGTCGGCCAGCACCTCCGCCACGATCCGGGCCAGGGAGAACGGAGGGAAGGCCTGCTTCAGCGGAAAGGTGCGGTCGTACTGGGTCATGGTGACGATGTCGAGCTTCGGGCGGTCCGCGGTATCGAAGCCGTCGAACCCCCCGATGGCCAGGGCCCGCACGATCTGGCGCATCCGGTCGCTGCGATAGTTGAAGCAGAACACCCCGTCGCCCGACTTGAGGGAAGCCACGGGCCCGGGATCTGCCTGGAGGATGAGCGGCTTGATGAACTCGTCGCTCTCGCCCCGGGCGTACGCGCCACGAACGGCGGCGACGGGATCGGTCTCCGGCCGGCCCTCGCCGCGGACCATCGCTTCGTAGGCGACGCGGGTCCGTTCCCAGCGCCGGTCGCGGTCCATCGCGTAGTACCGGCCCGTGAGCGTCGCGAGGACGGCGCGGTCGCCGGCGATGCGGCGGAGGTCCTCCTGCAGCCGGGCAACGACTTCGTCGGCAATCCGCGGCAGGGTGTCGCGCCCGTCCAGGAACCCGTGCACCGCGATCCGGGGCACCTCCTGTCGCACTCCCAGCTCCACCGCCGCCCGCAGGTGCTCGTCGATGGCATGAACGCCGCCCGGGCCCAGCAGCCCGAGAAGGTGCAGCGTCCCGCCCCGCTTCCTGACACCGGCGCAAAGGTCGATCAGCGCCGGGATCCGGAAGAACTCGCCGCCACGGATGCTCTGGCTGATGCGGACGAGGTCCTGGGGGACGACCCTGCCGGCGCCCAGGTTCAGGTGCCCCACCTCGCTGTTGCCCATCTGGCCTTCGGGGAGGCCTACGGCGAGCCCGCTGGCCTGCAGGAGGGTCCGGGGATGCCCCTCCCACATCCGGTGCCAGGTCGGTGTCCGGGCCAGTTCGATCGCGTTGCCCTCCCGCTCCGCCCGGTACCCCCAGCCGTCCAGAACGACCAGGGCGACCGGGCCAGCGGGTCGGGCAACGTTTGACATGGCTCTCCGTGGTTTCTACAATGCGGCATCGTGACTTACGCGCCCCAATCTAGCCCGGCCCTGCGGTGGCTACCAGTCGCCCTGCTGGCCCTGCAGGTACCCATTGCCGTGCCACTTCAGGCCCAGGAACAGGCCCGTACGGTGGCCGACGCTCCCCTCACCAAGCTCCCCGGCGACCAGACCCTCGGCACCCTCGCCAAGGGGGCCCAGGTGGTGGTGGGCCAGCGCCAGGGTGACTATGCCGAGGTCACGGTGGAGGGGTGGATCTACACCTCGTCCGTGACGCCCGTATCCCGCGACGGCTACGACCTGGTCGTCGCGGTCGCGTGGCGGCGAGAACCTCCGGCAGGTGGCTGGAGGGGCGCTGGTGGCCCGGCTGCAGAACGGCGCCCTGCTCAGGAAACTGGAGACCAAGGGGTCCTGGACCCACGTCACCAGGACCGGGTGGGTGGCAAGCAAGATGCTGGAGGGCTTGGACCAGTCGGCGGCCTCCGCCGATACGGGCACCGGCACCGGGCAGCGGGTCGAGGTCGTCAAGACGACCCCCTTCCTCCAGGCCGCCGAGGGTCAGCCGCTCGGAATGCTGGCGCCGGGAGCGAGCGGGAGGGTCCTGGCGCGCTCGGGAGACTGGGTCAAGGTGCAGGTGACGGGTTGGGTACGGGACAGCTCGATCAAGGACAGCCCGAGCGGCGTCCTCGTTGGTGTGAGCCAGGCCGAGGTCCAGGCGGACCCGGCGCGGTACGTGGGGCAGGTCGTCGAATGGCGGATCCAGTTCCTCGCGCTGCAGAAGGCCGACGAGCTGCGGCCCGAAATACCCGTCGGCGCGCCCTACCTGCTCGCGCGCGGCCCGCTGCCCGAATCGGGCTTCGTCTACGTAATCATCCCCCAGGCCGAGGTGGCCCGCTTCTCGAGCCTCCCGCCGCTCCAGGAGTTGACCATCCGGGCCAAGGTGAAGGCCCCCTCGACGAGGTATCTCTCCAACTCGGTGGTTGAGCTGGTCAGCGTCGAGAACACCGGCAGCGGGCACTGAGCCTTCGCTGGCCGGGGCAGGGCGGTGGTGATACTGTTGGTGGGAGGGGGGGAGCCCGATGAACGAACATCTCAAGCAGCGGATTCTCAGGCGCCTCGATGCGCTGCCCGATGAGCGGGCCTACCAGATACTCGACTTCGTCGAATACCTGGAGAGCCGGTATGCCGCGCGGAGCGCCCCTACCGGAATTCTCGCCAGGATCACGGAGACGGTCGAGGACACGATGCGGGCCGGCAAGCTGCCCATCAAGGCCATCAGCGGGGCGATGGGCGCCGTGGACGGCGCCTCAAAGGTCATGAAGGGGATCGCGGCCGCCAGCAAGGCCGCGGTGGACGAGGCGATCCGGGTCACCGGCCCTTCCTCGTCCAACTCGGCTCCGGCCGCCCCGGCTGCGCCGGCGGCTCCCGCGCCCCGGCCCGCGGTACCGCCGACCACCGGGCCAGCTTCCGGGCCCTGATCCCCCCGCGCCGGCGACCGCCGGCGCTGCAGTATCTCCCACAACACCGGTTGCCCATGGCCTCGACCAGCGACGCGGCGACTTCGCCTGCTCCGGCGGGAGAGCAGTTCATACGGGGCATCGGGCCCACCGCCGCGATCTCGATGGTCGTCGGTACGATGATCGGTTCGGGGATCTTCATCGTCTCGGCCGACATCGGCCGCGAGGTCGGACCCTGGGGGCCCGGCGCGCTCCTCCTGGTCTGGCTGATCACCGGCTTGATGACGGTGACCGGCGCCCTCGCCTACGCCGAGCTCGCCGCGATGATGCCGACCGCGGGAGGGCAGTACGTCTTTCTCCGCGACGGCCTCAACCCGCTGGCCGGTTTTCTCTTCGGGTGGACCCTCTTCACCGTCATCCAGACCGGGACCATCGCGGCGGTGGCGGTGGCATTCGGCAAGTTCCTGGGGGTCCTGGTTCCCGCCGTGACCCCCGACATCTTCCTTTCCCTCGGCCACCTCCGGATGCCGGGCGGTTCGATCGAGCTGGGCCTTTCCAACCAGCGCATCGTGGCCCTCGGCGTGGTCCTCGCCCTTACCCTGGTCAACGCACGCGGCGTGACACTGGGTGCGGCGGTCCAGACGGTCTTCGCAGCCGCCAAGGTCGGCGCCCTCGCGGCGCTCGTCCTGTTCGGGCTGACGCTCTTCCGCAATGACGGCGTCGCGGCGCAGAACTTCGGCAGCTTCTGGGGCACCGGCGCCTGGACGGTGGCGATGATTCCGGTCCTCGGCGCCGCGATGGTGGGGTCGCTCTTTTCGGCCGATGCCTGGAACAACGTCACCTTTGCCGCCGCCGAGGTGCGCGATCCGAAGCGGAACCTGCCCCTCGCCCTCGCCCTGGGCACGGCCATCGTGATGACGCTCTACCTGCTGGCCAACGTCGCGTACCTCAGCCTGCTCCCCTTCGGTGGATCGCCTGATGGCGCCGATGCGATTGCGCGGGGCATCCAGCACGCCGCCCAGGATCGCGTGGCTGTGGCGGCGGCCGAAGCCATGTTCGGAGGGATCGGCGCGGGGGCGATGGCCATCGCGGTGATGCTCTCGGCCTTCGGCTGTGTCAACGGACTGGTCCTCGCCGGGCCGCGGGTCTACTACGCGATGGCGAAGGATGGGCTCTTCTTCGAGCGGGCGGGCACCCTGCATCCGGCGTGGAAGACGCCAACCTTCGGGCTCTTCACGCAGGCCATCTGGGCAATGGTTCTCTGCCTGAGCGGCAGCTATGGCAATCTCCTCGACTACGTAATCTTCGCCTCGCTGCTCTTCTACTTTCTCACGACCCTGGCCCTCTTCCGGCTCCGCCGCGTCCGCCCCGAGCTGCCCCGGCCGGTGAAGGCCTTCGGTTATCCGTGGCTGCCGGCGCTCTACCTGGGTGCGGTGGGCTTCCTGATGGTGGTGCTGCTGGTCAAGAAGCCGCTCTACACCTGGCCGGGGCTGGTGATCGTGGCGTTGGGGATCCCCGTGTATGCGTTCTGGCGGAAGCAGGAGTCGAGAGTCTAGAGTCAAGAGTCTTTCCTAACTCCTGTCATTGCGAGGATGCCCCGAAAGGGGCCGACGAAGCAATCTCGCGGGAGCGCATCCCGGGAGCCGCGTTCCGCATTATTTCGATGACAAGGATTGCCCGGAATACCCGAGACTGGGGGTATGTCTCCCCCTTGCCCACTCGGCGCCGAGGACCCCACTATATGGGTATGCCTGCCCCGGTCTACTACACCCGCGACATGCTTCGGGACCTGCCCGACGACGGCAACCGCTACGAACTGGTGCGCGGGGAGCTGCTGGTGACTCCCTCGCCCCGGGTCTGGCATGAAGTCGTGGTCGATCGGCTCCATCGCTCATTGGTTGAGTACGTGGAACGTCATGTTGCGCTGCTCTACGTATTCGGATCGAGGTCGGAGGTGTCCTGGGGGGACAACGACACCGAGGTTCAGCCCGACATCTTCATCCTCCCCCGCGCGGAAGTTCGGACGATGCGGTACGAGGATATGTTAGATCTCCAGCTCGTTGTCGAAGTGCTCAGCCCCTCCACCGCCCGCCACGACCGGTTCACCAAGCGGCTTGAGTACCAACGCCGAGGAGTGCCGCTCTACTGGATCGTCGATCTCGACGAGCTGATGGTCGAAATCTGGACTCCCACCGATCACTTCCCGGCCTTTGAGCGAGAGGGCCTGATTTGGCTGCCGGAGGGAGCATCCGAGCCGTTCACTCTGGAGCTGACAGAGCTGTTCAAGCCGCTGTAAGCGCGAGTGTCCTTCCATGAGGAGCCCCCATGGTCCAAAGCGCTGCCAAGACCGTCGCCGGCTATCTGGCTGAGATTCCGGCCCCCCGTCGCGCCGAGCTGGCCCGGGTCCGCCAGGTGCTCCGGAAGCATATGCCCAAGGGGTATCAGGAGGGCATGGGATGGGGCGTCATCACCTGGTCGGTGCCGCTTCGAGTCTATCCCGACACCTACAACGGGCAGCCGCTCTGCTACGCGGGGCTCGCGGCGCAGAAGAACTACCTGTCGGTCTATGTGATGTGCGTTCACGGTGACAAAGACCGCGCCGCCCGGCTTCGCGAGGGATTCAAGAAGGCGGGGAAGCGGCTCGACATGGGCAAGAGCTGCATTCGCTTCCAGAAGGCCGACGACCTGGCGCTCGACGTGATCGGTGAGCTCATCGCCGGCGTGCCGATGGACCGGTATATCGCGATGGCCAAGTCGGTCCGCCGGAAGTAGTCCTGTCTGCGCAACGAGATTCATTGATTCGGGCGGGAGGGCGGGAGGGCGGGAAGGCAGGATGGATGGAAGTTCGCTGCCCCTCTGGCCCTCTGCCCCTCTGCCCCTGCAGCTTGCCCGGACCCGACCGCCGCCCTATTCTTAAGGATGGAAGCCCCAACTGATTCCGGCCCTTCGATCGCCCCTCCGGGCGCCCGACGGGCCGTCGTGTATCGGGAGTACCCCTGCGTATGAGTTCGATCCGTCCCGAGCTCGCGCTGACCTTCGACGACGTCCTGCTGGTCCCACGGCACTCGACCGTCCATCCGCGCCACGTCTCCGTCGCCAGCCGCTTCACCCGCGCCATACCCCTCAACATCCCGCTCGTCTCTGCCGCCATGGACACCGTCACCGAGGCGGAGATGGCCATCGCGATGGCACGGGCCGGCGGCATCGGGGTGCTGCACAAGAACATGTCGGTCGAGCGGCAGGCGGCCGAAGTGGACCGGGTCAAGCGGAGTGAAAGCGGGATGATCCTCAATCCCATCACCCTGAGCCCTGACCGCCCGCTCCGCGAGGCCCTCGAGCTGATGCGGCGGTTCCACATCTCCGGCGTTCCGATCGTGGACGGGCAGGGCCGGCTGGTCGGGATCATCACCAACCGCGACCTCCAGTTCGAGCGCAACCTCGACCAGCCGGTGCGCGAGGCGATGACCAAGGAACATCTGGTCACGGCACCGGTCGGCACCAACCTCGACGAGGCCGAGCGAATCCTGGCCAGGCACCGGATCGAGAAGCTGCCGGTCGTGGATGGCGACGGCGTGCTCAAGGGGCTGATCACGGTCAAGGACATCTTCAAGCGGCGCGAACATCCCGACGCCAACAAGGATCATCACGGGCGGCTGCGGGTTGCCGCCGCGGTGGGGGGGACGCCCGAGGCCAAGGCGCGGGCACGTGTGCTGGTCGATGCCGGCGCCGACGTCCTGGTGATCGACTCGGCGCACGGCCACAGCGAGGGCGTGCTCCAGACGGTGGACCTCCTGCGCCAGTCGTTTCCCGGGGTCCAGATCGTCGCCGGCAACATCGCCACCGAACAGGGTGCCCGCGAGCTGGTGCGGCGCGGCGTGGACGCGGTCAAGGTCGGTGTCGGGCCCGGCAGCATCTGCACCACCCGGGTGGTCACCGGCGTCGGGGTGCCCCAGATCACGGCCATCATGGATGCGGTCCGCGGGGCGGGGGACATCCCGGTCATCGCCGATGGGGGCATCAAGTACTCCGGCGAAGTGGTCAAGGCAATCGCCGCCGGCGCCAGCTCGGTCATGATGGGCTCGCTCCTGGCCGGCACCGAGGAAAGCCCCGGTGAGTCGATCCTGGCCGAAGGCCGCCGGTTCAAGCACATCCGCGGCATGGGGAGCCTCTCGGCGATGCAGGACGGCTCCGCCGACCGCTACTTCCAGGAGGGGGAGCTTGCTCCCACCAAGATGGTGCCCGAAGGGATCGAGGGCCGGGTGCCGTACAAGGGCGCCGTCGAAGACGTTCTGTTCCAGATGGTCGGCGGCCTCCGCAGCGGCATGGGGTACTGCGGCGTCGGCGACATCGCCGGGCTGCAGAATGACGTGGAAATGATCAGGATCACGTCGGCCGGCCTCCGGGAATCCCATCCGCACGACGTCACGATCACCAGGGAAGCACCGAATTACAGCGTCTGAACTTGCGCCGTGCGGGTCGGGTTCGGGCGGCAGCGCTTCAGAGTTGATGCAGTGCGGCGCGTGGTGCTTTCGTGCGCCTGATCGGGTGGTCTTCCTTCTCCTCCACCGAGGTGACATCTCATGAGTCTCTGGGCCACCAAGTCCGTCGCTCTCCTGAAAGCGGAAGCGGAGGATGTCGGAGAGAACACGCTCAAACGGAGCCTCACCGCGCTCAACCTCACCACGCTCGGTATTGGCGCCATCATCGGCGCTGGTATCTTCGTGCTCACCGGCCTGGCAGCGGCGCGGCACGCCGGCCCGGCCGTGCCGCTCTCCTTCGTAGCGGCCGGCATTGCTTGTGCCCTGGCGGGGCTTTGTTACGCCGAGATGGCAGCGGCGGTGCCAGTGGCGGGGAGCGCGTATACCTACGCGTACGCCACGATGGGTGAATTCATGGCCTGGATCATCGGATGGGACCTGGTGCTCGAATATGCGATGGGCGCCGCGACGGTCGGCGTCGGCTGGTCGAGCTATTTCACCAGCCTGCTGGCGAACTTCGGCATCACCCTGCCGCCGGCGTTGATCTCCGCACCGTATCGTTGGTGCGAGGCTTCCGAAGTGGCAGGTGCGGTGGCAGGCTGTACCGCCAAGGGATTGAACGCCACCGGCACGATTATGAACCTCCCTGCGGTCGTCATCGTCGGAGTCATGTCGGTCATCCTGATCGTCGGGATTCAGGAATCGGCGAGGGTCAACAACCTCATTGTCGGTCTCAAATTGCTGGTCATCGGGCTCTTCATCGTCGTCGGCGCACGCTACATCAATCCGGCCAACTGGCATCCGTTCATTCCCCCGAACACCGGCGAGTTCGGCAAGTTCGGGATTTCCGGTATTTTTCGCGGCGCCAGCCTGATCTTCTTTGCCTATATTGGATTCGATGCCGTCAGCACGGCCGCCCAGGAGGCCAAGAACCCGCAACGCGACATGCCTCGCGGCATCCTTGGGTCGCTGGCCATCTGCACCGTGCTTTATATCATCGTCTCGGCGATCCTTACCGGGATCATGCCCTATACGCAGCTCGACGTGGCGCACCCCGTGGGGTTTGCGGTCGATTCGACGCCGGGTCTCCAGTGGATGGGCTGGATCATCAATCTGGGCGCCGTGCTCGGACTGGCCTCCGTCATCCTGGTGATGCTCCTCGGCCAATCGCGGGTATTCTATTCAATGTCGCGCGACGGGTTGCTGCCCAGCTGGGTCGGCAAAGTTCATCCTCGCTTCCGCACCCCATACCTGACCCAGATCTTCGTGGGCATCTTTGCCGGGTTCTTCACCGGCGTGTTTCCGATTCAGCTTCTGGGCGAATTGGTCAACATTGGAACACTGCTCGCCTTCGTGCTGGTGTGCATCGGCATCATCATTCTCCGGAAGACGCGCCCTGATCTCGAACGGCCGTTCCGCACGCCGCTGGTGCCCCTGGTGCCGATTCTGGGCGCCCTCTCCTGTTTCGGCCTGATGGCGGCTCTTCCCGGCGATACCTGGATCCGGCTGTTTGTCTGGATGGCCATCGGGCTGGCCATCTATTTTGCCTACGGTCGTTTCCACAGCACCCTTCAGACTGGTTCCGACGCGGCACGCGAGGCGGCCCGGTAAAGGGACCGTGGCCACGGCGCGGGTGCACCGATTCGAATGCCGGATGGGCGGTCGAGACGGACTCCTCGTCTCTACCGCCCCTTCCGTTTCTTGCCACTTCCCCGGGCATCACCGTCTTGCCAGTCCCCCTCTCGGTCCGCGCGGTCTCTTCATAGCCCGCGGCCTTCCCGCCCTCCCGCCTTCCCGCCCTCCCGTCTAGATTCGCCGCCATGACAACCGTCCTCGCACCCGACCGCGTCGCCCAGGCCCGCACCTTCCTCGAGGCGTTCCAGCCGGGACAGCGGGTCTGCCTGACCACCCACGTGAACCCCGATGGCGACGGCCTGGGCAGCGAGGTAGCGCTCTACCACCTGCTCTGCGCCCGGGGGGTGGACGCGGTGATCACGAATCCCTCGCCCACGCCGGACCGCTACCACTTCCTCTTCTCCGATATTCCCGGGGCCGACAGGAGCCAGGAGGCCGTCAAGGAACTGCGGCGGGCCGACCTGATCGCGGTGCTGGATATCGCCGATGTGGGCCGCCTTGGCATGCTGAGCCACACGGTGCGCGATCGCGGCGTGCCGGTGGCCTGCGTGGATCACCACGTGAGCGAAGGGCACCTCCCCGACGGGCCCCGGTACGTGGACCCCGCTGCCTCCGCGACAGGCGAGCTGATTCACGAAATCGCCCGGTCCAATGGCCTGACGCTCACCGTACCGGTGGCGCGGGCCCTCTACGTAGCAGTGCTGACCGATACCGGGGGCTTCCGGTTCAGCAACACCAGGCCTCACGTCCTCCGCACTGCGGCCGACCTGCTCGAGGTCGGCATCGACCCCGAGCAGATCTACCTGGACGTCTACGCCAATGCCCCGGAAGGCCGGGCCCGGCTCTACGCAGAGGCGCTGCAGACCATGGTGGTCGAGCACGAGCACGGCCTGGCCTGGGTGACCGTGCCGCCCGGGGCGCTGGAGCGGCTCGGCGTCTCCGCCGACGATCTCGACGGCATCGTGGAGTTCCCCCGGAGCATCAGCGGGATGCGGATGGCGCTGCTCTTCCGCGAGATCGCGGCGGGGCGGGTGAAGGTCTCGCTCCGCTCGGTGGGCGAGGTCAACGTCGCCGAGTTCGCCCGGCCCTTCGGCGGCGGCGGGCACACCAAGGCGGCGGGACTGTCGCTGGAGGGTTCGCTGGCCGAAGTGCAGGCCACCGTCCTCGGCGCGGCGCGGGAGTACCTGGCCGGCAACCGGAACGGCGTTTGACGCGGTGGGGGGGGAGGCTAGATTGCGGATCCCTCTCCTGATGGGCGGGAACGGACCAATGGACACGCTGGAACGCATCGAAGCGACGCTCGACACGCTGCGGCCCTACATCGCCTCGCACCAGGGCAAGGTCGAGGTCGTGGATTTCGACGAGACCGACGGACGGCTTGTGCTCAGGCTGGGCGGGCACTGCCAGGGCTGCGCCGCATCCACGATCACCCTGAAGCAGGGCATCGAGGTCCGGCTCAGGGAGATGGTCCCCGAAGTGAAACAGGTGCAGGCCGTCTGAAGGAGTCCGAGTGAGTGAGCCCCTCCTGGGCCGCGTGACCGCCGCGCTGGCCCGTCTCAGAAATCCCCGCCTCGACAACGACCTGATCTCCGCCGGGATGATCCGCGACCTCGAGGTTACGGCGGATGGCGCGGTCGCGTTCACCTTCCTGCTGGGGCGCGCCGATCCGGCCACGCTGGTCCGCGAGGCGCGGGCCGCCGTTCGCGCGGTCGAGGGAGTGCGGGCCGACGCGGTCCGGATCAGCGTCCAGGATCCGGACGGCCCGGCCGTGACGACGCATGCCGCGCCCGGGGCGCCGCCGAGCGGGCAGACCCACGGGCAGGCGGGGCTGGTCCCGCCGCCACCCTCGCCGGTCGAATACCCCGAGCTGGGCCGGATCATCGCCGTCTCGTCCGGGAAGGGTGGGGTGGGAAAGTCCACCGTCGCGGCCAACCTCGCCGTCGCACTGGCCCGCGCCGGCCACGCCGTCGGGCTGATGGACGCCGACATCTACGGCCCCAACATCCCGCGGATGTTCGGCGTCTTCGAGAAGCCCCCGGTCGAGCAGGGGAAGATCCAGCCCCACCTCGCCCACGGGGTCAAGCTGATGTCGCTGGGGTTCCTGATCGACCGCGATGCGGCCGCGATCTGGCGTGGCCCGATCATCATGAAGATCGTGCAGCAGTTCCTGCGCGACGTGGCCTGGGGCCAGCTCGACTATTTCATCATCGACCTGCCACCGGGCACCGGCGACGCCCAGCTCTCGCTGGTGCAGTCGTGTCACGTCGCGGGGGCCCTGATCGTCACGACACCGCAAGAGGTCGCGGTGGGAGATGCGCTTCGCGGCGCCAAGATGTTCGAGAAGGTCAACGTGCCCGTCTTCGGCGTGGTGGAGAACATGAGCGGCTTCACCGATCCCGAAACCGGCAAGCGGTTCGACCTGTTCGGCCGCGGCGGTGGCCAGCGCCTGGCCGAGGAGCTGGGCGTGCCGCTGCTGGCCCAGGTGCCGCTCCAGCCCGGTGTCGTCGAGCTGGCCGACCGGGGTCAGCCGGTCGTCGCCGCGGAACCCGACAGCCCGGCCTCTCGTGTCCTCACCGCGCTGGCCGAGCGTATTGTCCAGGTGGCCGGCGGGCGGAGCATCCCGCTTCCGATCCTGAGGGGATAACGGCGCCAGCTTCCGCCCATGCCGGGGCTGGGATCACCCGATTCGGTGGAGGACCCGATGCCCCCAGCCGGCCCGGCGCGCATGATGGCGGAGATCGACGGGGATTTCGTCGTCTTCCTCGTCGGCATGCGGATCAATCGGTGGTGGAAGGTCCACAAGTGGTGGCCGGTGGCGCAGGTGATGCCGCGCATGGTCCGCGAGCTGGCCGAACATCCCGAGTGCGGTTGCCTTTCCTCCGAACTTCGTTTCGGCATCACCATCCAGTACTGGCGTTCCTTCGAGCACCTCGAGGAATACGCCCGCTCCCCCGCACATCTGCACTGGCCCGCCTGGACCGAGTTCAATCGGCGGGTCCGCGCCTCCAGCGGTGATGTTGGCGTCTGGCACGAGACCTTCCTGGTGCGGGCCGGGGAGTACGAGACCCTCTACTCGTCGGTGCCCCGGATGGGGCTGGCGCTGGCCGGACGTCACGTGCCGATCGGTCCCGGGCGGGAAACAGCGAGGGAGCGGTTCAGGACGTCGGTGTGATCTCCTCGTCCAGGCGTGAGCCGAGGCGTTCCAGCGCAGCCAGGCTCTCGGTCAATCCATCTCCGCCGGCCACACCGGCCCGCGCCCTGAGCAGGTCCAACCGCAGTTGATCGAGGGCCTCGAGCGCTGTCGCCAGCCGGGCGACGGTGGCTTGGCGTGCGGCCGCGAGCTCGTCCCGGGTCTGCCTGCGCCCGGGCGAGCCTGTTCCGCCGACTTCCCCCGCGGCGGCGTCCAGCTCCTCCAGCCGCTGGCGCAGTGACCTCGCGGCGGCTTCCAGCTCCTCGACCAGGGGCCCCGCGTCCCGCAGGCGATCGCGCTCCGGTGCCGGCAACGCGCGGTACAGGTCGCGGGCGGCCCCTGCCAGCACCGCCTCGGTGGAACGGTCGTCCAGGGCGGCAGGGGAGGGGTGACGCTTGAGCCCCAGTGCCGCGGCCCGGAAGATCAGCCCCCCCTTGAACCGCAGGAACGCGCGGGAAAGCAGTCCCGGCTTTCCGTTCCGGGGCGCCTCGAGCGCC
Organism: uncultured Gemmatimonadales bacterium; assembly: GCA_963724265.1. Lineage (GTDB taxonomy): Bacteria > Gemmatimonadota > Gemmatimonadetes > Gemmatimonadales > GWC2-71-9 > DATEHG01. Next base: position 176,758 of record CAVRTU010000003.1, read on the forward strand.
GACCCCAGCCATCGCCCCAGGGCCACCGGCAGGGCCAGGCTCACCAGCTCGATCAGCCAGGGCAGCACCCCCGAGAAGTCTCCCTGGCCCCACTGCTTGGGTCCGAGCCAGAGGAGCGTGACGGCCACGAGCCCCGCGAAGTAGAGCCCGATCCTGCGCCAGAGCGGTGGGGCGGTCTCCCGCTTCGAGCGCTCCCGGGCCTCCCGTTCGACGGTGCGCTCCAGGTCCCGGGCCTGCCACCCTTCGCTGATGGCCTCGCGGGCCAGGCGGGTCACCAGCAGGCCCCGCAACCCGAGCAGCCCGGTCAGCAGTGTGACGAGGCTCAGGGTGTAGACGAGGCCGAAGCCGAAGAAGTCACGGGTCAGGGCCTGGTTGATGCCCGCCACGATGGCGAGGCTGGCGAACCCCGCGATGTCCACCGCGCCATCCGAGATTTCCCCGGCGAGGCGGCGCAGCACAGGCGGGGTGGAGGTGGCGCTGCTGCCGGCGTCGAGCGCTTCCGCCAGCGCCTCGCCGCTGGCGAAGCGGTCGGAGGGCTCGCGCGCCAGGCAGCGGTCGATTGCGGTGGCGAGGGGACGGGGGACGCCGGTTCGAGCCAGCGCGACCGGCGGCGCCGGCGCAGCCGCCTGCCGGACGATCAGCGCCGCCACATTATCCCCCTCGAAGGGGAGGCGGCCGGTGAGGGCGAACCAGGCGGTGACGCCGAGCGAATAGAGATCGCTCCGGCCATCGAGGGCGCCACCGGCGGCCTGTTCGGGGCTCATGTAGCGAGTCGTGCCCCGGAGGACACCGCTGGGTCTGCTCGTCACGGTGGCCAGTTGCGCGATGCCGAAGTCGCTGACCAGAGCCCGGCCGCTTCCCCGCTCGAGCAGGATGTTCTCCGGCTTGATGTCCCGGTGCACTACGCCGCGCTGGTGGGCGTAGGCCAGGGCCCAGGCCACCTCCCGGACCAGCCGGGTCACGGCCTCCGCCGGCATCGGGCCCTCGGCCCGGACCCGTTGCCCCAGCGTCATCCCAGGGACGTAGGCCATCACGAAGCAGACAATGGCCCCCTGCTCCTCGACCGCGTGGACCGGAACGATGTGTGGGTGGCTGAGCCCCGCAGCGGTCCGGGCCTCCTGCAGGAATCGCGACCGCAGCTCCGGGTCGGCCGCAAAAGACGGGGGCAGCTGCTTGATGGCGACGGTCCGGTCGAGCGCGATGTCCCTCGCCCGGTAGACGATCCCCATTCCCCCTCGCCCGATTTCCTCCTCGAGCAGGTATCGCCTCGCCAGCGCGGCGGAGAGTGCTAGCGACTCGGGAGTCGATGTTGGCGCGCTCATTCTGGAATGGTAACCCTTGTCTGTCCGTCTGCCCCCGACCGAGCGCCCCCGGGCGCGAGGAAGCCCTTTAGGATCTGCCCCCCTGCCCCCCTGCCCCCCCATCCAGCATCTTCAGGCATGCCCCTCATCACCCTTCTCACCGACTACGGCACCTCCGACTCCTACGTCGGCGAGATGAAGGGTACCCTGGCCCGGCTGGCTCCCGGCGCCGTGGTGGTGGACATCACCCACCATGTCCCGCCCGGCGACGTGCGGGCCGCCCGTTATCTCCTGGGCCGCACCTGGGCCCGCTTCCCGTCCGGGACGATTCATCTCGCCGTGGTGGATCCGGGGGTCGGTACCGACCGCGCCTCCCTGCTGGTCGCCGCCGCGGGGCACTACTTCCTGGCTCCGGACAACGGGCTCCTCACCGGAATTGCGGACCGCCCCGGTGCCTTGGCGATTGCCCTGCATGCCGGTGCGGCCGCCTCACCCACCTTCCACGGTCGCGACCTCTTCGCTCCCGCGGCGGCGGCACTGGCGGAAGGCTGCTCGCCGGCCGAGCTCGGATCGCCCCTCGGCCGGCCACCTGTCACCCTCGAACTGCCGCAGCCGCGCTACGAAGGGAAGATCGTGGTGGGCGAGGTGATCTACGTGGACCGGTTCGGCAACCTGGTCACCAACCTCACCCCGGCCGAGGTTCCTTCGTACGCCGTGCTGGTGGTCGAGGATTCGGATGTCGGGCCCCTCGTCGCGACCTTCGGCACGGTGGCTTCCGGGGTTCCACTGGCGTATCTGGGCTCCGGTGGGCAGGTCGAGATCGCAGTCCGCGACGGCTCCGCCGCCCGCCGGTTCGGGATCGGGGTCGGGGGGAAAGTGCGCGCCCGCCTGGGCTAGCCAAGCATCCCCCGGCGGCGTAGCTTGACGCCGCTCCCCTGACGAATCCATGAGCAACTGCGGCAGTCTCCTCGAGCGGCTCCGTGACGTGCTCCATCCCGACTTCACCGTCGAGCGCCCGCTCGGCGGGGGAGGGATGGGGTGCGTCTTTCTTGGTCGCGACGTGAAGCTGGACCGTTTCGTGGCCATCAAGGTCCTGCGACCGGAGATGGCCAGTGCGGAGCTGACCGAACGGTTCCTCCGCGAAGCCCGCATTCTCGCCCAGCTGGCCAATCCCCACGTGATGCCCATCCACCTGGTCAACGAGAAGGGTGGGCTGTCGTACTACGTCATGGACTACCTGGGAGACACCGCCACGCTGGCCGATCGCCTGAAGCAGGGGCCGCTGCCGCACGGCGAATGGGTTCGGCTGGCGCGCGACCTCCTGGAGGGCCTGGCCGCCTCACACCGACTCGGCATCGTCCACCGCGACGTCAAGCCGGCCAACATCTTCCTGGTCAATGGCCGCGGCGTCCTGGGCGACTTCGGCATCGCCTCGGTCAGCGCTCCGGATGAGGATGCGCTGACTCAGCCGGGCGCCGGCATCGGTACCCACGGCTATCAGCCGCCGGAGCAGATCGGCGGGCAGCAGGTCGATGGTCGAGCGGATCTGTACGCTCTGGGCGTGGTGCTCTACGAGGCCGCCACCGCGCGCCGCTGGCCGGCGCTGCAGGACCCCCGGAAGGGCGACTGGAAGGGGGTCGGACGCGGGTTAGCCCGGATCCTTCGTCGGGCGCTGGATCTCGACGCCGGGGCGCGCTGGCAGGATGCCGAGACCTTTCGGATGGCGGTGGTGCGCCTGGGGGATCGGCGAATACAGCTCGCCCTCGCCGCCGCGGCTCTATGCGTGCTTACGGTTATAGCCTGGAAGGTCGCCCAGTATCTCATCGACAGGTACAGCCGGGCGCCCCACACCAACCTCGCCGTGCTCCCGTTTCGTGCCAGCGCGGAGGGATTGGCGATTGACGGCGAGGAGTTCCGGCAAAACGTTCAACTTGTCCTCAGGAGGTTCGGGCGCCTTCGCCTGACGCCGGTCGCGGTCATCACACAGAAGCTGGGCACTGGGCCCCATGAGCCGTCTGCGTCGCAACTCATCAGGCTCAACGCCGACTACGCAGTGTCCGGCACGTTCGTCCGCCAGGGAGACGGTTGGCTGCTCCAGATGAAGGCGCGCGACTCGACCGCGGAGGAGCTGTTCGACATCCGGGTGCCGGGGTCCCCCGACCGGCCTCTGGACTGGAGCAGTGCCGCCGCCGACTCGCTGGTGCTCAAGGTGTTCCCGGAGCATTGGGATTACTACCGGTTATTGCGTGCCCATCCCTCCAATAGCCTGCGGGCCAACACGGAATTCTTCAGCGGCGACTCGGCTTTCCAGCGTGATGCGTACAACACCGCAGAGTCCCTCTACGTGAGGGCACTGGCCGCCGACTCGAATTTCGTCTTTGCCTCTTGGCAGCTGGGGCTGGTCTACCGCTTTCTGCGGATGCCGTTCGAGGATCACCTCCGCCGCCTCTACCAGGTCCACGGGGCTGAGCTTCCCCAGCAGTATCGCGAGCTGATCGAGGCAATGCTCGACCCGGACCTCCGGAGCCGGTTCGCCCGCTATCGCAGGACGGTTGCCGAGTTTCCCCACGACGGGTCGGTACGCTTCGTCTATGCCGACGAGCTCTTCCACCGGGGTGCGCTGATCGGCTACCCGCTCGACTCCGCCATCGCGCAGTTCGAGGCGGCGGTGCAGATCGAGCCGTTCCTCGACCAGATGCCGGCCTGGGATCACATCTTCTACGGCAACATGCGGATGGGATACCGTCTGCAGGCGGATGCCGCCCTCGCCCAGCGTGTCAGCATCCCACCTTCCGGCGAAGAGGAAGACATCCAGCGGCGGAAGTTCTTCAAGCTGGCCTACGACGACCGGTTTCAGCCCTGGCTGGGCGCCCTCAAGCGGCGCGGATTCGAGATCATCGCTTCCGGCAGTACTCTCGAAAGGGTCAATCGCTTCGCGAGGCTTGGCTCATCGTTCGACATCCCGACCTCGCAGGCCAGCCTCGGACGGATCCTCATCCACAAGGGCCGCACGGTACACGAGCGGGCCAACGGCTACCGCGGCCTCGGGATGGCTCTCCTCGTGATGGGCCAGCCGCTCGCGGCGTTGCAGGCCCTCGATTCCGGCGCGGTCCTCTTTGGCCAGCCCGATTCGTTGCTGGAGCGGGCCGAGTGGCGGGCGATGCTTCCGGTCTACTTCGAGGCCCCGGTCGTGCCGGACTCCGACCGGGGTTGGGCGCTGGCGACGCTGACCACCCTCGCGAGGGGTCCTCCCGGTCCGGTGGCCAGCCGAGCTGCCTGGGCGCTCGCGGTCGAGGCCAACGCCCGGGGCGACACGACCACCGCCAACCGGCTGGGTGGTGCCCTCGCTGCCGCTTCCGCGCGGCATCTCTCCCGCCTCCTCGGTGCGCTGCAGCAATCCGCGCGTGGCCGGCCCGATTCGGCAATTGCGCTCACGGAGCCACTCCTGGCCTATGATACCGTCGGCGCCGTGAACGACCCGTTCGCCCGCTCGGTGCTTTACCTCAATCGGGCCCAGTGGTTCCTGGCCATGGGCGACACAGCCGCCGCCGATGCGACCCGGCTCTGGTATCTCAATTCCGACTCGGGCATCGACGGCTGGCCTCAGTATGCGCTCGAATCCGGCGAGATCGACGGGATGCTCGGGGTCCAGGCCCGGCTGGTCCAGGCCGAGTTCGACCTGGCCCGCGGCCGGCGAGTTAGCGCCTGCCTGCTCGCCGGCCGGGTGCGCGAGCTCTGGAAGAACGCTGAACCAGCCTTCCGTCCATTCCAGGAGCGGGCTTCCCGTGTACTGGAGCAGTGCCAGCAATGATCCTCTGCCGCACCCTGGGGCCCGTCGAGCTCTCGGTGGATGGCCGGCCGGCACCGCCCGAACTCCAGTGGCGGAAGAACGTCGCGCTGCTGGTGTACCTTGCCCGGTCGCCCCGGCGGACCCGGACCCGCGAGCACCTGATCGGGCTGCTCTGGGCCGACAAGCCGGAGTCGGCCGGCCGGCAATCGCTCAACGAGGCGCTCAGGATCATCCGGCGATTCGTCGGAGAGGAGGGCCTCAAGACCGACGCGACCCAGGTCCGACTGTTTCCCGAGGCGATCACCCTCGATACCGATCAGCTTCATTCCCGGCTGGCTGCCGGCGACTGGGCCGGCGCCGCGTCGGTCGTCGGCGGCGACTTCCTCGAGGGCTTTTCCGTTCCCGGCGCCTCGGAATTCGAAGACTGGCTGGTCAGCGAGCGGACTGCGGTACGGGGGGAGGCGCTGCGTGCGCTCACCGGGCTGGCGGAACGCCAGCTTTCCGGTGGGGATCTCACCGCGGCGGCGGAAGCCGCCCAGCGTGCCCTCGCCATCGAGCAGAGCTACGAGCCGGCACTCCGGATCGCGATGCGGAGCCAGACTCTCGGGGGCGATCGGGCCGGTGCGCTCGAACGCTACGACGCTTTCACCCATCGCCTGGCCGACAGCCTCGGAACCAGGCCCGACGCCGAGACCGACGCCCTCGCCGAGCGGATCAGGAAGGAGCGTCGCTGGCACCGGCCCCCCGAGTCGCAGGCGGGTGGGCGGCAGCGGGGCCGTGCGCCGCTCTTTGGCCGCGAGGCCGAACTCCGGGAGGCGCTGGGCGTCTGGCGTGAAGCGATCGAGTCGCGCCGCGCGTCGGTCATCGTCCTCGAGGGGGACCACGGACTCGGCAAGACCAGGCTTCTCGAGGAGATCGCCGGCCGGGCCCGCCTCGAGGGGGCGGCAGTCACACGGGTTCGGGCCGTCGAAGCCGACACTGATGTTCCGGACAACATCATTCTCGGCCTGGCCAGGGGAGGGCTGCTCGCCGCTCCTGGAGTGGCCGCTGCCTCCTCCGGAGCGTTGGGGGCGCTCGCGGCGCGCCTCGACGAATGGGCCGAGCGATTTGCACCCGCCTCCGCCGGGGCGATGACCCTGCGCAAGGCGGTAGGAGAGATCGCCCGTGCTGTCGCGCAGGAGGCGCCACTGCTGATCGTCGTGGACGACGCCCAGTGGGCGGACGGTGAATCTCTCAAGGCCTTAACCGCGCTGGCGCGCGACCTGTCCAGCCTGCCCGTCGGCCTGCTGCTTGCGGCCGTGCCCGCCCCGCCGCGGCCGGAACTGGAACTCCTCAGGTCGCAGCTGGGCCGGGACGTTCCCGGGATCCGGATTGGGCTCGAGCCCCTGAGCAACGACGCGCTGCGCGCCCTGGCCCGCTGGGCGCTGCCGACCTACAACCCGATCGAGGTGGACCGCCTGGCCCGGCGTATCGCCACCGACTCTGCCGGTTACCCTCTCATCGCCGTCGAACTGCTCCAGGCAGTGGCCCTGGGAATGGACCTGCCCGGAGGCGGCTCCGCGTGGCCGGCCGAGGACCGAACTCTCAGTCACACGCTGCCAGGCGACTTCCCGGATACGATGGTGGCGGCCATCCGGGTCCGCTTCCGCAGGATGAGTCCCGAGGCGCAGCAGGTCTTGATCGCGGCGGCGGTGCTCGATGGGCCCTCGCCCGCGGCCCGGCTAGCACGGGTCACCGGGCTCGGCCCCGAGCCGCTGGCCCAGGCGCTGGATGAGGGCGAGTGGGAGCGGTGGCTCGATGCCGACGCGCGGGGCTACTTCTTCCCGGCCCGGGTGGTCAAGGAGGTCATTGCCACGGACATGGCGACCAAGGGGCAGCGACAGCGCATCCTCGATGCGGCGTCATGACCTGGTTTGACGCGGCGATCCTTCTGGTTGCCGTCTTCTCGGCGCGACGGCCAGCGTGGTGGGGTTCGGCATCGGGAGCCTCCTGACACCGCTCCTCGCCGCGCGACTCGGGACCACTATCGCGGTTGCCGCCGTCACTGTGCCGCACGCCCTGGCAACCGCCCTTCGCTGCTGGCGGCTGCGATCGAGTATCGACGCTCCGGTCCTGGTGCGGTTCGGCCTGGTGAGTGCAGGCGGCGGACTGCTCGGCGCGCTGCTCTACACCCGGCTCGGCGCCTCGAGCCTGACCCGCGTCCTTGGCGGACTCTTGGTCCTGACCGCTGTTGCGCAGCTTTCGGGCTGGTCCCGGCGGTGGCACCCGCGGGGCGCCGTGGTCACTTTGCTGGGGATCGGCTCCGGATTCTTCGGTGGCCTCGCCGGGAACCAGGGTGGCCTGCGTGCCGCGGCCCTCACCTCATTCGGGCTCTCCCCGGCGGCGTTTGTCGCCACGGCGACCGCCACCGGGCTGCTGGTCGACCTGGCCCGGGCGCCGATCTACCTCTGGCGATCCGGCCCCGAGCTCATCGACCTCTGGTGGCCGATCGCGGTAGCGTCGGTGGGGGTGGTGGTCGGAACCTTACTGGGTGAGCGAATCCTGTTCGGGCTCTCGCCGTCGCGCTTCGGGCAGGTAGTCGGGGCAGCCATCGGCCTGCTGGGACTGTGGCTATTGTTCGGAACTCTCTGAAGGGAGGCACTCGATGCTCGTGCTCCAGGTGGTACCCGCCGGCAAGCTCGACGCTTTCAAGCTCCTCCGCGCCCGGATTCGCCTGGCGAGTACCTGGGATTGGGGCAACAAGAAGCGGACGCGCCTCAAGCACGTCCAGCGTCCGAAGGGGGGGTACATCGAAATCTCCGACGCAGGAGGGGTGCTGGTGGCCCATGTCCGCGCCAAGACCACCAGCGATCTCTTCTACCTGGCCGAGAAGTTCACCGGCCGCCTGATCGCCTGGTTCGAGGGCAGTCTTCTCGCGATCAACATCCAGTTCGTGGCCGATCCGCCGCCGACGCGGAAGAGGCGCCGTCGTCGGTAGGCGCACGCCGCGCGTTTTCCTGGTCCGGCGGGGCCGATTTTGGTTGCGGTGGACTTGGCCCGGGTACCTATCGTGCCGGCATGGCCTTCCGACCGGGGGTCCACCAGCGGCGCTCCATTCGGCTGAAGGGCTACGACTACACTCGGCCCGGAGCCTATTTCGTCACCATTGTCACGCAGAACCGCGAGCGGTTGTTCGGTGACATCATTGCCCGGCGAATGCGGTTGAGCCCATTCGGTATCATCGCCCGTGACGAATGGTTGAACACGGCGATCCGTCGCCCGGGGATCGTGTTGGATGCGTTCGTGGTGATGCCGGATCATTTTCACGGGATCGTCATTATTCGCCGGGGCGTGGAACGCGTGGGCCACGATGGTGGCATGACGACGGGCCGTAGTAGGGGCGCGGCGCGCCGCGCCCCTACGGTCGCGGATATCGACATTGGCCCGGCGCGTCGTGCCCGCATCGACGTGGCGGATATCGGCATCCGCGCGGCACGTCGTGCCCCCGTCGGCACGGCGGATACGGACGTCCACACGGCACGTCGTGCCCCCAGCGAAACGATCGAACAATTCGGCTGCCCGGTGCCCGGTTCGATTCCCACCATCGTCCGTTCGTTCAAATCGGCCGTCACCAAACGAATCAACGAATGCCGCGGCACTCCCGGCCATCCCGTCTGGCAACGCAACTACTACGAACGCATCATCCGGGACGAATTCGCCCTGATGTGCATCCGCAGGTACATCATCGCCAATCCTGCACGCGGCTAGGCACCTTCTCCTCCCAATGAAACGGGCGCCCCTTGCAGGGCGCCCGTTTCTTGATCTGAAGATCTCTGCCAGGCTACTTGCCCACTGACGCCTGGGCCGCCGCGATCTTGGCCTTCACCGCATCGAGGTTGAAGCTCGCGCCCCTCTGCATCGGCGGGTACTCGATGGCCGTCTGGGCCAGCTTCGCCACCTGTTGCTGGACAAAGACGAAGCGCCAGAATTCGTATTTGAACCAGTCGAAGTACTGCTGAGCTCCGTCCTTGGTTCCGTTGCCGGGCCACCCGGTGCGCTCGAAGGGATCGAGCCGCAGGTTGGTCAGGTAAGGAATGTCCGGCTTGGTCTTGTCCCCCACCCAGCCGCCCGGCTGGTCGATGAAGCGGTACTTGAAGTCGTCGATGCGAACGGCGCCGAGTTCACTTTCCCCGAAGTACCAGACTTCGTGCCGGGTGGATGGTCCCTTGCCGGTGAGCAGGGCCGTCTGATCGTAGCCGTCGAGGTGGACCTTGTAGGTGGTGCCATCGATCTGCTTCCCCTGCAGGAGCTCCTGGGTGATGTTGGGATTTCCCGCCGCCGTCACAAAGGTCGGGAACCAGTCCATCCCGGAGAAGATGCCGTTCTCCACTTTGCCGGCGGCAACCTTGCCCGGCCAGCGGATGATGGCCGGCACGCGGAAGCCGCCTTCCATCACCGTACCCTTGCTCTGCGCGAAGGGGGTCTGGCCGCCGTCTGGCCAGGTGAACAGCTCGGTGCCGTTGTCGGTGGTGAAGACGACGATGGTGTTGTTGTCCACTCCCATGTCCTTGAGCTTCTTCATGACGTCAGCCACGATCTGGTCGAGCTGCGCCATGCCCGCTTCCTCTTCGGTCCATCCATTCTGGGAATTGCGCGTCGCTTCCCACTTGGGGGAGAGGTGGGTGACGATGTGCATCCGCGTGGGGTTGAGCCAGACGAAGAAGGGCTTGTTGTCCTTCTTCGCCTTGTCCAGGAAGGTGAACGTCTTTGCCAGGATGGTGTCGTCGATCGTTTCCATCAGCTTGGGACAGAGCTGTCCCCCATCCTCGATCTTCTGCTTGCCGACCTTGCCCCAGCGGGGCTGCACCGTCGGGTCGTCGGTGGTCGTGGCCCAGCTGTGCACCAGGTTTCGGGGTCCCACCACGTTCAACAGATCCTGCGGGTAGGCCGGGTGGCAGGGATCCTCCATCGCGTCCAGGTGATAGAGGTAGCCGTAGAACTCGTCGAAGCCGTGGACCGTCGGGAGGAACTCGTTGAGATCGCCCAGATGGTTCTTGCCGAACTGGCCGGTGGCATAGCCCATCGACTTGAGCACGGTGGCGATGGTCACGGCCTGGGCAGGGATGCCGATCGGTGAGCCGGCCTGGCCGACCGTCGTCATGCCGGTCCGAATCGGAAGTTCACCTGTGATGAAATTGGCCCGACCCGCGGTGCAGCTGGCCTCGGCATAGTAGTCCGTGAACATCATGCCCTTCGGCGGCGAGCTTGTCGAGGGCGGGTGTCCGTCCGGCCATCATGCCGCGACTGGTAGGCGCCGATGTTCCACATGCCGATGTCGTCGCCCATGATGACGACGATGTTGGGCTTCTGCTGGGCGGCGGCTGAGCCGGCCATGACGGCGGTCGCCGCCATCGCGATCGCGATGCTTCGAATTCGTTCCCTCATAGGTGTCCTCGGAAGAATGGTCAGACTGCGCGGTTCCGTCACCACGGGGTGGGTCGATCCAGTCCTGGATGGAGAGGAGGAGCCGCAGCCGGATGGGAAGGGACGTGGGTGGCGAATCAAGATAGAATGATCGGTATTCCATGCTAGGGGGACGTCACTTTGTGATACGCGCCCGTTACCCGCCCGCTGCCCCTGGCCCGCCAGACTCGAACTCGTGGTTCGGGCCGCCCGATGACTTGACGCGCGCTTGACCCCCTCCTGGCACAATGGCGCCGGCGTACGACAGCCGGCGCCATTGCTCTGTCCACTCAATTGCTCTGCCAGGAGGCACCATGTTCACGACCCGTTTCACCCGCTGGCCGCTCGCCGTGCTCGCGGCCACCTCGCTCCAGCTCGCTGCCTGTTCCGGCGATGACGGCTCATCCGGCGTGACCGATGCCGCCGCGCGCGGCCCAGGCGGCTTCGGCAGCGCCTACCCGGCGCCCCCGTCGCTGGTGACCGTGCCGGTCGGCGGCGCCGATCTCCGGTTCTGGCCCTTCACGGCCAATAACCTGAACGGCGACCCAGCGACCCGATCAACCTGGTCTTCCAGGGCGAGCCGAATCCCGTCGCCATCCGTGGCGCGCTCATGGCGCTCGACGGCGATCGGAGCGCCTTCGGCATGCCCAACGTCGCGCCGTTCAACTGCACCTGGACCGACGCCATCGGCGACGTGCAGGCCACCTGGGCCCAGCCGACCGGCTGGGCGGGGAGCGCGATCCAGCTGGCCTGCGGCGACTACGCCCCGATGCGGTTTCCACCTCCGCCTCTTCGATGTCGGCTCGCACCTGGTCGGCAACGCGCACTTCGAGGTCCTGATTCCCGGCACCGCCGACCACCAGGTACTGAGCTGGGAGCTCGCCGAGCAGCTGGTGACGGTGGACCTGATGCGCACCGGACTGCTCGACGCCTCCGCGCCGGTCACACCCACGGCGCAGATCAATCCCGCGCCGACCTGGCGGACCATCCCGGCAATCATCTACAACGGGCTGCCGGTCGAGCTGCGGGGCCTGATCGGGGGCCCGCTGGGCGATCAGTCGCGCCGACGTCGGCATCGCCACCAACGGGAGCGCCACGCTGTTCAACATCGTCGAGCACTACACACGGTCCGATGAGCGGCAGCGTGCAGGACTTCACCCTGACCTACGGGCAGGTGATTCCCAAGCCGTTCTGTGCCCCGTCGCCGATCTACCTCTACGCCGCTGGCCCGGTGCATCTCCGGCAGACGGTGGCCAGCTGACGCCCGGCGGCAAGGTGATCGGTGAGTTCCGGGCCGTCGGCTCGCTGCAGCTGACCCCGGTCGACCCCTCGACCGGCCAGCCTTCAGGCGAGACCTACTCGGCGGATGTCCGCGAACAGCACGGCTTCGCCGCCACGGCCGCGATCACAACCTGGCGGAGAGCTTCCTGCGGCAGGCGGAGAGCCCGGTGACCGGGCCCGATCGCGGGGTGCAAGTGGCGCTGATCAAGGTGAGTTCGGACGGTGCGGAGAACTACCAGAGCTCGGAGAAGTGCGGGCGCTAGGGGCGCGGCTCGCCGCGCCCTAACGGCGGGTGGGGGTCGAGGCACGACGTGCCGTGCCCGTACCGTGCCGCGCCCTTACGGCAGCCACTCGATCTTGACCCCGCCCACGGTCGAGGTCAGCTGGATATTGACCCGGCGGGGCGACTGCCCGTATTCCAGTGTCTGCCAGCCGTCGCCGACCCGGACAAATCCACTCGGCTCAAAGCTCGAGAGAAAGCGGTCCAGCGTACAGCGAGACCCCAGATCGTGCGGAATCCGGAGGGTGACCTGACCCACCGCGAGGGCGACTGCGATCGTCGTCTCGCCGGTCCAGGCACCGGAGAGATCCAGCGTCACGCCGCCGGCGCCACCGCTCACCCGGACCGAATGGCACCGACTGTTGCCCAGCGACTGGACCAGCACCTCCGCCGCGCCCGCCTCGAGGGCGAGGGAGTCGCAGCGGCCCGGGTTTACGCTTCCGAACCGCACCGCGGTACGGCTGCCGGCCGTGGTCAGCCGGAGCGGTGGTCAGCCGCAGCCCGCCCAGCTCGAGCCCGGCCTCGGCGCGCCCCGATCGTGGCGTCGAGCGACAGCGGGATCTCGCGGGAAAACTCGATCACCGCCGACTGGGCGAGGTGCTCGCGGTTGCTCACCCGGAGGCCGCCCTCGCCGGAGGCCCGCAGCCCGAGTTCGACCGACTGGGTGCTGGCCTCCCAGCGCGAGACCGGGGTGAACCGCTCGCCATCGTAGTCGACGTCCATCTTGTAGAGCAGCGCCGTGGGGCCGGGAGTGATGGTGAGGTTGCCCGCGGCGAAGGTCACGGTCGCGTGGAGCGCGGTCTGGTCCAGCAGCTGGCGCGAGGCGCCGGCGTGCTGCATCGTCTGGCCGGCCAGCGACAGGACGGGGGCGGCGCACAGCGCCAGGGAGGCCGCAAGGGCGCGGACCATGCCGCGACGTCGGAGGGACATTGCCGTCACGGGAGGGGCGGCGGCGTCCTGGTGCCGGGGCGCTTGACGGCGGTGACGCCGAACTGCGGCGTGGCCCAGAGGTACTCGTCGGTCAGCGACTCCTGCGGGAGCAGGCGGCCGGCGAAGCCGGCCCGGAGCCCGCCACGCGAGAGCAGCGTCGCCCCGAACCCGACCGTGAGCAGCAGCCAGGTGGCGATGCTCGGCCGCGCCGAGGATGAGGCTGCCGGCCACCGGCACCCAGCCGAACAGGACCCACGCCGCCCAGAGGTGACACCGGGATGACGAGCCCCGCGAGCAGGTAGCGATAGCTGTTGGGCGATGCGACCACGACGCCGAGTGCCATCCGGCGCCGGGTCCAGGTCTCGCCCATGGCGTGGGTGACGGCGATCGCACCGCCCGACCAGGGCCAGCACGGCCAGCAGGACGTAGACCACCACCACGAAGGGCACCAGCAGGATCCCGGCGACGCTCAGCACCAGTCCGACGACCAGCATGCCGAAGGTCGGGACGAGGAGGATCTGTCCCAGGAGCCCCACGACGAAGGCCCGGCCGAAGGAGTGGGTGATCGTGTCGGAGACGATCTCGAGCGGCTCGCGGCCGAACAGCACGGTGGCGAAGCCGAGGGTCAGCAGCGCCAGGCAGATCCCCGTCAGCCCCGCGGCCCGGTGCAGCGCCAGGACGAAGGCGGTGGGCTGGGGCACCGGTGTGGCGACCGTGGAGGCGACCGGGGCGCCACGCAGAGTCCGGATCTCGCCCTGGATCTCGCCGCCCTGGCTGTTGACGTCGCCTCCAACCGAGAGGACATCGCCCGTGACGACGCCACCGCGGTGGACGGTCACCGAGCCGTTCACGGCGGCGAGATTGCCCTCGAGGGTGCCGAAGACATCGGCGTCGCCGCCGATGACGAGGAGGGGGCCCGTCGCCTTCTCCCCGGCGGCCAGGCTCCAGGGACCGAGCTCTGCCTACCCGCCGGGGACTGTCACCCTGAGATCAGGGCCGGCCTCACGGGCCGCCTGCAGCATCATCGGCTCCAGCAGGGACGGGTCGCTCAGGTCGTGAGGTCGATGACCAGGCCCCCGGGACCCGCCGGGGCCAGGGAATGGTCATGGCGCCGGCTCTGCGGCCGGCACGGCACTCAGCGGCGCGCTCCGCGAGCCCGTACCACCGCCGCGAGCACTGCCTCCTCGCGGCTCACCCCGACCGGCTGCCACTCGTGCAACCGCGTGATGACCTCGGCGGTGCTCAGCCGCGCCGATTCGACGCCAGCTGGCGCCAGGCCGTTTCCAGCGCTCCGCCGGCGGGGTAGCGGCCGGCCACACTGCCGTCGATGACAGGACGCGGCCGTTTCGAAATTCGACGGTGAAGGACTCGTTCTGATCGAGGGAGAAGCGGAGCAGGCATTCGTCTGACGAGATGGTGACGGCGTGGACTGCGGGCTTCGATCGACTGTTCGGAGGACCACCAGAGGCGGAGCAGCTCGACCGGGGTCGCGATCCGGTCGGACCAGCCGTGCCCCACGTCGTCGGCGACGGCGGGGGCGGGGCGGAGGAGCGCGAGAAGCAGCAGCGCCGCGAGGGCGCGACGACTAGCGGTCACGGGCCCCGGGCTCCGGGACCCGCCGGGAGCATCAGCAGGCGGCGGAGTGCCAGAGACCACCGCAAGGTACAACGTGAGCGCCGCAGGCGCCGACCATCGCCAGCCGGTGCACCGACCCCGCCAAGCCCTGGACGGCGAGTACCACGGCTGCTCGATCAGGTTCGACACCGTGCCACGCAGGGCGAGCCACAGCCACTGGCTGGCTGTCGCGGCCATCTGCTGGCCCCAGGCGGTGAGCAGGTCGCGATTGCCCAGGGTCCAGGCGATGCTGCCTGCGGCGCCCGCCAGCAGCACGCCCCCGACCGATGCGGCGACCAGCGCACCCCGGGGGTTGGCCTGCAGCCGGCGACGGATGACGGTGAGCGTTCCGGTCGTTTCCGGCACGTCCACCCCGGCCATGACCCGACGATCGAAGCGCGGGGCAGGGGAGTGCAGCGGCAGCTCGACGCAGCCGAGCCACCAGCTCCTCCTCCGACCGGGCCAGGGTCAGGCAGGGGTCGCAGTCCTCGATGTGCCAGACGCGCGCCTGGGCCAGACGTGCCCTCGAGCAGGGCGTCGATTTCTTCAGGCGAGATGTGGGGGCGGGCACGGGAGAATTCGGGATGGGTCAGGGCGACCCTGGCCATGATGCCGTCGGCGAAGGTCGGAGCGGGGGCCTGTGCGGGAAGCGTGGAAATCGCTTCGATCAGGCGCCGTTCCGTCGCCAGGAGCGTCCGACACGGCTCGCAGGTTTCGAGGTGAAACGCGACGCCTGCGGGCGCACCTTCGATCGAGAATCTCGTCGAGTTGTTCGGGGGTCAGATGACCGGGCTGGGCTTCATCATGCGGCCTCTTGTACGGTGGCGATCGCGGACCGGTTTCAGTCTTTCAGGTCGGCCAGCAGGTCGCGCAATTCATGCCGGGCCCGGTGGATGTAGGTCTTCACGGTTCCCAGCGGCAGATCGAGCATTTCCGCGATTTCTTCATACGGCCGCCCGTCGACGTGACGCAGCAGGATGCAGCTGCGATACTCCGGGCCGGAGCCGGGCGATGGCGCGCCTCGATCGCGCCGCCCAGCTCCCGGGCCTCCAGTTCCTGCAGCGGGGTCTCCCCGCGGTCGCTGACCTGGAGGGTGGTGGCCTCGATGGCGTCGGGGGTGACCGCATCGGGCGCGCCGTCGATCGAGAGGGTGTCGAGACCCCGTTTGCGGAGATGATCGATGGCGGCGTTGTTGGCAATCTTGAAGATCCAGCTCGAGAACTTGAACTCGGGCCGGTAGGTGCCGATGGCGTTGAGCGTCTTGATGAAGGTTTCCTGCGCCAGGTCCTCGGCCGCCTCGCGGTCGCGGACCATGCGGTAGATCAGCGAGAAGACCGGCCGCTCATAGCGGCGGATCAGCTCGCGGTAGGCGGCCTCCCGGCCGGCCTTGGCCTGGGCCACCACCTCCTGGTCGGTGGCGGCCGCCAGGTCGACGCGCTTAAGCACCCGGCCTCGCTCGGGTTGCGCGGCCGCTTCGCGGAGGACTACATTGGGCGCCTATGTTAGCCACGGATAGCAAGTTACCAGTTCTCGGCGGGGCGGAGAAGCGGCGCTATGTCCGGGGGGTCTTCACGGCCATCGCCCCGCGCTACGATCTGCTCAATCACCTGCTCAGTCTGAACATCGACAAGCGGTGGCGGCGAGGCGGCGGTGGATGCGCTGGACTGGGAGCGCCAACCGGACGGCCGCTACCTCGACCTCTGCGCCGGCACCCTCGACCTGGCCGCGGCCCTGGCCAGACGGAGCGGATTCCGGGGACTCGTGGTCGGCGCCGATTTCGTGCAAGCCGATGCTGGAGCGCGGCCGGGGCAAGGCCGCCCGGGTCTCGCCCGTCAACGCCGACGCCCTCGACCTGCCCCTCGCCGACGCCTCGTGCGACGGGGCCACCGTCGGATTCGGCATGCGCAACCTGTCGAATCTCGAAGCGGGGCTTGCCGAGGCGGCGCGGGTGCTCCGGCCGGGCGCCCGGTTCGTGATCCTCGAATTCACCACGCCACCGAGACAGCCGATGCGTGCCCTCTATTTCCTCTATTTCAGGCATCTGCTGCCCGAGATCGGGCGCCTGGTGTCGAAACATAGGAGCGCCTACCGCTACCTGCCACAGTCGGTCCTGGCCTTTCCCGGACCCGGGGAGCTGGCCGCGAATGATGCGCGACAACGGATTTCGCGATGTCTCCTACCGCCTGCTGCTGGGTGGCATCTGCGCCATCCACATCGGGCACCCGGGTCTGAATGGCCATCGACAACCTGCGGGAGTTCCTCGCCGCCATCGAGCAGGCCGGCGAACTGGTGCGGGTCCGCGAGCCGGTCCGGGCCCGGCTCGAGATCGCCGAAATCGCCGATCGCTGCATGAAGAGCCCCGGCGGCGGCCCGGCGCTCCTCTTCGAGCAGGTGCTCCTCGAGGACGGCAGCCTGAGCCCGCATCCCGGTCGCGATCAACCTCTACGGCTCGATGCGACGGATCTGCCTGGCCCTCGGCGTGCGAGCAGCTCGACGAGATCGGCGCCCGGATCGACGAGCTGCTCCACCTCAAGGTGCCGGAGGGACTGATCGGCAAGCTGGCGATGCTGCCCAGGCTGGCCGAGATCGCCAAGTTTCCGCCCCGGATCCGGAGCGGCCGGCCCCGCCTGCCAGGAGGTCGTGCTCCAGGGCGAGGCGATCAATCTCGACCGGATCCCGTTCCTGACGACCTGGCCCGGGGACGGCGGGCGGTACATCACGCTGCCGATGGTGATCACCACCGACCCGGCCCGGGGCATCCGCAACGTCGGGATGTACCGGGTCCAGGTGCTCGGCCGCAACACGCTGGCGATGCACTGGCAGCGCCACAAGGTCGGCGCGGCGCACTGGCGGGAGATGGCGGCCCGGGGCGAGAAGATGCCGGTCGTCATCGCCCTCGGAGGCGATCCGGCCAGCATCTACTCCGGCTCGGCGCCGCTGCCGCCGACGATCGACGAGTTCCTCTTCGCCGGCTTCCTCCGGAAGGCCCCGGTGGAGCTGGCCAAGGCGGTCACCTGCGACCTCGAGGTGCCGGCCGAGGCGGAGATCGTGCATCGAGGGGTACATCGATCCCGCCGAGCCGCTGGTGCTCGAGGGGCCGTTCGGCGACCACACCGGCTTCTACTCGCTGGCGGACTACTACCCGCTGGTCCACGTCACCGCCGTCACCATGAAGAAGGAGCCGGTCTACCCCGCCACCCTGGTCGGCCGTCCGCCGATGGAGGACTACTACCTGGGCCACGCCACCGAGCGGATCTTCCTGCCGCTGCTCAAGCTCACCGTGCCGGAGATCGTGGACTACCACATGCCGGCGCCGGGCATCTTCCACAACCTCGTCTTCGTCTCGATCGACAAGCAGTATCCCGGCCAGGCCTACAAGGTGATGAACGCGCTCTGGGGCCAGGGGCTGATGTCGCTCGCCAAGGTGCTCGTGGTGGTGGACAAGGAGGTCAACGTCCAGGATCCCGACGAGGCCTGGTGGGTGGCGCTCAACAACATCGATCCCGAGCGGGACGTGCGGTTCACCATGGGGCCGGTGGACGTGCTCGATCACGCGAGCCGGGCCTTCACCTACGGCAGCAAGATGGGGATCGACGCCACGCGGAAGTGGAAGGAGGAGGGCTTCGACCGCGAGTGGCCGGACCGGATCACGATGGACGAGGCGACCAAGGAAGCGGATCGACGAACTGTGGCCCCAGCTTGGGATCCGGCTGAAGATGAGCAAGGAGCAGGAGCAGTGAGCGGAGGACGGTCAAGCGCCAGGAGGTGCCTCAGTGCACCTGCTCACCGCTCGCCGGCTCGCTGTCGCCAGGTCGCGAAGGCCAGACGCTTCCCGGCGACTCGCTGCTCGTCCGCTACGTCAACTTCGTCAAGCTGCCGCACACCCTCTTCGCGCTGCCGTTCGCGCTGCTCGGCGTCCTGGCGGCCTCGTTCCGGACCGCCGGTCACGCTGCGGCTCGGTCGCTCTCGTGGTCGCGTGGCCTTCTCCGCGGCCCGCTGGGTGGCGATGGGATTCAACCGGATCGCCGACCGCGAGTTCGACGCGCGGAACCCGCGCACCGCCGCACCGGGAGCTGCCGAGGGGCGCGCTGACGCTGCACCCAGGCATGGGTCTCGGTGGTCGTGGCGATCGGCCTCTTCCTCGGCGCCGCCGCCCTGCTCAATCCGCTCTGCCTGCTGCTGTCGCCGCTCGCCCTGGGCTGGGTGATGACCTACTCCTTCACCAAGCGGTTCACCTGGTGGCCCCACCTCTGGCTCGGGCCTCAGCCTCGCCATCGCGCCGGTGGGCGGCTACCTCGCGGTCACCGGCGCCTGGAGCCGGCCCTGGTGGGTGCTGGTGGCCATCACCACTCGCCGTCGCCACCTGGGTCGCCGGCTTCGACATCTTCTACGCCCTGCCCGGACGAGCACTTCGACCGGACCGAAGGGCTCCGGAGCGCCGTGGTCCGACTGGGCGAGCGCGAACAGCATCCTCCTCGCCAAGCTGCTCCACGGCGCCACGATTCCCTCGCTGGTGCTGTTCGGCTATGGCGCCGGATTCGGGCTCTGGTTCTATGTCGGGCGTCGTCGGCGGCGGCGGCGATCCTCGCCTGGGAGCACCAGCTGGTGCGGCCGGGCGACCTCTCGCGACTCGATGCCGCGTTCTTCACGATGAACGGGGTGATGAGCGTGACGGTGTTCGGGTTCGCCCTGCTGGACCGGCTGGTATGAAGAGCGGGAGCGGGGAGCAGGGAGCAGGGAGCGGGTGGAGCCTGATCAGCCAACGGCGCGGACGCCGACAGGTGCCGCGGAACATTCCTGCTCCCCGCTCCCCGCTCCCTGCTCCCCTCAAGCATCCCGTCCGCTCCCCGACTCCCAACCGCCGCGGGCGAGTGAGCGCGCTCCCTGTCACCCTCGCCATCAGCGGCGCCTCCGGTGCCCCGTACGGCGTCCGGCTCCTCGAGGTGCTGGCCCGCCACAAGGTGCCGCTCTGGCTGATCGTGACCTCCCACGGCTGGCGGCTGCTCGAGCACGAGTGCGGGCATCGCCGATCATCGCGGCGCTCCAGGCGCGCGACCGGCGGCGACTGGTCCACCGTCACCGTCTTCCCCGACGACGACCGCGGCGCCCGCCCCGCCTCCGGCTCGGCACCGCTCGGCGGGGATGGTCATCTGCCCCTGCTCGATGGCCACCGTCGCCGGCATCGCCCACGGCAACAGCCGGTCGCTGGTCGAACGGGCCGCGGACGTCTGCCTCAAGGAGCGCCGCAAGCTGATCCTGGTGCCCCGGGAAACCCCGCTGTCGCTGATCCATCTGCGCAACCTCACCGCCGTGACCGAGGCAGGAGCGGTCGTCCTCCCGGCCGCGCCCGGCTTCTACCACAGGCCCACCGAGATCCGCCAGCTGGTCGATTTCGTCGTCCAGAGGATCGTGGATCAGCTTGGCCTGGAGATCGAGATCACCAAGAGATGGGCTGGAGATTGAGGGATTTTCGGATCAATCCCTTCAATCCCTCAATCCTCTCAATCCCTCAATTCCAACGATGCGTCTCGGCATCATCTCCGACACCCACGGCCTGCTCCGGCCTGAAGTCTTCGAGGCCTTCCACGACGTGGACCACATTCTCCACGCCGGCGATCTCGGGCCGCTGGAGCTCCTCACCGAGCTGGAGGCGCTGGCGCCGGTGACCGCCGTCTACGGAAACACTGATGACTCGGAGGTCCGGGCCCGCCTCCCCCAGGTGGCAAACGTCGAACTCGACGGGTTCCGGATCGTGGTGACTCACGGCGACCAGTTCGGGCGTCCGACGCCCGAGGTGTTGAATGCCGTCTTCCCCGAGGCCGAAATCATCGTCTACGGCCACACCCACAAGCCCTTGCTCACGATCGTGGATGTCGTGGTCACCGTGATGAACCCCGGTGGGGCCGGCCCCCGGCGCTTCGACCTTCCGGCGAGCGTCGGCATCCTCGAGCTGGAAGCAGGAATCCCTCCCCGGGGCCGCCTGGTGCCGCTGATCCCGCTGGACGCCAACTAGCAGTTTCCCATTGCTCGCCGCGCTCCTCGTCCTCATTGCTTGCGTAGATACGCTGCGAATCGTCCCGCTGGCCGCGGCGCCCACGATGGACGGCCGCGTGGAGAGTGCGATGTTGGGCTCGCCAGCAGCGCGGATCATGGTGGCCGGCGGCATGGCCTGGCTCTGGCTCGCGCGGGCGGACAGCGGGGTGTACATCGTCCTGAACATTCCCGACTCCACGGTCTCATGGTCCGATCAGCTCATCATCGCGCTGGATACGCAGGGCGACCGCTCCAGCGCCCCCGATCACGACGATTTTCTCTGGGATTTCGATCGGGTACTTGATTCGAGCGCGGTATACCGGGGGAAGGACGGCCGATGGCAGCCGCCGCGGGATGATCCAGACTGGCGGCTCGGCCCGGCCCGGGACGGCGGAGGCTGGGCAGTCCGATCCAGCGATGATGCCGCAGGATGGCAGGTGGTCATCCGGTTCGACGCCGAGTATTTCGCTCAGGCGGACGACCGCGGCGTGGGGCTCGAAATCAGGATTCGGGATGCGGACGCGAGGTCGTCGGCGACCTGGCCCGCCTGGCTGCCTCTTCCTCAGCCGGCGGCGCTGGATGACCGGCCCCGATCGTGGGGAGTGGTGCGTTAGTTAAGGCCTGGCGGCCACCTGCTGGGGCTGCACTGCATGCAGCTGCGACTGCAGGAAGGTCACCTCGCGCTCGAAGCCGTCCTGCTCCTCGTCGGCGATCGGCTGTCCCGCC
This sequence comes from uncultured Gemmatimonadales bacterium, assembly GCA_963724265.1. GTDB lineage: Bacteria > Gemmatimonadota > Gemmatimonadetes > Gemmatimonadales > GWC2-71-9 > DATEHG01. The sequence continues at coordinate 198,155 of CAVRTU010000003.1, forward strand.
TCTTCCGCCAGGACGACGCGAGGATCCGCGGCGCTGCCGTTGAGCCGGAACTCGAAGTGGAGGTGCGGGCCCGTCGCGAGCCCGGTCGAACCGACGAAGCCTACGCACTGCCCCTGGGTGACCTTCACGCCGGGGCCTATCCCCTGCGCGAAGCCCTTGAGATGGCCATAGCGGGTCACGACGCCATTGGTGTGCTGAACTTCGACCAGCTTGCCGTAGCCACCGTACCAGCCGGCGCGGAGAACCACCCCGTCACCCACCGACATCACCGGGCTGCCCGGCGCGGCGGCGTAGTCGATCCCCTCGTGCTTGCGCCACTGGCGCAGGATCGGGTGGAAGCGCGCCGCGCTGAAGCCGTCCGAGATTCGCTTGAACTCGACCGGCACGCGGAGGAAGCTCCGGCGGGTCGAGATCCCGTTGGCGTCGTAGTAGCTGGTGCGCCCGTCGCCGCCGTCGAATTCATAGGCGTCGAGTTCACGACCGCGCACGACCAGCTCGGCGGCGAGCATCCGGCCGAAGCGCACGTCGCCATCGATACCGACCAGCCGCTCGAACAGGATCGCGTAGGGCTCTCCTGAACGCAGGTCGCGGGTGAAGTCGGCTTCCCACCGGAAGATGTCCGCCAGCTCCCAGGCCATCTGTTCGCGCTCGCGCCGGCTCAGCAGACTGTCGGGCAGGGCCACGGCCAGGGTCGCGTACAGCGTCGGCTCGAAGCTGCCCTCGATGCGGATGACCTGGGCCCGCCACCGCTCGCCGGCCGGCCGAAGCCGGCCCACGCTGACGCTCGGAATGACCCGCACGCGCCCGCCGTCCACGGCCGGCACACCGGAGGCGGGGGCGGCAGACGAGGCTGCCAGGGCGAGTAATACGTGGGCGATGATGAGCATGGCGCGTTTCCACTCATCAAGGGCAGGGGCCATGCCATGCGGCCAGGCTGTCGCGCCTGCGCCTCTGTCGAGGAGAACTACACTGTCGAGAATGATGACGGCGGTGAGGCCCTGCGCCCGCAATGAGTTAGGAAAGTGACCTCGCGGAGTAGTGCCCTCGGTGCAGCCACGGTGCGCGAACTGGGGATGTTCGGGGCCGATTCGGGTCCACGGACCTCGCGATCCGCGAGAGCTCAGTGCAGCCAGTCGGTCAGCGGAGTAGTCCGCCGGAACGCGTCCGGATGCCTGCGGAACCAGGCCATCACGAGAAGGATCTCGTCCCGGTGCTGGAAGGGGAGCGGCCCCGGTGCCGGAGCGGGCCGGGTCACCTCCTCGGCCACGACGCCTCGGAACGCTTCGCGCTCGATTGGAGTGGTGGGAAACGGGTACGCGGCCCTCACCACACCATGCCGCACCAGGTAGGCGCGGTCGTCGCCGTAGAGCCCCGGGTCCCGATAAACAAAGGTCAGCCCGGCGATCGCGGCCCGCGCCCGGGCGGTCGCGGCCAGGAGCCAGGTCAGCTCGTCAAATCTCTCGCGCCACCGTGCGGCGCGCTCGAATTCCGACGCGCCAGCTGCCCGCTGCATCTCGGCCACCACCCGGTCGATCGGCTGGATGCTCCGGCCCTCCAGGAAGGCCACGGCCGTCTCGACTTTCGAGCGATAGCCCGCCTGGCTGATGAAGCCGGCGCAGGGGCCGCTGCAGCTGCCCAGCTCGTGTCGCATGCAGGCGGCCCGGAGCGGGGCATCGAACAGGTCCTGCTGGCCGGCGAAGACCATCGGCATCTGCGGGGCGCAGTCCCTGAGGCCGAGCAGGTCGTTGAGGGTCCGGAGTCCATCGGCCACCCGCGCCGCCGAGACGAACGGGCCGTAGCACGAGGCGTCATCCCGGCCCGGTCCCGGGCCGCTGGTGAGCCGAGGCGCCACGCCGGCCGAAACCCGGACGAACACCGTGTGCCGCGCCCGGTTCATCTGGTGATTGAGCGCCGGACGATGCCGCTGGATCTGGCGCAGCTCACCCAGGTAGGCCGCGAATTCACTCGGCACGTAGTCCCAGGTAATGTCCGACGCCGCGTGGAGAATGCGTGCCGCCTTGTCATCCGGATACCGGGCCCGGAAGTACGAGAGCAGGCGTTGCCTGAGCCGCTTCGCCTTGCCGACGTAGATCACCCGCCCCAGCGGATCCACCATCCGATAGACCGCTGGCCTCGGCTCGGCGAGCCGGCTGACCCGCTCCCGGAGCAGGGTGAGGTCGGCAGTCGGCAGCCCGAGCAGCGCCTCCCGCGGCATCGCCCGGGCGGTCACGCGATCATCCCGCGACGGTCAGGGAGTCCTTTAGGTCCATTCCCGCCCTCCCGCCCTCCCGCCCTCCCCTGGCACCTATAGCAGAAGACTGTCATCCTCGCGTCAACCGCGTGAGTCCCGGCCAGGAGGGTCCCGCACTGGCGGCAGGGCTCTCCCTGTCGATCGTAGACCTTGAGCTCGAGCTGGAAGTTGCCGGGCTGCCCGGTGCCAGTCTGGTAGTCGCGGATCGTGCTTCCCTCCGATTCGATCGCGGCGGTGAGGATCCGCACGACCGCGGCATGGAGGCGTTCGATGGCGGCGTCATCCAGCCTGTCGGCCCTCCGGGAGGGATCGATGCCGGCGGCATAGAGTGCTTCGTTGGCGTAGATGTTACCGACTCCGACCACCAGCCGCTGATCCATCAGGGCTTTCTTGACCGCCTGCCGGGTCCGGCCGAGCGCGATCCCGAGCACCGCTGGTGTGAACGATGGGTCGAGGGGCTCGGGCCCGAGCCGCGCCTCGTAGGCGCGCCACCCCCGCTCATCGAGAAGGCGCAGAGTTCCGATGCGGCGGATGTCGCGATAGATGAGCAGGCGGCCGTCGTCCAGGCGGGCGCGGAGCACGGCGTAGCGGCGCTGTGCGGTCGAAAGGGGAGCATCCTGGGTCTGCAGGGAGCCGGTCATGCCGGGCTGGACCACCAGGCGGTGAGCCCCGAACCGGATCACCGCGTGCTTGGCCCGACGAGTCACTTGCTCGACCCGCGCCCCGCGCAGCGTGGCGAGGAACCGCCGCCCGGTCACTCCGCGCAGGACATCGGTGTGCGAGAGGGTGGCCTCCCGGATGGTGCGCCCGACCAGCGCCGGCCGCACCTCGCGCACCATGGTTTCCACTTCGGGGAGTTCGGGCATGGGAAAAATCTACCTTGATCCCCTCTCTTGAAGCATTGGAGTCCCCTTGCTGGCTCGAGTCCCGGACCACATACTGGCAGTTCACCGCTGCTGGTGCGGGGTCTCCGTCCCCGGAACAGCCCCGAACGTTGGATTCTCACTATTCCGGAGGGCGTCCCATGATCCGTCCGACGAGGAGTCTCATCCGCATGCTCGTGGTCGCCGGTGTCGGTGTGGCTTGCAGCAGCAACTCGCCCTCGAACAGCGGCGCAACGAATAGTCTGACCGTGACCAACGCCTCTCCTCCGAACGGCAACGGCGTCCTCACGAACATCACCGTCGTGAAGAGCGATATACCACCGGGCGAATTCGAGCTGATCGTCAAGGGCCAGGTCGGCGCCGAGTATCACAGTTTTGATGCCATTTTCATCACATCGACCGGCGTTGCCGAACAGATCGAGCACAAGTGGGGCACCAGCGATCCCATCAATCTTCCTGATCCCCAGGGCTGGACCGGGTGCAACACTACCGCCACCTGCTCCGCGAATGCCACGGTTGATGCCGCGACAAAGAAGGTCACCTTCACCGGCCTCAATCTGACCGGCGCAGCTCTCGGCCTCGGCGCCCCCTACGGCTCGAACACTTCGACGATTGCTGGGACGCTATACTGGCCGTAAAGAGGGCGGGGAACGAAAGCGGGACCCTTCCGGGGCGTCAGCAGGTGGCGCCCCTTCTCGCGCTTTCCCGCCACCCGATATCCCGCCGGAAGACCTTTCCCTCGTACTCGATCGCCTCCGCTCCGGCCCGACTCAGCGCCTGGGCCTCGTCGAATGTCGGGGCGACGCCGGTCACGTTGAGCACTCTGCCCCCCGCGACCCGCAGCGTTCCGTCGGCGTCGCGGCGGGTGCCGGCGTGGAAGACGGTGACACCCTCGGGGCAGGTCATCGGGAATCGTGGATGGCCGCGCCCTTCTCCGGACTGTCCGGATAGCCCTTCGCCGCCAGGACGGTGGTGACCGCCGCACCCGGCGCGACATCGAGTGGGGTGGGCTGTTCTCCGCGCGCGATGGCCTCGAAGCAGCGCAGCAATCCACCCCGCACCAGCGGCAGGACGACCTGGGTCTCCGGATCGCCGAGCCGGCAATTGAACTCCACCACGCGGGGCCGGCCGTCGGGTGCCACCATGAGACCGGCGTAGAGGACGCCTCGGTAGGGGATTCCCTCGAGGGCCAGTTGCCGGAGTGTCGGAAGGAAGATCTCCCGCCTGGTTCGCTCGAGCAGGGCCGGAGTAGCGATGGACACCGGACTGTAGGCGCCCATGCCACCGGTGTTGGGGCCGGTATCGCCTTCACCGAGGCGCTTGTGGTCCTGCGCCGGTGGCAGCAGCTCGACCTCGGTGCCATCGGTCAGGGCCAGGATGGAGACCTCCTCGCCCTGCATGAACTCCTCGATCACGACCACCCGCCCCGCATCGCCGAACTTGCCCTGACCCAGCATTTCAGTGACGGTGCCCGCCGCCTCGGCCCGCGTGGCGCAGACCACCGCACCCTTGCCGGCGGCGAGGCCGGAGGCCTTGACCACCAGCGGCTCCGGATGGGCTGCGACACAGGCCAGCGCCCGGTCGAGATCGGTGAAGGTGTGGCTGGAGGCGGTCGGCACCCCGGCCCGGACCATCAGTTCCTTGGCGAAGGCCTTGGAGGCCTCGATCTGCGCCCCCGCGGCGCCCGGGCCGACGACCAGGCGGCCCTCGGCCCGGAGCCGATCGGCCAGGCCCAAGCGCCAGCGGCACTTCAGGACCGACGACGACCAGGTCGATGCCGTAGGCGTCGGCCGCATCGGCGAGGCGGTCGAGGTCGGTGGCGGCGATGTCGAGATTGGTGGCGAGGGTTGCGGTGCCGGGATTCCCGGGAGCGCAGTAGAGGTGCGCGTCAGGGGTCTTCTCGGCGGAGGGACCAGGCCAGGGCGTGCTCCCGGCCCCCGCCGCCGATGACGAGGATCCTCACGAATCCTTCTGCTGTGCGTTGCGGAAGGCCTCGCCGGCCTTCTCGGCCGCGCGCTTGGCGGCGTTGACGACGTGGCCGACCGTCTCCCTGGCCTCGCGGGCATAGTGGGCGCCCGGCCGCCGAAAGGTCGTCCTTGAGCGGGCGGTCCTGCGCCTCGCTGCCGCGGCGGACGTACTCGCCGCGCAGGATCCGGTCGTAGTCGCCGCCCGTCACCCACTGCTGCAATTCGGCGGCGCGGACGGTGTGCATCGGATGGGTGAGTGCCAGGGTGTGAAGGATCTTGTAGACCACGTCGAGCCCCTCGTTGCTGCCCAGGTACTCGTTGGCCTGCACCATGAAGCTGTCCACGTCGAGCTGACCGCTGTACTCACCCAGCCGGGTGCCACCGGCCATCTTCATGAACAGCCGCTGGGCCTTGATCGGGTCCTGGCCGCCCAGGAGACCGGCCCGGTCGGAGGAAAGCTCGGACTTGCGCGACCACTCCAGGACCGCCAGCCGGATCGGCAGGAGGGCCACCCCGGCGAGGAAGGGCAAGCGCTCCCAGGCTCACCGCGAGCAGGATGGCGGCGATGGTCCGGTAGAGCGCGTGCCCGCTGATGACATGTCCCAGCTCGTGGGCCAGCAGGACCCGGATCTCGTCCTCGTCGAGCAGCTCGAGCGCGGCGGTATGCAGCACGATGAACGGCTCGTCCACGCCGTACGCGCCGGCGTTGAAGACCGGCGTCTGCGAGACGTACAGCTCCGGCACCTTGGGCCAGTCGAAGGTGGTGCACATCTCGACGTGGGCGGTCCACAGCTTGGGAAACTGGCGTCGGCCCGACCCGGACGGCGTTGGCCTGGAACAGGAGGCGGATGCCGCGTTCGCCGCCCAGCATGGCAATGATCTTCTTGACGACATCTTCGAATCCGGGGAGCGTGCGGAGCGACTGCAGGGCCGCGCGATCGGCCGGATGTTCCCAGCTGACCGGCGGCGATCCCCGGGAAAGTGCGCCGGGGTCGCAGGGACGGGAGCGATGAGCTCATCGTGGACTCACTGGTGGGAGGCCGGGCATCCTACGCCTGGCGATGCCGTTGTTTCAGGATGAAATGTACCCCGTTGCAGCATTCGATCACATCCGATCGAAGGCCTGGGACGAGATCCTCGATCAGGTCGTCGGCATCCTCGATGCCGCAGCTGAGGCGGACCAGGCTGTCGGAGAGCCCCATCGCCTGGCGCATGGCCGGCGGCACCGAGGCGTGGGTCATCGAGGCAGGATGTCCGATCAGGCTCTCGACGCCGCCCAGCGATTCGGCCAGGCGGAAGATCTTGCGTCCGCTCGACGAACCGGCGCGCCGCGGGCGGCGTCGCCCAGCTCGATCGAGATCATCCCGCCGAATCCGCTGCATCTGGCGGCAGGCGAGTTCGTGCTGGGGATGTGACGGGAGCCCGGGATAGTAGATCTTCTTCGCAGCCGGCTGCGTCGTCAGCCACTCGGCTATCCGCCGGCCGTTGGCATCGTGCTGACGCATCCGGAGCGGCAGGGTCTTGGTTCCCCGCAGCGCGAGCCAGCAGTCCATCGGGCCGGGAACCGCGCCCGAGGCATTCTGGAGGAAGCCGATCCGCTCGGCGAGGTCCTCGCGGTCGGTGATGACCAGGCCGCCGACCATGTCGCTGTGGCCGTTGAGGTACTTGGTGGTCGAGTGCATCACCAGGTCGGCCCCGAGGGTCAGCGGCTGCTGGAAGACCGGGGTAGCGAAGGTGTTGTCGACGGCGAAGCAGCAGGCCGCGCGACCTCGGTCAGGTCGCCGATGGCCGAGAGATCGGCCAGGAACATCATCGGGTTGGTCGGCGTTTCGCAGAAGACCATCTTCGTCGCCGGGGTGACCGCGCTGGCGACGAGTATTGGCGTCCCGCATGTCCACGAACGAAAAGGTGAGCCCCAGGCGGGCGTAGACCTGGGTCATCAGGCGGTGAGTGCCGCCGTAGACGTTGTCGCCGCAGACGACGTGGTCGCCGGCGGAGAGCAGCTTGAGCAGCGCGTCCGCGGCCGCGAGTCCTGAGCCGAAGGCGAAACCGAACCGCGCGCCTTCGAGGCTCGCCACGTTACGTTCCAGTGCCTCGCGGGTCGGGTTCTGGGTCCGGGCGTACTCGTAGCCCTTGTGACGACCCAGCCCTTCCTGCACATACGTCGAAGTCTGGTAGATCGGGGTCATCACGGCCCCGGTCGTGGGATCCGGGGTCTGGCCGGCGTGCACCGCCCGGGTGGCGAGTCGGTGAGCGAGGTCGTCCGGCAGGATCTGGGTCATCGGTGGGGTGGGTGAGGGAGGGGAGAACGTAACGGCGTTGGCGCGGGGCCGGCAAGCAGCGGGCCGGCGCGCGGCCGGTAAAGGGGGAGTCGTGATCGAAAGCGCAGTACCCGGACTCGAAGCTACGCAGCCACTCCAGGCCCGCTGCCTGATCGTGGATGACGACCAGGCGGTGCGGCACGCGATGGCGCGGGTCATCCAGGCGCAGGGCCTCCAGTGCCTGGAGGCACCCAACGGCGGCCGAGGCGCTGCGCCTGCTCGAGCGCGAGGGCGAGGTCCCGCTGGTGGTCAGCGACGTCAACATGCCGGGCCTCGACGGCGTCGCGTTCCTCGAGCAGGTGCTCCAGCGCTGGCCGGACACGGCGGTCATCATGCTCACCGGGGTGGCCGACGTCCGGACCGCGGTGCTCTGCCTCGAGAAGGGCGCGATCGACTACATCTCCAAGCCGGCGATGATGGACGAGGTCCGCGCCCGGGTCATCAAGGCCCTGGAGAAGCGGGAGCTGAAGCTCCAGAAGCGGTTCTACCAGCGGACGCTCGAGCACCGCGTCAAGCAGCAGGCCACCCGGATCAAGGAGCTGTTCCTCGAGGGGGTCCAGACCCTGGCCCACGCCCTCGAGGCCAAGGACGCCTACACGCGGGGCCATTCCCGCCGGGTCAGCCGGTACGCCACCAAGACCGCGCTGCGGATGGGATTCGCCGGCGACTATCTCGAGGACATCCGGCTGGGCGGCGAGCTCCACGACATCGGCAAGATCGGGACTCGCGAAGCGATCCTGAACAAGCCGGCGACGCTGACGCCGGACGAGTTCGCCCATATCACCGAGCACACGGTCCTCGGCGAACGCATCCTGGCTCCGCTGGCGCGCGAGAATCCCGTCGTGCTCCGGATCGTGCGCTCGCACCACGAACGGATGGATGGGCGAGGATTTCCCGACGGGCTACCGGGCAGTTCGATCCCGATCGAGGCCCGGATCGTCGCCGTGGTCGATGCCTTCGACGCCATGACCACCAACCGCGCCTACCGTGACTCCCGTTCGCCCGACGATGCCTGCGACGAACTCCACCGCTGCGCCGGGAGCCACTTCGATCCGGACGCCGTGGAGGCCTTCCTCGGCGCCTTTCCCGATCCGAAGCAGCTGCCGCTGAAGATTGACGGATTGCCGGATTGAAGGATTGCTGGATTGAAGACCATTCCTTCACTCCTTCGATCCCTCAATCCTACCGCCCCTCCCGCAGCCTCCTTAGCTTCCGCTCCATGTCCGACACCCTGATGATCTCCGTCTCGGGGATGCGTGGGATCGTGGGCAAGGATCTCACCCCCGAACTCGTGGCACGGCACGCGGCGGCACTCGGCGCCTGGGCGCGGGCACATGGCAGACCATCCGTGGTGCTGGGGCGTGATGCCCGGACCAGCGGCCCGATGTACTCGCGGGCCGCCGCGGCCGGCCTGATGTCGGTGGGCGCCGAGGTCATCGATGTGGGACTGGTGCCGACGCCCACCGTGCAGCTCGCCGTCGAGCATCACCACGCGGGCGGCGGGCTGATTCTCACCGCGAGCCACAACCCGATCGAGTGGAACGCGCTGAAGTTCGTGGGCCCGGACGGCATCTTTCTCGACGGCGCGGCCGGGGCCGAGGTGCGTGCCCTCGCCGAGCGTGGCCCGGAGCGGACCAGCTGGGACGGCGTGGGCGGCTATCGGGAGGACCGCGAAGCGCTCACGCGCCACCTCGACCAGGTGATCGCCCTGCCGATGCTGGATCTCGAGGCAATCCGGGCGCGCCGGTTCGCTGTGGCGCTCGACTGCGTGCGCGGGGCCGGCGGCGTCGGCGATTCCCCCGCTTTTGGCCCGGCTGGGCTGCCGGGTCAACGCGATCAACGTGGAGACCGACGGCAAGTTCCCCCGGCCCCCCGAGCCGATCCCCGAGAACCTCGGCGACCTGGGCAGTCTGGTCCGGGCTACCCGGGCGGACATCGGACTCGCGGTCGATCCCGACGTGGACCGGCTCGCCCTGGTGGATGAGAATGGAGAGCCGATCGGTGAGGATTACACCCTGGCGTTCGCGGTGAGAGCGCTGTTGGGGGGAGGGGCGGAGGGGCAGCGGGGCAGGGGGGCAGGACAGGTGCCCGTCGTTGTGGCCAACCTGTCGACTTCACTCGTGGTCGAGGATGCGGCGCGGGAGGCGGGGGCCACCTTCATCCGGGCGCCAGTCGGGGAGGCCAATGTGGCCCGCGTGATTGCCGAGTCCGGGGCAGCCATCGGCGGGGAGGGAAACGGCGGAGTCATTCTTCCCTCGCTGCACATCGGCCGGGACGCTCCGGTCGGCGTGGCGCTTATCTTGCACCTGCTGGCCACGACAGGGCAGCGGGTCTCCGAGCTGGTCGGTGCCTCTCCCCGATACACCATCGTCAAGGCCAAGGCACCACGGGGCAATGACTTGGGCCCGGTTTACGAACGCCTCACGGGGCAATTTCCAGGAGCCCAGGCTGACACCAGGGATGGATTGCGGCTTTCCTGGCGGGATCGCTGGGTGCACATCCGCCCTTCTGGCACCGAGCCCATCGTCCGGCTGATCGCCGAGGCGCCTGACCGGGACTCCGCGGAGGAACTGATCGCCTCCTGCAGGGCCTTCCTCAGCTAGCACGGGAGAACGCAACAGATGTGTGGCATCGTGGGCTACGTGGGGCCGCGGCAGGCGGCCGAAATCCTGATCGCCGGGTTGAAGCGGTTGGAGTACCGGGGCTACGACTCCTCGGGCATCGCGGTCGTCAACGGTGACGGCCTGAAGATCGCCAAGCAGGCTGGCAAGCTCTCGGCGCTGGAGAAGTCCCTCAACGGCGCCATGCCCTCGGGGACCATCGGCATCGGCCACACCCGCTGGGCCACGCACGGCGCTCCGACCACGCCAACGCCCACCCCCATACCGACCAGTCGGGCAAGATCGCCGTCATCCACAACGGCATCATCGAGAACTCCGGTGCCATCCGGAAGGCTCTCGAGCAGCGCGGGCACCTCTTCCGCTCCGAAACCGACACCGAGGTCCTCGCCCACCTGATCGGCGAGTGCTACAAGGGCGACCTCGAGGAGGCCGTGGCCGCCGCGCTCCGCGAGGTCGAGGGCACCTACGGCATCGCCGTCATCAGCGCCGACCAGCCCGACACCATCGTGGCGGCCCGCAAGGGGTCGCCCCTGCTCGTCGGCGTCGGCGACGGCGAGTGGTTCATCGCCTCCGACGCGTCGGCGGTCCTGGCCCACACCCGCTCGGTCATCTATCTCGATGACGGCGAAATGGTGGTGCTGACCCGGAAGGGGTATCACGTCCGCGACCTGGCCGCGACCCGGATCGAGAAGCCAGTCAACAAGATCGAGTGGGACCTGAGCACGGTCGAGCGCGGCGGCTACGCCCACTTCATGCTCAAGGAGATCTTCGAGCAGCCCGAGAGCGTCCGGAACACGATGCGGGGGCATCTGCTCGAGGAGGAGGGAACGGCCCGGCGTCACCGGCCTCAACCTGACCGACGACGACATCAAGCGGATCAACCGGGTGGTCATCACCGCCTGCGGCACCTCCTGGCACGCCGGCCTGATCGGCGAGTACCTGCTCGAGGAGTTGGCCCGCATCCCGGTCGAGGTCGAGTACGCCACCGAGTTCCGCTACCGCAACCCGGTGATCGACGAGCGGCACGCTGGTGATCGCCATCACCCAGTCGGGCGAGACGGCCGACACGCTGGCCGCCATCCGCGAGGCCAAGCGGAAGGGCGCCCGGACGCTGGGCGTCGTGCAACGTGGTCGGCTCGACCATCGCCCGCGAGGCGGACGGCGGCATCTACCTGCACGCCGGCCCCGAGATCGGCGTCGCCAGCACCAAGGCCTTCACCAGCCAGGTCACCGCGCTGGCGATGATCGCGCTCCGGTTCGCCCGGCTGCGGAACCTCAGCATCCTGCAGGGCCGGGAGATCATCCAGGCCCTGAAGGGCATCCCCGACAAGATCCAGTCGATCCTCGAGCGGGCCCACGAGGTCGAGGCGCTGGCCGAGCGCTACGGCCGCGCCACCAACTTGCTCTACCTGGGCCGCGGGGTGCAATTTCCCGGTGGCCCTCGAAGGGGCGCTCAAGCTCAAGGAAATCTCCTACATCCACGCCGAGGGATACCCGGCGGCCGAGATGAAGCACGGCCCGATCGCGCTGATCGACGAGCTGCATGCCGGTCGTGTTCATCGCGCCGCACGACGCGGTGCACGGCAAGATCGTCTCGAACATCGAAGAGGTCCGGGCCCGGGGCGGGCAGGTCATCGCGCTGATGACCGAGGGCGACACCGACATCGCCCGGCTGGCCTCGGCGACCTTCACGATTCCCGAGACTATCGATCTGCTCACCCCGCTGTTGACGGTGATCCCGCTCCAGCTCTACTCGTATTACGTCGCGGTCCGGCGGGGATGCAACGTGGACCAGCCGCGCAACCTGGCCAAGTCGGTGACGGTCGAGTAATCCGGCTCAAACGCAGAGACGCGGAGGGCGCAGAGGGGGCTTCCTCTCTGCGCCCTTTGCGACCGCGAGGGAGTCCTTTAGGGCGTCGCTGCGATTCTTCTGTGCCGTTGGTCTAATCCGCCGCCGCCAATCTCGAAAATCGTCGATTTGAGCCGGGAAAGTCCACCCCCATCGCCGTTCCGGCGATGACCGCCATCACGACCGCCGTGACGACGAGCATGCCACTGGGCGCTTCAAAGCCGGACGGTGCAGGCTCCGACGGCAGCACGGTGCAGACAGCCCCGATCAGGAGTGTCAGCACCGCCAGCCACTGGTAGATCCTGAGCCCCGCGACGATCGGCGTCTGCGGCTCTGCCCGGTACGACTCCTCGACGAACCGAGCGCAGCCGCTCAGGATCAGGTACAAGCCGATCAGCATCGAGCCCGGTGTCGCCAGGGTCTTGAGGCGGATCATCACGATCCCGATGACGAGATTGCCGGCGATCGAGTAGAGCGGCGTCGCATGAATCGGCACGCCGGCGAGATTGGCCAGCTGGGTCACCCGTGATCGGCGATGCCGGTACCGGATCCCCGTCCCTTCGGTAGCGGGGCCACCGTGACAGCATCCCTGGACCAGGCAGCGCATCCTTCCGAGGATCTGGATCCACGGCGCGGCCACCGAGAGTCCCGCGAGGAGGGCCAGGACCGGAAAGCCGGCGAGCCTGCAAAGCAGCGCCGCCACGACGCCGCCAAGGACTCCGCCATACCATCCGAAGGGTCGCAGGAACCTCGAGGAGCCCTCCAGCGCCTGGGCCCAGAGTCCGGCGCCGATCAGCGCCCCGAGCGCCAGGGCCACGACAGCCGGCGCCCTCTCCTGCCCCAGCGCGGCGCCAAGGACGAGGATGCCGGTTCCTGCCGCCAGTGCGGCCCAGATCCCGTGATTGATGACCCGAATCGGACCCAGTCGCCACTCGTGCCAGGAGTTCGCCAGCCGTTCGGTCCGGCTCCGGATGACGGACCAGATGGCGGAGAGGTCGCGCAGGACCGCGTACAGCAGGAGCGCTGCAACCACCTCGATCACGGTGTGGGCCCCCGTCGTCAGGCAGCTGAGCGTGACGAGCCCCGCCCAGCTCCACGCCAGCCGGCGCCACCAGCGAGTCCCGCCCGCAACTGAGTTGGACGCGAGCGCCTGGGCTGCGAGCAGGCTCCAGAGGACATGAAACGCGGGGAACGCCGCAACGCCGCTCGAAGTCCGCTGCTCAAAGGCGAGCAGCTGGCCCACCGCGTGGGCGGGGGCGAATGGACGATTGACCGCGACCACGGGCACCACGAGCCAGCAGAGGGTGACCACCAGCGTGCTGATCACGCCCTGGATGGCAAACCGGCGGAGATTCCGGCTCTCATGTACGAGGAGCGGAGTCAGCGGAACGACGGCGTAAGCGCTGGCATACAGGGCTTCGGTCCACTGCCAGACCGGCCAGCTTTGCTCGAAGGGCAGGGCGGTCCCGAACGCATCCGGGGGGCGGCCCAGCGTCTGAACGGCGAAATAGGCAAGGAGCCATGGTAGGAGGACCCAGAGGTACACCGCGGCCCGCTCAGGCCAGGTGGGCGGACCAGGCCGGTCACCCGGGAGGGAGAGCATCGGGGGCAGCCGTGCCTCCGGCCCGAACCTCCGGATCAGGTCGTGGCGCTCATGGCCGTGCACCAGTGCCGCGGCGGCCATGATCACGGTCGGGGTCACAATCCAGAGGCCGGCGGCACTTCCTGCCGCGAACGCGGTGCCGGCACAGGCCAGCCCGAAGCCGAGGTAGATCGGACTCCTGATCCAGCGATAGATCCCTTCGCGGACCAGCCGGGGCGGCGGAAAGGCATTCATCGGGAGTCCCCGCCCATGCACCACCAGGCCCCCGATGCCAAGCGTCATCAGCACGAGCCCGAGGACGACCAGGACGGCCCCTGCCGGAAGGGACCGGACTTGGGGCAGCTCTATCGTGGGCGCCAGCGCGCCCGTCCAGCGGACCAGCCCCAGGGGGAGCACCACGACGAACAGCGCGCCGTACCCGACGCGCCTGGCGAGTGCGGCCGAGTTCACCAGTGCACCTCCTCGTGGACCGTCCAGCCGCGATCGACGATGACGTCGTCCTGCGTGAGCACGCTCCTGGCGAGCCACTTCTGTTCCCGCATCCCGGCCAGCGGCCCGATCTGGTCCTGCATGGCACTCGGAAGGATCCGTGTTGCGGTCTCCAGCACCCGCCGGTCCCTCACGACCGTGTGATCCTCGAATTGCAGCGCACGCCGGTCGGAGAGGCCCGAAATGCCCTGCGCCTCTGGCCTGGCCCCCGGCTCGGCGCGGCCGTCGAGCCAGACCCATCGGCGGTCGTGCCCGCCTGTCCACTCGATCCAGACCAGGCTCTGCTCGGGCGAGAGATAGCGCCCCCATCGCAGCGTACGAAAGGGCAGCTGCCACGGCGGGCAGGTGACGCGCAGCTGTTCGGCGTAGCCCATCCCAGCGATGATCTCGTCCCCGAACCGGACTGTGACCCGGGCCCTCGGCAGGTGGCAATGCCACTCGATCCGGCCCCGCTCCTCGTCGAGCAGGATCTGCGCGAGCGGGGCGTCGAGTCGCTGCCAGGCGCCGTCGAAGCGGAGCCTCGGCACGTGCCAGCGCAGGATGTCGCCTTCCAGCACGGGGGCCCGTGCACCGCGGAGCGTCGTCCGCTCGGTGGCAGGCTCATCGGGTGGGGCGTGGAGCAGGGAAGCGTAGCGGAACCCTGCCGGGCCGAGCCGGCAATGCACCGAGTAGCCGACCAGGACGCTGCCGCAGTCGGTGACCAGGTCGAGATACCATTTGGTCAGTTCGAACATGGGCGTGGCGCTGCCTACTTCCTGATCTGACTCACGATGCCGCTGCGCAGCGCCCGCCAGAATCCTCCCCAGAAGCTCTCGCCACTTCGGTACTGGTAGTCGATCCGGGCGCTGCGTACCGCGCCGTTCTTGTCGGGCAGATTGTTGCTCTGCACGAGGAACGCCTTGGCCACGAATGACTTGAATTTCTGACCCAGGCTCTGGGTCCGGGTCTTCCGGTCCACCAGGTCGATCGCGAGGCTGTCGTAGATTGCGGTGAATATCCCCTGTGCGCGCCGATCGGCGACGGTGAACCGGAACGTCGCCCTGTCCACGCGTCCACTCTTGATCCGGATCCCGTCCGAGACCAGCAGGAAGCTGTTCAACGCCGGCGCTGGCAGGTGCTCCACCCGGCCCGCGGCGGTCAGCTCGAAGCGATCGGCCACCGGGACCTCCATCCGGAGCTCCACCCTGGCCTTGCCCATGAAGCTTCCGCTGGCCTGGAGCACTGCGTGCGCGGGCCGGGTCGAATCGGCGGGATCATTCGACAGGCCGGCGAGGGTGGCGGAAATGCCCGAGAACCAGATCACTGCCGGCACCGGCCATTCCGCCTTGAATTCGGCGTAGCGGAGGGCGCCCTTCGTAATGCGCAGGGTATCGAGCTGGAGCTTCCAGTCGAGGTCGGCCAGCCGCTGCGGCCACATCGTCTTGTGCCGCGCCGGTCCTTCCCTGACCGACGGGCTCCGTCGATCGGCCAGCACATCCAGCCCGAACCGGTCGATGGCGATATTGCCACCCTTGACCCGCCGGTCGAGCAGCGCCCTGAGATCCACGTGCGTGCCGACAATCCCGGCCAGGTTCAGGCGGATCCTGGTCCGGCGCAGGGAGGGGCGTCGCAGGAAGGCGCTGTCCGACTCGACCGGTTCCAGTGCCAGCGTGTCCAGCGCGAAGGTCCGCTCCCGTTCCGAGCGGCGGAACCCAGCCAGGTAGACGCCGAGCCGGCCCGGCTTCGGCACGGAGCGAAACTCCATGACGTTGAGGACGGTGTCCATCCGGTCGAGCCGGAAGGCAATTCCCTGAATGCTGAGCGAATCCATTTCACGCGAGCCCACGTGGATGAAGGAGGCGGCCTTCAGCTCGGCCGACTCGAAGACCTTCTGACTCGCCGTGTCGAGGCCCAGGCCGCGTATCGTGAAGGCGAGTCCCGCGGTAGAGTCGCGAGTGGAATGCCTGCCTCGCCGGGTGGTGGCTCCGAGGATCGCCCCGTCCACCGCGATTTGCTCGATCCGGGTCTCACGGAAGTCGTCGGGCAGCCAGTTGTCGACCAGCCCGTAGATCACGCTATCCAGCGAGGGGACCTGGCCCGCCAGGGCGCGGGCGTCTGCGGCCGCATCGCTCTCTGATTCCGGTGTCGATGCCGGTGGGGATGGCGCCGTGATCCGGGCGGTGTCAGTGGACTCCTGGTAGCGGGACAGGCGCGGATCCGAGATCCGGATCGACCTGACCCGCAGTCGCTGGCGCAAGAGCAGGTCGGAGAGGGCCAGGCCCTCGAGGCTGATGAAAGGAGAGGTGGCCGTGAACCGGATGTACCCGGTGCTGTCCCGGTGGTCGTAGCGGATCTTGAGGTCGCGGATCAGGAGCCGGTGACGTACCAGGCTCAGGTCGAGGGCCGGAAAGGTGATGGTGAGGCCCTCGAAATTCTGTTCTTGCAGGAATGCCAGGGTCCGGCTGCGGAGATACGCGTTGATCGGCACGCGCAGCGATCGCTCCAGCCCCCACGATGCCAGCCACAGCCCTGCCGCGACAAGAACGCTGAGCAGCAGCGCACCCATCGCCGTCAGGAGCAGATGGCGGCGGCTCAGCCTGATGAATCGGCGGAACTTCATCACCGAAGTCTAGCCGTGTCGGGGCCCTGCCGGTTCGCCGCGGCGGCAGTTGCGAAACCGGGCGGCTCCCCCTTAGTTGATCGGCGACTTCAGCCACGACCGGTCATGCGCGTCATCCTGCAGCGGGTTTCCAGAGCTTCCGTCACCATCCAGGGCCGCGTCACCGGCGCCATCGAGCGGAGGATTCTGCCTCCTGGTCGGATTCACCCACGGAGACACCCCGGCCGACGTCGAGTGGATGGCCGAAAAGGTCGCCGGCCTCCGGGTATTCAGCGACGCAGCGGGCAAGATGAACCTTGCGCTGGCAGATGTGGGCGGGGCGGTGCTGGTGATCTCCCAGTTCACCCTCTACGGCGATGCCGCCAAGGGACGCCGGCCCTCGTTCATCGACGCGGCCCGGCCCGAGGTCGCGATTCCGCTGTACGAGGCGTTCCTGCGCGCGTTGAGAGTCAAGGGGCTGCGAGTGGAGAGCGGTGAGTTCGGGGCCGACATGCTGGTCGAGATCCACAATGACGGACCGGTGACGCTGGTGCTCGAGGAGCGGAGCAGTCGGAGCAGACGGAGAGGTCGTGAGAGGCCGTATGACCCTCCGCCTCTCCGACTTGATCCTGGCGTCCGCTTCTCCGCGCCGCCGCCAGCTGCTCGAGATGCTGGGCATCGAGGTGGTGGTCCGGCCCTCCCACATACCCGAGGCGCCGCTTGGTGGCGAGGCGCCGGTCGCGTACGCGGAGCGGCTGGCGCGGGACAAGGCCCTGGCGGTGCCGGGCGACCTCGTCCTGGGCGCCGATACCACCGTCCTGCTCGATGGCGAGCTGCTGGAGAAGCCGGCGGACGCCGAGGACGCGGTGCGGATGCTGCGGCGCCTGCAGGGGCGGACCCACGAGGTGATCACCAGCGTGGCGCTCAAGTCCGGCCGCCACGTCCGGGTGGCCACCGACGTCACCCGGGTCACCTTCCGGGCCTGCGACGATGACTTCCTGCGGGCCTACGTCGCCACCGGCGAGCCGATGGACAAGGCGGGCGCCTATGGCATCCAGGGATATGGCGCGGCGCTGGTCGAGCGGATCGAGGGGGACTTCTTCGGAGTGATGGGGCTGCCGGTGAGGCTGGTGCTGGCGCTGATGGAGGAGGCGGGGGTGAGGTACCGGTTTGGATTGGTGGATTGAAAGATTGAAGGATTGCCGGATTGGTGGATTGGCAGTTCAATCCTTCACTCCGAAAATCCTGCAATCCGTCAATCCTGTTTCACCCGCCACACCTTCACCGGCTGCGCCCGGTTCTTGACGCTGAGCGGCTCCATCGCTTCGACGGCCGGCTTTTCCCGGGTGGTCTGGTAGAGCGGGTCGCTGATCAGGATCTCGCCACCGCTGGCGTTGGAGCAGAGCCGGCTGGCGACGTTGACCACGTCGCCGATGACGGTGTACTCGAGCCGCAGGTGGCTCCCGATGTTCCCCGCGAATGCCTCGCCGTAGTTGATCCCGATCCCCACCCCGATCTGCGGCCTCCCCTCCGACGCCCACTTGGCGTTGAGGGCGGCGAGGGCGCGCTGCATGCCGATCGCCGCCTGGACCGCCTTGTCGCTGTCGTCCTCGTGCGGGATCGGCGCCCCCCAGAGCGCCATGATCGCGTCGCCGATGAACTTGTCGAGCGTGCCGCCGTGCTGGAAGATGACGTCCACCATCTCGGTGAAGTAGTCGCTCAGGAGCCCCGCGATGTCCTCGGGGCTCATCGCCTCCGACATCGAGGTGAAGCCGCGGATGTCGCTGAACAGCACGGTGACCGGGCGCTTGTCGCCCCCCAGCTTCACCGCCTGCTGGCTCTGGGCGATCTCGGCCGCCACGTTGGGCGCGAAGTACCGCTCGAAGTTGGAGCGCACCATCGCCTCGCGCTGGAGCCGCAGGGCGAAGTTGCTGTTCCGGATGCCCATCGCCGCCAGGCCGCCGAACGCGATCAGGAACTGGAGGTCCTCGTCGCTGAACGAGTTGGTCGAGGTCAGGTTGTCGACGTAGAGCAGCCCCACCACCTCGTCGGCCGCCGCCATGAGCGGCACCGCGATGGCGCTCCGGACGCTCTGCAGCATGATCGACTGGCCCTTGAACCGGTCGTCCTGGGCCGCGTTGTCGGTAAGGATCGCCACCCGCTCCTCCACCGCCTTCCGCGCAATCGAGCGCGGCACGTGCGAGGGCGACGCCTCGCCCAGGCGGCTCTTCGACATCCGGGGCACCAGGTCGTCGCTTCCCTCCTTGGCGAGCAGCACCGAGACCCGGTCCACGTTCATCAGGTCGAAGGTCGTTTCCACCACCCGGCTGAGCAGGCGGTCGATGTCGAGCTCGCCCGAGAGCTTCTGGGAGACTTCGAGCAGGAGGGAGAGCTTGCGGGCCTGGCGGTCGGCCAGGTTGGCGGCCACCAGCTTGAGCTGTCCGGCCGCGGAGGGGCTGACCTCCGGCTGCCGGCACCATGATCGCCTGCGCGCCGCCGCTGACCATGATCTTGCGAACGATGGTCCCGCCCGGGCGGCGGCTGCTGGGCCCCGGTCGAGACCGGCCGGCTCGGGGTGAGCGTCGCGGGGGATGAGCTGGAAGACGACCTTGCCGAAGGTGATCGAGTCGCCGGCGGACAAGCGTCCCGTCGGTGATCCGGGCGCCGTTGATGAACGTCCCGTTGGAACTGCCGAGGTCCTTCACCTGCGCCCCGGCGGCCGAGACCCGGAGCTCGGCGTGGCGCCGGGAGATCGTCGGATCGAAGATCGGGATCTCGCTGGTCACCGCCCGCCCGACGACGTAGGTGCGGTCCTTGACCAGCTCGAATTCCTGGTCGCCGCTGACGCTGAGGAGGCGGAAGGACATGGGGAGGGAATATACGCCCGGAGTTGGAGAGGGGAACGGAAGAGCAGTGAGGGATTGAGGAATTGGAGGATTGACGGATTAGGGGCTGAAACGGCATTCAATCCTTCAATCCGCGAAATCCTTCCATCCTTCAATCCAGCCATCCCCAGCGCCGTCACCACGGCCCGGGCCTTGGCCTCCGTCTCCCGCCATTCCGCGGCCGGATCCGAATCGGCCACGATGCCGGCGCCGGCCTGGACCCAGGCCCGGCCGCCCTTCATCACGCAGGTCCGGATGGCGATGGCGGTGTCGAGGGTCCGGCGCACCCCAGCCGATGTAGCCCACCGCGCCGGCGTAGGGGCCCCGGCGGACCGGCTCGAGCGAGTCGATGATCTCCATGGCCCGGACCTTGGGGGCGCCGCTCACCGTGCCGGCCGGGAAGCAGGCGGCCAGTGCCGCCACCGCATCGAGCCCCGGCCGAAGCCGACCGCGCACTTCGCTGACCAGGTGCATGACGTGGGAGTAGCGCTCGATGACCATGAACGCCGTCAGGTGCACGCTGCCGAACTCGGCCACCCGTCCGACGTCGTTGCGCCCCAGGTCCACCAGCATCAGGTGCTCGGCCCGCTCCTTCGGGTCGGCCTCCAGCTCGGCCGCCAGGGCCTGGTCGGCGGCGGGCGTGGCCCCCCGCGGCCGGGTGCCGGCGATGGGCCGGAGCGTCACCTCTCCATCCTCCACCCGGACCAGGACCTCCGGCGAGCTGCCCACGACGTGGATGTCGTCGCAGTGCAGGAAGTAGAGATAGGGCGCGGGATTGAGGGCGCGCAGGTAGCGGTAGCTCAGGAAGGGGTCGGGGGCGGGAAGGTCGAGCCGCCGGGAGAGCACCGTCTGGAAGGTGTCGCCGGCGGCGATGTGCTCCAGGATCTTTCGCACGTCGTCCTGGAATCGTCCGTCGGCATAGGGCGAGGTCGTGGCCGGGAGCGGTGCCCCGGCCTCCAGCGCCAGCGGGCCCAGGTTGCAGGGCGCCTCGAGCCGCCCCAGCCACTCGGCGATCCGCCCCGCGCCCTCGCGGTGCAGCCGCTCGAGCGTCGCCCGGTCTGCGCCGGCCGGCACCTCGACATTGGCGATCACCGTCGCGCGGTTGAACAGGTTGTCGAGGACGAGAAGGGTATCGGCCACCATGAGGATCGCGTCGGGAAGGCCGCGATCGTCCGGCGGCGCGGCGGGCAGCGACTCGATCGTCCGCACCACGTCGTACCCGATGTACCCCACCGCGCCGCCGGTGAAGCGCGGCAGGCCCGGCACGTCGACCGGCGGGTATTGCCGCATCGCGGCCCCGATGTGGTCCAGCGGGGCCACGTCGCCGGCGATCACGTGCCACCCGCCGGCCTCCGTCCACCGCTCGCAGCGCCGGCCGTAGTACCGGAAGACCTCGCGCGGGTCGGTGGCGAGGAAGGTGTACCGCGCCCACCGTTCCCCCCCTCGAGCGATTCGAGGAGGAAGCCGTAGGTGCCCCGGTGCAGCTTGCGAAAGGTGGTGACCGGGGTGTCGCCGTCGAGCACCACCTGGTGGGTGAGCGGCACCATGCCGCCGGCCGCCGCGTTGACGCTGAACTCCTCGAAAGTTGTGGTCATCGGGCTCTCAGCGCGGTGCGGCGGCGAGGTAGACGCCGGCCCTGCCCAGCGGAGCGGCGAGGTTGTCGGTGGCGGGCCGGGTGGAGGCCAGCAGGTCGTACTTGCCGTCCGGACGCTGGCGGGCCACGGCAAGGGCCCGCTCGTAGGCCAGGACCGATCCGTAGCGCTGCAGGGCGTCGCGCGGGGCGAGGAAGTGCACCGGATACTTGAATGTGATCGTCGCCCCGCGGCCGATCGTCGGCGTCGCAGTCGATCGTGACGCCGTAGACACCGGGCTGGGGCCGGACCGTGATCGTGATCGAGTCGCGGCCCGAGTCGGCCGTGAAGGCGCCCGCGGGAAGGGTGAGGACCACGAAGACATTGTTGTCGGGCGGGGCGTGGCGTACAATCACGGTTCGCGCGGCCCCGTTCGCGAAGGTGACGACGGTGTCGGCCGGCGGCGCGCCGCCCATTTCGAGCACGTAGAGCGTGATCCAGCGGCAGCACCTGCGTCACCGTGGCCGGGGCGGGGCCTGCAGGCGCGGCGGCGCCGCGCGGCGGACCGCCGCAGGCGGCCAGCAGGATCAACATCACGCACTTGGGAGAGACGGTCACGTCATCGATGCCGGAACGGGTGAGCCGACGATGCAGCCTGGTCCTGGGAGTGTCCTGCGTGCTGGCCTGGCCGGGTGCCGCCGAGGCCCAGGAGGCGTGGAACAGCCCCGAGGCCATCGCGCTGGTACAGCGCGCCATCGCCCGCCGCGAGGTGGACCGGGGGGATTCGGGCCTCGTCGCCTACCACGCGGTCGCCAGCGGCCTGGTGCTGTTCCTGACCCAGATCGGCGAAGGCATCGACCAGCCGCCGCGCCTGGTCAAGGCCGACCAGCTCTCGGTCGAAGTGTATTGGCGCGCCCCCGGTCTGAGCAAGCAGATCATCAAGGCGTGGCGGGACGGCCGCTGGCTGCCGACCGACATCCGGTATCACCGCGACCATCTCGGCATCGTCACCAATGACTTCGGTCCACGGATCCGGATCGGCGAGGGCGACGAGGTCAGCGATGTTCCCCACCCCCTCGCGCCCGATGGGGGTGCCCTGTACGACTTCGCCCTGGGCGAAACGCTGACGCTGACGACCGGTGGGCGGACGATTACCGTCCGCGCCGTGCGGGTCCGCCCCCGTGACTGGAGTGCTCCAGCCGTCGTCGGCACCCTGTTCCTCGACGCCTCGACCGCGGCGGTCGTACGGTTCCGTTTCAGCTTCACCCCGGCGGCCTACCTCGACTCCGAGCTCGAAGACATCACCGTCCTGCTGGAGAACGCACTCAGCGAGGGCCGGTACTGGCTTCCCGCTCACCAGGAACTCGAAATCCGCCGCCGCCTGCCCTGGCTCGACTTTCCGGCCCGGAGCATCATCCGTGGCCGCTGGGACATCGGCGGCTACCAGCTCAATCCCGATCTGCCGCTCTCGTTCTTCGGCGGTCCGCCGATCGCCGGATTGTTGGCCCCTGATGATTCGAGCGCGGGCTGGGACCAGACGCTCGCCGCGGCGCTCCAGTCGGACGCCCGGCCTCTCGAGGCGGGGGAGATCGACCAGTTGCGCCAGGAGGTGGCGCGGATCGCAGGCGACCAGGCGCTGGATCACCTCTCGAAGACCCGCTTCGCGTTCGGCTCGATCAGCGACCTGGCCCACGTGAACCGGGTACAGGGACTCACCCTCGGCGGCGGGGCCACGTTCAGCGGCGGACGCTGGCGCCTGAGTCCGACGATCGGCCTGGGGTTCTCGGATGGATTGCTGACCGGGGGAATTCGCCTCGAGCACCGTGGCGCCGGCGGGCGGATTCCATCTGCAGGGCGGTCGCCGGATCAGCGATTTCAGCGATCTTCCCGCCGCCTCGCGCCTGGTCAACTCCTTCACGGCGCAGGAGTGGGGCAACGACTTCGCCGACTACGTCCTCCTCGACGAGGGATGGCTGGGAGGGACGCGGCTCGTGGCCCCCCGCACCGAGATCGGCATCGATCTCGGTGTGCAGCGGTCGGGCTCTCTCGAGGTCACGGCCACCCCCGTCACCGGCGCCTACAGCCCCAATCCGGCACTCGGGGCGGGCACCTTCGGCCTGATCCGTCTCACCCTGGCCCGACCGATCGGTGCCGATCTGAAGCGGGACTGGGGACTGGCGCTCGCCTTCGAGTCCGGGGCCGGGCCGGCCGGGTACTCGCGCGGCACCCTCGATGGTCATGGCCGGCTTCCCCTCGGCCCGGGGAGCCTGGCGGTGTCACTGTACGCCGGGGCCGGCACTGAAGCGCTTCCGGCATATCGGAGCTTCGCGGTGGGCGGACGCTACACGTTGCCTGGTGAGCCATTCCGGCAGTGGGGGGGCCGCACCGCTGTCCTGCTCCACCTGGAATGGCGATTCGGCGTTCCGGGCCCGGCCCTCCCGCTCGGGGCCTTCGCCAGCACAGGCCGGACCTTCACCCTGGCCCCGTTCGTTGCGGCCGGCTGGGCCGATGGCACCATCGCGGGGGTGCCCTGGCTGAGCGGAGGCGGTATCCGGCCCGTGGCCGGGATTGCCGCCGAATTCTTTCTGCACCTGATGCGGGTGGAAGTGGGGGTGGGGCTCCGGACTGGCGATGTGGAGGCCAGCCTCGACTTCACCCCGGCCTGGTGGCCCATCCTCTGAGCCCCCGGCGGCCCTTACCCCTTCGCAGGGAAGGGCTTAGGTTTGAATTCACGCCCCCTCCGGAACGTGGATGCGCTTCACTGACGACTGGATCGTTCCCATAGTTGAGAAGATGGTGCCCGAGGGCACCCTGGATAAGATCCAGGCGGAGTCCTCGACACCGGTCTCGTTGTGGGCCAGACTCGTCGAACGCCGACTGGCCACCGACGACCAGATCCTGCAGGCCGCCGCGGCGCGCTTTCGCTTTCCCGTCGCAGATCTCAGCACGATCGATCCCAAGATCAGGGACGGAGTCCCGGAACAGCTGGCCCGCCGGTTCAAGGTCTTTCCGCTGGCGCTGACCGATTCCTACCTCGAAGTCGCCACCTCCGACCCGTTCGACATCGATGCCGAGAAGGGCCTCGCCTTCGCCATGGGGCGCGAGGTGCGGCTCAAGCTCGCCACGCCGGCCAAGATCAGCGAGAAGCTCGAGGAGCTGTACCGGACCGGCGCGGAAATGGTCTCGCAGCTGCTCGGCAATATGGACGAGGGCGGGCCCCAGGTCATGCAGCTCAGCGACGAGGAGTCCGGGGCGGATCTCAGCGCGTCGGCCGACGAGGCCCAGGCGCGCCCGGTCGTCCGGCTGGTGGACCTGATGCTCTCCGATGGAATCACCAGCCGGGCCAGCGACATCCACATCGAGCCGGGCGAAGGCGGTGTCGCCGTCCGGTACCGCATCGACGGTGTGCTCCGCCAGGTGATGAACGTCCCGCGCTCGGCCGGTGCCCCGCTCATTTCCCGCATCAAGATCATGTCGGGCCTCGACATCGCCGACCGCCTCCGGCCGCAGGACGGCCGGGCCCGCGTGGCGGTGAACGGATCGCCGGTGGACCTGCGCGTGTCGACCCTTCCTGCCTCGCTGGGCGAAAAGGTCGTCATCCGTATCCTGAACGCCAAGGCGACGGTGCTGTCGCTGCCTACGCTGGGCCTGGCGGAGGATGAACAGGCGACCATCGCGGGATTGCTGGGCAACAAGGAAGGAATCATTCTGGTCACCGGGCCGACCGGCTCCGGCAAGACCACGACCCTCTACTCCTGCCTCCGCATGGTGCAGAACGAGGGGGTCAACATCGTCACGGTCGAGGACCCGGTCGAGTACCGGCTGGGCAAGGGGATCGTGCAGGTGCAGGTCCATGAGAAGGCGGGGCTGACCTTCTCCGCCGCGCTCCGCTCGATCCTGCGTCAGGACCCCGACGTCGTGCTGGTCGGCGAGATCCGCGACCAGGAGACCGCGCAGATCGCGGTGCAGGCCTCGCTGACCGGCCACCTGGTGCTTTCGACGCTGCACACCAATGACGCCCCCAACGCGGTCACCCGCCTGGTGGACATGGGGATGGAGGCGTACAAGATCGCCTCCGCGCTCCGTGGCGTGATCGCACAGCGCCTCCTGCGGCGGCTCTGCCCGGTGTGCCGCGAGGTCTGCGGTCCCGACCACAAGCACCCCGACCGGATGAAGCGTTACATCCCTGATGGCCACACCCTGTACAAGAACGTGGGCTGCGCCGACTGCGCGATGACCGGCTACCGGGGCCGCTTCAGCATCGTCGAAGTGCTCAAGATGAACCCCGAGCTGGAGCGGCGGATCGGGGCCGGCGCCACCGCGGACAAGATCGCCGAGGCGGCCCGGGCCAACGGCATGCTGTCGCTGTTCGAGAGCGGTCTCCGGCACGCCCTCAACGGCGAGACCAGCATCGAGGAGCTGCTGCGGGTCGTGGAGCCGCCGGTGATGGAGATGCCTGTCCTGCCCCTTCCGCCCATCGTGCCGCCGGCCATGGCGGGCGGTGCCGGCCCGGCCGTGGCCCCCGCCGCCGGGGTACGTGCCGGGGTTCACGGGCACCTTCCCGGGGGCCTACCCGGGCATGCCAATGCGTCTCGAGCCGGAGGTCGACCTGACCACCGCGTTCGAGCTGCTGGAGGAACCCCCCCGTACCGCGGGCGAGCGCGACGCCACTGTGCTCCTGGTGGACGACGAGGATACGCTGCGCCGGGTGATGAAGGACCTGCTGGAGCGCGATGGATACCGCGTCGCCGAGGCGCGCGACGGCGTGGAGGCCCTGGACGAGGTCGATCGCCGCGCCCCGGACATCATCGTGCTCGACCTCAATCTGCCGGGCATGGACGGCTATACCGTGCTGTCCAAGCTGCGTTCCCGGCCCACGACGCGCACGGTGCCGATCATCGTCCTGACCGCCAAGGGTGACGAGGACAACGAGGTCCGGGTCTTCGAACTCGGCGCCGACGACTTCCTCACCAAGCCGTTCCGGGCCCGGGCCCTCTCGGCCCGGCTCGAGGCCGTCCTCGCCCGGCGCCGCACCTGATCCTGCGCCCGCCATGCTGCCCGAATCCGCTCCCGGCCTCGCGCTGGTAAAATCGGCCGTCCGCAGTCAGGCCGCATACACCCTCGTCGCCCCGTCGGCGCCCCGGAAGCTCAACCAGAACGAGAGCCCGCTCGATCTGCCGGCCGACCTCAAGGCGCGGATCCTGGCGCGCGCCGGCGAGCTGCCCTGGCATCGCTACCCCGCGTTCGTCCCCGAGGCGCTCCACGCGCGGCTGGCCGCGCGCTGGGGCTGGGTGCCCGAGGGCGTGCTCGTGGGGAACGGCTCCAATGAGCTGATCGAGGCGACCCTCGCGGTGGTCCTCGGAGACGGCGACGCGGCGGTGACGTCGTCGCCGACCTTCGCGCTCTACCGCCTGCTCACCGCGGTGCTCGGCGGCCGCTATGTTCCCGTGCCGGCGGCGGCGGACTTCCGCCACGACATTGACGGGGTCATCGCCAGGGCGCGGGCGGAGTCGGCCCGGCTGATCATCCTCAATTCCCCCAACAACCCGACCGGGGCCGCCCTGCCGCCCGGCGCCGTCGAGCGGATCCTGGCCGGGACCAGCGCGATGGTCGTCTGCGACGAGGCCTACCAGGAATTCGGCGGCGAGTCGGCGGTGCCGCTGCTTCGGACTTCGTCGCGCCTGGTGGTGCTGCGCACCTTCTCGAAAGCCATGGGCATTGCCGGACTCCGGTTCGGCTACGCCCTGGCCCACCCCGACGTCGCCCGCGAGATCGCCAAGGCCAAGCTCCCGTACAACGTCAACGCCCTCACCCTGGCGGCGGCGGAACTCGTCCTGGAGGAGGAGGCGCTGGTGCGCCACCGGGTGGTCGGGATCGTCCGGGAGCGCGAACGGGCCATCGGCGCCCTCGGGAAGGTGGCGGGACTTCGAGTCTTCCCGAGCCAGGCCAACTTCTTCCTGGTACGCTGTGACGCGGTGCCGGCGGCCGAGGTGTTCGCCCGGCTGCATCGCGAACACGGGATCCTGGTGCGCGATGTCTCTGGGGCTCCCGGGCTGACCGGATGCCTGCGGGTGTCGGTCGGGACCGCCGAGGACATGGACGCCGTGATCGCCGCCTTCGGCGCGATCTTCGGAGCCTGAGGAGGGCCGACGATGGAGCGACGCGCCGAAGTTACCCGGCAGACGAAGGAAACCACGATCAGGGTCCGGCTCGATCTGGACGGTCACGGCGAGGCGAAGGTCTCGACCGGCCTCGGGTTCTTCGACCACATGCTCGAGGCGCTGGCCCGGCACGCCCTGCTCGATCTCGAGGTCGAGACCCGCGGTGATCTCCATGTCGACGGCCACCACACGGTCGAGGATACCGGTATCGTCCTCGGCCAGGCGCTGAGCCAGGCGCTGGGTGACCGCGCCGGGATCCGGCGGTACGGCAGCGCCCTGGTGCCGCTCGACGAGGCCCTCGTCAGGGCGGTGGTGGATGTGTCGGGCAGGCCCTTCCTCCACTACGCCGTGGACATCCCGCGCTGGCAGATGCTCGGGCGACTACGACGTCTTCCTCACCCCCGAATTCTTTCGCGCACTGGTTCAGCACGCGGGTTTGACGGTACACCTCGACCTCGTCCGCGGCGAGAATCCGCACCACATCGTCGAGGCCGCATTCAAGGCGGTCGCGCGGGCCCTGGGGGACGCCATCACCCGCGACCCGCGGGTGCGCGGCGTTCCCTCCACCAAGGGCAGCCTGTGATCGTCGTCGTCGATTACGGGGTCAACAACCTGCGAAGCGTGGTGCGAGCCCTGGAGGCGGGCGGCCACGCCGCCCGGTTGAGCGCCGATCCCGCCGAGGTGCGCCAGGCCGCGAGACTCGTGGTGCCCGGTGTGGGCAACTTCGGCCAGGCCTCCGCCAACCTCCAGCGCAGCGGGCTCGGCGATGCCATCCGCGAGGTCGCCGCCGCCGGCCGGCCCCTGCTGGGCATCTGCCTCGGCCAGCAGCTCTTCTTCGCCGAAAGCGAGGAGGCGCCGGGCGTGCCCGGGCTCGGTCTCGTTCCCGGTCGAGTGGTCCGCTTCCGCGGCGACCTGCAGGTGCCCCACGTCGGGTGGGCGGAGGTCTCACTCACGACTGCGGGCCGGGCTCCACTCCCTGCTCGGCCCCCTCTTCGACGGGGCCCCGCGGTTCTACTACCACGTCCACAGCTACCACCCCGGCGACACCGGCGAGGCCGTGTCGCTGGCCACGGGGGATTACGGCGGACCATTCACCACCATCGTGGGCCGTGATCACCTGCTTGGCGTCCAGTTCCATCCCGAGAAGTCCCAGCGGGAGGGTATCCGGCTGCTGTCGGCGTTCGCCGAGTGGACGCCGTGACGGACGTCCGGGTCTCGATCGTCGATGTCTACCCGGTCCGTCGCGGCGCGGAGGGGCTGGAACTGCTGGTGCTCCGGCGGGCTCCCGGCGGGCGGTGCGCGGGCAGCTGGGAGAGCGTCCACGGGCACATCGAGCCGGGAGAGCGGCCTCGCCGATGCGGCATTGCGCGAGCTCCGCGAGGAGACGGGCCTGCGTCCCTCGGCGCTCTACAACCTCAGCCGCGTGGAGAGTTTCTACCAGCACCGGCTGGACGAGGTGGCCCTGGTCCCGGTCTTCGTTGCGCTGGTGGAACCGGCTGCGGAGGCGTCATCCGGCGGCGAACACGATTCGATGGAGTGGCTGACCTTTGCCCGAGCCCGCGCGCGGCTGGCCTGGCCGAGGGAGCGGCGCGCGCTCGAGGACATCGAGATCCTGCTCGGCGGCGGGACCGCCGGGTCCGCTCGAGGACGTGCTCAGGGTATGCTAGCCCGGCGGATCATCCCCTGTCTGGATGTCGATCGCGGGCGGGTGGTGAAGGGAGTCCACTTCACCCAGTTGCGCGATGCGGGCGACCCGGTCGAGCAGGCCGCCCGCTACGACGCCGAGGGCGCCGACGAGCTGGTGTTCCTGGACATCACGGCCAGCCACGAGGCCCGCGACATCACCCTCGAGATGGTGTCGCGGGTGGCCGACGCGATCTTCATCCCGTTCACCGTCGGGGGTGGCCTGCGCTCTGTGGACGACGCCGGCCGGGTGCTCCGCGCGGGGGCGGACAAGATCGCGATCAACACCGCCGCCGTGCGCGAGCCGGGGCTCGTCACCCGCCTGGCCGACAGCTTTGGAAGGCAATGTGTCGTGGCGGCGGTGGATGCCCGCCGGGCGGGGGAGGGATGGCAGGTCATCGTCACCGGGGGCCGCGAACCCACGCCGCTCGATGCCGTCGAGTGGTGTGCCCGGCTCGAGCAGCTCGGCGCCGGCGAGATCCTGCTCACCTCGATGGATCGCGACGGGACCAGGGCCGGCTACGACCTCCCCTTGCTCCGGGCGGTCGTCCGGGCGGTCCGCATTCCCGTCATTGCGTCCGGAGGCGCGGGCTCACTGGCCGACCTGGCCGACGCCCTCGACGCCGGTGCGCACGGGGTGCTGGCCGCCTCCATCTTCCACGATCGCGGATCTTCCCTGCCCGAGGCCCGCCGCTCGCTGCGGGCCCGGGGCTACCCGGTGCGCCCATGATTCCTTCGTCCATTGCCCTCGCCCTCTCGGCGGTCCTTCCGTTCGCCTCCCTCGAGGCCGATCCCTGCATCAAGCCCCAAGGGGCCGGCACCTCGGTCCAGGGGGATGTCCGGATCTGCCCCGGGCGCTACCGGATTCCGGATCCCGGCGAGCGCGGCGTGCTGGTGGTCGTCACCTCCGGCACCCGCATCGATCTGACCGGCGTCATTCTCGAAAGCGGCGACACCCTCGCCAGCGCGTTCGTCGGCAAGGGCATCGTGGCGCGCAACGTCGACAGCGTGAGCATCCACGGGGGCCGGATCCGGGGCTACCGCTTCGGCATCTGGATCGAAGGGGGGCGGGGCCACCGGGTCGATGCCAGCGACCTGTCGGGCTCGCGGCGGCAGGCGCTTCGTTCGACGCCGGCTGCCTACGACGAGGCCGACTGGCTGGACATCTTCCATCCCGATTCCTTCACCCCGTACGGGGGCGCGATCGAGCTGCGGCGGACGCTCGGGGCGACGGTCACGCGGGTCGTGGCCCACGACGGCCAGAACGGCATCGGGCTGTTCGATTCCCGCGAAGCGATGGTGGCCGACAACGACGTCTCGCGGAACTCGGGGTGGGGGATCCATCTCTGGCACTCGAGCCGGAACATCATCGTGCGCAACATCGCCCACCACAACGTGCGCTGCGAATCCCCCGCCTACAGCCGGGGCTGCGACTCCGCCGCGCTCCTGCTCCGGCAGCACAGCGACTCCAACCAGGTAAGCGGCAACGATCTCACCTGGTCGGGGGACGGGTTCTTCCTGAGCGGCCAGCGGGGCGTGGTCGAGCCCTCCGTGGGGAATCTCGTGGCCCGCAACGATGCGTCGTTCGCCTACCACAATGCGTTCGAGTCCACCTTCAGCGCGGAGAATGTCTTTCTCGAGAACCGGGCCGACAGCTCCGACTACGGGTTCTGGCTGGGGTACTCCCGCGGCAACCGGGTCGAGCGCAACACCGTGACCGGCTCCCGCCACGACGGCATCGCGATCGAGCATGGCGGGCGGAACGTCCTCGGCGGGAACACCGTCATCGGGGGTGCCGTCGGGATCCGCCTCTTCGCTCCCCACGACGGCGATGACGCCAGCGCCGACTACCGGGTGGACGACAACACGATTGCCCGCGCCGGGAAGGGGATCGTCCTGTCGCGGACCCGGCGCGCCCGCTTGCGCGGCAATGTCCTGGACGAGCTGGAAACCAGCCTGCAGGCCGATTCGGCGGCGAGTGACGCGGAGGTGGTGGGGAATGTCTTCCTGCGGGCGGCACACTGGTTCATCGAGGCGCCGGTGCTCGATGCGGGGGGCAATTTCTGGGCGGCGCGAGGAGTGGATTCGACAGCCGCCCGGGTGCGCGGCCAGGTCAACCTCCTTCCCTGGCGGCCGGCCTCCGCCGCCGGATTCTA
This sequence comes from uncultured Gemmatimonadales bacterium, assembly GCA_963724265.1. Lineage (GTDB taxonomy): Bacteria > Gemmatimonadota > Gemmatimonadetes > Gemmatimonadales > GWC2-71-9 > DATEHG01. The sequence goes on from CAVRTU010000003.1 coordinate 229,174, forward strand.
GGAGGGAGGAGGAACGCCCTCCACCCCCAGGATGCGGCCGGCGGCCTCCTGCAGCTCGCGGAACTGGAACGGCTTCGCCACGATGGCCGCGCCCCTGGCGCGCCATCGTTCCGCCTCCGCCCGGTCGGTGCGGTCGGGCGTCAGCAGCATCCGGGTGAGCAGCGCCGGCACGGCGCTCAGCACCGCGTCGGCCACCGGGGTGCCGCGTGCCGTCACCGCGTGCGGATCGGCCACCACCAGGCTCCAGCGGCCGTCCAGCACCTTCTGCAGCGCCGCCTCCCCCGTCACCCCTTCGACCTCGTAGCCCCGCGGGCCGAACAGCGCGGCAATGGTCCGCGCGGCCAGGCCGTCGTCGTCCACCACCAGGATGCGCCCTCGCGCGGACGGGCCTTCGGCGCGCGGCGCGGGCGGTTCCACCTGGGCGTCCGGATCGTACCAGGGGAGCTCAACCGTGAACTCCGAACCGCCCGTGGCGAGCGGCGCGTAGTGCAGGCGGCCCCCGTGCGAGGCGACGATGCCGTAGCTGATGGACAGCCCCAGCCCGGTGCCCTGCCCCGGCTCCTTGGTGGTGAAGAACGGGGTGAACAGCTGCGGGGCCAGTTCCGGGGGCAGGCCCGGGCCGTTGTCCCGGATCCGGAGGACGACCTGGCCGTCATCGCGGTCGGACCAGATCCGGACCAGGCGGGGCTGGCCCTCCGGCAGGGTGGAGACGGCCTGGATGGCATTGGTCAGCAGGTTGACCAGGACCTGCTGCAGCTCGTAGCGGTCGCCCAGGACGGTGAGCGGGCGGAGGCCGGTCTCCTGCTCGAGCGAAACGCCGCGGATCCTGAGCTCGTGGGCGATCAGCATCACCGTGCTGTCCACCACCTCGCGCAGGTCGCAGGGCGCCGCCTGCGGAGTGCCCTTCCTGGCGAAGGTGAGCAGGTTCTGCACGATGCGGCCCGCCCGTCCCGCCTGCTCGTGCACCACCCGCAGGTGTTCCCGGTCGGGCGCCGACACCGGCGTCCGTTCCAGCAGCAGCTCCGACAGCCCGGCGATCGAGGTCAGGGGGTTGTTCAGCTCGTGGGCGATGCCGGAGACCAGCTGCCCCACCGCCGCCAGCTTCTCGCTCTGGATCAGCTGCCGCTCCAGGGCCTGCTGCTCGGTCACGTCCTCGACCAGTACGACCATTTCCTCCCCGGGCCCGGAATCGCGCAGGGGGGCGGCGGCCAGGCGCAGCGTGCGGTTGAGGGCGGTGCTCCGAAGCACCATGGGGGCATGACGGCGGCCCTCCCGGATCGCCGTGCGCAGATCGTCATAGGCCTCGTCGGTGCCCACCACCGTCTCCCAGAAGGGCTGCCCGATGAGCGCCGGGGCGGGCACGTCGACGATGCGGGCCAGGGCGTGATTGGTCCGCCGGAAACAGCCGCGGCCGTCCACGACGGCGATCCCCTCCGCCAGGGCGTCGAAGGTGGTTTCCCACTCCTCCTTGGCCTGGCGGATCATCTCGAAGAGGCGGCTGTTGGCCATCACCACCGCCACCTGCGTGGTGATCGTGGACAGCAGCCAGAGATCCTCGGTGGAGTAGGGCCCCCCGCGCCGGTCGGCGACCAGCAGCGCCCCCATGGTCAGGCCGTGCGCCCGGAGCGGGGCGGCGGCTCCCGACTCACCGTGGAATGCACCGGCCAGGTGGACCCGGGCGTCTCCGCTCCGTTCTCCCGCCTCGATCCGCTCGTGCCGGATCGCCTGGAGCAGCAGCGAGCGCTCGTTCTCGTCCACCACCTGGCCGGCGAGCGGGGCGAGGGTCCCCTCGGCCGCCGTGATGCGCAGTCCCCGCTCGTCTTCGTGAATCAGCAGCAGGGCCGCCCCGTCCGAGCGCAGGAATCGCAGGGCGTAGCGCACCACCTGGCCCGCGATCCGCTCCAGCTGAAGCGATTCGGCGAGGACGTAGCTGAGTTCCTGCAGGGAGAACAGCTCGTTGATCCGGCGCTCCAGCTGGAGTGCGAGGACTTCACGCTCCCGCTCCTGGCGGCGCAGCAGGCGCCGCAGGCGGCCCAGGGTCTGCAGCAGGAGTGCGAGGCTGGCAACGGTGAGAATCGCGGCGAACCAGGCGGGGGCGCCCGCCACCGCGGCGGCGACCGCGGCGGCCACGCCGGCCACCCCCGCGCCGGCGGGAAGCACCACGTCGACGGCGACCCGTCGCGCTGGTGGGGCCGAAGGCTGGTTCAACGGGTGGGTTCCCGGCTGGCTGGAGGCAGCACCACGGGCGCGGGATCGGCCGTCAGGCCCTCAATGCTGGCTGGAGTCGGCGGTGGTGGGGGCCTGGGCCGCCCGGGCCTGGACTCGGCTCTTCTCGCGGTTCAGGGTCTCCAGGACCGGCGTCCACGCGTCGGGGCTGCTCGTCGGGCCGTACCCGATGCCGAAGCTGGTCTCCACCGGCAGCGTCTGCTCGAAGACATAGAGCGCCGAGGCCTGTTGTCGCAGCTGCAGCTGGCCCGAGTTGAAGTTGGAGTTGAACGGCAGAATCCCGATGGGCGCAAGTTCCCGGCCGGGCAGGATGACCCGGAGATCCTGCGGAGTGAACTGCGACCCGGGCTGGGTGGCGTAGAAGGTGACCATGGCAAGACCGGGCGTGCTCACCCCCGCCCGGTCGGCCGCCTCCTGGATCTGGGTCTTGAACCGGGCCACCAGCTGGTCCATCGCGCTGTCCACCGAGGGCTTGGCCAGCCGCATGACGCGCTTGTCCAGCGGCACGAAGCGGATCTCGAGCACACTGGTCTGCATGACCATCGTGACGGTGTTGAGGTCCAGCGTGCCATAGCCGGGGGGCAGGAGCCCCACGGTATCCACTTGGGCATGGATCCGGCGCGCCCCGGCGGCGGCCACGAACAGCACCAGGGCGAGGAGGGTGGTGGTCCGTCGGGGAGCGGTCATCAGGCGGCCTCGCGCACCGCGGAGAGGATGCTCTCGCCCAGCTCGGCGATGCCCTGGCCGGTGCGACTGCTGGTGAGGTGAAAAAGCGGGACCGGCATCTGCAGCCGTCCCGCGATGGCAGCGAGCTGGTCCCGCTGGGTGGCCCGGCCCAGCTTGTCGGCCTTGGTCAGGGCGACCAGCACCGGGACCTCCCGGCTGGCAAGCACCTCGCGCTGGGCCAGATCCTGCTCCGAGGGCTCGCGCCGGATGTCCAGCAGCCAGACCACGCCGGCCAGCGTGGTACGCCGCCGCAGATAGCCGTCGAGCAGCCTGGCAAACCCCTCGCGCTCGGTGTGCGAGGCCTTGGCGTACCCGTAGCCGGGCAGGTCCACCAGGTAGAACCCGGGATACTGGAAGACGTTCATCGCGGTGGTCCGGCCCGGTGTGTGGCTGACGCGGGCCAGGCCCTGCCGGCCGGCGACGGCATTGAGGAGGCTGGACTTTCCGACGTTGGACCGGCCCAAGAGGGCAATCTCCGGAAGGATTGGCGCGAGCGGGGTGCGGGGATCGGGGAAGCTGCCGACGAATTCGACCGGCAGATCCCGGAGCGGCGAGGTCACGCCTCGCGCTTGGCGCGGACCCTTTCGGTGACCACCAGGGGCGGGCGGCCATCGGTCACGGTTTCCGGGGTGATCACGACCTCCCGCACGTCGTCGCGCGAGGGCAGGTCGAACATGATGTCCGTCATGATGGTCTCGAGGATCGCCCGCAGGCCCCGGGCCCCGGTGCCCCGCTTGAGCGCCCGCGTCGCCACCGCCCGGAGGGCGTCGGGCTCCATGGTGAGCCGGACGTTTTCCATGTCGAACAGCTTCTTGTACTGCTTGGTCAGGGCGTTCTTGGGCTCGACCAGGATGCGCATCAGCGAGTCCTCGTCCAGCGCCTCGAGGGCCACCATGACCGGGAGGCGGCCCACCAGCTCGGGGATCAGCCCGAAGCGGAGCAGGTCGTCGGGCTCGACCTCGACAAAGGGATTCTGCTTGTTCTCCGGGACGTTGCCGCCCTCGGCTTCCTTGCTGAAGCCGATCTGCTGCCGCCCCGTCCGGGCCTGGATGATCTTCTCGAGCCCGTCGAATGCCCCGCCGCAGATGAACAGGATGTCCTTGGTGTTGATCTGGATGTATTCCTGCTGCGGGTGCTTGCGGCCGCCCTGGGGCGGTACGGAGGCGGTGGTGCCTTCCAGGATCTTGAGGAGGGCCTGCTGCACGCCCTCGCCGGAGACGTCGCGCGTGATGCTGGGGTTCTCCGACTTGCGGGCGATCTTGTCGATCTCGTCGATGTAGACGATGCCGCGCTCGCACTCGCCGACGTTGAACTCGCCGGCCTGGAGCAGGCGGACCAGGATGTTCTCCACGTCCTCCCCCACATAGCCGGCCTCGGTCAGCGTCGTGGCGTCGGCAATGGTGAAGGGGACGTCGAGGATCCGGGCCAGGGTCTGGGCCAGGAGCGTCTTGCCGACACCGGTGGGGCCCAGCAGCAGGATGTTGGACTTGTCGAGCTCGACGTCGCCGTCGCGCCCGGCCGGGGCGTTGATCCGCTTGTAGTGGTTGTACACGGCGACGGCCAGGGTGCGCTTGGCGCGCTCCTGGCCGATCACGTACTGGTCGAGGGTTTCCTTGATTTCCGCCGGAGTGGGGACCTGGGTGATCGCCTCGGTGACGTTCCGCTCTTCGTCCTCCGCCAGGATTTCGTTGCAGAGCGTGATGCACTCATTGCAGATATACACCGACGGGCCCGAAATGAATTTCCGGACCGAGTCCTTCGACTTGCCGCAGAACGAACAGCGGAGATGCTTGTCGCTCGACATGGCGCCGCCGGGTCAGGGCCGGTGTGAGGGGCTGCACGAATAGTGCCGCAGCCCCCGGGGACCGTCAAGAGCTACTTGGCGGCCGTGGGCAGGTCCGTGCGCTTGGAGATGATATGGTCGATCAGGCCGTACTCGCGCGCTTCCTCGGCGCTCATGAACCGGTCGCGGTCCATGTCGCGCTCGATCGACTCGATCGGCTGGCCGGTGTGGTGAGCGTACAGGCCGTTGAGCTTGCTGCGCAGGTAGAGGATTTCCCGGGCCTGGATTTCGATGTCCGCGGCCGTACCCTGGGCGCCGCCCGAGGGCTGGTGGATCATGATCCGGGAGTGGGGCAGGGCGCTTCGCTTGCCCTTGGCCCCCGCGCACAGCAGGAACGATCCCATCGAGGCCGCCATGCCCATGCAGATGGTATGGACCGGCGCCTTGAGGTACTGCATGGTGTCGTAGATTGCCAGGCCGCTGCTGACCACGCCGCCGGGCGAGTTGACGTAGAGGTAGATGTCGCGGTCGGAGTTGTCGGCCTCGAGGAAAAGCAGCTGGGCGATGATGATGTTCGAGACGTCGTCGTTGATCGGCGCGCCCAGGAAGACGATCCGGTCCATGAGCAGGCGCGAAAAGATGTCGTAGCTGCGCTCGCCCCGGCTGGAGCGTTCGATGACATAGGGCGGATAAAGCGTCATGACACGATCTCCTCGACGGTGGACTGCCCCAGCAGGAAGGCGAAGGTCTTCTCTTCCGTGACGCCGTGCTCCAGCTCCTTGAGCCGGTTGGCCTTCTCCAGCGAGGCGTAGAGCTGGGCCGGCGTGACGTTCCGCGCCGCGGCCAGCTCGGCGATCCGCGCGTCCACGTCCTTCTCGCTGGCGTACAGCTGGTTGGCCTCGGCCACCGCGTCGAGCACCAGGTCGCGGCGGACCTGCGCCTCGGCCACCGGCCGGAACTCCGTCCCGAACGATCCCAGCTGTTCCTCGGGAATCTCGTAGGCCTTGGCGTAGCCCCGGACCATCCGGTCGACCATCGACGCCGGGGCCTCGATCGCGTTGGCCTTGAGCAGCTCCTCGACCAGCCCCTGGCGCACCGCCGTCTCGGCCTCGCGCCGGGCCTCCTGTTCGAGGTCCGCGCGGAGCGCGGCGCGCAGCGCCTCCAGCCCCTCGAAGTCGCCGATCTCCCGCGCGAAGGAATCGTCCAGCGCGGGCAGCTCCTGGCGCTTCACCTCGTGCAGTGTCACCCGCACCTGCCGGATCTGGCCCCGCTTCGATTCATCGGAGAAGTCATCGGGGAACCGCACCTGGGTATCCACGGTCTCGCCGGGGCGGAGCGCCATGATCCGCTCCTCCAGCTCGGGGATGGCCCGGCCCTCGCCCAGGACCATGGTGTACGGCTGCGCCGTGTGTGCCGTCCCCTCCTCGAGCGGCGCGACCTCCACCCGGACCATCTGCCCCGGGGCCGGCTTCTCGCCCTCGATCGGGCAGCCAGCTGGCCTTCCGCTCCCGCAGGTCCCTGAGCCGCTCCTCGACGGCCGCGGCGGTGACCGGCGCCACCCGGCGCTTGAGCGAGAATCCTCCCGTCTGCTTCAGGACGATCGTCGGCCGCACCTCGACATGGAACTCGAACTCGATCGGGCCGTCCGCCTCGAACTTGAGGTTGTGGATGTGCGGCTCGGCCACCGGCTTGAGATCCTCGGAGGTCCGCGCGGCTTCCCAGCTCTCCCGGATCATCTCCTCGAGCACCGTCTGGCGGATTGCGTCGCTGAACCGCTTCCGCACCACGGTTTCCGGGACCTTCCCGGGCCGGAAACCGGGCAGCCGCGCTCGCTGTCCGTAGAACCGGACCGCCTTGGCCTCGGCCAGGCGGACCCGGTCCGCCGGCACCGTCACCTGGAGCGACTTCGAGGCGGCGTCTTCCTTGGTCTTCTGAATCGTGATCTCGGACATCCTGCCCAGTCAGCTGGAGTTTCGGCCCGGCATGCGCCCTCTGCCGGGGGGGAAGATAGTCCGGGCGGGGGTGCAGTTCTAGGATGCCCGGCGGCTATCGCCTCTTGACAATTGGTAAGTATATGCTTACCGTAAGCCATGACTTACGCTGCATCCCTGACGGCACTGGCGGATCCGACGCGGCGCGCCGTGTTTGAGCGGTTGCGGGGCAGGCCGGCCATCGGTCGGCCAGATTGCCGAGGACTTGCCAGTCAGTCGCCCCGCGGTCTCACAGCACCTCAAGGTGCTCAAGGAGGCCGGCCTGGTGCGCGTGGAGGCCGATGGGTCGCGGCGACTGTACCAGGCCGACCCCGGTGGGCTTGGCGAGCTGCGCACCTGGCTTGACCGTTTCTGGGATGAATCGCTGAACGCTTTCAAGGCCGAAGTCGAACGTTCTCCTCAACCCCGACGAAGGAAGAAGCCGTTATGACCACCACCGCCACCGCGCAGCTTCCATTGAACCGGTACGCAAGACAATCCGTGTCCAGGCGCCGCCGGCGCACGCCTTCGAAGTGTTCACCGCCGGCCTCACTCGCTGGTGGCCCCTGGACTGTGGCATCGGACCGAAGCCGAGGACGAAGGTCCTGATGGAGCCGCGGCTGGGCGGGCGCTGGCTTGAAATCTCGGACCAGGGCGCGGAGACCTGCGTCGCCACGATCACGACGTGGGAGCCGCCGCATCGCGTGGTGATGCTCTGGCAGGTCAACGCCCAGTGGAAGCCGGATCCCACGATGAGATCCGAGGTCGACGTGCGCTTCACCGCCGACGGCCCGGACAGCACGGTGGTCGAACTCCTGCACCACAAGTTTGAAACGATGGGTGCGGATGCCGGCGCTTCGATGCGCAAGGACGTGGACGGCGGCTGGCGTCGAAGCACATGGAGCAATTCGCAGCGGAAGCCGGGCGCAGCAGCAGGTAGGGAGGAACGGGCGGAGGGGAGCAAGACTGGGCTCCCCTCCGCATCCCGTGGTTTCGAGAACGTGAATTTCTGGTGGGTGCTGATGAGAAATGCGAACGCCCGGAATCGAACCGGGACCCCTTGCGGGACAGGATCCTAAGTCCTGCGCGTCTGCCAGTTCCGCCACGTTCGCTCCGCCCCCCTGCCCCTCTGCCCCCCTGCCCCCGACCGAAGGGAGTCCTTTAGGGTCCTATTGCTCCCCAGTCAGCTCCCGCCACTTCCCTTCGTAGCAGTACCGCACCACTCCCTCGCGGCCGAACACGTCACTGACGCCATCATGGTTGAGCGGGGGAGGAGGGTCCCCGCCGTAGCGGTCGTAGAGCGCCCTGATGCGCTTGGCCGAGATCGTCTGGATGGTCCGTTCGAACCGGATCTTGCCATCCATTCCCTTGACCAGGAAGGTGCGATCCTCGCGAATCTCCATCTCGTCCGGACAGGCAGACGGCGCGCCCCAGATGATGACGATGGTCGAGGCGTGGGACCGGGAGCAGAGTGCCGCCCAGTCAGTCTGTCCCGGGCGGCTGAAGCTGCCCTTGATCACGTTGTGGGGCAGGGTGTCGCCCGCCGACTGCGGGATCAGGCAGCGGCGGTTCTCCAGCGCTGTCACCACCGAAGGTGGGGCCTTGAACGACACCGGGGCCAGGCGCAGGATGGCCTTGTCTGCCTCGGTCCAGACGTCTTGGGCGACGGCAGGGCGGGCCATCACATCAAGGGCCAGTACCGGAACCAGGAGGATGGTGCGGAGAGACGGGTGCCGCATGGCGGAACTCCTCTCGCTGGGACGAAGGAAACTTCGATCCGGAGGGCTGAAACAACAAGCGCCCGCCGGTGGGCGGGCGCCTGTGACCACGAGGTGGGGTCGCGCGGCCTACAGACCGCCCTCCAGCTTGACCCGGGCGATTCGCCGCACACCGCCCGTCTGGGTGGGGGTGTAAATGCGAAGGGTGGCGATGCCACCCGGGCCCACGGCCTTGAGGGCTGCGCGGAGCTCCGATTCGGTCCGGACGGAAGTCCCCTCGACTGCCAGGATGATGTCGGGCGCGCCGCCACGCGTGCCGTCGCTCAGCACCTCCCAGGCCGGGCCGTTGGGCTCGACCTCGGTGACGAGCAGCCCCTTCACCGTGGCGTCGATGTCGAGCTCCTGCGCGACGTCGGGCGTCATGGACTGCACGGTGATACCGAGCGGGTCGATCGCCGCACCGGCCGCCGGATCGTCGGGCTTGTCGTTGCCCTGGTCCTTGCTGGCCAGCGTCGGCTGCTCCTGCAGCTCGGTCAGCTTGACCGCAAAGGTCTTCCGGACCCCGCCCTTGCGGGCGACTTCGACCTGCACGACTTCCCCTGGCCGCCGGAACCCGATGTCCTGCTGCAGCTGGCTGGTGTAGCTCACCGGCTTGCCATCCACCGCGATGATGACGTCGCCCGGCTCGATGCCGGCCGCGCGTGCGGGGGAGTTGTCCGGCAGGTCCTCGACCTTCACCCCGCGGATGTCCTTGAGCCCGACGTAGGCCGCATCCGTGGGGGTCACGTCATTGATCTGGATGCCGAGCGCAGCACGGAGCACTCGCCCCGTGGCGATCAGCTGGTCCATGACCAGGTGGGCCAGGTTGATCGGGATGGCGAATCCATACCCCACGTTGTATCCGGTCTCGCTGGCAATCGCGGAGTTGATCCCGATGACCTGCCCCCGCACGTTGACCAGAGGGCCCCCGGAGTTGCCGGGATTGATCGCGGCGTCGGTCTGGATGAAGTCCTGGATGCTGCCCGGCTGCCTGGCCAGTCCGTCGAGCAGCCGCCCGCGGGCGCTCACGATGCCCGAGGTCACCGTGAAGGTCAGCGCCTCCCCAAGCGGGTTGCCGACCGCCAGGACCCAGCTGCCTACCAGGGCGTCATCGCTGTTGCCCAGCGAGGCCGGGGTCAGCCCCGTCGCGTCGATCTTGAGTACGGCCACGTCGGTGTTCGGATCGGTACCGACCACCTTGGCCACGAACTCCCGGTGGTCCAGGAGCCGCACGGTGACCTGCTGGGCCTGGTCGATGACGTGATTGTTGGTCAGGATGTACCCGTCAGCCGACACGATGAAGCCGGAGCCGCTCCCCTGCTCGACCTGGGGCCCCGGATGCGCCGCGGGGGAAGAACTGCTCCATCCCCGGCGGCACCCGCCGGGCCTGGGCCCGCTCGGTCCGCTTGGACCTGATGTACACCACGCTCGGCTTGACGTGCTCGGCGATGTCCGAGAACGCCTCGCTCAGGTCCTCGAGCGTGGCCCCGGCCTTGGACTGGACCGGCGCCTGGACCGGCGCGATGGCCGAGGCCAGCGTCCGTTCCTGGGCGGAAGAGCGGGTCGGGAGATTGAGGAGCCCGGCGAAGAACAGCCCCATCGCGAAGGCGAGGGCGACCAGTCCACCGAACTTGAGCCAGTTGAGCGTGCGCGCGGACATCGGGGTTCCTTGTATCGGGTCGTTGCCTTCAATCTAATGCCAGTACAGATGCCGGGCGGGGTTGGCAACGCGGCGGGGTCGGCAGGTCGTCGAAACGTCCTCGCCCTACGCCTTCTTGTCGTCCACGATCTCGTAGTCCGCCTCCACCACGTCCTCCTTGGGCGGCGCCGGCTGGCCGTCCGTGGTCCCGCCGGCGGCGGCTCCCTCACCGCCGCTGGCCTGGGCACTCTGGTAGAGCGAGGCGCCGGCCGCCGAGTAGGCGGCGTTGAGCTCGTCGAGCGCCTTCTGAATGGCGCCGGCGTCGCCGCTGCGGAGGGCCTCCCGGCCCGCCTCCAGCGCCGCATCCAGCCGCGACTTGGCGTCGGCCGCCAGCCGGTCCACCCACTCCTTGCTGTCCTTCTCCACCTTGTAGACCAGCCCGTCGAGCTGGTTGCGGCGCTCGATCGGCGTCCCGCCGCTCCTTGTCCTCGCCGGCGTGGGCCTCCGCGGCCTTCACCATCTTGTCGATGTCCGTGTCGGAGAGGCCGCTGGAGGCCTCGATCCGGATCTTCTGCTCCTTGCCCGTGGTCTTGTCCTTGGCGGAGACGTGGAGGATGCCGTTGGCGTCGATGTCGAACGTCACCTCGACCTGCGGCATGCCCCGCGGTGCCGGCGGAATGCCGGTCAGCTGGAACTTGCCGATCGTCCGGTTGTCCACCGCCAGCTGGCGTTCGCCCTGCAGCACGTGGATCTCGACCGTGGTCTGGTTGTCCTCGGCGGTCGAGAAGACCTCCGACTTCTTGGTCGGGATGGTCGTGTTCCGCGGGATCAGGACCGTGGTGACGCCGCCCAGCGTCTCGATGCCGAGCGAAAGCGGCGTCACGTCGAGCAGCAGCACGTCCTTGACTTCGCCACCCAGCACGCCGCCCTGGATCGCGGCGCCGATCGCCACGACTTCGTCGGGGTTGACCGACTTGTTCGGCTCCTTGCCGAAGTAGTCCTTGACGATCTGCTGGATCTTCGGGATCCGGGTCGAACCACCGACCAGGATGACCTCGTCGATGTCCTTGGGATCGAGGCCGGCGTCCTTGAGCGCCTGCTTCATCGGCGGGATGGTGCGCTGGATCAGGTCGTCCACCAGCTGTTCGAACTTGGCCCTGGTCAGGGAGTAGTTCAGGTGCTTCGGGCCCGACTGGTCCGCCGTGATGAAGGGCAGGTTGATGTCGGTCGACTGCGTCGTGGACAGCTCCATCTTGGCCTTCTCCGCCGCTTCCTTCAGGCGCTGGAGCGCCATCGGGTCCTTGGAGAGGTCGATGCCCTGGTCCTTCTTGAACTCCGTCACCAGCCAGTCGATCACCCGCTGGTCGAAATCGTCGCCGCCGAGGTGGGTGTCGCCGTTGGTGCTCTTGACCTCGAAGACGCCCTCCGCCAGCTCGAGCACGGAGATGTCGTAGGTGCCGCCGCCCAGGTCGTACACGGCGATCTTCTCTTCCTTCTTCTTGTCCAGGCCGTAGGCCAGGGCGCTGGCGGTCGGCTCGTTGATGATCCGGACCACCTCGAGGCCGGCGATCTTGCCGGCGTCCTTGGTCGCCTGCCGCTGGGCGTCGTTGAAGTAGGCCGGGACGGTGATCACCGCCTTCTCCACCTTGTAGCCCAGGTAGTCCTCGGCCGTCTGCTTCATCTTCTGGAGGATCATCGCCGAGATCTCGGGCGGCGTGTACTTCTTGTTCTGGATCTCGACGGCGGCCAGGCCGTTGGGCCCGTTCTCGATCTTGTAGGGCACCCGGCGGGATTCCTCCTTCACCTCGTCGGTGCGCCGGCCCATGAACCGCTTGATCGAGAAGATGGTCTGCTTCGGATTGGTGACGGCCTGCCGCTTGGCGACCTGCCCCACCAGTCGCTCACCGTCCTTGGTGAAGGCGACCACGGAAGGGGTGGTGCGGCCGCCCTCGGCGTTGGGGATGACCACCGGGTCGCCACCCTCCATCACCGACACGACGGAATTGGTCGTGCCCAGGTCGATTCCAATGATCTTGGAGGCCATCAGTTGGTTCCTTTCGAGAATCTGGAATTGGGCCGCCGCTCCCTCGCGGGGCCAGCACGCGCGTGGACCATCAAGAGTGCCTTGGGCAAGGCACATACCCCTTGTTTACGCCGTTTTGGCAGGAATCTGGCAGGGGGATTGTCGCGGCCGCATCGCGCCGCGGTGGCGACTGGCGATCTGACGGGTTGGCGGCCCGCCGGGAGAAGCCGCCGGCGGGAGTGAGGCCGCCGGGGGGTCCTATATTCGGGGAGCATGATTCCCTACAAGGACGACAATCCCCAGTTCCTGACCCCGGTCGTGACGCTGGGGCTGATCGTGGCCAACCTGGCCACCTGGCTTTTCGCGCAGGGGGCCGGTGAACCGGCGGCCCTGGCCCGCTCGGTCTGTGAGCTCGGACTGATTCCCGGCGAGGTTCTGCACCGGGTCACGGCCGGTCAGGTTGTGGAATTCGGCAACCAGATCAGCTGCGTTCTGGGCACGACGAACAGCTGGTACACTCCCCTCACCTCGATGTTCATGCACGGCGGATGGGGCCACCTGCTGGGCAACATGTGGTTCCTCTGGGTCTTCGGCAACAATGTCGAGGATGCCATGGGCCACACCCGGTTTCTCTTCTTCTATCTGCTGTGCGGACTGTTCGCGGCGGGGACCCAGATGGCGGTGGCGCCAGGGTCGGTGGTGCCGATGGTCGGGGCGTCCGGTGCGATCAGTGGAGTGATGGGTGGCTACATCCTGCTCTACCCGACGGTTCGGGTGCACATGTTCACCCTCATCGTCTTCTACCCGTTCCGGTTCACCGTTCCCGCCGTGTTCATGATCGGGTACTGGTTCCTGCTGCAGGTCTTCGGAATCTTCCTGGCGGATGTCGAGGCGGGTGGTGTCGCGTTCTGGGCACACGTGGGCGGGTTCGTGTCGGGGATGCTGCTGATCCTCCTGTTCCGGGATCCGGAGCTGGTGGCCCGGCATCGCCGGCTGGCGGCCTGGGCCTGAGACCCGCGGATCCCGCCGACGGTGGCGATGCTCCCCGCGTGGCTGGCCTGGTTGCCGAAGGAGGCTCGCCTCGGCGCCGTCATCGAGCACACGCTCCTTCGGCCCGATGCAGGACGGGGGGAGGTGCTTCGGCTTTGTGCCGAAGCCCGCGGGCTCGGCTGTCGCGCCGTTTGCGTTCACGGACAATGGCTCCCGGATTGCCGTCGTGAGCTCTCCGGGAGTGCGGTGCTTCTCGTCGCGGTGGCCGATTTTCCGGAAGGTCTGGGGACGTCGGCAATGCGGGCGGCCGAGGTCGCGCGGCTGGTCGAGGCCGGCGCCGACGAAATCGACATCGTGGCGCCCCAGGAGGCACTTGTCCGCGGGAGACTGGGCCAGGGTCGAGCGGGACCTGTCCGCCGTCGTACGGGCGGCCGGCAGACCGGTGAAGGTGATCCTGGAGACCGCCGCGCACAGTCCCGAGGCGATCGCCACCGGGGCCGGAATCGTTCGCGACGCGGGCGCATTCGCGGTCAAGACCTCGACCGGGTTCCATCCTGCCGGTGGGGCGACCATCGAGGCCGTCCGCCTGCTCCGTCAGGCGGTGGGAAGCCGGTGCCGGGTCAAGGCCTCCGGGGGCATCCGGACCGCGGAGCAGGCCCTGCGGATGCTCGAAGAGGGTGCCGATCTGATCGGAACGTCGGCAGCCGCGCAGTGGACCGCCCAAGTGGGCCCCGAGGCGCCCCCACTGGAAGAGATGCTGGGGCGCCTTGCTCAGCACGCCGACCTGCCGGATCAGTGACGCAACAGGTGGGTCTTGAGGACCCAGGCGGCCTCAATGCCGATCAGCCACTCGGGAGCCTGCTCGCCGGGTCGTGCCACCAACTTGCCGCCCTCGGCTGAAAAGACGAAGTGCCGCTTGCCGATCCTGACCACCTTGCCGAACTGGACGCCGAGTGGAATGGCCGCCGCCCCGCCAGCCTCCCAGTTGAACGACCACGCGAAATCGCTGTACCCCGCGAACCAGCCGCCGGAAAAATTGTAGGTCAGGGTCGGCGTGATCGAGAGGGAGTTGACCGAAGGCCGATCGGCGGCGCCGGCAAACGAGATCGGGTTCTGCATGACCAGCCCGAACTGCAGGTTCGGAATGCTGCTGATGATCAGGCCGAAGGCCGGTCCAACCTGCCATTTGCCCTGGCCGAGGGTGGTGGACGAGGCGGTCGGAAAGACCAGGGACAGTCCGAACCCCCAGCGCCCCCACCTGGCCGGTAGCAGCCCGATGTCGAAGAAGCTGATGTCGCCGAAGCCGGCGTCACTGCCGGGGCCCGGGGTCCAGAGGAAGGGCAGCGTGGTCTTGGTCAGCTGGGCGATGGGAATGAGCTTGCCCTTGCCGATCGGCTGGACGAACTGCACCTCCAGCAGGTTGCCGGTGCCGGTCGAATCGGTTATCGGCGGCGCGATGATATCGCGGAGCTGCAGGAGCGTGATGGGAGCAGTCGGGTCGTTGACCGCACTGGCGAGCGCCTGACCACCGGCCAAGGCACCCCCGGCGATCCCGGCCGCGGCCGTGTCCTGCGCGCGAACTTCGCCGCCGGCCCCGACGAGCACGACGAGGAGGCCGCCGAGGATGTGTCGGCCTCGAGTCCACCGCTTCATCGATCACCTTGGGAGTAGAGCGACGGTGGAACCTAGCCGCCACGAAGTGACGCTGGAAGCGGAATGAACCTCGGCCCGGCCTAGGTCGCGGCCGGCTCGACGACGACCTCGCGCTGCAACACCTTCGCCAGCACGTCGCCCAGCTGGGTCGCGCTCCAGGACTCGAGGGCCAGGTCGGCCCCGGAGAAGCGGGGGGCGGGTCGGATGGTGAGACGGGTGGGGCAGACCTCGATCGTGACCTTCTCGACCGCCGAGGTGTAGCCCCGGTCGAGGCCGTCGGCGATGCGCAGGATGCCGGAGAGCCGGCGCACCAGGGCCCGGTCCTCGTTGGAGAGCGTGGCGAAGGCCTCGTGCTTCTTGCGGGGACCGCGACTGCGGTGGTACCGCGAGACGAGGGCCACGAGCAGCCGCTCGCGGGGGGCGAGGTGGAGTCGCTCGGCGTGCATGATGAGATCGAAGGTGTGCTTGTGGTACTTCCGGTAGCTCACGACCTGGCCGACGTCGTGCAGCACGGCCGCGGCCTCGAGGAGCGCCCGCTCCTCGGCGAGCGGGTCGATCAGCGCCCCGAGCTGGTCATACAGCGACAGGGCGAGGTAGCGCACCTGCTCGACGTGGCGCCGGTCGCAGTGGCAGCGCTCCGCGAATTCGCGGGCCAGCCGCATCGGGTCGTCCGCTGCCGTCGGCGTGTCCGCGCCGACCATCTCGAGAATGAGCCCCTCGCGGAGGCCGAAGGCGCTGATCCGGATCTCCCTCGCGTCGATCCGCTCCAGCAGCTCGGCGGTCACCGCGAGACCCGCCACGATGATGTCGGCGCGCTGGGGATTGAGCCCGGCACCTCGGCGCGCCGCTCCGGTGACATCCCGCTCAGCCACTCGATCAGCTGCTCGACCTCGGCGGCGGTGATGACACCGCCGTGGACCGCCTCGGCACCGGACCCGCCGCGCCGGGCCGCCACCATCCGGCCCAGGTTGGTGAACGAGCCTCCGGACCCGATGACGGTCGGGCGACGACCAGTCGCGAACCGGGAGCCGCCGGCGGAACTGGGATCGGAGGTACTGCCGCAGGTGCCGGAGCTCCTTGGCCGGATTGGTCCCTGGCAGGTAGAGCTCGGTCAGGCGGACCGCGCCGAAGGGGAGGGACAGGGCGTGGTCGACCAGCCCGTCCATCGCGGCGATCAATTCGAGGCTCCCGCCGCCGATGTCGGCCACGACCGTCCGCCCGCCTTCCAGCGGGAAGTGGTGCGCGACCGACCGGTAGGACAGCTGGGCCTCGCGCTCGGCATCGATGACCTGGAGGTGGAAGCCGGTCACCTCGCGCACCCGCTTGGCGAATTCGGAGCCGTTGCGAGCCTCCCGCACCGCGGCCGTGGCCACGGCGGAGATCCGGCTCACTCCGCGGCGCTCGCAGACGTCCCGCATCCGGCCCAGCGCCTCGAGAGCGCGTTCCATCGCGGCAGGGTCGAGGCGCCCCGTCCGGGCCACCCCGGCGGCGAGGCGGGGCATCTCCTTAACCTCGTCGATAACGGTCAACCCCGAAGCCGAGCCGTGCTCGGCGACCAGGAGCCGGATCGAATTCGACCCGACGTCGATCGCCGCGAGGCGCTCGCGGGTCTCCGGGCACGGGGACGGCGGTCATCGGGGCGTCCCTCCAGCGGTGGCGGCGGGCCGCAGTCTCGTCCTCGATGTGGTGCTTGATGGACTTGCCTTCGACGAGGAAGACGACGTCCTCGGCGATGTTGGTGGCGAGGTCGGCGACGCGCTCGAGGTTCCGGCTCACGAGGTGCAGTTCCATGCTGGCGCCGATCACCTGTGGGTCCTCCGTCATGTGCGTCAGCAGGATCCGGAAGAGCGAGCGGTGCAGCGCGTCGACGCGGTCATCGCGCCGGCAGATCTCGCGGGCCTCCTCGGCGTCGCTCCGGATGAACGCTTCCAGTGCATCGGACAGCATTTCCTGAGCCAGCCGGGCCATCTCCACGATTTCCGGCTCCGGCGTGATGGGCCGGCTCTGGGCGAGCCGGTTCGCGCTCTGGGCGATGTTGACCGCGTGGTCGCCCACCCGCTCGAGGTCGCTGGCGATCTTGAGCGCCATCGTCAGCATCCGCAGGTCGCGGCCCATCGGCTGGTGGAGCGCCAGGAGGTTGATGCAGGCCTCCTCGATTTCGATCTCCAGGGAATTGATGGTCGCGATCTCCGGCAATCACGGCCCGTGCCTTGACCGGGTCACGCTGGAGCAGCGCCTGCACCGCGCTGCCCAGGGCCGCCTCCGCCTCGCCCGACATCGTGAGGAGACGGGTCTTGACGTCGTTCAGCTCGTCGTGGAAGTGACGATGCGCTTCGAGGGTCATCCGAACCTCCCGGTGATATAGGCCTCGGTCTCCTCGCGGGCCGGCCTGGTGAAGATCTGCGCTGTTTCCCCGAACTCCACAAGGTCCCCCTTCAGGAAGAACGCCGGTGTAGTCCGACGCCCGGGCCGCCTGCTGCATGTTGTGGGTGACGATCACGATCGTGTAGTGCTGCTTGAGCTCGACCAGCAGCTCCTCGATGCGCTGGGTGGCCACCGGGTCGAGCGCGGAGCAGGGCTCGTCCATCAGCAGGACGCGTGGGCTGGTTGCCGAGCGCCCGCGCGATGCAGAGCCGCTGCTGCTGCCCGCCGGAGAGGCTGGTCGCCGGCGCGTCCAGCCGGTCCTTGACCTCGTCCCAGAGCGCCGCCTGGCGCAGGCACTGTTCGACCAGCTCGGGGAGGTCGCGCGGCGGCCACGAGGCGGTTGAGGCCCGGGCCGTAGGCCACGTTGTCGTAGATCGACTTGGGGAACGGATTGGGACGCTGGAACACCATCCCGACCTTGAGCCGGAGCTCGACCAGGTCGGTCCGGCCGAAGATGGACTTCCCGTCGAGCAGGAGGTCGCCGCCGTAGACCGCGCCTTCGGTTCGAGATCGTGCATCCGGTTGAGCGGCCCGCAGGAAGGTCGACTTGCCGCAGCCCGACGGGCCGATGATGGCCGTCGTGGCCTGGCGGGGCATCTGGAGGGTGATCCCGTGCAGGACCTCGCGCTCACCGTAGGTAAACCGGAAGTTCGCGGGCCTCGATGGCCGGCGGCCCGCATCGGCGGCCGTGGCGGGCCGGATCGGGGACGGAGCGTCGCGAGGGTCGGACGCAGCATGGGCGTGGCTGGTGCCTCCGGCGGAGTGATGGTCGCGGTGGTCATCCGAATCTCCCCGTAATGTAGGCCTCGGTCTGGTCCTGCTTCGGCGTCGTGAAGATCTGGCGGGTCGGACCGGTCTCGATCATCTGGCCCAGGTAGAAGAACGTCGTCGTGTCGGACACCCGGGCGGCCTGCTGCAGGTTGTGGGTGACGATCACGATCGTGAACTCCCGCTTGAGCTCGAAGGCCAGCTCCTCGATCCGCTGGGTGCCGAGCGGGTCGAGCGAGGCGGTGGGCTCGTCGAGGAGCACGACCTCGGGCGCGGGCGCCACCGCGCGGGCGATACAGAGCCGCTGCTGCTGGCCGCCCGAGAGCGCGATGGCGCTCTTCTGGAGGCGATCCTTGACCTCGTCCCAGAGCGCCGCCTGGCGCAGGGCCCGCTCCACGGCCGAATCCAGCTCGGCGCGGGGCCTGTGGCCGTCCACCCGCAGTCCCGCCGCGACATTGTCGTAGATGGACATCGTCGGGAACGGAGTTGGCCGTTGGAACACCATCCCCACCCGGCGGCGGACGGCCATGGCGCTGGTGCCCGCGGCGTAGATGTCGTCTCCGTCCAGCAGCACCCGGCCGCTGATTCGTCCGCCCACCGACAGCTCGTGCATCCGGTTCAGGCTTCGCAGAAAGGTGGACTTGCCGCACCCCGAGGGGCCGATCAATGCGTGCACGGCATCGGCCGTGAACTCGAGCGAGACGTCCCTGACCGCCGCCTTGCTGCCATACCAGGCCGTGAGCGACTCCGTCGCCAGACGGGGTGGCGCCTCAACCATTCGACGTGAACCGCCGGCGGGTGGCAAGCCGCATGGCGACGCTCAGCACCAGGACCAGGAGGATCAGGACCAGCGCGGTCGCCCAGGCCATCTGATGCCATTCCGCATAGGGCCCGGTGGCGTAGGTGAAGACCGTCAGCGGCAGCGCCGCCATCGGCTGGTCGAGGTTGAAGCTGAGGTACTGACTGCCCAGGGCGGTGAAGAGCAGTGGCGCCGTCTCGCCTGCGATACGGGCCACGGAAAGCAGGCTCCCGGTCACGATCCCGGGCAGGGCGGTCCGGGCCACCACGGTGAGCGAGGTCCGCCAGCGCGGATACCCGAGCGCGAGCGCCGCCTCCCTGAGCGAATGCGGTACCAGCCGGACGACTTCCTCGGTGGTCCGCATGACCATCGGGATCATCAGCATGGCCAGGGCCGCGCTCCCCGCCAGCGCCGAGAAGTGATGCTGCCGGGCCACGATCCAGGTCCAGGCAAAGACGCCGACCACGATCGACGGCGTTCCGTTGAGCACGTCAGCCACGAAGCGGCTGACCTTGGCGATCCGGCTGGCTGGATACTCGGCGCAGTAGAATCCGGCCCCGACGCCGATTGGAAGTCCGACCAGCGAGGCGACGCCGACGATCAGGCCGGAGCCGATGATGGCGTTCGCTACGCCCCCGCCCGTCTCTCCCGCTGGGACCGGGATCCTGGTGAAGAACGCCCAGTTCAGACTGCCGGCGCCCTTGATGACGAGATTGAGCAGGATCAGAAGCAGCGGGAGCACCGCGATGATCGCCCCGGAGTAGAGCACCCCCACCATCAATCGGTCGGTGATCCGGCGCCAGGTCCGCCGGCTCATTCCGCCCTCCCCCTGCCCTGCCCGCGGCCGACCTGCCAGATCAGCAATCGGGCGCCGGCGTTCACCGCAAGCGTGAGCACGAAGAGCACCAGCGCCACATACGCCAGGGCGGCGAAATGCAGGTCGGTCGCCGCCTCGGAGAATTCATTGGCGATGACAGCGGCCATCGTGTACCCGGGGGCGAAGAGCGAGGCCGCGATCTGGTGACGATTGCCGATCAGCATGGTGACCGCCATCGTCTCGCCCAGGGCGCGGCCGAGGCCGAGGATGATGGCGCCGAAGATGCCGGAGCGGGCATAGGGCAGGATGGCGGTCCGCACCGCTTCCCACCGGGTAGCCCCGAGCGCGAGCGCCGCTTCCCGCTGACTTCCCGGTACCGCGAGGAGCACCTCGCGGGAGACCGACATCACGTAGGGCATGACCATGATGGCGAGGATGATGCTGGCCGAGAGCATCGAGGGCCCGTAGATGGGGCCCTGGAAGAAGGGCAGGAAGCCCAGGCTGTCCCTCAGGAACGGGAACAGGGTCTTCTTGAGCACCGGCACCAGGACGAAGATGCCCCAGAGGCCGTACACCACGCTGGGAATGGCTGCCAGCAGCTCCACCATGAATGCGACGGGCTGCCGCAGCGCCCTGGGGCAGAACTCGGTCAGGAAGATCGCGACGCCGAGGGAGAGTGGAACGGCGATGAGCAGGGCAAGCGCCGACGAGAGCAGGGTGCCGTAGATCAGCGGCAGGGCGCCGAAATTCTCCGCCACGGGGTCCCAGTTGCTGTGGATCACGAAGCCGGGACCAAACTTCTGAACCGCCGGGGCGGCCCCCTGGTACAGCTCCAGGGCCAGGAAGATGAGGAGGACTGGAACGGCCAGCGCCGCCAGGGTGAGGCCTGTCTTGAATGCCCGGTCGCCTAGTGGGGCCCGGTCCCGGATCGGGACCGGCGGCAGGCTGACCTCGGCATCGAGTGGCAGCGGGGCCCGCGCGGTGGCTTCCATGGGGCGGGAGTCTAGCGGCCCTGGAGGCGGACACCATCACATGCGTGTAACGGACATGTCACACTGCCCCCCCGCCATTCCGAGCTTCCGGACGACAGGAGGGCAGTGCACGGCGGCGCGTCAGAGCCGGGTGGCGCAAGAGAGAGGGAGATCGAGATCGCGCCGGGGTTCCCGGCCCTGCAACACCACCTGGGCTCGGGGGCCTCTTGGCCGGTGACCCTTGAGTGCCTTCGCTTGGCGCCCTGAGGGGCCTACCACTTGAGACTGTTCACCTTGTCCTGGACCAGCGCAACGACTTCGGTCGGCAGCGGCGCGTACTTGAGGGTCGCGGCCATCTGCTGGGCCTCGGCGGTAGTGTACCACACCAGGAACGCCTTCAGGGCCTTGGCCTTGGCCGCGTCCTTCATCTTGGGCCGGATCAGCAGCCAAGTGAACGACGAGATCGGATAGGACCCGGCGCCTGGGGCGTTGGTAATCGAGACCCGGAAGTCTGTGCCCTTCTTGAGGTTCGCACTCGCCGCCGCCGCCGCCACGGATTCGAGCGAAGGCTCCACGAAGGTGCCGGCAGCGTTCTTGACGTTGGCATAGGGCAGGTTGTTGGAGAGGGCGTAGATCAGCTCGACATATCCCACGCTTCCCTCGACCTGCTTGACCTGCTCGGTGACCCCTTCATTGCCCTTGCCGCCGAGGCCGACGGGCCATTCCACCGAGGTCGCTGTCCCCACCTTGCCCTTCCAGGCGGGCGAGACCTTGCTGAGATAATCCGTCCAGATGTAACTGGTCCCCGACCCATCCGAGCGGTGGACTACGATCAGGTCCAGATTGGGAAGGCTCACCCCGGGGTTGAGCGCGGCGATCCGGCTGTCGTTCCACTTGGTGATCTTGCCCAGGAAGATGTCCGAGATCGTCGGACCGTCGAACTTGAGCTTGGTGCCCCCCAGGCTAGGCAGATTGTAGGTCAGAACCACGGCGCCCAGCACGGTGGGGAGGTGGATGACTTCGCCCTGGACCGCGGCCATCTGGGTCTCGGTCATCGGCCCGTCCGAGGCACCGAAGTCCACGGTGCCGTCGGTGTACTGGCGGATCCCGCCGCCGGAGCCGATCGACTGGTAGTTGATCTGGACGCCGGTCGACTTGCTGTAGGCATCAAACCACTTGCTGTAGATCGGATACGGGAAGGTGGCTCCCGCGCCGGTCAGGGCGGTCTGGGCGAGGGCCGGCATCGCGGCCGCCATGACCAGGGCCGACGCAAGACGGGCTGCCCGAATGAAGTGCGACATCGAGTGACTCTCCTTGAATGCAGAGGACATTTAGAAGACAACCTGGGCCTGGAACAGGCCGAGGGATCTGCCCGCGTTGTACTTGTTGTTGTAGACCGCGCCCGGGGTGGCCGCGATATCCACGCCCGCCATCAGCCGCAGGTTGGTCGACAGCTGGTAGGCCACGCCCCCGATGAACCGGTTCTGCGTGTTGTCGGGAGAGGTGGAGGCGGTGTTGGGGTCGTTTTGATCGTACCGCAGAATGATCTGCCACATGGAGTTCGGGATCCGGAGCACGCCGTAGAAGCTGAGCACCTGGCCGGTCGCCTTCGGCTTACTGGTGACGGCAATGCCGCTGTCGCCGGTGACGCTGTCCTGGGCCCAGCCGTACTCGGCGGCCAGAAGGAACATCTTGGTCTGGTAGGAGAGTTCGCCGATGGCCCGATAGCGCTCGCCACCGCCATTGGGCTTGCCATACTGGCCATACCCCGTGATGCGGAGGCCGCCGACTTTTCCGGGGAGGTCGGTGTTGAGGATCTTGTACGAGACCCGGGCGCTGAAGTCCTTGTTCTGGTCGCCGATGAGCCCGTTGGGGCCGACAGTCCCGGCGCTGTAGTTCTCACCGTTGTAGATGCCGGCCGTGAAGTTCAGCTTGTCATAGTGGATGTTGCCATCGACCGAGATGCCGAAGTCGGACGAGGAGAGGTATCCCGCCCGCTCCATCGCCATCTGGCCCTGCATCCGGTAATCCCACAGGGCCTCTTCCCAGTCGAGCCATGGGGTCTGGATTTCGCCGAACTTGAAGGTCAGGGGGGAGTTGGTCGGGGTCCAGGATACGTAGGCGTACTTCATGCGGAGGATGATTCCGGTCGCGGTGTTGTTGCGCGTGGTGATGATGTCAGGGGTGATCCGGGCCCCGACGCCGTGCGGCAGCTTGGCGATGATGTTGATGTAGGCCCGGGTCACGTCGAAATAGTTCTGGTGCCCGTAACTGGTGGAATTATCCGTCTTGAGCGTGCTGTCACCGTTGAATCCGTAGCCATATTGGAAGTAGCCCACTCCGCCGACCGTTACTGTGGGGGCCTGCGGGACCTGGGCCGAGGCACGTGACGCCCCCACGAGCAGCGCCAGAGAGCCCAGGACGATCGTCGCACGTGCCGAGAAGCCCATCATCAATCCTCCGAGAGTGAATAGTCGTGGCACCGCGGGCTGCGGAGCCGGCCGACTCCGACGGGCAGTAAGAAGCCCCGCGCGCGTCACGAGTCGCCGCAGGGTTGGTAACGCGCAGGTAACATCCGGTTGACTAGCGTTGGCTGGGCGACAGGGGGGAGAGGGGGTCCTGGAAGATCTCCTCGTCGAGGTCCGCCGTGACAAAGGCAAGGACAGGGTGCCGCCGAAGTCGCTGGACGAACCGGGTCGGCATTTCTTCGAGGCGGAGCCGGACCCCACGCAGCGACGCCTCCGTGCACAAGCGCCAGAGAGCGGCCACGCCAACGGGATCGAGCCGGGTGACCAGTGCGCAGCGGACCGGGATCGGACCGGCTCCCGCCGGCAGCGACGTCACCACCAGCCGCAGGTGATCGACCGCGATCACGTCCAGCGGGCCCCTCAGGAACAGGCCTGACATTGTCACTCCTTTCGTCGTTGTGTGCCCCGAAAGTCGCGGGGTCGGACGAAGGTGCGATTGCGGATGGGTAACGATCGGGCAACGAGGAGTGGGCAGGGGGGCAGCGGGGCCGTCAGTTACGCGGTCATCGGAACCTCTCGAGGCTGGGGGATCCGGCAGCGGATGGTGGTGCCCTCGCCCACGGTGCTCAACGCCTCGCAGTCGCCGCCGTGGGCCTCGATCAGGTGCTTGACGATCGCCAGACCGAGCCCGGTTCCGCCAGCCGCCCTCGAGCGCGAAGGATCCACCCGATAGAAGCGCTCGAAGAGACGGGGCAGGTGCTCGCCCGGGATGCCTGCCCCCGTATCGCGAACCTCGAGCAGGATGGCCGCCCCCTCACGGCGTGAGGCGATCGTGATCAGGCCTCCACTCGGCGTGTAGCGGAGGGCGTTGTCCACCAGGTTGCTCAGCACCTGGCGAAGGGCTTGTGAGTCCATCTCGAGGCTCGTGGCGGCGGGCGCGACATCCACCACGCAACGGACCCCCCCCTCGGCGGCCCGGCCCGCGAAGAGCTCGAGGACTTCGCCCGCCACGGCCCCCACATCCTGTGGCTCCGGCTCCGGCTTCCATCCTCCCGATTCGATGCGGGAGAGGTCCAGCAGGTCATCCACCAGCCGCTGCATCCGGCGTGAGTTGGCCAGGATGACCTCGAGGAACCCGCGGGCGGTCTCCGGGTCGGGCGTCTCCCCCGCCAGGGTCTCCGCATAGCCGGCAATTGAGGTCAACGGCGTCTTGAGCTCGTGGGAGACGTTGGCCACGAAATCCCGTCGCACGCTCTCCAGCCGGCGGAGCGCTGTCACGTCGTGCAGCACCAGGACGGTGCCGCCGGTGGCCAGTGGCCTGGCCGAGGCGAGGAGGATCCGGTCCTCAAGGTCGAGCTCCCGCTCGTCGACCACGTCGCCGCGGAGGGCGGCATCCACCACGTCGCGGGCCGGCTTGGGGTGGAAGAGCTGGGTGAGATTGGGGAATTCCCGCGCGGCTTCGAACCCGAGCAGGCGGCGGGCCGCCGAATTGGCGGTGAGAACGCGGCCACGGGCGTCGGCGGCGAGGACCCCTTCGACCATCGCCTCCACCAGGGCGGTGCTCTCTGCCCGCTCCCGGCGCAGGTCCTCGAATCGCCGGGTCAGCTGCTCGTGCATTTCGCGGAGCGCCGACGATCAGGGCATCGATGTCGCGCACCCCGGCGTGCGGAAACAGCGGCGGCCGGCCGTCGGCGATGGCGCGTGCCGCGGCGGCGGCTTCGGTGAGGGGCCGGGCGTAAGACCGGGCGGCGAACAGGGCAACGCCGACCCCGAGGACGAGGGCGAGCAGCGAGGCGAGCAGCACCGCGCGCTGGGCCCGGGCGATCACCGCGTCCACCACCTCCAGTCCGGTCGACACACGGACGAACCCGGGGCCGCCGCGAATGGCGACGTAGAGAAGGGAGCGGCCGACGGTGCGGCTGATCCGGCGGTTGGCGCCGGTGCCGGTGCGCAGCGCCTCCTGGACTTCCGGGCGGCCGAGGTGATTCTCGAGATTCGCCAGCTGGTCGCCACCCAGTTCGCTTTCGGCGACGACCCTGCCGGTCGTGTCGATGATGGTGATCCGCAGGCCGGTTTCCCGGGCCAGCTCCAGGACCGCCGCCTGGAGCCGGGCCGAATCGGCCGGCAGCGCCGCGCCGGACGAGGCGGGCGTCCCGTTCGAGCGAATTGCGGATGTCGTTTTCGAGGCGGGAGCGAAGCAGTGCGTCGGCCGACCAGGCCAGGACCAGCACGGTGACAAGGAGAACGGCCACCATCCCGCCCACCAGCCGGCCGGTGAAGCTCATTTCGCCTTGCCGGCGCGCTCGAGGCCGCGGAACCGGTAGCCGAAGCCGCGAACCGTTTCGATCAGGTCGCCGGCCGAGCCCAGCTTGGCGCGGAGCCGCTGCACGTGCATGTCGACGGTGCGGGTCTGGATGTCCGGCTGGGCCTCCCAGACCGACTCGAGCAGCTGGGGCCGGCTCTGGACCCGGCCCCGCCGCTCGACCAGAAGCAGGAGGAGCTTGAACTCGGTGGCGGTGAGCTCGACCTCGCGGCCGCCGACGCTCACCCGGTGCGCCGAGCGATCGATGGAGATCGGGCCGGCGGTGAGCAGCGCGCCGGACGCCACGGCCGGGGCGCCGAGGCGGCGGAGCAGGGCACTGACCCGGAGGGCCAGCTCCTGGGGCGAGAAGGGCTTGGTGAGATAGTCGTCGGCGCCGAGGGAGAGCCCGCGGATCCGGTCGGCCTCCTCGCGCCGGGCGGTGAGAAGGATCACGCCGACATCGCGCGTCTCCGGCCGCTTGCGCAGCTCGGCCAGCACGTCGTAGCCCGAGGCTTCCGGCAGCATCACGTCGAGGACCACGATGTCCGGCCGTTCCTCGTGCGCCGCGCGCAGGGCCTCGGCCCCCGTGGCCGCGGTCGAGACGCGATACCCCGCCTTGGCGAGATGGTACGCCACCAGGGCCGTGATGTCCGGTTCGTCGTCGACGACCAGGATCCGGGCCGTCATGGCGTCGGCCCGGAGGCCGCAGGATGGCGATTCATATCACGGAAAACGAATACAGCCGCCTGTCGCTTCCGGCAAGCGCGCGTGTTGCGCGGGTCACCCCGGCGCAAGGATATTGACTGCATGCTGATTGCCCTCCTCCTGGCCGGTGCCCTGACCCGGCCGCACGCCGATACCACCCATCTCGTCCTGGTTGCCACCACCGACGTCCGAGGCCAGGTGACCGATTGGGACTACGTGCATTCCGCCCCGGACCCCGGCGGGCTGGTCCGGGTGGCGGCGGTGCTCGACTCGCTTCGCGGTGCCTACCCGGGTCGCGTCGTGGTGCTCGACGCCGGAGACGCGGTGACCGGCACGCCCTTCGGATCGTACTTCGTCTACGTCGTCCCCCGGATTCCGAATCCCATCGTCGACGCCATGAACGCGCTGCAGTACGACGCGGCGACGCTCGGTGAACACGATTTCGACGCCGGCATGACCGGCCCTGAACCAGCGTCTCACCGCGGCCACCTTCTCGGTGGTCAATGCCAATCTGCGCGT
This sequence comes from uncultured Gemmatimonadales bacterium, assembly GCA_963724265.1. Taxonomy (GTDB): domain Bacteria; phylum Gemmatimonadota; class Gemmatimonadetes; order Gemmatimonadales; family GWC2-71-9; genus DATEHG01. Next base: position 255,714 of record CAVRTU010000003.1, read on the forward strand.
CCTGGGCGGGCCGCGAGGATACGCTCGCCTTCCGGCCCTACGCCATCATCGAACGGAGCGGGATCAAGGTGGCCGTGGCCGGCTTCACTACCCCCGGGGCGATGGTCTGGAACCGGGACCAGTTCCACGGACGGTTCCGGATCGATCGGATCGCGACCAGCGCTCCGCCGGTCCTGGCGGAAATGCGGCGCGATGCCGACGTCAGCGTCGTGCTCGCGCACACCGGGCTGGACGAATTCTCGACCTACGACACCACCGGCATCGGCCCCGAGAACGCCGGACTGGCACTGGCCATGGGGAAGGAGCGGCCTGACGTCGTGGTGCTGGGCCACACCGGGCGCACCATCGTGGACACGGTGGTGGGGGGTGTCCATTTCGTGCAGCCGGGACACGACGCCGAGCGGGTCGCCATCGTGCACCTCGATCTGGTACAGCGCGACGGGCGGTGGGTGCCGGTCCGGATCGTTGCCCAGTCCATGGCGCTCGATCGCGTCAAGCCGCCGGCCGGAATCACCCGCCGCCTGCAGGACGAGCACCGGGTCGTCCTCACCTGGGTGAATGAACTCCTGGGCTCCGCCCTGGGCGGCATGCGGGCCTCCCTGGGACGGGTCCAGGACACCCCGGTCATCGCATGGCTGACCGACGTGCTGCGCCGGCGCTCGGGGGCCGACCTGGCCTCGACCCCGGTGTACGACACCCGCAGCGGCTTCGACGTGGGCGACATCACCCGGCGCCAGGTGCTGGGCCTCTATCCGCCCGACTACACTCTGCGGTCGGTGCGCATCAGCGGCGACCAGCTGCGTGCCTACCTCGAGCGCAGCGCCCGCTACTTCTACGTCGATTCCACGGGCCGGGTCGCGACCAACCTCTATGTGCCGGCCGCCACGCAGGAAATCGTGGGCGGCGCCGAGTACGTGATCGACCTCGAGGGACCCCCGGGCGACCGGATCCGCGACCTCCAGGTGCGCGGCCGGCCCGTCACGGCCGCCGATACCTTCACCCTGGCGCTCAGCAGCTACCGCCAGACCGGGGCGGGTGGCTACGACATGCTGCGTGACGCCCCGGTGGTGTACGACCAGGGTGAGCGGATCGTGGACCTGCTGGCCGACGAGGTCCGGGCGCGGAAGACGCTCCGGCCGGAGGACTACGACCACAAGCGCTGGCACCTCGCACCCGACGCGCTCGCCCAGAAGGCGACGGCGCTCTTCCTGCGGCCGGTCGCGGTGGCACGCCGCGACAGCGTGCCGGCGCCGCTGTTCGGGCCCGACCCGGCAAAGGTCCGCCAGGATTCACTGCGCATGGCGCGGTGGAAGGCGGATTCCGCCGCCAACATCCCGGTCGCCACTCTGTCGGTGCCCGTGGTGCGGGGTGCGGCGGGCGGTGCGCTGGGGGTCCTGGTCGCCGAGGCCTACCGCAACGCGCTGCGTGCCGATTTCGGCATCGTGGGCGTGGCCGAGCTCTCACACGATTTCCCGGCGGGCCTGCTGACGATCGGCGGGCTCGCCGCCGCCTGGCCTGACTCCTCCCACCTCAGCCGTGTCACGCTGACCGGCCAGCAGATGCGGGCGGTGCTGGAGCTGGCCGTGGCCGGTGACAGCGTGAGCTGCGGATTCGCCGGCGGCGTCGTCTCCTGGGACCCGAAAGCCCGCCCCGGCCGGAGGATCAAGAACATCGTGCTTCCAAACGGCAAGAAGATCGATGGTGACGCCACCTACGCGCTTGCCCTCGCTCCGGCCGGCCTCAGGCAGCCCGGACTCCCGCCGGCTGGCAAGGACGGCGCGGCGCCCGGCGTCGAGGCCACCACGGTGACTACGCTGGCGGCTATCGCCGCTTACCTGCACCGCTTGCCGCAGCCGGTCGTGCCCCCCGCGCGCGCGCAGATCAGGGCCGAGCAGTGACCTTGGCGGAGCTCAGGGTCTTCGTCAATGAACAGCTGGTGACGGTCCCGGCCGGCAGCGGAGTCCGCACGGCGGTGGAGCGCCTCGGTCCCGACCTGGCGGCCGCGCTGGCCCAGGGGCGCCTGCTCCTGACCGACGGGCGTGGACTGCCGATTTCCGCCGACGACACGGTGCACGCCGGTGCGATCATCCGGGCGGTGGTCTCGAGTCGCTCGGCGTCTGCCGGCGCCGATGCGCTCTCCTGACGCGATCCACCGCCTTCCCAAGGCGGAACTGCACGTCCATCTCGATGGTTCGCTCCGCCCGGCCACGCTGATTGAGCTGGCCCGGTCCTCAGGCGTCGCGTTGCCGTCCGGGGATCCCGAGGTCGTCAGGCAGTTCATGGCGGTGGGCCGGGCCGGCAGCCTCGATCGCTACCTGGAGCGGTTCGCCATCACCGTCGCCGTCCTCCAGACGGCCGAGGCGATCGAACGGGTGGCCTGGGAGATGGTCGAAGACGCCGCCATGGACGGCGTCCGGTACCTCGAAGTCCGCTACTGTCCTTCATTGTCGCTCGAACGAGGATTGACGCTGGAGGAGGTCCTCGCCGCCCAGTGGCGCGGTCTCGAGAGCGGCGGCCGGCAGTTCGGCGTGCGCACCGCGATCATCTGCTGCACCCTGCGCAACCTGGCACCCTCGACCTCCCTGGCCATCGCCGAGGCGTCGATCCGCCACCGTGACCGAGGAGTGGTCGGGTTCGACATCGCCGGCGGCGAGGCCGCTCACGCCGCGGCGCCCCACGCTGAGGCGTTCGCCCGCGCCGGCCGGGGCGGCCTCGGTATCACCGTGCACGCCGGCGAGGCGGCCGGACCGGCTTCCATTCGAGAAGCCCTCGCGCTCGGGGCCCGGCGGCTCGGCCACGGCACCCATCTGCCCGAGGACCCGCGGCTGTCCGACGAAGTCCGGCGGAGGGGGATCGCGATCGAGGCCTGCCTGTCGAGCAACGTGCAGACCGGGGCCGTGGCATCGGTCGAGGCCCACCCGCTGCGGCGCTGGCTGGACGCCGGGCAGCTCGTCACGCTCTGCGCCGACAACTGGCTGATGAGCGACGCCACGCTTTCGGGCGAGTACGCCCTGGCCCAGCGCACCTTCGGGCTGGACGACGAGCAGGTCGATGCGCTGGTTCTGAACGGCTTCCGGTCGGCCTTCCTTCCCGAGGCCGACCGCCGCGCACTCGTGCAGCGGTACACCGCCGAACTCGCGGCCCAGGGGTGAACCCCGTCGACGCGGCGGCCGAGGCGCTTCGTGCCCGCCTTTCGTCACGGCTGCCGCGCATCGCCGTCGTGCTCGGATCGGGACTCGGCGACCTGGCCCGGCGCCTCGTGGACGCGCAGACGGTGGCGTTCGCCACGCTGCCCGGATTCCCGGCGGCGACGGTGCCGGGGCACGCGGGGGAGTTCATCGCCGGGACGTCGGGAGGCCGGGAGGTCCTGTTCCAGGCGGGCCGGGTGCACCGGTACGAGGGCCATGCGCCCGACGTGGTCGCCCTTCCCGTGCGCGTGCTCGCGCGCCTCGGGGTCAGCACCCTGATCCTCACCAACGCGGCGGGCGGCCTCCGACCCGACTTCGTTCCGGGCACCCTGATGCTGGTGGCCGACCAGGTCAATCTGACGTTTGGAAATCCACTGGCTGGTGCGGTGCGCGCCGGCGAAGTGCGCTTTCCCGACATGTCGGACCCGTTTGACGCACGGCTCCGGGAAGTGGCGCGCACCGTCGCCCGGGCGCAGGGACGACCGCTCCAGGAGGGAGTGTACGCCGGGGTAACAGGCCCGAGTTACGAGACCGCCGCCGAGATCCGGATGCTCCGGAGGCTCGGGGCGGACGCCGTCGGGATGTCGATGATTCACGAGGTGGTCGCCGCGCGGGCGCTCGGCCTGCGCTGCCTCGGACTCTCCACGATCACCAATCTCGCGGCAGGGCTGAGCCGGGATCGGCTGACTCACGACGAGGTCCTGGAGGCGGGGCGACAGGTCAGGGATGGCGTCTGGGACCTGCTGGAAGGCGTGATCGCGAGAATCTAGGCGCTCACGACTCGCGACTCATGACTCGCGATTACCTGCGCGGGGCGTGGACGCCATGATTCAGCGGACCGTTGCCCCGGCCGAGTCCGGGCGCCGCCGCGATGCCCCGGTGCACGAAGTCGAGGGCGTCGGCGACGGCAATCTCCAGGTCTCGGCCGAGCGCCAGTCCGGCGGTGACCGCCGCTGAGAGCGTGCAGCCCGTGCCGTGGGTCGAGGTCGTGACCAGTTTCGGCCGGTCGAAACGGTGGGTGGCGGTCGCCGTGACCAGCACGTCGGTGACGATGTCCGCGTCGAGGTGACCGCCCTTGACCAGCGCGGCGCCGGCGCCCAGCCGGAGCAGCTCGCGGCCGGCCGACTCCATGGATGCGGGATCGCGCACCGCGCGACCCACCAGGATCGACGCCTCGTCCAGGTTCGGCGTCACCAGGGCGGAGAGAGGCAGCAACTCGGCGCGGACCACCGCCTCGGCGTCGGGGTCGAGGAGCCGTTGGCCCGAGGTGGAGACCATCACGGGGTCGAGGACGTAGCGTGCGCCACCTGTACCGGCCGATGGCCGCGGCGATCTGCCGGACCAGCGCCGCGGTGGCGAGCATGCCGGTCTTCACCGCGTCTGGCGGCAGATCGTCGGCCAGGGCCTCGAGCTGGGCCTCGACCATCGCGGGCGGAACGGTGTGCACGGCGCGGACGCCCAGCGTATTCTGGGCGGTGAGCGCCACGATGGCGCTGGTGCCGTAGACGCCGAACTGGTGAAAGGTCTTGAGGTCGGCCTGGATGCCGGCCCCGCCGCCGGAATCGGAGCCGGCGATGGTCAGCGCGATCTTCATGGGAGGCCCGTGGCTCACTCGGTCGAAACCCTGATTCGCGATCTCCGGCTCCGCCGGGGCCGGGAGCGCCGCGGGCTGGCGCTGGCGGAGGGTGTGCGCCTGGTCGAGGAGGCGGTCGAGTCCGGCATCCGGATCCGCCTGGCCGCCGTGGCGCCCGCGCTGGAAGGTACTCCTCGCGGTCGCGCCCTCAAGGCGCGACTCGACACGGCGGGGGTGGAGCTCCACCAGCTCGACGATCGAGCGCTCGCCGACCTGGCCGACACCGAGCATCCCCAGGGCATCGTGGCCGTGATCGAGCCCCGCCCCTGGTCGCTGGAGCAGGTGCGACTCGGCGACCGGGCGGTCGTGCTGGTACTCGACGGCGTACAGGACCCGGGAAACGTCGGCACCATGATCCGGACGGCGCTCGGACTCGGTGCGGCCGCGGTGGTGGCGCTCAAGGGCACCGCCGAGCTGACCAGCCCCAAGGTGCTGCGGGCCAGCATGGGTGCCATCTTCCGGCTGCCCTGCGTCGCCAGCGACGATGAATCGTTTCTCCCCTGGGCTGCCGGCCGGCACCTCGGGCTCTGGCTGGCCGAGGCCGGCGGGACGCCGGTGTGCGCCTGGCGCCCGGTTCGGCCGCTGGCGCTGGTCATGGGGAATGAAGGTGCCGGCATTCGCGAGGCGCTCGCCGACGTCGCGGCGGGACGGGTCGGCATTCCGCTCGAACCCGGCGCCGAATCGCTCAACGTGGCGGTCGCCGCGGGAATCCTGCTCTCCGAGGTGCGTGATGTGGTCTGAGCTCGTGCAATCCCCCGAATTCCTGCAGGCGGGGCTGCTGGGCGTCCTTGGCCTGGTGGTGGGCAGCTTCCTCAACGTCTGCATCATCCGCCTGCCGAGGGACGAGTCGATCGTGCGGCCGCCCAGCAGGTGCCCCGGCTGCGGCACGGGGATCCGCTGGTACGACAACATCCCCGTCGTCTCGTGGCTGGTCCTGCGCGGCCGCTGCCGGAACTGCAAGGCGCCCATCTCGCCGATCTACCCGCTGGTCGAGCTCGCGACGGGCATCGTCTGGGCGGTGGTGGGATACCACTGGGGCCTCGGCCTGGAGGCCCTGCGCGCGGTGACCTTCTTCACGCTGCTCCTCGGGCATCGCGATGACCGATGTGCGCGACTACATCATTCCCGACGAATTCTCGATCGGCGGTCTCGTCCTCGGACTCCTGCTCAGTCTGTCGGGAGGTATGCCTGCCACGGGGCGCGCCCTGCTGGGCGCGTCGGTCGGCTTCCTCGTGCTCTGGGTCGTCGGCGAAGTGGGATCGCGGATGTTCAAGAAGGAGGCGATGGGCGGTGGGGACATGAAAATGATGGCAATGGTTGGCGCCTTCGTCGGCTGGCAGGGCGTGATGCTCACGGTCTTCCTCGGTGCCCTCCTCGGCACGGCCATCTTCGGCCCGGTGAAGCTCCTCGGATATGAGAAGGACGTGCCGTTCGGTGTCTTCCTGTCCGTGGGAGCCGCAGTGACCTTCCTGTACGGTCCCGCGCTGATCGGGTGGTATCTCAGTTACGCCCTGGGGGTCTGATGGACCGCGGCCTCCCCCTTCTCTTCGCCGCTCTTTCGCTCGCTGCCTGCCGTGGGCGGCCGGTGGCCGACACCGCGGCCGACGAGCTCCACCGGCTGGTCGACAGCCTGCGGCCCCCGGTCGAGCATGCGGTCGGGCTCCGGTTTCGCCATGCTCCACGCGCCGAGGTCCGCACCCGGGAACAGGTCCGCACCTACGTCCTGCACAAGCTGGACGAGGAGATGCCCTCCTCCAAGGCAGCGGGAATGGAAGCGACCTACCGCCTGCTCGGCCTCCTGCCGGATACCCTCGACCTCCGGCGCCTGATGCTCGATCTCTACACCGAGCAGATCGCCGGCTTCTACGATCCCGATTCGGCCACGCTGTTCGCCGTCGCAGGGGCCGACCCCGGCCAGCTGCGGGTGGTCCTTGCCCACGAGCTGGTCCACGCGCTCCAGGACCAGTACACCCCGCTCAGCGAATTCATGCGCGAGCCGGTGGACAACGACCACCTGAGCGCGGGGCAGGCGATCTTCGAGGGCCAGGCCACCCTGGCGGGACTGCAGGTCATGGTGCCGGGACAGAACATCACCGCCATGCCCGAGTTCTGGGAGACGTTTCGCGACCAGATCCGCCAGCAGCAGACCTCGATGCCGGTCTTCAAGACGGCGCCCGCCCTGGTCCGCGAGGGCCTCATCTTTCCGTATCTCGCTGGCGCCGACTTCATGCGATGGTGGATGGGCTCCGAACACCGTGACACCGTGCCGTTCGGCCGGCTCCTCCCAGTGTCCACCGAGCAGGTACTGCACCCTTCCCGGTACGGGCGCGGCGATGAACCGGTGCTCCTCCGCTTCAAGGAGCCCGGGGACAGTGCCACGACCTACGAGGATGTGCTCGGGGAATTCGAGATCCGGATCCTGAGCGCCGAGCTCAACAACGTGCCGGAGGTCTCGACCGTCGTGCCGATCGGCTGGGGCGGGGACCGCTTCCGTACCTGGCGGCTGCCCGGAGGCGCCGCCATGGTCTGGTACTCCACCTGGGATGACTCCGCCTCGGCGCAGCAATTCCTCATACGCACGGCGGACGCGCTGGCCCGCAAGCGGCGGCTGGGTTACCGGCTCGACGTCCGGCCGATGAAACTGGGGCAGCACTCCGCTGTGCGTGTTGTCCTCGCGCCGACGGGATGGCCGGGGTGGGTCCACGTTCCCGAGGTGGAGGTGGTCGGCGCGCCCTGAGGATCAGCGGAAGGCCAGCCCGACCAGGAAGGCCACGACGCCCACCAGGCCGCCCAGCCAGTACCCCAGGTTCACGATCAGGTCAAGTTCCTTCTGCGTCACATTGCGGATGATTTCTTCCATCCGCGTCGTCGAGAATCCCAGCACCTTCTCCTCCACCATCTCCTCGACCCGCAGCTGTTCGACGACCCGTGGAATTTGCCGGTGGACCCAGTCCCAGGCCGCATCGGACAGCCCCTGCCGCAACCGGGCAACCGTTTCCTCTCCCAGCCAATCCGCCGGGCGCCCGATCGGGCGCGCCAGCAGCCGCTCGGCAATCGTCACCAGCGCTTCCTCAATCCGGGCTGCTCCCGTCTCCGAGGCGAGCGCATTGCCGACCGCTTCCGCCACCGCGGCGGGGGGCAGGGCGCCGATCAGCTCGCCCCAGGTCCGGCGGCCGGCGGCATCGAGCGCCCGGTCGACACCCCGGCCCAGCGCCTGGCGGATCTCGACGTCGCGCAGGGTCCGGAGCAGTCCCTCGGTCAGGGAATCGGCCAGCGCAACCCGGCGCTCGGGCGTGAGTTTGGCGATCCGTTCGCCGAGCGGAACGCGGAGGTAGGCGCGTACTCCGTCGGCGATCGCCACGCCGATCCGGGCCCGGATCTCCGTTCCCTGGAACGCCGTCGCGAACCGATCGAATCCCTCGCCGGCGAGCCCGTCCACCAGCCGGGCCAGCGTCTTGTCGGTCACGACCAGCTTGGCCAGCAGGCGTTCATGCAGCAGGAGCTCCCGCACGGCCCGATCGAAGGCCTCGCGCAACGCGGCCTGCAGCTGGGCCCGTGCGGCGGGGTCGGCCAGGACGTCCCCCACCCTGACGAGCGCGATGGGCAGGTAGTCGGCGATTGCCTGCTCGACCGCACCGACCAGACGGGGCGGGATCCGGTCCTCAAGCGGCTGGCGGTCGTCCTCGAGGTGTCCGATCTGCCGGAGAATGAAGCGCCGGGCCGGCTCGGCGAGCGCCTCCCCGTCGACCAGCCCCGCCACCCAGCGTTCGACCTGACCGGCCAGTTTCGCCTGCCGGTCCGGGGTCAGGGTGGCCGACAGGGGAACGTCGGCGAGTTCCGCCCGGCCCTGGGCGATCCAGCGCGTGGCTGAGGCCTCGAACTCGGGTGAGTGAGCGTAGTCGGCCAGGCGGGTGGCGATCTGGCGTGCCATCCCGGGCAGGGAGCCACGGATCGCCTGCACCAGGTCCGGCCCCAGCGATTCCGACAGCGGGCCGTGGTCCCGGGTCACGATCCCCTCGAGGATCCCCTCGATCGCGCGGTCGAAGAGCGCCCGGATCGCCGGGGCCTCCAGTCGGTGCGACAGGTCCTCGGCGGTCAGCAGCCGTTCGCCGACCACCCGGCCGATGCTCCTGGCGAGCCGGGCCTTGTTCTTGGGGATGGCGCCCTGGAGGGTGAACCGGCCCAGCCGGACGGGCTCATGCGGGTGGAAGAGCATCCAGACCGCCACGGCGTTGGTGATCCCGCCGGAGAGGGCGCCCACCCCGATGGTCACCGCGCCGGAAATGAGGGTCTGGTTATCCATGCCGGGGAGTATAGCATCGATGGGGGGGAGCCGGCCCCCCTCAGCTTGAACTAAACGCGTTTACTGCTTATGCTTCCGGGCTTATGTTTGACGAGCTATCGGCCAAACTTACCGCTACCCTTCAGAAGCTCGCCGGGCGCGGGGTTCTTACCGAGGAAGCGGTCACGGAGGGGCTCCGGGAAGTCCGGCGGATACTCCTCGAAGCCGACGTCAGCTTCGACCTGACCCGGGAATTTCTCGAGCGGGTCAAGGCCAGGGCCGTCGGACTGGCTTCGCTGAAGGCGGTCAAGCCGGGGCAGCAGCTGGTCAAGATCGTCTTCGACGAGCTGGTCGTGTTGCTGGGCCAGAAGCAGGCGCCGATCGCGTTTGCCTCGGTTCCGCCGACCGTGGTGATGCTGGTGGGCCTCCAGGGCTCGGGCAAGACAACCACCGCCGGCAAGCTGGCCCGGCGTCTGAAGACGGAGCAGAAGGCCCCCATGCTGGTGGCCGCCGACGTCTACCGCCCGGCCGCGGTGGAGCAGCTGGTGACCCTCGCCGGACAGGTCGAGGTCCCGGTGCACGCGGAACCCGGCGTCACCGACGTGATCGGGATCGTCCGTCGGGGCATCGAGGCGGCGGGGAAGGCCAGGGCCCGCACGGTCATCGTCGACACCGCCGGTCGGTTGCAGATCGACGACGCGATGATGGACGAGCTTCGCGCGCTCAAGGCGGCGATCAAGCCGCACGAGATCCTGCTGGTGGCCGACGGCATGACCGGCCAGGACGCGGTGCGGATCGCCTCGGGGTTCCACGAGGCGCTGGGGATCACCGGCGTGATTCTCACCAAGATGGACGGCGATGCCCGCGGCGGCGCCGCGCTCTCCATCCACGGGGCCACCGGGGCGCCGATCAAGTTCATCGGCGTCGGCGAGAAGCTCGACGCCCTCGAGCCGCTGCACCCCGAGCGCCTGGCCGGCCGGATCCTGCAGCAGGGCGACGTGCTGACCCTGGTCGAGCGGGCCCAGGCAACGGTGGACGCCGGCGAGGCGGAGCGGCTGGCGAAGAAGGCGGGGTCGAAGAAGGGCCTGGATCTCCAGGACTTCCTCGGCATGATGAAGCAGATGCAGAAGATGGGGCCGCTCAAGAACGTGCTGGGCATGCTGCCGGGCGTGAAGCCCGCCATGCTCAAGTCCGCCAATTTCGACGAGAAGCGGGTCAAGCACGTCGAGGCCATCGTGCTCTCCATGACGCCGGCCGAGCGGGCCGACCCCGAGCTGCTGAATGGCTCGCGGCGGGTGCGGATCGCCAGGGGGGCCGGCCGCACGGTCCAGGAAGTGAACCAGCTGGTGACGAACTTCAAGCAGATGCAGAAGTTGATGAAGATGTCTGGCAAGCCGGGAATGAAGCTGCCGTTCGGCGGGCGGGGATTTCCGGGATAGATCGCGCGAACTCCGAGAGGACTGGAAACACATGGCAACACGAATTCGTCTGCGCCGGATCGGTCGCAAGGGGCTGCCCCTGTACCGTATCGTGGTGACCGATCGCGAGTCGCCGCGGGACGGGCGCTTCATCGAGACCATCGGCAGCTACAATCCGAAGCTCGAAAAGGACAAGATCACGGTGGACGCCGAGAAGGCGAAGCAATGGATCGCGAAGGGCGCGACCCCGACCGACACGGTGCGCTCGCTGCTGACCAAGGCTGGCGTCCTGGCCCAGGGCTGAGGGGGCCGGTGGCGCCGCCGCGACTGCTGGTGGTCGGGCGGATGCGGCGCCCCCACGGGTTGAAGGGCGAGATGGCGATCTTCCCGCTGACCGGCGAGCCCGGACGCGCATTCGGGCCCGGCCGGCAGCTGTGGCGGCTCGACCTGGCCGGGACGGTCCAGGGTGAGCCGGTGACGGTCGAACGGAGCCGGGCCTACCACCGCGAGTGGCTGGTGAAGTTCGAGGGCGAGGCCGGGCGGACGACGCTCGAGGGGTGGCGCGGGCAGTTCGTGGCGGCTCCCGATACCGAGCTGGAGCCGCCGGCGGAGGGCGAGGTTTACATCCACGAGCTGGAAGGGTTTGCGGTGCGGCTCGAGGACGGGACACCGGTGGGAATCGTTTCGGCGGCGTACGACCTGCCGGCGGGTCTCACCCTGGAGATCCAGGGCCCCAGGCGCGAGTTCCTGCTCCCCTACCGGCAGGAGTTCGTCCGGCAGGTGGACCGGGCGGGGCGCACGCTGGTGGTGATGGTTCCGGAAGGGCTGGCGGACTGAATGCTCACGGTCAACATCGTGACGCTCTTTCCCGAAGCGATCGCGCCCTACCTCGCGACCAGCATTCCCGGGCGCGCGGCGACGGCGGGGCTGGTGCGGTTCGTGACGGTGCAGCTGCGTGACTTCACGCACGATCGTCACCACACCGTGGACGACCACGCCTACGGCGGCGGCGCCGGGATGGTGCTCAAGCCCGAGCCGTTCTTCGAGGCGGTCGAGTCGCTCGGTGCGCCGGCGGCCGCGGGGCCCGGTGGTGCTGCTTTCGGCGCGGGGCCGCCGCTTCGGACACGCCGACGCGGTCCGCTACTCGCTGGGCGAGTCGCTGACCCTGCTCTGCGGACACTACAAGGACGTGGACCAGCGCGTGGCCGAGGGGCTGGCCACCGAAGAGCTGTCGATCGGTGATTTCGTGCTGTCGGGGGGTGAGCCGGCGGCGCTCTGCGTCGCGGACGCGGTGGTCCGGCTGCTGCCGGGCGTCCTCGGCGACCACGAATCGGCCAGCACCGATTCGCACTACGACGGGCTGTTGAGCCCGCCCAGTTACACCAGGCCTCCGGAGTACCGGGGCCTTCCGGTACCCGAGGTGCTGCTGTCGGGCAACCACGCCCAGATCGCGGCGTGGCGCCAGGCGGAGGCGGAGCGGATCACCGCCGAGCGACGGCCGGACCTCTGGAGCAGCTTCGCGGCAACGCACGAGCCCTGACCGGGCCAGCACCAGACATCCCCGCCCCGGCGGGCCAGACAGGAGGAAACGATGGACCAGATTACCACGGTGGCTCACGAGGGACTGCGCACTGACATCCCGGCGTTCGACGCCGGCGATACCGTGCGCGTGATGGTGCGGGTGCGCGAGGGCGACAAGGAGCGGATCCAGGCGTTCGAGGGCGTCTGCATGGGCAAGCGCGGCGGCGGGATCAACGAGACCTTCCGGGTCCGGAAGATGTCGGCGGGCGTGGGCGTCGAGCGGATCTTCCCGCTCCACAGCCCGATCGTCGCCTCGGTGGACCTGGTGCGCAAGGGCCGGGTCCGCCGCGCCAAGCTGTACTACCTGCGCGCGGTCAGCGGCAAGGCGGCCCGCATCCGGGAGCAGAAGGACAGCTAGTCGTGTCGCCGGCCCGGCCCGACCTCGCACGCGAGGCGGCGGCCTGGTCGGAAGGACGGCTGCTCCTCGGCGTCGATGAGGTCGGCCGCGGCCCCCTGGCTGGTCCAGTGGTGGCCGCGGCCGTCGTCTTTCCGGCCTCCCACGCCCCGCTCGACGGGGTCCGCGACAGCAAGACGCTGAGCGCGGCTCACCGGGAGCGGCTCGCGCCGGCCATCCTGGCCGCTGCGATCGCCGCGGCGGTCGGCGCCGCCAGCGTGGCAGAGATCGACCGGCTCAACATCCGGGTGGCGACGGCGCTGGCGATGCAGCGGGCGGTGGACCGGGTCCTCGGCTCGCGAAGGCGCCCGCGGCGGCGCTCGACGCGCCGCGGAGATGCTGGTGCTGCTCGACGGACTGCCGATGCCCGAACTGGGGCGCCCGCACGAGGCGCTGGTCGATGGCGACGCCCTCTGCTACTCGGTCGCCGCCGCGGGCATCCTGGCCAAGACGGTGCGCGACCGGCTGATGGGCCGGCTGGCCGGCCGGTATCCCGGCTTCGGCTGGGAATCGAACATGGGCTACGGCACCGCCGTGCACCTCGCGGCGCTCGCCGCCCGGGGCCCGACCCGCCACCACCGCCGGAGCTTCAGTCCGGTGGCCCAGATGCCCCTCTGGACTGAAACAACGTAGCCAATCCTCCGTCGGTCCACCGCGACCGCAGGACCCTGTAGGGTTCACCGCGACCGCAGGGAGTCCTTTAGGATTCACCGTTCACCGTTTCCAGACCGGAGCCACCCCTTGTCCCGACTCGTGTCCGTCCTCTGTTGCGCCCTGCTCGTCGCCCCCCTGGCCGCCCAGACCAACGCGGAGCGGATGGCCAACGACCACTACAGCCGGTCGCATGACTACGACCTGGTCCACGAGCGGGTGGAGCTCTCCGCCTTCAACTGGGACAGCACCTCGTTCGAGGGCCAGGTCGCGGTCACGCTGGTGGCGCTCAAGCCCGGCCTTCGATTCGGTCGTGCTCGACGCGGGGCACCTGCTGCGGTTCAAGTCGGTGACGGACCGGGGCGGCGCGCTGGCGCTGGGCCACCACCGGCGATACTCTCGTCGTCCGGCTCCGCGCGCGCGGTCGGCCTGGGCGACACGGTCCGGTTCCGGCTGAGCTATCACGGGCGTGGTCGAGAACGGGCGGGGCCTGACGTACATCGAGGCCGACACGGCGCCGCCGCGGCGGCCGCAGCAGATCTGGAGCCAGGGCGAGTCCGACGACAACCACCTCTGGTTCCCGACCTATGACTTTCCCAACGACAAGTTCACCTGGGAGATGCTGGTCACGGTGCCGCGCGGAGTCACCGCGGTATCCAACGGCCGCCTGGTGAGCGACATCGCCAATCGCGACGGCACCCACACGACCTGGTGGAGCCAGGAGAAGCCGTCGGTGTCCTACCTGGCCTCGATCGTGGTGGCCCCGCTCGTCCAGCTGCACGACAGCTGGAAGGGGCGGCCGGTCGACTACTACGTCTACCGGGATGCGGACACGACGCTGGCCCGCCGCCTGTTCAGGATCACGCCCGACATGATCCAGAGCTACAGCCAGTTGACCAGCGTCGACTACCCCTGGGCCAAGTACGCCCAGACCACGGTGGCCGATTTCTTCGGCGGCATGGAGAACGTCAGCGCCACCACCCTGGTCGACTGGATTCCCGATGCGACGAGCTACGCCGACCGGCCCTGGTACCACTACATCCTGATTCCGCACGAGCTGTCGCACCAGTGGTTCGGCGACTACGTCACCACCGCCAACTGGGCCAACATGTGGCTCAACGAGGGCTTCGCCGAGTTCATGCCGGGGCAGTACTGGCGGGTCAGCCTCGGCGCACACGCCGGGACAGGACTACTACCTCGATGAGTACCGGCAGTACATGGCGGCATCGACCGGCGCCGCCGGATGCCGCTGGCCTCCCTGGGCTCCAACATCATCTATCCCAAGGGCGCGCTGGTCCTCGAGATGCTGCGCAACTACCTGGGCGACGGTCCCTTCTGGGCCGATCGGTCCACCGCTACCTGGCGGACCACGCTTACGGCATGGCGACCACCGACGACTTCCGCCAGGCGGTCCTCGCCGCGACCGGCCAGAACCTCGACTGGTTCATGGACCAGTGGTTCTACCAGGCCGGTTACCCGGAATTCAAGGTGACGGCCTCGTACGACACGGCGGCGGCGCGGCTCACCCTGAACGTCCAGCAGACCCAGGTCGATTCCTCGAAGGCGGACAGCACGGCGCTCCGCTATACCACACCCGCGGTCTTCCGCATGCCGGTGACCATCCGGGTCGGCTACCGCGCGCGGGGAGCAGATCGTGCGAGTCCAGCTCTACGGAGCGGGACCAGGTCATCACGGTGGATTCGCTGGCGGGCTCGCCGACCATGGTGATCTTCGATGACGGAAACACGATTCTCAAGACGCTCACCTTCGACCAGCCCACCGACTGGCTGGCCCGGCAGCTGGCACGCGACCTGAACCTCTGGAACCGGCAGTGGGTCATCAACCAGCTGGCGACCAGGAAGGACGATGCCGCGGCGGGCTCGGCGCTCGCCACCACGGCCACCGGCGCCGACTACTACCTGACCCGGGCCCAGGCCGCCACCGCCCTCGGCGCCTTCCCGGAGTCGGTCGCGCTGGCCCCGCTCACCCGGGCGCTCGCGGATACCTCCGCCGCGGTGCGGGAAGCGGCGCTCCACGGCCTGGGGACGCTGGGCGGCGACAGCGCGCTGGCGCTGGCCCGGAAGGCGTTCGACGCGGACCGAAGCTACGAGGTACGGGCCGCCGCGGTCGAGGTGCTGGGTCACGCTCCGGGAGCCGAGCGGCAGGCGATCCTTACCCGGGCGCTGGCGACTTCATCGTACCAGGACGCGATCGGCAATGCCGCGCTCCGCGTGATCGCCCAGTCGAACGACACGGCCCTGGTCGGCCTGGTCAACGCCCAGGTCGGACGGCTTTCCGAGGCGGTCTGGGTGCTGGCGGCACTGGGGCGGGGCGGGGACCAGCGGGCCTACGACCTGCTCGCCTCCCATCTCGGTGATGCCCGCCAGGTGGTGCGGCGACGACGCGGGGCAGGCCCTCGAGTACGCGGTGCCGAAGGATGCGGCGCTGGCGGAGGTGAATGCCGCGCTGCCGGGAATCACCCTGCCGGCGGCGCGGGTCGAAGCTCGAGGCACTTCGGAAGCGGATCGCCGCGCGGCCGGACCAGCCCGCGGACGCCGGCAACTAGCGGGAAGGTCAGTCGAGGAGCCACCCCGCCACTTCCTTCACGGCCTCGGCGGCCTGGACGGGACTGGGGAGGTGGGGCACCGTCACGACCGCGTCGAGGCCCGACAGCCGGCGGATGGCGTCGGCGTTGGTCCCGGTGGTGGCATCGGGCTGCTCCGGCGCCGAGAGCACGACGCCCACGATCGGGAATCCGTTCCGTCCTTGAGGGCCTGGAGAGTGAGGAGAATGTGATTGATGGTGCCGAGCCGGTCGGCGCCGACGACCACCGCCCGGGCGTCGAGCAGGTGGGCGAAATCGAGGGCGTCATCCTCCCAGGTGAAGGGCGAGAGCAGCCCGCCGACGAGCTCGACCAGCACCTGGTCGGCGCCGGTCGAAAGCGCACGGATCCGATCGGTCAGCTCGCGCACGTCGATCCTGACGCCGTCGACGTCTGCCGCCATCGCCGCCCCGATGGACGTCCGAAGCCGGACCAGCGCCGCCCGCGGTTCCACCTGTCCGGTGGCCCGGGCCAGCAGGACGCCGTCCTCGTGATCGCCGGGCTCCCCCACGGTGCCCGTCTCCACCGCCTTGATAGCGACAACGCGCTGGCCCGCCGACACCAGCGCCCGGGCCAGGGCGGCAGGTGACGTAGGTCTTGCCGACGCTGGTGTCGGTGCCGACCACCAGCGTCACCGGCGGGCCGGTGGTGGGGGAGAGATCCGTGGTTTCGCCGGTGCTCGGCCGCCCGGGCCGGGCCGCGGCCTTCTTCCTGGGCGCTTTCATTCGCGCGACCTCAGCGGCGCGGATGGGTCTCGAGGATCCGCCGGATCGCATGGCGAGCCGCGCCGCGAAGTCGAGCGTCTGCAGGTCGAAGATCTCATCGCTCTGCCCGCTGAGGGCGGCCATCGTGGCGCCAGCGGCATCAGGGCTGCCCATCTGCACCTCGGTGGCCTGGATCAGCCGGACCTCGGTGATCTGGGCGACCGGCACCTCCGCGACGGTGTCGGCCTGGAGCACCTGCAGGGAGTCGCTCTGGAGCCCGATCAGCCGGATGTCCCAGACGTAGCTGCCGTCCTCGAGGGTCAATTGCCAGCGCCCCGCGACGGTGGTGGAGTGCTGCGCGGCCAGGGGTGCGGCGGCCAGCAGGATGCAGGGCGGTGGTGGCCAGGCAGGCGCGACAGATTCATCGGTGACTCCGAATGCTGGCCGCGGCGGCGGCCTTGAGTTTCCCTCGCGGCCGGCGACGTTTGACCCGCCGGGGGCGTAGCTCAACAGGTAGAGCAAGAGACTTTTAATCTCTAGGTAGTGGGTTCGAGTCCCACCGCCCTCATTCCGGCCTCCGCAAGATATCCCCCTCCGGTCCGGATGCCACCGCCGCCGCCCGCACCCGTTGCCCCGGGACGCTACTCCTGCCACTTTCCCGCCCGTCCGGCCCCCGTCCTTCCGGCGGTGCGGCCGTCGATGACGCCGAACCCGGGAGCAGGTGTGACGACGATCTGGCTTGACGGACAGTGGCTCGACAAGGACACCGCGAAGGTCTCGGTGTTCGACCACGGCCTGCTCTACGGAGACGGCGTGTTTCGAGGGCATGCGGGTCTACAACGGCAAGACCTTCCGGCTCAAGGAGCACGTCGACCGGCTGTACGATTCGGCCAAGGCCATCCTGCTGGACATCCCGATGTCGCGCGACGAGATGATCGCGCTGACCAATGAAGGAGTGCGCCGGGCCGGGCTGACCGAGGGCTACCTCCGTCACGTCGTCACCCGTGGCGTCGGCGACCTCGGGCTCGACCCGCGGAAGTGCCCGCGCCCGACGGTGTTCATCATCTTCGACACGATCAAGCTCTGGTCGCAGGAGCGCTTCGACCAGGGGCTGTCCGTGGTGACCGCGGGGACGCCGATTCCGCATCGCGAGTCGCTCTCGCCGCGGGTCAAGTCGCTCAATTACCTGAGCCACATCCTGGCCAAGATCGAGGGCACCAACGCCGGGGCCGACGAAGTCATCATGCTGGACAGCGCCGGGTACATCGCGGAGGCCTCCGGCCAGAACCTCTTCATCCTGAAGAACGGAGTGCTCTCCACGCCGCCCGCCTCCGCCGGCATCCTCAAGGGCGTCACCCGCGATGTCGTGCTGGAGCTGGCGCCGAAGGCCGGCCTCGGGGTCCAGGAGGTGCTGCTCAACCGGTACGACCTGTACACCGCGGACGAGGCCTTCTTCACCGGCACCGCCACCGAGATCGCCCCGATTCGCGTGGTGGACGGGCGGGTCATCGGCATCGGCCGCACCGGCCCGGTCACCAAGGACCTGGTGCGCCGCTTCGGCGAGTACGCCCGCGCCTGACCGGGGCCCTCTGACGGTCCACTTCGCCCTCCTGCTCGACGCCCCGCGATCGGGGGCGGTCAAGCCGCGGCTTGCCGCGGACGTGGGCGACCAGCACGCCCTCAGGCTCTACCGCATCGTGGCGGCGCGCGTCCTCGCCGCCATCCGTGCGACCGGACATCCGGTCACCGTCTGGTACGCGCCGGCCGACGCCGGCCCGGAGATGATCCGGTGGCTCGGCCAGGACACCGACCTCCGCCTCCAGGCCTCCGGCGACCTCGGCGCAAGGCTCGGCGCCGCGGCGCGTTCGGCCGCCGTCGGCGACCTGTGGCTCGTGGTGGCTGGTGATTGCCCCGGCATCACCACCGCCGGGCTCGACCGCGCACTCGCCCTCCTCGATGAATGGCCCGTCATCCTCGGGCCCTCGCCCGACGGCGGGTACTACCTGCTCGGCGGCCGTGCTCCGCTGCCGGAGTTGTTCGCCGACATTCCCTGGGGGACCGACCGGGTGCTGGACGAGACCCGGCGCCGCCTCCAGTCGGCCGGCATCCGGTGGACCGAGCTGCCACTCCTCAGGACCGTTCACACCGCCACGGACGCCAGGGCCGCCGGTCTCTTGACCTGAGAATCGGACGCGGAGCATATTGGCTGTGCCCGCCCCTCCCATTCCGAATCGGCAACGATGGCAGACCGCGCGGTTACCGTCGACGGCACCCGTTGGAGCGTATCGGTCCTGGCCGAACGCGCCCCGCACGGGCGCTGCTGGCGGCTGGTGGTCGGGTTCCGCTCGCCGGAACCCAGCAGCCGTTCGGTGTGGGCCACCTACCCGTCCGAGTTCACCTCGCGCTCAGCGCTCTTCGCCCAGGCCGACCGCCTGAGCGACGACGCCATCGCCGGCCTGCTGCTGCAGCAGCTGGTATGAATTCGGACCGGGCCGCGCTGCAGGACCTCCGGCGTGTCTCCGATGCCCTCGACCGGGTCCGCAGCCGGATGGTCGAGGCCTGCGCCATTCGCTCGGACCTCCGCCAGCTGCGCCTGGAACTTTCGGACGGCTACCTGCTGATGGTGGGCGTGGACGTGGACGAGCAGGGCCGGCCGCGGCTGCAGGTGGATGTGGCCCGCCAGCCCGAGGAGGCGACGCGGCAGCTGGAAGTCTTCGGCGCCCGCTAGGGCGCGGGACCGCTCAGTGGGTCGCCGACGGGCCGGTCATCCAGTCCCAGGCCATCCCGGACAGATCGGCCATCAGCCGCGAGGCGAGCGTGTCGGGCTGGTAGCCGCGGGTCAGCACCACCAGGACGTAGGGGGGGCGGCCGGGCGGGTAGATGATGGCCGCGTCGTGGGACACCGAGGTGAGCCAGCCGGTCTTGTGGGCCACGGGGGTGCCGGGCGGGAGCCCGGCGGGAATGCCGTCGTTGAACTCCTGGGCCTTGAGCATTCCCAGCGCCACCTCGGTGGACGCCGGTGAGGAGGCCCGGCCCGACTGGAGCGCCGTGAGCAGCACGGCGAGATCCCGAGCGGTGGTCGTGTTATTGAGGCCCTGGTCGTAGGCCTTCTGGTCTTCGACCCCGCGGAGGACCTGGATTGAATCCGCGCCGAGGGCGTGGGCCGTGGCGTTGATCCGGCTCGCTCCCAGGAGGTCGACCAGCAGGTTCGTGGCGAGGTTGCTGCTCCGCACGATCATCAGCCGCGCCAGGGTCCGGATCGGGACCCGCCGGCCGATGATGGCGTAGAGCGTCGAGTCGGAATCGTCATCCAGGTTCAGCGAATACTCCGACCCATCCACGATCGACTGGAACCGGTTGACGACGGTGACCGAGTCGCCCCACCGGAGGTCGCCGGCGTCGATCCGGCGGGCCAGCTCGATGAGCACCGGCACCTTCATGGTGCTCGCCGCGTGGAAACGCCGGAGCGGGTTGATCCCGAGCGTGTCGCCGGTCGCGAGATCCACCAGCGCCACGCCGGCCGAGGCAGTATCCTTCGCGATGCGCGCCGCGAAGTCCTGCCGGAGGCCCGGCAGCTGAGCCGACGCCTGCGACGGCGCCCCGAGGCCAAGGCCCAGGCCGACCACGAGCGCGCACCATCTTGCCGAGCTGCCCATGAGCCCCTCGCTGCCTGATCGCCTGAAGTTCAAGGATTTCGTCCTGGAGCGCCTTCCCTCCGGACGCTGCCGGGCCAAGGTCGTGCTGACCTGGCTCGATGATACCGAGTACGAGGCCGAATCCGAAGGCCTGACCAGCCAGGCGGGTGAGCTTCGCTGCGCCGCCCAGGCCTGTCTCACGGCGCTGGAGAAGGCGGTCAAGCGCGAGCTGACCTTCGAGCTGCTCGGTGTCAAGGCGGTGCGCGCGTTCGACGCCAACGTGGTCATCGTTTCGCTCTCGTCACCCGCAACCGGCGAGCAGCAGCGCCTGGTCGGCTGCTACCTCACGGAGGGCGACCCCGCCCGGGGCGCCGCTGTTGCTGTTCTGAACGCCACCAACCGTCTGCTCGGCAATCGACTTTCGCGCTCCTGAGCGTCTAACGCTGGTCCCCCGCCGCCTGGTCTCGTTATCTTCAGGACATTGCGGGGCCGGATCTGCCGTGCCCCTGGCCCCCTCAACGCGGCGCTGCATGGCGAGACGATACTCGAGCCTGCTCCTGCTCCTCGGCTGCGCCTGCGCGGGCCACTCCGGTCCCGGTCCGTCGCCGGCCGCGCCGGCGCCCGCGGCCTCCGCTCCCTCCGCACCAACCTCCTCCGCCAGGGCCGACGGAACGGCTCCGCCGGTTGCGACGCAGGCTCTGCCGCCGCAGCCCGACTGGAACGCGGCCGATTCCTCGCTGGACCAGGCTGTCGCCGCCTTCCTCAAGCGCGCCGCCGATTCGCTGGCCGACGCACAGGCGTTGGAGGCATTGGCCGAGGCCAGCCCAGATTCGGTGAGCGACGAGGCGGCGTCGCTGGCCGAGGAGCCGACGCCGTTCGGTCCCGAGGTGGCGACCTGGGACATCGACGTTGCCACCTACAGCAGCCACGACCGGGTACAGTACTACCTGGATTTCTTCCAGACCACCGGCCGCGACCGGATGACCATCTGGCTCGAGCGCATGCCGCGCTACGACTGGATGATCCGCACCACGATGAAGAGGTACGGCGTGCCGGAAGACATGGTCTACCTGGCGCTGATCGAGAGCGGGTTTTCTAATACCGCGGTGAGCCGGTCGCGCGCAGTGGGGATGTGGCAGTTCATGAAGGGGACGGCGCGGCTGTACGGGCTCCGGGTGGATCGCTGGGTGGATCAGCGTCGCGATCCCTACCGCTCGACCGATGCCGCCGCCCGGTTCCTTGCCGCCCTCCAGGACCGGTTCGGGTCCATCTACCTCGCAGCCGCGGCCTACAACGCCGGGCCGGGCCGCGTAGGCCGGGGCCTCCGCCGGCTGCCCGACGACGAGGAGACCGACGACAGCCTCCCCTCCGACGCCGATTTCTTCCGGCTGTACGACACCCGGCTGATCCGCCGCGAAACCAAGGACTACGTTCCCAAGCTCATCGCCGCGGCGCTGATCGCCAAGGAACCGACCAAGTACGGATTTCCCCGGCTGGCCCCGGATGACACCATCCTGCCCGACTCGATCATCGTGCCGGATGCCACCGGGCTCGACGTGATCGCCCGACTGGCCGACACCTCGCTCCTCGCCATTCGCGACCTCAATCCCCAGATCCTGGTGCTGATGACGCCGCCGGGATCCCGCACCGTGATCCGTGTGCCGCCGGGCCGGGGCCAATCGGTGGCCGTGGCCTACGCCGCGCTGCCGCCCCGGCAGCGGGTGACCTACGTCGAGCACTTTGTCCGGCCGGGAGAGACGCTGGGCGGTATCGCGCGCGAGTACCATGTCTCTACTGAGATGGTCCAGTCGGCCAACCCGAAGCTGAAGCCCAGCGCACTCCGCGTGGGCCAGCTGGTCATCATTCCGACTGGCGCCACGCCGCTCTCACCGGAAGTCCGGCGGTCGATCGAGGCCCCGGTCCAGATCGCCCGCGCGCCGGCCGGGATGCACCGGGTGCGGAGCGGGGAAACGCTGGGTTCGATTGCCGCGACCTACCAGGTCAGTGTGTCCCAGTTGCAGCGGTGGAACGGGCTGGGCACCAGCACGCGCATTACGGCGGGCCAGAAGCTGCGGGTGAGCCCGCAGGCGGCCAGCAGTGTAGCCACCACCTCCACGACCCCCCCCAAACGCAGCGCGCCCCTGACGAAGTCGTCAGGGGCGCGCGGCACCACGCATGTCGTTCAGCCCGGCGAAACCCTGACCGAGCTGGCCCAGCGCTATGGCGTGACCGTGACCGCGCTCCGGCAGGCCAACAACCTCCGGCCGCAGGAGGTCCTCAAGGCGGGCACCACCCTCCGCATCCCGGGCTGATCCCCCCTACTTCGTCCCGCGGCGAGTGCCGTGGAGCACCTTTTCGGCATAGCCGTTCGCCGGATCACCACCCTGCTGCAGGATCTGCTCAACCCGCGCCGGGCCCCGGTTGTATGCCACCAGGGCCAGGTTGATGTCGCCCTCGTACTTCACGATCAGCGAGTGCAGGAACCGGAACCCCAGCCGCAGGTTGATCTCGGGTTCCCTGAGCTGGTCGGGCGACAGCCCCGACTCGTAGAACCGGGCGGTTGCCGGCTGGATCTGGGTATATCCGACCGCGCCGGCACCGCTCTCCACATCCCGACGGAAGTCGCTCTCGATCTTGACGAGGCGGAACGCGACCGCGGGCTCGATGCCCTCGCTCAGTGCGATGTCGTAGATCGAGGACGCCAGGTCGGCGGGAATGCGATACAGCGCCGAGTAGTTGAACACCTGGTTCAACCGCTCGTTCTTCACCTTCAGGATTTCCACCTCGGCCTCGGCGCTCTCGGAACGCCGGGTGAGGCCCGAGATCTCGCTCGAGATCACGGACAGGGTGGGCGGGATGTTTTCGACGACGGCGTCGGCCCGGCCACTCCAGCCGGCCAGCGTCGCAACCATCAGGACCCCGGCCACCAGGGCGCCGCCGCGTACCGACAACCACCGGTACCAGGGCGTCCGCTCAACCTTCCGGTCGGGACTCCAGGACATTGATACCTCCCATTGGGGGGAATTCATCGTTGCTTCCTCCGTTCGGGCGGGCCGGGCATAATCGCCTCGAGTCCCGCCCGTCTTGCTTCAGCAGCATCACTCCCTCGATCGACATGCCGCGGTCGATCGACTTGACCATGTCGTAGACGGTCAGGCACGCCACCGCCACAGCGGTCAGGGCCTCCATCTCGACGCCCGTCCGGGCCGCCGCGGACGCCGTCGCCGTCACCCGGACACCCGGGCAGCGCCTCGTCGAGCGTCGCCTCGACCCGGACGGCGTCGAGGGCCAGCGGGTGGCAGAGCGGAATCAGCTCGCTGGTCCGCTTGGCGCCCTGGGTGCCGGCCAGTTCGGCGATCCTCAGTACATCGCCCTTGGCGACCGCCTGGGTCTCGCACCGCCTCGAATGCCGTGGCCGACATCCGCACGCGACCCTCGGCCACCGCGGTCCGGCGGGTCTCGGTCTTGTCGCCGACATCCACCATCCGGGCCCGGCCCGATTCGTCAAGGTGGCTCAGCCGCACAGGGCCTCCGCGAGGTCGTCGGCAAGGACGGCCAGGATGAGCTGCGGGTTCACGTTCCCCTGCGCCTCATCCCGGGCGCGCAGCACGCTCTCCGGGTCGCCGCGACCAGCGCGCCCTGCGGCAGCGGCCGGACAGGACCCGCGGGAGGCGCTCGCGCGGCCGGTGCCCCGACGACCTGCCGGGAAGCGTCCGCCAGCGTCTCCGCCAGGGCCTCCAGCGTCTCGGTGAACTCGCCCGCGGGCCGCGAACGGCCCCTGCTTGAGTACCCGTTCGGCCCGCGGTGCCCGGACCACCCATCACCGACTCGAGGATCCGGTGCGCGGTCTCGCGTGCCTTGTCCCGCTCGCCGGCGTCGCCCGCCGCCTGGCCGATGGCCCCCGCAGCCCGGCGGACCAGCTCGGCAAGCGCCTGGGTGGCGGGTGCCGGCGTCACGGCCTGGCTGAGGAACTGCTCGACCTGGGAGTCGGTCAGCCGCCCCAGCCGGATCGGTACGGCCCGCGACCTGATGGTCGGAAGCAGGGCATTCAGATCGGCGGTGGTGAGCACGAACACCGTGTCGGCCGGTGGTTCCTCGAGCAGCTTGAGGAGGGCATTGGCGGCATCGGGTGAGGATTCCTGGGGCACCAGGCGATCCGCCTCCGCCACGATGAATACCTTCCGGCGACCCATGGCCGGGGTGAGGGCCGCCCGGCGCTGGATCAGCCGGGCCGTAGCCACGAAATGGCCCGCCATCCCCTCAGGGGCGGAGTAGAACGGGCGTTCCCGCCGTTCCGCGATCGCCTGGGCGATGAGGTCGTCCAGCTCCTCCACCTGCTTGTCCGGCTCGCCGGCCTTGGGACGAAGCACCGGGACGATCCAGTGAAGGTCCGGATGGGCCAGCCCGGCCACCTGGAGGCAGCCGCGGCAGGTGCCACACGCCTGGCCACCGGCCCCGGCTGCTCGCAGAGGAGCAGCTGGGCCAGCCAGAGAGCGAGGCGCTGCTTGCCGACTCCCGGGGGCCCCACCAGGGCGATGACCTGGGGAAGGGTACCTCGGGAGACGGCACTCGAGAGCTCGTTGCGAGCCTGCTCGTGGCCGATCAAGGGGTGGAGCGTCATGGTAATGAAGGTAATTTCGGGCCGGAAATGCGGTAGCTGCAATTGTGTAACATCTTTTTCTACAATGAGTTATGTCGTTATTTTGCACCATTGTGCGGTGACCAGAGCAACAGCAATTCAGGGCCAGTCAGTTTGCGAGTGATTGCTCGCAAAGAAGGTATGCGAGTGTTTGCTCACGTTGGCTCGTAACGTGCTGTCCGTCATGGATTTCGATTGAAGTGTGATGACACTGTTGAGAAGGTGTAGATTTTGTGGATCGGCGAATCGGTGGCACGAGAATCCGAATCTCGGCCAATCCCAAGTCGTTGCCCGGTCGCTTGATTCCGGGTTCCCAAACCGTTATCCTCTGCGCCGCTTTCCCGAGTAGCTCAGTTGGTAGAGCAGGTGACTGTTAATCACCGGGTCGGGGGTTCGAGTCCCTCCTCGGGAGCTCGTCGATGATTCGGCCGAAATCGAAAAGCGGGCCCCCGGTACTCCGGGGGCCCGCTTCGCTTCTCACTCCGCGCGGGGCTACGCAGCTGCTGTCGCGAGCTGGGAGCCTGCCGCCGCGTCGACCTGGAGCACCAGCTCCAGATCCAGCGTGATCCTGACCTCGTCGCCCACCGCCACTCCGCCGGCCTCGAGGAGCTGGTTCCAGGTGAGGCCGAAGTCCTTGCGATGGATCGTGGTCCGGGCGCTGTAGCCCGCCCGCTTGTTTCCCCAGGGGTCGTTGGTGCGCCCCTCGCTGGTCACTTCCAGCTGGACTTCCCGCGTGGTGCCCCGGATGCTGAGGTCGCCGATCAGGCGGAAGCTGCCCTCCACGTCACCGACTGTCCGCTGGCTGAGGAAGGTGATGGTCGGGAACTTCTCCGCGTCGAAGAAATCGGCCGAGCGGAGGTGGGTGTCCCGCTGGCTCTCGCGAGTGTCGATGCTCGCGACGTCGATGGTCACGGCCACGGACGCGTGACCCGGCGCTTCCCCGGTAGTCGTCACGGTGCCGGAGACCTTGCCGAACCGCCCCCGGACCGTCGCGATCATCAGGTGCTTCACTGCGAACTCGACGCTGGTGTGGGCGCCGTCAATCTGCCAGGTAGTCATTGGTCTTCCCTCGGAACTTTGGTTGGTGGTGATCCGGCGATCCGCCGGGGCTCGTTTCACGAGGCCCTGAGGCCTGCGCGGCATTGCAAAATGGTTCGTTCCTAGACAGTGCAGTGATGAATTACTCCCCGAAAAAAACTCACTTCACACCTCCAAGCGCACGCCCCAATGCGCACAGATCTGCCGCCGGAAGCGAGGCCGCAAATTGGGCCTGGACGCGGGTGACCTCGTCCGCCCCGGCAAGGCACCGCTCGCGGCCCAGGGGTGTAAGCGCCGCGCGGACGGCGCGGCGGTCCGAGGGGTCATCGGTGCGGCGGACCAGCCCATCCGCCTCCAGGCGATCAACCAGCTGGGTCATGTTCGAACGGACGCAGCTCAGCCTGGCCGCGAGCTCGCTCAACGGAAGCGGCTCACTCGACCGGGCCAGTTCCGACAGCACACTGAACTTGGGCATCGAAAGTCCCACCTGTCCCAGCCCCTTCTCGAGCTGATCTTCCAACACCCGCCCTGCCTTGATAAGACCGAACATTACCTGTCCCCCGTCCTGCGGGGCTGCGGGAGCTTCGACAGATGCGACTGGGTCTTGCTTCATATATGAATAATACATGCGTTACCGTCTTATGTCAACCCGCTGCTCAAGACCGTGCAGCCCTCCGGAGGGAGGTCCACTTGTCTCGGCCAGGCCGGGTGAGTCTTTTCCCTTTTCAAACTCGCACCTCAGACTGGACAGTAGTGGGATGACCAAACGGAATTCATTACCGGAAACCAGCAATCTCCACGTCCAGCGGTTCGAACCGCTGGTGCCCCCCGGCCAGCTCATTGCCGAACTGCCCGCCTCTGCCGACGTACAGCGGCGGGTGGCAGCGGCGCGCGAAGAGGTGCGCCGGATACTGGCGGGGGACGACCATCGCCTGCTCGTGGTTGTCGGACCTTGCAGCATCCACGATCCGGACGCCGCGCTGGAGTACGCCCGGCGTCTCGCCCCGCTGCGGGAGCGCCTGGCGGGGGACCTGTGTATCCTGATGCGGGTGTATTTCGAGAAGCCCCGCACCAACCTTGGGTGGAAGGGGCTGATCAACGACCCCCATCTGGACGGCAGCCGGGACATGGCGTCCGGCCTCCGCCTGGGCCGGAAGCTCCTGCTCGACATCAATGAACTCCCCCTGCCTGCGGCCACCGAGTTGCTGGGCCCGGTCGTGGCCCAGTACATCGCCGACCTTGTGGCCTGGACGGCGATCGGTGCCCGCACCGTGGAATCGCAGACCCATCGCGAAATGGCCAGCGGCCTTTCGATGCCGGTCGGCTTCAAGAACGGCACCGATGGCAACCTGCAGGTGGCGCTCGACGGCCTCATCGCCACCGGGAGCCCCCACACCTTCCTGGGTCTCGACGAAGGGGGGCATGCCGCGATCGTGCACACCACCGGCAACCCCGACCGGCACCTGGTGCTCCGGGGCGGCGTCACCCGGACCAACTACGACGCGGAGTCCATCGCCGCGGCTGTCGAGCTGCTCCGCAGCGCGGGACAGTGCCCCCGGGTGATGGTCGATTGCAGCCACGGCAACTCGGCCAAGGACCACACCCGCCAGGCGGTGGTGCTTCGCGACGTGGCGGGCCAGGTCCGTGGCGGCAGCGAGGCGATCATGGGCGTGATGCTCGAAAGCCACCTGCATGCCGGCAGCCAGCGGCACGAGGGGAATGCCGCCGCACTCCGCTACGGCGTCTCCATCACCGACGCGTGCATTGACTGGGAGACGACGGCGGAGCTGCTGGGAGAGTTGGCCGGGGCAGTGAGAGGGCGGGAGGGCGGGAGAGCGGGAGGGCGGAAAGTCGCCACTGCACGTCAGCGATGATTGTCGGGGCCGGAGGCACCCCGCTCATTCGCCCGAGACCAGCATTCCTGCCAGGATGAGCCCGCCGCCGGCGGCCTGGACGATCGTCAGGTGGTCGCCGAGGAAATAGGCGCTGGCTGCCGCCGCGATGACCGGCTCGAAGGCGAAGATGATCGCGGCCTGGGACGAGGTCAGCTCCCGCTGCCCGACCAGCTGCAGGTGTAGGCAGACCAGCGTTGCCCCGAAGATCTCGATCGCCAGCGCAAAGACGAGGAACGGTGTCCAGCTGATGTGGATCGTCTCCAGCGGCAGGATCGCCACGCTGAGCAGCGCTGCACCGGCAACCTGCAGTCCCAGCAGGCGCTTGAGATCGAAGCGGCGCGCGTAGCGGGTGACGGACACCAGCTGCAGGGCGAAGGCCACCGCGCAGGCGATGATCAGCAGGTCGCCGAGGTTGATTCCCCCGCCCCCGACGTCGGGCTGGGTGAGTAGCGCAAGCCCCGCGGCGGCCAATGCCACGCCTGCGAGCGCGCGCCGACCCGGGCGCTCCCCGAAGACCAGGAACCCTGCCAGCGGCGTCAACGGCACGTAAAGGCTGGTCAGGAACCCCGCACGGCTCGGCGTGGTGTACTGCAGTCCCACATTTTGCACCGCGAACCCCCCCGCGATCAGCCCGCCCAGCACCAGTCCCGCCTTCCATTCATCCCGCGTCGCGCCGCGCAGCGTCGGCAGGATGAAGAGGGCCGCGACCGTGAACCGGAGAGCGTTGAGCGCCAGCGGCGAGATCAGCGGCAGCGCCGCCTTCACCAGCGGAAAGGTGAGGGCCCAGATCACCATGGCGGTAAAGACGGCGAGCGAGGCGCGGGCGCGGCTCACAGCGTGCCCGCCTGGAGAAGCACCTCGCGGAGATAGCGGGCAGTATGGGAGCGCGGGTTCCCGGCCACCTCCTCGGGAGTGCCCATTGCGACCACCTCGCCACCACCCGGTCCGCCCTCGGGGCCGAGGTCGATCACCCAGTCAGCCCGCTTGATCACGTCGAGGTGATGCTCGATGAGGACCACGGTGTGCCCGGCGTCCACCAGACGATCGAGGACGCCGATCAGGACGCGCACGTCCTCGAGGTGCAAGCCGGTGGTCGGCTCATCCAGCAGGTAGAGCCGGCGGCTGGTGCCCTTCTTCGCGCCGGCCAGTTCCCGGGCGATCTTGAGCCGCTGCGCCTCGCCGCCCGAGAGTGTCGTGGCCGGCTGGCCCAGGCGGAGATAGCCGAGGCCGACCTGCTGCAGGTGCCAGAGCGCCTGACCCAGCTTTGGCTGGTGGCGGAAGCGGGTGATGGCGTCATCCACCGTGAACTGGAGCACGTCGTGGATCGAGTGGCCCTGGATCCGCACGTCGAGGACGTCGCGGCGAAAGCGGGTGGCGCCGCACGCCTCGCAGGGGACGAAGACATCCGCCAGGAAGACCATCTCGACCAGCAGGTACCCGGAGCCCTCGCAGGCCTCGCAGCGCCCACCGGCCGTATTAAAGGAAAAGGTGCCGGGGGTGTAGTTCCGGGCCCGGGCCAGCGGCTGGGCGGCGAACAGCTCCCGGATTTCGTCGAATCCCTTGATGTAGGTGATCGGATTGGAGCGGGGCGTCCGCCCGATCGGCGACTGGTCGATAAGCAGGATGTCGTCCAGCGATTCCCATCCTGCCAGCTCGGCGACGGCCCCGACCGCCTCGCCGAGGTGGAGCCGCGCCGAGTGGCCGCCATGGAGCCGGGCTTCGAGCTGGCGGTAGAGAATGTCGTGAAGCAGCGTGCTTTTGCCCGAGCCGGAGACGCCGGTGAGGGCGGTCAGGCAGGCGAGCGGGATGTCCACGTCCACGTCCCGGAGATTGTGCAGCGTGGCACCGCGCACGCGGAGCCGGGGCCCGAGCGGGCGCCGGTGGCTCGGCGTCCCGATCCGCTTCTCGCCGGCAAGGTATCGCCCCGTCAGCGTGGCGGTCGCCCCGGCCACCGGCCCGGCGTAGACCGCCTGGCCGCCCCGCTCTCCGGCGCCGGGGCCGAGCTCGAGCATGAAGTCGGACTGGCGGATGGCGGCAAGGTCGTGCTCGACCATGATGACGGTGTTGCCCGCATCGCGCAGGCGGTGGAGCAGCCGGAGCAGGCGGTCGGTGTCGCGGGAGTGCAGGCCCACGGTGGGTTCGTCGAGCACGTAGAGGCTGTCAACCAGCTCGGCGCCGATCGCGTTCGACAGGGCGATCCGCTGGGCCTCGCCCCCCGACAGCGTGCGGGTGAGGCGGTCGAGGGTGAGGTAGCCCAGGCCGACGTCGCGGAGGTAGGTCACGCGCTGGCGCAGTTGGGCCAGGACCAGGTGCGCGACCCGGGCCTCGAAGTCGGTGAGCTGAAGCGTGGTGAGCCAGGCATGGAGCTCGTCCACGGTCCGGGCCGCCACTGTGCCGATGGTCTCGGGCCCGATCCGGACGGCGAGGGCGTGCTCGTTGAGCCGCGCGCCATGGCAACCGGGGCAGGTGAGGGCGAGCTGGTACTGGCGGAGGAAGACCCGGATATACTGCTTGTAGCGCTTCTCCTCGAGCCCCTTGAGAAAGGGAAAGATGCCGACGAAGCGCCCCACCTTGCCGTGGAGCAGCTCGTGGCGATCGGCGGCCTTGAGCCGGTTCCACGGCTTGGTGGCGTCCACGCCGAGCTTGCGGCAGGCCTCCGCGAGGAGCCGCCGGCGAGTCTCGTAGCGGGGCTTGGTCCAGGGATCGATGGCGCCCTCGGCGATGCTCCTGGCCGGATCGGGAATGATCAGTGACTCGGCATACTCCAGCACGGCGCCGAATCCGTTGCAGCCGGCGCAGGCTCCACGAGGATTGTTGAATGAGAAGAGCGCGGGGGCCACCGGGAGCGCGGGCGTCTCGCAGGCGCTGCAGGCGGGCGACTCGGAGAAGCGGAGGCGCCCGGCCTCGGAAAGCACGAGGGCGACCCCGTCTCCCTCGCTGAAAGCAATCGCGACGGCCTCCGCGATCCGGCCGGACTGGCCGGGTTCCGCGGCGAGGCGGTCCACGACCACGATGGCCTCGCCCGCCGCGGCGAGGTCGAGTCCCTCCGGCAGCTGATCGAGGTGCCGGGCTTCGCCATCGACCACCAGGCGGACGAAGCCAAGGGCGCGGAGGTTCTCGACGATGACGGTGTGGTCGCGGCGGGCCTCGACCGGCAGGGGAAAGCCGACCTGCACTCTTCCCGCCAGTTCCGCGAGGACGCGGTCGGCGGCGGCCTGCGGGGTGTCGCGTCGCGACCGGAGCTCCGCAGACCCGGCAGTACTGGCGGCCGATCCGGGCCCAGAGCAGGCGGAGCGCATCGTGGATCTCGGTGGCGGTGCCGACCGTCGAACGGCTGGAGACGGCGGGGCTCCGCTGCTCGATGGCCACCGCGGGGGCCAGCCCCTCGAGGCGGTCCACCAGCGGCTTGGGCATCCGCTCGAGAAACTGCTGGGCGTAGGTGGACAGCGACTCGATGTAGCGGCGCTGCCCCTCGGCGTAGAGGGTATCGAAGGCGAGCGAGCTCTTCCCGGAGCCCGAGGGGCCGGTGATGACCACGAGCGCCCGGCGTGGCAGCTCGACGGTGATGCCCTTCAGGTTGTGCTGGCGGGCGTTGACGATGCGGATGACGCGCTCTGACATCGGCGGGGAAGATACACGGACGGCTCGCCACCGCCTTCCGGCCCCTCCCGCCGCGGGTTACGTTACGCGCCCATGGCTTCCGTGCTTACTCCGCGCGCCCTCCTTCGCGGTCTTGCCGTCTTCGTCGTCCTCTCCGTACTGGTCTACGTCTTCCTGATTCTCAGGGACCGGAACCCCGCGGAGGTGCTCCAGGCGGCGCGGCAGGTCAGGTGGGGCTGGGTCCTGGTCGGGGTGGGCCTGGCGTCGATGGACTGGATTGGCGGGGGACTGCGTAACTGGGTGATCGTACGCCACGTTCATCCCGATCCACCGCTTACCGGCATGATCCTGGCCGGTGGCATGGGGGCCTGGGCCGGGTACCTGACCCCGCTCAACTCGGGCTCGGGCCCGATGATGATGTACGGCATGCGGCGGGCCGGCGTGCCGATTCCGGTGGCGGTGACCTCGACGCTGATGACCTTCATCGCGACGGTGTCGTTCTTCGCGCTGGCAGGCCCGCTGGCGATCGTGCTGGGCGGGGGCCGATCGCTGGGCCATCACGGCGACGTGCTCGGTCTCTCGCTCTACGATCTCTTCCTGGGCAGCCTCAGCATGTTCGTCGGCCTGGGTCTGCTGTTCGTGGCAATCATTATCTTCCCGCGGTTCATCCGTGACCTGCTCCACCGGCTGGCCGAGCGGATCGGCCGGCGCAGCCGGCGAGTGGCGGCGAGGCTGGAGGGGCTCAGGGCCGGTATCGACCACGCGCACGAAAGCTTCGTCGCCTTCAACAGCCGCAAGGGGTGGGTGGCACTGCTCTGGGCCACTCTGCTCTCGGGGCCGAGTCACGCCAACAAGCTGCTGGCAGGGTACGTGGCCCTCCGGGCCGTCGGGATCCAGGCCAACTTCGTGGACGTCCTGCTGCTGCAGACGATGATCACCTTCCTGCTCTACTTCGCGCCGACTCCGGGGGCCTCGGGCATCGCCGAGCTGCTGTCGGCCACCGTGATGTCCTCGGTGTACCTGCCGCCGGCGGTGGCCCCGGTGTACACCCTGATCTGGCGGGCCATCCTCAGCTACTTCACGCTGATCTTCGGGTTCTTCGTCTTCTACCGCTGGCTGCAGCACCCGCTCAAGGGCCTGGACGACCAGCCCGGCACCCTGGTGGTGAGCACCGGCGGGTGAGCGGGCCGGCCACCGAGGAGCCGCTCGAGCGGCCCTACGACGCGGCGCTGGCCCGGCGGCTCCTCCGGCTACCTCCGCCCCTACGGCTGGCCCACCGCCGGGGCCATCCTGCTGCTCATCGGGCTCTCCGGCCTGGCCCTGGTCCCGCCGACCCTCACCCGCCAGGCCCTCGACGTCGCCGTCCCTCACCACGATACCGGCCTGCTGACCACGCTGGCGGCGATCTTCGTCGTCGCCGCGGTCCTGCGAGTTCGGCTGCGAGTACGGCCAGGCGCTGCTGACCAGCTGGATCGGCCAGCGGGTGATGGCCGACCTCAGGCGGCAGCTCTTCGTCCAGCTGCAGCGCCTCAGCATCCCGTTCTTCGACGTCAATCCGGTCGGCCGCCTGATGACCCGGGTGACCTCCGACGTGGAGACGCTGAACGAGGTCTTCTCCTCGGGCCTGGTCACGGTGTTCGGCGACGTGTTCACGCTGGTCGCCATCATGGTCATGATGCTGGTGACCGAGTGGCGCCTGGCGCTGGTCGCCTTCGTGGTGATTCCGCTGGTGCTGCTCACCGTGGCGCTCTTCCGGCGGCAGGTGCGCAGCGCCTTCCGCGACATCCGGATCCGCCTGGCCCGGCTCAACAGCTACCTGCAGGAGCAGCTGTCCGGCATGCGGGTGGTGCAGCTGTTCGGGCGCGAGCGGCCGCTCGGCCGAGACCTTCGACCTGATCAACCGGGAGCATCTCGAGGCGCACCTCCGGTCGATCACCGCGTACGCCCTGTTCTTCCCGGCCATCGAACTGCTGACGGCGCTGGCCCTCGCCCTCCTGCTCTGGTTCGGCGGCATCCGTTCCCTGCACTCGACGCTCACCATCGGCGTCCTGGCGGCATTCATCCAGCTCACCCGCCGCTTCTTCCAGCCGCTGCAGGACCTCTCGGAGAAGTACAACCTGCTGCAGAGCGCGATGGCGTCGTCCGAGCGGATCTTCACCCTGCTCGATGAGCCGGTGACCGTGGCCGAAGCCACGCCGGCCACGGCGCTGCCCACGCCGCTGCGCGGGGAGATCCGGTTCGAGGGGGTGTGGTTTCGGTATGGCGGGAGGGCCGGAGAGGCGCGGAAGGGCGGGAAGCGGAACTCCCGTCCTCCCGCCTTCCCGCCCTTCCGACTGCGGACTGGGTGCTCAAGGACGTCTCCTTCACCCTCCGCCCCGGCGCCTCGATGGCCCTGGTCGGCCACACCGGGGCGGGGAAGACCACGATCATCAGTCTCCTGCTCCGGTTCTACGACCCGGAGCGCGGACGGATCACCCTGGACGGGGTGGATCTTCGCGACCTGTCCCTGTCGGACCTGCGGGGGGCGATCGGCTTCGTGCAGCAGGACCTCTTTCTCTTTGCCGGCGACATCCTGCGGAACCTCACCCTCGACGCCGGGATCCCGGATCAACGCGCCAAGGAGGCGGCGCAGCGGGTGGGGGCCGACCGGTTCATCGCGCGGCTGCCGGAGGGGTACGGCCACCTGCTGGGCGAGCGGGGCAAAGGGCTGAGCGTCGGCGAACGCCAGCTGCTTTCGTTCGCCAGGGCCCTGGCTCTCGACCCGGCGATCCTGGTCCTCGACGAGGCGACCAGTTCGGTGGACGCGGATGCCGAGGCCCAGATCCAGCGCGCCGTGGCAGAGCTGATGCGGGGGCGGACCAGCCTGGTGGTGGCCCACCGGCTGAGCACCATCCTTCATGCCGATGAGATCCTGGTGCTCCACCATGGCGAAATCCGGGAGCGGGGGACCCATCGGGAGCTGCTCGCATCAGGGGGACTTTATCGGACGACTCTACCACCTCCAATTCGGGATCTCGGCGGCGTCCGAAGACTGAGCGGATTCGCTTGCGCCGCCCCTAAGCGGCGGATACGTTTGAACTTCAGGCTCTTTCGCCCAGGAAACGATCAGATGCTCGAACTCGAATTCGGCGGCCGCCGGTACGCGGTACCGCAGGGGGAATCGGCTGTCGGTGCCGATCCTTCCTGCCTGGTGGCGCTGTCGGGCGCCGGGCATCCTGCCAAGGCATGCGATCCTGCGGGTCGCTCCCGATGGCGCCCTGGCCGTCCTGGCGGGGGTTCCAGGCGCCGAAGTCTTCCGTCAACGGCGTGCGGCTGGGCGGGGATCCGGCACCGCTGCTTCATGGCGACAAGCTGCAGGTGGCCGGCCTCGAATTGCTCTGCGTGGACCCCCACCGGAGCGGCAGCACGCAGTTCCTGAGCGCCAGCGACCTGGCCCAGGCGGTCGAGAAGCTCGAAGCCGGCGGCGGGAAGGGCGGCGACCGGCTCGACAGGTGGGCGGCTGGTCTGCCTCACCGACGGCCGGGAGTACACGATCGGCGGCGCACCCCTGACATTCGGGCGGGAGGCGGGCTCGGACATCGTGGTGCCGAACAAGGATGTGTCCCGGCATCACGCCGAGATTCTGGCCACGCCGCAGGGGTACGTGGTCGTGGACAGCAGCACCAACGGCACTTTCATCAATGGCGAGCGGGTCGAACGCCAGCGGGTCCTGGCGCGGGCCGATGTGATCCGGGTCGGAGACCACGAGTTCCGGTTCTATGCCGACCTGGCGCCGGCGACCGCGCCGGCCGCCGCGCCGACACCGACCCCGCCTGCCGCGCCACTTCCACCCGCACCATCCCCGCCTCCCCCCGCACCGCCAAGCGTGAAGCACACCGTGCCGACCCCGCCGCCGCCGCCGCCGCCGCGTCCGCTGGCGGGACCCTCGCTACCGGCGCCCGGAGCAAGCCAGCGTCTCAACGACACCATGATGGGCGCCCCGCTCGCCGGCATGTCCACGCCACGGCCCGCCGTTGCAGCGTCCTCGCCACCCCCGTCGGCACCGGCACCGGCGACTCCGCGACCGGGTGCCCCCGCCGCTGCGGC
>CAVRTU010000004.1:0-1723899 GCA_963724265.1 uncultured Gemmatimonadales bacterium
TTCAGCGTCTTCGCGAGGGACTGCACCGGGGTGGAGCTGCTCTTCTTCGACCGGGCCGACGACGCCAAACCCTCGCGCGTCATCACCCTCGACCCGCGAACCATCGCACCTACCACTACTGGCACGTCTTTGTCCCCGGCATAGAACCGGGTCAGCTTTACGGCTATCGCGTGCACGGACCATGAACCCGGAGCGGATTGCGGTTCGACCCGGAGAAGGTGCTCCTCGATCCCTATGGCCGGGGTGTCGTCGTGCCCGAAGCATACACCGAGGGCCGCCGCAAGCAGCCCGGGCGACAACGCGGCCGTGGCCATGAAGAGCGTGGTCGCCGACCCGCGCGCTACGACTGGGAGGGGGATCACCCCTGAAGCGACCCTACTCCAGGACCGTGATCTACGAGATGCACGTGGCCGGCTTCACCCGCCATCCCTTCCGGGGTTCGAAGCAAAAAGCGCGGCACCTACGCCGGACTGATCGAGAAGATCCCCTACCTGCAGGAGCTCGGGATCACCGCCGTCGAGCTCCTGCCGGTCTTCCAGTTCGATCCCCAGGACGCCCCACCGGGCCTCGTCAACTACTGGGGCTACGCCCGGTTTCGTTCTTCGCCCCCCATGCAGCCTACAGCTCCCGCAAGGACCCGCTCGGGCCCGCTGGACGAGTTCCGCGACATGGTCAAGGCGCTGCACCGGGCAGGCATCGAGGTGATCCTCGACGTGGTCTACAACCACACCGCCGAGGGCGACCAGGAGGGCCCGACCCTCTGCTTCCGGGGGTTCGAGAACGACGCGTACTACATCCTGGAGCCGGACGGAACGCTACTACGCCAACTACACCGGCTGCGGCAACACCCTCAACGCCAATCACCCGATCGTCCGCCGGCTGATCATCGACAGCCTGCAGTACTGGGTCAGGGAGATGCACGTGGACGGCTTCCGCTTCGACCTGGCCTCGATCCTCTCCCGCGACGAGTCAGGGGCACGCCGCTTGCAAACCCGCCGATCCTCTGGGACATCGAAATCGGACCCGACCCTGGCCGGCATCAAGCTGATCGCCGAGGCCTGGGACGCGGCCGGGCTGTACCAGGTGGGCAGCTTCATCGGCGACAGCTGGAAGGAGTGGAACGGCAAGTTCCGCGACGACGTGCGCAGCTTCCTGAAGGGTGACACGGACGGTGTCGGCTTCGCCGCGCGGCTTCTGGCCAGTCCCGACATCTACGCGCGACAGGAGCGCAGGGCCGGAACAGAGCATCAACTTCGTCACCTGCCACGACGGCTTCACCCTCAACGACCTGGTTTCCTACAACGACAAGCACAACGAGGCCAACGGCGAGGATAACCGGGACGGCGCCAACGACAACCTCAGCTGGAACTGCGGGGTCGGAAGGGCCGACGACGACCCGGAGATCGAGGCGCTACGCAACCGCCAGGTGAAGAACTTCCTGGCGGTCACCCTTCTCGCCCTCGGGCACGCCGATGCTCCTCATGGGGGACGAGGTGCGGCGCACCCAGGGCGGCAACAACAACGCCTACTGCCAGGACAACGAGATCAGCTGGTTCGACTGGACATTACTGGAGCGGCACGCGGATATCCACCGCTTCGTCAGGACGCTCATCCGTTACCGCCTCAGCCCCTCGACCGCCCGGGGGAAGAGGACCAGTTGACGCTCGCCGAGATCCTCCGGCAGGCGACGATCCGCTGGCACGGGGTGAGACTGGGTCAGCCCGACTGGAGCGATGACTCCCACAGCATCGCCTGCGAGGCATCGGGCGCGGCGGGTCACCCCGTGTACTGGGCGACAAACGCCTACTGGGAACCGCTCGCCTTCGAGCTGCCCGCACCAGGGGAAGGCTGGGCGTGGCGGAGGATTCTCGACACGTCGCTCGATGCGCCGGACGACTGCCGGGACCTGGCGACCGCGCCGGTGGTGGGGGAGACGTCGTATGCGCTCCAGCCACGCGCTTGTGTGCTACTCGTGGCCGCCCCGCGGCCTATGTGAAGGAAACCAACCAAAGGAGGCACTATGCCAGTTGCTAACTACGAAACCTACTGCAAGATGTTGGATCGGGCGAAGTCGGGCAAGTTCGCCTACCCGGCCATCAACGTGACGTCGCTGACGACAGCGAACGCCGTGCTCCGCGGATTCGCGGAGGCAAAGTGCGGACGGCCTATCCAGGTTTCGACGGGTGGGGCCGCGCACGCGTCCGGCACATCCGTCAAGGACATGGCCATGGGCGCGATCGCCATCGCGGAGCACGTCCACCGGGTGGCCGAGCGCTACCCCATCTACGTGGCCCTCACCACGGATCACTGCCAGGCAAAGGTGCTCGACACCTTCGTCATCCCGCTGGTCGAGGCGACCGAGAGGCGCAGGGCCGCTGGGTTGCCCAACCTCTTCAACGGTCACATGTTCGATGGGAGTGCGCTGCCCCTCAAGGATAACCTCGACATTGCCGTGCCGTTGCTCGAGCGCTGCGCCAAGGACGATCTCGTCCTCGAAATAGAGGTGGGCGTCGTAGGCGGCGAAGAAGACGGTGTGAGGGCGGACGGACCGGCTGAGAAGCTCTACACCACGCCCGAGGACATGGTGGATGTGGCGCGGCGCATGAATGCGATCAAGGGAGCGCGCTATTTGCTCGCTGCCACCTTCGGGAACGTGCACGGGGTCTACAAGCCCGGCGCGGTGCAGCTCCGACCGAAGATATTGAAAGATGGGCAGGAAGCGGTCGAACGGGCCTTCGGCCGCGATGCGCTCTTTGCGCTTGTCTTCCACGGGGGCTCGGGTTCCTCCCTTGCCGACATCCGCGAGGCCATCGACTACGGGGTCGTCAAGATGAATGTCGACACCGACACCCA
The DNA here is from genome assembly GCA_963724265.1 of uncultured Gemmatimonadales bacterium. GTDB lineage: Bacteria > Gemmatimonadota > Gemmatimonadetes > Gemmatimonadales > GWC2-71-9 > DATEHG01. Next base: position 2,854 of record CAVRTU010000004.1, read on the forward strand.
ATACGCTTTTACACGCGCCATCGCCGACCACATGTTCAGGAACTACGACGGGGTGTTGAAGGTGGACGGCGAGGTGGGGAACAAGAAGGCCTACGATCGGCGCCCCTACATGGAGACCGCGGAGATCGCCATGGCGGTGCGTGTCAAGCAGGCGGCCAGCGACCTCAGGGCCGTCGGCACCACTATGTTCGGAACGTAAGCAAAGGAGCTGGATCATGACGGAGCCGGACCTGAAGTTCGCCATAGACACACTGGGACCCTGTACCATCCCTACCCCGATGAGCAGTACGTATTTCGTGGGCGACGACGTGCGCCTCCTGTATCACGACAGGCCGGGCGAGGTGAGATCCTTCCTCGATGCAGGGCGGGAAGCGCCTGCCCTCGAGCTTGCAGGCCCCCGAGAAAGGATCCACTTCGATCCCTCCCGCCTCAAGTGCGGGATCGTCACCTGCGGCGGGCTCTGCCCGGGCCTGAACAACGTGATCCGCGCGGTCGTCCTGAGCCTGTTTCACCACTACGGCGTGAACAACGGTGCTCGGCATTCCGTTACGGGTACGAGGGCCTGACCCCCGCTCGGCCCACCGTCCGCTCGAGCTCACCCCGGCAGTCGGTGGCCGACATCCACAAGCCGGGCGGCACCATCCTCGGCTCCTCGCGCGGGCCGCAGGACATCGAGGAGATGGTCGACACCCTGGTGCGCATGCAAGATCGACATGCTCTTCACCGTCGGCGGCGACGGCACGCTGCGCGGCGCGCAGGCCATCGACGAGGAGGTGACGCGCCGCGGACTCGAGATCGCCGTCGTCGGCATCCCGAAGACCATCGACAACGACATCTCCTACATCGACCGGACCTTCGGCTTCGAGACCGCGGTCCGAGGCGCGGAGGCGATCACGGCGCCCACATCGAGGCGGGGCGCGCCCAACGGCGTGGGGCTGGTCAAACTGATGGGACGGGACTCCGGCTTCATCGCCGCCTACGCGACGCTCGCCGACAGCGAGGTCAACTTCTGCCTCGTGCCCGAGGTGCCGTTCACGCTGGACGCGCTTTCTCAAGGCACCTCGAGGAGCGGCTCGCAAGCGGGGCCACGCCGTGGTCGTGGTCGCCGAGGGGGCCGGCCAGGACCTCTTGCCGGGCACCGGCGGAGCGACGACGCGTCGGGGAACGTGCAGTCTCGGCGACATCGGCGTGTTCCTCAGGGACCACATCAAGGAGCATTTCAAGACGCCGGCATCGAGCTCAACCTGAAGTACATCGACCCGAGCTACATCATCCGCAGCGTGCCGGCCAATGCGAACGACGCGGCCTTCTGCCTGCTCCTCGGACACAACGCCGTGCACGCCGGCATGACGGGCCGCACCAACATGGTGGTAGGCCACTGGAAGGGCGAGTTCACACATGTACCGATACCGCTCGCGGTCTCCAGCCGCAAGAAGATAGACCGCTATGGCTGGATCTGGAGCAGCGTGCTCGCCTCGACGGGGCAGCCGGCGAGCCTGAGGTGAAAAAAACCCGAACCGTGGGCGGACGGCCTTTAGGTTCGACAAAAGATTATTCGAAAGGAGAACGAAGCATGAAAAAGGTTGGTCTACTCCGTCAGGCGAGAGCGAGTGAACAAGGAGAACCGGTTTCACCGGCTGGATCGACGTGGACCTTGCAGAAAGGGCTCCAGGAAGCGCACGCGGCTCGGCCGCACCCTGAAGAAGGAGGGATCGTACTCGATCCGACCTACACCTCGGTCCTGAAGCGGGCGATGAAGACCCTCTGGGTCGCGCTGGAGGAGATGGACCAGATGTGGATCCCGTTATCAACCACGGCCGGCTGAACCAGCGCGACTACGGCGCCCTCCAGGGGCTCAACAAGTCGGAGACCGCCGAGCGCGACGGCGAGGCCAGGTCAAGATCTGGCGTCGCAGCAACGACATACCGCCCCCTGCCCTCGCGAGGACGACCTGCGCCTGCCGGCCATGACCGGTGGGATGCCGTGCTTTCAGGAAGAGGCGCCCTGACCGCAGCCTCAAGGACACCGTCGCCCGCTTCCTCCTTTACTGGCACGGGGACGATTGCGCCCTCTATCAAAGAAGGTAGCGGGTTATCTGATCGGCCCACGGCAACAGCCTTCGGGCCCTGGTAAAATACCTCGACAACGTCTCCGAGGACGAGATCGTCGGCCTCAACATCCCGACGGGCATCCCGCTCATCTACGAACTGACGGACGACCTCGCGCCAATCCGTTCCTATTACCTCGGCGACTCCGAGGCGGTGGCAAAGGCCCAGCAGGCGGTGGCCGACCAGGCGAAGAAAAAATAGCTCCCTTTCCCGCCAACCGGTAAAAAGGGACTGGCGTTTTGGCGAAATTATGGGTATACTTATGCGTAAGAGCGGCGCCAGGCTGGATGACCATGAAAAGGTTCAACATAACGGACTTTTTTTGTGCGGCTTACTGTTGTTCTGCATCGGCGGCGCCAGTGCCGTCGAGCCGACGGCGGGACTCGGCGGTTTAGCGCTGGGCCCCCTTCGTCTCGGCCAAGCCTAACCCGCAGCGATGGAACCCGGCAGGAAATTGATCGACTCGCTCTATGCCAGGTCCGGCCCCGAGGATTCGATGATGCCTGGTCCGGCCGCCGAGGCAGCTTACAGGCTCGCGCCCTCGCGGACACAGCTCAGTCTCCCCGCCTCTCAAGCCAAGCTACTGGACCGTGACGGCAACCAGTACCGGGTGGAAGTGCTCTATCTCTTCAAGGCCGGCCAGAACCATTCTGTGGCGCCTTCCGTCAACTACGCAAGAGCCGACCAGGACGTTACCGCGATGAGCGGCGACCGCATCGGGGTGGGGCTGACCCACACCTATCAGGGCAAACAGTTCAGCCTCGTGACCAACGTCGGGTACTCGTATCTCGGCTATGACAGGCGGAATTCCATCAACAACAAAGCGCAGAAGGACTACAGCTATAGCGGCTCCTTCACCGTGTCCTACGACCAGCCCTTCAAGATCGAAGGCCGGAGCCTCACGGGCACCGCGCTTGCCTACCAGGACGGCGCCAACGTCAGCCTCTACAAGCAGACCTTGATCGGTGGCATGTTGTTGTCCGCCTTCTACCGTTTCTGATAATCCCTGATCCCGGACCGTTCCCTACTTCACCTCGAAGACAATCTTCCCGAAGGCGCCGTAGTCGGCCACGTACTTACCGGGTTTGCCCGGGATCATGTTGCCGAGGGCACCGGTGATCAGCACCTGCCCCGGCTCGATCTTGTAGCCCTGCTCCACGACAGCGTTGACGAGCCACAAGGCGGCCTTCCACTGGTCCCCTAGGGCATCCTTGCCCTGCCCCTGATTGACGGGTTGGCCGTCCATCGTGAGCGCCACCTTTATGTCATTGAGGTCGAGCCCCTTGTGGGGACGCGTCTGCCCGACAATGTACTTCGCGGCCCCAACGTCGGCAGCGATGATGTCGACGCCCTTGAGCGCCTTCATGTCATCGAAGGCCATCTCGGGCAGCTCGATGGCCGGCATCACGCCGCTCACCTTCTGCTGCAACTCGGCCACGTCCTTCACCGGCTGGGCGATGGCCTGCCCTATCACGAAGCCGATCTCCGTCTCCAGCATGAGCCCGCGGAAATCCTTGCGGTCGACCACCGGTGAGCCTTCGAGCTTACCGGCTGCGTACAGCACACCGGACAACGGGAAGTTCACCCCGAAGCGCTTCTGGGCGCCTTCCGTGGTGAGCCCGCCCTTGAAGCCGCCTATCCCCGTCTTTGCCGTGCGCTGGCCCACGTACGCCTTCTGCACCGCGTAGGCGGTCTTGGCGTCCATGTCCGGTGCGGACTTGGACAGCACCGGCACCGGCTTGTTGGCCGTGTCCGCGGCGGCGAGCGCATCCGCCATCTCCTGCACCCCGGCCCAGGCAGTGGCCGAGACGAACACCATGAGCACCACGAGAACGATAGAGCTACGAACTCTTCTCATCTGAAACCCCCCTGATTGTGCGATGTATGTTGCATCCGTGGACTTGCGTCAATTCTATGGGCCAGAAGGGGTGTTTGTCAACTTCTCAGTGGTACGGAGCGGTGGTATGCCCTGCCCGCTGCGGCGTATTCCACATCATGACCTTTGTCGGGAAGGGGCCCTCATTTCTTTGCCGGGACAACCGACTTGATACCCGCGGCCATCTCCTGGCTCAACACGCCCAGAGCCTGGCTCATGGCGGCCACGACCGCGCCGTAATCCTTGTCGTTTAGAGGCTGGCTGACGGTCGACCCCCTGACGAGAAGGGCCTTTGTCCCGTCAGGAGACGATACGCTCCAGGTGGCCTTCAGCAGCACTGATCCGCCCTCTACTGTATCAAAGCGGTTCACCTCCACGGACAGCCTGTGCGCACCCGGTACACGCCGTTTCCAGCCGACCACCGCAATACCATCTGATGCCAGCAGTGCCGAAAGGTTCTCGACAAGGACCCGGTCCACGTCTTCCTTGAGAGAACCACCCCATCTCGCGAACTCGTTGATCTCGAGTTCGTTACGTGCCGTACGGGTCGCGATCTGGGGTCTGTCCAGATAGTCGGGGATCTGAACAGGACCGACTGCAATGAAAGCTGCTTTGAAGGGCAGTCGTGACCTGACCGGCAGTCTCCTGCGCCTTGACGGCATTGAGCACGTAATACTTCGAATGAGGCGAGGTACCGCATCCCGCCAGGACCAGTGGCGCGGCGACCAGCGCCAGAAGGGCAGTGCGAACAAGTATCGTTCTCTTCATCGTTCTCTCCTTAAGGAGCCTTTTTTCCTTTGATCAGGGCTTCAGGGTGACGCTCGAGAAAATCCGACAGGGCCCGCAAAGCGGCTGCGGCCTTACCGAGTTCATCCATCGTCTCACCGGCCTGGGACGGCAATCCATGAGTTCTCCGTGGCAATATCCTCTACCTTCTGTAAGGTGGCGTCGGTCTGTGCCAGGACCTTCTTGACCGCTTCAAACGTTTCCTCGAGCTGGGCCGGGATGCCTTCTTCGCCGGAGAGTGCCGCGTCCACCTTGACGGCAGAGGTGCGGATGGATACCGTGGCTTCTTCTATGTTGGCGAGTATCGGCTTCATCTGCCCATTGATGGTCTTCAGGGCCCAAGTGGCCTGGGCGAGCGCCTGGTCCATATTCTTGACAGTCGAGGCCATGGCCGGCGAGTTCACCGATCTTGTCGATGCCCTTCAACCGCGGCGCTGAACGTTGTCGAAGAGGTCTTTCCAGGGCAGGTTCTGTATGTCCTTCGATAGTTGCTCGAAGGTGGAAGGGATCGTCGGGATCTCGAGCGTATCGCAGTTCCAGCCCAACGAACCCGGGCACAGTGGTCAGGGAAGAAGTCGATGTTGATCATGAGCTGGCCCGTGACGAAGCTCTGCGATTCGAGCTGCGCTCGCAAGCCTCGCTCGACGAGGGGTTGCAGGTAAAGGTTTCCCGGGAGCTGGGCCGTCGATTTTCACTTTCGACGGATCAATCTCGACATGTATACCGGGATGAGGAACGTGAGGCTCTTGGGATCGAAGATAAGCTCGACATCGGTCACCGAGCCTACCCTTACCCCGCGGAACACGACGGGAGCGCCTATGCTGAGACCCTTTCACCGAGCCTTCAAAGTACATTACCGCGGGAATCGTTTTTGTCAGGAACTTGCCCGAGCCGAACACCATCGACTGCCGCCACGGCCAGGGCCAGTGCGCCCACGACAAAGACACCGATCAGCGTCTTGCTTACCGGTTTGCTCATGAATTGTCTCCTTGCTATTCATCTTTTCCTCCGCGCAACTTAAGTGCTCGTCAGGCCAGGAAGCACGGGTCAGGCGTCTCTCCCGGGGCCGCCTTTGCGTGCGCTTGCACCGCGGGTGAGAAAGTTCTTGATCGGTCGGGTTCTCACACTCGGCCAGTAGATCGCTTTGGGTCACCTGTCGCGATCATGGTCTTCAAGTCCGCATCAAGGAAGACCGAGTTGGTAGCCACCGCGAAGATGCTCGGCAGCTCGTGGGTCACGATGACTATGGTCGCGCCGAGTGTGTTTCGAAGCTGCAGGATTAGCTCATCGAAAAGGGCCGCGCTTATGGGGTCCAGCCCGGCGGACGGTTCGTCAAAGAAGAGTATCTCAGGGTCGAGCGCCATGGCGCGGGCCAGTCCGGCGCGTTTCATCATGCCGCCCGAGATCTCCGAAGGGTAGTAGTCTTCGAAACCGGCGAGGCCGACCAGTGCGAGTTTGAGGGAGGCCAGCTCCCGGATCTGGCCAGGCTTGAGGTCCGTGTACTCCTCCAGGGGGATGCGCGATGTTCTCCGCCAGGGTCATGGAACTCCACAATGCCCCTTTCTGGTAGAGGATGCCGAAGCGGCGCATCAAGCGTTCCTGTTCGGCGGGTCGAGGTCCCAGAGGCTGACGTCTCCGTAGAGCACCGTGCCCCCGGCGGGTCTCTGCAGCCCGACCATGTGCCTGAGCAGGGTACTCTTGCCGCAGCCGGAGCCACCCATGACGATGAAGATGTCCCCCGGTTGACCGTGAAGGTCGAGGTCCCGCTGGACTACGAAGCTCCCGTAGGCCATCGTCAGGTCACTCACTATGATGTGCGGCTCAGCCACGAGAACCTCCCGAGGGTCGAGGGTCGAGTGTCGAGGATCGCAAGAGACGCGGAGAGAGAGGGAGACGCGGAGAGGATGTGAATCTCCCCATCTCCCCTTCGCCGTATCCCCGTGTCGGTTTGTCTCACTCACTCGACCCTCGTCACTCGACACTGATTACTTCTCATATTCCCAGCATCTGGCACCCGACCATGATTATTGCTGTTGCCACAATGATGCTCACGATACTCGTGACCACGGCGGAGGTGGTCGCCTGGCCCACGGCTGACGCGCTGCGGCCGCACTGCATGCCGCGCAGACAACCTGCCAGCGCGATGAGCACACCGAACACCAGGCTCATGAAAAGCCCGATAAGAGACTGGTGAGACTCACGGCCCCTTTTGTCTGGTTGTAATACTCCATAACGCCGAGGTCGAGCATGGTCACGCCAACGACAAGCCCGCCCAGGATACCAAGCAAGTCGGCGTAGAGGGCGAGGAGCGGCATCATGATGGAGAGGGCGAGCATCCTCGGCAGCACCAGGAAATCCATCGGGGATATGCCCGTTGTCTTGAGGGCGTCGATCTCCTCGTTTACCTGCATGGTTCCGATGCGCGCGGCGAACGAGGCTCCCGTGCGGCCCGCCATGATGATGCCGGTCATGATGGCGCCCATAGCCCGCACCATGGCGATCGCAATGAGGTTTGCCACGTAGATCTGCGCACCGAACATCTGGAGCTGGATTGAACCCATGAAGGCCAGGATGAGACCAACGAGGAAGTTGATCAGCGATACGATGGGGAGCGCCTCAGCCCCGACCTCCTGGATGGTGAGCCACAACTCTGACCAGCGGAAGCGGGACTTGCCGACAAACATCCGGGCGAAAGCGACCGCGACCTCGCCAAGGAATGACAGGGTATCGGCGATGCCGGACCAGACCTTTAAGACACGGTCACCAATGCGCGCCAGCACAGGCATGCGCACCACTTCCTTGCGGGCACCGGCCCGTTCCGCTACGGCCTGGCCAGGTCGATGAGCCGGTTGACTCCCTTGGGGAGACCCTGCCGGTCGACCTGAACCCCCACCTGTTGGCACGAGTCGATGACGGTGAGAAGGAACGTGAGGAGGCTGCTCTCCCAGCCCGTGAGGTTCTGGGCGTCAAAGGCCACGCGCGACACTTTTGTTCCGGACTCGAGTTCTCTGCGAACGTCGTCCGGCGAGGACAGAGCTTTTTCGAGATTCCAGTTGCCGGCAAGATGAACGAGCAGCGTACCGTCCGCGGGTCGGCTGAAACTCAACTCATGCAGTGCGAAGTCCCGTGCAGTCCCTGTTTCCAGTAGCCCACCTCTCCCCTGGCGCTCACCTCAGTGGCTGCTGTGATAATAAGCCCGGAGGTCCAAGGAAGTCAACCTGCTGATATACCGAAAGAGGTCACGCATGCAAGGTATCCCGTGCCTGCGGAACTCCGTCGGAAAGAGCAAGGCCCGGCCGCTGAACCGGGCCGGGCCTCACTTGTCTTCGAAGTCGCCTTCGGCGGTCTTCCGGAAAGAACGCTTACGGTAGAGGCTTGAAATCGTCCCTTCTTCTTGGCCCAGCACGCCTCGTTCTTATCCGCGCAGACCGGCCTCTCCTTACCGTAGCTGATGGTCTCGAGCAGTTTCCCATCGATGCCGAGGGTGGTCATGTAGGCCTTCGCGGCGTCAGCCCTCTTCTGGCCCAGGACCATGTTGTACTCGATGGTTCCGCGCTCGTCGCAGTTCCCCTCGATCCTGACCTTCTTGCCCGCATTCTGCTGGAACCAGTCGGCGTTCTTCTTCAGGATCTCCGCATCGCCCGGTCTGACCGCGTACTTGTCGAAATCGAAATAGATGGGTGCCAGCATAGCCGCGGGTGGTGGTGGTGGCGGTGGTGGCGGTGGCGGCGGTTCCGGTGCGGGTGCCGGTGCCGCAACGGGTGGCGGCGGTGGCGCGCCGGCACATGCGACTGCACGAAGAGTATCGAGCGAACCGGGTCGATCCCGGCGGCCAGCAGGCCGATCGCCATCTCCCGCGTCCGGTCGGCCAGCGTGGCCGCATCGTACTGGCCGGTGATGGCGTGCAGGTCCACCACGCAGAACAGGCACTCGTGGCGGTCCTGGAGCCTGACCCAGTTTGCGATGGCGCCGAGCCAGTTGCCGATGTGAAGTTCGCCGGAAGGCTGGATGCCGGAAAAGACGCGTCCCATCAGGGCAAGCTATCCACCCTGTCAGAGCACCGCAAGATGCCATCAGCCAACGACTTAGTGCGCCTGGCCGCCTCGGCCGCGACCGCGGCCGGTGCCTACCTGAGGGGGGTGGAGCGGCCCCGCGACCCGGCCGCATGGGGCAGCAAGGGTCCGGCCGACTGGGTCACCCACGTGGACCGGAATTCGGAGGAGCTGATTGCCGGGATCCTGCTCGCCGGGGAGCCGGGCTCCACCATCATCGGCGAAGAGTTGAGCCCGAGCCTGGTCAACCGGGGCCTGGTCTGGGTGGTGGACCCGCTGGACGGGACCACGAACTTCCTGCACGGCCTTCCGGTCTATGCCGTCTCGATCGCCGCCGCCATCGATGGGGTGCTCGAAGCTGGCGTCATCCTGCACGTGCCCCTCGACGAGTGCTACCGGGCCACCCGTGGCGCCGGGGCTTGGCTCGGTGACCAACGGCTGGCCGTCTCACCCATCGAGAACCCGCGTCATGCGCTGATCGGAACCGGCTTTCCCTACACCGCCTTCGACCGGCTGGCCGAATACCAGCGGCAGCTGGGCCTGATCATGCAGGGGAGCGCGGGTGTGCGGCGCCCCGGTTCGGCGGCACTGGACTTGGTTGACGTCGCCGCGGGGGGATTCGAGGGATTCTGGGAACAACAGCTGTCGGCGTGGGATATCGCGGCTGGAACGCTGCTGGTGCGCGAGGCGGGTGGCCTGGTAACCGACTACAGCGGCCGGGACCTGGGGGTCGAGCACGGCGAGGTGGTGGCGGGGAATCCGGCGATACATCGCTGGCTTCGAAGGCAACTCACGGCACGCTGATGGGCGGGAGGGCGGGAGGGCGGGAAGCCCCCGGGCGTAGACCGATCTCCTTCTGGTGCTCCCGCTTACCGCTCACGCAGTTGCACTTCCCGCTTGCCTCGTCAGTCCGGTCCCAGCATCGAGACCTTGAGCTGGACCCGGTAGCTCGACGGAGGATTCGGCGGGTCCTGGTGCCGCTCCGGCGTCACGCCGATCAGCTGGATGGAGTAGCTCAGGAAGACGGCCTGGCGTCGGAGTGCATCGGTGCTCAAGGTGAGCGTCGAGGCCGCGATACCCTGGCGGGCGTCCACCTGGACCTGGGCCTCCCCTGCCACGATGCACAGCATCCCGATCGGGCACCGGGTGTCGAGGAGGACCGAGGTGAACTGGACCCGCAGTCCGTTCGTTCCCACAATCGCCGAATTTCCCGGGGCCAGCTCGAATTCGGTATCGAGTGGAATCACGCTCGAGGGACCGGTGCTGGAGGAGCAGGCCGCGAGTGCGAGGACTGCGGCGCCGGCGAGGGCCCGAGTGAAGGGTCGGCAGAGGTCGGAGAAGGCGGAGCGGTACATCGGGGCACCTCGGATCAAGCCTGACTCAATTGTGAGAGCAGGTGCATGTCAACGCAATGGGGTGGCGCAGAGTGAGACAGTGGCTGGCGAGGAGGGCAGGAATCTTCGGCTGAAGCCGAGGATTCCGAGATCTCGGCAGCCCACTAGCACCGTCGAGCAGATCCCTCGGGGCCATCGGCCCCTCGGGATGAGGAGTTGGTTAGCGGCTCCCGCTCACCGCGACCGCAGGGAGTCCTTTAGGGCTTACGTAGTTGCAGTTCCCGCTCCCAGCTCCCCGCTCCCTCCTACACCGTCAGCACGCGTGTCCCGTTGGGCGTGATGGCCACGGTGTGCTCGAAATGGGCCGAGAGGCTCCCATCGGCGGTGACCACCGTCCACTTGTCGGCCAGCGTCTTCGTGGTGTAGTCACCCTGGGTGATCATCGGCTCGATGGCAATGGTCATCCCCTCGCGAAGCAGCGGCCCCCGCTTGGGACGGCCATGGTTGGGCACCTGAGGCTCCTCGTGGAACGCCGTGCCGATGCCGTGCCCGACCAGCTCGCGCACGACGCCGAATCCCGCCGCCTCGGCGATGGTCTGGACGGCGTAGCCGATGTCGCCGACGTGATTGCCCGCGACGGCCGCGGCGATTCCTGCCTGGAGGCATTGCTGGGTCACATCGAGCAGGCGCTTCGCGTCGGGTGAGATCTCGCCCACCGGGAAGGTGGCCGCCGAATCGGCGTGGAGCCCTTCCAGCTGCACCCCGACGTCCACGGAAACGATGTTGCCCTCGCGGAGGATCCGCTTCCTGCTCGGAATTCCATGGACGATCTCTTCGTTGATCGAGGTGCACAGGGTCTTGGGGAAGCCGTAGAGACCCTTGAACGACGGCCTGGCCCCCGGGTGGCTCCGGATAAACGCCTCGGCCACGTCGTCGAGGTCGGCGGTGCTGACGCCGGGGCGGACGTGTTCCGCTACCTTGGCCAGGGTGCGTGCCACGATATGGCCGGCCCGGGCCATGATGTCGATTTCGCGAGGAGACTTGAGGGTAATCATCCGGTTCGGGGGATCGTCGGGATTCAGGATTGAAGGATTGTCGGATTGTAACGGCTGTTCAATCCTTCAATCCATCAATCCCCCAATCCTTCAATGCGTCTATTTCCCAAGAACGTCTCTCACCCGCCCCGCCACCTGGTCCACTGTTCCGACCGCCTCGATCCGGTGAACGCCACCGCGGGTGCGGTACCACTCAAGGACCGGCGCCGTCTGTTCGCGGTAGGCCTTGAGCCGGGTAGCCACGGCGGTCGGATCGTCGTCGGCCCGGCCCTCGATGCCGCGGCGCTTGTCGAGCCGGGAGAGGATTTCCTGGTCGGCCACGTCGAAGAAGAGGAGCCAGTCGATCTTCCGTCCCAGCTCGGCCAGCAGCTTCGCCACCCCCTCGGCCTGGGCCACGGTGCGCACCACGCCGTCGAGGATGACCCCCTTGGCGGCCTGCGGCCGGGCCACTTCTTCGCGGACCACGCCGAGGATGATGTCGTCGCTGACCAGGCGGCCCGCTTCCATGACCGCCCGGGCCTTGAGGCCGAGCGGCGTGCCGCGCTTGACGGCGTCGCGGAGCAGGTCGCCGGTGGCGAACTTGGGCAGCCCCAGCCGCTCGGCCAGGATTGCGCCCTGGGTGCCCTTGCCGGCGCCTGGGGGGCCCATGAGGAGGATGTCCATCGGTGATCCGCAAGCCTCCAGTCGGAGGGAGCAGCGAGCAGGGAGAAGTGAGCGGGACCCACTGCAGGCATCCGTGCCCGCCACAGGTCCCGCCCCGGTTGCTCCCTGCTCACAGCTCCCTGCTCCCCTACATGAACCGCTGCTGTCGCCCCCGGAACTTGACCCGGCCGCCCATCATCAGGCTGTCGTACTTCCGGAGCTGGCGGTGCTGCTGGATCTGGGCGATCGTGTCGAGCATCACGCCCACCACGATGAGGACGGAGGTCCCGCCGAACTGCTGGGGAAAGCTCAGCTTCCGGCTGATGAGCACCGGCACGAGGGCCACGATCGCCAGGAAGATTGCGCCCGGCAGGGTGATCCGCGCCAGGACACCGTCGATGTAGTCCGCGGTGCTGGCGCCCGCCTTCACGCCCGGAATGAAACCCCCCTGCTTCTTCAGGTTCTCGGCCAGGTCCACGCTGTTGAACACGATCGAGGTGTAGAAGTAGCTGAACAGCAGGATCAGGATGGCGAAGGCGACGTCGTACGGCAGGTCGCCGGGATTGAAGAAATCGGCGATGGCCCGCAGCCACGTGTTCTGGGTGAAGCTGGCCATCGTGGCCGGGACGATGATGATCGTCTGGGCGAAGATGATCGGCATCACGCCGGCCGTGATGAGCCGGATCGGAATGTAGGTCTTCTGGCCCTCCTGGATCCGCCCCCGGCCCATCACCTTGCGGGGAATCTGGATCGGGATCCGGCGAGCCGCGAGCGTCATCCCGGCCACCGCCGCCACCACGGCGACCAGCACGCCGATGAAGAGGACGGCCTGGAAGATGGTGACGACATCGCTCTTGATGAACTGGATCAGGTGCAGCAGGCCGGGCCAGAGCCGGTCCAGGATCGAGAAGGTGATCATCAGGCTCATGCCGTTCCCGATGCCCCGCTCGGTGATCTGCTCGCCCAGCCACATCACGAAGATGGCACCCGTGGTGAGCGTGACCACCATGATCAGCCGCGACACCGGGCCCGCGCCGGGCATGGCACCCGGGATCGACTCGGTGAACAGGGCGAAGGTGTACGACTGGAGAAAGGCGATCAGGACCGTGGTGTACCGGGTCCACTGGGTCAGCTTCTTCTTGCCCTCCTCGTCCTTCTGCATCTTGCCGATCGACGGGAAGATGCCGCCCGCCAGCTGGAAGACGATCGAGGCCGAGATGTAGGGCATGATGCCCAGGGCGAAGATCGTGGCCTTGGAGAGGCCGCCGCCCAGGGTGTCATACAGGCCGAGGAAGCCGGCGGCCGCCGAGTTCTTGATGAAGTCGGCCAGGGCCTGGACGTTGACCCCCGGGGCGGCGATGTGGGCGCCGATCCGGTAGATCAGCAGGGCGAGGAAGGTGAAACCGACCTTCCGCTTGAGCTCCGGATCGAAATTGAACGGGGCGCTGGGCGCGGTCACTTACGCCTCGACCTTGCCGCCCGCCGCCTCGATCTTGGCCCGGGCCGACGCCGAGACCGGCAGACCGCGGACCGTGAGGGCGCGGCCGGCGTCGCCGGTGCCCAGGATCTTGGCCGGCTGGTCGGGCCGCGAGATGAGCCCGGCCGCGTACAGCGTGTCGGGGGTTACTTCCCCGCCCTTCACCGAGCCCAGGTCCCTGAGGTTCACGGCCACGGCCGTGATCTTGAACGGATTGGTGAACCCGCGCTTGGGCAGGCGCCGGTACATCGGCATCTGGCCCCCCTCGAAGCCCGGATTGGTCGCGCCACCCGCCCGTGCCTTGCTGCCCTTGTGCCCCTTGCCGGACGTCTTGCCCAGCCCGGAGCCGGGGCCGCGGCCCAGCCGCTTGCGGTACTGCGTCGAACCCTTGGCGGGCCGCAGGGTGGAGAGTGTAACCACCTTGACCGCCTTCTTTTCCTTCGCCATCACCCCTCCCCTGCCGGCGACACCTCGACGAGGTGACGCACCTTGAACAGCATGCCCCGGACCGAGGCGTTGTTCACGACCTCGACCGTCTGCTGATGATGATGCAACCCCAGGGCGTCGAGCGTCCGCCGCATGGTGGCGGCGTGGCCGATGCCGGAGCGGATCTGCTTCACGCGGACCCTCGGCGCCTCGGCCTCGGTCGGAATCTCGGCCGCGTGATAGGCGGGGCCCTGGCGGCCCACGACGGGATTACGGGACATCGCCTCAGACCTCCTGCGGTGCGCGGTAGCTGACCTGATCCAGCTCGATGCCCCGTTCACGCGCCACCTGGCGGGCGGTGATCAACTGCTGGAGGCCGTCCATCGTGGCGCGCACCATGTTGTGCGGATTGTTGGAACCAAGGCTCTTGGTCAGGATGTCGGTGATCCCGGCGCAGGCCAGCACCGCGCGCACCGGGCCGCCGGCGATGACACCGGTACCGACCGCCGCAGGCTTGAGCAGCACCTCGCCCGCGCCGTGGTGCCCGATCACCTCGTGGGGGATCGTGGCCCCGATCCGCGGGATCTCGACCATCTTGCGCTTGGCCGCGTCGACGGCCTTGCGGACCGCCTCGGAGACCTCGTTGGCCTTGCCGGTGGCGACACCGACCCGGCCGCGCCCGTCCCCAATGGCTACCAGCGCATTGAATGAGAAGCGCCGGCCGCCCTTGACCACTTTCGCGACGCGGTTGATGGCAACGACGTTCTCGATGAACTCGCTCGCCGTCTCCTCTCGGTTGCGGTCACGGCGGCCACCCCGGCCGCCCCGCTCTCCTCCCCGGCCCCCGCGCTCGCCACCGCGACCGCGCGGGCCCCGGCTGGGCGCCTGGCCCTGGGGGGCGTCAGCGGCCGGAGCCGGCGGCGCGCTGCCCTGCGTGTTCTCGTCGCTCATGCTAGAACTCCAATCCGCCTTCGCGGGCGCCGTCGGCGACGGCCTGCACGCGACCATGGTAACGGTACCCGGCGCGGTCGAACACCACGCGGGTCACTCCCGCCGTCTTCGCCTTGTCGGCGAGCAGCTTCCCGACCGCCTTGCCCCGGGCCACCTTGCCCTTGCCCTCGACCGGCAGGCCCGCACTCAGGTCGCTGACGCCCAGCAGGGTGACCCCCTGGTCGTCGTTGACCAGCTGCGCGTAGATGTGCTTGAGCGAGCGGAAGACGACCAGCCGCGGGCGCTCGGCGGTGCCGCTGAGGTGCTTGCGGACCCGGAGGTGCCGGCGGTAGCGCAGCTCCTCGCTCGTCCTCGGAGAAATGATGCGGCGCATGGCTTACTTCGCTCCCGTCTTGCCCGCCTTGCGGCGGACGTGCTCGCCCAGGTACCGGATGCCCTTGCCCTTGTACGGCTCCGGCTTCCGCAGGTTCCGGAGTTCCGCGGCCACCTGGCCGACGGCTTCCTTGTCCGCGCCCTCGATCTTGACCTGGGTGTTGTTCTCGACCGTGAACTTGATGCCCTTGGGCGCCTCGTATTTGATCGGGTGCGAGAAGCCGAGGGCCAGCTGCAGCCCGAACGGCTTGATCTCGGCCTTGTACCCCACGCCCTGGATGTCCAGCTGCTTCATGTACCCCTTGCTCACCCCCTCGACCATGTTGGCCAGGAGGGTGCGCGACAGCCCGTGCAGCGCCTTGTGCCGGGCCTCGTCGCTGGAGCGTGAGACCACGACGGTCTCGCCCTCCAGCGCCAGCCCCATCTCGGTCGGGAAGGTGCGGAAGAGCTCGCCCTTCGGCCCCTTGACCTGGACGGTCTGGCCGTTGATGGCGACCGTCACGCCCTTGGGCACGGCGACGGGCCGCTTGCCGATACGCGACATGGGACCTCCTACCAGACGACGGCGAGGAGCTCGCCGCCGAGGTTCGCGGTCCGCGCGTCGCGGTCGCTCATGAGTCCCTTGGGGGTCGAGACGATGGCCATGCCGAGGCCGTTCTTGACCCGGGGAATCTCGCGCGACTTGACGTACCGGCGCAGGCCCGGCGCGCTGACGCGCCGGAGCTCGCGGATGACCGGCTGCTCGTCGTGGTACTTGAGATAGAGGCGCAGTACGCCGTGCCCCCCATCATCCAGCACCTTGAAGTCGGCGATGTAGTGGTTGTCGTGCAGCAGCCGAGCGACCTCGCGCTTCAGCTTGCTCACCGGCATGTCGACCCTCCGGTGGCCCGCCGAGCAGGCGTTCCGGATCCGGGTCAGCATGTCCGCTACGGGATCTGTCATGCTCATGCGTCAGTCCTCTCCCTACCAGCTGGCCTTGCGGACGCCGGGGATCTCTCCCCGGAGCGCGAGTTCGCGGAAGCAGATCCGGCAGAGGCCGAATCGGCGCAGCACGGCGCGGGAACGTCCGCACCGCTGGCAGCGGCGGACCGCCCGCACCTTGAACTTCGGGGTCCGCTTCGCCCGTTCGATCCAACAGGTCTTGGCCATCGTTTCTCCTGGGTTCCCTACGCCACCTTGACGGGCAGCTCGCCCCGGAAGGGCCAGCCCAGCTCGCGCAGCAGCGCCTTCGCCAGGTCGTCCCGTCCAGCGGTCGTGACCACCGTGATATCCATCCCGTGAATCTTCTCGACCTTGTCGAAGTCGATCTCGGGGAAAATCATCTGCTCCTTGATGCCGATGGTCAGGTTGCCCCGGCCGTCGAAGCACTTGTCGGGCAGGCCGCGGAAGTCACGCACCCGGGGCACCGCCACGTTCACGAACCGGTCCAGGAACTCCCACATCCGGGCGCTGCGGAGCGTGACACTGGCGCCGACCGGCATCCCGGCCCGGAGGCCGAAGTTCGCGATCGCCTTCTTGGCCCGGCGCACCACCGGCTTCTGCCCGGTGATCAGCGCCAGCTCCTCGACCGCCGCGTCGAGCAGCTTGGGATTCTTGTTGGCCTCGCCCATGCCGACGTTGAGAACGATCTTGACCAGCCGCGGCACCTGGTGCCGGTTGGTCAGCCCGAACTGCTTCATCAGCCGGGCGTGCACCGTCTGGTCATAATAGGTCTTCAGGCGCGGCGTGCCCTCCACCGACTTGGGGGCGGGATCAAGCTGCAGATTGCTCTGGCCCTTGTCCTTGCCCTTGCCGGCGCGCGGCGCCTTGGACTCCTTGGCAGCCTTCGGCTCCCTGGCAGCCTTCGGCTCCTTGGGCTCCTTGGGCTCCTTGGGCTCCTTCGGGTCCTTCGGGTCCTTCGAATCCTTGGTCTCGGCCATCTTACCGGTTCCTCACTATCGGCTGTCCGGACTTCACCGCCACCCGCTCGGTGGTGCCGTCCGTGTCCTTGCGCCGGCGAATCCGGGTCGGCTCGCCGCTCTTGGGGTCGATCAGCATCACCTTGGAGTGATGGATCGCGGCCTCCCGCTGGACCCTGCCGGCCTCGCGGGTCTGGGTCGCCCGCAGGTGGGCGGTGATGATGTTCACGCCCTCGATCTTGACCCGCCCCGTCTTGGGGAAGACCTGGAGCACCCGGCCCTGCTTCCCCTTGTCATCGCCTGAGATCACCTGCACGGTGTCGCCCCGGGTGACGTGAATCTTCTGGCGAACGGGCGGCGCGTGCCGGACCCGCTTGCGCTTCTTGTAGACCAGCGGCTTCATGCTAGAGCACCTCCGGCGCGAGCGAGACGATTTTCATGTACTTCTTCTCGCGCAGCTCGCGGGCCACCGGACCGAAGATGCGGGTCGCGCGGGGCTCGCCTTGATCGTTGATGAGGACGGCGGCGTTCTCGTCGAACCGGATGTAGGAGCCGTCCTTGCGGCGGGTTTCCTTCACGGTCCGGACGATCACGGCCTTGGCCACGTCGCCCTTCTTCACCTGGCCGGTCGGGATCGCGTCCTTGATGGCCACGACCACGGTGTCGCCCAGCCCGGCGTAGCGCCGGCGGCTGCCGCCCAGCACGCGGATCACCAGGGCCTTCCGGGCCCCGCTGTTGTCCGCGATTCTCAGAATGCTTTCCTGCTGTACCATGTTGCCCTCGCTGACTGTCCCCGCCCGGCTCAGGCCGGGCGGATCGGCGATCCGCCTCTACTTGGCCCGCACCAGGATCTCGCAGACCCGCCAGCGGACCGTCTTGGCCAGCGGCCGGGTCTCCATGATGCGAACCGTGTCACCAATCTTGGCGCCCTGCTCGTCACGCGCCTTGACGGTGCTGGTCCGGACCATCTGCTTGCCGTACTGCGGGTGCGCAAATCGCCGCACCAAGGCCACCGTGACGGTCTTGGTCATCTTGTCGCTGGTCACCACGCCCGTACGCGTCTTCCGGCGGGTCCGTTCGGTCGTCTGCTCGCTCATGCGTCCCTCGCCTGCAGCGCCGTCTTGATCCGCGCGATGTCGCGCCGGATCGCCCGGAACCGCATCGGGTTCTCGATGGATTCGGTGGCGGACCGGAACCGCAGCCGGAACCGCTCCTCGGTGAGCTCGGCCAGCTTGGCCTCGAGCTCGTCCTGGGTCATGTCCTTCACCTCGTTCGCCTTCATCGCTTATGCCTCCTGCCGCTGCACGAACCGGGTCAGGACCGGCAGCTTGGCCGCGGCCAGGCCCAGGGCCTTCCGGGCCAGCGTCTCGTCCACCCCTTCGAGCTCGAACAGCATCCGGCCGGGCTTGACCACCGCCACCCAGCCCTCGGGGTTGCCCTTGCCCTTGCCCATGCGGGTCTCGGCCGGCTTCTTGGTGATCGGCTTGTCGGGGAAGATCCGGATCCAGACCTTGCCGCCGCGCTTCATCTCGCGGGTCATGGCGACGCGGGCCGCCTCGATCTGCCGGTTGCTCACCCACCCCGGCTCCAGGCTCATCAGCCCCCACTCGCCGAACGCCACGGTGTTGCCCCGCGACGCGATCCCGCCGGTCTTGCCCTTGAACATCTTCCTGAACTTGACGCGCTTCGGTGCCAGCATGGCTCAGGCTCCGGTGCTGTAGGTCTTGCCGGTCGTCTCGGCCACGACCTCGCCCTTGAAGATCCAGACCTTGATGCCGATGGTGCCGTAGGTCGTCTTGGCGGTGCTCGTGGCGTAGTCGATGTCGGCCCGCAGGGTGTGGAGCGGCACCCGGCCCTCGTGGTAGCCCTCGGTCCGGGCAATCTCGGCCCCGCCCAGGCGGCCCGCCGCGCGCACCTTGATGCCCTGGGCGCCGGCCCGGATGGTGCCCTGCACCGCCCGCTTCATCGCCCGGCGGAAGGAGATCCGCTGGGTCAGCTGGTGCGCGATGTTGTCGCCGACCAGCTGGGCCGACAGCTCCGGCCGCTTGATCTCCTCGACGTTGATCGCGACTTCCTTGCCGGTCAGCTGGGCCAGCTCGTCGCGCAGCTTGTCCACCTCGGCGCCGCGCTTGCCGATGACTACGCCGGGGCGCCCGGTGTGCACCGTCACGGTCACCTTGCCCGGCTTCCGCTCGACGTCGACCGACGCGATCGCGGCGTGCCCCAGGCGGGCGTGGAGGTATTTGCGGACCAGCTCGTCTTCCTTCAGCAGCGCCGGCATGTCCTTGGTGGCGAACCAGCGACTCTTCCAGTTCTTGACGATGCCCAGGCGGAAGCCGTACGGGTGCGTTTTCTGACCCATTACTCGCTCTCCTTGGTGTCCACGTGGATCTCCACGTGGCTGGTGCGCTTGCGAATCGGGACGCCCCGGCCCTGCGCCGCCGCGGTGAACCGCTTGAGCGGCTGGCCCATGTTGATCTGGGCCTTCTTCACGTACAGGCGATCGGGATCGAAGGCGGTGTTGGCCAGCTGCGCCTTCTGTTCCGCGTTGGCCACGGCCGACCGCAGCGTCTTCTCGATCTGCTTGGCGGCCAGCTTCTTGTTGAACTTGAGGATAGCCATCGCCTCGTTCACGTTCTTGCCGCGGATCAGGTCGACGACGAGCCGCATCTTGCGCGGGCTCTGCCGGACCAGTCGCTGAATCGCTCGGGCTTCCATGGTCACTCCGGCTTGGCCTTCTTGTCGGCGACGAGCTTGCCGCTGTGCCCGCGGAACAGCCGGGTCGGCGCGAACTCGCCGAGCTTGTGGCCCACCATGTTCTCGGTCACGTACACCGGGACGAACTTGTTCCCGTTGTGGACCGCGAAGGTGTGCCCCACGAATTCGGGCAGGATGGTGCTCGCCCGGCTCCAGGTCTTGACGACCCGCTTGTCGTTCTTGCTGTTGAGCACCTGGACCTTCAGGAGCAGCGACTCCTGAACGAACGGGCCCTTCTTGACGCTGCGTGCCATGTGCGATCCCTGTCGTTAAGCGGCCGGCCGCCCCCGCAGGGGGGACCGCCGACGCGGCGGTTACTGCGTCGCCTTGCCGCGCTTGCGGCCGCGCACCACGTACTGGTTCGACGCCTTCTTCCGCTGCCGGGTCTTGGGGCCCTCGGGCTTGCCCCAGGGCGACACCGGCGGCCGGCCGCCCGAGCTCTTGCCTTCGCCGCCGCCCAGCGGATGGTCCACCGGGTTCTTGGCGACGCCGCGGACCTTCGAGCGCTTGCCCAGCCAGCGGTTCTTGCCCGCCTTGCCCTTGGACAGCAGCTCGTGCTCCGAGTTGCCCACTTCGCCGATTGTCGCCAGGCAGCGGGAGTGCACCATCCGCATCTCGCTTGAGCGCAGGCGAAGCGTCACGTACTCCCCCTCGCGGGCCACCACCTGGGCGCTCGCGCCGGCGGTGCGGGCCAGCTGCCCGCCCTTGCCGATCTTGAGCTCGATGCAGTGCACCGAGGTGCCCAGCGGAATCTCGCCCAGTGGCAGGGCGTTGCCATTGCGGGCGTCCGCGCCGGGGCCCGAGATCACCGTGTCACCCTGCTTCAGCCCCTTGGGGTGCAGGATGTAGCGCTTCTCGCCATCGGCGTAGACCAGCAGCGCAATCCGGGCGCTCCGGTTCGGATCGTACTCGATCTCGGAGACCGTGGCCGGAATCCCGAACTTGTTCCGCTTCCAATCGATCTTGCGATACATCCGCTTGTGCCCGCCACCTTTGTACCGCATGGTGACGTGGCCCATGTTGTTGCGGCCGCCCTGGCTCTTCACCGGCTCCAGCAGCGACTTCTCCGGCGTGGCCCGGGTGATCTCGTCGAACCCGGAGACCGACCGGAAGCGGGTGCCGGGGGTGATCGGGCGGAATTGCTTGATGCTCATGTGCGCCTCAGCCCTCGAAGACCGGCAGGGTCTGGCCGTCCTTCACGGTGACGATCGCCTTCTTCCAGCGCGCCGTCACCCCGTGGGTCCGGCCCCGGGTCACCGAGTGGCGCCGCACCTGCATGGTGCGCACGTCGGTGACCGTCACGTCAAACAGCTGCTCGAGCGCCGCCCGGATCTGGAACTTGTTGGCTTCCGGGTGTACCTCGAAGGTGTATTCCTTGCGCGCCTGGAAGGCCGCCGAGCTCTTCTCGGTGACCACCGGCCGCACGATGATCTGGTGGAGTGCGGGCATTTACTTGCCCCCCTTCTTCTTCGGGGCGGTCTTCTTGGCCGCATGCTTCTTGGCCGCGGACGACCTGGCCGGCTTCGCCGGCTTCGCCGCCTTGGCCGACTTCCCCGCCTTGGCGGCCTTCTTGGCCGTCGGCTTCTTCGCCTCGACCTTCGGCTTTTCAGCCCTGGGCTTGGCGGCCTTGGGCGCCTTCGGCGGCCGCGGCTCGTGGCTCACCGGCCCCTTGGGCGCCGGGGTGAAGGTCCGCACCGCGGGGGTCGGCTCCTCGCCGAACGCGCCCTCCTCGACCACCACCACGTCGGCCCAGAGCACGTCGTAGGCCGTGGCCTCGGCGAAATTCATCACGTCGACCGACGAGAGGTTCCGGCTGCTCAGGTAAAGCGCCTCGTGAACGCCATGAGTCAGGATCAGGACCTTGCGGCCGTCCACGCCCAGCTTGCCGAGCAACTCGACCAGCTGGCCGGTCTTGGGATGCTGGAAGGCCAGCGGCTCGACCACGAAGAGGTCACCGGTCGCGGCCCGGGCGTTGAACGCCGAGCGGCGGGCCAGCAGGCGTACCTTGCGCGGAATGTCGGTCCGGTAGTCGCGCGGCGAGGGGCCGAACACCACGCCGCCACCCCGCCAGTGCGGAGCGCGGGTCGAGCCCTGCCGGGCGCGGCCGGTGCCCTTCTGCTTCCAGGGCTTCTGGTTGCCGCCCGAGACGAAGCTCCGGGTCTTGGTGGCCGCCGTGCCCTGGCGCTGGTTGTTCAGGAAGGTGCGCACCGCCTGGTGCAGCACCGCCTCGTTCACGTCGCCGTCGAAGTAGGTGCCGGGCAGGGCAAAGCTGCCGCTCTTCTTGGCGCCGGCCGCGGTGTAGTGAGGGGCCTCAATCATGACGGCTCCTGCCTTTCTGCTTGGTGACGTAGAGCACGCCGTTGCGGGCGCCGGGCACCGCCCCGCGCACGTACAGCAGGTTCCGCTCGGCGTCGATCCGCACCACCGTCAGCCCCAGCTCGGTGTGCCGCTCGGCGCCCATGTGGCCGGGCATCTTCTTGCCCTTGATGACGCGCGACGGGTCGGTGCCCGGGCTGATGGAGCCGGGCTTCCGGTGCCGCGTGTTGCCGTGCGAGGCCGGACCGCCGCCGAAGCCGTGCCGGTGCACCACGCCCTGGAAGCCGCGGCCCTTGGTCGTGCCGGTGACCTTGACCAGCTCGCCGGCGGCGAAGATGCCGACCGTCACCGTCTCGCCCGGCTGGTGCTCGGCTTCCCCGCGGTCGAACTCGCGCAGGATCCAGGGCGCGGCCTCGAGACCCGCCTGCTTCGCGTGTCCCAGTTCGGCCTTGCTGACGCGCTGGGCCTTCTGGGCCCCGAAGCCGAGCTGGACCGCCTTCTCGCCGACCTGCACCACGCGGCAGGGGCCGGCCTCGATCACCGTCACCGGGATCGAGGTGCCGTCCTCCGCGAAGACGCGGGTCATGCCGAGCTTCCGCCCGATGAGTCCCGTGGCCATGGCTACTCGACCTTGATTTCGACGTCCACGCCGGCAGGGAGGTCGAGCTTGGTCAGCGCGTCCATCGTCTGCGGGCGGGAATCGTGGATGTCCAGGAGCCGCTTGTGCGTCCGGAGCTCGAACTGCTCGCGGCTCTTCTTGTCGATGTGCGGGCTCCGCAGCACCGTCCAGCGCTCGGTCTTGACCGGGAGCGGGATCGGGCCGGAGACCTGGGCACCCGTCTTCTCGGCGGTGCGCACGATGTCCGCGGCGGCCTGGTCGAGGACGCCGTGGTCAAATGCCTTGAGACGGATGCGGATTTTCTGGGCCATGGAACCTCTCCTGGTTCGTGCCTGGGCTGCTATTTCGTTCGGTCGAAGGTCGAAGGTCGCAGGTCGAGTTTGCTCTCGACTCGTGACTCACGACTCGCGACTACTTCAGGATCTTGGTGACGACGCCGGCGCCGACCGTGCGGCCCCCCTCGCGGATCGCGAAGCGCAGCCCCTCCTCCATCGCGATCGGGATGATCAGCTCGATCGTCATCTGGATGTTGTCCCCCGGCATCACCATCTCCACCCCCGCCGGCAGCTCCACGTTCCCCGTCACGTCCGTCGTCCGGAAATAGAACTGCGGCCGGTACCCCTTGAAGAACGGCGTGTGCCGCCCCCCCTCTTCCTTCGTCAAGACATACACTTCCGCCAAAAACTGCGTGTGCGGCGTGATGCTCCCCGGCTTGGCCAGCACCATCCCCCGCTCGATTTCGTTCTTCTCCACCCCCCGCAGCAGCAGCCCCACGTTGTCCCCCGCCTGCCCGTCGTCCAGCAGCTTGCGGAACATCTCCACCCCGGTCACCGTCGTCTTCTTCTCGGCGTTGAACCCCACCAGCTGCAGCTCCTCGCCCACCTTGATCCGGCCCCGCTCGATCCGGCCCGTCGCCACCGTCCCCCGGCCCGTGATCGAGAACACGTCCTCCACCGGCATCAGGAACGGCTTGTCCACTTCCCGCTTGGGCTCCGGGATCGAAGTATCCACCGCGTCCAACAGCTCCCACATCTTGTCCACCCACTGCTTCTCGCCCTTGATCGCCCCGGTCGCGCTGCCCCGGATCACCGGCACGTCGTCCCCCGGGAAGTTGTACTTGCTCAGCAGCTCCCGGACCTCCAGCTCCACCAGGTCCAGCAGCTCCGCGTCGTCCACCAGGTCGCACTTGTTCAGGAACACCACGATCGCCGGCACGTTCACCTGCCGCGCCAGCAGGATGTGCTCCCGGGTCTGCGGCATCGGCCCGTCCACCGCCGACACCACCAGGATCGCCCCGTCCATCTGCGCCGCCCCCGTGATCATGTTCTTCACGTAGTCGGCATGCCCCGGGCAGTCCACGTGCGCATAGTGCCGCTTGGCCGTCGAATACTCCACGTGGCTGGTCGCAATCGTCAGGATCTTGGTCGCATCCCGCCGCCCCTGCGACTCCGACGCCTTGGCCACCGTGTCGTACGGCACGTAGGTCCCCAGCCCCTTGTCCGCCGTCACCTTGGTCAGCGCCGCCGTCACCGTCGTCTTGCCGTGGTCCACGTGCCCGATCGTCCCCACGTTCACATGCGGCTTCGTCCGATCAAATTTCGCCTTGGCCATGGTGTCCTCTGAGTCAGTCCTGAGTCGTGAGTCGCCAGTCGTGAGCCGGGTCGCGAGCACAAGCTCACGACTCACGACTCGAGACTCACGACTATTTCTTCTGCTTCGAGATGATGGTCTCCGCGATGTTCTTCGGGACCTCTTCGTACCGCTCGAATTCCATGGTGTAGACCGCCCGGCCCTGCGTGGCGCTGCGGAGCGTCGTCGAGTACCCGAACATCTCGGCCAGCGGCACGTGCGCATCCACCACCTGGGCCTCGCCGCGCTGGGTCATGCCGCCGACCTTGCCCCGCCGCGAATTGAGGTCGCCCACCACCGCCCCCAGGAAGTCCGACGGCACCACCACCTCGACATCCATGATCGGTTCGAGGATGATCGGCTTGGCCTGGGCGGCGGCGGTCTTGAAGGCCATCGAGCCCGCGATCTTGAAGGCCATTTCCGAGCTGTCCACGTCGTGGTAGCTGCCGTAGGTCAGCGTCGCCTTCACGTCCACGACCGGGTAGCCGGCCTGGATGCCGTTCTCGAGCGCCTCGCGGATGCCGGCCTCGATCGGCTTGATGAACTCGCGGGGGATCACGCCGCCCACGATCTTGTCCTCGAAGATGAAGCCCTCACCCGGCTTGCTGGGCTCGAGGTCGATGACCACGTGGCCGTACTGGCCCTTGCCGCCCGACTGCCGGATGAACTTGCCCTCCACATCCTCGACCTTCCTGGTAATCGTCTCGCGGAAGGCGACCTGCGGGCGGCCGACATTCGCGTCAACCTTGAACTCGCGCCGCATCCGTTCCACGATGATCTCGAGGTGCAGCTCGCCCATGCCGGCGATGATCGTCTGCCCGGTCTCGGCGTCGGTCCGGATCCGGAAGGTCGGGTCCTCCTCGGCCAGCTTCTGCATCGCGATCGCCATCTTGTCCTGGTCGGCCTTGGTCTTGGGCTCGATCGCGACGTCGATGACGGGGTTCGGGAACCGCATCGCCTCGAGGATGACCGGGTCGTCCTCGATGCACAGCGTGTCGCCGGTCCGGGTGTCCTTGAGGCCGATGGCGGCGGCGATGTCGCCCGCGTGCACCTCCTCGATCTCCTCGCGCTTGTTGGCGTGCATCTGCAGCAGCCGCGCGACCCGCTCCTTCTTGTCCTTGGTCGGGTTGTAGATGTAACTGCCCGCCTTGAGCTTCCCGGAATAGACCCGGAAGTACGTCAACCGGCCTACGAAGGGGTCGGTCATGATCTTGAACGCCAGGGCCGCGAAGGGCGCGTTGTCGTCCGGCACGCGCTCGACATGGGTCGCGTCGTGCAGCGGCAGGTGGCCCTGCACCGGCGGAATGTCCAGCGGGCTCGGCAGGTAGTCGATCACCGCGTCGAGCAGCGCCTGGACGCCCTTGTTCTTGAACGAGGCCCCGCACAGCACCGGCACCATGTGCCCGCCGGTCGTCGCCTTGCGGATGGCCTGGTGAATCTGCTCGAGGGACAGCTCTTCGCCAGCCAAGTAGCGCTCCATCAGCGCGTCGTCGTGCTCGACCGCCGCCTCGATGACCTCATGCCGCGCCTGCTCGACCCGCTCCTTGTACGCGTCCGGCACCGGCATCTCGGTGAACGTCTTGCCGAGGGTTTCGTCGTCGAAGATGAACTCGACCCGCCGGAGCACGTCGATGTGGCCGGTGAACGTCTCGCCCGAGCCGACCGGCAGCTGCAGCGGGTAGGCCTTCTTCGTCAGCCGGTTGCGGATCATGGCGAGGCAGCGGTCGAAGTCGGCGCCCACCCGGTCCATCTTGTTGGCGAAAATGATCCGCGGCACGCCGTAGCGGTCCGCCTGGCGCCAGACCGTCTCGGTCTGGGGCTCGACGCCGGCCACCGAATCGAGCAGGGTCACCGCGCCGTCCAGCACCCGGAGCGAGCGCTCCACCTCGACGGTGAAGTCGACGTGGCCGGGCGTGTCGATGATGTTGATCCGGTACAGGACGTCGTTCCGGCTCCAGAAGCAGGTCGTGGCCGCGGAGGTAATGGTGATCCCCCGCTCCTGTTCCTGCTCCATCCAGTCCATCGTGGCCGCGCCCTCGTGAACCTCACCGATCTTGTAGTTCTTGCCGGTGTAGTAGAGGATGCGCTCGGTCGTCGTCGTCTTGCCGGCATCGATATGGGCCATGATGCCGATGTTGCGATAACGGTCGAGCGGAGTTGCACGCGCCATTCGAAGTCCCGTTCCTGGTCTGTCGGGGCGGCGACCGCCGCCAGCGAAAAAGCGGGGCGACCGACCCGGCCAGCGCCGGTGGTATCGCTCCGCGCACGTCCGGGTTTGCACCCGCGACGAGGGCCCGTCCTGCTGCCCCATGCGTTTTCGTAATCAGAAGGCGAGAGGTGGCACGCGGGGTCCCGAGCTGCTGGGGCTGGCGGTCACATCACCCGATGTCTGCCCGGAATGGCCGAGGCCCGAATCTCCGAAGCCCGGCAAACCTAACCACTTGGGACCGCATGTCAACGGTCTTGAGCCCAATCGGCGGCGGCTCGCAGCGGCCGGACCGCACTGTCCGAGGAGGGCCGATTTGGCGCCCCGTAGCCCCGCCCCCGCCGGGGTCGGACAGAATCCCCAATGCTCTGCTGGAAGTCATTGCCCGGCATTGACTTGCAATACCGCGCCGAGATACATAACATCCCCGACCGACCACGTTACCTTGATCCAAGGGCCGCCATGATCTCGCCTGCTCTCTCCTCCTCTGACCCCGAGCGCTTCAAGCCCCCGGCCGACGTCCCCACTCCCCCGCCCGACCAGGGAGCCGAGGCGGTCGCGGTCCTGACCGAGATGAACCGGGTGATCGTCGGGCAGTCCGCCCTGCTGCAGCGCCTGGTGATCTCTCTCCTCGCCGATGGGCACGTGCTCCTCGAAGGGGTGCCCGGTCTGGCCAAGACGCTGGCGGTTCGGACCCTCGCCGGGACCATCCGCTGCGGGTTCCATCGGATCCAGTTCACCCCCGACCTGCTGCCGGCCGATCTGCTCGGAACCCGGATCTACAACCAGCGCAGCGGTGAGTTCGCGGTCGAGAAGGGGCCCGTGTTCACCAACATCGTGCTGGCCGACGAGATCAACCGGGCCCCCGCCAAGGTCCAGAGCGCTCTGCTTGAGAGCATGCAGGAAAAGCAGGTGAGTATCGGGAGCGAGACCTTCCCCCTGCCCGAGCTCTTCCTCGTCCTGGCCACCCAGAATCCCATCGAGCACGAGGGGACCTATCCCCTCCCCGAGGCGCAGGTGGACCGGTTCATGTTCAAGCTGGTCATCACCTACCCCGAGCGGCAGGAGGAACTCGAGGTGCTCGACCGGATGACCGGTGATGCCGAGCCCACCGCCAGCCCGGTCCTGACACCGGCCGATGTGCTTCGCCTGCGCAGGCAGGTGAACCAGGTCTACGTGGACCGCCGGATCAAGGAGTACGTGCTGGACCTGGTCGCCGCGACCCGGGAACCCCGCCTCGTCGGGCTCGACACCCTGGCGCCGCTGATCGAGTTCGGCGCCTCCCCACGCGGCGGGATCTTCCTGATCCGTGCGGCCAAGGCGCTGGCCTACCTCGGCGGCCGCGGATACGTCACACCCGACGATATCAAGAGCCTGGCCCTCGATGTTCTTCGGCACCGGCTGATCCTCACCTACCGGGCCGATGCCGAGGGCATAGGGGCGGATGTCATCCTCGGCCGGGTGCTCGGGTCGGTACAGGTGCCATGAACGAGCAGGAGGTGCTGCAGGAGGTGCGGCGGCTCGAGATCACCACCCGCCACCTGGTTCGCGACATCCTGGCCGGGCAGTACCTCAGTGTCTTCCACGGACGCGGAGTGGAATTCTCGGAGGTTCGGGAATACCAGCCCGGAGACGACGTGCGCTCCATCGACTGGAACGTCACGGCCCGCCTGGGCACCGCCTACATCAAGCGCTACATCGAGGAGCGGGCCCTCACGGTGATCTTCCTGGTCGACGTGAGCGCCTCGGGCCGGTTCGGCAGCCGGCGCCGCACCAAGCAGGAGCTGGCCACCGAGCTCTGCGCCGTCCTCGCCCTCGCCGCCGCCCGCAACCACGACCGAATCGGCGCCCTGTTGGTGAGCGACCGGGTGGAACGGTTCCTCGCTCCGCGGCAGGGCCGCCGCCAGGCCCTGCGCCTGGTGAGTGAGCTGCTGACCTTCGTGCCGGCGGGCACCGGCACCAACCTGGCGGCCGCCCTCGACTACCTGGAGCCGATCCTCCGCCGGCGGACGGTGGTGTTCGTCGTTTCCGACTTTCTCACCGGGGGGTTCGAGGAATCACTGGCCCGGGCCGCCCAGCGTCACGACGTGATCCCTCTCCAGCTGCTCGACCCGCGCGAACGGGAGCTCCCCGCCGTGGGACTAATGACGCTGTGGGACGAGGAGACCCGCATCCGCTGGCCGGTCGACACCGACGATCCCGCCGTGCGGGACCAGTTCCGGGACCGAATGGCCGCGCTCGACTTCACGCTGGAGCGGGCGCTGCAGACCGGCGGGCTCGACCTGGTGCGGCTGCGCACGGATGCCTCCTTTGCCGAGCCGCTGATGGCGTTCTTCCGTCAGCGAGAGAAGAGACGGGCAAGGTGAAGTTCCGGACCATCGGAGTGCTGCTCCCGCTCGCGTTTGCCGCGGCTCCTGCGCTCGCACAGCTGCCCGGACAGTCGTTCGAGGTGCACGCCGATTCGGGCGTCGTCACCGTGGGTGATCCCGTCACGCTCCGGTTCCGCCTGCGACTCGATGATCGTGATCTCCTCTTTGATACCGTCCCCGTGCCGGCGATCTCCAGGCTTCGAGGAGCACGATTGCTGTCCGTGAGCCGGCTGGTGCGTGACAAGGACCGGATCTACCTGGGCCAGGCCGAGGTGGCGTTTTACCGTCCCGGGCACCAGGCAGCCCCGACCTTCGCGATCACCTTCATGCGCGCGGTGAAGGGTGTGCAGCGCGGAATCCTGGCCAGCGACACCGCCTGGGTGGAGGTGGCGCCGGTGCTCCCGGCCGGAGATCAGCCGCTCAAGGACCTCCGGCCCCTCGCGGAAAGCCCTGCACCGCGCTGGCCCTGGCTGGCGCTTCCCCTCTCGGCGGGGCTGGCCGTCTGGCTCCTGCGTCGGCGGCCGCGGCGGCAGTCGGTCGTTCCGATTGTCCCTCCCGCCCTCCGCGTGGATACTGGCGACGCCCGCCATCAGGCGCTCGATCGCCTGCACGCCATTGAGCAGGAACAGTGGCCCTCGCGAGGCGAGACCGCCCGGCACTACGAGGCGGTGGCCGACGTGGTGCGGGATTTCCTGGCCCAGGTGGAACTGGCCCCGGCCAGGACGCTGACCAGCGCCGAACTCCTCCAGACGCTCGCACTCCGCCACCGGGCAGCGCCCGACCTGGACCGCTGCCGGCGTCTCCTGGCCGAAGCGGACCTGGTCAAGTTTGCGGGTCTCCGCCCCGGTGCCGACCCCTCGCTGGCCCTGCTCGGATCGGCGCGGGAACTCCTCGTCCACTGGCCGGTGCATCAGAACGGAGGCCCTGATGCGACTGGCTGATCCGTGGGCGCTGCTGCTCCTGCTCATTCCCCTGGGGCTGGGCGCCTGGCGGTTGTGGCACCGTCGGCGTCCACCGCCACAGCGACTTGCCTTCCCTGCCGCCGGATTCCTGGCGTCCGTGCCGGCGTCCCGGCGGGTGCGCCTGCGCCGCCTGCCCGCCCTCCTTGGCGTCGTGGGACTCGCCCTGGTCACCGTGGCGGTGGCTCGCCCCCAGCTCGTCGGTGAGATCCAGGACATCCATACCCGGTCGCGCAACATCATGTTGGTGCTCGACATTTCGAGCAGCATGAAGGCGCAGGACTTTCAGCCCGGCAATCGGCTCACGGCGGCGCGCGGCATCATCTCGGAGTTCGTGCGGCGCCGGAGGGGCGACCTGCTGGGGCTGGTGATCTTCTCCGGGCGGGCATTCCTGCAGGCCCCGCTCGGCCCGGACGTGGATGTCCTGGGCAGACTGGTGGACCAAGTGGAGCTGGGCACGCTGCCGGACGGCACTGCCATCGGCACCGCGCTGGCCCTCGGCTTGAGCCAGCTCAAGGACCTGCCCCCCAGGGCCAGCGCGGTGATCCTGGTGACGGATGGTGCCAACAACACCGGCGAGCCATCCCCGCTCGCCGCCGCCGAAGCGGCGCGGGCGCTCGGGATCAAGGTGTACGCCATCGGGTTGAGTGCCGTGGATACCATGGCGAACAAGGAGAGCTACGTCTGGCGTCAGGGCCGCCAGGCGGACCGTCTCCTGGCCTCCGACGAGGCGATTCTCGATCGGCTTACCCAACGCACTGGTGGCAAGTATTTCCGGGCTACCGACCCCGAGGTGTTGCGTTCGATCATGGACCGGATCGATCCGCTGGAGCGCACCGATGTCCGAATCACCGAATACCGCGACTACCAGGAGCTCTATCCGCTCTTCCTGGTTCCCGGACTGATCCTGCTGGCCCTGCAGTCCCTCCTGGCCGCGACCTGGCTTCGGTCGCTCCCGTGATCCGATGACGTTCGTTCACCCCTGGGTATTCCTCCTGCTGTTGGCCCTGCCCGCCGCCTATGGCGCGCTGATCGGTGCCGAGCGGCGCCGCCGCGCACAACTGGAGGAGTTTGGTGAGCCGGCCGTGCTGGCCCGGAGCTCAGTGCTGCCCCGGGAGGCCGTCCGTAACCGGCGAATTCGGATCCGCCTGATCGCGCTGGCGCTGTTGCTCACCGCTCTGGCCCGGCCCCAGCTGGGCGAACAACCGGATACGCGTCCGCACTCGGGTCGGGACCTTCTGGTGCTGCTCGACATTTCCCGGTCGATGGGGTCCCCCGATGTGCCCCCCAGCCGGATGGCGGCTGCCAAGGACGCCGCCGAGGAGCTGGTCGCCCGGCTTCCCGGCGATCGCGTCGGCCTGATCGTGTTCGGCGGCAGCGCCTTCCTCCAGCTTCCGCTGGTCCGGGACCACGCCGCGTTCAAGCTCTTCCTCGATGCAGCATCGAACCAGTACCTGTACGACCCCTCGACCGACATCGCGATGGCCCTCAGGACGGCGGTAGCGGTCTTCGATCACGAGGGAAGTCATGGATCACGGGCCATCATACTGGTATCCGATGGAGAGTCCCAGCCGGAGGCAATGGTGGACGTCACCCCGGTGCTCCAGCAGGAGCGGATCCCGGTCTTCGCCATTGGAGTCGGGACGCCCGAGGGAGGGCCGGTCCCTGCCGACTCGAGCGAGGCACCCGAGCGCTGGCATCGTGATCACATCGGACGGGTGGTGAACTCGCGGCTCGAGGAGGCGGGGCTGATCCGACTGGCGCAGGAGACTGGAGGAGCCTACCTGCGATGGACTGACGGCCCCAGGCTGGGCCCTATGGTGGAGCGCATCAGGCAGGTGCAGGCGCGAGTCCTGGAATCAGCCGGCGTCGAAAATGAGCGGGCCGATCGTTTCCAGTGGCCGCTGGCGGCCGGCCTGCTGCTCCTCCTGGCGGAACTCTTCCTTGGCGTGTGGCCCGGACGCGCACCGCAACCCGCCGTCGCCCGGGCCGGCCTCGCAGTCCTGTTCGCCGTGGCAGCTCTGACTCTTCCCGGCTGCACGACGGCTGGCCGGGAAGCCCGCCGGGGGGAGCGACTCTACGGGGACAATCGCTGGCGGGAATCGTTCGAGGCCTTTCAGAGGGCCCTCGATGCCGGGGCCGGCCGACCCGTCATCTACGACGCGGGCAATGCGTTGTACCGGATGCACCAGTACGAGGAGGCGATCAAGCGCTATCAGGACCTGCCGGATGACTCGACCCGCCTCTACCGTTCAGCCCGCTTCAACCTCGGCAATGCGTACATTCGCGCCGCCGAGGAGGCCGACGAAAATTCCCGCGACCAGCCGCTCCAACTTGCGGTGGCGGCCTTCGAGGAGGTGCTGCGGATGGATCCGCACGACGCCGAGGCCAAGTGGAACCTGGAGCTGGCGCTCCGGAGGCTGGGAGATCAGTCGGGCGACGGCTCGCCCAACCGGGGACGCCGGGCGGACTACGGCCGGGGCCAGATGGACGACCCGAACAAGGAGGGGAACGATCAGGCAGTCGTGGGCGCCATGGCCGGCGGAGGGTATGGCTCGATGGTCGGCGAGTCGGCCAAGGAACTCACCGAGGAACAGGCCCGCCGGCTGCTCGAGGCGGTGCAGCGGGAACAAGCCCAGACCCACGAGGCGCGCCCGAATGGCATGGGGAGGCCGGGGGGGAAAGACTGGTAGGGGGGCGGAGGGGCAGAGGGGCAGACAAGAAAAGGGCGGCCAGTCCTCGGCCGCCCTTTCCGCCTCTAACGCCCCTACCGCATTTCTACCAGCGATAGTGCGCGAATGCCCTGTTGGCCTCGGCCATCCGATGGGTGTCTTCCTTCTTCTTGATGGCGTTGCCTTCACCCTTGGAGGCCAGAATGAACTCGGCCGCCAGCCGCTCCTGCATCGTCTTCTCGGTGCGGGAGCGGGCGAATTCGATCAGCCAACGCATGGCGAGGGCGGTCCGGCGCTCTGGGCGGACTTCGACCGGCACCTGGAGGGAGGCGCCACCCACCCGGCGGCTCTTCACCTCGAGGGCGGGCTTCACGTTGTTGACGGCCTGTTTGAAGACGGTGACCCCGGGCTGCCCGGTGCGCTCCTCGATCAGGTCCATCGCCTTGTAGAAGATCCCCTCGGCGACGCTCTTCTTGCCCTCATACATCAGGCTGTTGACGAACTTGGAGACGGTCTGGCTGTCGTAGCGCGGATCGGGCGGAACCGGGCGCTTGACCGCGGATTTGCGGCGGCTCACTTCTTCCCTCCCTGGGCGGCGGCCTTGGGCCGCTTGGCGCCGTACTTGGAACGCGAGCGGCGGCGGTCGTTCACCCCGGCGCTGTCCAGCGTGCCACGGACGATGTGGTAGCGCACGCCCGGCAGGTCCTTCACGCGGCCGCCCCGGATCAGGACGATCGAGTGTTCCTGCAGGTTGTGCCCTTCGCCGGGGATGTAGGCCGTGACTTCAAACCCGTTGGTGAGCCGGACACGGGCCACCTTGCGAAGCGCCGAGTTGGGCTTCTTCGGCGTGGTCGTGTACACCCGGGTGCAGACGCCGCGCTTGAGGGGGTTCTGCTTGAGGGCGGGAGCCTTGTTCTTGCGCTCCACGGACTTCCGGCCGTGCCGGACGAGCTGATTGATAGTCGGCATATCCCTGGCTGCGATTCCTTGATTAGGGCCCCGGAAACTGGTCCGGGACAGACCTGCAAAGATAGGCGGCAGCAGGGGATGGGTCAATGGAGGCCTCAAGAGGGAGCGCCCGGGATCGCTCCCGGGCGCCAGCTCCTACAGATCCTCCTCCTCCACCCCGACCAGCACCGCCGCCGCCGCGGGGACGGCCGGCAAGGCCGCCTCCGGCGGCGCCGGCGGCGGCGCCTCGTACCCCGGAGGGGGCTCGACCTCGATCTCGGCGTACCGGTAGATACCGGAGCCGGCCGGGATCAGGTGGCCAATGATGATGTTCTCCTTGAGGCCCAGGAGGTCGTCCTTGGCCCCGCGGATCGCCGCGTCGGTGAGGACGCGGGTGGTCTCCTGGAACGACGCCGCCGAAATGAACGATTGCGTCGTGAGGCTGGCCTTGGTGATGCCGAGCAGCACCGGCTCGGACTGCGCCGGCTTGCCCTTCCGCTTGAGCCCCCGGTCGTTCTCCTCCCGGAAGGTCAGCTTGTCGACGGTCTCGCCCTCGAGGAAGTCGGTGTCGCCCGGCTCGGTGACCCGGATCTTCTGCAGCATCTGGCGCACGATCACGCCGATGTGCTTGTCGCTGATCCGCACGCCCTGCAGGCGGTAGACCTCCTGCACCTCGTTGAGCAGGTACTCCTGCACCGCGCGGGGCCCCTTGATCCGCAGGATGTCGTGCGGGTTGACCGGCCCTTCGGTCAGGCGGTCGCCCGCGCGGACCCGGTCGCCCTCGTGGACCCGGAGGTGCTTGCCAGCCGGCACTTCGTACAGCTGGGCCTCGTCAGCCGACACCGCCTCGCCCAGCGGGTAGACGAAGATCTCACGCTTGCCGCGCTTGATCTCGCCGAACTTGACCGAGCCGTCGATCTCGGAGATCGTGGCCGGGTCCTTGGGCCGCCGGGCCTCGAACAGCTCGGCGATCCGGGGCAGGCCGCCCGTGATGTCCCGGGTCTTGTAGGCCTGCCTGGGGATCCGGGTGACGGTGACACCCTTGACCACCTCGACCGGGGTCGAGAGATACACCGTCTTCTCCCTGCTCTCCTTCTTGCTCTTCCCCGGCCAGGCGACGTTGATCGGGTATTCCTCGACCTTGAACTTCGACGACCAGGGGTTGGTCTCGTCGGGGATTTCCATGGCGCGCGTGACCTGGTCGGCCGGGCTGCCGAAGACGATCCGGGAGCCTTCCGCCAGGATGTACTCCTGCGGGTCGCGGCGGTTCGGCGCGTAGACCAGCACCGAGGGATGCAGCTCGCGGTCCGGATCGGCCGCGACGACCAGCGACCGGAGGCCGGTGGACTCGTCCAGCTCCTCGCGGAGCGTGGCCCCGGGCACCAGGTCCTTGAAGCGGAGCTGGCCGTCGAGCTTCAGGATGCTGGGATCGTTGTACGGGTCCCAGGTGTAGAGAATCGACGACTTGCCCTGGACGTGGTCGCCTTCCTTGACCTGCAGCAGGGCGCCCTCGGGCACGGGGTAGCGATTGACCACCTTCCCGTGCTCGTCGATGATCTCGATGCCTTCCTTGAGTCTCGTCCTCGGCCGACTCGTCCTCGCGGGTGAGCACCAGGCGCACCGAGGCCTTGCTGCCGTCCTCGTACTCGACCGGCAGGTCGGTCCACTCGAGCCCCTTGGTGTAGCGGACCGTGCCGCTGGTGCGGGCCCGGCGCTCGGCTTCCTCGGCGATACGCGACGAGGCGCCGCCGATGTGGAAGGTCCGCAGCGTCAGCTGCGTGCCCGGCTCGCCGATCGACTGCGCGGCGAGAATGCCGATGGCCTCGCCCATGTCCACCATGTCCATGGTGGCCAGGTTGCGGCCGTAGCACATCCGGCAGCAGCCGCGACGGGCCTCGCAGGTCAGCACCGAGCGGATCTTGATCCGCTCGATCCCGGCGTCCTCGATCTGGGCGGCCGAGTCCTCATCGATCAACCCGCCGGCAGCGACCAGGAGCTTGGCGTCGCCATGCTCGTCGAGCTCGTTGGGGTCGATCACGTCCTCGGCGGCGACGCTGCCGATGATCCGCTCGCGGAGCGGCTCGATGATGTCCTCGCCCTCCTTGAGCGCCGAGGTGTCGAGGCCCTGGATCGTGCCGCAGTCCTCCTCGGTGATCGTGACGTCCTGCGCCACGTCCACCAGGCGGCGGGTCAGGTAGCCGGCGTCGGCCGTCTTGAGCGCCGTGTCGGCCAGGCCCTTCCGGGCGCCGTGCGTCGAGATGAAGTACTCGAGCACCGTGAGCCCCTCGCGGAAGTTCGACTTGATCGGGCTCTCGATGATTTCGCCGATGCCGCCGGTCAGCTTCTTCTGCGGCTTCGCCATCAGGCCGCGCATGCCGGCCAGCTGCCGGATCTGGTCGCGGCTGCCGCGCGAGCCGGAGTCGAACATCATGAACACGGGATTGAAGCCGCCCCGTGACTGGCGCATGTTGTTGACCATCGCCTCGGCCACGTCGTTGTTGGCGTGGGTCCAGGCGTCGATCACCTTGTTGTACCGCTCACCGAAGGTGATCTGGCCGGTGTTGTAGGCCCGCTGGAACCGGGCCACCCGCTCGTCGGCGGCGCCCAGCAGCTTGGCCTTCTCCGCCGGGATCTCCAGATCCTCGACGCCGATGGAGATGCCGCCCATCGTGGCGAAGCGGAACCCGAATTCCTTGAGCCGGTCGAGGAACTGCACCGTGTCGGCCAGGCCGGCCTGCCGGTAGCTCTGCAGCACCAGGTTCGAGAGCGCCTTCTTCCGCATCAGCTCGTCCTGGAACCCGCGCTCGGCCACCAGCTTCCGGGGCAGGCCGCTGTTGAACAGCACCCGGCCCGACCGTGGTGGCGATCCACC
The DNA here is from genome assembly GCA_963724265.1 of uncultured Gemmatimonadales bacterium. Lineage (GTDB taxonomy): Bacteria > Gemmatimonadota > Gemmatimonadetes > Gemmatimonadales > GWC2-71-9 > DATEHG01. Next base: position 39,178 of record CAVRTU010000004.1, read on the forward strand.
CGGCCTTCTGGTTCACCGCCTCGCGGGGCGGCTGGTACCAGAAGTGGATGGCGTCGTGGTAGCCGGCGCTGCCGTGGAGCAGCGCCATTTCGATTTCCGCCAGCGTCCCGTAATGGGGCGCGGCCTTCCACAGCTCCGCCTTGACCTGGTCGGCCCGGGGGCCGGCGGTGCGCAGCTTTTCCTCGTAGCCGGAGGGGAGCTTGGTCAGGAAGTAGCTGCCCAGCACCATGTCCTGCGACGGCTCGGCCACCGGCCGCCCGTCGGAGGGCTTGAGGATGTTGTTGCTGCTGATCATCAGCAGCCGGGCCTCGAGCTGCGCCTCGAACGACAGCGGCACGTGCACCGCCATCTGGTCGCCGTCGAAGTCGGCGTTGAAGGCGGCGCAGACCAGCGGGTGGATCCGGATCGCCTTGCCCTCGACCAGGACCGGCTCGAAGGCCTGGATGCCCAGCCGGTGCAGGGTCGGCGCCCGGTTGAGCAGCACCGGGTGGTCCTGGATGATCTCTTCCAGGATCTCGTAGACTTCGGGGCTCTCCCGCTCCACGATCTTCTTGGCGCGCTTGACCGTCTCGGCGATGCCCTTCTCCACCAGCTTGTGGATGATGAACGGCTTGAAGAGCTCTACCGCCATGGCCTTGGGCAGGCCGCACTGGTGCAGGCGGAGCTCCGGGCCCACCACGATGACCGAGCGGCCGGAGTAGTCCACCCGCTTGCCCAGCAGGTTCTGCCGGAAGCGGCCCTGCTTGCCCTTGAGCATGTCGCTCAGCGACTTGAGCGGGCGCTTGCCGCGGCCGCGGATCGCCTTGGAGCGGCGGCCGTTGTCGAACAGGGCGTCCACCGCCTCCTGCAGCATTCGCTTTTCGTTGCGCAGGATGACTTCGGGCGCCTTGTGCTGGATCAGCTTCTGGAGCCGGTTGTTCCGGTTGATCACCCGGCGGTACAGGTCGTTCAGGTCGCTGGTCGCGAACCGCCCGCCGTCGAGCGGCACCAGCGGCCGGAGATCGGGCGGAATGACCGGGATGACGTCGAGGATCATCCACGACGGGTGATTGGGCACGTCGCCCTGGTCGCCCGAGGTCAGGAAGGCGTCCACGATCTTCAGCCGCTTGAGCGTCTGCTTCTTCCGGTGCTGGCTGGTCTCGTGGGCGATGGAGCCGCGGAGATCGTGGGCCAGCTTCTTGATGTCGAGCCGGTTGAGCAGCTCGCGGACCGCCGGGGCGCCGATGTCGGCCCGGAACTGCCCGTCGCCATCCTCCCGCGCCTTGGCCTTGAGGGCCAGGAACTCGTCCTCGTCCAGCAGCTGCCGCTCCTCGACGTCCTGCTTGCCGGGATCGATGACGATGTACGACGAGTAGTAGATCACCCGCTCCAGCTCGCGCAGGGTGATGTTGAGCAGGTTGCCCATGGGCGAGGGCAGCGTCTTGAAGAACCAGATGTGGGCCACCGGCACCGAGAGCTCGATGTGCCCCATCCGCTCGCGCCGCACCTTGCTCAGCGTCACCTCGACGCCGCAGCGGTCGCAGATCACGCCGCGGTAGCGGATCCGCTTGTACTTGCCGCAATGGCACTCCCAGTCCTTGACCGGACCGAAGATCCGCTCGCAGAACAGGCCGTCCTTCTCCGGCTTGAACGACCGGTAGTTGATCGTCTCGGGCTTGGTCACCTCGCCCCACGACCACCAGGTGCGCTGGCCCTGCAGCTCCAGGCGCTCCCGCTCCTTGGAATCGCGCGGCCCCCGGATCTCCTCGGGGGAGGCGATCCGGATGCTGATGTAGTCGAAGCTCGAGCTCTTCGCTTCGCGCCCGCTGCGGAAATCGATCATGTCGTTCTCCTTATTCGTCGCCCTCGGCAGTGGTGCCGAGGGTGACCTTCAAGCCAAGCGCCTGGAGTTCCTTCACGAGCACGTTGAACGACTCGGGAATTCCGGGCTCCGGCAGGTTCTGTCCCTTGACGATGGCCTCGTACACCTTGCTCCGGCCGTTCACGTCGTCCGACTTGACCGTGAGCATCTCCTGGAGCACGTGCGAGGCGCCGTAGGCCTCGAGGGCCCACACTTCCATTTCGCCGAACCGCTGGCCGCCGAACTGCGCCTTGCCCGCCAGCGGCTGCTGGGTGACCAGGCTGTACGGTCCGATCGACCGGGCGTGGATCTTGTCGTCCACCAGGTGGCTCAGCTTGAGCATGTAGATCGAGCCCACCGTCACGTCGGACTCGAACTCCTGGCCGGTGCGGCCGTCCCGAAGGCGCGCCTTGCCGGTGGGCGTGAGCCCGGCCCGGCGGATCAGCGCCTCGGTCGCGGCCGCGACCTCCTCCGGCTCGCCCCGGCCGCCCAGCACCGCGGCCAGCGGCAGGAGGCCGGTCGCCTCCAGCTGTTCGGCCTCGCTCAGGCCGAGCAGCTTCTCGACCTCGCGGATCGCCTTCTGCATCGCCCGTTCCTCGGCACCCTCGGCCTGCTCGAGCCGGGCCTTGAGGTAGGCCAGCTCGTTGCGGCGCTGGGCCCCCTCACGCGCGGCCAGCTCGCGGCCGGCCTCGCCCAGGAACTGCTTGACCGCCTGGTAGGTGTCGCGCACCGACTGCGGCATGCCGCGGCGCGCCATGTCGGCAACCGTGGCATCGGTGAGGTTCGGCATTTCGCCCTCGCGGGCGGCCTTCTTCAGCGCCTCGACCATCTCGATGATCGTCGCCGCGGTCGCCCGCGGCGCCTGGTGCGCCAGGTGCAGCGCCTGGGAGGCCCAGGCCAGCCCCGACAGCCGCAGCAGCAGACCGATCTCGCCCTCGTCGGCGCCCCGGAAGACCGGGCGTCTTGGCCTTGAACCCGAGGATCCGGGCGCACCACCCGAGGTGGGTCTCCAGGATCTGCCCCACGTTCATGCGGCTCGGCACGCCGAGCGGGATTGAGCACGATGTCCACCGGGGTGCCGTCGGGCAGGAACGGCATGTCCTCCTCCGGCACGATCCGGGCGACGATGCCCTTGTTGCCGTGCCGGCCGGCCATCTTGTCGCCGACCGAGATCTTCCGCTTCTCGGCCAGGTACACCTTGACCAGCTGGATGACGCCCGGGGGCAGTTCATCGGGCTGGAGGATCTTGTCGATCTGGTCTTCGGACTTCTCCTCGACCTTGGCCCGGGCGCGGCCCGCCGCCTCGATCGTGGCCCGGATCCGCTCGTTGGCGGTCTTGTTGACCACCCGCAGGGTCTTGAGGTCCGCCTCGGCCAGGTCGATCTGGTCGAGCTGCTGGCGCGTGAGCCTGGTGCCGGCGGCGACCAGCTCCTCCACCGTGCCGGCCTTGAGCATCAGGGCCACTTCCTGGCCGGTGAGCAGGTGCCGCGACCTCGTCGTACAGCGCGCTGCTGATCCGGGCCTTCTCCTCGGTCTCGATCCGGCGCACCTCGCCGATCCGCTCGCCGCGGTCCTTCTCGACCACCTGGTCCTCGACGCGGCTGAAGATCTTCACGTCGATGACCACGCCCTTCATGCCCGGGCGGCACCTTGAGCGAGGAGTCCTTCACGTCCTTCGCCTTCTCGCCGAAGATCGCGGTCAGCAGCTTCTCTTCGGGCGACAGCTCGGTCTCGCCCTTCGGCGTGATCTTGCCGACCAGGATGTCGCCCGGCTTGACGTGGGCGCCGATCCGCACGATGCCCCGCTCGTCGAGGTCCACCAGCGCCTCGTCGGAGACGTTGGGGATTTCCCGGGTGATTTCCTCCTGGCCCCGCTTGGTGTCGCGGACGTGGAGCTCCAGCTCCTGGATGTGGATCGACGAGTAGACGTCGTCCTTGACCAGGCGCTCGGAGAGCACGATGGCGTCTTCGAAGTTGTGGCCGTACCAGGGCATGAACGCCACCAGCACGTTGCTGCCCAGCGCCAGCTCGCCGTCCTCGGTGGCCGCGCCGTCGGCGATCACCTGCCCGGCCTTGACCTTGTCGCCGGTGAAGACGAGCGGCCGCTGGTTGATGGCCGTGTCCTGGTTGGTCCGCCAGAACTTCTTGACCCGGTAGCGGTCGTGGCGGCCCAGGCGGGCCAGCGGGTTCTCGGTGTCGTTGACCCCCTCGTCGCCGGCGTCGACGATGATCTCGTCGGCGGTCACGCGGGTGACGGTTCCCTCGCGCCTGGCCAGGATCACCGCGCCCGAGTCGCGGGCCACCTTCTCCTCCAGGCCGGTGCCGACCAGCGGCGCCTGCGGGAAGAGGAGCGGCACCGACTGCCGCTGCATGTTCGAGCCCATCAGGGCGCGGTTGGCGTCGTCGTGCTCCAGGAACGGAATCAGCGCCGCGGCGATCGAGACCAGCTGCTCGGGCGCCACGTCCATGAAGTCGATCCGGTCGGGCGGCAGCAGCGGGTAGTCGTCGCCCTTGCGGCAGAGCACCAGGTCGTCGGCGAAGCGGCCCTCGGCGTCGAGCGGCGCGTTGGCCTGCGCGACGGTGAAGTCCTCTTCCTCGCTGGCCGAGAGCCAGCGGATGACGTCGGTCACCTTGCCCTGCTTGACCGTCCGGTACGGCGTCTCGATGAAGCCGAGGTCGTTGATCCGGGCGTAGGTCGAGAGGCTGGTGATCAGGCCGATGTTCGGGCCTTCCGGCGTCTCGATCGGGCACATCCGGCCGTACTGCGAGTAGTGCACGTCGCGGACCTCGAACCCGGCCCGCTCGCGGGTCAGGCCGCCGGGGCCCAGGGCGCTCAGCCGCCGCTTGTTGGTCAGCTCGGCCAGCGGGTTGGTCTGGTCCATGAACTGCGACAGCTGCGACGAGCCGAAGAAGGCCTGGATCACCGCGGACACCGTCCGGGCGTTGACCAGGTCGTCGAGCGAGATCTTCTCGGGATCGGCGTTGATGCTCATCCGCTCCTTGACCAGCCGCGCCATCCGCGACAGGCCGACCGAGAACTGGTTGGCGATCAGCTCGCCCACCGACCGGATCCGGCGGTTGCCGAGGTGGTCGATGTCGTCGGTGAACCCGCGCCCGTCGTTCAGGTCGATCAGGTAGTGGATGATCGCGACGAAATCCTCTTCGCTCAGGACCGTCTGGCTGGTCTTGGTCTTGAGCTTGAGCCGCTGGTTGATCTTGTAGCGGCCCACCCGGCCCAGGTCGTAGCGCTTGGGGTTGAAGAACAGCCGCTTGAGCGCGTCGCGGGCGGTCTCCAGGTTCGGGGCCTCGCCCGGCCGGAGCAGGGCGTAGATCTGCTCCAGGGCCTCGGCCTCGCTGTGGGTCGGGTCCTTGGCCAGGGTGTTCTTGATCAGCGGCGACTCGGCCCGGCCCGGCGGCAGCAGCACGTCGACCTTGTGCACCTCGGCCTTGAGCAGCCGCTTCTTGACCGTGTCGCTCAGCTCCTTGCCGCCTTCGGCCAGCACTTCGCCGGTGGCGGGGTCGGGCACGTCGAAGGCCAGGACCGGCTTGTGCCGCTCGCGGGTCGTGGTCGGCTGCTCCTCGTCGCGCAGGTCGAGCGAGGTGTAGCCGCTGAAGGCGATGACTTCCTTGACCCCGGTCCGGCGCAGCTCGTTGAGCCGCTCGGCGGTCAGCTCGTCGCCCACGGTGGCCAGCGGGGCGCCCTTCGGGTCTTCGGGGTTCGGCACGTCGGCGGCGATCAGCGCACCGACCACCTCGCGCCGCTCCTGCCGGCCCTCGAGCTTGCCGGCGATGTTGAGCACCTTGGTCGCGAAGAAGAGCCGCAGGATCTCGGCGTTGGTCCCGTAGCCGAAGGCCCGGAGCAGCGCGGTGGCCGGGAACTTCTTCTTCTTGTCGATGTGGACGTAGATCACGTCGTGGATGTCGATCGTGAACTCGACCCACGAGCCCCGGAACGGGATGATCCGCGCCGAGAACAGCCGCTGGCCGTTCGGGTGCGTGTCCTCCTCGAAGACCACGCCCGGCGAGCGGTGCAGCTGGCTGACCACGACGCGCTCCGCCCCGTTGATGACGAACGTGCCGAGGGGGGTCATGATCGGGCAGCTCGCCCGAGGTAGACCTCCTTCTCGATCGCGTTCTTCAGCCGCTTCTGGCCGTCCACCTCCTCGAACACGTCGAGGCGGAGGGTGGCCTTGAGCGGCGCGGCGTAGGTCATGTCGCGCTCGATGCACTCCTCGACGGTGTACTTGGGCTCGCCGAGGTTGTACTTGAGGAATTCCAGGCTGTACTTCCCGTTCACGTCCGAAATCGGGAAGAGGTCCCGGAAGACCCGCTCGAGGGAGACGTCCGCGCGCTCGCCGTGCACGTCATCCGGGACCAGGAGGGACTGGAACGCCTCGGTCTGGATGTCGAGCAGGTGGGGCATCGGCATGCCCCCGTCGCGCTTCGAGAATGTGATGACTGGCCTGGTCTTGGGCATCGTTCGCTCTCGTGCAACACAAATGGCCCCGTCGCGGGCCCTCCCGGCCATCCGGGGGAGCCACGCGGGGCTCGACGTCAACGGATTAATTGGTTCGAACAGCGGTCATGTCGTCTCACCGAAGCAGGGGTTGGCCTCACATCCCGCTCGGCCCCGCGCGGAGCGCGGGAGCCGGTCGGGATGGGCTTCGCCCTACTTCAGCTCGACGACGGCGCCCTGCTCTTCCAGCTTCTTCTTCATTTCCTCGGCTTCGGCCTTGGTCACGCCTTCCTTCACCGTGCTCGGCGCGCCGTCGACCAGGTCCTTGGCCTCCTTCAGGCCCAGGCTGGTGAGCTCGCGCACCACCTTGATGACCTGGATCTTCTTGGCCCCGCCCTCCTTGAGGACGACGGTGAACTCGGTCTTCTCTTCGACCGCCGGGGCGGCCGCGCCCGCGCCGGCGCCGCCGGCCGGGGCCGCCGCCATCACGGACACGTTGAACTTCGTCTTGAAGGCCTCGATCAGGTCGGCCAGCTCGAGCACGGACTTGTGGCCGATCGCCTCGAGGATCTCTTCGTTGCTCAGCATCGTGGTAGCCATGGTCAGGTTCTCTCCGTACGGTTAACTCGGCGTCTCGGCGCTGCGCTGCGTGCGCAGGGCTTCGAGGGCGGCGACAAAGGTGTAGAGCAGGCCGTTGAGCGATCCGGCGAACTGGGCGAGGAGCACTTCCCTCGACGGAATCTGGCCCAGGCGCTTGATGTGGGCGGGAGCGACGGCCGCCCCGTCCACGAAGCCGGCCTTCACGGTCGGCTTCTCGAACTCCCTGGCGAAGTCCAGCAGGACCTTGGCGGCGGGGAGCGGATCCTCCCCGGCCAGGACCAGGCCGGTGGGTCCCTTGAAATGCGATTCGAGGGACTCCATGTGGTGAGTCGGCCAGGGCGCGCTTGGCGAGGGTGTTCTTCACCACGACATAGCTGGCCCCGGCGGCCCGCAGGCGGCGGCGGAACTCCGTCATCCGGAGCACGCTCATGCCGCTGAAATCGGTGACGTAGACGGTGCTTGACCTTGCCCACCCGCTGGGCGATCGCGACCGCGGCTTCCTGGCGCTGTTCCTTGCTCATCGGTACCCCGCCATGTCGAGCCGGACGCCCGGGCCCATGGTGCTGGACACCGTGGCCGTCCGGAGGTAGGTGCCCTTGGCCGAGGCGGGCTTGGCCCGGACGATCGTGTCCATGAAGGCCGACAGGTTGGCGGCCAGCTGCTCGGCCGAGAAGCTGATCTTGCCGATCGGGGCGTGCACGTTGCCGGTCTTGTCGACCCGGAACTCGATCTTGCCCGCCTTGATCTCGCGGACGGCCTTGGTCACGTCCATCGTGACGGTCCCGGCCTTCGGATTCGGCATCAGGCCGCGGGGGCCGAGGATCCGGCCCAGCTGGCCCAGCTGGCCCATGACGTCCGGGCGTGGCCACGATCACGTCGCAGTCCAGCCAGCCGTCCTTGAGCTTCTGGACGTACTCGATGCCGACGAAATCGGCCCCGGCGGCTTCGGCTTCCTTGACCCGCTCGCCCTGGGTGATGACCAGCACCCGGACCGTCTTGCCGGTGCCGTGGGGCAGCACGACCGTGCCGCGCACCACCTGGTCGGCGTGCCGGGGGTCGACCCCGAGCCGGACGGCCACGTCCACCGTCTCGTCGAACTTGGCGAAGGCGCAGTCCTTGACCAGCTTGACGGCCTCCGCGAATCTGGTATTCACGCGTGCGGTCCACCTTCGTGGCGCTGGCGCGGAATCGCTTTCCCTGGGCCGGCATCAGTCGGCCACCTCCAGGCCCATCGACCGGGCGGTGCCCGCGATCATCCGCATGGCGCCGTCGAGGTCGGCCGCGTTGAGATCGGCCATCTTGATCTCGGCGATCTTCTTGAGCTGGGCGCGCGTGACCTTGCCGACCTTGGTCCGGTTCGGCACGGCGCTGCCCTTCTCGATGCCCGCCTCCTTGAGCAGGAGGTTCGGGGCGGGTGGGGTCTTGGTGATGAAGGTGAAGGTGCGGTCCTGGTAGACCGTCACCAGCACGGGAATCACCATCCCGGCCTGGCTCTGCGTCCGCGCGTTGAACTGCTTGCAGAACTCCATGATGTTGACGCCATGCGGACCGAGCGCCGTCCCCACGGGGGGCGCCGGATTCGCCGCGCCGGCCGGGCACTGCAGCTTGATGACTGCGGTGACCTTCTTGGCCATCGTCCTGCTCCCTTCCAGTTCGGAGTGGGCGAGTCAGCGACGCGCCCCGTACCTGCCGCGATGACCCGCGCGGTCGCGGGGAACGGGGTGACGGGCGCCCCGGCTCGCCGAACGACGGGCGGAGGCGGCGGTCATCTGCCCCTCTGCCCCACTGCCCCTCCGTCCTAGTGCCCGCGCAGCTGCAGGTAGTCCATCTCCACGGTCGTCGGCCGGCCGAACAGGCTCACGGTCACCCGCACCTTGCCCTTGTCGGCCAGCACCTCGTCGACCACCCCGCTGAAGTCCGAGAACGGCCCCTCGGTGATCTCCACCGCCTGGCCGACCATGAACGGGATGTCCTCTTCCGGCTCCGCCTCGCTGACCAGCTCGGCGATGCCGAGCAGGCGGTTGACTTCGTCCTGCCGGAGCGGCTGCGGCAGCCGGCCGCTGCCCACGAACTTGATCACGCCCTGGATGCTGTTGACCAGGTGCAGGGCTTCCTGGTTCATCCCCATCTCGACCAGGACGTAGCCCGGATAGAGCTTGCGCTCGACCGTGAGCTTCTTGCCGTTCTTGATCTCCACCGCCTCCTGGACCGGGACCAGGGCCTGGCGGACCAGCTTCTCGTCGGCCGGTCTCGGGATCCTGCGCGATCCGCTGCTGCAGGAGGCTCCTCACCTTGTTCTCGTGGCCGGCCGTGGTCTGGATCGCGTACCAGCGGTATTCCATGGCGACCCTCACGCGGTGAGCCGGGCCAGCCACTCGACCAGCACGAGGTTCAGCAGCAGGTCCAGCATCCCGATCACGAAGCCGAGGACCACGGCCAGGATCAGGATCATCCGGGTGGCCTTGATCAGCTCATCGCGGGTCGGCCAGGTGACCTTGCCCATCTCGCCCGGACACTGGTCAGGAACCGGCGGCCTGGCGGCACCCAGCGGACCACGGGCGGCCGGGCGCTCAGTGGCGACGGCATCCATCGGCTACTTCGACTCCTTGTGGAGCAGGTGCTTGTTGCACCGGGGGCAGAACTTCTTCCACTCCACCCGCTCCGGATGCTTCCGCCGGTTCTTCTCGGTGAAGTAGTTCCGGTCGCGGCAGTCGGTGCATTCCAGGATGATGCGCTCGCGCGGCATGGTGCTTCCCTCTATCTGCTATGAGTCCAGTCGGCAGTCGAAGGTCGCAGGTCGAGTGATTGCTCTCGGACTCGTGACCTCTCGACTCGCGACTACTTCAGGATCTTGGTGACGACGCCGGCGCCGACCGTCCGGCCGCCCTCGCGGATCGCGAAGCGCAGCCCCTCGTCCATCGCGATCGGGATGATCAGCTCGATCGTCATCTGGATGTTGTCCCCCGGCATCACCATCTCCACCCCCGCCGGCAGCTCCACGTTCCCCGTCACGTCCGTCGTCCGGAAGTAGAACTGCGGCCGGTACCCCTTGAAGAACGGCGTGTGCCGCCCCCCCTCTTCCTTCGTCAGCACGTACACTTCCGCCTTGAACTGCGTGTGCGGCGTGATGCTCCCCGGCTTGGCCAGCACCATCCCCCGCTCGATTTCGTTCTTCTCCACGCCCCGCAGCAGCAGCCCCACGTTGTCCCCCGCCTGCCCGTCGTCCAGAGCTTGCGGAACATCTCCACCCCGGTCACCGTCGTCTTCTTCTCGGCGTTGAACCCCACCAGCTGCAGCTCCTCGCCCACCTTGACCCGGCCCCGCTCGATCCGGCCCGTCGCCACCGTGCCCCGGCCCGTGATCGAGAACACGTCCTCCACCGGCATCAGGAACGGCTTGTCCACTTCCCGCTTGGGCTCCGGGATCGAAGTTGTCCACCGCGTCCAACAGCTCCCACATCTTGTCCACCCACTGCTGCTCGCCCTTGATCGCCCCGGTCGCGCTGCCCCGGATCACCGGCACGTCGTCCCCCGGGAAGTTGTACTTGCTCAGCAGCTCCCGGACCTCCAGCTCCACCAGGTCCAGCAGCTCCGCGTCGTCCACCAGGTCGCACTTGTTCAGGAACACCACGATCGCCGGCACGTTCACCTGCCGCGCCAGCAGGATGTGCTCCCGGGTCTGCGGCATCGGCCCGTCCACCGCCGACACCACCAGGATCGCCCCGTCCATCTGGGCCGCCCCCGTGATCATGTTCTTCACGTAGTCGGCATGCCCCGGGCAGTCCACGTGCGCATAGTGCCGCTTGGCCGTCGAGTACTCCACGTGGCTGGTCGCGATCGTCAGGATCTTGGTCGCATCCCGCCGCCCCTGCGACTCCGACGCCTTGGCCACCGTGTCGTACGGCACGTAGGTCCCCAGCCCCTTGTCCGCCGACACCTTGGTCAGCGCCGCCGTCAGCGTCGTCTTGCCGTGGTCCACGTGCCCGATCGTCCCCACGTTCACATGCGGCTTCGTCCGATCGAATTTCGCCTTGGCCATGGTGTCCTCTGAGTCAGTCCTGAGTCGTGAGTCGCCGGTCGTGAGTCGGGTCGCGAGTCGCAGGCTCACGACTCATCGACTCTGCGACCTCACGACTCGTTACCCAAGCTCGCGACCGGGATTGAACCGGTGACCTCATCCTTACCAAGGATGCGCTCTACCGACTGAGCTACGCGAGCGACTGCTCAGCTGCCCGACCGTTCTCACGGTCCCGCGACTCTCTGGAATCCGCCCGGCCGAGCCGGGCAAGCGGGCGACGGGACTCGAACCCGCGACCCTCAGCTTGGAAGGCTGATGCTCTACCAACTGAGCTACACCCGCGAGTCGCACAGGGCGGGACACCCCGCCGCTCCCTTCACCGCCGGCGGCAGGGCGGGAGGCGCGTACCGCGCGCCGATTTCCTTCCCGCCGTCCCGCCTTCCCGCCCGAATGGTGGGGGTAGGATTCGAACCTACGTAGGGCGAAGCCCGGCAGATTTACAGTCTGCTGCCATTAGCCACTCGGCCACCCCACCAGACCTGCCACCATTCCCGCCGCGCCCGTGCCCTCCGGGACCGCCACCCGGGAATGCAACGCATACGAGCTGACGGAGGGAATCGAACCCTCAACCGCCGGTTTACAAAACCGGTGCTCTGCCAATTGAGCTACGTCAGCGTGACGGCCCCAAAAATCGACAGACACATATGATAGTGCGAGAGTTAGCTCACGTCAACGGGAACGGGCAGGCGGGCAGGCGGGCAGGCGGGCAGGCGGGCAGAGGGGCGGAGGGGCGGAGGGGCGGAGCGGGCAGAGGGGCAGAGGGGCAGGCCGACCCTATGCACCAACCCGTCGAATCTCAAACATGCCTCCCTTTATATCCCTAACCTCGAATCCCTGCGATTTCAGCAGGTCCCGAATTCGGTCCGACTCAGGGAAGTTCTTCTCCGCCTTTGCCTTAACACGCCGCTCGGCCCAGGCCCGGGCCCACACGACCGCCTTCGAGAGATCATCCGGGGGACGGTCAGTCAGGGCCTCCCCGAGTTCAGCGGCGATCTCCAGTCCAGTTGGGCGAAGCACCAAGTCCCGAGAGCGGACATCGAGGACAGAGTCTTGGAACTGCCAGGCCGCGGCTGCCGCTGGGCCCGGGCGGCGGCCAGAATCGAGCAGGCGATTCCCCTCGGCGATGAAATCGAACACAGCGGCGACGGCCTGGGGCGAGTTCAGGTCGTCATCCAGCGCCGTGGTGACCTCCTCCTTGAGGGTGGCGGCGAGAACAGCGAACTCCGGCGACTCAGTTCCACCTGCGGCGGCCGCCGCCCGGAGACGGCTGTCGAACTCCCCGATCCGGCGCGAGCCCTCCCGCGCCGCGGCGAGCGACTCGTCGGTCAGGTCGAGCTTCTGCCGGTAGCGGGTCTGGTACATCAGGAGTCGGATCGCGCCCGGGTCCACCCCGTCCTCGCGCAGGTCGCGCGGGGTGGTGATGTTGCCGAACCGCTTCGACATCTTGGCACCCCGGATGTTCAGGAACTCGCCGTGCATCCAGTAGCGGGCGAACTCCGGTTTCCCGGTGTAGGCGCAGCTCTGGGCGATCTCGTCCTCGTGGTGGGGAAAGACCAGGTCGACTCCGCCGCAGTGGATGTCGAGCACGTCGCCGTAGCCCTGTCGGCCGATCAGGTCGAGCGCCATCGCCGAGCACTCGAGGTGCCACCCGGGGCGGCCCCGTCCGAACGGGGCATCCCAGGCGGCGCCGACCCGCTCGTCCTCCGGTTGCGCCGCCTTCCAGAGCACCCAGTCCCGGGCGTCCTCCTTTGAATAGTCGTCGGCACTGACCCGCTCGCTGGCGCCGGTCTTGAGCTGGCGCCGGTCCAGCTGCGACAGCCGGCCATACTCGGGGAACCGGGCGATGGAGAAGTAGACGCTCGCCGTCCTCGCCCTTGTAGGCGGTCCCGTTGGCCAGCAGCCCCTCGACCAGCCGGATCATCGGCTCGATGAAGCGGGTGGCCCGCGGATAGTCGTGCGCCGGCCTGACGCGGAGCCAGTCCCGGTCCTGCTCGAACGCCGCGATGAACGGCGCGACGAAGTCGTCGATGTCCTGCCCCGCCTTCCCCGCCTCGCCGATGATCCGGTCGTCCACGTCGGTCAGGTTCATGACGTGGAAGACCTCGTAGCCGCTGGCCTCGAGCCAGCGACGCAGCAGGTCCTCGAACAGGAAGGTCCGGAAGTTCCCGATGTGGGCGTAGTTCCAGACCGTGGGCCCGCAGGTGTACAGCGAGACGCGGCCGGGGTGGAGCGGCGTAAACGTCTCGATCTGCCGGGTCAGCGTATTGAAGAGCCGAGGGTCATTGGCCCCGCCCTCCAATACCCGGCAGGTCGAGCTGCCCTCCGCCCGGACGCACCCGGAGCTCGATGCTGCGCTGGGGCACCGGGATTTCGATTCCCTCCGCGTCGAGCCGCTTCTTGAATCGCCGGCGCAGCTCGCGCGCGACCTCCCACTGGGTCCCGGCCTGGACCTTGACCCGGGTCCGGAGTATGACGGCGTTCTCGCCCAGCGACTCGACCCCCTGCACCTCAGGCGCCTCCTCAACGCGGTCCTTCCATTCGGGAGCGGCGGCAAACGCATCCAGCTCCTGGCGGAGGATGGCGACCACGCGGTCGGTGTCCTCGGCGTAGGAGACGCCGACATCCACCACCGCACGGGCCCACTTCCGGGTCCGGTTGCTGACGGTCGTGATCTGCCCGTTGGGGACAACGTGCATCGTCCCCTCGCCGTCGCGCAGGGTCACCACCCGGAGTGTCATCCGCTCGACGGTGCCGGTCTTGCCAGCCACCTCGATGATATCGCCGACCACGAACTGGTTCTCCATCAGAATGAAGAAGCCCGCGATGAGGTCCTTGACCAGGCTCTGGGCCCCGAATGAGAAGGCCAGCCCCAGGATTCCAGCCCCAGCCAGCAGCGGCCCGATATCGATGAAGACGTCCAGCGTTGCCAGCAGCGCAAGGGAGGTGATCAACACCGTTCCAAAGCTCCTGACCATGTGGGCCAGGGTGTGGCCCCTCTGCTCGGCCTCGGTGAAGGTGGAGTCGTCACCGTCATCCACCGCCGCGATGATTCGCCGGGCGATCACCTTCACTACCCGGCGGGCTCCGTATGCCAGGACCCATATCAGTGCCACCTCGATCACACGGCGAATCAGTTCTTCGCCGTCGATCTTGAGCAGGTGCGCGATCTGTTCGATCAGGTCACGGAGCGACGCGAGGGAAACCACGGACGACCTCCACGGCGGGACAATCGGGGGGTACTGGTCGCCAAACGTAGGTGGCGCCTCGCGGGGCCGTCAACCCGGCAGCCACCCGCCCCGCACGGTGCTGGCCAGTACCCGAATTCCCAGCTGCCGGCACTCGGCGAGGATTTCCTCGGGCCGTATCTCGCCGAGGGGGAGCGCCACTTCACGGCGTGCAGGGTCGATGTCGGCCCCAAGCCGCCTGAGGCGCTCGCGGAACCCGCGCTGTTCGGGATCGAGCCTGAGGTAAAGGAAGGAAGTGACAGGGGGCGCCATCCCCCACGATGGCGCCCCCCGCCGGCATCATCCGGACCCGCTCTATGCGGAGTGGCGCCGATTCACGCGAGGCCCGGGATCAGCCGATCCACGACCGCTTCCACGTGGGGATCAGGGCGCCGATCCCGGCCCCGAGTGCCGCGCCAATCGCGCCGGTCACGAGTGGAGCCGCCACCGCCACACCGGTGGTGACACAGGGGCTCGCGGTGTCGCAAAGGCCACTGGCCGCCGCCACGACCAGCGCGCCGAAAGCGGCGGCGATCAGGGCCGACCGCTGGGCCGACAGGTCCTGGGCGGCGGACTGCACAGGCGAAGTCCAGGTCGTGATGAGGGCCATGAATGAGGCCATCTCGATCTGGCGACACCGGATGAGTTCCCCCCTGTGTCGTGGGCCCCGGGGTCCATCAGGATCCCGGGGGCGAACCTCACCCGGCCTGATCAACGCGCTGACCGTCGGGGTGGTTCCCGGCCGGCGCTCAGGGCGCGCCTATCCACGACCGCTTCCATTTGGGGATCAATGCGCCGATCGCGGCTCCCAGCCCGGCTCCGAGGGCGGCGGTGACCACTGAGACTCCCACTACCTCACCGGTCGAGGGGCAGTCGTACTCACACACACCCTGGGCCACGACGCCGGCGAAGGCGCCGAACGCGGCACCCAGCACACCTCCAATCACGAGCCCCGGCACCCAGGCGGACTTCCTGACCCAGACGGTGTCGGCCAGACCGAGGTTCAACTCGCGGTGATCATCGGCAGCCAGCACCGTCAGCCGCCCGCCCGGAAGCATCATCACGACACCAGGGACACGGCCTGCGTCCGGGAGTGCCAGCCTCACCTGCTGTCCGGGGTGGAGCCGCAGCGTGGCAGCAATCCGGGCCGTGCGGTCGGCGACGCAGGTCCGGCGATTGCGCCTCGAGCTCCGGAATCGGCGCAGCGAGCGCGAGCAAGAGCGCCAAGGCGACGGCGAGCGGGGCTCGAGCCAGTGTGCGCAGGGTGGTCACTGTGGAGGCACCTCAGGCGGGGCCCAACGGCAGCCGGAACATGGACCCATGGCGGCGCACCAGCCTCGCCACAAAGAGGCCGACCAGGGCAGCCGCCGTGAGAAACGGCACGCCCGCGAATTCAAGCCGGTCATTGAGGGTCCGGCCCACCACATCGCGGCCGGTCAGCGTGAATCCGACGAAGAACGCCACCACGACCCATCCCGCCGCCCGGTCGCCGCCGGCCAGCGCGCCGGCCAGCAGGATGGCGATCACCGGGAGGTAGAAGAGGGCCATGTTGTACCAACTGACCGGCACCACGATCGGGACCAGGGCAAGGGTGAGGGCGAACATGCGGAGCCGGAAATCCGGGTCGAGCGCCTCGGGTGGCCGAAGGAAGGAGGGCAGATAGAAGGCGATGATCGCAACCGACGCCCCCAGCGTGCTGACCCAGAATATGGTTCCACCTGCAAGGCCGGCGGCCGTCCCCCAGCGCATCAGGGTGGCGTCCAGATTCTGGAAGGCCAGGCTGTCGTACCGCCAGTGAGTTCCGAAATGACCCAGCATCGCGGCCTGGTCGGAGAGCAGCTGCTGGCCGATCGCCCGGCCGTAGACCAGCAGTGGTGAGAGGTAGCCGACCACCGCCACAGCAATCGCCGCCAGCGCGGCGCGCCAGTGCCGGGCCCAGATGAACCACCCCAGGAGGACGACCGGGTAGAGTTTGAATACGATCGCGACGCCGAGCAGGACGCCCGACCACAATGGCCGTCGCGCGCGCCAGGCCCAGGCCTGCACCGCCATCGCGGCCAGAGGGAGCCCGATGTTCGCATTCATGAACGCGTCGTTGAGCGGATTGATCGCCGCGATCGTGACGCCGGCCGCCAGGAGCATGCGAGTCCTGCGGCCATCAGCGGCGGGCACCAGCTTCACCGCCGCATCGACCGAAAAGGTCAGGAGCCGCCAGTAACTCATCCAGAACAACATGAAGAAGAGCAGCTTGCCGGGCAGGTCGCCGACAACGACGAAGGGGGTGAAGCAGAGGGCGAAGAAGTAGGGATAGTAGTAGCCGCCGGGGATCTGCCGGGTGAGATCATACAACTCGAGCGGCCGCCCCTCGAGCACTCGCCGGGCAGCGAGCTGATAGACTGGATAGTCGATGAAGTGGGAGAAGACGTGGGTGAGGCTGAACAGGAAGAGGCCGCCGAACAGCAGGCCGGACGCCACGCGCAGCCGGTCGGGCTCGGACGCGAGCGATGCGCCAGGCTCCTTCGTGGTGACGACGTCTCCTCCCGTGCGTAACGGCACTGGGCCTCCGATATCCACGTGGCGAGCGGGCGCTACGGCCCAGGTAAAGGCTGGGGAGTGCTCTCCGATCCTGGAGAGCGGGTCCCGAGGCGAAGGGGCCGGGGAGGCCCGTGGACAGGGACACTCACTTCGACCCAGAGCTCTTCACCGGTGGCTCGGCGGCTGGGATCCCGCGCGTGCTCGGGAATGAAGAACGCCACCGATTCGCGGAGGGCCACCTGAGCAGTGCCCTCCACCTGGATCCGCTCGATGGGCAGCCCCTGGCTCTCCGGAGCGAGGCGGGCCACCAGTCGGTCACTGTCGACGAAGAGCCGCACCCAATGGACGGAATCGCCGAGCGCAGGGAATCTCGCCGAGGTGTCCACGATCAGCCTCAGCTGTACGTAGCGCCCGCGGAATGGCGTCGCGGGGTCCACGGGCACCGTCCGCACCCAGGCGCGGGGGAGCCGGTCGCGGTCCATCAACAGCTTCTGGCCCAGTGAGGCGACGAGCAGCAACTGGAGGAGGCCGAGCAGGGCCGAGCGCAGGCGCATCGTCATGGTGCGCGGCGCCGCGGCGGGAGCGCCCTCGCGAGGAGACGGCGGCGCAGGCGATCGAGGGCCCACCCTCCCAGGAGGAACAGGGCGCCCCCGGCCATCAGGCTGGCGGAACGGCCCAGCCGGTCCATCACGCTTGAAAAGTAGAAGGCGAGTACGGTCAGGCCGAAGCCCAGCATTCCGACGTTGATGTCCAGCCGCCGCTGGGACCTGGCTCCGGCCGCGACGACACCGAGGGCTCCACCAGCGCACCACAGGTACGGAAGGAGCTGGGCCCCCTCCGGTATGGCGGCACCGAGGAGCACCCAGAGCGCCGCGGGAACCAGTGGCCATGCCTCACGCCCGCGGAGCACCACGCCGACCAGGAGCGGGCCGGCTACAGCGATCGCGGCCCCGCTGGCGGCGACCAGCGGCGGCAGGGGCCCCAGGTCGAGGTAATGCCCGGCCGGCGAGCGCCAGACCATCAACGCGACAGTTGCGGGAATGAGGCTTACGGCGCCAAGAACGGCCAGGACCCGGCCGACGAGGTCCTCGGTGTCGGGCCTGGGTGCCCAGAGGTAGGCCAGGGCGAGCAGCAGGACTCCCGAGGCCGGCACCAGCTCCTGATTGCCGGTGTGGCCTTCGGACGCGATGACCCACTCGCCGATAAGCCAGATCGGAATCAGTACCGCGGTGAAGCCCGCCTGCGGCCATTCGCGGAGCAGGACCCACCCCGCGGCCGCGCCGATGGCCCAGAGCAGGAAGGCGGTGGGCCAGTGTTCCTGGAGATTGAAGATCTGGGCGGCCAGGAAGATTCCGGCGCCGAGGGCGGCGGTTCCCAGGGTCCGGAAGGTGACCGCGAGCGCATCGAAGCGCCCCGTGGCGACCACTGCGACACCGTGAAACCCCGCGACCATGATGAGGACGAGCCCGAAGCGAAACGCCGGAGAGAGCGTGTCCCAGTGGGCGGCCACGAAGAGCAGCACCCCGGCGCCAAGCATGAGACCGCCGGCCGCGAGCGCCATGAGTACCGGCCATCGGAGCCGTGGATGGCCTTGTCGGGCCTTCTCATAGGCACGCAGCCGCTCGACCTGGCCGGCCTCGAGCAGCCCGGCAGCCTGCCAGCGCGCAAACTGATCCTCGAGGCGGTCCTGCGTCATGTGGGTAAGGATAGGCTCCCGCGAGAGGGAGGAGGAGCCCTGCAGCAGGGTACTGGCGGTTCAGGCGGGGCGGTACACCAGCACCGGGACGGTGCTCCCGCGGATCACCTTGTCCGCGACGCTGCCGACCAGCATTCGCGTCACGCCCCCCGCCCCGTGCGTCGCGATGGCGATGAGGTCGGCGTGCTCGGAGGCTGCCTGATCGAGAATGCCCCGGGCGGCTACCGGCTCCTCGGTGACGAGGGTCGCGATTTGTTCCCCCTGGTCCCGGAGCCGCGCGGCCACACCTTCCAGGTACCGCATGCCGAGCGCGCGCATCTGCTCCACGGCGTCAGGCTCGGGAAACTGGGCCATCACGCCCATCGGGTCCATGATGGGGAGGGGTGGTTCGACACCATGGTAAAGAAGGAACGAGGCCCCGAAGAGGCGTCCAATTCCCTGGGCCACGTCGAGCACCGACTCGGCGAGCGGTGAGCGGTCCAGCGGCACAAGGATCCGGCGGATCTCGTGCACCGCGTTGGCGTCGGCCCTGGGGGGAATCAGCAGCAGCGGCACGTTGAGAGTCCGGATCAGCCGGTCGGCAACACTGCCCAGCCAGAACCGGGCGACGGGCCCCCTTGCATGGGTGGTGAGGATGACGAGGTCGGCCCCGGTCGAGCGGACCTGATCCTCGATGGCGGGAGCGATCCCGCCCGTCAGCAGGGAGGCGCTGACGGGCAGGTTCTCCCCGGTGGCCAGCCGCTGCTGGAGCGCCTTGAGGTAGGCCTCCTCACCCTCCTGGACCTGGCGATCCAGGGAGGGGTCCAGCGCGGCGACCTCGAGTCCCGCCCCGTAGGTCATGATGGGGACGTGGACCCGGGCCAGCTGAAGGATGGCCGCCGACCGTCGCGCCACCTCGACGGCCAGCGGGAGTGCCTGTTCCGCGAAGGCGGAGCCATCCACCGGCACCAGCACCGCACGGAACAGGCGCATCGTCGAACCTACTTGATCGTGATCTTGTTCTTCACGACCGGCTCCGCCTTGGGCAGATGCACGGTCATGATGCCATCCTGGACGATGGCCTCGATCTTCTCCACGACGACCGGTGCGGGGAGCCGCAGGGTCCGGACGAACCGACCCTCTTCCCGCTCCTTCCAGAAGAACTCCTCGTGCTCCGTCTGCTTCTGGACTTCGCGATGGCCGGTGAGCGTCAGCAACTGGCCCTCGACCTGGATGTCCAGGTTTTCCTTCGGAATGCCCGGCACTTCCATCCGGATGATGTACTCCTTGTCGGTGTCCGAGAAGTCGAGCGACGGGTTCCACATCACCGGGGTCGCAGGGGTCTCGAGAAGGGACGCGAACGGCCACTGGTTGCCGAAGACCCGGTCGACCAACCGCTCGAACTCGGGACGGACGCTGGTGGCAGGAAGGGTGGGTGTGATCTTGGCGAGTTTCATATATCCTCTGCAGGAACTGGCAGGCACCATATCACCTGCACCCGACAATATGAGCACTCAGCCCTGAACCGTCTGTGAAGGAGGGGCGAATCTTCCTTGTCCGGCTCAGGACTCCAGCACCTCCTCCACCGGCCGGCGGGGGGTGGGGCGGACCGGGCGGCCGAAACCCAGGCGGAGGATGACCTGGGGATAGCCCTCCCGCCCGAGCATCCGGGCCAATCCGTCGCGCAAGTCGGGGATCTCGATCGGCTGGTTGAGGTAGGAGATCGAGATCCCGTCAGCCGTCAGGCGCAGCAGGGCCCGCTCGAGGGCCTGGCCGGCCTGGAGCCAGGCCCGGGCTGTTTCCTCCTCCGTCCAGAGGACGGCCAGCACCGGAGAGCCCAGGGCCAGCTCGCGGTCGCGGGCCGCGGCCCCTTTCCCGACGTCGAAGGTCCGGATGACGACGGGGGCGATGGTCGAGGCGAGATCCCCCGCGCCGTGGGCATATCCCGGCATTCCGTCATGGCTGCTGCTCCGATTGGCATGGATCCAGGCCGCCAGCTCGCGGCGGAACCGGCGGTCCGCCATCTGCTGGCGATCGGCCTCCGCGATCAGGTCACCGAGAGCGATCCGGTCGGATTCTCCGTCGAGCGTCTGGAGCCACGCCCCCTCAATTTCCGCCGCTTTCCGGGCCCGGGCCAGGATGATGTCCGGGACTCCGCGGGGTTCGAAGGGCTGGCGATTGGTCCGCCGGAGGGAGATGGCGCGATACAGGTCGCCCTCGCCGGGGCCGGGCTCCTGGTCCCCCTCGAGACGGACCCGGGCGAGGAGATCGGGCTGGGTCGGATCCGGCAGCAGCTGGCAGGCGATCCGCTGCCCGAAGTGGCGGAGCGCGATCCTGAGGTTGAGCAGAGCGCAGCCGCAGCTGATGGTGAGTTCGCGATCCTCGGGATCGGACACGGCCAGTGCCCGCGTCCGATCGGCCCACAGCTCCAGCTGGTCGCCCTCCACGCGGAACAGCCAGGGCTGGCTGTTGTGGCTGGAGGGGGCGAGGACCGCGGAGCGCACGACGGCGGCCAGCCTGGCGGCCGGCTCCCCCGTCAGCGGGAACGTGTCCAGCGCTTCGGCCCAGGGATCGAGATCGGGACTCCGCATCACGGCTCCTCTCCGGCGCTAGGCCGCCTTCTCCCGACGGGTCCTGAGGCCCAGGGCCCGGTAAATCGGACAGAACGACAGCATGGCGGTGGCAATCAGAATGATGCCGAACAGCGTCAGATATCGCCACGGTGAGGGGAGCGCGCCATAGAGGCCCAGGAGCATGACCCCAAGGACGACCCGGATCAGCCGGTCGAAGGTGCCAAGATTCGGTTGCATTTGTGCCTCCGTACAGTGGTGCGGCCGCTCAGAGCGGCACGGTCAGGACGGCGCAGCGGGCGCTGTGCAGGAGCCGCCGGCCCACGCTGCGGCCCTCGATCAGGCCGGGGGGGCCGCCCCGATGAAATCCGACCGCCAGCACGTCCGGGGTGCTGAACTCGACTTCCTCGAGGATCTGTGCGACCGGGTCTCCCCGCCGGACGCCCAGAACCGAGCGGTCCCCCGGCTGATTGCGGCGGTCCCAGAGGGTGCAGAGCGAGGGATCCTCGACGAACAGGCGGTCCAGCGCCTGCGAGAGCCGCTCGCTTCGCGCCAGCGGAAGCGACGAGGCCAGATGGCTGGGCTCGTTGGGCTGCTCCGGCTCCACGGTGATCGCCCGCAGGCGGCCGGCGGCTGCCCGCGCGAAGTCGCTGGCCGTTTTCACGACGATGAGCCCGCGTTCGGTACCATCCAGCGCGGCGAGAATGCGTTCCGGAAATCGATCGACGGGCGGCACGAACAGGCAGGGGGCCGCCGAGCGCCGGGCGACAGCGTCACCGGTATCGCCCAGGAGCCGGCGACTGGCCTGAGACCGGAACGGCCGTCCGAGGACGAGGAGGTCGGCGTGCTCGGTTTCGGCATAGCGGGCGATCTCCACTCCGGGCAACCCGACGGCCACGGCGGTCTCGACTCTTCCCGCCGGCAGGTCGTGGAATGGTCCGGCGTGCGGAGGATCGATGTTGGCGGCTGCCACCGATGCGGGAGCGGGCACCACCGAGAGCAGGCGGAGGCGTGCACCGGACTGGGAGGCCAGCCGAGCGGCCACATCGACCGCGTGGCGGGCGGCCGAGGTGCCATCGGTTGCCACGACGATGCATTGATAGTCCATCAACGTCCTCCCGGGCGTAGGAACAAGGGTCGCCCGGAGAGCGTGAAGCCGGGGTGAAGCGCACGGGAAGGTCTGCCACTCGCGGGTCACATCCGGCCGCGCTAGTATCCGATCATGCCCGACCACCAGCTGTCCCTTTCCGACCGGCTCGAGCGACTGGTAGAGGCCAGCACCGAGCTGGCGTTCGAGCTGTCGCTCTCGGGCGTGCTCCAGCGCGTGGCAGATCTCGCGGCCGATCTGATGGACGCGAAGTACGCCGCGATCGGCCTGCTTGGCCCCGACGGGCGGACACTCGAGTCCTTCGTCACGCACGGCATCAGCGCCGAAGCGCGAGAACGGATGGACCACCCGCCCCGCGGTCACGGCGTGCTCGGCGTGGTGATCCGGCATGGGGAGGTACTCCGGCTTCCCGATCTCACCCAGCACCCCGATTCGACCGGTTTTCCACCTGGGCACCCGCCGATGCACTCCTTCCTCGGCGTCCCGGTCGTCGGACGGCGGGGGGTGCTGGGCGACCTCTACCTGACGGAGAAACGCGGCGGGCTGGCCTTCACCGAGGAGGACGAGCACCTCACCATTCTCCTGGCGGTGCGGACCGCGGCGGCGGTCGAGAACGCCCGGCTGCACGAGGAGAGCGCCCGGCTGCTCGAGGAGGTGCAGCAGCTGCACCGGTCGCGGGAGCGGTTCTTCGCGATGGTCAATCACGAGCTGCGGAACGCGCTCGCCGCCATCTACGGGTGGGCCGAGATGCTGATCCGCAAGAAGGACCCCACCACGGTGCCGCGGGCCGCGTTCGAGGTGATGGATTCGGCCGAGCAGGCCATCGCCCTGATCAACGACCTGCTCGACCTGAGCCGGCTCGACGAGGATCGCCTCAAGCCGGTCTTCCAGGACGTGAGCGGGGAGCAGATGGGCAAGCAGGCTCTAGGCCGCGTCACTCCAGCGGCGGAGGCCAAGGGACTGAACCTGGTGCTCCGGCCGGCGGAGAACCTGCCCCTCCTGCCACACCGACGCCCGCCGGGTCGAGCAGATTCTCGTCAACCTGCTGACCAACGCGATCCGCCATTCCCCTCCCGGCGGTGAGGTGAGCCTCACCGTGGACCGGGACATCGCCAACCTCGTGTACATCGTCAGAGACGCAGGGCCCCGGGGTCCCGGAGGATGATGTCGAACGGATCTTCGATATCTACGTCACCAAGGCGGGGGAAGAGCGCGAGGGCACCGGCCTGGGCCTCCCCCTTTCCCGGCGGCTGGCGCGGCTGCTGGGCGGAGAGTTGCTGGCGGTGGCCCGGGGGCCGGAGGGCGGGGGAGAATTCGTCCTGCTTCTGCCGATTGCGGCCAGCGTCGAGTGAAGCTTTCTTCATACTTGGTTGAGAGAGACTTCAGGCGCCTTTTCCTACTTTTCCACCCATGAAAATTCTCGTCGTGGAGGACGACCGGAAGGTCGCCGGGTTCATCGAGCAGGGGCTCAAGGAGGAGGGCTACGTCGTGGACATCGCCTCCGACGGCGACGAGGCCACGATGCTGGCCCACGTCTACGACTACGACGTCATTCTGCTCGACGTCGTCCTGCCCAAGAAGAACGGATTCCAGGTCGCCACGGAGCTGCGCCGCGAAGGGCGCAACACCCCGATCCTGATGCTGACCTCGCGGGACGCGGTCGAGGACGTGGTCCGCGGCCTCGACGCCGGGGCCGACGACTACCTGGCCAAGCCGTTCCGGTTCGAGGAACTGCTGGCCCGGATCCGGGCCCTGGGCCGGCGGGGCGGCGCCGAGCGGCTCGACGTCCTGCGGTACGGCCCGGTGACGCTGGACCGGCTGCGCCACACCGCCTCGATCAACGAGCGGGCGCTGGACCTGACCCCCAAGGAGTTCCAGCTGCTCGAGTTCTTCCTGCTCCATCCCGAAGAGGTGGTGCGGCGCACCACGCTGCTCGAGAAGGTCTGGGACATGCACTTCGATCCCGAGAGCAACGTGGTGGACGTCCACGTCGGCAACCTGCGCCGCAAGCTCTCCCGGGCCGCGGGAAGCAACCTGATCGTCACCGTGCGCGGGGTCGGATTCTCACTCAGGCGAATGCGCGGCACCGAGGACGTGGAGGCGATCGCCGGCGCCGCCACGTGACCCCCCGGGTCCGGGCCCTCCTCCTTCCCGCAACCACCCTCCTCTTCATCCTCGCCGGGCTGGCGGCCTACGCCAGCCCGTTCTCATTCCTGCCCCGGCGGATCTGGCTGGTGGGCCTGGTCCTGACCGGGCTCCCCGTGCTGGTCCGCACAACGACTGGTGTGTTCCAGGGCAAACTGGCCGCCGATCTCGTGGCGGCATTGGCGATCGTCACGGCGCTGATCCTGGATCAGCCGCTGCCGGGATTGATCGTCGTCATGATGCAGACCGGCGGCGAGGCGATGGAGCGGTTCGCCGAGCGTCGCGCCACCGAGGCGGTGCGGGCCCTGGAGGCGGCTGCCCCCCGGATGGCGCACCGGCTGGCCGCCGGCGTCACGGAGGACATCCCGGTCGAACGCATCGCGGTGGGCGATCGGCTCCTGGTCCGTCCCGGCGAAATGGTGCCCTGCGACGGCATCGTGACCGACGGCCACTCCCACGTGGACGCCTCCCGGCTGACCGGCGAGCCGGTGCCGGTGGTGGCCCAGGCGGGGGCCCGCCTGATGAGCGGGAGCCTCAACGGCGAGGGGCCATTCACACTCGAGAGCACGGCGCCGGCCTCGGAGAGCCAGTACGCCCGCATCGTGGCGCTGGTCCGCGAGGCCCAGGCCAGCAAGTCACCGCTGCAGCGGGTGGCGGACCGCTACGCCGTCTGGTTCACCCCCGTCACACTGGCGCTCTGCGGCCTGGCCTGGTACGCCTCGGGCGATCCCACCCGGATCCTCGCCGTGCTGGTGGTGGCCACCCCCTGCCCGCTCATCCTGGCGACCCCGGTCGCGGTGATCGGCGGCATCAGCCGGGCCGCATCGCGCAGCGTAATCTTCCGTCACGGGGAAGCCATCGAACAGCTGGGCCAGGTGGATGTGGCATTGTTCGACAAGACCGGGACCCTCACGATCGGCCGTCCGGCGGTGAGCCACGTCCACGTCGAGCCGCCATTCACCGAGCGCGAGCTGCTCCGTCTCACCGCGGCGGTGGAGCAGGGCTCGGGGCACCTCCTGGCCCGGACCGTGGTCGAGGCGGCCAGCGCCGCGGGGCTCGAGTTGCCGGCCGCCACCGGCATCAGGGAAACGCACGGGCAGGGCGTCAGCGGCCAGGTCGAAGGCCGGCGGATCGCGATCGGCGCCCTGGCCTGGGTAGGCGAGGATTCTCCCCGCGCCCGCAAGCGCCTGGCGGCGATGCATGACGGCCACTCGGGCCTCCGGGCGGCGGTGGCGATCGATGGCGAGCCGGGAGGAGTCATCGAGTTTGCCGACCGGGTGCGGCCCGACCTGGGGCCATTCTTCGACGATCTCCGACGGCTCGGTCTCCGGCGCACCATCCTCCTCACGGGTGATCGCCTGGCCAGCGCCCAGGCGGTAGCCGCCGATGCCGGGATTTCCGAGGTGCACGCCAACCTGCTCCCGGGAGACAAGGTCTCGATCGTGGCCTCCCTGGTGGACCAGGGCCACAAGGTCGTCATGGTGGGTGACGGCACCAACGACGCGCCGGCGCTCTCGCGCGCCACCGTGGGGGTGGCGCTGGCAGCCCACGGCGGGGGCATCTCCGCGGAAGCAGCCGACGTGGTGGTCCTGGTGGACGATCTCCACCGGGTCACCGAGGCGATCAACATCAGTCGTCGGACGCTCCGGATCGCCCGGCAGAGCATCAACGTCGGGCTGGGGCTGAGCCTCGTGGCGATGGGCTTCGCGGCGCTGGGCATGATTCCGCCAATTGCCGGGGCCCTGCTCCAGGAGGCGATCGACGTGGCGGTGATCCTGAATGCCCTGCGTGCCAGCCTCCCCGCTGGCCGCTGACCCCGGGGTGCGGATATCTTTCCGCCCTCGTTCAACCCCCGGATGCCATGACCGCCGCCGCCTGGCCCAATCCCACGCGCGGGACGATGCTCGCCCGCGCGCTCCGCCGCCGCTGCCCCCGCTGCGGCGGGGGGCCGCTTTTTCATCACTGGATCCGCATGGCGCCCAGCTGTCCCCGCTGCGGGCTGCCGTTCAGCCGGCACGAGGACGGCTATCACCTCGGCGCGATCTGGTTCAACCTCCTGTTCGCCGAAGCGGTTTCCATCACGGTCTTCCTCCTGACAATCTGGCGCACCTGGCCCGATCCGCCCTGGACCATCCTGCAGATCACGGGGCCGATCGAGGCGGTCCTGGCCCCGGTGTTCTTCTATCCATTCTCCAAGACGCTCTTCCTCGCCTTTGACCTTGTCATGCGGCCCGTCGGCTCGCTGGTCGAACACCGCGACCACTGACGATGCTGGTTGCGAAGCGCTCCACGTGGCTCTGCCGCTGGCGATCGCGTTCGGCATCGCGAGCGGCGTCGCCCCCGAAACGGGATTGTACAGCGCGATCGTCGCAGGTTTCAGGAGGGCACGCTGATGATGCTCACCGGGGTACATTCCCAGCCGATGATCGCCATCACGAATCCGGATCTACCTCGGTCTTCCCACCGAGGAGCGGCCCGCCTTTGCCAGGCCCGACGTTGCCCGCGAACTGCCGCACGGGGAGCGCCGGCGCCGGGCACGGCCTGAGGAGGTCCGACCACCATGACTGAAACCCAGGTCGCCCGCGGCACATGCCATCCGCTGTTCGTGTTTGAAATCGGCCAGCTGGTCGATCTCGACGGCTGCGAGCGCCGGATCCAGGATACCGCCGAGCGCCTGGCTCTGCGCCAGCGGGGCCGGCTGTCGCACTTCCAGTACCGGCCTCCCCCGATCCGGGTGACCCAGCCGGCCGGCACAGGACAGATCGGGCCCTTCCCGGTGGCTTCGACGGTGGACCTGGTGATCTACGGCTTCGGCGCGGTCTCGGTGGGGTACGACATTCCGATCTCGGGCCCGATCGAGTCCCTGGCCGAGATGAGCATCGAACTCCGGAGCCGGCCCGACCTGGCCGCGGACGCGCGGCACCGGGTCGAGGCGCTGGTGGCCTCGCTGGGCGACCTGGTGACCAAGCCCAGGGTCGCGGACATCTTCGAGGACTACGTGATTTTCGAGGTCCAGGCACTGGAGCCGGCCAGCGACGCGGCCGATTTCCTCGCGAAGGAGGCGGGCACCGTGGCGCGGATCCTCCGCGCCGAGCGGGGCGAGCTGTCGGAGGACGAGATCCACGACGCCACCGAGGCCGCCATCTCCTTCGGAGTAGGCGACGTGGCGGTCATCGACTACGACGCCGCCGTGGTCCTCGACCGCGAACCGGAGGAAGTCCGCGCGGTGCTCGAGGTGGCCAACGTCCAGCTGCTCGAGATGCGGTATCTCGACGGAGAGCTGGACCAGGCCCTGGTCCGGTCCTACGAGATGCTGGCCCGACAGGGCGGCCTGAAGGCCCTCGCGCCGGGCGCCTACTCGGACGACCTGGCCGAAGTGGCCGAACTGCAGCTCGACAGCGCGATGCTGCTGGAACGGGTGACCAATGCCCTGAAGTTCCTCGGCGAGGAGTACCTCACGCGGATCTACCGGCTCGCCGCCCGCCGATTCCACCTTGGCGAGTGGGACCAGAGCATTACGCGGAAACTCGAGACCATCGAGAGCCTGTACCAGAAGATGGCCGATCGCGCCGAGGCGCGGCGCTCCGAAATCCTCGAATGGGTCATCATCATCCTGATTTCGCTCGAGATCGTGCTCTCGCTCCGCCCAGGCCAGTGAGCGACGCGCCATGCCGCGCCTGACCCGCTGGTTCCTTCGCTCCGGGCTGGTCTGTCTCCTCCTCGGCCTCGGCCTGGGGGTCGCCCAGCCCGCGGTATTCTCCACCAGCGCCTGGGCCGCGGCACTCTGGCCCATCCAGCTGCACCTGCTCACCGTCGGCTGGCTCACTCAGCTCATCTTCGGAGTGGCGTGGTGGCTCTTTCCCCGGGCGCCGAGCGGGCCGGTTCGCGGCAGCGAGTGGTTGGGGTGGACGGCTTTCTGGAGTCTGCAGTCCGGCTTGATCCTCCGGGTCTGGCTCGAGCCCCTGCGCGTGGCCGGAACGCTCCCGATCGCGGGGACGCCACTGCTCGTCGCGTCGGGACTGCTTCACTTCGCGGCGGCGGCGGCATTCGCGGTGGCCATCTGGCCCCGGATCCGGGAGCGCTGAGGTGCCCAGAACCAGCCGCTGGCTGGTGCGCACCGCGCTGCTCTACCTCGTGGCGGGAACGGCGCTGGGCGGCGTGCTCCTCGCGGCGCCAGCCGCCGGGAGCCTTGGGTGGTGGCGGGCCCACGCGGAACTAATGCTCTTCGGTTGGGTGCTGCAGCTGGCAATGGGGGTGGCCTACTGGATCCTGCCCAAGCACGCTGCGGGGCCAGCGCGCGGCTCGGAGATGCTCGCGGCGTGGATCCATCCGCTGCTCAACGCCGGCATCGGAATCTGCGCCATCGCCTGGCTTGCCCTCCTGCCGCCCGCGGTCCTGGCTGCCGGACGCACTCTCGAGCTGTCGGCGGTGGCGGCGTTTGCGGTGGTGGCATGGCCGCGGGTGAAGCCGTTCGGGATCGGAAGAGAACCAGGAGTGGGGAACGGTGAACGGTGAACTAACGCCCATGAAGGTCAGAAGTCTTTGCGCTTGAATCGGAGCAACCCTAGCCACAGCGGAGCTCCAGTCCAGATCACCAGTGCAGCCGCGCTGGTAATGACGCCGGTTTCCGAGCCGAAGAAGCGGCGGAAGACGGCACCGGTGTAACCCATCAGCGCAGCGATGTCGAGCTGGAGCAGGAGCAGGACCCGGCCGAGGTCGATGGGGTTCAGGAAGGTCAGGAGCAGCATCGGCTTTTCGAGCGGGTAGTCGCTGAACAGCAGCACCAGGAGCAGCACCAGCCCGTCCCAGAGAATGCCGGCGCCAAGCCAGAGCAGGAGCGCCGCGCCCATTCCCTTGGCCCGATCCTCGAACGCCAGCGCGACGAGGAAGGCCACCCCGGTGAAGACCAGCGTCAGCGCCACCCCTACCCCGAGCAGGGCGAGGAGCGCCGCCCCGCCACCGCCATGCCAGGCGAAGGGCAGGCCGACGCCGAGCGCAAAGGCGAGCATGAGCGGGAGGGCCAGCCCGCCGTAGAGGCCGCCGAACAGCACGCTGCGCTCCAGCGGCTGGGCCAGCATGAGCTCCATGAATTCTCGCGAGTTGTAGAAGTGAAGGGCACCGAACAGGAGCCCGACCAGCGGCACCAGCAGCAGGACGGCGTTGAGCAGGCTCACCACCACCCGCTCCCCCCCGCCACCCAGCCGGAAGAGCCCCTCGGTCAGGAGCAGGAACAGCAGCCCGTAGGCCAGCACCCACCGGCTCCGCGCGGCATCGCGGAGCTGGTAGCGCAGGATCTGCAGGATCGCCCTCACCGGGCCCCCTCGATCATCACGCGGGCCACCGCCTGCTCCAGCCTCGACTCGCCGGTGGCCGACTTGAGCGCCGCGATCGGACCCTGGAAGCGGGCCACCCCGTCGAGCAGGAACACCACGTCGCTGGCCAGCTCCTCGAGCTCGCTCATGACGTGCGACGCCACCAGGATCGTGATCCCCGCCGCTTCGGCGCGCCGGATCTTGTCCTTCAGGATGCCGCTGGCGACGGGATCGAGCCCGGCAGTGGGTTCGTCGAGCACCAGGAGGTCGGGACGGAAGAGAAAGGCCAGCGCCGCGTTCAGCTTCTGCCGGGTTCCCCCCGAGAGCGTGCGCACCGGCTTCTCCAGCTCGGCCCCGAGGGTGAAGGCCTCCAGCAGCTCGACGTCCTCCGCGCCGCCCCGCGCCGCGGAGAGTGCGCAGCATCCTGAGGACCTCGCGGCCCCGGAGGTTCTCGGGAAAGTGCGCCGCCTGCGGCATGTAGCCGATCCTGGCCCGGTAGGCGCTCCCCCCGTTGATGACGTGGCCCAGCACGACCACCCGCCCCCCGTCAGGGTGGATCAGGCCGAGCAGGGTCTTGATCAGCGTGCTCTTCCCCGCCCCGTTGGGGCCGACCAGGGCAGTCACCCGCGCCGGCCAGACAGCGCAGTCGACACCGCGCAGCACCTCGAGCCGCCCGAAGCGCTTCGTGAGGCCGGTGACATCCACCGCCGCGCCAGGCGCTGCCCAGCTCACGCCGGCCTCTGCATCAGCGGTGCGTCATCCACCAGCGCCGCCGGCGTCAGCACCGGCAAGACCCGTTCGGCGAGGTCGAGCAGGTCCACGAAGAGGCTCCTCAGGAGGATGAGCGCCGGCGGATGGCGCTGGATCACCAGGGCGAAGAGGCGGACCGGCGCGTAGGGCACGTCGCCGGTGCCGTCGCCGTCGAGGTCGTAGCCGCCGTAGTGGTCCCAGTAGTTGCGGCGGAAGCTGCTCTGGGTCCGGGTGCTGTTGGTTCCCACGTCGAAGGAGTTGCCGACGAAGGTGTTGCCCTCGAAGTGATTCTCGTAGGCGTCGCCCAGGAGTGTCACGGCCCAGCCGTTCCGCTCGAACAGGTTGCCCCGGATCTCGAGGCGGTTGGTCCCTTCCAGGTAGAGGCCGGTCGAGTTGGCCAGGAAAGTGTTGTCCTCCACCCGGCTGTCGCTGATCTCCTTGAGCAGGAGGCCGTACGCCGCGCTGCCCCAGTTCTGCTCGAACCGGTTGCGCACCATCGTGACACCGTGACTGTACATCACGGCCACCCCCGCGCCGTTGGCGATGAAGCGGTTGCGCCGGTACTCACAGTCGTGGGAGAACATGAAGTGGAGCCCGTAGCGCAGGTTGCCGGTGCTCAGGTTGTCGGTGATCCTGCTGTTGATGCTGAACTCCAGGTAGATGCCGTCCCGGTGACCCCGAATCTCGTTGTGATCGATGAGGGCGCCGCGAGAGTTCCAGAGGTGGATGCCGTTGCCGGAGAGGGCCTCGGTCGTGCCGCTCGCCTGGATCCGGTTGTCCTGGATGACGCAGCCGGCGGACTTGGCCAGGTAGATCCCGAAGAAGGCATCCTCCAGCCGGTTGCCGCTGATGATGCAGCCGGTGACCTCGACGGCCTTGATGGCGGCCCGATCCTCGACGGCGGTGGCGCCGACGTTCCGGAGCACGAGGCCCCGTACCTCCACACTGTCGGCGGTGAGGGTGAAGAGCTGCCGTTGTACCCTCGCCGTCCACCACCGGCCACCCCTCACCCAGGATCGTGACCCGCCGGTCGACCACGATGGTGGGCTCGCGGTAGGTGCCGGGAGCGATGCGGATGGTGTCGCCCGGGTGGGCCCGGCGGACCGCCTCGGCGATTGTCGGAATCGCGCCGGGCCCGACGCGCAGGGTGGCGCCGGGCCCGGGATGCACCAGGGCAAGGACGACGAGCCACATCATGGAATCGTTCCGGCGCTCCCGGGGCCATGTCCGCCGGTGGCGCGGACTGAGGCCCAGTCCAGGCGGGTTCCTGACAGGACGGCGCGCAGACTGTCCACTGGCCCGTCGGTGCGCAGGGCGATCAGGCCGCTTCCCATCGGGGTGTGCAGCGAATCGGAGCGGAGGTAGGTCGGCATCCTCGGCCCGGAGCCACTGGCCCGGGTGGAGGAAGTCGTTGACCCAGGCCTGGCCTTCCCGTTCCTGCGGCACGATCCCCTCGGCCAGAAAGGCGGCCAGGCAGCCGATGTCGTCGAAGCGGTAGCCCTTGCCGGTCGTGGTCAGGAGCTCCGCGGTGAATCGCGGATCGACGACTGTCATGTGGCAGTGGTCGCAGCCATCCTCGCCGAGCACGATCGGGAAGGGGTGCGGGCTGGCACAGGCGACGAGCGCGAGCAGCGCGCACGCTCCCGCCGCTCCCCACCGCCTCATGCGGCGGCGAGCGCCGGGCGGCGGGCCCT
Source organism: uncultured Gemmatimonadales bacterium (assembly GCA_963724265.1). Taxonomy (GTDB): domain Bacteria; phylum Gemmatimonadota; class Gemmatimonadetes; order Gemmatimonadales; family GWC2-71-9; genus DATEHG01. Next base: position 71,164 of record CAVRTU010000004.1, read on the forward strand.
GCGGTGCTCGAGGACCAGCACCCCGGTCGCTACCACGAGGGAGAGGATGGCGGCCCAGCCTCCGATCGCCGGCCAGCTGGTGGCGGAGAAGTTGAGCAGCTGCTTGGTCCCGATCACGGGAGGCTGGTAGGTCATGCCGGGCACCTTGATGATGGCGTCCGCCGCGAGATTGTGCCCGTAATCGTAGCCCCACTTGTAGAAGTCCGCGATCCCCGCCACCGCCCCGGCGGCGAACAGGGCGACCCAGATCGCCAGCAGGCCGCGCCGGCCGGCCGCCGCCACGGCGAGGCCCGCGACAATCAGCCCCACCACAAGCCAGGGCATGAACCGCAGCTCGGGAATGTCGTCGGGCCGGATCTTCTTCATCCCGATGTAGTGATTGAGATTGTTGATGCTGTTGAGGTCGTTGGGGCTCACGCCCGTGATCCGGTTCGACCGAGATCAGGAGGCCGAGCCCCTCCGGATACTGGGGAGCCTTGAGCGCGATCCGCCAGAGAGGGAAGGCGAACGCCAGCCCGAGCAGCAGGGCGGCCGCGGCCACGGCGATGCGGGAAATGGGCTTCACGATCATGGGTCCCCGGCTCGCGACGGGAGGGCCGGAGCCCTCCCGCCGCACAGGTTCACTTGGGAGTGTTGAACGAAATCTTGACCGGCGATCCGGGTTCCGACACCCGGATGTACCCCTGCATCTCCTGGTGCAGCGCAGAGCAGAAGTCGGTGCAGTAGAACGGCCACACCCCGACCCGGTTCGGCGTCCAGGTGATGGTCCGGGTCTGGCCCGGCATCACCAGCAGCTCCGAGTTGTTCAACCCGGTGACGGCGAAGCCGTGGGGAACGTCCCAGTCCTGCTCGAGGTTGGTCAGGTGGAAGTAGACCGTGTCGCCCACCTGCACGCCCTCGATGTTGTCGGGCACGAAGTGGCTGCGGATCATCGTCATGTAGACGTGGACCGCCTTGCCCTGCCGCACGACCTTGGCGTCCTTCTCGGTCGGCGTCACGTAGGGGTCGTGATTCTCGGCCAGCGGGTAGGTCCGGAGCTGCTTGTCCTTGATCAGCGAGGCCGGCAGCGCCTGAGCGTAGTGCGGCTCGCCGATGGTCGGGAAGTCGAGCAGCAGGGTCATCTTGTCGCCGGTGATGTCGAACAGCTGGGCCGACTGGGTCAGATCAGGACCGGTCGGCAGGTAGCGGTCCTTGGTGATCTTGTTGAGCGCGACGACGTACTTGCCGAAGGGGTGCGCCATGTCGCCGCCCGGGCACCATCAGGTGGCCGATCGCAGTAGTAGGTCGGGACCCGGTCCAGCACCGTGAAGTCCTTGAGGCTCCACTTCACGATCTCCGAGGAGACGAACATCGAGGTGTAGGCGTTGCCGTGGTCGTCGAACTCGGTGTGGAGCGGGCCCAGGCCGGGCTTCTGCACTTCGCCGGCGATCACCGACTCGTACTTGAGCACCGGAATGCCGCCCTTGCTGCCCACGGTGTCATTGGCGGCGATCGCCTTCTGGATCTTGGAGAAGCCGAATACCGGGATGACGGTGGCCAGCTTGCCCCCGGCCACGATGAACTCGCCGGTCGGATCCACGTCCACGCCGTGCGGCGACTTGGGCGTCGGCAGGAAGTAGGCGACGTTCGGGCAGTCGGCCACCTCGAGCACCTTGACCCCGGTCCTGATCTCGGAGTGGGCGATGTGGTTGGCGTCCATCCAGTTGTGGGCGTAGCGGGCGGGCCAGGTCTTGGCCTTGCCGTCGGCCACGCACTTCTCGGCCACCGTCCAGTGGATGGCGGCGACGAAGTCCTTGTCGTTCTGGGAGGCGTTGACCTCGAGCAGGGTGTTGGCCTGCTCGGTATTGTAGCTGGTGAAGAAGGCCCACTCCGTTCGAGGGGCCCTTGCCGGCCCGGGACAGGTCGTAGTCGTAGCCAGGCATGTGAATCTGGAAGGCCAGGCTCATGGCCCCGGTGGCGGAGTCGACCTTCACGAAGCTCAGAACGCCGGTGAACTTCTCCTTGTAGTCCGCGATCGGAACATCGGCCTGGGGCGTCGGCACGCTGAACCGGGTGGCGCCCACTACGTACTCGTTGTTGGGCGTGACGAAAGGCGATGCGTGATTGCCGGCGGCGTTGGGGATCTCGATGATCTCCCGCGTCTCCATCTCGGTGAGGTCGAGCCGCGCGATGCGGGGAGTGTTGTTGCCGTTGATGAACAGCCAGCGGCCGTCGGGCTCGGCGTTGACGCGCGAGAGCTGCGGATGGTGGGCATCGTCCCACGGCATGAAGCCGAAGCTGGTCATCAGCATCGGGCGGGTCTGCTCGCTGTAGCCGTAGGCCTTCTCGGGATCCTGGGAGAAGACCGGGATCACCTTGAACATCCGGCCCGACGGCAGGCCGTAGACGCTCACCTGCCCGCTGAACCCGCCCGACATGAAGGAGTAGAACTCGTCGTACGCCCCCGGGGCCACGTATACCGCCTGGGCGGCCTGGCCGGACCCGGCCGCTGCCCCGCCCCCTGATTTGCCCCCGCCGCCGCAGGCCAGCGAGCCGAGGGCCACGAGCGCTGGGATCACCCGGGCCGTGGCACGTCGCATCGAGAATCTGTCATGCATGGTGTTCTCCAGTGTATGAATCGGAATCGTCCCGGCCGGTCACTGCCCGGCCGACTTGGCATCAACTGAGCGGAAATACTCGACGATCTCCCGGGCCTGGTCCTGCGTCAGGGCCAGGTTCGGCATCTGGGTCATGAACTGGCCCAGCAGATCCTTGGCGACCGGGTGCAGTTCGGTCATGTCGGTCGGATCGAGGATCATGTTCATGATGTAGGTGGGCGTCCGCCGGGTCGTGACGCCGCCCAGCGACGGACCGACATACCGTTCGGTGAGCTTGTGACAGGCGGCGCACTTGGCCTCGAAGAGCGTCTGGCCCTCTTTCGCCATCTCCTTGTTGATCGGGCCGACCGTGATGGCCTGCCTGACCGGGCCGATGCCGTTCTCCATTTCGTATGCGCTGAGCCCGCCCGTGGCCGGCGGCGCGGCGGCGGGTGCACCACCCCCCGCCGGGGCCTTCTTGCCACCGCCGCAGCCGAAGAGCCCGATCAATCCGACCAGGGCCAACCCCCTGTACTTCGCCGCCGCTCGACGCATCGCGCCTCCAAGGATTTGCCTGCAATCGTCCCGAACACGTGCAATCCGGTCTTGCATGACGGGGGAAGTATCGCAATATTCGGATAATGATATCCTATTATTTTGAATGAAAGTTTCTTAAAGGAAAGTTTCCGATCAAATGCTCTCCCACAGCGGCGAATCGGCCCTCAAGGCCGTGATCGAGCTGGCCCGAAGCCAATCCGATGAGTGGGAAGGGGCGGGTCGCCTGGCGCATCGGCTCGGGGTTTCCCCGACCTACCTCGCCAAGATCATGCAAACTCTTGCTCGTGAAGGCGTTCTGGAGTCGCAACGGGGCAAGATCGGGGGATTCAGACTGGCCCGGCCGGCGGGTCAGATCCGGCTGCTCCAGGTGGTCTCCCCGTTCGACGACCTGACCCCGGGCCGGCGGTGCCTGCTCGGGCGGCCATCATGCAGCGACCGCGCGCCGTGCGCAGTCCATCATCGATGGAAGTCGGTGGCCGAACGGATGGCGGGGTTCTTCAGCGAAACAACGGTGGGCGAGTTGCTGGACGGGAAGGACGCCCCGGGACTGGTTGGGGTCAGCCGAGGGCGAACAGGCCGGCGACCGCCCCGAACATGAGGACCGTGGTCACCGCGACAGCCCACCATCCCAGGCGGGAGCTGGGCTGGCCCTGCATCAGCCCCGAATCGCGTGCGACGAGCAGGATGCCGACCAGGAGGAAGGGCGCCAGGATTCCATTGATCACCGCCGACCAGAAGAGCATCTGGTTGGGGCTGATGTTCAGCCAGTCGAAGGCCACCCCGCCGAAGGTCGCCAGGATCACCGTCGCATAGAACTCCGGCGCACTGCGCAATTGCTCATTGAGCCCCTGGCGCCAGCCAAAGGTTTCGGTGACGGCGTAGGCGGCCGAGACTGTCAGGGTGGGGATGGCCAGCAGCCCGACCCCGATGAGCCCGAAGGCGTAGAGCCCCGCCGAGAAATTGCCCGCCAGCGGCCGCAGGGCCTCGGCAGCCTCCCGGGAGGACTCGATCCGCGTCAATCCGTGGACGTGGAGGGTCAGCCCCGTGGTCAGGATGATGAAGTACATCACCAGGTTCGAGAAGAAGGTCCCCAGCCCCACGTCCACCTTCCGGCGCAGGATCTCCCCTCGGGTCGCGCCGCGGCGATCCTCGACGGTCACCCGCCCCAGGGCCCGCTCCTCCTCGACTTCCTGGGAGGTCTGCCAGAAGAAGAGGTAGGGGCTGATTGTCGTTCCAAGGATGGCCACCAGGGTGGCCCACTCCCCCTCGCTGTGCGGCAGGGACGGCACGACCGTCGCCCGCAGGACAGCGCCCCAGTCGGGCCCCAGCTTGATGGCCGTGATGACGTAGGCGAAGAGCGCCAGCACCAGCCAGCGGAGCACCGAGGCGATCCGGGCATAGGGCAGCCTGATGGTGGCCCAGGCGCTGACCAGGCCGAAGCAGACCACCCACAGGTGGGAACTGACCGAAGTGAAGTACTCCAGCGCGTCGGCCATTCCGCTCAGGTCGGCGCCGACATTGATGGTGTTGGCGGTGAACAGCGCCATCGCGAAGGTGAGCACGATCGCCCTCGGCACCCGGGCACGGAGCACCTCGGTCAGGCCCTGGCCGGTGACCATGCCGATGCGGGCACACATGCTCTGCACTGCGGCCATGAGCGGCCAGGTGAGCGGCGCGGTCCAGAGCAGGCGAGTGCCGTACGCGGCCCCGGCAATCGAGTAGGTGGCAATGCCGGAGGGATCATCGTCGGCGGCGCCGGCCACGATGCCGGGGCCCAACGAGGAGACCAGGCGGCGCAGCCGCCTGCGAGTGAGACTCGGCTCGGCCACGGGCTACGCGATGGTACGGCGGAGGAACATCCGGACCCCGATCGCCCCCAGGGCCACCGTGGCGATCGTCAGGGCGGAGAGGAAGGTCCAGGCGGGCATGTGCGGCAGGTCCGGGGTCAGCGCCGCGCGCAGTCCTTCGCTCATGTAGACCAGCGGATTCAGCAGCACCAGCCACTGCAGCCAGGGCAGCGGGTGGAGCAGCGCCCAGGGATAGTACACGCAGCCCAGGAAGGTGATCGGCACCACCACCACGGCGAACATCAGGCCGATGTGCTGTGGGCGCACGATCGTGCCGAGGGCCAGCCCCAGCGCGCCGGAGGTGAGACTGGCCAGGAGCACCACGCTCACCAGCAGCGGCCAGCTCGACGACGTGGATGGCGACCGGCACGGCGGGAATGACCATCACCAGCGGGAAGACGACCGCTCCCGCAACGACTCCCTGCACCGCCCCGAAGACCAGTTTTTCGATCGCCACCAGCGCCACCGGCAGCGGCGCCAGGACCCGGTCCTCGATTTCCCTGGTCGCGCCCAGCTCCATGGACAGCGGCAGCGCCACGGCGGAGATCCCCTGGAACACCATCCCCACCGCGACCAGCCCGGGCACCACCACGGTGGCGTAGCTCACTCCGGCGGGACCGGCCTGGATCTGCTGGCCGATGTGCGGGAAGACATAGGTGAAGATGAAGACGAACAGCAGCGGGTTCATCACCGTCCGGACGATGAACGGGGCGAGGCCCCGGCGCAGGACGGCGAGGTCGCGGAGAATCATCCCCCAGAAGGATCCGAGGTAGGAGGCGCGCAATTCAATCACGGAGCTCACGGCCGGTGAGGGTGATGAACACCGTTTCCAGGGTCGGCTCGGTGACACTCAGGTCGTGGAGCCCCGCGCCCTGGGCCAGTTCGACCGCGCGCGGCAGCAGGCCTTCGCGCCCGGTGGCAAAGACCCGGATGCCATCGGGCAGCAGGCGGGCTTCCTTGACACCGGGGAGCGTGGCCATTCGCCCGGCCAGGTCGGCGGTGGGCCGATCCAGGTGGAGGTCGAGCATCGTGGCCGCGCCCACCTGGCGCTTCAACTCAGCGGGTGTGCCGATGGCCAGGAGCCGGCCGTGGTCCATGATGGCCAGCCGATCGCTGAGGCGGTCGGCCTCCTCCATGTGATGCGTCGTCAGCAGCACCGTCAGCCCGCTCGTCCGCAGGCCAGCCACCAGCTCCCAGAGTGCCAGGCGGCTCTGTGGATCGAGCCCCGCGCTCGGCTCGTCGAGGAACAGCACCTCCGGCCGGTGCGCGATGGCCCGGGCAATCTGGACCCGTTGCGCCAGCCCGCCCGAGAGCTGGGTGGGAAACATCGCGGCCCGCTCCTGGAGCCGGAGCTGGCCCAGCAGTTCGTCGGTGCGCCTGACCGCATCGGTCCGGCCCATGCCGAAATAGCGGCAGTGGTAATAGAGATTTTCCCGGACGGTGCAGGCGCGGTCGAGGGTGTTGTACTGGGTGACGACGCCGATCCGGCGCCGGGCCGCCGGGGGATCGGCCTGGACGTCGACGCCGCAGACCATTACCCGGCCGGCGGTGGGGCGGACTCGCGTGGTGCAGACGCCGACCGTCGTGGTCTTGCCGGCCCCGTTGGGGCCGAGCAGGCCGAAGATCTCGCCCTGCCGGACCTCGAGATCGAGGCCGTCGACCGCGCGGATGTCTGGCGGGTAGACCTTGCTGAGACCGTCGACCCGGACGGCGGCGGTCACGAACTCAGGGCAGGGACCGCGGGCGGCTTGTTGCGGCGGGCGAGGTATTCGGCGCGGGCCGCCAGGACGGCATCGACCAGGGGTGAAGGATCGAAGCGCACGGGGTCGGTGCAGGGCAGCCCGGTTTCGCGGGTCGCGGCTTCGCAGGCCGCCCGGGCCTCCGCGTCGGCCAGGTCGAAGGTGTTGAGGCTGATGGCAACCGTGCGCGTCGGGTGGACCAGCGCGGCCATGGACTCGTAGATCCGGACGTAGTCCTTGAGCGGCGGGATCCGGAGCCAGGAGGCCTGCCGGTAGTCCCCGATGTACTTCCGGGTGGCCTGGTGGCAGAGAATCAGGGCATCGGGACAGGAACCGTGGAGCAGTCCGCAGGTCACGCCCGAGAAGCCGGGGTGGTTGAGGCTCCCCTGCCCTTCGACCAGGACGATGTCGGCGTCCTGGCTGCCCTCGAGCACCAGCCGTTCGGCCGCGCCGGCGATGAAGTCGGCGACCACCGCGTCCACGGCGATCCCCCACCCTTCGATCATGATGCCGGTCTGTCCGGTGGCCACGAAGCGGGTCCGCACTCCGCGGGCGTTCAGCTGCTGGGTGATCTGCAGCTGGGAGGTCATCTTCCCGACGTTGCAGTCGGTGCCCACCGTCAGGATGACGAAGGGGTCGACCGCCTTGGCAAGACCCGAGGCCACCGGGAGGTCGGCTGGCGGCCGGCGAAGGTCGTGGATCTGGACGCCACGGGCCTGGGCCCGCGCCGCCAGCATCGGGTCATCGCCGAGGAAGCTGTGGAGGCCGCTCCAGATCGCGCAGCCGGCGTCGATCGCCTCGACCAGCCAGGTGCGCCACCGGTCGGGCAGCTTGCCGCCGACCGGCGCGATGCCGATGAGGATCGCATCCGGCTTGAAGGCCAGCCCCTCGCGCATCGTCGCGACCACGGGGATGGCCCCGCCGAACCCCAGGACGTCCTGGCAGGTCCGGCCGGCGTTGACACCGTCCACCACCCCGACCGTGCGGTCGGGGAGGTAGCGGATGATGGAATTGGCGGTCTTGGAAGTGAGTGGTCCGAACTCACCGTCGGCGAGTATCAGGAAGCGGGCGCCGTGCATCGCGTGGTCAGGTGCCTTTCGTGGGTCCCTCGTCGTGGTCCTCGACGATCTCGGCCTCGTGGACCGTCTCGCCGCCAGCGCCGATCTGCTTGGCGGACTGGCCGCCGCCGGCGCCCAGCATTCCCATGCGGGACTTGAGCTCCAGCAGCTGCTGGTCCATCGTGCCCTTGTACTCCAGCGCCTCGAACTGCTTCATCAGGGCGTCGCCGGAGAACTCCTCCTGCAGCTCCGCGGCGGCGATCGCCTTCCGCTCGGTCTGCTCGATCTTCTCCGCCATCCGCTCGAAGGACTCGAAGGCGTTCTTGTCCGACATGCCGGCCATCGTCTCCTGGATCCGCTGCTGGGCCTCGGCCCGCTTGGCCCGCGCGATCAGGATGTTCTTCTTGCGCTTGGCTTCCTCGATCTTGTCGTTGAGGCTGCGCAGCGAAACCTTGAGCGCCTCGGTTTCGGCCCGGTGCTTGACCCAGGTCTCGTGCAGCTGCTGGGCACCCTGCAGAGTCTCGTTGTACCGGACCAGGGCCTGCTTGGCCAGCTCGTCCCGCCCTTCCTGGACGGCCAGCATGGCACGGCGCTCCCAGTCCTCCGCCTGCTTCTTCAGGTTCTCGGCGTCGGACTGCAGCTTCTTCTCGTCAGCGATCGCGCCGGCGACCTCCTGCTTGGCCTTGGCCAGCTGCCCCTTCATGTCGACGATCAGCTGATTGAGCATCTTCTCCGGGTTTTCGGCCCGGGAGATGAGGTCATTCAGGTTCGATCGCAGCAGGGTCGAAAGCCGGTCGAAGATCCCCATGCGCGCTGTCACCTCGTCGAGCCGGGCGTAGACGAGCCCGGGTCAGTGGTTTCGGCGGCGGCGCCCCTCCGGCGCCCTGCCGCGCGATTGCCTAATGTAACGTGCCTCCGCTCCCCTGCCCACCAGCCCTGGGGCTACCGCTCACCCTTCTCCAGCCTGACCGGGTCACGCTGCTGGGCCAGGAGCCGCTCGGCGAAGTCGAGGCGCTCCTCGAGCTCCGCAAAGCCTTCCAGTCGCTGCTCGCAGGACATCCAGCCGGGATTCGAGCTCGGCCAACCGTTCGGTTCCGAACTCCCCTTCCCCGAGCGCCCTCATCCCCCGATGCCGCCGGATCGCCAGGACCACGACCGAAGCCCCGAGCACCGACCGAGACGGCCAGGTCCCCCTCGTTGCCGTGCCAGAGCGTCGACACGATCGCCCCGGCGACCGCCGTCAGCGCCGCGTGTACCGCCAGGTCGAACCAGTCGAGCCCCAGCCAGTCCCGGAGGCTCATGGCAGCCGCTCCGGATCCTTGCGCTGGGCCAGCAGCCGCTCAGTGAAGTCGACCCGCTCCTCCAGCTCGGCAAGACGGGCCTGCGACTGCTCGAGCTCCTGGAGCCGGGCGTGGATCTCGTCCAGCTCCTCGGGAGTGAGCCCCGCGACGGACCGTCCGGAGATCCGTCCGGCAATGGCTTTTCCGACTGGCCCGAGCATCACCACCACCCCACCGACCACCCCCAGGATGCCGACCGGGATCGCGAACCCACGGCCGACGATGGCGGACAGGGCTACATACGCGGCCAGCAGGCCGAGGCCGATGAAGGTGGCCGGGATGGTAATGTGGGCCATGTCCCACTTGTGATCACTCACAGGCCCGCCTCCAGCCGTTCGTCATCCCGCTTGCCCTGCGCCAGGAGACGCTCCGCGAAATCCACCCGCTCCTCCAGTTCCAGCACCCGCCGCTGCAGGTCATCCACCTCGGCCAGCCGGGACTCCAGCTCGGCCGCCCGGTCGTCAGAGATCTCGAGGGGCTGGCGGCGCAGGGCCCAGTGGCGCCTGAGGCCCAGCACAAAGAGCGAGGCGGCACCGATCGCGCCGACGAAGGCGTCGTTGTGCGAGGCCTCGTCGAACAGGACCATCACGAACCCGGTGATGCCGAACTGGATGGCGAAATCCACCGCATCGATGCCCATGTGCCGCCGGAACCAGCTCATCAGTGAGCTCCGCCCTGCGCCCGGTTCATGACCTGGGCGGTGCCTGTTCGCGCGACCTGGCCAACAGCCGCTCGTTGAACTCGATCCGCTCCTCCAACTCCGCCAGGCGGTCATGGTGCGACTCCAGCTCCGCCACCCGCTCCCGCAGCGACTCCAGCTCCTGCATCAGGGCCGGTTCCGCCATGCGACGACCTTCCAGCCGGCGTCCCAGGGCGCGCATCAGCGGCCAGAGAATGATGACCGTGCCCGCCACCATTATCAGTGACCATCAGGCCGATCGTGCCGGGAGGCATCACCATCCAGGGCGGCAGCGAGGGTGGCGCAGGGATCTCCTGCACGACCTGGATGGCGAGCAATGCGGGCCCTGTCATGATTCGCCCTTTCCGAGCCGCTCCGGCTCCTGCTGCCGCGCCAGCATCCGTTCGGTGAAATCGACCCGCTCCTCGAGCTCCGCTACTCGCTGTCGCAGTTCCGCGAGCTCGGCGGCGGGGAGGTCGTCCCGGGGCGCCGTTCCAGCCTCGACCCGCCGCGCCAGCGCCTTGGCAACCGGAATACCAAAGACCAGTGCCAGCGGAATGATGGTTCCACAGACCAGTACTATGACGAGACCGAAGACCTGGTCCGGGTTCACGCCGAGCCACCCTCGATCTGGCCTGCTTCCTTCTTCTGGGCCAGGAGCCGTTCGGTGAAGTCGACCCGCTCCTGGAGCTCGCTCAATTCCTGCCGGAGCCGGTCCAGTTCCTCGTAGACGGCCGGGTCGGTGCTGGCGGCCGGGTCCCCGCCGCCGTGACGGATCCGGTCGGCCAGGGCGCGGCCGACCGGGCTGAACGACAGCGCCGCGATCGTCCCGCCCCCGAAGATCAGCACGATCGCGAGAATGTCCTCCAACACTCAGTGGGCTCCGGGCAGTTGGTTCGGCTGGCGCTGCTGGGCCAGCAGTCGTTCGGCGAAATCCAGCCTCTCCTGAGCCGAGGCTAGATCAGACTCAAGGGAGTCGATGCGCTGCTGCATGTCATGGATCTCGAGGCGGACATCCTCACCCAGCATGTCGCTGCCCCCGCCCAGCCGGCGGGCCAGCGCCCCGACCAGCGGGCCGACGATGCGCACCGCGCCCCAGACCATCACGCCGACAATGGGCAGCGCGCTGAGGCAGGCGGCGATAATGAAGCCGATCGTCGGCTGGAAGTCGGGTGCGGGGGTCTGGATTCGAACCTCCTCTGGCGCGCTGGTGCCGCTCGATTGTCGAAGGGACCCCGAATGGGACGGCCCACCTACGCCCGGGCAGGGGGCAATGTTTCACCCCGGAACGGGTGGTCGGCCTTGGTCAGACCAGTTCGACCGCACGGATAGCGGCCAGGCTCAAGGCGATTTCGGTGTCGTCCGCCGCTTCGGGCCGGAGATAGACCTCGTGGGCCGCGACGTGGGTATCGAGACTGGTGGGAACGCCAGTGACTTCCGTCCGCGCCTCCGTGACAATCCGCACCGACCGCTCGTGGTCGCCTGCGTAGCGGAGCACCGCCAGGATCTCGTCGTAGTTCATCGGGACCGTCCTGAGGGAGGGATGTCCAAGGTATCGCTGGGAGCGGCGGTCGGGGAGGGCCGGGGATCGAGCAGCCCCAGGACCTCGAGGCTCATGGGGTCGACATTCACCCCGCCATAGCGGAAGACCCAGTGGAGGTGCGGCCCGGTGACCCGCCCCGATTGCCCCACTCTCCCGATGAGCTGGCCCCGCTCCACGGTATCACCGGGCGCGACGAGTGCCTGGCTCATGTGAAAGTAGGCCGTGGTCAGGCCCTGGCCATGGTCGAGGTAGATCACCTTGCCGGCGAGGAGGAAATCGGCCACGAGGGCAACCACGCCGCGGTTGGCGGCCCGGATCTCGTCACCTACCTGCCCCGCGAAGTCGGTACCGAGGTGCCGGCTCTGGACCTGACCGTTGAAGACCCGGGTGGCGCCGTAGCGGGCGGTGATTCGGCTGTCGCGGGGAAAGGTGAACGGCTGCCACCAGAGCCTCGGCGTCAGGTGCGCCCCCTTCCCGACAGCGGCGGCACGGGCGTTGTCACTGCGGATCCGTGCGGTCTCGGCCGTGGTGGGCGGACGCCCGAATCGGGGCGCCACCGCGAGCTTTTCCGAGTCGAAATGGCGGACGGCCACCGGCAGGGAGAGCTGGAGGGTGTCCCCACCGGTGGCCCGGGTGAGCTCGATGACGAGCGGCAGTGCGGAGTCGGCCCCTACCGGCACCGGACCCAGCGCCGACCAGGTCCCGGCGGTGTCGAACTCGAAGTGAAGCGGCTCACCGGCCAGGCGACCGGTGACGAGGAAGACCCCGGCGTTGTTCCCTTCGGGCAGCTGCGGCGTCACCTCGAGGCGGATCAGGGTGCCCTGGCGGATGGTATCGGGGTGCCAGCGCACCTGGGCAGCCTGCTGCGCCGGGAGCAGCCGCGCCGCGAGTCAGCGCGACGAGGAGGCTCCCGGCCAGCCGCCCCCGCCTCATGTGCTTGGCCGTTCGGGGCCTCCCGGGCCCGAGGTGTTCGACCACGTACCGGGTCAGCAGATCGAAGAGATGGACCCGCGTGTTGCCGCCGAAGATCCCGTGGTTCCGGTTGGGGTACTCCATCATGTCGAACGGCTTGTTGGCCGCGACCAGGGCATTGATGAGCGCCTGGCTGTTCTGGTAGTGCACGTTGTCGTCGCCCGGAGCCGTGGACCAGGAGGAGGCTGCCCTGGAGCTGGTTCACGTAGGTGAGCGGTGAACCCTTGTCGTAGCCGGCGCCGTTCTGCTGCGGCAGGCCGTTGTACCGCTCGGTGTAGATGTTGTCGTAGAATCTCCACTGGGTCACCGGCGCCACCGCGATGCCCATCCGGTAGACATCGGGCGCCTGGAAGAGGGTGTTCAGGGTCATGAAGCCGCCGTAGCTCCAGCCCCAGATCCCGATGTGGGTCGAGTCGACGTAGTTCCACCGGCCGATCGCGCGCGCGGCCGCGGCCTGGTCCTGGGTCTCGATGACTCCCAGCTGGCCGTAGACGATCTTCTTCCAGTCGCGACCGCGCGACCCGGTGCCGCGGTTGTCGACGCTGGCCACGAGGAAGCCCTGCTGCGTGAGCATCAGGTGCCAGAGGTAGTTCGCGCCGCCCCAGCCGTCGATGACCGTCTGGGAGCCGGGCCCGCCGTACACGGTAAAGAGGACGGGATACTTGCGGGTGGAGTCGAAGCCGGGCGGCTTCATGATCCAGCCGTTGAGCTTCACCCCGCCGCCGATGTCCACCGTGAAGAACTGGTGGGTGCCCTGCCGGAGGGCGGCGACCTTGTCCCTGAGGGCGGTGTTTGCCGCCAGCGGACGGACGGTGGCGTGGGCCGGAAGCCGGACCAGGTCGAGCTCGCCCGGGACGCCGAACGCCGAGTGGTTGTGGAAGGCGTACTTGAAGCCGGGCGCCGGGCTGTACCCGTTCGAGCCCGCCAGGGAGGCCGGCGTGACCCGTTCCTCTTTCCCCTTGCCGTCGAGACGGGCGCGGAAGAGGAATCGCTGTGCCGGATTGTCGGGAGAGGCGATGTAGTAGAGCCACCCGCCCGCCGAGTCCACGCCGGTGATGTCCATGACGTCGAAGGCGCCGGGGGTGACCAGCCGCGTGGTGCGGCCGTCCCGTGAGACGACGTAGGCGTGGTTCCAGCCGTCGCGTTCGCTCATCCAGAGGAAGTTCTTCCCTCCGTCGAGCCAGGTGAAGTCGTTGACCACGTCCACCCAGGCGCTGTCGTGCTCGGTATAGATGGCCTTCACGGCGCCGTCGGACCGCGCGCCCAGGAAGAGGATGTCGGTGTTCTGCAGCCGGTTGAGCTGCTGCACCGCGACCTCATCGGAGTTGGCGGCCCAGTCCATCCGGGCGGCGTAGGTGTTCCGCGGATCGCCGGGCAGCGCCAGCCAGCGGATCTCGCCACCGGCTGCCGGCACGATGCCGATGCGGGCGGCGGAGTTGGACTCGCCCGCCTTGGGATACTGCACCTCGGTGACGATCGGATAGAGCGAATCGGTGTAGTTGATCAGCGCGAAGTCGCGGACGCTGTCGGCCACGAGCTGCCAGAAGGCGATGGACTTCCCGTCCGGGCTCCACCGCCAGCCGTCCTGCAGTCCGAGCTCTTCCTCGTAGACCCAGTCAAAGGTCCCGTTGATGATCTTGCGGGAACCGTCGGACGTGAGCCGGGTGATGGCGCCCGTGGCGAGATCCTCGATGCAAACGTTGAAGTCGTTCACGTACCCGACCCGGCCGCCATCGGGGGAGAACTTGGCGAACATGAGGGTCGACGGCCGGGCGTCGCCCCCGAGCTTGCGCAGGGTCCAGCTGTCGAGACTCAGGGTCCAGTAGTCGCCCCGGGTGTTGGTCCGCCAGACCGGCTGCGAATTGGTGAACACCAGCAGCTGGTGCCCGTCGGCCGACCAGCTGTAGTCCTCGATCTCGAGCGGGTGGTCCGTTCCGGCGGGGACCAGCCGGGCCGCTGGGACGAGGATCGTGCGGGTGCCCGACTCGGCGTCGTACCGCACGATGTCCTGCCCATCCTTGGTTTCCTTGGACGGCTCGACGGTCGTGTAGGCGACGCCGCCGTCCAGCCACCGGGCCGGCCCGAACTGCTGGGGGCGGAAGTCGGGAGAACCGTAGATCCGCTTGACGGTGAGGAGGGTCGAGTCACCGGCGGCCTCCTGGGCCAGGCCGGCCGATACAGCGGCAAGTGAGAGGAGGAGCGCGAGGGCCACTCGACGAAGCAGTCCGGTCACGGTGGGTCCAGGGTTAGGGACGGAAGACGGTGTACGGTGAACGGTGAACGGTGAACGGTGAACGGTGAACGGTGACGCTGGTGAAGCGCGAAAAGTTTCCCAAATATGACGAGAGCGCCCCTGCCCGCACAGGACTGCTCCCCGCTCCCTTCTCCCCGTTCCCCTATCCGCCCAGCACGCGACCCAGGAACCGACCGGTGTGGCTCGCTTCCACCTTGGCAACCTGTTCCGGCGTCCCCAGCGCCACGATCCTGCCGCCGGCATCGCCTCCCTCGGGACCCAGGTCGATGATCCAGTCGGCGGTCTTGATCACGTCCAGGTTGTGTTCGATGACCACCACGCTGTTGCCCTTGTCCACCAGGCGGTGAAGCACTTCGAGCAGGAGGCGCACGTCCTCGAAATGGAGGCCGGTCGTCGGTTCGTCCAGGATGTAGAGCGTCCGGCCCGTATCCCGCTTGGCAAGTTCGGTGGCCAGTTTGACCCGCTGGGCCTCGCCCCCCGAGAGGGTCGTCGCCGCCTGTCCGAGGTGGAGGTAGCCCAGCCCGACGTCGTTGAGCAGCTCCAGCTTCTCGGCGATCCGGCGCTGGTTGGCGAAGAAGTCGAGCCCGTCGGATACCGTCAGGTCCAGCACGTCGGCGATGCTCTTTCCCTTGTAGCGAACTTCGAGCGTCTCCCGGTTGTAGCGCCGCCCCTTGCAGACCTCGCAGGGGACATAGACGTCGGGCAGGAAGTGCATCTCGATCTTGACCAGTCCATCACCCTGGCAGGCCTCGCAGCGACCGCCCTTCACGTTGAAGGAGAAGCGTCCTGGGCCGTACCCCCGCATCTTCGCCTCGGGCAGCTGGGTGAACAGCTCGCGGATCGGGGTGAACAGTCCGCTGTACGTGGCGGGATTGGAGCGCGGCGTCCGGCCGATCGGGCTCTGGTCGATGTCGATGACCTTGTCGATCAGGTCCAGGCCCTCGATCCGCTCGTGGGCGCCCGGGACGACCCTCGCCCGGTAGAAGTGGCGGGCCAGGCCGCGATAGAGGATGTCGGTGACCAGGCTCGACTTTCCCGAGCCGGAGACGCCGGTGACCGCGGTGAACCGGCCCAGCGGTACGTCCACGCGTGAGGTTCTTGAGATTATTGGCGCGGGCGCCGACGATGCGGAGGCGATGGTCTCTGGCGCCGGTGCGCCGGCCGCCCGGGGCACCGCGATCCGGAGTTCCGAGCGAAGGTAGCGGGCGGTGAGCGAGGTCGGGTGCTTGAGGATGTCGTCGATCGTGCCCTCGGCCACGACCTCGCCGCCGAAGCGGCCGGCGCGCGGGCCAAGATCGATCACGTGGTCGGCGGCGCGGATGGTGTCCTCGTCGTGCTCCACGACGATGACGGTGTTGCCGAGGTCGCGCAGGCCCCTGCAGCGTGGCGAGGAGGCGGGCGTTGTCGCGCTGGTGCAGGCCGATGCTCGGCTCGTCGAGGATGTAGAGCACGCCCACCAGGCGGGAGCCGATCTGGGTGGCGAGCCGGATCCGCTGGGCCTCGCCGCCGGAGAGGCGTGCCCGCCGAACGGCCGAGGGTCAGGTAGTCGAGCCCGACGTCGCGCAGGAACCGGAGCCGGTCGCCGACCTCCTTGAGGATGGGACCGGCCACTTCGGCGTCGAACCCGCGGCCCTGCTGGCCCCGCCGGGCCAGCCCTTCGAAGAACTCGACTGCCCGGGTCACCGGCAGGTCCACCACGTCGCCGATGCTCTGGCCACCGACCCGCACGGCGAGACTCTCCGGCCGGAGCCGCTTTCCGCCGCAGGCGGCACACGGCATCTCGACCATGAATTCCTCGAGCGCGACCCGAACGGTGTCGCTGGAGCTCTCGCGGTAACGGCGCTCGACGTTCTTGAGGATTCCTTCCCATTCGTGCTCGTCGTCGTGCTGGCGACCGCCCGCGAGCTGGAACTTGAACGTCCGGCCGGGAGCGCCGAGGAGCAGCGCCTGCCTGGCGGGCTCGGGAATGTCCTGCCAGGGGGCGTTGAGTTCGAACTTGAATGCCCGGGCCAGCGTCGGTAGCACCGCCTTGCGGAGGTACCCGCTCGGCTCGCCCCAGGGCAGTACCACGCCTTCGAGAATCGAGATCGAGGGATCGCCCAGGATCAGGTCGGCGTTCACTTCGCGCCGGGTGCCGAGGCCGTGGCACTCGGGGCAGACGCCGAACGGGCTGTTGAAGGAGAACTGGCGCGGCTCGAGCTCCGGCAGCGAGAGCCCGCAGACCGGGCAGGCGAACCGCTCCGAGAACATGTGGACGGGGAACGGTGGAGACGGGGGACGGTCCTGCCCCTTCCCCCTGCCCCTCTGCCCCGTTCCGCCATGCCGCACCACCTCCACCACCCCGTCGGCCGCCTTGAGCGCCGTCTCGATCGAGTCGGCCAGGCGGGTCCGGTCCGCGACGCGGACCACCAGCCGGTCTACCACCACGGCGAGGTCGTGGTTCTGGCGCTTGTTGATCGTGGGCAGGTCGGAGAGGTCGTAGGTCTCGCCGTCGATCCGCACCCGCACGAAGCCCCGCTTCTTGACCTCCTCGAGCAGGTCCCGGAACTCTCCCTTCCGGCCCCGGACCAGGGGAGCCAGGATCTCGATGCGCGTTTCCTCCGGCCAGCCCAGGATGGTGTCGGTGATCTGGCTGGCGCTGGAGCGCTCGACCGGGGTGCCGTCGTTGGGACAGTGGGGCACCCCGACACGGGCCCAGAGAAGCCGCAGGTAGTCGTAGATCTCGGTGACGGTGCCGACGGTCGATCGGGGGTTGTGGCCGGCGGACTTCTGCTCGATCGAGATGGCGGGCGACAGTCCTTCGATAGCGTCCACGTCCGGCTTTTCCATCAGGCCGAGAAACTGCCGGGCGTAGGCCGAGAGCGACTCGACGTAGCGCCGCTGCCCCTCGGCGTAGATCGTGTCGAAGGCGAGCGACGACTTTCCCGACCCCGACAGGCCGGTAATCACGGTCAGGCGGTCGCGGGGAATCGCCACCGAAATGTTCTTGAGATTGTGCTCGCGGGCACCGCGGACGACCAGGAATTCCATAGCCCGGGAAGGTAAGGCCTTGGGGTGGCGGGGCTCAAGGCGGGACCTGAGGGGCGGTGGGGCGGAGGGGCAGAGGGGCAGAGGGGCAGAATCGACCAAACCCCGGTCCGCTTATAATTGAGGAGCGTGCGGATGAGCGGGAGTTCCCGTTCACCGTTCACCGTTCACCGTTCTCCGCTCACCGTTCCCCGTCGCTGGAGTCCCATGCGTCATGCTCGCCGCAGCCGCGCAGGCGGCCGCGAACAGGCAATCGACGAGCTGTTCAGCACTCGCGGCCTGGAGGCCGAGCCGGTAGGTCGCGCCCTGGACGCCGGGTTCTCCCTGCGGCCCTTCGCCGCAGACATTCCGACTGATCCCTCCCTCGACCCGCTGGCCGAGGCGATGCCACCTGCCGAGCGGGAGCTGCGCCGGGCCCTGGATGCGGCCGCGCGCGGCCGGCCGCTCGAGGCCATCCAGCGGCTGCAGGAGCTGGTCAGCCGCGAGCCGGCTCATGTCGCCGCGCGCCGCGAGCTGGCCACCCTGCTCGAGGCGGCGGGCGATCCCGACGGCGCCCTGGAACACCTCGACGCGGCCGTTTCGCACGCGCCAGACGACGCCGGATTGCACGTCGCGCGGGGCACGGTCCACGGCCGTCTCAAGCACTACCCGGAGGCCGAGGCCGACCTCCATCGCGCCTTGAAGGTGACCCCCGACTCCGCCACGGCCCATCACCAGCTGGGGCTGGTCCTGTTCCGCAAAGGCGTCGCCCCCGAAGCCGCCGCTTCCTTCCGCAGGGCGATCGCCCTCCTGCCGGAGCACGCCGCCAGCCACTACTACCTGGGCGAGGCGCTGAGCCAGGTCAATGACTTTCCGGCCGCGCTGGCCGCCCTGCAGCAGGCCATCGTCCTGGCCCCTGGCGAGGCCCGAGCCTTCCAGCTGGCCGGACGGATTCTCGACAAGCTCAAGCGCCCGGATGAGGCACGCGAGATGTACCGCCGCGCGCGCGAGGCCCGGCCGGCGTGATCCGGGTGGTGGTGGACGACCTCGCCTTCCTTTCCGTGGACGCGGTGCTCCGACCTGCCGACGAGCGGCTGGATCCGATCACCTCGGGCGGTGTGCAGGCTCGATGCCCAGGCGGGGCCCCGGTTTCGGGAGCAGCGCCAGGCCCAGTTTCCCTTCGACGTCGGCGCCGCCGTCGTGACCGGTGCCGGCGAGCTGCCCGCCGGATTCGTCATCCACCTCGTCCTCCAGAGCGCCGACCGTCCGGTCACCCGCGACACGGTTCGCCAGGCCCTGGTCTCCGCCTGGCAGCGAGCCGACGACTGGGGACTCAAGCGGCTCGCGACACCGCTGGTCGGCGCCGGTGCCGGGCAGCTGCCCCCTGAGGAGGCCGCTGCGCTGCTTCGCGATACCTGGCGCGCCCGCAAGCTCTCGCCCGAGCAGACGCTGGACCTGGTGCTGGAGCGGGAGGAGGACCGCGGCGCCATCGAGGCAGTGGTCCGGCGGGAGACCGGCCCCCGGTGACCCGCCGGAACGCGGCGGGGCTGGTGGTGCTCGCCTGGGTGTTGAGCCTCGGCTGGCTGGCCTGGCGCGAGTACGGCGCGGGCCGGCCGCTGGCGGCGGCCTCGCTGCCCTGGCTGGTTCCCCCCGGCTCCTCATTCATGGCCGTCATGATGGGGGGCGGCCAGGTCGGTGTGGCGTCGGTCGTGGTCGATACCGGCGAGGCGGGCCTGCGCGTGGCGGAGCAGCTGCGCATCGACCCGGTGCCCCGGATCGGCGCACCCAGCCGGCAGCTCACCAAGAT
Source organism: uncultured Gemmatimonadales bacterium (assembly GCA_963724265.1). Lineage (GTDB taxonomy): Bacteria > Gemmatimonadota > Gemmatimonadetes > Gemmatimonadales > GWC2-71-9 > DATEHG01. The sequence goes on from CAVRTU010000004.1 coordinate 90,543, forward strand.
CGAGGCCCGACTGACCCGTGACTTCCGGCTCCGGTCCTGGGACGCCTCCGTCACCGAGCGGCTGACGCGCTGGAACTCCTCGGCCTCAGTTGACGGCGACACCCTCCTCACCATCGCCTCCGGCGTGGGTGCGCTCACCGATACCATCGAGGTGCGGCTCGAGGGGCCCGTCACCACCAGCGGCGCCATCGGCCTCAGGCTCGCGGCGCGCAAGTCGGTCCGGCTGGGCGACACGCTGCAGCTCCGGATCCTCGATCCAGCGGACTTCTCCATCCGTTTCCATCTCCTCCGGGTCGCCGCCGAGTCCACCTTCGTGGTGCCCGACAGCGTGGCGGCGGATACGGTACGACAGCGGTGGTTTGCGGTACACTGGGACACCGTGCGGACCTGGCGGCTGGACGAGAACGACGGCGGGCTGCCCATCCAGCGCTGGATCGATCCCGACGGGTTTCCGGTCCGGGTCTCGACACCGCTCGGGCTGACTCTCCAGCGCTCGGCCTATGAGCTCCTGGCGATCAACTACCGGATCGATCGTGCTGCGGCACCGAAGGACAGCGGGCAGGACAGCATCCCCGCGCGATTGGCCGGCCCCCCGGGCTCCCGGCGCGTTTCGACGACCCGGACCCTGCTTCAGATGTCGGGAGCGTGGACCGGCGCCGTCCCGCTCCCGCCGGTGCTGCGGGGCCCGGGCCAGCTGCGCACGGCGGATACCGTGGTGGTGGCTTCCGGGGTCCTCGACACCACGCCCGCTTCCCGGCGGGAGGTGGCGGCGGCGCAGGCGGCCGAGCCGCTGATGCCCGCCCGCGACGTCGCGATGCTGCGCCAGGCCATCGCGATCCTGGGTACGGAGCGCGACCCGGCGAGAGCTTCCTCCCTGCTTGTCCAATGGATCGCGCGCGAGATCAGGAATGAACCGGACGATGACGTTCGCCTGGTGCCGCCCGGCACCACCCTCGCCTCACGGAGCGGTGACCGCTGGGCCCGGGTGCTGCTGTTTGTGACCCTGGCCCGCGCCGCCGCGATCCCAGCCCGCCCGGTGTCGGGACTCCTGCTGACGCCGCGGGGTTTCGCCTTTCACGCCTGGGCGGAGGTCCGCACCCCGTCAGGGTGGCTGGCCGTGGACCCGGCGCTGGGCGAGCCGGTCGCCGACGCCGGGCGCCTGCGGCTGGTCGCCGACCGCCTGGGCCGCGAGGCCGACCTGGTCTGGCGCATCGGCGCGCTGCGCCCTCACTCCCTCTCCGCAACGGACGCCCGATGATCCGGATGACCGGACTGACCAAGCGCTACGGCTCGTTCACCGCGGTGGACAACATCACCCTCGACATCCCCTCGGGGATGCTCTACGGCCTCCTCGGCCCCAACGGCGCGGGCAAGACGACGACGATGCGGATGATCGCCGGCATCCTGCAGCCGACCGCGGGAACGATCACCATCGGCGGGGACGACGTCACCCGCGACCCGATGGCGGCCAAGGCGCGCCTGGGCTTCATCCCGGACCGGCCCTACGTGTACGACAAGCTGACGGGGGCGGAGTTCCTGCGGTTCGTGGCCGCGCTGTACGGACAGGAGGGACCCGAGGTCGAGGAGCGCATGGACGAGCTCCTCGATCTCTTCGAGCTGAGCGACTGGAAACACGAACTGGTGGAGTCGTACAGCCACGGGATGCGGCAGAAGCTCATCATCTCGAGCGCCATCATCCATCGGCCGCAGTACATCGTGGTGGACGAGCCGATGGTCGGGCTCGACCCCAAGGGGGCGCGCTTCCTCAAGGAGCTGTTCCGGGCCTTCGTGGAGCGGGGAGGCACCGTGCTGATGAGCACCCATACCCTGGAACAGGCCGAAGGGTTGTGCGACCGGATCGCGATCATCCAGAACGGTGTGATCGCGGTGGAGGGCACCATGGCCGACCTCCGGCTGCAGACCGCCTCGGGCGACGCCACTCTGGAGGAGCTCTTCCTCAAGCTGACCGGCGGCATGTCCGACCGCGAGATGGGGGCAATCCTTGGCGACTGACGCGCCGGCCAGACTGCCCCAGCCCGGCCTCTGGACCATCCTCACGCCCAAGTGGCGTTCCGCCCTTTCGCGCCTCCGCCAGGAACGGGAGGGTGCGGGGCCCCGCGCCCTGCTCCTGCTGCTGATCGGGGCCGGATTCTGGAGCCTCGCCTTCGGCGCCTTCTACCGGGTCCTCCGGTACGTGCATGCCCAGCAGGAAATCGGCACCTACCTCGCCGCCAAGATCCTCGGGGTGACGCTGCTGTCGTTCGCCTCGATGCTGCTGCTGTCGAACCTCATCACCGCGCTCTCGGCCTTCTTCCTGGCCCGCGACCTCGACCTGCTGGTGTCGTCGCCGGTGGACTGGTTCCGGCTCTACCTCGCCAAGCTCGGGGAGACGCTGCTGCACAGCTCCTGGATGGTGGTGCTCATGGCGGTGCCGATTTTCACCGCCTACGGCATCGTGTACGGCGGGGGCTGGCTCTTCCCGCTGGTCGCGGCGGGGGCGCTGCTCCCGTTCCTGGTCCTGCCGGCGGTGCTGGGATCGATGCTGACCCTCATCCTGGTGAATGTCTTCCCCGCCCGGCGCGCCCGCGACATCCTCAGCCTGGTGGCGATCGGCGCCGCGGGAGGGCTGGTACTCCTCTTCCGGGTGATCCGCCCCGAGCGCCTGGCGCGGCCCGAAGGGGTGCGCAACCTGCTCGACTACCTGGCGACCCTGCAGACGCCGACCAACGCCTTCCTCCCCAGCGAGTGGGCTACCCACATGGTGATGAACTGGCTCACCCGCGTGGCCGATCCGCTACCGGTGGTGCTGCTGTGGACCAGCGCGCCGGCCTTCGTAGTGCTGGGGGCATTCCTCCACCGGCGCATGTACGCCGCGGGGTTCACCAAGGCGCAGGAGGGCGCCGAGCGCGCCTCCGGGGGGCGGCTCCTCGACCTGACCGTGGGCCGGCTGCTGGGCCGGCTGGCGCCCAGCCGGCGGGAGTTCGTGCTCAAGGACCTCCGGATCTTCTTCCGGGACACCCAGCAGTGGAGCCAACTCATCCTGCTGGCCGTCCTGCTCATCGTCTACCTCTTCAACATCAAGTCGCTGCCCCTCTTCTCCGGCGAGAAGACGCCGGTCTTCCTGGTCACCCTGCTGGTCTTCCTCAACCAGGGACTGGCCGGGTTCGTCCTCTCCGCGATCGCCGCGCGGTTCATCTTCCCGGCGGTATCGCTTGAGGGCAAACAGATGTGGCTGCTCCGGTCCAGCCCGCTCGATCTCCGGGCCCTGCTCTGGAGCAAGTACTGGACGGGAACCCTGCCCCTCCTGGCCCTGGCCGTGGCCATCACCGCCGGAACCAACCTGCTCCTCAGGGCCTCGGGATTCATGATGGCGCTGAGCCTGGGGACCGTCGTCCTGCTCACCTTCGCGATCTCCTCGCTGGCGCTCGCCTTCGGGGCGCTCTATCCCCGCTTCGACACCGAGAATTCGGCCCAGATTCCGACCGGCCTCGGCGGGCTGATGTTCATGATGACGGCGATCGTGCTGCTGGGCGCGGTGATCTCGATCGAGGCCTGGCCGGTGCTGACCCAGGTCCGGGCCCAGATCGAGGGAGTCGAGGCGATTCCCTACGCCCGGATGGCGCTGCCGCTCGCCGGCGTCGTGGCGATCTGCCTCCTGGCGGTCATCGTCCCGCTCAGGATGGGCCTCCGGCGCATCGAGGCGATGGAGTTCTAATCCGCAGATTACGCAGATGGCGCAGATTGGTCGCCGTGCCCGGCTGATGGGCCTGCTTTGACCTCAGCCTCCCCCATCCAGAGCCCCTCCACACTCATGCTATCTGTGTAATCTGCGAAATCTGCGGACAAATCTGCGGATCACTGGGCGGACCGGTAGAAATCTGTCCGCAGGATCTGCATCAGCGCCCCGGGGTTGGCCACCGGTTCGAAGCCGTCACAATCACCTCCATCATCCATTTGACCGGTCCCCTGCCCCGATACTCCTCGAGGACGAACACGTCCGCCAGGTAGGCAAAGGTCGCGCGGTCGGAGATGACGCGCGCAGAGCCCACCTCGGCCGGACACCGGTAGATCCCGAACGCGATTGAGTTCGCGATCGACCTGTCGACCAGTTCCCGCGGGATTCCCGGCGCCCAATCCGATTCGCTGAGATAGCCGTGCACGACGTCGATATCGAGCCGTGATGGATCGTCGGAGATCGTAAACTCCCCGCCCCGCCAATCAGTCACCCCGATTCCCCCGTTCACCGTTCACCGTTCCCCGCGACCGTAGGAAGCCCTTTAGGGTTTCCCGTTTTTCCGGCCCCGTCCCGCATCGCTCCGGTCCCAAGACTCCAGCCGTTCGGATGTACCCTCGGCCTGCCGTCGCCCACGGTGCTCGGCCCGAGCGCCACGAACACGCTGGAGGTCCGACATGTCGTTCCGCCCCTCGCTCGCGATCCCCCTGCTGGCCCTCTCCCTTGGCGCCTGCGCCGACCGCGAGACCCCGACCACTCCCTCCCTGCCGCCGCCACCCCAGGCCGAGTCACCGGCAAAGGCCAGCCGGACCAACACCCCGAAAATGGAGCGGCTGGCCCGCCGCTTCGCCCGGGCGCTCAGGAACCCCGACTTCCGGAGCTACGTCAGAAGCCGGCTCGATGGCTCGCCCTGGCACGAGCACAAGCTGCCCTTCCGCCGCTTCCTTGGCGAGGAGCAGGGCCGGGCCCTCCGCGCGCTAGCCGGCCACGAGGGGGCGGCAGAGGATAGCGTCTCGCGGGAAACCGACGACGCCCCCGCGCTCGAATTCTACTTCCCGGTGCCGGCTCATCGCGCCCGCTGGCAGGGCGACGAGAACATTCTGGTCGCCACCGCGTGGGCCGACGGCGACCCGCCGGTGGCCTTCGATCCCGCAGGCAACCGCCTGGTCCTCAGCCCCGATACTCCCCCCGAGACCCCGGTACTCGCCCTGGAACCGGTCGAAACCGATTTCAATCGGGTGGCCGCTGTCACCTGCGTGGTGGATTGTGAGCCCCCCGTGGGCGGCGGGGGCGGCGGCGGGACGCCCGTAATCAACGGCCCAACCCCTGGCCTTTACCTCACTTACAGCCATTTCACCCAGACATTTGAGGGTTGGTTGAAGGGTGACCCCGAATTTGAGTTTCACATCCTCGGCCAGACCGGGACCAGCGACTCGCTGACCGACTACCAGTGTGCCGGCGAGCACGCCCCCGCCGGCTACGTGTTCGACCAGAACAACCTCGACTGGAGCGGGTCAGTGCTGCTCTTCAGTCAGCTGCAGCTGGACGCCTACAAGGTGGCGCATCCGGGTCAGGCCTTCAGGGTGTTCGCCGTCGAGGACGACAACGAGGCTTGCGTGATCCGGGTCAGTGACAACTCGCTCACCGAACTGTTTGCGAGCATCGGACCGATCTACAAGGACATCACCGGATTCAAGGATTCGCTCAGCGTCACGAAGATCCTGCTGGCCAGGAAAGATCTGCAGAAGATCTGGACCCTGGTATCGAATCTGATCAAGACCAACGATGAGCTGCCGGGTACGGCCGTCAAGGACTCGCTGGCCGTCGAATTCCACACCGGTGCCAACGTGGTGATCAAGGGGAAGAACAACGTGACTAACGGCTGGAGCAACCTGCGACTGAAGTAGGACCCGCGGCCGGGGGCGGGGCGCTCCCGCTTCCGGCCACAACCTGTGCAAGGAGGAAGGCATGCCCGTCCGCCGTGTCTTGTCTCTGATCGTGCTTGCCCTCGCCTCGAACACGGCAACCAGCCTCGAGGGCCAGTCCAGGCCGTGGGCGGCCGGACTCGAACTCAGCTACAACGCCTTCGCCGGTGGGGCGACGGGCCCCCAGGGTTCGAAGGCTTTCCCGTCCGATCGCTTCGCATACGCGGTGGTCGGCAGCAGGGAGCTCGGCGCCTGGCTGCTTCGCCTGGAGGCTGGCTACGCGCCCGGTCACCTGGCCGCCCGAGATTCCGGTGCGACTGTCGAGATCACCCAACTCACGACCAGCATGCCTCGCACCAGGATCGAGCCGCTGGTGGGGAGATCGGTCGCAAGAATGGGGAACGGGGCGCTGCTGCTCTACCTGGGGCCGACGCTGGACTGGTGGCGGCTCGACGGCTTCACACGGTTCACGATCGGGGGAGAGGCCCGCCTGGCACTGCAGGCACCGCTGGGGAGGTTGGTGCTGGAGAACTACATCGGCTTCGGCCTGGCCCCTCAGCCCTTTCCCGCCGAGGAACTGGACCCGACCATCACGACCCACACGCTGCAGACGTTTACGCTGGGCCTGTCGCTGCGGGTCCGCCTCTGACGCTACGCTGCCGCCTGGTGACCGCAGTTGTCGCAGAACCGGCTGCCGGCGACCAGCGGCGTGCCGCACTCGCGGCAGTGCGGCGTAGCGCCGAGCGGCCGTCCGCAGTTGGAACAGAAGATCGCGTCCGACTCGGCGCGCGGACCGCAGGTGGGGCAGCAGGGGCGCCCGCCATCGGTGCCGCCGCGGATCGCGGCGACGCGCGCCGCCACCTGCGCCTCGAGGTCACCGGCCGGAGCTTCCGGCCTGGACGACTCATGCCGCATCACCTCGAGGGCGCGGGCGGTATAGGTAGCCTTGAGGGCCTCGTAGTCAGTCTCGGAGAGCTTGCCCGTGGCCCGGTCGAACTCGATCTCGCGGAGCGCCGAGATCGCCTGGCTCTTCGGGGTGTCCTCCACGTCTTCCGGATCGGTTACCGGCGGCGCCGCGGCCTCGCCCCTCACCACCGGCTCGAGAACCAGCACCAGGACCGCAATCCCGACCACCAGCGCGGCCACGACCTCCCAGACCATCACCCATCCTCCCGGAGCGCACGCTCCAATTCGGCCGCTTCGGCACTCGTGGCTCCGGGCGCCGAGCCCATGACGCCGCCTGTGGAGCCGCCCTTCGGCCCTTCGGCCGCCGCCACCAGCGACCGGCGGCGCAGGTACCAGGCGAGCGCACCGCCCGCGAGCAGCACCACGACTCCCGGCACGAAGTACCCGGCCAGGTTGAACCCCTCCGGCTTGGGCGCCATCAGGACCACTTCGCCGTAGCGGGCCACGAAGGTGTCCACGATCTGCTTCTCGTTCTGACCCTGGTCCTGCAGGGCCAGCACCTCGCGGTGCATCCGCGGCGACACGCCGCAGCTGAAGTCAGTGGTGCGGCAGGTGTACACGTCGAGATTGCATCCGCAGGTGCAGCGCAGCCGCTTTTCCACCCCCATGATGAACGCGTCGTTGTCGCGCGCGGTCGCCCGCTCCTGCGGCCGGCCGGCGGCATCGGGGTCCCGGAGGGCGCCTGTGGCGCCGGCGCCGGGCAGCTGGTCCTGCTGCTGCAACGGCCTCATTCCTTGGCCGCCCCGGCCATCTGGACTTCGTAGCCGGCCTGGGCGCGGCGCTGGACCGGGGTCAGCGTCCCGCCGCCGGGCCACATCGTGATGAGCCCGCCGATCACCAGGACCACGCCCCCGTACCAGACCCACCAGACCAGGGGATTGAAGGTGAACCGATAGACGACTTCCTCCGTCCCGCCGACGGCGCCCGCGAAGACAACGTAGACGTCCTCCTGAATGTCGCTCCGGATTGCCACCTCGGTGGACGGCTCGAAGGTCGGATTGCCGAAGGAGTCCACGTGCTGGCGCTTCTCCGGGACCATGATTCCCGCGCGCTTGCCGTCCTTGGTCACCTCAACGGTAGCCTGGGTAACCCGCCGGTTGAGTGCCTCGAACTGCGACAGGCCCTCGTGGGTGAACTTGTAGCGGTGACCGAAGGGGCTCACGATCTCGACCGATTCGCCCGGCTTGAGGGTGGCTTCCTGGTCCTTCCTGAAGGCCATTCCGCAGAACCCGACGAAGTAGACGACCATGGCGAGGTGCACGATGTAGCCGCCGTAGCGCCGCCGGTTGCGGGCCACGAGATGGGCAAATGCCAGCGGGTAGCTCTCCGAGTACATCCGGTGCCGCGCCGTGGTGCCCCGGAAGAACTCCTGGACCAGGGTTCCGACGACGAATCCGCCAAGGGCCAGGGCGACCAGGACGTATAAATCCCGCATGCCGGCGGCGAGCATGACCAGCAACGCGACCAGGCCGGTGATCAGCGGCCAGGTGAACTGCCGCTTGAGGTTGGCGGTCGACGCCTTGCGCCAGGCGATGAGCGGGCCGATCCCGGTCAAGGCCAGGAGCAGGAGGCCGAGCGGGAACATTCACCTTGTTGAAGAAGGGCGGACCCACGGTGATCTTGGTGCCCCGCACCGCCTCGGAGAGGATGGGGAAGAGCGTGCCCCACAGCACCGAGAAGGCGATCCCGATGAAGACCAGGTTGTTGAAGAGAAAGGCCGCCTCGCGGCTCACCATCGACTCGAGCGGTGCGTCGGCCTCGAGCTGGTCCCAGCGGGTGTAGAGCAGGGTGAACGAGAGGATCGCCGACGCGACCAGGAACGAGAGGAAGAAGTACCCCACGTTGCTCTGCGTGAAGCTATGGACGCTCGAGATGACCCCGGACCGGGTGATGAACGTGCCGAAGATGCTCAGCAGGAACGAGCCGATGATTAGACTCATGTTCCAGCGCTTGAGCATGCCTCGCTTCTCCTGGATCATGACCGAGTGCAGGAACGCGCTCATGCAGAGCCAGGGCAGGAGCGAGGCGTTCTCGACCGGGTCCCAGGCCCAGTAGCCGCCCCAGCCCAGCTCGACGTAGGCCCACCACATGCCGAGGGTGATCCCGACCGACAGGAAGAGCCAGCTGAGCAGGGTCCACTTCCGGATGGCCTGGATCCAGCCGGTGTCGAGGCGGCGGGAGAGCAGCGCCGCCATGGCGAAGGCGAAGGGAATCGCGATGCTGATGTACCCCAGGTAGAGCATCGGCGGATGGATCACCATCCCGACGTTCTGGAGCTGGGGATTGAGCCCCCGTCCGTCGGGCGGGGTGAACGCGAGCCGCTGGAAGGGGTTGGCCGCGAACACCATCACCGAGATGAAGAACACGGTGACCGAGAGGGTCACCGCCGCGACGTACGGCATCAGGGGCCGGTGGCGCGGCGCGGAGAGCCACTGGGCCAGGCTGGCGAAGGTGGCCAGGACGATGGCCCAGAACAGCAGGGAACCCTTCTGCCCCGCCCAGAAAGCCGAGAAGATGTAATAGGAAGGAAGATTCCGACTGGTATAGGAGGAGACGTACTCGATGTTGAAATCGTGGGAGACCAGCCCCTTCCAGAGCGCCACCGACGCCACCACCAGCAGGGCGAACACTCCGTATACCGACCGGATGACCGCGTCGGCCAGGGCCGGGCGGTCGCGCCAGCGCCCGGAAAATCCGAGGACCGCTCCCCAGAGCCCGAGGAGGAGGGCCACCCAGAGCGCGAACTGCCCGAGCAGGGTCATGGAGTCTTCTCCTCCGCCGCTTTCCTGAAGTCCTCGACGGACCGTGAGTGATCCGCGTATTCCTGGCGCTTGGCCTTCATCTCGGCATCATAGTGCTTGAGGAACGCCGCCTGTTCCCGCTTGTACTCGGCGTCGTTCTTCTGGAAGCGCGCCACGGTGCCCAGAATGATATACCCGAACAGGTGTCCCGGGGTCTTGAGGAGGACGGTGTCGCCCAGGGCCTTGGCGCCGGCCACGTCGCCGGTGTGCAGCTTGATCAGGGCGGCGTGAAATCGGGCATCGGCGTCCACCGTGTCCAGCTGCTGGTAGGCCATCAGCGCCATCGGGGAGAACTGGGTGACGGTGTTCTCGTCGCCCGATTCGGCGGCCTGCATGATCCTGTTGTAAAGACGATCGAAGCGCTCGCGGGGCGACATCTGGCTGATGTCCGGCGGCGTCCCCCCGGTCCCGCCGGCAGCAGCGAAGGGCGCGGCTGCCGCGTCCGGGGCCGCGGCCGCGGGTGCGGCGGCTGTGGGGCTGCGGGACAGGAAGAAGAGAATGAGCCCCAATACGCCGACGATCGCTCCGCCGCCGGCCATCCAGACCAGTCGCTCCCCGGGCCGTGACTGCCCCGGCAGGAGTGAGGCGCCGCAGCTGCGGCAGAATCGGCCCGACGCCTGGGCGCCGCACGAGGGACATTTCACGTCAACGGAGGTGGATGCCATCTCACGTTCCAGAGTCTGGGGGAGTCGCCTGGGCCGCGGCCCAGTGGCCGCGGAGCGTGGTAATCAAGGCGAGGTGGTAGTGCGCGTGAAGGTCGAAGATACTGAATTCAGAATGAAGAAAACTTAGCACAATCTTGGCTTGCGCGTAGTATTACGGAGGGTAGAATTCCCACCGTCCTCCTATCAAGGTGCCCAGTATGCCGGGACTCCGCCGCAACATCATCTCCCTGGCCTCAATCGGGATCGTGGCTGCACTGGTCGGTGCGTGCACCGATACCGTGTACCAGGATCGGCCCTCCTATAACCCGCCGCCGGACTCGACCAGCGGATACCTCGGGTTCTACAACGCCACCGAGAAGCAGACGACCTGCGGCAATTGCCATGTCGGCCAGCAGGGAGACTGGGTCCAGACGGCCCATTCCAATGCCTGGGAGGATCTGCAGGCCAGTGGGGCCTCGCAGGCGTTCTGCGAAGGGTGCCACAGCGTCAACTCGCGCGGCAATCAGCCCTTCGCCGCGGTGGGGTACGACAAGGTGAAGGACGCGGCCTACCAGGAGGTGCAGTGCGAGAGCTGCCACGGCCCGGGCTTCAACCACGTGCAGAACCCCTCGGTGGCCGCCAACCGGCCGATCCCGAGCATCCTGGTCTATCCGAACGTCACCACGACCAGCGTGGTGACCGCGGCGGACACCGCGAATGTCGTCAACTCGGGCTGCGGCGCATGCCACACCGACGAAGGGACCGCCAAGCACCACAACTACCTCAAGGAGTGGCTGAGCTCGCGGCACGGGCAGCTCAATATGACCCCGGCGACCCGGCCCGCAGACGGGTGCACGGCCTGCCACGAGGCCAAGGGCATTTTGGCCGCCTGGGGAGTCAACACCATTTACAAGGAACAGGGCAGCGCCATCCTGATGCCCCAGGGCTGCCCGGTCTGCCACGATCCCCATGGCACCGCCAAGGACGCCACCGGCCAGCCGCTGCTGGGCCAGCTTCGCTTCCCGATCAATGTGCCGGTGGTCGAGCAGAACCTCTGCACCAAGTGCCACAACCGGACGTCCGAGCCGACCGCCAACAACAGCCGGGGCCCGCACGGCGCCCAGGGACCAATGGTCTTCGGCACCGCCGGCTACTTCCCGCCGGGCACCGTGTACGACACGACCGCGATCCTCACGACCCATGGCTCGACCGCCAATCCGCGGATCTGCGCCGGCTGTCACGTGAACACACAGACCGGGGTGGATGCCAACGGCAATCCGGTCACCTTCACCGGGCACAGCTTCCACCCACTGCCCTGTCTGCAGCAGAAGAGCCCGCCAGTGGTGGACACGACATACGCGAACGACTGCCCCTACGACGAACCCAGCCGCTCGTACGCCGCCTGCACGGCCTCGGGCTGCCACGGGACCGAGGCAGTGGCGGTGTCGCGGCTGACCCTCATCTGGAACGAGAAGGAAGGGTACCTCAACGTCCTGTGGGTGGATCTCAACGGGAACCAGAAGGTGGACGCCTATCCGGCGGACACCGGGTACCTGGCCAAGGTCATGCTGAATGCTCCGAACGACCTCGATTTCACGAATGCGCCCTACAACACGATCCTGACGGCGGCCAAGGGTGCCCTGTTCAACGCCCAGCTCACCGGAGAAGAACTGAGTGGCCACCCGGACGGCTCGCACGGGGTCCATAACCCGTTCCTCTACCGGGCGCTGCTGCAGTCGACGATCGCCGACCTGCTGGCCACCTATCCGACCTTCCTGCCAGCCCCGCCGGCGCCGGTGATGTCGAAGATCCAGGCCGCGATCCGGAGTGGGGAGCTCAAGGTGGCACCCAAGACGGAGCGGGCGGTGATGGCGCCGACCATCGCGATCACGCGGTGAAGGCACGCATGCCGCTGCGCCAGGCTAGCGCGTGCTGAGGCAGCACCGCATACGGCAGGGATAGACCTCGGCCCCCTTGGTCAGTCAGCCAGGGGGGCCGGCTATTGGCCCGATGGTTCGCAAGCTCCCTTGCGCGCGAGCCTGAATCACGCAGTTTGCGTCTGAATCAATAGGGTGCCCGATCCACCCCTGAGGCCCGCGCGACGCGGGCAGTACGGGAGTTCGTGCTGATCGCTCCCCCGATGTCCGCCGGATGGCTCTCCACGGCCCCCGCCTCCTCGCTGGCGGGGGCTCTCGCCACATCAGTGCACCTGCAGCAGCCCGACTCGGTGATCACCGAGGTCATCATACCCGACCCCGTGGTCGTCGTCGTGCAGTGGCTCTTCCAGCGGCCGCCCTGGGTCATGTGGGGCGGCACCGTGCTGGGCGTGATCGTCGCCCTGGTCGCCCTTCGCCTGCTCTGGCCGCTCCGCCTCAAGGTCTGGGGTCCGCGCAGTACCGGCCTGGGCAAGCTCGTCTTCTTCGGGGGACTCAGCGCCATCTGTGTAGTGGGCGCCTTGGTGGGGGCCAAGAGCTTCGACTTCGTCCAGAACGACCCGCGGTTCTGCAGCGGCTGCCACATCTTCGTCCCCTACGGCCAGCACTGGGTCGCTCCCGACACCGGTTTCTACACCGTCGTCAACAAGCTGGAAGGGAAGCACGACACCCTGGGCTGCCACACCTGCCATGAGCTCAACATGGCCAAGGAGGCGGTCAAGATGGTGTTCTGGATGTCCGGAAAGCGAGGGGAGGGCGAAAAGGTCCCGCCCCACGCCAAGGTGCCGCGCCGGATCTGCGAGAAGTGCCACGTACAGGGCGCGGCCGAGGAGACCTGGCAGGCGATCGCGGCCACCGCCGGCCACCGCACCCATCTCGAATCGGACTCGCTCAAGGGCAAGATCGAGTGCCTGAGCTGCCATGCCCGCTCGGCGCACCGGTTCGTGCCGGCGGACACCACCTGCTCGCAGAAGGGCTGCCACCTCAGCTCGCAGGTGCAGATCAAGCTGGGCAAGATGGCCGACCAGACCTCGGCCCACTGCAACGCCTGCCACCGGTTCACCAAGTCAGTGCCGCTTCTGGCCACCCGCGACTCCGCCCAGGGCAGCCTCCGGCCGGCCGGCGCCCAGTGCCTGGAGTGCCACGCCATGAAGCTCCGGACGGCCAAGTTCGACCTGACGGATGAGCCCCACAGCAGCACCTGCGGCTTCTGCCACAATCCCCACGAGCAGGTCAAGCCGCCCGACGCGCTCAAGTCCTGCACGACCGCGGGGTGCCATGACGACTGGCGCAAGGTCGACTTCCATACGGGCAAGGCTCACTCCCGCGTGGCACCGCGCTGCGAGACCTGCCACGATCCGCACGCCGCCCGCGTGGATGCCAGCGACTGCACCGGCTGCCACGCCAAGGCCGGAGTGAAGGGGGGCGGAACTCGCGTCAATCCGCCGCAGCCGTTCGATACCCTGCAGGCGCTGAAACGAACCTCGGCACTGCCACCGCCGAGAGTGATCCATGGCAAGGGGGACGCGCCGCCGGCAGAGGATCCCCCGGCGGCGCAATTCTATGTGACGCCTGCGGCGGACACCTTTCCGCACTCCCGCCACGAGTCGCTGCAGTGCATCGTCTGCCACAGCCTCAACTCGAAGAAGAGCACGCTGACGTTTGAACCGCCCCGGGGCTGCCAGATCTGCCACCACGAGAAGCCCGAGCGGAACGAGTGCGCAAAGTGCCACAAGGAGGGGGGAAGTTTCACCTTCCAGCAGGTCAAGCTCACGATCACCGTTCGCGATCACCAGCCGGAGCCGCGGATCGTCACCTTCTCACACACCGTCCATGCCAAGGCGGGAGAGTGCACGGACTGCCACACCACGCCAGTCACCATGGTGCCCGCCGACTCGGTTGTTCGCTGTGCGGCCTGCCATGACAAGCACCACACCACGTCCAAGAACTGCGCAGGGTGCCACCGGCTGCCCGGACTGGCTGCCGCCCATGCCGACCGTCTGAAGACACACTTCGACGGCTGCAACGCCTGCCATACGCCGGCCGTGGTGGCGTTGCTGACCCCGACCCGGCCGCTCTGCCTGACCTGTCATGGCGACCAGGTCGAGCACAACACGCACCGGGAGTGCACCGTCTGCCACCTCTTTGACACGCCGGAGGGGTGGCGGGATCACATCATGAGCCGGGTGGCCGAGCGATGAGTGGCACCCGACGCGCGATGGGCTGCAGCCTCGCGGCCCTGGCGCTTGCCGCCGGCCGGCTCGAGGGCCAGGGGTACTCCCTGCGGCTCGACCTCCAGGCGCAGAGCTATGCCTTCCGCGGGCTGACGGCGGACAGCATTCGGGTGGATTCCATCGTCACGAACCCGGACGGCAGTCTGCAGACGCCCGGCGGGAATTCGGTGACCTGCCCCGGCAACAGCGCGGGCTACTGCGACTACTACCTGGCCGGCCCCCGGATCGAGGCGGTCCCGATCGTCGGGGAGGTCGACGGCAATCTGTTCAGGTTCGGGGTGAAGGGACTCCGCCTCCATGTGGCGGCGCGGTTCGCCGCCCAGGTCGGCGACCCCAACGCGGTCGCCGGCACGACACCCGCGGCCCAGCTCATGGAGGCGTACGCCGAGTACACCCACGACTGGCTCCTGGGCCGCCTGGGCCGGCAGATCGTCACCGGGCGCCTCGGGTACACGGGCTTCGACGGGGCGATGGTCAATGCACGGATCGCCGATATCGGGCTGGGAATCACGGGATACCTCGGCCTGGGGCTGGCCCAGGCGACCTTCCTGTATCCGACCAACCCGATCATCAACCCCCTCGACCAGTGGCAGCCCACCGAGGGAATGACGGTGGCCGGTGCCTCGGTGAGCTGGAGCGCTCCCAGGGCGGATGCCCGGTTCGATTACCAGCGCGAGGTAGATAACGACACCCACAATTTCGTCTCGGAGCGCGTGGCGCTGAGCGGGACGGGCCGCCTGTCGCCGAACTGGGCGGTGACGGGAGGAGCAGACTACGACCTGTCGTTCGACTGGTGGGGGAAGGCCGATCTCACGGTGCGGTACACCGGCGCCCACCTCAGCGGCTCGGCGGGCATTCGCCGCTACCAGCCGTTCTTCAACCTCTGGACCATCTGGGGCGCCTTCAGCCCGACTCCCTACAGTGCGGCCAACGGCTCCATCTCGGCCATGGTCGGGCCGAGGCTCGAGCTGCGCGGATTCGCCGAGTACTACTGGTACGGCAACACCTACACCGACGCCCCGCTGGTCACCGTGGTGGATAACGGGTGGCGCGGCATCGTGGGGGCGGGTTACCGCTTCAGCCCGGCCTGGACTGCGGATGCCAACTTCGAGATCGACCGCGGACTGGGCGCCGCCGCCAACTACCTGCAGGGCCAGGTACGCTGGAGGCCGAGCGGCAACTCTGAGCCTGGCCGCCCACGCCGGCACGCTGAGCCGTCCGCTCGAGTTCCGGTACAACACCGCCGGCCTGTTCTGGGTCGGCGTCCAGGGCGACTACCAGGCCAGCACCCGGATGACCCTGAGTCTCCTCGCCGACTGGCTCAACGACAGCCAGCAGGAGCCCGACGTCGGCAATTTCACCTGGTCGCAGGTGCGCCTGAGCCTCAGGGCCAGCTGGTTCCTGAGCTCGGGCGCCGACCTGGTCCCGCTGCCGAAGGCGCTGCCGCGCCGCCCGCCGCCCCAATGACGATTCCGCTTCGCCGCATCGTTCGTCGCGCTCGGCGCGCTCCTGAGCATTGCGGGCACGGCGCACGCCCAGCAGGACTCCTCCGCGTTCCCCCACCCCAAGCACGCGAAGGTGTTCCTCTCGTGCCTGACCTGCCATCCGGGAATGCGGGACAGCACGCTCCGGACCTTTCCGACCACCACCGAGTGCGCTGAATGCCACGACGGGCAGGTGGAGAAGCTGGTGAGCTGGAGCGGGCGGACCCCGCAGGCTCCGAACAACCTCAACTTCAGCCATCGCCCGCCACGCGGCGGCGTTCGCGAAGAAGACCGGAGCCGATTCCCTCCAGGCCTGCACCGCCTGCCACGCCGCGCGGCGGTGCAGGCGCCGCGTGGATGGACGTCGGGCCCCCGCTGAGGACCAGCTGTTTCGGCTGCCACGGGCTCAACTCGATGGCCCACCTCGCGGCTCCGGACACGGCCTGCGTCAAGTGCCATCGTGCCGCTGGCCAAGGCGACCGGGCTGACCGTGGCGCAGATCAGCGACTTCCCTGCCCCGGCGAGCCACGACGTCGCCCACGTTCGTCCTGCCGGGCGGTCACGGCCGTGCCGCGCGAGCGGTCAAGGTCGACGGCAAGCGACTGCCCATCGCGCCCTCGTGCACAGTGTGCCACGCCCAGGATTTCTGCGCCTCGTGCCACGTGAACATTCCCCAGGTCACCGCCGATCCAGGCCCTGGCCCGCGACCCTCGTTCGCTGGCGCTGTCGCCCAAGCGATTCGCCCCTCCTGGCACGGCCCGGATTTCTCCCAGAAGCACGCCCCGCTCGCATCAGCCAGCCCGGCCGACCTGCGCCACCTGTCACCAGCGGAGCGAGTGCCTCGACTGTCACCGGCCCAATCCGGGCGACGGGCGAACCACCTATCACAACACGGGCTACCTGGCCAAGCACCCGGCGGACGCCTATTCGCGCTCAGCCGACTGCAGCCAGTGCCACAACACCGGGTACTTCTGCACCAGCTGTCACCAGCAGTCGGGGCTGGTGTCCAACGGCCCGCTGCATGGGGGCTATCACAATTCGGCGCAGTTCTTCGCACTGGGTCACGGCAAGGCCGCCCGCGAGGCGCTGGAGACCTGCGTCTCCTGCCACACCGAGAACGACTGCATGCGCTGCCACTCGGCCATCCAGGGCCGCCACTTCAATCCGCACGGCCCCAACTTCGACGCCTCGAAGCTCAAGAGCCGCAACCCGCAGATGTGCGGCGCCTGTCACGGACGCAACATCCCGGGCTGATCCCGACGTGCCACCACCGGAATGACAACGGCCCCGCCTACAGGCGGGGCCGTTGTCATTCCGGTCGCCTGATGTCGCGGATCGGGTTCAGACCTTCTTGCCGCCCTCGTAATGCGCCTCGTACCGCGAGCCGCACTTGGCCAGCAGCGTCGTGGCGTGGAACACGCCGTCGCGCCCCATCCGGCCCTCGACCACGACCTCGATTTCCTGCTTGTCGGTGAAGGTGTCGGGAGCCAGCCCCTTGTAGACCACCGGGATCGTCTTGACCCCGTCGGAGACCTGGAAATCGATGGTCTGGCTGGCCACGTCGCGGTGGACGGAGCCGGGAACCACCTTGGCGCTCATCTTGAGCCCGACGTCGTAGAAGGTCGGGTCGGCGGTGGTGCGGGCGGCGAGCTCGGTGGGCGTGAAGGAGTACTGGCCGAACTCCTTGACGCCCTGCGCCATGAGCAGGATGACCGAGCCCACGATGACGCCGGCACCGATCAGGAATCGTGTTCTTGTCTTCATGAAGTTCGCCCCACAAGGTCGGAGTGATCACGCGTCAATATACACCGGAGTACGACCGCAAGTCTCATCCCCTCAGGCGACCTGCAGGGCCTCCGCCGACGCCTCGGAGGTCAGGTCGCGGGATCCCAGCGCCACCCCGACCTTGCCGAGGAAGTCGTTGGGCGGCGTGCCACCCGCGAACACCCAGACGAAGTCGTTGGGGATCTCGCGGATCTGTCCCCCCTGCCTCGAGCAGCACCGACCGGGGCCGGATCTCGGTCACCCGGGAGCCGAGTACGATCTCCAGCGAGCCGGCCCGGCGACACTCCTCGAGTCGCTTCGCATTCCGCTCCTTGATGCGGCTGAACGCCGCCTGCCGGTAGGACAGGATGACCTTGTTGCCCTTCTGGTAGGCCAGCCCCATGGCGGCTTCCACCGCACTGTCGCCTCCGCCCACCACCAGGATCCGCTTGTCGGTGTAGGCCTCGGCCTCGATCAGCGAATACATCACCTTGGGCAGTTCCTCGCCCGGAACGTCGAGCTTGCGGGGGGTGCCGCGGCGGCCGAGGGCCAGGATCACGGTCCGTGACGCGGTACTGCCCCCTGGGCGTCTCGATGGTGAAGTGGCCGTCGGGATCCCGCCGGATGTCGTCCACCTTCTCATGCGTGTTGACCTTGAGCCCCGCCTCGGTGGAAATCTCCTTCCAGAAGGCGAGCAGGTCCTCCTTGGAAAGCTCGAGCTTCTTGAACTTGCCGTGCATCGGGAACTCGACCGGACTGGTCATCACCAGCTTCTGGCGCGGGTACTGGGCCACGGTCCCGCCCAGGCTTCCCTGCTCGAAGGTGACGTAGGTGAGCTTCTTCTCGATGGCGCGGAGTGAGGCGGAGAGTCCGCCCGGGCCGGCGCCGACGACGGCGACATCCACCAGGCCTGGAGCGGGGCGGCGGGGTTGCCGGCTCAGACGGGCGGCGATGCCGATCGACGCAGTCGCGGCCCTGGTTGACCGCATTCTTGATCAGGGCCAGGCCGCCCAGCTCACCCACGACGTACAGCCCGGGCACGCTGGTCTCGAACTCGGGGCTCAGGGCGGGCAGGTCGGCGCTGACCGAGGGTGGGGCCATCACGATCTCGATCGCCCCGACCGGGCAGGCCTCGGCGCAGAGACCGTGGCCGATGCACTTGTGTCCGTGGACGATCGCGGCCTTGCCCCCCACGACGGCGAGCACGTCGCCCTCGGGACAGACCACGGTGCATGCCCCGCACCCGATGCAGTACGAGACATCGATGTGCGGATGCTGGGCCTTGGGCCCATCCGAAAAGTGTCTGCCACGTTCGGCGGCAGCCCGGGCCGCCGCCTCCTTTGCCCGGGTCTTCCTTATGTGCCCCACCAAGGGGATTACCAGAAAGAGCGCAAACACCAGATAAAGCAGCATGCCGGCAGGTCCCCTCCACGATACATGTTGACCTAAGAAATTAAACACCAATTTCTAGGAAA
The DNA here is from genome assembly GCA_963724265.1 of uncultured Gemmatimonadales bacterium. Lineage (GTDB taxonomy): Bacteria > Gemmatimonadota > Gemmatimonadetes > Gemmatimonadales > GWC2-71-9 > DATEHG01. Next base: position 109,503 of record CAVRTU010000004.1, read on the forward strand.
TAGCAGAACGCAATGCCCAATCGTCATACCTCTGGTACATTTCGTATCAGCAGGAACATATCGATACATTTGAGCCCGAGGTGGCATCGGACCGCAAATCTGTAACATATTGCAGCATAAGTATCTGCAGTAAAACACGATCCGTAGGACTACGGTGCTGTACTTGCAAGGCATTTCCTGTACCGACCGGACGGTGGGTCACAATCCCGATGTGGCACGGGATCGCGCATCAGATCGCCCAAAACCAGCGTCTAAGTATCAGACATAGGCAAAACCGATGACTTTGAACCTACGGCCAGGCCCGGCTACGCCGCCTGCCACCGAACGGCGAAGCAGTGGCGCCGTGACAGCGCTGCCGGTGCCCCGGCCATCAAAGCCCACCCAGGGGGATCGGCGCGGCAACCGCACTCCGGCTCCTCCCAGGCGCCAGCGCGGGGCGCGCGCGGTCTGGATCATCGCGGGCATCCTGGCGCTGATCAATCTCCTGGGCGCGCCGTACTACCTGCTCTCCCGCGCCTCTCGAGTCCGGTCGCCGCTGCACCCATGGCTCCGGCCCTCGGGCTACATCGGCCAGAGCGCCGGCCTGCTGGCGCTGGCCATCTTCATCTTCCTCTGGCTCTACCCCCTGCGGAAGAAGTTCCGCTCGCTGGCCTGGACCGGCTCCATCGCCCGCTGGCTCGACGTACACGTCCTGCTGGCGCTGGCGCTTCCCCTGCTGGTCGCGATTCACTCCAGCTGGCACTTCACTGGTGTCATTGGCCTCGGGTTCTGGGCCATGATGATCGTCTGGGCCAGCGGGGTGATCGGCCGCTACATCTACACTCGCATTCCGCGGGGCAAGGCGGGCATCGAGCTCTCGCTCGACGAGATCGCCGCCAATCGCCATGAACTGCTGCTCGAAATCGCCACGCGCACCGACCTGTCCATCGAGGAAGTCGAGGCGACCCTGGCGACCGATCCCTCTCCCACCACCGGGCTCGGCCTGTACGGGACCCTCAGGCGCATGGTGGCCGACGACCTGGCGCGCCGGCGGGCGGCACGGATGCTTCGCCGCCGGTTCCGGCAGTCCGGGCAGAAGCGCCGCAAGCAGGACAGGGAGAACCTGGCCGAGGCGCTGCGGCTGGCCAATCGCGAAATCGCGCTGACCCAGCAGGGCAGGATGCTCGACGCGACCCACAACCTCTTCCGCTTCTGGCACGTCGCCCACCGCCCCGTGGCGGTCGCGGCGCTGGCCGCCGTCGTCATTCACGTCGCCGTGGTCGTCTCGCTGGGCGCGACCTGGCTCTGGTAAGAGTGCGACGCGATGAGGTCCGCCTGGCACCACCAGGACGCCGGTCCGGCCGCTGGCTGGCCGTGGCCGTGCTGCTCGGAGCGGCAATGCTGACCGGCCGGCTGGCAGCACAGATCTCTCCCGGACCGCTGGCCCGCCCTCACGCGACGCTGGAGGGCTCGCTCAAGTGCACGCAGTGCCACGGCACCAGGAAGGAAGCGCTGCCGGGCCAGTGCCTCGCCTGCCACAAGGAGATCGCCTGGCTGCAGGGCGAGCACCGGGGCCTGCACGCGGCACCCTCGATGGGCGCCTGCGCCAGCTGCCATCCGGACCACGCCGGTACCGACTTCGCGCTGGTCTCCTGGACCCCCGACAGCCTGAAGGGCTTCAACCACTCCAGGGCCGGGTGGCAGCTCGAGGGCGCGCACGCCACGGTGGAGTGCGCCAAGTGCCACAAGCAGGAGTTCCGGGTCGGTCCGGCCGCCAAGCTGCTGCCGGGGCCCCGCACCGGGCCGGGCTGGCTCGGCCTCGAGCGGCAGTGCACCGCCTGCCACCGCGACGTGCACTCGGGGGCGCTGGGCCAGGAGTGCACGACCTGTCATGGCATGGAGAAGTGGAAACCGGCGCCGAAGTTCGACCATGCCAAGAGCGACTATCCGCTGACCGGGGCGCACCTCGATGTGGCCTGCGCCAAGTGCCACCAGGACCCGAGGTTCGCGACCAAGCGGGACTCGGCGGGCGCGATCATCCCGGTGTTCAAGCCGCTGCCGCACGCCGAGTGCTCGGCGTGCCACAATGACCCGCACGCCAACCGGTTCGGTCCGAAGTGCAGTGAATGCCACCAGACCCGGAGCTTCACGGTGATCGAGGGTCAGAGCTTCAACCACAGCCGCACCCGCTACCCGCTCCAGGGGAAGCATGCGTCCGTGGCCTGCGCCGCCTGCCATGCGCCGGGCGGAGTGAAGGTGAAGGACCCGGTCTTCACCAGCTGCGGCAGCTGTCACAAGGATGCCCACGCCGGCCTGGCGACTCTCGCGGGGAAGCCGGCCGACTGCGCTGCCTGCCACACTGTTCAGGGCTTCGCGACGGCCTCGTTCACGGTGGCCCAGCATGCCAAGTCGAAGTATCCGCTCGAGGGCAAGCACCAGGCGGTGGACTGCGGAAGCTGCCACGTGCGGCAGACCGGTACGGCCGCCCGGTCTCTGGGCACCTCGGGCGTCGTCATGCGCCCTGCGGCGACGCGCTGCACCAGCTGCCACCAGCCGGACCACGGCACCCAGCTCGTCGGGCGGCCCGACGGCGGTGAATGCAGCAGCTGTCACGCTGTCGCTGGATGGACGCCCAGCAGCTACAGCGCAAGCCAGCATGCCCAGCTCCGCCTGGCGCTCACCGGACGCCACGCGGCGATTCCCTGCGCCGCCTGTCACGCGGCGAGCCGGAAGGGGCTCCCGACACTCACCACCACCAGCTACCTGGGCAAGGCCCAGGTCGCCCTGGCGCTGGGCAACGTGGGATGCGCCGACTGCCACGTGGACGCCCACCGCGGCCGCCTCGCCGCCCAGACGTCGGGCGGGCCCAACGCCGCCTGCACCACCTGCCACGATGCCAGCCACTTCAGGCCGTCGACGATCGACGTCACGCTCCATGCGAAGCTCGGCTTCCAGCTGGACGGCGCCCACGGGGCGGTGCCCTGCACCGCCTGCCACTCGACGCTGGGGGATACACGCCCGACGGTGACGCTGGTCGGGCTCAGGCACGACACCGGCGCCGCCTGGACCTTCCCGACCAAGGGGAAGAGCTGCGCTCTCCTGCCACGCCAGTCCGCACGGCGACCAGTTCGCCGGCCGGCAGGACAAGGGCGCCTGCGAGGGCTGCCATGGGACGGATGCCTTCGCGCCCGCGTCGCGGTTCGACCACGGGCGCGACACTTCTTTCCCGCTGACCGGTGGCCACGCCCGCGTGGCCTGCGGCCGCTGCCACGTGTCGGAGTCCGCTGGCGCGGGCAAGACGCGGGTCCGCTACCGCCCCCTTTCGACCAAGTGCGAAAGCTGTCACTCCGGCAAGGTGCCGACACCGGGAGGTTCGTGATGGGTACCGCTCGATGGACCCTCAGGACGTTCACGACGCTGGTCCTGCTCGGCCTGGTTCCGGCGTGGCTGGCCGGTCAGGCCACCGCCACAGCCAATCCGCACGGCGAGATCAAGACGCCCTGCAGTGCTTGTCACGCGGCGGAGGGCTGGACTCCGGTCAAGATTTCGGCCGAGTTCAATCACGCCCAGAGCGGGTTTGCGCTGTCGGGGGCACACGCCAAGGCCAACTGCAAGGCCTGCCACGCGACCCTCGATTTCCAGAACGTCCCGACCTCGTGTACCTCCTGCCACCGGGACGTACACCACGGCGAGTTGGGCACCAGCTGCGGCGCCTGCCACACCTCGCGCAGCTTCCTCGACCAGACCGCGATGGTGCGGGCCCACCAGCAGACCCGGTTCCAGCTGACGGGGGCCCACGTGGCAACCGACTGCCGCATGTGCCACCAGCCCACGCCGCAGTCGGAGCTCCGGTTCGCCAACCTGAGCACCAACTGTGCTGACTGCCACATCACGGCGTACCGGGCCGCCACCAATCCCAATCACGTGACCGCGGGCCTGCCCCTCAACTGTGAGGCGTGCCACGCCACCACGGTCTGGCAGGACGCCCGGTTCAACCACTCGCAAACCGGTTTTGCCCTGTCCGGGGAGCACGCGGCGATCGCGTGCAGCCGCTGCCACCTCAACAACAGCTTCACGGGCACCAGCACGGCCTGCGTGTCCTGCCACCAGAAGGATTTCAACGCGACCGCGAGTATGCCCGGGGTACCCGATCACGTGGCGATTCCGTTCCAGGCGACTTGCCAGGACTGTCATCACGGCACGGAGTCCTGGGTCGGGGCGGCCTACGATCACTCCGGCACCCTGTTCCAGCTGACCGGGGCCCACCTGGCAGTTTCCTGCACCGACGCCAAGTGCCATGGCGACGGCGTCTACAAGGGCAAGCCGTCCACCTGCATTTCGTGTCACCAGAACGACTACAACACGCCGACGCTGTCACACGCCGCGGCCGGGTTCTCGACCGACTGCGCCCAGAGCGGATGCCATAACACGACGACCTTCACCGGCGTGAAGTACCTGCACGTCGCCGCCCAGATCCCGTTCACCGGGAACCACACCTATCCGCCGCGGAACTGCAACGACTGCCACAGCGACGGGGTGTACCAGGGCAAGCCGTCGGCCTGCGTCAGCTGCCACCAGACCGATTACAACACTCCCAAGCTTTCCCACACCGGGGCGGGGTTCCCGACCACCTGCCTCGACTGCCACGCGTCCACCACCTCCTGGGTTACCAACTGGAAGCATTCCAGCGTCTCGACCTTCCCGACCTCAGGCAACCACGCGGCGCCTTGCGCCACGTGCCATAACGTGCCGACCGACTTCGGGCAGTTCACCTGCCTGTCATGCCATGAGCACAGCCAGAGCAGCATGAACAGCAAGCACAGCGGGCGCTCAGGGTACTCCTACAACAGCCAGGCCTGCCTCACTTGTCATCCAACCGGGAGGGGCGGATGAGCCGCATCACACGCTGCCTTGCCATCGCCGGCCTCACGGCGCTCGCCGCCGTACCGCTCCGCGCCCAGACCCCGGCCGGCAAGGCCGCTGTCGTCTATCTCTCCGGACAGTCGGTCTACGTCTCGGCCGGCAGCAAGGACGGACTCGCGACCGGCGATTCGGTCAGGGTGCTGCGGAAGGGTGACCAGATCGCCATGCTCCAGGTGGCCTTTCTCTCGTCACACCAGGCCTCCTGCACGATCCTGGCTTCCACTGCGGCGCCGGTAGTGGGCGACAGTGTGACGTTCACGCCCCGCCAGGTTGCCGCGGCGACGCCGACCATTGCGATGGGCACCGGAACGATCTCCAACACCCCGGCGTCGAGCGGCAGAAGCTGGGAGAACGCTTCCCGCCTGCGGGGCCGCATCGGCGCCCGCTTCCTCTCGGTGCAGCAGCTGGATGGGAGCGGAGCCAACTACAGCCAGCCTTCCCTCGACTTCCGGCTCGACGGCCAGAACCTCGGCGGGACGCCAATGGGACTGACGATAGACGTCCGGTCGCGCCGGATGCTGGCCTCCAACGTGGATGGCACCTCGCAGTCGTTCGGGCAGACCCTGGTGTACCAGGCGGTCGTCTTTGCCGGGCGCCCGGGAGCAAGGTACCGCTTGGCGCTTGGCCGGCAGTACTCGCCGGCGCTGGCCACGGTCAACCTGTTCGACGGCCTGCTTGCCGAGCTGAATCGCTCGAAGTGGAGTACGGGCGTGTTTGGCGGGGCGATTCCGTCCGACCTCAACCTGCAGTGGAGCGCCGCACAGACCGAGGCGGGCGGGTACTTCCAGCTGCATCAATCCCTGGGGAAGGCCTACCCTTGGGCGGTGACCCTGGGCCTCGTGGGCACCTTTGACCACGGAACCTCGGACCGGAAGTTCGGCTTCCTCCAGGCGACGCTGGCCCAGGCTCACTGGGGCTTCTTCGTCTCGCAGGAAGTCGACTACTACAGCGCCGACAAGATCGCCGCCGGAGAGCCCAGCGCCGTTTCCCCCACCGGCAGCTATGGCAGCGCCTACGCCCGCCTGGGTCAGGTGGTGGACCTGAACGCCGGCTTCGACAGCCGGCGGAATGTCCGGCTCTACCGCGACGTCGTGAGCCCGATCACCCAGTTCGACGACGCATTCCGGCAGGGGTATTTTGCGGGAATCGGATTCAGGCTCGGCAACGCCGGTCGGCTGGGATTCGACGCGCGGGCCAGCCAGGGATCCGTGGTCGGAACGGCCGATGCCGTGACCGGTTCGCTGGCGCTCTTCCGCCTGACGCCGGCGCATCTGCTCCTGTCGCTCCGCGCCACGCGGTACACCGGCACCCAATCCGAGGGCTGGCTCTATTCCGGCGTCCTCGGCGTGCCGATTACGGGATCGCTCCGCGCGGAGTTGAATGGTGGTCTGCGGAACGAGACCAACATGCTCGGTCTCACCGGCGCCACGGCGAACAATCTGAACTGGTTCGGGGGAGACCTCGAGTGGAACCTGACCAACTCCTGGTTCATGTCGTTCTCCGCCATCTGGGAGCACGGGGACAGCCAGAACGACACCCAGCTCTACGGGGGCGTCAGCTATCGGTTCTAGCGATCAGCCGCCAGTTGAGCGGCACTGAAGAGGAGCGCATGACAAATCCGTCAATCAAGAATGCGACCCTGCCGCGCAATTCACGGATCGCGTGGATTGCCCTCGACCAGGGGCGCGGCCCGATGATCGCGACACTCACGCTCGCGGAGCTGGCGGGCGCCCTCGGAAGCACTCCCGACGCCCTTGTTGCGGCGCGCCAGGCCGCCCCGGGGGCGCGGCCGCTGGTGGCCGCCCTGGACGACCTTCCGGCGCTCGCTGAGGTCGGCAGCGTGGCACTGCTCGATGGATTGCCCGGAATGTCGGTGGGCCTCGCCCGGATCGGGCAGGAGAGTTTCGTGGCGTTTGCGAAGCCGAAGGGAACGGGAGGGCTCGTGGCGCTTTCGGCCACGCTCGATCCAGAGTCGGGAAGGCTCACCATCGGCAGTGAGACCGGCGCCCACTAGCCGGGCGGGCGCCGAGTCCTCACATCACATTCGACGGCAGACGTAGTCCACTCCACCCAGGGTGAAGGTGACGCCCGACGCCGGGCTGCCTGCCGCGGCGGGCAGATCGAAGTGCATCGTGCCGGCGGTCCAGCGCAGGGAAAAGCTGCTGGGAGAATGGGGCAGCAGCTCGAGCGGGTCCCCTTCATCAATGCTGGCGGTCAGTGTGTCGCGCGACCGCGCGACCACGATCTCCAGTCCCCCCTCCGACCGGTAACGCCCGGGGTAACGCTCGAGCTCTCCGGCGGGCAATGCGATCAGCGGTGGCTCGCTACCGGGAGCCGGACCCGGCTCCTCCCCTTCCCGCAGCTCCCTGACCCAGATGTTCCGATAGCGCACCGGGTGTCCATGATCCTGGAGGGCGAGCGGCAGCCGATCCGGATGGTGTGCATAGGGCGCACGCTCGAGCCAGGTCGTCGGCCCCCGGAGCGTCACGTCGTCCTGGATCAGCACGCCGTTCTGGAACACGGTGAGCCGGGCCGGCGCCGTCACCTGTCCCGCCGAATCGAACCGGGGGCGGCGGAAGACGATGTCATAGCTTTGCCACTGGCCGGGCGGCCGGCTCGCGTTGACCAGGGGCGGATGCTGCCCGTAGACCGCACCGGCCTGCCCGTCGGGATAAGTGTCGTTCCGGTAGCTGTCGAGCACCTGGACCTCGTACAGCCCCATCAGGAAGACCCCGCTGTTGCCGCGGTCCTGCCCCTGGCCCTCGGCGGGCAGCGGTGTGGCCCACTCAATATGCAGCTGCACGTCGCCGAAGGCCTGCCTGCTGTAGAGGAAGCCGGCGCCGGCCACCGATTCGATCGCCCCGTCCCGGATCACCCATTTCGTGGCAGCGCCGCTCCGGTCACTCCAGCCGTCGAGCGACGATCCGTCGAACAGCACCACCGCGTCGGAGGGGGGCGCCAGCGGCAGTGAGGCCGCCCCCGGCGTCACCACCGCGGGGCGGGGACGCGACATGTCATGCGACTTCCACTCGGCCGATTGCTGAGCAACCAGGGGAGCGGCGGCGAAGAGGGCGGCGAGCAGAGTGGGACGCATGGGGACCTTCAGGAGGTCAGGACGGACAGGAGCGCTTCACTCCCCTTCGACCAGAAGGTGAAGATGCTACAATCCCCCCCTGGCGCCCACACCCTGCAAGCGCCAGGAGGAGGACTAGAGGCCGAATCGCCGTCATGCCCCCGGCGGGCGGTAGCCGACCGACTTCTTGGCCGCCGCGTCTACTTCCTCCGGAGTGATCAGCACGGTGCTCTTCAGGGTCACGGCACCACTCGCATTCACCGCGAGACTGGTTGCGACGGCCGAGGCATTATCCGGAAATTCGGCGATCCCGTACACATCCGCCTCGCCGAAGGCGAAGTAGAAGGCCACCAGCTTCCCACCTGCCTTTTCGACCATCGCCTTGACCATGTTGCGGCGGGTGGTACCGCCATCCTTCACCAGGCCCTTCGCGCCCTCGGCGTTGTATGAAGCCTGCCAGAGGTAGGTCGGCATACGCCCTCCATCGAAATGAGAAGACATCAAGGATTTGATCAGCTCTCCCGGGCCCAACCCAACGCCGCCCGCACCGCGCGGCTCCAGCCGCGTCGGAGTTCCTTGCGCACGGCCGCGGATACCCGGGGCTCGAACCGAGTGAAGGTACGCGATTCCAGGCATTCGTCCAGCGATCGCCAGACGCCGAGGGCCAGTCCGGCGAGCGCTGCGGCGCCGAAGACCGTGGTTTCGACCTCGGCGGGGCGCTCGATCGGCACGCCGAGGACGTCGGCCTGGAAGGACATCAGCCAGTCGTTCGCCGCGGCCCCACCATCGACCCGGAGGAGGTCGAGTTCCCGCCCCTGTCCCGCGACCATGGCCTCCAGCAGGTCGGCGCTGCCGAAGGCCATGGCCTCGAGGGCGGCGCGCACCAGGTGGGCCCGGCCGGTGCCCCGGGTGAGCCCCGTGATGGTCCCGCGTGCCTCCGGCTCCCAGTGCGGCGAGCCGAGGCCCACGAAGGCGGGAACGAAATGGACCCCGCCCGTATCGGCGACGCTGCGCGCCATTGCCTCGGCCTCGGCCGCCGTGGCGATGATGCCGAGCCCGTCGCGCAACCACTGCACCGCCGCCCCCGCGACAAAGACGCTCCCCTCCAGCGCGTAGGCCGGCTCGCCGCTCGGCCCAGCCGCGATCGTGGTCAGGAGACCGGCGCCGGCGGCCGGCCGCTCGGGCCCGGCGTAGGAAAGAAGGAAGGCACCCGTCCCGTAGGTGTTCTTGGCCAGCCCCGGGCGCACGCAGCCCTGCCCGAACAGCGCCGCCTGCTGATCGCCGGCGATGCCGCCGATGGGATAGGGCCGGCCGAAGTGGGCGGGATCAGATTCGCCGACGACCCCGCTCGAGGACACGACGCGCGGCAGCACTGCCGGGGGAATTCCGAAGAGCTCGAGGAGCGCCGGTTCCCAGTTCCGCCGTTCCAGTCCGTAGAGCAGCGTCCGGCTGGCGTTGGTGTGGTCGGTGACGTGCTCCGCACCGGAGGTGAGCTTGGCGATGAGCCAGCTGTCCATTGTCCCGCAGGCCAGCGCACCCGACTCGGCGCCACGGCGCAGCACCGGATCGCGCAGCAGGTATTCGAGCTTGGTGGCGGAGAAATAGGGATCGAGCAGCAGGCCGCTGAGGCGGCGAACCTCGCCTTCCCGCCCCTCGGCTTTGAGGGCGGCGCAGCGGGCGGCGGTGCGACGATCCTGCCAGACGATCGCGGACGTCACCGGCTCGAGGGTCCGGCGATCCCAGAGCACGACGGTCTCGCGCTGGTTCGTGAGCCCGATTCCCGCGGGGGCCTCCCCCGCCTGCGCGAGGGCCTCGCGGGCCGCGTCGCGGGTCACCTGCCAGATTTCACGCGCGTCGTGCTCGACCCAGCCCGGCTGCGGGAAGTGCTGGGTGAACTCCCGGTAGGAACGACCGATCACCCGGCCGTCCTGACGCACCACCAGCGCGCGCGAGCCCGTGGTGCCCTGGTCGAGTGCGAGAATGGAAGACATGTCTGAATCAGCCCTCGACCGGTTGTTCAACTCGTCTCGCGGTGAGCACTCCGCCGATGATGCAGGCGGCACCGACCAGCTGGACGAGGCGAGGCTGCTCGCCCAGCAGGGGCCACGCGATGAACATCGCCACGACGGGCACCCCGGCGCCGAAGATCGCCGTCCTCCCGCTGCCCACCAGGCGCACGCTGGCATTCCAGAGCAGGTAGGCCAGGACCAGCGCGAGCACCGTGGTGTAGCCCAGCGACCACCAGGCGCGGCTGGAGAGGCCGCCCCAGTTCACCGTGCCCAACGGTCGCCACCCGAGGAGCAGGAGCCCTGGCACCGCCGCGACGGTCGAAATCGCGGTGACCCAGAGATTCGAGATCTCCCCGGTCACCCCGCGAAGGCCGAGCGTATACGTGGCCCAGCAAAAGGATGCAGCGAACACGGCGAGGTCACCGGTCAGGGTCCGGGTGCTGAACTCGGGGCCGTGCTCGCTGACCACGAGGGCGATGCCCGTGAAGGCAAGCAGGGCGCCGATCGCCACCGGTCGTGTGAGGCGCTCGATGCCGGTCACGGCGCCGAGCAGTGCCACGAGCACCGGGGAGCAGCCCACCAGGATGGCCACGTTGGCGACGCTGGTGCGCGTGAGGCCGATCATGAACAGCGCCTGGTAGAGCGGTGTTGCCGATGACGCCGAGCGCGATCAGGCGGCCGAGGGTCACGCTCGATATCCGCGGAGGACCATCGCGGTGCCAGGCCAGAGTGACGAGGATGCATCGCGGCGAGGGTGAACCGCAGCGCGGCGAAGGCAAAGGCCGGAATCTCCGCCAGGCAGAACTTGATGAAGGTGAAGTTGGCACCCCAGATCAGGACTACCAGCACCAGCTCGAACTCGGCGAGCAGCTTCCGACGGGTCGGCGCCGCCTCGACGAGGCGGAGCCCTCGGTCACGGGCGCAGCCACTCCGACAGGCGGTCCGGGCGGCAGCAGCCCCGCGTCGGTGATGAAGCCTGTAATCAGCGAGACGGGGGTCACGTCGAAGGCGGGATTCCAGGCCAGCGCTCCGGCCGGCGCGGTCACCACGTCACCGAAGTGCGTCACCTCGGCCGCGGCGCGCTGCTCGATCGGGATCCGGCTGCCGTCCGGGGTCGAGGGATCGAAGGTGGAGCGGGGGGCAGCCACGTAGAACGGCACTCCGTGGGCCCGGGCCGCGAGAGCGACGCCGTAGGTCCCGATCTTGTTGGCGGTGTCGCCGTTGGCGGCGATCCGGTCGGCACCGACCAGGACGGCGGTGATGTCGCCCCGGCTGAGCCGGCTGGCCGCCATCGAGTCGGCGATGACGGTGCACGGCACGCCGGCGCGGCCCAGTTCCCAGGCCGTCAGCCGTGAGCCCTGCAGGAGGGGGCGGGTCTCGCCGGCGATCACGGAAACCCTGCGGCCCCGTTCCACTGCGGCATAGACAGGCGCCAGGGCGGTGCCCTTCCCTCCCGTCGCCAGCGCGCCGGCATTGCAGTGGGTGAAGATCGTGGCGCCATCGGTGACCAGCGGCAGCCCCGCCGCGCCGATCCGATCACACATGGCGCGATCTTCGTCCCAGATGGCCTGGGCCTCGAGCCTGAGCGACGCGCGCAGGTCATTCCCCTCGGCCACGGCTTTCTCGGCCCGCGCCAACATCCGGTCCAGCGCCCAGCCCAGATTCACCGCCGTGGGTCGGGTCGCACGGAGTGTGGCACAGGCCTGGCGAACACTTTCCAGCCCTACCGCCCCTCTGCCCCCCTGCCCCTCCGCCCCTCCGGCGGCCAGTCCCATCGCCGCCGCCACGCCGATCAAGGGCGCACCCCGCACCCGGAGGGTGCGAATCGCCTCCGCCACCTCCTGGACGGTCGCCAGGTCGAGATAGACCTCGTCCACCGGGAGCCGGGTCTGGTCGAGCACGCGGATGCCGGTAGCGGTCCAGGCGATCGTGATGGGTGCCGTCATGGCGCGAAACATAGACGGCCCAGCCGTGCGGGCCAGCGCTGGCCGTGCTAGCTTTGGGCCCGTCCGCATTCACGCTCACCCTTCTCCGTCCCTCCCCCATGTCCGAGTCCGTGCTGCTGGTCGAGAACCGGGATGGCATCGCCCACGTGACCATCAATCGTCCCGAAAAGCTCAACGCACTCAATGATGCGGTCATCGCCGCCCTCGGCACAGGCGGTCGAGCGGATCGACCGCGACGAGGCCGTGCACGGCGTCATCCTGACCGGGGCCGGCCCCAAGGCGTTCGTGGCCGGGGCCGACATCGGCGAGCTCAACCAGCAGGGGCCCGTTCGACGGCAAGGCGGCGCGCGATGGCGGGCCAGGCGATCTTCCGGCCGCCTCGAGCGCTGCGGCAAGCCGGTCATCGCCGCGGTCAACGGATTCGCCCTCGGCGGCGGCTGCGAGCTGGCCATGGCCTGCCACATCCGGATCGCCAGCGAGAACGCCAAGTTCGGCCAGCCCGAGGTCAAGCTGGGCATCGGACCGGGCTACGGCGGGACGGTCCGGCTCCCCCGCCTGGTGGGACGGGGCCGGGCCCTCGAGCTGCTCCTGACCGCCCAGATGATCGACGCCGCCGAGGCCTGCCGGATCGGGCTGGTGAACCGGGTGGTGCCCCAGGACCAGCTGATGGCCGAGGCGACGAGGCATGATGACCACCGATCATCGAGAACGGACCGCTGGCGGTCCGGCTCTGCATCGAGTCCGTCCTCGCCGGGAGCGACATGAGCGAGGAAGACCACCTCCTGCTCGAGGCCAACCACTTCGGCCTCCTGGCCTCCTCCGCCGACATGCGGGAGGGGATGAGCGCCTTCCTGGAGAAGCGGAAGCCCCATCTTCCAGGGGCGTTGATCCCCGCAATTCCGACCCTCCAATTCGACCCCTCGTCCGGGCTAAATTTCGGTGCCGCCCGATTTCCGGCCCCGCGACCTCCGGCCCGCGCGCCCCGTAGTGCGGCTCCTCCGACTCGACACGGCGGGGTTCCGGAACCTTGCCGCGGGCCGACCTGGACTTCCCGGCCCGTGGGGTCGTGCTCACCGGGGCCGAACGGCCAGGGCAAGACCAATCTGCTGGAGGCGGTCAGCTACCCGGTCCTGTTCCGCTCCTTCCGGGGAGCCGCCAGACGCCGAGCTGGTCCGGTTCGAGGCGCCGGGATTCCGGGTCGAGCGTCGCCTTCCACGACGGACGGCGCGCAGCGGGCGGCCGAGGCGGCCTTCCAGCGTCGCGGGCCGCCGGAAGCGGTGGTCGCTGGACGGGGCCGAGGTACCACGGCTGGTCGACGCGGTGGGAGCCTGGCTGGCGGTGGCGTTCCAGCCCGCCGACGTGGCACTGGCCTCGGGGCCGGCGCCGCTGCGGCGGCAGTATCTCGACCGGGTGCTGGCGCTCTCCGACCGGAGCTACCTCGCGGCGCTGTCCCGCTACCGCGCCGCGCTGGCCCAGCGGAACGCCGCGCTCCGGCAGGACCGCCGGGCGTGGCCGAGGCGTTCGACGCTCCGCTGGCCGAGCTCGGGCAGCCGGCTGGTCATCGGCCCGGATGGCGTGGATCGCGATGGTGCGGCGACCTGTTCGCGAGCCGAGCTCGCCGGCGCTGGGCGAGGCAGGGGCTGATCGCCCTCGAATACGCGGGAGCGGCCGAACTGGCCGACGCAGGCCGCCTGGCCGGCCGCGCTGGCCCGCGACCGCCGAGGCGCGACCGGGCCCGGCGGGCGACGACGCGTCGGCCCGCACCGCGACGACCTGGTGCTGCGGCTCGGACGGGCCGGTCGCTCCGGGACTACGGCTCGACCGGGCAGCAGCGCAGCGCCGCGATCGTGCTCCGGCTGGTCGAGCTGGTCACCCTCGAGCGGGCGCGCGGCGAGCCTCGCCGGCGCTCCTGCTGGACGATGTCTTCGCCGAGCTGGACGTCGAGCGGCAGCGGCGGCTGGCCGGCGCGGCTCCTGGCCGGCGGCGGCGGCCAGGTCCTGATCACGGCGCCGCGCACGGACGAGCTGCCGCCGGGACTCGACCTGCCGGCCTGGACGTGTCTCGGGCGGAGAGGTGAGAACAGCGTGAAGGACGAAGCCGCGACGCCGTCCTGCCAACCAGCCTGCTCCGAGGCGCTGCAGCACTGGGTCGCCACCTCGGGGCTGGGCCCACGGCATCGAGCAGGCGGAGGTGCTGAGCCGCTGGGCCGAGCTGGTGGGGCCGCAGATCGCCGCAGGTCACGGAGCCCGAGTCGATCACCCCGGACGGGGTGCTCCGGGTCCGGGTGACGACGGCGCCGTGGGCCAACGAGCTGAGCCTGATGACGCCCGATGATCCTCGGGCGGCTCAACGAGGGGCGCAACAGCAAGGGACGATTCACGGGCATCCGCTGGCTCGCCGGGTCCGCCGACGAGCCGGGCAAGGAAGCCCATTACACCCGGGTATCATGGCGAAAGAATCGGCAAGCGGCAATGAGCGGCGGCCAGTACGGCGCCGACAGCATCCAGGTCCTCAAGGGACTCGAGGCGGTCCGCAAGCGGCCGGGGATGTACATCGGCTCCACCAGCGAGAACGGCCTGCACCACCTGGTCTACGAGGTGGTGGACAACTCGATCGACGAGGCGCTGGCCGGGTTCTGCGACACGATCGGGGTCACCATCCACCCCGACAACTCGATCACGGTCAGCGACAACGGCCGCGGCATCCCGGTGGACATCCACCCCACCGAGAAGATGCCCGGCGTCGAGCTGGCGCTCACCGTGCTGCACGCCGGCGGCAAGTTCGACAAGAACACCTACAAGGTGTCGGGCGGCCTGCACGGCGTGGGCGTCTCGGTGGTCAACGCCCTCTCCGAGCGGCTGGAGGTGGTGGTCGACCGCGACGGCAACCGGCACCAGATGGGGTTCGTGCGCGGCCAGACCGTCAAGAAGCTCGAGATCCTCGGCAAGGCGCAGCGGCACCGGCACCACCGTCCGGTTCAAGCCCGACCCCGAGATCTTCACCGTCCTCGAGTTCAACTACAACACCCTGGCCGACCGGCTGCGCCAGCTGGCGTTCCTCAATCGAGGGCGTCACGCATCACCCTGAAGGACGAACGGGAGGAGCCGGCCAAGGCGGAGACCTTCTACGCCAAGGGCGGCCTGGTCCAGTTCGTCGAGTGGCTGAACCGGAACAAGAAGGCGCTCCACCCCAAGCCGGTCGCATTCACGATCACCAAGGACGATGTCGAGGTGGACCTGGCCCTGCAGTACGAGGACGGGTACAACGAGAACACCTTCACCTTCGTCAACAACATCAACACCCACGAGGGCGGCACGCACCTGACCGGCTTCAAGTCGGCGCTGACGCGGACGATCAACGAGTTCGCCAAGAAGAGCAACGCGCTGAAGAAGGACGACTTCACCCTCTCGGGCGACGACGTGCGCGAGGGGCTGACCTGCGTGCTGCACGTCAAGGTCCGCGAGCCGCAGTTCGAGGGGCAGACCAAGACCAAGCTGGGCAACTCGCGAGGTCGAGGGCATCGTCAAGTCGGTGGTCAACGAGCACCTGGGCAGCTACCTCGAGGAGCACCCGCCGGTCGGCCGGGCCATCATCGAGAAGGCGGCCAGCGCCGCCCGGGCCCGCGAGGCCGCCCGCAAGGCCCGCGACCTGGTGCGCAAGAAGTCGGGGCTCGAGGGCGCGGTGCTGCCCGGCAAGCTGGCCGACTGTTCGCTCGAGCGACCCGGCGCTGACCGAGATCTACCTGGTCGAGGGCGACTCGGCCGGCGGCTCGCGCCAAGCAGGGCCGCGACCGCTCCTTCCAGGCCATCCTGCCGCTGCGCGGCAAGATCCTGAACGTCGAGCGGGCCCGGATCGACAAGATCCTCTCCAACGAGGAAATCCGGGCGATCATCACCGCCATCGGGGCCGGGGTGAAGGAGGACTTCGACCTCGAAGACGTGCGGTACCACAAGATCATCCTGATGACCGACGCCGACGTCGACGGCGCCCACATCCGGACCCTGCTGCTGACCTTCTTCTTCCGGCAGATGAAGGAGCTGATCGAGGCGGGCTACATCTACATCGCCCAGCCGCCGCTGTACCGGGTGGCCAAGGGCAAGGACGAGTTCTACGCCTACACCGAGCCGGAGCGCGACGAGTACGCCAAGCGGCTCGTCCGACGACGGCAAGGCCAACATCAATATCCAGCGCTACAAGGGCCTGGGCGAGATGAACCCCGACCAGCTCTGGCGGACCACGATGGATCCCAACACGCGGACCGTCCTCCGGGTCACGATGGAGGACGCCGTCGAGGCGTCGAAGCTGTTCGAGGAGCTGATGGGAGACGAGGTGGAGCCGCGCCGGCTGTTCATCGAGAAGAACGCGAAGTACGTCTCCAACCTCGATGTGTAACCGAGTTCGGTGAACGGGGAACCCTAAAGGGCTCCCCACGGTCGCGGGGAACGGGGAACGGGCGTTCGTTCCCCGTGACCGAAGGAAGCCCATTAGGGTTTCGTTCCTATTCGTCCCTCACTTCACGTTCGGCCTGTTCCAGCTCCTCGCGGTCGATTGGCTCGACGCGATCTTCCGGCTCCCACGCCTCGCGCTCCACTCCGCGCTTCGGCCTCAGCAGCCAGGCGCCGAGCGCCACGACCAGGATGCCCACCGCCACGAAGTAGAGCAGCATCCCCGGCTCAATACTCCCTCCTTCAGGCTTCAATCCGGTCAATCAGCAGCGGCAGCGGCTTCGCCTGGCCCGTCCCCGATCACCACGGCCCGTCCCAGCGCCTCCATGCCGAGGGCGATGCCGGCGGCGTCGCGGGCGAAGACCGAGGCGATCGGCTGGCGGATGGTGACTCGGTCGCCGGGCTTTACGGTGATGACGAAGCCCACGGTGGGGTCCACCTCGTCCTCCAGCCGGCGGCGTCCGCCGCCCATCGCGACCACCGCCTCACCGATCGGCCGGGGATCAACCCGCGCCACCACTCCGGCGGCCGGCGCGGCGTAGATCTCCACCGCCTCCGCCTGGGGCAGAATGCCGGGATCCTCGATCACCGCCGAATTCCCTCCCTGGGCTTCGATGACCTGTCCGAACTTCTCCAGCGCCCGGCCCGAATCGAGGGCCTCGGTCAGCCGGCGACGGGCCTCGTCGGTCGTCGCGGCGGCCCCGCCGAGCAGGAGCATCTCCGTCCCCAGCGCCAGCGTCACCGCGACCAGGTCGGCGGGGCCCTCGCCGGCCAGCGTGGCGAGCGCTTCCTCGACCTCGAGCGCATTGCCTACCGCCCGGCCCAGCGGCCGGTCCATCGCGGTGACCAGGGCGACCGTCGGGAAGGCCCTGCGACGCACCCAGTGCCACCATCGTCCGGGCCAGCTCGGCGGCCCGCGCGCGGCTCAGTCATGAAGGCACCGCTGCCCGCCTTGACGTCGAGCACCAGCCCGGTGAGCCCCTCGGCCAGCTTCTTCGACATGATGCTGGCGGCGATGAGCGGGATGGAGGGCACGGTGCCGGTCACGTCGCGCAGGGCATAGAGTCGCTTGGTCGGCGGGGGCCACCTCGTCGGTCTGGGCCGAGGAGCGCACAGCCGATCTTCCGGATCTGCGCCTCGGCCTCCGCCAGCGTGAGGCCGGTCCGGAACCCGGGAATGGACTCCAGCTTGTCCACCGTGCCGCCGGTGTGACCCAGTCCGCGCCCCGACATCATCGGCACGGCGACGCCGCAGCTGGCCACCAGCGGCGCGAGCACCAGCGAGACCTTGTCGCCGACCCCGCCGGTCGAATGCTTGTCCACCCGCGGCGCGGCGAACCCCTCGAAGCGAAGCCGCTGGCCGCTGTCCAGCATCGCCGTCGTGAGGGCGTCGAGCTCGGCGCCCGAGAGGCCGCGCCAGACCACCGCCATGAGCAGGGCGGACATCTGGTAATCGGGAATCGGCGCCGCCGAGGTAGCCGGCGATTACGGCGCGCCATTCCGCGGGGGCGAGCTCATGCCCGTCCCGCTTGCGCTCGATCAGCGTCTGAAACACCATTCCGGACGTCACGTTTGCTCGAGAACCGCCTTTCCCCGACTGGAGTGGCTTATGCGTCTCCCTGGACGCCTCCTCGTCACCGGGCTCGTTCTCGCCGCCGCGGCCCCGGCGCTCCTCACTGCCCAGACGGTGGAGGAGCACGTCGCGATGGGCGTCGAGCTCTTCGAGAAGCGGCTGGATGTGAATGGCGCACTCCAGCAGTACGAAGCGGCGCTGGCGCATCGACTCGCTGAGTTATGACGCCAACTGGCGCGCCGCCCAGGCACTGGTGGACATCGGCAAGGTGACGCCCGACGAGACCAAGGATCCGGCGCGGGATTCGGCCTATGCCCGGGCCGAACGCCTGGCACGGGTGGCGGTGGAGGTCAACCCGAACGGCGCCGACGGCTGGTACATCCTCAGCGCCGCGATCGGCCGGGCCTCATTGACCAAGGGAAAGAAGGAGCGGGTCAAGCGGGCGGGCGAGATCCGCGCCGCGGCGCTCCGCTCCATCGAGCTCAATCCGAAGGAGGACGGCGCCTACCACGTCATGGGCCGGTGGAACGCCGAGATCATGCGCCTGTCCGGCTTCAACCGGTTCTTCGCCAAGACCTTCCTGGGCGGCGCGATCTTCAATGCCGCCGCCTGGGATTCGGCCACGATCTACATGTCCAAGGCGGTGGAGCTGCGCCCCGAGTGGATCTACCACCGGCTCGACTATGCCGAGATCCTGGTCGATATCGACCAGTACAGCGAGGCCAGGACGGAGCTGCAGCAGGTCGCCGAGCTGCCCATCGGCGACGCGATGGACCCCGAGTACAAGAAGCAGGGGGCGGCCCTGCTGAAGGAAATCGAGGGAAAGAAGGACAAGGACAAGGACTGACCAGCGCTCTCAGGACGGGTCGAAGATGTCCTCCAGCCTGTCCTTCGTCTCCCGGGCCACCCGGCCGGCGTGGTGCCGGAGCCGCCGGCTCCGGCGGGTGAGTTCCTTCCCGGCCTCGTCCCGGAAGTCGTCGAGCTCGCGGCGGACCCGCGGCTCAGCCGGCGGCCCCGCGAGGAGTTCAGGAACAGGGCGGCGCCGACGCCCAGCAAGGCCCCCAGCGCGAGGCCGGCGACGAATCCTCCCGCCCGGCTCCCTTCGCCCTCCTCGTCCTCGTCCGGCAGCGCGTCTTCCTCAAAGGGTTCCTCGTGCCGCATGGCCCACCTCCCTTGCTGGTGTTGTGACCCTCCACGAAGCTACTCCCGGGGCGGCCGTGAGCGCAAAGCCGCGCTTGACCCTCCCGGCGCGCCCGCCCAGTTTTTGGGCAGCCCCTTCCCAGAGCCGAAATGACCGAATCCACGCCGACGACCCTGAGCGCCGAAGAGGTGGAGCGCCTGCAGTCCCGTGTCCAGGACCTGGAGCGGGAGCGCAAGCACCTCCTGGCCACGATCGAGATTCTCGAGGAGATCTCGGGGTCTCTCAACTTCGTGGACGTGGTGCAGTCGGTGGCCCGGCGCCTGGGCGAGGCATTCGGGCTCGACCGCTGCTCGATCTTCCTGGTCGAGAAGGCGGACCAGACGGTCCGGCTGGTGGCCAGCTACGAGGACCCGAGCATCCGGAACTACGTGGTGGACCTGGAGCGCTACCCCGAGCTCAAGAAGGCGCTCCGCTCGGGCCGCACGGTGTTCATCCCCGACGTCGCCAGCGACCCGTCGCTGGCGGCCGTCCGCGGCACGCTCAACACCCGGCGGGTCAAGTCGATCACGGTGGTGCCGATCACGTGGCGCGGGGTCGCCATCGGCGCGATGTTCCTGCGCACCTTCCGCGACGGGCCCGCCTTCGCCCAGACCGACGTCCAGTTCTGCCAGGTCATCGCGAGCCTCACGGCCAAGGCGCTGCGGAACGCCCACCGGTTCGAGCGGCTCCAGGAGCGCGCCGGCCTCACCGGCACCGGCTCGGCCCGCTCGCACGAGCGGGAGCGGGTGGCACTGATCGGCTTCATGCGCCGCCTGCTCGATGAATTCGCCGCCAAGGAAGGGCCCTGGGATGAGGGCATCCTGGCGCGGGCCAGCGCCGAGGAAATCGAGCGGCTGGTCGGCGTGGCAATGACGGTACTGGCCCAGGAAGCGGCGGCGAGATGAGTGGAAGTCGTGAGTCGTGAGTCGTGAGTCGTAAGCAGGAGGGAGTTGGCCAGGTTCACCGGGGTCGTCCCGTGGAAAGGCGCTCATCCCTTCCTGCCTCAAAGCCAAGCTCAAGACTCACGACTCACGACTCATGACTCCTTCCCAACGCGCCGAAGCGCTGCGGCGCACCCTCGATCGCGCGAATCACGCCTACTATGTCCTCGACGCGCCGGAGATCTCCGACGCGGAGTACGACCGTCTGCTGCGCGAGCTGCAGGAGCTGGAGGCGGCCCACCCCGAGCTCCGCACCCCCGACAGCCCGACCCAGCGAGTCGGCGCCGAGCCGGCCTCGGCGCTGGTCAAGCACACCCACCGCCGGCCGATGCTCTCCCTGGCCAACGCCTTCACGCCCGAGGAACTCACCGCCTGGGAGGACCGGAATGCCGGCCTCAATCCCGAGGCCCGGGAGGGCGGTTACACCACCGAGGTCAAGATCGACGGCGCGGCGGTCAGCCTGACGTACGAGAAGGGCCGCTTCGTGACCGGCTGCACCCGGGGAAACGGCCTGGTGGGCGAGGTGATCACCGAGAACCTCAAGACGATCCCCGACCTGCCCCTGATGCTCACGGGCAAGGGACATCCCGGGCTGATGGAGGTCCGGGGCGAGGTCTACTTTCCCAGGGCCGCGTTCACCCGGCTCAACGCCCAGCGCGAGCGCGACGGCGAGCCCCCGTTCGCCAACCCGCGCAACGCCGCCGCGGGGAGCCTGCGACAGCTGGATCCGAGAATTACCCGCCGCCGCCGGCTCCGCCTCTTCGTCTTCCATGTCGAAGTGATCGAGGGCGCGCTCAAGGCCTCGCGCCAGTCGCAGGTCCTGGACCAGCTCGAGGAGTGGGGATTTCCGGTCGAGCCGCACCGGGCCCGCTGCGCCGACCTGGCCGCGGTGCAGGCCAAGGTGACGGAGTACGAAGGCCTCCTCGACGCCCTCCCATTCGATGCCGATGGCGTCGTGGTGAAGATCGATCGCCTCACCCTCCACGAGGACCTCGGCGTCGTCGGAGGACGCGAGCCCCGCTGGGCGGTGGCCCGGAAGTTCGCCCCCGAGGTCGCGATCACCCGGCTGCTCGACATCCAGGTGAACGTGGGACGCACCGGCGCCCTCACGCCGTTCGCCGTGCTGGAGCCGGTGGAGGTCGGCGGCGTCACGGTCTCCACCGCCACGCTCCACAACGAGGACCAGATCGAGCAGAAGGACATCCGGATCGGCGACTGGGTGGAGGTGGTCCGGGC
The DNA here is from genome assembly GCA_963724265.1 of uncultured Gemmatimonadales bacterium. GTDB lineage: Bacteria > Gemmatimonadota > Gemmatimonadetes > Gemmatimonadales > GWC2-71-9 > DATEHG01. The sequence goes on from CAVRTU010000004.1 coordinate 130,807, forward strand.
AGGCGAGGTGATCCCCCAGGTCCTGGGCCCGCTGCGCGACCGGCGAACGGGCGACGAGAAGCCGTTCCGGATGCCGGAGCGATGCCCGGCCTGCGGCACGCCGGTCGAGCGGCCCCCCGACGAGGTGATGCGCTACTGTCCCAACGCGACCTGCGCGGGGCGGGTCCTCGAGGGGATCGTCCATTTCGCCGCGCGCGAGGCGATGGACATCCGGGGGCTGGGATACGAACGGGTCCGCCAGCTGCTCGACAACGGTCTGATCCACGACGTCGCGGACCTCTACCTGATCCGGCGCGAGCAGCTGCTCGAGCTCGAACGCTTCGCCGAGCAGTCGGCCGACCAGCTGCTGGCGGGCATCGCCGCGTCGAAGGCCCGCCCGCTGTCAACGCTGCTGTTCGCCGTCGGCATCCGGCACGTGGGCAAGAACGTGGCCCAGATCCTGGCCCGCCGGTTCGGCACGCTGCACGCGATCATGGCAGCCGACGGCGAGACGATCGGCGAGGTGCCCGGCGTCGGGCCGACGATCGCGGAGGCGGTCGTCAGCTTCTTCCGGGAGCCGCGCAACCGCAAATTGATCGACCGCCTGGTCGAGGCTGGGGTGGGCACGCCGGAGCCGGACGCGATCTCGGCGGGAGGACCACTGGAGGGAAAGTCCTACGTGCTCACCGGCACGCTGCCCACCCTCTCCCGGGCGAGGCCGCTGGCCTCATCGAGCGGGCGGGGGGCCGGGTCACCGGTGGGGTCACCAAGAAGACCGACGTGGTCGTGGCCGGCGCCGACGCCGGAGCCAAGCTGGAGCGGGCGCAGAGCCTCGGCATCGAAGTGATCGACGAGGCGGAACTCCTTCGCCGGGTTGGAGATAAGGCCTTGCGCGACGCCGAGTCCGGGACCTAGTTTCCCTCACCCCTCGCCGAGAGTCCTATGCAAGCACCCGCGCTGCTCGTGACGCACCATTGTGTCCCGCTGGGCCGGCGCGCCCTGCACCAGCTGCGCGCCAGCCTGGAGCGTGACACCGGCATGCAGTCGGCCACCTATCTCCAGGAAGCCGGCTACGCAGGAGGCGAAGAGGTGTTCGATGCGTTCATCCCGTGGCTCAAGAGCACGTACGATGTCGACCACCCGAGGGATCTCGACAGCCGCCACTTCGGCGAGGTGTTGTCCCGCTTCTTCGCCGAATCGGGGTGGGGCTCTCTGGCCAGTTCACGCCTGACCCCGGCGATCCTCGCACTCGACTCGACCGACTGGTCCGAGGCGGACAAGGCGGCCGGCGCCTCCTATCCCTCCTGTCACCTGACCAGCGGGCTCCTGGCTGATTTCCTGGGCCGGGTCGCGGGCGGGGTCGTCGGCGTCATGGAAGTCGAATGCCAGTCGCGCGGCGATGCCCGCTGCCGTTTCCTGGCGGGAGCGCCCGACACCCTCCAGGGCCTCTACGAGCGCATGGCCCAGGGGCAGAGTTACGAACAGGCCCTCGGCGTCTCCCGCACCTGAGGCGCCCCGGGATATTCGCGTCGTCCTGCTTTCGGTGGACGACGCGGAGCGGGTGCGAGAGGCCTCATCGCTATTCGGCGCCCCTCCCGACGACGAGGCGGTGCGCGCCTACCTCGCATCCCCGACTGACCACCTCTTCATCGCCTATCTCGATGGCACGCCGGCCGGCTTCGCGCGGGCCCACGAGCTCCGCCGCCTCGACGGATTGCGACCCAAGCTGATACTCTATGAAATCGGGACGGCGCCACGCTACCGGCGGCGCGGCGTCGGCCGGGCGCTGGTCGAGGCCGCGAAGGAGCTGGGCCGGGCCCGCAACGCCACGCTCATGTTCGTCATCACCTCGAGCAGGAATACCGCGGCGATGCGACTCTACGCCAGCACCGGCGGGCGGCGCCTGGCATTCGATGACGTGATCCTCTCCTACTATCTCTCTCCCGACGACTGAGCCGACCCCACCAGCTGGCTGGTTGCGAGACGCGGTCCCGGGCGCTATATCGAACACCCGTCGGTTGGCCGTGCCCGGTTAGCATCCCCATTGCTTATCTGCAACCCGAGCCGGCGCCGGCTGGCGCCGAGTGGAGAACCACGTGCCAGTCAAGGAACGCTGGGGTATGGCTGCCTACAATATCCGCTACAAGCGGAGTACCGATGTTACCCCTCCCCTCGGCCCGCGGCGGCGGTGGCACCTGGTGCAGGAGCTGGTGACCTTCGCCCTGGCGGCTGGAGTGATATACCTGGTGTGGATGTTTGTCCGCAGGTTGTGGCACTAGGGAGCAGGGAGCAGGGAGCGGGTCAAGGATTCAGTGCACGAGAAAGAAAGCGGGCCGGCGATGAGCCGGCCCTTCGCTTCTCACGGCGCGCCCCACGAAGGAGCCCTGCTCCCTGCTCCCCGCTCCCTTCACTTCCCCACCACCGCCACCCCATCCACCACCATGGCGGGTGACGCCTGGCTCCCCCGCCACTCGACCTCGCGGCCCACGCCGCGGAGGCGGTCGAGCAGGTCGAGCGCGTTGCCGGCGACCTGGGTCGCCGTCACCCGGCCGACAACTTCCCCGTGCATCACCCGCCAGGCCAGAGCGACCGGATGAGAGAACGCCCCGCCGATCACGTTGCCCTGCCCCACGCCCAGGAGCTCGTCCACCAGGAGTCCGTCGTCCACCAGCGCCAGCAGCTCGTCGAAGCCCGAGGCTCCCCGGACTCACCACGAGATTGGTGTAGGCCGGCTGTGGCTTGCCGAAGGTGGTACGCCGGCCGTGGCCGGTGGGAGCGACCCCGGCCCGGGTGGCGCTCTCCACGTCGTAGATGAATCCGCAGATGACCCCGGCCTCCACCAGCGGGAACCGGCGGCTGACCACCCCTTCGTCGTCCACCGGCCTGGATCCGGAGCGGCCCTGCGGCCAGCGGATCGTCCACCAGGGAGAATGCCGAATCGAAGCGGTGATCGCCGATCCGGCCCGCGAGACGGGGAACTGCCCTGCAGGACCGTCTTGCCGATGCAGGCCAGCTGGACGGGAAGCAGCAGCGCGGGGAGGGCCGTGGGCGCGAAGCAGACCGGCCGCCTCCCCTCCGGCGCCTCGGAGACGGTCCCGGCCCAGGCCAGCCGCTGGTCGCATCTGCTGCACCATCCGCTCGAGGTCGGCCAGCGCGGGAAGATCGGCACCGGCCCGGTGGTCGTTGATGATCACGATGTCATCGCCGGTGACCCGCACCAGTTCGGCGGAGAGGCTCACGGCGGAGACCGGATAGTGGAACTCGACCCCCCGGCTGTTGGCCACCCGCACCTCGCCCACCGATCGCTCGACGGTCACGTTGACCTGGCAGCCGTCGCTGGCGAGGCGGTCGGCGACGCCGGCCCCGATGTCCCTCAGGGTCTCGAGATCGGCGACCGCGGCTCTCGGCACCGAGGTCAGGACCGAAGGCGGCGGCACGGGGACCGGCAGATCGAGGCGCCCCGCCTCTCCCACGCGGGCGGAGGCCATCGCCGACGTCGACCAGCTCATCGGGATCGTCGCCGGTCGTTCCGGCGAACCCGATCCGCCGTCGGCCACCACGCGGAGATTCACGCCGCGCTCGATGGCCCGCCCCGCGCTCCGGAGCTTCCCCGCCTCGAACTGGAGGGTGAGGGTCTCGTCGGTCTTCTCGACGGCGTCGGCGCGACTCGGCGCGGCGGCTGGCCCGTTCCAGCAGCGGGGCGATCATCGCGAGTCGCCTCCCACCAGCACGTCGCGGATCCGGAGGTGCGGCGCGCCTTCGCTCACCGGAAGCGGGACCTGCCCCGCCTTGCCGCAGCCGCCGCCCATTTCATTCCACTGGAAGTCGCCGCCGATCCGCTCGATCCGCTCCAGCGTCTCGAACAGCTTCCCGGCGAGGACCACCGGCTTGACCAGCTCGGCCAGCCGGCCGTTGCGGATCATCCAGGCGTACCCCGACGTGAAGGAGTAGTCCTCGAGGTGGGTCTGCCCGCCGCTGGCGTCGCAGGCGTAGATGCCGAGCTTGATGTCGCGCAGCAGGTCGTCGAGGGTCCCGCGGCCGCTGGCGATGTAGGTATTGGTCAGCCGGACGATCGGCGGGTGCCGGAAGGAGAGGGCCCGGGCGTTGCCGGTCGGGTTCTCTCCCATCCGCGCGGCGGTCTCGCGGGAATGCAGCCGGCCGACGAGCACCCCGTTCTGGATCAGCTGGGTGTTGCGGGTCGGGGTCCCCTCGTCGTCGTAGGGCAGCGTCCCCCGCCGGCCGACGGCGCTGCCGTCGTCGCCGACGTGGAGATCCTCGGGGCCGACCCGGCGGCCCAGCCGCATCATCGCGCCGGCGGCGGGGTTTTCGGCCACGAAGTCGGCCTCGCTCAGGTGCCCGATCGATTCGTGGATGAACACGCCGGCCAGGCGGGGGTCCAGCACCACCGGGTAGCGGCCGCCCTGGACCCGGGGAGCCTTGAGCAGGTCGACCGCGCGTTCCGCCGCCTGGTGGAACATCGCCTCCCGTCCCTGCACCGAAATCCAGCCCCGCCGGAGCCCCAGCGATTCGAGGCCCCGCTCGACGATGTCGCCCTCGCGGGCGATCGCCACCGCCGACAGGGTGACCTCGGGCCGGAGCTGGTGCAGCAGGATGCCGTCGGAGTTGGCGAACCACCACTCGGTGACTTCGTCCCGGTAGGCGGCCTGGGTGTCCACGATCCGGCGGTCGCACGCGGAGCATTTCGCCGTTGAGCCGCTGCAGCAGGGCCACCTTCTCCTCGAGCGGGACGCCGCGGACGTCGCCGTCGAGGTCGGGATAGAGGTCTTCCTGGCGGACCGGGATGTCGGCCAGGCGGATCGGCTCATCGAGACGGACCGCGAGCGACATCTCGTGGGCCTGCGACACCATCGAGGAGAGGTCGTCGAGCTGCGTGAAGGTGGCCGTCCCCCAGCCGCAGCCGTGGTTGAGGCAGCGGACGAAGCCGCCGCCGTCGAAGGCGGACTGGGCGCCCTCCAGGCGCCGGCCGCGCATGGCGACGGTCGCGGACCAGGAGCGCTCCAGCCGGATCTCGGTGTAGTCGGCGCGTGAGGCCCGGATCGCCTCGGTGAGTCGGTTCTTCACCGGGCCGGGCTCCCGCCGGTCGGAAGCAGGCTCAGTCGGTTTCCTCCGCGAGGCGCGCCGCGTACTCCGGCCGGAGGATCAGCTCGCCGCTCGCTGATCACCTCGCGGTCCCAGGGCAGGATGATGAAGTTGGTGGTCTCGAAGGCGTGGTAGTCGGGCAGATAGGGGCCGGTCCGGAACGAGACCGCGGTCTCGCACCGCCTTGGGCTTCAGGGCACGGACCTCGGCCAGGGCCAGCTTCATGGTGCTGCCGGTGTCGCAGGTCTCGTCCACGATCAGGACCCGGCGCCCTTGGATCGTGTAGGGCGGCCCCGCCACCAGGACCGGCTCGGCGCCGGCGCTCTGGCGGGTCACGACCATCGAGGCGAACTCGCGCTGCAGGATCGAGGCGACCACCACCCCGGGAATGACCCCGGCCTTGGCGATGCCGAGCACGACCTCGGGGTCGTATTCGCGGGCCACCTTGAGCGCCAGGGCACGGCAGAGCTCGCCGAAGAAGGCCCAGTCCACCTCGAGGACGCCTCGGGGGCCGGGAACAGGGGTCGTACGCATGGTGTCCTCCACGCGGGAATGGGCCGGCGATTGCGTTGCGACTGATCGACCCACGGGCTATCTTACCTTGCAGCCGCCACTTGGACAACGCCCCCGAGGAACTCCCCGGCGACATGAGCTTCTGGCGACGCCTGTTCGGCTCCAACCCCTCGGAATCGCTCCGCCCGCAGCGACTCGACTATCTCAACGAGGCGCTCGCCCTCGAGCGCCAGGGCGACTACGAGGCGGCCCTCACCTCGTACCGGCTGGCCCTGCGCGATCACCCGACCGATCCGAAGATCCTGCAGAACATGGCCATCGCCTACACCAAGACGGGGCTGACCGACGAGGCGATCCGGCACTACCGGCGCGCGCTCGAGCTGGATCCGAACCTGGTGGGCGCCCACTACGGCATGGCCTTCCTGCTGATGAAGAAGGGCGAGTCCCGAGCAGGCCGCCTCGCACCTGCGTGCGTTCCTGGCCCGCCCGCCGCGGGGGACCGACGCCGAGCGCTGGATCAAGCACGCCGAGGCGACTCTGCGACAGCTGGAGGCGGACAGCGCCGCGGGCGCGCCGTGAGCGCCCGCCGAAGGACGGGCCGCAGGACGGGCCGCGGGGCTGGGGTCCTGATCGGCGCCCTGTGGCTGGCCGGCTGCAGCTCAGCCCAACGGCAACCCGACGAGGTCATCGTCGCTCCAGGTCACGGCCCGCGGCCAAGTCGCTGATCTCGAGCAGGATGATACGCTCAACATCCAGACGATGACGCTCTGGGGCACGGCGCTCAACCTGGCCGGCGACAGCATCGCCGCCACCATCATCTGGCGCTGCGCCGATACGACGGCCGCCGTTCCCGACAGCTTCATTCCCTACATCTACGGCCTCACCACCAGCGGCACCGCGCGGATCCAGGCCAATACGGCAGGGTTGTTCTCCCCGGTGCTGAACTTTACACGTCCGGCCGCGCACCGACACGATCATCTTCGCCGGGCCGGACACGATGCGGGTCCTGTCGGGCGACACGCAGTCGGCCGGGCTCAACGTGGAGGTGGATACCTACAATCCGGCGGGGCCGCTGGTCGGGCGGGCGGTGATCTACAGCATCACCAGCCCGGTCTTCCCGACCGTCGCGTCCCGGACGGTCGAGTTCCCCAACGGCTGGCTGTCCGACACCGTGGTCACCGCCGCCGCCGGCCAGCCGGCCACACCGCCGGTCATCCAGCGGGTGACGGGACAGACCAGCCCCGACAGTGCGATCGTGGTGGTGTCGGCCACCCGTCCGAGCGGGCGGCCCGTCCCGGGCCCCGGCTCCGGCTTCATTGTGAGGTTCGATCCCTAGCTGACCAGGGTCCCTCCCGGCTGCGAACGAAGGGAGAGCACCGTGTCCGTACCCCGCACGCTCAACGACATCTTCTTCGGCTCCGTCGAACAGTACCGCGAGCGCCCGGTGGCGATGCGGCACAAGGTCGAGGGCCGCTGGACCGACATCACCTACAAGGACGTCCTGGCCCGGGTCCGTGGCCTCTCGCTGGGGCTCAGGGAGCTCGACATCCGGCCCGGTGACCACGTCGCGATCCTCTCCGAGAACCGCCCCGAGTGGGCCTTCGCCGACTTCGCCTGCCTCGCGGCCCGCTGCGCCGACGTCCCGATCTACCCCACCCTGCCGCCATCCCAGATCGAGTACATCCTCAAGGACTCCGGCGCGGTGGCGATCTTCGTCTCGAGCCGGGTGCAGCTGCAGAAGATCACCCAGATCCGCGGGCACCTCCCCGGCCTCCGGCACGTCATCGTCTTCGATGCGGACCTGGCCGGCAACGGGGTGATGGCGCTCGACGAGGTGATTCGCCGGGGCGAGGCGGTGCAGTCGCGCTACCCCGACTGGCAGAGCGACGCCCTGCGAGTGGAGGCCGGCGACCTGGCCACGCTGATCTACACCTCCGGCACCACGGGCGACCCCAAGGGAGTGATGCTCACCCACGGGAACATCTGCTCCAACGTGGTGGCGGGGCTGGCCCGGCTGCAACTCCGCGACACCGACGAGTGCCTCTCGTTCCTGCCGCTGTCGCACATCTTCGAGCGGATGGCCGGACACTACTGCATGTGGCACGCGGGCTCGACCATCAATTACGCCACGAGCATCGACACCGTGTCGGCGGAAATGGTCGAGTGTTCACCAAAAGTGGTCCTCAGCGTCCCCCGGCTGTACGAGAAGATTTACGCCCGGGTGCTGGAGGGGGCGCTTTCGGGGTCGGCACTCAAGAAGCAGATCTTCTTCTGGGCCAAGCGGACGGCGGAGCTCTGGGCGGAATACGCCCTGGCGGGGAAGCCGGTGCCGCGCGCCATCGCGCTCAAGAAGCAGATCGCCGACCGGCTGGTCTTCAGCAAGCTCAAGGCGCGGACGGGAGGGCAGCTCCGGTTCTTCGTGTCTGGTGGGGCGCCCCTCGCCCCGGATATCGCCAAGTTCTTCTTCGCGGCGGGGCTGCCGATCCACGAGGGCTACGGCCTCACCGAGACCAGCCCGGTCATCTCGGTCAACGGGTTCGGTCAGCTCAGGATCGGCACCGTCGGACGTCCGATCGACGGCGTCGAGGTGCGAATCGCCCAGGATGGCGAGATCCTGACCCGGGGCCCCCACGTCATGAAGGGATACTACGGGAAGCCGGAAGCCACCGCCGAGGCCATCGACCCGGAGGGATGGTTCCACACGGGGGACATCGGCCTGCTCGATGCGGACGGGTACCTCAAGATTACCGACCGCAAGAAGGACATCATCGTCACGGCCGGGGGCAAGAACATCGCGCCCCAGCCCATCGAGAACAAGGTCAAGACGAGCAAGTTCGTCACCAACGCGGTGATGCTGGGCGACAAGCGGAAGTTCCCCCTGATGCTCGTGGTGCCGAACCTGGACAACCTGCGGGCCTGGGCCGCGGGCAAGGGACACCCGTTCAGCGACGACGCCAGCCTGATCGCCCTGCCGCAATGCGTGGACAAGATCGAGCGCGAGGTCAAGAAGTGCCTGCGCGACCTGGCCCATTTCGAAATTCCCAAAAAGGTGCTGCTGGTCGAAAAGGACTTCTCCATCGAGTCGGGAGAGCTGACGCCGACCCTCAAGGTCAAGCGGCGGGTGGTGGAGAAGAACTACGCCGGGATCATCGAGGCGGCGTATGTCGAGCCTCCCGGGTCGAACCATGGTGAACGGTGAACCCTAAAGGGCTTCCTCGCGACTGCGTCGCTCGGTCGCGGTGAACGGTGAACGGTGAACGGGGGGCGAAGGTGACCACGGCGGAACACATCCAGAGCCAGGGCTTGCTGGCGCTCCTCCTTCTACTGCCTGCCGCTTCCCCCGCAGCCGCCCAGGCTACCCGGGCCATCGTGGGCGCAACGCTGATCGACGGGACAGGCGGCGCCCCGGTGAAGAACGCGGTCGTCCTGATCCGTGACGGGCACATCGCCTGTGCCGGCGCCGCGGCCGCCTGCAAGGTGCCGACCGGCGCCAGCCATTTCGCGGCGCGGGGACTGTGGGTCATCCCCGGCCTGATCGACGCCCATGTCCATTTCAGCCAGACCGGGTGGTTCGATGGCCGCCCCGACGCGATCGACATTCGGAATTTCTTTCCCTACCCCGAGGTCGTGGCGGGTCTCGAGGCCGATCCCGAGCGCTTCTTCCGGGCCTATCACTGCGCCGGTGTGACGTCGGTCTTCGATGTCGGCGGCTACCCCTGGACCTGGGCGCTCCGGCGCCGGGCCGCCGTCGACCCCGATGCGCCGCGGATCGCCGCCGCAGGGCCCCTGCTCGCCACGGTTGACCACTGGCTCAACCTCCCCTCCCAGCAGCAGCTGATCTACATGGCCAATGACTCGGTCGTCCGGGCGACGATCCGGTCTCACGCGGCCTTTCATTCCGACGCGGTCAAGATCTGGTACATCATGCCGCCCCAGCCTCCCGACACGGCGCGGATCCAGGCCCTGGTGCGGGTGGCGGCGGAGGAGACCCGGGCACAGAACCTCCCGCTCATCGTGCATGCCACCGGGCTCTGGGAAGCGAAGGATGCCATCCGCGCCGGGGCCCGGGTCCTGGTGCACAGCGTCTTCGAAAGCCCGGTGGACAGCGAGTTCATCGCCCTGGCGCTGGAACACCACGTGATCTATGTGCCCACGCTGATGGTGACCGACGACTACCTCCTCGCCGCGCGAGGGGGCCTCGACAGCCTCGGCTACCCGCTGACCTGTGTCGACTCGGTTACGCTGGCCCACCTGCGTATGGGTCCGCCGGCGGACAGCGCCGCCTATTACCGCAAGCCGGAGACGCAGCGCCGGTACCACGACGCGACCGCAACCGGAATGGCGAACCTCAAGCTGGTCGAGGCCGCCGGCATCCCGGTTGCCATGGGAACCGATGCCGGCAACCCGGGAACGCTGCACGGCCCCTCAGTCTACCGCGAGATGGAGATGATGCAGGAGTCAGGTCTGACACCGATGCAGGTTCTGGTCGCCGCCACGCGCACTTCCGCCCTCGCGATGGGCTGGCAGGACAGCGTCGGCACGGTCGAGAGCGGCAAGGTGGCCGACCTGGTGCTGCTCGGCGCCGACCCGACGGCCGACATCCGAAACGTCGAGCAGGTCCGGTGGGTGGTGTTGGGGGGAAGGTTCTGGAAGCGGTGACGATCCCGGCCTCCCTCGCCGCCGCCCTGTCCGACCGGTACCGGCTTGACCGAGAACTCGGCCAGGGCGGGATGGCCACAGTCTACCTCGCACATGACCTCCGCAACGACCGCCAGGTGGCGCTCAAGGTCCTTCGGCCGGAACTGGCGGCGCTTCTGGGTCCCGAACGGTTCCTCGCCGAGATCAAGACGACGGCGAACCTGCAGCACCCGCACATCCTGCCGCTGTTCGACAGCGGACGAGCAGGGGAACTTCTCTTCTATGCGATGCCGTACATCCAGGGGGAGAGTCTCCGCGACCGCCTCAACCGCGAGAAGCAGCTCCCCATCGCCGACGCGGTGCGCATCGCGACCGAGGTAGCCTCCGCCCTCGACTACGCCCACCGGCACGATGTCATCCACCGCGACATCAAGCCCGAAAACATCCTGCTCCACGAGGGACGAGCGCTGGTGGCGGACTTCGGCATCGCCCTCGCCGCCAGCCGGGCCGGCAGCAGCCGGATGACGGAGACCGGGATGTCGCTCGGCACGCCGCACTACATGTCGCCCGAACAGGCGATGGGCGAGCGTACGCTCGACGCCCGAACCGACATTTACGCCCTCGGCTGCGTGACCTACGAGATGCTGGTCGGGGAGCCGCCATTCACCGGTCCGACGGGTCAGGCCATCGTGGCCAAGGTGCTGACCGAACGGCCGGCCCCGATCATCAGCCGGCGCGACCGGGTGCCGCCACATGTCGATGCGGCCACCCTCGTCGCGCTCGAGAAACTCCCGGCGGACCGGTTCTCCACGGCCCAGGAATTCGCCGAATCGCTGCTGGGCCAGCGGTCGGTTGGGATGCACACTGGCACGGGTCCGGCCCGTCCGGCGCTGACCCCGGCCCGGCCACTTCGCCAGTTCATGTCGTCCCCCTTCTGGGTTCTCGCCAGCCTCGCCGCGCTCGGCTTCGCGCTCCTGGAGCGGCGAAGCGCCCCCCAGGCGGGAACCGGCGGCACTACCCGCTTCGCCCTCGAGCTCACTCCGGGCACGACGGTTTCCTCCCTGCTGTCGAACCCGCTGGCGATCTCGCCTGATGGCCAGGTCATTGCCTTTTCAGGGCGCACCGGCGACGGACCGCTGCGGCTCTTTATTCGTCGAATGGATGATCTCGCCGAGCACGAGCTCCCCGGCACCGAGAACGGGGAACAGCCGTTCTTCTCCCCCGATGGCCGGTGGCTCGGCTTCTTCGCCGATCACCAGCTCAAGAAGGTCGCCCTCGCGGGAGGACCTCCGATCCCCATCGCCGACCTGCCCGGCTTCTTCTTCGGCGCCTGCTGGGGCGCCGACGACCGCATCGTCGTATCGCGCGGCAACCGGCTGGCGATTGTCCCGGCCGGTGGCGGCGCGGTCAGCCCGCTCTCGCCAACCGATACGTCCATCGGGAGGCTCTTCTACTATCCGAGAATTCTCCCGGATGGGAAGACGGTGGTCGTGACCCGCTGGGGAGGCACGGTGGTGACCGCAGGCCTCTGGCGGGCCACCATCGGCAAGGGCGAGCCTCAGGATCTTCATCTTCCGGGTACCTATTCCCTCGGCATGATCGACGGGGATTTCGTGTTCGCCTCGCTCAGCGGGGCGCTGATGGCTGTGCCGTTCGACCTGTCCGGCGGGCACCTCTCGGGCCCGCCCGTTCGCGTGATGGATGGGGTCTCCATCATGGCCATCGGCAGCGCCCAGGCGGCGCTGTCGCGCAGCGGATCGCTGGTCTACGAGCGCGGCGCCCTCCTCAACCAGATGGTGCTGGCCGATCCGCGCGGCGCCACCCAGGCGGTCATTGCGGAGCGCCGTTCCTTCCTCTACCCTCGCTATTCACCCGACGGGAACCGGATCGCCGTCAGCCTCGAATCCCAGGGATCGGTGGACGTCTGGGTCTACGATCTCAGGTCCCGGACGCTGGGCCGGGTCACCACCGAGGGCACGCTCAATGACCGGCCCGAGTGGACCAGGGACGGCAGCCATCTCATCTTCCGATCCAACCGTGGCGGCGGGCTGGCGCTCTGGTCGCAGTCCACCGACGGCACCGGCCAGGCCGAGCTGGTCCTGCGCGTGCCGCAGCGAGACATCTGGGAAGGGATTCCCACCCCCGATGGACGGTCGATCATCTACCGGGTCGGAACACTGGGAACCGCCGACATCTGGATCCGCCAGCTCACCGGCGATACAACCGCCCGGCCGCTGGTGGCCACCCCTTTCACCGAGTGGTCGGCCCGGCCTTCGCCCGACGGCAGGTGGCTGGCGTATGAGTCCAACGAGTCCGGGGAGTTCCAGGTCTACGTCATCCCGCTGGCGGGGCCCGGCGGCCGTCACCAGATCTCGGTCGACGGCGGCGCCGAGCCGGTCTGGTCGGGCGATGGGACCAGGCTCTACTATCGGAATGGTGAGGAGCGAATGGTCGCGCGGATCACGACCAGGCCTGAATTTGCCGTGACCAGCCGAGACTCCCTGTTCGGCGGCGGATTCGGAACTTGGCTGGGCCACGCGGCCTACGATGTCTCCCCCGACGGGACCCACCTCCTGCTGCTCAAACAGGTCAACGACTCCACGCGAACCATTGTCGTGCAGAACTGGGAGCGGGAACTTCAGGAACGGCTGGGGAAATCGGGCGCGAAGTAGGACAATCGGTGAACCCTGAAGGGCTTCCTCGCGACTGCGTCGCTCGGTCGCGGTGAACGGTGAACGGTGAACGGTGAACAGGAATCCGAAGCTGACGAATTAGCATGCCGAGCACCTTTGCAACCGCCAAGAGCGTGGCGCTGGAGTTTCCGGGAGTCGAGGAGGGGCTCAGTTACGGCACCGCCGCTCTCAAGGTCCGAGGCAAGCTCATGGCCCGCCTCAGGGAGGACGGGGAGACGCTCGTCGTCAGGGTGACGCCTACCGATCGCGACCTGCTCCTGCAGTTCGAACCGGCGATCTTCTTCATCACCGACCACTATCGCAACTACCCCTGGGTCCTGGTACGGCTGCCTCGCATCGGTCGGCGTCGCCTGGCGGAGGTACTGGAAGAAGCCTGGCGCCTGGTGGCATCGAAGCGGCTGCAAGCCGAGTACGACGGCGAACGTCGACCGCGGACGCGGCCGCACACGGGCTGAAATAAGGGAGCTCCCAGTTGCGCAGCCTGCTCATCGCCGATCACCGCCAGGCACTGCTGGTCCGCTTTCGCCAGCTGAGGCCGGAGGCGCCGGCTCGCTGGGGCCGGATGAATGCGCCCCGGATGCTCGCCCATCTTACGGATCAGATGCGTCACACGCTGGGCGACGCCACGGCGGCTCCAGTCGCGGGACCGCTTCGATGGCCGATCATCAAACACGCGGCGCTCTACTGGCTGCCCTGGCCCAGGGGCCGGGTACAGGGCCCGCCCGAGGCGTTCCTCAGCGCGCCGACGAGCTGGGCCGCCGACCTGGCCACGTTCGAATTCCTGGTCGAGAGATTCGTGGCAGACGAGGACCGCACCGACTGGCCGGAGCACGCCTTCTTCGGCCCGATGACGCGCCGCAGCTGGGGACACTTCTGCCACCGGCACTTCGACCACCACCTGCGGCAATTCGGAGGCTGAGGAATCACCGCCGCCCGCATGCCCGATGCGAAGGGCGACGGTGTATCTTGCGCACGATCTCGAGTACGTCAGCGTCGCGGCGCTCGCGGAAACTCTTCTACATCACAGCGGGAGACTCCCTGATGACAGCGCCCGTGCAGGGAGCCGACGGCCGGGCCTCGGGCAAATCAGCGGCCGTGACCCCTCCCGCGACGCCCTTCGCGGAGGACGACTCCCAGAACCCCCCGCCGAGCGGGCGGCTGGACCGGCTTACCCGCCGCTACTCGCGCACCGCCTATGTCGTGGTGGTGCTCGTCGTCTACCTCGTGCTGGCGACGGCGCTGGCCCTGGCGCTGGCCCCCGCGATCTGGTGGTGGCATTGGGTGGCCGCCTGGAGCGCATCCTGGAGCTTCCCGGCGCGGGGTGTGGCGCTGGGCCTCGGCGCCGCGGTGGGCTTCTTCCTGTTCGGGTTCGGGCTCCTGGTGGTGATCCCGGTCTACAACTTCGCGCTCCCAACCCGGGTCCGCCCCTTCAGGGGCGGCTACTACACCCTCCGGGCCGCCCCCTGGCTGCTGCACAACGCGCTCTTCTACCTGGTGCGATACACCTTCCTGCCCTTTGTGACGCTCACCCCGTTCGGCATCTGGTTCCTGAAGGCGATGCGAATGAAGATCGGCCGGCACGCCTTCATCAACACCGAGTACATCTCGGACCCCCAGCTCATCCGGATCGGGGCCGACGCGGCGCTCGGTGGCAGCGTCCACATTTTTGCCCATTACGGGGGCGGCGGGCATCTCGTGGTCGCACCGGTGGAGATCGGCGATCGCGCCACCATCGGCCTGGCCGCCACGGTGATGGGAGACGTCCACGTCGGGCCGGACGCCGTGGTGCTGCCGCACTCGGTGCTGCTGCCCGGCTCCAGGGTGGGCGCAGGGGAGACCTGGGGCGGCGTGCCGGCCCGCCTGATCTCCCGCGAAGAGATGGACGCCTTCAAGGAGGGGATCAGGGGCCTTTAATCCGCTCCTAAGCCTCCCTTCACTCCGGCCTTGCCATATTGAAGCGGTATCCGGCATGGTGCCCGGTGCCTGAGTTCGTCATGCGGGGGGAATCAATGACCAAACTGACCGGACGGCTGATCAAGCGGGCGAAGGACGCCGCACGAAGCGCCTATGAGAAGGTGGAGACCCGGGTGCTGGTTGCGGAGGGACGGAAGGCGGTTCAGCGCAAGGCGAACACCGTGGGCAGGGTGAGCCGCAAGGCCGCCAAGACGGGAGCAGTGGCTGGAGCGCTCGCGGCGGCGGGCGTCGTGGTGCACGAGATACGCAAGCGGCGGAAGCTCGACCGCGGCTGATTGGCCCTCCCATATCCGTAGCAGCCAGTCCGCTGCTTTGCACGGACTCTTCGTCCACGTGGCCACGCGCGGATTCCGCGCGTGATGCTTGTGGCAACGCCGTCGCGCCGACCCCTCGGCTGAGTACCGGCGCTCGGCTCCTCCCCCCCCGGCGATGGCCCCCCTCAGTCCGCCTCCCCCGACGATGCCCTGCCGCCCAGGTATGACCCCCGCTCCAGGTCCTCGATAATCCCGAGCCGGTGGGGCTTCCAGCCCAACAGGTCCCTGGCCCTCTTGCCCGATGCCTGCTGATCGAGCACCAGGGCGTCTGCATAAGGCCCAAGGGTCTTCCGGGCCTCCTCGAGGGGCCAGGGCTCCGTCTTGCCCCCGGCGCCGGCACCACGGCTGGCCGCCTCGGCCACCTGGGCGACCCTGTGGGACCTGCCGGTGACCGCCAGCAGCAGGGTGCCGGGAGGAGCCTTCTCAAGCGCGAGGAGGTAGAGATCGGCAAGGTCATCCACGTGGACGAAGGGCCAGCGATTCCCGCCCATGCCGACATACTGGGCGGCGCCCTTCTCCTGTGCCGACTGGACGAAGCCGGCCAGGATCCCGGCCCCACGGCCGTACACGATGGCCGGCCGGATCACAATCGCGCGGACACCTCGCTTCGCTGCCGCCAGTACCCGATCCTCCACGGCCACACGCCACCGCACCAGCTCCACCGGATCAGGAGGAGAGGTCTCATCCACCACCGTGTCGCCGGTGTTGCCATGAGACCAGATCCCACTGGTATAAATGAAAGGTTTGTTGCTCCCGGCGAGCGCCTCGAGGATGGCATCGATGGCGGGGCCATCGATGGCAGGGTCGTAGGTGGTGGCCAGGTTGATGACGCCATCGGCGGCCCGGGCGGCTGCGCCGACGCCGGCGGGGTTCGAAAGGTCGCCGGGGACCGATGTGATGCCGGCCGCGGTCGCCTTGGCAGCCGAGGCGTCGCTCCTGACCAGGCCACTGAGCGAGTGGCCCGCGGCCCGCAGCCGCTCGGCAACCACGGAGCCGATGTAGCCCGTAGCGCCGGTGATGAAAACGTGCATGGGAGAGGCTCCGGGTGATGGGGAGGGCAATCTAATGGAGGGCCAGAGGGGCAGACCCCAAAGGGCTTCCTCGCGCCTTTGGCGCTCGGTCGGGGGCAGTCTTGCACGCATGGACATCGAGCGGCAGCTTAGTCCGGTGAAGCACACTCCCCTGGATCGCCTTGCCTGGCTGGCAGTGATGTGGCCCCTGACGCTCCGGAGCCAGGCAGCGCCGGTCCACCCGCCCGACGGGCGTCTCCTTCCCCTCCAGAGCGACACGTTTGCGATCTACTACGTCTGGGACGCCGACACCGTCCGGACAGGCACCGTAGTCGATGTTCTCCGCTCCGAAGGCGACCGCCTGATCCGGGTCTTCGACCAGGCCGACCATGCGCTGGGGCCCGAGTTCGATTCGGTGATCTCCCGGGTGGAAGACCTCGCGCCCGTCGCCTACCACGGGGCCTCGGACGCCCGGACCGCCCATCTCCAGTTCGGCGCGTCGAGCATCACCGGCTGGCTGCGTAGGGAAAATGGGGACTCGGTGTCCCTCGACCTCACCCGCCCCGTGGTCGTCTACGATGGATTCAGTTACGACCTTGTCGTGCGGGCCAGCGCGCTCAAGGACGGGTACCGATTGACGGTTCCTGTATTCGTGCTCGGGCCCAACAGCATCGTCCCCGTCACCGGCGAAGTCACCGGCAGCGAACTGGTGAACGGCCACGACTGCTGGGTCTTCGCCGCCGACTTCGCCGGCATGCCGGTGACCTTCTGGATCGACAAGAAGACCCGAGCCTTGCGGCGGCAGTTCCTGCGGCTTCGCAAGAATGGCGGCGCCCTGTTCGTCACCCCAGCCGAACCCCGCGAGGTCGGACATCCCGCCTGAGGGCATCGATGAATATTGATCATTCGGGGCCCCTCCCTGCGCATGAGAGAAGAGTAAAGGAAGAGTGAAGGCGACTTCAGGACATTATTGCGCAATCTTCTTACATTCGTACGTAATCTTACGTACCCTAAATCCCTCAACAGGTGGGTTACATATGGTTGCCAATTGGGTTCGGCGTCACTCCGGATTCCTGGCCTTGGCCTTGGCCTTGGGCTTCGGACTCGGCGCGTGTACCACCACCGACACCGTGTATGTCGACAAGCCCACCTACAACCCGCCACCGGACTCATTGGGCGGCTTCCTCGGCTACTACACGGCGAGCGAGAAGCTGACGACCTGCGGAAACTGCCATGTGGGCCAGCAGCTGGACTGGGTCCAGACCCTCCATGCCAGCGCCTGGGACACGCTCGTGGCCAACCCCGGGCACCAGCCGTTCTGCGAAACCTGCCACAGCGTCGACTCGCGGGGCAACCAGGCTTTTGCCAATGTGGGCTACGACTCGGTCAAGAGCGAGGCCTATCACGATGTGCAGTGCGAAAGCTGCCATGGCCCGGGCCTCAACCACGTAAAGAACCCCTCGGTGTCCGCCAACCGGCCGATCCCGAGCGCGCTGACCTATCCGAATGTGACCACCGACGCAACCGTTTTGACCGCGGCTGATACCGCCGCGGTGGTCAACTCGAGTTGCGGGGGCTGCCACCAGGGCGCCGGCCCGTCGCAGAACCACAATTACCTGAAGGAGTGGCTCTCGTCCCGGCATGGCCAGCTGCGGGCCTCCCAGGCCGCCAACGCCAGCTGCCAGCCCTGCCACGAGGGAAAGGGAGCCCTGGCCGCCTGGGGCGTGAATACACTCTACAAGGAGCTCGGTACCTCTACCCTGCTGCCCCAGAACTGCGTGGTCTGCCACGACCCGCACGGCAGCGCCAAGGACGCCAACGGGCAGCCGCTCGAGGGCCAGCTCCGGTTCCCGATTGATGCGCCGACCCCGGAAGTGAACCTCTGCACTCATTGCCACAACCGGCGCTCCGAGGCCACGACCACCGGGAGCTCCCCGCACGGCGCTCAGGGCGGCGTGCTGTTCGGCACCGCGGGCTATTTCCCGCCGGGGACCGTTTATGACACGACCGCCATTCTCTCGACCCACGGCTCGAGCGCCAATCCGCGGCTCTGCGCCGGCTGCCACGTGAATTCGCAGACCGGGGTGGACGCCTTCGGCAATTCGATCTCATTCACCGGCCACACCTTCCACCCGATCCCCTGCGTGACGCAGAAGAACCCAACGCTGGTGGATACGACCTACACCAATGCGTGCGCCTACGACGAGCCCAGCCGGTCCTGGGCCGCCTGCACGGCTTCGGGCTGTCACGGGACGGAGGCGGTGGCCGCATCTCGGCTGAATCTGATCCGGGACGAGGTCAGGAACTACGTCCGGGTCCTCTGGATCGACGCCAATGGCAACAAGGCGGTGGATGCCTTCCCCACCGACTCGGGCTACCTGGCCAAGGTCCAGCTGAACGCCCCAACCGAGCTGCTCAACTCTACCAATATCCTCACCTCCGCCAAGGGCGCCCGGTTCAACGCCCAGCTGACGGCCGACAGCCTGGCCGATCACCCGGACGGCTCGCACGGGGTGCACAACCCATTCCTGTACCGGACTCTGCTGCAGTCGTCGATCGCGGACATGCTGGCGACCTACCCGACCTTCCTTCCGGCTCCGCCCGCGCCGGTGCTGTCGCAGATCCAGGCCGCGATCCGGAGCGGCCAGCTGAAGGTGGCGCCACGGACCGAGCGCGCGGTGATGGCGCCGCTCTCGTTGCAGGTTGCCGGAACGCGGTAGCGGAAGTCAGTCAACACAGATCAAGGCCGCCGGCCTCGGAGATACTCGCCGAGGCCGGCGTTCTTTTGCCCTCCAGCCGGACATTTTCCCCAGGCCCGGACTGCTCACTGACCGCAAGCTCGCAAGGTCAGATCGGGACCCGGCCCCGCTCTGGACCCGGCGTGGGGCTGGCCCACCATGGCCTTCACTGTGCCTGGCTGGCGGAGCGGCGGTGGGTGGCCTGGGGACCAGAGAAGCCCAGACGGCCGGGGACATGGTGTCCACGGCCGTCAGGAATTCCGTGAGCGCTGTGGCCCCGCCCCGGGGGTCCGGTCGACGCCTCCACGGCGCCGGCCGGGCAGTGGAAGCTGCTACGCCGGCCCGATCCTGGGGATCGCCGGCGCTTCGCCGCCACCCTCGCGCGGCACCAGCCCACCTCCCCCCGTCATCCCCAGCAGGGAGGGGACGTTGAGCGAGTCGGCCAGGCCCGAGGGCACCACCATGAGCGAGCCCCGCTTGACGATGCTCTCGTACAGCATGTTCATCGCCCGCAGATTCATGGCCGCCGGGTGGTTGCGGTAGGCGTCCGCCGCCTCCACGAACTTGTGGGCGATCTCGGTCTCCGCCGTGCCCAGGATGATGCGCGCCTGCCGCTCCCGCTCGGCCTGGGCCTGGCGGGACATGGCATCCTCCAGCGCGGCCGGAATGATCACGTCGCGAATCTCCACCGACTGCACGTGGATCCCCCAGTTCGCCATCTTCCGCTCCAGCGCATCCTTGAGCCCCTGGCCCAGCTCCACCCGCGACTGGATCAGCTCCGCCAGATCGTGCTTGCCGATGGCGTCCCGCAGCGCGGTCTGGGCCGACAGGATCACCGCCTCGTCGTAGTCCTGCACCTCCAGCGCCGCCCGCTCGGCGTCGCGCACCACCCAGAACGCGATGGCGTCGACGTTGACCGGCACCGTGTCGCGGGTCAGGCACGATTCGGCCCCGAACGCCGCGGTCCGGATCCGCTGATCGATGGTGTAGGCCACCCGGTCGAAGATCGGCAGGATGGCGAAGTACCCCGGGCCCCGCAGGCCCCGGTAGCGGCCCAGCCGCAGTACCACCGCCTTCTCCCACTGGTCGGTGAACTTGATCGAGGCGGCGAGCAGCACGCCCAGCGCCAGCCCCGCCACGCCGGCCAGCGGCGGGGCGATGCCCGCGAGGAACAGTCCGCCGGCCAGCCCGGCCGCGCCGAGCAGGCCCGCGGCGAGGGCGGCGAACGAATACCGGGTGTCGTTTGGCCTATTCGTGGTCATGGCAATAACCTCGTGAAAGAAGAGTCAGCCGGCGTCAACCGGCGGTCGCTTCACCGTTTCCGGACGGGCCGCAGCTCCTGGTAGCGCGGCCGCACGGCCCGCGCCGGGGGCGGCGGGGCCAGGTAGGGACTCCGCACATGCCCCAGCTCGATCGGCAGCGCCACCCGCACCAGGACCGTCAGCACGAACAGTCCCAGCGCCCAGATCCCCGCCATCAGGCAGAGCTCGACCCAGGTCGGGGTGTACTCGACGATCTCGCCCAGGGGCGAGGGAATGAAGCCTGGAATCACCAGCCCGATCCCCTTCTCGACCCAGATGGCGACGAAGAGCGTGGCGCAGGCCGGCATCAGGAAGCGCGGATTGTGGCGCACCGGGTGGATCATGAGTGAAAGCGTGGCCACGATGTTGAGGGCGACCGCGGTCCTGATCCAGGGGACCAGGGCGTGATACTCGCCGAGGCCGAAGAAGAGGTACTTCGCGCTGGTGCTGTGATGCGTGGGGAAGTAGAACTCGAAGACCAGGTCGGAAAACAGCATGACCAGGTTGACCTGCGCCGCCACCGTGGTGGCGGTGGCCAGCTTCGACATGGCCACATCCGAGATGGGGTACTTGCTGGTCGACCGGATGAACCCGAGCAACAGGATCATGAACGCCGGCCCGGCCGTGAAGGCCGAGGCCAGGAACCGGGGCCCGAGGAGCGGTGAGTTCCACAGGGGTCGGGAGGGCGGGGCCGCGAAGAGAAACGCGGTGATCAGGTGAATGCTGACCGCCCAGATGACCGAGAGATAGATGAACGGGACGTATTTCTTCTTCTCGGGCTCACGCCCGGTATAGTGGCTGTAAAGAATGTAGAACGGGATGGCCAGATTCAGCACCAGGTAGCCGTTCAGCGCGATCACGTCCCACGCCAGCATCGAGCTGGGCCAGTTGAGCAGTCCGATCACCGGCGTGAGGCGCCACCACTTCCAGGGATATCCCGGGCTGTTGGCCATCACGAACCCGAGACACATGACCAGGGCGGACACCGCCACCCCTTCGGCGATGAGGACGGCCCGGCTGAAGTCCACGTCATGCAGGACATAGGCCGGCATCACCAGGATCACCGCAGCGGCCGCCACGCCCACCAGGAAGGCCATGTTGGAGATGTACAGCCCCCAGCTCACGTGATCGTTCATCCCCGTGACGACGAGTCCGTGATTGGCCTGGTAGATGTACGCATAGCCCCCGACCAGCATGATCACCGACAGGCTTCCCATCCAGAGATGGTACCGCCGGTCGCCGGAGGTCGCCGCGCGCAGCGCGGTTGCAAAGAAGGCCCGGAGATGCATGATCGCCTCAGTCAATGAAGTACCAGAAGCGAGGCTCGGTCCCCAGCTCTTCCTTCAGGCGGAAGACCTGCTTGTTGGCCAGCACCCAGCGGATCTCGGAGTCGGGATCCAGCAGGTTGCCGAAGACCCGCGCTCCGGTGGGGCAGGCCTCGGCGCAGGCCGGCAGCCGGCCCACCCGAGTCCGGTGGACGCAGAAGGTGCACTTCTCGACGCAGCCCTGTTTGCGGGCACGGTTGCCCAGGTAGTGCTGGTTGGGATTGACTTCTTCGTTAGGCACTTCGGGCACGTCCCAGTTGAAGCGCCGGGCCCAGTAGGGGCAGGCGGCCATGCAGGCGCGACATCCGACGCACCAGTTGTAATCGATGACCACGATGCCATCGGGCTCCTGCCAGGTGGCGCCCACCGGGCAGACCGGAACGCAAGGCGGGTTGGCGCACTGGAAGCACTGGGTCCCGAGATACGAGTACCCATCCGCCGGCACATCGTGCTGGTAGGTCGCATCAGCGTCGCTGATATTGAGGGCGTCGTTTCCCTTCTCGAAGATCCGGATGTACTGGGTATCCGCCTTGCGGTCCAGGTTGTTCTCGTTGATGCAGGCCTCGACGCAGCGCCGGAAGCCCTTGCACCTGGTGATGTTGAAGGCGTACCCGAAGAGCACGCCCGGCACGGCATCGTTGGTGTGGATGGTGACGTCCTGGTCATGCAGCAGCTTGGCGAGGCGTTCGAGCCGCTGGACGGTCTCGGCACGCTCCTCCGCGGTCATGCGGCGATAGTGCTTCTGGGTGAACTGCTCCCATTGGAGAATCTTGAGCTCGCGCTCCTCGGGTGTGGCGGCGTTGAGGGGTGAACAGGCGCTCACCGCGGCCGCGCCGGCGGCCAGCCCACCGAGCAGGAGGCCCACCGCCTCCCGCCGATCGACCCGCTTCTGCAGCACGGTGCCTTCGTCGACGGTCGCGGACATCTCGGTATCTGGATGTGTGCTCATGTTAGGCTACGGGGCCTTCGGCCCCGCCTTCGCCACGTCGGGCCCGGCCCCCTTCGCCGGTCCGGCTACTTCGCCGCCGGTCGTCAGGGACACCCGGTGCTCGCCTTCGCTCGGCACCAGTCCGGCGCCGCCCATCAGGCCCAGCAGCGAGGGGACGTTGAGCGAGTCGGCCAGGCCCGAGGGCACCACCATGAGCGAGCCCCGCTTGACGATGCTCTCGTACAGCATGTTCATCGCCCGCAGATTCATGGCCGCCGGGTGGTTGCGGTAGGCGTCCGCCGCCTCCACGAACTTGTGGGCGATCTCGGTCTCCGCCGTGCCCAGGATGATGCGCGCCTGCCGCTCCCGCTCGGCCTGGGCCTGGCGGGACATGGCATCCTCCAGCGCGGCCGGAATGATCACGTCGCGAATCTCCACCGACTGCACGTGGATCCCCCAGTTCGCCATCTTCCGCTCCAGCGCATCCTTGAGCCCCTGGCCCAGCTCCACCCGCGACTGGATCAGCTCCGCCAGATCGTGCTTGCCGATGGCGTCCCGCAGCGCGGTCTGGGCCGACAGGATCACCGCCTCGTCGTAGTCCTGCACCTCCAGCGCCGCCCGCTCGGCGTCGCGCACCACCCAGAACGCGATGGCGTCGACGTTGACCGGCACCGTGTCGCGGGTCAGGCACGATTCGGCCCCGAACGCCGCGGTCCGGATCCGCTGATCGATGGTGTAGGCCACCCGGTCGAAGATCGGCAGGATGGCGAAGTACCCGGGCCCCCGCAGCCCCCGGTAGCGGCCCAGCCGCAGCACCACCGCCTTCTCCCACTGGTCGGTGAACTTGATCGAGGCGGCGAGCAGCACGCCCAGCGCCAGGCCCGCGCCAGCGGCCAGCGGGGGGGCGATGCCCGCGAGGAACAGTCCGCCGGCCAGCCCGGCCGCGCCGAGCAGGCCCGCGGCGAGGGCGGCGAACGAATACCGGGTGTCGTTTGGCCTATTGGTGGTCATGGCAATAACCTCGTGGAAGTAGAGTCAGCCGGCGTCAACCGGCAGTCGTTTCACCGTCGCCGGACGGGCCGCAGCTCCTGGTACCGCGGCCGGACCGCCCGCGCGACGGGCGGGGCGGCCAGATAGGGGCTCCGCGCCTGGCCCAGCTCAATCGGCAGCGCGACCCGCACCAGGACCGTCAGCACGAACAGCCCAAGGGACCAGATCCCCGCCGTGACGCCCAGTTCGACCCAGGTCGGGGTGTACTCGACGATCTCGCCCAGGGGCGAGGGAATGAAGCCGGGGATCACCAGCCCGATCCCTTTTTCGATCCAGATGCCCACGAAAAGTGTGGCGCAGGCCGGGATCAGCCACCGGGGGTTGTGCCGCAGCGGATGGATCATGAGTACGACGGTCGCGGTGACATTCAGCCCGATCCCGGTCCAGATCCAGGGCACCAGCGCGCGATGCTCGCCGAGGCCAAAGAAGAGATATCGCGCGTTGATGCCGTGATGGGTGGGCGAGTAGAACTCGTAGAACAGCTCGGAGATGAGCATGACCAGGTTGATCTGCGCCGCGGCCACAACGACCAGCGCGAGCTTCGAGAATGCGCCATCCGAAATGGCGTACTCCGTCGTCCGCCGGATGAAGTACAACAGCACCAGCACGAAGGCCGGCCCCGCGGTGAAGGCCGAGGCCAGGAACCGGGGCCCCAGGAGCGCCGTGTTCCAGAACGGCCGGGACGGCAGCCCCGCCAGGAGGAACGCCGTCACCAGGTGAATGCTCACGGCCCACATGGCGGAGATGTACATCCAGGGGAGGTACTTGTTCTTGGCCGGCGAGCGCCCGGTGTAGTGGCTGTAGAGGATGTAGAACGGGATGGCCAGATTCAGCGCCAGGTAGCCGTTCAGCACGATCACGTCCCAGGACAGGAGCGACCGTGGCCAATTCAGGTAGCCGATGCCGGGCACGAGGTGCCACCCGGCGAAGGGGTTGCCGATGTCCACCACCACGAACCCGAGGGCCATGACCAGTGCCGCCACGGCGACGCCCTCCGCCATCAGCACCGCACTCCCGAAGTCGACGTCGTGCAGGATGTACGCCGGCAGGACCAGCATCATGGCAGCCGCGGCCATCCCGACCAGGAAGGTGAAGTTCGAGATGTACAGCCCCCAGCTCACCTGATCGCTCATTCCCGTAACGCCGAGTCCGTAGCGCAGCTGGAGGGAATAGGCATACGCCCCAACGAGGATGATCGCCGTCAGACTCCCCATCCAGAGGTGGTAGCGCCGGCCTCCGGAGGTGGCCGAGTCCAGGGCAGTCAGCAGGAATGGCTTCAGGTGCACGGTCGCCTCAGTCGGTGAAGTACCAGAAACGAGGCTCCGTCTTCAGGTCTTCCTTCAGCCGGAAGATGCGCTTGTTGGCCAGCACCCAGCGGATCTCGGAGTCGGGATCCAGCAGGTTGCCGAAGACCCGCGCCCCCGTCGGACACGCCTCGACGCAGGCCGGCAGCCGGCCCTGCCGGCTGCGATGGATGCAGAAGGTGCACTTCTCGACCACGCCCTTCTTGCGCGCGCGGTTGCCCAGGTAGTGCTGGTTGGGGTTCACTTCCTCCCGGGGGACCTCCGGCTGGCTCCAGTTGAAGCGCCGGGCCCAGTAGGGGCAGGCGGCCATGCAGTAGCGGCACCCGATGCACCAGTCGTAGTCGATGACCGTGATGCCGTCCGGTTCCTGCCAGGTGGCCCCCACCGGGCAGACCTTGACGCAGGGCGGCTCGGCGCACTGGAAGCACTGGGTCCCGAGATAGAAATGGCCTTCCGCCGGCACCTCGTGCTGGAAGGTCGCGTCGGCTTCGTCCAGGTCGACGACGCCATTCTCCATCTCGAAGATCCGGATGTACTGGGTGGCGGCCTGGCGATCGAGGTTGTTCTCGTTGATGCAGGCCTCGACGCAGCGCCGGAAGCCCTTGCACTTCGAGATGTTGAAGGCGTAGCCGAACTGCACTCCGGGCTGCGCGCCGGTGGACTGGATGGTCACGTCCAGGCCTCGCTGCAGCTGGGCCAGACGCTCGAGACGGGCGATCGTCGCCGCCCGCTCGTCCTCGGTCATGAAGCGGTAGTCGCCCTTGATGTACTCCCGCCAGGCCAGAAGCTTGATTTCACGCTCCTCGTCCGACTCGGCGCTGAGCGGGGCGCAGGCGCCCAGCGCCTGGCTTCCGAGGATAGCGCCCCCCACCAGCATGCCCAGCGCGCCCCGGCGGTCGACCGGCTTCTGCAGCAGGGAGCGACCCTCCGCGCCCTCCGGCGGCTCCGCGGCGGAGTCACTCATGGGATCTGGCTCCGGGTGCGCTCGATCTGCGGCGCGCGGAACGGGATGCGCTGCTGGACGGTGGGGTTGTGCGGATCGTGACAGTCCGGGCAGGCCATGACCACGCGCTGCCCCTGCCAGCCATCCAGCCGCTTGCCGTGTCCGCCGCCGGCCCATGCCTTCGCCTGCTCGAAGTGGCATTGCGCGCAGAGTCGGTAGCTCTCGTCCAGCGGAGCGCGCTCGCCGCTCTTGAGTGTCAGGAACGCGACATCGTCCGGCAAATGGCAGGTAGAACAGACGGCGCCGGTCTGCTCCGGGTGCACCGGCTGGATGTTCTGGTGCGCGTCACTGATGCGCTTGTTCTCCATGACCACCTTCCGCCCCTGATGACACGATGTGCAGGGATACTGATTGATGGACGCGGCACGGCTGCGCAGCGCGATGGGCAGCGTGATCGACCCGAACTGGCGGGCGTGTCCTGCCTCCGGAGCCGCACTCCGCCGGGCAACCTCGAACGGCTTGCCCCCCGGACCCGTCCACCCCTTGACCGGAATCGCCTGCACGGTCCCCAGCATGCCCGGCTCGAGGGTCGCGTTGCGGGCCGCGGTCGCGGAGTCGACCGCCGCCACCACGGTGCCCGGCGGAGGCAACTCAGGCAACGCCTTGCGACTTTCGCGACAGCCGGTGACCAGGCCGGCAGCCGCGACGCAGCAAGCCGCAAGACCCATCCGCATTCGGCTCATGGCGCCCCTCCAGATCCGGCCCCGCCGTCAAGCGGGGGTCGTGTGAACGCCCCTGCCTCCGGATCAGGGGCGACGTGACATTGACGGCAGTTGGGCCACGGTGGGTGTTCCATCCGGATTTCGGCCACGGCGGAGGGACCCGAGTGACAGACCATGCAGTTCTCCCGGAACTGCAGATCGTGGGGAATCGGGGGGGGGTCACGATCGGGCGTCGTCGCCGTCAGCACCGGCCAGACCGACGTCGACCAGGTCAGGCTGGCGTCGGCCCGGGGGCGGCCGCCGCTCGGACCATGGCACTGGGGGCACCTGGCCTTCGGATTGTCAATGGGAACGGCGATTCCCATCAGCGAGTCCTCGCCCGCGTGGCACTGCAGGCAGATGCCCCGCTCGGGGTGCGGGGTCACCGGCACGTAGGCGGCAAAGCGCTCGGAGTAGCCGCCGCGCTGGTGACAGGTCCGGCAGCTGGCGGTCTGGAACTCTTCGGGGCCAAGGGCATGCGGGATGCGCGGCGGTGCACCCGGAAAGGCCCGGAGGAAACGGTAGGTCTTGAAATCCCGCCGGTGGGCCCGGCGCTCCCGCGGGGCCGCGGGATCGATCGCCAGCATGCCGGGGGTGGTGCGAAAGACCTGCGCCTCGGCGCGGATCGGATCGCCGGGGGTCGCCAGCAGCGGTACGGCAACGGGAACGGACTCGGGCGGCTTGGCGGCAGGAATGCGTCGCACCGCGGTCCTCACCGCCACGACCGCCGTGACCGCGGAGGCGATCAGAAAGAGGCGCAGTACCAGTCCGCCCAGCCGCGAATCGCTGGAGCTCACGAGCCGCTCCCGGTGGCCAGGCGCTCGAGGCGCACCACGCAGCTGGCGGCATCGGGCTGGCCCGAGAGCGGACAGCAGGCGTCGAGGGTCAGACGGTTCACCGGTCGCGTCTCGTCAAACCATGGGGCGAAGAGCTGGCCGCGCGGAGGCTGGGACCGGTAGTTGATGCGGGCCTGCATCTCGACGGAGCCGCGCCGACTCACCAGGCGCACGGTATCGTGATTCCGGATCCCGAGGTCGCGCGCGTCGTCGGGGTTGATTTCGACGTAGGCATGCGGCAAGGCGTGATGTAGCGTCGGAATGCGCTGCGTCATCGAGCCCGCCCCCCATTGCTCGAGCACGGCACCGGTCATGAGCCACGAGGGATAGGCGCGATCTGGCGACTCCGCGGGCGGCTGGTAGGGCCGCAGCCAGATCCACGCCCGGTGGTCCGCGTGTCCGTAGAAGTCGAACTCGCCATGAGCGCGGTCGGCCGCCGGGTCCTGGCTGGTGTTGTAGCGCCACCGGGTCTCGCGGCCCTTGACGTAGGGCCACATCACCCCGGACTCCGCACGAAGCGCGGAAAGCGGCGGGAGCGCACTCGACGGATCGGCGTGAAAGCGGCTGTACTCCGTCCAGAGCTGCTCGACGTGCCGCGAGGCCTCGTAGGGGAAGAGATCCTTGAAGCCGAGACGCCGCGCGACCTCGATCAACTGCCAGGCGTCGCCGGTCGCATCGCCGGGCGGCGCGACCAGGCGCTGGAAGTACTGCGCGCGCCGCTCGACATTGGCGTAGATGCCCTCGCGCTCCAGCCACATCGCGGCCGGGAGAACGACGTCAGCCACGTCCGTGGTGGGGGTGGGATACGCCTCCGACACGACGATGAAGCGGTCGCCCTTGCCAGCCGCGCGCCGATAGCGGTCCAGATTGGGCAGGCTGACCATGGGGTCGGTCGCCATGATCCAGAGGAACTGGATATCCCCGCTCTCCAGCCGGCGGAACATCGAGAGGGCGGGCCCGGTCGGAGTGGGATCGATGCGTTCCACCGGCACGCCCCAGATCTCGGCGGCGCGGCGGCGGTCCGGTTCATTCTGCACCACCCCGCCCGGGAGGGTCCCGGTCAAGGTGCCGGCGTCGTGCACCGCGCATCCTCCGCTGGGCTGCCCCGTGGTGGCAAAGGGACTGTTCCCCGGCGACGCGACCTTGCCGACCAGCAGATGGATGTTGTAGAGGGCGTTGTTCAGCCAGGTGCCGCGCACGTCCTGGTTCACTTCCCGGCCCCAGACCGACATCACCTTCCGCTGGGGATCACCATAGATCGATGCCAGCCAGCGGATGCTGGCCGCCGGCAGGCCGGAGAGCTCCTGGGCGCGCTCCGGGGTGTAGTCCGCAAGAAACTTCACGTAGTCGCCCCAGGTGGCGTCTGTGGCCGCCTCCTCGACCAGGGCGCCATCGGTCAGCCCGTAGCCGATGTCCGTCTTGCCCCGCTTGAACGCCACGTGGTCCTTCACGAATTCGGTGTGTACCCATTTGCGGGCCACGATTTCGGAGCAGATGGCGTTGGCGATCGCCAGTGAGGCGTGGGGGGTGTGCAGCAGGGAATGGTCGGCCGCGTAGCTGGTCCGAGTGGTGCGGGTGGACACGTCGATGATGCGGACCGCGGGGTTGATGCGCTTCCGATCCAGCATCCGGGAGAAGAGCACCGGATCGGTCTCGGCCAGGTTGACGTCCCACAGCACGAGGATGTCGGCATGATCGACGTCCTCGTAGCAGCCGATTGCCCCGTCGAGGCCGAAGCTGCCCTGGAGGCCAGCCATCGCACTGGCGCCGAACAGGCGGGTGCTGCTCTCAACGTTGTTGGTGCCCAGGGCGCCCTTGAAGAGCTTGGACGCGGCGTAGGCATCAGTGATTGACCACTGGGCCGAGCCATACAGGGCCACGCTGTCCTTGCCGTGCTGCTTGGCCGTCTCGCGGAGCTTCTGCGCCACCAGGTCGAGAGCCTCGCCGAGGGGCACCTCCACCAGCGTGCCATTGCGACGCACCTTGGCGCGCCGGATCCGGTCCTGCCCGGAGAGCGCCTGCACCGAGTTGTACCCCTTCACGCAGGCCAGCCCCCCGCCGACCGGGGAGTCGGGATCGCCCTTGACGGCGACCGGGCGGCCCTCGGCGACCCGCACCAGCAGGCCGCAACCGACGCCGCACAGGCGGCAGGGCGTCTTGTGCCAGTCGGGTCCTGGTTGGCTCCCGGGCGCCTCCGTGGCGCCCAGGGGGAAGACCATCCCCGGGACCACCACGGATGCGGCCGTGGCCGCCGAAACGGCGGCCACGTTCCTGAAAAACGTCCTCCGATCGACCGGGTTCACGTGCACCTCCGGCGACGAGAGCAGCGGCGGGTATTCGCGGCCGCAATGAACCGCATGGGACCAACAGAACGTCCGGCCTCGGTACAGAGCCAGAAAAAGCACGGCCCCCGGACCAGGCGCATTGAGTCACGCTGAGGTGAGGCAGCCTGCGGACTTAAGAGTGGCAGAGGCGGGCTAAAGGATTGGGGAACGATGGATGAAGGCTTCTTAAATGCGAAACAGCCAGCCCGACGAGAGTCGGACTGGCTGTCTTCGCAAGTCAGGAACCGCGGCGGCTCAGGCGAGCTTGGTCACGTTCTCGGCTGCGGGGCCCTTGGCGCCCTGGACGACGTCGAACTCGACCTTGTCGCCCTCGGCCAGGGACTTGAAGCCCTCGCCGGTGATCGCCGAGTGGTGCACGAAGCAATCCTTCGCGCCACCCTCCGGGGTGATGAACCCGAAGCCCTTCGCATCATTGAACCACTTCACGGTGCCATTGGTACGCATTGCAATACTCCTTCAAACTGGGTCGGCTCCCGGACTGGCCGGAGCGCCAACCTACTGTTCCCGTGACAATCCCTCACGGGGGGGTCCTGTCCACAACGCGGGGAACCTCCCCTCGTTGTCCGCGGTACGATGCCAAAAGGGGCCTCAGCTAGGCTGTGGCCCCTACGTCAACTCGGAACGTTGTCCGCGTCCTGGCGCATCGACCGCTGGAAGAAGCTACTCTGGCGACCGGAAAAGCGCAATGAGCGGGCTGGCTAGCGCCGTTTCCCCACCCACCAGCCCCCTGCGGCAGCCAGAAGGTCGAGGTCCTCCGAGAGCCCAGGCGGGGTCCCTTGCCCCACCACCCTCAGGCCGGGCAGTACCGCACGGGCGGCGTCGGCCCGCCATCTCAGGTCCCCGTAGTCACTGCCGAGGACGACGCCCCGCATGGAGTCCGACTTGAGCGGCAGCGACGGAGATTGAAGCAGGCTGACAGCCGGCGACTCCGTCACCTCCTCCGGCGGGTTCACCGCCACGATGTGGATCCCGGGAAGCAGTGCCGCGAGCCCGGGCGCGAATCGAGCCGAATCACCGACCAGCGCGATGTAGCCGCCCGGCCCCGACAACCCGAGAAACGCCGCCATCGCCTCCGCCCCAATCGTCTCAACGGCATTGTCCTTCCCCTTCGACCTCTCCGACCTCTCCGACCCGAACACAGCCACCCCGTCAACGATCGGAAACTCCCGCCCACAGGCCAGGCATCCCAGCGTCCCGCTCCGCACCGAGCGGTCGACCACCGGGCCGGGCAGCAGCACCAGAAACGCCTCGTCGTGGGCGGCGGGACAGCGGAGATGGTCGGTGAGTTCTATGAACAAGGGAGCGGGGAGCAGGGAGCGGGGACCGGACCTGCCCGTCGAGGATCAGGGCCGGAACTCGACCCAGGTCAGCTGACCCGCCACCACGGTCACCTTGCGGAAGACCTTCACCCCATCGATGTCGGTCCCGATGACGTAGGTGCCGGGCAGGACGTCGCTGACGGCGAAATCCTCGTTGTACAACGGGTGCGAGTGGGCCTTGTCGCCGTAGGTCTCGGCGTAGGAGAATGGCGTCTCGGTCGGGTCCGGCTTGACCAGCCCGTAGATTCGTGCCTGCGGCACCGGCCGGCCGGCAGTGTCCCTCACCACACCGGCCACGATGCCGGTTCCCTGCAACGGATCGATCCAGAGTTCCGGGTTGGTGGTGTAGCGCGGATAGCGCTCAAGCGAGTCCACGATCAGCGCCACGCTGTCCACCGGCGAGGCATGGACCTCGAGATGGAGATGATCGTTGGTGGCCCGGCCGGTGTTCCCGACCAGCGAGATGACCTGCCCGGTGGCCACCCGGTCGCCGACCTTCACCAGCAGCGACGAGTTGTGGTAATAGACCGAGTAGATGAAGTCCCGCGCGGTCGGCGTCGCGAGAATCGAGTCGTGGCGGATCGCCACGGTGAGGGCTCCCGCCTCGGCCGGCCCCGCGTAGACCACCACGCCACGCCCGATGGCGTGGACGGGCGTGCCATCGGCGTTGTTGAACTCGACGCCCTGGTGCTGCTGGAAGTTGCCTCCCATCGTCGAGCCGTACCGGTAGGTCTGATCGATGTAGGAATTGTCGTTCCGGCTGATGGGTCGGCGGAACCAGATGGTGAGCGGGTCCTTCGCCGAATCGGCCGCGGGAGCGGTGGGATGGTTGTAGCACGGCATCGTATCAACTGCGAGCCTGATGCCGCAGATCGTGCCCTTGAGTGCCACTCCGCCCACCACGACGCGGTCGAGGGGCGCGAACGACGCCACCGGCACCAGGGCGCCCAGCCAGCCGTCGGCGGTCAGGATGAGGCGCTGGTTGCCCTTGGGGGTGGCCACCAGGAGTCCGCGGCGATCCAGGCCGAGCCGGCGGATGTACTCGCTCTGGAGCACGGGGTAGGCGGTATCGGCGGGTCCGCGCGATGGGGGGCCGACCGAGTCGATCAGGGCGGTCCAGTGCTGACCGTCGTCGGTCGTGAACTGGATGCCGTCGGCGGTTCCGACGAAGGCAGTATCGCCCCGGACCTGGATCCCGTTGGGTGCGACGTACTGCCACTCGGGGCCCAGCTGCGACAGGGTCCAGTTGCGCCAGGTCGTGCCGCCGTCGAGCGAGAGGCCCCAGCCGTTGCCGACGGTGCCGTACCAGATCTCGCCCCGCTGGCCGAAGGCGATGGCGTGCACGAAGTCCCAGCTCAGCGAGGTGGCGGTGGTGTCGTGGTGGAGGTTCTCCCAGGTCCGGCTCCCCGCCGGGAGGCGGAAGACGCCGCGGCCGTAGGTGCCGGCCCAGATCGTTCCCTGGTCGTCCCGGGCCAGCGCCAGGACGTGCACCCCCCAGCCGGTGGAATCGGGCAGCGGGGGAAGGCCCTGCGCGGGGAGCAGGGAACGGGGAACGGGAAGCAGTGTGAGGGCAAGGAGCATGGCACGACTGAGCGAGCACGGCAAAAGGCGCTCCCGCTCCCCGCTCCCGGCTCCCTGCTCCCTTCTAGTATTCACTGCCTCCCGCCCTTCCATGGACCAGCCGATGGAATTCGGCACGGGTCCGGTTGTCGCTTCGGAAGATGCCGCGCACGGCGCTGGTCACCGTGTGCGAGTTCTGCTTTTCGACCCCGCGCATCGCCATGCAGAGATGGACCGCCTCGATCAGCACGCCGACCCCGTGCGGCGCGAGCACCCCCATGATCGCGTCGGCGATCTGGTCTGTGAGCCGCTCCTGGACCTGGAGCCGGCGGGCGAAAACGTCCACAATTCGGGGCAGTTTCGAGAGTCCGATGATCCGCCCACGCGGGATATATGCCACGTGGGCCACCCCGAAGAATGGCAGAAGGTGGTGCTCGCACATCGAGTAGAACTGGATGTCGCGCACCAGCACCATGTTCTGGTGGGACTGGTCGTCGAACACCGCGTCGCCCACGACGTCGGCCACCGACTGGTGGTAGCCGCGGGTGAGAAAGCGATAGGCGGCCTCGACCCGGGCCGGGGTCTTCAGCAATCCCTCGCGGTCGGGGTCCTCGCCCAGCGCCTCGAGAATCTGGCGGACGGAGGGGGCGATCGGGGCGGGCTCGGCGGCGGTGTCACGCGCGGGGCGCTTACGCCCCTTCGTAGTCGACATAGTTCCTAGGGGTTTCCCAGAGTCGAACCCGCTTGAGGCGGCCGGCGGGGAGGTCGGGCGCCAGGACGTCCCAGCAGACCCGCGCGATGTTTTCGGCGGTCGGGATCAGATCGCGGAACCAGGGGACGTCGAGGTTCAGGTTCTTGTGGTCGAGGTGGCGGATCAGCCGTTCCTCCACGAGATTCTTGAGGAGGGCGATGTCAAGAACGTAGCCGGTCTCGGGATCGATCTCGCCCTCGACGGTGACCTCGAGCTCGTAGTTGTGGCCGTGGTAGTTCGGATTGTTGCACACGCCGAAAACCGCCCGGTTCCAGGCGTCGTCGCGCGCACCATTATGGAGACGGTGGGCCGCGTTGAAATGGGCCCGCCGCGTGACGGCACAGGTCGGCATCCGGACTCCGAGGCTCTGCCGGAAGATGAGCAGGCCCGGGGGGGAGTCAAGTTCCACCCCCAAAAAGCAACGCGCCGGCCCGGGGGCCGGCGCGAGGATGGCGACAATGAAGAGGGTTATTGAAGCCCGATGAACAAAGCTTGGCGCCCTCACCACGACTTCTGTCTTCCCCCGGGGGGCATGACATCGGTCACAGCATGTGGGCCCACACCGGACCTGTTGGCTCAATAAGTGGGCTCCCCAGTGCCGCCGAACGAAGATAGGATTCGCACCCGACACCGTCAATCGGCCAGGATTTGACACTATGCTGACGCTGCTCTTCGCCGTGATCTCGCTCACGCTCTGGGTGATCCTGACCTTCGTGACGCCGCTGGGCGTCGGCGCCGTCCACCTCCTCCTCGGTCTCGGCGCCGCCCTGCTGGTTCGCTGGTGGGCGCTGAGGAGCCCGGCACGGTGACTGCGCCGGCGGGGCTCGAGCGCCGCGACATGGCAGCGGGCATCATCGGGCTGGTGCTCGTCCTGGCCCTGCTCTGGAGCCTCAGGGAGGTTCTGAGCCCTCCGCTGCTGCTCCCGCTGGTCCTGGCGGTGCTCTGGCCGCTCAGAAACCGGGCGGGCGTGACCCAGCTGATGGCGGGCGCCACACTCCTGACCCTTTTCTGGCTGCTGCGGCTCTACGGCGGGCTCCTGGGACCCTTCGTCTTCGCGCTGGCGGGCGCCTACCTGGTTTCGCCGGCGGTGGACACCCTGGTCCGGCGCCGGGTTCCCCGGGCCCTGGCCATCCTCCTGGTCACCGTCCTGCCGCTCGTCATCGTCGGGCTCCTGGTGGCGGGCACCGGCCCCCAGCTCTGGGATCAGTTCACCGCGCTGGCGGGCCGGATTCCGCGCCTGGCCGAAACCCTCGTCGCCTGGTTCGAGGACATCCGGACCAACGTCTCCCGCCTCCACTTCCTTACCCGTGAGCAGCGCAACTGGCTGGGCACGCTGGACGCCTCCGATGTCTCGACCTACCTGCAGCGCCACGCCGACGCCATCCTGGCCCACGCGGTGAGCTGGGGGCTCAACGCCATGCAGCAGGTGGGCACCGTGGTCGGCTTCCTCGGCTATCTCGTCATCACCCCGGTCGTCACCTTCTACCTGCTCCACGACTGGCCGATGCTGGTGACCAGCCTCGAGAACATGGTGCCGCCCGCCCGCCGGCCCGCCATCCTGGGCTTCGTCCGCGAGTACGACGCCGCGCTCGGCCGCTGGATCCGGGGGCAGCTGATCGAAGCCACGGTGGTCGGCGTACCCTGACTGCGATCGGCCTGATGGTCGTCGGAGTGCCGAGCGCCGTGCTCCTGGGTCTCATCAACGGGGCCTTCAACGTGATCCCGTACATCGGCTTCACGATCGCCCTGGTACCGGGACTGATCATCGGGCTCTCGATGGACGATCCCGTCTCCGGCCTGTTGCGGGTCGGCGGGGTGTTCGTGGTGGTCAACCTGATCGACGGCAACGTCACCGGGCCCCGCTTCGTCGGACGCTCCGTCGGGTTGCATCCGGTGGCGATGATGCTGGCGATGGTGCTGGGCGGCGCGGTCCTTGGCTTCGTCGGCTTCGTGCTCGCCATACCGCTTGCCGCACTGGCGAAGATGATCCTGGGGCGGATGGTGGGGCGGTACAAGAGGTCGGGATTTTACGGAGTTGGTGGCGAAGGGAGCGGGGAGCAGGGAGCGGTGAGCAGTCCTTGAGAGCATCATTCACGGCTCCCTGCTCCCCCCGATCTACTGCATCTGCACCGCGAAGTTAATGGTCCCCGTGTAGCTGGTCAGCGTCACCCGAATCGTCCAGTTCCCTGCACGCGCCGGTCGGCGGAGTGATGTCCCCGCTGGCGGGAACGGTCCCGTTGTAGACGATGGCCCCGTTGGCGTCCCTCAAGACCAGGTTGATCGTCCCCGAGGTCGTGTTGGTGGCCGGATGGATGATGACCTTTCCCGAACGAGCAGCTCCAGGTGTACTGGACCACGTCGTCGATGTTCTGGAGACCGGTCGCCTGGAAGCTGAAGACGACGTTGGGGGTATTCACAACCTGGGGCTGATACTTCGGGGCAAGGGCGTTGCTGCCACCGCACGCCACCGTGAGGAGGGTCAGGGCGAGGCCGGAAAGGGTGAGACGATGACCGGTGCGCATGATGCCTTTCTCCGTCTGCGGGTGTACGCCGCCAGGCGGCGAGGGTCGCTTCGCCGGCGGTGCTGCCACGGGATAAGGCAATCGGCGGACCAGCGCGGGGCGCGGGCGTGATTGCTCAACAATCGATTGTCAGGCTGGAGCTTGGAGGTCCGTGAAAATTTCTTGTGACGACCAGCGACACCGGAAGGCGCAACGGGGCGATACAGCGCGAACCAAGATGGAGACGCGTAGTTCTACCAACGTAGAGCAGAACGCCGGGAGCGCTGCCTGTGTTGGACCGCACCGCTCCCAGCTCCCTTCTGCCCGCTCCTTCTCTCAGACCTCCCAGTTCGACCACACCACCGCCCCATCGGCCACCGGAGCCTCGGGATAGCTCCGGAGTGTCATCCGGAGATCGGTCCAATGAACCCGGTACCCCCGGTCGACCAGGAGGTGCCAGGCCTCGAGTGAGCGGCTCTGGCACCGGAACGACACCCGTGGAAGCTTGATCCTGAGCGCCGCCGCCTCCATCGCCCCGACCAGCGAGGTGAAGGCCCGGACATCCGAGGCGACGACCTTGAGCACCCGGACCTCGTCGGCCGGCCGTCCCGCCGCCAGCGCGGCACTGTGCCAGAGCGCGAAGCCGCTGAGCGTTCCCCCCTCCCGGACCATGGCCACGTCCCCCAGGGCCAGCTCGCGGGTCAGCATAATCTCCCGCGTGTAGTCTCTGCCGGGCGCCAGCCGTGCCAGCAGCGACTGGCATTCCTCCACCTGCGCCCCGGCTCCCGGCCCCGGGGTCATCAGTTCCGGCGGCGGGGCGCCCCGGACCGGGCCTGCCAGCTCCCGGATCATCGTGACGGTCATGAACCCGGGTTCGAAGCCAAGCCGGCTGTAGAACCCGATGTTGTCCACCGTGCGCGGCATGGTCTCGAGCCCGACAGTGCGGGCGCCGCGGTCCTGCAGCCACCCGATGCCCGCCTCGAGCATCCCGCGCCCGATGCCGCGCCCCTGCCAGTCGCTGCTCACCGCCAGCGGCCCCATCCAGCCCTCGGCGCCCGAGCGGTGCACGATGTTGAAGCCGACGATCCCGCCGTCCCCGTCGCGCCAGACCATGGCGCCCTCCGCCGAATCCTCGAGCGCGTAGCGCCAGATGGCGGGATGGAGGAAGGGGACACGAACCCCCGTCATGCCGTCGCGGCGGTAGCGGTCGGTGAAGGCATCGGAAAAGACCCGATTGAGCGGCTCGATGTCGTCGAGCCCGGCCCGCTCGGGGCCCCAGACGTCACGGTTACGCGGCAAGGCCACTGGCACCTCCCGGCTCCTCGTCGCGCACCCGGGCCACGTGGCTCTCCGGGTCGGCCTCGACCCGGATGACCCGGTCGAACCCCTCGCGGACCGATTCGATGTGGGTGATGAGAATCACCTGCGGGAACCGGTCTGCCAGGCTC
The DNA here is from genome assembly GCA_963724265.1 of uncultured Gemmatimonadales bacterium. GTDB lineage: Bacteria > Gemmatimonadota > Gemmatimonadetes > Gemmatimonadales > GWC2-71-9 > DATEHG01. Next base: position 168,138 of record CAVRTU010000004.1, read on the forward strand.
CGGAGCAGGTCGAGGACGGCCGTGCGGCGCTCCTCGTCCAGCGAGCCGAAGATCTCGTCCAGCACGAGAAGCGACAGCGGCTGGCCGGCGCGCTCGGCGATCATCTGGCTGATGGCCAGCCGCAGGGCGAGGTTCGCGATGTCCTCCTCGCCCCCCGAAATGACCCGCTTGGCTTCGCCGTCGTCGACGATGACGGGGACGTGGTCTTCGTCCAGCTCCAGCTCGGCGTAGCGGCCGTTGGACAGGTCGCCAAGGAAGGTGGAGGCCAGCTCCGAGAGATCCGGCCTGAGCTGGGTGTTGAGGTCGGTACGCAGGTCCCGCAGCGCCTCGTCCAGGTGGACCGTGATGGCGAGCTCGCGCTCCGATTCCTCAATGGCCCGGGTCCGCTCGGCCCGCTCCGCGCGGCGCTGCGCCACCTGGAGGCCCGCCTCCTCGGCACCCTGGCGTTCCAGGCCGGCCCGGGCCAGCGCCAGCTCGGCGTCGCGACGCCCCCGCTCGGTGGCTTCGAACGCCTCACGGGCGGCGCGGAAGGATTCCTCCGTGTACCCCAGTGAACTCATCTGTTCCCGCAGCGCCTTGGCCCGCCCCTCCTCGGCGCTCAGCTCCCGCTCGGCGACCTCGGCCTCACGCACCAGGACTTCGGCCCGGGCGGCGCTGCTCTTCAGGCGCTCCGCTTCCATGGCCACGGGCTCGATCTCCTCGAGCAGCCGGCGCACCTCGCGGTGCCGCGCCAGGTCATACACAGTGGCCGACTCGGCGACCTGGCGATCCAGTTCGGCGATCCGCGCGGCGACCCGGCGCTCCTCTTCGCGGAGCGCGGGGCCCTCCTTTTCCTGCGCCTCGACCCCGCCTACCCGGGTGGCCACCTCGGCCTGCTCCCGCTCCAGCCCCGTCAACTCCTGGTCGATGGCGACCAGCTCCGGCGGCTCCGCCTGCAGCTGCTCGATCCGCTGCTTGAAGTACTGGCCGTTGAACATCACCTCCTGCAGCTGCCGCTCGAGCAGGCCGAGGACCGTGTCGAACTCCTCGCCGAGCGGGCGGGAGCAGGTGGGACAGACGCCGGCGGCACCGGCATCGTGGATCCGCTGGTACTGATCCTTCAGATCCCGGTACTGGTCGACGAGGTTTTCGCGCCTGGAGCGTGCGTCCTGGAGGTCGCGCACCCAGGCGGTGCGCTGTTCCTCCGCCCGCGCCGCGAAAGCAATCACCTTCTCCTGCAGCGCGGCCAGCTCACCACGGACCGCGACCAGCTGGTCGGGGCCGGGCAGCCGCCGCAGCCGCTCGGCGACGCCGCCCAGCGCGCGGCGCAGCTCCTCGAGCTGGCCGAGCTGCGCCTGCCGGTCGGCGTGCGCCTCCGCCTGCCGATCGAGCTGCTGTCGCTCCGCCCGGAGCGCCTCGAGCGGGGCGACGCGCGGCCGGATCGCCTCCAGCTTGCTCCGGGCCTGGTTGGCCTCGACCAGCTGGAGATCGAGCCCCTGGAACCTGGTCCGGGCTGCCAGCACCTTGTGGTCGGCCACCCGCAGGTCGCCCTCGATGACCCGTACCGTCTCCTGCAGCCGCTGCATCTCCTGCCAGGCCGGCTCGGCCAGCGCCCGTCGGGAGTCGGCGGCGATGATCGCCTCTCGCGCGTGCCGCTCGTTCTCCGCGGCGTCCGCCACCCGTTCGGCTGCACGCCGGTCGCCGGCGTCGAGCTCGGCGAGCTCGGGGAGTCCCGCCGCCAGTCCCTGGAGCCGGGCCCTGAGGGTGGCCTTCTCCTCGCGCAGCCGGTCCTGGGCGGTGCGGAGCTTCTCGTACCCGAGGACGCGCGAGAGGAACTGGGCGCGCTCGACCGGCTTCATCGCCGCCATCACCGCCAGTTCCTTCTGGCCGGTGAAGTAGGTGTTGAAGAATTCCTCCTGGTTCATGCCCAGGAGGCGGCTGACCTTGTCGGAGACCGCCTGCAGGCTGTTGGCGATGGGCGACGGATCGCCGTCCTGGAACAGCTCGGCGTTGACCAGGCCCCGGATCACCCGGTAGTGGTGCGGACCCAGGGTGAAGTCGAGCTCGACCCGCACCGGGGCGCGGGGCGGGGCGCCGCGGCGCCGGATCGACTCGCGGGTGCCGCGGGCCGCCGGGGTGCCGTACATCGCCCAGGCGATCGCCTCGAGCAGTGTCGTCTTCCCCGCCCCGTTGGGCCCGATGATGCCGGTCAGCCCGGCGCCGAGCACCAGTTCGGTGTCCTCGTGCTGCCGGAAGTTCTGGAGCCGGAGGCGGTCGATCAGCATCAGGCCTCCGCCTCGTCCTGTTCGACCGCGTCGATCAGTGCCACGCCGCGCCGGACGAAGGCCTCGCGGTCGATCTCGCCCGGAAGCAGCCGGCGCGACAGGTAGGCTTCGACGATCTGGGGCAGCGTCTGCCGGTGCCCGGGGGCGCCCACTCCCGTCTCCCGCTGATCCTCGGGGCGCGTCAGGTCGAGCTGGAAGTGGAGCGCCTCGGTCTTCCGGGCGCGGATGGCCGCGTGGTCCAGCTCGCGGCCAACGTGACGGGGGACGTTCCGGACAACCAGGCGCACGATCTGGCCCGCGATGCCGCCGGGCACGGCGTCGAGCCGCGCAGCGATCGGCGGCATCGAGCTCGACCGCCGTCTTGTCGCGTCCATTCGACCGGCTCCAGGTCGAGCACCCGGCGCGCGGCGGCGACGGGGCGGCGCTCGACCCGTCCCTCCGGCAAGGTCACCAGCAGCCAGCCCTTTCCCGACAGGCGGCGCTTCCGCTCCTCGACCAGTTCACCCCACGGATTGGTGCTGACGTATTCCAGCGCCCCGGAATACCAGACCCTCGGGGCGACCTCGGTCTGCACGTGGTAGTGGCCCAGGGCCACGTAGCTCCAGCCGGCGCCGGCGAGTTCCGCCGGCGGGAGGAGGGCTCCGCCGTATTCCACCGAGGAGCGGTCCGCCGAGAAGAGACCTTCGACTTCGCCGTGCAGCATCAGCACCTGGTGGCGCTCGCTGCCGTCGGGGCCGAGGGCCACCCGCTCGGGTCCCACGAGCGCGGGGTGCGGGCACGGCCAGGACAGCGAGGTCGAGCGCCGGATAGGACAGCCGCCGGGCCTGGTCGGCGACGACGTCTACGCCCGAGCGACGAGAACAGCGCCAGGATCGACCCCGTCTCGGTGGAGCGCGGCGTGTCGTGGTTGCCCGCGATCAGGATGACCGGGGCCTCGGGGAGGGCCTCGCGCAGGCGGGCCAGTTCCCGGAAGGCGAAGAGAATGGACGGGTTGCTGGGCCGGACCGAATGGAAGATGTCGCCGGCCAGGAGAACGGCATCCGGCCGCTCGGCAATGACGCCATCGACCGCGGCCCGGAAGGCGTTGGCCACGTCGGCTTCGCGCTGGTTCAGGCCGGTGGAGGTCTGCCGGTGGAACTGGCGAAATCCGAGGTGCAGATCGGCGAGGTGGGCGAGCTTCACGCCATGAAAGGTAAGAGCCGCGCCTGCCGGCGGAAGAACCAGCGCTTGACCACCTCCACGCCGGCCAGGTAGGCCACCACCATCGCCGCCAGCACGAGGAAGAAGCCCCACGGGAGCGGCACGAAGCCCAACCGCGTGCCGAGCACGGTGAAGGGCAGCAGGGCACCGATCAGGACCGCGCTGAGCGAGGTGACCGTGAGAAGGGTGCTGGGTCGGCTCCGGAACGGATTGCCCTGGGTCCGGATCACGAAGATGACCAGGACCTGGGTCGCCAGGGACTCGACGAACCAGCCGGTGTGGAACAGGGCCTCGCCGGCATGGAAGACCCGGAGCATCAGGTAGAAGGTCAGGAAATCGAATATCGAGCTGACCGGGCCAACCGAGAGCATGAAGGAACGGATGAAGCGGATGTCCCAGCGGCGGGGGCGGCGCAGCTCCGCCGCATCGACCCCGTCCATCGGGATGGCGACCTCCGAAAGGTCGTACAGGAAGTTGTTGAGCAGGACCTGGCCCGGCAGCATGGGCAGGAAGGGGAGAATCAGCGAGGCCCCGGCCATCGAGAACATGTTCCCGAAGTTGGAGCTGGTGGCCATCATTACGTACTTGAGGATGTTCCCCTGGGTGCGGCGGCCCTCGAGCACGCCCTGGCAGAGCACGCCGAGGTCGGCCTCCAGCAGGATCAGGTCGGCGGCCTCCCGGGCGACGTCGACCGCCGATTCCACGGAAATGCCGACGTCGGCGGCGTGCAGCGACGGGGCGTCGTTGATGCCGTCGCCGAGATAGCCGACGACCCGACCCCGTTTCTTCAGGGCCAGGATCACGCGGTTCTTCTGCAGCGGGGTGACCCGGCAGAAGATGGCGTGGACTCTGCCCGCGCCGCGAGGGCGTCGTCATCGAGACGGTCGAGTTCCGGACCGGTCAGCATCGACTCGACGGGCAGCCCGACTTCGCGGCAGACGTGCTGGGTCACCCATTCGTTGTCCCCGGTGACCACCTTGAGGGCGATGCCGTTCTCGGCCAGCCCCTTGAGCGCCTCGCGGGCGCTCGTCTTGGGCGGATCGGCGAAGCCGGCGAAGCCGGCGAAGATCAGGTCGCACTCATCGGCCGCGGTCGGCATGCGTAGTCCCCGCCGGCATTCGCTTCCAGGCCACCCCGAGGACCCGGAATCCTTCACGGCCCAGCTCCTCGAACCGGCCGAGCATGACGGTCCGGGCACCGGCGTCGAGCGGCCTCAGGTCGTCCGGTGAGTCGCCCTCGTACTCCCGCGAGAGCCGAAGCACGTCCTCCAGCGCGCCCTTGACCACGAGGAGCGGCTCGCCGTCGGCTTCCGCCACCAGCACCGCCACCCGCCGCCGCTCGAAATCGAACGGGAGTCTCGTCCAGCTTGGTCCAGCCCTCGCCGGTGATCTGGCGTGCGGCAGGATCGCGTCATCCATCGGGCTCTTGAGCCCGGACTCGAAGTGACTGTTGAGCCAGGCAAGTTCGAGTACCCTGCTCGCTCTCCCGCCCCAACGGGTCGAGATGCCGCTCCAGCCGGATGCGGCCCTCGGTGAGCGTGCCCGTCTTGTCGGTGCAGAGCAGGTCCATCGCGCCGAGGTCGTGGATCGCGGCCAGCCGCTTCACGATGACCTTGCGCGCCGCCATCCGGAGCGCCCCGCGGGCCAGCGTCACGGAAACGATCATCGGCAGCAGCTCCGGGGTCAGGCCGACCGCGAGCGCGATCGCGAAGAGGAAAGGACTCGAGGCCCGGCCGCTGCCTGAACAGGTTCACCAGAATGACGAATCCGACCATCAGAATCGCCAGGCGGAGAATGAGCAGCCCGAAGGCACGAGCGCCCCGCTCGAACTCGGGCGTAGGCGGAGCCGACTCGAGCCGCTGGCCGATCTGCCCCAGCGTCGTCGAGCGCCCGGTCTGCAGCACCAGCAGCCGGGCCCAGCCGCTTACCACCGAGGAGCCTTGGAAGAGGGCGTCGTCCTCGGTGCCGGGACGCTTCTCCACCGGGAAGGGCTCGCCGGTGAGCATCGCCTGGTTGACGAAGCAGTCGTCGCCGTCGAGCAGGCGCCCGTCAGCGGGCACGAGGTCGCCGGCCGAGAGCAGCACCACGTCGCCGGGACGATGTCGCGGGCCGGGATCTTTCGCTCCGGCCTGCTCGCACGACGCGCGAGGTAATCGCCACCGATTCGCGCAGCTGCTCCGCGGCCTTCCCGGCGCGGTACTCCTGCAGCGCGTCCAGGAGGACCGACATCGCAACATCACGGTGATCACGACGGCGCTGGTGGTGTCGCCGGTCGCTGCCGAGAGGGCGCTGGCGAGATGAGCAGGATGATCAGGGGATTGCGGAAGCGGCTGGCCAGCAGGCGGAGCAGCAGGAATCGCCGGTGCGACTCGAGCAGGTTGGGCCCGGCGGTCCGGAGCCGCTCGGCGGCTTCGGCATCACCCAGCCCGTCCGGGGAGCTGGAGAGCTGCCGCAGCAGGTCCGCGACCGGCACCGCACCAGTCGGTTGCGCCTGCTGGGTGGGTGGGCCGGTCATCGGATCACCCTAGGAACGGAAGGGATCCTCGATGGCCCGGACCGGACGTACACCGGCTGGGGAGCGGGATCTCGGCCGTCACCCGGCGGCCGAGGGCGGAGCGGAAGAAGGCGAGCGGACGATCGGGGCGGGCCCGGAGCGTGGCGCCCAGCGCCTTGCGGACTTCATCCTCGCGGTGTCCCTCCACCAGGTCGGCCACCTGGTCGTGGGTGATCGACGCATCGAGGGCCTTGAGCCGCCGGGCCACCGCCGCGGCGAATTCGAGATCGGGCTCGGGCGGGAATCGCTCGACCCCCTCGCGGCCCGACAGCACCGCCGGCCGGGGAAACCGCACGAAGATCGGCTGGGTGAAGTGCGGATGCCGGATCATCAGCTCGCCCTTGGGCAGCGACGCGAGCTTGGCCCGTGTGGCCGGGCGAGATGTTGGCAGTAGCCGGGAGTCGCGAGCTCGTCCATGTCCATCCGGCCGAAGAGCGCCGTGCCGGCGTTGCCGACCACGCGCCGCTGGACCTGGGAGCGGAACTGCTGGGCCGAGAAGAGCACGAGACCCAGGTACCGCCCCCGCTCGGAGAGATCGAGCAGCATCCGGCGGACGTAGCTGTCCTGGCCGTCGGCCGGGGCGTACTTGTTGAGCTCGTCCACGAAGACCACGACGTGGTCCACGCCGAGGTCGCGGCGCTCCAGGTGCTCGCGGAGCTTGGAGACCACGCGGGCGAAGACCAGGTCCTGGGCCAGCGGATCCATCCCGGCGACATCGATGACCTGGATCGCGCGGTCCTCGAACTCGCCCCAGGGCAGGTCGTTCACGTGGCCGGTGTCGGTCACCAGGCCGCGGGCCCTCGTGCTGATGTTGCCGAGGCGGTTGCGGACCTTGCGGATGGTGGCCACGTGGTGGGTCTTCCAGACCTCGCTGCCCCGCGCCATCGCCTCCATGAAGTCGAAGATCGCGCGGAAGAACTCCTCGAGGTCGGCGAACGACTCGACCCGGAAGGGCGCGTCCCGCAGCGAGGGGTCGGCGTATTCGCGGCCGACCACCCGCTCGGCCAGGAAATCGATGAAGGCCCCCGCCTTGGCGTCCACGTCGTCCCGGTTGAGCAGCACTTCGGCGTAGTCGAGCACCTCGCGGAGGCCCCAGACCAGCGGCTCGGTGTTGCCGGCGAGCGTCGGGATGGGTCCGCAGGGTGTTGAGGTTGACGCCGTCGGCCTTGTGGGGCGCGAAGTAGCGCACCGACCGGAACGGCTCCGCCACCAGCCCCAGGCGGGCGTAGAGCCGCTCATCCTCCTCGGTCAGCGCGCCGGGCTGGTCGAGGAAGCAGAGGTCGGGTCCCTTCACGTTGAAGCAGACGGCGCCGATCGAGCCCTTGGCCTGCGGGAAGGTCTGGAAGATGCTGGCGAGGAGGAACTCGATCGCGCTGGTCTTGGTGGCGAGCCCCGACACGCCGGTGATGTTGAGGTGCGCCGCCTCGGGGCCGAGCAGGAAGTCGGCATCGAGGTAGACCGGCGCCTCGAGCCCGGCGGCGGAGTAGACGCCGACCGGGATCGGCGGTCGACCGTTCCGGCTGTCGAATAGGCGTCCATCCGAAGCGCGGTGACCACGTCGGCGTCGGACGCCATGTGGACCGCGCCGATCGGCACCGGCTGGAGCGGCTCCTCGGGCAGCTGGCGCAGCACCGCGGCGGTGTAGAGCCGGACCTCGGTGCGATCGGTGGGCGCGTCGCCGGCCCGGCCGGGATCGCCGTCGGCGCCAACCACGTCGACCAGCGGCACTGGGCAGGTCGGAGTAGGCGAAGCCGTCGGTCACGATGCCCAGCACCGTGCGGCCCGGCCCCTCGACCCGCACGATGGCGCCGATGCCGACCGGCGACTCCAGCGCGGTCCAGAAGTGGAACTGGTGCGGGGTCGAGGGCTTGAGCTCGGTGGCGACGACCCGACCGACCGGGGGATTTCGTCAGTCAACTTGGTTCTCGTTTCAAGGGAGCAGGGAGCGGGAGCAGGGAGCGGGTTGGCGCGGCGGGTTCACCGCTCCTGCTCCCTGCTCCCAGCTCCCCTTAGTCCTACCTCCACCGCGCGTATCCCGTACAGCATCCGGTCCCACCGCGGGTCGGGAGCACTCACCGGCGCGCGCTCGGCCAGGAGCCAACGCGACAACTGGCCGGCGAGGGCGATCGTGGCGTCGGTTGGTGCGGCCTCGATGCGGACCAGGCCGTGGAGCAGGTCTTTCCCCTCCCAGGGCCAGAGCCGGAGGGCCCAGCTGTAGACCGGCGCGACCATCCGCTGCTCGGCGGCGAAGACGGAGCTGCGGTGCGCCCAGGGGAGCCGGAGGTAGCGCACCAGGTCCTCTCCTTCGAAGGGGAGCGCGCTGTGGCTCTTGATGACCCCGACCATGCGGGCATCGCGCGGCCCAGAGCGGGCTCTGCGCCAGGGAGCCGTCGACAATGACCCAGCTGTCGGCCTGCGCCCGGTACAGGCCGCCCGCCTCGAGCTCGAGCCGGCCCCGCTCGTCGTCCACGACCCGGCGGGCCAGGAGCTGGTCGCGCACCGGGTGGGGCGGATCGTCCTCCGGAATGGCGACCGCTTCATGCCCCTCGGGCGAGGACGCCCAGCGCCGCGAGCGCCGCGCGGCGGCCGATCACCAGGCGCCTTCGCAGGCTCACGACCCGCGTCAGTCGGCGGGCCCGCCGCTCCCGGACTGCGGCGCCGATGTCGGCGGCGAAGATCGGGCTCGCCCCGTCGTAGGCGATGATCTCGTAGTGCTGGGTGCCATCGAGGAACGCCACAGGGTCGGGCCATGGCTCGGCGGCACCGACGGGGTGCCAGGCCAGCGCGGTCCCTTCGACCAGCCTCGATTGGCGGGTGACGGCCTCGAGTGCCCGGCCCTCGCTCGCCTCCGGCGTGAAGCGGGCCGGCTCCAGCCCGGCGCGGGCCGCCGCCTGCCGCAGCCTGGCAAACGAGCGCGGGGTCACAGGTAGGCTTCGTCGTCGTCGAGGGCGGTGTCGAGTTGGGGGAGATCGAGCAGCCAGAGGCCGGCCAGCCGCTGGCGGTCGTCGATGTCGGCCAGGAGGTGATCGGCCAGGCGCACCGTTTCGGCCAGCCGGGAATGGCCCAGCTCGAGGTGGAGCAGTGTCCCGGCGTCATTGGTGGAAGCGAGCAACGGGGTTTCCAGCTCGACCGCGGCCGCCGCGATCGCCGAGGGCTTGGCGGGCCAGAGTACCTCCGCGTCGCGCGAAGGTGGCGGGCGGCCTCAATCCGGGCACCGGATCGAGTGCCGGCCAGATCACGACGTCCAGTCCGGTCAGGCGGCCAGCCACCACGTCGAGGACCACGATGGCCCCCTCGTCGTCCGCCAGCTCCACCGTGATGCTGGCCCCGCGGCCCTTCGCGACGGGTTTGAAGCCGCCCGAGAGGATTTCGGTCTCCTCGTCGCGCCGCCAGCGGATCGCCGGGAGCGCCCCCTGCAGGGGCTCGAGCCTGACCTCCAGCCCGGCGGCGGCCATCACCCCACCCGCGCCCCCTGGAGCGAGGTGACGAACCGGAGGATGCGCTCCAGGGCGGCGTCCAGTTCCTTGTCCGAGACGGCGTAGCTCATCCGGACCCAGCGATCGTCTCCGAAGGCGGCGCCCGGCACCATCGCCACCCCTTCGCGCTTCATCAGGTGCTCGCAGAAGGTGCTGCCGTTGGTGACCTCTCCGCTGGCGACGCCGTCCACCCGGAAGAAGAAGTAGAACGCGCCGTGCGGATCCACGAACTCGACGCCGGGCGCCTCGGCCCGGAACCGGCTGACCACCGTGTCGCGCCGCCGGCGGAAGGCGGCGGTCATCTTGTGGACTTCGAGCTCGACCTTCTCGTCGGCGTAGGCCGTGGCCGCGGCCCACTGGGCCGGGTGGCCGGCGCCGGTCGTGGTGTGCGACTGCAGCGCGGCCATCGCCTTGACCAGGTGGGTCGGGGCCAGCGCCGCGCCGATCCGCCAGCCGGTCATCGCATACGCCTTGCTCGCGCCGAAGATCAGCACCACCCGCTCCAGCAGCTCGTCGGGCAGGTCGAGGAAGGACGGGGCCGGGCCGCTTCCATAATGGATGGGGCGGTAGATCTCGTCGGCGACGATCCAGACCGAGTGCTTCTTCGCCCACTCGGCGATCGCCCGGACCTCGGCCGCGCGTGTAGACCGCCCCGGTCGGATTGCAGGGCGAGCAGATGATCAGGCCCGCGGACCAGCTTGTCGGTGTGCCGCTCGAGGTCGGCCACGCCGACCTTGAGCCCCCACTCCGGGTCGCCCGCCACCGCCACCGGCTCGGCCCGGCAGAGGTGCACGATCTGGGGGTAGGACACCCAGGCCGGCGAGGGGATCAGGACCTTGTCCCTGGGGCCGAAGAGCGAGAAGCAGGCGTTGAAGATCGACTGCTTCGAGCCGTTGCTCACCACGATGTTGTCGGCGTTGACCGGGCGCCCGCCGGAAAGCTTCGAGAGGCGCTGGGCCATGGCGGCGCGCAGCTCGGGAATCCCGATGTTGGCCGCGTACCGGGTCATCCCCTTCTGGATCGCCTGGATGCCCGCCTGCGCCACGATCGCCGGGGTGTCGAAATCGGGCTCGCCGACGCTCAGGTCGATGACGTCCTCGCCCAGCGCGCGGCGGCGCTTGGTCTCGTTGCTGATCGCCACCGTCTCCGATGGCCTGAGGTAGGCGAGGTTGGTCGAAAGGGGATCGGGCATCTCGGCGTGTCCGTGCGGTAGAGGTACTGAGGCGAGCGGGAAAACTCCGCCCCTCATCGTGCGAAGTCAACCGGCCCGCGAACGGCCGCGGACTTGGCCCCACCCTGCCGCGGGCTTAGCTTCCGTCCCCTGCAGGAAACGGCTTTTTGACAACCGAGGGTGCGATGGCGGGATTCGAGGAAGTGCACGTGACGGCCGCGCTGACGGCTGAACTGACACGGCTGGGCTGGCGGGCGGACGACCAGCGCACCCGCGATCTGGTGGCAGGCGCCGCACGCGGCGTCAACCTCGTGGTGGAGACCCCTCCGGCCGCGGTTCACTCCCAGCCGCTGCTCGCGGGACTGCTCTCGGCCGAGGCGGCTGCACCGCCGCGGCTCCTTGCCATCGTCCCTCCTTCCTCGCTCGAAGGCTGGGCCGAGGCGCTGGCACCACTGGCCGCGGCCGCCGGGCGCTCGCTCCACGTCGCCTCGGGGCCCGCCCGGGCCGGCCGCCTGCTCCGCGAAGCGCCCCCCGCGATCCTCCTGACCACTCCCGTCACCGCGCTTGCCCTGGCCCGCCGTTCATCACTCAAGGTGGGTGAGATCAGCCACCTCCTGCTGGCCTGGCCCGAACTTCTGGAGAATGAAGCCGAGCTCGATGCCCTGCTCGCGGATCTCGACAAGGACACGCCCCGGATCATTCTCACCACCCAGCCCGACCAGGTGATCCGCTGCGGCGAACGCTTTGCCCGCCGGGCGCTGACGTTCCCGCTGCCAGCGGTGGCGCCGGTGTCGACCAATGTCCGGGTCGCGGTGACCAGCCATGCCGATCGACTGGCGGCGGCCGCCGCGGTGCTCGAGACCTTTGATCCCGCCCAGGTCACCCTCTGGACGGCCATCGAGCCAGATCCGGTGATCCGACGCTTCGCGACGGTGTCTGGAGTGCCGCTCGCCGTGGGCGAGGCGAGCGCGACCGGACTGGTCATCGCCCTCGATCTGCCGGCACCGGGCCGTCTCCACCAGTGGGCCACCGCGGGCGAGGTCGTGCTCCTGGCGCCCGCGCTCGCCCTGCCGTGGCTGGCCCGGGTCGCACCCGGCTACCGGCCCCACCGTCTGCCGGGAGTGCTCGAATTGGCCGAGGGCGAAGCCGCGGCCCGGCGGGCGACGATCGCCGCGGAGCTGGCGGGCGGCGCGCCGGAGACGGCCCTGATCTCTCTGGCGCCGCTCTTCGAGCGATTCGAGCCCGCCGCGGTGGCGGCGGCCCTCTACCAGCTCTGGACGCGGCGCGGGGTGGCAGCGGCGGGGGCGCCCGCGGAGGCGCGCGGCTCGGCGCCAGCATCGGCGACCGCCCGGATCTGGGTCGGAGTGGGCAAGAAGGACGGAGCCTCGGTCAATGACCTGGTCGGGTGCCTCACCCGGGAGGCCAGGGTGGACCGGACCATGATCGGCCGAGTGGATGTGCGGGAGAACTTCTCGCTGGTGGAGGTGCCGACCGCTGAGGCCGAGCGGATCGCGGACCGGATCACCGGACTCTCCATCAGGCAGCGGCGAGTGCTGGCCAAGGTGGACCAGGGTACAGGCACGGGAGGGGGAGAGCGACCCGCCCGGACGCCGCGCGGCCCGGGCGGACCACGGGGCGCGGGCGGGCCGCGGGGCGCGGGCCCGAGGACTACTTCCGGCGGTTGACCAGGTTCTTCAGCGCCTTGCCGGGACGGAACGCGGGCGTGATCGACGCCTTGAGCTTGATGGCCCGGCCGGTGCGCGGGTCGCGCCCGGTGCGCTCCTTGCGCTTGCGGGTCTCGAAGACTCCGAAGCCGCTGATCTGGACGGTGCCGCCCTTGCGAAGCTCCCCGGCGATGAGCCCGTCCTCGCCGAAGAGGGCATCCACCATCCGGGTGGCGATCGCGCGGGAGAGCTTCTGGCGTTCGGCCAGTGCACGCACCAGTTGCTGCTTGGTCACGAGGTCGCTCCTGGCAATGCGGAGGGAGAGCGCGGCGCGAGCCGCAGGGGTCGGGGCGCGGAATATGGAGCGCGGGGCGAGGACACCGCAAGGCGGACGTTCTTCGCTTGACCCGCGCCCCGTCGGGCAGTAACGTCACGCCGCACCATCAAACAAGGGCAACCGATGTATCACGGGGCGCGACCCGGGTGGATCGAGGTAATCTCCGGGGTGATGTTTGCCGGCAAGAGCGAGGAAATGATCCGCCGGGTGCGCCGTGCCGTGATCGCGCGGCGCCGCGTGCAGGTGTTCAAGTCCCACTTCGACGACCGGTACGGCGGCCTGCAGAGCGTCTCCACCCACGACGGCCTGGAGATCGAGGCGGCGCCCGTCAACAACGCCGCGGAGATCTTTCGCCTCGTGCGTCCCGATACCGAGATCGTCGCCATCGACGAGGCCCAGTTCCTCGACGGCGAGATCGGGATGGTCGCCTCGGCGCTGGCCTCGCGCGGAGTCCGCGTCATCCTGGCGGGCACCGACACCGATTTCCGCGGCGAGCCGTTCGGGCCGATGGGACAGCTGCTGGCCATCGCCGAGAGTGTCACCAAGCTGCAGGCCATCTGCGTGGTCTGCGGCGACCTCGCCACCCGCAACCAGCGCCTGGTCGACGGCAAGCCCGCGCGGTACGACTCTCCCACCATCCTGGTCGGCGGGCGGGAGAGCTACGAGGCCCGCTGCCGGCACTGCCACCGGGTCCCCCGGAAGGATGAGGATCAGACCGCGCTGTTGTAATGGTGAGCGGGGAGCAGGGAGCAGGGAGCGGTGGGTTCGATCCTGCTCCCCGCTCCCCGCTCCCCGCTCCCCCTCCCACCCGTCCGCATGATCCGCATCGCTCTCACCGGCAACATCGCCTCGGGCAAGTCCACGGTGGCGGCGCTGTTCCGCCGCTGGGGGGCGACGGTGATCGACGCCGATCAGCTGGTCCGCGAGGTGCAGCGGCCCGGCACTCCCGCACTTACGGCCATCGCCCGGCGTTTCGGCCCGCAGGTCCTGCTTCCCGACGGCTCCCTCGACCGCGGCGCGCTGCGCCGGCGGTGCTCGCCGACCGTGCCGCCCGGCACGACCTGGAGGCGATCGTGCACCCGGCGGTCCGGCGGCTGCGGGAGCAGCGCGAGGCCGCGGCCGCCGCCCAGGGAGCCACTCTCGTCGTCCACGACATCCCCCTGCTCTTCGAGGCGCTGGACCCCGCGGCATTCGACGCCGTGGTCCTGGTGGATGCCCCCGAGCCGGTCCGCCTGGCCCGCCTGGTGGCCGACCGCGGGATGCCCGAGGCCGAGGCCCGCGCCCTGATCGCGATGCAGATGCCCGCCGCGGTCAAGAAGCGGTGGCGCGGCGGCGATCCCGCGCGCGGCCCGCTGCTGATCGAGAATGACGGCGACCAGGCCCGGCTGGAGCACCGGGCGAAGGAGGTCTGGCGCGAGCTGGGCGGCGCTTGACCACCCTGCGCCCTGTGTCTATCCTTGCCCCCGTCCGACCCACCCTGGAGCCCGAGTGTCGAACGTCCCGAACGATCTCCGCTACACCCCCGACCATGAATACGTGAAGATCACCAGCGACGCGGCCGTGGTCGCAGGTCGGGATCACCGACTACGCCCAGGGCGAGCTGGGCGACGTGGTCTTCGTCGAGCTGCCCAAGATCGGCGCCAAGTTCACGCAGGATGCAGGTCTTCGGCACCATCGAGGCGGTCAAGGCGGTCTCCGAGCTGTTTTCGCCCATGGCCGGCGAGGTCGTGGCGGTCAACGCCGCGCTCGACGCCGACCCCGGCCACCATCAACCGCGATCCCTACGGTGAGGGCTGGATGATCCGCCTCAAGGTGGCGGACACCAGGGCGAGCTCGACCAGCCTGCTCTCCGCCGCCGACTACAAGAAGAAGATCGGCCAATAGGCCCGCCGTGTCCGTCGTGCGTCAACATCCGGCGCCCCGCCAGCGGCACGGGGGCGCCGTTGTTCTGTCAGACCCCAGAGGAGCAGCAATGCCTGAACCCGCCGACAACACTCCCCAGGCCGCCGTACGCGCGGCTCCGCACCGATCGCTTCGTGGACCGCCACATCGGCCCCCGGCGGAGCGACGTCCGCGTCATGCTCGCGCACCCTGGGCTACGACTCGCTCGACGCCTTCATCGACGCCGTGGTGCCCGAGGACATCCGGCTGCGGCGGCCGCTCGACCTGCCGACCGGCCGCAGCGAGCGCGAGGTGCTGCAGCGCGCTCCGGGGCATCGCCGCCCAGAACCAGGTGTTCCGCTCCTACATCGGGATGGGGTACCACGGCACCTTCACCCCGCAGGTGATCCAGCGGAACATCCTCGAGAACCCCGGCTGGTACACCGCCTACACCCCCTACCAGGCGGAGATCGCCCAGGGCCGGCTCGAGGCGCTGCTCAACTTCCAGACGATGGTGGCGGATCTCACCGGGCTGCGAGATCGCCAACGCCTCGCTGCTCGACGAGGCCACCGCCGCCGCCGAGGCGATGCACATGACGCTCGCCGTCGCGAAGGACGACGGCGACGCCGGTCTACCTGGTGGACGAGCGCTGCCATCCGCAGACCATCGCGGTGGTGCAGACCCGCGCCGCCTCCCAGGGCATCGAGATCCTGGTGGCCGACCCGCTCACCTTCGCGTTCGGCCCGGGCGTGATCGGCGCCCTGGTGCAGTACCCCGCCACCGACGGCGGCGTCCACGACTACCGCGCCTTCTGCGAGCGGGCCCACGCGGCCGGCGCCCTGGTCACCGCGGCGACCGACCTGCTGGCGCTGACCCTGCTCACGCCGCCGGGCGAGTGGGGCGCCGACATCGCGGTCGGCAACTCCCAGCGCTTCGGCGTGCCGATGGGGTACGGCGGCCCGCACGCCGCATTCTTCGCCACCAAGGACGCGCTACAAGCGCCACATGCCGGGCCGGATCATCGGCGTCTCGAAGGACTCGAGCGGCCAGCCGGCGCTCCGCATGGCGCTGCAGACCCGCGAGCAGCACATCCGCCGCGACAAGGCCACCAGCAACATCTGCACCGCCCAGGTGCTGCTGGCGGTCATGGCCAGCATGTACGCGGTCTACCACGGGCCGGACGGGCTCAGGCGGATCGCCGAGCGGGTGCACACCCAGGCGGTGCTGCTGGCCGACGCGCTCCGGCGCCTGCGCTACCACGTGGTGCACGAGGCGTTCTTCGACACCGTCTGCGTCGAGGTCAAGGCGGCCAACAGGGCCCGGATCCTCGACGCGCGCGCGGACCCGGCGGATCAACCTCCGGGTCCTCGACGCCGACCCGGCTCTGCGTCGCGCTCGACGAGACGGTCACCATCAGCGACCTCTCCGACCTGATCGCGGTCTTCTCGCTCGACGTGGCGCTGCCGTTCATGCTGCACGAGGCGGGACCGCACAAGGAGCTGGGCCATCCCGGCGTCGCTCCAGCGCACGACCGCCGTTCCTGACCCACCCGGTCTTCCACCGCTACCACTCCGAAACCGAGATGCTGCGCTACATCAAGCGTCTCGAGGCCCGGGACCTCTCGCTCACCGCGGCGATGATCCCGCTCGGCTCCTGCACCATGAAGCTCAACGCCACGACCGAGATGATGCCGGTGAGCTGGCGGGAGTTCAACCGGCTGCACCCCTTCGCGCCGCTGGCGCAGGCCCAGGGCTACCAGCTGATGTTCCGCCAGCTCGAGGCGCCGCTGGCCGAGATCACCGGCTTCGCCCGGATCTCGCTGCAGCCCAACGCCGGCTCGCAGGGCGAGTACGCCGGGCTGCTGGTCATCCGGGCCTACCACCAGTCCCGGGGCGACGACCAGCGGACCACCTGCCTGATCCCGATGTCGGCGCACGGCACCAACCCGGCCAGCGCGGTCATGGCCGGGCTCACGGTCGTGGCGGTCAAGTCGCGACGCGCAGGGCAACATCGACGTCGCCGACCTGCGGGCCAAGGCCGCGGAGCACCGCGACACCCTGGCCTGCCTGATGGTCACCTATCCGTCGACCCACGGCGTCTTCGAGTCGTCGATCCAGGAGATCTGCCAGATCGTGCACGAGAACGGCGGCCAGGTGTACATGGACGGCGCCAACATGAACGCCCAGGTCGGCCTCTGCCGCCCGGGCGACATCGGCGCCGACGTCTGCCACCTGAACCTGCACAAGACCTTCTGCATCCCGCACGGCGGCGGCGGCCCGGGCATGGGCCCGATCGGCGTCGCAGCGCACCTGGCGCCCTTCCTCCCCGGCCACCCGGTCGTGGCCACCGGCGGTGCCGAGACCTGCGGCACCGTCTCGGCCGCCCCGTGGGGCAGCCCGGCGATCCTGCCGATCTCCTGGGCCTACATCGCGCTGATGGGCCAGGACGGGCTGACCGAGGCCACCAAGATCGCGATCCTCAACGCCAACTACATCGCCCGCGGCTGCACGGGCACTTCGACCTGCTCTACTCGGGCACGAACGGGCTGGTCGCGCACGAGTGCATCATCGACACCCGGCCCTTCAAGGCCTCCGCCGGCATCGAGGTCGAGGACATCGCCAAGCGGATCATCGACTACGGATTCCACCCGCCGACGGTCTCCTTCCCGGTCGCCGGGCACGCTGATGATCGAGCCGACCGAGAGCGAGCCGAAGGAGGAGCTCGACCGCTTCTGCGACGCGATGATCGCCATCCGGCAGGAGATCCGCGAGATCGAGGAGGGCAAGGCCAGCCGGGAGGACAACCTGCTGACCAGCTCGCCGCACACCCTGGTGCAGGTCATCGGCGACGACTGGGACCGCCCGTACCCGCGCGAGCGGGCCGCCTTCCCCAGCGCCTCGACCCGCGAGCACAAGGTCTGGCCGACGGTCGTCGCGGATCGACGGCGCCTACGGCGACCGGAACCTGGTCTGCACCTGTCCGCCGGTGGAGGCGTACAGCTGATGGCGGGAGGGCGGGAGGGCGGGAGGGCGGGAAGTGTCCTGCCAGGACCGGATCTCCTCCCGCCCTCCCGCCCTCCCGCCCTCCCGCCCATAGCCCGCATCGTCGACCGCGAGCCGCATCCAGGCTCCCACAACATGGCCACCGACCTCTCCCTCCTCGATCTGGCCGATCGGGAGGGAGTCGCGTTTCTGCGCCTGTACCGCTGGGCGCCGTACTGTCTTTCATTCGGCCGCAACGAGCCGGCCCTGCGGCGCTACGACCGCGAGGCCATTACCGCCCGCGGGCTCGACCTGGTCCGCCGGCCGACCGGCGGGCGCGCGGTCTGGCATGCCCGGGAATTGACCTACGCGGTCGCGTCACCCATCGCGCACTTCGGTTCGATGGTCACGGCCTACCGGGTGATCCACGAGATCCTGGCCGACGCCGTCCGCCTGCTGGGCGCCGAGGCCACGCTCGCCGCGGCGCCTGTGCGAATGGGCCGTCTCGAGGCAGGCGCCTGTTTCGCGCGGCCCGCCGGCGGCGAAGTCCTGGTGCGGGGGCGGAAGGTCGTCGGGAGCGCCCAGCTCAGGAAGGGGGACGCCTTCCTCCAGCACGGCAGTCTGCTGCTCGAGGACGGCCAGGCCCTGGTGTCGGAACTGCTCAAGCGTGGCGGCGCATCCGACGGGGCGGAGGCGGGGTTCCCCCTCTCCGGCCTCGTCGGCCGCCCCGTCTCCTTCGACGAAGCCGCCAGTGTGGTCAGCACTGCGACTGCCCGGAAGTGGGGGCCGGCGATGCCTCCGGATGCTGCACTCGCGGACGCGGTTCGCCTGGGGGCCGACCGCCACCGTCCCCACTTCGAGTCCGATCGCTGGACGTGGAGGCGTTGAGCCCGATAGCTTTGAGCAGGCCTCCCTCAAGGAATCCGATGCGCCGCCAGAGACGAGTCGAGTTCCTCCAGTTGTTCTGTGTCATGTTCGCCGGCGCGCCGCTTGCCGGGCAGGCCGCCCCCGCCATTCCCGGCACCATCGTCATCCTGCAGCCCAGCGAAGCCACGGCACCGGTGCCCCTGCTCTGGGTCGGAGACGCCGTCAGCAGGGAAGTCGGCGATCAGCTCTTCCTGCGATTGGCCGAGCTGGGTCCGGCCCGGAATACCGCCGACGAGAAGAGCTTCGAGCCGAGGCTGGCGCGGCGCTGGCAGCGGCTCGATTCGCTCACCCTGGCATTCGATCTCGACCCCCGGGCCCGCTGGCACGATGGGACGCCGGTCACCTCGGCAGACGTCGTGGCGACCATGGATCGGGCCAGGAACCGCACCGACTATCCGCAGACGGCCACTCTCCTCCGGCACATCGTCTCGGTCACTGCCCCGAGTCCGACCCGGGTCGTCTTCCGGTTCGATCGGGTCTACGCGGAGCAGCTCTACGATGCCACGTATCACGTGCCACCGCTTCCCGCGCACCTGGTCCGGGGCATCAACGCGGCCGACCTGCCTAAGTCGTCGTTCGCGGCCAGTCCCGTCGGCAACGGGCCCTATCGATGGGTGCGGCGTGATGCCGCGCGACAGCTGATGGAGCTCCGGGCCGATCCCGCGTTCTTCCTCGGCAGGCCGGGAATCGGCAGGGTGATCTTTCAGGCGGTGGGCGATGGGCAGGCCCGGATGAACCTGCTGCTGAGCGGCGAGGCCGACGCGATCGACAACATCTATCAGTTCGGCGCCCCCGATCAGGTCCTGGCCCAGCCCGCCTTCACGACTTACCAGGTGCCTTCGCTCAACCTGGGCTATTTCCGGTTCAATTCCAGGGATCCCGCCGATACCTCGCGGCCTCATCCGATTCTGTCGGACCCGGAGGTGCGTCGCGCGCTCGCGCTGGCACTCGATCGCACCCGGCTGGCTCACACCGGCTGGGGTCCTGCCAGCGTGGCCCCCGCCGGCCCGGTGCCCCAAGCGGTCTGGATCTACAACCCGAAGGCGCCCCAGCCCGCCTACGACACCACCGGGGCCAGGGAGCTGCTCGCACTGCGTGGCTGGGCCGACACCGACGGCGACGGAATTCTCGACAAGCAGGGCCGGCCGCTCGCCTTGACGATGCTGGTGCCCGGAACGAGTGTGCCGCGCGGGAGGATGGCCCAACAGGCGCAGGAGGAATTGCGGCAGGTCGGGGTGGACCTCCGGATCCTCGTGCTCGACCGGGGCGAGATTCAGGCCCGGTGGAAGACCAGGAGCTTTGACATTGATTTCGGGGCCAGCACGATGGATCCGTCTCCCTCCGGCCTGGTACAGAGCTGGAGCTGTGCCGGCGCCGGCCCGGGCGGGCTCAACTACACCGGGTACTGCGACCCGGTGGTCGATTCCCTCTTCGAGCAGGCCATCACGAGTGCCGGGAAGCCCGGGCCGATCTGGGCCCGGGCAATCCAGCGGATCGAGGACGATGCGCCGGCCATCTTCATCTACTCCCCGACCCTGGTCCCCGCGGTCCACCGCCGGTTCGACCGGGTGACGCTTGCGGCCGCAATCGACCTGGCTCGATCTCTGGCGCTGGCACCTCGTGCCGGGCGCCGAGCTGCCCCGCGATCGCACGGACGGGCGCTGAGCACGTGAACCGCCTCTGGCTCCGGCTCGGGCAGGCGGTGCTGACCTACGTCGTGGCGGTCACCCTGGCGTTCGTCCTGATGCGGCTGACGCCGGGGGATCCCGATTCCCCAGCTCGACGACCAGCAGCGATTCACCGTCGAGGAGGCGGCACGCCTCCGGGCGCTCTACGGGCTCGATCGTCCGATCCTGGTGCAGTACGGCACCTTTCTGTCCGGCGCGATGCGCGGCGACCTCGGTGGGTCGATCCGTTACGGCGGCCGCCCCGTCGTCCAGCTCCTCCGTGAACGTCTTCCCGCCAGTCTCCTCCTCGGCGGCCTGGTCCTGGTAATCAACTTCACCCTGGGAACCTGGCTCGGTGCATGGCAGGCGGTGCGCGCCGGCTCACGCTTCGACCGGGCCACGAGCGCCCTGTCGCTGGTGCTCTACGCGACGCCCTCCTTCTGGCTGGGTACGATGCTCGCCTGGCTGGTGGCCGTCGAATGGCATCTCCTTCCCGCGGCGGGCATGCACGACCCCACCCTCGCCCCCAACGCCGCCCTGGGCCTCCGGATCGTCGATCTCGGCCGGCACCTCCTCCTCCCCGCCCTGACCCTGTCGGCGGTGAGCATCGCTGCGGCCATGCGCCTGGAACGGAGCTCGATGCTGGAGGTCCTGGGACTGGATTTCGTCCGTGCCGCCCGGGCCCGCGGCCTCGACGAGCGGCGGGTCGTCTGGCGCCACGCCTTCCGCAATGCGCTCGGCCCTCTCCTGACTCTCTTCGGGCTCTGGTTGCCGATCCTGGTCACCGGCTCGGTGTTCGTCGAATCGGTGTTCGGCTGGCCCGGCCTGGGCTTGCTTGCCGCCGAAGCGATCGGCGGCCGCGACTACCCCCTGATGATGGGCACCACGCTGCTGGCCGCCGGGCTGGTCATCGCGGGCGGGCTCGTCAGCGACCTGATGCACGGCTGGCTCGATCCGCGGGTGCGCGCGCTGTGAAAGGGATGCGCTGGGGCCTGGCCATCCTGGTGCTGGTCGCCGCCAGCGGCATCCTCCTGCCGCTACGTGCTGCCCGACTACCGGGCCCAGGTCTTTCCTCCGCTGTCGTCGCCGAGCCTGGCCCACCCCTTCGGCACCGACTGGGCCGGCCGCGATCTGCTGGCCCGGGTGGCGCGCGGCGCCCGGATCTCGCTCACGATCGCGCTGACGACGGCGGCGATCGCCGCTACCCTGGGCGCCACGGTCGGACTGGTGGCGGGCTACGTCGGCGGCATCGTGGACGCGGTCCTCATGCGGAGCGTGGACGCCGCGCTGGCGATTCCCCGTGTCTTCGTCCCACTGCTCGTCCTCGCTGTGCTCGGACCGGGTCCCGCTGCCGGTGCTCATCCTCGTGCTGGGAACCACCGGGTGGTTCAGCACCAGCCGCCTGGTGCGCGGCGAAGTACTGCGGGTGAAGGAGGAGCCCTTCGTGCGGGCCGCCGAGGCGCTGGGGGCCGGTCGAGCCACGGGTTATCTTCCGACACCTGCTGCCGAACTGCGCCGGTCCGCTCATCGTCGCCGCGACGCTTTCGGTGGCCGACGTGCTCCTGCTCGAGGCCGGCCTCTCGTTTCTCGGGCTCGGCGTCCAGCCCCCGACGCCCTCGTGGGGCGGCATGATCCTCGACGGGCGATCGTCCCTGGTCACCGCCCCGTGGCCCAGCCTCTTTCCCGGCCTCGCCATCGTGGTCACCGTGCTGGCGGTGAACCTCCTCGGCGAGGGCCTCCGTTCATCCCTGATCGCCGGTACGCCGCGCATGAGCCTGCTCGAAGTCGACGGCTTGCGGTCTCCTTCCCCGGGCCCGGGGGGCAGGTCGCGCCCGGTGGACGGGGTGAGCTTTTCCCTCGACCGCGGCGAGACGCTCGCCCTGGTCGGCGAATCGGGATGCGGCAAGAGCCTCACCGCGCTGGCGCTTCTCCGGCTGTTGCCGCCCACCGGCGCGCTCGCCGCACGACAGCATCATCCGGTTCGACGGGGTATCGATTCCCACCCTCGATCCCGAATCGCTGCGCCGCCTGCGGGGCCGGCGGATCGCCGTGGTCTTCCAGGATCCGATGACCAGCCTCAACCCCGTCTTCACCGTCGGCGACCAGATCGCCGAAGGGATCCAGGCCCACTTCGACGTCCCGCGCGCCGAGGCCTGGCGCCGCGCGGTGGCGCTGCTGCACGGAAGTCGGCATCCCCGACCCGGAGGCGCGGGCCCGCGCCTATCCGCACCAGATGAGCGGCGGGATGCGTCAGCGGGTCATGATCGCGATCGCCCTTGCGGCGGAGCCCGACCTGCTGATCGCCGATGAGCCGACCACCGCGCTCGACGTGACCGTGCAGGCCCAGATCCTCGAAGTGCTCGACCGGCTGCGGCAGGCGCGCGGCATGGCGGTGCTGCTGATCACCCACGACCTCGGCGTCGTGGCCGGCCGGGCCGACCGGGTGGCCGTCATGTACGCCGGGCAGATCGTCGAGACGGCGACGACCGTCGACCTCTTCGCCCGGCCCTCGCATCCCTACACCCGCGGCCTCTTCGCCTCGATTCCGCGGCTCGACCGGCCCAGCGGGCGCCTGACGCCGATCACCGGGCAGGTGCCCTCGCCCGACCGCTGGCCCGCCGGGTGCCGGTTCCAGCCCCGCTGCCCGGAGGCGATGCCGGCCTGCGAGGTCGCTCCGAAGGAGCGCATGGTCGGCGCCGGCCACAGGATGCGGTGCTGGCTGGCGGAAAAGCCGGGGAACGGTGGACGCGGTGAGCGGGGAACGGGGAGTGACCGAAGCCGCTGCTCGAGGTCCGCAACCTCGTGAAGCACTACGAGGGGGGCGGGATGTTCCGGAAGGGGCCGGCCATTCGCGCGGTGGACGGCGTCTCCTTCACCATCGGCCGAGGCGAGACGCTGGCCCTGGTGGGCGAGTCGGGCTGCGGCAAGTCCACCGTGGGACGCACGATTCTCCGGCTGATGGAGCCGACCGCCGGCGAGGCGATCTTCGAGGGCCGCGAGGTCTTCCGGCTGGAGCGGGAGGAGCTGCGCACCACCCGGCGCCGGATGCAGATCGTCTTCCAGGACCCCTACAGCTCGCTCAACCCGCGGATGACGGTCGGCGACTCGATCGCCGAAGGGATCGAGATCCACCGCCTGGCGCCGCAGGCGCGAGATCCCGGCCCGGGTGGCCGCCCTGCTCGACGAGGTCGGTCTCGACCGCGAATACGCGTCGCGGTACCCGCACGAGTTCTCCGGCGGCCAGCGGCAGCGGATCGGCATCGCCCGGGCCCTCGCGGTCGAGCCGGCGTTCCTGGTCTGCGACGAACCGGTCTCGGCGCTCGACGTCTCGGTCCAGGCCCAGGTCCTCAACCTGCTGATGGATCTGCAGAGCCCGCCGCGGGCTCTCCTACCTGTTCATCGCGCACGACCTCGCCGTGGTGCGACAGATCGCCCACCGGGTCGCCGTGATGTACCTGGGCCGCATCGTCGAGACGGGGTCGACCGACGAGGTGCTCGGCCACCCCCGACATCCCTACACCCAGGCCCTGCTCTCGGCGGTCCCGGAACCCGACCCCGAGTCGAAGCGCCTGCGCATCGTTCTGGCCGGCGATCCGCCCAGCCCGTCGAGCCCGCCACCGGGCTGCCACTTCCACCCCCGCTGCTTCCACCCGGCCAAGGACAGCCGCTGTTCGACCGAGGGACCAGTCCTCCGCCCACTCGGGCAGGCCCAGGTGGCGTGTCACCACGCCAAGGAGGCCTGACTCAGCCGTTCACCGTTGCAACCGCCCCCGACCGAGCGCCCTGGCGCGAGGAAGCCCTTTAGGGACTGCCCCTCTGCCCCTCCGCCCCTCCAAGCGTTACACTCTCCCCGATGACCGGCCCCGACGCCTTCGCCACCCTCGACCTCAGGGTCGGCCGGATCACCCGGGCGGAGCCCAATCCGACGGCACGGAAGCCCGCCTACCGGCTCTGGCTCGACTTCGGCCCGCTGGGCCACCGGACCTCGAGCGCGCAGCTCACCGCGCTCTATACCCCGGAGGAACTGGTCGGTCGCGAGGTGGTCGCCGCGATGAATCTCGGCACGCGCCGGATCGCGGGGTTTGACTCCGAGGTGCTGGTCCTTGGCCTGCCGGATCTCGAGGGCCGGGTGGTTCTCCTGGCAGTCGAGCGCGACGTCCCGCTGGGCGGAAGGGTGTACTGAATGCGCAAGAACATTTCGAGCGGCACCCACTGGGAACCGATCGTCGGCTATTCGCGCGCGGTCCGTGTCGGCAACGTGATTCACGTCAGCGGAACGACGGCGACGGGACCGGATGGCAAGCTGGTCGGCGGACGCGACGCGTACCTGCAGACGGTCCAGACCCTCAGCAACATCAAGAGCGCGCTGGAAAAGGCCGGCGCGACGCTGGCGGACGTCGTCCGGACCAGGATCTACGTGGCCGACATCGGGCGGTGGGAGGATGTGGGGCGGGCCCACGGTGAGGTGTTCGGCGCCATCCGTCCCACCACATCCATGGTGGAGGTCAGCCGGCTCATCGATCCCGAGATGCTGGTCGAGATCGAAGCGGAAGCGATCGTCGAAGGCTGATTGAGGGATTCCCGTGCACCGTCTCACCGTCGTCGACGCCTTCACTCCCCGCCCCTTCGCCGGCAATCCCGCTGCGGTCTGCCTCCTCTCCGAACCGGCCGACGAGCAGTGGATGCGTAACGTCGCCGTCGAGATGAACCTCGCCGAGACGGCGTTCCTGCTGCCCGAGAAGGACGGATACCGCCTCCGCTGGCTCACCCCGGAAACCGAGGTCGATCTCTGCGGCCACGCCACGCTGGCCAGCGCCCACTTTCTGTGGAGTGATGGGCATCAGCCGGCCGGATCGGAAATCCGGTTCTATACGAAGAGCGGCCTGCTGACGGCGCGGCAGGAAGACGGGATGATCTGGCTCGACTTCCCCGCCAAGCCCGCCAAGGAGGCTCCCGATCCCGGCGGGCTGGTTTCGGCGCTCGGCGCGAAGGCGCTCTGGATCGGCCGGAACCAGTTTGACTACCTGGTCGAGCTGGCTGACGAGGCGACAGTCCGCGGACTCAGCCCCAACCAGGCCTCCCTTGCCGCCGTCGAGGCGCGCGGTATCATGGTCACCAGCCGGGCCAAGGGCGGCGACGGGTATGACTTCGTCTCCCGCTTCTTCGCCCCACGCGAGGGTATCCCCGAGGATCCGGTGACCGGCTCGGCCCACTCCGCCCTGGCACCCTACTGGGCCGCCAGGCTCGGGCGGACCACCCTGACCGGCTACCAGGCGTCGCGGCGTGGCGGCCTGGTCAGGACGGTCGTGAAGGGCGACCGTGTCCTGCTCGGCGGGCAGGCGGTGATCGTCTCGCGAGTGGAGTTCGTGTAGTCCCGCGCAGTTCCGTTCTCGTCCTCATCCAGAGACCGAGGCTATGCTCCTCATTCCTCTGGCGCTGACGCTCGCCGTCGTCGGCGCCACCGATACCGGCCAGACTGCCGCAAAGCAGGACAGCCTCCCGCTCAAGACCACCCGCACCGTCGCCTTCGAGACCACCGAGGGCACCTGGCTCTCGCTCGATGTCTCGCCCGACGGCCAGACCATCGTCTTCGAGCTGCTGGGCGACATCTACACCATGCCGGCCTCGGGAGGCACCGCTTCGCGGATCACCTCGGGGCCCGCCTTCGACTCCCAGCCCCGGTACTCGCCTGACGGCAAGCGGATCGTCTTCCTCTCCGACCGCAGCGGCGCCGAAAACGTCTGGCTGATGAACGCCGACGGCTCGCTGCCCAAGCCGCTCACCAAGGGGGAGACGTCGCTGTTCGTCTCCCCGGAGTGGACGCCGGACGGCAAGTACATCGTGGCCTCGAAGACCGAGGGCGTCCTGGGCAGCGCCTATACGATGTGGATCTGGCACGTGGACGGCGGGAGCGGCAGCAAGCTGATTACCGACAAGGGTGACGGCGCCCCCGGCGCCAGCCGGAGCACCACGATCTCGGCACTCGGCGCGGCCTTCGGGCCCGATGGCCGCTATGTCTGGTTCAGCCGGCACCGGGGCGGGTTCGGGTACAACCTGCAGTTTCCCGAATGGGAACTGGCCATCTACGACCGGGTGGAGGGCAAGGTCTTCCCGCAGACCGACACCTACGGCAGCGCCATGCGGCCGGTGCTCTCGCCCGACGGGCACTGGCTGGTCTACGGCACCCGGTTCGATGCCCAGACCGGCCTCCGGCTCCGCGACCTGCGCACCGGCGACGAGCGCTGGCTGGCCTGGCCGGTGCGTGCGCGACGACCAGGAGTCGCGATACACCCGCGACCTGATGCCCGGCTCCGTCCTTCACCCCGGACAGCAAGGCACTCATCACCTCCTGGGGCGGCAAGTTCAGGCGCGTCGACATCGCCACCGGAAATGCCACGGAAATTCCGTTCACGGCGCAGGTCGAGCAGCAGCTGGGCCCACTGGTTCGCTTCGCGAACCGGGTGGATACCGGGGTGGTCGAGGTCAAGCAGGTCCGGAATCCGTCACTGTCGCCCGACGGGAAGCGCCATTGACGTTCAGCGCGCTCGACCGGGTCTACGTGATGGACTACCCCTCGGGGCGTCCACGCCGGCTGACTTCCAGCAACGAGCATGAGCAGGCGCCGGCCTGGTCGCCCGATGGGAAGTGGATCGCCTATATCACCTGGTCGGATTCAGGCGGAGCGCTCAAGCGGGTAAAGCAGCGGCGGGCGGCAAGCCCCGAGACGCTGACGAGTGAGCCGGCCTACTTCGATGCGCCGGCCTGGTCGCCCGACGGACAGCGGATCGTCTTCATCCACGGGCCCGCGGGCTCCAAGGATCATCGAGCGGAACGGGCCCGGCTACGACCTCTCCTGGATCCCGTCCAGCGGAGGCGCCATCACCCGGGTCCTGCCCACCAGCGGTGCCGGGCGGCCGCAGTTCAGCCGGAACCCGGAACGGATCTACCAGTACGACCCGTCCGAGGGTCTGGTCTCCTTCCGCTTCGACGGCACCGACCGACGGGTGCACCTGAAGATCACCGGCTACTCCTACCCCGGCCCCAACCAGGAGCCGAACCAGGCCGACGAGATCATGATCGCGCCCGACAGCGAACAGGTCGTCGCCCAGATCGGCAACAATGTCTACCTGGTGGCCCTGCCGGTCATCGGTGCGGTGGTTCCCAGCATCAGCATCAGCGATCCCAAGGGAGCGGCGTTTCCCGTCAAGCGGCTGACCAGGGTGGGCGGAGATTTCATCGCCTGGGCCCGCGACGCCAGGAGCATCACCTGGTCGATCGGGCATTCTTTCTTCCGCTACGTCCCGGTGATCGCCGACTCGCTGGAGAAGGTCAAGGCCCGCACCGACTCGATCCGCGCCGACTCGCTCAAGGCCGACACTGCCAAGGGGAAGCCGGACTCGGCCGCCAAGGCACGGGTCGATTCGCTCACCAAGCTCCCCGCCTACGACCCGCAGCGGACCGATGTGGTGATCGACGTGCCGCGCGACGTCCCGTCAGGGACGGTGGTGCTCCGCGGGGCGCGGATCATCTCGATGAAGGGCGACGAAGTCATCGAGCAGGGCGACGTGATCGTCCACGATGACAGAATCGTCTACGTCGGTCCGACTGGCGGCGGCAGCCCGCCCGCCGATGCGAAAATCATCGACGTCACCGGCAAGACGATCATCCCCGGCTTCGTCGACCTGCACGCCCACCCCTGGCCCACCTGGGGGGTGCACGAGACCGAGGTCTGGAAGTACCTGGCCAATCTGGCCTGGGGGGTGACCACTACCCGCGACCCGCAGACCGCCACCACCGACGTGCTGACCTACGCCGACCTGGTGGAAGCCGGCGACCTGATCGGCCCCCGGATCTACCACACCGGCCCCGGGGTGTTCTGGGACGAGAACCTCCAGAGTCTCGACGACGCCCGGAACGCGCTCAAGCGCTACAGCGAGTACTACAAGACGTTCACGATCAAGGAGTACATGACCGGGAACCGCAAGCAGCGCCAGTGGGTGATCATGGCGGCCCAGGAGCTCAAGCTGATGCCCACGACGGAGGGCGGGCTCGACTTCAAGATGAACCTGACCGAGGCGCTGGACGGCTACCCGGGACACGAGCACAGCTATCCGATCATGCCGCTTTATCGCGATGCAGTGCAGTTGATCGCGCAGTCGGGGATCACCTACACCCCGACGCTGCTGGTTTCCTACGGCGGGCCCTTCAGCGAGAACTACTTCTACGAGCACTACGACATCCACGACATGCCCAAGGTGCGCCGGTTCATTCCCCACGAGGAGATCGACCAGCGCGCCGAGCGGCGCGACGGATGGTTCCGGGACAACCAGTACGTCTTCCCGCTGATCGCGGCCAGCGCCAACGCGATCCTCCAGGCTGGTGGCAACGTCGGCTTCGGCGGCCACGGCCAGCTCGACGGCCTGGGCGATCACTGGGAGCTCTGGGCCATGGCGGCGGGCGGGATGAAGCCGCACGACGTCCTGCGGGTGGCCACGATCAACGGCGCCCACGGCCTGGGCATGGACCAGGACCTGGGGAGCCTCGAGCCGGGCAAGTTCGCGGACCTGATCGTCCTCGACGCCAACCCGCTCGAGGACATCCACAACACCAACACGATTCACTACGTGATGAAGAACGGCAGGCTCTACGACGGCAACACGCTCGACGAGGTCTGGCCCAGGCAGCGCTCGCTGCCGACGCCGTGGTGGTGGGGGCAGGACCCGAAGCAGTAGCGTCGTCGGAAGATCGCCCGACCGCTACGGCACCACGCGCCAGGCCGCCATGTCCAGCGTTGCGGCGGGGGTAAGGCTCCGCCCCGCCACGACGATGCGGCTGGAGCCGTCGATCCCGATGCCCCGCCCCGCGTCATTGCCGCCGACGGCACCGGCCGCGCCGCCCTCGACCAGGTAGCCGGCGCCGCCGAAGATCACGTCGGAAGTCCCGTCGGCCAGGAAGCGCCAGACGACCATGTCCAGGTCGCCGGCTGCCGTCGTGCTTTCGCCGGTGGCCACGATCCTCCCTGCGCCGTCGATCACGACATCGCGCCCGGTGTCCACCCCATTGCCGCCGGCGGTCCCGTTCCGGGTCACGAAGCCCTGTCCGTTGAACGTCGGGTCGAGAGTGCCCGCCACCGTGAGCCGCCAGAGGGCGAAGTCGTCACCGCCGGCGCTGCTCGGGCTCCACCCCACCACCACGATCCGGCCTGTCGCATCGAAGGCGATCGTTCGGCCCACGTCGTTGCCGCCGCCGCCCGCCGCATTGTCGTGGCGGAAGATTCCCGCCCCGGCGAAGGTCGCGTCCAGCGCGCCCGCAGTGGTGTAGCGCCAGACAGTCATGTCCTGGTTGCCCGCGCTGTTGCTGCTGTACCCCGCGACCAGGATGCGTCCCGAGCCATCGATCGAGACGCCCACCCCGATGTCCTCTCCCATGGCGCTACCGGTGCCGCTGGAACTGTTCTGGCTGGCGTAACCGGTGCCGTTGAAGCTCGAATCGGGCGTGCCGTCGCCGAGGAAGCGCCAGACGGCCTCGTCCCAGTCGCTGCCGTTCCAGCTGAAGCCGGAGACCACGATCCGCTGGCTGCCGTCGATCGCGACGCCGACCCCGGCGCTCTGTGGGCTGATGCTCCGCGCGAAGCCGTTGGTGCCGAAGGCCGGGTCGGGAGCGCCACTGGCGAGGAATCGCCAGACGGCGACGCCCCAGTTGCCGGCGGCATCGATGTCGTACCCCGCCACCACGATCCTGCCGCTGCCATCGACCTGCACGCTGGAGCCGGTCACCTGCGGCACCTCGGTGCCGGCCACGACTTCGCCGGGGTGGAGCACCGGCCGCCGTTTCCGAAGCCGCCGTCCGGGGTCCCGTCGGTGTTCAGCCGCCAGAGTGCCATCTGGTAGGCGCCGGTGGCCGGCTCCACGGAGTGGCCGGCCACGATGATCCGGCCGGACCCGTCAAAGGTCATCTCGTTGCCGGAGTCATCGGCGTTGGCGCCGCCGTCGAGGGTCACGAACCCGACGCCCCCTGGGCCGAATGTCGGGTCGAGACTGGTCGTGACGTCGACACAGGCCACCGCGATGCTGGTGACATCGGCGGCCGCGACGGTCCCGCTCCCCCCGGTGATCGGACAGGCCATGCCGGCGGGAGGGGTGAGGACGGTCACGTTGTAGCCGGCTCCGCTCGAGAGCCTGGTCGGGAAGGCGAACGGGCCATTGGTGCCGACGGTCATGTCGTCGCCGCCATTGTTCTGGAGGGCGACCGACGTGCCGGCTGTCAGCCCCGAGGCGGTGCCGCCCACGGAGTACGTGGCGGGACTCGGGTTGTTGTCGTCGTTATGGCAGGCGGTAAGGGCGACGAAGAACGAGCATCGCCGCGATCGACCCAGCGACGGAACAGCGGCGCCGCGCGCCTGGGTGGGACTGTGACACGGATCACCCCCGGGGAAAGCCTCGTACGCGACCAACGTAGTGCGGGGAGAATTGGGGCGGTAGGCGAAAATCGCCCGCGGAAGTGTGGCGGCGGCGCACAGTGCCGAAGAGCGGTCAGCGACTTTTCAGTCGCGAGCGCGACCACTCCCACCACGGACGTGGCCGGGCCCGCGGATGCTCGGCGTGCCAGACGGCGCAGGCGAAGGTGTCGAGGACGCAGGGGTCCTGGCGGCTCCCGGTCAGCCGCTCGAGGCGGAGGTAGAGTTTGAGCGGGTTCTGCCCGCGCAGCTGGTCGGCCCGGCGGAACCCCAGCCTGATCAGGTCCTGGGCGATAGAAGGCCCGACCCCCGAGAGGCGCTGGAGGTCGGCGCTGGCGGCGCGGTCCGCGTCCGGCATGGCGCGGCGACGGGATGGCAGGGTCATGTACCAAAAGGTAGGATGAGGCGATGGACGCCGATAGACCACGGAGCCACCGCCCCCCCGCCCCTCTGCCCCGCCATCTTGCTGAGCACCTCGGCGAGCGTGCCCAGCGACTCAAGCTGATCGTCTGGCTCGGCGGTCCCACCTACGTCATCCTCGCTGCCGCGGAATTGAAGCTCGCCTGGCAGGGCCGGATCAGCCCCGCCGTTCTGTTGCTGCTCCTCGTTCTCAATTTCGGGTTCATCGCCCTGGTCGCCTGGCTGATTCTCCGGAGCACGGAAGGGGCCGGCCACGCCTTCACCCGGACCGTCTACGCCCACGGCAACATCGCACCCGACCCGACATTCTCGGCGGAGGAGTCGCTCATCATCCGCGGCAAGACGGCCGAAGCGGAGAAACTGCTCAGAGATACGGATTCTGGCCCGGCCGGCGGAATTGGAGGCCCAGCTCAAGCTCGCGGCGCTGCTGGAACAGCTGGAGCGGCCGGACGAGGCGGAGCGGATCTACCTCGATGTCCGGCGCTCGCACCCCTCACCCCGAGTGGAGATGACCGCCGTCAACCGGCTGCTCAACCTCTACCGGCGCACCGGGCGGCACGATCGTCTCAAGGTGGAGCTGGCCCGCTTCGCCGATCGCTGGAAGGGCACCAGCGCCGGCGATCACGCCGGCCGCTTGCTCCGGGAGCTCAAGGCCGACTCCGAGGGGAGCTCAAAGAAGACCTTGGCGTGATAGGGGCTGACCTCGTGACCGATGAGGAGCCGGGTCTCAGGGCTCCCGTCGGTGAACAGCAGCCGTGGCGCCCGGATGTCGGCGGGCACATCGAACACGAACGTCGTGGTGTACGCCTCGCCCGGCATCAGCGCCTGGGTGATCGGTAAGCCGCCCCTGCCGGCCCGTGCCAGCGCCTCCATCCCCGCCGCCGACGGCGCGATACCGGTGCCCCGCCCCATCCACCAGCCGGATCGCGCGCGGATTCGGCGTCAGCCCCGCGTCACGCGGCCGGCTGGACGAAATCGTGTTGGAATCGAACCGGGTCCGGACCGTGACCAGGTAGAAGACGCCCTGCGCATGCACCTGTCCTTCGGGGGTCGCAATGACCGGCTCACGGCTGGCCCCGGTCACCGCGTAGGCGAGATGGCAGTCGATTTCGCAGAAGTACTTCTCCGAGCCCGGTGCCAGGACGGTGGTGCGGCTCACGGCCGAGGCCGCCAGGAGAACGACCGCGTAGGCCACGGGCAAGGCGGCCGCCGCCGCGGCGCTCAGAACTGCGACCCTCCTTCGGCCCATCAGCAATGCAGCTGAGCGCGACGCCCGTCAGCAGGATGGTGGCTCCGGCGGATCCGAGCAGCGCCAGTATCTGCAGGAGGATGACTAGTCCGCCGTTCATCGGTGTGCCTCCCAGGTCAGGGTTCGAATGTCGCGGTCAGCCAGCGACGGCGCCACAACCCGTGGCGATGAGCCTCGCCCGGGCGGCGTCGGCGCGGGCGCGCCCGTAGTTCCAGGCCAGAGAGCGCCGAGGGCTCTGGGCCGGCGCGCAGAGCAGTTGTGCGACGAATCTCTGGTCGCCATCGGGCAGTCGAGGCAGTGCGGCGACCAGGGCCGGGACTCCGTCGGCACCGAGGTCGGCGAGGTAACGAAGATCGAGGGGAGCGCCGCTGGCCACCCTCCGGATGTTGACCTCCACCACGACCGCCGCCGGATTGACCAGGTGCAGCGCCGCCAGGATCATCGCCGCCGCCGCGAGGCCGCCGGAGAGGAATCGCTCCGGCCGATTGCGCAGGACAGTCGCCGCGAACCAGAGCAGCGTGACCGCGATCCAGGCCAGCACCGCGGTGGCCTCGAGGCGGGCCAGGGTCAGGCCGAATTGACTGACATACAGCAGCAGCCGGTGGCTCGCCGAGCCCAGGATCAGGAAGAGCAGCGCGATCTGCAGGCCGGCCAGTCGGCCGGAACAGTCGCGATTGGGCGCCCGCGATCGCAGTTCCGCGCCAGCCAGAGCAGCACCGGGAGCGACAGCCCGGCAACCGCCACCAGCTGGAAGAAGCCCCGCCGCGCGTAGTCGGCGTAGCTGAGGTCCGCCTGGCTGGCAATCAGCCGGTCGCCGCCGAAGAGGTAGCTCCCCTGCACCGCCACGAACCCGAGGAAGAGTACGTCGAGCAGGCCGAGAATGATCGTGACCTCCACCACCCCGAGCCAGCCGGGCTTGGCATCGCTGCTGGCGCAGGCGCTCCGGCAGTGGAGTGAGCGTGGTGGAGAGCAGTCCGGCCGCCGGCCAGGCCACGAATGCCGCCACCACCGAATGCCGGAGCACCGCCTCGAAGGGCAAGTCGAGGAGCCCGCTGACCAGGCGATCGAATCGGGCATCCGCGGCCATCAGGAGAGCGCCAAAGACGAGGAGTGGCGGAGCAGCCAGGACCAGGCCCCGGGCGGTGGCGGCGAAGAACACACGCTTCACCGGGCGCTCGCGTCCCGGTTCCGCCCGGAGCAATGGCTGCGACCGACGGCCAGGGCCCCGCGGCCATGCCCGCGAGAGTTCTCGCCCCACTGGCCGACAGCGCGCCAACTCCCACGCCGGCCAGCCGTCCACCTCCGCCGCAGCGCCGGCAGCGCCAGGAGAGCCGAGGCCGACTCCGATGCCCAGCCAGTCGAACGCCCAGAGGGCCGGGTCGTCGCGCCAGGCCAGGCCCGCGGCGCAGAGCACCAGCGGTACCACGATCCATCGCGGCGCCGGGTCTTCGGTCGTGCGGGCCAGCAGGAACCAGGCCGCCGACCAGGCCGCCACCAGCAGCGTGAGATTGAGCCCCAGTCCGGGGCCGTCCAGCAGGCGCTCGCCCAGGATGCCAACTGCACGCTGCCGCACCGAGCACCCAGCGAGCCTGGCGATGCGTGGTCATCATGCGCTCTCCCGCGAGATGGTCTCCGGCAGCTCCGGCAGGGCACCGAACCGGCGTTGCCGGTTGCCGAATTCCTCGATGGCCGCTGCCAGGTGAATGGCCGTGAAGTCCGGCCAGGCGAACGCTGGTGAACAGGAGCTCGGCGTAGGCCGATTCCCAGAGCAGGAAATCGCTCAGCCGCTGTTCGCCCCCGGTGCGGATCAGGAGGTCGACCTCCGGCGCCGCCGACGGGCGAATGATCCACCGCGCCGAGCAGACGGCTGAACCGCTCCCGGGTAAGCGGACGGCCGCCGGTCCGGGCAGCAGCCCGGAGGATCGAGTCCCGCGCCGAGTAGTCGATCGCGATCCGGAGGTGCAGGCGCCGGCCGCGCGGCCGTCACCCGCTCGGCCAGCCGGACCGCGGCCACCGCCGGGAAGCGGCATCCGGTCCCTGCGGCCGATGACCGAGAGCCGGATGCCATTGGCGGCCAGCCTTGCCGCCTCGAGACGGAGATAGTTCTCCAGCAGACCGAACAGCGAGGTGGTCTCGGCCACCGGCCGGCGCCAGTTGTCCGAGGAGAAGGCGTACAGCGTCAGGGTGGTGATGCCGAGGCCCGGCGCTGCCTCGACCACCCGGCGGACCGCCTCGACGCCGGCCCGGTGGCCGGCGCTCCGCTCCATCCCCTGCGCCGTCGCCCAGCGGCCGTTGCCGTCGAGGATGATCGCGACGTGTCGGGGAACCGGCGCCGGTCCGTCAAAGTGCTTGTTGCCACAAAGTCTCCTCTCCGAAAAAAGGACGGCTGCACCGTCCATCGCCTTCAATCCCTCAATCCCTCAATCCTTCAATCCCATATTCCCACCGCCTCACTCTCCCTTTCTCACCGCCCTGATCACTCCCTCCATGTGCCCGAGGTACCGCTCGAGCGCCCGCCGGCCGGCCGCGGTGATCGCGAATTCGGTGCGCGGGGTCCGGCCTTCGAACGACTTGGTGCACCTGACGTAGCCCGCCTCTTCGAGCTTCCGGGCGTGGACGCTCAGGTTGCCGTCGGTCGTCTCCAGCAGTCGCTTCAGTTCGTTGAAGGTGAGCGACGGATTGACCGCCAGCGCGCTGACGATGCCCAGCCGGATCCGCTCGTGGATGACCCGGTCGAGGGCGGCGGCATCCGTGGCACCGCCGGGCTGGGCCTTGAGCTCGGGCCGCGCCTCGCCGCCTCAGCCGCCTGGCCCTTCCGGACCGCGTTGCTCCTAGCCACCGTGCCTCCGCGCGATGACGAGGCCGAAGCCGATGTGCAGCCCCCCGAACCCGAGGGCCATCAGGAGCGTCGCCCCAGGCCGCCGGGGCGAAGAGGGCCAGGGCCCCGAGCAGCATGAAGCAGGCGCCCATGACGGGAACGACGCGAACCGAGAAGGCGCCCCCGGTGACCACCCCGTGCCGTAGAGCAGGAGCCAGGCGCCGGGAAGCAGTCTGCGGAGCGCCGGCGCGGTAGAGCGCCATCGTCAGCAGGGCGCCGACCAGGATCGGCGGCGCGTAGCTCAGGGCGAAGCGCCGGCCGGGGCCCGAGCCGAGCGACACACCCGCACGCGCTCGACTTCCAGAACAGCGCCCCGACGCCGACCAGCGCGGCCACCCCGGCCTCGCCCAGCCAGACCAGGAGCCAGCGGTCGGCGGTGGGCTGGCGATGCGCCAGCCAGGCGGCCAGCAGGGCGCTCAGGCCCATGGCGACTCCGCCCCACCCCGGCACCCCGGTGAACGTCGCCGAGCGCTCCATGGTGTCGCGGATGAAGCGCAGGTTGTCCGCCGCCTTGTCGTGCAGGGCGGCGGGGGCGATGTCGGGGCGGAGGGGACGGGGCTGTGGCACGGATCCAGTATTGCGACGGCGGCCAGTTCTGTCAAGTACTCTGTACAATAAAGTAACTGGCTACCGCCCAGGGGAACTACTGGATCACTACCGGCCTGACCGCATCCCCGGTGGGCACGATGTTGGTCGAGGAGACCGAGATGGAGCTGTTCCTGCTGAGACCCGGCGGAGCCCAACCCCCCCGCTCGCAATCGAGGTCGCCGTGTAATAGACACCCGCTGGAATCTGGAGGGTCTGCGTGGGGCCGGCAGGCTGAGTGCCCTGGATCAGCGAGGCGGCGTTGACATTGCTCGTGCTGAAATTGATCGTGAGGCCCCCACCGGCAATCCCGGGCGAACATTCTGGACCTGCGTGAGGGAGGCGTTCCCTGCGACCGGCACTCCCACGCGGGCGTAGATGCTTGCATCGGGAGCACCTGACGCCATCGTGGCGGGGACTCCCTGGAGGTCGATTGCTGCGGGCACTACCGAGGCACCAGTGGTGCCGTCCACGAATCCAGTGGCCTGCGCGGTGATGCTCCCGGTGAGTCCTGTGGTCCGGCCCTCGAACCCCTGGACATAGAAGCCGACCGACTGGACGCCGTTGGCGACGGGGACCTGGAGCGTCTGTGTCCCCGGAGTGCTGGCGTCAGGGGCGAGGAGGATCGCTGGGTCGGAGCTGCTGAGGTTGACCGTCACCCCGCCGTGAGCCGAGGCGCCCAGAGTGAAGCTGGTGTTGGTTTGCAGCCCGCTGCCCACCGTCACGGTGCCGATCGTGATCGTCGGGGTCGCGGAGGTGATGGCCCGTACCGCCTGGTCGGTGGCGACGAAGCCAGGGATCGCGGCGGTCACCGTGGTCGAGCCGGTGCCCAGCGGGTGGAAGGCCACCCCGCCCGAGGTCGTGTCGGTTGGGCTGTAGTAGACGCCCAGGGCAACCAGCGCCGTCTGCCGTACCCCGGGTGCCGAGCCGGACTTGAGCAGCTCGGCGACACCGTTGGCCAGCGTGGTGAAGGTGGCCGTCAGCGGCCCGGGCGCCCCGGCCCGGAGATTCTGGACCTGGGCCAGGGCCGCGTTGCCGCTCTGCGGGATGCCGACACGCACGTAGATGAAGTTCGACGGCGTGAGCGGCGTGGTCGTGGTGGGCAGCCCCTGGAGATCGAGCGCTCCCTGGACCACGGTTCCGGTTGAGGTGCCGTTGGTAAAGCCCGGGGCTTTGACCGTGACTGTCGCGGTCACCGAGCCGGTCTGGCCTTCGAGCCCCTGCATGTAGAAGCTCACCGACTGGACCCCGTCGGCCACCGGGATGCGGATCGAGTCGGCGCCCGGCGTGGTCGCGTCCGGCGCCAGCAGGAGTGCCGGGTTCGAGCTGACGAGGTCGATGTTGATGTTGCCGTGATTTGGCGCGCCGAGGGTGAAGCTGGTGTTGGTTTGGCAGCCCGCTGCCCACCGTCAACGATCCGACGCTGATCGACGGCTGGGATGCGGTGATCGTGCGGACGGCCTGCGCGGTCTGCAGCGCGCCGGGCACCGAGACGCTGACGGTCGTGGTGCCGGAGAGCAACGAGTGAAAGGCCACGCCGCCCGAGGTCGTGTCGGTCGGCGAGTAGTACACTCCCGGTGCGATCTGGGCCGTCTGAGACACTCCCGATAGGCCGCCCGACTTGAGCAGCTCGCCGATTCCATTGGCCGGTGTGGCAAAGGTGGCGGTCAGCGGCCCCGGCCCACCGGCGCGGACATTCTGCACCTGGTTCAGGTTGGCGGCCGTCCCGATCCCCAGGCGCGCGTACAGGAAGTTGGACAGCGAGAGTGTCGTCGTGGTGGTCGGCAGCCCCTGCAGGTCGACCATCGCCGGGACCGCCGGCATGAGCGCGGTGCCGTCACTGAAGCCGGGGGCGCTCACCGTGACCGTGGCCGTGACGGTGTCGTTGACCCGTCCCTCCAGCGCCTGGACGTAGAAGCCCACCGACTGGGTCCCGTTGGCCACCGGGATCTGGATCGAGCCGGCGCCCGCAGTGGTCGAATTGGGCGAGAGCAGGATCGCCGGATCCGAGCTGGCCAGGGTGACCGTCACCCCGCCGTGGTTCGAGGCCCCCAGTGTAAAGCTGGTGTTGGTCTGCAGACCGCTGCCCACCGTCACCGCCCCGACCGAGATCGAGGGCTGTGACGTGGTGATCGACCTGATGGCCTGGCTGGTGTGGACGTAGCCGGGAATCGTCACGTCCACCGTCGTAGTCCCGTTGCCCAGCGGGTGGAATGCGACTCCGCCCGAGGTGGTATCGGTCGGCGAGTAGTACACCCCCGAAACGATCTGGGCAGTCTGGCTCGCGCCGGGGGCGGTGGCCGCCTTGAGCAGCTCGCCCACCCCGTTGGCGGGCGAGGTGAAGGTGGCCGTGATCGGTGCCGGCGCCCCGGCCCTGACATTCTGCACCTGGTTCAGGTTGGCGGCCGTCCCGATCCCCAGGCGAGCATAGAGGAAGTTGGACGGCGAGAGTGTCGTGGTCGTCGTCGGCAGCCCCTGCAGGTCGTATGCACCCGCGGACCGCCGTCATGAGCGCCGTCCCGTCGCTGAAGCCCGGAGCGCTCACCGTGACCGTGGCCGTGACGGTGTCGGTGACCCGTCCCTCCAGCGCCTGGACGTAGAAGCCCACCGACTCGGTGCCGTTCGCCACCGGGATCCGGATTGTATCGGTCCCCGGCGTCGTCGAATTGGGCGACAGCAGGATCGCCGGATCCGAGCTGGCCAGGGTGACCGTCACCCCGCCGTGGTTCGAGGCGCCCAGGGTGAAACTGGTGTTGGTCTGCAACCCGCTCCCCACCGTCACCGCGCCGACCGAGATCGTGGGCTGCGACATCGTGATCGTCCGGGTCGCCTGGCTGGTGTGGACGTAGCCGGGAATCGAGACGTCGACCGTCGTGGTCCCGTTGGCCAGTGGATGGAAGGCCACCCCGCCCGAAGTGGTGTCGGTCGGGGTGTAGTACACCCCGGAAACGACCTGCGCCGTCTGTCTCGCCCCGGGGGCGGTGGCCGCCTTGAGCAGCTCGCCCACGCCGTTGGCCGGCGAGGTGAAGGTGGCCGTCAGCGGCGCCGGCGCCCCGGCCCGACG
This sequence comes from uncultured Gemmatimonadales bacterium, assembly GCA_963724265.1. Lineage (GTDB taxonomy): Bacteria > Gemmatimonadota > Gemmatimonadetes > Gemmatimonadales > GWC2-71-9 > DATEHG01. The sequence continues at coordinate 206,912 of CAVRTU010000004.1, forward strand.
TTCTGCACCTGGTTCAGGTTGGCCGCCGTCCCGATGCCCAGCCGCGCGTACACGAAGTTGGACGGCGACAGCGTCGTCGTCGTGGTCGGCAGCCCCTGCAGGTCATACGCCCCCGGCACCGCCGGATGATGCGCTGTCCCGTCGCTGAAGCCGGTGGCGCTCACCGTGACCGTGGCAGTGACGGTGTCCGTCACCCGTCCCTCCAGTCCTTGGACGTAGAAGCCCACCGACTGGGTCCCGTTCGCCACCGGGATCTGGATCGAGCCGGCGCCCGCGGTGGTCGCGTCGGGCGAGACCAGGACGGCCGGATCGGAGCTCGCTCACCGTGACCGTGACGCCGCCGTGGTTCGAGGCGCCCAGCGTGAAGCTGGTGTTGGTCTGCAGTCCGCTGCCCACCGTCACCGCGCCTACTGAAATGGTCGGCAGGGGGCTGACCGTGACGAAGACGCTGTCCGGCTGCAGGTTGGGCGCGGTGGCCACGACATACGTGGTGCACGGCAACCCGGGAGCCGAGCCACCATAGCTCACCGTCGACCCCACGCTCACCAGGCCGGTGGCAATCGACACCGGCGAAGTGGCAACCGCGCAGGCCGGGGTCCGCGAAACCAGCGTCACGCTGATCCCCGGGGCGGGGGCCGCGGCGGGCGTGCCGTTGCTGGTGAAGTTGATGGTGATCGGCGTGCCGAAGCTGGCGTTGGGATTCACCGACGACTGCACGATGTCGAGGGAGGCGGTGGTCGTCGCCGCCGTGATCCCATCGAGATAGGCCGGGTTCGACACCGTGATCGTGGCCGAGCCCGGCAGCACCCCATTCAGCGTCGCGTTGGCCGCCTGCCCCCCGGCCGCGATGGTCACCGGGGAGCTGGCCACCGCCACGTTGCCCGGCGTGCTGGAGACGACGGTGAACGAGACCCCCCCCGCAGGGGCCGGCGCCGGCAGCTGGATCGGCAGCGACGCCGTTTGGCCGTACGGCACGTTCAGCGTCACCGGCACGCTGATGTTCCGGTTCTGGACCGCGACGAGCAGGGTCCCGTTGGTGTAGCCGGTGGCGGTCGCGGTCAGCGTGTTGCTCCCCGCCGCGATGCCGTTCACCGTGGCGGTGGTCGAGGTCTGACCCTGCGCGATGAAGACGGAGGCCGGCGTCACCGTGAAGACCGCGACGTCGCCGCTGGAGAGATTCACCGTCGTCCCGCCGGCCGGTGCCGGTGCTGCCAGCACCACGTTGATCGTGGCCGTGAGCCCGATCCCCACTCCAGGTATTCCAGCGAACCCCAGCGTGATCTGCGGCAGCCCAACCGTCGCGGTGAAGGTGACCGGCGTCAGCCCGGCAACCGTGGCTGTGGCGGTCTGCGTCGTGGCCACCAGACCGAGGGTCCAGGTGGCCTGCGCCTGGCCGTTGGTGCCGGTAACACCGCTCGGCGCCAGCGACCCGCCGTCCGGCGTGGCCCACGCGACCGGCACCGCGGGCACCGGGTTGGTCAGGGCGTCACGCACCTCGACCACCAGCGGCTGACCGAGCACCGACCCCGCCGGCCCGGTCTGCGGCGTACCCGAGATGACCACGACCGACGCGGGCGCCCCCGCCGTTCCCGTGGCGGTGAAGGTGACCGGCGTCAGCCCGGTCACCGTCGCGGTGACGGTGTTCGGACCCCGGAGCTGGCGCCGACGGTCCAGCCGCCGACCGTCGCGATGCCGCTGGCGTTGGTCTGCACCGTGGCGGGCCCGGTGAGGCTGCCGCCGCCGAGACGTCACGCGAAGGTGACGCTCACGTTCCGCAGCGGCATGCTGTTGGCGTCGGTCACCTTGACCGACGGCGGCGAGCCGACCGCGGTGCTGACGGTGGCGTTCTGGGTCGAGCGGCGAAGTTCGGCCAGCACGACGGACGGGGGCAGCACCGCGCCGGAAATCGTCGTGGTGAACAGCACCGGCGATCCACTGAGCCCGGTGGCCGTGGCGGACACCGAGACCGTGCCCGCCGCCGCCGCGGAGTAGACCAGGGTCTGGGCCCGTCCGGCGGCGTCGCTGGTCGTGGCGGTGGGCAGCACGTAGGCGCCGGCCGGACCCGCGGTGACCGCGAACGTCACCGGGTAGCCGCTGGTGAACGGCGCCCCGGCCGCGTCCCGCACTTCGACCACCAGCGGCTGCGAGACGGTCGACAGGCCGATGGTCTGCGCGTCACCCGAAATCAGCGCAATGGAGGTGGCCACCGGCGGCGCCCAGCTCACCGTGCCGGTCGCGCTGAGGCCGGTCGGCGTCCTGGCCGTGATCGTGACCCTGCCGCTGCCGGTGGCCGGCGTGGTCAGCGTCGCCGTGTTGAGCCCCGTGGCGACCGGCTTGAGCAGGTTGGAATCGCTCGAGAGGTACACCACCGGCACGCCGGTCACCGGGGTCGTGCCGTTCAGCACGATCGCCGACAGCGGGATCGCCACGCCGTTCCCCACGCTGGCATTGAGGGTGAAATTGATCGCGGTGGCGTTGGCGCCCGGACCCGTGTAGGTCGGGGTGAGAGGCGAGGTCTGCACCGACTGGTTGGCCAGCGCGGTGATGGTACCACTGGCCCGGTAATACTCGATGCCACCGCTGAACACGGTGGCGAGGAACGAAAAGTCTTCGGGGCTGGTGTCGAGGTCGAGCTGGAGGGCGATGGTCAGGTTGCCCCCGCTCGCCGCCCACTCCGCGGCGGTGAGGGTTCGGCTGAAGGCGACCGAGTTGTCGCTGACCCGGCGCAGTTCGAGGTCGACCCGGTCGATCGGGATGCCGAACTGGTCGCCGGCGCGGAACAGCCCGGTGACGTCCATCTGGGAGCGCACGCTGATCCCCGGGGACACCATGGTGTCCCCGGTGCACGTGGTCAGGAGGACGATCGGCAGCAGTATCCTGATCGCCAGCCTGGTCAGGCTCATGCGTCCGCCTGGCTGCATGCAGTACGGCTCTCCGCAGGGGGGATCAAGCGATCTTGGTCAACGTACGGGCCACGCTCGCGAGTGTCAAATGATTATTGAAAGGGACGTGGCCGCCGGCCCTTATCGGCCGACGGGTCATGAGGTGCCCGTGCCACAGCAATCGAGGTGACCGGGATCCGGACTCGGGCCACCGCACCGGGGGCCGGGGTCCGGTTGGCCAGGGTGAGTGTCCCGCCGTGAGCCGAGACGATCTGCCTTCCCAGGGCCAGGCCGATTCCGGTTCCCCCCGGCTTGGTGGTGAAGAACGGCACGAAGAGGTTTTCCGTCGAGGCCAGTCCGCGGCCGTCGTCCTCGACCGACACCTCGAGGTCCGGCCCATCCACGCGCCACCCGATCCGTACCCCTCCTCCTTCCGGGCCCAGCGCATCCACGGCGTTGGAGACCAGGTTGATGAGCAGTTGGTCCAGTTGATCGCCGTCTGCCTGGATGGTGACCTCCGGCCCCGGCTGCACTTCGACCTTGCACCGAGTCTCGAGTCCCGCCACCCGGCCGACCCACTCCCGGATCCGCACCGGTGCCAGGACCGGACGCGGCAGGCGGGCGAGCCGGGCGTATGCCCCCAGGAATCGAGCCAGCGCCTCGGCGCGATTGGTGATGACGCCCAGCCCCTGGGCGATGTCCTGGTCCGCGTCCGGCGCGCGGGGCGCCCGCTGCAGGATCCCGCGCAGACTCTCGGCGATCGATCGGATCGGCGCCAGCGAATTGTTGATCTCGTGGCTCAGGACGCGTACCAGCCGCTGCCATGCCTGCCGTTCCTCGGCCTGCAGCGTCCGGCTCAGGTCCGCCAGCACCAGCAGCTGGTGTTCGGTGCCCCCCTGGCGGAAGTGACCGCGACGCAGCTCCCACCTTCCCAGGCCTGATCCGAAGGTCGCCTCCAGCACGCGCGGCGTGACTCCTTCCAGGCAGGCCTCGAGGCCGAGGGCCGCGGCGTCGCGTCCCAGCAGCTGTTCGGCCGGCCGGCCCAGCAGCCGTTCGCCGGCGCGGTTCACCAGGCGCAGCCGGTGACCCTCATCGAAGGCAAGGACGGCCACGTCGATTTCCGCCATCACCGCGCGGAGCAGCGCCGTGGCTTCGAGGGCGCCCAGCCGCTGGGACCGGAGGGTCTCGCCAAGAAGATTGGTCTCGAGGAAGGCGAGGCCGAGGTCGTCACCGGGGTCGGCGGTGCGGGCTCGCAGCGAATAGTCCCCTTCCCGCAGCGCCGCCAGCATGTTGGCCAGGGTCTGCACAGGGTGGATCACCCGTTCGCGAAGCGCGACCGCGACGCCGACCGCCCAGACCACCAGGAGCCCGGTCACGGTCCACCGGGTGCGCTCCGCGAACTCCCCGCCCCACAGCAGGACCGCCGCCACGGCGATGGCCGGGGCGGCGGCGAGCAATCCGAGCAGGAGCACCCTGCGATCGAACGACGGGCGTTTCACAGGCGGTGGCGCTCGAGGCGGCGGTAGAGGGCACTGCGCGAGAGGCCCAGCGACTTGGCCGCATCGCTCACGTTACCGCCGGCGCGCGCCAGCGCCTTCTGGATCAGCAGCCGTTCGACCTCCTCCAGGGTCAGGTCCTCGAGGCGTGTCGCCGCGCCGGCGGCGGCGCCGAGACTGAAGTCGGCCAGCGTGAGCCGGGGGCCGTCGGAGAGCAGGACCGCCCGCTCCACCGCGTGGTCCAGCTCCCGGACGTTGCCTGGCCATGGCGCACGGTGGAGCGCCTCGAGGGCCGCGGGCTCGATCTCTACGGCAGGCTTCCGGTACCGCTCGGCGTGGCGCCGCAGGAAGTGCAGGGCCAGGGGCGCGATGTCCTCCCGGCGCTCGCGGAGCGGCGGCAGGCGGATTTCGATCGTGTTGAGCCGGTAGAGCAGGTCCTCACGGAACCTCCCGGCGGCGACTTCGCCGGCGAGGTCGGCATTGGTCGCCGAGATGATCCGCGCGTCGATCTGCCGGGTCTTGGATGAGCCAACTCGTTCCATGGCACCGGTCTGGAGCACCCGGAGCAGGCGAGCCTGCTGGGCAGGGCCGATGTTGGCGATCTCGTCGAGGAAGAGTGTCCCGCCGTCCGCCAGCTCGAATCGCCCCATCCGGTCGCTCTTGGCGTCGGTGAACGCCCCCTTCACGTGGCCGAAGAGTTCGCTTTCGAACAGCCCCTCGGGAAGGCCACCCAGGTTGACGGTGACGAACGGCCGCGCGGCCCGCGGGGAGGCCGCATGCAGCCACTGCGCCACCACGTCCTTGCCGGTGCCATGCTCGCCGAGGACCAGGGTGTTGGCCTCCGCCGGCCCGACCCGCTCCATCACGCGGAGCACCGGCTGCATCACGGGGGACTCCGCGATCAGCACCGGGAACCCCTCGCGGCGGAGGGCGCGGTTCTCGTTCTCCAGCCGCTGGCCGCGGCGGAGCGCGCGGCCCAGCTCGACCTGGGTCCGGAGGGTGGCCATGAGCCGAGCGTTGTCCCACGGCTTCTCGATGTAGTCGCGGGCGCCTCGGCGCATTGCCTCCACCGCCCCTTCCACGCTGCCGAAGGCGGTCATCACCACGACCGGCACGGTGGCGTCGAGCAGCCGGATGCGATAGAGCAGGTCCATCCCCTCGCGGCCCGACGTGGTGTCCCGGGTGTAGTTGAGGTCCATCAGGATGGTGTCGAAGTCGCCCCGCTCGAGTTCGGCCAGCACCGCGCCGGGCGAGGTGACGGTGACCGCCGCATAGCCCTCGCTCTTGAGCAGGAGGCGGAGCGCCTGGAGGATGTCCGGCTGGTCGTCGGCGACGAGAACGGTGGGCGTCGAGGATTGCATCGGGTCCCGGAAGGATGCCCTAGTGCGCGACCGCCCGGTCGGCGACCACCCAGCCGTCCCGGAGCTCGATGACCCGCCCGCCGTAGCCGGCGTTCTCTTCGGAGTGCGTCACCTGGATGATGGTCGTCCCCGCCCGGTTGAGTTCGCGGAACAGCTCCATGATCTCGCGGCCCTGCGCCGAATGGAGATTGCCGGTGGGCTCGTCGGCCAGGACCAGGTCGGGGCTCGCCACCACCGCCCGCGCGATGCCGACCAGCTGCTGCTGGCCGCCGGAGAGCTGCGGCGGGTAGAGATCCTTCTTGGCCACGATCCGGAACCGGTCCAGCATCTCCGCGACCAGCGCCCGCCGTTCGGCGCTCTTCACGTCCCGGTATGACAGCGGCATCTCGATGTTCTCGGCCACGGTCAGGTCGTCGAGCAGGTGATACTGCTGGAAGACGAACCCGACGTGGCGCTTGCCCAGCGCCGCGCGCGCCTTGGGAGCGAGGGCGTGGACCGGCTGATCGAGGAGGTGGAACTCGCCGCCGAACCCCTGGTCGAGCATCCCCAGGATATTGAGGAGGGTGGATTTCCCCGCCCCGCTGGGCCCCATGATGGTGACGAACTCGCCGCGCTCGATGCGGAGCGACACCTCCCGCAGCACCCAGGTCCGGGTCGGGCCGGTGGCGAACACCCGCTCGAGGTTGGCCAGCCGGATCATGCGCCGGTCCGCACTCCGTCGGCCGCTTCGCGACCTGCCTTCATGAGAAAGCCGGTCTCGCTCGAAATGCTCACCAGCCGCATCCCCTCCTTCGCCCAGTGAGCGCTCCACCTGACCTCGTTGGTGTGGATTCCCGGGATGACCCCGTGACGCCGGCACCCCGCGATCACCTTGCGGATGGCCTCATGCAGCACCGGCGCATCCATCTGCCCCCCGACGCCCAGCGCCAGCGACAGGTCTGTGGGGCCGACCAGTACTGCGTCCACCCCGGGGACGGCGAGGATCTGGTCCAGCCGTTCGAGCGACTCGCGGGTCTCGACCTGGACCACCAGCATGGTCTGGGCGTTGAATTCGGCGAGCGTGGGCAAGAGCGGCCCCGACCGGAAGGCCGTGTGGCCCCGCGCCAGCACTGCGCCGCGCCGCCCCTGCGGCGCGTACTTGATCATGCTCACCGCCTCGGCCGCCTGCGACTCGTGGGTCACCCGGGGGAGCATGATGCCCTGCGCGCCTCCGTCGAGCGCCTGGGTGAGGTGGGCGTACTCGAGCGCCGGCACCCGCACGATCGGCGTCAGTCCGGCGGCGTAGGCCGCCCGGCTCAGGTCGGCGATGGTCTCGACCCCGAAGGGGCCATGTTCGTTGTCGATCAGGACGAAATCGAACAGGGAATTGGCCAGCAGCTGCATCACGCTGGCCTGGCGGAACTCGACCAGCATGCACCCGACCGCGGTGCGGTCCTGCCGCAGGTGGGCCAGCAGGCGATTGACGGGAACGATGGAAGACATGGGCTCCGACGCGAGGGGAAGTGACGGAAGCTACAGTCGGAGGGAATATGCGCCAGCATTATGGGAGTATGGGATTACGGGAGTATGGGATTGGGCTCACCCTTCAGTTCAATCCCATGTTCCCATCTTCCCGTACTCCCATAATTGTCATTCACTCTTGAGGGCCCGCACCGGGTCGACTATCGCTGCCCGACGAGCCGGCAGCGCCATCGCCCCGAGCGCCACGACGGCCAGGACCAGGGCGACCGAGAGGTAGGTGGCCGGATCCGCCGGCGTGATGCCGAACAGCAGCCCACGGAGCACACGGGAGAGCGCCAGGGCACCAGCCAGCCCCGCCACGCCACCCACCACGACGAGGGTCCCTCCCTGCTTCAGCACCAGCTCCAGGATGTCCACCGCCCGCGCGCCGAGCGCCATCCGGACGCCGATTTCCTGGGTCCGCAGGCCGACGGTGTAGGAGAGCACTCCGTAGATCCCCACCGCCGCCAGCGCCACGGCGAGCAGCGCGAACAGGCTCAGCAGGAACATCGGGAAGCGGCGGTCGGCAATCGACACCTGCACGATGCTCGCCATCGTGGTCACCTGGCCGACCGGCTGATCGGGATCGATATCGCGTACGGCGGCGCGCATCGGTGCCGCGTAGTCGAGCGGCGGCCCGGCCGTCCGGAGGACCAGGTTCATTCCGATGGTCGGCGCCTGCGCAGCCGGATAGTAGATCATCGCGCGGCGGTCGCCGTCGAGCCGGTCCTGGCGAACGTCCGCGGCGACCGCGATCACTTCGGCCTCGGCATCCGGATCCCACATGTTGACCTTGACCCGACGACCGACGGGATCCTCATCCGGCCAGAGCGTCCTGGCCATCGTTTCGTTGATGACGACCACGGGCGGTGCCGACGCGCCGTCCCGCTGGTCGGGAATGCGCCCCGCGCGGAGGGGAATGCGCATGGTCTGGAAATACCCGGGGTCGACGACGCGAATGTCGGCCACGGGCACCTGTCCGGGCGCGGGGGCCGGACGGCCTGCCACGGTGAACGAGGTGGCAGAGCCTGGCCCAGCGAGCGGGAGGAAGTCGATCATCGCCGCCGATGTGACCCCTGGCATGGCTCGCGCCCGCCGCAGCAACTCGGCGTAGAAGGCAGTGCGCCGGGGAGCGTCGGGATAGGTGGCCGCGGGAAGGTCGACCGCCACGGTCAGAACCTGCGACGGGTCGAACCCGGGGTCCACGGCGGTCAGGCGCTCCAGGGAGCGGATCAGCAATCCAGCGCCTACCAGCAGGATCATGGAGAGCGATACCTGGGCGATGACCAGCGCGCCCCGCAGGCGCTTCGCATCGGTGCCACTGGTGGTCCGGTGGCTGGCGCCGTGGAGATCGGCCGCCAGCTCGTCAGCGCCGAGGCCCAGCACGCCCGGCGAGCCGAACAGCACCCCAGCCAGGAGCGTCACCACGATGGTCACCGTCAGGACCCGGCCGTCGAGCCCGATCTGGGCCAGGCGCGGCACCTCGGCCGGAGCAGCCGCCACCAGCAGGTTCACGCCCCAGACTGCCAGCACCAGGCCCGCGGCGCCTCCGATCACCGCCAGCAGGACGCTCTCCGTCAACAACTCCCGGGCCAGGCGCCGAGGCGAGGCACCGAGAGCCGCCCGCACCGCGAACTCGCGCCGCCGGGCGGCGGTCCGCGCCAGCATGAGATTGGCCACGTTGGCGCACGCGATCAGCAGCACCAGCGACACGGCGCCGAGCAGGGTGAGAAGCACCGGGCGGGCACGACCGACGATTTGGTCGGTCAGGGTCACCACGTTGGCGCCCCAGCCCGTATTGAAGTCGACGTGCTCGCGGGCCAGGTCCGCCGCTATCGAAGTCATTTCAGCCTGGGCCTGGTCGGCGCTGACGCCATCCCGCAGGCGCCCGACCACCATTGCGTACCGGCCACGCCGTTCCCGGTCGGCGGGATCGAGCCCCAGCGGCTCCCAGTACTGATCCTGGCCCAGCGGCATCGACTGGAATGAAGCCGGCATCACTCCCACGACCCGCACATCACCGCCGGCGACCGCAATGGTGCGGCCGACGATCGTGGAGTCACCACCGAAGCGCCGCTGCCAGAGCCCATGGCTCAGCACGATCACCTTTCCCGCGCCCGGTGCGTTCTCCTCGGCGGTGAAGGTCCGCCCTAGTGCGGGGGTCATACCCAGGACAGTGAAGAACTCCGGTGACACGGCTCGGCCCTCGGCGTGCTCCGGGTTGCCGCCGGTCAGGGTGATGCCGGTCCAGGTGAACGCCGCCAGGCCGCTGAAGCTCCTGGCCCGGTCCCGCCAGTCGAGATAGTTCGAGGGGCTGACCGTGTTGCGGGAACTGCCGCGGTGCGGGTTCTGCTCCCAGACCAGGACCAGGCGGTCGGGTTGCGGGTAGGGCAGCGGAGTGAACAGGACCCCGTTGACCACGCTGAAGATCGCGGTGTTGGCCCCGATCCCCAGGGCCAGCGTGAGGACGACGACCGCCGCGAACCCGGGAACCCGCCGGAGGCTGCGGAGCGCGATGCGCAGGTCGTGGAGCATGGCCGTTACCTCTCCCGCGTGGTGGTCAATCGCTTCGCAGCGCGACGACCGGATCGACTCGCGTCAGCGCGACGGGCCGGGAGGTAGATGGCCAGAAACGCCACCGCACCCAGGACGCCGGCGACACTGAGGAACGCAACGGGATCGGCCGCGCCGACGCCGTAGAGCTGACTGGCGAGGACCCGGCTGAGCGCCAGCGCCGCGGCCAGTCCAATGGCGGCGCCGGTCCCGGCCAGCGTCAGCCCCTCGCGGAGGAAGAGCCACACGACCGACCGCCTCGGTGCGCCCAGCGCGATCCGGATCCCGATCTCCCGATTCCGCTGGCTCGCCGAGTAGGCGATCACGCCGTAGAGACCGACTGCCGAGACCAGGAGTGCGGCCAGGGCGAAGCCGGCCAGCAGCTCCATGTTGAATCGCCGGCGGGCCAGCGTTCCGGCCAGCAGCTCATCCATGGTGCGCACTGCGAAGAAGCCGACGGCGGGGTCGACCCCCGCCAGGGCCCGCTGCACCGCCGGCAACACGGCGCGCGGATCGCCGCTGGTGCGGATGGTCAGACTCAGGATCGGTTCGGGGCCCTGGACGAACGGGTAGTAGACCTCGGGGACGGGCGGGGCGTCGAGTCCATTCTCCCGGGTGTCACCCAGGACCCCGATCACGGTCCGGTTGATGCCGTCGCCGTCGTTCCCCACGTGGATCAGGCGGCCCACCGGGTCGGCGTCCTTGAAGTAGCGCCGGGCCAGCGCGCCGTTGATCAGGGCGACCAGCGGTGCGCCCGCGGTATCACCGGGGGCGAAGCCCCGCCCGGCCACCACGGGAATCCGGAGGGCGCGGAGGTAATCCCCCTCGGTCGTTCGATACGGCGTGCTGGGCAGCTGCCCAGGCGGGCGTGGCGGGGCCGCCGGCCACCTCGAAGCTGGTATTGCTGCCCAGGTTGCTGAGCGGCAGGGTGTTGATGCCACCGACCGCCTCCACGCCAGGCAAATCCCGGATCGCCGCCATGGATCGCTCGGCGAACCGGCGCCAGCTCGGGGGGTCAGGGTAGGACGACTGCGGCAGGATCGTCATCATGGTCAGCACCCGGCTGGTATCGAAGCCGGCTTCGACCGCGGTCACCTGGAGCAGGCTGCGGAACAGCAGCCCCGCCCCGCAGAGCAGCACCAGCGAAAGGGCGACTTGCGCCGCGGTCAGGATCCGCCGGAGGCGGCGGTGGGACAGGCCGCCCGATCCCCGGCTCCCGTCCTTGAGCACCTCGGCCAGCGCGAGTTCGCCCCGGCTCAGCACCGAGGGGAGGCTGGCCAGCAGGGCCGTGAGCAACGTCAGGCCGAAGGCGGCGGCGAGCACCCGCCCGTCCAGCGATACCAGGGAGAGTCCCGGCAGCGTGTTCGGCGCCGCGGCGCGAAAGGCCGGGATGCTCCACGAGGCGAGCAGCACCCCACCCACCCCTCCCAGCAGCGCGAGGGCCAGGCTCTCGGAGAGCACCTGGCGGGTCAGTCTCCAGGAGGAGGCGCCCAGCGCGGAGCGGAGGGCCGTCTCCCGCTGCCGGTCGGCGGCCCGCGTCGCCAGCAGTCCGGCCACGTTGGCACAGGCGATCAGCAGCAGCAGCCCCACGGCGCCCAGGAGCACCAGCAGCGGTCGCCGGCTCTCGCCCACGATCTGCGACCTGAGACCAAGGGCTCTCACTTCGAGCTTGGCATCGTCGTCGGGGTATTGCTGCGCCAACCGCGCCGCGATCAGCCCCACGTCGGCATTGGCCTGGGCCAGGGTCGTCCCCGGAGCCAGACGGCCCAGCACCCAGTAGTTGTCGTTGCCCCGGGCTTCGTGGCTGTCTGCTTCGGAGCCGATCGCAAGGTAGAGGTCGGGTTCGCGGGAGGGCAACGGGGCGTCGGTCGGCGTCAGTTCGCCGAGCCGGAATCTGGCGGGCAGGACACCCGCTACCGTCACCGGCCGGCCATCGATGGTCACGGTCCGGCCGACCAGCGAGGGATCGGCCCCGTAGCGGCGGCGCCAGAGCTGGTCGGTGAGCAGCGCCTCGGGCGGGCGGCCGGGTTCGTCTCCGCCGGCCAGGAACTGGCGGCCCAGCGCGGGCTCGATGCCCAGCAGCGGAAAGAGATCGACGCCGGCGTACACCCCGAGCACCGACTCCGGCGTCCCAGCCCCGCTCAGGTTGAACAGGTAGTAGCGGAACGGAGCCATCTTCGCGAAGGCGCGACTGGCGTCGCGGATGTCGCGGAAATCCGGGAAGGAGAGCTGCATCCCGGCCTCGCCGTTCTGCACTGGGACCAGCTGCGCCAGCTCCCCGGGGCGCTGGTAGGGCAGCGGCTCGAGCAGCGCCGCCTGCACCACGCTGTAGATGGTGGTCGTCGCCCCGATGCCGAGGGCGATGGTGAGGGTCGCGGCGACGGTCAGGCCGGGACGGCGGCGCAGGGAGCGAAAGGCGAGGCGCAGGGATTCGATCAGTCCGCCCGCAGCACGACCACGGGATCGACTCGCGTCGCCCGGCGGGCCGGGAGCCAGCAGGCGACGAGGGTCACACCGAGCAGGAGCAGCGAGATGCCGACATAGGTGATGGGATCGGTGGCGTTCACGCCGAACAGCATGGTGCGGAGCAGCCGGGTGACTGCCAGGGCGGCGACGAGGCCGATGCCGACCCCGATGAACGCGAGGCGCATCCCCTGGTTCAACACCAGGCGGAGGACGTCCCGGGCGCCCGCCCCCAGCGCCATCCGCACTCCCAGCTCGGGAGCCCGCTGGGTCACGGTATACGACATGACACCGTAGAGGCCCACCGAGGCGAGGAGAAGCGCGATTCCCGAGAACAGTCCCAGCAGGAGCATCGCGAAGCGTCGCTGGCCGGTCGAGGCCTCGATCAGCTGCTCCATCGAGCGTCACGTTCGTGACCGGCAGATCGGGGTCGAGCGCGTTGATCGCCGCGCGCACCGCGCCGGCCACCGCCATCGGATCACCTGTGGTGCGGATCGCGAGGTTCAGGGTGGAGAACGTCGCCTGGGCCTCGGGGAGATAGACCTGCACCCGGCGGGGGGCATCGAGCCCTTCGTGCATGGTGTGCCCCACCACCCCGACCACCTGGATCCAATGCACGGTAGAATCGTGCGCCGGATCATCGAAGGTGATCCGCTTGCCGATCGGGTCCTGGTCCTTCCAGTAGCGGTCGGCCAGCTCCTGGTCGACCACCGCCACTGCCGGCGCGCTCAGGATGTCCTGCGCGTTGAGGAATCGCCCCTTGAGCAGCGGCATGCCCAATGCGGCCTGGAACCCCGGAGTCACCAGCCGGATGTCGCCCCACGGTCCCGGCGCCCCCTTGGGCGCCGTGTATCCCTCGACCGAGAAGCTGCCGGTCGACCAGTTATTGCTGAACGGCATGACGGACGTGCCGCCGACCGCGCTGACTCCCGGAACGGCGCTCACGGCCGGAATCAACCGGTCATAGAACGCCAGCGTCGCGGTGTCGTTCGGGTAGCGTGCCGATGGCAGCGAGAGATTGAGGGTCAGCAGGTGATCAGGCCGGAATCCCGGATTCACCTCGGAGACGGCCGCGAAACTCCGGATCAGGAGCCCCGCGCCGGCCAGGAGCGTCAGGGCAAGGGAAACGGTCCCGATGACCAGGCCGCGCCGCAGGCGCTGCCCGCCCCGGTCGCCGGCACTGCCGCGGCCCCCTTCTTTAAGTGTCGACTGCAGGTTGGTCCGGGCCAGTTGCATCGCCGGGGCCAGGCCGAAGAGCACACCAGTCAGCACCGAGAGCAGGAGGGTGTACCCGAGCACGCGCGCATCCAGGCCGATCTCGCTGCCCGGCGGCAGACCGTTGGAATTGATCGCGACCAGCGCCGGAACACCCCAGAGCGCCAGGAGCAGGCCGACGGCGCCTCCCACCAGCGACAACACGACGCTTTCGGTGAGCAGCAGGCGGAGCAGATCTCGTGAGGAGGCCCCGAGCGCCAGCCGGACCGCGATCTCCCTCGCGCGGGCCGCGGCCCGGGCCAGTTGGAGGTTTGCCACGTTGGCGCAGGCGATCAGCAGGACGAAACCCACGGCCCCGAGCAGGAGGTAGAGCGAGGATCGGAGCGGCCCCGAGGTCTTGTCCGCGACCGTGGCCAGCAGCAGGTCCCAGTCCGGGCTGTAGCTGTTGGGATAGTCCTTCTTCAGGCGCGTGGCCAGCGCGTGAAGATCGGCCTGCGCCTGCTCGAGCGTGACCCCTGGCTTGAGGCGGGCGGTGAAGACGAGGTACTCGTTGGTCCTTCGCGAATCAGCGTAAAGCGAGTCGGGCAGGGCGAGGGGGACCCAGAATTCCGACTGGCGTGACCACTCGTCGCGGAACGACGGCGGCATCACCCCCACCACCTCGTAACTCTCGCCATTCAGCACCAGGCGCTGGCCTATAGCATCGGCCCGGCCGCCCATTATCCGCTGCCAGAATCCGTTGCTCAGGACCACGACCTTGTCATGGCCCTCGGTCGCCTCATCGGGCCGCAGCACGCGCCCCAGCGCGGGCGCGACGCCGAGCACCTCGAAGTGCCGGCCACTGACCTGGCCCCCGAAGACCCGCGCCGGATCGCCTCTCCCGGTGAGGCTCGGCACCCAGCCGGTCTCGACCGCGCTCGCCGAAAAGAGCTGGGTCTGCCCGCCGTAGTCCCGGAAGCCTGGCACCGAAACGCCTGCCTTGAGGTTGTTGAGTGACGGGTAGAAGTGGTCGATCGTGATCAGCCGGCCGGGATCGGCGTAGGGCAGAGGCCGCAGCAGGACGGCGTCGATGACCGAGAAGATTGCCGTGTTGGCCCCGATCCCGAGGGCGAGGGTGACCACCGCCACCGTTGTAAAGCCGGGGCTCTTGGTCAGCTGGCGGAGCGCGTAGCGGAGATCGTCGGAGAAGCGGTTCATGCGCGATCCTCCAGGGCGGCGCGGAATCAGGCGGCGGCGCGGTCTTCCACGACCCGGCCGTCGAACAGCTGGATGGCCCGGTCGGCGTGCAGCGCGTAGCGCGGGTCGTGGGTCACCATGCAGATGGTGGCCCCGCCGCGGTGCAGCTCGCGGAGCAGGTCCATCACCGCCTCGCCGTTGCTGGAGTCGAGATTGCCGGTGGGCTCGTCGGCCAGGAGGATCAGCGGCTGGCCCGCCACCGCGCGGGCGACGGCCACGCGCTGCTGCTGGCCGCCCGAGAGCTGCGAGGGATAGTGCCGGGTCCGGTGCGCCATGCCGACCCGCTCCAGCGCCTCCTGTACCCGCTTCTTCCGCTCTGCCCCGCCGAGGCCGCGATAGGTGAGCGGCAGCTCGACGTTTTCGTAGACCGTCAGGTCGCCGATCAGGTTGAAGGCCTGGAAGATGAAGCCGATCTCGCGGTTGCGGATCCGGGCCCGCTCGGCCGCCGACAGCCCTTCCACCGGCGTCTGGTTGAGCAGGTAGCGGCCGCCGCTGGGCACATCGAGCAGGCCGAGGATCGACAGCAGGGTGGTCTTGCCGCAGCCCGACGGCCCGGCGATCGCGACGTATTCGCCGCGCTTCACTTCGAGGTGGATCCCCGAGAGGGCGTGGGTCTCGACCTCGTCGGTGTAGAACACCTTCCGCAGGTCGTCGAGCAGGATGAGGGAGTCGGACATGGTCTCTGGTGTTGGGGCCACCATCGGTGGCCGTAGAGCCTTCGGAACCTTCTACACTCGCCGCATTGACTGCCCCGCCGCCCCTCCTACTTCAGTCGCACCCGGTCCACGCCGTCGTACCGCGACATGTCTGACAGGATCACGATGTCGCCGGGCGCCAGCCCGCCGATGATTTCGACTTCGTTGACCGAGGTGCGGCCCAGTTCCACCTTCACCCGCACCGCGGCGTCACCGCCGTCGACCACCTTGAACAGGGTCACGGTGCTGTTGGCGGCGCCGAACGCCGGGCGGCCCACGTGGATCACCTCGCCCAGGTGCTCCACCTCGATCGTGCCGTCGACGTTGAGATCGGGTCGCGCGCCCTTGGGCAGGTCACCGGTCAGCGCGATGTCCACCGTTACCGTGCTGTTCTGCGAGGCGGGATCCATCCGTGCCACCTGTCCCTTCACCAGGCCGTTCCGGGTGTCGATCACCGCCGGCTGGCCCAGGGTCACGTCGCGCGCCTCGGTCTCCGGGATCCGGAGGACCGCCTTCAGCCGCCCCGGCTGCACCACCTTGGCCAGCGTGACCCCCGAGTTGGCCCACTGCCCGACCTGGAGCGGCATTTCCTGCAGCACCCCCGTCGCGCCGGCCCGCACGACCATCGCCTCGACCTGACGGCGCTGGAAGGCCACGATGTCCTTGAGCCGCTCCACCTGCTGCTGCTGGACCGAGATCTGTTCCTGGATGTTGTCGCTCATCACCTTGAGGCGGTCCTGCTCGATCTGGAGCCGCGTGGTGTACTCCTCGGCCTGGTCGAGGGAGCGGCCGGCCTCGGTCTTCGAAATGAGCCCCTCGGCGCCGAGCGCGGAATCCGCCGCCACCTGGCGCTGGGCATTGCGGTACTCGGCCTGCGTGGTCGCCACGACGCCCACCTGGTTGAGCCGCTGGGACTCGAGGGAGGTACGAAGGTTGACCAGGTCCGCCTGCGACGGCGGTCAGCTGTCGCTCCGCCTCGAGTGCCCGGATCTGGACGTCTGGATTGCTGAGTTCCATCAGGACGGTATTGTCGGTCACCTGCGCCCCCGCCTGGGCCAGCACCCGCTCCACCCGTCCGGGCGTGAGCGCGCTGATCCAGCGGATCTGCTCCGGCACCAGGGTGCCCGGGCCGCGGACCTCGCGCACCATCGCACCCTTGGTGACGGTGTCGATCCAGAGCGAGCCGCCCTCGATTGATGGTGCGGCCGGCTTGAGCCTGCTGAGTCCGAGAGTCGCGAGCAGAATGGCAAGGCCACCCACGGACCAGAGGACCATGGGCTTGCGAGAGCGTGACTTGATGCGAGGTATGTCCAAATGATCTCCGGCGTTCCTGAGTCAGAGCGCGATATGCGACTCCACTCAGGGAAGAACCGTGCCGATGATTAACGTGGGGGAAACGACGGTCTGCCAACGACTTGTCGGACAGGGACCTGCGGTGGAGGAGGTGCGTTCGTGCGGTTGTGGGATTGGGCAGTCCCACAACCGGACAGTTGGTGGCCGCAGCCCGAAGGTGGACTGCGGCCGCCCAACGGCCCGTTCAGCCGCTGGCGAGCATGCGGCGGATCGGGCGAATGAGGAGCGCCATGATCACCGCGGCCACCATGGCCACGGCCGCGACGACGCCGAAGAGGGTGGGGAGACTGAACGCCTCGTAGAGTCCCGCCACCCGGCCGGCGAGGAAGCTCCCCACCGAGGTGGCCAGGAACCAGACGCCCATCATCATGCCGGCCACCCGGTGCGGCGCCAGTCGGGTCATCGCCGAGAGTCCGACCGGGCTGAGGCAGAGCTCTCCCATGACGTGCAGGAAGTAGGTCAGCACCAGCCAGAGCGGACTGGCCAGCCCGCTGCGCGAGGCGGGAATGATCAGCACGGCGAAGCCGAGGGAGACCAGCACCAGCCCGATGGTGAACTTGGCGGTGGAGCCTGGTTCCCGGTCGCCCAGGCGAACCCAGAGCCAGGCGAAGACCGGCGCCAGCGTGATCACGAACAGCGCCGGCACCGACTGGAACCAGCTGGGTGGGAACGGGTGGCCCAGGATGCTGGAGTCCGTGTTGCGCTGGGCAAAGAGATTGAGGGTCGATCCGGCCTGTTCGTAGAGGGCCCAGAAAATCGCCGACGACACGAAGAGCACGAGAATGACGATGACCTGCTTGCGCTCCCTGCGGGGTCCAGCCCTTGGACAGCAGGAGGAGTGCGAAGACGCTGATCACGATCGCCAGCAGGAGGATGCCGAACCACCGGCTCACCAGCTCGGGAGTGATCACGATGCGACCGGTCGAGGCCAGGACCGCGATTATTGCAGCCGCCCCGGCCACGCCGAGCACGCCGGCGCCGAACTTGAGGTTGCGGCTGGCGCGGGCCTCGGGGGAGTGCGCCTCGGGAACCTCGAGCCCGGCCTCACCCAGGTGCTTCCACCCCTTGGTGTACTGGATCAGGCCGCAGAACATCCCGACCGCCGCGACGGCGAATCCCCAGTGCCACGACGACTCGGGAGCGACACCGATGCGGGCCAGGAGCCCCTGGGCGAGCCGCGCTCTGGGCCAGCCACCCGGTGAGGAACGGAGCCACGAACGCCCCGAGGTTGATCCCCATGTAGTAGATAGAGAAGCCCGGCGTCGCGCCGGTGATCCTCCGGAGTGTACAGCTGCCCGACCATCGCGCTGACGTTGGGCTTGAGGAGCCCGGTGCCGACGATGACCATCAGGAGGCCGGCGTAGAATCCGGTCAGGGTCGGGATGGCGAGGCTGATGTGCCCGCACATGATCACGATGCCGCCGTAGAGCAGTCGCCCGCCGCTGGCCGAAGAAATGGTCGGCCATCCAGCCGCCCGGCAGCGCCATCAGGTACACGGCACCCACATACGCGGCGTAGATCGCCGCCGCCTTGGGCGTCGCGAAGCCGAGGCCGCCGCTGGCCAGCGGCGCCGTCATGAAGAGGATCAGGAGCGCCCGCATCCCGTAGTAGCTGAATCGCTCCCAGTACTCGGTGAAGAACAGGGTGGCGAGGCCGCGGGGATGACCGAAGAAAGCGGTGTCCGACGGAGAATTTGCCAAGAGGTCAGGCTCCGGTAATGTGGGGAGCAGGGAGAAGGGAGCGGTGAGCGGGGACTGACGGGAGGGTTCCTTCGCCGACGGCCTGTACTGTGACGGTCCCGCTCCCTGCTCCCCGCTCCCCGCTCACTTGTTGCGTTTCTCCAGTATGTCCTGGAGCACCACCTGGTCGATCAGGCCGTCCATCCGGACCCGGACGTCGTAGTTCTCCCAGTACATGAAATCGCGGAGCGCCGCCAGGAAGGTAGAGTCCGCGGTGCCCCGCGGGGTCTTGAGCCACTTCTCGGGCTGGTTGACCGGCTCGGCCAGGAGAATCGGTTCCAGCTGGGCGACGATCGCCGGGGTGATGGGGACGAGATTGGCCGAATCACTGGGGAAGAAGTACAGCTTGTGCAGCGTCAGCAGGCGATCCAGTTCCACGATCGGATCGGGGGCGTCATAGACCCGGATGTCGATGAACCGGTCGTTGGCGCCCAGGTAGCCGCCGTTCTTCCGGACCACGAGCAGCGCCGCCGACTGCATCCCGCGCCGGTCGCCGCCGCCCGCCTGGCCGGCCTTGAGCGCGGCGAGCAGCCGGTCGGCCAGGGTGCCGGTGGAATGCTGGAAGCTCTCGGCCAGGTTCCGGACGGTCTGGTCGCTCACCATGATGTTGGCCTGCGCGGCGAAGCCCCGTCCCGCGATGACCGTTCCCTTGCCCACCCAGGATGGTGCACCGGCCGTCGACGACCTCGCGGGTCCCTCGCGGTGGGCTCGGTCGAGGGCCGCAGCCCACCCGTCCGCCGGCCCAGTCGAAGGTCCGGACCCCGGTGTAGCTGGCGGCGCGGCCCCGGGCGTCGACGATGCCCACCTGCCGGTCCCCGGTCATCGAGTCGCGGCGCATCACTGCTCGCAGCGCTTCCTCCGGTGTGGCCCCCCGAGCCATCATGGCCAGCCCCGAATCGGCGTACTCGGCCAGCCCCAGGCTCTGGGTCGCCACGGCACCGACACCGGCCCTGGCCCACGGCACGATCCCGCCGACGTTGGGAAACTTCGACTCGACCGCAATGCCAAGGTCGCCGGTGACGGAATCCCAGGCGACGATGCTGTAGGTGTGGGCCAGCTTCTGGAAATGGGCCGGCGGAGGGAGGGGCTGTTGGGCAGTGAGCAGGGAGCAGGGAGCGGGGAGAAGGAAGACCAGGAACAGGGGCGTGAAGCGCATCTTCGCGGCCGGCCCCTGCTCCCTGCTCCCCGCTCCCTGCTCCCTCAGATAATGCCTCACTCCTTCCCCATCTTCTTCTTGAGGAACGCCAGCTGGGCTTCCGCCGCCGCCTCTCGCGCCGCCTGGTCCATCCGGTGCTTGAGCAGCGCGTCCTCGACACCGGCCTGGGGCCGGGCCGGCTCATCGGCGGGCCCCGCCACCGGCTCCTGGGCCGGAGAGGTGCCGCGGGCCTCGGTCATCAGCTCTGCCAGCAGCCGTTCGGCCAGGGCGAGTTCGTCCTGCTGGACCGCGAGCTTGCGCTCGAGGACGCTCACCCGCTCGCGATGCCGGGCCGCGAAGCGCTCGGCGATCTCGACCGTCTCGTGATCCGGAATGGCGGCGGCGAGCTGGCCCCGCCGCTCGGCATCCTCCAGCTGCTTCCGCTCGAACGCCAGGTCACGGCTGGTCACCGCGAGACCGTCGCGCAGGGAGTTGACCGCAGCCTTGCTCTCGACCAGCGCCTCGTGCAGCCGGCCGCGATGCCGCCCAGCGCCGGGCCAGCTCACGACTTGCGGATGGTCTTGGCGTAGAACGGCGTATAGACCCGCTCCACGCTGGTGGACTTGCAGCGGGGACAGGTCGGCCGCTTGCGCCCGTGGTGGGCGAGGCTCTCGATCACGACGAACTCGTGGCCGCAGTCCCGGCATTCATATTCATAGGTAGCCATCGGGAGGCTCCGGAGGGAACGACCGCGAATGGTAGGCCGCGGACGGAACGGGGTCAAGCGACCCCGGATCGAGCCGCTATACTTCTGCATGCCACGACGTCCATCAATCCTCGTCGGAATGTCGCTTCCGGTGCTGCTCGCCGCCTGCGGGGGCCACGGGGGCAGCGCGTCCTGCGGGTTCGCCGGCGTGGCGGGTGCCAATCTCCTGCTCGGGGCGTTCGGGGAGCCCAACCAGACGCTGAGCGCCCCACCGCGACGGCTTCCCGCGACGCTGCCAGTCCGACTCGTGGCGGGGGCGCTTTACATCGCCGACGTCACCCCGGGCGACTCCACCGTCACCGTTACCCTGCGCGATACCCTTCCGCTCCGGGTGGTCCCCGGCTCGGGGGTGCTGGTGCAGGAGCCCACCGGACGCGTTCGTGGCGTCGTCATTTACGAAGCGCCGCCGGTGGCGGGTGCCCCCCGCATCGGAACCTTCGTCAGCGGCGCGGTCGCCGCTCCCCTGGTCGGTATTCAGGTCGACTTGTCGCGGTTCGAGGACGCGAAATGCCCGACTTTCCCCGATTCGGTCGGCTCATGATGCTGCCACGCATCGGGATCACGGGGGTTTCGCGCATCGTCCAGGGCAACGAGCGCACCGGGGTTAACGTCGCCTACGTCTCCTCGGTGCTCAGGGCCGGCGGCCTGCCCCTGGTCCTCTCCCCCCTGGTGCCGGCCGAATTGACCGGGTCTCTGGCTGATACGCTCGACGGCCTGCTCCTCACCGGCGGCGAGGACGTGGCTCCGGCGCTCTACGGCGAGGCGCCGCATCCCGCGCTGGGCGATGTCGACCCGCGGCGGGACCAGTTGGAGGCGGGGCTGCTGCACGCGGCGCGCGAGCGGGCCATTCCAGTTCTCGGCATCTGTCGCGGGATTCAACTCATCAACGCCGCGCTGGGCGGCACGCTCTGGCAGGACCTGGCCACCCAGCGGAGCGATGCGCTGGCTCACAATCAGCAGGCCGGGCGCACCTCGCGCACCCATGCCGTCACCACGATTCCGGGCACCCGCGTCGCCGCCGCGGCCCGGGACGGCACCTTCGAGGTCAACTCATTCCACCACCAGGCCATCAGGCGGCTCGCCCCGGGGCTGGTCGCCACGGCGACCGCCTCCGACGGCATCATCGAGGCGGTCGAAAGCGAGCCCGGGGCGCCCTGGCTCCTGGCCGTCCAGTGGCACCCCGAGGAATTTCACGCGGAAAGCGTGGCGGTCGACCGGGGGCTGTTCGCCGCACTGATCGCGGCGGCCCGGGCGCGGGCGGACGAGGCTACTGAGCGTACCCCGGGGGAAAGAGCAGCCGGTCGCTCAGCTGGTTGAGGGCCCGGCGCACCTCGTCGTAGTGATCGGCCGCCGCGCGGAAGACCCCGTCCAGCTGGTAGCGGTCGGCCAGGGCGTGATCGGACGCGAGGGCGAACCCCCGGCGGCCGAGGGCATCATAGTAGGAAAGATCGGGACCGCCTTTTCGGAGCCGCCGGGCCGCGATATAATCGGGAAAGAGACCCGACAGCCAGAGCGCGAAATTGCCCAGGTGGGCCATCACCTGGAAGCGGCGCTCACCCTCCGTGGCCGCAAGGTCGGCCACGATGTCGACGAGGTAGCAGTGCACCTGGTCGTCGTGCCAGTCCACGCGGAAGGCCCGGTCGCGGCGGCCGAATTCGATCAGCAGGGCGGCGAGATAATCGGCGAGGTCGCGATCATCGACCCCGCTGCGCCGGAGCAGATCGCGAATCATCACGTAGAAGAACAGGGCCTGCGAAGGCAGCACCAGGCTCCGAACCTCCAGCAGTCCGGCGGCCAGCGCGGGGTCATCGAGCAGCGGATCAGGACCTTCCGCCTCGAGCCGGCGCTCGAACCCCGCCTGCCTCACGGGCGATCCCCGGCTGAGCAGCAGAAGCACCAGCCGGAGGTCCTTGGCATCTAACCGCCCACGGGTGTTGGCGAGGATCATGGCTCTTTCCCCCTCCTTCGACGCGGTGCAGTCCCTGGCCCGCGAACTCGCTTCCCAGCACGCCACGAGCGGCATCGTCGAGGCGCTCGCCCGGCAGATCAAAGCAAGCTTCGGGCCGGGACCCCTCGCCATCGGTCTCCGTCATCCAGAATCGGGCACGATGGACCTGGTGCACTGTGAAGAACTGTCTGCCGGCGAGGCACAGGCGGCGCTCTGGCAGGGAGTACAGTTGCGCCACGGCGAGACAGCTCTGGGCGTCGTCGCGGTCGGTGCCCGCGCCGCGGCCTTACCGGGCTTGCTGGAGGCCCTCGCCGATCTCACCTCCTCCGCCCTGCTCATGGCGCGGCGGCTGGCCCGGGCCGAGGCGGACCGGCACTCGTGGGAGGCGACTGCCAACGCGATCCCTCTCGCGCTCTGCATCATCGACGAGCAAAGCAGGGTACGGCGGGCCAACAGCGCCTTCGCCGACCTGCTGGGGCGGCCAGTCGATCAGCTCGTCGACCGTCCCTGGCCGGCACTGGTGCCTCCGGGATGGGTGGAAGGCATCGGCGCCTCGCTGGCCCAGGGCCCGGGCCGCGGCGAGTCCGAGCTCAAGGCCGGCGAGCGTGCCTTCGTGGTCACCGCCCACCCGATCCTCGGCGAGTCCGCGCCGACCTGGCTCCTCATGTTCGAGAACCAGACCGAGCGCCGGCGCCTCCAGACCCAGCTGGTCCAGTCCGAAAAGATGTCGGCCATCGGACAGCTGATCGCCGGCGTCGCGCACGACCTCAACAATCCGCTGGCGTCGGTCGTGGGCTTCGCCGACCTCCTCGCGGAGGCCGAAGACGCCCCCGCGCGACTGCGTGAACCCCTCCGGGTCATCCGGGATGAAGCCGACCGGGCCGCGGGCATCGTCCGCAACCTTCTCACGTTCGCCCGCCAGCAGGAGCGGCAGCGGCGGCCCACGTCACTCCGCAAGCTGCTCGGCGCGACCATTGGCCTGCTCCGCAACCAGCTCATGGCGCAGGGCGTAGAGGTGGTCTTCGAGCTCGAGCTCGACCTGCCAGAACCCTCGGTGGATCCCAACCAGATCCAGCAGGTCTTCGTCAACCTGATCAGCAATGCCGCGCAGGCCATTGCCTCCACCGGCCGCCCCGGAACCATTACCATCCGTGGCCGGGGCCGCGATGACCGGGTCACGCTCGAGGTCGTCGATGACGGCCCGGGGATGCCCCCCGAAGTCGCCGCCAGGGTATTCGAGCCGTTCTATACGACGAAGCCCGAAGGCCAGGGCACCGGGCTCGGGCTGTCCATCGGCCAGGGCATCGTGAAGGAGCATGGCGGGCGTGTATTCGTCACCACCTCCCTGGGCGCAGGCGCCACATTCACCGTCGAACTTCCACTGGGCCAGCCCGCGGCCCCCGATGCCACCCCCTCTCTCATCGTCCCCCCGCCGAACTCCCTCCGGGTGCTGGTCATCGATGACGAACCACACATCCTCTACTACATGAGGGCGACCCTCGAGGCCTGGGGGCATCAGGTCGAGGTGGCCCCCGACGGCGAAGAAGGCCTCGGCCTCGCCCTGGGACGCGAGTTCGACGTCATCATCACCGATCTCCGGATGCCGCGCCTGGGCGGCCGCGAGCTCTTTGAGCGGCTGCAGCTGCACGCGCCCGCGCTCATCTCCCGGCTCGTCTTCAGCACCGGCGACGCCATCCGCGGCGACACCCTGGTCTTCCTCGAGGAGCGCGGCCGCCCCTGCCTGCACAAGCCGTTCAGCCTGGCCGAGCTCCGAGGGGTGCTGGCCGAGGTTGCCGGCGGCGCGGGAGCCGGGACCCCATCGAAGTGACGCCCCCGCGGGTCGTCCACGTCGCATCGGGGCGCGAGTGGCGCGGCGGGCAGCGACAGGTCTGGCTCCTCGCACGTGCCCTCCGGCGGCCACCGGAGTTCGAGCAGCTGGTGGTCACGGCGCGCGGATCGGAACTGGCTCGTCGCCTGGTCGCCGACGGTATTCCGGTCCGGCTCGCGGGATGGGCCGCCGCCCAGGATCCCAGGGCGCTGCTGGCGACGTGGCGCGAGGCCCGCCGCGATCCTTCCCGCACCATCCTGCACGCTCACGACCCTCACGCCCTCGTGCTCGCCGGCCTCGCGGCCCGCCTGACCGGCGCCAGGCTGGTGGTGACCCGGCGCGTCGTTTTTCACCTCCGGAGACCGGGCTTCTGGCACCGCGCGGATCGGGTCGTCGCAATCTCGGAGGCGGTGCGGCGGGTCCTCGTCGAGGATGGGATCACGCCGGACAGCGTTGCGCTGGTTCCGAGCGGCGTGGATCTCACGTCCCTGCGCGCCACCGTGCCCAGGGGCATCCGCGTCCGCCTCGGGCTGCCCGACGACGCACCGCTTGCCGTCTCGGTCGGGGCACTCACCCCGGAGAAGGATCACGAGACGCTGCTCCGGGCGGCCGCCGTCGCCCGTACCTGCGCCCCGACGCTCCGGTGGCTCCTGGTGGGGGACGGCCCCGAGCGGACCGCGCTGGAACGCCTCCTGTCGGATTCCGGCCTGCAGGACCGGGTGTTCCTGCTTGGCCACGACGCCGAACCGTCCGAGGTGATCAGGGAGGCCACGCTGCTGGTCCACAGTGCCGCCGAGGAGGGCCTCGGCACCACGATCCTCGATGCCATGGCCATGGGTGTCCCCGTGGTCGCGACCGCCGCGGGCGGGATTCCCGGGCTCCTGGGAAACGGCGCCGGGCTGCTGGTTCCCGTGCGGGATGCCTCCGCCCTGGCGCAGGCCACCGTGCGCCTGCTCACCGATGCCTCCCTGCGCGCCGCGTGCGTGGCCCGGGCCGCCGAGGTGGTCGAGCAGTACTCCGACACGAGGATGGCAGAGGGGATGCGCTCGGTGTATCGTTCCGTCCTCTCGACCTCCTGAAACCAGATGATCTATCTCTGCATTCCCAGCCACGATGAGGCGGCCACCGTCGGACTCCTTCTCTGGAAGGTCCGGCGGGTGTTCGCGGACTATCCGCGCGAGTACCAGCTGCTGGTGGCCGACGACGGCTCGAGCGACCACACCGCCGAGCTTCTCGAACCCTACGCCAAGGTCCTGCCGCTGACCGTCGTACGGCACGGCACCCGGCAGGGATATGCCGCCAGCGCCGAGGAACTGCTGCGGCTGGCGCTGGAGCGGAGCGATCGCCCCAAGCGCGACTGCGCGATCCTGATGCACGCCGATTTCAGTCACGACCCCGCATCACTGCCCGAGTTCGTCAAGCGGATCGAGAGCGGCGCCGACCTGGTGGTCGGCGAGTGCCGGCTGGAAGGTGAGCCCTCGCGGGGGCAGCGCTGGCTCCGGCAGGCCGCTCCCTGGCTGCTTCGGGGTCGCCTGAGCGTGCCGGGCGTGCGCGACATCGTCTCCGGCTATTCCGCCATCCGGCTCATCGCCCTCCGCAACGCGACCCGGGTGCAGACCGGTCGCCTCCTCTCGGCGGGCGACGGATGGACCGCGAACGCCGAGCTCTACGCCAGGCTGGCCCATCACGCCCGCCGTATCGACACTGTTCCCGTCGTGGAGCGTCACGACCTGCGCTCCCGCGCCTCCCGCCGCTCGCCGTGGGCCTCCGCCCGCGCGATCTGGCGTGAGGGGCGGCGGCTCGACGTCCCACCTGCCCCGCCGCCCCGCACCACGCCGCCGGCCGAGCCGGCCGCTCGCACGGCGTGACACCGGCCGTCCTGCTCCTGGCCCTCGGCGCCGTGGTCCAGCAGGTGGCAGAGACCCCGACGGACAGCGCCCTCCGGTGGCCGTTCCGAGTCGGCGAGCGGTTCGATTACGAGGCCAAGCTCGGGGTGCTCAAGCTGGGCGCGGGCGCCATCAGCGTCGTGGCGATCGACACGGTGCGCGGGGTCGAGTCGTTCCGGCTCCGGTACGAGGTCCAGGGCGGCGTAGTGGTCTTCCACCTCAACAATGTGATGCAGTCCTGGGTCGGCACCGCCGACCTCATCTCCCGGCGCTTTCACCAGGACTTCCAGGAGAACGACCGGAAGTACATCCACCATTTCGAGATCTATCCCGATTCCGGCTATTTCCGCGAGGACGGACGCACCAAGAACTTTCCGACGCCGACGGAACCGCTGGACGACGCCGCATTCTTCTTCTTCATCCGCACGACGCCACTGGTCGTCGGGCAGACCTACCAGTACAACCGCTACTTCCGCCAGGAACTGAACCCGGTCACGCTCAAGGTGCTCAAGCGGGAGGATTTCGAGATGCCGGACGGCTCGAAGGTCCCCTGCCTGGTGCTGCAGCCAATTGTGGGGAACGACGGCATCTTCGCTCCCCGGACCGACTCCAGGCTTTGGCTGACCGATGACGCGCACCGCATCCCGGTCCAGATCCGCTCGCGGCTTCCCTATGGCACCATCACGCTCCGCCTGACGGCGTTCCGCCTCGCCGAGGCGCCGGTCGCCACGCCGGCCAGCGCGCAGTGAGCTACCGCGAGGCCGACCTCTCGCTGCTGCGCACGGTGCTCCGGGGCGGACGCCGCCACATGGTGGACCAGTCGCTGCTGGCCGGCGTGCCCGGCCCGGACCGGTCCTTTCGCGGCTTCCTCGACAGCCTCCCCGATCTCCTCGCCGCGCGCGACCTGCGGACGGTGATCGCGGCCGTGGTCGCGGCCGCCCAAAACAAGCGCGGCGTCATCCTCCTGCTCGGCGCGCACGTGGTCAAGGTCGGGCTGGGTCCCCTCCTCGGCGAGTGGATCCGGCGCGGGATCGTCACCCACGTCGCGATGAATGGCGCTACCGCGATTCACGATTGGGAACTGGCGGTCTGCGGGGCGACCAGCGAGGACGTGGCCGCGGGTCTCGCCGACGGGACCTTCGGCATGGTCGAGGAGACCGGCACCGAGATGAATGCGGCCATCGACGCCGCCGCGGTGCGGGACCAGGGTCTTGGCGAGGGACTGGCGATGGCGCTGTCCCGCCAGCCGGAGCTGCCGGGGCGAGCAGCGTCACTGCTCCTCGCCTGCGAAGAGACCGGTGTGCCGGTCACGGTCCATGCCGCCATCGGTGCCGAAACGATTCACCAGCACCCAACCAGCGACGGGGCCGCGCTGGGCGCCACCTCGCACCGCGATTTCCGGCGGCTGGCCGGCAGCCTGCCCGACCTCGACGACGGCGGCTGTGTCCTCAACATCGGGAGCGCCGTGATCCTTCCCGAGGTGTTCCTCAAGGCGCTCACCGTCGCGCGGAACCTCGAAGGGGGGCGGCCGCGCGGCTTCCTGGCCGCGGACTTCGACATGATCCGGCATTATCGGCCCCGTGTGAACGTGGTCGAGCGCCCGACCGCAGAGCACGGCACCGGAATCCAGCTGACCGGCCACCACGAACTGCTCATTCCCCTGCTGGCCTGGGGCGTCCTGGATGCGCTGGACGGCGCGCGCTAGGAGGGTCTGCCTGGGGGCCGCGACCGCCCTGGCCGCGTGCGCCGCGCCACCTCACTCCACCCCGTCGACCCAGCCTGCGCCGGCCGAGGCTGACGACCGCCTGGCGCTGGCCGACGCCGCCAGCGACGTCATCACGGCGGCCCTCGAGGCCGACGCCCGGCTGGAGAGGGCCGACTCGCTCTACAGCCCCGCGGCCCAGAGCATCGCGGACGGGCACTACCGGACCGAACCTCCCCGCTTCGCCGGCCTCGAAGCGGGCGGCAGCCTCGCCGTGGGCAGCATGCAGGTGGTCGTCAGGGATTCCCTGGTCTGGGCCGTGGTCGAATACCGGTGGTTCTCGACCAGGAATGACGTCGCCCGCCAGGCCCTCGCAACCGTCATCCTCTCGCCCCCGCACGGCGCCAGCGGGTGGAAGATCGTCCACACCCACAGCTCGACGGCACGATAGGCTCTGCCGCCATGCCCAAGCAAAAGCGCCCGGCCGTCATGGTCGGGCGCTGGAATGCGAGTGAGAATGAGGCGGTCAGGCGGCCTTGGTGCCCTTGATCGTGTCACGGATCCGGTCTGCGGTGCTGGGACTGACCAGCCGGACCACCAGGTAGAACATGAAGCCCAGGAAGGCGAACCAGAGCAAGGCTCCAAAGATGCTGATCGCAAATCCGATCAGGCCGAACACGAACTTGATCGCGATCATCGCCACCACAGCAAAGATGGCAAAGCCGAAGAGGCTTCTGAACATTATCTTCCTCCTGAAGGGTGCGGGTTCCCCGGTTGGTACGCTGCGACGTTTCATTTAGTTTCGTCGAGGCCAAGTGACGACTACCCAAGACGTTATCGTCGTCGGCGGTGGCGCCGTGGGCATGTCCTGTGCCCGCGAGCTGGCGGCCAGTGGGCGCTCGGTGCTCGTCCTCGATCGGGACCGGAACGCGGGAGACGGTTGGCGCGCTGCCGCCGGGATGCTCGCTCCCCAGGTGGAGGCAAGCGAGGACGACGTTCTCTTCGAAGTCGGGCTCGCGGGCCGTGAGCGGATCGCCGAGCTGGCCGGGTCCCCTGCTCGAAGCCACGGGGACCGACATCGAATTCCGGCAGAGCGGCATCGCGCGGATCGCGACCCGGGCGGCGGCGGTCGGCGAGCTTAAGGCACGGGTGGCCTGGCAGCGCCAGCAGGGGCACTACTGCGACTGGTTCGATGCCGAGGAGGTGCGGACCCGCTGGCCCTGGCTGGGGCCGACCATGGGTGCGCTCTGGGCGCCGCGCGAAGCGACCGTCAATCCGGTCCGACTGGTCGAGGGGCTCCGCAAGGACGCCGAGCGGATGGGGGCACGCTTCGTGGCCGGAGAGGTGACGGCGCTGGAGCGGCACGGCGACCGGGTGGTCGGAGTCCTGGCCGGCGAGCGGTATCTCGGCGCCCGAAGTCGTCATCGCCGCCGGGGCCTGGTCGGGACGGCTCCTCGGATTGCCCCGCCCGCTCTCGATTGAACCGATCCGCGGGCAGATGGCGGCCCTGCCCTGGCCCGCGGGGGTGGAGCCCGCAGTCATCTGCGGTGACGACAGCTACATCGTGGCCCGGGGCAACGAGGCCTTCGTCGGCTCGACCATGGAACACGCCGGCTTCTCGCCGGAAGTCACCCCCGCCGGCCTGGCCCGGATCCTCGACGGCGTGAGCGCCCTCTGTCCCGCCTGGGCCCGCTTCGAGGTCAGCCGGACCTGGGCCGGCCTCCGACCGGTCACCCCCGACGGCCTCCCCATCATCGGCCGCGAGCCGCGCTGTGAGGGCCTCTGGTACGCCACGGGGCATGGCCGCAACGGCATCCTCCTCTCGGCGGTGACGGGCCAGATCATCGCACGTCTCCTGGCCGGCGAGAACGAGCTGGAGAATCTGCATCCCCTGCGGCCGGAGCGATTCTGGAACTGGTAGATGATTCCGCCGCCTGAGCAGGCGCGGCCCCGGCTGCGCCTTGGCCGGCTGGGCCCTGGCGCTCGCACTGCTGGCCCCGCCCCTCCATCCCCAGGCCCCTCCGCAGCTGATCGCCGAGCGGCGCGCCTTCAGCGAGTGGCTGGACCAGGCACCGACCTCTCCCACGGCCATCCTCGCGCGAACTCCGGTCGGCGCCGGCCTGTCCATCGGGCCGGCTTCGGCCGACCTGCCGCTGCCGGGAATTTCCGGACGCGCGGCGGAAGTGAACGGCCGGGTCGTCTTCACCGACACCGCCGGTGCGCACACCGTCCCGCGCTCCGGGACGATCCGGATCGGCCGCGTACCTGTTCTCCGCCTCGGGGCCGCCGGGGCGGAGCCTCCTGCTGGTGTACGGCGAGAGCCACAAACCCAGCCGGGTATCCTGGTATCCCTACGATCCCGGGTTCGTCTTCACGGTCGACCTCAAGGGGCCGGCAGTTCCCCCGCGGCGTCCGCGCTCGACGCCGATGCGACGGAGGTGGAGGCGCTCGAGGTGGGGACCGTGACCGTCCCGCTCGGTCATGCGGGGGCCACGCTCACCGTCTACGAGATGGGGGGAGAGGACGACCCGGAGAGTTCGGAACTCACCGTGTACTTCCAGGATCGGACCAACGCGCACGGCAGCTATCCGGCGGGCCGCTTCATCGAACTGGTGCCGGCCGCGGACGGCCGATACCGCCTCGACTTCAACCGGGCCCGCAACCCCTATTGCGCCTATTCCACCATCTACCCCTGCCCCGCCCCCTGGCCGGGGAACCTGATTGACGCCCCGGTGACCGCCGGGGAGCGGTATGGCACCCCGGATGGAGACCGGCGCCGTGATCAGCACCCTGCTGCTCGCGATCACGACCGCCGGGCCGCCCTCGACCCGCCGGGCCCGTGGCGCGCCGCGCTCGACCTGGCCGGCGGCAGCCTCCGCTTCTCACTCGCAGCTCGAGGAGGCGGCGTCGGGCTGGAAGGGAAGCCTCTGCAACGGCCCGGCCTGCCAGCCGCTGAGCCTCGTTCACGTCGCCGGAGACAGCGTCCGCCTCGAGATCGGCGACTACGCCGCCGCCATCGAGGCCCAATGGCACGGTGACTCGCTGACCGGCTTCTACCACAACGTGGGCAACCATGGGCCCCGCGTGATTCCCTTCCGGGCAGCCCGGGGCCGCTGGCCGACCGTCCAGGCGCCGCCGGGCCTCATCGGCCAGTGGGACGCCACCTGGCTCACCGACTGGAGCACCAGCCCGCGCATTCTCGAATTCCGGCAGGGCACCGACGGGCTCGAGGGAACGGTGATTTCCAACTCGGGAGACTACGGTCTCTTCGCCGGATCGATGGAGGGCGACAGCATTTCGCTGGCGCACTTCGACGGGTCGTTCGTCTACCTGCTCACCTTCCGCCAGTCGGGTGACACCCTGCGAGGCACCTTCCACGCCGGGCTCCGCGAGGGCAGACGCGGTGGATCGCCACCAGGAGCACCGGCCTGCCCCACCTGACCCCTCCCACCGAGGTCACGAAGGCGCCGACGGACGCCCCGTTCACCTTCGCCTTTCCCGACCTCGAGGGCAGGATGGTCACCAATCTCGATCCGCGATTCACGGGCAAGGTCGTGATCGTGGATCTGTTCGGCACCTGGTGTCCGACCTGCCAGGACCAGGCCCCGATGCTGGTCGTCGTTCTACGAGACCTACCGGGACAGCGGACTGGCGGTGGTCGGACTGGCCTACGAGGTCAGCGGGGACAGTTCCATCGACGCGCCGCTGGTGCGGCGGTACCGGGACAAGTACGGGATCACCTTTCCGCTGCTCCTGGCCGGCCGCAACGTCCCGGAATCGCAGGCCGAAACGCAGCCGCAGCTGGAGGGCTTCACCGCGTTCCCGACCACGCTCCTCATCGACCGCCAGGGCCGGGTGCGACGGATCTACGCCGGATTCTACGGCCCGGCGACGGGCGACGCGGCACGACGCGCTGGTCAGGGAGATCAGGGCAGAGGTGGAGAAGCTATTGTCGGATTGAGGGATTGGGAGATTGAGGGATTGTGGGATTGCCTTCAATCCTTCGATCCCCCGATCCTTCAATTCCTGAACTTCAGGCTCACCGCGCTGGCAGTCGGATCCACCCGCAACCCGATCCACTCCCCCTTGAGCGCGTGCCCGGGGACGCCGCAGAGCATCCAGTACCACCCGCCAGGTTCCGCCACGAAGGTCGTCTCATCCTTCTGGCCCGACTTCAAACCGGCCTTCACCATCCGCGACAGCGCCCCATCGATCGCGGGCTGCCCGCCTTCGACCGGGAGCTTCTCCCGCTCCGCCATGACGACGAGGCTGTGACTCTGGGTCGTGTCGGCGTTGCGCCAGTTCCACTGCACCGTCCACCCCTGCGGAACCAGCAGCTGGACATCGCCGGCACGATGACCGCTGATGGTCCCGGTCCCCGGCTCGGGCCCCTCCTCGGCGACCAGCGTCAGCACCACGCGGTGGGCCGCCGAATCCACCGCCACCCAATCCGGCAGGGCCTGCGCCCAGGCGGTCGTGGCAATGCAGACAGTGGCGGGGAGCAACAGGGCGGCTCGGAGCTGGCTCCGGTTCATTCCGGAATGCCTCCTGGGAGGGACTCGGGGTTGCCGGGGTCGAGAGGAAGAGTAGAATAAGTCGGTTCTTCCCCCCGTGGTCCAGACCAGAGAGGAGCCGCCGATGTCCGGACTGCTCGACCGGGAGCGAATCATCGCCGGCCCGGGGTTCAATCGCTGGCTGGTCCCGCCGGCGGCGCTCGCGATTCACCTCTCCATCGGCATGGCCTACGGCTTCAGCGTCTTCTGGCTGCCGCTGAGCCGGGCCATCGGCATCACCGAGCCCGCCCCTGGCGACTGGAAGGTCTCGACGCTGGTCTGGACCTACCGGCTCTTCTTCATCTTCCTCGGCTCGTCGGCCGCGGTGTTCGGCGGCTGGCTGGAGCGGGCAGGGCCCCGGAAGGCCGGTGTCGTGGCCGCCTTCTGCTGGGGCGGCGGATTCCTGATTTCCGCCCTGGGCATCTACCTGCACCAGATCTGGATGCTCTGGCTCGGCTCGGGCGTCATCGGCGGCTGCGGGCTCGGCCTCGGGTACATCAGCCCGGTGTCCACGCTGATCAAGTGGTTCCCGGACCGCCGCGGCATGGCCACCGGCATGGCGATCATGGGGTTCGGCGGCGGGGCGATGATCGGCGCGCCGCTGGCCGATCGCCTGATGCGGCACTTCGCCACGCCGACATCGGTCGGGGTCTGGGAGACCTTCGTCACTCTCGGCGTGATCTACTTCATCGCCATGCTGTGCGGGGCCTTCGGCTACCGGGTCCCCCCAGTGGGGTGGAAGCCGGCCGGCTGGACCCCGCCGGCGACGATCGCAGCCGCCATCACTACGCGCAACGTGCACGTCAACGTGGCCTGGCGGACGCCGCAGTTCTGGCTGCTCTGGGCGGTGCTCTGCCTCAACGTCAGCGCCGGGATCGGGGTCATCGCACTGGCCTCGCCGATGATCCAGGAGGTGTTCGGCGGGCGGCTGATCGGCGTGGTCGGGGCGCTCAAGGACCTGACACCGGACCAGCGAACCCAGGTGGCCAGCATCGGCGCGGGGTTCGCCGCGCTCCTGAGCCTGTCCAACATCCTGGGCCGCTTCTTCTGGGCCTCCCTGTCCGACTACCTCGGGCGGAAGCGGACCTACATGATCTTCTTCGCCTTGGGGGCGGTGCTCTATGCCAGCGCCCCGCACGCCGGGCGGCTGGGGAGCACGGCACTGTTCGTGGCGGTCTTCTGCGTGATCCTGACCATGTACGGGGGAGGGTTCGCCACCATCCCGGCCTACCTGGCCGACATGTTCGGGACCCAGTTCGTCGGCGCCATCCACGGTCGGCTGCTGACGGCCTGGTCGGTGGCGGCGCTGGTGGGCACCTCGCTGGTGGACTACATCCGCGAGTACCAGCTGGCCCGCGGAGTACCGGCGGCCCAGGCCTACGAGACTACGATGTACATCCTGGCCGGGCTGCTGGTGATTGGATTCTGCTGCAACCTGGCGGTGAGCCCGGTGGCCGACCGGTATTTCATGTCCGAGGACGAGCTGGGCCGGGTCAGGGCCCAGGCCCACGAAACCGCACGCGCCTGAGGTGGCCGCCTATGACTCAAAATCAAGCAGGCGACCATCCATCCTCCGGCAGCTGGCTGGCGGTGCTCCTGGCCTGGACCGCCGTCGGGCTGCCATTGGGGTGGGGGGTGCTCCAGACCCTGAAGAAGGCGGTTATCCTATTCAGGTAGCTTTGCCGCCCCCCGGTCCCGGCATCTTGACGGGGGGTCAGGAATTCGCTAATTGTAAGTGTCAGGACAGCTTATGCCCGGTCCCCGTTCAGCCCCCGAAGGCTGGGGTCTTGGCGCGTTTCGGGTCCGGCGGCGACCCTCTCGCCCGCCATGATTGCGGCAGATCGTTCCCCCTAAGCGGGGCGGGCAAGAGTCCACGAACCGGGGTAGGATAGTGCCGGGAGCCATCTGGCCGGTGGCTGCCACAGGCAGAGTTCAAACTCGCACACGGAGGAACTCGCAGATGAATCTGTCCCATCGCCTTGCAGTCGGAACGTTCGCGCTGGGGCTCGCCACCTCCACGGCCCACGCCCAGGCGAACTGGACCACCTACGGCGGCAACGATTGGAACCAGCGCTACTCCACGCTGTCCAAGATCAACACCACGAATGTCTCCAAGCTGATCCCCCGGATGGTGTTCCAGACCGGGATCACCAAGCTGGGATCATTCGAGAACACCCCGATCGTGGTCGATGGGATGATGTACGTGACGACGCCCTACAACACGGCGATCGCCTATGACCTGAAGACCCACAAGCAGGTCTGGCGCTACGAGCACAAGCTGGGCACCACCATCTATTGCTGCGGCCCCAACAACCGCGGCGTCGCGGTCCACGGCCCGCACCTCTACATGGGCACGCTGGACGCCCGGCTGGTGGCGCTCGACCGGATGACCGGCGACGTCATGTGGGACATCGAAGTGGCGGACCCCACCTTCGGCTACAGCATCACGCACGCTCCGCTGGTCATCGATGACATGGTGATCGTGGGCGTGTCCGGCGGCGAGTACGGCATCCGGGGCCATGTCACGGCCTATGACGCGATGACCGGCGAAGCAGCTGTGGCGCTGGTACTCGATCCCGGAAACCGGAGTCGATCCCGTGGCCAAGAACGGCTGGTGGGGCACCTGGACCACGACCACGCCTGAAGGCAATGACCTGCACCGCGACATCTCCGCCGAGCAGGGGGACAGCGCCAAGTACGCCGACGCCTGGACCCGCGGCGGCGGCGGCGTCTGGATGACCCCGGCCTACGACAAGACCCTGGGCCTGATCTACGTGGCGGTCGGCAATCCCTCGCCCGACCTCGATGGCGGCATCCGGCCCGGCGACAACCTCTTCACCGACTGCGTCGTGGCCATCGACGCCAAGACGGGGCAGACGCGGTGGTACTACCAGACCGTCCCGCACGACGTCTGGGACCTCGACGCCGTCTCGCCCCCGGTCGTGGCGACCGTGGGTGGCAAGAAGGTGGTGGTCCACGCCGGCAAGACGGCCTGGGTGTACGTGCTCGACGCGGCGACCGGCAAGCTGGTGCGCAAGAGCGAGAACTTCACCCCGCAGGAGAACATGTTCGCCCTGCCCAGCGCCTCGGGCACCCGGATGCTCCCCGGCGCCAACGGCGGTTCCGAGTGGTCGCCGATCGCGGTGGATCCGCAGCTGGGCTACGCGTTCGTTGCCGGCCTGCACCAGCCGATGAACTACATCACGCACACCGCCCCGTGGGAAAAGGGCCGCCTCTGGCTGGGGTCGGCGTTCGTGGCCATCCCCGGCGAGGAGCAGTACGGCCTCTACACGGCCATCAACCTGGCCACGGGCAAGAAGGCCTGGCAGAGTGAAGGTGCCGCAGCCGATGATGGGTGGCGGGCTGGCGACCGCCGGCGGCCTGACGTTCACGGGCGAAGGCAACGGCAACTTCAACGCCTACAACTCGCGGACCGGCAAGCTGCTCTGGCAGTTCAACGGCGGGCGCCGGCTGCAATTCCGCGCCGATGAGCTTCACCTACGGTGGCGAGCAGTTCATCGCCGTGGCCTGCGGCGGCAACTTCCAGTTGAGCTATCCGCTGGGCGACGCGGTTTTCATCTTCGGCCTGCCGAAGGCTGCCGCCACCGCGGCCGCGGCCCCGGCGAACTGACCATTTCGAGCGAGGCTGGCAGGCCTCCCAGGTAACGGCCTGCCAGCCCCAACCCGGACCTCGTTGCAGGGAGGACGTCGGTGGGGCAATTCGGGCGGCGCGGTGTCACGGGAGGAGCAGTCGCATTGCTGGTGGCGGTCGCGGGCGTGCTCGAGGCCCAGACAGCAGGAGTCGTCGACCAGAGCTGGCTCTCATGGGACCCGGGTACCAGGACGGTACACTTCATGCTGACGGCGGGTCTTACGGCACTGAATGGGGCGCTGAACTTCAACGGGTTCCGGGACGGGGAGCTGACCCTGGTGGTACCGACGGGGTCGCCGATGGTCGTCGAGTTCGAGAATCACGACGGCATGCTGCCTCACAGCGTCCAGGTGATTTTGAACATGAGGCCGGTGCCCGGGGCGGCGATGGACCAGGCGGCGATTGCCCGGGCCTACAGCGACAAGGTGGGCGAGGGATTGCCGCCGCAATCGAAGGACCGGATGCGCTTTACGGCAACCCCCGCAGGTGAGTATCTCTTCTTCTGCGGGGTTCCGGGACACGGCCTGGCCGGGATGTGGATCCGGCTCAGTGTCAGCGACACGGCGAAGGAACCCGCTCTCCTCGCCACACCGAAATCCTGAGACGCCAAGGGAGGTGACCACGGTCTCCAGCGGGCGCGAAACGGCACCAGAGATCACGACAGCAATCGTCCGATCATGCAATTCGAATGTACGCAGGCGCAGTGAGGTAGTTCACCCTTCATCTCTAGAGAGGGAGATGCGACGATGAGACGTTCCGTATTGGTGGGGGCCCTCGCGCTGGCGGCGTTCGCCAGTCGCGCCGAGGCCCAGCTCTCGATGCAGATGAGCAATGGCTGGTCATTCACGTTTGCAGGTAACGTGAATGCGTTCTACATCTGGAACCAGACCAAGACCCAGACGGCCCCAGGCACCTACGAGACAACCGACAAGCAGAGCGGCATCGGGACGGGCCTCCTCCCGGCCTTCGCCACGTTCGAGGCGAAGGGCAAGGAAGGCAACACCGACCTCTCCGCCTTCTTCGGCTTCGCCCCGCAGGTGTCCTCGGGGAACGGCCTCTCCAGCTTCTTCGGCGACCAGGCGGCCGGCGCCCAGATCGACATGCGCCAGGTCTACCTGACGGTCGGCGGCACGTGGGGCTCGCTTCTGGCCGGTAAGCAGATCGGCCTGTACCAGCGCTCGAACATCGTCGAGGACATGACGATCTACGGCGTGGGACCGAACATCGGCAACCGTGGCACGTCGCTGGGCCGCATCGGCTACGGCTACGAGTACACCGACTTCCGGCCCCAGATGACCTACAGCTCGCCGGGAGGCAAGAAGACGTCGTTCAGTGTCGGCATCTTCTCGCCGCTGGCCTACTCGGAATACGACGTCCTGACCCTGCCCCGCCTCGAAGCCGACTTCAACTGGAAGGGCGGCGGCAAGACCACGCTCTACTTCGACATCTCGGGCTTCGTGCAGCAGGCCAAGGACGCCGTGTCCGATGCCCTGTCGCCGACGGGCTCGGTCCAGAGCGTCACTCCGGCGGGCGTTGCCGGGACCGTCAAGGTCGGCTTCAGCCGCCTGACGATCGTCGGCTCGGGTTACTACTCGACCGCCGGCTGCACACTGTTCATGGGCAATTCCTTCCTCGGCACCGGGGTCATTGGCTGCGACGGCGTTTCGACCAATCCCGATGCCAATGGCGTCGATCACCTTCGGAATGGGTACGGCTGGTATGCCCAGGCCGTGTTCGCGACCAAAGGCAAGTGGATGTTCGGCGGCAGCTACGGCGCCAACTACCTGACCCAGAACACCGAGGACAAGGCGCTGCCGCCGGCCGCGACGGCACTTGACTTCGCCAGCCGCTCCGCCATCATCGGCCAGATCACCTACAAGGCCACCAAGTCGCTCCGGGCCGTGTTCGAATACGACTACTTCCAGAGCAACTTCCGGGACGCGACTTTGGTCAACCCGGCGGCCAAGAACAAGGCCGACGACACCAACCAGGCTGCCGTGGGCTTGATGCTGTTCTTCTAGCCAGCGCGCAGGAACAGGACAACGGGCGGCCTCCCCCAGGGGAGGCCGCTTCGTTTTCCGGCCTGCCGTCGCAGCCGGGCCGATGTAGATTACCCGCGTTCCCAGCCGCCCGACCCTCCTCCCGGAGTCCAGATGCCGCGCTCTTTCGCCCTCGCCGCCTCCCTGATCATGTGCACCGCCTGCGGCGGTGGCGGCGGCAGCAGCCTCTTCGTTTCCCAGGTGACGCCGACTCCGGCCAGCCCCGACAACGTCTTCGATTGCAGCCGGACCACTCTGGATTCCCTGAAGTACCGCTCCATTTCCCTGGACCTGAACGACCGGCAGACCACCGCCCGGCACTCCCGGACCGACATCACGGTGGCCGACCCCACCTTCTACCAGGCCTTTGACGCCGTCGATGTCGAGGTCAACGTCAGTGGGACCGGCCAGACCGACCTCTCGCTGACGGGTCACACCTACTATGAGTACCGGACCAACGTCGGCCCCTATCAGAGCGAGCGGCCGGCTTCCGACTCGGTCAAGGCAACCGTCGCCAAGCTGACGGCCAAGTGCGCGGCTAAGTAGCCGCGATCCCGGGGCGGGCCTCTGGTCCGCCCCGTAGCTTTGCCATGTAGTCAACCAAATGGTTGATTATGGGCGATCCATATATGGCGCTTCAGGTAGGGCCACCGTAGTTTTGTCCCCCGTCGCGGCCCTGGCCGCCCTTGGAGAGCCCGAATGGCCGCTTCGCTGGTCCAGCTCACCCGCACCATCCCAACCGCCGCCGGCGCTCCCCTGGCCCCTGCCGCGATCCCCCGGAAGCCCTCCTGGCTGAAGGTCCAGGCGCCCGGGGGCGAGAACTATGTCGGGATCAAGGGGATGATGCGGGAGCTGGGCCTCCATACCGTCTGCGAGGAGGCCCGCTGCCCCAACATCGGCGAATGCTGGGAGCACAAGGCGGCCACCTTCATGATCCTGGGCGACGTCTGCACCAGGAACTGCGCCTACTGCGCCGTGGCCCACGGTACGCCGGAGCCCTTCGACCCGGTCGAGCCGGTCCGACTGGCCGAGGCGGTCGCCAGGATGGGGCTGGAGCACGTCGTCATCACCTCGGTCGACCGGGATGATCTCCCCAATGGCGGCGCCGAGGCCTTCGCCGGCTGCATCACCGAGATCCGACGGCGGCTCCCGGCAACCACCGTGGAGGTCCTGATTCCCGACTTCAAGGGTTCGGAGACCGCCCTCCGGATCGTCATGGACGCGCGGCCCGACATCCTGAATCACAATCTCGAGACCGCCGAGCGGCTCTACCGCCTGGCCCGGCCGGGCGGCCGATACGACCGGGCTCTCGACCTGCTGGCCAGTGCCCGCCGGATGGCCCCGAGGGGCTCACCAAGTCCGGGATCATCCTCGGCATGGGCGAGGAATGGGACGAGGTCGTCGGCTGCATGCGGGACCTGCGCCGGAGCGACGTCAACATTCTGACGCTTGGCCAGTACCTGCGGCCGTCGGAGTCGCACCTGCCGGTCGCCCGCTACTACACCCCGGCGGAATTCGCCGAACTGCGCGACATCGGGCTCGACCTGGGCTTCACCCACGTGCAGGCGAGCCCGCTGACCCGTTCCTCCTACCACGCGTGGGAGCAGGCCCGCTCGGCGGGTGCCACCCCGTGCCGGCGCCGATGACGCTCCCTCGGGAGCCGACCGCTGATGGCCGCGCCCGCCAGGAGCAAGAAGGCCGACACCGCCACGGCCGATCGCTATCGCCACTACCTGCGACAGATGCTCCTGATCCGCCGCTTCGAGGAAAAGGCGGGCGAGGCGTACAGCCTGGGCAAGATCGGCGGCTTCTGCCACCTGTACATCGGCCAGGAAGCGGTCGCGGTCGGGACCATCTCCCAGCTTGGTCCGGGCGACTACATCACCTGCTCCTACCGGGAGCACGGGCACGCCCTGGCCCGCGGCATCCCGGCGCGGGCGGTGATGGCCGAGCTGTTCGGCAAGGCCGCCGGCTGCTCCAAGGGCAAGGGCGGCTCGATGCACCTCTTCGACGCCTCGCTCGGCTTCCTCGGCGGCCACGGTATCGTGGGCGGGCACATCCCGCTGACCGCCGGGATGGCGTTCGCCATCAAGTACCGGGGCGGCGACCAGGTGGCAGTCTGCTACTTCGGCGAGGCGGCAGTCAACAACGGGGCCTTTCACGAGGCGCTCAACATGGCCGGGCTCTGGAAGCTGCCGGCCATCTTCATCTGCGAGAACAACCGCTACGGCATGGGCACCGCGCTCGACCGCGCCAGCGCGACCTACAACATCTCCGAACGGGGCAGTGCCTACGACATGACCCGGGAAATCGTGGATGGCCAGGACCTGCTGGAGGTCATGGCTGCCATGGACCGCGCGGTTGTCCGGGCGCGGCGCCCCTCTTCGCCAACGCTGCTCGAGATCCGGACCTACCGCTTCATGGGCCACTCCATGTCGGATCCGATCCACGGTCACTACCGGACCAAGGAAGAGGTCG
The DNA here is from genome assembly GCA_963724265.1 of uncultured Gemmatimonadales bacterium. Classification (GTDB taxonomy): domain Bacteria; phylum Gemmatimonadota; class Gemmatimonadetes; order Gemmatimonadales; family GWC2-71-9; genus DATEHG01. Next base: position 247,392 of record CAVRTU010000004.1, read on the forward strand.
AGGCTCACCGCAAGCGCGATCCGATCCACCTCTGGTCGGAGAAGCTGATTGCCGACGGGCTCCTCACGACCGAGGCCGTCGCCGCAATGGATGCGGAAGTCGTCGCCGAGGTCCAGGACGCCTACGACTTCGCGGACCAGGCGCCTGAACCCGAACCGTCGGAGTTGTACAGAGACGTCTACGCCCCTGCGGGGAGCAGGGAGCAGTGAGCAGGGAGCAGTTGCACGGGACCGGCCACCCGCTCCCCGCTCCCTGCTCCCTGCTCCTTCGGGACGGCAGAGCATCATGCCGCTGACGACGTACCGCGACGCCCTGAACCAGGCCCTCCGCGAGGAGATGCGCCGGGACCCCGATGTCTTCCTCATGGGCGAGGAAGTGGGCGTCTACCAGGGCGCCTACAAGGTGAGCCGCGGGCCTGCTCGAGGAATTCGGTCCCAACCGGGTCGTGGACACGCCGATCACCGAGCTGGGCTTCACCGGGGTCGGCGTCGGCGCCGCGATGGTGGGGCTGCGACCGATCATCGAGTTGATGACCTGGAACTTTGCGCTGCTGGCCATCGACCAGATCGTCAACTCCGCCGCCAAGATGCGCTACATGTCGGGCGGGCAGGTCGGGGTGCCGATCGTGTTCCGCGGCCCAGGGGGCGCCGCCCTGCAGCTCGGCGCCCAGCACTCGCAGGCGTTCGAGGCGTAGTACGCCCACATCCCCGGTCTCAAGGTCGTGACACCGGCCACGCCGGCCGACGCCAAGGGGCTGCTCAAGACCGCCATCCGCGATGACGATCCGGTGGTCTTCATCGAGGGCGAGATGCTCTACAACCTGAAGGGCGAGGTGCCCGAAGGGGAGTACCTGGTTCCGATCGGGCAGGCCGAGGTGAAGCGGGCCGGCGACCACGTGACGCTGGTCTGCCACTCCAAGACGGTGGCCGTGGCGCTCAAGGCGGCGGAGGAGCTGGCGGGCGAGGGGGTGGAGGCCGAGGTCGTGGATCTTCGCACGATCCGGCCGCTCGACACGGCGACGATCTTCGACTCGGTGCGGAAGACCCATCGCTGCGTGGTGATCGAGGAGGGGTGGCCGTTCGCCGGCGTGGGCGCCCAGGTGGTGGACGAGATCCAGCGCGAGCTGTTCGACGAGCTCGACGCACCGGTGCTCCGGGTGACCGGGGCCGACGTGCCGATGCCCTACAACAAGCACCTCGAGCGCGCCGCCAAGGCGGATCCGCCGAAGGTCGTGGCGGCGGTCAAGAAGGTCCTGTACCTGGAGTAGGAATGGCCACGAAAGTCCTGATGGAGGCGCTCTCGCCGACGATGGAAGAGGGCCGCCTCGTCGAGTGGAAGAAGCAGGAAGGCGACACCGTCGCCGCCGGCGACGTGCTCGCCGAGGTCGAAACCGACAAGGCGGTGATGGACCTGGTGGCGCGGGTCGGCGGGACGCTGCTCAAGCAGGTCATCGCGGCCGGAACGACCGTCCCGGTGAGCGCGCTGGTGGGCGTGATCGGGAAGCCGGGGGAGGACGTCGCGGGGCTGCTGGGGGGGCAGGGGGGCAGCGGGGCCGCGGCGCCGAAGTCGGCGGCGACCCCTGCGGTTACTTCGGCGACTCCGGCCGCTCCAACTGTTCCCACCTCATCCGCCACGCCCGCCTCGACCGCCGCGTCCGCCTCGTCCCGACCGCCTCAAGGCCTCGCCGCTGGCCCGCAAGGTCGCCACCGACCGCGGCATCGACCTCCGGGCGCTCCAGGGCTCGGGGCCCGAGGGCCGCATCGTGCTCCGAGACCTGGCCACGGCCGCCCCGATGGCGGCGTCGCCGGCCTCCGCCCCCCTGGCCTTCCGCCCTTCCGGCGTCGCCTACACCGACGTCCCGCTCACCCAGATCCGGAAGACCATCGCCAAGCGGCTGGCGCCCTCCATCGGCCCGGTCCCGACCTTCTACCTCACGACCGAGGTCGACATGGAGCGGGCCTGGGAGGCGCGCGAGGCGCTCAAGGCGCTGGGGCCGGAAGGCAAGATCTCCTTCAACGACATCATCATGAAGGCGATCGCCCTGGCGCTGCGGCAGCACCCCGCCTGCAACGCCTGGTGGCAGGACGACCGGATCCGCTACTGGAACGAGGTGCACGTCAGCATGGCGGTGGCGGTCGAGGACGGCCTGATCACGCCGGTGATCCGGCACGCCGACCTCAAGTCGCTGCGCCAGATCGCGGCCGAGTCGAAGGACCTGGCCGGCCGGGCGCGGGAGCGGAAGCTCAAGCCGGAGGAGTACACCGGCGGCACCTTCTCGGTTTCCAATCTCGGCATGTTCGACATCGACCAGTTCACCGCGATCATCAATCCGCCCGAGGCCGGCATCCTGGCCGTCGGGCGCGATCGTGGAGAAGCCGGTCGTGGCGGACGGCGCCGTGACGGTCCGCCGCCGGATGCGGGTCACGATGTCCTGCGACCACCGGGTCATCGACGGGGCCACCGGGGCGGCGTTCCTGAAGACGCTGAAGACGCTGCTGGAGAATCCGCTGGCGCTGGTCTGGTAGGGGAGCGGGGAGCGGGGAGCAGGGAGAGGGACGCACCGTCCCTCCCGCTCCCCGCTCCCTGCTCCCTGTTCCCTCATCTGGAGAACGACCCGTGGCAACATTCGACGTCATCATCCTCGGCGGCGGACCGGCCGGCTACGTCTGCGCCATCCGCGCCGCCCAGCTCGGCCTCAGCACCGCCGTCGTCGAGAAGGACAAGCTGGGCGGCGTCTGCGTCAACATCGGCTGCATCCCGACCAAGGCGCTGCTCCACAGCGCCTACGTCGCCAACCTCATCAGCCACGACGCCAAGGACCTCGGCGTCGAGGTCGGCACCGTCAAGACCGACTACGGCGTGGCGATGAAGCGCTCGCGCAAGGTGGCCGAGCAGAACTCGAAGGGCGTCGAGTTCCTGATGAAGAAGCACAAGGTGACGGTCATCAGGGGCACCGGCACGCTGCTCCCGGGCCGCAAGGTCAAGGTCGGCGCCGATACCCACGAGGCGAAGAAGGCGGTCGTGCATCGCGACCGGCTCGCGGGTCAAGGGCATTCCGCAGATCGGGCTCGAGATCAACAAGACGACGGTCATCAGCTCCGACGAGGCGCTGTTCCTCGAGAAGGCGCCCGCGACGCTGGCCGTGGTCGGCGCCGGGGCGGTCGGCTGCGAGTTCGCCGACATCTTCAACGCCTTCGGCACCAAGGTCACGCTGATCGAGGCGCTGCCCCGGATCCTGCCGCTCGAGGACGCCGAGTCGTCCGACGCGGTCGCCAAGGTCTTCCGGAAGCGCGGCATCCAGACCTTCGCCGGGGCCAAGGTCACCAAGGCGACGGTGGCCAAGGACAAGGTGACGCCTCACCCTCGAGGTCGGCGGGAAGACCGAGACCGTCGAGGCGGAGAAGGTGCTGATGGCGGCCGGGCGCGCGGTGAACACCGAGAACATGGGCTTCAAGGAAGCCGGCGTCCAGCTCAACGAGCGCGGCTTCGTCAAGGTCAATCTCAAGACGCTGGAGACCACCGCGCCGGGCGTCTACTCCATCGGCGACGTGGCCGGCCCGCCGATGCTGGCCCACAAGGGGAGCCGGGAGGGCGTCGTCGTCGCCGAGCTGATCGCCGGGCAGCAGCCCCACCCGATCCGCTACGACAACGTCCCGAGCGTCACCTACTGCCACCCGGAGGTGGCGAGCATCGGCCTGACCGAGGAGCAGTGCAAGGAGAAGAAGCTCGACTACCAGGTCGGCCGGTTCCCCTTCAGCGCCAACGGCCGGGCCCGGGCCTCGAACGAGACCGACGGCTTCGTCAAGATCATCCGGGAGAAGAAGTACGGCGAGATTCTCGGCGCGCACATCGTCGCCAGCCACGCCTCCGAGATGATCCACGAGCTCGCTGTGGCGCGCGAGAACGAGTACACCGTCGAGGAAGTCGACCTGGCCATCCACGCCCACCCGACGCTCACCGAGGCGATCGCGGAGGCGGCGCTCGACTCGATGGGCCGGGCTCTCAACATCTAGGTGGCGCTCAGCTACCCCGGCCGCGAGCCGGGCGATCCGCAGCCCGCGCCCGGCGAGGTCGGCGTCGCGGCCCGCAGCCTCGCCTTCGCGGTGCTGTTCGGCACCGGACTGATCTCGATCGCGCTGTGGGGAGTGCGGACGATGCAGCTGGACGACCCAGCGCCGCCGGCGCCGGGCACCTTCGGCGCCGGCGGAGTGATCCTGATCACGGCCACGATCGGCGGCCCCTTGGCCGCAGCGGCGGCGGCCTTCGCGCTGATGGCGCCCATCGGGTCGTACTACCGGCGCGGCGGGCTCGCGATGGTGGGGGGATTCGCCACCGTCGTCGTGGCCCTGGTCGCCATGCCGGTCGACCAGCGCTTCGGCCGGCCGGGATTGCTCACGCTCGCGGCGCTTTGCGCCCTCTCCTGCCTCCTCCTGGCCCTGCGCGCCAGGCGAGCTGCTGCCCACCGCCCGTGAGCCGGCCTCCCCTCTCCGTCCTGGATCTCGGTCGCTCGGCCTATCTCCCGACCCTCGAGCTGCAGCGGGCCCTCGTCGAACAGCGGCTGAGCGGCGCGCTGGACCACGACGTCCTGCTCCTCGTCGAACACGAGCCGGTCTTCACGCTCGGGCGCGGCACTCAGTCCTCCAGCTTGCCGCTCGCTCCGGCAGAGCTGACCCGCCGCGGAATCCCGGTCGTTGAAATCGAGCGGGGCGGCGACGTGACCTGGCACGGCCCCGGTCAGCTGGTAGGCTACCCGATCCTCGACCTGGGCGGCCACCGGCAGGATCTGCACTGGTACCTCCGCACCCTCGAGGAGGCGCTGATCAGCGCCCTGGCCACCCTCGGGCTTCCGGCCGGCCGGGAGGCCGGCCGCACCGGCGTCTGGATCCGGGGACGGAAGATCGCGAGCATAGGAGTCCACGTCCGGCGATGGGTCACCTTTCACGGATTCGCCCTGAACGTCCAGCCCGACCTCCGGGGCTTCGACCTGATCGTGCCCTGTGGCATCGAGGGGGTGGACATGACGTCGATTGCCCGTGAGCTGGGTCTGGCTGACCGCGCGTCGGCGATGGAACCCGAGGCGGCCTACCTCGGTCCGGCCGACCTCTGGGCGGCCTCCCGCGAGGCAGTCGTCTCGGCCTTTGCGCAGGCGTTCGACCGATCACCACGCGCCGCGGCCGCCGGTCTCCTCGATCTCATGGTGAAGGTGGAACCAGCCACCGGGTGACGGCGTTGGAGCCGCTTCGACGCAGGGCTTCACGACCAACCTGCCGCTCGAAGACTTCATCCGGCCCGGCAACCTGCTGGCGATGAGCCACGAGGGCTAGCCCCTGACGTGGGTGACAGGCTTTGAATTCCTGGACCAGGACACCCCGGGACTCCGGGAGCAGAACGGCTACCACATGCGGGGGGAGCCCTGGACCGAGGAGCGCTACGGGCGCCCGGACTATTCAATAGTGCGACGAGGGGTCGTGACAGGTGGAAAGGGTTGACCGGGCAGTGCCCCGCAGATAGGCGAGCGCGAGCGGGGGCCGGGGGCCAAGGTTGCCTTTGGGGGAGTATCAGGCGATTCTGAGTGCATGGCAGATGCGGGCGACCAGGCGAAGATCTCGGCACAAGCCGAGGAGCGCGTCGAGCAGATCCTGAAGGCGGCGGCGAGCTGGGCGCGCGAGTTGCCGCCCGCCCTGGCGCCCGCGGTGCGCGCGGTCTGCATCCGGCTGGGAGAGCTGGTGGCGGACCAGCGGAACTACCTGGCGCCCCTGCCCCAGCCCCAGGAGAGCGAGAGGAGCGCGGTGCTGACGCTGCTGGCCCAGCGGCTGGCGTCCACCGCCGTGGCCACCGGGGTGGAGAAGGAACTCGCCGCCCTCACCGAGCTGGAGCTCAAGAGCACCGGGTCGTGGGCCCTGGTGCCCAGCGCCCAGGCGGAGTGGATCACCACCGCGATCCGCTTCCTCGAGGGATGCGCCGCCAAGCTTCCCGCCAGGCGAGCGCCCCGATCCCTACTGGGCCGAAGACGTCGTGGCCGGGGTCATCGCGTCGGTGCGCGCCGTGATCGGCGATCGACGAACTCCACGCCCGGACCGAGGCCCGCTATTCGGGCGGGGTCAAGGCGGTCCGGGACGAAGAGGTCGACTAGGCGCCCAGCAGTTCGAAGAACCTCCGAAAGACAGCGATTCCTTCCCACAAGCTGAGCCAGATCCAGTTTTTCATTGGGTGAGTGCAGCCCGTCATCGGGCAGGCCGATCCCCGTGAGCAGCACGGGCGCGCCCGCCAGCCCGAGCTGAGGCACGATCGGAATCGAGCCGCCGGCCCGGATCCGGACCGCTTCCCGACCGGCCACCTCCTTGAACGCCCGGTCCAGCACCGCAAAGGCGGGCGCGCTGACATCCACCTCGACGGGGTCTCCCCCGTGGAGCAGGCGAACCTCGACGTCGGCCCACTTCGGCGCGGCGGCGCGCACCGCCTTCTCCAGCGCCTTCTGGACCTTCTTCAGCGGCAGTCCAGGAACGAGGCGAAGACTCACCTTCGCGGTGGCCTGGGCCGGGATCACCGTCTTGGCGCCCTCGCCGGTGAAGCCTCCCTTGATGCCGTGGATCTCGAATGTCGGCAGCGCCCAGGTCCGCTCGAACACCGAATGCCGGGTGAGCCCGGTGAGGGCCTTCCCGGTCACCTCTTCCCTGAGGAATCGCTTTTCCCGGAACGGGAGGCGTTTCCAGGCCTTGCGGATCCGCCGGCGATGGTGGCCGCACCGCGTCGTACAGCCCGGGGATCCGGATCCGGCCATCGCGTCCCTTGAGGTCGCCGAGCAGGCGGACCAGCGTTTCCAGTCGCGTTGGGAGCGACGCCTCCGTAGGTCCCGGAATGCAGATCACGCCGCAGCGTGCGCACGGTGACTTCCGCGTAGCACATACCGCGGAGCGCGGTGTACACCGCCGGCCAGCCGGGCGCGTAGTACGACATGTCGCAGACCAGCACCGCGTCCGCGGCCGTCCGCTCGGGCTCGCCGGTCAGCAGCCGGTGAATCACGTCGCCGCCGCATTCCTCCTCGCCCTCGATGATGAACCGGATGTTGAGGGGCGGCCGGCCGTCCGGGCCGAGGCAGGCCTCGTAGGCCTTGAGGAGGCAGTACACCTGTCCCTTGTCGTCCGCGGCCCCGCGGGCGAAGAGCTTGCCGTCGCGCACGGTCGGCTTGAACGGCGGGGTGACCCACTCATCGAGCGGGTCCGGCGGCTGCACGTCGTAGTGGCCGTAGATCAGCAGGGTTGGTTTGCCGGGCACCTTCGGTCCTTCGGCCCAGACTACGGGGTGCCCGCGACCCTCGATAAGCTGCGCGACGGGCAGCCCCAGCTTCCTGAAGTGCGCCAGCAGCCATTCGGCCGCGCGCCGGCAGTCCGCGGCGTGGTCGGGCAGCGTGCTGACGCTCGGGATCGCAAGGAATTCGCTGAGTTCCGCGAGCGCGCGACCCTGTTCCCGCGCGACGAATCCGGTATCCATATGAAGACTCTTGGGGAAGAACGAGGCCGAAAGGTATCGGGCGCCCGGCGAGACGGAAAGGTTGGGCTGTCCGCCCCTCTGGCGGGCGGCGGTCCCCGCGGTATGTTGCCGACATGATCGGCAACCGGGGGCGTGAAGTCTTCACGGGCAGCCCAACCGAGCGTGCCTTGGCGCGGCCCCGCCACCTGGCGCACGAGGGGCGGATGGCAGAAGCCGTGCAGGCCTATCGCACGGTGCTCTCCGAGCAACCCGAACTCGATGCCGGATGGGTCGAATGGTTCCAGCTGGTGCGGAACCAGAATTCACTCGATGCGGCGCTCGCCCTGGCGCACGAAGTGGAGGCGCGGGGCGGACGGCCCGCGCTCGGCCTCACGCTGGCCGGGTCGGCCCTCGTCGAGCACGGCCGGCATCGCGAGGGGTTGGCCGAGCTGGAACGCGCGGTGGCGACCGATCCCGATTTTGCGCCGGTCTGGCACGAGATCGGGCGGGCCGCCTTCCGACTGGGGGAGAATGCGCGGGCGCTGCTCGCCCTCGATCGCGCGTTCGCGCTCGAGCCGAGGCCGGAGACGCTCTCCCTTCGCGGACGGGTGCTGCGCGCCGCGGGCCGCTACGCTGCCGCCGAGGTGGCATTCGAGGGAGCGGGCCAGACCGCGGAGTATCCCGAGCAGCGGGCCGATGCCGAAACGGAACTCTCGGTCACCCGCCGGTTCGCCGCCCTGGGCGATCGCCGGCCGGACCAGCTGGACCGCACCGACCGCTGGTTTGCGGAGACCGGCGCGGTCGCGCTCACCCGCGCCGACGCGGGAGCGGCGCCCACCGACGATGACCTCCTTGCCGCCTTCGAGGCCCTCTGCCGGGACGAGGGGTGGCAGTTCTCGGAGGTGGTACGGACCGATGAGTGGCCGGGCTGGGCGCGACTGGCCGCCGCGCTCGACCTGCCGATCCACCGCGAGACCCCCGAGGACGACGCCATCCCGCTCGTGGTCGGGACCAGGCCCGTCGCGTCGGCGGCAGAGTGGACGGCCGCGGCGAGCTGGGTCGCAGCGAAGGATCGTGGAATGACCTTCGTGCTGATCCAGCCCGAGGGCATCGCCCCGGCCGACGTAGCCGGCATCCTCGACGGGTCGGCGGGCGGGCGGCCCGACCCGGCGCGGGCCGCGCGGCTGGCCCACCACTCCGAGAGCCGCTTCCGGCACCGGAAGCTGAGGCGCTAGCGGACTGCAACCTTTCGCGCCCCTCCCCCTGTCTCAGGCGCATCCCCAGCCAGGAGTCCCGAGGTGCGTCAGCCACGCTCGACACGTCTGCCCTGCCCTACATTGCTCGCCGCCCTCGCGATCGCCGCCGTCCCTCTCGCCGCCCAGCAGCCCAAGTCCTACACCGTGGCCGGGCCGAGTGTCGCCGTCTACAACCTGGCTGGCCGAGTCACGGTCGAGGCCGGCAGCGGGTCCGCGACCGTCGTCGAGGTGAGCCCCGCGGGGGCCGACGCCGCGAAGCTCACCGTCGAGACCGGCCCCCAGCGTTCGCGTCAGGCCCTCAAGGTGATCTACCCCGGCGCCCGGATCGTCTACCCAGCGCTGGGTCGCGGCTCCAGCACCGAGGTCCGCGTCAACGACGACGGCACCTTCGATACCGACCGGCACTCGGGGCACAGCGTGGAGATTCGCGGCTCGGGGACCGGCCTCGAGGCGCACGCCGACCTCAGGGTGAGAATGGCCTCCGGCACCCAGCTGGACGTGCACCTCGCGGCCGGCGACGTCACCGTCACGAACGTGAATGGCGCGCTGCAGGTCGCCACCGGATCGGGCGACGTGAGCGCCAATGGAGTGAAGGGATCCCTGGACGTCGAGACGGGCTCGGGAAACATCACGGCGGAGGGTATCACCGGCGACCTGACGGCCGAAACCGGCTCGGGTGACGTGCGGCTTCGCCAGCAGGCGGGGGAGAGGGTGAAGATCGAGACCGGCTCCGGGGACATCACCAGTACCGGTGTCGAGGCCGGCCAGCTCGACCTTGAAACGGGCTCGGGAGACATCGCGCTCGACCAGGCCACGACCAGGAGCGGCAGCCTCAACGCCGGCAGCGGCGACATCACCGCCGCCTTTGCACCGGGGCTGACCATGCTCAAGGTGGAGACCGGCTCCGGCGACGTCCAGCTGACGCTGCCCGCGGACTACACGGGGGTGCTCGACGTGGAGACCGGCAACCAGGATGACATCGTGGTGGATTTCCCGATCCAGCTGGTGCGGAAGGACGAATCGATGCTGCGGGCCCGGGTCGGCAACGGTACCGGCTCGATCAGCATCGAGACCGGGTCGGGCAGCGTGAAGCTGTCGATGGCGTCAAAGTGAGCGGGGAGCAGGGAGCAGGGAGCGATGGCCACTGCTCACTGCTCCCCGCTCCCTCCCACCGCCCCTTCCAGTCTTTCAAACGCCTCGTCTCCGTCCGCCCCCTTTTCAAGCTCCGACAACGCCGCCACGCTGGCGGCGATGTCGTTTCCATGCTGCTCGTACCAGCGCTCGAAGAGGGCCAGCCGGGTCCGGTAGATCCTGGCGGCGATGATCCGCGCGTTGTTGACCGGGCGATCGGGCAGGCGCCCGACGTGGTAGGTCCGCAGCTTCGGCCCCACGCTGTCCTCCAGCTCCTGCCGGGCCCACTGGGCCGCCTCCATGCGTCCGGCATCCACCAGGGCGGTGTCTCCCGAGGAACGGTGGTAGAGAGTGTCCAGCCGGGCCGCCAGCGAATCGTAGAATTCCCCGAGCACGATCTCATCCAGCCAGCGGTCGGCCGCCCGCTGGGCGCTGACGCTGTCACTTCGCGATCTGAAGAACGCCTCGGCCGCCCGGTACCCCGCCAGCTGGGCAAAGCTCTCGTTGAACGGCGTCGCGCTCTTCACGTACAGGGTGTTGTGCGCGATTTCGTGGAAGACGGTCGCCGCCAGCTCGACCGTGTCACCCTCGACCGCCGTGGACAGCAGCGGGTCCTGGAACCATCCCAGGGTCGAGAAGGCAGCGGAAGGACGGAGGTAGATGTCGTACCCCTTCGACTCGAGGCGGCCGGCCTCCTTCCGGCCGGCGGCCAGGTCGAAATACCCCTTGTAGGGCAGCCGGCCCACCACCGGGTATTTCCAGATGTAGGGACAGAGGCAGTCCTTCGGGGAAGCCGAGAGGACCAGGAGCAGGGTATCGCGCCCGACGTCGGCGTAGGAGGTGTAGGTCTTGCCCGCCGCGAAGCCCAGCGTCGCGGCGTAATCGCGTGCATCGCGAACCAGCTGCAGGCGGTGGCGCAGGTCGGGATCGAGTTTGGGATCCTCGAGCATCTTGCCGATCGGCCGACGCGATTGGAGGATGCGCGACTCCTCCATCCCGGCCCGGCTGATGAATCGCACATCGGGGCTGGCCACCCAGGCGGTGCCGTAGCCGGCCATCAGGATACCGACGATCACGAGCAGGACCAGGGTGAACCTCCGGATGCTCACAGGGTCAGTCGAACGCCAAGCTGGTTGGCGGGGCCGCCGAGCGGGGTATCGGGCAGCCAGGCATAGTCCACCGCCGCGTGCTTGCTGAGGATCAGGCTGCCGCCGACCGACCAGTCGCCCAGCATCGAGGCTGGAGGGTTGCTGCCGTACCCCCCGCGGACCACGACGCCGATGCCCTTGAGGACGGCACCCGCCTCAATCCCCAGCAGCGTTCGCGGTTCCTGCCCCTCCGAATAGACCCCTTCCAGCGTGATCAGCAGGCGGGCGTTGGACTGGGGATCCACGAAGTTGAACATGAACCCGATGCGCCCGTTGACCGGCTGATCGACGCCGGCGCCCGTGATGGCCTTGGAGGCGAAGTTCTGAACGGTCCCGCCGATCGCCATGATGTCGAAGACGGCCAGCTGAAACCCGATGCCTCCGCTCACGCTGCGATCGGTTTGCCCGCTGGTATCAAGCACCGACGCGTACATCACGTTGCCCGAGAGTGCGATCATCCCGAACCGGTAGACTGCGGCGCCGGTCCACCAGAGCTCGTCGGTCAGCGGGGCGGGTTGCGTGTAGCGCAGGTACTGGATGCCGCCCCCCAGGTCGAACTTGTAGAGCCGGAGCGCGCCCGCCGCCCGTCCGACCACCGAGCGATCCGGCGCCTGGAGGACGTTGGCGTCGATGGAGACGTGGCGGATCGTGGCCAGGCCGGCCGGATTGATGAAGACCGCTCCCGCATCGCCGTTGAGGGCCACCCCGACCCCGGCCATCCCCGCCGAGCGGGTGGTGGCGGGGAGCCAGGTGAAGGCGGTGAGCGAGGAGGCGCTCTGCGCCGGAGCCGCGCGACCGGCGAGGGTGGCCAGCAGGACCGCACCGGCGGTCCGGCAGGCGCTCGGCCTCACTGGAGCCGCACGACCCCGAACCGCGCCAGGGCGGCCGCGTTGCCGGTCGTGAGCCGGAGGTTGGCCGCCGTGTCGCCCGCGGCGCGGAGCACGATCAGGTGGACGCCGGACCCGGCCAGGAGCGTGCCCGACCGGTTGACGCCGGTGGACATCTCTGGCGTCAGCAGCGGGTAGGGCTGGGGAAAGTAGCTGGGGTTGCTTGGTGAAGATCTTTCGAAAATCCCAGCTCGTGTAGGTGTACAGACTGGTGGCTGGGGTGATCACGAAATTTGTGTCACCCTCGATGTAGTTGGCGAGCTGCCATTCCGGCACCAGCCTCGAAAACGGGATTCCGGTCCGATTCTCGACGTTCACAACGCCGTGGTCGGCCGTCATGACCAGCTGCCGGGTGAAGGCCGTACCGAGAGGATTATCGGTGGCGAACTGGTCCACCATCCAGCGCACGAAGAGCCAGTTGGCCCCTCGCTCGGCCAGGGTTCCGGTGGAGCTGCCCGGTTCGATCAGGTAGTTCCCTTCCGGATCGCTGAGGTAGTCGTACCCGTTGAGCAAATCGCCCCGCACGTACTGGTCCAGGCAGTTGAGGTTGGTGCACGCGCTGTTGTCGATCTGCCGTCCCCCCAGCTCCTCGGCGAAGTGGGACAGCCCTTCGTTCAGCCAGGTGTCCTCCGTGAATCCGCTGCCACGCACCAGCACATGCTGGTTGAAGCTGATCATGTGCTGGAATTCGTGGATGAAGGTGACCGGCAGCAACTGGCTCGCGAAGTCCTTGGGGATGGCACACGGTCGCACTCGTGGGGTCCGGCACCATGCTGTAGAAGACTTCCCCGTTATTCGAACCGGTCCGCTGGTCAGGTCGAAGCCCAGGAAGAATCCGGCAATGACCGATGTGGCACAGCTGGTGTTCAGCTTGTTGACCTTGGGCGTGAGCAGGATGACCACGACACCGTTGCCGTCCACGTCCGACTCGGGGCCGAAGGCGGTGGTGTCGATGACGTGGAGGCCGTAGGTCGGGTTCTCGAACAGGGCGCCGGCCGCGTCGATGTCACTCTGATCGTACCCTCCCGGCGGCGCGGCGTTGTCCAGGTAGATGGCCGCGTTGGGCCCCACGTACTTGGCCGTGGCAGTCACCGAGACGAAGCTGTTGCAGCTGGTGGTGGCGCAGACGTTGAAGGTCCGCTGACTTCCGAGGATTGGCGGTATGCGGCTCACCGGCGGCGCCAGGGGAATGACCTCCGTCCCCATCGCCTGGGCCAGGTCGCGTTCCATCTGTCGCAGGTGGCTGTGGAACGCCTCGGCGGTGCCCGGCTTCCGGAAGCCGCCCACCGAGGGCACATCCATCGGAGCCGGCGCTGCGGCGACGGCCTCGCCGCCCGTCAGGGAGTAACTGGTGCTGATCCCGTTGGGGACCTCCTGGCCGTTGGTCGCCACCGCCACCACCAGGTGCGACGCGTCGCCGATCCCGTCCGGGTCGGGGATCTGGATGCAGCCACCGGTCGCGGCGGGGTCGAGAATCACCGACTGGCCCACGGCGAGGTTGATCAGCGGCCGGGCTGGAGCAGGAAAGGGTGGGCGGCGTCCCGCCACTGGAGCCACCGCCACAGGCGGCCAGGGAGGCGAGGGTCAGATGCGGGAGAAATGGAATCTGCGAGGCCTTCACGGGCGGATCCTGGAGAAGAAGGGTGGCATCGCGCGCAACATACTACGCCGCAACGACTTTTGACAACCAAGCGAGAGGCCGATAGCTTCTCCGCGTGACCGACCAGGCGTGGCTCGATGCGGTCCGGTTTACCCCGGAGGGACTGGTCCCGGTGGTGGCCCAGTCGGCCACGACCGGCGAGGTCCTGATGCTGGCCTGGGCCAACCGGGAAGCGCTGGCCCGGACCCTGGAATCCGGCGATGCCCACTACTGGAGCCGGTCGCGAGGCCAGCTCTGGCGCAAGGGCGAGACCTCGGGTCACCGCCAGTCGGTCGTGGAGATCCGGCTCGACTGCGACGGCGACGCGGTGCGCTACCGGGTCCGGCAGGAGGGCCCGGCCTGTCACGAAGGCACTCCGACCTGCTTCAGTCGGGAGGTGACGTCTGACGGCGCGCTGGCACCACGCCCCGAAGCGCCACCACACGTCCTGGCGCGGCTGGCGGCGGTGATCGCCGAGCGCGACGCCACGCGCCCCGCCGGGTCCTACACCGCCCGGCTGCTCGAGCAGGGCCGCGGGCGGGTTGCCCAGAAGGTGGGCGAAGAAGCGGTCGAAGTCGTCATTGCGGCTCAATCGGAGGATGGCCCCCGTCTCGCGTCCGAGGCGGCGGATCTCCTCTTTCACTTGCTGGTCTTGCTGCAGCTGCGCGGTGTCCCGCTGGACGCCGTGCTCGGAGAGTTGGAAGCGCGGGAGAAGTAAGTCGAACGTCGAGGAATCCTCCTCGACCTTCGACCTTCGACCTTCGACTCTCGACTGCGCAGTCGGGAACCCATGTCGTTCGTTCATCTCCACACGCACAGCGAGTACTCCCTCCTCGACGGGGCCAACCGGCTGCCGGACCTGGTCGCGCACGTCAAGAAGCTGGGCATGGACAGCCTGGCCGTGACGGATCACGGGAACCTGCACGCGGCCTGGGCCTTCTACGACGAGGCCAAGCGGGAGAAGATCCGTCCCATCCTCGGCTTCGAGGCCTACCTCGCCTTCGGCCCCCGCACCGCCCGCGAGCGCGCCCCCGGCGCCCCCGCCGCCTACAGCCACCTGGTGCTCCTCGCGAAGAACCGGGCCGGTTACAAGAACCTCGTCCGCCTGAGCTCCATCGGATTCACCGAGGGGTTCTACCGACGTCCCCGTATCGACCGCGAGGTGCTGGCCGCCCACTCCGACGGCATCATCGGCCTGGCCGCCTGCCTGTCGGGCGAGGTGTCGCTCTATCTGCGCCAGGGCAACTTCGAGGAGGCCAGGCGATCGGCGGAGTGGTTCGCCCGCACGTTCGGCCCGGAGGGATTCTGGCTCGAGATCCAGAAGCACGGCATCCGGAGGAAGAGCTGGTCACCGAGGGGATGCTCCGCCTGGGCCGCGAACTCGGTCTGGGCGTGGTGGCGACCAACGACGCGCACTACCTGCGCCGGGAGGACGCCGAGGCGCACGACGTGCTGCTCGCCATCGGGACCGGCGCCGACCTCGACGACCCCAAGCGGTTCCGGTTCACCGGCCAGGAGTCGTACGTCAAGTCGGAAGGGGAAATGCGGCAGCTCTTCCCCGAGCTGCCCGACACCCTGGCCAACACCCAGCTGGTGGCAGACCGGTGCGAGTTCGACTTCGAGAAGCGGTACTTCCTGCCCGGCATTTCCCAAGCTGCCGCCCGAATACGCCCGCGAGGAGGACTAGCTCGAGCTACTGGCCAAGGAGGGCGCGGTCGCGCGGTATGGCTCGCCGCAGCCGGATGGCTCGATCGGCGGTGGCGAGTACGCGGCTCTTCCCGCGCATGTGCGGGAACGGCTCGAGTTCGAGCTGAAGGTCATTCGGGAATCGGGATACAGCGGCTATTTCCTGATTGTCGCGGACTTCATCCGGTACGCGCGGGAGAAGGACATTCCGGTCGGCCCCGGCCGCGGCTCGGCCGCCGGCTCCATGGTGGCCTACGCCCTCCGGATCACCGACGTCGACCCGCTCCGGTTCGACCTGCTGTTCGAGCGGTTCCTCAATCCCGAGCGAGTCTCGATGCCGGACATCGACGTCGACTTCTGCTTCGAGCGGCGGGGTGAGGTGATCGAGTACGTGCGGGAGCGCTACGGCCGGGACTCGGTGGGCCAGATCGTCGCCTTCGGCACCATGAAGGCGCGGGCCGCGATCAAGGACGTGGCCCGGGTGCTCAAGGTGCTGCCGGGGGAGGCGGACAAGCTGTCCAAGCTGATCCCGTCGGGGCCGGCCTACTCGCTGACGATTCCCGAGGCGCTGCAGAAGGTCGACGAGTTCCGCGAGCTGGTCCGGTCGAATCCGGTCTACCAGCGGCTGGCCGACCTGGCCGGCCGGATCGAGGGGATCTCCCGCCACCTGTCGGTGCATGCCGCCGGCGTCGTGATCGCGCCGGGCCCGCTCCGCGAGTACGTGCCGGTGTGCACCGCGCCGACCAAGGGGGCCGGCGCCAGCGCCGGCGGCGAAGAGTCGATCATCACGCAGTACGAGATGGGCGCCCTCGAGAAGGTCGGCATGCTGAAGATGGACATGCTGGGCCTGAAGACGCTCACCGTGATCCACGACGCGGTCGCGATGATCGCCGAGCGGCACGGCACCGCACCGGACATGGCGGCCCTCTCCTTCGACGATCCGGCGGTCTACGAGCTGCTGCGCCGGGGCCGGACCGCGGGCGTCTTCCAGTTCGAGTCGCCGCTGGCCACGGAGACCCTCCGGGCCATGAAGTGCGACCGCTTCGACGACCTGGTGGCGAGCAATGCCCTGCTCCGCCCCGGCCCGCTCGACGCCGGCATGCATACCGTCTTCATCCGCCGCAAGCTGGGCCAGGAGCCGGTCCGCTACCCCCACGAGTCCCTGCGGGAGATCCTGGAGCCGACCTACGGCGTCATCACCTACCAGGAACAGGTGATGCGCATCGCCAATGTGCTGGCGGGATTCACCCTGGCCGAAGCCGATGTGCTGCGCAAGGCGGTCGGCAAGAAGGACGCGGAGCTGATCAAGCAGGAGCTGGGCAAATTCACCGAGCGGGCCATGGCGCTGGGGCACCCGCGCAAGCTGGTCGAGGATCTGGCGGGGCAGATCGAGACCTTCGGCCGCTACGGATTCAACAAGTCCCACTCGGTGGCCTACTCGGTCCTGTCCTACCAGACCGCGTGGCTCAAGGCGCACCACCCTGCCGAATTCATGGCGGCGCTGCTGAGCTCGGAAATCGGCAACACCGACAAGGTGGTCCAGTACATCAACGAGGCCCGGGAGCTCGACTGCGAGGTGCTGCCGCCGAGCGTGGCGGAATCGGGCTACAAGTTCACGGTGGTGGGCGAGACGCGGATCCGGTTCGGCCTCGGCGGGATTCGCAACGTCGGAGAGGGAGCCATCGCCTCGATCATTGCCGCCCGGCAGGCCCGTTCCTTCGAGTCGCTGGCCGACTTCGTCGAACGCATCGACCTGAGGCTCTGCAACAAGCGGGTGATCGAATCCCTGATTGCAGCGGGGGCCTGCGACGGCCTCGGCGGCCACCGGGCCCAGCTGATGGCAGGGCTGGACGCGGCGCTCGGCGAGGCGCAGGTTCTCCAGCAGGAGAAGGCCGCCGGCCAGGCCTCACTGTTCGGCGAGACGGCGCCGGCCGCACAGTCGAGGCCGCACGGCCTCCCCGAGGTGCCGGCCTGGCACGAGTCGGAGCGGCTCGCCCGGGAGAAGGAGGTGCTGGGCTTCTTCATTTCCGGCCATCCCCTGGAACGCTACCGGCCCGAGGTGGAACTCTTCGGCACCCGGACCACCGCGACCCTGGGCGAATGGAGCGAGCACCCGGTGGCGATCGCCGCGGTGCTCACCTCGCTCAAGCGCCAGATCTCGAAGAAGACAGGCAAGGAGTACGCGCGGCTGGTGCTCGAGGATTTTCACGGCACCGCGGAGGCGATCGTCTTCCCCGAGGCCTGGGCCAGGCTCAACCAGGTGCTCGCCGAGGACGCGGCGATCCTGCTCTCCGGCGGCTACAGCGCGCGCGACCGCGACGAGGACCGGGCTCCATTCGTGGTGGAGGGAGCCCGCCTGCTGGGCGAGCTGCGGCCCGCGGGGGCCGTCGGGGTGAGCCTCCGCTGGCAGGCGCCGTCCGCCCCGACCGCCGACACGATCCGCGCCGCGGCAGCCCTCTGTGCGGCGCACCCGGGACCGGCCCCGGTCTATATTGAATGGAGCGACGGCAACGGCGAGCGCCTGAGGGCGCGGGCCCGGCGGCTGCGCGTGGCTCCCGACGACGAACTGCTTCGCACCCTGCGCGGGATCCTGGGTCCCGACGCCGTCCATTTCATCAAGGCGGGTTGACGCATGCCCACGGCCTATAGCCTGGAGTTCGAGAAGCCGCTGCAGGAACTCGAGCGCAAGATCGAGGAGCTCCGGCAGATGGGCACCGACCAGCAGATCGACGTCGAGGAGGAGGCCCAGAGCCTGCAATCGCGGCTCGAGGCGATGCGTGAGGAGATCTACCGCAACCTGACGCCGATCCAGCGGGTCCTGGTCGCGCGCCACCCGCGCCGTCCCTATACCCTGGACTACCTGAGCACGATCTTCACCGACTTCGTCGAGCTCCATGGGGACCGCCTCTACCGCGACGACCCGTCCATCGTGGGGGGCTGGGCCCGGCTGGCCGGCCTGTCCGTCATGGTGATGGGACACCAGAAGGGGCGTGACACCAAGGAAAACATCAAGCGCAATTTCGGCATGGCCCATCCGGAGGGCTACCGGAAGGCGCTCCGGCTGATGCACCTGGCCGCCCGCTTCGGGGCACCGGTCATCACGCTGATCGATACCGACGGAGCCTACCCCGGGCTGGGGGCCGAGGAGCGGGGGCAGTCAGAGGCGCTGGCGCGCAACATCATCGAAATGGCGGCCCTCCCGACCCCGATCGTGGCGGTGGTGATCGGCGTGGGCGGCTCCGGTGGCGCGCTCGCGCTCGGCGTGGCGGACCGCGTCCTGATGTTCGAGAATTCGGTCTACTCCGTCATCTCGCCGGAAGGCTGCGCCGCCATCCTCTGGAAGGATTCCTCGCTGCGCGAGCGCGCCGCCGACGCCCTCAAGCTCACCGCCGACGACCTGCTCCGCCTCAAGGTGATCGACGAGATCATCCCCGAGCCGGTGGGCGGGGCCCACACCGATCCGGACCAGACCGGCGAGCGGCTCCGCGCCGCGCTGATCCGACACGTCACCGAGCTGCGCAAGCTCAGGCCCGAGAAGCTGGTGCGCCGGCGGGCCGAGAAGTACCAGGCGATGGGGGCGTTCGTTGAAGCCTGAACTGCGGGGAACGGCCAACGGGACACGGGGAACGGGGGCGCCTGAATGACCGATGCCTCCGTTCTGTCTGGGGTCGAGGCCCCGGTCTCGTTCCAGACCGTCGAAGTCCACTTCAAGGGCAATCGGCGGGCCTTCTTCACCTGGCACCTGCCCGAGGATCCCCTCCACCTGCGCGAGGGAGTCATCGTCGAGGCCGGCCGCGGCCTCGATTTCGGCCGTGTGAGCAAGGTTGGCGAGCACGCCGAGAAGGCCTGCGCCGGGAGCTGCACGGGGTGCGCGGTCGGCGCCGCCCGTGCGCCGGAGGCCCCGCGCACCGTGGTCCGGCGGGCGTCGCAGGCCGAGATCGGGACCGCCAATGAGCTGCGCCGGCAGGAGGAAGAGGTGCGGCGCCGCACCATCGAGCGGGCCCGCAGCCAGGACCTCGAGATGCGGATCAGCGACGCCGAGTGGCAGTGGGACCGCTCGCGCCTCACGCTCTACTTCACGGCCGAGAAGCGGGTGGACTTCCGGAACCTGGTGCGCGACCTGGCCGGGATGTTCCGCACCCGGATCGAGCTCCGGCAGATCGGGGTCCGGGATGAAGCGGCACGCCTGACGGGAGTCGGCCGCTGCGGCCGCGAGTACTGCTGCTCGACCTGGCTCAAGGAACTCTCCCCGGTGAGCCTCGCCCTGGCCAAGGACCAGCACCTCTCGCTCAATCCGACCCAGATCTCGGGCGGCTGCGGGCGGCTGCTCTGCTGCCTGAAGTACGAACACGAGTTCTACGCCGCGGCGCGCCGCCGCTTCCCCAAGGAAGGGAAGACCGTCCGGACCGGGAGGGGAGCGGAAAAGGTCATCGCCGTGGACATCTTCCGCGAGCGGATCTATCTCCGCGCCGAAGACCAGGCCTCCCGGATCGTCTCCCTCGTCGACCTCCGCGAAGAGATGGAACAGGCCGGCGCCGGCATGCAGGAACCGCCGCCCCGCCAGCCGGCGCCCCGACCGCCTCGCCCGGATCGGCCGCCTCCGTCGTCCAACCGCCCGCCGGCCGCTCCGAGCGCAGAGGAACCTCCGGTCGCGCCCGGGAGCCCGGCTCCGGAGGCGACTGCCGAGGCCGGCGGCGAACCCCGCAAGTCACGCCGCAGCCGAAGGCGCCGGCGGGGCCGCCGTCCCGGCTCGGGCCCGGCACCGGGCGGGCCCACGGCCCCACCGACTCCCGAGGCGTGAGTGCCGAAGTACTACATCAACACCGCCATCGACTACGCCAACGGTGATCCGCATCTCGGCCACGCCCTCGAGAAGGTCGGCGCCGACTGCATCGCCCGCTACCACCGGCTCCGCGGGGACCAGGTGTGTTTCGTCATGGGCATGGACGAGCACGGCCTGAACGTGGCCCAGTCGGCCGAGAAGAACGGGCTCCCGCCGCAGGAGTGGGTCGATCGCATTTCGGCCCGGTTCGAACAGACCTGGCGTGACCTGCTCTGCAGCCACGACGACTGGATCCGGACGACGCAGCCCCGCCACCGCCTCGCAGTGACCCGGCTGCTGGAGCGGATCCGGGACCGCCACCCCGAGGACCTCTTCCTCGGCGAGTACGAGGGGCTCTACTGCGTCGGCTGCGAGGAGTTCAAGCAGGAGAGCCAGATCGTGGACGGCCGCTGCAGCGAGCATCCGGGGCGGGAACTGGTCCCGACGCGCGAGGAAAACCACTTCTTCCGACTGACCCGGTATCGCGACCAGCTGCTGCAGCTGATCCGCTCCGGCGAGTTTCCGGTCGAGCCGGCCATCCGGCGCAACGAAATCCTCCGCCTGCTCGAGGAAGGGCTGCAGGACATCTCGGTCTCCCGGGTCCGGATTCCGTGGGGAATCCCCTACCCCGGCGACAGCGGGCACACGGTGTACGTCTGGTTCGACGCGCTGATCAACTACCTCTCGGCGACCGGCTATCCCGAAGCAGGATGGGAAGCGCTGTGGCCCACCGACCTCAACGTGATCGGCAAGGGCATCACCCGCTTTCACTGCGTCATCTGGCCGGCGATGCTCCTCGCCGCCGAGCTGCCCCTGCCCCGGAAGGTCTGGGCCCACGGCTACGTCCAGTGGGGCGGGGCCAAGCTCTCCAAGTCGGCCGGTGTCGCGGTTACCATCGACGAGGCGGTCCGGCGTCACGGTCCGGATGCCCTTCGCTATTTCCTGCTGCGCGAGGTCGGATTCGAAGGGGACGGGAACTTCACCTGGGAGCGGTTCGACGAGCGCTACACCGCCGACCTGGCCGACGGTCTCGGCAACCTGGCGTCGCGCTCGCTGGCGATGCTCGAGAAGTACCGCGCGGGGCGGGTGCCCCAGGCGGGAGCCACGGCGCTGGACGAGGAGGCCGACCGGGTCCTGGCCGCCTACGCCGGGGCGATGGATGCCATCGACCTCAAGGGTGGCGCCGAGGCGGCGTGGGGCCTGATCACCCGGGCCAACCAGTACATCGTCGAGACTGCCCCCTGGGCCCTGGCCAAGCGGAGCGCCGAGCCCGAGCTGGATGCCGCCCTCGCCTCCCTGGCCCGGACCCTGGTCCGGCTGGCGGTGATGGCCTCCCCCTTCATGCCGGGCAAATCGGATTTGCTCTGGCAGTGCCTGGGTCAGCAGGGCCCGCCGGACGGGGCCGCCTGGCGGCTGGCGATCAACCCCTCGATCGCCGGAACGCTGGTGCGCAAGCCCGAGAACCTCTTTCCCAAGCCCCTCCCGACCCCCCCGGCCTGACTTGCGGCGGGGGCCCGATTCCCGGCCCGCCGGAAGCCCCGAAATATTTGACAGTCAACAATTTGGACGTGTCTGGTTGGATCTTGACTCCCCCCCGGACGGGGGGCATTATACCCCACCGCCACCCTACCGGCGCGGTCCCCGACCGGAGCAGAAATGTCCGAACCACGCTGGAGAATCGTCCTGGTGCCGCCTGGCGCCGGAGCCTCGAGAGCAATCGAGGTCTCCCGGAACCTGGTGCGCCTGGTGGCGGGCGTCGGTGTCGTGTTCCTGCTCCTCGCGCTGCTCCTCGGCTATGCCACGATGTCCCGTACGGTAGACCTGACGCGGGCCGACCGGGTAGAGCGGGAGAACGCCCGCCTGGCCGAGGAAATCGGCCGCCTCCACGGCAAGCTGGCCACGCTGGCCGACACGGTGCAGGTGATCGCGGCGAATGACAGCCGCATCCGCCTGCTGGCCGACCTCGAGCCCAATGACCCCTCCGTCCAGCAGGCGGGTATCGGTGGTCCGGCACCGGCTGGTGGCCTGACGAGGGTGAACAGCGTCCTGGAGCGGCATACCTCGGACATCCGGGTGGATCTCGACGCATTGATTCGCCGGGCCAACCTGCTGGCCACCTCGTTCCACCAGGCGGCGGAAAGCCTCTCGGTCCACCGCGACCGGCTGGCCGCCATGCCCTCCATCATGCCGACGACAGGCTGGCTCTCGAGCGCCTTCAGTTCGATGCGGATGCACCCGATCCTGCACGTCGAGCGTCCCCACGAGGGAATCGACGTCTCGGCGCCGATGGGGGCCCCAATCGAGGCCCCGGCCGACGGCATCGTGATCGCGACCGGGTGGGTCACCGGCTACGGCAACACACTGGAGATCGACCACGGGTTCGGCATCGTGACCCGGTTTGCCCACGCCTCGAAGATCCTGGTCCGCGTGGGCCAGCGCGTCCATCGCGGCGATGATGTCGCGCTGGTGGGCAGCACCGGCCTCTCGACCGGCCCGCACCTGCACTACGAGGTGCATGTCAACGGCAAGCCGGTCGACCCCCTCCGCTACGTGCTGCCCGACGCGATCGTGGACTGACGAAATACCAGCGCACGCCTAGAACTGGACCTTCGGCACCTCGGCCGCTCCCGCCGCCGCCTCGAAGTACTCCCGCGGCTTCCCCATCCCGAACACCTTCGCTGTCAGGTTGTAGGGGAACGTCCTGATGAAGGCGTTGTATTCCTTGACCGCCCCATTGTAGTCCTGCCGGGCCACCGCGATCCGATTCTCGGTGCCCGTCAGCTCATCCTGCAGCGCCTGGAAGTTGGCGCTCGACTTGAGCTCCGGGTAGGCCTCCGCGATCGCCAGCAGGCGGCCCAGGGGCGCGGTGAGCGCCGCATTGGCCTCCGCCATCTGGCGCGGATCGCCGGACTGGACGGCCCCGTTGAGCCGGCTCCGCGCCTCGGCGATGGAGATGAAGACGGTGTCCTCCTGCTTGGTCACACCCTTCACCGTGTTCACCAGGTTCGGGATGAGATCGGAGCGCCGCTGCAATTGGGCCGAAATGTCGGCTTTGCCCTTGTTGATCTGCTCATCCATCGACTGCATCCGGTTGTAGCCGCAGCCGGTCAGCCCGGCCAGGACCGCCACCAGGGCCAGCCGGCCCACGATCGTCCGTCGCATCACAGCTCTCCCGTGTTTAGTTCATCGAGGAAGCGGACCACCCGCTCCACGGTTGCCAGGTACGACTCGAACCGCTCCGGGGTACAGCGCCAGCGGGCCTCGGAGCGGTGCCCTGCGATCTCGGCCATCGCGGCCGGGTCGAATCCGAGCCGTGTGCCCGCGGCGGCCGCCACCGCGGCGGCGCCCGACGGCACCTCGGCGCCACTGAGCGCCAGCGTGGCCCGGAGCAGCAGGAGAACACCCGCCACGCTCAACCGGGCCAGCGCCGTGATCTCGGCCGGCCTCCCCGCCGCCTCGGCGTACCCCTGCCGAAGGCGGAGCAGCTTGCCCCTCCCGTCGCGCTCCAGCGCCCGGCGCAGGTCAGCCGGCCGCACCGAGAGACCGGTGAGTGGGTCCTTTCCCCGCAGCACCAGGTGAGAGGCGATGATGTCATGGATTTCGAGGGGGAAGGCATCGGCCGAACGGGCCAGCTCCTCACCGGTGAGGAGCAGGGGCGGCGGATTGCCGGTCTTGCGCCACCGGGCAAGCGCCGGGGAGAGCAGTCCCAGGGTCCCCGGATCCAGCTGCTCCGTCACCAGCAGCAGGTTGAGATCGGAGAATCCGGGCACGAAGTCGGCCCGCGCGGCGGAGCCGATCAGGACGAGGGCGTACCGGTCTCCCAGAGCCGAGTCGAGTCCGCTCAGCAGGGGATCGATTGCCCTGGATACCGTGGGGTGCATCCTAGAAACTCCTCCCGGCGCCGCCGCCACTGAACCCGCCGCCGCCGCCGAATCCGCCAAACCCGCCGCCGCCACCACCACCGCCGAAGCCGCCTCCGAATCCTCCGCCCCAGCCGCTGCCGCCGCCCCAATATATCCCCCGCCGGCGGCCGCGCCCGCCCCGGCCCGCGCGCGCGATGATCATCATCACGACGATGAAGATGATGAGGAGGATGACGAAAACCGGCGGGGCGCCCGAGGCGTCGTTCCCGTTGTCGGGCGCGACATCGGTCGAGTCGGCCACTCCGAAGCCGCGCCGTACGAGAGCAGAGAGGCGGCTCGACCCGAGCAGCAGCGCGGGGCCCCACTGCCCGGCCCGCAGATCGGGCAGCATCTCGTCCTGCACCCGTCCCGCGATCGCGTCGGTGATGACGCCTTCGACGCCGCGGCCGGTCGCGATGTAGACATAGCCGCGGTGCGCTTCACTGCGGGGCACCAGGAGCAGCACGATGCCGGCGTTGCGACGCTGGTCGCCGATTTCCGCCTTGGCGCCCACCCCCCAGGCCCGGCCGATGGCGAGCGCCACGTCGGCAGCCGGGTAGGGATCGATGGCCGGCAGGGTGACCACCGCGAGCTCGGCCCCCGTCGTGGCCCGGAGCCGGGCGGCGATCGAATCGATGGCCGCGGCCGACGTCGCGTCCACGACGCCGGCGACATCGGTCAGGTATCCCGAGGGGCGCGCCGGAAAGAGCTTCGCGATGCCGCCCTCCTGTGCGGGGAGGAGCGCCACGATCGCGAGTTGAAGGGCAGCAATGATTCCCGTAAGTTTCGCGGCCTTCATGCGTCCAATGCGATTCACCGGCCGGTCACTCCGGCTCGGACTCTGGTTGATCCTGCTTGCGGCGAGCGCCTGCGGCCGCCGCGGGACGACGATCCAGGTCGAAGTTCCCGACCTCGACGGCCGCCTGACGCCGGTCGCCAGGCTGCCCATCGTGGTCCTGCCCTATGACCGCGACAGCCTCCTGGCCGCCCTCGAGGCCGCGGCGGGGAGCCCTCGTCCCGACACCGCGGCGCTCGACAGTCTCTTCACCGTGGTGCGGGGCCCGTTCAACGCGCTGCTGCGGGCGGAGTCGCACGCCGCAGCGGTGCGCGACTCCCTCGCCCACCTGCGAGACCGGCTGGAGCGCGAGGCCCGCAACAGTGCGGCCTATCGCACCGGCTACCGGTCCTTCGCGGCCCTGGCTGACTCGCTGGCCCGCGCGGAGCAGCGGATCGCGAAGGCCCAGGACGTTCTCTCGGCGGCCGAGCACCAGGCCGGCCCCAGGCTGGGACGACTGCGGCAGGCCGTGACCCGGTGGGAAGATAGCACGCTCCGTTCGTATGACAGCCTGACCGCCGCGCGCGCCCGGCAGCTGGGCAGGCGGCCGGTGCAGGCCCAGACCGGCGCCGACGGCGCGGTGACGCTGCGCCTGCCGCAGGGGATGTGGTGGGTGTACAGCCGCGCCCCGCAGGTCGGCAATCCCTACGCGGGATGGTACTGGAACCGGATGATCACCGCCGACAGCGTCAAGCTGTCGCCGGCGACCGGCCGGCTTCGTCCCTGCTACTCGACGAGGTGTCCATGAAGATCGCTGCCGGAGTGATTGCTCTGCTGGTGCTGGCGCCGCCGCTCCGGGCGCAGGACCCGCTGCTCGCGGCCAGGACCAAAGGGTCGTCGACCGCGCCGATCGTGGTCTACGAGATGTCGGACTTCCAGTGCCCCTGGTGCCGGCGCCACGCGCTGGAGACCTGGCCGACCCTCCTGAAGGAGTACGTCGAGACGGGCAAGGTTCGCTGGACGTTCATCAACTTCCCACTGACCCAGATCCACCCCAACGCCGCCGCCGCCGCCGAGTTTGCGATGTGCGCCGCGCAGGAGGGGGCGTTCTGGCGGATCCACGACCTGCTCTACCTCTACCAGGAGAAATGGGGGCCCCTGAAGGACCCCGCTCCCTTCCTGATCACGTTCGCGGATTCCGCCGGAATCCAGCGTGCCCGGCTGACCACCTGTCTGACGTCGGGGGTGATGCGCCCCGTGGTGCAGGCCGATGCCGTTGGCGCCGCGCGCGCGGGAGCGACCAGCACCCCGTCGTTCTACATCGAGGGGGGCATCCTGGCAGGCTTCCAGCCGGCCAGCGTGTGGAAGGAGATCCTGGATTCGATCTACGTGGAGAAGACCGAAAAGAAGTGAAGCACCGGCACGCCCAGCGCCAGAATCACGTCGTACAGCGCATGGGTCCAGGCGGTGATGCCGAAGCCCCGGGTCAGGTAGAGCGCGCTGAGCAGGATGCCCGCCACGGTCCGATACACGAAGGTCGACAGCTGCAGGGTGTCGCCCAGCGGACCGATGTAATGGAACGCCGCGAAGATCAGCGCACCGAGGATCGTGGCCACGACACCTGCCCAGAGCGGCCTCCAGCCGAAGACCAGCCATCCGAGCCGGGCCAGCGCCCCGACCAGCAGCACCCGGAAGAGCAGTTCCTCGTAGATCCCCGCCCCGAGGGAGACCATCAGCTGTGTCGTCAGATCCAGGCGCGCGGCTCCCTGCGGAACGATCGCCAGGAATGACGGGCCCCGCAGCAGCAGCGAGGTCAGGGTCGCCGTGATCGTGCCCAGGAGCGCCGCGTAGATCACCACCTCGGCCGACATGCCGAGGTAGACCCGCGCCTCGAGCGGTCCGCTGCCGCGCCGGTCACGCCAGACCAGGTAGCCGCCCGTGCCGATCAGGAGGGCCCCGAACGCGGCGACGCCGTACCGGCCCCCGAAGACGACGAACACGCTCTTGAGCAGAACGTCCGCCCCGTTGCGGACGCCCTCGATGGCGTCGTGAGTGAGCGCAAACGCCAGCAGCTCGTAGAGCACCAGCAGGGGCGCGACGAAGGTGAGGCTGTACCGTGGGGCGCGGCTGACGCGCCAGTACGAGGCAGCGGCGGGCGGCATGTCCAACAATAACCCGTTGACGTAGGCCCGGGGCCCGGTGACATTGGCGCGGATGCCGGGCACTTCACTCCTCTACAGGTCGGCGGTCGGGCTGGCCCGGCTGGCAGCGCCGGCGGCGGCCGCGCTGGACAGCAAGTTCAGGCGGGGCCACCAGGGCCGCCTCGAGGCGGCGGCCCGCTTGGGCGGCTGGGCCCGCGCCCACCGGGACCCGGCGCGGCCGCTGGCCTGGTTTCATGCTCCCTCGGTCGGCGAAGGCCTCCAGGCCGATGCGGTCCTTCGGCGGCTGCGCCGTCTACACCCTGACTGGCAGCTCGCCTACACCCATTTCAGCCCCTCGGCCGAGAGCCTGGCCGGCCGGCTCGACGTCGACGTTGCCGACTACCTCCCCTACGACACCGCGGCCGCCGCCACCGCCCTGCTCGATGCGCTGCGGCCCGACGCGCTGGTCTTCAGCAAACTCGATCTGTGGCCCGAGCTGGCCTGCCGGGCGGCAGCCCGGCGAATGCCCGTGGCGTTGATTGCCGCCACGGTTCGCCCCGGGAGCGGACGCCTGCGCTGGCCGGCCCGCGCGCTCCTCGCCCCCGGGTACCAGGCGCTGGCGGCGGCAGGGGCGGTGGCTGCCGAGGATGCTGAGCGGCTGGCGGCGCTCGGCGTCCCGCCCGAGCGGATCACGCTGACAGGCGATCCGCGATTCGACTCGGTGCTCGAGCGGGTGGGCGCCGTCGCCCCCGATGACCCGCTGCTCCGGTTCGGCGCGGGCGGAGCGGCGCTGGTCGCCGGCTCGACCTGGCCGGGCGACGAAGCGGTCCTCATCGCCGCGTTCGCCCGATTGAGTGTCCGGCACCCGGCGGCGAGGCTGATTCTCGTGCCGCACGAGCCCACGGCCGAGCACCTGTCCGCCATCGAGCATCAGGCGACCCGGCACGGCGCCCCGCACCCAGTGCGCCTCTCGGCCGCCCACGGCGCGGTCCCGTTTCTGGTTGTGGACAAGGTGGGAGTGCTGGCCACTCTCTATGGGGCCGGGAGGATCGGATATGTCGGCGGAGGATTTCACGCGGCGGGACTGCATTCGGTGCTCGAACCGGCGGCATGGGGGCGCCCGGTGCTGTTCGGCCCGCGCTGGCAGGAAAGCCGCGACGCAGGGCTTCTGCTCACCGGCGGGGGCGCCGTCGCGCTGGAGGAACTGGGCACGACCGAGACGGTCGAAGAGTTGTGCGAGACCTGGGAACAGTGGCTGGCCGACGAGTCAGAACGGGCCGCGCGGGGAGCGCGGGCCCTGGCCGTGGTCCGGGCCGGAGCGGGCGCGGCCGATCGCACGGCCGCGCTGGTGGAACGCCTGGTGATCGAGGCTAGGGCGCGGTAGGGGCCGGCGGAGCGGCGGTGATGATCCCCTCGAAGTGCACGGTCCGGGGGATGATCACCCCGAGGGTGAGAATCGAGAACAGCACCCCGCCCACGCCGCTGGTGACCTTGATCTTCACGTCGGCCACGCCCTGCCCTCCCCCGAGCTGGCGGGCCAGCACCTTCTTGAGCGACGGGGTGTTGATCGGGACCGTCCCCCAGAACATCCAGGTGGCGGTCGTGCTCACGCTGAACTTCTCTCCCTGGGCGGGAGCGGTCGAGCTGGAGGCCATGTTGACCGGCACGCCGAGTGACGTCGCATCGAATGTCATGGTGCAGCCGCCCAGCGGCCATGCCAGCAGCACCAGGGCCAGGCAGCGCGGCCTCACAGGCCGGGCACCCGGAACAACCACCTGGCCCCCACGCCCCAGATGCTCGGGTAGGTCTGGTTCCGATCGACCCAGTCGTAGCTCACCCGGAAGCCAAGCCCCATCAGGAAACTGAAATCGATTCCGCCGCTGATGCCGAAGTCGGAGTAGGTCGTGCCCGACGTGGTTCCGGAGGCGTCGAGGTGCAGGATATCGTATCTCGGCGCGACCCAGGGCTTCATGGTGAACACCGGGATCGGAATGGTGAGCGCGACGCCGAGGCCGAGTGGATAGTGATTGACCGTGGTGGAAGCCAGCTCGCCGTGGCCGTACCCGGCCTGGGCCGTGATCGACAGCGGACTCAGGCCGCCGCCGAACAGCTTGAGGTTGCCCGTGGCGCCCCAGGTGTCGTGCGAGGAGGTAGAGCCGTCGGGATCGAACTTCCCGAGGGTAGCAGTGAACCCCAGGCGACCGAAGCCGATCTCCCCGGTCAGCCCGTAGCCGGTCCCGGCGCCGTAGGCGTTGTCGGCGAAGCCGACGTCGCCGGCGACGCCGATGCCGCTGGGAATCCCGCTGTTGATCACGGGGAGACCAATGGCCTGGGCGGCAGCCGCGGAGAGCGACATCATCATCGCCGCCAGGGCGAGGCGAACGCCCCTCAATACCGATTTCATCTCACTCCTCCTCGCAAGCGGACAGCGGGCCACAAGCTACCGCGGAGCCGTGGGCCGCGTCAATCGCGGCGTCGCCGTCCCGGAAGCAAGCGACCCTCCCGCCCCGAGGGGCGTGGAGGGTCGCCGCGTGATGGTGGATACGAGTCAGCGGGTCCAGGCGACGCCGAAGCCGATGCCGTCGAGATCGCCGATGCCGGCGGTGAAGCGCAGGTCCACTGCCTTGCTGATGTGGACGTCGACCCCGAGACCCAGGGTGAAGAGGAGATCGCCGTTGTCGCCGAACGTCGGGGTGAGCACCGGCTGGACGTAGGGTACGAAGCTGATGTTGGAATTCTCCAGCAGCACCCGTCGACCCAGCGAGAGGCCGATCGGCACGAAGAACTCGGCGTCGCCGCCGTCTCCGAAATTGGTCCCGAATCCGAGGGTCAGCGCGCCATCCAGGGGCCAGTCCTGCGAATGCGTGATCACCCGGCTGCGGAAGTCGATGCCGAGCGTCCCCCGGGTGCCGTCATTGACGTCGAGCGCGCCGCCAATGAGCCCGAGGTCATTCTTGTTCCAGCCCCACCGGTAGAATCCCTGCAGCGCCCAGTTGGCGTTGCTGGGCCACGTGACATAGCCACCCAACTCGTAGTTGGTGAAGGCGCGATACGGGGCCTCGAACACCGCGGTGGCGGTGGATTGGGCGGACGCCGCGCGGGCCGGGACAAGCAGAGCCAGGGCGGCAACCGCCGGGAGGAACTTAACGCGCATGTGTACTCTCCTCATTCGAGATCTGTTCCGCGACGACGCGGACAGTGTTGTGAACCGCCTGGAGGAATCCGCCCTTCACCTGGTAGCGGTGTTCGGCTCCTGCGGCCCGGACCTGCAGCGTGCCCTCGCCCAGCAGCGTCATGAACGGCGCGTGGTGGGGCAGGATGCCGACCTGCCCGTCGTACGCCGGCGCGATGACCGAGTCGCGCCTCGCCGTCAAAGATGGAGGCCGTCGGGGGAGATGACCGTGACGTGCATCACGCGCTCGCCAGCTTCTTGGCCTTCTCGACCACTTCGTCGATGCCGCCCACCATGTAGAACGCCTGCTCGGGCAGGTGGTCGAACTCGCCGGACAGCACCCGCTCGAAGCTCGCGATGGTGTCCTCGAGCTTGACGTACTTGCCGGGGAAGCCGGTGAACTGCTCGGCCACGAAGAACGGCTGCGACAGGAAGCGCTGGAGCCGGCGGGCCCGCGCCACGACCAGCTTGTCCTCCTCGGAGAGCTCGTCCATGCCGAGGATCGCGATGATGTCCTGCAGCGCCTTGTAGCGCTGCAGGGTGCGCTGCACGCCGATGGCGACGTTGTAGTGCCGGTCGCCGAGGAACTGCGGCGACAGGATCCGGCTGGCGCTGTCGAGCGGGTCCACCGCGGGGTAGATGCCGAGCTCGGAGATCGGCGCGGGAGAGCACGACCGTCGCGTCGAGGTGGGCGAAGGCGGTGGCCGGCGCCGGGTCGGTCAGGTCGTCGGCCGGGCACGTAGATCGCCTGCACCGAGGTGATCGAGCCCTTCTTGGTCGAGGTGATCCGCTCCTGCAGGTCGCCCATCTCGGTGGCCAGCGTCGGCTGGTAGCCCACCGCGCTCGGCATCCGGCCCAGCAGCGCCGAGACCTCGGAGCCGGCCTGGGTGAACCGGAAGATGTTGTCGATGAACAGGAGCACGTCCTGGCCCTCGACGTCGCGGAAGTACTCCGCGATCGTCAGGCCGGTGAGCCCGACCCGGAGCCGGGCGCCCGGCGGCTCGTTCATCTGGCCGTAGATCAGGGCGCAGACTTGCCCAGCACGCCCGCTCTCCTTCATCTCGAGGTAGAGGTCGTTGCCCTCGCGGGTCCGCTCGCCCACGCCGCAGAAGACCGACTTGCCGCCGTGGCCCTTCTGCACGTTGTTGATCAGCTCCATGATGACGACCGTCTTGCCGACGCCGGCGCCGCCGAAGAGGCCGATCTTGCCGCCCTTCACGAACGGGGCGATCAGGTCGATGACCTTGATGCCGGTCTCGAAGACCTGTGGTCTTGGGCTCGAGGTCCACGAACTTGGGCGTCTCGCCGGTGGATCGGCCACCGCTCGGCGCCGGCCGGAATCGGCGCGCCGCCGTCCACCGGCTCGCCCAGGACGTTCAGGATCCGGCCCAGCGCCGACGTCGCCCACCGGCACCGTGATCGGCCGGCCGGTGTCGACCGCCTTCATGCCGCGGATCACGCCGTCGGTGGTGCTCATGGCCACGGCGCGCACCTGGTTCTGGCCGATGTGCTGCTGCACCTCGGCCACCAGGCGGACGGCGTGCGCGGCCGGTCGCGTCCTCGACCAGCAGCGCGTTGTAGATCTCGGGCAGCTGACCGGGCTCGAACTCCACGTCGAGCACCGGTCCGATGACCTGGACGATCGTGCCGGTCTGCTGCGCTACGGTTGCAGTGGCCATGTTCTGTTCTTGTCTGTCTTCCGGTTCGGTAGTCTCTGGGCGGGAGTGGCGGGAGCGGACGTCGACCGTCCCGTCCGCCGCTGCCGCCCTTCCGCCTATCCCTGTAGCGCCGCGGCGCCGCCGACGATCTCGGCGATTTCCTGCGTGATCGCCGCCTGGCGCTGGCGATTGTAGGTCCGCGTGAGGAGCGTCGATGATCTCGCCCGCGTTGTCGGTCGCGTTCTTCATGGCGCGTGCGCCGCGCCCCGTGCTCGCCGGCGGCGGTCTCGACCAGGCGCGCGGTACGACCAGGTTCCGGACGTAGAGCGGCAGCAGCTGCTCGAGGATCGCGTCGGCGGCGGGCTTCAGGATGTAGTCGGGCCTGGCCCCGTCCTTCCGGGCCTCCGGCGGCGCGATCGGCAGCGCCGGTCACGACCACCGGCGGCGTCGAGAGCGCGCTGTTGAACCGGGCCGCGACGATCTCGACGCAGGCCGATCTCCCCGGCCGCGAACGCCGCCATCGGCCCGGCCACCAGCTCGGCGGCGTGCTCGGCCGTCGGCTTGTCGCCGATGTCCAGCCGCTGGGTGGCCAGCGTCCGGCCGAGGTAGCGGAAGAAGCCGACGCCCTTCTTGCCGACGACGTGCAGGTCGACGGTGTAGCCGGCCGCCTCGAGCGCCTCGATCCGCCGCCGGGCTTCCTTGATCAGGTTGGAGTTGAAGCCGCCGGCGAGGCCGCGGTTGGAGGTGAGCAGGATCACGGCGGCCCGGGTCGGGCCGCCCTTGTCGGGCGGCGCGGGCCGGCGGAGCAGCGGGAAGCGCTCGGCCAGCTCCGGCGTCACCAGGTCGGCGATGACCTCGCGCAGCGCCTTGGCGTACGGCCGGGCCGCCACCACCCGGTCCTGGGCGCGCTTCAGCTTCGAGGCGCACACCAGCTCCATCGTCCGGGTGATCTTCCTGGTGTTCTGGACGGACCGGATCCGCCCCTTGAGCGCGCGGGACTTGGCCACGTGCCCTACGCGGCCTGGAACATCGGCTTGAAGAGCTCGATCGCGGCCTTGAGCTTCCCGGTCAGGTCGTCGTCGAGCGCCTTCTTGGTGCGGATGCCGTCGAGCACCGCGGCCTGCGCGTCGCGCAGGTAGCCCAGGAAGTCCGCCTCCCACTGGCGGATCGTGCTTGACGTCCACGTCGTCGAGGTAGCCGTTGGTCACGGCGTAGATGATCGCGACCTGCTGCTCCACCGGCATCGGGCTGTACTGCGGCTGCTTCAGCACCTCGACCAGTGCGGGCGCCGCGGGCCAGCTGCTTCTGGGTGGCGGCGTCGAGGTCGGAGCCGAACTGGGCGAAGGCCTCGAGCTCGCGGTACTGCGCCAGCGACAGCCGGAGCGGACCGGCCACCTGCTTCATCGCCTTGATCTGCGCGTTGCCGCCGACGCGGCTCACGCTGATGCCGACGTCGACCGCGGGCCGGACGTTGGAGTAGAACAGGTCGGTGGTCAGGAAGATCTGCCCGTCGGTGATCGAGATGACGTTGGTCGGGATGTAGGCCGAGACGTCGCCGGCCTGGGTCTCGATGATCGGGAGCGCGGTGAGCGAGCCGCCCGGCTTCTTGATGCGCGGATCCAGCTTCGCCATCGTCCGGGTCCTCGGAGATCTTGGCGGCGCGCTCGAGCAGGCGGCTGTGGAGGTAGAACACGTCGCCCGGGTAGGCCTCGCGGCCCGGCGGGCGGCGGAGAATCAGCGACAGCTGGCGGTACGCGGCGGCCTGCTTGGACAGGTCGTCGTAGACGCAGAGGGTCGCCTTCCCCTCCTCGTACATGAAGTACTCGGCGATGGCGCAGCCGGTGTACGGCGCGATGTACTGCAGCGGGGCCGGCTCCGAGGCGGAGGCCACGACCACGATGGTGTAGTCCATCGCGCCGGCCTCCTTGAGCCGCTCGACCACCGTGGCCACCGTCGAGCGCTTCTGGCCGATGGCCACGTAGACGCAGACGACGCCCTGGCCCTTCTGGTTGATGATCGTGTCCACCGCGATGGCCGTCTTGCCGGTGCCGCGGTCGCCGATGATCAGCTCGCGCTGGCCGCGGCCGATCGGGATCATCGCGTCGATGGCCTTGATGCCGGTCTGCAGCGGCTCCTTGACCGGCTGCCGGACGATGATGCCCGGGGCGACCATCTCCACCGGGCGCGACGCCGTCGGCTGCGATCGGCGCCGCGCCCGTCCACCGGCTGGCCCAGCGCGTCCACCACCCGGCCCAGCATCGCGGGCCCGGACGGGCACCTCGAGCAGGCGGCCGGTGCAGCGGACCTCGTCGCCCTCCTTGAGCTTCAGGTAGTCGCCCAGGATCGCGGCGCCGACGTTGTCCTGCTCGAGGTTGAGCACCAGGCCGGTGACCGTCTCGCCGGTCTCCGGGGCGGTGAACTCGAGCATCTCGCCCGCCATCGCCTTCTTGAGGCCGTAGATGCGGGCCACGCCGTCGCGCACTTCGAGGACGGTGCCGACCTCGGTGGTGTCGACCGAGGCCAGGTTCGGCGGATGCGATTTCCTTGAGGAGGACGTCCTTGAGTTCGCCGGGGCGGAGGATCGAGTCAGTGGCCATTGGTCTCAGCCGTGACGAAATGGTCATGAAATTCGGTTCGGCTATAGCTTGTGAAAATTATCACAATCACGGCCTTCGGAGCAACCCCGATTCTACCCCCGCCGACTGCGCGTCTTGCCCCGGGCGAAACGCCCCGAGCACCCCGCGCACGCCGAGCCCGCCGAGGTCGCGGGCTCGCAGCCCGGTGATCCGGCGGACGGTGCGCTCGAGGTGGCTGGGCGAGGCGAAATCGAGGATCCGGACGACGGCGCGCCAGGTCCAGTCCCGGGTTGGCGAGCAGCTGCGCGGCCACCGGCCACCCGGATCAGGTCGATCACCCGCTTGAGGTTGGGGGCACCGCCGGCGCCGAACTGCCGGCTCGAGGTGCTCGCGGCTGACCGCAGAGCGCCGCCGCCAGCTCGGCGGTGCGTGCCGGGTGGTCGGCCCGGTCGAGCAACAGCTCCCAGGTCTGGTGCTGGAGCGGATGCGGTCAGCCGGAGCACCCGCGGCGCATCGGCCAGGAGCTCCCGCCGCAGTGCGGTGAGCGAGGCGCGCCGGACCAGGTCGCCCACGACCGCAGTCATCCACCCCGTCGACCAGCACCAGGGCGACCCCCTCGCGCTGCCAGGCGGCGAGCAGCTCGCCGTCGTCGGGGCGGAAGGCGCCCCAGGCGATCAGCGGGATGGCCGGGAAGTCGCGCGCGAAAGGCCCTGAGCTCCGCCAGCAGCCACCTCGGCGGGCGACGAGGACGACGGCCTCGACGAGCCGGCTGGTCGAGCGGCCTGTTCGAGCTGCGGCCGGCGGAGCGGCAGGGCAGGACGCGGGGACCGCCCCGCGGCAGCGAACGGCGGAGCGACGGCGAGGCCGGGACGGCTGTCGAGCAGCGCGGCGACCGCCGCCATCCTCACCCCCGGCGGAGACGGGTCGGGCCGGGTCCGGCCGGCGCCCGACGGCCGCCAGGGTCCGGGCCATTTCGCCGGCCCGGCGGAGCACGCCCGCGGGCGTTGTCGTAGCTCAGCTGCGCCAGCGCCTCCTCGAGCGGTAGCCACTGGCAGGCGGTGATGCCCTCGTCCTCCTGGGGCACGGCCTCGCCGGCCGGGCTCTCGAAGAGGAAGAAGTGGCAGTACTTGTGGATGTGCGCGCCCGCGGAACCGGAAGTGCCAGTCGATGATCCGGATCGGCCCGTGCAGCAGCAGCTCCTCGAGGCCGGTCTCCTCGGCGGTTTCGCGGCAGGGCCGCCTCCGCCGGCGACTCCTCGCTCCTCGAGGTGGCCCTTGGGGAAGCCCCAGTTGTCGTAGCGAGTCCCGGATCAGGAGGAAACGCACCTCCCGGTCCGGGCCGCGCCGGAACACGATGCCGCCCGCGCTGACTTCCCGTTCGGGTCGCCGCTCGGTTCATCCTAGAACACCGAGAACCTGAAGTACTGGCGCGGATTGGCCTGGATGTCGGCGAGCAGGCCGTCGGAGCTCCATCACGGTGCTCGTGGTCTCGTTGTAGAGCGTCGAGTCCGCGGCCAGCATGCCCAGGGTGCCCTGGCCCGACTGGATCGCGGCTCAGCAGCGAGTCCGCCGCCACCAGCACGCGCACCAGGCTCGCCTCGTTGGCGCGGGCCGCGGCCATCAGGTCGCGCAGGTCGGCCGCCGACTGCTGCAGGTCGGCGCTGGTCGCCTGGGCGTTGTTCATCACGTCCTGCGAGCTGGCCGTCGCTGGTGGCGGAGTCGATCCGGGCCATGATGGACCGGACGTCGTGGCGACGCGCCGGCCACCTGTTCGGACGTGGTCAGCGACGTTGCCGGTGATCTGGTCGAGTCGCGCGGTCTGGCTCTGGGTGAACTGCGACCAGCTGGTTGGTGATCGCGCCGAAGTCGCGGATGCTCTGCCGCAGCTCGATCGACGGCGTTGGAGTCGAAGGCGGCTGCGACCCGGTCGCTCAGCACCGCGATGTCGCCGGCGATCCGGCTGGCCTGCGCGGTGAGCTGGCCGACGTCGGGGAGGGTGGCGCCCGGCCAGCGCCGAGCCGCCCGGCTTGGCCGCGGCGCTCAGCATCTGGCGGACGTTGGGATCGTCGGGGGCCTCGTCGGCGGGCATGATCGTGGCCGTCCACTCGCCGAAGAGGCTGGATGGCGCGCCGACGACGATCGGCTCCGGCGGGGAGCGGCCACTCCGGCGTAGATCCGGACGTCGGCCTCGACCCAGTTGTCGCTGGCCAGCCGGATGGCCTCGATCCGGCCGACCTTCACCCCGCGAAAGGTGACCGGCGTGCGTCACCTTGAGGCCGCCCACGGACCCGAACCGCACGGTGTGCACCTGCTCCTTGCGGCTGATCCGGGTCTCGCCCAGCCAGAGCGGCCGCCGCCACCACGAGGGCCACGCTCACGAGGACGACCACCCCGACGACGAATTCGTTGGCCCGCTTCACGCCGCCCCCCACGCCAGGGCGGTGTCCTGGTCGACGCCGTCGGGCCGCCCCTCGATGAACTGACGCACGACGGGATCGGCGGTCTGCCGGATTTCCTCCACGGTCCCCACCTGGCGGATCCGGCCCTGGTAGAGCATGGCGATCCGGTCGGCCACGGTGTAGGCGCTGCGCATGTCGTGGGTCACCACGAGTGCCGTGACGCCCAGTTCCTCGCGGGTCCGGATCATCAGCTGGTCGATGACGGCGCTGGTCACCGGGTCGAGCCCCGTGGTCGGCTCGTCGTACAGAATGTACTGCGGGCGGAGCGCGATCGCCCGCGCGATGCCGACCCGCTTCCGCATGCCGCCGGACAGCTCGGCCGGGAAGCGATCTTCCGTGCCGCCCAGGTCCACCACGCCGAGGCTCTGGCGCACCCGCTCCTCGATCTCGTGGCCGTCGATGCCGCGCCGGCGCAGCCCGAGCCGGATGTTGTCCCCCACCGTCATCGAGTCGAACAGCGCGGCGAACTGGAAGACGTAGCCGATCCGGCCCCGGACCTGCGTCCAGGTCCTCGTGCGACAGCGCCGCCACGTCGCGCCCCTCGACCAGCACGGCGCCCCGGTCGGCGGTCGAGCAGGCCGACGACGTGCTTGAGGGCCACGCTCTTGCCGGTGCCGGAGAAGCCGATCAGCACGGTGGTCTCGCCGTCGGGCACCGTGAGCGAGAGGCCGTCGAGCACCCGCTTCGCCCCGAACGCCTTGTGGACCCCGAGGAACTCGATCACCTGCCGCCACGCCCTGCGCCGCAGCCTGCCCCGCTGCCGCGCTTCACAGCAGCACCAGCGCCCAGAACGCATCGAGCACCAGGATCGCCTCGCAGCCGATGACCACGGCCCGGGTGGTGTTGCGGCCGACGCCCTCGGCGCCGCCCCGCGTGGCGAGCCCCTGGAGGCAGCCGGCCAGGGTGACCGCGATGCCGAAGCTGGCCGCCTTCACCAGGCCGAACCAGATGTCCTTGAACCGGTAGAACTGGCGCAGCCCCTTGACGAACTCGAGGGTGGAGAGGTCGAGCAGGTTGATCGCGGTGATCCACCCCGCAGTCACGCCCACCGCCATGGCGAACGCGGTGACGACGGGGAACATGAACGCGCCGGCGAGGACCCGCGGCACCACCAGGTAGGCCTTGGGATTGTAGGCCAGGGTCTCGAGCGCGTCCACCTGCTCGGTCACCCGCATGGTGCCCAGTTCGGCGGCGATGTTGGCGCCGACCCGGCCGGCCAGCGCCAGGCCGGTGAGCACCGGGCCCAGCTCCATCATGATCGTCTTGCCGACCAGCGCGCCGACGAAGTAGAGCGGCACGGCGCCGGTGAAGATGTAGGAGGAGAGCAGGGCCAGGACGATGCCGGTGAAGACCGCGATGAACAGCGCGATGGGCAGCGAGTCGACGCCGAGCCGCCGCATCTGGGTCATGAGCTGCGGCGCCCAGGTCGGCACGTCGCGGAGGGCGCGGACGGTCTCGAGCAGTCCACGGCCGACGCGGGCAACCGCCCGCACCGGCGCCGAGGCGGGTGCGGAAAGGGCGATGTCGTGGGTCACGAAGGGAAGCTACGGACTGGTGGAGGCAGTGTAAAGCAGCCGGCGGCGCCCCCGGGCCGCGCGGCCACCGCCTCAGGCGGCGAAGCTCGCCAGCGCCCGGCCCACCTCGCCTTCGCGCAGCCGCTTGAGCGCGCGGTCGCGCAGCTGGCGCACCCGCTCGCGGGTGACGCCGAGCATGCCGCCGATTTCCTCGAGGGTGTGCTCGTGGCCGCCGTCGAGGCCGAAGTAGAGCCGGAGCACCTTGGCGTCGCGGGGCGGCAGCGTGGAGAGCGCGTGCTCGATTTCCTCGGTGAGGAACCGGTCCATCGCCTGCTCTTCGGCATCGCCCTGGTCCTCGGCGATGAAGCGGTCGATCAGCGTGCGGTCGCCGTCGGGATCGAGCGGCGCGTCGAGCCGGACATCGGCGGTGTTGAGCGAGGCGAGCGACTGCACGACCTCGAGCGAGAGGCCGACCGCGTTGGCGATCTCCTCCGGCGTGGGCTCCCGGCGGAGTTCCTGGCGCAGCGTCTCGGAGGTCCGGATGATCCGCGATAGATCGGCCGTGCGGTTGAGCGGCACGCGAACCGTGCGACCCTGGCGGGCCAGCGAGGCGAGAATCGCCTGGCGGATCCACCAGACCGCGTAGGAGATGAACTTGACGCCCTGGTCGGGATCGAACTTCCGCGCGGCGGTCAGCAGTCCCACGTTGCCCTCGCCGATCAGGTCGGTGAGCGGCAGGCCCCGGTTCTGGTACTTCTTGGCCACCGAGATGACGAAGCGGAGGTTGCGCTTGACCAGCTCCTGCATCGCCTCGGGATCGCCCGCCTGGACCAGCCGTGCGATGGCGATTTCCTGCGGCGTGGTCAGCAGGGGAGTCTGGCTGACTTCGTGGAGATACTGGTCGAGGATGTCCCGGTCGGAGTCGTAGACGCCGAGGGACTTGGCGGTATCACGCCGGCGGCCGCGCCCCTTCTTGGGCTGATTGTCGGCCAGGATCTGCTGCACAGGGGAAGGCGGAACGGGGGGCCGGATCCGTTCCTCCGACGCGCTCGCGCCGGACTTGCCGGGCGCCCCGCGGCTGGCCGCCGGGTGCGCACCGGACTTCGGACTGGGCTCCGGTTTCTTCCGGGACGTCATCGTGCTTGAGTGATCCTTTTCACGTCGGAGAACGACGCGTTGTCGCTTGACACTCGATAGGGGGCGGGACTAGCTTCTCGTGCTGCAGCGCACCCGCCGGGCGCAAGTATAACGGGGGCGTAGCTCAGTTGGGAGAGCGCGTGAATGGCATTCACGAGGTCAGGGGTTCGATCCCCCTCGCCTCCACTCCCATCGCCCGGTCAGGTGTCCAGGACCGCCGCCCGCAGGTCCGGCGGATGGTTGCGCGGACCCCGGCGGATCAGGTAACATCCGTCCGGATTCGCGGGAATAGCTCAGCTGGTAGAGCACAACCTTGCCAAGGTTGGGGTCGCGGGTTCGAATCCCGTTTCCCGCTTGAAGGCGGCCTGACCCGTCAATCAGTAGGCGGCTGAAGCCGTCTGGAAAATGCAGGTCCCGGTGAGGTTGGCCGGGCGCGTCGCGGGGTGGAGCAGTCTGGTAGCTCGCCGGGCTCATAACCCGGAGGTCGTGGGTTCAAATCCCACCCCCGCTATTGACGGACGGAACAGACGGGCGGACGGGCGGACGGTGATTCGGAGTGATGCGCGCTTCAGCTTTCGCGCTTGGCTGGGCGACACCTGCAGGCCGCCGACTTCAGACTCACTGACCGCCCGTCCGACTGTCCGCCCAAAGGGCGGTTAGCTCAGTTGGTTAGAGCGCCACGTTGACATCGTGGAGGTCACAAGTTCGAGCCTTGTACCGCCCATCACCAAACCGATCCCGGGGCCCGGAACCAGATTCCGGGCCCCCGTCGTTTATACGGTGTGTCGCTCCGCCCTTCCGGGAGCTACCTTAGGCACCTCTCCTCGTCCAGGAGCACCGCGCCGTGACGACGCTGGCCACTGCCCCGGCTCCCTTCGACCACGCCACGAGGCCCTTCCCCCTGGCGCCGGAATGCCTCCCCTCCGGCGACATTCAGGCCGGCAGCTACACCCTCCGGTTTGCCCGGACCGTGGCCGACCTCGACGAAATTCTCCGCCTCCGCTTCCGGGTCTTCAACCTCGAGCTCAACGAGGGTCTCGACACGGCCTACGCCACCGGGCGCGACGAGGACGAATTCGACGCGCTCTTCCATCACCTGATGATCGTGTACCGGCCCACCGCCGAGGTGGTGGGAACCTACCGGATGCAGACCAGCGCCATGGCCGCCGGCGCCCGCGGCTTCTATTCCGCCGGCGAGTTCGATTTCAGCAGATTCCCCGCCTCGCTGCTCGAAGCGACGGTGGAGATCGGCCGGGCCTGCGTGGCGAGGGAGCATCGCACCGGGCGGGTGCTCCACCTGCTCTGGCGTGGACTCGCCGAGTACCTGGTCTGGAACCGCTGCCACGCGCTGTTTGGCTGCTGCTCGCTCACCAGCCAGGACCCCGACCTGGGGACCCGCACCTATCGCCACCTGCAGCGACTGGGCTCCGAGCATCCCTCGGTCCGCCTGTCGCCGTTGCCGGGACTCGCGTGTGATGCGGCCGAGCCGACGCCGGGGAGGCCGGTGGAGGCTGTCCACATCCCCGCCCTCTTCCAGAGTTACCTCACGCTCGGCGCCAGGATCTGCGGGCCCCCGTCGATCGACCGCCTGTTCAAGACCATCGATTTTCTCGTCCTGCTGGATACTCGTGAGCTCGACCCTGCCGCCTTCCGTACCTTCTTCCGGTAGGTCGGGACTCCGCCTCGCGGCGCTGGCGGCCTGGAGCGGCGCCGGGGCGCTGCTGGTCCTCGGCGGCTGGCTCCTCGTCGGGTGGAGCCCGATGCGCTGCGGTGCCTGGCGGCGCCGCATGATGCATCAGTGGGCCCGGGGCAGCGCGCGGATCCTGGGGATGCGCATCGAGACCAGCGGCGCCCCACCGGCCGGACCCGCCCTGCTGGTCGCCAATCACCTGGGCTACCTGGACATCGTCCTCCTGGCGGCCTGTGTCCCCACGGTGTTCGTGGCCAAGCGCGAGGTCCGTGGCTGGCCCCTCATCGGGGCCCTCGCCGCCCTGGCGGGAACCATCTTCGTGGACCGCACGGCCCCCCGCGATGCCACACGCACGGCCCGCTCCATCGAGACGGCACTCGCCCGGGGCGACATCGTAGTACTGTTCGCGGAGGGAACCAGCACCCGCGGCGATCGGGTGCTGCCCTTCAAGCCTGCACTGCTCGAGCCCGCCGCCCGGGCCGGCTGGGCGGTGCGCTACGCAGCCCTGTCGTACCGGACACCCCCCGGCCAGCCGCCGGCGGACCTGGCGGTCTGCTGGTGGGGAGAGATGGAATTCATGCCCCACCTCCTGGGCGTCACACGTCTCCCGGACTTCACCGGAAGCGTCGCCTTCGGCGCCGATGCCCTGCACAGCACCGATCGCAAGGACCTCGCGGCAGGACTCCAGGCCGCCATCGCGCGCCAGTTTACCCCGGTTGTCCACGGAATCGAATCATGTCCGAGCTGAACATCCTCGTTTCCTGCAACTGCACGCTGCTCCGCCAGGGCGCCGAGGCGCTCGCCTCCGGCCAGGGCATCCTGTACCGGCCTGACCCGGAGACCGGGCGGCCCCCATCGATCGGGGCCCACTTCCGCCACGTGCTCGATCATTACCTCGCGTTCTTCCACGGGCTGGAGCGGGG
Source organism: uncultured Gemmatimonadales bacterium (assembly GCA_963724265.1). Lineage (GTDB taxonomy): Bacteria > Gemmatimonadota > Gemmatimonadetes > Gemmatimonadales > GWC2-71-9 > DATEHG01. Next base: position 289,377 of record CAVRTU010000004.1, read on the forward strand.
CCGGATCGATTACGATCGCAGAGACCGGGACCCCGAACTCGAGGCCGACCTCCGCGCCGCCCAAGCCGCGGCCGACCGGATCGAGGCGGCGCTCCGGGCCCTGCCCGCCGTCACCATCCAGGCTCCGATCCTGGTCAACGTCGCCGTCGCGACCGAGGCCCACGGAGAGACGCACTGGGAGCCGTCCACGGTGCAGCGGGAACTGGCGTTCCTCCTCAGCCACACGGTGCACCACTACGCCCTGATCAGCCTGCATGCCCGGCGGTATGGCGTTGAGCTGGGCGACGACTTCGGTGTGGCCCCCTCCACGCTGGAATACCGGGGCCGCCCCCTGGCCGTCGCGCGCCGCGACTGAGATGTGCACGGCCAGCTGGCTGCCCGGCACCGACGGATATTTCCTCTGCTTCAATCGGGACGAGAGCCGTTCGCGCCTCCCTGGCCGGCCTCCCTCGCAGATGGTGGCCAACGGGCTCCGGGTGGTGGCGCCGAGCGACGGCAATCACGGCGGCACCTGGATCGGGGTCAATGAGGCGGGGCTCACCGTCGCGGTGGCCAATCGCTACCAGGCGCCACGCCCTCCCGTTCCGACGGAGAGGATTAGCCGTGGCTTGCTGGTCATGGAGCTGCTCGGGCAGGGATCGCTGCGTGATCTCGAGCGCGCCCTCTCCGGCCGGGGTCTGGAGCAGTACGAACCCTTCACTCTCCTCGGCCTCGAGCGCGGGGCGCCCGCCCACCTCTGGAGCTGGGACGGGCACTCGCTCGTGGCGTGGCGACAGGAGGAGCCTGGCCTGCTCCTGGCCAGCTCCGCCGCCGACCAGGAGGCCGCCGCCTCGGCCCGGCGCGACACCTTCGCCCAGGCAGCCGCCCTGGGCCCTCTCGACCCCAAGACCCTGGCGGCGATCCATGCCAGTCATCGACCGGTGCGCGGGCCCTTGTCCGTCTGCATGCACCGCGATGATGCCTCGACGGTGAGCTTCACCATGGTCACCGCCGGGCGAGGGCGGATCTCGCTGGCGCATGCCAACGGGCCGCCCTGCGTGACTCCCCTGGCCCCGGCGCTGTCACTGGATACCCGTGGCTGACGTCCCGACCCGCCACCGGCACTGGCGCCGCCGGGCGGTCCTGGCCTGGCTCATTCTGCTGGTCCTCTCCCACATCGTCAGGTGGTTGCATCCCTGGTCGCCGCCGCTGCGCGAAGGGGAACGGGTGGCGATCGTCGCCGCCATCCGCGACACGACGCCGCTGCCCGACCATTCGCCGGTCCGCCTCGCCTACCAGGAATGGCAGCCGCAGAACACGCCCGACGCCGCCGTGGTGATCCTGGTCCACGGCAGCCCGGGTGATGGCGAGGAAGTCGAGCGACTGGGCGCCCTGGTCGGAGAGCGGTGGCGGGCAATCGCGCCCGATCTCCCCGGCTTTGGCGGCAGCACCTCCCGCATTCCGGACTACTCCATCCGGGCCCACGCGCGCTATCTGCTCGAGCTGCTCGATTCCCTCCATATCCCCCGCGCCCACCTGGTCGGATTCAGCATGGGAGGGGGAGTGGTGGAGGAGATGGCCCGGCAGGCGCCGGACCGGGTGCTGTCGCTGACCCTGCTCTCCGCCATCGGCGTGCAGGAGATGGAGCTGCTGGGCGACTACTACCTGAACCACGCCATCCACGGACTGCAGCTGGGTGGCCTCTGGCTGCTGCGCGAGGGAACGCCGCATTTCGGCTGGCTCGACGACGCGATGCTCGGCGTGCCCTACGCCCGGAATTTCTACGACAGCGATCAGCGGCCGCTGCGCGAGGTGCTGTCGCAGTGGACCGGGCCGACCCTCATCCTGCATGGCCTCGACGACCCGCTGGTGCCCGTCCAGGCGGCGCGGGAACACGCGCGCCTGGTTCCGCAGGCCGAGCTGGTGCTCTTCCCCAGCGACCACTTCATGGCCTTCCTTCAGCCGGAGATGCTGGATGTCCCGCTCTCCGGCTTCCTGGCCGCGGTGGACTCGGGCCAAGGGGGTGACCCGCGCCGCGGCGGACCCGGGTCGCATCGCCGCCTCCCGGCTCCCGTTTGACCGCCGCGACGCGCCCCGGGCCAGCGGCCTGGCACTGATCATCGCCATGGTGCTGATCGCCGCGGCCACGCTGGTCAGCGAGGACCTGACCTGCATCGGCACCGGCATCCTGGTGGCGCGGGGGAGCATCGGATTCTGGCCGGGGACGATCGCCTGTCTCATCGGCATCTTCGTCGGCGACGTGGCCTTCTTCGCGCTGGGGCGCCTGGTGGGCCGGCCCGCGCTCAGGCGACGGCCGCTCCGCTGGCTGGTCCGCGCCGACAACCTGGACGGCGCGGTGGAATGGTTCCGCCGGCGCGGACCGGTCCTGGTGTTCGTCACCCGCTTCCTGCCGGGATTCCGGGTGCCGACCTACGTCGCGGCCGGCATACTCCACACCGGGGCCTGGACCTTCGTCTTCTGGTTCCTCCTCGCGGCGGGCGTGTGGACACCGGTGCTGGTCGGTTTGTCCGCGGGGTTCGGCCACCAGATGGTGCACTGGCTCGGCCGCTACCGGGTCCTGGCCTGGCCCGCCCTGCTCATCGCGGCCACGCTCATCTTCGTCCTCGTTCGCGTCGTGCTGCCGCTGGCGACCTGGCGGGGGCGCCGACTGATGCTGTCCCGGTGGCGCCGGCTGACCCGCTGGGAGTTCTGGCCCATGTGGGCGTTCTATCCTCCCGTCGTCCTGTACATCCTCTACCTCGGCCTCAGACACCGGAGTCTCACCCTGTTCACGGCCGCCAATCCCGCGATTCCGGGAGGCGGTTTCGTGGGCGAATCGAAGGGGGCCATTCTCCAGGGGCTGGCCCATGCGCCTGAGCAGGTCGCCCGGTGGGAGCTGATTCCGGCGGAACTCCCGGCCACCGACCGCCTGGCCCGGGCGGAGTCGTTCCTCGCGCGGCACCGCCTCGGCTACCCCGTGGTGCTCAAGCCCGATACCGGCGAGCGGGGGTCCGGGGTGCGCGTCATCCGGACGCCCGAGGAGCTCGGGGCCTATCTCGCCCGGGCCGGGGGAGACAGCCTGATCCAGGAGTACGTCGAGGGACGGGAGTTCGGGGTCTTCTACTACCGCTATCCCGGGGACACGCGAGGGCGGATCTTCTCGATCACCGACAAGAGCATTCCGGTCGTGACCGGCGACGGCAGCCGCACCCTGGAGATGCTCATCCTGGCCGACGATCGGGCCGTCTGCATGGCACCGCTGTTCCTGGCACGGCACCAGGCGCGGCTGCTCGAGGTCCCGGCCGCCGGAGAGCGAGTGTTCCTGGGTGACCTGGGCAATCACTGCCAGGGTGCGATCTTCCACGACGGGAACCACCTCGTTTCGGAGGAGCTGGAGGCGGCGATCGAGCTGCTGGCCAGCGGGTATGCCGGGTTCTACTTCGGGCGCTTCGACCTGCGGGTGCCTGACGAGGGTGACTTGAGGGCGGGTCGCAACTTCAAGGTGCTGGAGCTCAACGGCGCCAGCTCCGAGGCCACGCACATCTACGATCCGCGCCACGGGCCCCGGGCCGCCTGGCGCACCCTCCGGGAGCAGTGGCGGATCCTCTTCGCCATCGGCGAGCGCAACCGGCGCGCCGGAGTGCGGCCATTGACCCTTGCCGAGTTCCTGCGGGCCTATGCCTTCCATCGCCGACAGGTCAGCGCACACCCGGAGGAAGCCTGAGCGGCGGCTCGGGGTACCATTCGCGCCCACCGGCCGTTATCTTCGCCTGCCCGTATCAGGGCGCCCTTAGCTCAACTGGATAGAGCATCTGACTACGGATCAGAAGGTTGGGGGTTCGACTCCCTCAGGGCGCATGGGAGACGGGGCGTAGCGCAGTCTGGTAGCGCGCCTGCTTCGGGAGCAGGAGGTCCCGGGTTCAAATCCCGGCGCCCCGATGGGAAGTACATAGGAAGGGTCCGTAGCTCAGCTGGATAGAGCGCTTGCCTCCGGAGCAAGAGGTCGCGCGTTCGAATCGCGCCGGGCCCATCGCACTTACACAAAGCCCCGCACTGAGATGCGGGGCTTTCGCGTGTCCAGTGTGTCGCGGCGGGACTGAGATCGTGCCTATCTGCGGGCGGACCATGTACCTCCCAGCGTATCCGGAATCGAATCGAATACGAGAAATAGGCAGCTCCGCTTGGCGGATTCGATGCCCTCCGCCGGTTCACCGAGCCAGCGGGAAGCGTGATCACGCGTGAGCTGATCCCGATCCGCGACAGGGGGCGCGTCGCGCGGCGCTCGCCGACAAGGGGGCGTGGATGGCGATGCAGCGGCGGTGCATCTCCACCGTGATGGCGAACAACTCGCCTTCGGCGACGGCGTTCTTAGGAGCCGCCACCGAATCGGGTGATCGAGCTGGGGGCGCAGAGGCAGATCCAGCGCGCCTCCAGCGTTCGCGGCTCAGGTCGGCCAGGCAACGGCACGGTCCGCCTCGAGCCGCCTGCGATCGTCCGGACAGAGAAAATCTTGGCGCTCCAGTTCCTCCCGGTACACCTCCCGCAGCGTCGCGCCGCCGCCGAACAGGAATCCGAGCGCGTAGCCCATACCGGCGGCGAGAAGGCTCACGACGATCAGGGGCCACATCCGCGACTTGGGCGCGAACCCCGGGGCCTGACGGCGCATGACGGCGTTCATCTCGCCCAGGCGCTTGAGGGCGATCGCCGGTGAGATCACCGCGAACTTGAGCCGGCGGACCAGTGGCCAATCCCGCGACCAGACCGCGGCGAAGAAGCGCGAGCCGCCGAGCCGTGCCGCGAGGAAGTACCGCGCCGAAGAGACGTTGACGTGGGAGACGGCCGCCCGCGGCTCGACCACAATTCGGGCTCCCCGGTCGGCCAACATCCACTGCAGAATCGTCTCGGCATCGAGCCAGCCGTCGAGCTCCTTGTCGAATTCGAGCACCGCGCTCCGCAGGTAGCTGCAGTTGTGCCCCGCGACGTTCCGGGCCGGGCCGGCCACAGCCGGGGCGGCCCAGGTGCCGTAGGCCAGCAGGAACGAGGTCCAGCTTCGGCATGTGCCGGGATTGTCGTTCCGCAACTCGGGACCGACCACCACGCAGCCCTCGACGTGCCGGGCGAGGAGCATCTCGAGCCATCGGGGATCGGGGTAGCAGTGATCCTCGCCAAACGCGACGTAGGGTGCCCGCGCATCGCGGAGCGCGAGGGCGCGCCCCCCGCCGATCCACCGGCGGGGGTCGCCGAGGATCCGGAGGCTGTGGAACGGAGCGGCGAGCGAGGGCGGGACGGTGACACGCGAGGCCTCTGGTGCCACCACCAGCACCTCGGTCCGGCTCGCCACGGTCTGCTGACCCAGGCGCCTGAGCACCGCCGCCAGCGGGCGGAGATCGCTGGCCGTCAGGTAGACGACGGAAATATCGGGACGGGACGCATTACTCTCCACCGGCATCTCCCAGAGAATCCAATCGAGTTTCCTCGAGCTGTCCGGTCTCCCGGAGCCAATTCACGAACCGCGCCATCCCCTCCTCGATCCCGATCCGGGGGCGGAAGCCGGTCTCCTCCAGGAGGCGGCGGGTGTCGTAGGCCCGGGGCACCGTGAAGAACTTGATCATCTGGTTCAGCCCTGATTCCCGCTTGAGGGCCGTCAGGACGGGAGTGCTCGCGCGGCGAAAGAGGCGGAAAGGAAACGCCGGGAGGCCGCGAAACCGGTAGGTCACCCCAAGTGCCCTGGCGATGGCATCGAAGATTTCGCGCAGAGTCGGAATTGGATCGGCCCCGACATTGTAGCAGCGGAATCCGCCCTCCGGCGTCCGTGCCAGGAGGTGCAACAGCGCATCCACGACGTCGTCGACGTGGGTGAGATGGTGGTAGTGGCGTCCGTCTCCGATAGCGGTGAGACGGCCGCGAAGGAGGATGGCCCGGGCAAAGTTGTCCCATCCCTTGGCCGAGCCGGGTCCGTACACGGTGCTCAACCGCGCGATGGTCACCGGCAGGCCGCCCTTCTCCGCCTCCTGTCGGACGATTCGTTCTCCTTCCGCCTTGGTCGCGCGGTAGTTCGTGTCGCCCTTCAGCGGCGAGTCTTCCGTGAACGGATGCCCCGGATACTCGAGACCGTAGACGCCGCAGCTTCCCACGTGGATCAGGTGGGCGGCGCCGGCACGTGCGGCGGCGCGGGCGATGTTGCCGGCCCCGACCACGTTGGTTTGCCGGTTCTGTGCGAACCCCCCGGCGCGGCGATTACGGGAGACGGTAAAGTTGAGGGCCAGCTCGCATCCCTGCATCGCATGGTCGATCGCGCTCGGGTCCGCCACATCCCCACGAACGATCTCGATGCCCAGGCACTCGAGATCCCTGGTGTCGCGCCCGGGCCGCACCAGGCAGACCACGGGATGTTGCATGGCGACGAGCCGGGCCGTGAGTTCACGTCCGATGAATCCGGTCGACCCGGCGACAAAAGTGCGGGGCATCCGTCTGATCCGGTGATTGGATGGTCGAGCAGCGCAGCTTGTTGGCGACCGGAAGCGCCGGAAGGTATACGACCCAAACCAACAGCGGCAACGCCCTGTTCCGTTCGGCGATTCGCTGGTGCGGCAGAGGCACGACTGACTATCATGCAGCGGCGGCACGCACGCTCCCCGGTTTCCGAGCTCACACCATGACAGCCCCCGGCACACTCAACCTGGGATTGATCGGCTGCGGGAACATCGCGCAGTGGGTGCACCTTCCCCTGTGGTCCCGCCTTCCGGAGGGGCGGCTCGTCGCAGTGGCGGAGGCGGACCCGGAGCGGCTCGAGGCTGCGCTCAAGGCCGCACCCGGGTCGCGGGGGTTTCAATCCTATGAAGAGATGCTCGCGTTGCCCGAGCTTCCCGCGGTCGTGATTGCCCTGCCCAATGCCCTTCATGCACCGGTCGCCCGCGCAGCCTTTCAGCTCGGCAAGCACGTCTATCTTGAGAAGCCGATCGCTCCGTCGCTCGTGGAGGCCGATGAGGTGGTGTCCGCCTGGCGCCGCGCCGGGACGGTGGGCATGATTGGTTTCAATTACCGGTTCAACCCGCTCCACGTGGCGGCACGCCGGGCGCTCCGCGAGGGGGAAATCGGCGACCCCGTGGCCGTCCGTTCGGTGTTCTCGGGGATGCGCCTCGAGGTGCCGGTCTGGAAGCAGTCTCGGGACACGGGCGGGGGGGTCTTGCTCGACCTGGCCTCCCATCATGTCGACCTGGTCCGCTTCTACTTCGACGAGGGAATCCGGGAGGTTTCCGCCAGCATTCGTGCGCGGCGGTTCCCGGGTGACACCGCCACGCTCGAGCTCGGGCTCGAATCGGGCCTGCGCGTGCAGTCGTTCTTTTCGTGGAGTGCGGCGGAGGCGGATCGCTTCGAGATTCAGGGAACGACGGGAAGGCTGGTAGTCGACCGGCTGGCCGGAGGCGTGGTCTACCGGGTACGTCGACGGCGCACTCCCGGGTGGGAGCTCTCCTACCCGCCGGCATTTGCGGAATTCGCGGCGGCCATCCGCGGGGGCCGTGCCGCTTGTCCGGACCTTGCCGACGGCCGCCAGGCGCTTGCGACGATCCTCGCGGCCGAGGAGTCCGCCGCGACCGGGCGAACGGTGGCGCTTCCGAAGGCCGTCGATGAACATCCTGCTCGTTAATGACTACGGGATTCCGGCCGGCGGCGCCGAGCTCGGGCTGCGCACTCTCCGCGACGCCCTGCGGGACAGGGGACATACCGTTCGCGTCTTCGCCAGCCGGGCAGGCACCGATCGCGCGGAGAGCTTTGCCGACGATGAATGCTTCGGCACAACCTCGCGCTGGCGGACCCTGCTGCAGACCGCGAATCCATGGGCTCGCGCGGCACTCCGGCGGACGATGGAGGAGTTTCGGCCCGACGTCGTCCACGTCCGGATGTTCCTGACCCAGCTCTCGCCGTCGATTCTGTCACTCCTCGCGGACGTGCCGGCGGTCTACGACGTTGTCTGGTACCGGCCGGTCTGCCCCACGGGCCTCAAGTTTCTTCCCGAGGGCCGGCCCTGCGAGGTGCAATACGGGCGGCCCTGCTACCAGCTTGGCTGCCTGCCGCTCCGGGATTGGGTGCCGCTGATGGCCCAGATGCGGTGGTGGCGTCGCCACCGCGACGTCTTCGACGCCGTGATCGCGAAGAGTCAGGACGTGAAGAAGCGCCTCGGCGAAGCGGGCATCGCCCCGGTCGAGGTGATCTGGGACGGCGTATCGGTCCGGGCCGCCCGCCCGCCGCTCACCGGGCCGCCCCTCGCAGCCTTTGTTGGTCGCCTCGTGCCGGAGAAAGGCGTCGATGTCCTGTTGCGCGCGTTCGTGTCCGTGCACGAGGCGGTGCCGGAGGCGCGACTCCTGATCGTCGGGGAGGGCCCGGCCCGCGGCGCGCTGGAGGTGCTCGCTGGGGCGCTCGGCCTGGCCGACCTGGTCACCTGGACAGGGCACCTTCCCCCGGTGGAGATGGAGCGCTGCCTCGACGCGGCGTGGGTGCAGGTGGTGCCGTCGCGCTGGGCGGAGCCGTTCGGGCTCGTCGCCATCGAAGCGATGATGCGGGGCACCGCCGTCGTCGTGACGCCGGCTGGCGGGCTCGGCGAAATCGTGGTCGAAGGCGAAACCGGATTCCACGTGCCGCCCGACGATGTCGTCGCGCTGTCGGGCGTGATGGTCCGCCTCCTCCGGGGGCGCGACGCCGCGGAGCAGCTGGGTCAGGCGGGGCGGGCCCGGGCGCTCCAGCACTTCACCAAGGAGTGCTACGTCGAAAAGGTGCTCGACCTGTACGGAAGGATCCGCGCTCCCCATGGAGGTGTCTCGTGAGCCCCACGCGATCCACGGCCCCCGTCCTCGTGTTCGGCTTCGACGCCGGCCACCCCGACGATCTGGTGCGCTGGGCCAAGGAGGGGCATCTCCCGGCCCTCGCCACCGTGCTCGAACGCGGGGGCTGGGCCCGCACCGCAGGCCCGGAGCTCCTGAGCGAACACGGGGTGTGGGTGCCGTTGCTCAACGGAATCTCCCGCGGGGACCTCGGATACTACTATTTCCGCCAGCTGGAACCGCGCACCTACAATCTCCAGCCGATCACGGGGCTCGACCTGACGTACACCCCGCTCTGGGCGCGCCTCGCCGACCGGCGACGGTTTGCCATCATCGACGTGCCGGAAACCCTGCCGAGGCCCGGTCTGGGTGGAGTCCAGCTGGCGAACTGGGCCGGACACATCGGGTGGAAGAGTGACCACCCTGCCTACCAGGTCAGTGCCCATCCCCCTGAGGTCCTGGCTGATCTCACGGAGCGCTTCGGGCCTTCGGAGGTCATCCTCGAATCGGTCGATAGCACTCTCGCCCAGGACCGGGAGATTTTCCGACGCCTCCTTCGGCGTGTCGAGCGGAAAGGCGCGGTGACGCGGCACCTCCTGGGCGGCGACGGATTCGATTTCAGTGCCGTGGTGTTCACCGAGCCCCACACGGCAGGCCATCAGTTCTGGAAGTACCGGCCAGAGGCGCCGGAAACCGCCCGCAAGCAAGCAGCGACGGACCTCCGACACGCCATCCGGGACGTCTGTCGCGCGGTCGATCGCGAGTTGAGCCTTCTGCTCGCCCAGATGCCCGCGGACACCACTGTGTTCATCATGTCGTCGGTCGGTATCGAGGACTACTATCCGACCCAGGGCCTGACGGAGGCCTTCTGCCGGCAACTCGGGTACCAGGCCGCTCCGTTGCCGGCGCCGATGTCGTGGCAACCACTGGACCTGGCCCGGCGACTCCTCCCCACCTCGGTCCGCGTGGCGCTGAGCCGGCTGCTGCTCTCGCGCGATCGGCGGGAGGGGTTGTTGGCGGAGGGATTCCGGCGGGCGACGGACTGGACCAGGACGACGGCGTTTGCCGTACCGGCCTTTTATGCCGGGCAGATCCGGGTCAACCTGCGTGGGCGCGAGCCAGACGGAATCGTCTCGCCGGGCTTGGAGTACGAGATGCTGCTCGATCGCCTCGAGGGTGATCTGCGGCAACTCACGCTCCCCGACAGTGGGGCGCCTGCGGTGCGGACCATCCACCGCCCGGGGACGTTGTTCGGACGGAATCCACCGGAGATCTTTCCCGATCTTTGGGTCGAGTGGGCGCCCTCGCGCGAATTCGTGGAGATGGTCCGCCATCCGCGCGCGGAGCTGCGGCAGACCCCCATGGAGTTCATGCGGGACAGCGACCACTGCAGGACCGGCTTCATCGCCGCCGCCGGACCCGGGATCGGCGCGCGGGGCGCCCAGCCAGATGTGTCCGTGCTCGACGTGGCCCCGACGCTGCTCCGCCTCCTCGGTGCGGCGGTGCCAGCCGAGCTGACCGGCCGCCCGCTCACCGCCTGGCTCGCACGCCACGGCGGCGGGATCGGCCATTCCGTGACCAAAGCGGCGGCCGGCCGTCACACTCTCGACGGAACCATCCGGGTGTTCCTGTCGGAGGCCCTCGTGCTGCCGACGGGGCTCATCACCCTGTCCTTTCTCACCCGCCAGCTGGGCGCCACCGACTACGGGCTGTTTACACTGACCGCGACGGCCGTTGCATGGATCGAGTGGTCGCTCGCGGCGATGTTCTCGCGCGCCACCAACAAGTGGATCAGCAACGCGGAGGACTGGGAGCCGGTAGCGACGACGGCGCTTCGCCTCTATCTGGTCGTGAGCGTGGTTGTGGCCCTTCTTCTTGTGCTCGCGGCCCGTCCGGCCGCCCGGGCCCTCGGCGAACCGGAGCTGACCCGGTATCTCCGGCTCTTCGCGATCGACATCCCGCTCTTCTGCCTCGCCATCGGGTACCGGAACATCCTGGTCGGCATCGGAAGGTACCGGCAGCGCGCCTGGCTCAGCGCCGGCCGATGGATCGTCCGGCTGGTGTTGGTCCTCCTCCTCGTCGGCCTGGGCCTGTCGGTCAATGGCGCGATCGCCGCGATGATCGGCGCGTCCGTCGCCGAACTGCTCATCGCGCGCCGTTTCATTCGTCCGGCGCTCTGGCGCCCCTCCGGTTTTCCCGCGCGGAAGCTGCTGGCTTCGGCGGTTCCGCTGCTCCTGCTCGGGGTCTCCCTCCGGCTCTTTGACAACCTCGACCTCTACATCCTCAAGGTCCTCGGCGCCTCGGCCGCACAGGCAGGCCTCTATGGCCTGGCCGAGAACCTCTCGGTGGTCCCGTCGCTGTTCGCCCAGGCGTTCGCCCCGCTGCTGATGTCGACGCTCATGCGCCTGCGTCGCGACGGGCAGGAGGCGCACGCACGCGCCATGGCCAGAGACTCCCTGCGCCTGGTGATCTTGCTGGTGCCCCTCGCCGCGATTGTCGCCGGAGCCGCGCCTGAGATCGTGCGACTGGTGGCGGGGGCCCAATTCGGCGAGGCCGGTCCGCTTCTCCGCCTCCTCATTTTCGCGGCGCTCGCTCTGGTGCTGGTGTCCGTGAGCACCGCCATCCTCATCACCGTCGACCGGTCTGCCGCGGCGCTGCTGCTGGCGGGGCCGATGGTGGTGCTCGCTGTCTTCGGGCATCTCTGGGCTATCCCGCGGTGGGGCTCGGTCGGCGCGGCGGCGGTGACGACGGGCGCCGCCGGCCTGGGTGCCCTGGCGGCAGTGGTGGGGGTTGCGATGTTCTGGCGGGTGGTCCCGCCCTTCGGATCGGTGGCGCGAAGCCTCGCGGCCGGCGCCCTGCTCTACCTGGTGGCGATGGCCTGGTCGACCCCGGGCTGGTTCGTTGTGGTCAAGATGTCCGCGCTTGCTCTGGTGGCGCTCAGCCTCTATCTGGTGACCGGTGAGTTCGACGCACGTGAGCGAGCCCTCGCCTGGTCCCTGGTGCCATGGATCTCGACTTCTCGGTCGTAATCCCCGCGCACGGACGTCCCGCCCAGCTGGCGTCCTGCATGGAGGCGCTCACCCGCCAGGACTACGACTCCAGACGCTTCGAGGTCGTGGTCGTCGACGACGGAAGCGACTCGCCGATCGCTCCGTATCGGGGCGCGCTGAACGCCAGAGTCCTGCGGCAGGCGAACGCCGGACCGGCCGCCGCGCGGAATACGGGAGCCGCGGCGGCCCGCGGCCGGTGGCTCGCCTTCACGGACGACGATTGCGCCCCCGCCCCCGACTGGCTCGCGGTGCTCGGAGAGGTGCTCCGCGCTGAGCCGGCGGCGATGGTCGGTGGTCGTACCGAGAATGTCCTCACCCGGGACGCCTGCGCGACGGCGAGCCAGCTGCTGGTGAGCTACCTCTACGAGTACTACAACACCGGGAGCGGCGGGGCCCGGTTCTTCACCTCCAACAACATCGCCCTGTCGGCGGAGCGCTTCCGGGAGATCGGCGGGTTCGACGTCGGGTATCGTGGCGCGGCGGGGGAGGATCGGCAGTTCTGCGAGGACTGGCGGCGACGCGGCTGGCCGATGCGCTATGCACCGGGGGCGGTGGTGCGGCACGCGCATGCACTGACCCTCCGGAAATTCTGGCGGCAGCAGTTCAATTACGGGCGGGCGGCCCATCACTTTCACATCAAGCGCGCAGCCCTGGCCGGGGGGGCCGTGCGGGTAGAACCGTGGTCGTTCTATGGCAGGCTGCTCTGGTATCCGGTCACGGTGCGCCACCAGAATCCGATTCGTCAGGCGGCGCTTCTGCTCGTGTCGCAGGTCGCCAACGCCTCGGGGTTCTTCCGCGAACGACTCGCCGCGCGGTAGCCTCCGTGCCGGGAGCCCCGATCAGCGGCAAGCGAAGCTACAGCGAACCAGAAAGCCGGTTATACACGGTGCCGAGCACCCTGCCCATGGCGTACCCGAGCACGAACCCGTACACGAATCCGATGAAGCTCCCGGCCACAGTCACCGAATACCCCGGGAAATAGACGTGCAGAAGCCCCAGGTGCGCCCCGACGTGTTCACCGCCCTTTGCCACCAGGATCATTGTGGCCACGAAGAGCCCGCCGCCGACGAGGAGGCCGATGGCGATGCCCCAGGCCCTGGCATTGAGCCTGGCGAGGGCGGACTTCAGGGCCCGGGCTTCATCGTGGGGAGTGGTCATGAGGCGTGCCTCGCGAAGATGGTCGCGTCGATCTCAGATATGGTCAAGAAAGTCGCGGGTGACGGCAAGCTCGGCGCGGGTGCGGATGGCGAAGAGGGAGATGGCCACCACGAAGTTCCGGGTGAAGGCGGCGAACCATCCGCAGACAAAGCCCGCGAAGCCGCCCCAGAGGGCGCCGATGACCGCGCCTGGCCAGGAGACGGAATAGCCCCGGAAATAGACTCCCAGGAGTTCGAGCGAAATCGCGCCCTGCTGATGGCGGAGAAGTGGAACCGCGGTCGTCAGGAAGAGCAGCAGGGCGGACGCGGAGGCGACCGCCGCCCCGAAGGCCGATTTGTGCAGTGGCGCGAACGCCAGCAGCAGCTCGGGCGGCATCACCTCCGGGCCGGTGCGTGTTCGACCGGACGCAGTCATCCCTGGGCCCGCCTCTTCGATCGATCCCGTTCGGGCGCCCGGAGCAACTCCCCAGTCACGCCGCTACCCTCCCCGCGCGACGGGCTCGGGGTCGCTCGGCGAGGTGGAGGCCGATTCCCACAGCCGCCGCGACCGCATTGCCCGCATAGTGCACCCAGTGGAGCGGGATCACCCCCGCCGCAAACAGCACGCCCCGCTCCCTCGCGAACCAGCGGTACACCGGAAGATTCCAGAGCGTCAGGACCACCGCGGCCATCGCCGAAAGAAGGAGCGGACGGACGTCGAGCAACCCGGCGCTCAGTCCCAATCCGGCCAGGGCGACCCCCGCGACCGCGACCTTGAGAGGCTCCCCGCGCGCGGCATTGAGGCTGCGCGTCGGCCGACGGCGGCGTTGCAGCAGGAGCCGCATCCAGGGGATCCCGCGAGCGAAGAGGTCGGTCCTCACCATGCTGAGGAAGGTCCATCGCTTGAGATGGGTACCCTCGATGCTGGGGTCCAGCACGATCCGGGCACCCAGGTCGCGAAGACGGTATCCCAGTTCGATGTCCTCGATCGCCGGACGTGGATACCGGACGACGTCGAATCCACCGACCCTGTCGAACCAGTCGCGCCGCACCGCCCCGCACCCCGCCCAGAAGGTATCGGCAGGGCCGGCTCCCTGAAGGTGGACGTACCGGTGGAGCAGGTTGCGATACCGGGAAACCAACCCGGGCGCCTCAGGATATGCGTCGTAGGCCCCGAACACCGCTGCCAGATCGGGATCGGCGGCGACGACCTCGGTGATCCGGCGAAGGGTGCCGGAATGTACCCGGACGTCGGCGTCGAGGAAGACCAGCCACACCCCCGAGGCGATGGCGGCACCGCGGTTTCTGGCCATGCCGGGGCCGCCCGGCGGGGCCGGAAGCCTGAGAACCCGGTCGGCGTAGCGCGCCGCAACGGCCGCGGTGGCATCGCGCGAGGCATCGTCCACGACGATCAGTTCCCAGCGGTCCCTGGGCAGATCGCTCGCGCGGAGCGCGCCGAGGGTGTCAGAGAGAAGCGTTTCGGCCTGGTGCGCGGGCATCACCACCGACAGGAAGGGCACTCTCGTCATCTTCCGCTCTCCCGCATCACCCTTCCGCCCGGTTCCAGTCGCTGCTCCTCGTGGTATTCGTAGTCGGTGTTCACCGACCAGACGTCGTGTGTTGCCCCGAGCATGTTCCACACCGCCATCATCGCGGTGAGCATGGAATGATCCTGGTTGTTGTACTTGTGCATCCCGTTTCTGCCGACGGTGTGCAGATTCGGAATCGGATCGATGAACTCGCGGACCCGGTCGAGGTGGCCGCGGTAGGCCCCATCGTAGATCGGGTAAGCCTTGGGCATCCGGATCACGGTGCCGTCCACGACCCGGCGCCTGCCGACCACGCCGAGCACCTCGAGCTCCCGCGCGGCGAGGGCGAGCAGCTCGCTGTCACTGCTGGTCCAGAGCCCGTCGCCTTCGAAACAGAAGTACTCCAGGCCAAGGCAGGTTCGATCGCGGTCGGGCACCATGGCCGGGCTCCAGTTATTGAAGTTCTGAATCCGGCCGACCTTTACGCCCGGCGTATGCACGTAGATCCAGTTGTCGGGAAATAGCTTCTCTCCGTCGACAATCAGCGCCACGAGGATGAAGTCGCGATAGCGAAGTCCCTCCGCGGCCTCCCGGACCGGCCTCGGCACCGCCGGCGACAGGGCGCGCACCAGGGAACGTACCGGCATCGTGGAGATGACGTGATCCGCGGGGACCCGGCGTTCGCCATCGGGTGACGTCGTGCAGACCGCGCGGATACGCCGAACTCCGCTTGCGGGGTCGGTCGTGTACTCGAGGGCGGTGGCAGTGTGGCGCATCAGGACCTGCTGGCCCTGCGCCCTGATGCTGTCGCGCGCCGCCTCCCACATCTGGCCCGGCCCGAGGCGGGGGTAGCGGAATTCGTCAATCAGGCTCTTGATCTTGGTGGAGCGCTTGTTGAGGGCGGTTGCCGAGAGGATGGCGCGGGCGAGCGAGAGCCCCTGGATCCGCTGCGCGGCCCATTCCGCGCGGATTTCGGTGCAGGGAATGCCCCAGACCTTCTCGGTGTAGGTCTTGAAGAAGATTTCGTAGAGACGCTTGCCGAATCGGTTGGTGACCCACTGCTCGAAGTTTTCCTCGGGCAGGATCGGATAGGTGTGGGCGTACAGGTAGCTCCACACAATCCGGATGGCGTTGACCCCTCCGAGACCCCGCAGGGCATTCCAGGGCTTCAGCGGGTAGTCGAAGTACTTCCCGGAATACTGGATGCGGGACATCCGGGGCACCGCGATGAACTCGTCCGCCAACAGCTCCTCCCAGAGTGCCTGGACGGGCTCGATCTTGGTGTGGAAGCGGTGGCCCCCGATGTCCATCCGATAGCCCTTGTATTGCGCCGTCCGCGAGATCCCCCCGACGACGTCATCGCCCTCGAGCACCGTGACCGCATGGCCCCGTTTGGCGAGCAGGTGTGCCGCCGTGAGACCCGCCGGACCGGCGCCTATGACGACGGTGCGGTCGCCCGGTTGGAGCGGCGTGACCCTGCGAACGGGATCTTGTTCGGGCTCGCTCACGGGCACCCCAGGTCCGGCAGGGAGTAACTCATGTCACCGGCGGCTTGATTCCCAAGTCGCCACCCGTCCACTGAAGTGAGTGGACTCGCAGGACCGTCGGAACCGGAACTCTGGCCATTCGGGACATTTCAGTACCTCTATGGCGAATGGTCTCCAAGCGCTTGCGTGGAGAAGGCACCACGGCATCGGACCACCGATCAATCAAGCCGCAAGAATTGGCCCAGCATACGCCGGACAGGAGTTGCGGGGGCCCCCCCGGAAGCCTACCCCCCGTCAAGGTTCTAGCTAGCCGGAAGAGACCGTCGCGCGTTCGAATCGCGCCGGGCCCATTGCACCGAATGAATCGAAGCCCGTCCGGCATCTCTCGCCGGACGGGCTTCGCGTTGCGGGGATCGCGGCCTGGCTCACTGTTCCCCGCCGAGCTTCGCCGCCACCATTCGTTCGCTCAGGGCCCAGAGCCCCTCGGCCAGATCGAGATCCAGGCTGAGCGGCGGCCCCTCCACTTCACGGGAATTCTCGAAATAGGCTCCGGTCGTCCCCGCCACCGAATCCGAGGTAGCGAGGTAGACCACCCGCTCGGCCGCCTCCTCCGGGGTGTCCCACCACTTGATGACCGGCGGCGGCGGCAGGATCCGGCGCTTGACGGCACCCGCGACTCGCCGGAGTGGAGCAACCACCCGGGCGAACAGCGACGGCGGGCCGTCGGCATGTCGGATCAGGGTCGCGAGCAGCGCGGTCCGGACCGCCCCGGGATGCAGCGCATTGACGGTAATCCCGCTCCCCTCCAGCCGCCGTGCCAGGGCCCGCGTGAACAGAATGTTCTCGAGCTTGGTGGTGCCATAGACCCGGATCGGAGCGTACGCACCCTGGCTGGAGAGATTCTCGAGATCTATTGAGGCTCCCCGCGACGCCCTTGAGGCCACGACGACGATCCGCGAGGGTGCCCCGGCACGAAGCACCGGAAGAAGGCGTGTCGCCAGCAGGAATCCGGCCAGATGATTCACCGCGAACTGCCGCTCCAGCCCGTCGACCGTCCGCTCGCGCTGGTCGGTGACCACTGCGGCATTGAGAATCAGCCCCTCCAGCCTCGGAGCACGCCGGGCAATCTCGGCGGCCGCCTCCCGGACGGCCCCAAGCGAAGCGAGATCCGCGATCACAGGCTCGATCACGGCACCCGGGACGAGACCGGTCAGTCGCTGCTCCAACTCGCGCCCCCGGGCTTCACTCCGGACTACGGCGAGCAGTCGGGCACCCTTCCGGGCCAGCGCCTCGCAGACCGCCAGGCCGATCCCGCCGGTGCCTCCCGTGATCGCGAAGGTGGGTCCGGCCGCCGAATCACTCGATGTCATAGCGGGAATCTATCTCGGGACTGATTGGGATTGAGGCACCCGGCCCAGGGAATGGACACCCTCCTGTCGAATTCACGACCCCTTCAGCCTCCCGACCGTATGGTACCTTCGCACCATTCCGGAGGCAGCCATGCTCTTCCACGATCGCAAGGAAGCGGGCGCCTGTCTGGCCGAAGCGCTCCTTCACTACCGGGAACTCCATCCAGTCGTCGTTGGTCTGCCGCGCGGCGGTATCCCGGTTGCCGCGGAGATCGCCCGACGCCTGTCGGCACCGCTCGACCTGATCGTCGCCCGCAAGATTGGCTGCCCCTGGCAGCCTGAATTCGCCATCGGGGCGATCGCCCCTGGGGTGACCGTCCTCAACGACGAGGAGATCCGCGCCCTCGGCATCCGCCCCGACCAGATCGAGGCCACCATCGCCAGTGAGCGCCATGAGCTCGAGCGGCGGGAAGCGGTCTACCGCAAGGGCCGGCCGCCCCTCGAGGTGCGGGATCGCGTCGTCATCCTGGTGGATGACGGACTGGCCACCGGCACCACGGCACTCGCCGCCATCAAGTCGCTTCGGCGGCTGGCGCCGCGTCGAATCATCTTCGCCGCGCCGGTCTGCGCCCCCGACAGTGCAACCAATCTCGGACGCTACGCCGACGAAGTCATCTGTCTCCGGCTGCCGCCCCGGTTCAGGGCGGTGGGGCTGCATTACGATGATTTCGCCGCCACCACGGATACCGAAGTCCTCGAGTGCCTGGCCGCATCTGCTGTTGACCCGATCGCCAGCGAGATTGGAGGAGCAAAGCCATGATTGCCCCCGAGCTGTTGATCCGCGACGAGGAAGTCCAGCTCCCCGCCGGTGAAGTGACCCTGGCCGCGACGCTGTTTGTTCCAGCCGACCCACGCGGGCTGGTGATTTTCGCGCATGGCAGCGGCAGCAGCCGCACCAGTCCCCGCAACCGCTTCGTGGCATCGACCCTCAATCACGAGGGCCTGGCGACCCTGCTCCTCGACATGCTGACCGAGCAGGAAGCGACGCAGCGAGCCAACGTCTTCGACATTGACCTGCTCTCGCGTCGCCTGCTGGCCGCGACCGAATGGGCCGGGAAACAGCCCGACCTTGCCGGCCTGCAGATCGGGTATTTCGGGGCCAGCACCGGCGCCGGCGCGGCCCTCGCCGCGGCGGGGCGGGAGCCGGCGCGGGTCCACGCCGTCGTCTCGCGGGGCGGCCGGCCGGACCTGGCCGGGCCGGCGCTGGCGCAGGTCCAGGCGCCGGTGCTCCTGATTGTCGGCGGCCATGACGAAGCGATCCTCGGGCTCAACCGCCAGGCCCTCGCCCGCCTCGAAGGGATCAGCCAGCTGAGCATCATTCGTGGGGCCACGCACCTCTTCGAGGAGCCGGGCGCACTGGAAGAAGTCGCCCGCCAGGCCGCTCACTTCTTCGGCAAGCACCTTGTGCGGGAGATGAAGCGCCAGCAGCGGGTCGCCGAACCGCACTCCGCCTGAGGGGCCAGAGGGGTGCCCGACTCGAACTCCCACCTGCTCTCCACCCTGATCCGGGAGTGCGCCCATCCACTCCCGGACATCGAGGGCGCCGACCTGGCCCCGCTCCTCGAGCGGATCGGCGGCGCCCGGGTGGTTCTGCTCGGCGAGGCCACCCATGGCACGGCCGAGTTCTATGACATGCGGGCCCGGGTCACTCAGGAATTGATCCGGCACCACGGATTCGGCATGGTGGCGGTGGAAGCCGACTGGCCCGACGCCGCCCGCATCGACCGGTTCGTGCGCCATCTCCCTCCCGGCCCGGTGGACGAGGCGGCGGCATTTACCAGGTTTCCGACCTGGATGTGGCGCAACGAGCAGGTCCACCGGTTCGCCGAGTGGCTGCGGGACTGGAATGGGGCCGTCGCGGATCCCGCGGAACGGGTGAGCTTCCACGGCCTCGATCTCTACAGCCTCTACACCTCGATCGAGGCCGTGCTCCGGTATCTCGACGAGGTCGATCCCGACGCCGCCCGCCTGGCCCGCCACCGGTACGGCTGCCTCATGCCCTGGGAGCGGGATCCCGCCGATTACGGCGCGGCCGCGCTGGCGGGTCAGTACCGTGTCTGCGAGGGCCAGGTCGTGGCGATGCTGGGCGACATGCTCCAGCGACGGCTCGATTACGCGCGCCACGACGGGGACCGCTTCCTTGACGCGGTCCAGAACGCCCGCCTCGTCGCCAATGCCGAGCGCTACTACCGGGTGATGTACTATGGCTCGGTCGCCTCCTGGAACCTGCGCGACAAGCACATGTTCGACACCCTGGCGCAGCTGATGGAGGAGCGCGACTCGGAAACCCGTGTCGTGGTCTGGGAACACAATTCCCACGTGGGCGACGCCAGGGCCACGGAAATGGGCGCCCGGGGTGAGCACAATGTCGGTTCGCTCTGCCGGGCGGCCTTCGGGCCCGACGCCTACCTGGTCGGGTTCGGCACCGACCACGGAACCGTGGCCGCTGCCTCGGACTGGGGCGCGCCCATGGAAATCAAGGATGTCCGGCCCGCCCACCGCGACAGCTACGAACGGCTCTGCCACGAGACCGGGATTCCGGCCTTCACCCTGGCCCTCAGGGACCCGTACCGCCCGGAGCTGCGTGCCGAACTCGAGCCGCCAAGGCTCGAGCGGGCGATCGGCGTGATCTATCGCCCCGAGTCCGAAATGCAGAGTCACTACTTCAACGCATCACTCCCCCGGCAGTTCGACGAGTACATCTGGTTCGACCGGACCAGCGCCGTCTCACCCCTCGGCGCCCTGGTCGGCGCCGGCCTCCCCGAGACCTGGCCCTTCGGGCTCTGATCAGTCGGGGGAGCCCGACCGCCGGACCCGGACGCCATCCGCGATCCGGTCCGAGGGCTGGCGGATCACGACCTCACCCGGCGACAGGCCGCTCTGCACCTCGACATCGAAGGCGCCGCGGTGGCCGATGGTGATCGCGCGCCGCCGCGCCCGTCCCGACTCCACGACGAAGGCCTCCCACCCCCCCCGGCCCCGGAAGATCGCGCTGGCCGGCACCGTGACGACATCCTCGCCGCGCCAGAGCACGACGCGCACCTCGACCCTGTAGCTGTCACCCAGCCCCTCGGCGGGCTCGACCAGGTCACCGATCACGTTGACCCGCTGCTCCTCCACGCCGAGGGCCGACACCTTGGTGAAGCCCGCGGGCTCGACTCGGCGGAGCACCCCTTGGAGGACTCGGCCGCCACCCCATTCCTCGATCAGCATCGTGTCGCCGGGGTGCACTTTCACGGCATCAGCGGAGAGAAGGTCCGCCACGATCTCAATCTTGGCCGGGTCGCCGAGGGCCATGAGCGTGTCGCCGGCCGCGACGACGCGCTCGCTCCGCTCGGGGATTCGGAGGACCCGGCCGGATACCGGAGCACCGACTTGAACTGGCGCCGCCGAGCGGCTGCCGCTCAGGCTCAGTGCCGCCCGGGCCTGTTCCACGTCGTGGGCCGCTGCTTGCGCCTTGTAGTCGGCGGCGTCGACCTCGCGGGCCCGGCTAGCCTCGGTAACGGCTGCCTTTTCCCGCTGCTCAGGCGAGATCAGGTGCTGCGCCGCCAGCGAATCGGCCCGGATCCGCTCCCGATGGGCCTGCCCCAGGAGTTCCCGTGCCGCCTCCAGATTGGCCCTGGCGGTTCGATAGGAGTCCTCCGCCGCGGCGAGGCGTGCGCTGGCCAGCTGGCGGGCGCGGGAGTCGAGTGGCAGCGGATCCAGCATCGCCACCACCTGGCCGCGCCGGACCGAGTCCCCCACTTCGAGCGCGATCCGGTGCAGTTCGCCGGCCACTGGGGCCGTGACGACGTAGCGGTCCCGAACTCGTGTCACCCCTTCCTGATCCACGGTGACCACCAGCGGCCCGCGGGCCACGGCCACGACGTCCACCAGCTGGGGCGACGGCCGGAAGGCAAGCACAACGCCGACGATCGCGATCGCGACGACACCGGCCACCGTCAGGCGTTTGCGCCAGGGACTACGGGTTGCCATGGCTTCACTCCCTGGACTTGAGGACGGCCACCAGGTCGAGGCGCCACAGGCGGCCCCCGACCAGCAGGGCGGAACCCAGTCCGGTGAGCGCCACGACGACGGCGCTCATGAGGTAGCTCCGGCTCGTGAGGACCAGGGGCAGGCGGTACAGCTCTGTATTGAGCCATGACGCCACCAGCGCGGAGAGCCCGTAGCCCATGACCAGGCCGACGGGCAAGGCCAGCAGCAGCAGGATCCCCTCCTCACCCAGGAGGATCACGGCCACCTCCCCCCGGGTGAAGCCCAGCACCCGGAGACTGGCAAGCTCCCGGCCCCGCTCGGAAAGCGAAATCCTGAGGCCGTTGTAGATCACCCCCGCGGCGATCACGCAGGCGAAGGCGATCAGGACCATGGTCGTGACGTTCATGGTTGCGGCGATCGTTTCGTTGAAGGCGCGCAGTGCTGCTTCCCGCAGCGACACCCCGGCGACGGCCGGCGTCCGCTTGAGCTGCGCGTACAGCTCGTCGCGCGATTCCGGATCGTCGCGCAGGTCCGCGCCCGAGATTGAGGTCCCTTCGCCCAGCAACCGGTTGAGCTGGTCCACCGGCATGTAGGCCGACACGCCAAGCAGTTCGTCGACGGTTCCGGAAAGCACGACATTCAGCACTCGCCGCTTGCCGTCAAGCGTCTCGATCCGGACGGTGTCACCGGGCCTGGCCCCCAGCATTTCGGCCAGTTTGGCGGTGAGCACCATGCCCGATTCCGGGAGCGGCACGGCCCGTCCGTCCCGGTCGACCAGCCGGCGCAGTTCCCCGCCCCGAGGCAGCCCCATGACCACGATGCGATGGCTCCGGCTCCCGAAGCGAAGGCGCGCTGGCACTGCCCGGTACGGCTCCACTGAGAGCACCCCGGGAAGGTGAGCCAGGTCCTGGCGAACCCCGGCGGAGCGCGGCTGGACGAAGGTCACGGCCAGGTCCTGGCGTTGGGCCTGCCGGAAGCCGTGATCCATCAGGTACGGCATCACGTCGAACAGGTACCGGCCCGTGACCAGGATCGCGACGGAGAGCGCGATACCCAGCACGGAAAGCATCGCCTTGAACGGGTGGCGCTCGAGGCTGCGTACGATCATCCGGACCGGGGGCCGGGACCCGCGGCCGACTCCCAAGCGGTCCAGCCATCCTCGGGCATAACGGCCGGGAGGCTCGGGCTGCATCGCCACCGCGGGGGGAAGGCTGAACGCCCGGCGCACCGCGCCCATGGCCCCTGCGCCCGCCGCCACGACACTCACCAGGATGGCGGTCAACAGCAGGTCCGGCGAGATCTGGAGTTGGAGGACCGGGAAACGGAAGTACCGTTGGTAGAGCTCAGTCACCTGGCCCCCGAGGTAGACGCCCACCCCGATGCCGAGGGCGGCGCCCGCCAGCACGGGCAGCATGCCGAGCAGGAGGAAGTGGCTCGCGATGGCGGCGTTGGAGTAGCCGAACGCCTTGAGCACGCCGATTTGCTCCCGCTGCGTCCCGACCAGTCGGGAGAGGACCAGGTTGAGCAGGAACGCGGCGACGCCGAGGAAGATGTAGCCCAGCACCACGCCGCTCACCTTGTTCTGGGCGATCTCGTCGGTGACGTAGCGGTGCGAGAGCTGCTCCGAGCGGCCGTAGGCGCCGAGCCCGCCGTAGGGGGCGAGCAGCCGATCGAGCCGCACGATCACCTCCGGCTCGGAAGCGCCCGGCGACAGCATGAGCACCACGTCGTTGAAGGCGCCATCGAGGTCGAGCGCCGGGCCCAGGCCGCTCCGGCTAATCCAGAGCACCCCGAAATGGCGAGCGTCCGGATAGATGTCTCCCGCCCCGATCTCGTAGATATACTCCGGTGACAGCGCGATGCCCACGATGCGGAGCAGGCGCCAGCGGCCGTTCACGATGGCGCCCAGCTGGTCGCCCACGATCAGATGGTTGGCCCCGGCGAACGCCTCGCTCGCCACCACCTCGTCCTGGGAGCCGGCCTCGACCATCCGGCCCCGGCGCAGGTGGAGCGCGTTCAGCATCCCCGCCGGGCGGTCGCGCACCGACACCAGCCGCCCCTTCGCCGGTTCGCTCAGCCCCGGCACGTCGAGGACGACCTCGGTCACGACCCGCGGCTCGACCGCCTGGACCCCGGGAATCGCCGCGATCCGGGCCGCCAGGGCATCGGGCGCCCTGGTCAGCTGGACGAAGACGTCGGCGAAGCGGTAGGCCTGGTAATAGCTCATCTGCGAGGCGGCCAGCGAATCCATCATGCCCCGCATGGTCACCAGCGCGGACACCCCGGAGGCGACCACGAGGATGATGGCGGCCATCTGGCCCCGGAGGTGGACCAGGTCGCGCAGCAGCTTCCGGGTCAGCGGCGTCACGACGGCTTCACCACGACAGCTGGCGCGGATCGATGCGCCGGGCGTTTTCCAGCGTCTCGACGATCTGCCCGCTCCGCATCCGGATCACCCGGTCCGCCATTCCGGCGATCGCGGCGTTGTGGGTGATCACCGCCGTCGTTGTCCCGACTTCGCGGTTGATCTTCTGCAGCACTTCCAGCACCAGCACGCCGGTCTCGTAATCGAGTGCCCCGGTGGGCTCGTCGCAGAGCAGCACGTCGGGACGCTTGGCGATGGCCCGGGCAATGGCCACCCGCTGCTGCTCGCCGCCCGAGAGCTGGGAGGGGAAATGATCCAGCCGGTCACCCAGGCCCACCAGCTGGAGCGCCTCGGTCGGCGCCATCGGCCGCTCGGCGATCTCGGTGACCAGCTCGACGTTCTCCCGGGCGGTCAGGCTCGGAATCAGGTTGTAGAACTGGAAGACGAACCCGACGTGCTCGCGCCGGAACCGGGTCAGGGCCCGGTCGTCGCTGACCGTGAGGTCGTGCTCGAGGAAGGAGACCCGGCCCGCGGTCGGCGCGTCGAGGCCGCCGAGGATGTTGAGCAGGGTGGACTTGCCGCTGCCGGAAGGGCCGAGCAGGACGACGAACTCGCCGCGGAACAGCTCCAGGTCGACTGACCGCAGGGCGTGGACCTCGACATCGCCCATCTTGTAGGTGCGGGAGAGGCCCCGCGCCACGAACACCGCTTCGCGGCCCGCGACCGGCCCCGTGATCGGGGCGGGAGTGACGGTGGCGGAGCCTGCCATGCCGTCAAACTGGTCAGTCGGGGGTCCCGGGGGGCTGAACTCCGGGTGAAGAGTCCTTCAGGGGGCCGGCGGCGTCCTCAGTCCGGTACCCAGATTCCTTCGGGGCACATCCGCCGCACGAATTCCTCTCCCGAAGGGGTAAACGGCCGCCGCCAGCCGAAGGAGGAGATCGGCTGCTCCACGATCTTCGAGGCGACTTCGAGCAGTCGTCGCGCCATGCCGGCCTGCTGGACGCGGCCCAGGGTCCAGACCAGCTCGACCGTCCACGAGGTCATCGGCGCTACCGAGGTCGAGGGACGCCGCTCGGCGTCCCAGTCGTCCCACGACCACCAGGCCCAGCGTGGGCGGGGACGCAGCACGGCGAGTGCCGTGGCACGCCCCTCGTGCCGGGCCAGCAGGACGTGCACCTCAGGGTCCGGATCATCCGCGGTGTAGGCCGGCGAGTGGAATGGAGTATCGGCCATGGCGCGGAGGGCCACCCGCGCCGCCCGGCGCCGCTCCTCCTCCGAGGACTGCCGCGTGATCAGCAGCACCTCGGCATCGGGAAACCGCGCCACGACCCGCTCGCCCGCCAGCGGGGGAACGGGTACTCCGTCGATCCATTCCGATTGCGCCGTCATCGTCTCATCCTCGGCAGTCCGGGCCAGGCCGCTGTGGCAAGGTAACGCCGGTCGGTGCTGCCTGCCCACTGCTTGACCAATGGCCCTCCCGCTTCGCAGCTTTGAACCAGCCGCCCGACACGGAGCCCGCGATGATTCTGATGGACCGCCGGAATCTGCATGCACCAGGCTGGTCGCACGTGCTGTCGAGCAGCGGCGATCTCGCGGAACTGGAGGCGTTCCGCCTCCGGGTCGGGGCGCCCCTGCGCGCCTTCCACCTGCGCGGCGTCCGGCGGCCTCATCTCGACCTCAAACTCGAACCCCGCGAGCGGGCGCTGACCTGCACCGACATCATGCTCTTCGAGCGCACCTCCGACCTGATGCGCTACCTCCGCGCCCTCGAAGCCGAGGTCCGCTCCGCCCTCAGCGCCTGAGCCCCGCCGGCGGGAGCAGACGGTCCACCGCGAAGGGACCGAGATCGAATCGCCCCGCCGACCCCGTCACGAGGTCCGCCACGATTTCAGCGATGACCGGCGCGAACTTGAAGCCGTGCCCCGAGCAGGGGCTTACCACCAGCACCTCGGGCGCGCCGGGCAGCGGACCCACCACGAAATGGCCGTCAGGGGTGTCGGTGTAGCAGCAGACCGAGCTCGCCCGCAGGGCGCCCGGGGCGTCGGGCAGCAGCCGCTCGAGCAATCGCCGCATCGCCGCCACCTCCTCCCCGGCTACCCGCCGATCGATGCGCTCGATGGCGACCGCGTGCACCTTCATGGTGGGATGCGACCTTCACGCCGTCTCCGACATCCGGAAAGCCGTAGGCCTGGTGGCCCGGCTCCCATTCCCAGATCCAGATCGGCAGCCGCTGCGGAGCAAACAGCTCCGGCCGCCTCGCCGGGGTGAACCAGTAGGCCACCTGGCGCTCCACCTCGAGGGGAAGATGGCGACCGAGCAGCCCCGACATCCAAGGCCCGGCCGCCAGCACCAGGCGTTGCGCCCGGTGTCGCCCGCTCGCGCTCCGCACCTCGATCCCGCCCGCAACGGAATCCCATCCTTCGACCGGCTCATCGAACCGGAGCTCGACCCCGCGGGCCCGCGCCAGGTCAAGGGCCGCCTCGACGCTTCCTTCCGGATCGAGGATGCCGGCCCGCACTTCGTACAGGCCGACGGTCTCCTGGTCCGCGCGAAAAGCGGGGAATCGCCTGCGGAGGTCGGCGGCGCCGAGCATCTCGTGGGGCAGGCCGTGTGTTTCCGCACTCAGCCGCGCGCCCGCGACCAGGGTCGAGCCGGCGGGGCCGAGCATGAGGCCGCCGGTGACGGTCAGCAGCCGACGGCCGGTCTGCCGCTCGAGCTCGGCCCAGCGCTCGTAGGCGCGGAGCACCAGGGGGACGTACAGCGGGTGCTCGAAGTACGCCTGCCGGATGATCCGCGAACGCCCGTGCGAGGACCCCTCGGTGTGGGGCGGCCGGAGTCGGTCGAACGCCAGCACGCGCTGGCCTCGCCCCGCCAGCTCGGCGGCGGCCTGGCTGCCCATGCCTCCCAGCCCCACGACGATCACGTCGGGTTCCCGGACAGTCATGATGAGCCGGTTTCCGGCCAGCGGCTGGTGTGTCCCGGCGACCCTGTCATGCGTCTATCTTTCGTCCCGTGAAGTGGATTGCTCCTCCGCCCCCGCGGCGCCCGATCGTGCACCCCGTGCAGATGGGCGAGCGCCTCAAAGGCCCTCGCCCGTGGGGCGGGTTTGCGTTCAGCACCCTGTTCCACGCTCTGGTGATACTGGTCGTGCTCGGGGTCTTCCAGCGCAGCGCAGAACACGACCAGTCCAAGGAGGATCGCCAGCTCGTCAAGGTGCCCAAGCCCCAGGATGTGCAGCTAGTATACGTCGCGCCCCCCCCCAAGCCCACGCCGGTCCAGCCCCCGCCCCAGCCTGCCCCGGAGCCCGTCCTGCCGCGGAATTTCAAGGAACCGGCCCGGAACGACGCCGCCCAGCAGGTGAAGCCCAATCCGGCCAGCACGCCTGCCACGCGGCCCGACCAGGTCGCCAAGGTCGATGGTGCCCAGGCGGGAAACCAGAACGACGCGATCAACAATGCCGCACGGGAGAAGGGTGCACCCCAGCCACCGGACGCCCCCACGGAGGTGGCCAACGCCCCGCCGACCAGCGCGCCCACGACGGCCGCCCCCGCGGCCGCCAAGCCCGAGGTCCGTGCCCCGACCCTCGAAGACGAGGCTCGGCGGCTCTTCGGCAGCAACCGCCGCACCCCCTCGGGCCGTCCCGAGCGCGCGTACGGCGGCGCCGAAATACCCTGGCACGCCGGGAATGGGCAGTGCGAGCAGGTGCCCGAGCATCCTGATTCCGTCGTCGTCATGGGATTCGTCGCCGGGCAAGTCATCGGCTCGGACAACGGCAAGCCGCTGCCCGGTGCCTACCTCCAGATCCTGGGAACGCCCTACTCGGCGTACTCGGATGCCGGTGGCTACTACAAGCTGAGCTTCGACCTCGCCCTGGTGGCCAACTGCCGGACCCAGGCGGTCCGCGTCACTGCCCCCGGCTACTCGGCGGCCGACCTCCTCCTCGGCGTCGGCGTGGGCAACAACACCGTGCCGCTGCGGCGGTAGCGCGCCTGTCTCCCCGCCCGGCTTCCCAACCGGCAGCGCCAGCGACACATTTCCGACGGACCCCGCACCGAGGACCTTTGATGGGCACCTTCGTCAAGCGCACCGACATTCCCCTCGAAGGCGCGCGCACCCTGCCCCGGTCGTACTTCACCGATCCCGCGATACTGGCGCAGGAAATCGAGAAGATCTTCGAGCAGAACTGGCTCTGTGTCGGGCGTGAGGAGAACATCGCGCGGGCGGGGGACTACTTCGTCGTGACGCTGGGCCAGGAGAGTGCGATCGTCACCCGCGACCAGGCCGGCACGGTACGCGGGTTCCACAACACCTGCCGCCACCGCGGAACGCGGCTGTGCGAGAACCACCAGGGGCAATTCTCCGAGACGATCCAGTGTCCCTACCACTCCTGGACCTACGGCCTCGACGGCAAGCTCCTCGGCGCCCCTTCCACCCAGGACCTCGCCGACTTCAACAAGGCCGACTGGCCCCTGCTTCCCGTGGCGGCGGAGACCTGGCACGGCTTCATCTTCCTCAATTTCGGGGAGCGGCCGAAGTCGCTCGCCGACCAGCTGCGCCTGCTCGAGCACCGGGTCTCGATGTACAATCTCCCTTCGCTCCGCAGTGCCCGGCAGCACGTCTACGACGTGAAGGCCAACTGGAAGCTGATCATCGAGAACTACTCGGAGTGCTACCACTGCGCTCCGGTTCATCCGGCCCTTGCCAAGCTGAGCCCGCCCACCTCGGGCGAGAATGACTTCTCGGAAGGCCCGGTGCTGGGCGGCTACATGGAGCTCAATGAGGGAAAGGACAGCCTGACCTTCAGCGGGCGGGCCTGCGGACTTCCGGTCGGCGAGCTGCCCCCCACCGAGCACGACCGGGTCTACTACTACTCGATCTTCCCCAACTTCCTGCTCAGCCTGCACCCCGACTACGTCATGTTTCACACCCTGTGGCCCGAGGAATCGGGGCGGACCCGGGTCACCTGCGACTGGCTGTTCAACCCCGAGACCCTCACCCGGCCGGAGTTCAATCCCGCCGAGGGAATCGACTTCTGGGACATGACCAATCGCCAGGACTGGCATATCTGCGAGGAGAGCCAGCTCGGCATCCAGTCGCGCTTCTACCGGCCGGGGCCGTACTCCCGCCGTGAAGCGCTCCCGATGCAGTTCGACCGCGAGGTGCTCCGCCAGCTCGGCCACAAGCGCCACTACTAAGCTCAGGGATCAAGAACCAACGGGGCCGGCTGGAATCCTCCAGCGGCCCCGTTGGTTTGTCTGCCCCACCGCCCCCCTGCCCCCCCGCCGCGCGCTAGCGCGGCCACGTATTGTCCGCCGGATCCCGGTCCGGAAACCGCGCCTGCGGATCAAGGGTGATCCGCTCGATCCTGCGGCCACCGAACTCGAGTTCGGCCTCGAAGCTCCGGCGTCCGTCGAACCAGACATCCACCGGCCAGGTGACCGTGGCGCTGTTCCCCTCGATGACGGCGTTCTTCATCGGCTTCAGCGCCGGCCCCTCGGCAGCGAACTCCACTCTCAGGACGACCGGCGATGGCATCTCCCCGGCCTCGCGCACCGTGACCACCGTGCGCTTCCCCCTGGTCACCACGGTATCGATGGACCCGTCCACCGATTCGGTCGTGAACAGCCAGTAGTACCAGAACCACCCCAGGTCGCGATTGAGCCCGCGGCTCATCGCGAACATGTAGTCCCAGGGCGTCGGATGCCGGAACCGCCAGGTCATCGCGTAGGCGCTCATCGCCCGCTGGACCGCGCTGTCACCGACGATGCCGCCCAGCATGCTGAGCATCATCGGGGCCTTGGCGTAGGTCACGTACCCATACCAGGGGCCCGCGTAGTTCGCGTCCCACATCATCGGTCCCTGGATGTCGGTGCCGGCGGTCTGGCCGTAGCTCTGTCCAACGCTGTCGAGGACGGGAGGCGTGCCCTTGAACGCGGCTCCCGACACGATGTTCATGTACGAGTTGAAGCCCTCGTCCATCCAGCCGTACTCGGTCTCGTTGACGCCCACCATCATCGGCCACCACTGGTGTCCGATCTCGTGGTCGGTCACGCCGAAGCCGGGCCCGCTCATGATGAGCATCGGGTACTCCATCCCGCCCTCGGGACCGTCGACCTGGGTGAACTGCGGGAAGGCGTACGGCATCCAGAGGGCCGAGTAGAACTCGAGCGCGTGCCGCGCCCAGGGGCCTGCGTTGGCGTACCGGGTGTGCTCGGGGAGGTAGAGGAGATGGACCGGAATGGGACCGCGCCCCGGAATCGTCGCCCGGGTCACGTCCCAGACGAACTCGTTGGACGCCGCCCAGGCGAAATCGGCCACGCTGTCGGCGGTGAAGTGCCAGACCAGGCGGTCGCCCGCCGCGGTCGCCTTGCCCGGGCCCCGCTCGTCGGCCCCGACGACCACGAGCTGGCTGTCGCTGGTCGTCGCCGCGGCGAGCCGCTCCCGGACCATCGGGGTCAGCACTGAATCGGGGTTGGCCAGCACCCCGGTGGCGCCGATCAGCCACCCCGCCGGCACGTCGATCCGGACGTCGAACGAGCCGAAGTTGTTGTAGAACTCGGCGTCACCCAGGTACGGCTCCGGGTCCCAGCCCCGGAGGTCGTCGTACATCGCGACCTGCGGATACCACTGCGCCACCTCGAAGAGACGGGTGCCCCAGCGGCCCATGCGGTCGCCCCGTTTGTCCTCGGGAACCAGGGGAACCTCGAACGACCAGTCCGCCTCGAGGGTGCCGCTGCCGTGGGCGGCGATCGGGGTGTCGAGCTTGATCCGGACCACGGTGGTGCGGCTCCAGGCCGCGGCCAGGCTGTCGACGTTGACCACCCGCCCATTGGCGACCAGCCGGGTCACCCGCATCCCGCTCGTGAGCGCGGCCACCGGGTCGGACCGGGCCACGTCGGGCGCGAAGAGATTCTGGTACAGGCGGAGCGTCACCATGTCGAGCGCGGAGTCGCTCGGATTGGTGATGGTCACCGATTCCTGACCGGAAACCGTCCCCGTCGCGGGGTCCAGCCGCGCCGCGATCGCGTAGTCGGTGCGGAGCTGCCAGTACCGGGCGCCCGGGCGGCCGGTCGAATCACGGGTGCCGGCCCTGAGCCCGTTCTCGAACGACCGCGAGATCGGAATGGTGCGACGGATGGAGCGCGGGACGGTCTGGCCCTGGAGGGAATGCGCGAGCACCGCGAGCGTGATCGCGCCAAGCAGGAGCTGGCGCATGGAGCCCTTCGAACGTGGAGGAGGAGAAGACGTCAGCGCGCCCGGCCCGGGAGGGCCGCGGCCCGCAGCCGCCGCCGCCCTGGCCAGATCCAGGCCGGCGTGGCGTCATTCCATCGCAGCTGCCCCGCCCGCCGGCCGGAGACGGGCCGACGGGTCCGGAATCGGCGCCGCACCCCTCAGAGTTCCCGGAGCAGGGTGCGCATCTTGATGGCGAGACCCTCGATTTCACGCAGGCTGTTGACCGTCTCGGGATCGAGCTTGACCTCGTTCAGGAGCAGCAGCTGGGTTTCCGCCAGCAGGGCGGACAGCGGATTGGAGAGATCGTGCCGGAGCTTCTGGTTCCGGTCGGGTTCGCCCATGAGCGATCCTCTCAAATCAGTGAGCGGTAGAGGTCGCGGATGTGGTGCTCCCGGAGGTGGCTCACCGACTGCCACAGCTCCTGCGCCGATTCGCCCCGGAAGATCTCGGCCGTTTCCCGCTCGAGGCCCGCGCCCTCCTCGAGGAATCCGAGGCGGCCGCGCCAGAGACCGTCGACCCAGCGGACGGTGAGACGAACCTGTATGGGGTGGCTGTCGAAGCGAAACGGGGGCAGATCGTAGGAAATCGGGTCGCGTGGGTCCTGCGCAGGGGATCGGAGCGATTGCGCCGTCATTCATGATCCTCGCTGGGGGTGGTGCGCCGGGGATCGGCGCCAGCCAATGCGGGATGGCCTAAATATACGCATCCCTGCGACTTAGGCAATAGTTTCCCGGCGCGGGGCGGCCCGGGTCTTGACTCCCGGAACAGCGCCAGATATGTTGGCCCAACCTCAGAAGTCGTGGCATCTCCCCCGACAACGCCGTCCCGTTTCGTGGCCCTGATCCCCAGGGGCCGTCCGGTTCAACATACCGCATTCACCTGGTAATACCTCCAATCATTCCCGCCTGCCGTCGCCCCTGCGAGGACGGCCTCCCCTGCGTGGAGCCTACAGCCCGTGGATATCGCTGAACTGAAGCAGAAGTCCGTTGCCGAGCTGCATGCGCTCGCGCAGCAACTCAACATCACCAACTACTCCGGGCTCCGCAAGCAGGACCTGATCTTCCGGATCGAGCAGTCGCTGCTCGACACGGACACGGTCATCCGCGGTGAGGGAGTGCTCGAGATCCTCCCCGAAGGGTACGGCTTCCTGCGGAGCCAGGACTGGAACTACCTCTACGGCCCCGACGACATCTACGTCTCGCCCAGCCAGATCAAGCGCTTCGACCTGCGCACCGGCGACACGGTCATGGGCCAGGTGCGCCCGCCCAAGGAGGGCGAACGGTACCTCGCCCTGCTCAAGGTCGAGAGCGTCAACTACGAGGAGCCCGAGAAGACCAAGCACCGGATCGCCTTCGACAACCTCAAGCCGCGCTACCCCGACAAGCGGCTCGTCCTCGAGCGCAAGACGGGCGACCTCTCGATGCGCGTGGTGGACCTGCTCTCCCCCATCGGCAAGGGCCAGCGCGGCCTGATCGTGGCGCCGCCCGAAGGCCGGCAAGACGATCCTGATGCAGAAGCTGGCCAACGCCATCCGGGAGAACCATCCGGAGGTCGTGCTCATCGTGCTGCTCATCGACGAGCGGCCCGAGGAAGTCACCGACATGCAGGAAAACGTCAAGGCCGAGGTGATCTCCTCCACCTTCGACGAGCCGGCCGACCGCCACGTGCAGGTGGCCGACATGGTGATCGAGAAGGCCAAGCGCCTGGTCGAGCACGGCCGCGACGTCGTGATCCTGCTCGACAGCATCACCCGCCTGGCCCGGGCCCACAACGTCGTCGTCCCCCACTCGGGCAAGATCCTCTCGGGCGGCGTCGACGCCAACGCCCTGCAGAAGCCCAAGCGGTTCTTCGGCGCCGCGCGCAACATCGAGGGGGGCGGCTCGCTCACGATCATCGCCACCGCGCTGATCGACACCGGCAGCCGGATGGACGAGGTGATCTTCGAGGAATTCAAGGGCACCGGCAACATGGAACTGGTCCTCGACCGCCGCCTCGCCGATCGGCGCATCTACCCGGCCATCGACATCCAGCGCACCTCGACCCGCAAGGAAGAGCTCCTCATGGACAAGGACGAGCTCAACCGGGTCTACCTGCTGCGCAACTTCCTGGCCGACATGCCGCCGGTCGAGGCCCTCGAATTCCTGCTCGAGCGCATGAAGCGGACGAAGAACAACAAGGAATTCTTCGCCACGATGGCGCAATAGGGGCGCGGCGTGCCGCGCCCCTACCGCGCCATCGTGCGGCCGCCCCGCACCGGGTGATCGTCGCGACATGACCCCCATCCCGCGCACCGGCCGGATCCTGGCCCTCGATTGGGGCGAGGTCCGGATCGGGCTCGCCTGCTCCGACGAATCCCAGACCCTCGCCTCGCCGCTCGACACGCTGGTCCGCCGCCCCGGCAAGCGCCTCCCCATGCCCCGGTTCCTCGAACTCGTCGCCGACCGCCAGCCGGTGGGGCTGGTCGTTGGCCTCCCGCTGGCGTCCGAGGGAGGCGAATCCTCCTCCAGCACCGCTGCGCGGGAACTCGCCGACCTGGTCGCGCGCCGGACCGGCCTTCCGGTCGAGCTCTGGGATGAGCGGATGAGCACGGCCCGGGCCCTCGGCGCCATCCGGGAACAGGAGGGGTCGGTCCGCGGCCGGAAGGAGGAGGTTGACGCGCTCGCGGCCAGTGTCCTGCTGCAGCATTTCCTCGACGCCCGCCGCTCGGGCGGCGCCTGATGGCCCGGTTCCGCGCCGGGCCGCTCCTCCTGGCCCTCCTCGTCGCCTGCGGTCCCGGCCTATCCGCCCCGGTCGAGCGAGTCACCATTCCCCCCGGCACCTCGCTGGGCCAGGTGGCCGAGAGCCTGGCCGCCCACCAGGTCATCGAGTCACGCCACTGGTTCAGGACATTGGCCCGGCTGCGGGGCATGGAGCGAAGCGTCAAGGCGGGAGTCTACGAATTCCGCCGCGGTTCGGGAGCCTGGCGGGCCCTCAGCGCACTCAATCGGGGCGCCGTGGTGGCCATCCGCTTCACCGCGCCCGAGGGACTGACCGTCTGGGACCTGGCCGACCTGGTGGAGGATCAGCTCGGCGTCCCCTCGGACTCCGTGCTGCTGGCCGCGACCGACACCGGCTTCGCCCGGAGCCTCGGCATTCCCGGAGAGAGTCTCGAAGGGTACCTCTTGCCCGAGACCTACCTGGTGTCGGCGAGCTCCTCCTCGAGAGAGCTGGTCGCCATGATGGTGCGGGAGTTTCTCCGGCAGTGGCAGCCGGCGTGGGACCAGCGCCTGGACACCCTCCACCTCTCGCGCCGGGCACTGCTCTCGCTGGCGGCGATCGTCGAAGCCGAATCCCGCCACGAGGACGAGCGTCCCATGGTGGCCGGGGTCTACTGGAACCGTCTGCGGCTCGGCATGCCCCTCCAGGCCGATCCGACAATTCAGTACGTGATCGAGGCCCGCACCGGCGAGCGGAAGCCTCGGTTGTATTACAAGGACCTGGCGATCCCGTCACCCTACAACACCTACCTCCATCCAGGGCTGCCGCCAGGGCCGATCAACTCTCCGGGAATCGCCAGCATCCGCGCCGCGCTCTATCCCGACTCCGTGCCGTACCTCTATTTCGTCGCTGGCATGGACGGCCGCCACATCTTCAGTCGTACCCTGGCCGAGCACGCCCGTGCCGTCGCCATGGCACGGCGCCAGCGGATCGCGGAACAGAGGGCTGCCACGAAGCCCTGACGCCTTCTCCCGGCACCGCGCGGGATGCCTTCGACGTCAGCGGCTCCCCTCCAGCGATTTCGCATACCGTCTGGCCGCCGCCTCGATGTCCGGCGCGCCCAGGATCCCCGAGACCACCGCAATTCCCGTCGCTCCCGCCTCGATGATGTCCGGCACGTCCTCGGGGCGGACGCCACCGATCGCCAGCCGGGGCCGCAGTCCCGCCGCGCGGGCGATTGCTGCGAACCCGCCCGCACCGAGCGCCGGACCGGCGTCCCCCTTGGTCCCGGTGGTTCGCCACGGTCCGATTCCCCAGTAGTCGGCGGCTTCGCCTCTCGCCATTTCCGCTGCCGAGCCCACCGACGCGCCAACCACCGACGCTGGGCCCACGACCGCACGGGCCAGCGCGGGGTCCAGGTCCTCCGGTCCGAGGTGGACGCCGAGGCCGGCGGCGGCGGCGACGTCCGGCCGGTCGTTGACCAGCACGAGCACCGGGAGCGCATCACGGAGTCGGTGGGCGAACTCCAGCAGGGCGCGAGGGCGGACGCCCTTGAGCCGGAGCTGGACCGCGGTGACGCCCCCGGCCACGGCCGCCCGGCAGACGAGGACCGGGTCCCGGCCGGCCAGGAGCGCGCCGTCCGTCACCAGCATCAGGCGCAGGGTCGTCGTTAGATTGTCGGCCATGGACACCAGTGCTCCACTCCGCTTGCAGGGATTCCGCGGTGCCACCACCGTGGACAAGGACGAGGCCGGCGAAATCCTCACGGCCACCGAAGAGCTGCTGCACACGCTGGTGGAGGCCAACGGCATCGATCCGGCGGACGTGGTCAGTGCGATCTTCACCGTCACCACCGATCTCGTCGCGACCTTTCCCGCCCGGGCCTCCCGCCGCATGGGATGGAGCGGGGTGGCCATCCTCCACACCACCGAGATCCCGGTCCCCGGTTCCCTCCCCCGCTGCATCCGCGTCCTGGTGCACGCCTACAGCGATCGTCCGCGCGATCAAATCAAGCACGCCTATCTCCGGGGAGCCACCGTGCTCCGCCCGGACCGGACGCTGTGAAGGCGGGCGCCGCCGCCTCCATTCGGGTGAGCCGCCGAGGCGCGGCGCGGTGGGCCGCCGGGCATCCCTGGATCTATCGCTCCGACGTCGTTGACCATCCCGAAGCTCCGGGACTGGTCCGGGTCACGGACGAGCGCGGCCGCTTCATCGGGCAGGCGCTCTACTCACCCCGCTCCGAGATCCGGCTCCGGCTGCTCGAGGCAACGACGCTCCCGGTGGATGGCGCCTGGTGGCGCGACCGCCTGCTGGCCGCCCTGGCCCGCCGCCAGGGCATCGACGCCACCGCGTGGCGACTGGTGCACGGCGAGGGGGACGCCCTTCCCTCCCTCGTGGTGGATCGGTACGATCGCTGGCTCGTCGTCCAGCTGCTTTCCGCCGGCCTGGAAACGATGCGGCCCGCGATTCTCGATGCCCTGGTCGAGGTGGTTCATCCCGAGGGGATTCTTCTCCGCAACGACGTCGGGGTGCGCCGCCATGAGGGGCTGAAGGAGGAGGTCGAACTCGCCTTCGGCAGCGTCCCCGACCAGATCGAGGTGCGCGAGGGCCCGGTGCGAATCCTCGCCGCGCCGCGGACCGGCCAGAAGACGGGCGCCTTCCTCGACCAGCGACCCAATCGCCTGGTCGCCGGCGAGCTGGCCCGCCAGGGAGGAACCGCGCTCGACTGCTTCACCTACCATGGCAGCTTTGCGCTCCACCTGGCGCGGGGCGGCGGGCGGGTCATTGCCGTGGATGCCAGCGCCGAGGCCCTGGCCCGCGGGGGCGAGAATGCGCGCCTCAACGGGCTGGGCAACATCGAGTGGCGCGAGGGGGATGCGTTCGAGGTGCTGCGGGAGTTCGAGCGCGAGGGGCGCCGGTTCGAAACCGTGGTGCTCGACCCCCCCGCCTTCGCCAAGACCAGGAGCGCGCTGCCCCAGGCCCTGCGCGGCTACAAGGAGATCAACCTCCGGGGGATGCGCCTCCTGGCCCCCGGCGGGGCCCTGCTGACCGCCTCCTGCTCATTTCACCTGCGCCGCCCCGAGTTCCTGGCCATGCTGGCCGACGCCGCTGCGGACAGCGGCCGCCGCATCAGGCTGGATCGCCTGCTCGGCCAGGACGTCGATCACCCGGAACTCCTGACCGTCCCCGAAACGGGTTACCTCAAGGGCGCGGTGCTCCGAGCGCTGTGACCCAGGCGGCGATGTCGCGGATCACCTCTTCCGCGACATGGCCCGGTCGCTGGTACTCCGCCGGCAGGCTTGGCCCCACGCCGGGGAGGAACAGGTGGTTGAGCCCCGGATACGTCTTGAAGGAGGTCCCCCTGCGCCCGGCCAGTTCCTGCCACCCTGCGGCATCGGCGGCAGTGACCTGGTAATCCCGCTCTCCCCGCAGGATCAGCAGGGGAATGGTCAATCCCCCGGCGACCCGCACCGGATCGTAACCCCTCAGGTCGAGCCAGTAGATGGCCGGCGCGCCGAACAGGAAGGTCGGGCTGGCGCTGTCGGCCGGCGTGAGCGCCCTGATCTTCGCGATCTGGTCGAGCATCGCCTCCCGCTGCGCCGCCCCGGTGCTCTCGCTGGCGGGCGCGTTTGCGGCCAGATAGTCGAGCTGCTCCACGATCAGGTCTTCAATCGGGCGGGTGTTGCCCGCGAGGATGACGACCCCCGCCAGCTTCCCGTCGCGCGCCGCGATCCGCGGCGCCAGGTACCCTCCCAGACTGTGCCCCAGCAGG
This sequence comes from uncultured Gemmatimonadales bacterium, assembly GCA_963724265.1. Lineage (GTDB taxonomy): Bacteria > Gemmatimonadota > Gemmatimonadetes > Gemmatimonadales > GWC2-71-9 > DATEHG01. The sequence continues at coordinate 326,828 of CAVRTU010000004.1, forward strand.
CAGACACGCGCCGGATCCACCCCCGGAACAGCGCGAAGGCTGTCGAGTGCCGCCAGGGCGTCGGCCACCGTTTCCTCCTCGACGGTGATCGGACGGCCGGTGAGGACCATGGCGCTTCCGCTGGCGAAGGTCCGCTTGTCGTAGCGAAGCACGGCGATGCCCTGCGCGACGAGGCCCAGGGCCAGGTCACGGAATGGCTTGTTGGGGCCGATCGTTTCGTCGCGATCCTGAGGGCCGCTGCCATGGATCAGGACCACTCCGGGCACCGGCGCGTCCGAATGTGGCACGAGGAGCAGACCGGGCAGCGGCCAGCCGGGCGCACCGACCACGATGTCACGCTCGAGATAGGAGCCGGGCGGTGGAGCATAGGGAGGGAGCGCGGCGGCACGGGTGGGGGCGGCGGGCTGAGCGAAGAATCCGGCGACACGATTCTCCGAGTCGACGACGACCCGGAGGTCGAGAGTCGCCCGCTCGAATTCCGCCGTGACGATGACGGCCTCGTACCCGCGCACCTTCTCGGCTCTTGTCCCGGTCTGGCGCCTGAATCCGCCGACCTGTCCAGGGCAGGAGGAGCATCAACGCAGTCGGGCCGAAATGCCGGCACCTGGCAACATGGACCTGGACCCTCACTCCCGGACACCGCCGCGTCCAGGGAAGGGCGGTGATCCCTCGGCCTTCCAGGCCACCCAGCTGTAGATCACGGGGACTCCAGCGGCAGCGGCCACGGCAACGAGGATCGCGCCGACCACGATCTCGGAGGAAAAGAAGCTGGTAAGCACCAGCAGACAGCCGGCGAGGACGAAGCACTTCCGCCCCAGGAGGTGCGTCTTCCGCCACACGACGTCACTGCTCAGCGTCCACGGTGTCCGGATCCCCATGAACCAGTTCGGGCGCATGCTCGGCATCAGCAGCCCCAGGAGGACGAAGAGGCCCCCGACTGCCGCCATGATGACCCGCGGAATCGGCACTCCCCACCCCAGCGCCTGTCCCAGCAGGAGGACCTGCATCCCCGCCACGAAGGCAAGCACCACGTTGGCCACCAGGTAGTAGGTCGTGCCGTGCTGCAACCAGCTTTCCTGGCGAGGATCGATCCGCGGAATCACGGTGAAGAGCGCGGCCATGAGCAGACCGATGGAGGGCACCACCAGGCAGGCCACCAGGGGCGAAGACCATCCGTTGGGCTGCCCGTCAACCCCCCAGTGGGTGACCACCTCCGCCGGCAGTCTGGGGTAGACCCAGATTGAGAAGATGATGGCGCCCATCAGCGCCGCTAACCCTGGCCAGAGCTTCCGCATCGGGAACCTCCCCTCAGCAAGTGAGGTTAAGCCGCCCCAACTCTTTGAAAATGAGTCGGTTGGACGGCGGGGTTCAAGTGCCACATCGTTGACAGCGGGCGCCTCAAGTGCGATTTTGTGGCCAATGCGGCGGCACCCCCCGCCCCCCCTTCATTTCCACAGCTCGAAGTAGTCCGATCGCACCGTTCCCGGTGCGCGGCGGAGGCGCCCATGCTGACGATGCACCAGGCCCAGCAGCAGAGGCGGCGCCGTTCTCCCCCCTCCCTGAAACAGCAATACCAGGAATTCATTCTGCAGCGCATCGAAGCCTTCAAGAACTCCCTCGAGCGGGGGGCGCTGCTCAATATCGGCCATGAGGCCGCCACGGAGCTGGAGAACTCGGTCAGTGGCCAGTTCCTCCTTACCGAAGTGCTCCTCCAGGACTCTGTCGACCGGATGATTCAGCGACGTCTCCGGCTTCCCTCCTTCAAGCGGTGGTGCACCCAGTTCCGCGGACGCCGGCAGGCCCAGCGCGAACCCACCCATTGGGGCATCGATGCCCGTTCCCCGATTGCCGAGGTCCTGCCCTGTATCGAGCCCGGCGACAGTGCCCTCGTCATCGGCGGCGGGGGCGAACCGTTCGCCTGCCTCCTGACCGCCCACGAGATGGATGTCACCTTCCTGGCGGACGAACTCGCCTGCGTCGAGCGGGTGGAAAACAGGATTGCGTTCGAATCGCTCGGCACGGAGTTTACCGCGCTCATGGCCGACATCACCCAGTGGCTCCCGGTCCTCGGCCGGGATCAGCACCTCGTCGTCATCGATGTCGCGGTCCTGGACCGGGTCCCCCAGGGCCGGAGGCAGCCCCTTCTGGAACGTCTCCAGTCGCTGACCGGTCCCGGGGGGCTTCACCTGCTGGTCCCCTGCCCCGAAGCACTGGCCCCCGATGCGTTCCTGACCTGCTACCCTGACTGGCCCAGGCCGGGCGGCAAGGGCTCCCGCACGAAGGGATCCAGATCGCACGGTCTGCTCCTCAGCAAGCCGGCGTGTACCCCCGACACGCCGCTGGACGTGTCAGAACTGCACACCTCCCACGCAGCCCGCGGGTAAGCCGTTGTAATCAAGAGACTTGAGATTTGTAACAGTCTGGCATGTCCGGTGCCTTGCATCGCGCGGGGTGGACTTTCGTTCCACCCGCTTCTCGCGAGGAGGTACCAGTGACCAGTTTGCCAGTCGTCGTTGCCGAGCGTCCCCTCGGAATCGTGATCCGCAATGGGACCAGCCCCACTCGCGGTGCCAGCATCTGGGCGTACATGTGGGCCGCCGATGAGGAGGACACTCCCCACTGGCACGACCTGGTTCCCCGCGAACACGTGGCCTGACCGGCCCGGCCCCTGACTGAATGCGCCACCCGCCCTCGGCGGGTGGCGTTTGCATTCCGGGCTTCACTGCCATTCCTCCCCGGGTATATTCGGAAGACCCAGTACCGCTCCGCCGCCGCGGTTCCGAAACCTCATTCCCCAGGCCATGCCGAATTTCACGCTGAACGGCGCCTCAGTCGAATATTCCCCGGGTCAGACCATCCTCGATGCGGCCCGGGCTGCCGGAGTCGAGATCCCGACCCTCTGCTGGTACCCCAAGCTCCCCACCGTCGCCAATTGCCGCATCTGCCTGGTGGCCGTGCAGGGGCAATCCAAGCTCGCGCCCGCCTGTTACACCCCAGCCGCCGAGAACATGGTGGTGGAAACCGACTCGCCGGCCGCGGTGGACAACCGCCGGTCGGTCCTCGAAATGCTGCTCGAGCGGTACCCGGGTGAACATCTCGCGGCGGGGGCCGGGGGCGAGGCGCGGAACGAGTTCGAGAAGTTCGTCGTCCAGTACGACGCGGCCATTCCCGTCCATCACGAGCTTCCCCTGCGCACCGGTGACGAGCGCCCCGGTGACGTGATGATCCAGCACGACATGAGCCTCTGCATCCTCTGCACCCGGTGCGTCCGCGCCTGCGAGGACATCCAGGAGGTCGGCGTGCTCGACGTGGCGCAGCGGGGCACGTTCAGCCACATCATCGTCGGCGGCGATGGCGACCCCGATCATGCGGGGTGCACCTGGTGCGGCGAGTGCGTCCGGGTCTGTCCCACCGGCGCCATCTTCGAGTTCATTCCCCGCCAGCGGTTCGGCGCCGAGGCGGTCCGGACCCCCGACCGGATCGCCCGGTCGGTCTGTCCCTACTGCGGCGTGGGCTGCCAGATCGACCTGCACGTCAAGAACGACCAGCTGATGCGGGTCACCTCCCCATGGATCGAGGAGCCCACTCCGAACCAGGGCTCCACCTGCGTCAAGGGCCGGTTCGGGTACGACTTTCCCCAGCACCGCGACCGGCTCAAGACTCCGCTGATCCGCAAGGGCTGGGTGCACGACGGGAGCCGCTGGGTCTGGACCGGCGAATCACCGAGGCATCGCGAGGGGCCGTGGCAGACCATCGAGGAGCTGGGACACGAGCGCAAGTCGCGCCCGCCCCACCGGAGCATCGGGAAGCCGCCCCAGACCGGCCTGCCGATCCTGGGCGACGACGATGTTCGTGACCGCGTGGCGACCCCCGCCTCCTGGTTCAGTGCCTTCCGCGAAGCCACCTGGGACGAGGCCCTCGGGCTGGCCGCCCAGGAACTCGCCCGCCTCAAGGCCGAACGGGGCCCGGAGTCGCTGGCCGCCCTCTCCTCGGCCAAGTGCACCAACGAGGACAATTACGCCTTCATGCGCATGGTCCGGGGCGCCTTCGGCACCAACAACGTGGACCACTGCACCCGGCTCTGTCACTCGACCTCGGTCGCCGCGATGAGCCGGGCACTCAGTACCTCCGCGGCGTCCGGCTCCATGCGCGAGATCGAGGAGGCCTGCGACGTCATCCTGATCGCGGGCGCCAACACGACCGAGAGCCACCCGGTCTTCGGGGCGCTGATCAAGCGGGCGGTGTCCAAGGGGGCAAAGCTCATCGTGGCCGATGTCCGCCGGACGGAGCTGGCCGCATTGGCGGACGTGCACCTCCAGATGCAGCCGGGGACCGACGTGGCCCTGTACAACAGCATGCTCCATCACGTCATCGCCGCGGGCCTGGTGGACAAGGAGTTCATCGCCGCCCGCACCCGGGAGTTCGAGGCCATCGTCGAGGCGACCCGCCCCTATACCCTGGACCTGGGCGCCCGCATCACCGGCATTCCCGCCGATACGATCCGGCGGGCGGCCGAGCTCTACGCCCGCGGCCCCAACACCTCGACCCTCTGGGCCATGGGACTGACGCAGCACGCCACCGGGACCGACATCGTCGCCAGTCTCCTCAACCTCATGCTGGCCTGCGGGATGATCGGCCGCTGGGGCGCCGCGATGATTCCCATCCGCGGCCAGAACAACGTCCAGGGCGCGAGCGACGTCGGGGCGATCCCCTTCGCCTATACCGAATACCGCAGCGTCACCGACCCCGACAACCGCGCCGAATATGCGGAGGCCTGGGGCGTGCCGGCCCAGTCCCTCTCGCTCGAAAAGGGGATGATGGTCACGGAGATGGTGCAGGAGGGAAGCCCGATTCGCGGGCTCTACGTCATGGGCGAAAACCCCGTCCTGTCCGATCCTGACATCTCGCACGCGGAACACTGGGTCAGGAGTCTCGAGTTCCTGGCCGTCCAGGACCTCTTCCTGACCGAGACGGCCCGCTGGGCCGACGTCGTGCTGCCCGGTTCGTCGTTCGCCGAGAAGGCAGGGACGGTGGTCAATACCGACCGTCACATCCAGCTCATGGAGCCGGCGCTCGATCCGCCGGGCCAGGCCCGGCGGGACCTCGACATCCTGATCGAACTCAGCAACCGGCTGGGACTCGCTACCCGGTGGACCGGCGCGGCCGATGTGATGGACGAAATCGCCCGGGTCACGCCCTCGTGGCGCGGCGTCAGCCACGCCAAGCTGCAGCGCGAGGGGTCGCTGCAGTATCCGGTCCCCACCGCGGAGTCCAAGGGCACCGCCTTTCTCTTCGCGGACGGATTCCCCACCGAGGATGGCCGGGCGCTCTTCGTGCCCGTCGAATTCCTGCCTCCCTCCGAGCTTCCCGACAAGGACTTCCCCTTCGTGCTCAACTCCGGCCGCCAGATGTATCACTGGCACACCGGCACCATGACCCGGCGGTCCCAGGGCCTCGATGCCCGGGAACCGCTGCCGATCGTCGAGATGCACGCGGCGGATGCCCTCGACCTTGGGGTATCGGAAGGTGACACGGTCCGGATCACCTCCCGGCGTGGCTCGCTCCTCATCAGCGTCCGGGTCTCGGATCGCCAGGCCCGGGGCCAGGTATTCATCCCCATGCACTACCGGGAAGCGGCCGTGAACCTCCTGACCAACCCCCGGCTCGATCCCTACGCCAAGATCGCCTCGTTCAAGGTGAGCGCGGTCCGGATCGAAACTCTTGCTTCCGCGGTACCGGCATGACCCTCCCCCGCACCATGCGGGCCCTCGTGAAACAGCGCCCGGGCGTCGGCATGGCCCTGCAGGAGGTCCCGGTCCCCGCCGGTCGGCTCCAACGACGTGCTCATCCGGGTGCACCACGCCGGCGTCTGCGGTACCGACCTCCACATCTGGGAATGGGACGCCTGGGCCAGCGGAAGGTTGAAGCCGCCGGTCGTCGTCGGCCACGAGTTCGCCGGCGAAATCGTCCGCCTGGGGCCGGAAGCGGAAGCGGCCGGCCTCCTCACCCTGGGGGATCCCGTCACCGCCGAAGGCCACATCGTCTGTGGGGACTGCCATCCCTGCCGCACCGGGCTGGGGCACGTCTGCCGCCGGACCAGGATCATCGGCGTCGATCGCGACGGCGCCTTTGCCGATTACATCGTGATGCCGGCGTCCAACGTCATGAAGCTCGACGGCATTCCCACCGAAATCGGGGCGGTGATGGATCCGCTCGGCAACGCCGTGCACACGGTGCTCGCCGGCGACGTCCCGGGCAGCCGCGTGATGGTCCTCGGCTGTGGCCCCATCGGCTGCTTTGCCGTGGGGGTGGCGCGAGCCGCCGGCGCCTCGCTGGTGGTCGCCAGCGACTTCAACGCTCGCCGGCTCGAGATCGCCAGGACCATGGGAGCCCACGTCACGCTCGATCCCGGCAAGGAGGATGTCGTGGCACGGGTGCGGGAGCTCACCGGTGGGGACGGCGTGGACCTGGTCTGCGAGATGAGCGGACACCCCAGCGGGCATGGCCAGGCCTTCGCGGCCGTCCGCCTGGGCGGCCGGGTGAATTTCCTCGGGACGCCGAGCCGGACCACCGAGGTGGACTTCGCACGCGATGTGATCTTCAAGGGTCTCACCCTCTACGGCGTGACCGGCCGCCGGATGTATGGCACCTGGCAGCAGATGTTCCGGTTCCTCCGGGCCGGCCAGCTCGACCCCCGGCCCGTGATCACCCATCGCTTCCCGCTGGAGCAGATGGCCGAGGCCATCCAGGTGATCAAGGACGGTCAGGCCGGGAAGGTGATCCTGGAGGTGGCGCGATGAGTGGCACATTCGAGGAGCGCCTGCGCGGCGAGATCGACCAGTTCCGGCGCGACGGCGTCTACAAGAAGTTGAACTATCTCCAGAGCCCGCCGGCGGCCCGGGTCCGGATGGAGGGCCGTGGAGAGGTCATCCTGCTCTCCTCGAACAACTACCTCGGCCTCAGCGCGCAGCCGGAGGTCGTGGCCGCCGGCAAGGCGGCCCTCGAACGCTATGGCGCCGGGACCGCCTCGGTTCGCTTCATCTGCGGCACCTTCGACATCCACCGCGATCTCGAAGCCGCCTGCGCCCGGCTGGTCGGCACTCCGGCGAGCCTGAGCTTCGTCAGCTGCTGGAACGCGAACGAGGCCGTGCCCGCCACGCTCCTTGGCGAGGACGACATCGTCATCAGCGACCAGCTCAACCACGCCTCGATCATCGACGCCGTCCGCCTCGCCAAGGCCATCACCAGGTGCCAGACGGGCGTCTATCGCCACGCCGACCTCTCCGACCTCGAGGAGCGACTCAAGGCCGCCCGGGATCGCCGGACCCGCATGGTCATCACCGACGGCATCTTCTCGATGGAGGGCTCGATCGCTCCTCTGCCGGACATTGCCGAGATCTGCCGCCGGCACCAGGCCGTCCTCGTGGTGGACGACTCCCATGCGACCGGAGTGCTGGGGCCTACCGGCCGGGGCACCGCAGAGCATTTCGGAATGGTCGGCCAGGTGGACATCATCACCTCCACCCTCGGCAAGGCGCTGGGCGGGGCAGCGGGAGGATTTGCGGCGGGCTCCGAGGCGGTCTGCGACTACCTGACCCAGCGGGCCAGGCCCCAGCTGTTCTCGAATGCGCTGCCGCCGACGGTAGCGGCCAGCGCGCTGGCCAGCATCGAATACCTCGAGCGCCACCCGGAGCGGGTAACCACCCTCCGGGCCAGCGCCTCCTACTTCCGGGCGCGCCTGCTGGCGCTTGGATTCAAGCCGCTCCCCGGAGAGACCCCCATCATTCCCGTCATCCTGGGCGAAACCGCCAAGGCCATCGAGATGAGCCGGCTTCTCCTCGAGGAGGGTGTCTTCGTCACCGGCTTCGGCTTCCCCGTCGTGCCGCAGGGACAGGCCCGGATCCGCTGTCAGATTTCCGCCGACCACTCGCGAGCCGACCTGGACCAGGCCCTCGACGCCATCGCCCGGATCGGTCGCAGGCTCGGACTCATCTAGCCCATTTCGGTATTTTCGGTTTCTGTTCGGTTTCTCTTCAGATTATACCCCGACCGCAGACCTCAAGTAGTTTGGTAGTTCTGACCCCCAAGACTTGATGCGGAAAGAGGCTAGCTCCCCGCCCCGATGGGGGTGGGGGCTCGCATTTTTCGGGGGGATTTCCTATCTTGGGAGCGTCAGGTCAGGGGAGCCGGGCCAGGTCCGGACCTCGGCCCCTGCCGCTTCCGTTCTGCCCAGCTCGTTCGCGCTGCCCACGGTAGGGACCGGGAATGCGTCCCGGTGCAAACTCACGAGGGAGGAAGTCTGATGCGCCTGCTCAGCCGTTCCCTGCTCGCCGTATTGCTCCTCCTCGCGAGCACCGGTCAAGCCTCCGCGCAGAAGCAGAGCGACGGGGCTCGGTGGTATATCGGCCCGCAGGTGGGGGTCATGGTCTTCAAGACCCCGATCCAGTCCGCGACATCCGCCATCACCGCCGGCGCGCACGTCTACGTCTCGGCCCATCATGCAGCTCTCATGCTTGCCTTTGATGAGGCCTTCCGGAACAACAACCAATCCCAGATGCTCGATCCCACGGCCCCCGGTGGCGTCCGCAACGTGGCCTTCAACAATGTCGCCCGGATCTCGGCCAACATCATGGCGGTTCCGCTCGACTCGCACTTCCAGCCCTACATTGGTGTCGGCTTCGGCATCCTGCTGACAGTGAAGAACTACCCCGATCTTACCGGGCTTACGACCGGTGCCGAAGTAGCCGCCACGCAGGATGCCGCCAGCTCGGCAGGCAGCTACGGATACGGATCAGTGATCATCGGGGTTCAGTTCAAGGCCGGACCGGTCGTGGTGTTCGGCGATGGTCAGATCTCTACCTCGCCTGGCGTCGGCAAGCTGCTCACCGGGGCCAATTACACTCTCATCGGCGGAATCCGGATCTCGCTTGGCAGCGCCCACGAAGACGTGTCCGGGCTGAACTAGGAGCACCGCCTGCGCAGGCTGGTACCGGGGCCGGAACAGATGTTCCGGCCCTGGTCATTTCTACCCTTTCGAGCGCCAGGGCGTCCCCTCCAGCCAGAATCGGAGCGGCCACTCCCTCGCCTGGGTGATGCCCACCCGGGGCCCCCTGGCCAGGGGCGCACCCTGCGCGGTGGAGAGGTCGAGGCGAACCGCCGAGGCCATGACTTCACGGCCATCGAGCTGCCGTGTGATGCCCAGCGCCGCACAGAGCTTGCCGGGTCCGCTGCACCATTCCTCTCGGGCGCGCCCTGCCCGGCGCACGGCCATGGTGGCGAGGCCGCCGGTCGGTTCGACGGCCCGCAGGAGTACCGCCCCGCCGGACCCCCGGGGCCCGCAGACGAGATTGGCGCACCAGTGAATGCCGTAGGAGAGATAGACGTACCAGGTCCCCGGCGGCCCGTAGAGGGATTCGTTGCCGTGATGGCGGCGCCCGCGGTAGGCGTGGGACGCCGGATCTGACTCGCCCAGGTAGGCCTCCACCTCGACGATCCGTCCACGCGTCACCCGTCCACCCATCCTCGATACGAGCGTGGCGCCCAGAAGCCTGGGCGCCACGTCGTTTGCGGGAGCATCAAAGAAGCGATCCAGCGGCCTCTCCTTCGTCATCCGTCCGTCTCGGGGGCCTTCTCGGCTTTCTTGCGCGACCGGGAGCGGACCGGCTTCTTGGCGCCGGTGGTCTCGCCGCCCCCTCGAGCGGCCGACTTGGCCTTCCGCGACGGCTTGTGGACTGGAGGGGCGGCCTCGTCCTCCATGCTCACCATACCCACGAGCGGAATCACTGGAGGCGCGCTGGGAGTCTTGGTGCCCCGGCGGAACCGAAGCCCGGCCCGGATGGGTACCTCGGTGGCCGGGACCTCGACCACCGGTTCGGGCTCCGTCGCGGCGCCTCTTGGCGCTTCGAGCTCGGCGGTGACTTCCGGGAGGGTGTGCTCGTGCGGTCGGGGGGCCCGTGGGTGCGACGCCAGGCTCCCGGGTCGCCGCTCGATTTCAAAGCCGCCGTCAGGAAGCTTTCTGACATCGGCGACTTCGGCGTCGTGCACCTGCCGGAGCAGACGGGCGAAGCGGTCAACGTCGAGCAGGGGGTCCTGCCGCCCGTGTAGGGCGGACATCCGCAATCTCAGTGACTCTGCGGAGGCGGGAGTATCCAGCTCCGCCAGCGCGCGGCGCAGCAGGTCGAAGCTCTCGGCCAGAGTGAGACCTGCCGGACCCCTCGAGGCGGCGGCGGGAGGGGCAGCCACCTCCTCGGGCGCGGTTTCGGCGGCGGCGTGGCCACGATCTCCCCTGCCCCGGCCCCGCCCGCCCCGTCCGCGGCGACTGCCACCCCGTTCCCCTTCGCGCGCCGGCACACCGGCCGGCGGCGCCGTTCGCGCGAGCGGCGCACCATCGACGGGCGCGACCTCGTACTGGCCGTTGTCGAGCTTGGTGACCTTGATCAGCCCCTTGTGACCGGCCTCGCTGACGAACTTGCTGAACCGGTTGAAGCCGGCGTTACGCTCGTCGAAGTTGGGATCGATCTGCTGCATCACCTGCTTCAGGCGATCGGAGCGCATCACGTCGCGGTTCTTCACCATCTGGGTGACGGCTTCTCCCACCAGCTCCCAGGGGTCCCGCTGGGTCGACGGGGTGTCGGCCTCGCGCGTCAGCCCCGCCAGGTCGCTGTACGAGAAGTACTCGTCGCAGTTCTGGATCAGCAGGTCGCTGGCCGACTCCCGGATGCCGACGCCGATGACGTACTTGCCGTATTCCTTGAGCTTGATCACCATCGCCGAGAAATCGCTGTCACCCGAGAGCAGGATGAAGGTCCCGATTTCGGGCCGGGTGAAGACCAGCTCGATGGCATCGATCGCCAGCCGGATGTCCGTCGCGTTCTTCTTGTTGGTCCCGAAGGCCGGCGCGAAGATCAGGTCGATGGACGATTCGGAGAGGGGAACGATGTACTGGGGGTAGCGGCGCCAGTCGGCGTAGGCCCGCTGGACGTTCACCTTTCCCTTGATGATGTCGCTGCTCAACAGCGTCTTCAGTTCCTTGGTGAGATCGGAACGGATGCCGAGCGTGACGTTGTCAAAATCGATCAGGAGGGCGGCGTTGGGAGCGTGGAAGACCGGCTCCGCGGGGCGGGACGGCTGCTTGACGAGGTGAGACTTGGGCACGTGGCACGGACTCCGGTCGTCGATCCGCCCTCAGGCAGCCGTCCCCGGCCGGACCCTGGCGGTCGGCGAGCGGTGGCGTGCGGGCGAATGATGACCCGTTGGAAGCGCTGTCTTCTGCGCCGTCCCCCGTGGGTCGTCCGGGAATCCCCGCATGGCGTTCACGCGTTGGAGCCCGGGCGCCCGCGCCTCGATGGAATTCGGGAGACGGACGATCGGATGTTGCTGGCCGGGAGGTCCTTCGGAAGTTCCGCGGCCTGGCCCCTCGGGCCCTCCCCCCTTCAGCCGTTCGAGCCCCGCGATGATCGGGTCGCATGCAGCGGGTCGACGATCGGGCGTACGGACCGGGGAGCGGCGGCAAACTTAGCGGGACGCCCCTCGCCGGGCTAGGCCGGCAGGCCCCCCAGGTCGTGCATCGATGCCACCGGGAGCTGGAGTGCGAAGTGGAATCGGGTGCCCTGGGCAGGGCTGGTTTCCACCAGGAGGCTCGACCCCATGGCCTCGACCAGCTTCCGGCAGATCGAAAGGCCGAGGCCGGAGCCGGAGAAGGCATAATCCCCCTGTCCCCGCCGGCGCCGGAACGGCTCGAACATCATCAGCATCGCCTCCGGGGGAATGCCCCGCCCGGTGTCACGCACGCTGAAATTCACGACCTGCCCCTCGCCGGTGGAGACGTGGACCTCGACCCGGCCCTCGGAGGTGAACTTGAGGGCGTTGGTCGTCAGGTTGAGGAGAACGCGGCTCAGTGCGACCGGATGCCCGGTGCGAAAGTCGGTGTCGGGCGCCTCGAGATGGATCTCGAGCCCCTTCTCCTCGGCAATCGGCTGCACGATGTCCCGCACCGACTCCAGGATGTCCCTGATGGAAAACGGGGTCGGATCGAGGTCGACCAGCCGGTCCCCGCCACGCGCCAGCTCGATCACGTCGCTCGCCATCGAGCTGAGTCCGAATGCCGCGCTGTAGATCAGGCCCAGCTGCCGTTCCTGCACCTGGTTGACGGCCCCGCTTCGGCCTCGCTGCAGGGTTTCGGCGAGAAACAGGATCGAGGTGAGCGGCGAGCGAAGGTCGTGGGCGACCTCGACGACCAGTTCCATGCCGTCGGGGCCCGACAGCCGGTCGGCGAAATGCCCGGCCCAGTCGGGTTCCACCATCTCGTGGATCCGGTCGGCCGCCGCCAGAAGCAGCAGCGCCTCGGCGGCGGGTACCCCGGCCGCGGGGGCGGCAAGTTCCCGCAGGAGCCGGCGGCGGAGGAGTTCGACCAGGCGCCGCCCCAGCACACCGCGGGGCAGTTCGCCCGGCGCTTCGGCCTGGGCCACCGCCCGGCATCCCTGGCTGAGAAGCAGGACCTGCTGGCGCGCTTCCTCGCGGGAGGAGGCATCGGAGATGACCAGGTGCCACTCCTCCTCGATGCCGAGGCGGGCACGGTCGAGCGCCGCCAGGAGGGCGGGAGAGAGGGAGCCGGCCGGCTGGGAACCCTGGGTCACGTCGGCTGGGGCGGTATGCAAGGTGGCTGGTGAATCAGGACTGGAGATCTGCCTCGTCACGCTGGAAGCTGTGCTTGTCCATCAGGCGGTAGAGGGTGGTCCGGTCGATGTTGGCCAGCCGCGCGGCCTTGGACATGTTGCCACCGGCCCGGCTGACGAGCCGCCCGACGTATTCCTTCTCGAACTGGGTCACCAGTCGCTCCTTGGCCGCGTGGAACGGCTCATCCATGATCCCGCTGGGCAACCCGCCTTCGGAGCTCCGCTCCACCGGCTCTTCGTACAGGGGAATGTCGTTGGGCTGGATGTGCTGGTCGGGCTCGGCCAGGACGGCCACATGCTCGATCACGTTCTGCAGCTCGCGCACGTTTCCCTTCCAGGGACGCGACCGGAGGAAGCCGATGCTGGCCTCGCTCAGCTTCGGCACCCGGTCCCCCATCTGGCGGTGCCGCTGCCAGTAGTAGGTCAGGAAGTGGTTGGCGAGGAGGGGGATGTCCTCCGGCCGCTTGCGCAGCGGCGGCAGCTTGATGGGGACGACCCGCAGCCGGTAGAAGAGGTCGCCGCGCAGCACCCCGGAGTTCACCGCTTCCTGCGGGTCCCGGTTGGTGGCGGATATGAACCGGACATCGACGACCGCATCCTGGGTCTCGCTGCCCACCCGGCGGACGACGCCGTCCTGAATGACCCGGAGCAGCTTGGCCTGGAGCGGCAGCGTCATCTCGGTCAGCTCGTCCAGGAACAGGGTGCCGCCGTTGGCGGTCTCGAGCAGTCCCGGCTTGTCCCGGTCGGCGCCGGTGAACGCCCCCTTCCGGTGCCCGAACATCTCGGACTCGAGCAACGGTTCCGGCAGGGCGGCGCAATTGATCGGAACCATCTGTCGACTGGCCCGCCGGCTGTGCTGGTGGAGGAACTGGGCGATGACTTCCTTGCCGGTCCCGCTCTCGCCACTGATGAACACCGAGGCATCGGTCGCCGCCACCTTGCGCGCGAGGTCCACCGCCTGGCGGAACAGCGGCGAGATCCCGATCAGGGCCAGCTTGTCGCTGTGCCCGTTCTGCTGCAGCAGCTGCAACCGCAGGTCGTTGGTCTCCCGCGCCACCATGACGGCATGCGAGGCGCGGCCGATCAGGACCTGGAGGTGGGTGGCGCTGAAGGGCTTGGGCAGGTAGTCCCAGGCCCCCGCCCGCAGGGCCTCGATGCTGCTGGTCACGCTGGGATTGCCCGTCATCACCACGACGATCGTGTCGCGATTCAGCGCCAGCGCCGCCCGGAGGATCTCCAGGCCGGAGGTCTGGGACATGTACAGATCGACGAGGATGATGTCGAACTTGCGCCGGCGCACCGTCTCCAGGGCTTCCTCGCCGCGGCCGATCAGGGTGACGTTGTAGCCGTCCATCTGGAGAACGGAGGCGCAACTCTCCCGGAGGGTTCGCTCATCATCAACGATGAGGATGCGGATGCTGGCTTTGACCTCGGAGGGGATGGAAAGCGGATCCCGCCCCGCGGCTTCCGCCGCCGGACCATCCGCCCGATGGGAATTATTGGCCAGGGAACTGCCCACATCGCCCTCCAGTGGGAGACGCACAGATGCCACACCAGCATCTTTGATACCACAGGGACCAGGCAACAACCAACAGGTTGCTGTGACAGGAATATCTGCGGTTTGAGGCGCCAGCGCAACACCAGAGTTGCCGGATCCTGCGACCTGGTGCATTTTGAGGCGTATACGCGTCACCGGCATGGGCTTTGGCAATCCGTTCGCAGGCCCACATTGGCCACCGCCGGGGTATCGCCCTTGCAACAGATATGGGTCTGCTGGTTGTATCGGGCCCGTTGCCCTGATCCGTAAACGTCGAGATGGAGCGCCTGCCACATGAGCGGAAGCCTGGTCCCTCAGGTCCATAACGGAGTCCCGGACGAACTGGGGCCTTATGGGGCTCTCGGTGGTGCGGGCCTGGCTCCCGAGGCCCGGGAGGATGGGGGCGTTCCCTGGGCCCGGTACATCTCCGCGGTAAAGCGCCACAAGTGGCTGATCCTGCTGCTCACCATTGCCGGCACAGGGCTGGGAATCGCCTCGACCCGCTTCCTCCACCCCGTCTACACCGCCACCGCCACCATCTTCATCGAACGAGCGCCGGAAGCCGGAGGGCCCATCCGACCGGCGGGCCTTCTGGAAACCAGCGCGTGGGTGGACCTGCTGCGCTCCTGGGTGGTGCTCGATTCGACATCGCTTCGACTGCGGCTCTACCTCCAGAACGACCCGGCCGATTCGCTCGCGTTCGCTGACTTCAGCCTGGGGGATCAGTACGCCACCGGGGACTTCGTGCTCCAGATCAGCGACGATGGCATTCATTACGAGCTGCGGAACCAGCAGGGCCTGCGGATCGACGCGGGGGCGACAGGTGACTCGATCGGCCGCCGGGTGGGATTCCGGTGGGCGCCCGGGGCCGCCACGCTCGCGCGCCAGCAGAAGATCCGGTTCAGCGTCATCACTCCGCGCGAGGCTTCGTCCGCGGTCAATGAGAACCTGGTCGCGATGCTGCCGGAAGACGGCAACTTCATGAATCTCTCGATGACCGGAGAGGACCCGCAGCGCATCGCCGCGATCCTGAACACGATCACCGAGCAGTTCGTCGGGGTGGCGGCCGACCTGAAGAAGCGGAAGCTGACGATTCTCGCCTCCACGCTCGAGGACCAGGTCGCGACCACGCGGGTCGAGCTCGAGCGGGCCGAGAACGCGCTCGAGACCTTCCGGACCAATACGATCACCCTGCCGAGTGAAGGGGTCCCGGTGGCGGCCGGCCTCCAGCAGACTCAGCCGACGGTGATCACGAACTTCTTCAAGCAGAAGCTCGAGCTGGAACAGCTCCGCACCGACCGGAAAGCGCTCGAGGATGTGCTGGCCAAGACCCAGGCCGGGGAGCTGGCGGTCGATGCATTCCAGACCATTCCCGCGGTGCGGATCGCCCCCGACCTGAGTCAGTCCCTGACCGAGCTTTCGAGCGCGGAGGCGGAGCTGCGGGCCCTCCAGAACCGCTACACTGACGAATACAAGCCCCTCCGGGACCTGAAGACGCGGATCACGACCCTCCGGCAGCAGACCATTCCGGCCTACGCCAATGCGCTGATCGCGCAGCTCCGGAACCAGGAGCAGACGCTCGAGGGCCAGATCTCCACCGCCGCGGGGGACATTCAGAAGATTCCGACTCGCACGATCACGGAACAGCGGCTGACGCGGGAGGCGACCAGCGCCGCGGCGCTCTTCACCACGCTGCAGAGCCGGTATGAGGAGACCAAGCTCTCGCTGGCCAGCGCGATTCCGGACGTCAAGGTGCTGGTGCCCGCCATGGTCCCCAGCCGTCCGGAACGGAACCGGGCGCCGCTCTTCATTCTCCTGGGATTCATGGCCGGCCTGGGCGGGGGCATCGGCCTCGCGATCCTGCTCGACCAGTTCGACAAGCGATTCCGCTATCCCGAACAGGTCACCGATGAGCTGGGCCTCAGCATCCTGGGAGCGGTGCCGGCCATCCGCAGGCACGGCCACAAGGCGATGGAGGACGAGGAGGCGTCGCAGGTCGTGGAGGCGTTCCGGAGCATCCGGCTCAACCTGGTCGCATTCCTACGGCGCGGCCGGTCCGGTGCTCCTGACCATCTCGAGCCCCGGCCCGGGAGAGGGGAAGTCCCTCGTCTCCTCGAACCTCGCGCTGTCGTTTGCCGAAGCGGGCTACCAGACGCTGCTCGTGGATGGCGACATCCGGCGCGGGGAACTGCACCGGATGTTCAACATCGACCGGCGTCCGGGTCTGATGGACTACCTGGCGGGCAGCTGCGCCATTGACGACGTGGTGCGACCCTCCGGCCACCAGGGTCTCTCGGTGGTGGCGTGCGGCACTCGACGCCAGCAGGGGCCCGAGCTGCTCGGATCGACGGCGATGACGCTGTTCATGGCTGAAATGAAGGCGCGGTTCAACGTCATCATCCTGGACAGCCCGCCGCTTGGAGCGGGCATCGATCCATTCGTCCTGTCAACCGCGACCGGCAACATGCTGCTCGTGCTCCGCTCCGGCGAAACCGAGCGCGCCCTCGCCGAAGCCAAGCTGCGGCTGCTGGATCGACTCCCGATCCGGATGCTGGGTGCGGTTCTGAATGACATCAGGGCAACGGAGGGGGCGTACCGGTACTACGGATACGTCTACGGCTACAGCGCGGAGGAGGACAGCCCGTCGACGCAGGTGCGGGACGGGTCGAGGGAGTTCAGTTGAACTCTCCGACCGGAATCTGCTCGAAGGCTCGCACCGGGCCGGCCGTGGGGTTGGCCCGGACGTAGCGGAGGGCCGTGGTGGCGCGGAGCAGCATCTCGATGGCGTCGATTTCGGATTGCGAGTAGTCCGACACGGCACAGTACCCCGCCCGGAGGCCGAGCCGGCGCTGAACACCGTTGAACTCGACGGGCGCGGCGGCATCCATGGAGGCCCCCAGGCGCTGGACCAGCCGCTCGGCCCCCTGGGACGAGGTGGCGGGCGCGATGACGGCAAATTCGGCCGGGCCGACCCTGCCCGTCGCGTCCGAAACCCGGCCAGCCCCCCGCACGACCTCACCGACCCGTTCGGCCACACGGCGCGACAGTTCCTGGGCGCCCGGCTCGGCGTCCCCCCCAGGTCCACATCGGGCGAGAACACCACGCAGGCCAGCGAATGGTGCCTGCGGTAGGCCTCGGAGCCGATCTCCCGCGCCCGGCGGGACAGTCCCCGCATGTTGTAGAGCCCCGTGTAGTTGTCGAGCAGGTTCTCGTCGAGGATGCGGTCGACCTCCTGCTTCGGCTTGAGGAAGGTCTGGAGCTTCAGCAGCAGCGCCTCGCCGTCGAGGGGCTGGCCCAGGAATTCCCAGGCGCCCGAGCGGTAGGCTTCGAGCCGCTGGGCCCTGCCGGAGGGCCCGGCGGTGGTGATGATGATGGGGACGGCGGGGCTGAACCTGGGATCCTCGCGCAGCGTCCGGCAGACCTCGGTCCCGTGCATGTCGGGCATCTGGGCGTCGAGGATGACCAGGTCGGGCTGGGCGGTGCGTGCCCGCTGAAGCGCCTGCTGGCCGGTATAGGCCCGCAGCACGGTGAAGCCGTTGGGCGACAGGATGCTCTCCAGCGACCGGGCGGACCACTCCTGGTCGTTCGCGATCAGAACGAGCGGCGGACGTGCGCTCCTGTCTCGTTCTGTCATCTGATGGGTCCCGGTTGGGGAATCGGGCCCGGCCCGGACTCGGGAAGGCCTTGTGAGCGGCACGATTGTCGGCATAACACTAGAATTACGCCTGCACGGAACATGCAGAGCAGGCTGAATATTATAAGATATTGCAGCTCTTAATGTTAGCGTGTCATCAGCTGAATCAACGGCTGCTGAGTTGTTGCAGCGATCGGACATAATTGAACAACACAAGCTGTTATTTTGCAGTAGGTTAGCAGCAAGTTGTTGGATTCTCAGCAGCGCTGTTGTGATCGCGCAACGATCTGTTTTCCCCTGCCTCCGGCGCCGGAGCGGCTTGAATCTCGCATGTGATTGCAATCAAATGAGTTATGACTGGTGAATCAATTGACAGGCATGTGACCGCCTGGTGACGTGCCGCGGCTTCAGAATTGAAGCTGGGATGGGGCGCGCCGTCACTCGTCGAAGCCTACAGTTTTCCGGAAGGGAGCCCGAAGATCTTGCCTCGACGTTGGCCATCAACGGCGCGAAGCCTGGCTACCGCTGTGTCGTTGCTCGGCGCACTGCTCACTGTTCCATCGAGGGCTGCCGCCCAGGTCGATGTCCGTCAGGCCGAGGCGACCAGAGCCCAGCTGGAGTCGCTCTACGCCAGGCTGAGCCCCAAGGAGCGGGTCTACGCGGAGGCGGTGGCCATCAAGGAGCGCCTCGACGAGGGGGATTTCCAAAACGGCGACAGGATCAGTCTCGTGGTGCGCGGCGACACGGCACTGAGCGATACCTTCGCGGTGAATGCGAACCGGGCGATCGAGCTTCCGAACATCGGCGCCGTCCCACTCCAGGGGGTATTGCGCTCGGAGCTGCAGGCCCACCTGGAGGAGGTGTTGAGCCACTATCTCAAGTCGCCGGAGATCACCACCACGTCGCTTATTCGGATCGCGGTCATCGGTCAGGTGGCGCGGCCGGGGTTTCTGTACCTGTCCGCGACCTCAGTTGCGGCTGACGCCTTTGCCGCCGCCGGGGGGCTGACCCCTTCCTCCGATCTCAAGAAGACGAAGATTACGCGGAATGGGCAGACCCTGATCGAGGGACAGCCAATGCAGAACGACCTGGCGAACGGTCGGTCGCTGGACCAGATGAACATGCAGAGCGGGGACGAGATTCTGGTTGGAGAAAAACCCGCTGCGGGAGGCTTCGTACGGGCCATTATCGTGGTCGGGGCTGTGGCGGGGGCGATTCTGACCATTGGTGCCCTGGTCAATCTGTTCCACCATTGAGGAGTCGAGAGCGCATTCGGACATGGGCTTGACCATTCACCGAGAATCCCATCGCTTTGCCCCCCGGCCGGCGCCGGCGCCGCTCCTGGTGGCCGACGCTCCGCGCGCCCTGGCCGCGGCGCCGGAGGCCGCCGAGCGGTGGCGGCGGCCCGTCAATGTCGCGGTGGCCTGCGTGGCGCTCGTGCTGGTGTCTCCGGTGATGCTGCTGATCGCGATTCTCATCAAGCTGACCTCGCGCGGTCCGGTGTTCTACACCCAGACTCGCGTGGGCTGGGACCGCCGCAGCCAGGGATCCGGCCCGCTGGATACCCGCCGGCGCGAGGACATCGGGGGCCGGCCCTTCCAGATCTACAAGTTCCGCTCGATGTACATCAACGCCGAGCATCTCACCGGCGCAGTGTGGGCCGCCCGGGAGGATCCCCGGGTCACCAGGCTCGGCCGCTATCTGCGCCAGTATCGCCTCGACGAGCTCCCCCAGCTGCTGAACGTCCTCAAGGGGGACATGAACATCGTCGGCCCCAGGCCCGAGCGACCCTCGATCTTCTCGGACCTCCGGGGGGAGATCGAGGAGTACCCGCGCCGGCAGCGCGCCCGGCCGGGGATCACCGGGCTGGCCCAGATCAACCAGCAGTACGACACCAGCCTGGATGATGTCAGGAACAAGGTCCGGTTCGACCTGGAGTACATCGGCCGCCAGGGACTCTGGGAGGACCTCCGCATCATGTTCAAGACCATCCCGGTGGTCCTCTTCCGCAGGGGCGGCTGGTAGGAGGCGTGGCCACCTCGCTGCGCTGGTCGCACCCATTGGCCATGTCCCGCTTGAAGGCCATCGACGCCGCGGGCCTCTTCACGGCCGCGGCGTTTGTCGTTCTCTTCTACCAGCCGGCGGTCACGCTGGTCCGTGACTGGTGGCAGGATCCCGAGGCGGGGCACGGCCTCCTGCTCGGTCCCCTCGCGGTCTGGCTGGCCTGGCGTGAGAAGGGAACCGGCGCGACACCGCACGCCAGCCCGCTGATGGGCAGCCTCGTGATCCTGGCGGCGGTCCTGCTGCGATTCCTCTCGGGGCTGGCGGGCGAAGCTGTTCACGATGCGGCTGTCGATGGTGGCCGCGCTGGCGGGACTGGTCCTCTACTTCCGGGGCTGGCCCCAGCTCCGTCGCTGGTGGCTGCCGTTCGCCCTTCTGACCCTGTCGATCCCCCTCCCCGACCCTGGTCACCAATTCCCTGGCGCTGCCGCTCCAGCTGCGGGCCTCAGCCATGGGCGCGCGGCTGCTCCAGCTGCGGCACGTGCCGGTCATCCTCTCGGGCAATATCATCCAGCTGCCGGGTCACCGACTCTTCGTCACCGAGGCGTGCAGCGGACTCCGCTCCCTGACGGCGCTGATCAGCCTGGCGGTGCTGGCCGGCGGACTCTGGCTGAAGCAGCCCGCTCGGCCGGCTCGCCGTGCTGCTGATGGCCATCCCGATCGCCATCGTCCTCAACGCGATCCGGGTCTTCCTGACCGGCTTCCTGGTGTTCTACGTGAATCCGAAGATGGGAGAAGGATTCATGCACATGACCGAGGGCTGGCTGATGTTCGCCCTGGCCTTCGCCTGCCTGGGGGGCGTGACCTGGGTGGCCGCACGCATGGAGCGGAGTCCGCAGGAGGCAGCCCCTTGCCGGCTAGGGTCGCGTCGCGCCTGGTCCCGGGCCTGCTGCTGGGCTTCGGCTGCCTCCTCCTCCTCAAGGTGGGACTTCAGGAGGACGTCGCATTGCGCGCCCCGCTGGCAGACAATGCCCCCGACGGTGATGGGGATGGCGGGTACCGACCAGGTGATCAGCGCCGATGAGCAGCGGGTGGCCGGCATGTCGACCTATCTCCTGCGCTCCTTCGGCTCCGACAGCGGCGCGCAGTTCTCGGTTTACGTCGGCTATTACCCCTCGCAGACCCAGGGACGGACGATTCATTCGCCGAAGAACTGCCTGCCTGGATCGGGCTGGGAGCCGCTGGCGGCCCGGGAAGAGCAGCTCATGGCGGGCGGGGGCATGGTCACCGTCAATCGCTACGAACTCGCCAACGGCGACCGGCGGGCCCTGGTCTACTACTGGTACCAGGGCCGCGGGCGGGTGGCGGCCAACGAATACCGGGTCAAGCTGGACCTGCTGCGCGACGCCGCCATTCGCGGGCGGACAGAGGAAGCACTGGTCCGGGTGGTCGTGCCGCTGTCGCCGGCCGTCAACGATTCGGCAGCGGAGGCCATGGCGCGCCGGGTGTCGAGCGAGGTCATCCCGGCGCTCACCGATCTGCTGCCCACCTAGCCGCTCCGCTCAACCTCCCGCGGGGGGACGCCGGGTCGGCTCCCAGATGGCGCTCTTGCGGCCCCGGAGCGCGTGCCCCCACGCCTCGATCGCCGCGGCGGAGGACGCCATGGCGAACGCCGGAACCGCGAACAGCGCGGGAACGGCCCTCCCCCCGGGCCAGCGGAAGCCGACCACCCCAAGGACCAGCCCGGCCAGCACGAGCAGGATGCCGAGCAGGCCGTGGTGCGTCCTGAGGCTGAGCACGATCAGCCCCACCGGCAGGAGCACGAGGCTGGGGAAGGACATCCAGCGCACCAGCTTGTGGCTCCAGAGCATCCACGCGAAGCCGCCGTACCGGAGCGGGTTGAGCAGGTGCCGTTTGTACCACAGCGTTTCCAGCCCGCGTGCCATGGTCCGCACCTTCCGCCGGTACTCGGTTCTCAGGTCGCGGGCGCGGGGAACCAGGCAGATCGCATCAGTCACCGACACCGAGCGCTTGCCGTGCTCCCGGGCCAGGAGGGCGCTGGCAAAGTCCCGGCTCAACTCCTCGGGAAACCGGTCATCCACGATCTCCCTCCGAATGCCGTAGTAACAGCCGGAGGCGCCCACGATCGACCCGACGCGGGTCTCGAGGGCCCGCACCCACATTTCGTAGCCGACGTAGCCCGACTCCGCCCGGTTGCGTTCGGCGGTGATGTCGCCGACGCTGACATCCCGACCCGAGGCCACGCCGATCGACGGGTCCTGGAAGGCTCGCACCAGTGGCTTGAGCGACTGGGGAAGGATCCGGATGGTCGCATCGGTGTTGACGATGATCTCCCCCCGCAGGAGCGGGAACACCGCGTTCTCGGCAGCCGTCTTGCCGGACCGCGCCGGCTGGCGGAGGAGCTCGACGCCCCGGTCCCGGAACCGACCGACGAGTTCGTCGGTGCGGTCGGTGCTCGCATCCGAGACCACCACGATCTGCCGACGCTCCGGAGGGTAGTCGAGTCGGAGCAGGGCCTCGAGCGTCCCGGTGATGGACTCCTCCTCGTTGTAGGCGGGGAGGGCGATCGAAATCATGGGCCAGACGGCGGGATCGGCCACGATCAGGGCGTTCGCCCGCCTGAACCGGCCCAGGAGAAGGAGGAGGAGCGGATATCCGATGTAGCTGTAGCCCAGCAGTGCAATCGGAATCGCCACCAGCAGGGCTCCCAGCACGATCATCGGACCTCCTCCGTCTCTGGAGGGGATTATCTTAAGCGGTCCCTTCATCGCGAGCCAATCGGCGGCCCCCCACGAGCGCGACCAGGGCCACCGCAGGGAACCGGATCCCCCCTTCACGTGGAGGCAGGATGAAAGCGCTCGTGGTCGCCGGCGCCAGGCCCAACTTCATGAAGGTCGCCCCCGTCCTGCGGGCCCTAGCCGCCGGTGGACATGACGCCGTGCTGGTGCACACCGGCCAGCACTACGACGCGGCCATGTCGGACGACATCTTCAGGGATCTCGGTCTCCCCGCACCGGACTACCACCTGGGAGTCGGCGGCGGCAGCCACGCGCAACAGACGGGACGCATCATGGAGCAGTTCGAGCCGGTGCTGCTGCGCGAGCGTCCCGACTGGGTCGTGGTCGTCGGGGACGTGAACTCCACGCTGGCCTGTGCCCTGGTCGCCGCCAAGCTCAAGGGCGAGACGGGATGCCGAATCGCCCACGTGGAGGCGGGGCTCCGCAGTCACGACTGGCGGATGCCGGAGGAGATCAACCGGGTCCTCACCGACCGCCTCTCCGACCTCCTGCTGATGCCGTCACGCGACGCCCTGGAAAACCTGATTCGGGAGGGTCTCGACCCGGCTCGCGCGGTGATGGTCGGCAACGTCATGATCGACTCGCTCCTGGCGCAGCTGCCGGCGGCCCGCGCCCTGGGCGCGGCCGGGCGGCGTGGCCTGACACCCGGGGCATTCGCCGCCGTCACGCTCCACCGGCCCTCCAACGTGGACGATCCCGCCTCCCTGGGCCGCATCCTCGAAGGGCTGGCAGGCGTGGCGCAGCGACTCCCCGTGGTCTTCCCCATGCACCCCCGCACGCGGCGAACGGTCGAGAGCGCGGGGCTGGAGATCCCCAGGGGAGTGAGCGGTGGAGGGCCCGGCCTCCTACCTGGAGATGCTCGCGCTGCTGGACGGTGCCGCCGTGGTGCTGACGGACAGCGGCGGGATCCAGGAGGAGACCACCGCACTCGGCGTCCCCTGCGTCACCCTGCGAGAACAGACCGAGCGCCCGGTCACGGTTACCGAGGGGACCAACCGACTCGCGCCCTGGCCCCTCACGGCATCGGGCATCATCGCGTCGTGCGATGAGGCGCTGGCCCAGGGAAGAGTGGCGCCGGGTGCCAGGGTGCCCGAAGGGTGGGACGGCCGGGCGGGTGAGAGGATCGTGGCGGCCCTGGTTTCCCACGGAGCGCAGGCGATGCGATAATGCGCCGGCGTCGCCGGTCTGGTCGGGCGAGGGCGAACTCCAACACATCTGTGGGGCCTGTGCAGACAGAAGCAGCCCGGCTGGGGCGAGCCCACCGCGCTTCCCACTGGTACCTGGGGGAACCGGGTGGCATCTTCCCTGCCTCGCAGGAGTCAGTTCCAGGCTAAGTCATTGCTGCAGCGGGATTGGCCCGGGAGCCCGCGCCGTTCGATCTGCCAGAACCGGCGCAACGCACCAAGGCCGAACAGAAGCCGAAACAAGGTAAGCCGATGGCGACTGCCACGATCACAACTGATCCAACCTCTGCATCCGCCCCTGAGGAGGGCATGCCCACGACGGGGCTCGGAGTGGCCGAGTCACTGCGGGAAGTCGTCAGGCATCGCGACCTCCTGTACATGCTGACGTGGCGGGAGATCAAGATCCGGTACAAACAGTCGGTCATGGGCTTCCTGTGGGCCCTCCTGATGCCGATGGTCATCATTTCGGCGGGGATCATCGTCCGTTACGCCTTCGCCGGCCTGTCCGGGGCCACGGTGAAGGCGAGCGACATTGCGGCCGTCGCGGTCAAGGCGGCGCCCTACGCCTTCTTCGTCTCGGCCATCCGGTTCGGCACCAACAGCCTGATCAGCAATTCGAGCCTGCTGACCAAGGTGTACATGCCCCGCCTGATCTTCCCGCTGTCGGCGGTCTTCGCGCAGCTGCTCGATTTCCTGGTCGCCGCGACGGTCGTCGGGATCTTCCTGCTGGTGACCGGGGTCGGCATTTCGGTCCAGGTGCTGTGGCTGCCGCTCCTCTTTGCCGGGCTGGTGGTGCTGGCCGCGGGCTTCGCGATCATCCTGTCTGCGGCCGGCGTGTTCTTCCGGGACGTCAAGTACCTGGTGGAAGTGCTGCTCACCTTCGCGGTCTTCTTCGTGCCGGTATTCTACGACTCGAGCATGCTCGGCCGCTGGGGGCCACTCATCCTGCTGAACCCGGTGTCGCCGACTCCTGGAGGCCATCTCCACCACGGTCGTGGCCCACCGGGCGCCCGACCTTGCCTGGGTCGCCTACAGCCTCGTCTTCGGGCTCCTCCTGCTCGGGGGAGCACTCCTGGCGTTCCGGAAGCTCGAACCCTACTTCGCCGAAAGCGTGTGAGCACCAGCCGAATGAGCGACGCCGCCCTGGAAGTCCAGCACGTCTTCAAGAGGTTCCGGCGGGGGGAGATGTACGACTCGCTGCGCGACCTGATACCCGCCCTCACCGGCCGGATGTTCCGCCCCCGCTCCGGCGAGGCGCTCCAGGCCCGGGAATTCTGGGCGCTCAAGGACGTGTCGTTCGACGTGGCGCGGGGAGAAGCCTTCGGGATCGTGGGCGACAACGGGGCCGGCAAGAGCACGATGCTCAAGCTGCTCACCGGCATCATGCGACCCACGAGCGGCAACATCGTGGTCCGGGGACGCCTGTCGGCGCTGATCGAAGTCAGCGCGGGCTTTCACCAGGACCTGACGGGCCGGGAGAATGTCTATCTCAACGGCGCGATCCTGGGGTTGAAACGGGAGGAAATCCGGCGGAAATTCGACGAAATCGTGGCGTTCTCGGGGCTGGAGGAGTTCATCGACACGCCGGTCAAGCGCTACTCGTCGGGCATGTTCGCCCGGCTTGGCTTTGCGGTCGCCGCGCATGTCGATCCGGAGGTCCTGCTGGTGGACGAGGTGCTGAGCGTCGGCGACTACGCATTCCAGCGCAAGTGCATGGAGCGGATGACCCAGGTCATCGAGAGAGGCACGACCGTGGTGTTCATCTCGCACAACCTGCGCGCAGTCAGCAATCTCTGCAAACGGAGTCTGCTGCTTCAGCACGGCACTGTCGCGATGCTTGGCCCCACCTCCGACGTGCTCAAGAAATACCTCAGCGGGAGCCAGGAGCGCCGTGCCCTTGGCCCCGGCCGGGAACTCGAGATCACCAGCGTTGTCGTGCATGACGCGTCCGGGCCGACGGTGCAGGTCACCAGTGGCGACCACCTGTGGATCACGATCGAGGCCCGCGCGCTGCGCAGGCACGATGACATCAGTGTGGTGGTCCAGATAGTCGACGATCAGAATTACCCGCTGTTCGACACCTGCACCGACCGGCTGGGATACGGAGTCATTTCGCTGGAAGCCGGCCAGCGGATTTCCTGCACCTTCGAGATCGACGTCGGGCTGGCCGAAGGAACATTCCACGTCAACGCCTATCTCTACCGGTATACTACCGACAAGGCCTACGACCGTTGGGCCACGGCCGCGACATTCTTTGTCGCGGGGCCACCCGCCGTCCGCGGGCCGGTCGATCTGCATCCCCGGCTGACCGCCTGCCAGATCCTCGACGGCGCCGAGGCGGTGTCCGCGCCGGCCCGCACCCAGGAGTTGCCCGACGACGTGGACCTGAGTGCACCTTCAGGTACGCGGACTTGACGGGATCCACGACTGCGGCGCCCCTGCCGCGCGGTCATGGCACCTGCCCGCTGCCCTCGTTCCCTGATTGAATCCCGGCGATTGCGAGGTATTCCCGCCACGCCTGCGACCAGGTGAAGCGCTGAGATACGTCGTGATACAGCGCCTCGCCGAGCCTCCTCGCCAGGTCGCGGTCCTCCAGGAGCATCGCAATCGCGTCGGCCAGGGCGCGGTCATCCTCCGGTTCCACGAGGATGCCGTTCTCGCGGTGCCTCAGAATTTCCGGGATCCCGCCGACGCGGCAGGCGACAACGGGCTTTCTCAGGACACCTGCCTCGAGAATCGCGATGCCCAGGGCCTCCCGCCGGGATGGCTGAACAAACAGTGTCGCGCCGGCGTAGTAGGCGCCTACCCGGTCGGGGGTGACATCCTCGCGGAAGTGGATGCGTGTGTCGAGTCCGTGGCCCAGGGACATTGCCTTGAGGGCAGGCAGCGTCGGCCCGGTCTGGCCGACGCACACCAGATGAAGCCCCGGATTCGAGGGGGCGAGGCGCAGAAACGCGCGGAGCAGGACATCGTGGCCCTTGCTGTCCTGAAAATTGCCGACACTGAGAAGGTAGGGAAACCCTTTCAGCTCGTCCGGCAGCTCGTGCCGGGCCGCCGCCTCGATCCCGCGAACGTCCACCCCATTCCTGATCACGTGGAGCCGGTCGGCTGCCCCGGGGAATGCCGTGGCGCACTCCTGGGCCAGGTGCGCCGAGCAGGCGATGACCGCATCGGACTGGCGGAGCATCAGGCGCCAGAGCCATCGAACGATGCCGGTGGTCTGGGCCGCCTGAAAGACATCCGATCCGTGGATCGACAGCAGCAGGCGACCGCGGAACAGGCGCAGACGGCGCAGCAGCACAAACACCAGGGTTGCCGACCCCGGATAGTGCACGTTGACCACCGCCACATGGTGCCGGCGAAGGAAGCGGGCGACCACAACGAGGGCGGACGGCAGCGTCAACACGAATGCCACAACCGTCCGCAGGTCCAGTTCATTGCCGGCGGGGCTCCTGAGCCGGTAGCTGGCCGCGGTGAGTCCCCTTGCCGTCCCTTCGGTCAACTCGGGATACTCCCATAATCCCATGAGGAGCAGCGGCAGGGCCCGGCCCGACCTGGCACATTCGCCGGCGAGGTTGGCGACAACGGTATTGACACCGCCCACGAGCTGGAAATCCCAGGGCAGGACAAACAACCAACCGAGCGGCGGATGGGGCTGATCGGGGTGGACTTCACTCATGATTGCCTCTCCGTGCGCAGGCTCCCCGCTCCCGCCGACCATCGACGATCCTCACAGCCTGTTCCGTCAATTGGCCCTGCCCGGGAGGTAACCCTCAGCCGAAGAACTCATGGTGAGCACCGCTCCAGGAACGAGTCTGATCCCACGATTTGGCTCAAGATATGCCAAGGCCGCGCCACGCCCAGACGCCGATGGAAAGCCCATCTCCCCCTTGCCAGCCCCCGGCGCTGGTCGAAGGCTGGTGCATGCACTAGTATCAGGTCGAGGCCCCGCAGCGACCTGAGGTATCGGCTCCCTGACCCCCCTAGAAGTTGTCGCCGCTGCAGGGTCAGGAGCGGGCGTGCACGCATGCCCCCGCGCGTCGTGTGACTATGCAATCGCGCCACAAAGAATGGGGTCGGCGGCGGCGGAGGGACGATCCACAAGTGATTACTCCACAACGAGTTACATACACAGGCAATACGGTCAACGGGCGGCCCGAGTCTTGCGCTCCATGCGCCCGAACAGCGAAAGTCCTTCCTCGTCCGGCTCGACGACCTTGGGGTATCTCCGGCAGCCACCCGCCCGTTGCGGGAGCGGCGGCCCCAGCGGGGCAATGAGGCCCATGGCAATTCCACTCGGAGTTCGTGACATGTCATCGAGCGCAGCGCCCCTGGTGAGTGTTGTCATTCCCGTGTACAACGGGGAGGATACGATTGCCGAGGCCATCCGGAGCGTCCTGGACCAAACCTATACCAATTTCGACCTGACGATTGTCAATAACTGCAGCACTGACCGGACCCGGGCCATTGCAGCGCAGTTCGTGGAACAGGACGCCCGGGTGCGGATCCACGACAACAAGGAGTTCCTGGATGTGGTCGGCAACCACAACCATGCACTGACGCTGTATTCGCCGGACGCCAAGTACGTGAAATTGCTGGGAGCCGACGACTGGTTCTTCCCCGAATGCATCGAGGAGCTGGTCAAGGTCGCGGAGGCCTACCCCACTGTCGGCATGGTTGCCTCGTGGGTACTGGCGGGATCGATGGTGATCAACGACGGCTTGCCATATCCGAGTCCGATCACCACAGGCCGCCAGATTGGTCGGCTCAGACTCCTCAACAACGTCCGGGTTCTCGGGCACCCCTCCACCTCCTTGCTGAGGGTCAGTGCTCTCGAGGGCCGTCATCCCTTCTACAGTCCACTCGACTACCACGGGGACGCGATCGCCTACCTGCACCTGCTCAAGGAGCATGATTTCGGATACGTCCACCAGGCGTTGAGCTTCGTCCGGAACGGGGCAAAGTCACGGACCGA
The DNA here is from genome assembly GCA_963724265.1 of uncultured Gemmatimonadales bacterium. Taxonomy (GTDB): domain Bacteria; phylum Gemmatimonadota; class Gemmatimonadetes; order Gemmatimonadales; family GWC2-71-9; genus DATEHG01. The sequence goes on from CAVRTU010000004.1 coordinate 355,652, forward strand.
CATTCTACCTCGAGCGCGTTGGCTCCTACTATTTCGGAGACGTGAACGAGGTCATCGACGTTCGGTCCGTACTACCTGACGCCGGATGAGTTCAGGAAGCGCCTCGATGAAGTCACCCACGCTTACTACCGCTTCCTCGCCGCCCAGGCGCTCCATTTCCCCGGGAGATGAGTTCTGGGATTACCATTTCAACCGTGTGAGGGCGATGGGATACGAAGTCAGCCGCGCCCGCCTGGCGTGGTACATCGTCGCACATCTGCTTGACATGGTCGGCAATCCCAAACGAACGATCGAGGGTATGGTCGGCCGTCTCGCCAGGAAGAATGCGCCCTCCCAAAGTGCGCCCCAGCGCCAATGCCGGCCCAGTTGGCTGAGAAACAGAGGTAGGGCTTGCATTTCACCGGGCCCTCGATCGACGGCGCCTGGGTCATTGATCCCGACGCCCCATTCTGACGATCGAGGCCGTTTCATGCGGGCCTGGTGCGTCAACGAATTCGCCGATCACGGCATCGCGTTCAGCCCCCTGCAGGCCAACATGGGGTTCAGCCGGCTCGCCGGCACCGTGCGGGGCATGCACTACCAGGCAGCGCCGCATGAAGAGGCGAAGCTGGTGCGCTGCACGCGGGGCACGGTGTTCGACGTCCTGGTCGATCTGCGCCCCGAGTCGGCCACCCGCGGCCGCTGGTTCGGGACGACGCTGTCGGCCGACAATGCGCGGATGCTGTACGTGCCTCCGGGGTGCGCCCACGGCTACCAGACGCTCGAGGACGGGTCGGAGATCTACTACCTGACCTCCGCGGTGTATGCCCCGGACGCCGTCCGGGGACTCCGGTTCGATGATCCGACGGTGGGGATTCAATGGCCGCTGCCACCGCGCGGCGTCTCGGAGCAGGACATGCGCTGGCCTCTTCTCGAGCCCACGAGCATTCGAGCGCTGACATGACCGTTGACACCGCACTCAACCGGAGAGAAGCAGAAGGGCACCCCATCCGGGTCGCCATGATCGGTGCCGGCGCCACCGGCAGGGCCATCGCCCTGCAGCTGGGAACGCCGGTTCCCGGCATCCGGCTGGCCGGGATCGCCAACCGCACGGCGGCCCATGCCGAGCGGACCTTCCGCGAAGCGGGGATCCAGCGCTGGGCAACCACCGATGCCGCCGGCGCCGCCGCGGACGCGATCCGGGGCGGCATCCCGGTCCTGACCGACGACCCCTCGCTGCTGATCCGCTGCCCCGAGATCGACCTGGTGATCGAGGTGACCGGGACGGTGGACTATGCCGCGGCGATCACTCTCGATGCCATCGCGCACGGCAAGCACACCGTCATCGTCAATGCCGAACTTGATTCGACCATCGGTCCGATCCTGAAGGCCAGGGCGGACCAGGCGGGGGTGGTGCTGACCAACACCGATGGCGACGAACCCGGCGTGGCCATGACGCTGTTCCGCTACCTCCGGTCGCTCGGCCTCACGCCGGTCGCGGCGGGCAACATCAAGGGGATGGTGGACTACTACCGGAATCCCGACACCCAGCGCGGCTTCGCCGAGAAGAACGACCAGGATGTCCGGAAGGTCACTTCCTTCGCGGACGCCACGAAGCTCTCGATGGAAGCGACGGTGCTGGCCAACGCCACGGGGTTCCAGGTCGGCCGCCGGGGGATGTACGGCCCGGCCTGCGCCAACGTCCGCGAGATGGCCCAGCTGCTCCCGGCCAGGGATCTCCTGGCGGGCGGCATCGTGGACTACGCGCTGGGCGCGGCCCCGCACACCGGGGCATTCGTCGTGGTGCACGAGGAGAATGCGCTCAAGCAGGCGCAGCTGGCCTATTACAAGATGGGCGACGGGCCGTTCTACGTCTTCTACACCCCGTTCCACCTTCCGCACCTGCAGATTGCCTCGACCATCGGGCGGGCCGCCCTGTTCCAGGACCCGACCGTGGCACCGCAGGCCGGGCCCCGCTGCGAGGTGGTGGCAGTGGCCAAGCGCGATCTCCGGGCGGGGGAGACGATCGACGGCGTCGGGGGCTTCACCGTGTACGGATTGATCGACAACAGCGCTCCCGCCCGCGCCAGCAACGCCCTCCCCATGGGGCTCGCGGAAGGCTGCGTCCTCCGCCACGCCCTCGCCAAGGACAGCGTGGTGAGCACCGATGATGTCGAAATGCCTCCCGAACGGCTGAGCGACCGGCTCTGGGCGGAGCAGTTCCGTCGCTGGGCGCCCGCCGAGAAGCCGGCCCAGCGCCGCGAGGCGGTCGCGGCCGGCTCGGGAGCCGTGGCCCCGTGAAGGTCGTTCTCTTCGCCGGCGGCCTCGGCACCCGGCTTCGCGACTACGACGAGAACGTCCCGAAGCCGATGGTGAGCCTCGGGTACCGCCCGATCATGTGGCACCTGATGAAGTACTACGCCCACTTCGGGCACAAGGACTTCATCCTCTGCCTCGGGCTACAAGGCCGATGTGATCAAGAAGTACTTTCTCGATTACAACGAGGCGCTCTCGAACAACTTCGTGCTGGCCGATGGGGGCCAGAAGGTCGAGCTGCTGAACAGCGACATCCACGACTGGCGGATCACCTTCGTGGACACCGGCCTCTCGTCGCCCATCGGCGAGCGACTCCGGCGCGTGAAGCCGTACCTCGCCGGGGAAGAGATGTTCCTGGCGAATTACACCGACTGTCTCACCAACATGGATCTGAACGCGTACCTGGAGCACTTCCGGGCCTCGAAGAAGATCGCGGCCATGGTGACGGTACCGCCGAACGTGAGCTTCCACTACGTGGCGTCCAAGGACGGACTGGTTACCAGCCTGACCGACATCCGCGCCACCCAGCTCCGGGTCAATGCCGGGTTCTTCGCCTTCCGCCAGGAATTCTTCGAGTACCTGAACGAAGGGGAGGAGCTTGTCGATGCACCCTTCCACCGGCTCATCGACAAGCAGCAGCTCCTGGCCTACGAGCACAACGGGTTCTGGAAGGCGATGGACACCTTCAAGGACAAACAGCAGCTGGACGAGCTGCTGGCGAAGGGTGATCCTCCCTGGGAGCTCTGGCGCCCCTAGGAGGCCGGTATGTCTGCCCACCCGACCGTCCCCGGCCCCAGCACCGGCTCCCCTGCCCGGCCTGATCCCTCGCCAGGTGCCCCCAACCGCGCCTTCTGGCGCGGGCGCCGCGTCTTCATGACGGGGCACACCGGCTTCAAGGGCAGCTGGCTCTCGCTCTGGCTCGAGTCCCTCGGGGCCGACGTCACCGGCTATGCGCTGGAGCCTCCGACCCGGCCCAGCCTCTACGAACAGGCCGGTGTCGCCGCGAGCTTGCGCTCGATCACGGCGGACATCCGCGACTACCCCCGGCTCGCAGCGGCGATCGCCGAGTGCCGGCCCGATGTGGTCATTCACATGGCCGCCCAATCGGTGGTCAAGCGGGGCTACGCCGACCCGGTCGAGACCTACTCGGCCAACGTGATGGGCACCGTTCACCTGTTCGAGGCGGTGCGCCGGCTCGGCACCGGCTGCGCCATCGTGAACGTGACCAGCGACAAGTGCTACGCCCACCGGAATTCCGGCCCGGGGTACCGGGAGACGGACCCGATGGGAGGGGACGACCCGTACTCCAATTCCAAGGGGTGCGCCGAGCTGGTCACCGCATCCTACCGCAAGTCCTTCTTCCCGCCCGAGGCGATCGATCGACCACCGCGTGGCCCTGGCCAGCGCGCGCGCGGGGAATGCCATCGGCGGCGGCGACTGGACGGCGGACCAGCTGATTCCGGACCTGATCCGCGCCTTCATCGGCCGATCGCGCCTGCCTGATTCGCAGCCCTGGGGCGATCCGGCCCTGGCAGTTCGTGCTGGAGCCGCTGCGGGGCTACCTGATGCTGGCCGAGGCGCTGGTGCGGGACGGGCCGACGTTTGCCACCGGCTGGAACTTCGGTCCGGCCGACGATGACGCCATGCCGGTGTCCTGGATCGCCGACCGGCTGGAGCAGAGCTGGGGCGGCAAGGCCAGCCTGGGCACTGGACGTCGGCGCCCACCCGCCGGAGGCGGCGGTGCTGCGGCTCGACACGACGAAGGCAGCGACATCGCTGGGCTGGCGTCCCGGCGCTGCCGCTGGCCGAGGCGCTGGACTGGATCGTGGAGTGGTACCGCGGGTGGGCCAACGGGCGCGACCTCCGCCGGCTCACGATGGACGCAGATCGAGCGGTACGAGCAGCTGCTGGCGCCCCGCTCGCGCCCGCGCGAACGACTAACCCGGAGAATCCGCCCGGTGGAGAATATCGTCGTACTCGGAAGCGGAATGGGCGCGCTGGGCGCCGCCTACCACCTGCACGGGGAGGGCCTCGCGCCGGTCCTCTACGACAAGAACTCCTATCACGGGGGCCATACCGCCTCGTTCCAGCACCCGGGCGGGTTCCTGTTCGACATCGGCCCTCACATCTCGTTCACCAAGGACGACCGGATCCAGGAGCTGTTCGCCGAGAGCGTGGACCACCAGTTCGAGACCATCCAGATCCGCCTCAACAACTACTGGCGGGGCCACTGGCCGGTGCATCCGGTGCAGCTGCATCTCCACGGCCTGCCCGAGGACGTGATCATCAAGGTGATCGCCGACTTCGTCGCGGCGGACAAGGCCGAGGAAGGCCCGATCAGGAACTACGCCGACTGGCTGCTGGCGAGCTTCGGCCGGACGTTCGCCGAGCTGTTCCCGATGCAGTACACCCGGAAGTATCACCTGACGACCGCCGAGAACATGAGCACCGACTGGCTGGGGCCGCGGATCTACAAGCCCAGCCTGGAGGAGGTCCTGCGCGGGGCGCTCTCGCCGGGCGCGCCGAACATCCATTACATCACGCATTTCCGGTATCCGACCCGGGGCGGCTTCGCCGCCTACCTCCGGCGCTTCCTGCCGCTGGGCGAGATCAAGCTGCAAGCACGAACTGGTCGGGCTGGATCCGCGGGCGCGGGAGCTGACCTTCCGCAACGGCATCCGGACCCGGTACTCGAGCGTGGTCTCCTCGATCCCGCTGCCCGACCTGGTGCCGATGATCGCCGGGACGCCGCCCGACGTGCTGGCGGCGGCAGCGCGCCTGGCCTGTTCCACCTGCGTGCTGGTCAACGTCGTGGTCGATCGTGAGGACCTCTCCGAGGGCCACATGACCTACTTCTACGACGAGGACATCTGCTTCACCCGCCTGAGCTTCCCGCACATGCTGTCGCCCAACAACGTGCCGAAGGGCGCCGGGAGCATCCAGGCCGAGGTCTATTTCTCGAAGCAAGTACCGGCCGCTCACGGTCTCGCCCGAGAGCCTGATCGAGCCGGTCATCGCCGACCTCCGGCGCTGCGGGCTGATCCGGGAGGAGGACCGGATCCTGTTCCGGAACGCCTTCCTGGTCCCCTACGCCAACGTGATCTTCGACCTGGACCGGGCGGAGGCGCTGAAGACGGTGCACGGCTACCTGGACGAGATCGGCGTCGCCTATTGCGGCCGCTACGGGGACTGGGGCTACATGTGGACCGACGAGAGCTTCATCAGCGGTGAACGGGCCGCCGAGACCGCCCTGACATGCGTCCGCTGACCCTCGGCGGGCCGGCCCGCGCGCCGCTGACGGTGCTCTGCCTGGGCGCGCACGCCGACGACATCGAGATCGGCTGCGGAGGAACCCTGCTGCGGCTACTCGGCGAGCGCCGGCACGTGAGCGTCCACTGGGTCGTCATGAGCGGCGATGCCACCAGGGCCCGCGAGGCCCGTCGAAGCGCGTCGCGGATCCTCCGCCAGGCCAGGACCAGGGTCATCCGGGTCGAACGATTCCGTGACGGGTTCCTGCCGTACGAGGGTGCCGCCGTCAAGGACGTCTTCGAGCAGCTGAAGGGGGAGGTCAAGCCCGACCTGGTCTTCACCCACTATCGCCAGGACTGGCACCAGGATCACCGTCTGATCTCGGAGCTGACCTGGAACACCTTCCGGGATCACACGATCCTGGAGTACGAGGTCCCCAAGTACGACGGTGACCTCGGCCATCCGAACGTCTTCGTGCCGCTCAGTCAGGGAATCCGGCGGCGGAAGATCCGGATCCTGATGTCCGCCTTCCCGAGTCAGGCCGGAAAGCGCTGGTATACCCCGGCGACGTTCGACGGTCTGATGCGCCTGCGCGGCATCGAGTGCGGGGCCGTCGAAGGATATGCCGAAGCGTTCCACGGCCGGAAGGTCATTCTGGAACCGGATGCCGGTCGCGGATGACAGGCCGACTGGCGGGAAACACCGGGCCTCCAGACGGGGCCACGGGTGATTATCGGCGGAGCCATGTCAAGACGATCCTGGCCGGCGGCGTGCTGACCGGAATCCGGCCTGGTGATGCTCGCGTGGCTGTTCTCGGCAGGCCGGGCCGGCCTCGAGAGCTGGTCGCGAGGCGGGGTGGCGCTCTGGGGGGTGGCGTGCCTGGTTCTTGCGCTCGGGGCCGGGTGGTCGGCACTGGTCATCGCAGGCGGCTTGCTCTGCCTGCATCGTGACACGCTCGAGGCCCGAGGGGTGCCGTACGCCCCGCGCGAGCCGCGGGAATGGCAGGCCGGGCCGGTACTGCGGGCGGCGCGTCGAGCGATCCGGCCCATCACCCTGGCGCTTGCGCGAACGCCCGGACGACTCGACCTCCGGCCCGGCGAACGGGTCGAGGTCCGAAGCCTCGACGAAATCCTGGCGACCCTCGACGATCGCGGCACACTGGATCGGCTGCCCTTCATGCCCGAGATGTCCGCATTCTGTGGACGGAGTTTCCGGGTGCTTCGACGGGTGGAGAAGATCAACGACTATGTACTCCACACCGGCCTCCGCAGGATGCGCGATGCGGTCCTGCTCGAGGGGCTGCGCTGTGACGGTGGTCACCATGGTGGCTGCCAGGCCAGCTGTCACCTGCTCTGGAAGGAAGCATGGCTCAGGCGCACGACGCCGAGGAGTGGACACCACGTGGAGGCCAGGCCACGAGAGGCAACATCGCGAACTTCCGGCACTTCCCGTTTGCGCGAGGCAGATCTGCAACGCCTCACGCACCATTCCGATGATGCCAGTGGAGACTCGTACGTCTGCCAGATGACCGAGGTGGCGAGGGCAACCACTCAACTGGCATGGGGAGACCCACGTCACTACCTGCGCGATCTGATCCGGGGCAACGTCCGCCCCGCTCCCTTTCTCGAAGGCGTCGCCATCGCGCTGTTCAAGTGGGTTCAGAGGAAACGCGGAGGGGTCGGGTCCCCCGTGTGGAACAATACCGGCCGGACGACCTCGCCGCATCAATCGCTTGACCTGCAGCCGGGCGAGCTGGTCAGGGTCCGAACCAAGCGCGAGATCGCCGAGACCCTTACCGGGTTGCAGCGGAATCGGGGCCTCGTGTTCGACGCGGAGCTGGTCCGGTTCTGCGGCGGCAAGTACAGGGTGGCGGCGCGGGTCGAACGGGTCATCAACGAGAAATCCGGGAAGCTGATGACCATCACCAATCCCTGCATCATTCTGGAAGGCGTCACCGCCACCGGCGAGTACCTGGCGTTCTGTCCACAGAACGAGTCGATCTTCTGGCGCGAGATCTGGCTCGAACGCAGTCAAGTCCAGCCGGTGGACTCGTGACGACAGTCCCACAAGCCCACGATCACCGCATCGTTTCGGAGTGTCAATGATCCCCGACTTCAGCGTACTGGGCCGCCCGGGCTGGGAATTGATCACGGCGATCGAGCGGCTCCATCCGGGAATCGCGTTCCACAGCACGCGGTACGCCGCGGCGATGATCTCACGCGGGGCGGCGCCTGTCGCGATCGTCTTTCACGAAGGCAGGCGCCTGGTGGCGGGCTGCATGGCGTTCCTGAGCGGGCCCTGGCAGGCGCGGCAACTCGAGATCCCGTCCCTCACCGACATGCCGGACTGGTCACGGTTCACGCGAGGGCTGACCCGGATCTGCCGACGGGAGCTGGCCTGGAGCGTTTCCATCAACACCTACGGGTCATCACCACTCAACCTGCCGATGCTTCCGGGCCTGGTGACGAGCCGCCCGCGCCTCGAGCACATTCTCGCCCTGGATCAGCCGATTGAGCGGCTCAGCCTGGCCGCTGCCCATCGGCGCCACATCAGGCAGGCCCGTCGCCTCGGTCTTTCACTGCGCCGTTCGGGGGAGCCTGACGCCCTGGCAGAGCACGCCGAAGCCGTCGAATCCTCGATGCTCAGGCGACGACTTCGCGGAGAGAATGCGCCGGATTCCTTCGATCGCGCCTCGGCGGAGGCGCTGCTCCGGAGCCGGGCCGGCGAACTGTACCAGATCGTCGACCGGGATGCCGTGTACGCATCCGCCCTGGTGCTCACCTCGGAGCAGTCGGGCTACTACCACTCAGCCGGCGTCACGTCGATCGGCCGTCACTCTGGCGCCTCGCACTACCTGGTCTACCGGATCGGCGAGGCCCTGCGGGAGGAAGGGAAGCGGGTGCTCAATCTCGGCGGCGCGGGGCCGGACAACCCCGGGCTGGTCCGATTCAAGGAGGGATTCGGGGCCACGCCGGTGCCCCTTGAAGCCGCGCAGGTCGACCTGGCCCCGGACTTCGTCCGGCGTTCGATGGGATTACTGCGGGGCTCCGCCGCACGACTTCTGGCCACTCGAAGACGATGGACGGCGGACTAGTGCGAGGATCCCGTCAGGGGATTTCGGTCGCGGTGAAGTTCGTGAATCCGTAATCACCGTTGGTGCCCGCGCAGCCGGCCGGCCCGTTATTGAGATTGAACCCCATGCCGGGGGTGCCGGTGGTGTAGACGTTGTCCGTCACCTGCGCCACCTGCACGCCGTTCTTGTAGACCGTGATCACGTTGCCGATCATGCGGGCGCTCACGATGTCGCCGGTCTTCACGCCGTATTGTGCCCCGCCGCGGTTGGTCAGGACGGTGTAATTCCCGAGCGCCCCGTTCCAGCGGACAATGACGACATAGGCCGAGCTGGTCGGCGAGGCCTTGAAGCTGATCTCGTAGCCTCGATTCACGCGTGCCGAGATCACACTCCGCAGGCGAAGTTCGACTTCCTGGTAACAGGCGTCCTTCGGATTCACCGCGTAGACGGTGGCCGTCACCTGCTGATCGGGTGCCCAGGTGCCGGTCAGAATCGCGGTCGCATCGGTGTAGTTGGCACAGCACTGATGCCCGACGGCGAGGCCGGGCGTGGTCGAGACGTTGGTCCAATCCAGACCGACGGTGCCCCCGTTGATCCAGGCCCCGCTTTCGGAGATCGGATTCTCCGTCAGGGGAAAGCTGGTGGTGTAACTGTGGGCCGCTGACGCCGGCGTGATGGTCACCGCCGAGGTGTCGGCCAGGGTGCCACCCTGCTGGACCGCGATCACCCGGAAGCTGCCGGCGGTGCTCCCCGCCGTGTACATCCCCCCGCTCGTGACCGTCCCGCCGGTCGCACTGTAGGTCACGGCGGGAGCGGTGGTACTACCGTCACTCCAGACTCCGCTCACCACGAACTGCTGGCTGCCAGCCGTCTGCAGGGTGACCGTGGACGGATTGAGAATCACCTGGGTCAGGATCGGCGGCAGGGCCGTGATTGTCACCGCCGCAGTGTCGGCCAGGCTGCCACCCTGCTGCACCGCGATGACGCGGAAGGAGCCGGTCGAGCTGCCTGCCGTGTACAGCCCCCCGCTCGTGATCGTCCCGCCGGTCGCGCTGTAGGTCACGGCGGGAACGGTCGCACTGCCATCACTCCAGACTCCGCTCACCCCGAACTGCTTGCTACCGGCCGTCTGCAGGGTGACCGTCGACGGGTTGAGAATCACCTGAGTCAGCGTCGGTGGTGGTGCACCCGTGGGGGTATCGGTCGCGGTGACGCTCGTGTAGCCGAAGTCGGCGTTATGCCCGGGGCTGCCCGGGTCGAACTGGAAGCCCACGCCAGGCGCCCCGGAAGTGAAGACGGTGCCGCCGATGGACCCGATGTCCACGGTGGCCTGCAAGGCGCCATTCCGATAGACCTGGATGGTATTACCGACGATCGTCGCCTTGAGCACGTCGCCGTTCTGCGCGGCATAGGGCGTCCCGTTCTGTCCCCCAGCGGCCCCCAACCGTGCCAGGTAGTCAAAGCTGCCGAGCGACCCATTCCACCGCACGATCACGAGGTACGCATTCGCTGGATTCGCCGTGACCTTCCAGGTGATTTCATACCCCCTGTTCACGTTGGCGCTGATGGCGCTGCGGAGGCGGAGTTCGATCTCGGCCCCCCAGTTGTCGGCGGGCATCGACGAGATCGCGACCACGCCTTCCACCGATTGATCGGCGCCCCAGGGGCCCGTCAGGATGGCCGTGGCATCGCCGTACCGGGTGGGCACGTCGAGTTGCTGGCGGCCCCAGATCTTGCCACCACTGGTCGAGGCATCCGACCAGACGAGGCCGGTCGTATGGCCGCCGATCCACTTGCCGCCCTCCGAGACGGGCGTCTCGGTCAGCGGGAAGTTGGTGGTGTAGCTGTGGCCCGTGGACGCCGGCGTGAGGGTCACCGCCGCGGTGTCGGCCAGGGTGCCGCCCTGCTGCACCGCGATGACCCGGAAGGTGCCGGTAGAGCTGCCCGCCGTATACAGGCCGCCGGTCGTGATGGTGCCGCCGGTCGCGCTGTAGGTCACCGCCGGCGTGGTGGTCGAGCCGTCACTCAGCTTGCCGGACACCGCGAACTGCTGGGTCCCGCCGGTCTGCACGCTCGCGGTCGCCGGAGTCAGGATCACCTGGGTCAGGGTCGGCGGCGGTAGAGCTGCCTGTGTATCCGTCGCGGTGAAGTTCGTGAATCCGTAATCACCGTTGGTGCCCGCGCAGCCGGCCGGCCCGTTATTGAGATTGAACCCCATGCCGGGGGTACCGGTGGTATAGACGTTGTCCGTCACCTGCGCCACCTGCACGCCGTTCTTGTAGACCGTGATCACGTTGCCGATCATGCGGGCGCTCACGATGTCGCCGGTCTTCACGCCGTATTGTGCCCCGCCGCGGTTGGTCAGGACGGTGTAATTCCCGAGCGCCCCGTTCCAGCGGACAATGACGACATAGGCCGAGCTGGTCGGCGAGGCCTTGAAGCTGATCTCGTAGCCTCGATTCACGCGTGCCGAGATCACACTCCGCAGGCGAAGTTCGACTTCCTGGTAACAGGCGTCCTTCGGATTCACCGCGTAGACGGTGGCCGTCACCTGCTGATCGGGTGCCCAGGTGCCGGTCAGAATCGCGGTCGCATCGGTGTAGTTGGCACAGCACTGATGCCCGACGGCGAGGCCGGGCGTGCTCGAGACGTTGGTCCAATCCAGACCGACGGTGCCCCCGTTGATCCAGGCCCCGCTTTCGGAGATCGGATTCTCCGTCAGGGGAAAGCTGGTGGTGTAACTGTGGGCCGGCGGCGCCAGCATTGCCGGTACCGGGGTTATCGCTACGAGCGCGGTGTCGGCCAGGGTGCCGCCTTCCTGGGTGGCGATCACCTGGAAAGCCCCGACCACGTCTCCGGCCGTGTACAGCCCCCCGCTGGTGATCGTGCCCCCGGTGGCAGTCCACCTCACCGCGGTGGCGCCGGTGGTGCCGTCAGTGAAGACACCGGAGGCGGTGAACTGACCGCTCAGCCCGGCTCGGAGGGTTGTATCGTTCGAGGTGAGGACGATCTGCCGCAGGGCACCGGTGGGCAGATTGGGATCAGGTGTTCCGCAGGAGCTCAAGGCTGCCGCAAAGATGGCGAGGAGGGCAGCCCAAAGGAGGTCCCGCTTGTGAGTATAGATCAATACACATCCGTTCTGGCAGTTCGTTGCAGTTCACCCCAACCCACCCACCTAGCCACACCGCCCTTGGGCAGTCAAGTAAGTCGCGCGTGCCGCTCTCAGGACAACCTGATCGTTGGATGTAGACTCGCGGGTCGATGGCAGCTCTCCCGAAAAGCAGGTGAGGCGACACGCAGAAGAGATGGGCTTCTCCCAATGACGCGCGTGCCGGCGGGAGTGTCACTCAGTCGCGCGCCGCGGCCGTCAGGGGGTATCGGTTGCCGTGAAGCTGGTGTAGCCGAAGTCCGCGTTATGCCCGGGGCTGCCCGGGTCGAACTGGAAGCCCACGCCGGGGGTACCGGAGGTGAAGACGGTACCGCCCGCCGAGGTGATGTCCACGGTGGCCTGCAGCGTCCCGTTCCGATAGGCGCGGATCGTGTTGCCGATGATGGTCGCCTTGAGCACGTCGCCGTTCTGCGCGGCATAGGGCGTCCCACTCTGCCCCGCCTGGGCGGCGCCGTAGCGTCCGAGATAGGTGAAACTGCCGAGGGCGCCGTTCCAGCGGACAATGACGAGGTAGGCGTTGGCGGGATTCGCCGTGACCTTCCAGGTGATCTCATACCCGGTGTTGACGTTGGCACTGATGGCGCTGCGGAGGCGGAGTTCGATCTCGGCCCCCCAGTTGTCGGCGGGCATCGACGAGATCGCGACCACGCCTTCCGCCGATTGATCGGCGCCCCAGGGGCCCGTCAGAATGGCCGTGGCATCCCCGTACCGGGTGGGCACGTCGAGTTGCTGGCGGCCCCAGATCTTGCCACCGCTGGTCGAGGCATCCGACCAGACCAGGCCGGTCGTATGGCCGCCGATCCACTTGCCGCCCTCCGAGACGGGCGTCTCGGTCAGGGAGAAGTCGCTCGTGTAGCTGTGGCCCGTGGAGGCCGGCGTGAGGGTCACCGCCGCGGTGTCGGCCAGGGTGCCGCCCTGCTGGGTCGCGATCACCCGGAAGGTGCCGGTGGTGCTGCCCGCCGTATACAGGCCCCCGGTCGTGATGGTGCCGCCGGTCGCGCTGTAGGTGACGGCGGGAGCGGTGGTACCGCCGTCACTCCAGACGCCGCTCACCACGAACTGCTGAGTCCCGGCCGTCTGCAGGGTGACCGTGGACGGATTGAGAATCACCTGGGTCAGGGTCGGCGGCGGCGCGGTGATGGTCACCGCCGAGGTGTCGGCCAGGGTGCCGCCCTGCTGGGTCGCGATGACCCGGAAGCTGCCGGCGGTGCTGCCCGCCGTGTACAGGCCCGCCGGTCGTGATCGTGCCGCCGGTGGCGCTGTAGTTCACGGCGGGAGCGGTGGTACCGCCATCACTCCAGACGCCGCTCACCACGAACTGCTGGGTGCCGGCCGTCGTCAGGCTGACCGACGACGGATTGAGAATCACCTGGGTCAGGGTCGGCGGCGGCGCCGTGATAGTCACCGCCGCGGTGTCGGCCAGGGTGCCGCCCTGCTGCACCGCGATGACCCGGAAGCTGCCGGCGGTGCTGCCCGCCGTGTACAGCCCGCCGGTCGTGATCGTGCCGCCGGTGGCGCTGTAGGTCACGGCGGGCGCTGGTCGTGCCGCCATCACTCCAGACGCCGCTCACCACGAACTGCTGGGTCGCCGGTCGTCGCAGGCTGACGCGTGGACGGATTGAGAATCACCTGGGTCAGGGTCGGCGGCGGCGCCGTGATGGTCACCGCCGCGGTGTCGGCCAGGGTGCCGCCCTGCTGGGTGGCGATGACCCGGAAGCTGCCGGCGGTGCTGCCCGCCGTGTACAGGCCCCCGGTCGTGATGGTGCCGCCGGTCGCGCTGTAGGTCACGGCGGGAGCTGACGTACCGCCATCACTCCAGACGCCGCTCACCACGAACTGCTGGGTGCCGGCCGTCTGCAGGGAGACCGTGGACGGATTGAGGATCACCTGGGTCAGAGTCGGCGGCGGCGCGGTAATGGTCACCGCCGCGGTGTCGGCCAGGGTGCCGCCCTGCTGCACCGCGATGACCCGGAAGGTGCCGGCAGTGCTGCCCGCCGTGTACAGCCCGCCGGCCGTGATGGTGCCGCCGGTCGCGCTGTAGGTCACGGCGGGAGCGGTGGTACCGCCGTCGCTCCAGACGCCGCTCACCACGAACTGCTGGGTGCCGGCCGTCTGCAGGCTGACCGTGGACGGATTGAGGATCACCTGGGTCAGGGTCGGCGGCGGCGCCGTGATGGTCACCGCCGCGGTGTCGGCCAGGGTGCCGCCCTGCTGGGTGGCGATGACCCGGAAGGTGCCGGCGGTGCTGCCCGCCGTGTACAGCCCGCCGGCCGTGATCGTGCCGCCGGTGGCGCTGTAGGTCACGGCGGGAGCGGTGGTGACCGCCGTTGCTCCAGACCGCCGCTCACCGCGAACTGCTGGGTGCCGCCCGTCGCCAGGCTGACGCGTGGACGGAGTCGAGGATCACCTGGGTCAGGGTCGGCGGCGGCGCCGTGACGGTCACCGCCGCGGTGTCGGCCAGGGTGCCGCCCTGCTGGGTGGCGATGACCCGGAAGGTGCCGGTCGAGCTGCCCGCCGTGTACAGCCCCCCGCTCGTGATGGTGCCGCCCGTGGCGCTGTAGGTCACGGCGGGAGCTGTCGTTCCGCCGTCACTCCAGACGCCGCTCACCACGAACTGCTGGGTGCCGGCCGTCTGCAGGGTCGCCGTGGACGGATTGAGAATCACCTGGGTCAGGGTCGGCGGCGGCACCGTGACAGTCACCGCCGCCGTGTCGGCCAGGGTGCCGCCCTGCTGCACCGCGATGACCCGGAAGCTGCCGGCGGTGCTGCCCGCCGTGTACAGCCCCCCGCTCGTGATCGTGCCGCCGGTCGCGCTGTAGGTCACGGCGGGAGCGGTCGTACTGCCGTCGCTCCAGACGCCGCTCACCACGAACTGCTGGGTGCCGGCCGTCTGTCAGGCTGACGGTGGACGGATTGAGAATCACCTGGGTCAGGGTCGGCGGCGGGGCCGTGATGGTCACCGCCGCGGTGTCGGCCAGGGTGCCGCCCTGCTGGGTCGCGATGACCCGGAAGGTGCCGGCAGTGCTGCCCGCCGTGTACAGGCCCCCGCTCGTGATCGTGCCGCCGGTGGCGCTGTAGGTCACGGCGGGCGCGGTGGTACCGCCGTCGCTCCAGACTCCGCTCACCACGAACTGCTGGGTCCCGGTCGTCGTCAGGCTGACCGTGGACGGATTGAGAATCACCTGGGTCAGGGTCGGCGGCGGCGCGGTGATGGTCACCGCCGCGGTGTCGGCCAGGGTGCCGCCCTGCTGGGTGGCGATGACCCGGAAGGTGCCGGCGGTGCTGCCCGCGGTGTACAGGCCCCCGCTCGTGATCGTGCCCGCCGGTGGCGCTGTAGGTCACGGCGGGAGCGGTGGTACTGCCATCGCTCCAGACGCCGCTCACCACGAACTGCTGGCTGCCGCTGGTCTGCAGGCTGACGGTGGACGGGGTGAGGATCACCTGGGTCAGGGTCGGCGGCGGCGCCGTGATGGTCACCGCCGCGGTGTCGGCCAGGGTGCCGCCCTGCTGGGTGGCGATGACCCGGAAGCTGCCGGCGGTGCTGCCCGCCGTGTACAGCCCCCCGCTCGTGATGGTGCCCGCCGGTGGCGCTGTAGGTCACCGCGGGAGCGGTGGTACTGCCATCGCTCCAGACTCCGCTCACCACGAACTGCTGGGTGCCGGTCGTCGTGCAGGCTGACCGTGGACGGGTTGAGGATCACCTGGGTCAGGATCGGCGGCGGCGCCGTAATGGTCACCGCCGCGGTGTCGGCCAGGGTGCCGCCCTGCTGCGTGGCGATGACCCGGAAGGTGCCGGCGGTGTTGCCCGCGGTGTACAGGCCCCCGCTCGTGATCGTCCCGCCCGTGGCGCTGTAGGTCACGGCGGGCGTGGTGGTCGAGCCGTCACTCAGACTGCCGGACACCGCGAACTGCTGGGTGCCGCCGGTCGGCAGGCTAGACGGTGGCCGGGAGTCAGGATCACCTGGGTCAGGGTCGGCGGCGCGCCGTGATGGTCACCGCCGCGGTGTCGGCCAGGGTGCCGCCCTGCTGAGTGCGATGACCCGGAAGGTGCCGGCGGTGCTGCCGGCCGTGTACAGGCCCCCGCCGTGATGGTGCCGCCGGTGGCGCTGTAGGTCACCGCGGGCGCGGTGGAACCGCCATCGCTCCAGACGCCGCTCACCACGAACTGCTGGGTCCCGGCCGTCTGCAGGGTGACGGTGGACGGATTGAGAATCACCTGCGTCAGGGTGGGCGGCGGCGCGGTGATGGTCACCGCCGCGGTGTCGGCCAAGGTGCCGCCCTGCTGCACCGCGATCACCCGGAATGTTCCGGCGGTGGTTCCCGCCGTGTACAGGCCCGCGGAGGTGATGGTGCCGCCGGTCGCGCTGTAGGTCACCGCCGGCGTGGTGGTCGAGCCGTCACTCAGCTTTCCGGATACCGCGAACTGCTGGGTAGCGCCGGTCTGCACGCTCGCGGTCGCCGGGGTCAGGATCACCTGGGTCAAGGTCGGCGGCAGCGCCGTGATGGTCACCGCCGCGGTGTCGGCCAGGGTGCCGCCCTGCTGCACCGCGATGACCCGGAAGCTGCCGGCGGTGCTGCCCGCCGTGTACAGGCCCCCGCTCGTGATCGTGCCCCCGGTCGCGCTGTAGGTGACGGCGGGAGCGGTTGCACTGCCATCGCTCCAGACTCCGCTCACCACGAACTGCTGGCTGCCGGCCGTTGTCAGGCTGACCGTCGACGGAGTGAGAATCACCCGGGTCAAGGTCGGCGGCGGCGCCGTGATGGTCACCGCCGCGGTGTCGGCCAGGGTGCCGCCCTGCTGCACCGCGATGACCCGGAAGCTGCCGGCGGTGCTGCCCGCCGTGTACAGGCCCCCGGCTCGTGATCGTGCCCGCCGGTCGCGCTGTAGGTCACGGCGGGAGCGGTGGTACTGCCGTCGCTCCAGACGCCGCTCACCACGAACTGCTGGGTCCCGGCCGTCTGCAGGCTGACCGTGGACGGATTGAGAATCACCCGGGTCAAGGTCGGCGGCGGCGCCGTGATGGTCACCGCCGCGGTGTCGGCCAGGGTGCCGCCCTGCTGCACCGCGATGACCCGGAAGCTGCCGGCGGTGCTGCCCGCCGTGTACAGCCCCCCGCTCGTGATCGTGCCCGCCGGTGGCGCTGTAGGTCACCGCCGGCGTGGTGGTCGAGCCGTCACTCAGCTTGCCGGACACCGCGAACAGCTGGGTCGCCGCCGGTCTGCAGGCTCACCGTCGCCGGGATCAGGATCACCTGCGTCAGGGTCGGCGGCAGGCGCCGTGATGGTCACCGCCGCGGTGTCGGCCAGGGTGCCGCCCTGCTGCACCGCGATCACCCGGAAGCCGCCGGCGGTGGTCCCCGCCGTATACAGCCCCCCGCTCGTAATCGTGCCCCCGGTGGCCGTCCAATTCACGGAGACCGGCGAGGTGCTCCCGTCGGACATCCGGGCGCTGGCCGAGAGGGTGGCGGAACCGCCAGCTGGCAGGGTGAGGCTGGCCGGGGAGACGACAACCGCGGTCACGGTGGCCAGCGCTGGAGTGACGACGACTGTGGCCGTGTCCATCACCTCATGCTTCTTCTTGTGCCTGGCCAGCAGCGTGAACTGTCCCGTACTGGTGGAGCTGAACACGCCGGAGGCGGTGATCGTTCCGCCCGAAGCGAACCAGTCGACCTCGGGGGTAATCGAGTCTCCCAGCGCGTCACGTCCTCCAACGTGGAGCTGAAGCGAGTCGTTGGTACGGATGGTGTCGAGTTTGGGTGCGACGGTGATCGCCACGACGTCGGTGGAATCGGGAGGTGCGAAGCCTTCATTGATGGCAGGGGTGCCACAGGCCGCAGGAAGTACGAGGAGGATTGGCAGCAGCAGCCGCGCTCGAGAGACGGCCAAGCGCCGCGCCAGCTTGAACGTAAACGTCATGAATCCGAGCGACTCCGGTGGGACATCCCGACCTGGCACCCAACCGCTCCCGACCACCTCCCCCACCCTTGGGCACGGCAGGTACTATCAGCGGAAGCCGCTCGGCGTACAATCAATAGGTTTATTACACCGACACTTTCTCATGACAAGTCATGATATATAATGTATTGCTATTACAATACTTACGTTAGTTCCAGTAGATTTATGTAACTATTATTGACCAGTAATATGACATTGTACTCTTCTTTGGAGAGATGGCGCGGGTTCTTCTTCAGCCGACCACGTTCTGGTGCCCCCGACTGGTAGAGGGGCCGCCCGGGCAATGACGGCCCGAGCGAGACGACGGCTCAGCTGGCGAGAACTATTCAGGCAGGCGGGACCAACGGGGGCGTAGTCGCGGGGGCCTTCGCCCGACCGCGGGTAAAGGCGCAATGCTGCTTGATCCGGTCATCGAGGGGGCGCGCCGCGGCCGTCAGGGCGTATCGGTTGCCGTGAAGCTGGTGTAGCCGAAGTCCGCGTTATGCCCGGGGCTGCCCGGGTCGAACTGGAAGCCCACGCCGGGGGTACCGGAGGTGAAGACGGTACCGCCCGCCGAGGTGATGTCCACGGTGGCCTGCAGCGTCCCGTTCCGATAGGCGCGGAGCGTGTTGCCGATGATGGTCGCCTTGAGCACGTCGCCGTTCTGCGCGGCATAGGGCGTCCCACTCTGCCCCGCCTGGGCGGCGCCGTAGCGTCCGAGATAGGTGAAACTGCCGAGGGCACCGTTCCAGCGGACAATGACGAGGTAGGCGTTGGCGGGATTCGCCGTGACCTTCCAGGTGATCTCATACCCGGTGTTGACGTTGGCACTGATGGCGCTGCGGAGGCGGAGTTCGATCTCGGCCCCCCAGTTGTCGGCGGGCATCGACGAGATCGCGACCACGCCTTCCACCGATTGATCGGCGCCCCAGGGGCCCGTCAGAATGGCCGTGGCATCGCCGTACCGGGTGGGCACGTCGAGTTGCTGGCGGCCCCAGATCTTGCCCCCGCTGGTCGAGGCATCCGACCAGACCAGGCCGGTCGTATGGCCGCCGATCCACTTGCCGCCCTCCGAGACGGGCGTCTCGGTCAGGGAGAAGTCGCTCGTGTAGCTGTGGCCCGTGGAGGCCGGCGTGAGGGTCACCGCCGCGGTGTCGGCCAGGGTGCCGCCCTGCTGCACCGCGATCACCCGGAAGGTGCCGGTAGAGCTGCCCGCCGTATACAGGCCGCCGGTCGTGATGGTGCCGCCGGTCGCGCTGTAAGTCACGGCGGGAGCGGTGGTACCGCCGTCACTCCAGACGCCGCTCACCACGAACTGCTGAGTCCCGGCCGTCTGCAGGGAGACCGTGGACGGATTGAGAATCACCTGGGTCAGGGTCGGCGGCGGCGGCCGTGATGGTCACTGCCGACGTGTCGGCCAGGGTGCCGCCCTGCTGCACCGCGATGACCCGGAAGCTGCCGGCGGTGCTGCCCGCCGTGTACAGGCCGCCGCTCGTGATCGTGCCGCCGGTCGCGCTGTAGGTCACCGCCGGCGTGGTGGTCGAGCCGTCACTCAGCTTGCCGGATACCGCGAACTGCTGGGTAGCGCCGGTCTGCACGCTCGCGGTCGCCGGGGTCAGGATCACCTGGGTCAAGGTCGGCGGCGGCGCCGTGATGGTCACCGCCGCGGTGTCGGCCAGGGTGCCGCCCTGCTGCACCGCGATGACCCGGAAGCTGCCGGCGGTGCTGCCCGCCGTGTAGAGCCCTCCGCTCGTGATCGTGCCCCCGGTGGCGGTGTAGGTCACGGCCGGCGTGGTGGTCGAGCCGTCACTCAGCTTGCCGGATACCGCGAACTGCTGGGTAGCGCCGGTCTGCACGCTCGCGGTCGCCGGGGTCAGGATCACCTGGGTCAGGGTCGGCGGCGGCGCCGTAATGGTCACCGCAGCGGTGTCGGCCAAGGTGCCGCCCTGCTGCACCGCGATCACCCGGAAGCTGCCAGCGGTATTCCCCGCCGTGTACAGCCCCCCGCTTGTAATCGTGCCTCCGGTCGCGCTGTAGGTCACCGCCGGCGTGGTGGTCGAGCCGTCGCTCAGCTTCCCGGACACCGCGAACTGTTGTGTCCCGCTGGTCTGCAGACTCGCGGCTGCCGGGGTCAGGATCACCTGGGTCAATGTCGGCGGTAGCGCCGTGATGGTTACCGCGGCGGTGTCGGCTTTAGTGCCGCCCTGCTGGGTGGCGATGACCCGGAAGCTGCCGGCAGTGCTGCCGGCCGTGTACAGCCCCCCGGCCGTAATTGACCCGCCGGTCGCGCTGTAGGTGACGGCGGGAGCGGTGGTACTACCATCGCTCCACACTCCGCTCACCACGAACTGCTGGCTACCGGCCGTCTGCAGGGTGACCGTGGAGGGATTGAGAATCAGCTGGGTGAGCGTTGGCGGTGTAGCCGTAATGGTGATCACCGAAGTGTCCGCCAGGCTCCCGCCCTGCTGCACCGCGATGACCCGGAAGCTGCCAGCTGTGCTGCCGGCCGTGTACCGCCCTCCGCTCGTAATAGTGCCGCCGGTGGCGGTGTAGGTCACCGCCGGCGTGGTGGTCGAGCCGTCACTCAGCTTGCCGGATACCGCGAACTGCTGGGTAGCGCCGGTCTGCACGCTCGCGGTCGCCGGGGTCAGGATCACCTGGGTCAGGGTCGGCGGCAGCGCCGTGATGGTCACCGCCGCGGTGTCGGCCAGGGTGCCGCCCTGCTGGGTCGCGATGACCCGGAAGCTGCCGGCGGTGCTGCCCGCCGTGTACAGCCCCCCGGTCGTGATCGTCCCGCCGGTGGCGCTGTAGGTCACCGCCGGCGTGGTGGTCGAGCCGTCACTCAGCTTGCCGGATACCACGAACTGCTGGGTAGCGCCGGTCTGCACGCTCGCGGTCGCCGGGGTCAGGATCACCTGGGTCAAGGTCGGCGGCAGCGCCGTGATGGTCACCGCCGCGGTGTCGGCCAGAGTGCCGCCCTGCTGCACCGCGATGACCCGGAAGCTGCCGGCCGTGCTGCCCGCCGTGTACAGCCCCCCGCTCGTGATCGTTCCACCCGAGGCGTACCAGTCGACGTCCGGCGTAACCGGATCTCCCTGCGCGTCAACTCCCGCAACCTGAAACTGACGCGAGGCGTTCGTCGGGATGGTGTCGAGCTTGGGTGCGACGACGATCGCCACGACGCCGGTGGAATCCGGGGGGGTGAAAGCGTCGCTGATGGTTGGGCTGCCGCATGCCGGCGCAAGAACGAGGAGGCCCGCGAACAGCAGCCGCGTTCCAGCAACAGCAATGAGCCGCGCCAACCTGGAATTGAACGTCATGAATCAGGACGACCCCGGTGGGACCTGCTGACCTGGCACCCAACCGCTCCCGACCCTCCCCGCCACCCTTGGGCACTGGGAGAACAATCGGCGGCAGCGATTCGGCGCACAATATTCCAGTGTAATACAACGACGAAAATTGAAATATGGCAACACTGTGTAAAGTGTTGTCATTATACCGCTTAACTCAGTGTTTTTTGTTGTTGTAACGATTTAGCGACTAATAAGTCGACATTTGGCGAAGTGTGGCGAGATGGATCAGGAATTACTGTCGCCGACCCCTGCCCTCACTGCCGGGATCGAGGATAGTTCTTCGTCGGAGAAATTGCAATGCCGCTCCGTTCGACCGCTTCGCCGGCAGAACGAGGCAATGCCTGCGTCGGGCGGGGCTCCTTCAGGGAGTGTCAGTCGCCGTGAAGCTGGTGTAGCCGAAGTCCGCGTTATGCCCCGGGCTGCCCGGATCGAACTGGAAGCCCACGCCAGGCGCCCCGGAATTGAAGACGGTGCCGCCGATGGACCCGATGTCCACGGTGGCCTGCAAGGCGCCATTCCGATAGACCTGGATGGTATTACCGACGATCGTCGCCTTGAGCAGGTCGCCATTCTGCGCCGCGTAGGGAGTGCCGTCCTGCCCCGCTTGCGCCGCGCCCGCCCGGTAGAGGTAGTCGAAGCTGCCCAGAGCCCCATTCCAACGCACCACGACGAGATAGGCATTGGCGGGATTCGCCGTGACCTTCCAGGTGATCTCATACCCGGTGTTGACGTTGGCACTGATGGCGCTGCGGAGGCGGAGTTCGATCTCGGCCCCCCAGTTGTCGGCGGGCATCGACGAGATCGCGACCACGCCTTCCGCCGATTGATCGGCGCCCCAGGGGCCCGTCAGGATGGCCGTGGCATCCCCGTACCGGGTGGGCACGTCGAGTTGCTGGCGGCCCCAGATCTTGCCCCCACTGGTCGAGGCATCCGACCATATCAAGCCAGTCGTGAAGCCGCCGATCCATTTGCCGCCCTCCGAGACGGGCGTCTCGGTCAGCGGGAAGTCGGTGGTGTAGCTGTGGCCCGTGGACGCCGGCGTGAGGGTCACCGCCGCGGTGTCGGCCAGGCTGCCGCCCTGCTGCACCGCGATCACCCGGAAGGTGCCGGTAGAGCTGCCGGCCGTATACAGGCCCCCGCTCGTGATCGTGCCGCCGGTCGCGCTGTAGGTCACCGCCGGCGTGGTGGTCGAGCCGTCACTCAGCTTGCCGGACACCGCGAACTGTTGCGTCCCGCTGGTCTGCAGACTCGCGGTGGCCGGAGTCAGGATCACCTGGGTCAGCACCGGGTCGGTAATGATCACTGCCGCAGTATCGGCCAGCTCCCCGCTCTGATGGGCGGCGATCACCTGGTAGTCACCGGCGGCGGTGCCGGCGGTATAGAGACCCCCGGCCGTGATCGTCCCGCCGGTGGCCGTATAGGTCACCGGCGGCGTGGTGGTCGAGCCGTCACTCAATTTTCCGATCACCGCAAACGGTTGCTGCTCGCCCGCCGGAATGACCGCGACGGGCGGGGAAATGACTACCTGCTTCAGGACAGGAGGAGTCCCGGTGACATCAGGAGACCCGCAGGCGGCGGCGGCGGAAGCGAGCATGAGGGCGGCCCGAAGCAGGGCCACCCGGCAGACGCGCTTGTGTGTATGGGTCACGTCAGATCACTCCTGGCAGTCGCTGGTACGAATCCTGACTCGACCCCACTCGCCTCATCCACCCCGGGTGAGCTGACCATGACTCGACCTCCAGCAACATCCTGATCGGAAGGCCAGAGTCGAGGCTGATACTTTGACCTGGATGTACGATCGGCAGGCTGAGGCTTCTCCCCTTCGAATCGCAGCATCGACCGGGCCAGAATCTCTGATCGGCGCGTCGATACCCTCAGGGGGTATCCGTTGCCGCGAAGCTCGTGAAGCCGTAATCGCCGTTGGTCCCGGCGCACCCGGCGGGGGCGCTCTGGAGGTTGAATCCCATTCCCGGGGCGCCGGCAGTGAAGGTGGTGTCGCCGACCCGCAGCAACAACCCCCCGTTCTTGTAGGCCGTGATCACATTCCCTACGACCGTCCCCGTGACAACATCGCCTGTCCTCACTCCGACCCGGGCGCCTCGCACGCTCCCGAGAGGTGTGAAGTCGCCCAGAGGGCCATTCCAGCGGGCGATGACAACATAGGCTCCGCTCGTCTGCGATGCCTTGAACATGATCTCGTAGCCGGTCGCAACGTGCGCCACGAGCGTGCTCCGCAGGCGCAGTTCGACTTCCTGATAGCATGCGTCGTTCTGGCTCACTGAATAGACGGTGGCCGATACCTGCTGATCCGGCCCCCAGGTACCGGTGAGGAGCGCGGTCGCATCGGTGTAATCCGCCCCCACCTGGTGGCCGATGGCAAGCCCTGGCGTGGTCGAGACATTGGTCCAGTCCAGGCCGACAGCACCACCGTTGATCCAGCGGCCGCCTTCCGAGATCGGATTCTCAGTCAACGGAAAGCTGGTGGTGTAAGTGTGGCCCGGTGTGATCGTGACGCTCGCTGTGTCGGCCAGGCTGCCTCCCTGCTGGGTGGCGATGACCTGGAAGGAGCCTGCCGCCTGCCCCGCCGTGTACAGCCCCCCGCTCGTGATCGTGCCCCCGGTGGCATCGTAGGTCACGGCGGGAATGGTCCTGCGGCCGTCTGTCCCCACCCTGCTCACCACGAACTGCCAGTTTCTGCCCGCCACCAGCGTCAACGTCGCCGGCGTGAGACTCAGCTGCTCAACTGCGGGGGCTGAACGGCGGCCCGCGCCCCCGCCGCATGCCAGCGCGAGGCCGGCGGCGAGGAGCACCGTCCCGCGGCCGACGATTCAGAATGCCGATGGTCCCCTCCGCCATGGGCGTCAGATCGCCTCGCGCATGATGGGTTACCGGAGTGCGCCAAGCCGGTAGAGGCACCGGCCCGGGTGGTACGAATACATCTCGCGAATGACGTGAACGGCGCCATCGCGCTGTTCCAGGCCTCGCCAGATGACGCCGAGATCCTCATCCACGAGGGAAGCCGCGGCCTCGTTGTTCCCGAACTCCCAGTCGAGGCCCCGGGCGATTTCCGACTCATGGCGTGCACGCCCCGTCGCGATCCGCAGCTCATCGAGCGCCGTCGGCACCACGCTGTCCTGGCTCACCGCGTAGACGGGGTAGCGTTCCAGCACCCGGCCACCGCGCACGTCGTAGGTCCACCAGAACTCTCCCTTCGGTCCCTGGAGGCGGCAGAATGCCTCCGCGCACGCTTCGGCCCTCAGCAGCGCTCCGGGCACGGCGAACCGTGCGCCGTAGAGGGCCAGCGCCTGCACCCCGAAGGTCTGCACGGCCAGGCTGGCGACCGGATCCCGCCGCCGCAGCAACCCCTGCCGCCGCCCGGTCGCGTGGAACAGGCCGGTCCGTTGATGCTGATGACGGACCAGGCGCCGATAGAGACGGTGCGCCTGCACCTCCACCCCGGCCGGCGCCCAGGCAGTCGAGACGAGGTGACACAGCGCGCTCACCGCCCAGGCGAGATCCATCACCTCGGCGGACTGCCACGGCTTCGGCACCCGCTCCGTGAAGGCCTGCCAGAGCACCGCCGCATGCTTCCCAGCGCCCAGCGCGTCGGCCCAGAGGGCGAGCGCGACGTCCGGGTACTCGAGCCCGGAGAGGTACCGCCCCACCAGTGCCGCCATGAGCGCGTCGGGATCGACCGTGCAGGAGACGCCTCGCGCGCGCAGCACGAAGAGGGCCCTGGCCAGTTCAGCTGTGTTCCGCGGGCTCGGCTCGGCCACCAACTGCAGGCGTTGACCGTCCCAGGTGAGCTTCCGCCCCAGAATCCCTGTGCCCGGCAAGCAGGAAGCGATCGACGTTGGATAGGCACACACGCCAGAGCGTCGCCTCGTGCGTCGTGAGGCCCTGCGGGGGGGTGGGTCCGGTCACGGTCGACCTCTCCTGGACGCGCTGAGTCAATCCCGGTCGATGAGCTTTGCCACCTTCCGGAACAGGTCCGCGGGAGAGGACTCCCAGGCCTGCTGGATCGCGCGCTTCATGGTCAACCGCTCCGTGCGCCGTTCCTCGAGGCGCCGGGTGAACCGATTGCGGCTTTCGCGTCGCACCCCGGCCGCCCCGCCATTCACCATCCGGATCATCACCTCTTCGAAGATCCTGAGCGTCGCGTCGATCTCCTGATCCGTGATCGTCAGCGCGGGCAGGATCCGGAAGATCGTCCCATTGTGAATTGATTTCAGGTGCACACCGGCCTCGCGACAGAGGAACTCGAAGGTGAGACCCGCCTCCTCGCGCGACAGCCCCTGGGCCGGGAGCGCCAGGGAGTCCACGCCGATCATGAGGCCCCGGCTGCGGATGTTGCCCAGGACATGGTACTTGTCGCTCAGGGCGCGCAATCCTCCCGTCAGCCGATCGCCCGCCAGCGGGGCCCTCGCCAGCAGCCCTTCCTCCTTGATGACGTCGATCACCGTGGAGACGGCGACCGCGGCGACCGGTTCGGACTGGTGGCTGCTGAAGTTGCCGAATCCGCCCATGACGCGATCCGCGATCTCGTCGGTCACGATCACGCCGGACGCCGGGAAGCCCCCCCCGACGCCCTTGGAGAAGACCAGGATGTCGGGCACCACGCCGTCGGCCTCGATGCCGAACCAGGTGCCGGTGCGTGCCATCCCGGTCTGGGCCTCGTCGGCGATCAGCAGCGCCCCGCACCTGCGGGCCAGCTCCTGCAGCCGCCTGAAATAGCCCGGCGGCGGAAAGATCATCCCTCCCGAGGACAGAATCGGCTCCACCACGATGGCCGCAATCCCGTCGCGGTTGTGGGCGTCGAGAATCTGCTCCGAGACCGTGGCGCAGAGGAAGTCACAGGCCGGGTACGTGGTCGCCACCGGGCAATGCGCACAGTCGGGAGTGAGGAGCTTGAGGGCCCCGGGCACGGCGAGGCTGGCGTCGTGGCTGTTGCCCCCGACCGCCATGGTGGCCAGCGTCAGGCCCGAGTATCCCTTGTCGAACCCCACGATGCCGCGCCTTCCGGTATAGGCCCGGGCAATCCGGAAGGCGCATTCGTTGGCCTCGGCCCCCGTCGACAGGAAGATGGATTTCTTCAATGCACCCGGTGCGATTTCGGCCATTCTGGCCGACGCTTCGAACACCGGCCTGCTCAGGAATCCCGTGCCGTGGTGCAGGATCTCCTGCGTCTGTTCCACGATGCGCTGAATGAATTTCGGATGGTTGTGGCCCAGGATCGAGCAGATCTGACCGGCCTCGAGATCGATCAGGACGTTGCCGTCGACGTCGGTGATCGTGCTTCCGCGCGCGCGGGTCAGCACGCGATCCTGGTAGGCGGTGGCCATGAGGACGAACTCGCCGTAGCGCTCCCAGAGCGCCAGGCTTTCTCGGGTGTCAGGCATGGACCGGTGCTCCATCGAGTCGACCTACGCGGTCTTCCCGCTGAGGGTTCGAAGTCGGTTCCGGATCGCACGCGGCAGGGACACCAGGCGGGCACGCAAGCCACGCGAGGAATGGCCCCGCATCGCGGGCGTCGAGCAGGGTAAACGCATTGGCGGGCGACAGTGACCGGCAGACAGCCGCCGCGGCACTCGCCCACGAGGCCCGATCTTCCCGGCGCTCGCGAAGGATGCCATTCAGGCTGTGGGAGAGGTCGACCCACCGTCGCCGATTCCGCTGCACTGGCGGCAGGCCCGGCGGGCCCAGACCGGCGATGTCGGCATACCCCAGATACGGCAGATCCACGCCATTCGCGATGGCGCATCCCACATTGTAGTCCGTGCGCCCGATGGTGAATTCGATGAAGAAATAGGCGCCGGTCACCGGGTCCCTCCGGAACTCCGTCGAACCGAACCCCCGGTAGCCGGAGACCGCGAAGAGCCGGAGCGATTCGGTCCGCACGAATTCGTCATCGCACCCCTCCGCTTCGGTGGCGATGCCGGTGCCGCGAGGGTTCTGCCGCAACTTGTGCCCCACGAATACCCCCTGGGGTGTGCCATCCCTGCCGATGTAGGCGTAGCAGAAGTACACGTCCCGATCGTCGCCGTGAATCAGCTCCTGGACGATCGAGTCGCCGGCGTGCTGCGATGCCATGGCATACCATGAGGTCAATTCGGCACTCGAACGGGCAATCACCGCCTTGAAGCCATGGGCCCGCATGGTGGGTTTCAGCACGCACGGGAATCCCACCACCTCGGCCGCCGCGCCCAGATCGGCCTCCGAACGGATCCGAGCCGTCCTCGGGTAGCGGGTGCCCGCCCGCTCCAGGAACTCGGGCAGGCGATCCTTGTGCATCAACTGATCGACCACGGATCCGGGCGGGAGCGTGAAGTCGAAATACTCACCCAGGGCTTCACGATGATCCGAGATGATGGGGACCGACTTGTCCTTGGTGATGAACAGCACGGTGCGCCCAGCCAGCCTGCCGTCCGTACGCCAGCAGGAAGTCGACGAGGCGCTCATCCTCAAGGCCGGGAAAGACGTGAAACCGGCGGCAGTACCGGGTGTGCCGGTGGGGCTGGTCAGGGGAGGAGTCAACGGCCTCGACGGGCACCCCCTGGCGTCCGAGCGACCGGGCGACCGCCAGGCCATGCACGCCGAACCCAACGATCAACGCTGGCGGGCGCTGCAATTCGCGGAGCGAAGCCTCGGAGCTCCGACGGCGCGAAGCGCCCGCCGAGTCGTCCCTCGGCTCAACATCCAGCTGGACACCGATTCGCGCGAGCGGAAGTGGCCCGGTGGAGCTCACCGGCAGATACCAGACTCAGCCCGAACAGCGGCGCAATGTGCCAGGCTGTCGCGGCGCCTCGGAATGCGGCAGGCTGTCATGAGGGCGTCAAAGGCAAGTCGCGGACCAATTGGCTCCGGCATCGGCTGCGTCCAGTAAACAATTGCCAATTATTGACTTAAGTCAGTGGCGTTCTCCAATGTACCGGGTCATGCAGGGTGTGACTAGGGGGAATTGGTGCTGATGCAACGACGCACGCAGCCAGGCCCGGTCACGCCAGCGAGTACTCCATCGCTCGGGCCGCGGCCTGACCGGTCTTGACCTGCTCGTGCCGCATGAGCGCGTCGGCGAGGTACTTCGTCGCCCAGTTCAGAATCTGGAACCGGCAATAGGCTCCGCTCACCGGCGAGGAGCCCTTGAGCCCGCCGCGAATGCCGGGGTCGGGATGCACCCGGTTCTGCGTCCCCTTGAGAAAGCGCAGGACCCCGGGCACCGGCTCCAGCCATTTCGACTCGCCCCGGATGAGCGAGAGCCGAATCCAGTTGTTGACCATCTGGGCCTGGCCGGTCAGGCAGCTCCAGCCGACCGTGCCGGACCAGTCGGCGGCGTAGCGACCCGGCATCCATCCGTCCGCCCGGACCGTTTCGACCAGTGCCGACGCGCAGCGTTCCGCGCTGCGGATGAGGTCGTCATCCCCGAGGACTCGTCCCCCTTCGAGCAGCCCGCGCACGGTGTAGGCGAGGGTGTGCAAAAGGGGCCGGACCGGGTCGGTGAGACAGCAGTCGGGAAACCAGCCGTTTTCCGCCTGCCGCCCGGCGACTCGCAGGTTCTGCCTGCAAGTGTGGTGAACTCCGGCTCGCCAAGGCGGACACCGGCCTCGGCCAGGGCCCACGAGGTCCGGGCATTGTACAGCGTGGCCCGAGGCGATGCGAAGAGGGAGTGACCCGATGTCCAGGTGCCGTCCTTGATCGAGACAGCTCGCCAGGAAGCGGCCCGCGCGCAGCGCAGCGTCGGCAAAGCGATGGTCACCAGTCACCTCGAAGGCCCGAAGCCAGCCGAAGATGACCTGGCCGGTGTTGAAGATCGCGGGCGAGGGTCGGCTGCCCGATGAAACCGCCCTGCACCGCGCCGGACGGGAGCTGTACCTCGATCTCCCAGAACGCCGCACGAATCGCCCGATCGGCCAGGTCCGGACGACCGAGATGGTGCGCGGCCTCGAACAGCGTCGGGATGATGTAGCCGGTGGTCTCGGGATAGGATGGCTGCCACCCCCGTCTGCGGAAATATGGATCCCAGGCGATGCTGTAGGACCGCGCGAACCCCTGGTCCGGGGTGGCGTCCTGGGCATCCTCGAGCCAGCGGAGCGCCTCCACCAGATGGGGGCGGTGATCCGGATCCACCGGAAATCCTCCAAGACGCTCCCGAAGGAGTTCCATGTAGGCCACGGAGTTGAGCAGCAGTGAGAGCTGGGCCAGTTCTCCGGCTTTCACCATGAACCGGGCAGGCAGATTCCAGATCGAGCGAGCGGCAGGCACCGCCGTCACGGCCGCCAGGCCCTCGGGCCGACGACAAGGTCGAGATCCCCTGTGTGGGACATGAACTCTCCAGGAGGGTGGGCGCGCGCCGGCAACTGCCTCCGCAACTCCCGCTGCTTCAAGGTAACAGGGGGAGACCGTCATGCGACGGGCTCCGAAGAAACGCCGTACCCTCCAGGCGAATGTCACTTATCTTGCAACGTGCCCGCCAGATGCACCGGCGGGTTTCACTTGGCAGGTCACTTCGCCGCCCGCGATCCAGGTCGAGCCGGGTTCCAGGGTCACTCCAGCGAGGCAGGGCTTTCTATCCAGAACACGTTGCCTGAGACGCCTACTCCAGCGAAGAATGCCGTCGAGGCGCCGCAGCACCACGCGATGGACCAGTCCTTCCTGCACAGCCTTGCCTGGACCGGAGGGGTGAAGTGGCTGGTCCAGATCCTGGCCTGGGCCAGTACGCTGTTCGTGGCCCGGCTGCTCGCCCCGGAGGACTACGGCATTGTCGGGAGCGCGGCGATCTACATCGGCCTCCTGAGCCTGCTCGCCGAGTTCGGGGTGGGAGCCTCCGTGCTCATCATGCGGGACCTGCCGGAAGAGAAACTGGCGCAATTGAATGGCGCTGGAATCCTGTTCGGCGGGGTGGCGATGCTGCTTGGCGTGGCGGCCGCCTGGCCGCTGGGGCAGTTCTTCCACTCCACGAGCGTGTCCTGGGTTCTCGCGGCCATGAGCTCCACCCTGCTCGTTTCCGGGGTCCGGTCGGTCCCGTCTGCATTGCTCCAGAAGGCGCTGCGATTCAGGGCCCTGGCACTTATCGAAGCAGCCCAGGGGATGGTCGGCGCGGTGACCACGATTGTCCTCGCTGTGGCCGGCTGGGGGTACTGGGCGCTCTGCATCGGTTCGATCGTTCAGGCAGTGGCGTACACCATCCTGGTGCTCTGGGTCCAGCCCTTTCCGAATAGCCTGGCCGGTCTGGCGCTCGATCGACGAGCCGTTGCGGCTCAACGGCAACGTCCTGCTGGGACAGCTTTCGTGGTGGATCTATTCGAATGCGGATTTCGCCATCGCCGGACGGGTCCTCGGCCAGGCCGTCATGGGCACCTACCTGCTGGCCTGGGAATTCGCCAGCCTCCCGGTCGAGAAGATCACGAATATCGTGGGCCGCGTGACACCGGCATACTTCGCGGCGCTCCAGAGCGATCGCCCCGGACTGCGGCGCCACCTGCTGACCCTCACCGAGGGCATCGCGACCCTGACCCTGCCGGCATCCTGGGGGCTGGCGCTCGTGGCGGAGGACTTCGTGCGCCTCCTGCTCGGGGAGAAGTGGCTCCCCTCGGTGGCTCCGCTCGAGATCCTGTGCGTATACGTTTCGCTGCGATCCGTGGTGACCCTTCTGCCGCAGGTCCTGGCCGCCATCGGGGATGCACGGTGGACCGCCCGGGTGGGAATGGCATTCGTGGTGGTGATGCCGGTGACCTTTCTCGTGGCGAGCCATTGGGGCGCCGTGGGCATCGCGATGGGGTGGCTGCTGGTCTATCCGATCCTGACCCTCCCCTATTACTTGCGATTGTTCCACCGGCTCGAGCTTTCGCCGCTGGCCTATTTCGGCGCGATCTGGATCCCGCTCCGCGGCGGCCTGCTGATGACGCTGGCCGTCATTCTCGTCGGCAGGCACCTGCCTGCCACCTGGCCGCTCGCGGTGGTACTCGGACTCAAGGTCCTGGTCGGGGCCATCACCTATACCGCGGTCTCCGTCTGGCCTCAGCGCGAGCGGATCCGTGGCATCTACCAGACCATCCGTGGCAGGTAATGGAATGACGCAGGCATGCTAGCCGAGCCCTTCTTCACTTCCGAGTCCATGAGCGAAAGGCCGGCGCGGAGGATGCTGCTGCTCAGCTACCATTTTCCACCCGGACAGGCGGTCGGTGCCCTCCGCTGGCAGAAGATGGCGCGAATCGCCGTCGAGCGGGGCTGGACGCTGGACGTCGTGACCGTAGACCCGTCGTCCCTCCCCTCCAGCGCCCTGGATGGTTTGCGGGAACTGCCCCCCGGGCTGCGGCTCTACGGTGTGCCCCAGCCGAAACTGGTCCGCGAACGGCTGGAGCAATGGGCGTGGCGGGTCTACAGCCGGATGCGAACGAGGCGGAAGTCCGCTTCTCCTCCCTCACCCGCCAACTCCCCGATCGCGACTTCGGCCGCCCCCGGTCCGGTCGCCGCGGAATCGAAGTGGCGATTGACCAGCGCGGCGGACTGGAAGCGTGCCTACTACGCCCGCCTCGAGAATGCCCGTGACCGCCGGTGGGCCTCTGCCGCGGCCGGGCTCGCGCGCCGGCTGGTGACCCGGAATCGGTACGCGATCCTGGTGACCTGCGGACCCCCGCACATGGTGCATTGGGCCGGCCAGCGGGTGGCCGCGGATGCCGGTATCCCCTTCGTGATGGATCTTCGCGACCCCTGGAGTCTGGTCGAGCGCCTGGCCGATGTCGTTCGCAAGCCCCGTCTGGTTTCACCTGGCCCGGCGCTTCGAGCGGGAGGCCGTGGCCGGCGCGAGCCTCATCGTGATGAACACCGAGCCGGCCCGCGAGGCGATGGGCCAGGCCTACCCGCGTCTGTCCGATCGGATCATGACCGTCATGAACGGATACGACGAGGACCGTCCTGGCTGCCGCCCCCGACCGATCGGAACAGTTCGCTCATGGTCTTCGCAGGTTCGATCTACCTCGATCGTGACCCGCGATTCCTGCTCCGCGCGGCGGCACGGGTCGTTCGGGAGCTCGAGGCTGGCTCCCCGGAACTTCCGAATCGAGTTTGTCGGCAATGTCGGCAGTCTCGACCCGGACGATCCCTCCTCGATCGGCGCGCTCGCGCGGGCGGAGGGCCTCGGGGATACGTCGGAGTCAGCGGGTTTCGTCCCCGGGGTGAGCTCGCCGCCCTGCTGGCGAAGGCCACGATGCTGGTCAGCCTGTACCAGGACAGCCGGATGGCGATCCCCTCGAAGATCTTCGATTACATGCAGTATGACGCCTGGATCCTGACATTCGCGGAGCCGGGAAGCGCCACCGAGCTGGTGCTCCGCGGGAGTGACGCGGATGTCGTGGCGCCCGCAGGACTTCGAGAGGCTGATCCACGTGCTCACCCACCGTTACCGGCAGTTCAGTGCAGGTGAGCGGCCGGTCCGCCTGGCGCGGGATCCCCGGTTCAGCCGGAGGACCCAGGCGACCCTGCTCTTCGAACGACTCGAGGCGCTCACGGCGCGCAGGCCGCTCACGACCGGCCCGACCAGATCGCGATGGCCAGATGATTCAGCTCAAGCGCGCGCTGCTGGGCGCCCTGGCCGCGCCCGGGAGCCAGGACGGCGCTCCAGCCACTTCGCCGGGGCATCGGAACCATCTTCATGCTGCATCGGTTCACCGACCCTGCGACCGGGACGGTCGGGCATGAGCCGGCCGACTTGCGCCAGACGCTCGGCTTCCTCAGGCGACGCGGCTACGAGCTGGTGGAGCTGGGCGAAATGTTCAGGCGCCTCTCGGATTACGACATTCGATTCCTGACCCGGGAGCGGCGGGCAGAGCTGGTCGCGGCGGTCGCGGAAGGCGACGCGTACATCGTCGGAGGCTGGACCGCCACTCTGGGCGGCGAAGGTGGAATGGCGACCACGCCCTTCGGCCCTGACGATCCGGCATGACATTGGCCGGATCCTCCCCCTCCATACGCTCTATCGGCTCGCGCACCACACGGTCCAGCGCCATTCTGCTCGCCGATCGCCCGGGTCAGGCACCCGACCCCGCCGATCGCGCCCTGCGCCGTATCGCGCCACAACTCAGACCAGCAGGCCAGCCGCGGAGGCAGCTGCATGAAAGGACGCACGAAATTCCTGCTCGTCACGGGCATCCTGGTGGCGTTGTCGGTCGCCGCCATGTCCAGATTTCCGCGTCAGGTGGCGCGTGCAGTTCGTGGCGATGAAGCTCCTGGGGCGGGCTTCCTACATGTCATGGGAGGATGTGGCCAGAGTCGTGCGAGGGGGACCGCCGGCGATATCCGCTGTCTCGGCGGCCGACGTGCAGGCAGGCGGGGATCTGTTCAGCCACCAGTGCTCGCAGTGCCACGGCGCGGATGCCCGGGGCGGCAGCGGCCCCGACCTGACCAACGGCCAGTTTCGGCACGGCGGCAGCGATGCGGACCTCCTGCAGATCGATCACGCAGGGTGTGCCAGGCACGGCCATGCTCCCCCGGAGTCTTTCACCAGCGGCCGTTGGCCAGGTCATCGCGTTCCTGAGAAGCGCGGCCGCCGCCAGGGCCGAGGAGGGCAGCACCCCCTCCGCGACCGCCTCAGCCAGCCCGTTTGATGTGACCTTCGCGCAACTCGCGTCGGCCGCCAGGGACTCCGGGCAATGGTTGATGTACTCGGGGTCCTACGACGGCCAGCGCCACAGCCGACTGGTCCAGATCACCCGCGACAACGTGGCCGGCCTTCGGCTGAAGTGGTTGTACCAGATTCCAAAGTTCTCGCCCCACGCGGCGCAGACCTCGCCGCTGGTGGTGGGCACCGCGATGTTCGTGACGCTGCCGCCGAACAGCGTCTGGGCCATCGACACCCGGAACGGGAAGGAACTCTGGTCCTGGTCGGGCCCCCAGCTCGGGCACGTGCGGTCTTCGAATTTTGCGAATCGCGGGGTGGCGATCTACGGCAACACGCTGTACCTGGGAACACTGGACTCACACCTGGTCGCACTGAACGCACAGACCGGCGCGCTGCTCTGGGACGTCAAGGTGGCCGAGAACGAGGACAACTACGCGATCACGAGCCCGCCCCTGGCCCTGCGCGACATGGTGATCGTCGGCGTCGGGGGCGGGGATTTCGGAATCCGCGGGTTCCTCGATGCCTATTCGGCGGCGACGGGCGAGCGCCTCTGGCGGTTCTACACCGTGCCTGCACCCGGGGAACCGGGGCATGAGACCTGGGGCCCGGGCAATGCCTGGCGAACCGGAGGAGCGCCGACGTGGGTGACGGGATCGTACGACCCGGCGCTGGGCCTGATCTACTGGGGCGTCGGCAATCCCGGTCCCGACTTCATGGGTGACGTGCGTCCCGGCGCCAATCTCTACTCCTGCAGCGTCATCGCCCTCGATGCCGCCACCGGGAAGCTGCGCTGGTACTACCAGTTCACCCCGCATGACGAACACGACTATGACGCCGGCCAGGTGCCGATCCTGGCGGACGCGGTGTACAACGGGCAGCCCAGGCACCTGATGTACTGGGCCAACCGTAACGGGTTCTACTACGTCCTCGACCGGGTAACGGGTCAGTTCCTGCATGCCCAGGCCTTCGCGGAACAGACCTGGGCCGTCGGCATCGATTCGGCGGGGGTCCCGATCGAGATACCGGGACAGCGTCCCACGACCCAGGGAACGCTCACCAGTCCGGCGGTCCATGGCGCCACCAACTGGTGGTCGCCCTCGTACGATTCGGCCTCCAGCATGGTATTCGTTCCGACCATGGAGGGGCCGGGGATGTTTACCCGGGGTGCACCGGTTCCCTCGCCGGACGGACGATTCATGGGGTCGGCCGGAATCGATGACCCCGGCCGGCCGAAGTGGACGGCGGTGCGCGCCCTCGACGCCTCGACCGGCGCGCTTCGATGGGAGTACCGCTTCCCGCCCCGGGGGACGTCTCCGCTGATGGGGGGGGTGCTGTCGACGGACGGCGGCCTGGTGTTCGCCGGCGACGAGACGCGGTTCGTCGGCCTCGACGCCCGCAGCGGACTCGAGCTCTGGCATTTCGACGTGGGCGGGCAGGTCGCGGCGGCCCCGATCACGTATCTGAGCGAGGGACGCCAGCAGGTCACGGTGACGGCCGGCGGGGACATCCTGACCTTTTCACTGGACGGCCGCTGAGCGATTGAAGGAGGGGCCTCACGCTGACGGCTCGAGTATCTCAGCGCCTGACGGCCAACACGTTCGCGAAGTCATGATGTGCGTCGAACCACTGCTTCGGTTCGAAGCCGCTGGCCCGCATACATGCCGTGAGCGACCGGCGGTTGAAGAAGTTCGCATCACGGGGCGCTCCGGGCATGGACTTGACGAGACCTAGCGTCCGGCGGAGCACTTCCTTCGCGCGCCCGGCGAAGCCGGCGTACACCGGCCCGCGCACCAGAAGCTGCCCCCC
The DNA here is from genome assembly GCA_963724265.1 of uncultured Gemmatimonadales bacterium. Lineage (GTDB taxonomy): Bacteria > Gemmatimonadota > Gemmatimonadetes > Gemmatimonadales > GWC2-71-9 > DATEHG01. The sequence continues at coordinate 391,144 of CAVRTU010000004.1, forward strand.
GGACCTCATCCATCCCCCGATCTTCCGGAGCATCTCCAAAGGCTGGGCGATATGCTCGAGTGTGTCCATGAGCACCGCGACGTCCAGGTCCTTCCAGTGATCGTCGGCCATGTCCTCCACTCGCGCACAGACGACTTCGGCGCCGTAATGTTCACGCGCATAGTTCGCCATCTTCTGATTCAATTCAATGCCGTAGACCGGCCCGTACCCGGCCTCCCTGGCCTCGTAGAGAAACGTGCCACCCGCACAGCCGACGTCGAGAATGGAGCCCTTCGCCGACAGAAACCCGAGCACCCTGCTGGCTTCCTCTCGCAGCTTGGGTTCAGAGTCGACATAGCGGTTTTCAAATATCCCACTTATCCAGGTCCCGTCCTCGAAATAGTCGTCGTTATAAAGGATGGCCAATTCGTCATCGGTCAGGAACGGAAAGACGAACTGGTGGGTGCAGGCCGGGCAGCGGCGGATCCAGAATTCATGCCCGTTCCAGTCGTAGCGAAAAGGCTCCTTGCCTGGTGTCCGGTGCGCCACATGCGGTACAGGGAATCACGGGGCCTCCAGTGTCTTGTTGCTGCAGCCGAATCACAGCCGCGGACCACGATGTCACCGGGGCGGAGACGGCGCCACCGGCTTTGTGCGTGCCTGCTTCCGCCGAGCCGACAGTGATCGGACCAGCGCACCGATCGCAGACCGGACCATCCGGTAGAGGGTGTCCACCGAGTATCGCCAATCATCGAGGTCGAAATCGTAGAACGCAAGGGGACGGCGGTAGGACCTGACGAGGTCACGCCAGGACAACAGCCCCGCCCGCCAGTACTTGACGATGGCGGCACCGTCGGCCCGCAGCACGATGTGGCGGAAGTCCCTCCCGTCCGCCCGCACGGGAATCACCGGTTTCCCGATCATGTCGAGATAGTGCAGCCAGCAGACGTCCACGCCCGCATACGGGGCGGCGTCACCGCTCCCGGTGAGCCGGGGGTTGGCTTCGATCAGTTTCACGTGGCCGTCGCGATCATCGCGCTTCATTTCGATCTCGCAGATTCCGGAGTACCCGATGCTGCGGAGGAACCGGTCGCACACCTCGTCGGTTTCGATGTCGACGACCGGCTCGCAGACGGAGGCCGGGCCGAACCCCGGAGGATCACAGCGCAGCTCGCGAAACAGCGCGTTCCCGATCCGCCGCCCCGCGTGGTCGTAGCAGGCGACGTAGACCCGCTTCGCGGTGTCGGGGCCCTCGATGATCTCCTGGGCGATCGTGTGAGGGTTCACCGCGGCGGCCAGGCGCCAGGCATCCACCAGGGCTTCGGGCGTGGCGGCGATCGCCACCTTTTCGTGCGAGAGCGGGTGCCCCTCGGGGAAGGCCTGCCATTCGCGGAAGTGCAGTGGCTTGAGCAGGCACGGGAAGCGTGCCTCCCGGGCAAACTCCGTCACGTCACCCTCATCATGGACCTGGCGCATCCGGGGGAGCGGCATCCCGTGCTGCGCCGCCAGGTCGTACTGCGTCTGCTTGCTGGCCAGGAGTCCCTGCAGCCGGAGGCCGGGAGAGAGCAGGTAGTGCGGCGCCAGGAGCTCCGCGTGGGCCGCGATCGAGGCAACGAACTGATCGGCGCTTGGAATCAGCACCGGCTTCCCGCCCAGCTTCCCTGCCAGGTCGATCATGAACGCCACCCAGCCATGCGGGTCGCTGTCCGGATCAGGGCAGAGATGGGCGGTCCCGTACACCGAGCGGAATCCGGGGTAGTCGGGATGACAGTCGAAACAGCAGGCCCTCACGCCTCGGCGGACCAGCGATCTGACGCCCAGGACGCCGGTCTGGTAGGCCCCCGCGATGACCGCGGGAGGCCAATCCGGGCCTGCTGGGCCTGGATTCGGGTCGCCGGACCCGGCAAAACCACTACCGGGCGTTGGCATCGACCCGCAGCATCACCTTGATGTGGGCCCGGGACCGCACCGCGTTCCAGGCCCGGGCATAGTCCTCGAGCGGAAAGGAGGATTGCAGGAAGGGGCTCGTGTCGAGCCGGGGGAGCGTCGCCAGTGCCTCCTCGAAATCCGCCCCGCTGCTGCCCACCGACCCGACGACCGTCTTGTCGAAGCCGACGAGGGACTCGAAGCTGAAATTGTGGTAGGCATACGGCAGCCCGAGCAGCAGCAGCGTGGCCCCGGTGGTCGAGCCCTGGAGGAGGGCCGCCAGCGCCGCCTGGTCGCCCGTCGCCTCGACCAGCCATTCGAAGCGATCCAGCGCGCTGAGGGACGTCTCGGTCCGGGCGACGCCGCTCAGCAGGGCGAGCCGCGCCGGCTCCCGGTCAAACACGGTGACCTCGTGGCCCCGCAGCGCGAGCAGTTTGGCGGCCAGGTGGCCGATGGTCCCCGCCCCGACGACGGCACAGCGCTTCGGCCCCGTGACCGGCCCCGACGCGCCGAGTCGCCGCAGCGCCTTGATGACGACGGCAAGGGGCTCGGCCAGCGCCGCCTGGGCGAGGGTGACGTCCGCCGGCACCTTGTGCGCGTACCTGCGCCCGGGTGACGAGGTACTCCGCATATCCCCCGTCCACGCCCATCACGCCGACCTCGCGCCGTTCCCGGCAGGTGATGGCACTGTCCCGCTGGCAGTCCGGGCAGGCCCCGCAGCCCTGGATGCACTCGACAACGACCCGGTCGCCCTCCTCGAGCGTCGTGACCTTCTTGCCCAGCGATACCACGGTGCCCGAGAGCTCGTGCCCCGGCACGATCGGATACTTCGCCATGCCGGTCTTGTAGTAGCCGAGCCGCCCTTCGAAGATCTCCAGGTCGGTGGCGCAGATCCCCACGAACGCGACCCGGACCAGGATCTCGCCGGGCTTGAGGGTCGGAATGGAGCGAGGCTCGATCGCCGCGGCGTGCGGGCCGCGAATCACCACGGCGGGAAAGCCCTTGTCGAAGTGCAGCTCCGCACGCTTGGAGGGGTTGGTGATGGTGCGACTGTCCAGGATTCCCTTCACGACCCCGACGGTCTTGTGGTATCGGTACCGCATGATCTCACCGGCAAGCGACCCCAGCTTTCCCTGCCAGGCGGCGAGTCCGAGATCGGACAGGCTCCAGCGGAACTCCCGCCAGACCTCCATGGGGATGTTCCGGATGATCCGGACCGCGGTCCAGCGCCCGGCGATCCCCTCGCGATGGAACCGGTGCCTGACCTGGGCCCACGACTCGGTGTGAACGTGATAGATACAGGCGGCCGGCTCGTAGAGGACCGTCCTGCCCAGCGGGATCCAGTACTTCGCCCACTCGGCGTCCTCGAGGCCGGGCAGTCCCTCGTCGAACGGGTGCTGTTCCCACAGGTTGCGCCGGATCGCCGAGTTCGCGTTGTTCACGAAGACGTACTCGTCGTCCATGACCTGCGGTGTGGCGGGGAAGACCCGCTCGAAGTCGCGGGCCTCCGAGAACTTCGAGACGGCGTGGCCGCGCTGGCCGCCGAATACCATGGCGACCCCCGGCTGGCGCAGTGGCGTCACCAGGCGCTCCAGCCACTGCCCATCGGTCGGGATGGCGTGGGCGGACAGGATCGCGATCAGCGATCCACGCGCCTCCTGGATGCCGAGGTTCAGCGAATGCCCGAAGGTGAAGTCCTCGGGCCGCAACCGGATGATCCGGGCGCCGAACGACTCGGCAATGTCGCGGGTGCGATCCACCGAGCCCGAGTCCACCAGGATCACCTCGAAATCCCGGTAGCTCTGGGTCGCGATGGCCTGGAGCACGTCCGGCAGCCAGCGTTCCTCGTTGAAGGCCCGGATCACGATGCTGGTTTCAGGAGAACCGGTGTCACTCATGTCGTTGCCGTCCGGGGGCGGTACCTGCTTCATCCCGGAGCCCGCCCAGTGTGACGGTCACGGTGGTCTGAAAGATCCCGCCAATGGGGAGATGCGCGCTCTGTCCAAGCCGGACCGCCTCGACCAGGTCCTTGGGCAGGTTGCTGCAGGGTTCGAGCACCACCGTGTAACAGCCCCTCCAGCCGCCGTAGGACAGGAACAGCCAGAGAAAAGGCAGCTCCCGGGCCTCGAATTCCATCCGGAGGGAGGCTCCCTGAGCGACGTCGTCGATGCCGCACCAGCTTCCGGCGAGGTCGGTCACGTAGACGAACTCTCGCGTCGTACTCGACCGCTCGGGCACCTGGCTGAGATCCACGTTTCCCGCCGAGGGCCAAACGAATGGTCCGGGACCCGGAAGGAGTGTTCCGAATGAAGGGTCCACCGCCGTTACCCGGCCGCCGGGCAGGACCAGCCTGCAAGAGGGCGTGACCGCGACCGGAAGGTGCTGCTTGAAGAGAAAGTGGAATGCCCTGGGCTGCCGGTTCTCGATACGATAGGAAACCCTGAGCCGGCTGTCCCCGGCGGAGAGCCGGAATTCCTTGGTGCAGACCGCACCGTGGACAGGGGTATCGGACACCAGGCGGAGCAGGGCCTCCGCCCCGCCCGAGGACTCGGCCACGGTCCAGGCAGCCGTCCACCATTCGCCGTGATCGAGCAGGGTGCGCCCCTCAAACTGTCCCGGGGCGTCGTTCGGAAACAACTCCTCCCACCCCCCGGCCCAGACCTCGTCGTAGGCCGAACCAGGGGGCGAGGCCGCCAGGGGCACATCCTCACGGTGCCAGATCCACTGACGATCGCGCACCCGGTCCCACAGCTCCCACACCCGGCCACCGAGCCGCGGAATCACCACGGCACGGAGGAGTGAGTTCTCGAGCACCAGGCTGTCGAATCCCGCGATGGTGGCCAGGGCTTACCGTCGCACTCATGCGGCCGGGCGGCCGTTCTTGCGGTAGGCATAGATCATCAGGTCCTGCTGACAACTTGCCTGGACGGAGGAACCTGGTTGAAACGCCGCACTAACATGATATCCGAAACCCGCGCGTTCCAGCACCGCGAGCGTCTGCGCAAGCCGATCGACGTGCGGATTACGGTGGTGATGATACTCGCAGGCGATATTGGAGACATGCCGGAGCTTGTTCTGTTGCTCGAGTTCCATGAGCACGACCTCTTCCGCGCCTTCGATATCAAGCTTCAGGAGGTCCACGTCACCATCGATGTAGCTGGAGAGCCGGTCGGCCTGGACCTGAATGGCGGTCTGTCCATCCGCGGCATACACACTCGCGTTGAGCGCGCCGGGCTCATTGGCTTTCACGAAGAACTCGATTGTGCCGGCCGTGTCGCTGAGCGCCTTCTGGTGCAGGACAACATCGCGCAGGCCGTTTCGTTCCACGTTGCTCTTGAGTGTTGCGAAAACAAGCGGCTGGGGTTCAAATCCGGTGATGTGCGCGTCAGGATAGAGGTTCTTGAAGAAGATGATCGACATTCCGATGTTGCTGCCGCAGTCGATGATCCTGGGCGCCGCGGATTTCAGCGGAACGTCGTACAGGCGATAGACGAAGATCTCGCGAAACAGCTGAATCAGCCTGCCATGGTCCAGGTAGGCGATCCGGTAGCCAAGCAATGGCGGCTTCCGAGCGCCTGGCCAGCGGCAGCAGCCTCAGGCCCAGGTCGGCACGCCAGATCTCGAGTCGGTCCGCGCGCCGGGTCTGCGGGGGGGCTGACTCGCGATGTGTTTCGAATCCGAGGCCAGATCGATCAATTCGCCGATGAATCCCATCACGCCTCTTCAGTCAAGGTGGTCACCGCGCCGCCGCGGGCACTTCGATTCCATAGTACAAACGCTCGTACGCATCGGCCATGGCCCCGACGGTGAAGTGCTCGGCCGCACGAACCTGCGCCGCCCGGCCGAGACGCATCCGCAGCGCACGGTCGTCCAGCAGACGACGCAACGCCGCGGCGAGGGCCTCCGGGGTCGTTCGGCGGCACGAGCAACCCCTCCCGGTCGTCCGTGATCACCTCCGGAATGCCGCCTACCGCCGAGGCGACGATGGCCCGGCCCGCGAACATCGCCTCCAGCAGTGCCAGGGGCAGTCCTTCGGAGAGCGATGGCATGGCGAAGATGTCCGCGGCCGCGAGGAGGTTGGGAACGTCGTCGCGAAGGCCGAGGAGGCGTACCCGGTCCTCCACCGGTGTCCCGGCCAGCAGGGCGCGGATGGGGGGGCGGCATCACGCTCGTCGCCGGCGATGACCAGGCGCCAGGGGACCTCCTCGCCGATGCATTGGGCCAGCGCCTGCACCAGGACGGGATGGCCCTTGACCGACATCACATTGCCGACGGCGAGGACCAGCGGCTCGCCATCGCGGAGGCCGAGTTCCGCACGAACGGGCGCAGGGTCTCCGGACGAGACACTGATCCCATTGGGGATCACCCTGAACCGATCAGGGGGAGATGCCGAGGCGGGCGCTGTAGATGCGGCGGGTGGCGCCCGAGACGGCGACCGTGGCCGCGCTCGCCCTCATCGCCCAGCGAATCGCCATGCGCCTTCGCCATCGCGCCAGCATGTCCAGGCCCCCGTGGAAGGTGATCACGTGGCGCCGGCCCAGTGAGCGCGCCGCCGCGGCGCCATAGACCGCCATCGTGAAATCATGGCTGTGGACCACCTGGATTTCCAGCCGTTGCATCAGGTCCCGCAAGCCGCGATAGCAGCCCGGGTCCAGCGGTCTTCGCAGGGTGAAGGTGTGGAGTACCATCCCACGGCTCTCGAGCTGCGCGGCCAGCCATCCCGTCCCGTGGGGCGGGCCCACCAGCTCGACGGTGTGACCCCGGCGCCGCAGTTCCAGCGACAATTGCAGGATCATCGTTTCCGCACCACCCGGCCCATCCGATTCCACCATCTGCAGCGATGCGCAGGCGGGGCCTGAGGTCAGCCGTCATGGCGGGCGTACCATCCTTATGGGGAAGTGAGTTGGGGTTCGACGGGCCATCATCGGAAATCGAGCAACTCCACGGTAATTCGACAACCGGTCGGGCCGATCTTCGAGCATTTCGTTGCAGGCTCCCGGCTGCGTGGCACAGGAAGAAGTTATCCCGGGGCCGTGGGAATCTACACTCGCCTGATGGCAAGCCGAGGAGCCACTCATCGACGCCCCGTGAAAAGGCGGCATGGCGCAATGGAAATGCCGCCACGAGAGGTTCGTCGCCGCCGGTCCTTGGCATCATGGCAGCGGCGCTATTCTGTCACCTTGCTCTCGGCCAGATAGCCAGCTAGCCTAGGTCAGAGTTGCCCCGCCATCTGGGCAAGTCGGAGTTTCCCGGGATCTCCATCTCTATTTCTCGACATGAAATAGCAGATTGAGGGGAGGTTCTTGGTGCCAAATCCGTCTGCCGTGTTCTTGCGCTGTTGGTGGCTTTCGTCGCTTGCAAGCCCGACCTGACCTACAACCTGACCCCCCCGCGCCAAGGGGCCCCGGCCGCCACCCCCAGGCAAATCCGGCCATTGCGCCCATCCCGGACGCCAACGAACCGGTTTACACCCCCGGCGTCAGATACGCTGGTCTTTCAGGACGGCTTCGACAGCTATCATTTGCCGCTGGATGGCAGCGGCACGCCCAACCAGGCGACCTTCCCCACGACGGCACGGATGGAGACCCTCGGCACCTACAGTACCGATCCTGCGGCGTACATGTCGGCCAGCCTCGACGTGGGGCGCACCGGCAGTGGCAAATCGCTGCGGTCCAATAACACCCTGGGCAATGAAAACCAGAATCCGCAGTCGGGCGGCATAAACTGGGTTGGTCCGATGGGCAAGGGCGTCGTCCTGCCGGCCAAGTCGGCCAGGCACGTCTTTCAGTACTGGTTCAAGACCAATCCGGGGGGGTGGACCCAACGTCAACGGCGATAAGTGGTTCACATGGTGGGCAGCCGACACTCCCATCCCCTCGAACGATACCACGCATGCAGCTCGGCCCCTTCGGCATGGGCTATGCCGTGCCGGGGGGCCATATGGCCTTCCTTTGAACGATGGTCTGGGACGGATCGGGGATGCCCATGGCGGCTACGCGGCGCAGCCGGTGGGGCCCTATTTCGATCAGGTGAACGACGGCCAGTGGCACCGCCTGACGATCGGGTGGTGGTCGCCCACGGGCGCGGCGACCCGCGATGGCTATGTGCGGGCGTGGCTGGATGGCACCAAGATCATCGACCTGCGAGCAGGCGACCGTGGGGGTGACGCCACCGGGCGGCACCAAGCCGTGGTGCATCCAGGGCGAAGTCGACATGATCGCCTCGTTCCAGGTCGGGTCGTTTGAAGGCTGGCCGACGCATGTCAACGGCGCCAATGCGAACTGGACCCTGTGGGTGGATGACTTCAGCTGGTGGACGGAGCCGTAACAGCGTAGTCGTCAGCTAGCGCAATTCGCAGGATCTGCGGCCCAGCATCGCGCAGCACGGGACGGTGCTGCAGACAGCTGAAAGCTGTCCCCATCGCAATTCGATGGTTCCCCCACAGCGGGGCCAATCGGCAGGTCGACCTGCCGGATCCGGCGTCAATGCCCACCTATTATTGTATATTTATTGTGCATGCTAAAGTTACATAAAGCAATATATCATACTGTATCCTATTTGTTAAACAAGAAGTTACAAATCATTTTAATTCTCGGACGACGTCAATGTATTGGTCTTATCAATTGTGCGTGGAGTCGATTTTGCTGATCGTACCCTCCGAGCCCAAGGGCGGCGGAGCGGGTCGGGAACGGTTGGGTGCCAGGTCAGAAAGTCACACTGGGGGCTTTCGGATTCATGACGTACACGTTCAAGTTGGCGCATCGCCTCGCGGTGTCTCGAGCGTGGCTGCTGTTGCCGGCCGTCCTCTACCTGGCTCCGGCATGCGGCACCCCTACCATGAGCGAGGCGCTCGCGCCTCCTCGCGACATCCCACCCGGCGTGGACGAGCCGGTCTACAACCCCAGCGTCAACACGCTGGTCTTTCAGGACGGCTTCGACAGCTATCATTTGCCGCTGGATGGCAGCGGCACGCCCAACCAGGCGACCTTTCCCACGACGGCACGGATGCAGACCATCGGCACCTACAGTTCCGATCCCTCGGCCTATATGTCGGCCAGCCTCGCCGTCGGGCGGACCGGAGCGGCAGTCGCTGCGGTCCAATAACACGCTGGGCAGCGAAAGCACCAGAATCCGCCGTCGGGCGGCATCAACTGGGGTGGCCCGGACGGCACGGGCGTCGTGCTGCCGCCCAAGTCGGCCAGGCACGTCTTTCAGTTCTGGTTCAAGACCAATCCGGGGGGGGGCCCAATATCAACGGCGCGAAGTGGTTTACGTGGTGGGCGGCTGAGCACCGCACTCCCCGCTGACGATGTCCGCTACGCAACGCAGTGTCTATGGCAATGCCTACGCCGTGCCTGGGGGCCACATGCCCTTCACCTTGAACGATGGTCTGGGGCGGATTGGGGCTGCCCAAGGCGGCTACGCGACCAGCCCGGGGCCCTATTTCGACCAGGTGAACGACGGCCAATGGCACCCACTGACGATCGGGTGGCTATCGCCCACCGGTGCCGGCACCCGCGACGGCTATGTGCGGGCCTGGCTGGACGGCACCAGGATCATCGACTGCGAGCAGGCGACCGTGGGGGTGAGGCCGCCGGGGGGCACCAAGCCCTGGTGTACGCAGGGCGAGGTCGATGCGATCCGCCTCGTTCCAGCTGGGGGTATTTCCAGTGCTGGCCGAGCATGTCAACGGCGCCGATGCCAACTGGTCGCTTTGGGTGGATGACTTCACCTGGTGGACCGAACCGTAGGGCACCAGCGACTTCTTGCGATCAATCCGCAAAGCAGCCGACGGGCCGGGACTAGTCCCAGGCCCGTCTGTTCCCTCCCTGGATGGCAGGCTAGAGGCAGCCTTTAGCAAAATGCCATTCTGGTGTCACCCTTTTGTTCGCCCAATAGTTACATCAATTCACTTGTGTGTTTGGGACGCTTCCACTGATAGTACCCGTTCGCCCAAGGGTAGCGGAGCGGGCCGGGAGCGGTTGGGCGCCAAGTCAGAAAATCCACTGGGGTTCTACGGATCCATGACGTACCCGTTCAAGCGGGCGCGGCGCATCGCCGCCGCCCGAGCGTGGTGGCTGCTGCCCGTCTTCCTCGTCTCTGCTACCGCCTGTGGCAGCCCTTCGATTACCGAGGGTTTGACCCCTCCCGGTTCCACAGACGTTGTGGCGATCGCCATCTCACCCCCGAGCCTCACCCTGCACCCCGGTGGTTCCGTCACCCTCTCATCCAGCGGCCGGATGAGTGACGGGAAGACTTCGCCCGTCCCGGTGGCTGGACTGCCACGGGCGGGACGATTTCGGCGGCCGGGCTATACTCGGCCGGGGGCACAGCGGGCACCTACCAGGTCATCGCCGTTCAGCAGGGTGGCACGCTGGCGGATACCTCGAGCATCCTGATCACCTTTCCAGCCCTGGACGAGCCGGTTTACACCCCCGGCGTCAGCACGCTGGTCTATCAGGACGGCTTCGACAGCTACCATCTGCCGGTGGATGGCAGCGGCACGCCCAACCAGGACGAGACCTTCCCCACGACGGCACAGGATGGAGGCCCTACGGCACCTACGGTCCCGATCCTGGGGTACTGTACATGTTCGGCCGGCCTCCGCCGTGCCGCGGCGCCCCGGGACTGGCCGATCGGCTGCGGCCCAAATAACGGCCTGGGCGAGGAGGTGGAAGCTCCGGGAACCCGCAGTCGGCAGCGGCGTCAACTGGCATGGGCCGGCGGGCACGGGTCCGTGCGTCCTGCCGCCCAAGTCGGCCGAGCGCGTGCTTTCAGGATCTGGTTCAAGACTCGGTGCGGAGCGGACCCAATACCGCAGGCGCCAAGTGGTTCGTGTGGTAGGCGGCGGATGCGAGCGGCCGCAGCTCCCCGCTGGCGATATCCGCTACCAAGTCGGGCGTCAAAGGCCATCCCCGAATTAGGGGGCACCTTCTTGTACGATTGATAACTCGGGAAACATCGAGGATACCTGGTCTCCCGTCGGTCCCTTCTGGAGAATTCGACTGAACGATGGGAACTGGTTCAGCGAAAAAAAGAATGACCATTGCCTTTTTTGGAGCCCCGAGTGGAGTGGCGACTCGTGACGGCTAATGTCCGGGTCTGGGGTGCCGATGGCGCCAAGGTTGAAGATTATGGAACAGGCCACCGTGGGCGTGACCCCGCCAGGGGGATGGAAGCCGTGGGTTGCAGGCTGATGTCGATGCCATGCCCTCCTTCCGACTTGGCGCCTTCCAGTGCTGGCCGACGCATGTCAACGGTGCCGATGCCAACTGGACCCTGTGGGTCGACGACTTCATCTGGTGGACCGAACCGTAGCGCCCCACGATCGGCCGTGCAATTCACCAACGAAGGCGAGGGGCCGGGAGCACTCCCGGCCCCTCGTGCGTCTCACCCGTGCGAGATCGCTTCGTCGCCGATGAGGTTGTCTCTTGCTACAGTCGGAACAAGTGGCTCGGTCGCTTCCGAGCCGAGAGTGCCCCCAAGAGGAATCGAGATTTCTCCCGATGTGGAATCTGCGGGATTGCCTACGCCGATACGACGCGCGAGGTGCCGAAGAAGACGCTCGGCTCCATGCCGGTTCCTTGACCATCGGGGCCCTGACGGGCGTTGGCGGCACCGAACTGGCGGCGTCGGGCTGGCACATGCCCGCCTGAGCATCATGAACATCACCGGGGCGCCCAGCCGCTGGCCAACGAGGAATGACTCCATATCAATGCATCGTCGCGATGGGAAGTCTCCGGTTGCCCGGTGTGTGCATTGATGGAGCGTCTCCTGGCGGCGGCCACCGCTTCCGGACCCGCAGCGGTACCCCGAAGTGATCGTGCGCCTTCTTCGAGGTTCGGCGGACCGAGTTCGTCACCCGCGGCTCAACGGCATGTTCGCGTTCGCTCTCCACGATATTCGCCGCCGGCGAGTTCGTCTCGGCCGGGATGATTTCGGCATCAAGCACTGTTCTATGCCGTGCGCAACAGCCTGTCGTCTTCGTTCGGAGATCAAGGCGGTCCTCGATGGGGACCGGTCCACCTGCCGCGACTTCACAAGCGGCACCATCGAGAATTCCTCATGTTCCACAGGTTCGCCGATAGCAGCTTCTTCTTGGCGTTCACCGGCTGCCACTGGAAGCATTGCCATCTGGGAGCGCAGCCGTTTGACGGTAGGTCCTATTCAACTCCACCGCCCCCAAGCGTTCCACGGTTGCCGATCGCTGGATCAGGCCGCCGCCCAGCTTGAGGTCCACCTCGACACCGCGGTTCGATCGCCATTGATGGGCGGGCCCCCCCTCGGCACGTTTTGCAGCGGTGGCGTAACTCGGGCCTGACCACGATCTATGCCACGCGAGCATTCACGGCATGTCCTGCACACCTCTCTCGGTCGGGTTCCGTGATCCAGCGTCGACGAGACCGCGCTGGCACGTGACACTGCCGCCCGGGCGGGCTCCGAGCGCCACGTCTTCGAGGCCGATGCGCAGCAGTATCATGACGCGTCCGCGACTAGATCTGTCACCACGACGAGCCGATCGGCCTGACCAATTCGATCCTCATCGCCCTGCTCAGTGCCTACGCGCGCGAGCAGGTGACGGTGGTCCTGACGGGCGAGGGCTTCGACAAGCTCTCGGCGGCTATCCCCGGCACCACATTGCCAGGGCCAACGCGTTGGCCGGCCGCTGGCCGGCCTGGATGTCGGCTGGGCGGGTCGGCCCTGCTGGGCGCCCTTGGAGGTCGCGCGCGCGCATGCTCGGAGCACCATCTGCCTCTCCCGTTTCCGGAGGCGGTAGTACTCAACTGGCGTCCCTGTCGCCGGTGGTCCTGGAGCGCCTGACCGGCTCGGCCCCGCGGGAAGTCTCGGCGCCGGATGGCGGAGAGCGAGCCCTGATCGTGGACAGGGACCCCGCCGCGTCCATGAGCCGCTACGACCAGCGCCGATACCTGCACCACCTCCTCGACCCGATGAACCGCATGACCATGGCGACCGTCTCGGAGCCGCGTTCCCCCGTTTCTCGAACATGCGCTGGCTGGTCGAGCAGTCGGCTCCCGTACCGGTGCTGGCCTTGCGGCGCTTGGCAACAGCGCTGTTCGTCGAGCAACTCGCGGAAAGCTTCCTGGTCGAGGATCGACTCACGGGCCGAAGTCCGGGTTCGGTGTCCCGGTGGGTGACTGGTTGCGCACCGCGGCATGGTCGGATTTCAGTGCACGACTTCGAGATCCGAGTCACCCTGCGACCGCGGCCGTGGATTCACGGGAAGTCAAGGCCATGCTTGACGCTCACCTTGCCGGCCAAGCGGGTCTTTCTGATGCATTATGGCTGCTGCTCAATCTCTACCTGTGGCACGAACTGAAGTTCGCAGATTGAGGGGACGAGGGGCCGCTGAACCTTGCAGAATCACGCTTGTTCCGGAGTCGTCGCCACGCAACCAACAGGGCAGGATAGGTCTCAGATGAGCCAGTTGAGCTTCCGTTTCGCGGCGGTCGGGGACCTGCAATTGGGCGACTCTCCGAGCTGCGTCGGATTCGGGTTCCGCTCTCGGTACTCGGCGGAGGGCCTTGAGGACGCCCTGGCCGGCGTCGGCTGCGCGCTTGCGGATGCGGAGGTGGTCTTTGGCAACCTCGAGACACCCCTGTCGGACCGTGGCCTGATCCTCGGTGATTGGGCCAGCGTCCAGCTTCGCGGCGCGCCGCAATATGCCCGGGCGTTGCGCGCCGTGGGCTTCACTGTCCTAAACATCGCCAATAACCACGCGGGACAGCACGGCCGGGAGGCGTTTCTTGACACGCAAGCCGTGCTGGGCGAAGCGGGCATCAGCTGTTGTGGAGTGCGTGGGACTCCACCCTGGGCATCGCAGCCCCTTGTGGTTCCGCTCCGGGGCGGGATCCGCCTCGGGATGCTGGGCTACTGCCTGCGGCCGCGACGGTACAGCGACGAGGAGCCGCCATACGCGGAGGGTTCTCGCGAAACGATCGTCGCCGATGTCGAGCGGTTGCGTCCATCGGTGGACGTTGTCGTCGTGTCATTGCATTGGGGCGAGGAGTTCGTTGACCAGCCCTCGATGCAGGAGGTCGAGCTCGGGCACGCGGTGATCGATGCTGGGGCCACGGCTGTCCTTGGTCACCATCCGCACGTCGTTCGTCCGGTGGAGCGTTACCGGCACGGAGTCATTGCCTACAGCCTTGGCAATCTCATCGGTGACATGGTCTGGTACACCGCGTTCCGCCGGGGAGCGATCCTGCGCTGTGAGGCGACTCCCGATGGGGTGGCTGAGGCCACCGTTGAGTGGACCCGCCTCAGTGATGGATTCAGGGTAGAGCGCGAGGGACCGGGTGCTCCCCCGTGTAGCGGAGGGCGGGGAGTGCCCGAATTCCAGTACGCCGCAGCGATTCAGCAGACAATGCACGAACAGCGCCTTTCGGCCTATCGCTACGCGTTGCGCAACCTGCACCGCTATCCTCCAGGAATGCTCGCCCAGCTCGCCGGTCGCACGGTGCGGAACAAGCTGGGGAGCCTGATCAGGTCTCGGGCATAGGGCCCGTGGGAAAGCAGTCTCTCGATTGCAGGCAGACGGAGCATCCGTCCTCACCACAGGTTTATTTACCTGGCTAGGGGCCATGACCTGACGATGGCATACGCCGACCGCGTGTATCAGAAATCCCCCCGAATAGTCCAGACGCTGCTGCTGAATGCTTATGCGTTCAATTTACGCCGAGTGCGTTTCGGGGCGGCATTCCGCCGTATCCTCGACGAGTGGGATCGGAGCCAGTGGTGGGAGCCGGCTCGCTTGCGGGCCATGCAGGATGATCGTGTGCGCGCATTGGTGGCGTACGCGGCTGATCGAGTGCCACTGTACGCTCGCCGCTGGGCCGAGCACGGCGTGGTGACGAGCCAGGTCCAGGGAGTGGAGGACCTGAACAGGCTCCCACTCGTGACAAAGGCGGACGTTCGCGAGGCGGGCCACGACCTGATTGCCCACCCTCGGCCCGACCACCTGACTCATGGCCACACCAGCGGGACGACCGGATCGCCGCTGGGCGTCTGGTGACGACCGTGCCACGGTCGTAATCAACAACGCCGCCGATTGGCGCCAAAAACGGTGGGCGGGCCTGGAGGTGGGTAGCTGGTGCGGATTGTTCCTCGGCCGCATCACGGTGCCGCTTTCGCAGCGTCGGCCCCCCTACTGGCGTATCAATTACATCCAGCGGCAGGTGTGGTTCTCGGCCTTTCACATGAATGAGGAGAACCTCTCACGCTATGTCGATGAGATTCGCGCCAGGGGGCTGCGCTTCCTCGAGGGCTACCCGTCCACGTTGTTCATTCTGGCGCGGTATCTCCTGCGGAATGGGGAGCGACTTCCCATGCAGGCAGTTCTAACCTCCTCCGAGACCTTGCATGCCGCTCAGCGTGAGGCGCTGCAGGGCGCCTTCCAGTGTACTGTGTTCGATTTTTACGGTGCTGCCGAACGGGTGATCTTCGCCGGGCAATGTGGCGAGGAAGGGCGCAAGCACCTGTTCGACGAGTACGGCGTGACTGAGTTCGTGGACGACAACGGACGCGCAGTGACTGACGGGAAGTCTGGATACATGGTCGGGACTTCCCTCTGGAACCGCGGGATGCCGCTGATCAGGTATCAGACGAGCGATGTTTCCAGGCGGGAACCATCATCGTGCGGCTGTGGCCGGGGGCTCGGGCTCCTGGCGGATGTCGCAACGAAGGCCGAGGACATCGTTGTAACCCCAGACGGCCGGTTCATCTCGCCCTCGGTGCTCACGCACCCCTTCAAGCCCTTCGACCAGATCCGGAAGTCGCAGATTGTACAAGACGCCCCGGATCACCTGGAGGTCCGGATCGTGCCATCTGCGGCATTTACCGACGTCCATCGTTTGGCGCTCGAGGAGGGATTGCGAGTTCGGGTCGGGGATGCAATGAGGATCGAGACCAAGTTGGTGGACGACATTCCGCCGGAGCGGTCCGGCAAGTTTCGCTGGGTCATCTGCAAGATTCCACATGGGTGTGCACTAAGCTGGGATGCGGCACCACGGGAGAGCTCGTAGCCTCCATTCCCCTCATGAGCGACTTCCGACCGGACTAGGTCCGGCCGCAACCATCTTCCCCGGTGACGATCAATGACTCCAAAAGCATCAGCGCGGCGTCGATGCACCCCCCAACGCACCTAGTGGCGTATGGTGTGGTCACCCGCCGGCCGGATTGTCGAAAAGGTGTCAATACCCGGCAGGCGCCTCGCGCAGGCTGTCTGCTGCATCGGGCAAAGAGCATTATCGTTCCGGCTGGTCACTCGCTCGGCCACCTCATGAACGAGAGCTGTTAGCCCCAATCGCCGGTGGCTATTTCTTCGATCCGTTCGTGCATCTTGTTCACTGTCGACTGCCAGGTAAAGCGATCCTCGGCTCGCTGTCTGCCAGCATCTCCCATTCGTCGTCCTAGCGTCGGGTCATGAAGGATTCGAGTGAGACGGTCGGCGAGGCGTTAGGGTCATTGACCGGTACTGTGTAGCCCGTCTCGCCGTCGACCACCATTTCCGGCATCGCCCAAATGTCTATCGTGACGCACGGCAACCGGAAGAACATGGCCTCACGCACGACTGTCGGAAATGGATCGTACCGAGTCGGGAGGCAGAACACGTCCGCGGTCCGATAGCAATCATGGATCCGCTGGTTTTCTGCGGGATTGTCCTTGCTCAGGAATCCAATTACCTCCACCCTGGTTCACTGCATCTCGAGCTTGCCGACTCCGAGGATCAGGAGGCGCGCCTCGCGGTATCGCGGTCCTCACTTCCCGAAAGGCCTCGAGCAATACATCCCCGCCCTTGCGCTTGAACTGCTTGCCGACGAAGAGGATCGTGGGACGATGCCCCTCGGGAGCTACGGTAGGCCGGGGGGGGATTGCGTCAATGTCCAGGTTGGCGCCTGCATTGACCGCCAACACTCTGTTCTCCGCTACGCCGTAGTGCTCAATGAAGGACCCCCGCAGCTTCTCACTGATCGTGAAGATCGCAGCGGCTGCCCTGTATACCTCTTGCTCTCTGGCGTTCGCTTGCTGGTAGAACTCCTGGGACATGAAGCTCACCGGCGACTCACCTGTGGCCACCTCCTGTCGGGCGAGGGCGAGATTCCAATCGCAGTAGAGACAGTAGGGGAGTTGACCGCGACCGGGTGGAGCAAACGTCGCTCCGATGATCAGCGTTACATCGGTCGAGGAGTTGAGCTGGGCAAACCGACGGGCTGCTGACCGGGTGCGCATCCGAAAGGCGGTCTCGCCCATACGGAAGCGCACCCTCCACACGTCGCGCTTGGCGCTGAACGAGAGCGCGGCGAGCGCCAAGCGATGCAATCCATAGAGATCGGCGTCTACGCAGTTGACGGTATGCCCCTCCAAGCGAAGTCCATCGACGAGGTGTTTGGCAATACCTGAAAAAGTGTTGTCATGGCTTTCGGTGTCGCCCTCGCAAACAAGTGCGATGCCGGCAGGCGTTCGGCTCATGGGCTTGTCCGTACAGTAGAATGAGAGGTTGGCCCGCATGATGCGACATCCCGTTAGTCCATTGCAGCACTCTGGGCAAGTGTCCCGGGGCTTCACCTAGTAGATACGGCTGCCTAGGTCACGAGGTCCTGTGCGGCCGTGGCTTCGTCACGCGCACCCAGCTGCCATGAGCCCGGCCGTTTCGATCGCCACCTGCCCCATTTGGGATCAGTCAGGGGCTGCACCTGCAGTCCCTATTCGGATGGCTGAATTGTAGATCTGCTCATGCCGCTCCAGCCAGGTTCCAGGCCCGAAACCGGCCAAAAGGTGCTCCCTGGCGGCGCGCGCTCGCACCGCGGCTGCGGCCCGGTCGTCGTGCACACTGCGGATGGCGTCGGCGAGCGCCGCGGGCCGCTCCGGCTCCACCAGCACCGCCTGCGCGTCATCCACCACGGTCGGGACGCCGCCGACTCTTGTCGCCACGACGGGTACATCGGCCGCAATGGCCTCCAGCAGCGCGATGGGGAGTCCCTCGGTGCGCGAGCTCAGCACGAAGGCGTCGAACGCCCTGAAATAGCGCGCCGCCTCGGCCACGAGTCCGGCCCAGTGAATTCGACCGGAGACGCCGAGATCCCGGGCCCGCGCTTCCACCGAGGGACGCTCACTCCCTGCGCCAATCGCGCACACAATCAGCTGAAGGTCACCCAGGGCCGGGAGCGCCTCCACGAGGACGTCGAGGCCCTTTTCCCGCGACATCCGCCCCACCCAGCCGATAACGAAGCCCTCCGCTGGGAGCCCGAGCGCCACTCGGGCGGCACCACGATCGAGGGGCTCGACGATTTCGGTCCAAGCGTTCGGGACGAAGTGCAGCCGCCCGGCGGGCACCCCGGCCCGGCCCAGCGCATCGCGCAGCGGCTGCGACACGGCGATGACGGCGTCGAAGCGCCGCAGGGCGCGCCGCTGGAGGTACTCGTACAGCCGGTTCTTCCAGGATCCGGTGGTGAACCCGTGTGCCGTGGAGACCGTCGCCACGCCGAGCCGGCGGATCATTCCGCCATCGACTACGTCGGTCCGGTAGCCGTGACTGTGCACCACGTCCGGCTTCAGCGCGCGTACGACCGACGCGATGACGCGCCGTTCTTTGGCGTACGCCCGGGGCGGGACGATGAGGCGGTGCACAGGGATCCCGGCCCGCTCGAGTGGCGGGAAGAAGGGATGCGCTTCGACGGGCGCATCGAGGATGGCGGCCACTTCCACACGGTGGCCACGGGACTGCTGCCCGAGCGCGAGCGAATGCACCACGCGCTCGAGGCCGCCTGCCGTGGTCGGCGCAAGGAGATGGAGGATCACCATCGTCACGCCACCCCCCGGGCAACGTCGGCGTAGGCGGCGTCGAGCTGGCCGGCCGACGACCGACCAGTCGTACTCGCGTTCCACCAGGCGCGGCCCGCGGCGCCGAGGCGCCGCCGCAGCCCCGGATCGGCTTCCAGCCGGCGAATCTGGGCGACGAATTCCCCGGCCGTCTCCGCCAGCAGGTAGTGCTCATCACGGATCAGGCGCAGCCCCTCAACCGCCAGGGTGGTGGCCACGAGCGGCTTGGCCATGGCCAGCGCCACGAGCACCTTCAGTCGCGTGCCGCCGCCGTCCCGTAGGGGACAGACGTAGATGCAGGCCTGGTGGAGGTACGGCCTGACGTCCGGTACATACCCGGTGGCGAGTCACGGGGACGCCAGCGGCACTCCAGTCGCCGGATTGAGGGTCGCGCCCCACGAGCGTGAGCCGCCGGGCCTGGCCGCCGGCGTTGAGCGCAGGCATCACCTCATTCGCGAGGAATCGCGCAGCGTCGCGATTGG
Organism: uncultured Gemmatimonadales bacterium; assembly: GCA_963724265.1. Lineage (GTDB taxonomy): Bacteria > Gemmatimonadota > Gemmatimonadetes > Gemmatimonadales > GWC2-71-9 > DATEHG01. The sequence goes on from CAVRTU010000004.1 coordinate 410,370, forward strand.
CGTACCACCCCAGGGTGCCGGCGAAGACGAGGCCCGCCGCGGGGCCAGGATCTGCGCCCGGAGTGAAGTACGTGGTGTCCACCCCGTTTTCCACCACGCGAAGCCGGCATCCGGGCGCCACCAGTCGCAGGCGGTCGCCGTCGAGGGAGGAGACCACGAGATTGGCCCCGACGTCCGGGCAGACCTCCCGCTCGACACGTTCCTGCTTCCTGGCCTCGCGCCTCAGGAGCAGGGCCCGCCAGCGCGAGGCCTCGCGACCGGCCCGGCGGGCAGTGAGCGCCGATTCCAGGTTGTGATGATTCAAGACGACCGGCACACCGGGGAAGCGGCGCGCGTATGGCATCAGTCCGATGGTGTCCACGTGAACCAGGTCCACCGGGGTGCGCGAGGCCAGGTGTCCCGCGGCACGATGCATCGCCGGGCTGTGGAGCCAGATCCTGTCGTACGGGAAAGGCCCGACGACGCTGAGTCCCTTCGCGAGAGCCCGCCGGGAGGCGGAACGCTCGAACGGCATGGCGCAGACCTGAACCGACGCACAGAAGGACTGGAGCGCGGCGACGCTCTCCGAGGTCGCCGGACCGCCCTCCGACAGGCGCCGCTGATCGAGCGCCAGGAGGTGCACTTCGTGCCGCCGAGCCGCGTCGCGCAGCAGGTGGTAGGACCGTTCCAGGGCGCCGCTGGTGGGGGGGTAGGGGACGAACTGTGAGAGCCAGGCAATCCTCAATGCGGGAGCACCTGCAGCCCTGGCCACGCTCCGCGATGCACGCGCGGTGACGCGCCGACCGCTGCGGAGTGGCGGGTCAGGAGTGCGCCTCCCCGTAGGACACTTCCGACGGCTCGTGAATCGGCTCGAATCGCCCGATGGCCTGCACGAATCGGCGCTCGTCCTCCTTCCACGAATAGCGCCCAGCTATCGCCTCGACGCCATTCCTGCCGAACCTCGCGCGCATCTCGGCATCACGAAACAGCTGCAAGATGGCCCTCGCGAGTGCGACGGGATCGCCGGGCGGGGTGAGCAGTCCAACGTCAGTCTCATCGACGATTCGGCGAATCGGTGGGATGTCGGTCGCGACCACAGGCAGGCCCGCGGCCATGTAATCAAAAAGCTTGTTCGGGAGCGTGATGCAAAGATGCGGGGTGATGGGAAAGGGAATCACGGCAACCTGCGAGTGGCGGAGATAGGCAGGCTGGGTGCTGTGGGGCTTCCACCCCAGAAACCGCACCCTCTCCCCAAGCCCGAGCTTCGCCGCCTGCGCCTCGAGCCGCTGGCGCTCCCGTCCATCGCCAAACACCACCAGCGTAGCCGAAGGTAAGTCCTTCACCACGATGGCCATCGCGTCGATCGCCAAGTCCAGCCCCCGGTCCCCGAACAGGTTGCCGGTAAAGATGGCAATGGGTCTTCCGACCAGGTCCCGCATATCATCCGGGACGGGCCAAGAGGCCCCGAGCTCCGCGGCATCAGCCGGCGTATTGCCCACGAGCACGACTCTTTCCGGCGGCACTCCGAGTCCGTGACACCGCGCCCGCGACTCTTCCGAGACGACGAAGGTGGTGGCCGCCGCGCGCAGGACCAGGCGCTCGACCGCGTAGGCTGCCCGGGTGAAGCGCACCACGCGAATGGCAGGGGTCAGCTCGTGGGGCAGGATCGACAGCATGCCGAGCGGATAGACCTCGGCCATGTCGTAGTGGACCGGCACGCCGATGAGCTTTCCGACCAGGAGGGCGGCCGGCGCCAGCGGCAGGTCCCGCACAATGAGGCAATCCGGCCGTGTTTCCCGTGCGTGCTTCCAGATATGCCAGACCCAGGCCGGATTCAGGAAGAGCGGGTAGTTGACGATCCGGTTGAGGGCCGGTGACTCGAGATATGGCATGCGCGCCACGGACAGGTTGCCGTTCTCCTCCCGGCGCGGCAGCTCCTGAAGGCTGCGGGACAGGATGCGGACCCGGTGTCCGGCACGAAGCAGCGCATCGACGTGCTTGCCCACCCGCGTGGCATTCCGGGGCCAGTGTCCGTCGTAAACGTAGAGCACCATCACAAGTCGGATTCCCTTCGAGAATAACCTGGCGATTGGCCAACGCCATTGCTCACTTGCAGCTGTCTTCGCGAAGCCACTACCATTGTCGGCTCGCGTCCATTGAACCCGGGTACTGCGAGGGGAAGACCCGCCTCAAGCCGGAGCGCAGTCGGGCCTTGCTAGCACGAATCATGCCGTACAGGGACACCCTGTCAAGCCATCCATCCGGAGGAGTCTAGCGCACATGTGCGGCATTGTCGGCATCTGGTGCCGCAGCCCGGCCGCGAACTGCGGCGGTCGTGGAGCGGATGCGCGATACCCTGGCATACCGGGGCCCCGACGATGCCGGCCTCTGGTGCGAGGGCCCCGTCGGGTTCGGGCACCGGCGCCTGTCCATCGTCGACCTCAGCCCCCTCGGCCACCAGCCGATGGAGAGCGCCGACCGGCGCTTCGTCATCTGCTTCAACGGCGAGGTCTTCAACTTCGGCGACCTGCGCCAGGAGCTGGAAGCGCTGGGCCACCGCTTCGGCGGGCACTCCGACACCGAGGTGATGCTCGCCGCCTTCAGCGCCTGGGGTGTGCGGCGAGGCCGTGCGCCGGTTCGTCGGGATGTTCGCGTTCGCCCTCTGGGACCGGCAGGAGCACGCGCTTCATCTCGTCCGCGACCGCCTGGGCATCAAGCCGTTGTACGTCGGCCGCACGCAGGGCGGCGACCTCCTGTTCGCCTCCGAACTCAAGGCGCTGGCCGCGCACCCGGCATTCAGCCGTCGGACCAGCTCGGAGGCCACCGCGCAGTTTCTCCGGCACGGCTACGTGCCCGCGCCGCTCAGCATCTACCAGGACGCCGTGAAGCTGGAACCGGGGCACATGCTCACCCTCTCGTCTCCGGGCGGGGACTGGCAGGCGGCGACTCCCTACTGGAGCCTCGAGGAGGTCGCCCGACGCGGCGCCGAGGCGCCGTTCCCAGGCGGCGAGGACGAGGCCCTGGCCGAGCTCGAGGACCTGGTGAGGGACGCCGTCCGGCTCCGGATGATCGCCGACGTCCCGCTCGGGGCATTCCTGTCGGGGGGGATCGATTCCTCGCTGGTGGTGGCGATGATGCAGGCGCAATCCCCACGCCCGGTGCGCACCTTCACCATCGGGTTCACGGAGGCGCGCTTCGACGAGGCACCGTTCGCCCGAAGCGTCGCACGCCATCTCGGGACGGACCACACCGAACTCCTGGTGACCCCGGCGGATGCGCTGGCGGTCATTCCACGCCTGCCGGAAATGTTCGACGAACCATTCGCCGACTCGACGGCGATCCCGACCTACCTGGTCAGCGAGCTGGCCCGGCGCCACGTCACCGTGTCGCTTTCCGGCGACGGCGGCGACGAGTTGTTTGGAGGCTACGCGCGATACCGGCGGACAGAGCGCGCCTGGCGTGCGATCGGGTGGATGCCACCCTCGGCGCGCCGGGTCCTCGCGCGGGGCCTGCGCGCCGGTGGACTGGCGGGGGGAGCCAGGCTAGGCCGGCGCCTCGACAAGGCAGCTGACTGGCTGGGCGCCGCCAGCCCGGACGCCATGTATGAGCGCCTGGTGGTCACCACCTCGAATGTCCAGGCTCTGCTGCCCGCGGCGGCCGTGGAGGCGGGTGCAATCCGGCAACTGGTTGCCCGCACCGGATTCCTTCCGCTGCCCGCCCGCTTCATGTTCGCCGACACCAGGATCTACCTGCCCGACGACCTGCTGAGCAAGCTCGACCGCGCTTCGATGGCGGTGAGCCTGGAGGGGCGCGTGCCGCTGCTGGACCATCGGGTCGTCGAGTTCGCCTGGCGGCTGCCGCTCCACCTCCGGAGGGAGAAGCGGCTCCTGAAGTGCCTGCTCGCCCGGCATGTACCCGAGTCGCTCTTCGATCGTCCCAAGATGGGATTCGAGATCCCGCTGGCAGAGTGGCTGCGCGGCCCGCTCCGGGCCTGGGCCACGGACCTCCTGACGACAGCGGACTTCGGGGGCGAGGCGCAGTTCGACCGCCGGGAGGTCGCCACTGCATGGCAGCGCTTTGCGGCCGACGGGGGGGGCGACCCCCACCTGATCTGGAGCCTCGTGATGTTTGAGAGCTGGCGCCAGCATTGGCATGCCGAGGCCTAGCGAAGGACTCCGCCACCAATTCCGCGAGGCCGGCACCGGCGCCGTTGCGTTAGGGCGTCCGAGGCGCGATCCAGCCCCTGTCGCGCAAAGCCAAGATGGGAATCGTGAACCAAGAGAGCCGCAGCCTGAGACTCTTGAGGGGGAAGACGTCGGCCATGCCAATCCGCGGACAATCGTAAAGGGGGAATCGCGATGTGGCCGCGCGGCCTGAAATGGAAAACGCGGCTTCCATGCCGCTCCGCCGTGCCGCCTCGACCGTGGCTGGGGTATAGAGCCCATAGGGGTAGGCCAGGTACGGTCTGACTCGTGGAAGGCGTTCCCTCAGCCAATCGTGGTTCAGGCGGATCTCCTTCTCCGTCTTGGTAGCAGCCAACCAGGGAAGGGAGTAGTGGTGCACCGTGTGGCAGCCGAAGTCCACAAGGTCGCAATGGGCGAGTTGGAGCAGCTCTTCCGTGGTCATGGCACGTTCAGGTACCACTCCGACCTGGCTCTCGGCCCGCCCCAGCGCCCGGTCCAGTGCCCGGGGCAGCGCGCCGCGGAATTGAGTGAGCAGCCGGTCCCGCACCTCATGATCAGCAGCCCGGGCGCCGAGGCCGGCCTGGCGAAGCAGGTGAGCCCTGGGCGCGGGCTCGAGGCGCTGCTTCACCCACTCGAAGCGGTCCCACCAGAAACGCTTCTCGCGCACGCAGAAGCCCGATGCCACGAAGACCGTCGCCGGCAGCCCCAGCCACTTCAGGATCGGAAGCACATGAGTGAGGATGCCGACGTAGGCGTCGTCGAAGGTTATCGCGACGCAGCCTCGGAGTGATCGGCCGGCTTTCCGTCGTGCTACGAACTCGGCCAGCGGCAGAACACGGTACGATTCGGCCAGAAACTCAAACTGAACCTGAATCGCCGCAGGAGTAATGTGGGTGGAACGAAGCAGTGACCCTTCTCTGACGCCATGATAGGCGACGATGCCGCCTCGTCCGAAGGCTCGCTCAAGGAGCGCCAGTCCAGGTGGCGCCATCAGACTCTGCGGGACCTTCACGTCGAATACCCGGGATGCATGTTGGCGATCGTTGCCTGGAGGTGGGGAGATGCATTGACGCTTTCGACTTCGCGGCCCACGACACGGGTTGACGGAAGCGCGCACTCCGAGGCCGGGGTCAGGTCTCGAATTGCAGGCAGCGACATCGGCGTCTCCCGATGGAGCTTCAGCACATGCACTCCTGATGGAGGGAGCCCGCCGGCTGCAATCCACTTACCTGGGCCCAGCCATCCCCGGAGAATCGCTTGAAGGGCGAGGCAAGTCGAGAATGTTCGCCTCCGGACCTGATCCGAGGCGGGCAGCTGGAGGGCCGACCGGCGCTCGACCCGCAACTCTCGCAGTCGAAGACTTGAGTTTTCGATCAACGGATATGTACATGCCAACCATCAGCGCCGCAAGAATATAGACCGGGTCCAGATAGGTGAAGGACACGAAGAATGAGCTGAAAGCAAATCCGGTGATCGCGACGGGCAGGTACATCGCCGTCAGGTACAGAAAGCGCTCCTCCCTGTCACCATGCAGCCATGACCTGGGCAGCCGCCGGCTCAGCCGGTACATCGCAACGATTCCACCGAGCACCAGCCCGGCCCAGAGCAGGCCCCCGGGAATCCCCATCTCGGCCCCGGCCTCGAGGTAGGAATTGTGGGGCGCCGTCCACCTGATACCCGGGTCGCCCGGGCGAAATTGCTTCGCACGCTCGGAGATCGTGCCTTCCGCCATCGGGAAGTTGTTCGCTCCGATGCCGAACACGGGATACATCATCATGTACCCGATTCCGCGCTTGGCGACCTTGCGCCTGCCTCCGTAGCTGTCCCAGTTGTAGTCCTTCTTCGGGCTGAGGATCGAGGACATCTGATTCCAATACCCCGGAGGGGCGGACACGAAGAGGCCCACCACGACGACCGCGATGAAGACCACGCGTTTCACCAGCGGAACACTGTGCAGGCAGATCAGGAGCGCCAGCCCTTCGGCCGCAAGGCCCACGAACCCGCCCCGCGATCCGCTCTTGGCGATGGTCATTCCGATGCCCACCAGCACCAGGAGGCTGAACAGCTTTCCCGCGGTCTTTGAAGTCTGGAAGGTGAGCAGGCACAGGGCCAGACCCACGAGGACAACGACGCAGAGATCGTTGGCGTCATACTTGTATCCTCCACTGATCCGGAGGATGCCATCCGGCCCCGCCTTGGACATTCCGAACACGAACAGTGACAGCCACACCAGCAACGCAGTGGCCACCACGTAGGCCCAGATATAGAGATAGAGCTCCCTGGAGCCCCGGATGGTGGCCATCAGGAGGAAGGCGAAGATCAGGGTCTTGGAATAGTCAAACAGCACGAAGCTCCCCGCCCGGCCCGGCGATATCCCAAATACGGTCGAGAGACACGACATGACCCCCAGTGCTATCACCACGCGGGCCGGCCAGGTCCGGAACCACTTGTCGCCGCTCAGGAGTTGCGGCTTGAGGAAGGCATAGGCCAGGGCAAAGAGGGAGAGCGTGAGCGCGGGCCTGAGCGGGGCGAGGAAGGGAAAGTACTGGTGGACCTGGCTGACCGACACAAGGGTGAGAATGAACAGGGTGATGGTGAGCGGATTGCGCGCGGCCTTGAACGTTCCCCCCGCGGCTTGGGCCCTGGCGGGGCGCCCACGCATGGGCACGGCCATGCCCCGCTGGACGACGGTCACCTGTTCCAGCCTTCCGTGGAGCGGTACCGGGTCACACAGGTCATCCTCCGCAAGCTCACTCTCCATGGGGCACCAGGCCTCGATGCCACCCCCACAAAGATACCATTCCGGGCCGGGCGCAGGGGACTCACCGGGCCGCCGCTCCGGCCGGGGTGATTGGTGCCGATTCAAGCGGTTCCCCCAGCCACTCCTCGAGTCGCCGCATCGTGCCCCGGCGAAGCCGGCTGTGCACCGGGAGCGTCACGAGGCGCCTGGCCAGCAGCCGGGCGCCCGCATACGAGTCGCCGGTGGCCACGCACCGTTCGCCGAATCCAGCCAGATCAGGCAGCGCGGCCGGGTACCCGGGCATCACGCCGAGGGAACGAAGTGAGCGGGCCTCCACACGCGCCGCCTCCGACACCACCACGGGGAACCGGAGATACGAGGCGACAGCGCCACCCTCGAGACGGGGTACCCTCAACGAGGCATTCCCCCGGGCCCGCCGAGCCAGTCGCTCCGCGTTGGTGCTCCGGATTTCCACTTCCTGATCGTGCCGAGGACCAGTCGGCGGCGAGTACCGCCGCCCATTCTGCCGGGCACCCCTCCGGGCTCCACGGGGCGTGGTACACCGTCTCGCCCAGGCCGAGGAACGGCAGGGAGGCCGGGATACCGTACACCCACGGCCGGGCCAGCAGCCACTGGGCCATGAGGGGAATCAGCTGCCGTCCGCCACGAGGGGCGGGCCCGGGAAATTCCCGCACCGTCGCCAGCAGGGCGGCGCCCGCGGAATCGTTGGCAAGCAGCGCGCCGCCACCGCCTCCGGTGCGGCCTTTCCCGCGGCCGAAGCTCAGGACGCTCAGCGATCCGATCCCTCCGGCCGGCCGCCCCTCGATGACGGCTCCAGCCGCCTGGGCCGCGTCCTCGATGAGGTCGGCCCGACCGCGGCAGATTGAGCGGACCCGCCGGACATCGACCGGCACCCCATAGAGATGGGCCACGACGACCGACGTCGCCCCACCTGCCACCACGCGCTCCAATGACGCCCAGTCGGGGCCGAGGGTGTCGGGGTCCAGATCGTACAGCACCACCCGGACCCCGGCAGCATCGGCCGCCGTGGCGAGATCGTAGCAGCCGTAGGCGGGCAGCGCGGCCAGGGGCTGGGAGCCGCGGCTCTCGGCCGAGCGGGCCGAGGCCGTGAGGGCCAGGTTGAGGGCCGAGGTCCCGCTGTCTGTCAGCAGGAGGTCGCTCGGCGCGTACTGTGCCCGAATCAGCGCCTCCACCTGAGCGAGCGCCTCCTCGCCGCCGCCGCGGAACGCCTGGAGCCCGGCGACAATAGCCCGGAAGCTCACCGGCGAGTAGACCGGAAGATCCCGGACCAGGCTCACGGGATCCCGCGCACGATCGATGGCCCCAGCGCCGCGGCCAGCGGCATCGGCAGGTGCTTCCAGACCCGCGGGCCCATCGCGTAGGCGCCGTCATCCGACGACGGAGTCGCGGCCGTCCCCGTGGCGGCCCATTGGTACCACCAGAGCGGCTCGTCCCGCGAGCCCCATTGCTTCTTGAACTGGTGCGTGCCCTCGCCGGGGGTGCAGCGTCCGAAGTTGAAGAGGCTCAACCGCTCGTTGACCGCCCGCTCCATGAAGGCCCAGTAGAGCAGCATGTTGGACGCCACCCGGTTGTACTCCCGCAGCGACGAGGCCCAGGTCATCTCGAACTCGCCCCCCCAGCGGAATCCGGCACCGCAGGCGACCGCCTTCTCACCCCGATAGGCGCACCCGAACCAAGCCTCGCATCCGAAGCTCCGCGCGATGTCCCCGAACAGCTGGCGGGGCTTCACCGGCGTGCCCAGGCCCCGGATGCCGCGCACCGGCTCGAGCATCGGGTGAAGGCCACTCCAGGGTGCTGGCCCGCTTGTTTGACCGCTTCCCGCATCATCTCCCGATCCATTGAATTTGTTGTCGTCAGCATCCAGCACACCTCATCGCCCTTCATCAGCCGTTGTTTCTCCCGGGTGAGGGTGCCGTCCCGCTAGGCAGTTCCTCGAACCGCCCCTTCAGCCGGAGGAATGGTCGCTCCACGACGTAGTACGAACCCGAGGCCAAGACTATACTCGCCAGAGTCCCGAGCACAAACTGAATCGCTCGAGGAGCATCGGGGGCGGCACGAACTCCCAGCCCGAAGCCCCATAGATGATAGAGGTAAAGCGGGTATGAGATCGTTCCCAGATAGCGCGTCACCGGATGCTCGAGCCAGGACCACCAGAGCGAGTGCTGCAGCTGCAAGACTTGGGTGATCCACAACGCGATCAAGACCGCATCGACCGTGAACCCGGGCCCATAGTGCCAGGCCGTCGGCGCGAGGATTCTCGATACGAAGAGCAGAGCGATCGGGACCAATGTCAGGATTGGCGAAGTCGCAAGGCGGGCAGCGACCGCCGCAAACCAGTCCCGTTCGCTGAGCACGGCCAGAAGGCAGCCCACGGCCAGATTGTCGAATCGCGTGTCGAACGCGTTGTACACGTAGGCAGAGCCCAGATCCAACACGAAGTAAGCCACGCAACGCCAGACCAGCACGGCGCCAATAAGGAGACCGAGGCCCACGACAAGGGCCGGACGGCCGCGACGGGCGAAGAAGAGAAAGCAAAGTGGCCATAGCAGGTAAAATTGCTCCTCGACGGCGAGCGACCACGCGTGTGCGACCGAGGTGATGGGATGCCCGTGAAACGCATTGTAATAGTTGACCAGGTACGCGAGCGCCGGGAGGATCAACGGCCGGATGCGACTGTCACCTCGCACCAGATCGATTGTGATCGAGAACGCGAGGAAGGCGTAGTACGCCGGGAAAATCCTCAATGTGCGGCGGATGTAGAACCGCCGGAGTGAGAGATCTGCGGTGGCGCGATACTCCCGGAGCAGGAGCCAGGTAATCAGGAATCCGCTCAGTACAAAAAAGATGCTGACACCGAGATCACCGGGAACACCGGCACCGAAATGGCTGAGCATCACCATGCCCACGGCCACCGCCCGGAGGCCGTCCAGCCCCGGCAGGCGGCGCCCAGCAAGGATGGCGCGAATGCCGGTCAAGACGGCACCCCCGTCGCGATCACTGTCACTCAGGCGCGTCAAGGACCAGCCTCCCCCCGGCGGCTAGGGACTGGAATGGAAGCGGAGTCTTCGACCCTCGGCGTTACACTTCCGGGCCTGATCGTTGATCCGTACCCTATGCCCCTGCGGGAGAGGGGAGCGGCGAGAACACCGGTAGTTGTGCGCAGAGGCTCAAGGAATCGACCGCACGATGCGGGGGCCGACCACGTTGGCGATCGGAACCGGCAGGTGCCTCCACACCCTCGGCCCCCAGGCGTACGCTCCATCATCGGGCGATGGCGTCTTGGCCTCCGGCGCCGAGGAATACTGGTACCACCAGAGCGGCTCGTCCCGCGAGCCCCACTGCTTCTTGAACTGGTGGGTGCCCTCGCCGGGGGTGCAGCGACCGAAGTTGAAGAGGCTCAACCGCTCGTTCACCGCCCGCTCCATGAAGGCCCAGTAGAGCAGCATGTTGGGCGCGACCCGGTTGTACTCCCGAAGCGAGGAGGCCCAGGTCATCTCGAATTCGCTCCCCCAGCGGAAGCCGGCGCCGCCGGCGATCGGCTGCCCGTCGAGCCAGGCGCACCCGAACCAGGCGTCCTCGCCGAAGGTCGAGGCGATTTCGCGGAAGAGCCGGAGGGGCTGGGTCGGGGTGCCGAGGTCGCGCATGTGTCGCGAGAAGACCTGGAAGAACGGCTCCACCTGGTCGGCGCCGAACCGGACGGTCACCCCCTCCTTCTCCGGGCGCTTGACCTGGCTGCGCAGCTTGGCGCCCAGGCTCTTGCGCAACTCCTCGACCGTGCCGGGAAGATCGAGCACCACGGTGATCTTCCGATGGGAGACCGGCAGATCGAGCGGCAGCTCCGTGCGGCTGCGCAGCTCGAGCAGCTTGACGCCGGAGGCCGACGCCAGCTCGGCGGCGTGCGCCGCCAGCGCGCGAACCGCCTCGTCGCTGCCCAGCGGACCTCCGTAGTTCACGAACGGCATCGAGACCAGGTAGTGGCCGAACAGGAGGCTCCTGACCCGGACGAGGGGCAGGATTCCGTGCAGCGCGCCGGCCTCGTCCCGCGCCTCGAGATAGAGACACTCATGCCCGAAGACGCGCTCGATGAGCGGCTTCCATGCGGCAAGGTGGAACGCCGTCCATCCGGCCTGTCCGCGCGCGAAACGGTCCCATTCGAGCGGGGACTCCGCCATCGGCACCACGCGCAATGTCATGCGCGCGGACTTCCGGAAGCGAGACCCTCGAGCAGGTCCGGCCGCTCGCCGAACTGCCGCGCGACGGAGGTGAAGCGGAACTGGGAGAGCAGTCGCTCCAGCCGGGGCATCGTGCGGTCCAGCCCCCGATAGTGTCGCGTGCGGGTCAGGAAGCCCACGGGAAGACGGGGCTGCCCGGGATCCACCTCCCACGGGTGGATGTAGAACATCCCGGGCTGGCTTCGGGCCGTATGCTCCTCGAATGCCCTGGCCGTCAGGCCGTAGGGAAGCTGGCGGAAGTAGCCCCCGCCCGCCGCCGGGATGCGGACGCCGGCGATCAGCGTGGTCGCCATCGGGATTTCCAGGAGTGTCCCGGCGGGCCGGCGAATCAGGTGCGGCTCCGCGGGCGCCCCGGGCCAGCCGTAGTCCGGCCGCCGGATCGGGAAGAGGCTGGAATCGTACCGGTAGCCCTCTTCGAGAAGGACATCGAACGCCCACTCGTACCCGGGGACGATCGAAAAGCTGGGGGCGCGAAATCCCTGCACCCGCTGCCCGGAGAGATCCTCGAGCAAGGCACGCGAGGTCCGCACCTCCTCCCGGAATTCCGCGGGAGAGAGACGGGTAACCTGCGTGTGCCACCAGCCGTGTGACGCCACCTCATGACCCGCCGCCGCGATCCGCCTGACCAGCCGGGGCTGCCGTTCGGCACACCAGCCGAGGATGAAAAAGGTCCCCACCGCTCCATGGCGGGCCAGCAGCTCGAGCAGCCGGTCGACATTCTGCACGACCCGACTCGGCTGTTGGTCCCAGGTGGCCCTCGGGGCCCAGCGCTGCAGCGCCACGACCTGGAAATGCTCCTCCACGTCCACGCTGAACAGATGTTCGACGATGTCGCCCCGGACCGGCATCATGCTCGATAAGAAACCTGGAAGGGTGGATTCAGCTCGAGAGATTCGAGCAACCATCGTGCCTCCGAGACGCACGGCAGGAGGCAACAGCGAGCTCGGCGCAAGCAAGCTATCCCAATGTAAGGCAACACCTTACGAATTGCGACCTGGGATCGACCCGGCGGCCCCTCACCGGCTGCTGTCAGTGAGCCACAATCGAGAGGATATCTTAAGGCGGTCCCCTCATTCTCCCTGCTCCGGAGTCGCGTGAAGTTCTCCTCCGCCCGCCTGGGCCAGCTGATCGCATTGTCCGGCGCCGTGCTGATCGCCAGCATGACGCTGGTCCCGCATCCCGAGCTCACCAAGGAGTCGGCCAGGACACCCCTGTCCTGCCTGCTCTGCGGCGACTACGGCATCGTCGATGTCTTCCTCAACATCCTCTTGTTCATCCCCTTCGGCTTCGGGCTCCGGCTCGCGGGGGTCTCGAGATTCCGGGGACAGGCGCTGCTCATGGCGACCAGCCTCGGCATCGAGCTGCTGCAGATGAACGTCATCATGGGCAGGGACGCCAGCCTGAGCGACTTCCTGACCAACAGCCTGGGCGGCGGGCTCGGGATCTGGATGGCAGACCATTGGAGCGATTTCGTCTTCCCGTCTCCGGCGCGCGCCCGGAGGCTGAGGATTCCCGCCGCCCTGGGCTGGCTGGCGGTATGGGTCGCCAGCGCCTGGCTCGTCGAACCGTCGATGCCGCCGACCGCTCTGGTTCGGTCAGCTGGCCGCCGAGGACGTCCTGCTCGACAACTTCAGGGGTCAACTGCTCACGGCAAAGGTCAACGGGAGGGCGATACCATCCGCCCGACTGAATGCGGTGGATTCGGCCGCGCTCCACGACAGCTTCGTGGCGGGATCGGCGGTGGTCAGGGCGACGGTGGTGGCGGGTCCCGCCACCCGATTCCCGGCACCCATCGTGAGCATCTTCGACCTGGCCAGCTCTGAAATCCTGGTCCTGGGCCAGCAGCGCGGCGACCTCATCTTCCGGATTCGACTCGGAACGGCAGATCATGAACTGCATCTTCCCGAGATCCGGTTGCCCGGGGCGCTTGCGATCCCGGGGGACACCGTGCTCCTCGGCGGTGGCCTCCGCGAAGGGCGGCTCTTCGTCCAGGCCTGGTCGAAGACGTTCGACCGGCGGCGGGACGCGCGCCTCAGCCCGAGCTGGGGATGGATGTTCGTCCTGCCCTGGCACTACGCCATGGGCCCGCGAAGGACGATGGCTGACGACGCTCTGGGTGGCCGGACTCCTCTTCCCGGCCGCCTACTTTTCCGCCAGGGGGATTCGGAACAAGGACGAGATTCCCCCGGAGCTGGCGTTCCTGGCCGTGATTGTCGTCCTCGGCCTGGCCGTGGTGCCACGCCTGGCGGCGCTGCCGGCCGTCCAGTGGAGCGAATGGTTGGCGGCAGGGGTCGGGGTGGCGGCGGGCTGGTGGGTCGGGCGCAGAAGTTCCGTGTCCCCGCCAGGACGGCCTAGGTTGCGCCGATGCCGCTTCCGTTTCAGTCGCGACTTCTCCTCGTCCCAATTCTCCTCCAGCGATTCGCTGGCCGGCAGATTCGACCCCTGCGTCGCCTCCTGAGACTCGGGAGTTGTGTTGGGCCTCGCGGGAGCTAAGAATATGATAGAGGTAGTGCGGACGAACTACCGCCAGGAAGTTCGCTGAAGGCATGGGAGTATTCCCCAGCTGATTTCTCATGGATTCAGAACTGGCAAGTCGCCTCGCTGAATCACCGGCCAGCCAACAATCGACCGCCGGATTTGGCGTGGAGAGGCGGGTCCTCGGTTGGTCCTTCTCTCACCGACACCGACGGATCTTCTCGTCCGATGACTCTTCCATGCGGGAGCCAGACTTCCGAGAGGACATGGGAGGCTGCACGGCAGATTTTGCGCGGCATCGTAGCGCCGTACTGCATCGAGGGAGGTTCTTGCTGTGACGATCGCGCGCGAGTGGGCCTTTAGCGAGTGTTGAGGCATTGCTGCCGGATCTGCGACCAGGAAGTTTCCTTCAATGCGAATTCAAGAAGCTGGATCTCGAGCAAGTACGGTTCTACAAGAACGGAAGACTCATTGCTTCGAGAAGCCAGGAGCAGTCGGACAGAGGGTGTCCGGGTTGCTTGGCGATCGTCGTTGCGGCTTTTACGACCGGGCGATCTCAACCTATCCTGCCTGGGCCAGCTTCTCCAAGACTCGGCTGCCACGCGGGGTGGACGATACTACGAGGTCATCAACGCCGGCATCCCTCACGTGAATTCCGACAACATCCGGGCCATGGTCGAACACGAGATCTTCACCTACCATCCCGATGTGTTGACCCTCTATGCAGGCTACAACGATGCAGGCTCCATGGCTGCGCCGTCGACAACGTACAAGGTGCTGACGTGGATGCATGGTCATTTCGCGAGTTACGTAGCATTCAAGAAACTCATCGTGACCCTCGGTGGTCCAGAATTGCCCTCTCGCTGGCGTTCCCAGGTTTCCGGACCAACCCAAGATTTCGTTGATCAGCAGATTCGGCTGCACAGCCAGCAATACAGGGGAAATGTTGAGTACATCGTGACCGCGGCGCAGGCGCATGGGATCCGAATTATCCTGGTCAAACAGGCTCTCACAACAGGATGGGGAGACACGACCCACCTGAGCTATGAGGAGAAGATCGATCGCGCCAAGAGGCGACTCGCCGCGGGCGAATGGATCAGCGTAAATTGACACCTTCCCTGCGCACCTGCGTGAGGCACGCAAGGCGATGATCCGAATCGTCGAAGTCGGCCCCCGCGACGGCCTGCAGAACGAGGCCGGGTGGGTGCCGACGGAGGCCAAGGTGGCATTCGTCGACCGCCTGAGCGAGTCCGGCCTGACCGAGATCGAGGTCTCGTCCTTCGTCGCGCCCCAGTGGGTGCCGCAGCTGGCGGACGCGGAGGCGGTCTTCGCCGCGATCACCCGGCGGCCGGGAGTCCGCTACACCGCGCTGGTGCCCAATGAGCGCGGGCTGGCGCGTGCGGTAGCGTCGCGGGTGGACGGCGTCGCGGTGTTCACCGCGGCCAGCGAGACCTTCTGCCGCAAGAACATCAACGCCTCCATCGCGGAATCGCTGGCCCGCTTCGGCCCGGTGGTCGCGGAGTCGCCGGTGCCCGTGCGGGGGTACGTGTCCACCGCGTTCCACTGCCCCTTCGAGGGGCCGGTGGCGCCGGCCGCGGTGCTGCACGTGACCGCAGACCTGCTGGCGATGGGCTGCACGGAGGTGAGCCTGGGCGACACGATCGGACGGGCCCGGGTCGACGAGGTCGAGCGGCTGCTCGACGTGCTGCTTCCACACTGCCCCGTCGAGCGGCTGGCGCTGCATCTCCACGACACCTTCGGGGCGGCGGTCGCCAATGCGCAGGCCGGAGCGGCGAGGGGAATCCGCATCTTCGACGGGAGCACCGGGGGGCTGGGCGGCTGTCCCTACGCCCCGGGGGCGCCGGGAAACGTCGCGACCGAGGCGCTGGTGCGGGCCTTCCCCGGGCGCACCGGAGTGGACCTGGCGGTGCTGGAGGCGGCCGCCGCCACGATCCGCCCCCACCTCGCCACCGGGAGACGGGCAGACATGACCACGGGGAGGACCGCTTCGTGAATTCCAAGGTGTACCGGGACGCGGCCAGCGCGCTGGCCGACCTGCCGGATGGAGCGACGGTCCTCTCCGGAGGGTTCGGGCTCTGCGGCATTCCGCAGGACTGCATCCTCGCCCTCCGGGACCTGGGCCGCCGCGACCTCACGGTGGTGAGCAACAACGCCGGCACCACCGATCACGGGCTGGTGCACCTGCTCCGCAACCGGCAGATCCGCCGGATGGTGAGCAGCTACGTCGGGGAGAACTCCGTCTTCGAGCAGCAGATGCTGGACGGATCGCTCGAGGTCGAGCTGGTCCCTCAAGGGACCCTGGCCGAGCGGATCAGGGCGGGCGGGGCGGGAATTCCCGCCTTCTTCACCCCGACCGGGGTCGGCACCGTGGTCGCGGAAGGAAAGGAGACCCGCGAGATCGAGGGCCGGACCTACGTCCTCGAGCGCGCCATCCGGGGCGACTATGCCATCGTCCGGGCCCACAAGGGCGACCACCTCGGCAACCTGGTCTACCGGAAGACCGCACGGAATTTCAATCCGATGATGGCGGCGGCGGGACGGATCACGATCGCCGAGGTCGAGGAGCTCGTCGAACCGGGCACCCTCGATCCCGACGGGATCCACACGCCGGCGATCTACGTCCAGCGGATCTTCCAGGCCGGGAGCCGCAACGAGGTCATCGAGCGGCGCACCGTGAGGCCCCGATGAGCACCTCGATCCGCGACATCATCGTGCAGCGCGCCGCGCAGGAGCTGCTCCAGCTCAACGAGCGGACCGGCTTCTACGTCAACCTGGGCATCGGGCTGCCGACCCAGATCGCCAACTGTGTCCCCGCCGGGGTGCCGGTGGTGCTGCAGTCGGAGAACGGCATGCTGGGGGTCGGCCCCTATCCGGTCGAGGGCTCCGAAGACCCGGACCTGATCAATGCCGGCAAGGAGACGGTGAGCGAGCTGCCGGGCACCGCGTACTTCGACAGCGCCGAGTCGTTCGCCATGATCCGCGGGGGGCACGTCGCGCTCACGATCCTGGGAGGGCTCGAGGTCTCGGAGCTGGGCGACCTGGCCAACTGGACGGTTCCCGGCAAGATGGTAAAGGGAATGGGTGGCGCCATGGATCTGGTGGCCGGTGTGCAGCGAGTGATCGTGATCATGGAGCACGCCACCCGCGATGGACAGCCCAAGATCCTCCGCGAATGCCGCCTGCCGCTCACCGGGCGCCGGTGCGTGAACCGGATCATCACCGAACGCTGTGTCCTGGACGTGACGCCCGCGGGGCTCCGGGTCGTGGAGCTCACCCCCGGCGAGACCCGCGAGTCCGTTCAGGCGGTCACCGAGGCGAAGCTCATTCTCTGACCTCACCCAGGATTTTCGCATCCGACCTTCTGCGCCCCGGCCTTCGCGGCCTGTGGCTGTGCTGCCTCGCGGTGCTGGCGGGCTGCCCGGGAGACCTCATTGGCAACGGCCTGAACATCCCTCCCTCCGCCACGCTGACGAGCCCGGCCGCCGGCGCCACCTATCACGCCGGCGATACCATCGCCATCAGCGGCCAGGCAACCGACCCCGAGGACGGCCCGCTGCCGGACGCCAGTCTTTCGTGGTGGGCTGTGTTCCATCACAGCACCCACACCCACCCCTTCCTCGGAGTCCAGGCCGGGGGGAGTGGCGCGGCAGTCATTCCGAACGACGGCGAGACCTCCGCCGACGTGTTCTACCGGTTCTACCTGCGCGCGGTGGACTCGCACAGGGGGCAGCGGACACCACCTGGGTGGATGTGCAGCCGGTCACCGCGACCCTCCGCTTCGAGACGGTCCCGGCGGGCCTGACCATCGACCTCGACGGGCAGCCGCAGGTCACCCCCTTCGAAGTCCTGGGCGTGGTCGGCATGCTCCGCAGGCTCAATGCGCCCTCGCCGCAGCTTTCCGGCACGGCGGTGTATGCCTTCGACAGCTGGTCCGATGCCGGTGCCGCGGCCCACGACATCACCACCCCCACCGGCGGTGCGACCTATACGGCGACGTTTCTCGCCACCGGCACCACGAACCAGTTCCCGACAGTCAGCCTGACCGCTCCCGCCGCGGGCACGGTGCTGACCGCCGGCACGATGGTCCAGCTCACCGCCACGGCCGCCGATGCCGACGGCACGATTGCCGGCGTCGAGTTCCTCGTGGATGGCGGCGTGGTCGGGACCGACGCGGCCGCACCCTACAGCGTTTCCTGGGCGGCGGCCGGGCTCGGGCCCCATGCGCTCACCGCGCGGGCCACCGACGACCGGGGTGCCGTCACCACCTCGACGGCCGTCAATGTCACGGTCCAGACCGCCGGCGGCGGGGACACGGAGGCGCCGCTGGCCCAGCTCACCGCCCCCACCGATGGGACCCTGGGGCTGAACGGCACGCTCAATCTGACCGCGACCGCGACTGACAACGTGGGCGTGACGCTGGTGGAATTCCGGGTCGACGGCGAGGTGATCGGATCGGACGCCGCCGCGCCCTACGCGGCCTCCCTCCCCTCCACGGACGCGTACACCACCGGCGTCCACCTCGTGCAGGCACGGGCGCGGGACGCGGCGGGCAACTGGTCCGCCTGGACCTCGGCCCGCGTGACCTTCGATGGCGTCATCGACCTGCCCGCCGGATTTACCCGCACGACACTCGGGTCGGGCTTCGCTACCATACCCACCGCGATGGCCTTTACACCGGACGGCCGCCTGCTGATCTGCGAGCAGGGCGGCGCATTGCGCCTGGTGAAGAACGGCCAGCTGCTCGCCACACCATTCGCCACCATCTCTACAGCAGTCGACGGCGAGCGCGGGCTGCTGGGAATTGCCGTGGATCCCGCCTTCGCCAGCAACGGTTTCGTGTACATCTACTACACCGTCAGCGACGCCTCGGGGCCCACAACCGGGTCAGCCGCCTGACCGCCGCCGGTGACCTCGCTGCCGCCGGCAGCGAAGTTGTGCTGGTCGACCTGCCGCAGCTCTCCGGCGCGACCAACCACAACGGGGGCGCGCTTCATTTCGGCCCGGACGGCAAGCTGTATGTGGCCCTCGGCGACAATAACAACGGCGCGCAGGCGCCGAGCCTGACCTCGCTCTTCGGCAAGATTCTGCGGTACAACCCCGACGGGAGCATTCCGACCGACAATCCGCTGGTTGGGCAGACCAGCGGGATCTACCGGGCGATCTGGGCCCGGGGGTTTCGGAATCCGTTCACCTTCGATTTCCAGCCCGGCACGGGCCGGATGTTCATCAACGACGTGGGCGAGACTTCGTGGGAGGAGATCGACGAGGGCACCGCCGGCGCCGACTATGGATGGCCCGCGACGGAGGGTGCCACCACCAATCCCGCGTACCAGTCGCCGGTATTCACCTATGGACACACCAGCAATCCGACACTGGTCGTCGGCAACGCGATCGCCGGCGCGGCGTTCTACAATCCGGCCGTCGGTCTGTTCCCCCCAGCGTACACCGGCAACTATTTCTTCGGTGACTACGTGTCAGGCTGGATCAACCGGCTCGACCCCGCGAACGGCAACGCTGTCTATGCCTTCGCCCGCGGCGGTTCGCTGACCGACCTCGCCGTGGGGCCGGACGGGGCACTCTACGCTTTGCAAATTGTGGGCGGCGCGTGGAGCATCTCGCGTTACGCGCACTGAGGCAGGGGCGCCAGCCGCCTGGACCCATGACCTCACCTCTGACCCTCTCGTTCCGGCGGCGCCTCCTCCTCATCCTGATCCTCCTCGGCGCCGTGCCGACCGGCCTGGCGGTCCTGGGCTGGGCGCTGACGATGCGGGCCAGCAACCCGATCGCCGCCACGCGGGCGACCATCGAGGATCTCGGCGTCTCCGGCCGGGTCCTGGTCGAAACCATCGACTCGACCAAGCTGACCCGCCCCGAGCGCCGGGCCCTCAGCGAGCACGCCGCGCACCTGAACGAGGCCTTGAGCCTGGTCCGGCGCGCCGAGGTCTACGCCCGCTACTACTACGCCGGCCTCACGGTGGTCATCCTCCTGCTGGGCGGGGTGGTGATCTACGCCTCGCTCCGGCTGGGAGGGCATCTCTCCCGGCAGCTCAGCCGGCCGATCGACGAGCTGGTCGGCTGGACCCGCCACATCCAGCTGGGCGAGCCGCTGCCGCAGGACCAGCCGCGGCGCGGCGCCCCGGAGTTCGAGGAGCTGCGCGCCGCGTTCCGCGAGATGGACCGGGGACTGCGGGAAGCCCGGGACCGCGAGATCGAATCGGAGCGGCTCCGCGCCTTCCGCGAAGTGGCCCGGCGGGTGGCGCACGAGATGAAGAATCCGCTGACCCCGATCCGGTTCGCGGTCAGCCAGCTCGAGCGCGGGGCGCGCGAGGGCGAGCGCGAGGCGCTGGAGGTGATCCGCGCCGAGTCGGCGCGCCTGGAATACCTGGCCCGCGAGTTCACCGATTTCGGCCGGCTGCCGGAGGGGCCGGCGGCCGAAGTGGACCTGCAGGAAATGCTGGAAGGCCTGCTCCGCGCCTCGCTCCCGGAGGAATGCCCGCGCCGGCTCGAGGTCATGCCGGGAACTCCGCCGGTCCTGGGCCACTACGACCCGCTGCGGCGCGCCTTCGGCAACCTGCTGCGCAACGCCCACGAGGCGGCGGGCAGCGCACGCCCGATCGAGGTCTGGGCAGGGGCGCGCGCGCCCGGCGCGGTACTCATCCGGGTGATCGACCATGGCCCTGGCGTTCCCGATGCCATGCGGGACCGGGTGTTCGATCCCTACGTCACCAGCAAGAGCGAAGGCACCGGGCTCGGCCTGGCCCTGGTCCGCCAGACGATCGAAAACCACGGAGGCAAGATCCGGGTGACCGAAACGCCGGGAGGCGGGGCCACCTTCGAGGTGACCCTGCCCGTTCCGGCCTGACGTATCTTTGGCCCATGCCGCCGCGAATCCTCCTGGTTGACGACGAGGCCAACATCCGCCGAATGCTCGGTGCGCTGCTGCGCGCCGAGGGCTTCGAGGTCACCGAGGCGGCCAGCGGCCCGGCGGCGGTGCTGGAGGCCGAGCGGGCCGAGCCGGACGCGATGTTCCTCGACCTGCTGATGCCCCCGGGCCCGGACGGCATCGCGACGCTGGCCTCGCTCCGTGAACGGGCGATGGATGCGCCCGTCATCATGATGAGCGGCAAGGCCCAGCTGGCCGACGCGGTGCGCGCCACCCAGCTGGGCGCCTTCCAGTTCCTGGAGAAGCCGCTGAGTCCCGAGGCGGTCCTGGTGACGCTGCGCTCTGCCCTCGAGCTGCAGCGCACCCGGACCCAGAACGTGGCCCTGCGCGACGCGCTCAACCGCCGCGAGGAGCTGGTCGGCCAGGGCACGGCGATGGGGCGGATCCGGGTGCTGATCGGCCAGGTGGGCCCGACCGACGCGCGGGTGCTGCTCACCGGGGAGTCGGGCACGGGGAAGGAGCTGGCCGCGGCGGCGATCCACCGGGCCAGCCGCCGGGCCCGGCAGCCATTCGTGGCGGTGAACTGCGCCGCCATTCCGAGGGAGCTGATCGAATCGGAGCTGTTCGGCCACGAGCGGGGCGCCTTCACCGGCGCGATCGCGCGACGGACCGGGCCGCTTCGAGCTGGCCGACGGCGGAACCCTCCTGCTCGACGAGATCGGCGACCTGAGCCTCGAGGCCCAGTCCAAACTGCTCCGGGTGCTGGAGTCGGGAGAGATCCAGCGCGTGGGAGGGGAATCCACCCTCCGGGTGGACGTCAGGGTGATCGCCGCCACCAATCGGCGCCTGGAGGAGGCGATCGCCGCGGGGGCCTTCCGCGAGGATCTCTACTTCCGGCTGAGCGTCTTCCCGATTCACCTCCCGCCGCTGCGTGAACGGCTGGAGGACCTGCCGCTCCTCGCCGCCCACCTGGCGGCGCGGGTCCGTCCCCATCGGCCACCGCGATTCGCCCCCGACGCCTTGGGCGCGATGGCGAGTTACCCCTGGCCCGGAAACGTCCGGGAGCTGGCCAACGTGATCGAGCGCCTGACGATTCTCGGCGCCGACGAGATCACCGGCGACCAGCTGCGCGCCGTGCTGCCGGGCATTCCACCGCGGCCGGCCACGGCCGGCGAGGCCGCGGGACAGCTGCCCCGACGGCCGCTGAGCTCCGCACTGGACGATTACGAACGGGACCTGATCGTCACGGCGCTCCACCAGGCGGGGGGCAACGTGGCCGAGGCTGCCCGCCTGCTCCAGACCGACCGGCCGAACCTCTACCGGAGGATGCGCCGGCTGGGGCTGGATGGGAGCAGGGAGCAGGGAGCGGGGAGCGGGGAAGCGGGAACCGGTGAACGGTGAACGGGGAGCCGGGAAGGTGATTCGGAGATGCCTCCTCCGCTGGCTGGTGGCGATCGGACTTGCGGTGTTCACGCTGTCCACCTGCCCGCCTGCCCGCCTGTCCGCCCAGGACAGCGTCATCGTCATCGACCCGGACGCACCGGTGGCCGATTCGCTGCAGACCGGCGGTCTCCCGACCGACGTCCTCAACGAACTGCTGGCGACGTTCCGCGACACCACGGTGCTCCGGGTCAACGGGCCGCTCACGGTGCCCGCCGGCAGCACGATGTCGGGGCGGGTGGCGGTGTACCGCGGGCAGGTGGTCGTCGCGGGAACGGTGGACGGCCCACTCACCGTCGTGAACGGCGATCTCACGGTGCGGCCGGGCGGGCGGATCACGGGCGCGGTGCTGGTGGCCGGGGGGAAATTCACCGCCGATTCCGGCGCCGATGTGGCGCTCCCGGCCCGGGTCTACTGGGACGCAGCCCCGGTGGTACGGCAATCCGATGGCACGCTGGCCCTCCGGGAACCCCACCGCACCCTCGGCGAGCTGGCCCAGGCCCAGGCCACCTTCCACTACGGCCGCCTGAAGACCACGCTCTACCTCGGCACCAACACGACCTACAACCGGAGCGAGGGGCTGGGCATCGTGCTGGGGCCGAGCTTCGAGTACCCGGCATCGGCCTCTGTCCTCGGCCGCGTCGAGCTCCGCGCCATCATCCGCACCGCCTCCGACCTCACCGGGTCACGCAGCGACCTGGGCTGGATCGCCCGGACCGACTGGCGATTCGGCAAGTCGCACCCGGTGACCGTCGGGGCCAGGTACTACAGCCTGATCGCCGGCATCGAGGACCAGACCCTGCCCCGCGAGGAAATCGGCTGGTACTCGGTGCTCTTCGAGCGCGACTACCGGGACTACTACCAGGCGCAGGGCGTCACGGGCTCCCTGGCCACGGGCGTGATTCCGCACCTCCGGTTCCAGGGCAGTGTCAAGTACGAGTACCAGACCTCGGTCCTGGCCAACGATCCCTGGGCGTTGTTCAACAACCAGCAGCCCTGGCGCCCGAACCCGCTGGTGGACGACGGCCATTACACGCTGGTCGACCTGGGCCTCGAGTTCGACACCCGGCCCAGGGGACAGGAGACGCCGAGCGGGTGGTGGGCCCGCCTGGGCTACGAATGGGGCGGCAGCTCGGATGTCGCCCCGGCTTTTCTGCCTTCGGCGGTCCGGCCCGCCCTGCCCACCAGCGGCTACAACTACAGCCGCCTCACCCTCGACGCCCGCCGCTACAACCGTCTGTCGCCCGACATCGGACTCAACTTCCGGCTCTGGGCGGGCGGCTGGATCGGCGGCGACCCCCTGCCGATCCAGCGGCGGCTCTCGCTGGGCGGCCTCGACATGGTGCCGGGACTCCCCTTCCGCTCCTTCACCTGCGCGCCGGCCGGATTCACCGATCCGAGCGAGGTGGCGCTCTGCGACCGACTGATCGTGACTCAGGCGGAGTTCCGCTACCGGTTCGACGTCCGGATCGGATTTCACACCCAGAGCGCCGATGACACCCGGCCACCTCGATTCATCGGACTGAGCCAGCTCTACCTGGTGGGGCTGGCGGATGCCGGCATTCCGTGGCTGGTCGGCAACGGCCCCGGCCAGCTGCCGAGCAACCGGCTTCCGGTGCTGAGCGAGTGGAAGGCGGACCTGGGCGCCGGCCTCGACCTCGGCGGCATCGGCTTCTACTTCGCCAAGTCGGTCACCGGACCGGATCCGGTCCAGGTCTTCTTCCGGCTGCAGCGGCGGTTCTAGGTGAGGGGCCGCGTGCGACGGACCCTGCTCCTCGCCCTCTCTCTCTGCGCCGCCGGCGCGATCCGCCTCCAGGGCCAGGACTCCACGCACGTGCGCCTGGACATCGGGCTCGCGGCGGACAGCGCCGACGGTGGCTTCCGCCTGCCACTGGTGCGGACTCGCGCGCTGCTCAAGGACGACCGCTGGCTGGCGATGCTGGAGTCGGGATTCCCGGTGCGGATGCACTACCGGCTCGAGCTGTGGCGCAACCGTGACGGCTGGTTCGACGCCATGGACCGGGAACGGGAGTGGGACGTCGTCGTGCGGCACGAGCCGCTGCTCGACCAGTACACGGTGACCCGCCTGGTCGGCCGGCAGCAGCGGGAGAACCGGTACGCCACGCTGGAGGCGCTGGGCGCCACGCTGGGTTCGGCCTACCAGGTCACCCTCACCCCGGCCAGCGACGGGCGCCTGTACTACGTGGCGACGCTCGAGGTGACCACGCTCTCGGACTCGGACCTGCAGGAGCTGGAGCGGTTTCTCAAGGGCGACCTGACACCCGCGGCGGCGGGGACGGACAATGCCGGCGGAGCGATGGGACGGGGGGCAACACGGCTGGTGCTCAAGCTGGCGGGCCTGCCCAGCATCACCGTGCAGGGCAAGTCGGAGAAGTTCGAGGTCAGGAGTGGGCGGTGACGCGCTGCCGGCCGCCCAGGGCCCGCAGGACTTCGTCGCCGTAGAAGAGCTTGATGTACTTGGCCTGGGTATTCGTCAGCCGCCGCACCGCCCAGGCGAGGTGCACGAAGTGGGGCTCGTGCGGGTGGATCAGCGGATGCATCCCGATTTCCTCGGGCAGGTGATTGCCCTTCCGGGTGTTGCAGGAGCTGCAGGCGGTGACCACGTTGGTCCAGTCGTTGTTGCCGCCGCGGGAGAGCGGCACCAGGTGGTCGCGGGTCAGGCACTCGCGCGGCCGCAGCTCGGCGGCGTACCGGTGGCAGTACTGGCAGCGGTAGGAGTCGCGCGCGAAGAGGAATGTGTTGGTGACCTGGCGGCGGAACTTGCGGGGAACGTGGACGAACTTGACCAGACGGATGATGGCGGGGCGAGGCAGGACGAGTCGTTCACTTCGGACGGCCTCGCCTTGCTCTTCCTCGACAATTTCCGCCTTGCCATCGATGACCAGGCGCAGGGCGCGCCGGACGGGGACCATCGTCAGCGGTTCGAACGACGCGTTCAATGCCAGGCAACGCACCGGGCCTCCTCACGGAGAACGGGACCCACGTATCGTAACGGCCCTCCCGAGGAGCGGCAAGTGAGCCCCGCCCTCAGCGGGCATAGCCCTCGAGGCGCTTCTCGACCGCCTTGCGCTCCCGGGCGCCACGGGTGACCACCAGGACGGTATCCACGCCCGAGATGGTCCCGATGACCTCCTGCCATCCCGCCTGATCGATCGCGGCGCCCACCGCCTCCGCTCCGCCGGTCACCGTCTTCACCACCAGCAGGTTGCCCGCCCCAGTCCACCCCGACCAGCAGCGCCGGCAGGATCTGACCCGGGTCGGGGCGCGACGTCCCCTCCTGGGGGTTGGCGTAGAACGCTCCGCCCTGCGGGTCGGCCAGCTTGGCCAGGCCCAGCTCGCGGATGTCCCGGGAGAGGGTGGCCTGGGTCACGTGGAAGCCTTCCTCGGCGAGCGCTTCCCGGAGCTCCTCCTGGTTCTCGATGCGCCGGTCGCGCACGACGCGGAGGATCATGGCGTGGCGTTGGAGTTTCATGGGAGTCGTGAGTCGTCGAGTCGTGAGTCGTGAGTCGGAGCGGTAAACTTCGCGCCCGGAGAGCCAGGTGGCCAGTACGGCGTCGCGGCGACTGGCGAGGACCGCCTCCTCCGCCCCCGTTCCATCGACGGCGGCCGGGGCGCTGACCGCGACGACGTCACCCCACTTGCCGGGGGCGAGGGTGCCGACCTCGTCCTCCAGTCCGAGGGCACGGGCCGCGGAGCGGGTGCAGAGCTCGGAGCGCGGCCGCCGCATCCAGTCCCGCCAGCCGGCGGGCTTCGCGGGCCTCGGCGAGGAGATCAAGCGGGCTCACGCTGGCGACCGAGTCGGTGCCCACGCCAACCGCGAGCCCGGCTTCGAGCAGCCCGCTTCAGGGGGGCTTCGCGGCCGGCATGCCGGCGGTTTGATCGGGGACAGTGAGCGACCCCGCAGCGATGAGCCGCCAGCCTCCCGATGTCGGCGCCATCGACCCGGACGGCGTGGATGCAGAGTGTCCGCTCGCCCAAGCACGCCGTGCCGCTCGAGCCATTCGACCGGGGTGGTGCCCTGCCCCGCCGGCGGCACGATGCCACGGGCCCGCCATTGCTCGGCGAACGGCCCCGCTCCACGCGCGACGAGTTCCTCCTCTTCGCCCGATTCGGCGACGTGCACCGCGAGCGGCAGTCCCTCGCTCCTCGCCCAGGCCGCGACCGTGGCGTACAGCGGACCGCTCACGGAATAGGGCGCGTGGGGTGAGACGCCAAGCCGCACCCGGCCGGTCCGCAGGCACGCAGCTCGTCGAAGCGACGCCGGTAGTCGTCCAGTCGCTGGCGGGCGGTCGCGGGATCGGGGCCGAAGATTTCGTGATACGCGATGCCGCTGCCCCCCAGCTCCGCGAGCGCCTGGACCGCGGCACCGGAGTCCCCGGTGTCCGCCACCGTCGTCACCCCGGCGGACCACCCCTCGACCACCCCGCGACGCGCGGCCTCCAGCACCTGGGCCCGGGTGCGCCCGGCCTTGAGCGCGATCACCCGCCGGATCCAGCCGGGAAAGTCGGGGTCCGGCACCGCACCATCCAGCCCGGTGAGCTCCAGGTGGGTGTGGGCGTTGACCAGTCCGGGAATCAGCGCCGCGCCTGCCCACTGCTCCTCGGGGACGCCCGCGGGCCGGGCCACGGCATCGTCCGGCCCCACTTCGGCGATCCGCCCCCGCGCGTCCAGCAGCACCGCGCCGCGCCTGATGGGCGGCTGCCCGATCGGCAGCACCCAGTCGGCCGCGAGGCGCCGGGCCCTCATGTCAGTTGGGGCGCTGCTGGGTGAGCGGGTTGGCGCCCGGAGTCAGGAGGACGTTGTGCACGGGGCAGAACTCCCTCGGCTCCGTCCCCGGCAGGTACCACTCGATGGCGTGCGTCGACTGGGGGCAGAAGGGCGTGAACTTGTACCCGGTCGTATTGTCGATCTCGGCAAAGGTGAGGCTGTCGGGACGAATCCAGTCGGCCGGTGTGGGCCGGCGGTCGTAGACCTCCTTCATCATGGCGGTCCAGGCGGGCGCGGCCAGCCGTCCGCCCTGGGCGTTGGCCTTGATCTTCTCCGGCTTGTCCATCCCGATCCAGATGCCCGCGACCAGGTCGGGGGTGAAGCCGACGTACCAGACGTCGGTGCCGTCGTTGGTGGTACCGGTCTTGCCCCCGGTCGGGATCGAAGAACTTGGAGCCGACCGCAGCCCGCGGCGGTGCCGCGCCGGACCACGTCACGCAGCCCATCGACCATCAACCAGGCCTGCGAGGGGCTCATGACCTCCTCGGTACGCGGCCGCGGGCGCCAGACGATGTTGCCCTGTCGGTCCTCGACGTGGTCGATCGCGATCGGCACCGACCGCACCCCGAGATTGGCAAAGGCGCTGTATGCCGCGATCAACTCGAGCGGGATGACGTCGGCCGAGCCGATGTAGATCGAGGGATACGGGGGGATCTTCTGCGCGCTGATGCCGAAGCGGGTCGCTTCGCTGATCACCGCCTCGGGGCCGAGTTCCATCCCGAGCTTGATGGCGATGATGTTGCGCGACTCGTAGAAGCCCTGCCGGAGCGTCATCTGGCCCTCGAACTTGTCGTCGTAGTTCTGGGGCTCCCAGGGCGGCTGGTTGGGATCGAGCTGAACGCTGATCGGCTCGTCGACCAGCAGCATGGACCAGGGATAGCCGGCCCGGATCGCCGCCGAGTAGACAATCGGCTTGAAGGTGGAGCCGGGCTGCCGGAGGGCCTGAACCGCCCGGTTGTACTTGCTGTCCTGGAAGTCCCGCCCACCCACGAGGGCCCGGATGGCGCCCGTCCTGGCCTCGAGCACCAGCGGCGGCCCCTGGAGATAGGGCGACTGGGTCGCGGAGGGCTCCTCGTCGCCCCGCTTCTCGAGGTACTGCGCGTAGGTGGGACGGGGATAGGCGCCGTACTTGCCGTTCTCGATGTCCTCCAGCTGCTGGGCCAGCGCCCGCTCCGCGGCCTGCTGGATGTCGAGGTCGAGCGTGGTGTAGATCCGGAGCCCCGCGGTGTAGAGATCGGAGCCGAACCGCGGCGCCAGCTGCTGCCGCACGTACTCGACGAAGTACGGCGCGACCTCGCTGAAATCGGAGCGCGAGGAGAGCAGCAGGGGGTAGGCCCGCCACTGTTCCGTCTCCTCGGCGGTGAGCAGCCCGGCGTCGTGCATCAGGCCGAGGATCACGTTGCGGCGGGCCACCGCGAGATGGGGGTTCTTCCGCGGGTTGTACTTCGAGGGAGCCTTGGGCAGCGCCGCGAGCGTCGCCGCTTCGGCGACGTTCAGCTCGCTGGCCGGCTTGCCGAAGTAGCGCTGGGCGGCGGTCTCCACCCCGAAGGCACGGTTGCCGAGGTCGATCTGGTTCAGGTAGAGCTCGAGGATCTTGCTCTTCGGGATAGTCGCGCTCGATCTCCAGCGCGACCCTGATCTCGCGGAGCTTGCGCTTGACGCTCAGGTCCTGGCGGTTGAGGTCCTGGGGCCAGAGGTTGCCCGCCAGCTGCATGGTGATCGTGGAACCGCCCTGCGCCTTCCGGCCGGTGATGGTGCCGACGAGATAGCTCCGGACCGCGCTGACGAACCGGACCCAGTCCACCCCGTGATGCTGGTAGAAGCGCTTGTCCTCGGTGACCAGGAACGCGGCCACGACCGCGGGGCTGATCCGCTCCAGCGGCACCACGGTGCGGCGCTGCAGGCCGAGGTCGGTGACCAGCCGGCCGTCGGCGGCGTAGACCTTCGAGGCCTGGTCGGGGTCATAGACGCCCATCCGCGCGATGGACGGGCAGGCGCCACCGGCGCAGGCCCGGGTCCAGGCCCCGATCGACAATCCGGCGACGAAGCCCAGCCCCGCCAGCACGGCGGTAATCATGTAGCTGCGGATCCGCGGGGTGTGCCACCAGCGTCGCAGGATGCCGAGGGGAGGCGCGGTCATGGCGGTAAATGTAGACGGGTGCGCGGGGCTACGGGACGGCACGCTGCGCGCCACGCTGGCGAGCGATCCCCTGCGCCCTTACCATTGACCGCCATGTCTGATCTGCTCGCCCGACTCACCGAGCGCGGATTCGTCCAGGATGCGACGCCGGGCCTCGCGGAACGGCTCCAGCGCGGTCCGATCACGGCCTACATCGGCTTCGACCCCACCGCGGACTCGCTTCACGTCGGCAGCCTCGTGCCGGTGATGGGGCTGGCCTGGCTGCAGCGGAGCGGCGGCACCCCGATTCCGCTGATCGGCGGCGGCACCGGCATGGTCGGCGACCCGAGCGGGAAGCGATCGGAGCGCCCCCTCCTCACCGTGGAGCAGATCGACGCCAATGCCGCGTCGGTGCGCCGGCAGCTGGAGCACTTCCTCTCGTTCGACGGCCCCACCGCCGCCCGGATGCGCGACAACGCCGCCTGGCTCCGGCCGCTGGGGCTGATGGAATTCCTGCGCGACACCGGCAAGCATTTCACGCTGAGCTACATGCTGCAGAAGGAATCGGTGAAGAGCCGGATGGACTCCGGCATCTCCTTCACCGAGTTCAGCTACATGCTGGTCCAGGCCTACGACTTCTGGCACCTGTACCAGGCCGAGGGCTGCGAGCTGCAGATGGGCGGCAGCGACCAGTGGGGAAACATCACCGCGGGCATCGAGCTGATCGCCAGGCGCGAGGGGAAGCAGGCGCACGGGCTGGTCTTTCCGCTGCTGACCACCTCCTCGGGCGCCAAGTTCGGCAAGAGCGAGGTCGGGAACGTCTGGCTCGACCCCGCGCGGACCAGTCCCTACCAGTTCTACCAGTTCTGGCTGAACGTCGACGACCGTGACGCGGAGCGGTGCCTGAAGCTGTTCACCTTCCTGCCGCTCGAGGAGATCGCCGGGGTGATGGCGGCACAGGCGGCCGACCCCGGCCGGCGGCCGGCGCAGCGCCGCCTGGCCGGCGAAGTCACCGGCCGGGTGCACGGCGAGGATACCACCCGGCGGGTGGTGGCGGCGAGCGCGGTGCTCTTCGGCGGGACCGACATCCGGGGTGCCGAGCCGGGGGTGTTCGAGGTCCTGGGACGGGAAATCCCCTGTGCGAGGATGAGCGGTGCCACCCTGCGCGCGGGGGCCAGCGCGGTGGACCTGCTGGTCACCGCGGGGCTCGCCGCCTCCAAGGGCAGAGGCACGCCGCGGCCTGCAGGGACGGGGATTCTCCCTCAACGGCGAGACGATCGCCGAGGACCGGCGCGCCGGGCCGGACGATCTCCTCGGCGGGCGATGGCTGCTGCTGCAGAAGGGAAAGAAGAATTTCGCACTGATTGAGGTGGAGACCTGACTCTTCGCGGAGGCGGTGCCATGAGCGAGTTCACGAAGTTTCTCAAGGAGTACGGCGTCATCGGCCTGGCCATCGGCGTCATCATCGGCAGCAAGGCCGGTGAGCTGGTCAAGACAATGGTCGACGGCCTGCTGATGCCGATCGTCGGTCTGGTCCTGCCCAGCGGCGACTGGCAGAAGTGGGCCCTCGGCCCGTTCCTGATCGGCCCGGTCCTCGCGGCCTTCGTCAATTTCGTGATCGTCGCATTCCTGGTCTTCCTCTTCGCCAGGCACGTCCTCAAGGAAGAGCAAGTGACCAAGAAGTGAGCGAGAGCCGGCCCGCGAGCCTCACCCTGGCACGCGGGCCTCCAGGATCTCCGCTACCCGTTCCATGTCCGACACCGTCGTGTAGCAGTGCGGGCTCAGCCGCAGCGAGCCCTCCCGCAGGCTGCAGGTCACCCCGGCCTGCCGCAGCGCATGGTGCACCGCGGCGGGTTCCTCCGGGCGCGATGCACAGGATCCCGGAGCCGTGGTGATCGACGGGTGAGGTGACCCGGACCCCGCGCCGGCGGGCCCAGTCCAGGACCGGCGCCTGGATCTCGCGCAGGTGCGCCGCGATCCGTGTCGATCCCGACTTCCTCGAGCAGCTCCAGCGAGGCGTTCATCCCCGCGAAATCCTGGAACGGGAGGGTGATCAGCTCGAACCGCCGGGCATCGGGCCTGAGCGACGGGTTGTAACTGCGTCAGCCTCGAGAAGTCGTCGGTCCCCTCGAAGGCCATCCACCCGGTGATCGCCGGGTCGAGTCGCCCGATCAGCTCCCTCCGCACGTAGATGAAGCCGCTGCCCCAGGGCGACAGCAGCCACTTCTGCCCGCCGCAGGAGAGCAGGTCGACCGGCGTGCGGGCCAGGTCGACCGGCAGCTGGCCGATCGCCTGGATCGCGTCCACGACCAGCATCGTCCCGGTGCGGCGCGTCGCCCGCGACAGGCGATCGAGGTCCACGGTGTAGCCGTTGCTGAACTGGGTCAGCGACACGGCGAGGATCCGGACCCGGGGATCCTCGATCCGTTCCAGCAGCCGGGCCTCGTCGGGCCACCCTCGGCGGTGACCGGCACCAGCTCGAGCCGGACCCCACGGTCCTCCAGCCGCATCCAGGGATAGACGTTGGCGGGAAACTCGCGCTCGCTGGCCACGATCACGTCGCCGGGCGCGAGCGGCAGGGCCCGCGCGGCGAGGCCCAGGCCGAAACTGGTGTTGGGAGCGAGGGCGATCTCCGAGGGGTCGGCGTTGATCAGGCGCGCGATCCTGGCGCGCGAGAGCTGTCGAAGTTGTCGAACAGTCGCCGGCGCCCAGCTCCCACGGCCTGGAGCGTCGGCGATTGAACGCCTCGAGCACCCGGATCGTCCGCTCGGGCAGCGGCCCGATGCTGGCAGCGTCGAGGTAGATCCGCTCGGCGGCCCAGGGAAACTCCGCGGCGCGGAGCGCCGCGACGTCGAGGCCGGCCGGGGAGGGAGCAGGGAGAGGGGAGCGGGGAACGGTGGTCATGAACGGGGTCTCAGTTTCGGATCCCACGCCTCGCGCAGCCCATCGCCCACGAGGTTGAAGCCCAGCACGGTGATGCCGATGGCGATTCCCGGGGCCAGCGAGACCCAGGGTGCCACCCGGAGCAGGTCGCGCCCCTCGGCCACCATCGCCCCCCAGCTGGGCGTCGGCGGCTGGGCCCCCAGCCCGACGAACGAGAGCGCCGCTTCGGCCATGATCGCGCCGGCCATTCCCAGCGTGGCCGCCACGATGATCTGGGCCCGGACGTTGGGCAGCAGATGCCGCCAGAGGATGCGGCCGTCGCGGGCACCGAGCGCCCGGGCCGCCGTCACGTACTCGGCGCTCCGGAGTACCAGGACCTGGCTGCGGACCAGGCGGGCCATGCCGGCCCACCCGACGGCGCCGATCAGCACGAAGATCACGGGATAGGGCGGCCGCACCGCGGCGGAGACCGCAATCAGGAGCAGCAGCGTCGGAAAGGCCAGCGTCACATCGGCCAGCCGCATGATGACGGCGTCCACCCAGCGGCCGTGGAATCCCGCCATGAGCCCGAGGCTGACACCCAGCAGCACCGCGACGACCTGCGAAATCACCCCGACGGCGAGGGAGAGGCGGGCGCCGTACATCACGCGGCTCAGGATGTCGCGTCCCTGGGTGTCGGCCCCCAGCACGAAGCTGGCGCCAGGTGCGGTGAGGTAGTCGTGCTTGAGGTCTCCCACCAGCGGATTGCGCGGCGCCAGCAGCGGGGCCAGCAGGGCCGCCAGCACGGCGATCCCGACGAGCAGGAGGCCGAGACGGAACGCGGGGTCAGCTGGAAGCCGGCGGCGGAGCCGCGCGAAACTAATCACGCTCGGAGGACCTCAGGCGCGAGGAGAGGGCGCCGCCCGGAGGGCGGCCTCGACGCGGGACATCCTGGCGCGGGCATCGCGCGCCACTTCCAGCACCGCTGCCGACGGCCCGACCCCGCCGGTGCCCGCCTGCAGCAGAGCCTCGGGATTGGTCAGCCTCACGACCGACCCGCCCGCTGCCGACGCCTCGACGGTGACATTGCAGGGCAGGAGGAGGCCGACCTGCGGGTCGGCGCTGACGGCCGAGTAGGCCAGCGGGGGGTTGCAGGCCCCCAGAATCACGTACGGCCGGAAATCGTGGCCGAGCTTTTCCTTGAAGGTGGCCTGCAGGTCGATCTCGGTGAGAATCCCGAAGCCCTCCGCCTTCAGGGCCAGGCGGGCCGCCTCGAGGGCGCGGTCGAACGGGGCGTCAAGCCGGACCTCGATGGCGAGCGGTTCCTGCACGGGACACCTCCCAGGACGGCGATGGCACTTCCGGGCGCGACGCACGCCGGATGCAGGGACGTCCGGAGTGACGCCGAGCCCCTATTCGCCAACTTTCGACCGGGGTACGTTACGCGGAACGAACCATCACAGGCAAGCGCATGCCGATCGCGGGCCCGTTCACCCTGGTGCTGAGCGGCGGCGGCCTCAAGGGGCTGGCGCACATCGGCGTATTCCGCGCGCTCGACGCGCGGGGACTCCGGCCCAGCCTCGTGGTCGGCTCGAGCATGGGCTCGCTGGTCGCCGCCGCCTGGGCCAGCGGGATGTCGCTGGAGGAGATGACCCGCCACGGGCTCGAGGTCCGGCGGAGGGACATCTTCCAGGTGGCGCACGTGGACATGGCGCTCAAGCGGATGCGCTCTCCCGCCGTCTACCGGCGCGAGCCGCTCGATCACCTGATCCACACCCTGGTCGGCCAGATCACCTTCGACCAGCTCGAGCATCCCCTCCTCGTCAACACGGTCGAGCTCAACTCCGGGATGCAGGTCCTCTGGGGCCTGCCGGGCCTGACCGACGCCCGGGTGGCCGATGCGGTCTTCGCCTCGTGCGCCCTGCCCGGCATCCTCCCCCCGCGCGAGATCAACGGCCGCTACTACGTGGACGGCGCCGTGATGGAGAACCTGCCCGTCGGCATCGCCGCCGCGCGGAGCCCGGGACCGATCATCGCGGTGGACGTCGGGTCCACGATGGCGCTCCGGGCCGAGGTCCAGGAGCAGGGGTTCGCGGCGACCTACATCCGCGGGCTCGAGATCGTGATGCAGACGATGGTGCAGACCCGGCTGGAGGGGTGGGCCGGCCCGCCCCTGGTGCTGGTCCACCCCCGCGTCGAGCACGTCTCGATGTTCGCCTTCGACCGGAACCGCGAATTGATCGAGGAGGGCGAGCGGGCCACCGCCACCATGCTCGATTCGATCACCGCGGTGCTGGACGGCAAGGGGACCGGGATCTATCCGCAGCGCCGGGTCCGGGTGCGGGTGGATCGCGAGCGCTGCATCGGGTGCGGCATCTGCGTCATGCGGGCGCCCACGATCTTCCGCCTCGACCAGGGCGGCAAGGCCGAGGTGACGGTGGACATCCAGACCTGGTCGCCGCTCGACGGCGATTTCGTCCGCCAGTGCCCCACCTACGCGATCAGCGCCCGCCTCGCGGACGCGTCACCCCGTCCCGGCTGAACGTCTCCCCCATCGCGCACAGCTCGCGCGCCACGCGGTCCCAGTTGAGATGGCTCTCCACCAGCCGCCGGCCCCCGTCACCGAGCCGGTGCCGCTCGGCCTGGTCCTGCAGCAGCGCGCGCACCGTCGACAGCGATCGCCTCGGGGTCCTCGGCGTCCACGAGGCGACCAGTCTCCCCCTCCCGCACCGCATCCGGGATCCCGCCGGTGCGCCCCGCGACGACCGGCACTCCGCAGGCGGACGCCTCGACCAGCGAGATGCCGAATCCCTCGACCGCGCGCTCCGACTGCCTCGAGAGTCCGAGATACAACTCGGCCAGGTTGTAGAAGGCAGGGAGGTCGCGGTCCGGAATCCCCGGACAGGATCCGGACCCGGTCGCCCGACCCCGAGCCGGTCCGCCAGCGCCTCGAGCTCGCGCCTGATCGGCGCCCGATCCGACCACCGCGTAGCGAAGCTCGGGAAACTCTCCGGCCAGGGAAGCGAGCACCCGGATGCCGGTGTCGATTCCCTTGTGGGCGGTCAGGCGCGCGACGGTGAGCAGCCAGCGTCCGGCCGGGAGCTGGTGGCGCTGGCGAATGGCGGTCGTGTCGATGCCGGGATGGAAGATCACCGGGTCGGTGCCCAGCGGGACCACCCTGATCAGGTCGGCCGAAGGGACCAGGCCTATCTCCTGCAGAACGTCGCGGCACAACTCCGCCGTCCAGTGGCTGATCGCGGCGATCACGGCTAGGTCCCCCAGCAGCGACCGGGCCGCGCGACGCTTGAACGCGGACCGCCGCGCCTGCTCCCGCAGGAGGAGGAGATCCATGCCATAGACGAAGAGGCCGGTTGGAATCCCCGACCGCACCCGAAGCCAGCGGGCGGGATAGAGGGCCGGCTTGAGATTGCCACACCAGGTGAACTCCACCTCCTGTTGCCGCGCCAGCTCCGAGGCGCGCCGGGTCCAGCGCAGCAGTCCCGGCAGCGTGCGCAGCCGGGTCGAGGGGAGCGACAGGCGGTCCACCCGATTGGGAAGGTGCGCGTCGGCCTCGGCATCGCCTGGCACGCGGCCGGTGGAAACGATCAGCTGGCCGAGCGGATAGCGGGCCGCCACTTCCCCCGTCATCCTCGCGATGCCACCGCCGATCGGCGGGAAATCGTAGGTCAGGAGCAGGTGGGGGCCCATGCCGGAATCATAGCCCGGCCGCTGGCGCGGACCAGACCACTCTTCGCTTGACCCCCGCGTGGTGCCCCGGTACGATGCGGCGTGATTCCGCTGCTCATCGTCATCGCAATTCTCGCCCTGCTCCTGCTCGGGGTCACCCGCGAATTCCTCGTCCTCCGCGTCCGCGCCCGTCAGCGCGGGCTCTTCCGGCGCTGGCCGGTCCCCCGGATTCCCATCGAGCGGCTCGACCCGAAATTCGTTCCCAACGAGCTGGGCACGACGCTGGCCACCGAGGTGGCCTTCGTCGGGCGGGGAACGATCCGCGTCCCGGGCGGCACCTCCGACGCCGAGGCGTGGATCCTGGCGGTCCTGGCGCGGGACGCGAGGCAGATGTTCGAATTCGGCACCTGCACTGGCAAGACCGCCTACCTCTGGGCCCGCAACCAGCCCCGCGACGGCAGGGTCATCACGCTGACCCTGGCTCCCGACCAGGTGGCCAGCTACCGGGACGCGAGCGGCGATGACGCGACCGCGGCCGATTTCGCGCGGCGCGAATCGGCCTTCACCCGGTTCCTCTATACCGGCACCGACGTCGAGCCGCGGATCACCCAGCTCTACGGCGACAGCAAGGCGTTCGACGAAACGCCCTGGCACGACAGCTGTGACGTGGTGTTCGTGGACGGCTCCCACGCCTATTCCTACGTGATCAGCGACTCGGAGAAGGCGAGGCGCATGGTGAAGCCGGGGGGACTTGTGCTGTGGCACGACTACGGGCCGGGATGCCGCGGTGTGTTCGATGCGCTCAATGAGCTGTCGCGCCGGCTGCCGCTGGTTCACGTGGCCGGAACCACCCTCGTGGCATGGCGGCGGCCCGCGTGATCATCATCTGAACATCGGCCTCAACCTCGGAGCCGCCCGCCCCACGTTGGATCAGGCTTCCCATGACGCGGTCCGTGAACGGGGGCACCGAATTTGGGCAGCGAGAGAGACTCTGTGTCATGGTGATAGGATGACAGCAAGTGTTGAAGCTCGGTTTCGGAAATTCGTCCTCTCCTGCCTTTCTGGAAGGAGTGCCAGAGATGTAATTGTCTCGGACTATACGCTCTTGGGCTCGAGCCTTGTAGGACCGGATCTCCGGATGACTGCGCGAGGACGGATTGGTGAGGTTGAAGCCACTCAGTTGCCACTTCGCCTCCATGCTCGACACAGTATCCTTCCTCCATCGCGACTTCGGTTCAATATGGCGGATGGTGTTCGTATCATGGGAGGGCCACTTGTTGCTACGTTGAAAGCATCGACTGGATATGATTGGTCCGGGAAGGAGTTTGAAGTCGATTTCATCATCAACTTCGCCTCATTGTGGCAGTGGAATCATGCTTCCTGGTGTCTTTCCGTACCGCAATCCTTTCCGCAACCGCTTTCGAGGCATCATCTACCCAAGTGGGATGAGACAAGGCTCACCATTGGCGACAGTGATGGTTCCGTGCTCCGGCCGATCGGCGGCATTGCAGCTCGACTCGACTCCGGCGACTGGACGCCGGCGCAAGAGCAGCTTCACGTTTGTCTCATGGTTCAGGCCCCAGGATTGTGGAATCCGCACCCAGAGACAATTCGAGGTATTGCAATCACGCCACAATCCTTTAGGGAACTCGGAGCGCATCGTGTGGAAGAGGGCTGTAGGTCAATCGAGGCGGCACTGAGCTATTTCGAAGAGAAACTGCATCTGAAGTTTCCGGGCCGCTTGGTCATAGGGGTTAAGTCGGATTTTCGAGGAGCCAGCAGCTATCCACCTGGAGGCGTGATCGGGTCGATGAGGCGGCCGACAGCAGTCGTGTCACCTGAGGTGTCAGCAGCTCTCGTATTCCGACAATTCCTGGGCGTGGCCGTGACCCTGCATGGCAGGAATCAGAGAATAGTAGAAACCGCCCTCTCCTATTGCGCCGCCTTGCACTACCTCAAGCGTGCAGATCCGCGAAGCTTAGCCATTTTATCCGAAAGACTGGCTTCGGGGCCAGAATTGCCGGGTTGGAGACTTAGGTTCTTCCGATCACAATCCGAGGCCCAAGTGACTCGGGCTCGTGCGGCTCTCCTGGGACTCCACCTCTTCCACGCTGGCAACTCTGAAGGTGGCTTCTTCGACGCCATCGCCGAGTTTCTCCGAGAGAATTGGGGCACTGCTCAGCAGACCAGCACTCTCGAAGACTTCCTCCGCGCAAGGGGCACTAGATTTCCTCAAGCCTGACCAGGCGGCGCTAAGTCGGGAACATCGCGTATCAAAGGCTTTGGCGTAACAGGTGGCAACCTCCTGGGGACCTTCGACTTCGAAGGCCACGAGGAGCGCGGCGGCTCCCGCTGGTCCACGTGGCCGGAACCACCCTCGTGGCATGGCGGCGGCCTGGATAGTCATCATTTCGGTACCGGCCGAGACGACGGGGCGGCGCTTCCCGCAGGCGACTCCGGGGTGTGGGGATGGGAGGCGGTCTGGAGTCGAGCCGGAGGGAAGCGCCGTCCCGTCGGCAATCAGACGCTTCCTCACGCCCATTCACTGTCGTGTCACCCGGGGCGCCGCACCTCGAAGAGGAAGACGGCCGCTCCACGCTGCCTGAATGGAAGGAGATTGCGGAGCGGACTCCGGTAGTAGCGACGGAGGCGTACCGTGCCCCACGGCGCGAGTGCCGCGGTGAGAGTCGCCTTGTCGTAGAGCCGCTTGTGATCGGGGTCCCAGAAGCTCCGGCCCACTGGCGTGGTCCCGACCAGCCGGCCGCCCGGCCGGAGGAAGGACACGAGGCCGCCCGCAAACTCCCGGTCGTCGGTGATGTGCTCGATGACCTCGTTGCAGAACACGAGGTCGAATTCTCCCTCGGCCGGTGGCGTGGTGGAGAACTCCGGCCCAGGCGCCGAGCCGCGGAATCGGACCGCCTGCGCGATCGCCGCCGGGGACACGTCGAACCCGAACGCATGCGCACCGGCCCGCTCGAGCGCGATGGTGAAGACCCCGTCCATGCAGCCGAAGTCGAGGACCCGGAGCCCCCGGGGCGGAAACCGCCGGAGCAGCACCCGCTGCCGCCAGATCAGGCCGGCCAGGCGCGCGTCCAGGTCGAACGCCTCCGGCCCCATCCGCTCCACCCACACCCGATACTGGCGATCGTATTCCTCGGCTTCCTCGGCCTGGTTCACAGCCACTCCCGGAGCCCGGCGGCAAAGCGATCCGCCGCCGCCTCGATGGTGATCAGGTCGAGGGCGCCGCGCCCGTGGGCGCCGCCGTTCCTGGCCGCCCGGATTGCCTGAACCAGCGCGGAATCGTTGTCGAGCGTGAAATAGGTGGCCGACTCGCGCAGGAACTCACGGTGCGGCGGAATGTCCGACGCGACGACGGGCGCACCGCAGGCCAGCCCCTCGATCGGAGCGAGGCCGAATCCCTCGAACCGGCTGGGGCAGACCACCACCGCCGCCGTCTGGCAGGCCCGGACGATCTCCTCGTCGGCCAGTCCGCTCTCGAACGAGCAGGGGACGCCAAGGTCCTCGGCCAGCGACTGGAGCCCGGGCAGACTGGGGCCCCGGCCGATCAGGCGCACGGGCGCCCGGGGCTCGGAGCGCGCCGCGGCCCGGATGACCGCTTCGTGGTTCTTGTAGGGCTGCATCCGCGAAATGTAGAGCAGCGTGTCGGGGGTCCGTCGCTGACGCGGATCGGGCACGAACCGCTCCGAATCGTAGCAGTAGGGCTGCAGCGTCGCCGCCAGGCCGAAATGCCGGTGCACCGCCTGCTTCGTGTTTTCGCTGGGAACCCACACCGCCGCCGCGCGTGCCGCGATGTACCGCAGCCGGCTGTAGAAGCCGCGGCTCTGGGCGAAGCGATGGCCCGCACGGGGGAGCCGCAGGAATCGGCCGCCCACGGACCAGACCGGATCGTGGCGGCCGTGTCCCATTCGCCAGGGCGGCAGATCCCAGAGATAGACCACCAGCGGGCAGCCCCTGGCGCGGGCAAAGCGCCATGCCTCCTCGGCCACGGTGCCGCTCATCGCAAGCACCAGTCGGGCGGGAGCGTCACCCTCGGGCGCGATGGAGACGCCCCGGCGCTGAAGTTCGGGAACGACGAGTGAGCCGTACGAATTGGGGGAGAACCAGCGAACGTCAGGCACAGTCCAAATATATTCCTCCCCGATGAGAGTTGTCGTCATCGGAGCCGGTGGGACCTACAGGACCGAGGCCGCAATCGCCCGCGCGGTGCGGTCGATGGGGCACGCCTGCCGGCAGGTCAACGCCCCCTGGTGGCGAAGACGCTTCGGGCGACTGGGCCCTGCGCTGGCGCGGCGCCGGGTGGAAGGTTTCGCCCCCGACCTGGTCCTGGTGACCATCCCCGCCCTCGCCCTGGGGGAGGACTGCCTGAGGGCCATCCTGCACGGCCGCCGAAGCGCATTCTGGTTCTTCGACCTGGCCGAACCGCCGCTGGAACGGGCGCTCCGCCTGGCGCGGCTGACGGAGGTGCTCTACCTCACGGTGCCGGGACAGGTGGACGCCTATCGCAAGGCGGGCGCCGAGGTCGTGAGGTACCTGCCGCAGGCGATGGATCCCTGGCTCGATCGTCCGACACCCTGTGCCCGTCCCCGGTTTCATTGCGACGTCGCCTTCATCGGGTCGGGCCAGTATCTCGAGCGTCACGAGGTCCTGCGCGCGGTTTCGGCGGTCGGCGACCTGCATATCTACGGGCCAGGATGGGAGCAGAACCCGTACGGGCTTCCCGTCTGCGGCGGCGCGCTGAGGGGCAAGGCCTTTGCCGAGGTGGTACGGGGCGCGGCGATCTCGCTCGGCGCCAGCGCCCACCCGGACCGGGCTCGTGCGCTGGGCGCCGCCAGCAACCGGATGTGGAAGGTCATGGGCTGCGGCGGATTCTTTCTCGGGGATTACGTGGAAGGGATCGAGGCGCTGGCGCGCGACAGGGAGCACTGCGCCTGGTACCGGAGCCCGGACGAGGCGGCGGCGCTGGCCCATGAGTACCTCGATGCCCCCGAGCGCCGGCGCCAGGTCGCCGAGGCGGGCCGGGCCCATGCCCTCGCGCATCATACCTACGCCCACCGCCTGGCCCTGGTGCTGAACGACCAGGGCTACACCTCGACGTAGTTCCGGTACTCGAAGGCCCTCCAGCCGGTCGCCCGTTCCAGCAGTTGTGATGCCGCAAGCTGAGCCATGCGCCGGGTCCACACTGGCGGCTGGAAGCCGGGAGCGCCCATGTGATGTCGCTCGGCGATCCACTCCCTCGCCACGGCGGGATGGCTCCCCGTGAAGCGCCGCAGCCCGACCTGCCAGGGAGGGAGCTCGGCCACCCTGGGGCGGTGATCCCGCCCCTCGTGGTAGATCACCTGGTCGAGGTCCCGCTTGGACCGGAGGGCGTCGATCGGCCGGGCCCAGCCATAGTGGTGTATCACCGCGCCCGTGCGACGGGCCCGGATCCGCCGGGCCCCCGGGCCCACCCTGAATCCCTGGGCGTCTTCATAGCTCCGCACGTCCGGGCCGCGGCGGACCACCCGCACCTCACGACGATACCACGTCCGATTGGTCGCCACCGTGTCGAAGTTCCGGTAGAAGTGCAGATAGTTCACCAGAAGCGCCTCGACCCGCGGATCGTCGTGGGCCTCGCGCATCGCGGCCTCGAGGAGCGGCAGGCCGTCCTCGTGCAGCACCTCGTCGGCCTGGATGTAGATCGCCCAGTCTCCCCTGGTGGCATCGAGCGCGCGCTGCGTCTCTGCCGAGAGCATCCGGCGGCCCAGGGAGTTGTCCCAGGCGCCGTGGATGATCCGGATCCGCGGATCGTCGATGCCGCGGATCAGCTCGAGGGTGTCGTCGCTCGACGGCCCCACGTTCACGACGACTTCGGCGCAGAGCGGAAGGATCGAGCGGATGGCGGGCACAATGGGAAAGTCCAGCCGGACCGCGTTGGACACGAAAGTGAAACCGGCGACGCGCATAGTGGCGGGAGAATATAGGCGCGGCCCAGTGCCCCGGCCACGAACCGGCGACTACCGCGGACCCTGCGGAGGCCGGGAGCGAAATTCCAGCTCCCAGAGATGGGCGTACTTGAGGAAGCCCGACCAGGTCCCGAGGACGGCGGTCACCAGGCCGAAGCGTCCGTCCAGCACGCCGCCATTCAGGAAGTACGCCTTGACGAACCGCCAGCCGGGGCGGAAGGACAGGTCCCAGGCGGTGGCGCGGACCCCGCGGTCGTAGAGGTCCTGGGCCCCCCAGCGGGCGTACAGCTCGAGCTTTTCCATGTGGTGGGCGAGATCGCGATACGGATTGTG
This sequence comes from uncultured Gemmatimonadales bacterium, assembly GCA_963724265.1. Lineage (GTDB taxonomy): Bacteria > Gemmatimonadota > Gemmatimonadetes > Gemmatimonadales > GWC2-71-9 > DATEHG01. The sequence goes on from CAVRTU010000004.1 coordinate 452,118, forward strand.
CAGCAGCGTGCCCTCGAGCGCGCCGGGATTCTCGACGGCCTCGAGCGATTCGTGGACTCGACGCTCGACGTACCGGCGATCCCGGGAAAAGAGGCGGGTAACCCAGTCCCTGCCCCAGTGGCCGCGGGTGACCTCGCGCCCGAGGTAGAAGTTGCGGCGCCGGACGCGATACGCCGGATGTGAGGGGGCCGCGATGACCCGTCCCAGCTCGTCGCGCAGCTCGGGGGAAAACCGTTCGTCCGCATCAAGGGCGAAGACCCACGGGTTCCGGGCCACGGCGATGGCCGCGTTCCGCTGGGCGGCGATGGTGGAGCCCGACCGCTCGAGCACCCGCGCGCCGGCCTCGCGCGCCAGGGCGACGGTGTCGTCGGTCGAGCCCCCGTCGGCAACGATGATCTCGTCCGCCCAGGCAAGCTGCTCCACGCACTCCCGGACCTGGAGCCCCTCGTTGCGGACCGGGATCACGATCGTGACCGGCACACGGATCATCGGCCGCCTCAGCAGATTCAGCGCGCGGGGAACTGCGAACGGGAAGGCGCGGGCAGGCGCAATATGCCGGCCCCTCCGAGGACGATCAAGCGCAGCCGGCCCGGTCCCGCCAAGGGGTTATATTCGCCCCCCGTGCATATCGTGCTCAGTCATCACACCCGCCTGCCGGTGGTGGGATACGGTGGCACCGAGCGGGTCGTGGTCGGCCTGGCCAAGGGCCTGGCCGCGCTCGGCCACCGCGTGAGCCTGATCGCCGCGACCGGCACGCGCCTCTCCGAAGCCTCGGTCATACCGGTCGACCCCAAGCTGCTGCGCGCCCCCGGCTTCGATTACACCCCCTATCTCCCTGCCGGGGCCGACATCCTGCACGCGCACTACCCGGTGCAGAAGGCGCCGGCGCTGCCGCACCTCTGGACGCTGCACGGCAACGCGCGGGAAGGCGCCGTGCTTCCTCCCAACACCATCTTCCTCAGCCGCAACCACGCCACGCGGCACGGGGGAAGCGCCTACGTCTACAACGGCCTCGATCCCGCGGACTTCGACTTCCGCCGCGACAAGGACACCTACGATCTCTTCCTCGGGCGGCTGCACAGCGTGAAGGGGTACCAGTGGGCCATCGAGGGGACCAAGCGACTGGGGCGGCGGCTGATCGTGGCGGGCGGGTGGCGGCCCAGCCTGAGCCGGAACCTGCGCTATCTGGGCTCCGTGGACGGCACCGAGAAGCGGCAGCTCCTGGCGGCGGCGCGCCTGCTCTGGATGCCGGCGCTCTGGGAGGAGCCGTTCGGCCTGACCCTGATCGAGGCGATGTTCAGCGGCACCCCGGTCCTGGGAACCAGGCGTGGGGCGCTGCCCGAAATCATCACCTCCGAGGTCGGCGAGCTGGGCGATACCCTCGACGAACTGGTCGAGCTGGTGCCCCGGGCGGAACGAAAGGACCCGGACGCCTGCCGCGCCCGGGCCCTGTCGCACTTCTCCCACCTCGTGATGGCGGAACGCTACGTCGCCTGCTACACCGCGTTTCTCAGGAACGGGACACTGGAGACAGCCCCGCCCTAGCGGCCCCTCTGCCCCTCTGCGACCGAATGGGAGTCCTTTGGGCCCCACTGCCATCTCCTCGAGAATCACCATCGTCCGATGCATGTAGGTGTGCTGCTGCAGGGCCCGCTGGCGCCCGGCAGCCGCGATCGTGTCCCGGAAGGCCTGGTCGTAGAGCGCGCGGCGGACCAGTTCCTTGAGCTCGTCCCCATCGCGATACACCAGCAGCTCCTCGCCCGGAGTGAAGAGCGCCGGCAGATCGGCACGGGCGTCCACCATCTGCAGCGCGCCGATCGCCGCCAGCTCGAAGACCCGCTGGTTGCAGCCGCGCCCGGGGTGCGCCGGGTCGAGGCCGTCGACGTAGTGAATGTTGACGGCGACCGTGGCCCCGGCGTAGGCCCGCACGTAGTCCTCGGCCTTGGGCAGCTCGCCGCGGCAGTAGTCGCGAAGCAGCGTCTTTCTCCACCCCGGCCCCCAGAGGGCCAGCCCGTACTCGACCAGCCCGCCCAGCAGCATCTCCCGCTGATCGGTGGCCCGTCCGGCGAAGACCACGTTGGCCCGGAACGGCCCCCGGGCGCGCATCGGGCGCTGGAATGACGGATCGCAGGCCAGCGGGAGATAGCGGCCCAGCCCGGTGGACCGCTCGTCCACCGCCGCGGCCAGGTCGCTTCCGCTGGCGTACACCCGGTCGAACGCCGGTGCCACTGCGAGCAGTGCCGGCAGATCCGGCATCTCGTCCGAGGTCCAGAGCACCCACGGCACCTTCACTTCGGCCCGGAGCGCCTTTACGTCATCCAGCGCCAGCGCCTCGCGGCGGGCGACCAGCACCAGGTCCGGGTCCGAGCCGCTGAGGGCCCGCGCCACGCGCTCCGCCAGCGAAAGACGGCGGAGACGCTCCAGCACCGAGCCTCCCACGAGATTCACCGAAATGACGTCGCAGCCGTGGCGCTCCAGCGCGCGGCGGCGCAGGGCGCCGTCGGAATGGAAGGCGTCGTCCGCGCGATCCACCAGCAGGACCCGCTTCCCGGCAAAGCGGCCGCTCACTGGCCTTCCTCCACGTCTACCGCGGTCACCAGCGCCCCGGCCGGACCCTCGTCGCGGAACTGCAGGTCATAGAGCCTCCGGTAGAGGCGGCCGGCGCGGAACAATTCCTCGTGGGTGCCCTGCTCGACGACCCGTCCCTCGTCGAGGACCACGATCCGGTCGGCGTGACGCACGGTGGAGAGCCGGTGGGCGATGACCAGCACCGTCCGGTCCAGCATCAGCCGGTCGATCGCCTCCTGGACCAGGCGCTCGCTCCGCGGGTCGAGGGCACTCGTGGCCTCGTCGAGCAGGAGAATCGGCGGGTCGCGCAGCAGCGCGCGCGCGATGGAGATCCGCTGCCGCTGGCCGCCGGAGAGCCGGGTGCCCCGCTCCCCGAGCATCGTCTCGTACCCCTGCGGCAGGGCATCGATGAATTCCTCGGCGTTGGCCGCGCGGGCCGCGGCCTCGACCTCGGCCCGGCTGGCGCCGGGGCGGCCGTAGGCGATGTTGGCGTGGACGGTGTCGTTGAGCAGCACCGTGTCCTGGCTGACCAGGCCCATCAGGGCACGGACCGAGGCCCGCCGGAGCCGGGGCAGTGGCACGCCATCCAGGCGGATCGCGCCGGATACCGGATCGTGGAACCGGGGCAGCAGCTCGATCAGGGTGGTCTTCCCGGCGCCCGACGGGCCCACGATCGCGACGATGGATCCCCGGGGCACGGTGAAACTCACGTCCTTGAGCACCGCCTCGCCCCCGTCGTAGGCGAAACCCACCCGGTCATAACTGATCTCGCGGGCAAAGGCCGCTTCCTCCGCACCCGGCGCATCCCCCTCGCTCTCCGGCCGGTCGAGCACCTCGAAGATCCGCTCGGCACTGGCCAGCGCGACCGCCATCATGTTGGGGTACTGCGTCACCGACTTGAGCGGCGACATCATCTTCAGCGCCAGCACCAGGAAGACGATCAGCACCTCGGGCGTGAGCGCGGTCCCGGTGATCGCGGGAATGGTGCCGGCCCAGATGATGAGGATCACGACGACCCCGCCGAAGATTTCGCTCACCGGGCTGGTCAGCAGCGCGAAGCGCTGGGTGCGAATCACCCGCTTGCGATACCGCTCCGCCTGGTCGTGGAACCGCCCCGACTCCCGCCCCTCGCCGCCGTAGGCCCGGATCATCCGGATCGCGCCGAGCCGCTCGGCCACCGTCGAGGTGAGCTCCCCTGCCTCCTCCGCGCGGGCCCGGGCGTGCCGCCGGAGCCGCTTGAGCAGCTGCTGGATGGCCACGACCAGCAGCGGCGCGGCGCCCAGGGTCAGCAGTGTCAGCCGCCAGGAGATCGACGCCAGGACGCCGAGGGTGGTGAGGATCACCACGCCGTTCTGGAACAGTGCGGCCAGCGCGGCGCTCACCGCCGTCTTGGTCTGGTCGATGTCGGTGGTCATCCGGGCGATGAGCTGCCCGCCGCGGGTCCGCTGGAAGAAGCCGAGGTCGAGCCGGAGGAGGTGATTGAAGAGCGCCGAGCGGAGGTCGCGGACCAGCCCCTCCTGGACCACGATATTGAGCACGCTCGACACGTAGCTCATCGCGTTCTTGAGCAGCAATCCCACCAGCATCACCCCCACGATCCGCGCCACGGCCTGCCCCGGACCCGCCCCCACGAGGAGCGGCGCCAGGAGCCGGTCCATCAGGGTCTCGAGCGTGGTACTCCCCCCGCCCAGCGCCCCCGCGGTGCCGAACAGGTGCTTGAGCAGCGGAATGAGGGTGACGGTGGTGAATCCGTCGAGCAGCGAGGCCAGGAACGCGGTGAACAGGCCCAGCAGGAAGGCGCCCCGGTAGGGCCGGAGGTACCCGAGGAGGCGGCGGCCCGCGCCCGTGGGGCGCGCCGCGTCAGCCGCGGACACCGCCACGCGGCGTCAGGAGGGAAATCGGCAAGATCACTTCCTCGGGCGTCACGCCCCCGTGCAGGAAGGAGCCGCGATAGCGCGCCTGGTACTCGCGCAGCTTCGTGGGATAGACGAAGAAGCGGTCGCCGGTGGCCATGCAGGAGGCGGACACCGGGGCCCCGGGCGGGAAGCCCGGCGGCCGGCAGGTCGGTGAAGACCACCGCCGCCTCGGGATCCTGGGCCCGCAGCTCCTCGCCGAACTTGTAGCGCAGGTTGCTGGTCGCGTCGCGCCGGGCATAGATGGTGGCCGGCGTGTGACAGTGGATCGACCCGTGGTCGGTGGTCAGCAGCACCGGCACCTTGCGCCGCTCGGCCTCGCGGAGCGCCTCCCAGAGCGGCGAGCGCTCGAACCAGGTCCGGGTCAGGCTTCGCAGGGCCGCGGTGTCGCGCGCCACCTCGAGCAGCGCCGGGTTCTCGCTCCGGCCGTGGGTCAGCTGGTCGATGAAGTTGAAGACCAGCGCGGTCACCCCCGGCTGGGTCAGGTGCGCCGCCAGCCGGCGGAGCAGCGCCTCGCCGTCGGCGGGTGAAGACACCTTCTCGTAGCGGACCGGAACCCTGGCCCCGATCAGCTCCTCGAGCTGTTCCTCCAGCAGCGCCGCCTCGTGGGTGTTCAGCGACGCGTCATCGCTGGCGGAGGGCCGCCACCACTCGGGGTGGCGGGCCGCCAGCTCCGAAGGGAGCAGGCCGCTGAAGATGGCATTCCGGGCGAACGGGGTGGCCGTGGGCAGGATCGAGAAGTAGTGGGCAGTTTCGATGTCGAACAGGGTGCCGATCAGCGGCCGCAGCACCTCCCACTGGTCCAGGCGCAGGCAGTCCACCACCACCATCAGTACCCGCCCCTCCGTGCGCAGCAGTGGCGCCAGGAATTCCGCGCCGACATCCACGCTGAGCGGCGGGCGGTCGCCTCCGCCCTCGCGCAGCCAGCGGACGTAGTTCCTCTCGATGAAGTGGGCGAAGTCCTGGCGCAGGCTGGTCTGCAGGTCGCGCAGCGCCGCCTGGAGTCCCGGCTCGTCAGCGTGGCCGAGGCGCACGTCCCACTCGGCCAGCTCGGCGACCAGGGCGGTCCACTCCCGCCATCCCATCCCGGCGCCGCGGCGCGACTCGAGCTCCCGGAACCGCGTCGCGAAATCCCGCGACAGCCGCTGCTGCCGGATCCGGTCGCCTTCGAGAATGCGGGTGACCACCGACAGGATCTGGCGCGGGTTGACCGGCTTGACCAGGTAATCGGAGATTTCGGCGCCGATGGCGTCCTTGAGCGTCTCGGGTTCCTCGCTCTTGGTCACCATCACGACCGGCAGCGAGTGATCGAACTCGCGGATGGCGCGGAACAGCTCGAGGCCCCGTCGGCCAGGCATCTGCTCGTCCAGCAGGACGACACCGTAGTCCTGCCGCTGGAGGAGCACCAGCGCATCGTCGCCGTGCGCCGTGCGCTCCACCTCGAAGCCCTGTTCTTCGAGGAACAGGACGTGCGAGGTGAGACTTTCGACCTCGTCGTCCACCCACAGGATGCGCCTGGGCCGTGCCATGGCCGGAAACTAGCACGATAGGGGGAACGCCGTACATTCCCGCCGTGACCGCCGCCGTCGCCTCCGTCCCGCCACCACGGATCCTCGTCGTCCGCTTCAGTTCGATGGGCGACATCATCCTGACCACGCCGCTGATCCGGGCCCTGCGTGCCAGGCACCCCGAGGCGAGCATCACCTTTCTCACCAAGCGGTCCTTTGCACCTCTCCTGGCCGACCACCCCGCGCTCACCGACCTGGTCGTGCTCGAAGGGGACCAGTCGCTGGTTTCGCTGGCCGGCCCCCTCAGGGCCCGCAACTTCACGCACATCGTGGACCTGCACGGGACGCTCCGGGCCCGCACCCTCCGGCTCCTGGTGCCGGGCCGGTGGCGGGGCTACCGCAAGCGAAGGGTCGAGCGGGAAATCCTCATCGTGTTCAAGCGCAACGTCTATCGCGACGACGTCCCCGAGCCGGAGCGCTATTTCGAGGCGGCCGAAGGGCTGGATGTCGTGCCTGATGGCGGGCCGCCGGAGATCTTCACCAGCGAGGCCGCGACGGCGCGGAGCCGGGCGTGGCTGGCCGCGGCGGGGCTGGGCGAGTCCCGGCCGCTGGTCACCGTGGCACCCGGCGCGGCGCACTTCACCAAGCGCTGGCCGGTCGAGTCGTGGCGGCGGCTGGTGGAGCGGCTGGCGGAGGCAGGGATCGACACGGCGGTCGTCGGAGGAGCGGACTACGCCGCGGAGTGCGCCGCCATCGCGGCGGCAGGCGCCGACCACGCGGCCTCCTCCGCGGGGCGCTTCGGCCTGCAGGAAACCGCCGCCCTGCTCCGGCGGGCGGCGGTCTCGGTGTCGGGCGACACGGGGGTGATGCACATGGCCACGGCCACCAGGACGCCGGTCGTGGCACTCATGGGACCGACCGTCGCCGCCTTCGGCTTCTACCCCTACAGGGCCCGGGCCCGGGTGCTGGAGCGCGACCTCCCCTGCCGCCCCTGCAGCCGGCAGGGGGGCGCCCGCTGTCCGCTGGGCCACCACCACTGCCTGCGGGAGATCGATCCGAGCGCGGTCGCCGCCGCGGTGCAGGAGCTCATCCGATGACTTCCCGAGCCGAGGTCGATCTGCTCGAGCTTCTCCCGGCCCTGCACCGGGGGCCGCGGCGCGAGGGTGTCTTCGCGCTCTGGCTCACCGTGCGCGTGGCGCTCGACCTGCTGCTGGACCCGCCCCTGGCTGATCGCGCGGTGCGCAAGCGGATCTCGGCATTGGAGGCCAGGCTCTCGAGCCTCACCCTCCCGGCCCCGCTCCGGCGGGCGCTCAATGCCGCCCTCCCGCAACTCGCCGCGGCCGTCGGAACCCCGGCGGAGGTGCCCCAGATCCTGAGCCAGCTGGTGGCCCCGGCGCGCGAGGCGGCCGGCCCCGAGGCGGGAGAAGCGGTCAATCGTGCGGCCCAGGCCGCCCGGCAACGGCTCCGCGAGCGGCATTGAGGCCGCGATATCTTTCATTGATGCCCAAACGCTCCGGCTCCCCCCCGCCTTCGCGCCGCCCCAGCTCACCGATCGAAGCCCTGGTCGAGCGGATCGACGCCGTCCAGGATCGCCGCGCCGAGCCCTCGGGAATTCCCACCGGTTTCCCCTCCGTGGACCGGGTGCTGGGCGGAGGCTTCCGGCGGCAGGATCTGGTCGTGCTGGCCGGCGACGTCGGCAGCGGCAAGTCGTCACTCGCGCTGGCGATGGCGCTCCGCAGCGCGAGCCGGGGCAGCCGGGTGCTCTTTCTGAGCGGGGAGATGGGCGAGGAGCGGCTGATGGAGCGGGCGCTGGCCATCGAGGGCCGCACGGCACTGGATGACCTGCGGCGCGGACTGTTGCCCGACGAAGTGAGGGCGGCGGTGGGGGCCGCGGCTCTCCGACTCCGGGGCCTGCCGCTTCGCTTCGATCGGCTAGGAGGCTCCGACTTCTCCGACCTCTCCGACGCCATCGATCGGGCCGTGGAGCCTATCGATGTGCTCATCGTTGACAGCCTCCAGCAGGCCGGCGGCACCGGAGCGACCAGCGACGAGAAGCTGGCCGACGTCACCCGTCGGCTCAAGGCCCTGGCGCTGAGCCGGGATCTCGTGGTCCTGGCCCTCGCCCACCTGCCCCTGCACACGCCGGGACGCGAGGACCCCCGCCCCCGCCTGGACGACCTCGGCGGAGGGGGCGCCGTCAAGCAGCACGCCGACGTGGTGCTGGGGCTCTATCGGGAGGAGATGTACCGCCCGGGGGGCGGCATCGAAGGGGCGACCGAGCTCAACATCGCCAAGAACCGGGGTGGCCCCACCGGGTTCGTGGACCTCTACTTCCACCGCGCCTGGCTCCGATTCGAGGACCTGCTCGATCCGGGACCGTAATCGTCAGGGGGGGGTCGACGACTTGCGCCTGGTGGTGTCCGGCGCCGGCGGGGCGGACGTCCTGCCCCCTGCGGGGGTCGTGGCGGGCTTCTTGACGACCGCACCCGAGAGAGACACGATGCTCCCGGTTCCCCCGGGCAGCGGCTTGATTGTGACCCAGAGCGGGGGGCCGTCACGTTCGGCGTAGAGCGCGCGCCCGCTGTCGGGGATCGCCTCATCGCTGACCAGGTGCCAGGGGGCCTTGCCCAGGGTATCCCGGTAGAAGGCAAGGGTCTGGGCCGGGGTGAGGGGGGTCCGGACCACAATCTGGAGCGCGTCGGTGCTGCCCGACTTGGAGACGAACCCGGGATCGGGCGGCAGCGGCATCTGTGGCAGCGCTTCGTTGATGCGCGGAATCTTCGGTGGTTCGTCGCGGCAGGAGGCCGCGACCAGCACCAGGGCCAGCGGAAGCAGGGAGCGGAGATTCATAGGGCGGGGAGACTAGTGACGGGTCCCGGCCGGGTCAACCCGGCGCGTTGCCGCCCCGCCGACCGACCGCTATTCTTCTGCCCGACGACCCCGGCAGCGGCCGGGAACGCACCACGCGAGGGACCCGCATGGCCGGCCACAGCAAGTGGAAGCAGATCAAGCGCAAGAAGGCGGTCACCGACCAGCGCCGCGCGGCGTCCTGGACCAAGGTGATCCGCGAAATCACCGTCGCCGCCAAGGCCGGCGGCGGCGACCCCGGCGGCAACCCCCGGCTCCGCACCGCCATCGACGCGGCCAAGGCGGTGAACATGCCCGGACGAGAACATCGACCGCGCCATCAAGAAGGGCACCGGCGAGCTCGAGGGCGCCACGATACGAGGAGGTGACCTACGAGGGGTACGGCCCCGGCGGCGCCGCCATCATCATCGAGGCCACCACCGACAACGCCAACCGGACCGTCGCCGAGATCCGCCACGCCTTCAGCCGCAACGGCGGCAACCTCGGCGCCACCAACTCGGTGGCGTGGATGTTCGAGCGGAAGGGCCAGATCTACCTCGACGCCGCCCGGCAGGCCGAGGACGCCGACGCTCGAGGCCGCGCTCGAGGCGGGCGCCGAGGACTTCGCCCGCGAGGGCGACCAGTACGTCGTCTCCACCACGCCGGCGACCTTCCACGCGGTGCAGGACGCGCTCAAGGCGCAGCAAGTTCGCCATCGAGTCCGCCGAGCTGGCCATGGTGCCCAAGAACACCGTCAAGGTCGAGGGCAAGCAGGCGCGAGCAGATGCTCAAGCTGATGGAGGCGCTGGAGGAGCTGGACGACGTGTCGAAGGTCTTCTCCAACTTCGACATCGACGCTCGCAGATGGCGGAGGCGGAGGCGTCGGCCTGAGGCCGGCGCGGCGCCGTGAAGGTGCTCGGCATCGACCCCGGCACCGCGCGTCCTGGGCTACGGCGTGGTCGAAGGCGGCCCCGGCAATTCCCGCGCGCCTCATCGAGTGCGGCGTCATCCGGACCGCGGCGCGCGATCCGCTGGCGGACCGGCTCCGGCTGATCCACGACGGGCTGACCGAGCCTGCTCGACCGGCACCAACCCGACGCGATGGCGGTCGAAGGGATCTTCTACGGACGCAACGTGCGCACGACGGTCGTCCTGGGCCACGCCCGCGGCGTCATCCTGCTGACCGGCGCCGCCGCCGGACGTCGCGATCGCCGAGTATCGCCCCGGCCGTGGTCAAGAAGACGGTGGTCGGCCGCGGCGCCGCCACCAAGCCGCAGGTCGGATACATGGTGGCGCAGCTGCTCCGGCTCGAAGGCGCGCCCCGAGCCCGGCCGACGCCGCCGACGGCGTGGCGGTCGCGCTCACCCACCTTCTCACGGTCGGCACTCGCCATCCCGGCCGGCGCGGGAGCCGTCGATGATCGCCACCGTGAGCGGACTGCTGTCGAGCGCGACGGCGACATCGTCACGATCCAGACCGACGGCGGCGTCGGCTACGAGGTCACGGTGCCGCTCGGCGTCCTCGAGCGACTCCCGGCGCGTGGGGCAGATGGTGCAGCCTCTACACCGAGCTGGTGGTGCGCGAGGACGGCTGGTCGCTCTACGGCTTCGACCGCCGCGGCGAGCGCACGGTCTTCCAGCGACTGCTCGGCGCCAGCGGCTTCGGGCCCAGGCTGGCCCTGGCCCTGCTTTCGACCCTGGGGCCGGACGCACGGTGCGGAGCATCCGGCACAACGACCTCGCGGCGCTCTCCACGGTGAGCGGCATCGGGAAGAAGAAGGCCGAGCGACTGGTGCTGGAGCTGCACGGACCGGTTCGAGGACCTGGAGCCCCCGGAGCCCGGGACGCCGAACCGGTGGCGCCGAGCCCGCCCGCCGAGGCCGCCGTCAAGGCGCTGATCCGGCTGGGCTACGCGCCGGCCGCCGCCGAAGAGGCGGTCCGGCGTGCACTGACGGGATCCGACGACGACGATACCGCCACACCTGGTCCGCCGGGCGCTGCAGCGACTCGCTCCCACACGAGGAGGCAGGTAGATGCCGATCGGGGCCACGCACCGCCGAGTGGGTCTGCACCCGCTGCGGCGCGACCAATCGCAAGCTGGTTCCCGCCGACGCCACCACCGGCGAGGACCGCTGCGTCACCTGCCACGCGCGGCACGAGCTGCACCCCGGGGACCCGGCCGGTGCGGCTGGGACGCGCAGCGCGACCGACTGATGCCCGGCGCCTCGAGGTCACCACCCCCGACGCCCTGCCCGAAGAGAGCCGGCGCCGAGGCGGCGCTCCGCCCCTCGCGGCTCGACGAGTTCGTCGGCCAGGCAGCAGGTGAAGGCGTCGCTCCAGATCGCGATCGACGCCGCCCGGGGCCGGGGCGAGCCGCTCGACCACATCCTCTTCTTCGGCCCGCCCGGCCTCGGCAAGACCACGCTGGCGATGCTGATCGCGAAGGAGATGGGCGTCCAGCTCCGCACCACCTCGGGCCCGGTGCTCGAGAAGCCGGGCGACCTGGTCGGGCTGCTCACCACCCTGCAGGCCGGGCGACATCCTCTTCATCGACGAGATCCACCGGCTCCGGCCGGTGCTCGAGGAGTTCCTCTATCCCGCGATGGAGGACTTCCGGGTGGACGTGCGGATCGCCGACGGCCCCAACGCGCAGACCATCCCGATGACGCTCGAGCGCTTCACCCTGGTCGGCGCCACCACGCGGTTCGGGCTGCTCACGCCGCCGATGCGGGCCCGCTTCGGCATGGTGGAGCGGCTGAACTTCTATCCCGCCGGAGGACCTGCAGACCGATCGTCACCCGCTCGGCCGGCATCCTCGAGGTGCCGACCGACGCCGAGGGCACGGCCGAGATCGCCCGGCGGAGCCGGGGCACGCCGCGGGTGGCCAACCGGCTGCTGCGCCGGGTGCGCGACTACGCCCAGGTGCGGGCCGACGGGCCGGATCACCGGCGACGTGGCCGCGCGACGCGCTGGCCCGGCTCAACGTGGACGAGTTCGGCCTCGACGACATGGACGCGCGGATCCTCACGACCATCATCGAGAAGTTCGGCGGCGGCCCGGTCGGGCTCAACACGCTGGCCGTCGCGGTCGGCGAGGACAGCGGCACGCTGGAGGAGGTGTACGAGCCGTACCTGATCCAGCAGGGGTTCCTCGAGCGCACCCCGCGCGGCCGCTGCGCCACGGCCATCGCCTATCGCCGCTTCGGCATCACCCCGCCGCCCGGCCAGGCCCCGCTCTGTTCGACGGCTGACCCCGCGGTCCGCACCTCCGACTTCGACTACGAGCTGCCCGCCGGAACTGATCGCGCAGGAACCGCTCGCCGAGCGGACGGGGAGCCGGCTGCTGGTGGTCGGGCGGGAAGGCGGAATGGCGGGAAGGCGGGATGATGCCTCGTCCCGCCCTCCCGCCCTCCGGCCGTCCCGCCGCTCGAGGACCGCCACTTCTCCGACCTCCCGACGCTCATCCCCGCCGGCGACCTCCTGGTCCTCAATACCACGCGGGTGCGCCACGCCCGGCTCCTCGGCACCCGGCCCCCGGGGCGCCGGCCGAGGTGCTGCTGCTCCATCCCGCGGCGCGACGGCAGCTGGATCGCGATCGGCAAGCCGGGGAGCGCGCTCGAGCCGGGGAAGCGGATCCGACTGGGCGAGGGCATCGCAGTCGAGACGGTCGAGGTGCTCGACGAGGGATACCGGCGGGTGCGGTTCCTCGGCGCCACCGCCGAGGAGGCGATGGCGCGGCTCGGCCGGCTGCCGCTGCCGCCCTACATCGACGCGCGACGCCGACGCGGCAGACCGACGAGCGCTACCAGACGGTCTACGCCGAGCGCGAGGGGAGCGTGGCGGCGCCGACGGCGGGACTCCATTTCACGCCCGCGCTGCTCGCCGCACTGCGAGCGCGCGGCGGTGCGGATCGCGCACCTCGACCTCGAGGTGGGCCCCGGCACCTTCAAGCCGGTGGAAGTCGACGATCCCGCCCGGCACCCGATGCACCCGGAGCGGTTCGAGATTCCGGCGGCGACCGCGGCGGCCGATCGCGGACGCGAAGCGCAGCGGCCAGAAGGTCTGGGCGGTGGGCACCACGGTGGTGCGGGCCCTCGAGAGCGCGGCGCGGAGCAGGACGGACCGTGAGCGCGGGCGAAGGCGGAGACGCAGCCTCCTGATCACGCCCGGCTACGAGTTCCGGGTGGTGGACCGCCTGATCACCAATTTCCACCTGCCCCGCTCGACCCTGCTGATGCTGGTGGCCGCCTTCGCGGGATACGAGACCACCATGGCGGCCTACCGGCACGCGGTGGCGAAGCACGCTACCGCTTCTACTCCTACGGCGACGCGATGGCCATCCTCTGAGAGTGTTCGACCTTCTCCGCTTCACGCCACCTCAGGGCGAGGCCCGCGCCGGCACCCTGTCGCTGCCGCACGGCGACGTGCCGACGCCGGCCTTCATGCCGGTCGGCACCCACGGCACGGTGCGCGGCCTCCACCCGGCGGAGGTCGCGCGCAGGCCGGCGCCCGCAGATCATCCTGGGCAACACCTACCACCTCCACCTCCGCCCCGGCGAGGAGGTCGTCCGCGCGCTGGGCGGCCTGCACGCTTCTCGGCCTGGGACCGGCCGATGCTCACCGACTCGGGCGGGTTCCAGGTCTTCTCGCTCGAGGGGCTGCGCACGGATCGACGGAGGAGGGCGTCGAGTTCGTGAGCCACATCGACGGCAGCGTCCGGACCCTGACCCCCGAACGGGCGATGGAGATCCAGTGGGCCCTCGGCGCCGACATCGCGATGGCATTCGACCACGTGGTGCCGGGCCAGGCCCCGCGGGAGCTGGCCGAGGAGGGGATGGAGCGGACGCTGCGGTGGCTGGACCGGTGCAAGGTGCGGCACGAGGAGCTGGCGGAGGGCGGGAAGGCGGGCGGCGGAAGCGAGGACTCGTCCGCCATCCCGCCTCCCGCCCTCCCGCCCAGACGCTCTGGCCCATCATCCAGGGCGGCACCCACGCCGACCTCCGTCTCCGCTCGCTCGAGGGCATCCTCGAGCGCGGGCCCTGGACCGGGATCGCCATCGGCGGGCTCTCGGTCGGCGAGCCCAAGCCGGTCATGCACCGGGTGCTGGAGGAGCTGGCCCCGACCCTGCCCCGGAACATCGCCCCGTTATCTTATGGGTGTCGGATTTCCGCAGGATCTGCTGGAGGGAATCGCCCGCGGGCGTGGACCTCTTCGACTGCGTCGCCGCCACGCGGAACGGCCGGCACGGCGAGCGCCTGGACCTCGACCGGCCGGGTGAACATCCGCGGCGCGGCGCACCGGCTCTCGCAAGGAGCCGCTCGACCCCGAGTGCGACTGCGAGACCTGCGCGGACTTTCCGCGCGGCTACCTCCGCCACCTCTTCGTGGCCGGAGGAGATGCTCGGGCTCCGGCTGGTCTCGATTCACAACGTCCGGTTCCTGGTCCGGCTGGGCGAGCTGGCCCGGGCCACGATCCTGGACGGCACCTTCGACGGCTGGAGCCGCGAGTGGCTCCGCCGCTACCACGACAAGGCGAACCGCGTGATGCTCGCATCCTGCTGCTGATGGCCGCCGGCCGACGGCTCCGGCGGCGGCTCGATGGCGATTCTCCTGCTCCAGATCGGCGCTCATCGGCGCGGTCTTCTACTTCCTCATCCTGCGGCCCCAGTCGCAGGCCCGGAAGAAGCACGCCGACCTGCTGGCCGCCCTCAAGAAGGGCGACGAGTCATCACCGCGGGCGGCCTGATCGGGCAAGGTCAAGGACATCAAGGACGACCGGGTCACCATCGAGAGCGGCACGCGCACCGTGTGGTGCGACCGCGCCCGCATCGTCCAGGTCGGCGACACGCGTCGCCCCGGCGCCAGCCCTGATGAGCGTGCTCCCGATCCACCTGCTCGGCTCGCCGGTGCTCCGGGAGCACGGAGCGCCGAGATCGCCGAGGTGGACGAGGAGGTGCGCCGGTTGATCGACGATCTGTTCGAGACGATGGACGCCGCCAAGGGCGTCGGGCTCGCCGCCAACCAGGTGGGCGTGGCGCGCCGGGTGGCGGTGGTGGACGGCGGAGGAGCATCGGTTCGCGATGATCAACCCGGTGATCATCGAGGCCTCGGGCCGGGAAACCGCGCGAGGAGGGCTGCCTCTCGATTCCCGAGATCTACGGCGACGTGACCCGGCCGGACCGGGTCGTCCTCGAGGCGATCGACCAGGACGGCCAGCCCTTCCGCCTCGAGGCGGGCGGCCTCCTGGCCCGCGCCATCCAGCACGAGATCGACCATCTCGACGGCATCCTCTTCCTCGATCACCTGAGCCCCATGCAGCGCCGGCTGCTGATCGACCGAGTTCAAGCGCGAGCACGACGGCGAGGGCTATCATCCGCGAGGTCAAGCCCGCGCCGGCCGGCGAGGCGCTGATGCGCATCGTCTTCTTCGGCACCCCGGAATTCGCCGTGCCCAGCCTCCGGGCCCTGCTCGAGGAGGGCTTCGACGTCGTCAGCGTGGTGACCCAGCCCGACCGGCCCCAGGGCCGCTCGCGCTCGCGGGTCGTGGCCTCGCCGGTCAAGGAAGTCGCGCGAGGCGGAGGGCCTTCCGGTGCTGCAGCCCGACCGGCCCGGTCGGCGACGTCTTCCCCGCGGCCCTGCGCACATCTCAACGCCGACCTCGGCGTCGTGGTCGCCTACGGCCACATGCTCAAGCCCGAGATCCTCGCCATTCCCCGCCTCGGGATGATCAACGTCCACGCCTCGCTGCTGCCCCGGCTGCGGGGCGCCGCCCCGGTCCAGTGGGCCATTCTCAACGGCGACGAAACCACCGGCATCCGATCATGCAGATGGAGGCGGGCCTCGACAGCGGGCCGGTTCTGCACCAGATCGAGACCGAGATCGCCTCCGACGAAACCGGCGGCGAGCTGACCGAGCGACTGGCCGAGCTGGGAGCCGAGGCGCTGATCGAGGCGCTGACGCTGCTGGCCGGTGACGCCTCGCGTCCCCAGGCGCAGGACCACTCCCGCGCGACCTACGCCCCCAAGATCACCCACGAGAGCTGCCGGCTCGACTGGACCCGGGACGCCGCGCAGCTGGCGCGCGCGGTGCGAGCCTTCGATCCGGCGCCGGGCGCCTGGACCCGGTTCAATGGCGAAGAAGTGAAGCTGTTCGGGGCCAAAGTCACCCAGGGCTCGGGACCCCCCGGCGCGATCCTCGCCGCGGGCCGGACCCTCACGATCGCCGGGGCCGTGGGCGCCATGGAGGTCCAGGAGGTTCAGCCGGCCGGCCGGCGCCGCATGGGTGCCGCCGCGTGGGCCCGCGGTCGCCCGGGCGGGCGGGAGGTGGAGGGCCGGCGCTTCGAATGAGGCCGTTGCCCCGACTGCACGCCATCACGGACCCGACGGTCATCGCGCTCGACGATTTCGCGGCCCGGGCCGCCGCGATCGCCGCCGCCGGCTCCGCCGTGGCCCTTCACGCCCGGAACCGGGACGCCACCGCAGAAGAGCTCACCGCGCTCACCCGCCGACTCCTCGCCCTGGCCGCACCGCCTGAAGCCTCCGTCTTCGTCAACGGCCGTCCCGACCTGGTCCGCGCGCTGCATGCCCACGGCGTCCAGCTGACTGCCGGTGACCTGTCGCCCCGCGACGCGCGCCGGGTCCTGGGGCCGGTCCCTGCCTGGATCGGCCGCTCGGTCCATGGCGTGGACCAGGCCCGCGCCGCCGTGGACGAGGGCGCGGACTACCTGATGGTGGGAAACGTGTACGAGACCTCGACTCACCCCGGCCGGCCTCCCACCGGCCTCGCCCTGGTCGAGAATGCCGCGCGCCTCGGCCTGCCGGTGATCGCCATCGGCGGCATCACCCCGGCCCGGGCCGCGCCGGTGCGCAACGCCGGCGCCTACGGCGTGGCGGCGATTTCCGCCCTGTGGCACGCGGCGGATCCCGCCCTGGCCGCGACCCGCCTGCTCGAGCCCTGGACCCGGGAGGACTGACCGATGCGCGTCGTGATCAACGGCGATCCGCGGGAGGTCCCCAGCCCCCTGACCCTCGCCGGCCTGCTCGACCACCTCGGACTCGACCCTCGCATGGTGGTCGTCGAGCACAACCGCGTCATCGTCCGGCGGGGGACGCTGGCCGATGTGGCGGTGGCGGAAGGGGATCTGGTGGAGCTGGTGCATTTCGTTGGGGGGGGCTGAGGGGCAGAGGGGCAGACCCTAAAGGGCTTCCTCGCGACTGCGTCGCTCGGTCGGGGGCAGCGTGATCCCTCCACCCCCAATCCCCAATCCCTCAATCCCTCAATCCCTCAATCCCTCAATTATCTTTCCCGGTCCACTTCACCCGAGGCATGACCATCAGCACCACCGCCGACGTTCTCGTCGCAACCGACTCCCTGCTCGTCATCGGCGGGCGGAGCTTCCGGTCGCGCCTCCTGGTCGGCACGGGCAAGTACCGGTCCAACGGCGAGATGGTCGCGGCCATCGACGCCTCGGGTGCCGAGGTCGTCACGGTGGCGGTGCGGCGGGTGGACCTCGACCGGAGCAAGGAAGAGGGGGTGCTCTACCACCTCGATCCCGCCCGGTTCTTCCTCCTGGCCAACACCGCCGGCTGCTACACCGCCGACGAGGCGGTGCGCTACGCCCGACTGGGGCGCGAGGCCGGGTTCAACGAGTTCGTCAAGCTCGAGGTGATCGGCGACCGGGAGACGCTGCTGCCCGATACCGAGGGACTGCTCACAGCGACGCAGACCCTGGTGGCGGAGGGCTTCAAGGTGATGGCCTACACCAACGACGACCTGATCACCGCGCTCCGCCTCGAGCAGGCGGGATGTGTGGCCGTCATGCCGCTCGCCTCGCCCATCGGGAGTGGGCTCGGCCTCCTCAATCCGTACAGCATCCGCACCATCAAGCGACGCCTCTCGGTGCCGGTGATCGTGGACGCAGGCGTCGGCACCGCCTCCGACGCCTGCCTGACGATGGAACAGGGCGTGGACGGCATCCTGATGAACACCGCGCTGGCCGAGGCGAAGGAGCCGGTGACCATGGCGGCGGCGATGCGGCTGGCGGTGGAGGCGGGCCGACAGGCGTTCCTGGCCGGGCGGATGCCGAAGCGGGAAGTCGCGGTGCCATCGAGCCCCACCCGCGGGATGCTGGCGCCGGAGTGACCGTGTCCACCCTGCCGGCAGCCGACGCCCGGCGATCGGCCCTGAAGATCCTCGATCTGGTGGCTGACGGTGCGACCTTCGACGCCGCGCGCGACCGCGCGGTAGAGGGACTGGAGGAGCGCGACCGCCGCCTGGCCCATGAGCTCGCCGCCGGCGTGCTGCGCCAGCAGCAGCGACTCGACGAGGCCCTCTCGCCGCACGTGGCGCGGGGCATCGGCTCGGTCCAGCCACGCCTGCGGCGCATCCTCGAACTGGGCGCCTACCAGCTCACCTCGCTGGACCGGATTCCGGCCCACGCCGCAGTCAGCGTCTGCGTGGACCTCGCCCGCGACGCAGGGGGCGACAAGGCGGCGGGGTTCGTGAATGCGGTGCTGCGGAAGATCGGGGCCGGGAAGGCCCTAAAGGACTCCCTGGCGGTCGCGGGAGGGCGGGAGGGCGGGAAGGACCAGGCGAGCGAGGGCCCCGCCGATCCGGCCGGGCTGGCGCAATCGTACTCCCACCCATCGTGGTTGGTGGAACGGTGGGTGAAGCGATTCGGCCCGGCCGAGACTGAAACCCTGCTCCGGTGGAACAACACCAGGCCGCCATTAGTCGTCCAGCCGGCCCGGGCGTCCCTGCCGGAGCTGGACGAGCAATTCGAGACGGCAGGGATTCCAGCCTCCCCGGCGCCGTTCGGCGCCGGGCTCGTGGTCGGGATCAGCCGGCCCAGTGACCTGCCGGGCTACGAGCGGGGCGACTTCGTGGTGCAGGACGCCGCACAGGCCCTGGTCATCCGGTACGCCGATCTGCCGGAGGGATGTACCGTGCTCGATGCCTGCGCCGCGCCGGGCGGCAAGGCGGTGGCGCTGGGACGGGTCGCCGGACGGGTCCTGGCCTGCGACCGGAGCCGTGAGCGGGTCGCCCGCCTCGCCACCAATCTTGCCCGCGCCGGGTCGGGCCATGCCTGGCCGATCGTCGCCAGGGCCGAGCAGCCGCCGGTCCGGCCGGTCGACGCCGTCCTGCTCGACGCCCCCTGCCTCGGCACGGGCACCTTTGCCCGGCACCCCGACGCCCGCCACCGCGTGCACCCTGACGCACTGACAGAGCTGGCGGCGAGCCAGCGGCTGCTGCTGGATGGCGTCGCCGCGGCTGTGCGGGTCAACGGCCTCCTGGTCTATGCGACCTGTTCCCTCGAGCCCGAGGAGAACGAGCTGCAGGTGGACCGCTTCCTCGCGGAGCATCCCGGGTTCCGGCGCGAGCACTCGACGGCGGTTCCGCCCGAGCTGTGCTCCCCCGCCGGCGATCTGGTCCTCCTCCCCCAACGCCACGGCACCGACGGCGCCTTTGCCGCCCGGCTCCGGAGGAGCGCCTGATGCGGCCGAGGCGCCACGTGGGCGGGGGCACGCCCTACTTCAGCTCCATCCGCGGCCGGCGCCTGCTCCGGCAGGCGGGGCTGGTCGCGGCGGCGTTCCTGGCGGGGTACCTGATTGCCGTCTTCGTGCTTTTTCCCACCCCGCTCTTCTCTTCCGACCACAGCGTGCCGCGGGTCCTCGACGAGGATGGCGCCGAGGCGCGGGGCCGGCTCGAGAGCCAGGGCTTCCGGGTCCGGGTGGATGGCGAGGAGCCGCATCCGCACGCGGCGAAGGGAGCGGTGATCTGGCAGGACCCTGCCCCGGGCACCAGCCTGGCGGCCGGCACCGCCGTCCACATGACCGTGAGCTCCGGGCCCGGCGTGGTGACCGTGCCTGACCTGATCGGCTTCGACGCCGGGCTGGCGGCCAAGGTCATCGAGGCGACGGCGCTCAAGGTCGGCGGCGTGGATTCGATTCCGGCCGGTTCGGAAACCGGCACCGTGGTCGCCACCAGGCCCGGCGCCGGAAGCTCACGCGATCCCGGCACCGAGGTCCAGCTGGTGGTGAGCAGCGGCCCGGCGCAGATCAGCGTGCCCGACCTCTTCGGAATGACAGTGGAAGAGGCGAAGGAGCGGCTGCTCCAGGTTGGCCTCCCCCTCGGCGAAACACTGACCCGGGCGACCAACGGCCCGGCGGGCGTGGTCATCGAGCAGCGGCCGCTCTCCGGAACACTCGTGGCCCGCACCACGAAGATTTCCATTTACATCTCGAAGAAACCGCAACCATGACGATTCGTATCGCTCCCAGCCTGCTCAGCGCCGACCTCGGGCCGGCTCAGGGAGCAGGTCGAGATGGTGCTGGCCGGCGGCGCCGAATGGCTGCACGTCGACGTGATGGACGGGCGATTCGTTCCCAACCTGACCTTCGGCGCCCCGCTGCTCAAGGCCTTGCGGCGGTTCACCGACGCACCACTCGACGTCCACCTCATGGTGGTGGA
Source organism: uncultured Gemmatimonadales bacterium (assembly GCA_963724265.1). Taxonomy (GTDB): domain Bacteria; phylum Gemmatimonadota; class Gemmatimonadetes; order Gemmatimonadales; family GWC2-71-9; genus DATEHG01. Next base: position 472,419 of record CAVRTU010000004.1, read on the forward strand.
TCCGGAGCGCTACATCGAGGAGTACGCCGACCTGCGGGGCCAGCGTCTTCACCTTCCACGCCGAGGCCACCGTGCACGTGCAGCGCCACCTGGCGCAGGTGCGCGAGCAGGGAATGCGAGCCGGCCTCTCGCTCGTCCCCTCGACGCCACTGTCGGCCGTCGAGGAGGTGGTCGACGATCTCGACCTCCTGCTGGTGATGACCGTCAACCCGGGGTTCGGCGGCCAGTCGTTCATCCCGGCCTCGTTGAACAAGATCCGGCGGGCCAGGGCGATGCTGGCCGCTCGCCGCTCGAACGCGACCCTCGAAGTCGACGGTGGCGTGACGCTCGAAACGATCCGCGCCGCCTGGCAGGCGGGCGCCGACACCTTCGTGGCCGGCACCGCCGTCTTCGGCACCCCCGACCCGGCCCAGGCGGTGCGCGACCTCAAGCTGGCCTGCGCGGAGCACGCCTGATGGCATCGAAACAGTGGGTCGCGGTAGGCTGCATCGTCGGCGGGCTGGCGCTGGGCGCCGCCGCCATGGTCAAGTTCGGGTCGGAAACCGCCCGCGTCGAGGTCGGCGCCAGGGCGCCCGATTTCCATGTGTACGACCTGGCCACCGGAGATTCACTCCGGATCCGCGAGCACTACAAGGGCACGGTCACCCTGGTGAACATCTGGGCCACCTGGTGCGTCCCCTGCAAGGTCGAGATGCCGGCGACTGCAGCGGGCCTACGACTCGCTGGGCGCCAGCGGGTTCAAGATCGCGGCGGTGAGCATCGACGTGGATGGCCCCGAGACGGTGCGGCAGTTCACCGACGACCTGCATCTGACCTTCGACATCCTCCAGGACAGGAGCGGCCGGATCCAGGAGGCTTACCAGACCACCGGCGTGCCGGAGAGCTTCCTGCTCGACCGCTCAGGCACAATCGTGCGGCGGGTCATTGGCGCCCACGACTGGGATTCGCCGCTCAACCTCGCGCTGATCCGCCGTCTGCTGCAGGATTCGACACCGTAGGCTTCCCCACGATGCCGTCCCGCCTCCTGGCCCTCGAGACCTCCTGCGACGAGACCTCGGCCGCCGTCCTCACTTCCGGCGGCGGGGAGCCGCGGCTCGACAGCGTGGTGATCCTGTCGCAGGATGTGCACGCAATCTTCGGCGGGGTCGTGCCCGAGCTGGCCAGCCGCGCCCACCTCCGCACCGTGGGCCCGGTGGTGGACCGGGCGCTGGCCGAGGCGGGAATCTCCCTCGACGAGGTGGACGCCTTCGCGGTCACGGCGGGGCCGGGACTGGTGGGAGCACTTCTGGTAGGTGTGATGTACGCCAAGACCCTCGCCTGGAGCCTGGGCCGCCCGCTGCTCGGCGTGCATCATCTCGAAGGACACCTCTTCGCCCCGACGCTCGAGGACCCGCAGTTCCGTCCGCCCTTCGTGGGGCTGCTGGTGAGCGGCGGGCATACCATGCTGCTCGATGTCCCCGCCTGGGGCGACTACCGCCTGCTGGGCGAGACCCGCGACGACGCCGCCGGCGAGGCATTCGACAAGGTGGCCACGCTGCTCGGGCTGGGATATCCCGGAGGCCCGCTGATCGAGAAGCTGGCGCCGTCGGGGCGCGCCGGGCGGTTCGACTTCCCCCGGCCGATGCTGCGCGACGTCGAGCGGCCCGGCCCCGATCGCTATGCCTTCTCGTTCAGCGGGCTCAAGACGGCAGTGCTCCGCGCGGTCAGGGCGAGCGACGACCTCGCGCGGGACCGGGCGGACCTGGCCCGCGGCTTCCAGGACGCGGCGCTGGAGGTGCTGGTCGAGAAGACGGCGCATGCGACTGAATCGCTGGGCTATCCGACGGCGATGATCGGGGGCGGGGTCGCCTGCAACCGCACCCTCGCCATGCAGCTTCGCGAGCGGCTGGCGGGGCAGGCCCGGGTGGCGGTCGCCTCGAACCGGCTCAACACCGACAACGCCGCCATGATCGCCGCGGCAGGGGCCTGGCGCCTGGCCCGCGGCGACCGGAGCGGCCCCGACCTCGAACCCCGGGCGGATCTCCCGTTTCCGGGGCTGGTGCACTCGGCCCTCCTCTCGGAACTCCCGGCATGACCATCTATCCCTTCATTCTCCGGCTGGGCCATCTCGAGATCACCGGCTACGGGATCATGATGATGGTGGGGTTCCTGATGGGCGGATGGCTGATCGCCCTGGAGCTCAAGCGGCGCCAGCTCCACGCCGACTACAGCAACGACATCGTGATCGGCGCCCTGATCGGCGGCGTGCTGGGCGCCAAGATCTGGTACGTCGTCAACTCGGGCGACTACACCGCCCTCCTGGCCCGGGGCGGACTGGTCTGGTACGGCGGTCTCCTGGGCGGCGCTGCGGCGGTGGCGCTCAACGGCTGGCGGCTCCGGGTGCCCTTCTTCTGGACCGCCGATCTCTGTGCTCCGGCCCTGGCCGCGGCCTACGGCCTCGGCCGGGTCGGCTGCTTCATGGTCAACGACGACTATGGCCGTCCCTCGGCGCTGCCCTGGGCCGTCAAGTTTCCCCAGGGACTCCCGCCCTCGACCGCGGCGAACATGACTCAGCTGTTCGGAATCCCGGTCCCCGCGGGCACCGATCCCTCGACCGTGCTCTCGGTGCACCCGACCCAGCTCTACGAAGCCGGCATCATGCTGGTGGTCTTCGCAGTGCTCTGGCGCCTGCGGCTCAAGGGGAAGCCGACCGGCTGGCTGTTCGGCATCTACCTGCTCTTCGCCGGTACCGAACGATTCCTGATCGAGATCCTCCGGGCCAAGGACGACCGGTACATCCTGGGCATCTTCACCGTGGCGCAGCTGGTCAGCGTCGCGCTGGTCGGCCTCGGATTCGCCGTGTTGACACTGGCGAACCGTCGCGGACGGCCGCTCGAGCCGGGGCCCTACCTCTCCGCGCCGCCCGCTCACTAAACCTCTTCTTCGGAGGGAATTCCGTCATGGCAACCGATGGCGCGCCGCTCCGCGAGGACCTGGGCAAGCTGGTCCTGCGCTTTACCCTGGGGGGCCTGTTGCTGTTTCACGGCGTGGCCAAGCTCCGCAACGGCATCGGGTGGATGGGCGAGCCGCTGGGCGCCTTCGGAATTCCGATGATCGTCGGCTACGGCGTATACGTCGCCGAGGTGGCGTCGCCGTTCCTCCTCTTCCTTGGCGTGCTGACGCGCGCGGCGGCACTCATCATCGCCTTCGATCTGTTCATGGCGGTACTGCTGGTACGCCATGACGGACTGTTCCAGCTGGGCCAGGGGGGCGGCGCCTGGGCGATCGAGACCGAGGCCTTCTTCTTCCTGACAGCGGTGGCGGTCTTCCTGCTGGGATCGGGGCGGTTCGCGGTGCGGCCGTCGAAGGGGATGCTGGACTGAGGGGGCGTCTCAGCCGATCGTCGCCTCTGGAGCGCGGACGGCCGGGGCAGCTCCCGCGGAAAAGAGGACGGCGGCGCACTCCACGTCCGGCTTGACCTCGTCATCCAGTGCCACGCGGCCCCGTTCCTCTCGGACAACCCGCGAATAGAGCGAAATCTCCCGGTCGAGCAGGAACTGGAAGAGAAGGCGGGTCCACGACGTGTGGGATCGGAGTTCGACATAGTTTTCGGGAGCGATGGCACGGATCTCGGGCAGCCGGTTCCACGCCACGGAGGGAAAGTCGTGGTGCTCATTGTGGTAGCCGACGTTGAAGGTCAGCCGGTTGAGCATCCCGTAATAACTGAAGGTCTCCTGTTCCCCCCCGCCCGTCAGGTAATGCCGCTGGATCCAGCGCGCGCCGAGGGGGTGGAGTCCGATCGAGAAGAAGAACGACAGCGCCAGGTAGGCCAGCGCCCTGGGCCCGAAGGCAACGAACACCAGCGTGTTCACCGCCACCTGGACGCCGAGGTTTATCCAGGTCCAGCGGTCCATGACCGAGATTTCCTTCATCTTCCAGGGCCGAGCCGCCTGGAAGAAGGGATACAGCAGCAGCCAGAGCGCCTTGCCCAGCGCCGACCGCCCGATCAGGCGCGCCTCCCATCGCCGGGGTAGGTCGGCATCGAGCTCATAGATGCCCTGGAAGGCGTGGTGCTTGAGGTGATACTTGTGGAAGCTGGCCGCGCCCGGAAAGAAGAGCGGCAGGTTGGCGATGAGCGATGTGATGAAGTTGGGAAGCTTCCGCTTGAACACGAGCTTGTGGGTGCACTCGTGGATCAGGACAAAGAGAGCGTGGTTGGCGAAGGCGCCGACGGTGTAGGCCAGGAGGAAGACGACCCACCAGGGGCCCTGGCTGGCCCACCAGGCGATGACGCCCTGCAGACCGACGATCGCCAGAGTCCACCAGAAGGTGACCTGGCTGGGGCCGATGAGATCACGGATTTCGGGATGACGCCTGAGAATCTCCCGGGTGCGCTCGCGGTGAGGCTCTGGGGCGCTGGAATGCGCGAAGTCGTCGCGGACAGCGGTCACGCGGGCCTCGGATAGGTCGGACGTGATGGTCGGGAAGCGAAAGACGCCGCTGAGAGGAGCGGCCTGATCAAAATCTAGTGGCGGGTACCGGAGACGCCAATCCCGAACGCCACCCGGCGTCCTCCCTTGACGAATCCTAATTCTGGATGCATCTCTCCGCTCCAGTCTTGGCTGATCCCAACCCCTGAAGAATTCCTTATCGAGTTCGGCGGCCGCTCCCGGCGAGCAGCCCGCCGTTCGACGGTTCCCACCACCCGGAGTGCCCGGATGGCCAAACGTACGGCGCCGTTTGCCGGACAATTGATCAACGGCAGGCGCGCGCCCGCCGCTGACGGGGCCCGCCGGGCCGTCATCAATCCCGCGACGGGCCAGCCCATCGCCGAGGTGGCGGAAGCGGGACCGAAGGACGTGGACGTCGCGGTGGCGGCGGCCCGGCAGTCGTTCGAAGAAGGTTCCTGGCGGAAGGCCAGCTCGGCGGAGCGGGCCAGGGTGCTGCTGGCGCTGGCCGGGCTCATCCACCGCGACGCCGATGCGCTGGCCCGCCTCGAGGTGGAGAACGTCGGCAAGCCGATCGGTGAAGCCGCCGGCGAGATCCAGATGGGCGCCGACTGCTTCCAGTACTATGCCGGCCAGATCCCGACCTTCGGCGGCCACACCGTGCCGGTCGGCGCCCCCGGTACCGGACTCACCTTTCGGGAGCCGGTCGGGGTCTGTGCCCAGATCGTGCCCTGGAACTTCCCATTTGCCATCACCACCTGGAAGACGGCCCCGGCGCTGGCACTGGGCAATTCGGTCATCGTGAAGCCGGCCGAGGCGACGCCGCTCACCGCCTTGCGGCTCGGGGAGCTCGCGCTCGAGGCAGGAATCCCGCCCGGGGTATTCAACGTCCTCCCCGGTCAGGGGGAGACCGCCGGCGCGGCACTGGTCCGCCACCCCGGCGTGGACAAGGTGTCGTTTACCGGATCGACGGAGGTGGGCACCGCCGTGATGATCGCCGCCGCCCCTGACGTCAAGCGAATCTCGCTCGAGCTCGGCGGCAAGTCGGCCAACATCATCTTCGCCGACGCCAGCCTGGACAAGGCGGGGAGTGCCGTCTTCAGCGTCTTCGGCAACGCCGGGCAGGACTGCTGCGCCAGGAGCCGGGTGCTGGTCGAGCGACCGGTCTACCATGAAATCGTCGACCGGTTCGTCGAGCGGACCCGCGCCCTCCGCATCGGCGACCCGCTTGATTCAAAGACCGAGATCGGCTCCCTGATCTCCCGCGAGCACCGCGAGCGGGTGGACGGATACGTCAAGCGGGGCAAGGCCGAGGGCGCCCGGCTCTGTATCGGAGGGGGGCCGCATGCGGTCACCGGCTTCGAGGGCGGGAGCTACTACGCCCCCACCGTCTTCGCCGACGTGGCGCCCTCGATGGTCATCGCCCAGGAGGAGATCTTCGGCCCCGTGGTGGCGATCATGCCGTTCGACACCGAGGAGGAGGCGATCCGCCTCGCCAACGGCACGATCTACGGCCTGAGCGGCTCGGTGTGGACCCGTGACATCGCGCGGGCGCTCCGGGTCGTGCGGGCGGTGCGGACCGGCGTCATCGCGGTCAACACCAGCTGGAGCGTCCACCTCGAGATGCCCTTCGGCGGCGTCCACCGCAGCGGCATGGGGCGCGAGCTCGGCCCCGCGGCGCTCGAGCACTACAGCGAATGGAAAAGTGTCTTCATCGCGGGCGAGTAGCGCGCCGCCCGTCTATCCCCCGACCTCCCAGGCGACCGTGACACATATCACTCCGACCGGACTGCTGACCACCGCCCAGCTCCGCGAGGCGATCGCGCAGGGCGACATCGACACCGTGCTCACCGTCTTCCCCGACATGTACGGCCGCCTGATGGGGAAGCGGGTGACCGGCCACTTCTTCCTCGACCATGTGCTCGAGGGGGGGATGCACGCCTGCGACTACCTCCTGGCCTGCGATATGGAGATGGATCCCGTCCCCGGCTACAAGTTCGCCAGCTGGGAGCGGGGCTACGGCGACTTCCACTGCCTGCCCGACCTCACCACCCTCCGGCGCGTCGACTGGCTGCCGGGCACGGCCCTGGTGCTTTGCGACCTCCGCATGGAGCCGGGCCACGAGCCGGTCGAGGTCTCGCCGCGCCGGATGCTGCAGCGCCAGGTCGAGCGGGCCCGGAAGGCCGGCTTCACCCCGATGGGCGCCGCCGAGATCGAGCTCTACGTCTTCAACGAGACCTATGCCTCGGCCCGGACCAAGAATTACCACGACCTGCAGACGATGGGGACCTACATCGAGGATTACCACATCCTGCAGGGCACCAAGGAGGAGGACCTGATCGGCGCCATCCGGCGTCACCTCTGCGCCAGCGGAGTGCCGATCGAGAGCAGCAAGGGCGAGTGGGGTCCGGGACAGCAGGAGATCAACACCGAGTATTCCGACGTGGTCACCCAGGCCGACCGAAGCGTCCTCTACAAGCACGCCGCCAAGGAAATCGCGCTCAGGCAGGGCAAGGCGGTCACCTTCATGTCCAAGTGGGACGAGAAGCTGGCCGGGAGCAGCATGCACGTCCACCTGAGCCTCTGGGACCCGGCGGGGACGAAGCCGCTGTTCCCCGGCACGAAGAAGCTCGGCCCCGTCATGGGCAGCGACACCTTCCGCTGGTTCCTGGGCGGGTGGATGAAGCGGGCCCGTGAATTCGCCGCCTTCTACGCCCCCTACGTGAGTTCCTACAAGCGCTACCAGGCGGGATCGTTCGCGCCGACCGGCATTGCGTGGTGCTATGACAACCGCACGGCGGGGTTCCGGGTCGTGGGCAGCGGGCCGAGCCTGCGCATCGAGTGCCGGCTCCCCGGCGCCGACGCCAACCCGTACATCGCCTTCGCCGCGGCGCTGGCGGCCGGCCTCGACGGTATCGCCCACAAGATCGAGCCACCCGCGATCTTCGAGGGCGACATCTACCAGGCCAAGGACCTGGAGCGGGTCCCTGGAAGCCTCCGGGACGCGATCGCCTCCCTGGAGAGCAGCGACCTGGCTGTGCCGGCGTTCGGCCCCGACGTGGTCGAGCACTACCTGCACTTCCTCAGGACCGAGCAGCGCAAATTCGACGAGGTGGTGACATGCTGGGAAAGGGCAAGGTTCTTCGAGAGGGCCTAGGAGTCGTGAGTCGCGAGTCGTGAGTCGTGAGACCTGAAAGGACCATCATGCGATTGAAGGACAAGACGGCACTGATCACCGGCGCGGGCAGCGGCATCGGCCGCGAATCGGCCTTGCTCTTCGCCCGCGAGGGAGCCCGGGTGGTCGCGGTGGATGTGAACGACAAGGCAAGCCACGAAACGGTGGCGATGATCACCAAGGCGGGAGGCAAGGCCACCCAGTTCCACGCCGACGTCTCCAGGGCCACCGACGCCGAGGCGATGGTGGCGACGGCCGAGAAGGAATACGGCGCCCTGCACGTGCTGTTCAACAACGCCGGCATTTCCCACGCGGACGACGATGACGCCACGAAGACCGAGGAATCGGTCTGGGACCTGACCTTCGCCATCAACGTCAAGGGCGTTTTTCTCGGCTGCAAGTACGGCATCCCCGCCCTGCGGCGGGCCGGCGGCGGCTCGATCATCAATACCGCCTCGTTCGTGGCCATCCTCGGCGCCGCGACGCCCCAGCTGGCCTACACCTCCAGCAAGGGCGCGGTGCTCTCGATGAGCCGGGAGCTGGCCGCGATCCACGCCCGCGAGAACATCCGGGTCAACGCCCTCTGCCCGGGGCCGCTGCGCACCGAGCTGCTGATGAAGTACCTCAACACCGAGGAGCGCCGCCAGCGGCGCCTGGTCCACATTCCGATGGGGCGCTTCGGCGAGGCGCGCGAGATCGCCAATGCCGCCCTGTTCCTGGCGTCCGACGAGTCGTCGTTCGTTACCGGCGCCACCTTCCTGGTGGACGGCGGCATCACCTCGGCGTACACGACGCCGGAGTAGCAGCGGGGCGGCCACCGCCGCCTTCTCGCAACACGCACTGAATTCAGCGGGCTTCACCTCTCGAAGAAAGGACGACGGCATGGCCGAACAGACCACCGAGGGCACCTCCCCGGATGTCGCCAAGATCATCGCGGAGGATGTGAAGACACTCCACAGCATGGGGTACGCGCAGGAACTCCATCGCCGGATGCCCAGCTTCTCGAATTTCGCCATATCGTTTTCGATTATCTGTATCCTGGCCGGTGGCATCACCAGCTTCCCCGTCGGGCTCAACAGCGTGGGTGGGGCAGCGATCGGCTTTGGCTGGCCGCTCTCCTGCTTCTTTTCGCTGATCGTGGCGCTGGGGATGGGCCAGATCGCCAGTTCTTTCCCCACGGCCGGCGGGCTCTACCACTGGGGCTCGATTCTCGGCGGGCGGGGGGCCGGTTGGCTCACCGCCTGGTTCAACCTGATTGGCCTGATCACCGTCATGGCCGCCGTCAATGTCGGCACCTATAACCTCTTCGTCGGCTTCTTCGGCCCGGTGCTCGGGTTCGATCCGTCCGGCTCCCCGCTGATGTGGCAGGCGATCATCGTCTCGCTCATCACCATCAGCCAGGCGCTGTTCAACCACCTCGGCATCCGAACCACCACCAAGCTCACCGACGCCAGCGGATACATCATCTTCGCCTTCGCGATCCTCCTGACCCTGGCGCTGTTCGCCTATGCCCCGAGCCACGACTTCTCCCGGTTGTGGACCTTCACCAACTACAGCGGCGACCCCGGCGGCGGCGTCTGGCCCCAGTCGGGCAGCATGGGCTTCCTCTTCCTGGTCGGGCTCCTCCTGCCGGCATACACCATCACCGGCTTCGACGCCTCGGCCCACACCTCGGAAGAAACGATCGACGCCTCGCGCAGCGTGCCGCGCGGCATGGTCAACGCCGTGCTGTATTCGGCCATCTTCGGCTACCTGATGCTGATCGCGATGGTCATCGCGATTCCCGACATGGCCGAGGGAGCCGGCAAGGGGTGGAACGTCTTCTACTACATGATGGACGCCGTCCTTCCGGGCGGGGTCAAGCTGTTCCTCTACGTCGGCATCTGGATCGCCAACTACCTCTGCGGCCTGGCCATCGTCACCAGCGCCTCGCGGATGATGTTCGCCTTCGCCCGGGACGGCGGCCTGCCGTTCTCCAACGCGTTGAGGGAGGTGAGCAAGAATCACCGGGTGCCGGCCGCCAGCATCTGGACCGCCGCCGCGCTGGGCATCGGCTTCACGCTCTACGCGAAGGTCTACAGCACCATCGTGACGGTTTGCGTGATCTTCCTCTACATTTCCTACGTCATTCCCATCGCCCTCGGCTTCTTCGCCTACGGGAAGACCTGGACCAAGATGGGACCCTGGAACATCGGCCCCTGGTTCAAACCGGTGGCCGTCCTTTCGATGATCGGCTGCGGCACCATCATGTACATCGGCGTCCAGCCGCCCAACGACCTGGCGCTGAAGGTGATGCTCTATTCCTTCGCGGCAACGGCCGTCATCTGGTTCGCCCTGGAGCGCCGCCGGTTCGTGGGCCCCCCGCAGGGCACCATGATCCAGCAGCGCCAGGAAGCAATCGCCGCGGCCGAGAAGGCCATCGGCCAGACGATCTGAACTGGTTCTACCCCTGCCTTCCGGCTCCGGCCGGGAGGCGGGGCCCGCTGGCCTCACCCCGATCGGAATCCCGCCTTGACCCTTCCTGAATCGACACGACGGCAATTGCTGGACGGCGCGCTGGCCGCGGTAGCCGCGGCCAGCGCCCTGGTGCGGGAGCGGAGCCTGGCCGGCTTCGCCACCTGGCAGAAGGCCGACCGGAGCTTCGTCACCGAGGTGGACCTCGCCGTCGAGCGGCTGCTTCGCGACGACCTCAGCCGCCGGTTCCTGGGGCACGACATTCTCGGCGAGGAACTGGAGCGCATCGAGCGCGGGTCCGACTTCCAGTGGATCATCGACCCGATTGACGGCACGCTGAGCTTCACCCGGGGCATCCCCCTCTTCGGCATCATCGTCGGGCTGTTCCACGAGGGACAACCCCTGCTCGGCGTGATCGATCACCCTGCCCTCGGCATTACCTACAGCGCCGCCCGCGGGCTGGGCGCCTGGCGCAATGAACGCCGGATCCAGCTGCAGGACCTGGCGCCGGAGCTGGCCATCGAGGACGAGCCGATCGCCATGGGCGACCGCCACCAGTTCATGCGGTCGGGGCTCGAAGCGGTCTTCGACCGGCTGGTGACCAGTCACCCGCGGGTGCGGACCTACGCTGACTGCTTCGGCCACACCCTCGCCGTCCAGGGCTCGGTCGGTGCGATGGTGGACTTCGGCCTGAAGATCTGGGACATCTGCGCCACGCAGGTCCTGGTCGAGGAGGCTGGAGGTGAGTTCCGATCGATCGAGCGCGCCGACGGCCCGGATGGCGGCCGCTACCACCACATGGTGTGCGGCAAGCCGAGGGTGGTGGCGTGGGCGCTGGAGCAGATCGCCGCCGCCGGTGTGAGCTTCTCCGGCTGATGGGCGGGACGCCGGCGACGCTCGAGGCAAGAGTCACTGCGGTGCTGGACGGCCTGGCGCGAGGCGCGCCGCTGCCCGGCTCAATCACCTCCCTCAAAGGCGGGATCACCAACCAGAATTTCCGGCTCGAGGAGGACGGCCAGCACTTCGTGCTCCGCGTGGGGGGCCGCGATACCCACCTCCTCGGCGTCGACCGGGACCGCGAGCGCGCCGCCAGCCGGATCGCGGGCCAGCTCGGCGTGGGCGCCGAGGTCGTGCTGGTCCTCCCCGATCGCGACGCGATGGTCACCCGGTTCATCGAGGGGCCGACCCTCACCCCGGAGACGGCCGGCCAGCCGGACACCCTCCGCCGCATCGTCGAATCCATCCAGATGGTCCACCGAGGGCGGGCGTTTCCCGGCCGCTTCTCGGCGTTCGGCGCCGCCCGCACACTGCATGGCCTGGCGCTCGAGCGTGGCGTCCGGCCGCCCGCTGACCTGAACGAGGCCCTTCGCCTCCTGGCCCGGATCGAGGCCGCGCTGCCGTCCCGCGACACCGACGTCCCCTGCCACGACGACCTGCTCCCCGGCAACTTCATCGATGACGGGCGGAGGATCCGGATCATCGACTGGGAATACGCCGCGATGGGCGACCGGTTCTTCGACCTGGGCAACCTGGCCGTCAACCTCGCCCTCCCCGACGCGGCGTGCGAAGCGCTGCTCGCCCAGTACTTCGGCGAGGCGCACCGCGCAGACCTGGCGCGTCTCTTCCTGATGCGCATGGCGTCGGACATGCGCGAGTGCTGCTGGGGGTACCTCTCGCAGAGTATCTCGACGCTCGAGTTCGACTTCGCGGAGTACGGCCGCCGCCACCTGGACCGATTCCTCGACCGGGCTCGCGAGGCCTCGTTCGGCGGCCTTCTCGAGCTGGCGGGGCGGTCGGCCGCGAGGAACCGGTGACCCGGCACGCCCGCGTCGTAGTCATCGGCAGCGGCATCGCCGGGGCCAGCATCGCCTGGCATCTCACCCGGCTCGGCTGGAGCGACATCCTGGTCCTCGACCAGGGCGCCCGCACCAGCGGCACCACGTCACATGCCCCGGGCCTGGTGGGGCAGCTGCGGTCTTCTGCCACCCTCACCCGGCTGCTGATGTACAGTGTCGGCCTCTACCGCGGCCTCCGGCTCCACGATCAGCCCGGGTTCTTCGAAGTCGGCAGCATCCGCCTGAGCACGACGCCCGACCGCCTGCTCGAGCTCAAGCGACAGGAGGGGCTGGCCCGGGCGGTCGGCCTCGACGCCGGCCTGATCTCCCTCGATGAAGTGCGGCGCCGGTTCCCCCTGGCGGACCTCGACGGTGTGCTGGGCGCGCTCTTCCTTCCGAGTGACGGCTCCGCGCGGGCGCCTATCCTGGCCGCCGCGCTCCTGGCGGGGGCCGAAGCAGGCGGCGCGCGCGTCGCCGAGCACACCCGGGTCACCGGCCTCAGAGTGGTGCGCGGACGACTGGAGGCGCTGGAGACCAGCGAAGGACCGATCAAGGCCGACGTCGTCGTGGCCGCCTCGGGAATCTGGTCGCCACGGATCGGCCAGATGGCCGGCGTCCGGATCCCCCTGCTCCCGATGCAGCACCAGTACGTCGCCACCGGCCCGATCGCTGGCCTCGACGAAGCCAGGCCGATGGCCAACCTCCGCGATCCGGACGGGCTGGTGTACTTCCGGCAGGACGGCACCGGCATCGTGCTCGGCGGATACGAGCGGGACCCGCTCCCGTTCGAGGTGGATGCCATCCCGACCTCGGACAACCCGACGGTGCACCCGTTCGATCGACGGCGATTTGAATCGCTGCTCGCGGCGTCCCGCCGACGCATCCCGGCACTGGTGGACGCGCCCCTGGCCCGGACGGTCAACGGTCTCGAATCCTTCACGCCGGACGGCGAGTTCATCCTTGGCGAGGCGCCCGGCGTCGCCGGCCTCTGGTTCGCCTGCGGCTTCTGCGCCCATGGCGTGTCGGGAGCCGGTGGGGTCGGCAAGGTCATGGCCGACTGGATTGTGGATGGGGTTCCCGGGTTCGACATCTGGCCCATGGACATCCGGCGGTTCGGCCCGGCGACAGACACTCCTGGATTCGTCTCGAGCCGGGTGCACGAGGTGTATCGGACCTACTATGACGTCGGGATACCCGGGCGGGAGCGGACCAGCGGGCGCAACGTGAGACTGAGCCCGCTTTACTCCAGGCTCCACGCGCTCGGAGCCAGCTTCGGCGAGAAGGCCGGATGGGAGCGGGCCAACTGGTTCGAGCCCAATGCCGCCCTGGTATCGCCAGCTGATGCGCCGAGGCCGGTGGGATGGGCCGGCCGGAACTGGTCGCCGGCTATTGCGGCGGAGCACATCGCGACCCGCGAGCGCGTGGCGTTGTTCGACGAGAGTTCGTTCAGCAAGATCGAGGTCGAGGGTGAAGGGGCGCTGGTCTTCCTGCAGCGAGTCGCCGCCAATGACCTTGGCCGGCCACCCGGCGGTGTCACCTACACGCAGCTGCTCAACGATCGGGGCGGCATCGAATGCGACCTCACGATCAACCGCCTCGAGGAGGACCGGTTCCTGGTCGTGACCGGCACTGCCTTCGGCCAGCACGACCTCGACTGGCTGCGCCGCCACCTCCCTGGTGACGGAGTGCGGCTCACCGACGTGAGCGAGCGCCTCTGCTGCATCGGGGTCTGGGGGCCGGAGGCCCGCGGGCTCCTGGGCAAGGTCACGGGAGATGACCTGTCGAACCCGGCCTTTCCCTACCTTTCGTCGCGACGAATCACGATCGGGGGGGTCGAGGTGGTCGCCTCGCGGGTGACCTACGTTGGCGAGCTGGGGTGGGAGCTGTACGCCCCGGTCGGTGCCGGTCCGGGCCTCTGGGATGCCCTGTGGGAGGCGGGACAACCACTCGGCGTCGTGGCCGCCGGCTACCGGGCCATTGATTCACTCCGCCTGGAGAAAGGCTATCGGTACTGGAGCGCTGACATCGACCCCGAGCACGATCCGTTCGAGGCGGGCCTGGGATTCGCCGTCCGGATGAACAAGGGAGAATTCATCGGCCGCGAGGCGCTGGAGCGCCGGCGCGCGTCGGGTGGCGGACAGGCGCTCCGCTGCCTGGTGATTGGCGACCCGGCGCAGGTCGCCCTCGGAGGAGAGCCGGTCTGGCGCGGGCGTGAGCTGCTGGGCCGGATCACCAGCGCAGGGTACGGCTACACCATGCGGAAGAGCATCGCCTACGCCTGGCTGCCGGCCTCCGTGCCACACGGCGATGAAGTCGACGTGGAACTGTTCGGTGTGGCCCACCGCGCGATCGTGAGCCCCGAGCCGCTATTTGATCCCAGGGGAGAAAGGGTGCGCGCCTGATGACGTTCAGCCCCGCGCTGATCGGACGGCTGGTGACGATCGAGCTCCTCGCCGCGCTGCTGGTCTTCCCGGTGCTCTTCCTGGTCCCGGCCCCCTATGGCCGGTACCGGCGCCGCGGTTTCGGTCCCACCATGAACGCCCGGCTGGGGTGGATCGTGATGGAATTCCCCGCCCTCGCGGTGCCGGTGTGGGCGTTCTTCCAGGCCGGGGGATCCGCCTCCTGCGGCGCCGCGGCCGGGCTGCTGCTGTCGCTCTGGCTGCTGCACTACACCCAGCGCACCTTCGTCTTTCCCCTCCTGATGCGGGGCGGCAACGGCCGGAGCCCGGTGCTCACGGTCGTGCTCGCTATCATGTTCAACTGTCTCAACGGCATCGTGAACGGCACCTCGCTGGCCTGGCTGGGCCTCGACCCTGCCCGGTGCGCCGCCTTCCCGCCGAGACTCATCCTCGGCGTGGCAATCTTCCTGGCCGGATTCGCGATCAACCTGCACGCCGACCACGTCCTGAGGACCCTGCGGGCACCCGGCGAGTCGGGCTACAGGATCCCGGTGGGCGGCGCCTTCCGCTGGGTCTCGGCGGCCAACTACTTCGGCGAACTCGTCGAGTGGACCGGCTTCGCGATCGCCGCGATGACCCCGGCGGCCTGGGCCTTTGCCGCCTTCACCGCCGCCAACCTGGTGCCCCGCGCCTGGTCCCACCACCGCTGGTACCGCGCAACCTTCCCCGAGTATCCTGCGGCTCGCCGCTCGATCATCCCATTAGTCTTCTAGTCATGGGATCGTCTGGCTCCGTTCCGCCCCCGACCGAGCGACGAAGTCGCGAGGAAGTCCTTTAGGGCCTGCCCCTCAGCCCCCCCGACCCTCCACATTCCTCCATGCTCGCCGCCGAACCCGCTGCCACCGCGCTCCTCCTGACCACGATCGGCGTGCTGCTCTCGCTGAGCGTGGTCTTCAGCCGGGCCCTGGGAAGGGTCAGCGTCCCGACGGCGCTCATCTTCCTGGGCCTGGGCATGCTGGCCGGATCCGAGGGAATCGGCGGCATCGTCTTCGAGGACTACGGCCTCGCGCTCCGGCTTGGCACCGTGGCCCTGGTGCTCATCCTGTTCGATGGCGGACTCAATACACCGCTGGCCGCGGTCCGGTCGGCGGCGCGCCCGGCCGGCCTCCTCGCCACGGTCGGCGTGGCCGCCACCGCCGGCCTGGTAGGCGCCCTGGCCCACCTGCTCGGCTTCGACTGGCCCCAGGCCCTCCTGCTGGGCGCCATCGTCTCCTCGACCGACGCGGCGGCCGTCTTCGCGGTCCTGCGAGGCAGCGGCCTCCAGCTCAAGCGGCGGGTCGGCATCACACTGGAGGTCGAGTCGGGGCTCAACGACCCGATGGCGGTGCTGCTCACCTCGGCGCTCATCGCCCACCTGGTATCGCCGAGCGAGACCGACCTGGCCCGGTTGCCGGGCGAGCTTCTCTTTCAGCTCGGCATCGGCGGTGCGCTGGGCGCTGCAATCGGATTTGGCGGCCGCACGCTCATGGCCCGGCTGGGTCTCCTGGCCAGCGGACTCTACCCGGTGATCACGCTGGCGCTGGCGTTCCTGGCCTTCGGCGTGCCCACCCTGCTCGGTGCCAGCGGCTTCCTCTCCGTCTACGTCACGGCGGTGATCCTCGGCAATGGGACCCTGCCCTACCGGAACAGCCTCCTCCGGGTCCACGACGCGCTGGCCTGGCTGGCGCAGATCGCGATGTTCCTCGTTCTCGGGTTGCTGGTCTTTCCCTCCCAGCTTCCGGCAGTGGCGGGGGTCGGGCTCGGCCTCGCCTTCTTCCTCGCCTTCATCGCCCGGCCGCTCGTGGTCGGTGCCTGCCTCTGGCCCTTCGGCTACAAGGTGAAGGAGGTCATCTACGTGGGGTGGGTAGGCCTCCGGGGGGCGGTGCCGATCATTCTGGCGACGATGGCGGTGCTCGCGGGGGTTCCCGGAGGGGGAACGATCTTCAACGTCGTCTTCTTCATCGCGGTGGCGAACGCACTGGTACCCGGCGTCACGGTGCCCTGGGTCACCCGGCGGCTGGGGCTCGAATCGCGCGAGCCGCCGGCACCGCTGGCCGTGCTCCACATTGAATCACGGCAGCCCTTCAAGGGCGAGCTGCTCTCCTTCCACGTGGACGCCATGCTGGCGGTGGCCGGAGTGCCGCTCTCGGAGCTGCCATTCCCCGAGGGCGCTTCGGTCATGATGATCGTCCGGGGCCAGGAGCTGCTTCCGGCCAGGGGATCCACGGTGCTGGCCGCCGGCGACCATGTGTACATCGTCGCGCGGGCCGAGGACCGGGGAGAGATCCAGCTCCTCTTCGGCCGACCGGAAAGCGATTGAGCGGGCGGGACACCGCCGGTTGCGGCGGGGCCGTCCCGGAGTGATGATATGAGGCGAGCAGCGGGCCACCACCCCGGCGGGAGCGCTCCGATGACGACGATCCCCTTCCGCACCGCGGCGGTCATCGCCGCAGCATTGGGCGCCGCCGCCTGGCTGGCTATCGGGCTCATGACCCACCGAACCGAAGCGTGGGACAGCGAGTATTACTTCAACTGGTTCTTTCCGTCGCTGGCGGTCGTGCTGGTGGGTCTCGGTTACTTCGCCCCCCACCGGCCAGGGCGGCTCGCATTCTTCCCGTTCGCGGGGCAGGCAGTCGTGACGTTCGTGCGGAACCCCACGGCCAACCTGATGCCGCTGGGTCTGATCATGCTGGCGGTGTACGGGGCGCTGTTCATGGTGCCGGCGGTGGCGGGGGGCGCCCTCAGGCGCTGGCTGGAGGCGAGGTCCGCTCGACCGTAACCGACGGCGGCAGCCGCAGCGTCTGAAGCACCACACAATACCGCTCGGTGAGCGAGATCAGCTTGTCGAGCTGGGTGGCGTCGGCGTCGCTGTCGAGCTCGAAGGTGAGCCGGATGGCGCGGCAGCCAACAGGGGCCTCCCGGCCGACCCCCAGGGTACCGCGGAAGTCGAGATCGCCCGCCGCGCGCACCGTGCCGCCGCGGATTTCGATCCCGGTGGCCGTCGCGACGGCGCGCAGGGTCACTCCGGCGCAGGCCACCAGCGCCTGCAGCAGCATGTCGCCGGAGCAGACCTGGGCTCCAGTGCCGCCGGTGGCGGGGTGGAGGCCCGCCTCGACCGGGCCGCAGCCGGTCTCCACCCGGCAGGCGACCGCGCTTTCGTCGAGCACGGCATTGGCGGTGAGTGTCACCAGGGCGGAGGCGGGGTCCTCCCGGTAACGTTGCTTGAGCGGGGCCTGCAGGGCCCGGAGTTCCGCTGCATTCATCGCGAGCTCACTGGCGGAGACAGCGAAGGGTAGCCAAGCTTCGGCTGTTCCGGAAAGACCCGAGGTCGCCATGCCGGACATTCGACATCAGCTCCAGATCAGCGCGGCTCCCGCTGCGATCTTCCCGCTGTTCGCCTCCGCCGCGGGGTTCGCCGAGTGGTGGGCGGCCGACAGCAGGGACGTGATCGGCGGCGGGCCGACCGTCGAGCTGGGCTTCTTCAACCGCACCACGGTCTACCGGCTGCGTCCCCAGACCCTGGTCACCTCAGGCCACGCTGCCTGGTTCTGCGAGTCAGGCCAGGAATGGAAAGGGACCCTGCTCGAGTTCCTCCTCGCCCGCCAGCCCAACGGCACCCTGCTCCGGTTCGTTCATTCCGGCTGGGAGCAGGAGACCGACTATTTCATCTCCTGCAACACCGTCTGGGGCGAACTCCTGTTCCGGCTCAAGGCGGCCGCCGAGGGGCATCCGCGGGGCCCCCTCTTCCTGACCGACAGCCTGGCCGACTGAGCCCATGAGTCAATCGCTCGGCCGACGAATCCTCCGGTGGACCGCGTGGTCCCTCGCCGGAATCGTGGCCACCGCGGTGCTGGTGATTTACATCGGGTCGGAGCTGGTCCTGCGGCGGAGGTATCCCGGTGTCACGGGCCACCCGGTTTCGCTGCCGCAGGATTCCCTCTCCCTCAGCGAGGGCAAGCGGCTGGCCCGGGTCTACGGCTGTGGCCCGGGCTGCCACGGCCCACAGTCCGCCGGTGAGGTCCTCTTCGACGAGCCCGTGGTGGCCCGCCTGGTCGCGCCGAACCTCACCCGGGCAATCCCCCAGTACTCGAACACGGAGCTGGAGCGCATCATCCGTCATGGGGTGCGCCCTACCGGACGCAGCCTGATGGTGATGCCGAGCCAGAGTCTCGTCGGGCTCAGCGACACCAGCCTGGGCATGATCCTCGCCTACCTGAGGACCGTACCGACGCTCGACGGACCGGGGCCGTCGCTCGCCCTGGGACCGCTCGGCCGCCTCGGGCTGGTGACTGGGCAGTTCAAGACGGCCGCGATGCTGATACCACCGGACGCAGCGCCACCCCCGGCGGTCCCTCCGACGGACAGCATTGACCTGGGCCGCTACCTGGCCCACACGGTATGCGCCGAATGCCACGGCACCAGTCTTCAGGGTGATCCCACCATGAAATCGGTGAATCTCGCGGTCGTCTCCGGGTACTCCGCCGCCGAATTCGCCCGGCTGCTCCAGACCGGGGTCCCCAAGGGCGATCGGAAGCTGGGATTGATGGGTGATGCGGCACGAGGGCGATTTGTCGCCCTGACCGCGGCCGAGGTGGCCGCCCTGTACGCCTATCTCCATTCCCGCAACGGACAATCCTGAACACGATCGGATGGCCTGATGGCCCGCCTCTTCTGGTATCTCGTCATGCTCGCTCTCGCGGCGGCGCTGTTGCTGGGTGCTTCCTGGCTCATCGCCTTCCACACCGTCGGAGACCTGCTGGGCGCCCCGCCGCCGCAGATGGGAAGTCAGCACACCCAGCTCGTCTGGTCCGACCTGCGCCGGACGCCCATGCATCCCTACTTCTGGCGGTACAGCTTCGAGCCCACCGTGATCCCCGGCGCCCCGTCGGTGCAGATCGACGTCTCGCCGCTGGGTGGCATCATCAACACCTTTCCGCCCGACCTGGCCCGGCGCCTGGCGGATTTCCACCGGTAAACCAGGAGCAGCCCATGACCACCTTTGGCATTCTCGGGTCCGGCGCCGTCGGACAGACCCTCGCCAGGGGACTCAAGCAGCACGGCCACGAGGTCAGGATCGCCAGCCGCACGCCCACGAAGCTGGCTGAGTTCCAGTCGAAGACCGGCATCGGAACCGGGACCTTCCCGGAGGTGGCCCATTGGGCGGAGGTGATCGTCCTGGCCGTGCTCGGCCGGGCAGCCAGGGAGGCGCTGCAGGAGGCCGGGGCGGCCAACCTCGAGGGCAAGGTGGTCATCGACACCACGAACCCGATCAGCGAGGAGCCACCTCAGGACGGCGTGCTCCGCTATTTCACGCCGGCCAACTCCTCGTTGATGGAATCGCTGCAGCAGTCCTTTCCCCGGGCACGCCTGGTCAAGGCGTTCAACAGCGTAGGCAACGCCTTGATGGTCAATCCAGTGTTGCCGGGCGGCAGGCCCACGATGTTCTACTGCGGCAACGACCAGGCGGCCAAGGCGCTGGTGGCACGGCTGCTCGAGCAGTTCGGGTGGGAGCCGGCCGACATGGGCACCGCCGTCGCGGCGCGCGCCATCGAACCGCTCTGCCAACTCTGGTGCATCCCGGGATTCCGGGAGAACCGGTGGCGGCACGCCTTCAAGCTGGTGCAGCAGGCGTAATGCGGAGGCCTCCCATTAGCTGAGTAGAGAATCGGATAGCGGCATGCCGATCGAGTACCGGATCGACCACGACTGGCACCTGGTACGGACCAGATGCAGCGGCCAGGTGACCCTCCAGGAGGTCATCGAGCACTTCGACGCCCTCGAACGGGATCCGAACCGGCCCCCGCGCCTGCATGTTCTGCTGCAGCTGACCGGCATGCTCACGCTCCCCCGCAGCGACGAGCTGCAGGCGGTCGCGGGACGGATGAAGCGCCTGACGACGCTCCGCTTCGGGATCTGTGCGATCCTGGTCGACCGGGATGTCGTCTACGGCATCGCCCGGATATTCGCGGCCTTTGCGGAGTCCCGGTTCGAGGCGGTGCAGGTCTTCAAGTCCGCCGAGGCGGCCGAGACCTGGCTGACCGAGAGCATCGCGAACGACACCGGCGAAGGTCCTCAATGAGGAGGTGGCCATGCCGACCCCGTCCCTGGTGATCTTCGCCGCGGCCTTCGGGCTCCACCTGCTCAGGGGCGATGTCGCGCTGACGCTTCTGGTCTATGCCGCCGGGGTGCTGTTCGTACGGGTGCATGGCACCGTTCCCCTCCGATCCCCCGCCACGATTTCCTGATCTCTCACAAGGAGCGCCGATGCCAGGCCCCGCCGCCCGCGTCGTACCCGTTCTCGTCGCCGCCGTTGCCGCCTTCGTCATCGGATTCCTCTGGTACTCTCCGTTCCTGTTCGGCAATCTCTGGGTCCAGGCCCACGGCTATACCACCGAGGAGCTGGCCGCGATGCAGCAGAGCCTGGGCCCGACCTATGGCGTGCTGTTCGTGACCCTGCTCGTGATGGGATTCGTGCTCACCACCCTGATCCGCCGCACCGGGGCCCGGGGCGCCGGGGCCGGCGCGGGGCTCGGATTCCTGTGCTGGCTGGGATTTGTCGCGACGACGGGGCTGACGACCATTCTCTTCTCAAAGGCGCCGATGCTGCAGTTCGAGATCGACGCGGGGTACCAGGCCGTCTACCTGCTGGCGATGGGAGCGATCCTCGGCGCCTGGCGTCCGGGTGAGGCTGCAGTCTGATGCCGACGGTCTCCGACCTGGGGACGCTGGCGTCACTGGTGGCCCGCCTTGAGCGACTGCAGCAGGAGACCCAGCGGCGCTGGGGAACGATGACGGCCGGCGAGATGCTCTGCCACCTCGGCGACGCCAACACCGGTGTGCTTGACCCCGAGGTGGGCCGCAGGCAGCGGCGGCCCCATCCGATCGTGAAATGGCTCGCCCTGGTGAGCCCACTGCACTGGCCCCACGGCCTGGTGACGCCGAAGGTGGTGGACCCCAAGGCCGGGGGGACGCGACCCGGCGTCTTCGACCGTGATCGCGCCCGGGCAATCGACAGCCTGAGGGTGATTTCCACCGCGACGACGATGTCGCCAATCCACTCGATCTTCGGGCCGATGAGCGTCCCGGACTGGCAGCGGTGGGCCTGGAAGCATACGGACCACCACCTGCGGCAGTTCGGGCTCTAGGCGCTCACGAGAGGAGGTGCACCGAATCCCGCACCCTTGCGCGACCCTGCCCGGCCGGGCATCCTAGCGGAGTGGCGCGATGCGCCGCAACCAGACCCGGAGGTCTCAATGACGGTCGCCTCGATGCGCACGGCCAGCATACGCGCCGAACCAGGCCAGCGGCCCCGTGATGACGAACTCGATCTCTTCGGATTGACGCATCCCGGCAACGTGCGCAAGGAGAACCAGGATCATTTCCTCCTTTGCACCGTCCACCCACAGATGGTCATCCACGGGACCAGCCTCCCCGATCCGGAGCACCTGCCGCTCCGGGGCACCCGCCTGGCCACGATCATGCTGGTGGCCGACGGGGTCGGCAGCGGCGCCGCCGGTGGCGCCGCCAGCCGGCTCGCCGTGGAGTCGATCACCCGGTACGTCTCTTCCACCATGCGCTGCTACCACGCCGCCGGCTCGGCGGGAGACGCCGAGCTCCAGGAGGCCCTCCGCACCGCCGCGCTCGAAGCCCACGATGCCGTCCGGGCGGAGGCCGTCGCCAAGGCCCAGGCCGAGGGGCGGTCTGATCCCAAGGGAATGGCCACGACGCTTACACTGGCGCTGGCCGTCTGGCCCTGGGTCTATGCGCTGCAGGTCGGCGACAGCCGATGTTACCACTTCTCGCAGGGCACCCTACGGCAGGTCACCCGCGACCAGACGCTGGCCCAGGGGCTGGTGGACGACGGCGTGCTTCCCGCCGAGCGGATGGCGTCCTCGCCGTTCAGCCACGTCCTCTCCAGCGCCATCGGCGCCGATGCCGCCACTCCCGTGGTGACCCGGATCGACATCCGGCGCGGCTGCGTGATCCTGCTGTGCAGCGACGGGCTCACCAAGCACGTCACCGATGAGGAAATCAGCAAGGAATGCGAGGCGATGGAGTCGTCGGAGCAGCTCTGTAACACGCTTCTGGAGAAGGCCCTGGCGGGAGGCGGGAGCGACAACATCACGGTGATCGCCGCCCGGGCGCGCCCAAAGGACTGAACGACTTCCGGGCCCCCGACAAGTCCCGGCTTGGCGGGGGCACTCGACCGGGGCATATTCACCCATCATGATTGCTTGTTCAGGTCTTGCCCTCCCACCAGTGCCCTCCTGCGCCTAGGCGATTTTCAGGACACCACACCCCCAGGAAGACACCGTGATCGATTCCCCACCCAAAGCCCTGAAGGGCTCCGTCCGGGGTATTGCCGCCGGCCTGGCGTTCGTGGCCCTGTGTGCCCCAGGCCGGGCCGTGGCCCAGGGTCCCAGCTCGGGCGCCATGGCCGAGAAGTATGCCGAGAACGCGAAGGCCAACGCCGCCCTGATGCGGCAGTACACCTGGCAGATGCGGGTGGCGGTGACCTACAAGGACAAGCCGGAGGCTCCGGCCCTCTATCAGATGAACTGGGCCCCGGATGGCACGCTTCAGAAGACCCTGCTCAGCGCGCCGCGCAAGGACTCGGGACGAGGGATCCGCGGCCGGATCAAGAAGGGCAAGATCGAGGACTTCGAGAAGTGGCTGGGCGAGCTGGCCGACCTGGTCAAGAAGTACATGGCCCCCACTCCGGGGACCATGATGGACTTCTACTCCAAGGCGACCTTCTCCTCCTCGCCGGACGGCACCGTGGCGGTCTCGGCGCTGGGTTTCATCCAGCCCGGGGACCATGCCACCTTCTTCGTGGACCCCAAGACCAACAAGCCAGAGCGGTTCACATTCACCACCTCTCTGGAGGGTGACCCGGTCACCGCGACCGTCAACTACGGTCAGGTTGCCGGCGGCCCCCAGTACGCCGAGCAGGTCACCGTCGCAGTCCCTGCCAAGGAAGTGACGGCGGTGGTGAACAACTTCAATTTCATCAAGCAGTAGCGTTCTCTCACTTGAGGATGGAGACCGTGCAGCAGTTCACCTCGCGCCTGCAGCTTCCCGGTTGGGCGGTCGTCGTTGCCGCCGCAGCCGTCGTGGCCCCGCTGGCCGCCCAGAATCCCGATGCCGGCCAGATGGCCGAGCAGTACGCCCAGAATGCCAAGGCCAACGCAGAGCTGACCCATCAGTACACCTGGCAGATGCGGGTATCCCTCACCTACAAGGGCGAGGCCCAGGACCCCCAGCTCTACCAGATGAACTGGGATGCCAGTGGCACGCTGCAGAAGACACTGATCAGCGCCCCGCCCGACGAGAAGAAGCGGCATGGGGTCCGGAAGCACGTGGCGGAAAGTGAAATCGCCGACTTCAAGAAGTGGATGAGCGACCTGATGGACCTGGTCAAGCAGTACATGACGCCGACCCCGGGACAGATGATGGACTTCTATTCCAAGGCGACGATCACCCCGGCGCCCACCGGCGGCATGGCAGCGACCGAATCCGGCTTCATCCAGCCCGGCGACAAGGCGACCTACTACATCGACCCGGCGACGCACAAGCCCACCAAGTACGCCTTCATGACCACTCTCCAGGGGGACACGGTCAACGCGACGGTGGTCTACGGCGCGGTACCCGGCGGGCCGCAGTATGCGGCACAGACCTCGATCGAGGTGCCGGCCAAGCAAGTCACGGCCGTGATCGAGAACTTCAACTACGTCAAGCAGTAGGACCTACTCACAGGGGGACGGGACCATGAATGAGTTCGCATCTCGCCGGCGTCGTTGCGGATGGGCGACCGGTCTGGTGGCGGCTGCCGTAGCCACCATCGCTGCCGCAGCGCCAGCCGCCGCCCAGAACCCGGACGCGGGACAGATGGCGGAGCAGTACGCCCAGAACGCCAAGGCCAACGCGGAGTTGACCCGTCAGTACACCTGGCAGATGCGGGTGTCGCTCTCCTACAAGGGCGAGGACCAGGACCCGATGCTCTACCAGATGAACTGGGACGCCAGCGGCAATCTGCAGAAGACCCTGATCAGCGCTCCCCCGGAAGAAAAGAAGCGTCACGGCATCCGCAAACACGTGGCGGAGAGTGAGATTTCCGACTTCAAGAAATGGATGAGCGGGCTGATGGACCTCGTCAAGCAATACATGACCCCGAACCCGGGGCAGATGATGGACTTCTATTCCAAGGCGACCATCACGCCGTCGCCCTCCGGGGGCGCCGCGGCCATGGAGAGCGGGTTCATCCAGGCGGGCGACAAGGTCACCTTCTACATGGATCCCGCCACCAAGCAGCCGACCAAGTTCACGTTCGAGACGACCTACACGGGCGACCCGGTGTCCGGGACGGTGAATTACGCCCAGGTCCCGGGCGGGCCCAAGTACGCTTCACAGACCACGGTAAACGTGCCGGCCAAGCAGGTCATCA
This sequence comes from uncultured Gemmatimonadales bacterium, assembly GCA_963724265.1. Taxonomy (GTDB): domain Bacteria; phylum Gemmatimonadota; class Gemmatimonadetes; order Gemmatimonadales; family GWC2-71-9; genus DATEHG01. The sequence goes on from CAVRTU010000004.1 coordinate 497,192, forward strand.
CCACGATCGAGAACTTCAATTTCGTCAAGCAATAGGTTGAGGTCGGTCATGTCGAAGGCGATGTACCCTGCCGTCCTGGCGCTGCTGCTCGCGGGCAGCGCCAGGGCGGCAGCCCAGGAACCCGATTCGCTCACCTGGCCCCGGTACCGGCTGGCGCCGGACGGGAGCCAGATCACGATCTACCAGCCGCAGGTGGACAGCTGGCAGTACTACGTCCAGCTCGACTACCGGGTGGCAGTGGAGATCCACCAGCCCGGCGCCCCGGCGGATGTCCCCGCCATACTGCGGCTGAGCTCCCAGACCGATACCGACCTGGGGACTGGGATGGTCGTGCTGTTCAATACCAAGATTCTCTCGGTCAGTTTTCCCGGGTCGGACACCGCCACCGCACAGGCCTTGACCGGGATGCTGACTGAGCTGGCGCCGACCGGACCAATGACGATGTGGATCAACCAGCTGCTTGCCTACGAGACCAGGATCACTCCGCCGCCCCCGGTGGACTCCGCGAATCCGCCGGGTGTGACGAAAGCGCTGGCCGTGATCCCGACCCCGCCGGTGATCTTTCACAGCAGCAATCCGGCGATTCTGGTGATGTACGACGGCAAGCCAGTCTGGGGCCCCATCCAGGGCACCAATCTGCTGTTCGCCATCAATACCAACTGGAATGTCCTGCACCCGCAGGACGGTTCGCTCTATTATCTGCTGAACGACTCGACCTGGTTCCAGGCCCCTGCGGCCACGGGCCCATGGCAGCCCGCCAGCCAGCCGGTGCCCCGGAGCTTCTACGCTATCCCCGATCAGCCGGTCTGGCAGCCGGTGCTCAAGGATCTTCCCGGCAAGACCCTCACCCAGGCCCAGATGCCGCGGGTATTCTCGAGCCTGCAGCCGGCCGAACTGATCCTGATCAATGGCCACGCCGACCTGGTACCGATTTCCGAAACCAACCTCTGGTACGTGGCCAACACCGAGAGCGATCTCTTCAAGTACCGCGGCGACGACAACTGGTACTTCCTGGTGACCGGCCGCTGGTTCCGTTCTGCCAGCCTCGATGGGCCCTGGACCTACGCCGGCAACGACCTGCCTTCAGACTTCGCCAACATTCCTCCCGACAGCCCGCGTGGCAACGTCCTGGTCTCGGTGCCGGGGACGCCACAGGCCAAGGCCGCGATTCACGCGGCGCAGGTGCCGCAGAAGGCCGTGGTGTACCGCGACAGCGTGACAGTGGATGTCAATTACGACGGCACGGCGGTGTTCCAGCCGATCACCGGCACCACGATGTATTACGCGACCAACACGACCTACGAGGTGATCCTGGCGGATGGCCAGTACTACGCCTGTTACAACGGGATCTGGTTCGTGGCCCCGACCTCGAGCGGGCCCTGGGTGGCCGCGAGTTCGGTGCCCCAGATGATCTATACCATTCCGCCCAGCTCCCCCGTGTACAACGTCACTTACGTGCAGGTGTACAACTCGACACCCACCACGGTGACCTACGGCTACACCTCGGGATACTCGGGCATGTTCGTGATGGGCGTTGCGGTGGGCGCCGCGGTGGTGTACGGCACCGGATATCACTACCCTCCGTACTACTATTACCCGCCGCACTACGCCTACCCGGTGTACCACCCCTACCCAACGACGTATGGCTCGGCGGCCTACTACAACACGGCCACCGGTACCTACACCCACAGCGCCACCGCCTCCGGTCCCTACGGCAGCGCCGCCGCCAGCTCGTCGTACAATCCCTCGACCGGGACCTACTCGCGCAGCGCCTCGGCGGCTGGGGAATACGGCGCCGGCACCGCCTCCGAGAGCTACAACCCCCAGACCGGCGCCAGTTCGGCCAGCTACGAAAAGACCAACGGCTACCAGAGCTGGGGCCAGTCGGCAGTGAGCGAAGGGAATTCCTGGGCCAAGAGTTCGAATTACTCGGACGCGCAGGGATCGGCCGAGGGCTATTCCACGTCGGCGGGAGGGTATGGGGCAACGACCACTAATTCGGCCACAGGCAACAGCGCCAGCGCGGTCCACACCGCGAACAACAACACCTACGCCGCCGCGGACGGCAACGTCTACAAGAGTACCCCGAGCGGCACAAAGGAATACAGCAACGGCTCCTGGCAGTCGACGGATGACAAGTCCGGCGCTAGCGGCACAGCCTCCCAGTCCGCGGACCACCCGTCGAGCACCTCTGCATCCCAATCGGAGACGGACCATCCTTCCTCGAGTTCAGGCGCCTCCTCGGCTTCGCATCCATCCGGCGGCGGCCAGACGAGCGAGGACCAGGCGGCACGCAGTGGTGGTGGGTGGGGTGGAGGCGGGGCCGGGGGCGGAGGCGGACGGCGGCGCTGACCCCCAGGCAGAACACGCTTGACCATTTTGCAGGCACTCATTCAACCCCAAGGAGTCACCAGTGAAACGCATTGCTCGATTCGGAACCCTGGCGCTGGCCCTCGGCCTCACCACCCCGCTCGCGGCCCAGAACCCATCGACCGCGCAGAAGGTCCCCAGCGCCGACTCGATGAACCAGCCGGCAAATGACCTGGCCATCAACCTGGCTGCCATCAAGGCCAACAAGAAGGCCCTCGTGGCCAACAACATGCAGATGACTCAGGCCCAGGCCGACGCCTTCTGGCCGGTCTATGATGCCTACCAGGCGGACCTCGGCGCGATCAACAACCGGACGATGGACCTGATCAACAACTACGCGTCGAACTACAACGCCATGACCGAGCAGGTCGCCAGCCAACTGACGACGGGCATGATCCAGATCGAGCAGGACCGGGTCAACCTGATGAAGAGCTACCTGCCGCGGTTCCAGAAGGTGATTCCCGCCAAGCTGGTGGCCCGGTATTACCAGATCGAGAACAAGATCCGGGCCGCCATCGTCTACTCGCTGGCCGACCAGATCCCGCTCGTCCAGTAGCGAGAAATCGGCCGGGATGACCGGCCAGGCCACCACCACAAGGAGAATGAAGATGGCAAATCGTCACACGAGAAGCGCTGGAATTGGCGCGGCAGTGGTGCTGGGCCTGGCCTTGTCGGCCGGCATCGCCCGGGCCCAGGACGTGAGCGTCACCATGGACAACAGCGCTCCGTTCGCCACGTACAAGACCTATACCTGGGTCAACATCTCCGGGGTGCAGTATCCCGACCAGTTGACGGATATGAACATCCGGAATGCGATCGACAGCATCCTGAAGCTGAAGGGGATGATCAAGGTCGACAGCAATCCCACGGTCGAAGTCGCCTACCAGATATCGGTCACCCAGAGCCAGCAGATCAACATGTACGGCACCGGCATGCGCTGGGGCGGCGGCATGGCGACGGCCTCGACCTCGACCATCAACAACGGGGACCTGGTCATCGACTTCTACGACCCGAATCTCAAGCTGCTGGTCTGGCGTGGCCAGGGGGTGAAAGCGATGAACCCGAGCTCGAACCCCCAGAAGAACCAGGAGAATCTGCTGAAAGCGGTCAACAAGATCCTCAAGGATTTCCCGCCGAAGGCAGGTGGCTGACCACGTCACCCGGATGTCCGGTCCGCACCTTTGACGCGGGCCGGACAAATGGGTAAATTGATAGTGTGGGCGGGAGTCGATCACCCGTCCGCAGAGCACCCAACGGGACTCGGCCGGAACGCCGGTCCCGTTGTTCGCATCCGGCCCAAAGCGAGGTGACATGTTCAAGACCAGCCCGATTCATCCCGCCGAGTCCACGGCGGCCTGGAGCGCGCGCCTGGCGCCGCACAAGGGCCCCGATCTCAAGCGCAGCATCTGGCAGCTGGCCAGCACCGGGGGCCTCTTCGTCGGGGCCTGGATCCTGATGTACCTGAGCCTCGACGTTTCCTATTGGCTCACGCTTGCCCTGGCGCTGCCGACCGCCTTCCTGCTGGTCCGGCTGTTCATCATCCAGCATGACTGCGGCCATGGGTCGTTTTTCCGCTCCTCGACCGCCTCGGACGTCACCGGTGCGCTGCTCGGGGTCCTCACGCTGACGCCTTATCACTACTGGAAGCGGACCCACGCCATCCACCACGCCACCTCGGGCAACCTCGAGCACCGCGGTTTCGGCGACATCGACACGCTCACCGTCGAGGAGTACCTGGCGCTGACCCGGTGGGGGCGCTTCAAGTACAGGCTGTATCGTCACCCCGCGACCCTCTTCCTGTTCGGCCCGATGCTGCACTTCTTCATCAAGCACCGGCTGCCGACCATTGTCCCCCGGACCTGGCGGCGCGAGCGCTGGAGCATCGTCTGGACCGATGTCATGCTCGCCTCTGTCGTCGTGCTCCTCGGTCTCCTGCTCAGCTTCAAGGCCGTGATCCTGGTGCACCTGCCGCTGGCGATCCTCTCCTGCTCGATTGGCGTCTGGCTGTTCTACGTCCAGCACCAGTTCGAGCCGACCTACTGGGAACACGACGAGCGCTGGGCCTACGAGTCGGCCGCGCTGGAGGGCAGCTCCTACTACGCCCTGCCCAAGGTGCTGCAGTGGCTGACCGGCAACATCGGCCTGCACCACATCCACCACCTGAACGCGCGGATCCCGAACTACCGGCTGCAGCGGGTGCTCGACACCTACCCCGAACTCCGGCGGGTCACCACGATCACCACCTGGCAGAGCTTCAAGTGCATTTCGCTGGCCCTCTGGGACGAACAGAACCGAAAGCTGGTGCGGTTCCGGGACGTGATGCGGAGCCGGCAGCAGACGGCCTGAGCCTGATCCCACCAAAGCGAAACGGCCCGCCATGAGCGGGCCGTTTTGTTCCCTGGTTCGCATGTGCTTTCATCGGGCCTCCCGCCTTCCCGCCCTCCCGCCTTTCTACCGCCGTTCCGCCCCCAACCGCCGCTTGATCCGCTCGATCTCCGAGCGCATCTCCGCCAGATCGGCATCCATCCGCTCGAGCGAGCGGAGCAGGTCCGTTTCGCCATCGAGTAGCGGCACGGAATCACCGGAGGCACGGGGCGGCGCCGAGCCGCCCGACTCCGGCACCAGAACGGGGGTCACCGCCAGGCGGCGGGGCTCGATCACGAAGGTCCAGGCGAGGGCGATGATGAAGAGGAGGAGCAGGACGCCCTGCAGGGCCAGCGATTCGAGCGTCGGGTAGATGCCCAGCGCCGGGACCCGCGGAGCCCAGGGCACGATCGTGGTACCGACGAGGCCCCCCTCCTGCAGCTCGGCGATTCCCTTGCCGGCGAAGACAAACGCCATGTAGTACAGAAATGCGCTGGTCACCCCGAAGAACGGCTTCAGCGGCAACCGGACCCCGAAGCGGTTGATGGCCAGGTAGGCCACCACGAGCACGAGGGAGCCGGCCACGATGCCGCCGACGACCGGCATGACCCCGGCCCCCGCGCCGGCCGCGACGAACAGCGCCTTATAGAACAGCATTGTCTCGAACCCCTCGCGGTAGACCGCGAGGAAGGCCACCGACACCAGCGCCAGCGCCGATCCGCTCGAGAGCGCGTCCTGGACCTTTCCTTTCACGAACCGGTTCCACTTGGCCACTTCCATCTTCGAGAGCAGCCAGTAGCTGACGTAGAAGAGCATCACCGCCGCGACCAGCATGGTGCCCCCTTCCAGCCCCTCGCGGCGGTTTGGGGAGATCTGGAACAGGGTTTCGAGCAGCACGGCGGTGAGGAGGCTGGCGCCGATGGCCGCCCCGACCCCGATGTGGATGTCGCGCCGCCGCTCCCCGGCGCCAGTCTTGGTGAGAAACGCGAGCAGCGCCCCGATGATGAGGATCGCCTCGAGTCCCTCGCGCACCATGATGACGAACGACTGGAGGAAGAGATTGGGTCCCGACATCCGGTCCGCAATGACCCGTTCGGCGTTCTCCAGCCCGGCCCCCAGGCGTTCCCGAAGCAGGGAGAGCTCGGCTGGCGTCGCGCCACCGGCCGCGCGGGTGCGGAAGGCGGCAAAGGCCGCCTCGAGATCGGTGGCCAGCCCCGGATTCCGCGCCCTCACCGCTCGCTCGACCTGCTCGAAGGTCATGTAGGCGTCGAAGGCCGTGGCGCTGGCGGCCGCGAACTGGCCCACCCGCGCCAGCGCCATCGCGGAGTCGAGCTGCTGGCGCACCAGCCCGAAGACGGCGGCATCGGCCCTGGTCCCGGCCTCCGGCTCCTGGTAGGCCCGGACCGCGGCGAGACGCGCCGCCGAGTCGATCGCGGTACCCCCCTCGGGTGCGATGGCGGTCAGCACCTCGGCATCCGACATCCGGGCCGTGGTCGGGAAGGCACGAAGCGCCGGAGAGACATCTCCCCGCGGCGCCGGGAGGCGGAGCACAGTGGAGTACGCGGCCGCGGCCCAGCGATCCTCCTCCGAGAGGCGGCCCTCGTAGGCCGGCATGGACGTCCCGGCGACGCCGATGCTGATTCGGTGGTAGAAGTCGAGGGGGGAGCGACTGCGGAGCAGGACCGGGTCGCTCAGGTTGGCAGGCGGCGGCGTCAATCCGGTGGCCAGGGTACCATCGCCGCGGCCAGTGACGCCGTGACACCCGGCGCAGTTGGCCTGGTAGACCTGAGCACCGCGGGCCAGCGAAGGGTTGCTGCCCGGCAGCTCCTCCAGCGGCGCCCCGATGGCAGTGGCCAGCGACTGGCCCAGCCGGGTCACTCGCGCACTCACGGAGTCGGGGTCCGCGCGCCCATCCATCATCCCGGTCAGGGAATCAACCTGGGCGGTCACCGCGCGGGACAGCGGCAGTGGCAGCAGTCCCGCCGTCCGGCGCGCCTCCGTAAGGAACAGCTTCGCTTCGGAAAGCTCTTCGGCGGAAACTACGGCGCCGTTCTGCACCCCCAGTCCGTACTCCTGGGCAGCCAGCTGGGTGGTGGCCGCCAGCCGTCGAGCGACGGGGAGTACGTCCTGCTGCTGCTGCGGATCCGCAGTGGGTACCGCGGAGAGACCAAGCAGGAGGGCGGCGCCGATGAAAACCATTCTCACCTAATGTTGACCTGGAGCGCCAAAACTAGGGACCGTCAGCCCGAATGGGTAGTCCCGAGTCGGACAGTCGCCTTTCGCTCCTGCGTGCCCCAGCCGATCACCCGGCCCTGCAGCGCCGCCATGAGCGACTTCAAGACCACCCAGTACATCACCTGGCGGTACGCAAACCGCTGCAGCACGACCAGCCAGGTCAGGCTCTTCTCTTCCGCGCCCCCTTCTTCCATCAGCAGGGCGGCGGTCGAGGCCAGCCAGTCCACCAGCACGAAGACGGTATAGAAAAAGAGCACCTGTTCCAGGCTCTGCAGCGCGTACTCCGCGCCGTGCTCCACCTTGTTGAGGTAGACGGTGACCAGCGACCAGAGGAAGAGCAGGTCGGCCAGCGGCGAGATCGCGGGGAGGAGCAGCTGGAAGATCCAGATGTTGGGCAGCGCCACCAGCCCCAGCGCGCCATAGCGGGGGCGGAGGAAGGCGGCCCGGTGCTTCCAGGCGCACTGCAGGGTGCCGAAGCTCCAGCGAAAGCGCTGGCGGGCCAACCCGCGCAGGGTATCGGGGGCCTCGGTCAGGGCCACGGCGCGGTCGGCGTACGCGATATGCCAGCCGCGCCGCAGCAGCGTCATGGTGAGGTCCTGGTCCTCGGCCAGGGTCTGGTCGCTGAAGCCGCCGGCCTCCACCACGACCTCCCGCCGCCACGCGCCGATCGCCCCGGGCACGACCGTGATGCAATTGAGCAGGGCAAAGGCACGGCGATCGGTATTCTGGCTGGTGATGTACTCGATGGCCTGCCAGCGGGTGACGAGGTTGATCCGGTTGCCCACTTTCGCGTTGCCCGCCACGGCGCCGACCTTCGGGTCGGCCAGCGGTGCCACCAGCGCGGCGATGGTGCCGGGGGGAAAGAGGGTGTCGGCGTCCAGCGCCACCAGGATCTCGCCCCGGGCGTAGCGCAATCCGTAGTTGAGGGCGCTCGACTTGCCGCCGTTCTCCTTCCGGAACACCCGGACGTCGGCCCGACCGGCAAAGGCCTCCTGGGTCACCTCGAAGGTCCGATCCGGCGAGCCGTCGTCCACCACGATGATTTCCATCCCCTCGTAGTGCTGCGCCAGCAGTGATTCGACGGTCCGGACGATCACCTTCTCCTCGCGGAAGGCCGGGACCACCACGCTGATCGTCGGGTGAAAGGGAAGGAGCGGCCGGTGCGAGCGGACCCGCTGGATGACCGCGAGCGACAGGATGAAGACCAGGCGGCCGATGCCCAGGACCATCGCGACCAGGAAGAGAACACGCACGACGCGCTCGGTCTGGCCCACCATCGAGAACGATGCCAGCTCCACGAACCGGGCCAGCCGCGACCCGGGCGGCAGCGGCGCCATGGCGACGTCCCGTGGCACGTGGGCCAGCTCACTGACCGTGACGAGCGTGAGCCCGCGGGCCCGGAGCGAGTCGATCAGCGGCCCCAGTGCGGCGACCGTCTGGCTCCGGTCGCCGCCGCCGTCGTGGAGGAGCACGATGTTGCCGCGGTCCACCTGGTGCAGAGTCCGCGCGATGATCGAATCGGTTCCAGGTTCTTCCCAATCGCCTGGATCCACGTGGAGGCCGACGGTGATGTAGCCCAGTCCCTGGGCCACGGCGATCGGCCCCAGCTCGTCCGTCGTGGTCGGCTCCGCGTCCCCGAAGTAGGGCGGTCGGAAGAGGGCGGTGCTCCGGCCCAGTTCCGCCTCGATCAGCCGTTCGGTGGCGTTGAGCTCCACCCGGGTGACCCTGGAGGAGACCAGCGCGAGGTTGGGATGGGTGAAGGTGTGATTGCCTATCTCGTGGCCCTCGCGGTACATCCTCCGGAACACTTCCGGGTTGACCTCGGCGTTCTGGCCGATGATGAAGAAGGTCGCGTGGACTCCCCGGGAGCGGAGGGTGTCGAGAATGGCCGGGGTCCACTTGGCGTCGGGCCCGTCGTCGAAGGTGAGCGCGATCTCGCCGCGGCGGCGGCCGGTGCGCCGGATGACGTAGGTCGAGGGGTAGGCTTCGACCCGCTCGTTGGCGACCAGGCCGGTCACCGGATCCAGCGAGAGGGTTCGCCGGCCGAAGGTGGGCTCGGCCACCATCTGGAGAATCTCGCCGGAGCCGATGAAATCCACATCGTAGCTGATGCGGATGGTATCGAGCGGCGCGGGGTCCGCCGCGACGCCGTTACGACCCAGGATGCTCCAGATCGACGGGTCCTCGCTGCCCAGTCGCCAGACGCCGAGGCCCCCGACGCCACGCCCCTGGGCGATGCGCATCTGGTTGAAGGCCGTCGGGCCATCGAGGGCCCAGACGATGTGAGAAACCCCGCTCGAATCCTGCCAGGTAAAGGTGGGATTGCGGGTGAGCGAATCGAAGGTCGGGTGCAGCTGCTGGTCCCGCGCCGCCTGGATGACATCCTGGAAGGTCATCTCCGTCGCCGACTGCGCCGTATCGCTCCAGTCGTAGCCGTACTGGCCGATCGTCGCGATGACCTTCCCCGACGGCACCTTCGCCAGCACCCGGTCGAGGTGATGGCGGTACCAGCCGTCGCTGGCCACGGGACCCGGCGGGTCCGAAGGATCGTTCTCGTCGTAGAGCATGAGAAAGATCCGGTCGTTCACCGCGGCGTACTGGGCCACCGGCCACTGCTCGTCGTCGCCGGGAATGGCCTCGGTCAGCAGCCGGCCCGACGGGGCCAGCGCGGCCTTGAGCTCACGGACGAACCCCAGCAGTGGGGGATGCAGCGCCGGGGGAATCTGTTCGAAGTCGATGGTGATCCCGGCCAGGTTCAGGCTGTCGGCCACTCTGGAAAGCTGGCGGATGGCCCGTCGGCGGAGTGCCGGGCGTTCGACCAGCCGGGCCACGGCCGCGGCATCGAAATCCTGGCCGGTGAAGTTGGTCACCATCGCGAAGACCTGCGGATGGTTCCGTGCGTGAGCCGCCAGCGCCAGCACCCGACGATCGATCTGGAAGACCAGGGGGAGGCTGTCCCCCCTGGGCGCCATCACCACCCATTCCGCCACGACCCAGTCGAGGTGGTCGATGCGCTGCCTGAGCGAGAAGAGCGAATTGTCGTCCCAGTTGACGTAGAAGCCGGCGACGATCGGATCCTGGGGCGAACGCGCGGCGAGCAGCGAGTCGTGCCGCACACGCGGCAGGGCGATCGACATCTGGGAGTAGCGGCGCGACGGGGTAGCGGGGTGGCGCTTCAGCTCCGCGAAGAGGCGCTGGCGGCTCTGCAGTCGCTCCCGCTCCTCGCGCAGCGTGGGCAGCCGCCGGGTGGGCGCCCGCCCGAACCGGGGGGCGCGGCCCAGCGAGTCGGCGGCGGTCTGCCGGAGCGGGAGATCGGGCAGCAGCGGGGGGATGACGAGAAAGACCACCGCCACGAGGAGAAGAATGGTGGTGAACACTCCAGCGGCAAGCGCGCCCCGCCGGAGCCGGCGCCACCGGCGCCCGCTCTGGTCGAGGAAGATCGGTTCCTGGGAGTGCGGAGCCATCAGGGAGCGCGCGGCGCGGGGCGCCTGGAGTCGGTCAATCGCTGAGCAGGAGAGCCACGGCGCCGGCGGTCTGCTCGGCGTGGCTCAGGGAGAGGTGGATGGTCCACGGCCCGTGGAGCCGGGCCAACTGGGCGGCCAGACCGTGCAGGGCGATCGCGGGCCGGCCGCCCGCCTCGCGGACCACCTCGAGATGCTGCCAGCTCACCCCCTCCGCGCCTGGAAAGACCTGGAGCGCCTTGAAGACCGCCTCCTTGGCAGCGACCCGGGCCGCCACGTGAGTCTCGGGACGTGCCATGGAGGTCACGTAGGTGATCTCATCCGGCGTGAGGATCCGGCGCAGCGCCCGCTCGCCGAAGCGCTCCAGCATCGTGGCCACCCGGGGCACGTCCACCAGGTCGATGCCCACGCCCAGTACCCGTCCGCCCATCTCAGAGGCGCTCCCAGACGAAGGTGGCCAGCCCGCGGAGCGGTCCCGGCACCGGCAGGAAGCCACCGAGCACCAGTCCGAGCCAGGTCGCCGCACCGAACAGCACCAGCGCGGTGACGAGCACCGGCCAGAGAGGGCGGTGCCAGCGGCGGACCGCGGCGATCTCCCCCTCCCACACCGGGCGGTCCCGCTCCCAAGCCGACTCCAGGCCGAGCCATGCCGTCTCCTGTCGCCGTGCGGCGGCCTCCACCGCACCCACCCAGGCCCGTTCGGCATCGCCGGCGCGCAGGGGTCGCTCCGCGAGAACCTTGCGGGCCGCCTCCATCGCATCGAGGGCCGAATAGATGCTGAGCGCGCCCTCGCCGAGGCGGGCGGTGAGGGCACGACGATCGGCGGGAGAAAGCAGGCGGCGGGCGAGCACGCGCCTGGACATCCGGACACCACCAGCCGCCGCGACGAGCCGGGCGTCCACCGCGTCGGCCGCCCGGGCGGCCGCGGCGTGCACGGTCTCCTCCCAGGCCTGCCGCCAGGCTGCGGCCGTCAGGCGCTCGGGCGCTCCGCCCTCCGCCTTCCGGGCCTGGCCGGCGAGGTCGAACAGGCGGGTGGCGAGACCGAGCCGGAGGTCATCGAGGGGCGGCCACCGCGTGGCCTTGTCGGCGACTGCGGATGGCGGGTGCACGATCCGGCCGAGTGCGGGGCCGAGTTCCGGAACATCGAGCAGGGCGGTGTTCACCGCAGGATGGCCTCGAGCACCGCGTCCGTCGGGCTCAGATCCTCGAAGGTGGCGGCGGCGCCGGCGGCAACCAGCTCCCCACGACCATAGGAGCCGGTCGCCACCGCGATGGCGCGGGCACCGACGGGACGGCCGCAGGTGACATCGGAAGGCGTGTCGCCGATGATCACGATCTCCTCGCCCACCGGCCGTCGGCCGAAGAATGGCTCGGCTCTCGCCGCCGCGATCGGCGGCAGCTCGGGGCGATGCGCGGAATCGGAGCCGTAGGCGCCGACCCGAAAGCGGAGCGGATCGATCCGGCCGGCGCGGAGCTTGAGGGCGGCGCCCGGGGCGATGTTCCCGGTCAGGAGCCCCAGCAGGACGCCGGCCTCCTGCTCCAGCCGGTCGAGGAGCGCCATCACGCCGGGCAGCACGCGGGTCCGGTGTCCGGAGACCTCGAGCTCGCGTTCCAGCATTCCGGCATAGCGGTCGCAGAGCGCGAGGACCCGCTCGGGCGCCGGGGCCGACTCGCCGGCGGCCAGCAGCATTTCGGTGACGATCTGGGGGTCGGTCTTGCCGTCGAACCTGATGCCTTCCCAGATCGCGGTGTCTTCAACCTCGGAGGCCAGCGCGGCGTAGATGGCCCGCTTGCCTGCGCCGGCCGAGAGGAGGATCGTCCCGTCGATGTCGAAGAGCACGAGGCGCCGCTTCATTGGGAGATCCTGCGGATGGCGGCCAGCCGTTCGCGGAGCGGCGCCGCGCGGGTGCCGGCGTGCCATGACTCGACCACGAAGCCGCCGCAGGCCAGTGTCGAATGCACCAGGGTCCCGGCCTTGCCGGCGATGGCCACGTGGGTGATCCGCTGGCCTCCTTCCATGAAGAAGAGCAGGTCGCCGGGGCGAACCGCCTCGGCCCCGACCTGAGTGCCGCACTCCGCCTGCTGGCTGGCGTCCCGGGGAAGCGGGATGCCCCGCGCGGCGAAGGTGGTCTGCACCAGCCCCGAGCAATCCACCCCCCACGGGGTCACGCCGCCCCACTGGTACGGGGTGCCCGCGAACATCATCGTGGCCCATTGCCACGGCGGTGATTCCCGGCTGGCTCTGATGGTCGCAGCGCGGGGCGCGATGCGCCCCGCGATGACCCGACCGTCGCGACCGTCAGGAAGCACGACGCGCGACCCGGCGAGTTCCACCCGGGCCCGGAGCGGCAGGCGCACCCTGCCCTGCCCTCGCTCCAGCTCGACCACCGCCCCATCGCTCCACCCCTCGGCCCGCAGCCACCACTCCTCGCCCCCGGCCTCGTCGCGCTCGACCAGGTAGCCGCCGTGGATCCATCCCTCGTAGCCGTCGCCGTCCAGCCTCGCCAGGCACCAGTCGTCCCGCCGCTCGAGGAGCCGGGCCGTCTCACCCAGCACGAGCTGGGTGACCTGTTCGCTTCGCAAGGTGGGCTCACGATTGACCGGTGCGACGCCGACCCGGCCGATCAGGGCCGCGGACCGCGTCACTGGGCGGGTGGCGGGGTGGTGGATCCGTCGCCCTGGGGATGGGTGGCTGCGCACTTCTGGCAGCGCACTACGCCGCGGAAACTGCACATGAGGCAGATGAACGTCTGGCAGCCCTGGCAGGGATATCCCTCCGAGGCCCGCTCCTCGCGCCCGCAGGCGCGACAGATCATGGCGTCGTGTTCCTTGAGTTCCGTCACCGGGAAAGCTCCTTACCGAGGGAGCGGGGAGCGGGGAGCAGGGAGCGGTGCTGATCAGCACCGGCTCGCCGCTCCCTGCTCCCTGCTCCCCCGCTACAACTGGATCGCATACCGCTTGATCTTGTTGATCAGCGTCGCGCGGCAGATGCCGAGTTCCTGCGCGGCCCGGGTGCGATTGCCGGCGTGGTGGCGCAGGGTGCGCTCGATGTGCCCGCGCTCCAGCTCATCGATGGTCATCGGCGTGTGGCGCCGGTCGCCCTGGCCGGGGCGGGCGCGGAATTCTCCAGGCAGGTGCTCGATGCCGATGCCCGACTGGCCGCTGGCGAGGATCAGGCCGCGCTCCAGGACGTTCCGCATCTCGCGCACGTTGCCGGGCCAGGGATAGGCCAGCATCCGCTCCAGCGCCTCCGGCCCGATCGACGGCGGGCCGCTCGAGACGTGGCGCTGCAGGTCGTTGAGCAGGCGATTGAGCAGCGTGAGCCGGTCCTCGCGGGTGCGGTCGCGGAGCGGCGGCAGCAGGATCGGCATGACGTTGAGCCGGTAGTGCAGATCCTCGCGGAACCGCCCGGCCTCGACATCCACGTTCAGGTCGTGCGTGGTGGCGGCGATCAGCCGCACGTCCACTTCCACCTCGCGAGTGCCGCCGACCCGGCGGAAGGTCCTGGTCTCGAGCACGCGAAGCAGCTTGGGCTGCAGCTCGATCGGCAGCTCGCCGATCTCCTGCAGGAAGACCGTGCCCCGGTCGGCGATCTCGAGCAGCCCGCGCCGCCGCTCGGTGGCGCCCTCCACCGCGCCCTTCTCGGCGCCGAACAGCTCGGCGTCGAGGGTGGCCACCGACTGGCCCCAGCAGGACACCTGCACGAACGGCCCCTGGCCCCGCGGGCTCAGCCGGTGCAGCAATGAGGCCAGCCACGACTTGCCGACGCCGGGTTCACCCAGCAGCAGCACGGTGGTCCGCGCGTTCTGGGCGAGGAGGCTGAGCTGGCGCTGCAGTTCGCGCATCTTGGGGGAGGTCCCCAGCGACTCGAGGCCGTCGGTGGGCAGGGACTGGAGCAGCAGCCGCTCGTTCAGGCGGCGGAGCCGGATCTTGTCGGCCACGCGCGCGGTGGCGGCCACGAGGTGGGCCATGTCCACCGGCTTGGTGAGGAAGTTCTCGGCGCCCAGCTGCATCGCCCGCACGGCGGTGGACAGATCGGACTCGCCGGTCAGCAGGATGACGCCGGCGTTGCGCTCCTTGAGGCGTTCGAGGACCTCGAGGCCGTCCATCCCAGGGAGCCGCAGGTCGAGCACCACGACCTCGGGCTGCAGCCGGTCGTAGGTCGCCAGCCCGTCCTCGCCGCTCAGCTCCCGCGACACCTCGTAGCCAAGGTGCTCGAAGTAGCCGCCCAGGGAGCGGAGGACATCGGCATCGTCGTCGATCAGCAGGACGGAATCAGCCATGGTGGCGTCTCAGGCCTTGATGCGGGAGCGGGGCAATTCGAACCGGAAGGCCGCGCCGCCCTCGGCCCGGCTGGTGGCCAGGATCTCTCCCCCGTGTGCACGGATGATACCGTGCGATATCGAAAGTCCCAACCCGGTCCCCTGCCCGACCGGCTTGGTGGTGAAGAATGGCTCGAAGATACGGGGTAGAAGCTCCGGGGGAAGCCCGACCCCGGTGTCCGCCACTTCGCAGCCCACCACCCGTTCGTCCCACCAGGTCCGGACGATCCCCGTTCCCCCTCCCTGCGCCGCCATCGCGTGGGCCCCGTTGATCAGCAGGTTGGTGACGACCTGCCGGATCTGGTCGGGATCGGCGTCCACCAGCGGCAGGTCCGGGGCGAGCTCGAGTCGCCACGCGGCCCCGCCCTCCCTGGCCTGGGCGTTGGCCTCCAGCGTTTCCGAGACCAGCGCGTTGAGGTCCACCGGGCCCCGGCGGAGGGGGCGCTGGCGGGCGAACGTGAGCAGGTCGCCCACGATGTTCGCGGCGCGGACCGCTTCGCGCCGGATCGAATCGGCGATGTCGGCCGGCTCCCCGGCCGCCGCCGGATCCAGCGAGAGGGCCTGGGCCAGGGCCGCGATCCCGGCCAGCGGGTTGTTGAGCTCGTGGGCCACGCCGGAAACCAGCTGTCCCAGCGCGGCCAGTTTCTCGGTGTGGGTCACCCGCTCCCTGAGCCGGATCTCGTCCGTCACGTCGCGGGCGATCAGCAGCACGGCGCGCTCGCCCTCCTCCGCCTCGTATGCTACGGCCACCGCGGCCGCCTCGCGGGTCTCGCCGTCGAGGCGGCGGATGTGGAAGGTGAAGTCGCGGACTGCGCCCCGGAAGCTGGCCGCGAGATGGTCCTCCACGGCCCCGGCTTCCTCCGGCAGGATAAAATCGCCGACCCGCCGGCCCGCGTCCCGGCGGCCCAGTTCGGCCAGCAGCACGGCGGCGTGATTGACCGACTGGAACCGGTAGTCGCGGGTCACCGTGAAGATCGCCAGCGGAACGGCGGCGAACAGCGCGCGGAACCTGGCTTCCGACCGGCGCAGCGCCTCGGAGGCGAGCCGGTCACGGGTCACGTCGCGGATCACGGCGACGGTCCCGGTCCTGATCCCCCGCTCCTCGAGCGGCGCCCGCGACACGGCGGCGTACCGGGTACCGCTCACGTGCGCGACGCTCGCGGGGTAATGCGCCGCGGCCGGGCGGCCCGACAGCGCCGACGCCGCCTCCGGGGTCGAGGCCCCCGGCTGGTCGGGCGGCAGGAGGTCGTCGAGCAGCTGCCCCTGGAGATCCGCGGCCCTCCGGTCGAAGAGTTCGCAGGCGGCACGATTGGCGAACACCAGCTTCCCCTCCAGGTCGGCGATGACGATGCCGTCGTCGGCCGTCTGGACCAGGCGGGTGAATCGCTCCTCGAGCCGCACCAGCGTGGTCAGGTCCTCGACCACGATGACCAGGCCGCCGGTCGGGCGCGGTGTCGCGGTGACGGCCAGGTGGCGGCCGTCCCGGCTCTCGAGTGGCAGGCTCACCCGCACGTTGCCGGCGATGGCCAGCAGGATCGGGTCGCCGGCGGGCTTGGGCCAGCCGGGAAAGAGGGTGCGGAGGTTGAGTCCGGGAAGCGAGGTAACCGGGACACCGGCCAGCTCGGCGAGATACCGGTTGCCCCGCGCGATGTGGCCACTGGCATCCACCAGCGCCATGCCGTTGCCGGTGCCGTCGAATGCCGATTGCCATTCGCGCTTGATGCGGGTGACCTGGTCGAGCAGCCTGGTCTGGCCGATGGCGAGCGAGGTCACCGACGCAAAGGCGCGCGCCAGGACCGCCTCCTCGGCGGTGGAGCGGCGGAGTCCGTCGTGAAAATAGGAAAGGGTGCCGATGACCTCTCCGCCAAACTCCAGCGCCAGGGTGATCGACGCCCCGATCCCCTCGGCCAGCGCCTCCGCCCGGAGCGGCGCCTCGGGATCGGACGCGAGGTCCTCGATGATCACCGGATCGGCCGAGACCCGGTCGCGGCCACGCGCGGCGAGGGCCTGGACAAAGCGGGCCGAGAGCCCCATGGCGATCCGGCATTCGGCGGAACGGCCATCGTGGTTGAACAGGCAGACCGCCGCGCGCTGGGCACCGAACAGCCGCATGCCCTCGACGGCGGTCGATTCCACGGCCCGGTCGAGTTCCTCGCGTTCGGTCAGCAGATGGGCCAGGCGGCCGAGTGCGTCCACCGAGCCCTCGGCGGAGCCCTGGAGGCTGGAGATGCCGGCGGAATCGGTCATACCGAGTTCCTGGCCAGGACCGAGATCGCCCCCGGCACCACCGTCGCCACGAAGGGTGACTCGCCCACCGCATCGCCGTCCAGCTCGACCGGTTCGGGACGTTCGGGCTCGATGCGCACCTCGCGGCCCTTCACGTGGGCCACCAGTCCCCGTTCTCCGACGAGGACGTTCCGCTCGCGCAGGACGTGCCAGATCGCGCGGATGGCCTGCCAGAATCCGTCGGCGCGCACCACAAAGACGTCGAGCAGGCCGTCATCCGGAGCGACGTCGCGCCTGAGCCGGATGTATGGCGGGAAGATCTCGGCGCAGTTGGCAACCAGGACGAGGGTGGCAGGGGCGTCGAAGGCTACGCCGTCCACCGTCACCCGGTGCACCACGCTGCGGAGGTGCGGCATCATCCGGAAGGTCGAGGCGACATAGGCCCCCATTCCCCAGCGCCGCTTGCCCGCGGCGTTGGTGGCCCCCATCACCCGGGCGTCGTACCCCACTCCCGCCGCCACCCCGAAGAAATGCGGGCCGTCGGCCCGTTCCACCCGTCCGAGGTCGAGTCGCACGGTATGGGCGGTGAGCAGTGCCCGCGCCGCCGCGACCGGGGCGGAGGGGATTCGGAGGTTTCCGGCCAGGAGATTGCCGGTCCCGCCCGGGATCACCCCCAGCGCGACGCCGGTGCCCACCAGCGCGGAAGCCGCCTGCATCGTCGTCCCGTCGCCGCCCAGGACCGCGATCACCTCCATGCCGTCGGCGACCCCCTGGGCCGCCAGGCGGCGCGCGTCGCCGGGGCCGGTGGTGCGGGCCAGCTCGACCTGCCAGCCGCCACCCTGGAGCACGTCGAGCACCGCCCGCTCGGAGGCGGGATCGGTGCGGGCGGCGACCGGATTGCTGATCAGCAGCAGGCGGCGCATGTCAGTATTCCCGCTCCCAGAGGAAATCGAGGCCGAACTGGTACCGGTTGCTGTTCAGCGTGGACTGCCCGGTCCGGAAATCGGTGCAGGACCAGACCGGCTCGACCGTGGCCCGGACCCGGAACTGCGGGTTGAAGCGGTATTCGACGTCGGGATAGAACCGGGTCTGGTTGGTGCAGATGTCGGCCCGCACCGTCACGAACACCTGGCGTCCAAGGCGCCATCCCGCCGCGACCTGGGCCACCTGCACCGCGCCGGTCTGAGTGGCAGTACTCGCCCGGGTCGCGCTCCCGGCCTTGATCTCGATGTAGTCGATCGGCAGCCGGAGATCGGTGACCAGCGTCCGCTGCAGCTCGCTGGTCAGCGCGCTGGAAAAGTAGGTCAGCGCGGTCGAAAGCATGGCTTCCTGCGACTGGTTGGTGCCCCCGGGGTCGGTGCCACCGAGGGAGGCCCGCCCGAACATCAGGTAGGAAAAGAGCTCGGTGGTGGAGAGCGTCCCGCGGCCTGCGGTGGCCTCGGAGCTGAGTGTGAGCTTGGGAGCCAGCATCGTCCCGGTGATGTGAGCCAGAACCGGCAGGTCCTCGCCGTCCCAGGTGCGGACGATGTGCTTGGCCTCGATGTCGAGGTCGGCGTTCAGGCCCGGGTTGCCGTAATAGCGGACGGTGCCCCGCTCGACGGTGAAGTCCTTGATGAAGGGGCCGGCGGTGAGGTTGTACTGACCGCGCACGGTCAGCAGGGTGCCGTCGACCCGGTAGTCGTTGCGGAGCTTGTCGACATCGATAGTGCCCTGGAGCTGGATGTTGGCCTCGTTCGACCGCAGCCAGAACGATTCGCCCATCGTGACGCGGAGGTCACGAATCGAGAGCGAATCGAGGAAGCGGGTCACAAACGATGCCCCCAGGTTCTGCCGTCGCAGCTGCTCCAGGTCGATCAGGGAGGTGTCGCCCGGATTCTCGAGGTCCACCACCCGCTTGGTCACCAGGTCGGCGAAGTGGTAGCTGCCCTCGTCCGCCGTGACTTGCCCGGTGAGCAGCGGCGCCCGGACCGGCCCCTGCAGCCGGAGCTCGCCGGAAGCAACGAGCGTCGCGAGGCTGCGCACGTCCATGGCCAGGAACCGGCTGGCCGAGAGGGTGACGTCGAGGATCGGGTGCCTGAGCCGCTGCAGTTCGAGCCCGCCGCCGACTGCGAGGGTCCCCTTGCCGCTGACCAGCCGAAGGGAGTCGAGGATGACCGAGTCGCCCCGGAAGGTCGCTGCGCCGTTGATGTTCGTGTAACGGACGCCCAGCGCCGGGATCGTCATGGCGGCGTTGGCTATCGCCAGGTATCCGGAGAGGAGTGGCGTGGCCCAGCTGCCCCGGATGTCGGCGTCGACCGCCAGCGACCCGCGCACCTGGCGCACAGTGCGGATGAAGGCCTCGAGCACACCGAGGTCGGTGCTGTCCGAATGGGCCCGCACCAGGAGCGGGCCCGCGATCAGGCGTTCCGGCACCGGGTGGAGCGCCAGGTCGAGGGGCAGCGACGCTTCAACGGCCATCACCGTCGTCCCGGTCTTCCAGAGGAAGAGGTTGGCGGCGAGCCGGTGGTCCTCGTACCGGATGACGGTCTGCAGGAACGGCGCCGAAAAATCGCCAAAGCTGGCGTCGGCCAGCGAGAGCGATCCACGGATATCGGGCAGGTCGGCGGTGCCGTTGATGGTGAGGTCGGCGGAGAGGGTCCCGGAGACCTGGGAGCCGTCCTGTTCGAGCAGCGCGTAGATGTCGTGCACGGGGAGGTTGTTCACGGACACCTGGAAGGCGCCGCCGGCGGCGCGGGGCACCAGGCCCGCCACCGTGAGATCGCCCGCGCCATCCTCGGCCACGAGACGGAACGGCGAGATGGCGATCAGCGAGTCGCCGAGCAGGGCGCGCACCGGCTGCTGAAGGCTCCAGTGGTGGGAGGCCAGGTCCATCGACAGGCTGTCGAGGAGGAGCCCGTGGGCCAGCGGGGTCTGCCACCATTGGCCTCCTGCGGCCACCCGGCCCAGGCGGCCGACGTCCACCCCGCCACCCCAGACCAGGGAATCGGCGTAGCCACTGATTCCAGCATCGCCGTTCAGCATCGACCACTGGCCCACGCTGGCCGAGTCGAACGTCAGGCGGCCCGCCGTGAACGTGCGGCCGCCGGTGGTCCAGTCCAGGTGGAGCGCGCCCCCGGGCGAGCGGACGTCGCGCCACAGCACGTCGTGCACCTCGGCGTCGAGGACGCCACGCAGCGAATCCAGGGAGCCGGTCAGCGTGACCACGGCCTCGCCGCTCCCGTCCAGCCAGTGCGACAGGGAATCCGCCGTGTCGGCCGGACCCGCCAGGGCGGTGAGCAGCGAGTCGAACGGCTCCAGCGATTCGGCCCCGACCGACATGGTGAGCCGGCCGCTGTCACCACGGGTCCAGCCGAGATCGCCTTCGCCGTCCAGGCGTCCGTCGGGCCACAGGAGGAACAGTGTGTCGGCACGGATCCGGCCGCCGGCGGCGCTGAATCGCGCCCCCGCGCTGTCGAAGGAGAATTCGCGCACCGCCCCCGGCTGCAGCGCCGCGGCAATCCACCCCTCGGGAGGCCGCAGCGAGTCGATCGTCCCGGTCGCCTCGAGCCGCCCGGTGAGCCGCGTGGCGGGGGCGCCGGGAGCGAGCATGGAGAGGTCGAGGTTGCCGAAATCGAGTACCAGGCCGTCGGCGCGGTAGCGGGGAGGTTGCAAGGCGACGACGCCATCGGCGCGGATCCGGCCGAGGGCGCCGTGCAGGTCCCCATTCACGGCGAGATGGTCGAGCGTACCGGCGAGGCGGAGTGGCCCGGTGAGATCGCCGCGAAACGTCAGCGAGGGGAAACTGCCACGGATGCCATCGAAGGCCAGCGGATCGAGCGTTACGTCCACGTCGAAGACGGGATCGGGCTTCCGGGTGTCGAGCCGGGCCCGTCCCTGGGCCCGGCTGGCGGGACGGGCACCGTCGCGGTGTTCCACCGTCCCGTCAAAGGCGACGTTGGCCAGCAGGCCGTCGAGGGTGCCCGAGGCCGTGAGGCGGCCGTCGAGCCTGGCGGCCGGCGCCGTGAGCCGCACCGTCCGCATGTCGAGGTCGGCGCTCCGCAGCGCCGCCCGGCCAAAGGAGAGGCCGGTCCGCGGATCGATCAGGACGTGGCCGGTGAGCGAGACGGTGTTCTCCGCCCCCCTCGACCCGGCTGTCCAGGTACCGCCAGTCGAGGTCGAGATCGAGGTCGGTGAGGTAGCCGCCGCCGGAGACCGGGCCGCTCAGCCTCCCCTCGAACGGAAGCCCCGGCACGTAGAACTTGGCGACCGCGAGGTCGAAACTGTCGAGCTCGAGGCGCATCTCCCTGAACCCGAGCCCGCGGTCCTGGTCAACCAGCACCGTCACACCACCGCGGACTGCCCCCTGCGCTCCACTGACTTCGAGCTCGGGCACCGCGTAGGCCGTACGCCGGTCGGTCTCGGCGCGGGCCTCGAGGCGGGCCCGCCCCTGCATCGCGGGGAAGCCGGCGGACACCCAGCGCAAGTCGACCAGGTCCACCACCGGCGCCACGAAGGCGAAGTCGTACAGGGGAATGCGCCGGGGCCAAGTCACGGCGCCGCCGCCCCGCACCCGGGTACCCGGCAGCGCGCCGCGCATCACGGTGAAGACCAGGCTGTCGCCATGAGTCGACCCCCGGGCGACGAGGTCGGTGACGGTGATGGCCGGATCGCTGATAAGCGTGGCCAGGGTGTCCACTTCAAAGAGGAGGGGAAGGTGATCGGGCGTGGTAATCCTGAGCCGGAGGAAGTGAGCCGTGAGCGGCTCGAAGCGGATCAGGCGATGGAGCCCGTCCGGCGAGTCCTCGATCACCCGGCCGGGCAGCGCACGATCGTGCGCAAGGGCAAGGGCGGCCGCGGCGGGGGCGCGGGCGGAGTCGGGCGGCGACCAGGGGAGCGCCACCTGGAGTGACCCGCCGCGGATCCAGACATCGCGGAATTCGACCAGCGGCCCAGGCGGCCCTCCTGGCGGCGATTCGCCCAGCTTGAGTACCTCCTCGTAGTTCATCCGTCCGGAGCGGCGCTTGGTCAGGTGCACCACGGGACGATCGAGTTCGAGGTGATCGAGCACCACCCTCCGGGCGAGCAGCGAGGCCAGGATGTAGCGCGCCCGGACCCGCGGCAGAGAGGCAACGAGCGCGCCGGCGGTGTCGTGGACGACCACATCCGTCAACTCGAGCCCGGAAATGACCGAGCCCTTGATGCCGCCCACCTCGAAGCGCCCGCGCAGCGAACGGCTCAGCCGGTCGCCCGCGACCCGGGCCGCCACCGCGAGCCCGGGCCGGGTGTAGAGCAGCGCGGCGACGACGCCGAGCAGGCATGGCACCGTGCCCAGGGCCAGGGCGAGCAGCAGGCGGACCAGGTGTCGGCGCATCAGAAGGCCTGCCCGATGGCGAAGTGCAGCTTCCACCCGGTGCCGGTCGGCTTGGTGAAGTCGGGCTGAATCAGGACGATCGACCCGTCGGGCTTCTGCAGGTAGAGCGGACCGGGCTGGTTGGGATAGCCGTTGTAGCCCAGGTCGAGGCGCAGCGGCCCGATCGGCGTGATCAGCCGGAACCCCACGCCCGGCGTCACGCGGAGCAGCGCCGGCGAGAGATTCGTCTCCCCCCTCTGCCAGAGCATGCCGGCGTCCACGAACAGCGCGAATCGCATGCGCGAGGGGAAGATCGGCGATGGCACGCGGAGCTCGACGTTCCCGATCGCCAGGGTATTGCCGCCGGTCGGCGAGTAGGAGACCGGGACACTCCCGTTGTTCACCGAGTCGATGAGCCCCGGGGTCACCGTGTCGGCCTGGACCAGGTAGACCAGTGGTCCTAAACCATTCACGTCGTAGCCCCGCACGTCATTCGGGCCGCCGGCGTAGAACCGGTATTCCGGCGGGATGAAGTTGGTGGGGCCGGTGCCCACCGTGGCCGGCGGCGACAGCAGCAGGCCGCCCCGCAGGTGCCAGCTCAGCACCACCGACGGCGAGAGCAGCCTGTACCAGCTTGCATCGCCCACCAGCCGCAGGAAGCGCTGCAGCGTGGAGGAGCCGATGATTGGCGAGCTCCAGGTCACCTCGCCTGCAATCGCGCGGCCCCGGGTCGGATCAACCGGGCTGTTGGTCCGGGTGGAGCGAGCCAGGCCGGTGAGGGTCGCTCCCAACTGGCCCTGCGCCAGCTGGGCCGTGTCCTGCGCCGTGCAGGCGAAGAAGAACGCGCAGTACGTCGCCGCCGTGGCAAAGGTCCGGCCAAACGACGCCCGATACGCGAACGAGACTGGCAGGCTGGGCTTGGGCAGCCAGAGCACCTGGAAGGCCCCGCCCACCTCCTCGCGCATGTAGATCTGGAATTCGCTGGTGCGGGAACCGAAGATCGAGTAGGTCGCTTCGGTCCGCGGGGCGACGAACTTCGGCTGCCGCATCGAGGCGGTGACGGAGTAATTGAGCAGTCGCGAGCCGATCGAGTCCTGCTTCAGCGCCGAGCAGATCGAGTTCTGCAGCCCCCAGTTGAGGGGTTCGCCCACGCCGATCTTGGACAGCCGCGCCGCGATCTGGAACTGGTGCGCGGTGCCGAAGGCGTTGCGATCGGTCCAGCCGGCGCTGAGGCGGAAGCAGTCTTCCGTCGCGTACCCCACGCCCCCGCTGGCCTTGTAGCGTCGCCCCTGGGCGACCCGGACGAGAATCGGCGCGATCGGGTCGTTGAACTGGAAGTTCGCCGAGTCGAGGGTCACCGAGGCAAATCGGAAGAGCTCCGTGCGGGCCAGGTTGTGCTGGCTCTCCGCGAGATCGACCTGGGCGTAAGGGTCGCCCGGCTTGGCCACCAGCATCTCGCGGATCAGGGACGAGTCCACGTGACCCGACCCCACGACCGTCACCCCGCCGAAGACGGCGAAGCGGCCGGGCAGCACGTCGAGGGAGGCGACCGCCGTGCGCGCGACCTTGTCCACCGTAAAGTTGCGCAGCACGTCCGCCGAGGGATAGCCGAGATCGCGCAGGCGCCGGAGGATCGAGTCGGCGCTGGCCTGGAAGAGAAAACGGTTGAACGGCTTCCCGACCCGGAGGGGCAGGTCCTGCGTGAGCTTGGCGGGATCGGGCAGCGTGTCGACCCCGTTCACCGTGAACGAGGTCACCACGATCGGCGGACCCTCGGTGATTTTGAAGGTGATCCAGGCGTACTTCGGATCGCGGGCCACGGCGGTGTCCACCTTCACTTCGAGAAATCCGCTCTGGCGGTAGAGCAGAATGATGCGCAGCACGTCACGGCGCAGCTCGGTTTCGTCGAGGTACCGCTTCTCTCCCAGGCCGATCCACCGGACCATGACGTTGCGGGCGAACCAGGAGGAGTTGGTGGTCCCGATGGCCACGCTGAGCGTCGTCTTGTCGATCGACTTGTTGCCCGTGAACTTGAGGCTCCGGATCACCCGGAGCGTGTCCTGGGCCACCGCCCGCGAAGGTACGACGGCGGCCACCGCGAATGCGCCGGCCAGCGCCACGGCCCACCATGCGGGGCGGCGCATCAGATGGAAGCCGTGGCGAATTGGGAAGCGGGACGGAGAAATCGTCGAGGCGAGCCTCGTGGCCGATAATTGACGGTGGAGTCCAAGTGCTGTAGTTTCGCGCAGTTACGCATCAGAGTCAACGAGGCGGAGCCCCCTCCCCGCCGCCGCCCGTGCCCCCCATTGGCCCGCTTCCGTCATCTGGCCCTCCTGGCCCTGCTGGCCTGCACCGAGCCCGGCGATCCGGGAACCCTGAACTACTACTTCTACTACGACCCGCGGTCGCTCGATCCGGCTCTCTCCACCGATGTGCCGACCGGCGAAGTCATCGCCCTGCTGTTCGATAACCTGACGCAGTTTGACGCCGAGGGCCGGCTGCAACCCGGCCTCGCGGAACGCTGGGAGATGTCGGGAGCGGGCACGGTCTACACGTTTCATCTGCGCCGCGACGCACGATTCCACGACGGGCGTGCGATCAAGGCGGGGGATGTGCGCCAGAGCTACCTGCGCGCCCTGGACCCCGGCACCAAGGGAGGGCGGGCGTGGCCTCTCTTCCCGATCGCCGGCGCGCAGGCCCACGCCGGCGGCGACACCGCGGCCCGGGTCGCCATCGAAACGCCCGACGATTCGACCCTGGTCATCAGGCTGGCCGCGCCCCTCAACGTCTTCCCCAAGCTCCTGGCCATGCCGGTGACGGCGATCGTCCCCACGCCGGTGCCGGCCGACTTCGACCAGCACCCGGTGGGGAGCGGACCCTGGCGCTTCGTGAGCTGGGCCCACGATGATGCGTTGATGTTCGCCAGGAACGACGAGTACTGGGGCGAGGTGCCGAAGGCCGATTCGCTGCGGATCCGGATCATCCCCGAGGCGATCACCCAGGCAGCCGAATACGAATCGGGGCGGCTGAGCATCGTGGAAGTGCCCTACGGGGAGACCCGCCTCTGGCGCGAGCGCCGTCCGGGCGAACTGCAGACGCGGGCGGCGCTTCGGGCGACGTACGTGGCCATCAACACCACCCGCGGCCCGCTGAGCGACGTCCGGGTGCGCCAGGCCCTGAATCACGCGGTGGACATCCCCACCATCCTGGCCAATCTGGCTGGTGCCCGCGGCGTCCCGGCCGCGGGAGCCGTCCCGCCTGGCCTGGCCGCCTACGATTCGACCCGGACCCGGTACAGCTATGACCCCGCGGAGGCCCGGCGGCTGCTGGCCGCGGCGGGCCACCCCGATGGGCTCACCCTCAAGCTCTGGCGGTCGCAGCGCCCGGAGTACGCCCGCATCGTCCAGGCGATGCAGCAGGACCTGGCCCAGGCCGGGGTGACGATCGAAATCGTCGAGCGCGACGCCTCGAGCGCGCGGGCCGCCGCGCGCAAGGGCGAGGCCGATCTCTTCTTCACCGACTGGTATGGCGACTATCCCGACGCCGAGAATTTCAACTACCCGCTGTTCTACTCCGGCAACCGGGGGCCCGGCGGCAACCTCGCCTTCCTGGCCGATTCGGCGCTCGACGCCATGATCCTGACGGCGCGGGCCACCACCGATTCGGCCCTCAAGGACCGGCTCGACCGGGCCATCGACCAGCGGGTCTTCGAGCTGGCCCCCTGGATCTTCTGCTGGTTCCCGGTGGATCTCTGGGCGATGCGGCCGGAGATCACCGGCTGGCGGATCCCGGCCATCTTCAACGGGCAGCGCTGGCAGTCCGCGCACCACCTTCGGCCATGATCCGCTGGCTGGCCATCCGGCTGCTCCTGCTCCTGCCGACGCTCCTCGGCGTCCTCGTGGTGGCATTCCTGCTGCTCTATGTCGCCCCCGGCGATCCGGTCCAGGCGATGGTCGGCGAGCGGGCCGACAGCGCCACCATCGCGCAGCTCAGAACCGAGCTCCACCTGGACGACCCGCTCCCGCTCCAGTTCGCCCATTACGTCGGTGGCATTCTGCACGGCAACCTCGGCAACTCCTACATTACGCGCCGGCCGATCCTGGGCGATCTGCTGGAACGCTTTCCGGCGACCCTGCGCCTGGCCACCGCGGCGATGCTCCTGGCCACCACGACGGGAATGCTGATCGGGATCTACGGTGCCTGGCGCCCCGGCAGCTGGGGCGACCGGATCGCCACCTTCGGCGCCTACCTCGGCGTCTCCTTCCCGGTATACTGGGTGGCGCTGGTGCTGATCCTGGTGTTCGCCGTCTCCCTCCGCTGGCTCCCGCCCTCGGGATCCACCGGACTGGCGGCACTGGTCCTGCCGGCGATCACCCTGGGGATGCGCTCGATCGCCTTCATCGCCCGGATGACGCGGAGTGCGATGCAGGAGGTGCTGCACAGCGACTTCGTGCGGACCGCCCGGGCCCAGGGCCTGGCCGAACGGAGGGTGATCCTGTCGCGGGCTCTGCGGAACGCACTGCTGCCGGTCATCACCGTCATCGGGCTCGACTTCGGCAGCTACCTGACGGGCTCGATCCTGACCGAGACGATCTTCGGCTGGCCCGGCGTGGGACGGTACGTCCTCACCGCGATCGACAAGCGTGACCTGCCCGCCGTCCAGGGCAGCATTCTCTTTCTGAGCCTGGTGTTCGTGCTGGTCAACCTGATTACGGACTTGATCTATGCCAAGGCGGATCCGAGAGTCGAACTGCGGTAGGGGGGGCGGGGGGCGGACAGAGGCGACGGTCGGGGGCAGGGGGCGGACAGCTGTCCGCCTCGTCCGCCTCGACCGCCCTGCTCGTCCTGACCGTCCTGTCCGTCCTGACCAGTTCCCCCGCCCACGCGCAGAAGGCTCTCGCCAAGCGGCTCGACGCGCTGCTCGACGCCCCGGACTTCGCCCACCAGCTCTGGGGAGTGGCACTGCTGGACCCGCGCGGCAAGCTGGTCTACTCGCGCAACGCCGACCGGCTGTTCATCCCTGCCAGCAATACCAAGCTCGTCGTGACGTCGGTCGCGGCCTCGCGCCTGCCGCCCGACTTCAGCGTGGAGACCTCGGTCTACGCGGCTGGCCCCGTCGATTCAGGAATCGTCTGGGGTGACCTCGTCCTCTACGGCCAGGGCGACCCGACCTCGGCAGTGCGCTGCTACGCGCTCGACAGCACCCTGGCGGGGGCCTGCGACCGCGACCCCTTCGAGAAGTTCCGCAGCCTCGCCGCCCAGCTCCGCGCCGCCGGCATCACGGAGGTCAAGGGCGACCTGGTGGGGGACGGGAGCTATTTCGAGCCCACGATGGTCCACGGCGACTGGTCCGGCTACGACCTCAACTGGTGGTATGCCGCACCGGTCTCGGGACTCAGCTTCAACGACAACAGCGTCGATCTCTACTGGCGGCCCGGAGCCGGCGAGGGGATGCCGGCCCAGGTCATCATGAATCCCTTCCTGGGAGACGTGACCCTCGAGAACCGCAGCCGGACGACCGCCCCGTCCACGCCCACCACCCTCGACTTCTTCCGAACGCCGGGCACCCTCTCGCTCTGGGCCGAGGGTGATGTGGCGCTCGACAGCCGGGGCGGCACCGAGTCCTTTGCCCTTCCCGACCCCGATCTCTACACCGCGCGGGCCTTCCGCCAGGTCCTGGGCGAGGCGGGCGTCACGGTCCGGGGCACTACCACCTCCACGACCGACTCCCTCCGGTACCGGGTCGCCCGCGAATCCACGCCGCTGGCCTCGGTGCGCTCCCGCCCACTCCGCGACTGGATCTTCCCGATCCTGAGCACCAGCCAGAACTTCTTCGCCGAGATGCTGCTCAAGCAGCTCGGCCGCCAGTTCGGTACCGCGGGTTCGTGGGAGCAGGGGCTCGAGGTCGAGCGCCGCTTCCTGGTGGACTCGATGGGTGTCGACTCGGCCCAGGTGCGATTGAGCGACGGCTCCGGCCTCGCCGCCATGAACCTGGTCAGCCCGCTCACCTTCGTCAGGATCATGCAGTACATGAGGCGGAGCACTCACTACACCGACTGGGCGGCGGGGCTGCCCCGGGCCGGACAGGCCGGTACCCTCGCCAAGCGCTTCGTGGGAACTCCACTCGAGGGACGGGTGCTCGCCAAGACCGGCACCATCGGGCTGGCCAGCACGCTCACCGGATACATCTTCACCGAGCGGGGAGATACCCTGACCTTTTCCATCCAGGCCAACCATCACAGCGCGCCCGACCGCCTGGTCAAGGCGCAGATCGACAGCCTGGTGCTCGCCATGGCCACGGCGGGGCGGAAGTAGCGCCACGATCGGTGGGCACTCTCCACGCGCGGCTCGAGCGGCTTCGCCTCCCCACCCTGCTGGGCTACGTCGCCCTGCTCCTGCTGGCGACCCTGACGCCGTTCGTCGCAGACACCGACCCGGGTCGGATGGCCGCCCGCTTCGCGTCCGCGGTGCATCCCCGCTTCCAGCCCAATGACATCGTCGACGCGGCACGCAACCTCGTGCTCTTCGCCGGCTGGGGCCTGGTCTGGATGGCGACCGCGGCGCCACAGCGGGCCTGGCGCTCCATCGTCCGGGCCACCGCTATCGGGGGCGCGATCAGCGTCACCGTCGAGCTCTGCCAGGTCGCCTCGAGCAACCGCTACCCGAGCATCCTCGATGTCTTCAACAATACCGCCGGAAGTTTCGTCGGCGCCTTCTTCTTCGCTGCCCTGGTGAGCACGGTCCGCGTCCATCGTGAGCGCAAGTCCTACTTCGGCCTGCCGGCGGGGCTGCTGGCCGGCGCCTACGGCACCGGGACGTTCCTCGAGGCGCTGATCCCACTCTGGCGGAGCGAAGGATCGGGGCAGATCAGCGGCGGGCCATTCATCCGCGCCGAGTATGTCTTCGCGATGTTCAGCTGGAAGTCGGTCTTCGATCTTGCCCTGGAAGACATCGTCCTCTTCCTCCCGGCCGGTATCCTGGTGGTGGTCGCCCTGGCCGAGAACGGGATGAGCTATCGCCGCGCGGCGATCCGGACCGCGGCCGGAGGACTCGTGCTCGCGACCCTGGCCGAGCTGGCCCACGCCCCGCTGGGCGAGCCGATCCTCATCGGGAGTATCCTGGTCAACGCCGGCGGGGTCGCCCTCGGCGCCTGGATGGCGGCACGGTGGCTGGCACCGTTCTCCCAACACCTTCGCGGCGCCAACCGTCCCCGGGTGCTGCTGGCGCTCTATGCGATGGTCCTCGTCCTCTGGGCCTGGCGACCGTTCCAGCCGGAGTTCGACGTGGCCGACATGGCGGACAAGCTCAGTGGCCGCTGGTGGGAACCGCTCGCGGCGTCGGCCAGCCGAGTGGACATGTACAGCGTGGCCGATGTCTGCGTGCCGTTCTTCCTGGCCATCCCCCTCGGCGCTCTGCTGGCCGTGTGGCCTCTGCGGCGAAGCGGGACCCCTGCGCACCGCCCTCCCCGGCCTTTACCTTGCGGCGTCGCTCGAGGCGGGACAGCTGTTCATCGTCGGGCGATATCCCGACATGACCGATTTCCTCGTGGTGGCCGCCGGCATCGTCACCGGCTGGCTCATCGTGCGGCGGGCGGGGTTCCAGCCGTACGGCGAATTGCTCCCCCCGCCCCTTGCCAAGGCCGCGCCATGATCGTCCTCCTGCTTCGCCACGCCCAGGCCGGTGATCGCGACTCGGATCGCTGGCCCGACGACACCCTGCGGCCGCTCACCCCCCGGGGGCGAGCGACACAGCGCCGCATGGCCCGCTGGCTCCGGGAAGTGGGGCTCCGCCCCACGCTCATCCTCTCCTCGCCCTGGAAGCGGGCATGGCAGACCGCCGAGATCGTGTCCCGGGAGGCGGCCCCGCGGGTCGACCCCCGGCCCTGCCCCGCACTGGCGATGACGCCGGGCTCCGGCGCGCTGTTGCGCGCGATCGGGGCCCAGGACCGCGACGCGATCGTGGCCCTCGTCGGACACGAGCCGTGGATGAGCGAGCTGGCCTCGCTGCTGCTCACGGGACGGCGGGAGGGGGTCCGCCTGGATTTTCCGAAGAGCGGGATCCTGGGTCTGGAAATGCGGAGGATCGAGGCGGGAGCGGCAATGCTGCGGTTCTTCCTCAGGCCAAAGCAGGCGGGCCGCGTGGGGTGATTGGCGGCCGTTCTCTACTTTCCCCAGATCCACGTCCGCCACACACCCTGGAGCGCGACTGCCTCGGCCAGGCGGAAGCCGCTCTGCTTGAGGGCCAGCATGATCTGCCCGCGGTGGTGGGATTCGTGGGCGATGAGATAGCCCAGCCAGCGGATCGCCTCGCCACCGAAGTAGCGGGGATGGGCCGAGCCGTGCAGCGCCTGGTCGAGGAACCTCTCCACGGCCCTGCCGGAGCCCGCAAGTGACCGTTTGAGTTGGGTGCGCGACGGCGGACGGGCCCGGTCGACACGGGGCTTCCGCTGCCGCTTCCCCGTGCGGTGATACGCCAGCCAGGACCGGCGTACCCGGTCGAGATGCGCGAACTGCAGCGCCACGGTGCGGCCCCGGGAGCCAGCAGGGAGCGCGGCCAGCCCGCCAGCGGGCACCTGGGCGAGCAGGAAGAGGAGGATGTCGTTGTGCCGCCGCCAGGTGGCGAGCACCTGGCGTCTCACTTCGTCGAGATCGATTGTCGTTCCCGGCACCGGCCTACGCGAGCGGAATGCGGCTCGCATTCTTCGCCAGCCACTGGTTGAAGCTCTGCAGCCCCGGGTACAGCGCCCGGCTGGCCTCCACGCTGCGCACACCGTTGACGGCCTGGTCAAAGTCGCGATAGAACTGGAACATGTTCCCCATGTCGTCGGCGCCCGGGAATCCGAAGCTCCGGTAGACCTCGGGCGGCACGTCATTGTAACGGACCTCCCTCCCCAGCGCCTTCGAGAGACTGGCAGCCATTTCGGCCCCCGTGAGCTGCTCGCCAGCGAGGCCGATGCGCTGACCGAGCATCGACTCCCCCCGCTTGAAGATTCCGTAGGCGCAGGCGCCGATGTCTGCCGCAGCGATGCCGGCCATTTTCTTGTCGCCCATCGGCATCGTGAGCAGCAGCTTCCCGTCCGGGCCTGGCTTGGGCCCCGCGCCGAAAAAGATGAAATTCTCCCAGTAGAAGGAGGCGAGGAGGAACGTCGTGGGCACGCCCAGCTTGAGGAAGTAGGGGTCCGCCTCCCCCTTGGAATCGAAGTGCGGCACCTTGTAGCGCCCCAACAGCGTCGGCATCCGGTTGTCGCTGAGCGGGATCAGCTTCCGGGTGTCTTCCAGGGTGGACCAGATCACATGCTTCGTCCCGGCCCGCTTCGCCGCATCGGCCATCGCCTTTGCGTCGGCCACTTCCTTGTCGGGGTTCATGTGGGCCCAGTAGAAGGTGACGCAGTAGACGCCGTGGGCCCCGGCGAATGCCCGATCGAGACTCTTCGGATCGCCCAGGTCGGCGGCCACGACTTCGGCGCCCTGGGTCGCGAGCGCCTTTCCGGCGGCGGAATTGGGGTCCCGGGTGATGGCGCGGACCCGGAAGGGGCCGGCCTTGTCCTTCAGGATGGCCTGCACCAGGCCGCCGCCCTGTGCGCCCGTGGCGCCGACTACCGCGATGAGCTTCTTGTCTGCCATGGTATCCCTCTAGGTGATTGATCCGGATCGTCGCTCCGCCTCGCGGCGGATCGCCGGCAGAAGCAGCCAGCGAATCACAACAATACCAATGCTGGCCCACCGCCAGTAGCGCAGGAACCTGGCCCGGGCCGCCGCATCGGTCGCCTGGGCCCGGGTCTCCGTCACCAGTCGTGTGCGATCGGGATCCAGGGGCTCGACTTCGAGGGTCCAGGCGATCTTCACAAGGTCGGGCTCGGCAAAGGCCGCGAACCGATCCGCCGCGATCGGCCTGAACTCCACGTCGGCGCGCCATGGCTGGCATGACCGCGCCGGCCACGTAGCTTCGGCCCGGCACCTCCTCGAGCGGGCCCCACCCCATCGCCTGGGTTTCCGCCACGATCCCTGCCGGCTGCCAGGTCATCGGCCCGTGCGCCCCCATGAGCCGGGACCGCAGCCGGAAGATGGCGCGGACCAGCGGAATCGACTGCAGGCTGAAGCCGCGGGCCACCTGGAAGACCAGTGCCGCCGGCGCCGCCACCGTGACCTGATGCCGCTCCCTGACATCGAAGGCCGGTATGAATCGATCCAGCAGGTCGGACACTAGGAGCCACTCCTCTCCGTGGACCACCGCTCCCTGCTCCCCGCTCCCTGCTCCCTCTAGGGCTCCCCGCCCCCGACGCGTATCTTATCGGCCGTGCCAAACGAGACAAGCGCCACCCGCGACCCCTCTCCGAGTCGCCATCGTCGGCTCCGGCCCCTCGGCCTTCTACGCCGCTGAGCACCTGCAGAAGCAGGTCCCGGGTGTCGAGGTCGACATGTTCGACCGGCTGCCGACGCCCTACGGGCTGGTCCGCGGCGGGGTCGCCCCCGATCACCAGAAGATCAAGTCGGTCACCAAGGTCTACGACCGCCTCGCCGCCCAGCCCGGCTTCCGCTTCCTCGGCAACGTCGAGGTCGGCCGCGACCTGTCGCGGGAGGAACTCCGCCGCTGCTACGACGCTGTCATCTACGCCGTCGGCGCGCCGTCGGACCGGGCACTCGGCGTTCCCGGCGAAGACCTGGCCGGCAGCCACCCGGCGACGGAGTTCGTGGCCTGGTACAACGGCCACCCCGATTTCGCCGACTGCTCGTTCGATCTCTCGGCCGAGAGCGTGGTCGTCGATCGGCATGGGCAACGTCGCGGTGGACGTGGTGCGGGTCCTGGCCCGCACCCAGGAGGAGCTGGCCAGGACCGACATCGCCCCCTACGCCCTCGAGGCGCTGGCGAAGAGCCGGGTCAAGGACATCTGGATGATCGGCCGCCGGGGTCCGGTGCAGGCCGCCTTCACCAATCCCGAGGTCAAGGAGCTGGGCGAGATGCCGGGAGCCGACGCCGTCGTGCGGCCCGACGAGATCGAGCTCGATCCCGGCAGTGCCGCCGCGGCGGCCGCGACCGACGATCACACCATCGAACGGAACCTGGCCACCCTGCGCGCCATGGCGGCGCAGGGCGCGACCGGCAAGCCGAAGCGGGTCCACATCCGGTTCCTCCTCTCCCCGACGGCGATCGGCGGACAGGACCGGGTCGAGAACGTCACGCTGGTCCGCAACCGCCTGGTCGCCGGCGCCGGCTGGCGACATGAAGGCGGAGCCCACCGGAGAGACCGAGACGCTCCCCGCCGGCCTGGTCTTCCGCTCGGTAGGATACAAGGGCACCGGCGTTCCGGGCCTCCCGCTCGACGCCAAGCGCGGCGTCATCCCCAATGATGCGGGCCGGATCCTCGATGCACCGGGCCAGCCGGCGCCGGGCGAATACGTCTCGGGGTGGATCAAGCGGGGCCCCAGCGGCGTCATCGGCACCAACAAGCCCGACTCGGTGGAGACGGTCGAGTCGCTGCTGGCCGACCGCGCCGCCGGGAAGCTGCCCTCCCCGGCCGCCGGTCGCGACGTGATCGATGCCCTGCTCAAGAGCCGGAAGATCCGTGTCGTCTCATGGGACGACTGGAAGAAGCTCGACGAGATCGAGAAGGCGCGGGGCGCGGCGCTGGGGCGGCCGAGGCTCAAGTTCACCGACCTGGGCTCGATGATCGCGGCGCTGGACGGTACGGCGTGAGTCGCGCGCGGGCCTGGGCGCTGACCGGCTGCCGTCGCTAGCCGCAATGGGCGGCTGCAAGGCGGCGGGCAGCTTTCTGCAGGAGGTGTTCAAGGAGCGCCCACCCATGGCACTCGAGTCGCTGGAACTGGCCAGCGATGCACGGGTGGACAGCACCGGCCACCTCAAGGGCACCTTCGTCGGCGAGGGAACGTTCCGGCGAGGTTCACCTGCTGTCGAGCGATACCGCGCTGATGGTGACCCTCCTGCGGCGCTACTCCGCCCAACGGATCCCCCCCGGCGACCTCGGCGCCTGGCTCGGCCGGCGGCGCATCGTGGCGCTCGACCTGAACCAGGCGGGCGCGGTCCGCGGACTGGTCGGCTCACCCGAGGGCCACTCCGTCGTGCGGCTCCGTGCGGCGCTGATCCGGGGCGGCAGCTGCGGCTGGCGGAGTGCCCAGGCGGAGCTGATCGTGGACGACGGCAACTACGGCGGCCCCTCGCTCAGCGGACCGGTGTTCGGCTCGTTCCGCGGCACCGATCCGGGGAGCCAGGAGGTCGGCTACCGGCGCGACCCGCCGCCGCCCGGCAACGAGCTCCTCGACACCCTCCTGGCCCGGACCGCGGGCGTCATGGATTCGGTGCTCGACGCCCACCTGGGCAGCCGCGACAGGCCGCTCACTGCCGCGGCCGGAGGTCCCCCCGAGATCAACAGCCTCGAGGACATCGACGCCGCGGACGTGATTCCGTTCCGGGTGTACTCCGACCGGGTGCGCTATGCGGTCGCACTCCGGGCCCGGCGCCTGACCCAGCGAGGCGACACGGTGCTGGCCGTGACGCTGATGGTCTGGGACAGCGCCGGCACCTGGCGCCAGTTCGTCTTCCGGCCCACGCTGCTCCAGCTCCATCGCGGCCTGCTCATGCCGCGCACCGGGTGGCCGCCGCTCTTCTGGCGCCGGCTCACCGCGGTGGACGCCTTCTCCAGCGGACCGCGACGATCTCTGGCTGGAGCAGGTCGACGTCTCGGGCGGCACTGTTCGCTGGGGGATCGTCGAGCCGGAATACAACGTGATCGTCGCCTCTGCCGACGTGGGAGGGCCCTGCCTGCAATGACCGCGCGCCTGATCGACACCGAGCGACTGACGCTGACTCCGTTCTCGCCGGAGGCGATCGACGCCTTGTTGCGCGGCGACGCCGCGCTGCTCCGGCGCCTGGTGGACGCCGACTTTCCCAAACCGCTCCGGCCGCCACCCCTGATGGAGGAGCTGCTGTCGCAGGTTCGGGACAACGTCCGAGCCCGTCCTTCCGACGCGGGATGGTGGACCTGGATCGCCATCCGCCGTGACACCCGCACGGTGGTCGGCGCACTGGGCTTCGGCGGCCCGCCTGATGAGGAGCAAGCGGTCATGATCGGGTACGCCACCTATCCCGAGGCCGATCGGCGGGGCTACGGAACCGAGGCGGTGCGCGCGCTGGTGGGGTGGGCGTTGGAGCAGCCGGAGTGCAAGCGGGTCTGCGCCACCATTCCCGCAGACAACGCCGGCGCAAGGAGAGTGGCAGAGAAGGTCGGGATGAAGGTCGCGGGGCAGGTCTGGGACGAGGACGTGGATGAGGTCCTGGTCTACGCGATCGGGAGCGGGGAGCAGGGAGCAGGGAGCAGTACCCCCCGCTCCCCGCTCACCTCTCCCCGCTCCCCATCGAAGATCTATACGCGGACCGGCGACCAGGGCGACACCGGCCTCTTCGGCGGCGGCCGGGTACCCAAGGACCACCCGAGGGTCTCCGCCTACGGCGACGTGGACGAGCTCAACTCGGCGATCGGCGTGGCGCGGGCCACCACACCGGTGACCTTCCATGACGATCTGCTGCAGTCGATCCAGAAGGACCTCTTCGCCATCGGCGGCCACCTGGCGACGCCGGATCCCGAGAAGGTGAAGAAGGCGCTGGCCAAGGCCGAGCTGTCGGAAGACCGGATCACCTTGTTTGAGAAGGCCATCGATGCGGCGGAACACGAACTTCCTCCCCTCACGGCATTCGTGCTCCCGGCGGGATCACCCAAGGCCGCCGCACTCCACCTGGCCCGCACCATCTGCCGCCGGGCAGAGCGGAGCGTGGTCCACCTCTCGCACGCGGCACCGGTGCCCGACCTGTTCGTGATTTACCTCAACCGCCTGTCGGATCTGCTGTTCACGCTGGCGCGGCTGGCAAATCATCGGGAGGGCGGCGGCGAGGTGACCTGGTGAGAAGGGAGCGGGGAGCAGGGAGCGGGGAGCGGGAGCCGCCGGGAGGGTCCGATATTCGCAAGTGGACCGCCGCGCAGCGGCGCGTCGTCTTCGGGCACCAGAAATCCACTGAGGCTCCCGCTCACCGCTCACGCTTTTGCAGTCCCCGTTCCCGCTCCCTGCTCCCCGCTCCCCGCTCCCCTTACTTTCCCGGACATGGCTCCCATCGTCGTCCGCCACTCCACCGGTTCCTACCCGGTCCACGTCGAGCCGGGGCTCCTGATCTCGCTGCACGAGCTGGTGGGCCTGGCGATTCCCGGACGGCGGCTGGTGCTGATCACCGATGACCGGGTGGCCGTGCGTTACGATGAGTGGACCAGCGCCACCTCCGATGCCCGGTCGCTCGGTGCCCGGCCGAGCGACGCCGGCATCCGTCTTAGGACCGATCTCAGACTGACCTTTCCCGCCGGCGAGGCCTCCAAGACTCGCGAGACCTGGGCCCTGCTCTCCGACCGCCTGCTCGCGGCCGGCTTCGGGCGCGACTCCGCGATTGTCGCGCTGGGCGGCGGTGTCGTGGGTGATCTGGCCGGCTTCGTCGCGGCGACCTATCTGCGCGGCATTCCGTTCGTGCAGGTGCCGACCACGCTGCTGGCGATGCTGGATGCGTCGGTCGGAGGAAAGGTCGGGGTCGACACCCCCAGGGGGAAGAACCTGATCGGCGCCTTTCACCCACCGGTGCTGGTGGCCGCCGATCCGCTCACCCTGCTGACGCTGCCCGAGCGCGAGTACCGCGGCGGAATGGCGGAGGCCGTCAAGCACGGGCTCATCGCCGATGCCGAGTACTTCGCCTGGATCGAGGGCCACGCCCGCGCATTGGCCGCCCGGGACATCCCGGCACTCACCCACCTGGTCCGCCGCAGCGTCGAGATCAAGGCGGCAGTGGTCGAAGCGGACGAACGGGAAGCGGGCCGCCGCGCGATTCTCAACGCCGGTCACACGATCGCGCACGCAATCGAACTTGCCAGCGACTACGCCACTCCCCACGGCGAAGCGGTGGCGATCGGCCTCGTCGCCGAGTGCCGGATCGCCGAGGCGTCGACCGGGCTGACCCGGGGCAGCGCCGATCGCGTGGCGGCGCTGCTCACCCGCCTCGGCCTCCCCACTCGTCTGACCAACCCCCTGCCCATGAACCGGCTTCTCGAAGCGATGCAGCACGACAAGAAGAACCGGGCCGGGGCAATCCGGCTCGCCCTCCCCACCGCCATCGGTGCGATGCACGAGGGCGACGGTCGTTGGACCGTCGCCACGGATTCCACCAGGATCCAGGCGGTACTGGGCTAGGACTCTGGCCCTAAAACGTTACTACGCAATACTTTAACACCTGAACAATCCACAAATCCCACATCCCTTCAACGCCGATCGGTGGACAAACTTCCAAACCTCATTGCCTCTAACAGTTTGTGATGTTGAAAAGAGAATTTGCTTGACCGGTTTTCCGGCGTTTCCTATATTCGCACTCCCTCCGCGGTCGGTTCGGACCGCACCCCAAATGACAATTCGGAGCGCTGACCTCTCTTCTTGACGGGGTGGACATGGCTTCATCGCAATCGGCCAAGAGCAGCAAGTTCTTCCGCCCCACCGCCACCGGCGCCTTCGACCAGTACCTCCTCGAAATCCAGAAGCTGCCGATGATCGGCGATCCCGAGGAGGAGAAGCGCCTCGCCCGCCGGGCCCAGAAGGGCGACCCCAAGGCCGCCGAGCGCCTGGTCACCGCCAACCTCCGCTTCGTGATCTCCTACGTGAAGAAGTACCAGGGCCACGGCCTCGATCTCTCCGAGCTGGTGGCCATCGGCAACGAGGGGCTGCTCAAGGCGGTCCGGAAGTTCGATCCCGAGCACGGCGTGAAGTTCATCTCCTACGCGGTCTGGTGGGTCCGCCAGGCGGTGCTCAAGGCGCTCGCCGAGCAGACCCGCAGCGTCCGCATCCCGCTCAACCAGAACTCGGCGCTGATCAAGATGTCCAAGGCCGAGTCGCTTCCTGTCGCAGGAGCTGGGGCGCGAGCCGACCGACGGCGAGATCGCCATGGCGCTCAACGACACGGTCGAGAACATCCGGGCGGCGCGGCGGATGACCACCGGCCGAGATGTCGCTCGACGCCCCGGTGGAGCGCACCGATCGAAATTCCGGAAGCCTGCGGCGAGCGAGTGGCCGGCACGGTCAGCAACGAGATCGAGGACCAGACCGACGCCCGCCTGACCCGGGAGTTCATCGACCGCCTCTTCGAACGCTATCTCACCCCCCGCGAACGCCGTATCCTCTACCTCTACTACGGACTCGAAGAGGGCTCCGAGGCGCTCACCCTCGAGCGGATCGGCGAATTGCTGGGCGTCACCCGCGAGCGGATCCGGCAGATCCGGGAGCGGGCCTTCGAGAAGTTGCGCCAGTCCCCCGACGTGAAGGGCCTCAAGGGCTCCTGGATCGCGGCCTAAGCACGCGATTGCGGCGGCGGGCCCGCGTATATTGCCCGCATGAGTCAGCGTTCCACCCTCGCCACGCCATCGCTGGCCGATGCGCTCGCGCGCATCGTGGGCCCCCGCTGGGTCCGCACCCGCCCCGGCGACCTCACCACCTTTCGCGCCGACGGCCTCCCCACCCACGAGTCGACCCCCGCCATCGTCGTGCTGCCCGGCACCCGCGACGAGACCATCGCCGTGCTCCGGCTGCTCCACGCCCAGGGAATTCCCTTCGTGGCCCGCGGCGCCGGCACCGGCCTCTCGGGCGGCGCGCTGGCCGACGACGAGGCGGTGCTGGTCACGCTCACCCGCCTGAATCGGATCCTCGCGATCGACCCCGAGCGGCGCCGCGCGGTGGTCCAGCCCGGCGTCGTCAACGCCCGGCTCTCCGAGGCCGCCCTCCCCTTCGGCCTCTACTACGCCCCCGACCCCACCAGCCAGACCGCCTGCACGCTCGGCGGCAACGTGGCGGAGAACGCCGGCGGGCCGCATTGCCTCAAGTACGGCGTCACCACCAATCACGTCGTGGCGCTCGAGGTGGTGCTGGCCGACGGCAAGGTGGTCCGGCTCGGCTCGCCGCACGGCGAGCCCTGGGGACCCGACCTGGTCGGGCTCTTCGTGGGCAGCGAGGGGATGTTCGGCGTCGCGACCGAAATCACGCTGCGCCTGGAGCCGATCCCCGCCGCGGTGCGCACCGTCTTCGCCGACTTCATGAGCCTCCGCGCCGCCAGCGAGGCGGTCTCGGCGATCATCGCCGCCGGGATCGTGCCGGCGGCGCTCGAGATGATGGACCAGTCCTGCGTCCGCGCGGTGGAGGCCTCCATCTACGCGACCGGCGCCCGGACCGACGCCGCGGCGGTGCTGCTGGTCGAGGTGGACGGCGCTCCGAGGCCTCGGCCCGGCCGAGGCGGAGCTGGTCGAGGGCATTCTCCGCCGGCACGGCGGCACGCGAGCTGCGCGACGGCCTCCACGTCCCGCCGATCGCGCCCGCCTCTGGCAGGGACGCAAGAAGGCCTTCGGCGCCATGGGACGGCTCGCCCCCGACCTCGTGGTGCAGGACGCCGTGGTGCCCCGCTCCGCCCTGCCCGACGTCCTCGACCGGATCAGCGCCATCCGCGACCGGCTCGATCTCCAGATCAGCAACGTCTTCCACGCCGGCGACGGCAATCTCCACCCCAACATCAGCTTCGACCGGCGCGACGCCGCGATGACCGAGCGGGTGCACCTGGCCAGCCAGGAGATCATGGACGCCTGCCTCGCGGCCGGGCGGCAGCATCACCGGCGAGCACGGCGTCGGCACCGACAAGCTGGACTACATGCCGGAAGCCTTCAACGCGGACACCCTGGATGCGATGTGCGACGTGCGCCGGGTCTTCGATCCCGAGGCCCGCGCCAATCCCGGCAAGGTGCTTCCCCACTCACGTCTGCCGCGAGTGGCGGCGGGGGGTGCCGGCATGAGCGACGCGCTCCTCGACAGCCTCTCCCGGATCGCGGGTCCGGCGCTGGTCGAGCGCGACGGGCAGGGCGTGCCGCGGGTGGTGCCCGACTCGCCGAGCGATGGTGGCGCGAGCTCTGCCGCACCGCCGACGGCGGCCGGGTGGCGAGTCCGCATCGAGGGCCGGGCCAGCTGGCTGCCCGCCGATGCCCCGGCCGACTTCGCGATCTCGACCCGCGGGCTGGACCGCGTGGTCTCGGTGAGCCCCGCCGACCTGGTCGCGACGGTGGAGGCGGGCGTCACGCTCGATCGCGTCCGCCGCGAGCTGGCGGCCAGCGGGCTCTGGCTGGCACTCGATCCGCCGGGGCACCCCGAGCGCACGATCGGTTCGATCTTCGCCACCGGCACCGCCGGAGCGCTCCGGCAGGGCTTCGGCCCGGTGCGCGATCACGTTCTCGGCTGCACCGTCGTGACCGGCGACGGACGGATCATCGAGGCCGGCGGCCGCGTGGTGAAGAACGTGGCGGGCTACGACCTGACCACGCTGCAGGTCGGCGGCTTCGGCGCCTTCGGGGTCATCACCTCGCTCCACCTCCGGCTCCGCGCCCTGCCGGCCGACGGACGTCACCCTGCTGGCCCGGGGCGACGCGACCGCCTGACCCACGCCGCCCGGAGCCTCGTCGCCGCCGCGGCGTCGCTGGCCGGCCTCGAGCTCTTCTCGCCGGCGCTGGCGGCCGATGCCGAGTGGATCCTCGCCGCCCGCTGCCTCGGCCCCGCGGAAGCGGCCGGGCCCGAGGTGGCGAACCTGACTGGAGATGACCGAGCCCGGGTGGGAGCGCCTGGCTCCCGACCGGGCCCACGCCTTCTGGAACCAGGCGGCCCGCGGGCCGCTGGTCGCGCCGGTTTCGCTGCGGCATGGGTGCCCTCCTCGACGGTATCGACGACTTGCTCGACCTGCTTCACGAGCACCTCGACGAAGGGCTGGTCTCGGCGGGCGCCGGCACCGGCTCAATCCGCTGGTCGGGCGACGCTTCGGCCGAGCAGCTCCGCCCGGTGCGGCAGGTCGCGGCGGACCGGGAGATTCCGCTCACCCTCGAGCGGGCGCCGTGCGCATCTTCGCCAGGCGGTGGGGCATTTCGGCGCCTACCGCGAGGGAGTGGGCCCGCTGGTCGGCCGGCTCCGCGAGACCTTCGACCCCAGGGCATTCTCACGTCGCGGTGGAGGGCCGGATGGCCGCTGAGGTCGCGGCGGCGACGGGGATTCCGGGCCGCTCGACCCCTGCGTGCACTGCGGATTCTGCCTTCCCGCCTGCCCCACCTACCTCGCCACCGGTGACGAATCGGACAGCCCGCGGGGCCGCATCGTGCTGATGCGCGCGCTCGAACGCGGCGAAATCGCGCCGACGACCCCGCCCTGGTTCAGCATCTCGACGCCTGCCTCGGCTGCCGCGGCTGCGAGCCGGTCT
Source organism: uncultured Gemmatimonadales bacterium (assembly GCA_963724265.1). Classification (GTDB taxonomy): domain Bacteria; phylum Gemmatimonadota; class Gemmatimonadetes; order Gemmatimonadales; family GWC2-71-9; genus DATEHG01. The sequence goes on from CAVRTU010000004.1 coordinate 538,807, forward strand.
GCCCCGCCGGCGTGGGCTACGGCCAGGGACTCGAGGCGGCGCGGGAGCGCCTGGTCCAGGCCAACGGCCTGCGGCGCCGATGCCCGCGTGATGCTCGGCGTGTTCGCCCGCCGCTGGCTCTGGCGGGCGCCGATGGCTCCCGCGACGTTGGCTGCAGGGATCTCGGTCTCGCCCGGCGCGCTGGCGGGGGGAGGACGGTTGGGATTCGCGATGGGGATGGTGGCGGCGACTGATGGCGGGAGGGCGGGAGGGCGGGAGGGCGGGAAACTGCCTTCGCTCCCGCCTTCCCGCCCTCCCGCCCTCCCGCCCACCGTCGCGCTCTTCCGCGGCTGCGTCATGGACACCCTCTTCTCCCACGTCCACGACGCCACGCGGCGGACCCTCGAGGCCAACGGCTATCGGGTCGTCGAGGTGGAGGGCCAGGGGTGCTGCGGCGCACTCCACGCCCACGCCGGCGATCACGAGGGCGCGGCAGCGCTGGCCCGGGCCAACGTCGCGGCCTTCGACGGGCGCCGACTTCATCGTGGTCAACAGCGCCGGCTGCGGCGCGCTGCTCAAGGACTACGGCCACCTGCTCGACAGCGCCAGGCGGCCGCCGCCTTTGCGGCGCGGGTGCGCGATGTCAGCGAGCTGCTCGCCGAACGAGGGCCGCGCCCCGGCGCGGCGACTCGAACGGGACGTCGCGTACGACGCGCCCTGCCACCTGCAGCACGCCCAGCGGGTCCACGAGGCGCCGCTGGCGGTGCTCGGCGCCATCCCCGGCCTCCGGCTCCAGCTGCTGCCGGGCTTCGACCGCTGCTGCGGCAGCGCCGGGATCTACTCGATGCTCGAGCCGGCGATGTCGCGCGCGGTGCTCGACGACAAGATCGCCTCGATCGCCGCCGCCGCCCCGCGGCCCGCCACCGTCGCCACCGGCAATCCCGGCTGCCTGATGCAGATCGGCGCCGGCCTCCTCGCCGCCGGGCTGGAGATTGATGTGAGGCACCCGGTCGAGCTGCTCGACGAGTCGTATGAGAGGGCGGGACTGTATCAGAGGGAGCGGGGAGCGGGGAGCAGGCAGCGGTAGATTCGGGATACCACTGCTCCCTGCTCCCTGCTCCCTGCTCCCCCAACCATTCCGCTTACCTTTCTAGTATGCCCACCGTCGTTCGTCTCTCCTCCGACCGTCTCCGCCGCCTGCTCCACGATGCCGTGGCGGTGCCGCAGCGGGCCGCAGTGTTCCGGATCGCGGGACCGGGGGCGCTCGACTGCCTGCAGGGCCTCCTCACCAACGACCTGGTCCGGCCGGGCGATGACCGCATGGTCTACGGCGCGCTCCTCACCCAGAAGGGGATGATCCTCTCCGATGCCTGGGTCCTGCGGCGCCGCGACAGTCTGCTCTGGATCGCGCCCCACAGCCGGCGGGAGGAGACGCTGGCCCTCTTCAGCCGGAGCCTCCCGCCCCGCCTGGCAAAGGTGAGCGACGAGACCGAGCGGCTGGCCGTGATCACCGTGCATGGCCCCCACGCGCTGGCCTCGGTCCAGGGTGTGCTCGATTCAGTTCCCGCCGACAGCGGCCAGGTGATCGAACTGCCCTCGAGCCACGGCCCCATCCTGGTGGCTCGTGCCCATGACACGGCGCCGTTCCGGCTGCTCCTGGCGGCACCGGTCGAGGAGGCGGGGCCGCTGCTCGACAGGATGGTTCACGCCGGACTTTCCGCGGGCGACGAGAGCGACAGCGAGGCGGCCCGGATCCTCGCCGGGTGGCCCGCCGTGGGAGCGGAAATCGACGAACGTACGCTGCCGCAGGAGGTGCGCTTCGATGCGATCGACGCCGTCTCCTACTCGAAGGGATGCTACGTGGGGCAGGAGACGGTGGCCCGGATCCATTTCCGCGGCCACCCCAATCGCGAACTCCGCGGGCTGGTCTGGCCCGGATCGTCCGCGCCGGGGGCGCTGGTCCTGGGCGCCGAAGGACAGGAGGTCGGTGTGGTGTCCTCGGTCCTGGCGTTGCCGGGGCGGAGTCTCGGCCTGGTCAAGATTCGTCGTGAAGTCCTCGAATCGGGCCAGGCGGAGGTCCAGGCCGGCGGCGCCGCCGCCCGGCTGGTCGCACTGCCCTTCGCGCCGGACGAAGTCGCGGCGTGATCTTCGTCACCGGCGGCACCGGGCTGGTGGGCCGTCACCTGCTCCTCGAGCTCCGCGACCGTGGCGAGCGCACCATGGCACTGGTGCGCGATGAACGTGGCGCCGCGGCAGTGAGGGCGCTGGGCGCCACCCCGGTCCGGGGGCGGGTCGAGGACCCCGCCCTCTGGCGGCAGGTGGACGACGTCTCGGCCATCATCCACGCGGCGGCAATGGTCACCACCCGCGCCGGGTGGAACGAGTACGAGGCGGTCAACGTGAACAGCGTGCGGCTCGCGGCAACGCGGGCACGTCAGCTGGGCGTGCCGGTGATTCACATCTCCTCGGTGGCCGTCTATGGGCGGGAGGGCTACCTGGGAGACGCCGAATCGGTGGACGAGAGTTTTCCCCTCGGCGCAACGGAGGGCGAGGCCTTCTATCCCCGCTCGAAGCGACTGGGAGAGGCGGCGCTGTGGGAGGAAGCGGGACGCGGCGCCAAGGCGATCGTCCTCAGGCCCTGCGTCATCTATGGCGAGGGGGACCGCCAGTTCCTGCCCCGCGTGGTGAGGATCGCGAAGAGCGGCTGGCTCCCGCTGCTCGGCGGGGAACACCGTCCCATGGCGCTGGTGCATGCCCGACACGTGGCGCAGGCGGCGGCGCAGGCGCTGGCGCTCGACCGGGGATGGGGACGTCCGTTCAACCTGGTGGATCCCCAGCCGCTCACCGCACCGGAACTGATCGGGGCGATCGGGGAGGGGCTGGGACGCCGGGTACGGCCGCTGCCCCTGCCGGGGTCGCTGGTGGACGCGGGGGCATGGGTGGCGGACAACCTGCTCGAGCGGCTGACCCCGGGTGGCTACCCGACCAGGGCCAGCGGAGCGATCCGGTTCTGGCGCGGGGCCAACCCCTACAAGGCCACGGCCGCCACTCGTGAATTGCAGTGGCGGCCGACCATCACGCCGCGGCAGGGCGTCGTGGACGCCGTGCGCGCGATCGCGTCGAACTAGTTGTTCTTGGTGGTGTCCGCGGGAGCGGCAGCCGGCTTGGTAGTGTCGGGGGCCGGGGCACCGGCGGCGGTGGTGTCGGACGCGGGGGCGGGGGTCGGCTTCGGGCCACAGGCGCTCAGCGCCAGCACGGCGAATCAGGGCAGCAACCTTCTTCATCGTGGGTCCTCTGGGGTAGAGTGGTGATTGAGTGCCGTCTGGTCGGCCCGGCAGGCGGCGAAACTAGTTGAAAGTCATTGAATGTCAAGGAGTTGAAGCATGAGCACCCTGCCCAGGACTTTGGGAGACCTGAAGCGAAGCGCCTGGGCCGAACCACCGCTCCGGGGCCGCTCGGTCCGTGACGAAATACGAGCCAATCTTCTCCGTCGGCTCGAGTCAGGCGGGCCGCTCTTTCCGGGCATTGTCGGCTACGACGACACGATCGTCCCACAACTGACCAACGCCCTCCTGGCGCGGCATCATTTCATCCTGCTGGGGCTCAGGGGCCAGGCCAAGACCCGGTTGCTCCGCATGCTGACGGGGCTGCTGGATGACCTCGTCCCTGTCATCGAAGGGAGCGAGATCAACGACGATCCCTTCGCCCCGGTCTCCAAGTACGCCCGCGAACGGCTCGAGGAATGCGGCGATGCCACGGCCATCGGCTGGCTGCCCCGCGGGCAGCGCTACGTCGAGAAGCTGGCCACCCCCGACGTCACGATCGCCGACCTGATCGGCGACCTCGACCCGATCCGCGCCGCACGTGGCGGCCACGTGCTGGCCGACGAGCTGACCATGCACTTCGGCCTGCTGCCGCGGGCCAACCGCGGCATCTTCGCCGTCAACGAGCTTCCCGACCTGAGCGGCAAGGTCCAGGTCGGACTGTTCAACATCATGCAGGAGGGCGACGTCCAGATCAAAGGCTATCCGGTGCGCCTGCAGCTGGACGTGCTCCTCGCCTTTACCGCCAATCCCGAGGACTACACGGCGCGGGGCAAGATCATCACCCCGCTCAAGGACCGGATCGGCTCGGAGATCACCACGCACTACCCCCTCGCCGTCGAGCTGGGAATGGCGATCACCAGTCAGGAAGCCTGGGCCGCCCGCGGCACCGACGTCCGGATTCCGATGATCGTGCGCGAGACGGTGGAGCGGATCGCCTTCGAGGCCCGCGAGGACAAGCGGGTCGACCGGCGCAGCGGCGTCAGCCAGCGGCTGCCGATCTCGGTGCTCGAGCACGCGATCTCCAACGCCGAACGCCGCAGCCTGCTCAATCACGAACGCCCCGTCGTGGTGCGGATCTCCGATGTCTATGCCTCGGTGCCCTCGATTACCGGCAAGCTGGAGCTGGAATACGAGGGGGAGCTGCAGGGAGGCGGGGTCATCGCCCGCGACCTGATCCGTCGCGCCGCGGGCGCCACGCTCGCCGAGCGGGTGGACGACCGCGCGATGGACGGCATCGTGGCCTGGTTCGACCAGGGCGGCGCCCTCAAGATGAGCGGCGACCAGAAGACCGATCTCTGTCTCAAGGGGTTCGGGGTCGTGCCTGAGCTTCTGAGCCTGATCCGGCAGCGGAAACTGGCCGACGTCAACGACCCGGGCGAGCTGGTGGCGGCCTGCGAGCTGGTGCTCGAGGGGCTGGCCGCCCACAAGCGGATCAGCCGAAACGAGGAGGGGAGTTACGGCAAGCTGCGGCGGGTCGACCCCCGGCAATAGCACCTCGGGGCGGGAACTGATGTTCTCCTGTTCTTCGCCCCTCCCTCACGAAATCCTCACGGTGTACCAGGTGAATTGTATTCCATAATGAGCACACCGGGGTGATTCTCGCGCCCCCGGAACTCCATGGAGTACGACATGCCTGCACTTACCGATCCTGCAGTCCCCTCGCCGACCGGAAGCGCCGCCCAGCCCCGGCACCCCGTCGAGGAACTCGACACGGTCGTCATCCGGCTGGCCGGCGATTCCGGCGACGGGATGCAGCTGGCGGGTGACGAGTTCTCCCGGTCCGTCGCCAGCGCGGGTCACGATTTCGCCACCCGGCCTGATTATCCCTCGGAAATCCGGGCTCCCGTCGGCACCCTCTTCGGCGTCTCCGGCTACCAGATCCAGTACTCCTCCCGCGAGGTGTTCACCTCGGGCGACGCGCCCGACGTGCTGGTGGCGATGAACCCCGCGGCGCTCAAGGTCAACCTGGCCGACGTCAAGCCGGGCGGCATGATCATCGCCAACTCCGGCGCCTTCACCGCGGCCAACCTGGCCAAGGCCGGCTACGAGTCCAATCCGCTCACCGACGACAGCCTGACCAACTACCGCCTCTTCCCCCTCGACATCACGGGACTCACCGCCCACGCCGTGGAGGGGACCGGCGTCTCGAAGAAGGAGGCCGGCCGCTGCAAGAATTTCTATGCGCTGGGCCTCATGCTCTGGCTCTATCACCGTCCGCTGGAGGACGAAATCGCCGACATCCAGCGCAAGTTCCGCAAAACCCCCGCGATCGCCGCGGCCAACGTCGCGGCACTCCGAGGCGGCTACGCCTACGGCGACACCAGCGAGCTGTTCCCGCTCACCTACCAGGTCCGGAAGGCGCCGGCCCAGCCGGGACGTTACCGGAGCGTCACCGGCAACCAGGCCCTGGCCCTCGGTTTCGCGGCGGCGTCCGAGCTTTCCGGCGTCCGGCTCTTCCTCGGCTCCTATCCGATCACCCCGGCCTCCGACATCCTGCAGGCGCTGGCCGGCCTCCGGAACTTCAACATCGTGACTTTCCAGGCCGAGGACGAGATCTCGGGAATCTGTTCGGCAATCGGCGCCGCGTTCGGCGGCGCCCTCGGCCTCACCACGACGTCGGGCCCGGGAATGTCGCTCAAGACCGAGGGAATCGGTCTCGCGGTCATGACCGAGCTGCCGCTGGTCATCGTGAACGTGCAGCGGGCCGGGCCGTCCACCGGGATGCCGACCAAGATCGAGCAATCGGACCTCCTCCAGGCGGTCTACGGCCGGCACGGCGAGTCGCCGGTGCCGGTGCTGGCGGCCCGGTCGCCGGCCGACTGCTTCGACTGCGCGATGGAGGCGTTCCGGGTCGCGGTGAGGTACATGACGCCGGTGATCCTCCTGTCCGACGGTGGCATCGGCAACAGCACCGAGCCGTGGCGGATTCCCGACGTCGCCACGCTGCCGGAATTCAGGGTGGCCTATCGCACCGATCCGGCGCACTTCAAGGCCTACCAGCGGGACGAGCACCTCGCCCGCGCCTGGGTCCGACCCGGGACGCCGGGGCTGGAGCACCGGATCGGCGGGCTGGAGAAGGATTTCCTGACCGGCGACCTCTCCGGGGATCCGGTCAACCACCAGCGCATGGTCGAGATCCGGGCCGCCAAGGTGGCGGGCGTCGCGCAGGGCCTCCCGCCGATCGAGATCGACGGTGCCACCTCGGGCGACCTCCTGGTGATTGGATGGGGCAGCACCCACGGGGCGATCCAGCAGGCGGTCGAGCAGGCCGCCGCCGAGGGCCGGTCGGTGGGGCACGCGCACCTGCGGTGGATCAACCCCTTCCCCGATGGCCTGGGCGAGGCGCTCCGGCGCTATCGCCGTGTGCTGGTGCCGGAGCTCAACATGGGTCAGCTGTCGCGGCTGCTGCGCGACCAGTTCCTGGTCGACGTGGTCCAGCTGAACAAGGTCCAGGGCCGGCCCTTCAAGGTTTCGGAGATCCACCAGCGGATCATGGAGCTGACCGCATGAGCCCGAAGACGAGCAACCCGCTGCCGCTCTCGAGGAAGGACTTCGAGACCTCACAGGATGTCCGCTGGTGTCCGGGGTGCGGCGACTACGCCGTCCTGAGCCAGGTGCAGAAGGTCATGGCGGCCCAGGGCATCCCCCGCGAGCAGTTCGCGATCGTCTCCGGCATCGGGTGCGCGGCGCGGTTCCCCTACTACATGGAGACCTACGGCTTCCACGGAATCCATGGCCGGGCGCCCGCGATCGCGACCGGGCTCAAGATGGCCCGGCCGGAGCTGTCGGTCTGGGTCGTCACCGGTGACGGCGACCTGCTGGCCATCGGCGGTAACCACTTCATCCACCTCATGCGACGCAATGTGGACCTCAAGGTCCTGCTGCTCAACAACCAGATCTACGGGCTGACCAAGGGCCAGTATTCGCCCACCTCGGAATTCGGCAAGAAGACCAAGACCTCGCCCCTCGGCTCGATCGACCGGCCCTTCGACCCGATCGGGCTGGCCCTCGCGGCAGGCGCCACCTTCGTGGCCCGATCGCTGGACGTGGACCAGGAGCATCTCTCCGGCGTCCTGCGGCAGGCGGCGCTCCACAAGGGCACGGCCTTCGTGGAGATCTACCAGAACTGTGTCACGTTCAATGACGGCACCTACGACTTCCTGACCGATCGTGAGACCCGCGACGATACGCGGATCCTGCTGGAGCACGGGAAGCCGCTGCTGTTCAGGAGGGGGCGGAAGGGAATCCGCTTCCGGGGAGGATTGCCTGAAGTCGTGGTGATCGGCGAGGGAGGGGTGACGGAGGCGGACTGCGCGGTGCACGACGCCACGGCGGAGTCGGATGCGATGGCGTTCATGCTGTCCCGGCTGCATGCCCCGGAGTTTCCGGTTCCGCTCGGCGTCTTCCGGTCGTTTGCGGCACCCACCTACGAGGGATTGAGCGAGGAACTGTCGGCGACCGCACGGGCCCGCAGCGGTCCGGGCAATCTCGAGCAGCTCCTGGCCAGCGGGACGACGTGGACCATCACCTAAAGCAACAGGTCGAGAGGTCGGAGAAGTCGGAGAGGTCGTAAACCTGAAGTGCCCACCGCCGGGCAGCCATCGATCGAGGTGGCTGCCTACGCTCCCGCTCCCTTCTCACTGCTCCCCGCTCCCATTTCTCTGACTCGCCCCACCACGACATTCGCAGCGCCGGCGAACCCCAGCGCCTCGGTATTGAGCACCATGTGATAGAGGGTGGGGTCGGTCCAGTCCCGGTCGTAGTACTCGCGATGATACCGGGCCCGCTGGGCATCCACCGCATCCACCCGCGCCTCGGCGTGCCGGGTGTCCAACCCCTCCCGCTCCTCGATCATTTTCACCCGGAATCCCCGTGGGGCCACGATGCGGACGTGGAGCGCGTCGTCCCGCCGCTCGAGCACCGTCGTGGCCGCCCGGCCGACCAGCACCACGTGGTCGTGGGTCGCCGCCTCGCGGACCACCGCCTCCGTCAGCCGGACCAGCTCCGGCTCGGCCAGGGCCGCCACCGCCTCGGGCTGCGGCACCGCGAATTCCTGGGATGTCACTGCCAGTGTCCGTGCCAGCCGCTCCACGAAGCCGGGCACCCGCTCCTCCCGCCGCGCGACTTCCTCGGGCGTCAGCCCCGCCCGCTTGGCCACCAGGTCGATGAATTCGTTATCGACCAGCGTCCACTCAAGCACTCCGGCGATCAGTGCTGCGACCCGGGAGCCACCGGCACCGAATTCCCGCGAAACCGTGATCAGCATGGCAATCCTCCCCTCCTCCAATCCCTCAATCCCTCAATCCCTCAATCCTTCAATCCCCTGGCTCCAACGATCGTCGCGAGTACACACACCCCGCCTCCCAATCCCACCGCCATCCCCACCCCCAGGTGCTCGGCCGTCCAGCCGGCAAGCAGATTCCCGAACGGCGCGAATCCCAGGACGACCAACGAGTAGAAGCCCATGACTCTGCCCCGCAGATGATCGGGCGTCGTGGTCTGGAGCAGGGTGTTGGTCATCACATTGTTGAGGATCATCCCGAATCCAGCCGCGGCCAGGAGGACCGCCGCGGAGGCGATGTGCATCGCGAAGCCGAGGCCGGCCAGGCTGGCGCCGAAGAGGATGCCCGCCCAGCGGATCAGGCTGGGGCTCCGTCGTTCGCCGACCAGCCCCGCCATCGACAGGGCTCCGGCCGCCGCGCCCAGGCCGAGCGCGGCCATGAGCGCACCATACCCGGAGGCGCCGGTCCGCATCACATCGCGGGCATAGATCGGAAGCATCGTGATGAACGAAAACCCGAACACGCTGAACGAGGCGCTGAGGGTCAGGAGGCTGCGGGGCAGCGCCGCGCCCCGGAGGTAGGCCAGGCCGTCGGCGAAATGGCCCCGGCTCGACGCCGGCACGACGCCCGGTGAGGGGGCAGCGGGGCGCATGCGGATCAGCGCGATGAGAACGGCTACGTAGCTCGCGGCGTTGGCGAAGAAGCAGGCCGAGAGCCCCACCGAGGAGATCAGTACACCGGCCGCCACCGGTCCGACGATGCGCGAGGCGTTGAAGGCCAGGGAGTTGAGGGCGATGGCATTCATGACGTCGCCCCGGCCCACCATCTCCATGAGGAACGCCTGCCGGATGGGGACCTCGAACGCCGTAAAGGTGCCGAGGGCAAAGGCCAGCACCATCACCCAGGGCAGGGTGACGATCTTGAGCGCCGTCAGCGTGCCCAGGGTCACCGCCTCGAGCAGCATCAGCGATTGCAGGAAGATCAGGGCCCGGCGCCGCGCCACCCGGTCGGCCATGACGCCGCCGTGCAGGGTGAAGAGGAGGATCGGCAGCGAGCCGAGCATTCCGACCACGCCCAGCACGAGGGGCGAGGGCGACAGTTGCACCACCAGCCACCCCTGCGCCACCACCTGCATCCAGGTGCCGCAGAGGGAGAGGAACTGCCCGCCCAGGAAGAGACGGAATCCCGGGTGGCGGAGCGAGCTGAAGGCGGACGATGGGGTGGGCACGGGATAAGGGTAAACGGTGAACCGTGAACGGTGAACGGTACTCGGCCGATACAGGGCGCACTCTCCGCGCGCGCGTATAGATTAAAACGTATCGTGAACCCCCCGTTCACCGTTCACCGTTAACCGTTCCCCGTTCATTATGCGGTTTACCACCTACTCCCGCTTCGTCCCCGGCGCCGCAGACGCGGTGAACCTGCAGGCCCTGCTCGACCAGCTGGGCGATTTCCTGCTGCAGTCCGGTTTCCAGGGGGGAGACCCGTGGTACGGCGAGGACGATTCGCAGTCCCTCGACCGGTTGCGCGAAGCGATTCTCAAGGCCCTGATGGAGTCGGGCCAGCTGACTCCCGAGATGCTCAAGTTCCTGCGGGGTGAGTCCTCCGGCGATCCCGCCAAGGACGAGGAGATCGCTCGGCAGCTTGCCGAGTTGCTCGACCAGTTGGTGCAGCGCCTGGTGGAGGAGGGCTACCTCAATCTGGGCGAGGCGCCGCAGGGCGAGCCGAGTCACCAGCCGATGTTTGGCCCCGGCGGGCAGGCCCGGGGCGCCGCGCGGCAGGTGAATTTCCAGCTCACCGACAAGGGGCTCGACTTCCTGGGCTACCGCTCGCTGAAGCAGCTGCTGGGAAGCCTCGGCAGGTCGAGCTTCGGGGCCCACGACACGCCGCATCTCGCCACCGGCGTCGAGGCCGAGGCGGCCAGCCGACCCTACGAATTCGGCGACACGCTCAACCTCGATGCCGCGGGCACGCTGGCCCGGGCGCTGGCCCGACAGGGGCTGAAGCTGCCGCTCGAGCTCGAGTACGACGACCTGCTGGTGCACCAGGCCGACTATCGCTCGAGCGCGGCGACCGTCCTGATGCTCGACTGTTCGCACTCGATGATCCTCTACGGCGAGGACCGGTTCACTCCGGCGAAGAAGGTGGCGCTGGCGCTCACCCACCTGATCCGCACCCAGTATCCCGGCGATTCCATTCGCGTGGTCCTCTTCCACGATGATGCCGAGGAGATTCCCCTCCGGGCGCTGGCCCAGGCCCAGGTGGGACCCCACCACACCAACACCGCCGCCGGGCTCCGCCTGGCCCGGAAGATCCTGCTTTCCCAGGCGGAAGGACATGCGGCAGATCATCATGATCACCGACGGCAAGCCGTCGGCGATGCCGCTGGCCAACGGGCGGACCTACATCAACTCCATGGGGCTCGACCCGGCGATCCTCAAGGCCACCTTCCGCGAGGTGGCGGAGTGCCGCCGCGCGGGGATCCAGATCAACACCTTCATGCTGGCGCGGGACCGGAGCCTGGTGGAGTTCGTGCGGAAGGTGACCGAGATCTGCAGGGGAAAGGCCTACTTCACCAGCCCGATGACCCTGGGCCAGTTCATCCTGATGGATTTCCTCAAGCGGCGCACCCGGCGGGTCGGGTGAGCTGCCGCTCCCCCGCTACGAGCCTCCCTTCAGCACCCGCTTGACGATGGTCCCCGCCGGCAGCACCTGGGTGCTGTCGACGCGGTTGATCAGGCAGAGTTCGGCCAGCGACACCCCGTCCGGCGACATCTGGTAGAACTGCGCCAGCGTCATCGGCCTCGAGAGGGTCTCCATCCGCAGGTGCATCGGCTGGACGCTCAGGGCCTTCGAGTCGGTCAGCGGCCGGAAACTCTGCAGCGCAGCGCCGATCGCCCCCTGGTAGCTGCTCCACCGGTCGGCGGTGGTATACCCGACCAGCGCGTAAGTCAGGTTGCCCCAGGACACGAACGTGGCGCGGCCCCGGATGGTCGTATTCTGGTCCTGCGCCTGGAAATCGCCGGAGACGGCGGCGAGCCCGTTGATCCGGGTGGCGCCGACATTGGCCGACTGCACTCCCTGCTGACCGAACAGCGCTCGGGCGGCCGAGTCGGGTGAGCCCTTGGCCAGCGTGATCTGGATGATGGCGTCCTGCGCCTGGCTCTCGCCGGATACGCTGGCCGCCGCGTTGAAGGTCTTCCAGCCTGACGGGAAGGTGAACTGGAAGCGCAAATCGGGATGCAGGAAGAGCGCACCGTCGAAGTAGCCGTGGCGGGGATTGTCGCCATAGACCATGCCGTCGATCCGGTGGAGGTACGGGTTCCGGCCCAGGTAGAGCGAGTCGTAGTTGACCTTGGTCGCGGCCAGCTGCTGGTCGATGGCGGCTATCCGGTTGGCCGGGGCCGGGTGGGTCGATTGCCACTCGGGAAGCCGGGCGCCGCCGGCCGCCTGAGTGACCCCGTCCAGCGTGATGAATACGTCGCGCATGGCGCGGACGTCGTAGCCGCTCTTCAGGGCGTAGCGGAACCCCAGCCCGTCGGCCTGCGATTCGTCGGCGCGGCTGTACGAGAGAAAGAGCAGCTGCAGCCCCTGGCTCAGGACGCCGGCGTATTGGGCAAAGGTCGACGAGGCGATGCTCCCCGCGACCAGGCCGAGCTGGGCCAGCTCCTGGCGCGTGATCTGGCGGGCAGAGTGGCGGGCGGTCACATGGCCCGTCTCGTGGCCTATGACCGAGGCCAACTCGGCCTCTGACTCGAGGTCCGTCAGGAGGCCGGTGGTGACGAAGATGAACCCGCCCGGCAGCGCGAAGGCATTCACCGATGGATCGCTCACGATGCGGAACTGCCAGGGAAGCGCGGGCCGCTCACCGACGGCGGCGAGCTTCTGGCCGATGCCATTCACATACGCCTGCAGGGCGCTGTCGGGATAGTCCGGCGTCTGCTGGGCGACAGCGGCGAGGGCCTCGCGGCCCATCGCGATCTCCTGGGATTCGGAGACCAGGCTGATTTCATTCTGACCGGTGGCGGGATTCATGGCGCAGGTCGCGAGCGGCAGGGACAGCCCTGCCGCCGCGACGGCGCGCCATGAGGGAAACCGAAAGCGCACTGGAATCTCCTGACTACATGGCGTGCGGCCAGCGCCAACCCATGGCACCGCCCGTCAGGCAGCCGTACAGCAGGGCATCGGCCACGTTCTTCAGGGTGGCCGACCAGGGGCGGCCCATCCAGATCGACTCCTGGAGGGCTCCCACGCCGTATCCGGTGAAGGCCACGGTGCCGGCCACGCGGAAGACCTGCAGATAGTCGGTCCCCGGGGCGAGCGTCCGACCCGCGATGTAGGCGGCGATCGTCGACATCAGCAGGCAGAAGGCGAACCACTGTGCCAACCCCTTGCCCATCGTGGGCTTTCCCGCAGGGCGGACAACCAGCATCGCCACCGGCCCATCCTCGAACTTCTTCATCACTTCCGGCGACTTCATGTCCTTCATCCCCGCGCAATAGGGCATCATGTATTGACCCGGCGCGGGCGGACTCTTGCGCAGCACGGTGCGCACCGCCTCTTCGTCCGGCAGCCGCAGGTAATCGCTGTTGTGCCATTGCAGCACCATGTGGACCAGCGCGCTCGCCAGATGAACCAGGACTGCGGCAACCACGATGGGAACCAGCAGTGCGCTAAGCGGGACCATGGAGTCGCTCCTCCAGTGCGAGTGGATGACCCTGCACCTGCATCGATCCGGCAACATCAAGGTGCGGTCCGATCACCCCGGACCGCAAGAGGACCTTAGGATTGAGTCCCCCGGGTGTGCCACATCTGCCAGCAGAGCCAGCCCCCGCCGAGCAGGCTGGCGGCGAACACCAGCCCGGCCGCGAGCCGGAGCCCGCCCGCGAAGCGCAGGTCGTATGGCAGCAGGTTGAAATGATCCAGCAGGAAGTTCCAGTCGTGCTCCGGTTCGTCGCCCAGCCCGACCAGGGGCAGCTCCAGGGCCCGCGCGTCGGCCACGTAGAGTGACAGGTTGACCAGGCTCGAGGCCAGCCAGGTCCCGGCGACGGTGACCCCGAAATAGTCCGGCTGCCGGAGGAACAGCCATCCCGTAATGACCGGTGCCGCGACCTGGAAAATGCTGCCGCCGGCCACGGTACCGACTTCCCCAAACGGCAGGAAGAGCAGGTGTCCCAGCTCGTGGACCCCGAGCGTCAGGCCGGAAAAGAGGTGGTAGAACTCGGGGTCCTGGAATTGCCGGACGCCCGCCCAGGCGAGGAACGCCAGCAGCACCAGCCGCCACTGCCAGGAGCGCCCCTCACTCCAGGCCCGCGCCTCGGCGAGGATCAGGAGCCGGCCTTGGCGTAGAGCTCGGGCTGAGTCTGCCCCTGCTCGGCCAGCGATAGCGCCTCGCGCAATTGGCGATCGCGGGCCAGCGTGTGGCGGGCGGCGGTCGAGTCGCCGAACGCGACCCGGGCCACGCGATACTCGATGACGCGATCGATGTAGCTCGACCCCGCGTCGTACACTTCGCGATTGATCGTGACGCCCCGGGCGACCAGGCGCTGCCAGTATTCCTCGCGCCACGCCTGCTTGTAGGTGAACATCGGCGTGAGCCCCGGCCGAAGCGCGACCGCGAGATCATAGAGCGCCAGGTAGGCCGACTGGCCGAACGGCGCCAGCGCCTCCTGCACCCGGCGCTCGGCATCGGTCAGCGTGTCGGGCCGCACCACGATGTCGGGAAAGATCCCTCCCCCACCATAGATTGTCCGCCCCGCGTTGGACTTGAAGACGGGGCGCGCGGCAAGTGAGGTGTCCGTCGGCACGTCCTCCAGCTGCCCGTCGCTGCTCAGCCTTCGCGGCCGCTGGATCGAGCGGCCACTCGGGGTGAGCCACCGCCCGGTGGTGAACTTGAGCATCCACCCGCCCTGCAGCGGCATCGCCGTCTGCACCAGGCCCTTGCCGAACGAGGTGGTGCCCAGCACCAGACCGCGATCGTGGTCCTGCAGCGCGCCGGCCACGATCTCCGAGGCGGAGGCGGTGTTCCCGTCCACCAGGACGATCAGGGGCGCCCTGGGCACCAGCGCCGGCGCGGGGGCGAGGTACACCTCGGGTTCCGGATCGCGGGTGCGGACCTGGTAGACCTCGTCGTTCCTGGGCAGGAAGAGGTTCGCGATGCGCAGCGCCTGGTCGGTGTAGCCGCCGCCGTTGCCCCGCAGGTCGAGAATGAACGCCCGGGCGCCGCTGGCCAGCAGGCGCCGCATCGCCGCTTCCATCTCCCCGGCCGACTGCTCGGTGAACTGCTGCAGGGGGACATACCCCACGCCGCCGTCGAGCATGATCGCGAACGGGACACCGGGGATGTGGACCACGGCGCGCTCGAAGCTGAAGACCAGCGGCTGCGGGAGGCCCGAGCGATGGAAGCCGACCTTGACGGCCGTGCCCGGCGTTCCCTTCATCGCCGAGGTGACATCCTGGAACTTCATCCCCGCCGTGGCCTGGCCGTCCACCGAGACGACCTGGTCGCCTTCCATGACCCCGCCCCGCTCCCCGGGGGAGCCGGGGAAGACCTTCATCACCGTGAACTGACCCTCGTGGTCCTCCAGCAGGAGGCCGACGCCGGCATAGCGGCCCGCCACCTGCACGTTGAATCGGGCCAGGTCCTCCGGAGAGACCAGCTCCGCGTAGGGATCGCCCAGCTGGGTCACCAGGCCGTAGGCCGCCATCCGGTAAAGCGAGTCCACCGGTGTCGAATCGACGTAGCGGCCGGCGATCGCCCCCATGACCTGGCCGAAGAGGCGGGGGCCATCGGGAGTATCCTGGGCCCGGGCCGGGGGGGCGGACAGGACGGACAAGACGGTCAGGACGGACACACAGGTACGGTGCAGGCTGGACATGGGGCGGCGCGCTGGCATCAGGACTCGCTGGCAGAAAGAATGGAACCGTGGAGACGGCGACTGCTGAAATCTACGCTGGCGGACGGGCCTCGGTTCCAGCCCCCGTTCGTCCCAGCCAGGGCACCAGTCGCGGCAGCCCCGGGGCGGTTCGTCACCGAACGCTTGGCCGGTCCCCCTCCCGGTGAGAGTATGGGCCCGCAGCGCCTTACTTCACCAGGGAGGTCCCATGTCCAGGCAATCCACTCTCGCCACCCTCGTCGCGGGTTCCGTCGTCCTGCTCGGCGGCTGCGTCGCCAACGTCGCCCGCCCGACCCCCGCGTATCTCGACCAGGTGAAGGCGCCGGAGCCGCTCGCGGCCCGGCTGGACACGGCCATGAACGCCATGGCGGCGCGGGGCTTCTCGGGCACCGTCCTGGTGGCACAGGGCACTCACATGGTGCTCTACAAGGGCTATGGCTTCGCCGACCAGGAGCACAAGGTCCGGGCCTCGGCCCAGACCCGCTATCCGCTGGGGGCGATCGCCAACCAGTTCACCGCGGTCGCCGTGCTCCGGCTCGAGTCCGAAGGCCAGCTGGCCCCCGACGCCGACGCGATCCAGTATGATCCCGCTGCCGCGCAGGGGGTCGCCGGTGAGAACCTGAGCCAGCTCCTGACCAGGAGCGGAGAGCCGATCGAGTATGCCAAGACCGAGGGGACGGTCGGCCCCGCCGCGTTCAGGGACTCCCCCCGCGCGCTTGCCCTGCCGCTCGAGGAGCAGTTCCGCGCCGAGGGCCAGAGCTACCAGGAGCTGGAAACGATCGTGGCCCGGGTGACGGGCGAGGAGTTCGCGCAGTACCGCCAGGTCCGTGTCCTCGATCCGGCGAAGATGACCCGCACCATCGAGGCCTCCAGCGCCACCGCGTCGGACAACGTCGCGATCGGCCGCTCGTTCGCGAGCACCGCCCCGGTCGAGGCCCAGGGACTGATCGCTCCGCTGGCCGATCTCTACCGGTGGCACCTGGCGCTGATGGGAAACGAGGAATTGAACGCGTGGGGCCGTGAAGCGATGCAGACGCCCGGCGAGAACGGCTACGCCCCGGGATGGGTCGTGAGCAAGTCGGCCAGCGGTGCCACGCTGCTCCAGCATGTCGGCGACACCGAGGGATTCCAGATCTGGTCGGCCTGGTTCCCCGCCAATGACACGGTGATCCTGCTGGCCGTCAACAGCGACATCGGGTGGCGCAACCTGGCGAGTCAGGTGCTGCTCGGTGTGCTGGACCCGGCCGGTTCATCCGTCACCACGACCGCCTCGCGGTGACCGCTCTTCCTCTCTTGCGGAAGCCGTGACGGACTTCGGAGGGGCGGTCGCACCGCCCCTTCGTCGCGTCTGTGCGCCTCGACCGCGCGCCACTCGTCTTACACCGGGGAACTGCCGGACGCGATTATCATTGGTCCCTGCGAGAGTGCCATTCGTCCCACCATCGAGGTTCACTATGAGACACGCCAGATCTCTGCTGCTGCTTGGCGCCCTGGTCGCTGGTGCCTGCACCAGCGATCCCGTCAATAACTCCAATTCCACCGGCTCCGGCTTCAAGGCCGTGAACGTGGCCGGTCCCGGCGCCATCACCGTCAAGGTGGACGCCGTCACGGTCTTCACCGGCGTCGGGCAGGGCCTCAGCACGGCGTTTCACGGCGTGACGCCGGGCAGCCATACCATCCGCATCGAACAGGGGATGCCGACCACCCGTGCCACCGAGGAGGATATCAACTTCGCGGTCGGCGACACGCTGACCATCGCCGCCATTGATTCGAGCGGCAATCTCGGCACCGGCGTCCTGACCGACACCGGGGTGGTCGCCTCGCCGGGGCACAGCAAGCTCCGGGTGGCGCATTACGCTGCTGGCGCTCCCCCGGTGGACATCTGGCGGACCCAGCCCGACTTCGCAACCCCGACCAGGGTGATGTTCCCGTTCCCCTACCTGGCGGTCTCATCGTACATCGAGAGCACCCCGGGCGACTGGACGGTCTTCGTCACCCCCGAGGGCTTGACCGATACCCTGGTGGGCCTGGGCCCGATCCCGATCGGTGATGGCGAGAGCTGGACCGTCTACCTGACAGACATCGCCGACACGCTCGCGATGTACGGAGTCAGGGATCGCTGAAACGCGGCGCGCCCCGCCGCCCGTAGCGGCAGGGTGCCCTGGTCCATGTCCACGCCCGTCCCAGCACTGGAACGCCTCACCCGCGCGGGTGAGGGCGGCCGCCGGGGCCTTGTCCTGGCGGCCGTCATCGCCGGGGGCTGGATCTGCTTCGGCCTGATCTCGTTCGCCCAGTCCTACCTCTACTTCACGCTGCCGGGCGCTCACCCCGAGTCGCCCACGCGGCTCTTCGCCCTGGCGATGGGCGCCGCGTCGATCTGGGCCCTGCTGACCCCAGCGGCGCTCTGGGCCTCGAACCGGATCCAGCTCACCCCGGAAAGGCTGTTCCGCAGCCTCGCACTCCACTTCGTGGTCGGGATCGGTTTCGTCGTGGTGTCCACTCTCCTGGAACGCGGCGTGGCCCGGATATTCGTCGCCGGTGCGGCGCAGCCCTTTGCCCGGAGCCTCCTCTACCGCTTCGACAGCCGGCTCCTCGCCTACCTGCTGATCGTCACCCTGGCCCAGGTCGGTCGCTACCTGCAGCTCTTCCGGGAGCGCGAGCAGCAGGCCGCGGCGCTGGCCACCCAGCTGGCCCGCGCCGAGCTGCAGGTGCTCAAGATGCAGCTGCAGCCGCACTTCCTCTTCAATGCCCTCAATTCGATTTCGGAGCTGGTGCATCGCGATCCGCGGAGCGCGGACCGCCTGATCGCCCGGCTGGGACACCTGCTCCGCCTGTCGCTCGACCAGGCCGCGGGACACCAGATGGTGCCGCTGCGCCAGGAGCTCGAGTTCCTGCGGGCCTATCTTGAAATCGAGCTGACCCGCTTCCGCGACCGGCTCACGCGTGGATCTCGAGGTCGGGCCCGATGTGCTCGACGCCGCGGTCCCCACACTGCTCCTGCAGCCGCTGGTGGAGAACGCGATCCGGCACGGCGTCGCGCCGCGCCCCGCCGGCGGGCGGGTCGTCTTTCGCGCCGAGCGGCAGGGCGAACGCCTCACGATCGAGGTGTGCGACGACGGCCCCGGCTTCCCCGCCCTTCCGGTCGGCTTCGCCGAGGGACTGGGAATCCGCAACACCCGCGAGCGGCTGCGCCAGCTCTTCGGGGCGGGGCACGGCCTCCGGTTCGAGAACATCGCCGGCGGCGGGGCACGAGTGGCCATCGAGCTGCCGTTCCGCGAGTGCCACCAGGCCAACACGCCCCTGCACCTCCGCACCACGCCACGGCTGGCGACCCTCTCAACATGAGCCACTCCCGCCTGCGGGTGCTGGTGGCCGACGATGAACCGCTGGGCCGCCAGCGGCTGGTCCGGCTGCTCGAGCAGGAGCCCGATGCCGAGCTGGTGTCGGTGTGCGCCGACGGCCAGTCGGCCCGCGCCGCGATCCGCCGGCACGATCCCGACCTCCTCTTCCTCGACGTCGAGATGCCGGCCCTCGACGGCTTCGGCGTGCTGCGCGAGCTGGGCGGCGGCGAGCGCCCGGCAGTCGTCTTCGTCACGGCGCACGCGCACTACGCCCTGCGGGCGTTCGACGCCCAGGCGCTCGACTACCTCCTCAAGCCGTTCGACGAGGAGCGCTTCCACCGCGCCTACGCCCGGGCCCGCGACCGGCTGGCCGCGCGCGGGACAGCGACCCCGGAGGTGCCCGAGCGCCTGGCGGTGAAGAACGACGGGCGGGTGACTTTCGTGCGGACCGCCGACATCGACTGGATCGAGGCGGCCAGCAACTACGTCCGGCTCCACGTGGGACGGGAGACCCACCTGATCCGCGAGTCGATGACGGGCATCGAGGCCCGGCTCTCGCCCGGACGCTTCCTCCGGATCCACCGCACGATGATCGTGAATCTCGACCGGTTGCGCGAGTTGCAGCCCTGGTTTTCCGGCGAGTACATTGCGATCCTGGCCGACGGCACCCGGCTCAAGGTGAGCCGCGGATACCGCGATGCGGTCCAGCGCTGGCTGGGGCAGTCCTGCTGAGCCGATCCCCCACAACCGGAGTTCCTCCCGTGACTCGACGCCCCGTGCTGCTGGTCAGCGCCGCGCTCGCGCTGGCCACGCCCGCCTGCCAGCGGCCCGCTCCCGCCGCTGATGCCGCCCAGGTGCGCCAGGAACTGATGCAGGCCGAACGGAGCTTCGCCGCGGCCTCGGCCCACAACGGTGTCGAGGCCTGGGTCGCCGCGTTCGACTCCACAGGGGCGGAGATCACCACCGGAGGCGTGATCCGCGGTGCGGCCGCGATCCGCGCCCACATGACGCCGCAGCTGGCCGACACCGCCGTGCTGCTTTCCTGGGCACCGGACACGGCGGACGCCTCCATCTCGGGCGACCTGGGTTACACGATCGGCCGCTGGCAGCTCACCCCCCGGGCCCGGCTGGACAGCGTGCTGGCACACGGCAACTACGTCACGATCTGGAAGCGACAGGCGAACGGGGAGTGGAAGGCTGTGGTTGATATCGGGAACTAGGCGGGCGGGCGGGCGGGCGGGCGGGCGGGCGGGCGGGCGGAGGGGCGGTCGAAGCTCGCAGGTCGGTGCAATTCGTTCAATCCCGTATTCCCATATTCCCATATCCCGTAATTCCTCAACTCCCATCCACTCCGCCTTTCCCAGCGCCTCTCATCACCCGCGCCGCCACCCACTCGGCCTGGCGCCGGTCACTGAGGCCGCTTCCGGCGCCGATACTGCTCTGGTCCGCGAATACCAGCTTGAGATCGAAGTAGGCCCTGCTGCCGGCGGTCATCCCCACCTTCGCCTCGACCCGGGCAACTTCATCGGCCCTGAACTTGAGCGTCCTGGCAAAGGGGCCAAATCCCTTGGTGATCCGCAGCCCTTCCCCTCCCGCCTCGATCGTCGTGCGACCCAGCCAGAGGGTGGCGGCGATGGCCAGGAGCAGCAGGTCGAACGCTCCGAACACCAGGCGGAAGAACCACGGCGCCTCCAGGCGGAAGAGGAGCAGGACGACCCCGCTCCAGATCGCCACGAAGAGGGTGAGCCCGAGAGCAGCCGCCGGATTGCGCCCCATCGGAAAATCGACTGTCACCCCCTGCCCCGCCTCCGTGACTCGCACCGGCGCCCCGTCGGGCAGCCGGTACTCGGCCAGCTCGGCGCGATGCCGCTCGACCGCCTCTGGCTGGAGGCGGCTCGGCACTCTCCGCCGTCCGGAAGACCGGCACCTCGAAAGTGGCGGCGTAGTCTATGCCCGGCGTCGTGGCCCGGGCCCCGATGCGCCAGAGCACGCGGTTCCACGGATCGCTGTCATCGCATGGCTCCCCATCGGCCGGGATCGCCATCCTGACGGGAATCGCCACACCGTCGTACTGGCGGCTCACCCCGGGGATCGACTGCTCGTCCTGCCACACGATTTCCTCGCGGGTGCTGCGATTCTTCCCGCTGCCGGTCGTGATGCGGCGTACGCAGGTCAGGGTCAGCTGAACGCCATGCTCGGGATCCAGCCCCCGGGCCACGTGGATCGCCCCCACCAGCTCCCGTCCGATCGGGGCAGGGACCGCGTTCAGCTCGAGCACCGACCGACCGTAGCGGCCGGTGCGCATCGCCGAGTAGATCGCCGCCGCCAGGAGCACGCAGCCGATCGCCGGAAAGAGCAGCACCAGCAGGGGCGCCTTGTCGCCGGTCTGCAGGGCCTGGCGCACCCCGAAATACGCCGACGGCAGACTCACCAGGTTCCAGAACAGCGCGAACGCCCAGAGGAACCCTGTCTGGGCACGGTCAGCATCCGGAATTCGGCGACTGGCCCAGTCCTCCCGCCAGAGCCATGGCTGATCGGGCGCCGCACTCCGGCGAGCCTCGAGCTCCTCGCCCTTCCGCCGCGTGCGTTGCGAGCCGACCAGCAGGCCCAGGCCCACGCCGCCGAACACGAGGCCGGCCGCTCCCGTCGCGAGGGCGCCGGTCCGGTTTCCGTGAAGCGATTGCTGGATGGCCTGGTAGCCGATGAAGAACCCTGCCGCGATGAAGGGGAGGGAGAAAAGCGCCGCACATCCCGCCGCCGCCCTGGGTGAGGTCTGCATCGGCCGGCCCGCGCCGGCGGTGACCCTGAACGACATCAGCTCCTCCCCTCTCCGGCGGGCCCGGTGGCGACCGCCGCGTCACTCGACCCTCCCCACTCGGCCCATGAGCCGTCGTACACCGATGCGTCTCGCGCGCCAAGGCGGTCGAGCGCGAGGACCAGCGCGCAGGCGGTGACTCCGGAGCCGCAGGTGGCGATGACGGGGCGACGCCAGTCGACGCCCGCCAGGTCGAACCGTGCTCGCAGTCGCTCGGGTGGGAGCAGGCGTCCCTGGTCGTCCACCAGCTCGGTGTAGGGGAGGCTCCTGCTGCCGGGGATGTGCCCCGAGCGCAGCCCCGGCCGCGGCTCCGGCTCGCTTCCCTCGAACCTGGCCTTGCTCCGGGCGTCGAGCAGCTGGGCGGCGCCACGCTCTGCTGCGGCTGCCACCTCGGCTCGGGTGCGCACCTGGCGCGCGTCGAGCCGGGCGGTGAACGCGCCAGGAGCAGGGCTCACAGGGCCGGTCTCCATCGCCCTTCCCTCGGCCTGCCACAGGCGGCCGCCGCCATCGAGCACCGCCACCCGTTCATGGCCGAAGACCCGGAACATCCACCAGGCCCGCCCCGCGCTCATGATGGCGCCCGAGCCGTCGTAGACCACGATCGTGTCGTCGTCGCGAAGGCCGAGCCGGGTCATCCGGGCGGCAAAGGCGGCGGCGGCTGGCAGCATGTGGGGCAGCATGGTCCGTTGATCGCTCGAGGCGTCGAGATCGAAAAAGACCGCCCCGGGAAGGTGGCCCGCCAGATATTCCGCGCCCGCATCACGCCCGCTCCCCGACAGGTACCAGGAGGCGTCCACCGCCTTGATGCCGGGCTGCCCCAGCCGCTCGGCCAGCCAGGCGGTGGAGACGACGGAGGGGATGGAGGATGCGGCAGGCATGCCCTATTCTACTGCGTGCCTTCATCGCCGCCCAGCCGCTCGGCCCGCCTCATCCTCCTCGTGCTCGCGGCAGGCGCACTGGGCATCATCGTCTCGGTCCAACCCTACAAGACATTCGAACTCGATCGCTTCTTCGTACCCAAGGAGCTGGTGCTGCACGCCACGGCGCTGGTGGTTGGGCTCCTGGCGCTCCGGGGCGTGGAGCGGCTGCGGCTCTCCAGCGCCGACGACGTGCTGGCCGCCTTCTTCGCCCTCTCCGCCCTCTCCGCCCTCTTCGCGATCAACTGGTATCTCGCATTCAGGAGCCTGGCCATCACCGGCTCGAGCCTGGTGATCTTCTGGAGCTGCCGCCGCCTCGCCCGCGAGGGACTGGCCCGGCCGCTCCTCGTCGTCCTCGCCTTCGGCGCCGTCCTGGGGGCGGTGACGGCGCTGCTCCAGGTCTATGGCGTGGAGACCGACTCGTTCAGCCAGAACCGGGCGCCCGGCGGCACCTTCGGCAACCGGAACTTCATGGCCCACCTCGCGGCCATCGGTCTCCCGCTGGTGGTCGCGCTGGCGGTCCAGGCCCGCAGCCGCCTGGGGCCGCTGCTGGGCGGGCTCGGGGTCATGATCCTGGCCGGGGCGCTGGTCCTCTCCCGCTCGCGCGCCGCCTGGCTTGCCGCGCTGGCCAGCGTGCTCTTCCTGGGCGCGGCGGGACTCTGGCGGGGCCGTCTCTGGCAGGACCCCGTGGTTCGGCGCCGGGTGATCGGCCTGGGCGGCGCCACCGTCCTGGGGCTGGTCCTGGCGCTCCTCATCCCCAACAACCTCGACTGGCGCTCCGATTCACCCTACCTCGAAACCCTGCAGGGAGTGGCGAACTTCAAGGAGGGGAGCGGCCACGGCCGGGTGCTGCAATACCGGAATACCCTGCGGATGATGACTGCGCACCCCATCCTCGGCGTGGGGCCCGGCAACTGGAGTGTGGTCTATCCGTCGGTGTCGCCGAAGAACGATCCCAGCCTCAACCGCGACGACGGGATGACGGCCAACCCATGGCCCAGCAGCGACTGGATGACCTTCCTCTCGGAGCGCGGGCCGGTGGCTTCCCTGCTGCTGCTGCTCGCGTTTGTGAGTCTCGGCGTGAAGGGATGGCGGTGGTGGCGGGAGAGCGCCCAGCGGGCCCAGCAGCTGGAGCCGCTCGCCCTGCCGGCACTGCTGCTTGCGGGAATGGTCTGCGGGACGTTCGACGCAGTACTGGTGTTGCCCGTGCCGGCGTTCTATGTCTGGGCCGCGGCGGGGCTCCTCGCGGCACCGGAGGCGGGCGGCCGCATCATCGAGCTGGACGACCGGCGGCGCCGGCGCCTGGTGATTGCCTTCGCCATCGTGGCGGCGCTGTTCACGACCCGGAGCGCGCTCCAGGCCGGCGCGATGGGAGTCTACGATCAGGCCTGGAAGGTGAGCGACGCCGAGCGGGCGGCACGGCTCGATCCGGGCAGCTACCGGATCAGGATCTTCCTGGCCCAGCGCTACTTCGCCCGGGGGGATTGCCCCCACGTCCTGGACCATGCCCGCGCCGCAAGCCGGCTCTATCCCTCGGCGCCGCGCCCCCAGAGACTGATCAGGGCATGCGGTGGACGGCAGCCCAGCTAGGATCTCTCGGCACACATCGGTGCCGATCCAGTTCTGTCATTGCGAGGCCACGAAGTGGCCGAAGCAATCTCGTTCGTCTGCCCCTCTGCCCCCCTGCGCCTCTATTCAGCGATCTTGCAGAAACCGTTCCGCCAGCTCTTCCAGGCGGTCGTTCTTGCGGGCCCGGGCCTGGGCCAGGAAGCGCTCGACATGGGGCCGCAGCACCGGCTCACCCCAGCGATAGCCGGTGGCGGACTCGGCGCTCGCCGAGTCGCCCTGGTCCGCGCCCTCGAGCAGGGCCCAGGCGGCGGCCTCATCGTAATGAGGGTCGGTGCGCGCCGGGAGACTGTATCGAGGGCCCGGCGCGTCGCCCTCCTCTTTGACAAAGGCTCGCGACATTGTTTCGCTCCGTAACACGAAACCGCCGCTCGAGAGCGGCGTAGGCCTGACTTCCCCCCTCCCGGAGACCCGACGATGCTGACCGGCATTCGCGGATGGCTGCTTGCCACTGGACTGGCGCTGCTGCCGGCCTACGAAATTCGGGAGTACGTGATCCCGCGTCCCGACAACTTTCCCCATGACCCCGCGGTCGGGGCCGACGGCATCGTCTGGTACACCGACCAGCGGAACAGCTACATCGGGCGCCTCGACCCCGCGACCGGCAAGATAGCGGATTTCGAGACCCCGACTCCCGGTTCGGGGCCGCACGGCATCGATGTCGCACCCGACGGCAAGGTGTGGTACACCGCCCAGCGCACCGGGCTGCTGGGGCGGCTCGATCCCGCTACCGGTCACATCGACGAGTTCGAGCTCCCGGTGGGGGTGCAGAACCCGCACACCCCGCTGGTCTTCCAGGGCCGGATCTGGTTCACCGACGCCAACAACAACAGCTACGGCGTGCTCGATCCCGCGACGGCGGTGGTGAAGTTCTGGACCACGCCGATCCCGGCCTCGATTCCCTACGGCCTGGCGGCGGCGCCCGACGGCTCGCTCTGGATCGCGCAGCTGGGCGCCAATGCCCTGGGCCGGGTCGATCCCGCCACCGGGGCGATCACGGAATTCACCCTGCCGGCCCCCGGGGCGCGGCCCCGGCGACTGGTCGTCGATGGGGAAGGAACGGTCTGGTACACCGACTTCGCGCGCGGCTACCTGGGGGCGCTCACTCCTGTCACCGGCAAGGTCCGCGAGTGGAAATCGGTTTCCGAGCACGCGGGCCCCTATGGAATCGCGCTGGGCCCCGATGGCAGGATCTGGTACGACGAATCAGGGACGGGCCTGATGGTGGCGTTCGACCCCCGGAGCGAGCGGATGGACACGGTGCGCATTCCCACCGCGGGCAGCGTGGTGAGGAACATCGCGGTGGACCGCACCCGCCGCCGGATCTGGCTGGCGCTGAGCGGCACGGGGCGACTGGGGGAGATCCAGCTCGGCCAGTGAGCGGGAAGCCGGGAGCTACCGGGGCTCCTTCTTGTCGAACTCCCGGATGAAGGTGACCAGCGCCTCGACGCCCGCCCGGGGCATCGCGTTGTAGATGCTGGCCCGCATCCCGCCGGCGCTCCGGTGGCCCTTGAGCCCCTCGAAGCCCCGTTTCGTTGCCTCGGCGATGAACCGGTTCTCCACTTCCTCGCTGGGCCCCCGGAAGCAGACGTTCATCAGCGACCTGCTGCCAGCCTCGGCCGGCACGGTGAAGTGCTTGCTCTCATCCAGCGCGTCGTAGAGCAGTTTGGCCTTGGCCTCGTTCCGTTCCGCCATCGCCGCCAGGCCGCCGGTGTCGCGGATCCACTTGAAGACCAGCCCCATCATGTAGATCCCGAATGTCGGCGGCGTGTTGTACAGCGACCGCTCGGCAACCGCCGTCCGGTACTGCAGCATCACCGGCAGATCCTTCGGTGCCCGCTCGACCAGGTCGTCCCGGATGAGGACCAGGACGACGCCCGACGGCCCCAGGTTCTTCTGGGCGCCGGCGTAGATCAGGCCGTACTTCGACACGATCGATGGGACGGCTGTAGATGTCGCTCGAGGCGTCGCAGACGAGCGGCACCCCCGCCGGCGCAGGCGGCTCGCTCCGCCATTGAGTGCCGTAGATCGTGTTGTTGCTGGTGAAATGCGCGTACGCCGGCGAGGTCGAGTACCTGATCTCGGTCACCGCGGGGATGCGGGTGAACTTCGAATCCTTGCCGCTGGCCGCCTCGTGAACGGTCCCGAAAAGCTTGGCCTCCTTGACCGCCTTCTCCGACCAGACGCCCGTCACCAGGTAGTCCGCCGTCCCTCCCTTCGGGAGGAGGTTCATCGGCACCATCGCGAACTGGAGCGAGGCTCCGCCCTGCAGGAAGAGCACCTTGTAGTTGCCGGGAATCCCCGCCAGGTCGCGGCAGACCTGCTCGGCCTCGTTGATGACCTTGTCGAACACCTTGCCCCGATGGCTGTGCTCGCAGATGCCGATGCCGCTGTCCGGCGATGTTCCAGAGGTCCCGCTGGGCCTCCTTGAGGACGGACTCGGGAAGTACGCCGGGGCCGGCGCCGAAATTGAAGATGCGGTCGGACATGGGGGACGGGACCTGTCGGGAAAAAGGGTTGGATGGTCGCCTGGGGAGCAGGGAGCAGGGAGCGGTCGGATGCCTGCTCCCCGTTCCCTGCTCCCCGCTCACCTCTGTATCTCCGCCAGCTCGACGGAGATGATGTTCTTGTTGCCCTGCCGGATGATGTCGATCGTCTCCGGCGTCGGCGCACCGTCGAGGTGCACCCGCGCCAGCGTGGCCTTGGCGCCGTGGTAGAGGATGCTCTCCACCTCCTCCACGTTGATCGCCTGCTCGGCCAGGACCTTGAAGACATGGGCCAGGACGCCGGGGCGGTTCAGGTGCCGGATCGAGAGCACGTGGGTCGCGCTGCTTCGGGCCAGGCGGTTGACGCAGTGCGGGACCTCGCCCAGCTCCTTGAAGGCCTGGACGATCCGGATGACCTCGTGGGCGATGGCCACCTGGGCCTGCTCGGTGCTTGCGCCGATGTGATGGCTGCCGTAGACCCCGGGCTCCATCGCGATGGCGCTCTTGAACTCGCCCGTGCCCCCGCCCGGCTCGTTCTGGTAGACGTCGAGGCCGCAGCGGAGGCCTTTCTCCCGGACGGCGCGGAGCAGCGCCGCCTCGTCCACCACCGACCCGCGGCTGGTGTTGATGAAATAGGCCCCGGGCTTGAGCGTGGCCAGGAACTCGTCATTGACCAGGTGCCTGGTCTCGGCGGTGGCCGCGACGTGCAGCGTCACCGCGTCGCTGACCCGCGCCACCTCGATCGGGGTCTGCGCGTAGGCCACGCCCAGGCGGTCCGCCTCCTCGTGGGTGAGGTTGCGCGACCAGGCGACCACCCGCATCCCGAAGGCGCGGGCCCGCATCGCCACCTCGCGGCCGATCTGGCCCAGTCCGATGATGCCGAGGGTGCGGCCGGCCAGGCCGCGGGCCTTGGAGTACTCGGCCTTGTTCCAGCGGCCGGTTCTCGAAGCTCCGCCACCTGGTCCGCCACCCGGCGGTCACACTCGAGCAGCAGCGCCATGACCAGTTCCGCGACCGCGATCGAGTTCCGGCCCGGGCAGTTGGTGACGAAGACCCCGAGTCCCGAGGCCGCCACCACGTCGATGGTGTCGATCCCGGCTCCGGCCCGGATCACCAGGTTGAGGGCCATCCCCGCTTTGAGGGCGTCGGCCGTCACCTTCTTGCTGCGGACGATGAGGACGTTGGGATCGACCTCGCGCATCAGCGCCGGCAGGTCCTCCGCCTTGACGTCGGGTCGCGACTCGACCGTGCAGCCCAGGTCCTTCAGGCCGTCGATGCCGACTTTTTCGAACTTGTCGGCGATCAGAACTTTCATCGCTTTCGGCATGGGTTTGAGAATCGTGGCTCTGAGTCATGAGTCGCGAGTCATGAGTCGTGAGCGAGGCATGAGACGCTCACGACTCATGACTCACGACTCACGACTTACATCATATGCACAAACAACCCGCTCTTCAGCTTCGGCTCGAACCAGGTGCTCTTCGGCGGCATGATCTGGCCGGCGTCGGACACCGCCATCAGCTGGTCGAGCGTCGTCGGATACATCGAGACGCCGAGCGCCATCTCGCCCGAGTCGACCCGGCGCTCCAGCTCCGCCGTGCCCCGGATGCCGCCCACGAAATCGATTCGGGTGTCGGTACGCGGGTCGCCGATGCCGAGCAGCGGCGTCAGCACCAGGGCCTGGAGCAGCGACACGTCGAGCGAGCCGATCGGATCGGCCCGGTCGATCCGCGCCGGCGTCGACCTCGAGCAGGTGCCAGCCGCCGCCGACGTAGAAGGCCATCGCCCCCGGGCGCTGCGGCACCGGATCCGCTCGTCGGCGTCACCGTGCCGAGCGCCGCGAGCCGCTCGAGAAACCGGGCCGGGGTCAGGCCGTTCAGGTCGCGCACCAGCCGGTTGTACGGCAGGATGCGCAGCTGCGACGCCGGGAAAGAGCACCGCCAGGAACCAGTTGTACTCCTCCTCGCCGGTGTGCCCGCGGATTGGCGGCGCGGCGCTCGAGCCCGGCCCGCCAGGCGCTGGCCGAGCGGTGATGGCCGTCGGCCACGTAGGCGACCGGCACGCCGCCGAACGCCGCGACCCACGGCGCCGGCTCCGGCACCCGCCAGACGGCGTGGCGGCACGCCGTCGTCCGAGGTGAAGTCGTACAGCGGCGGTCCCGCCATCACGGCCGCGGCCATCCGGTCAATCGCGGGTTCATCCCGATAGGTCAGGAAGACCGGCTCGGCGTGGGCGTCCGAGCGTCAGCACGTGGCGGGTGCGGTCGTCTTCCTTGTCCTGGCGGGTCTTCTCGTGCTTGCGGATGACGTCGCGGCCGTAGTCGTCGACGTGCACGCAGCCCACGATGCCGACCTGCGCCCGCCCCTGCCACACCTGCCGGTAGAGGTAGAGCGAGGGCCGGCTCTCGGGCACCAGCGTCCCCTCGCGGATCAGCCGCTCGAGGTTCTCGCGTCCCTTGGCATAGACCCGGTCGTCGTGCGGGTCGAGGTCGGCCGGCAGGTCGATGTCCGGCCGGCCCACGTGCAGGAAGCTCTGCGGGTTGCCGGACGCCAGCGCCGCGGCTTCGGCCCGGTTGACCACGTCGTAGGGAGGGGACGCCACCCGCTCGGCCAGACCGGCCGCGGGACGATAGGCCGCGAAGGGGTGGAGTCGCATGGAGACGGCGGAAACGCGCGGCGTGGGGTGCGGTCAGGAATCGTCGAGCAGGTCTTCGAGCACGCGATCGATGACTTCGGACGACTCGCCGGTCAGCACGGCGTGAAGCAGGTCGCCCGCCTCGAGGGCCAGGTCGTCGGGATACTTCCGATCCCGCGCCACGCGCACCAGCACTCCGAGCGGGAACATCGCGCGTTGCTCCTCGCCCTCACCGTCCTCGATCGCGTCCTCAAACCGGGGCACGGATGCCGCCCAGGGCTCGTCTTCCTCCTCGCCGGCCTCTTCCTCGAGCGGTTCACTGGGAACCAGGGCGTAGAGCGTGCCCTGGATGCCGGGCCCGCCCAGGGCGGCGTGGAACAGCAGCGGCACGGGATCCGCGAAGAGCAGCGCCAGCGGCAGCTTCTCGACGAAGTCGGTCGGGAAGGTGTTGCGGGCGATCAGCCGGTCGCCGAGATAGGCGCCCAGGCCCGCCTGGCCCTTGGGCACGCGCTCGTCTGCCAGCGTCCTGAGCGTCAGGGGCACCGGGGTGGTGCTGACCGTCACGCCATCGTCCGGCTTGCCGGCCGCGTCGTCGGGAAAAGGGGTCTCTGGCATCGTTCCTCGGAGGACAATCTAGTCGGCCCGGGCCTGCCGCGCCCTGCAACAGGCGGTCCTCCCTATTATCCTCCAGCGGCGGCAGAACGCCGCCCCCCGCCGGGATCCGGTTCACCGGGAACCGGGGCTGGATGGGGTCCACGAACCCGCAGGAGTGCGTATGTCTGCCCGACGATTCCGCCTTTCCGCTGTGCTCCTTTCCGCCACCCTGATCCTGGCCGCCTGCGGAGCCCAAGACGCCCGGCGCCGGGAATACGTCGTCCACCGCTGGCGCCGGGACCCCGGCCTCCGCGAATCTCGACTCCGCCTCCGCCGCCCAGCTCAGCGCCGAGAAGGACAGCCTGCTGCAGCAGGTCCTGACCAATACCCGCGTGATGAGCGAGATCAGCGCCGAACTCGCCAAGGTCAAGTCGAGGAAGGGACCGGTGCCCCAGGTGGCCCAGGAAGGCGTGCCGACTCAGGCCGACAGCGTCCTGCAGAAGGTCAGGGAACTCACCGCGCGGGTCAACGAGAGCGAGTCCCGCCTCGCCGCCAGCCAGCGCCGCCTGGCCTCGATGACCACGAGCAACGACTCGCTCAAGACCGAGATCGCCAGCCTGCAGGCGGCCCTCGGCCAGTTCAACACGATCATCAGCGATCAGCGCAGCACCATCGAGAGCCTGAACTCGCAGATCGGGTCGCTGCAGGAGGCCAACCAGACGCTGACCTCGCAGAACCTGGCCCTGACCGACACGGTGAGCACCCTGGTCGTCGAGAAGCACCGGGTCTGGTACGTGATCGGCACCAAGGACAGCCTCAAGGCCCACGGGCTGATCACCGACGAGGGGAGCAAGTTCCTGTTCTTCGGCGGCAAGGTGTCCGTGCCGGCGCGCAACCTCAGCCCGTCGCAGTTCAAGGAGGCCGATCGCCGCGAGCTGCTCACGATCACCTTCCCGGATTCGACGCAGACCTACCGGATCGTGAGTCGGCAGGATCTCTCGGCGCTGCTGCAGCCGCCGGCCAAGGACGGCAAGCTCAAGGGCGGAATCGGTATCGCCGACCCGGGCAAGTTCTGGGCGCCATCGCCGTTCCTGATCATCGTCCAGGACTAGGCGCGTTGCAGGGCAGAAGAATGGGAGGGGCCCGGTACGCCGGGCCCCTTCTGTCGTTCTTTCGGCCATGGTAGGTCGTCATCGCTGTCGTCGGCTGACGGCTTCCCGGGATCCTCGCAGGACCGGGGTGGTGCCGGCCTGGGCCGGGGTGAAGGCCTGAAGGAGAAGTTCAAGGTCGCCCGGGTGCAGATCGGGTGGTCGGCTGACGGATCGGGAGTCCTCTCGATCGACCCCTCTTGATCTTCGCGTCGTTCAGGCGGCATGCTCCACCCCCTTCGACCCACACTGCGCCAGCAGCCACGATCTCCCCTGGCGTTCGTAGTATTCCTCCAGCGCCGGATAGACCGCGGAGCTGACATTCACCGTGAGGGCAGCGTCCGGTCCGCGTGCGAGCGCCAGGCGGCCCCGCCACAGATTGGCCAGCGCCTCGGGCGACGGGTCCCATCCGCGCGGGCGGGCCGAGTCAATCAGCCGGATCACTTCACCCAGCGTCAGCGGCAACCTCGACGTGCGCGGCCTGCAACCGCCATTGCGTGAAATACTGGTCCACGATCCGGTACTGGAACCGGCCGCCGGCGCACCGGACCCGAAGGCTGTAGACGTCGGCGTCGACCGTTCCGACGGTGATGCGGGCGATTTCCGCCTCCCCCGGCAGGCACGGCGGCAGCCCGGCGACCGGCCGTGCGCTCGGGTCAGGGATCTGAACTGGTAATCGCGGGGACGGAACTCGAGGTCCAGGCCGTGAGAGGCCTCTGCTCGTGGTGCGGTCATCGGGGTGCCCTTTCGAGGCGTGCGTCCCGTCTCATCGCGCATGGCCCCCTTCCGGGGCAACCACCGTCGAGGGCGACGGTTGGTGGGCGGGGACTCCCGCCACTCGGCATGCCGGCCGCCGAGACGGAGGCGGCCCAAAAGACAAAACCCGCGACGTCATCGTCGCGGGTGTTTCCGGCGACTTAGACGGAGGTGCCGGACCAGGTCCGGTGCGCGGCCCGTCAAATCGGGGAAATCGCCGCGCACGCCAACATTATGGGGCGTCCTGCGCCCCGTCAAGAGGGAAGCTCACCGGACTCATCGTACCCCCCGACCCCCAGCCCCCCCTTGAGGAACAGCCCTGCAGTGGCGGACGGGTAATAGAGCATCACGGCGGTCAGGGCACCGGCCCACTCATCGAGCCCGTTCTCGTAGTGGGTCCATGCCATCATCTCGCCACCCAGCAGCACTTTCTGGCTCACCGTGCCGCCCATCCGGAGAGTTCCGGACTTGTCCGTAGCCCCGTCGAAGCTGCAGCCGTCACAGCCCAGGTGGTAGATCCCCACCCCCAAACCACCGCTGATCCAGAAGCCCTGTCGGACCTGCCTGCGGGCCGACTGGGCCCCGAGCACTTATACCGCGTAGAACACCGTGAGCATGAGCGCACCAAGACGTCGCATATGGCCTCCGCCCCGATGACGGGCTGCGCCTTCACTCCAGGGGCGAGGCCGGAAGTCCCCGGGAATTCGAGGTGAAGAGGTCTGTCCAAGCCAGCGGAAGTTGCAAGTTCAATCGTATAAAATATTTATGGCCTGATACCGGAGATTTGCAGAATTAGAGGTGACTTTTCGATCACTGATTTTGTAACTATCTATATTATAAGGAGTTAACTATGGCCTATCTGTTGCATCTCACTTTGACCTAGTTGGTGTGCTTGCGCAAATTAATTAGTCGGCAGCACGGCAGAGCACGACAGATCCATGACGTGAGGATTTCTATGTTTCGAGTCAAACTGCCCAGTGGCGAGGAATCGGTCTACAACGACGCCGACGATTTCACGCTCGCGGTCCAGAGCGGGGCGGTCACAGCCGACGCGGCCATCTTCCACGCCAAGGCCGAACGCTGGGTGCCGGTGTCCTCGCATCCGACCTATCACCGCGCGGTGTCCGCGACCCGGCCCGCGGTCAGGCCGATCCATGCCTCCGCGCCGCGCGCCGCCGTCCCGGTCGCTCCGGCGATTACGGCGCCCAGCCCGGCGCTCAACGTCGATCGCCCCAAACCTTCCGCCCCGGCGCCGGCGGCCGCCCCTGCCGGTGATCTCGAATTGCTCCTCCCGGACCAGATGCTGGGCGCGGTGAGTACGGCCCATCGTGTTGCGCCGCCTCCGCCCGCGTCGCCGGCACTACCCACCGCGGCGCCGCATCCGCGCCACACATATGTGGCCCGTGTTGCCCCGCCGGCGCCTGCGGCACCAGCCGCGCCGGCCATACCGCCCACGCCGGCCGAGCCGGCCGAGCCGGCGCGTCGCCCCGATGACCTGGTGATCGTGCAAGCCGAAGCTCCGGAGGTGAAGCCGCGCGCGGCGGTGCCACCACCGCGTGTCTCCGCACCGCGTGAGGCGGTCATCATCGAGCCGCCGCCGGTCGTCGAGATGGAGTCCCAGCCGCTGATCCAACCCGAAGATGTGGCCCCGGCCGCCGAGGCGCCCGCAGGATTCCTGGGGCATGACCAACTGCTGGCCTTCGATCCGATCGCGGCTCCCGCGGCCAATCCGTCGTGGGAACCGGAGCCGAAGCCGGCTCGCAGCACGCGTCCGATGGCGGTGGTTGCGGAGGAACCGGCAGACCATGCCTGGACGCCGGATACCCATCATGAGGTGCAGACTGCGCCCGACCCGGTGCAGGCCGGGGCATCGCCGCTGGCCCCCAGCAAGAACTCGGGCAATTCCCCACGGCTGCTGCTGATCGCCGCCGTGGTTCTCCTGATGGTTGCCGGTGTCGGGCTCGTGGCCTGGCGCTCCGGCGCCTCCAAGTCCGCCGCGGCGCAACCTACCCCGGCTGCTACGCAATCCGTCGCCGCACCTGCCCCGTCACCGGCCCCGGCGCGGGAGCCGGCGCCCGTGTCGCCGCTGACCAGGCCCATGACCGCGCAGCCCGTCGCTCCTCCGTCGCCTGCCGTGCAGTCCCCGGCCGCTGAGGCCCCGGCCAAGTCGGCTGCCACTCCACCCGCACCGGACAGCTCGGCGGCGCTACTCCCCGGCCGGCCACAGTCGCTGGCCATGGAGATTGACGTGTCGGGTGCGACGGTTGGCCAGGAGGCGGATGCAGGGACCGGTGGCGCCAGCGTGTCGCTGGCTACCGTGACCGATCGTTACGGCGATGCCGCCTCAGCAGCGGCAAGCCAGCTGGGCGCGCAGATGAACCAGATCGGATTCTCCAAGGTGCTCGCCCCGGTCCGCTTCTCATCGGTCGAGGGGATGGAGGGTGCCCGCCACACGATTTCATCGGCGGCGGGCATGCTGGCCTCGTACCGGAGCAGGATGCAGGCGCTGGAGAAGGCCTATGGCGACTCCGCGGCCCAGGCCGAGCGGAGCCAGAAGCCCTCGCCGCGCGACCTCCTGGGCTGGGAGCATCGCCTGCCCAACCGCGAGACCCCCGAAGCGGCGCAGGTAGTGGACCTCTCCCTCACCCAGGTGGACAGTCTCTTCGCCGCCCTGCTGCAGCATCCGGAAGTGGTGAAGGTGTCGGGTGAGACGGTGACGATCAGCGACGCGACCCTGAACCAGCAGTACGGCGCGCTCAAGGAGTGGCTGGGGCAGAAGCTCGACGCCTGGGGGGAGGCCCCCGCCGCCACCGTGCCGCCCACGGTGCAGCAGGTCCTGAATGCCTTCGTGAAGGGGGCGGCGCGGTAGGAAAGTCCGCCCCGTCGTTCAGGGCGTGAGCAGGAGCTTTCCGGTGGTGGTCCGCGCTTCCAGGGCCCGGTGGGCGTCTCCGGCGCGCGCCAGCGGCCATCGTTCCCCAATCCTGACCTTGAGCGTCCCGTCGGCCATCCAGCCCAGCACCTCCTCGGCGCGGGCCAGAAGTGCTTCGCGGCCGCGGATGTAGTCGAAGAGGCGCGGCCGGGTCAGGTGGAGTGAGCCGCGCTGCGCCAGCAGCTGCGGATCGAAGGGCGGCACCGGCCCGCTGGACTGGCCACACAGCACCATCGTGCCAAGGGGGGCCAGCACCCTGAGCCCTCCCTCGAACGTGGTCTTTCCCACCGAGTCATACACCACCTGGACACCGGCTCCGCCGGTCAGCCGTCGCGTCTCCGCCTCGAAGTCCTGCTGCGTATAGAGAACCACCTCGTCAGCCCCGGCCTCGCGGGCCAGGGCCGCCTTGGCCTCCGTCGAAACCGTCGCGATGACCCTCGCGCCTCGCCGGTGGGCGACCTGGCAGAGCAGGAGTCCGAGTCCTCCGGCAGCCGCGTGAACCAGACAGCTGTCACCCGGTGCCAAGGGCCGGGTAGTTGTGGCGAGATAGTGGGCGGTCATCCCCTGGAGCATGACCGCGGCCGCATCCTCGCTGCTGACGCCGTCCGGCACCGGGACCAGGCGGTCGGCGGGAACCACTGCCGACTCGGCGTAGGCCCCCAGCGCATCGGCGTAGGCGACCCGGTCCCCTGGCCTCACGACTTCCACGCCCTCTCCGACCTCTTCAACAACTCCGGCAGCTTCCAACCCGGGCGTGAACGGCCGCGCCACCGGGTAGAGTCCGACCCTGTGGTAGACGTCGATGAAGTTGACCCCGATGGCCTCGTGGCGGACCAGCGCCTGCCCGGGCCCGGGAGGCGGCAGCACCGATTCCTCGAAACTCAGGACCTCGGGGCCGCCGGCGGCATGGATACGGATGGAGTGCATGTCGGTTTCCCTCGTGGAGAGGGAAACCTAATGGCGGTCTCCGGCGCGAAAGTGGGCCCTTCCGGGCTACGGCCCCACAAAGAGGGTGGCCCAGTCCCGCCCGGCCTGAACCACCAGCTTGAGGTGGAGCAGCCCTGTTCCGGTATCGAAGTACCACCGGTCCCCGGTGCTGGCGTCGAGATCCGCCAGGCTCGCGGCCGCAGGCAGCGGGTGTCCGCTGTTGTAGTCCCGGATCACGGTGATCGTGGCGCCCGAGTAGGGCAGCGAGACCCGCACCCAGTCGCCGGGAGCGGCGCCTGAGAGGTAGAGCCGCGGGTTGGCCGGCACCGCGCCGCCCCACTGGGCCGTGTATCCCCGTCCAGGAATCGCCGAGAGATAGGCCGAGGAGGGATTGTTGGGCACACCAGCAAGGGCAAGCGAGGCACCATCATCGCGCTGGACGGTGAGGGGGGCAATCACCTCGCCGGTGCCGCTGACCAGCCCAAGGCGGACGTAGCGCTGGAGGCAGACCCAGGCATTCCACTCGGTGCGCGGAGAGCAGGCCGGGGTGAGCAGCAGCGGCACATTGGCGGCCACCCAGGCGCCGGGAACACCGGTCACCTTGCCGTCCCGGTCGAGGAAGACGGCGGCCTTGTCGCCGTCGCGGTCACTCAGCGGATTCTCCAGGAAGACCGCGTTGGCACTGGTGAATGAAACGTCCCCGGCGAAGTTGGCCGGGTCGATGGGAAAGCCGTTGGTGCGATTGTAGCCCAGTGCGCTGGCGGGGACGGTCGTCTGCGCGTCGTAGTTGATGAACCGGACACCATCGGCGCCCACCCGTCCATCGTAGAACTCGAAGCCGCGGAGCACGGTGGAGGAAGGCAGCGACGGCCACGAGGCCCGAGCGGCCGATGAAGGTCGACTGGCGCACGAACGACTCGGAGGCGGCGAAGGTCGCGCCGATCCCATTGTCGCTCAGGACGGCGCCGGTGAGTTCGAGGTTCCGGCCACGGAGCCAGACGGCGCGGCCCCGGTGCTTCCAGGCCCGGAACCCGGCAAACTGCGCCACCACCGGATCGGACGGGGCCGCGGGATCGGTCCGGGGCGCGTAGTTGGTGGTCTCGGTCGTGCCGTCGGGCTTGGGCCCGTCATCCACGTTGAGGCCGCCGCTGGCGTTGGAATGCGCGGAATTACCGCTGAACTGCCTGAGAGGCGTGGTGCGGGGCAGGTCGGGCTGCCCGGTCGAGAGCCCGGTGGGCGATGCCGGGAAGGCACACCAGAAGCCGAAGCCCCGCGAGCCCGCCGCGACGTTGTCGCTGATGGTGTTGTCGGGATTGGTGATCCAGAACGTCGACGGCCTGGCATCCGATGGAAGGAAGAGGTCGCTGCCCTGCGGCACCCGGGAAAAGACGCCCAGGTTGCGGACGATGGTGTTGCCGGTCTCGGCGCCGTCCTCGAGGAAGTAGCCGTGGCCGGTGTGGTCGTAGCAGACGTTGTCCGAGACGACGGCGTTGTCGGAGCCGTGCACGGTGACGCAGCGGTTGAAGGTGTGCCAGACGCTGTTGCGCCGGAAATACTGTCCCGTTACGTCACCCGCCACGTGCCAGTGCATCGGGTAGCGGGCCAGCCTGCCCCGCTGCCCCATCTGGAACAGCTCCACTCCCTCCACCCTGGCCCGGGCCCCGGCGAGAACGATCAGGTGCCCGCCGTATCCCGGGGAGATCCCTGTGTCCCCCTGGATGGTGATGTTCCGGGAGAGCAGCGCGACCTCGGTCCGCTCGTCCACCCCCACGCCCGAAATCGTGGCGACATCGCCGTCGTGCGGATAGCGCAGCGGCTGGGCCAGCGAGACCGTGCGGCCCCCCGCCGTGGAGACGATCGCCTCCTCGGTCTGGCTCTGGTCGTAGCCGGCCGAGGCCAGCACGATTCGGTCGCCGGCTCTCCAGCCGGTGGCGGCCTGGAGGACGAGCTGGGTGGCCCCCTGGTCAGCGGCGACCGACAACCTGGTCCAGCCGGTCCTCGGCTCCCCGTGAAGGTCGAGGATCCCGGTCACCCCCAGCACCTTGTTGCCCATTCCGTCCACGTTGGCGTCGCCGGAGCTGCCGGTCAGCGTGATCAATGTCCGATGGCGGTACGGATGGGCCTCGGTCCCGATCCGGAGCTGGCCGTTGACGATGATCCAGCCGACGGTGAGCGAAAGGTCCTTCTCGTCGAAGACCAGCGTCCCGGCGATGCGGAGGCTGGACAGGGGCGGTGGCGTGGTGTCGAGGTGGACGGCGAGGCCCTCGGGAATGACAACCGAGTCGCCGGCTACCGGGAACCGGCCCGACGGCCAGGTGGCGGGATCGGACCAGGCAAGGGCACCGACGATCGGTGGGTCGTCCGAAGTCAGGGGAGCGTTAGTGTCCGACGCGCAGGCGGCGAGCACGATGACGGCAGCCACCGCGAGCGGTTCGGACCGGCGGAAGATCCGACGGGCCATGGCAACCTCGAATTCCAGTGCCCCAACCATGCTCCGCCCCACCCCCACCCTTGGGTGTCGGTAGTATTGGGCAGCCCCGCCGGGCGATCAATTCGCAAGAATTGGTGATGTATAGTTGTTCAACAGCTGGATCGATCGGGAGAGCGCGATGCCCAAGGGAGACAACGACAAAGGCATGGGGCCAGCCGGCACGGAGCGGCTCTACTACACCGACGCCAGGTTGCTCACGTTCGAGGCACGGGTCGTGGATCGGGGGGAGGATGGTCGCCGGATCTACCTCGACCGCACCGCGTTCTACCCGACCTCGGGAGGCCAGCCCAACGACATCGGAACGCTGGGCGGCATCCGGGTGGTGGACGTGGTGGATGAGGAGGAGCGGATCGCCCACCTGCTCGAGGCGCCGCTCGCGGCCGACCAGGTGGCCGGTGTCATGGACGGCGCCCGCCGCTTCGACCACATGCAGCAGCACACGGGGCAGCACCTGCTCTCGGCGGTCTTCGAGGACCTCTTCGGCCGCCGCACCGCCAGCGTCCACTTCGGCGACCAGCTCTCGACGGTCGATCTCGAGGGGGGACCGCTGACTCCAGAACAGATCCGGGCGGCAGAAGCGAGGGCCAACGCCCTCGTCACCGAGAATCGCCCGGTCACGGTGAGCTTCGAGGGAAGCACCACCGCCGCCGGGCTGCGCAAGTCAAGCGATCGGACAGGAGTGATCCGGATCGTCACCATCGAGGGACTCGACCGGAGCGCCTGCGGCGGCACCCACGTCGGCGCCACCGGCGAGATCGGCGCGATTCTCCTCCGGAAAGTCGAGAGAGCCAAGGGCCAGCTCCGGGTCGAGTTCCTCTGCGGCAGCCGGGCCAGCCGGCAGGCCCGGAGCGACTACGACCTGCTGGCGGGGCTGGCGCAGGGCATGTCGGCCGCCATCGATGAACTTCCGCCCCTGGTCGAGGCCCAGCGCGCCGAACTCAAGGCAGTCGCAGGAGCGCGGCGGGACGCCGAGGAGCAGCTGGCCCGCTACCGCGCCGCCGAGCGGCATGCCGGCGCAGGCTCCCGGGCAGGACGGTACGCGATGGATCGTTGAGCGCCTCCCCTCGGGCGCGACCGACCAGCTCCGGACCCTGGCCCTGGCGGTCGCCGACCTGCCCAAGGCTGTGTTCGTGGGAGTGATAGACTCCCCACCGACCCTGCTCCTGGCCGCTTCGGCGGATTCCGGCGTCAATGCGGGGGCCCTGCTCAGGGAACGGATTACTGAGGTGGGGGGTCGCGGCGGTGGATCCCCGCGGCTGGCCCAGGGCACAGTGCCCGATGGAGCAGCGCTCGCGGCGGTGCTGGCTCGGCTCCTGGTGGACTGACCAAGCGACGAACCCCCAAGCGGCACGGCCGGTCGGGGGTTCGTCGAAGTTGGCGGCGGGTTTGCCGGCGAACCTGACGGCGGGAGAGAGAGGTCTTCCGTCGTCGATCCTCCGGGGCCCGCCATGGGTCCTGGAGACGTACGCGTGCCGCGGGCCGTCGCGGCTCGTCAGAGCGTAAGGGCGGCCCTCAAGAATTCCTGTGCGGCCCGAAGGCGATTCAACAGTTGGCGCATGGGATCGTCTCCTTCCGGCCACCATCAAAGCAAACCCCGTACCCATTCATCAAGAAAAACAGCGCGCTCTAACTCAATGCGCGGCATTGGGTTGCACTGGTGCCCCTTTTTGGCTCCCGGCCTCCGATGCGGACACGCCGCAGCAGCCGACTCACGAACGCGGCCTCGCGCGACGAGTCGGGATGGCGGTGAGCGGGTCGTCGGGCCAGTAATGCCGGGGGTAGCGCCCCTTGAGGTCCTTCTTCACCTCGAAGTAGGTCGTGCGCCAGAACCCGGCGAGGTCGCGGGTGACCTGGACCGGCCGCCGCGCCGGCGAAAGGAGGTGCAATGTCAGCGGCACTCGGCCCCCGGCCATCGTCGGTGTCCTGGTCCAGCCGAAGACTTCCTGAAGCCGGACCGCGAGCACCGGCGCAAGCGGATCCGAGTAGTCGATGGGAATCCGCGACCCGCTGGGCACCTCGATGTGCGTCGGAGCGAGCTGATCGAGCTTCGCCTTCTGCTCCCAGGTGAGCAGCCCGCCGAGGGCGGACGCCAGATCGATCCCGGCGACCTGCTCCCAGCGGCGCAACCCGACGAGTCGCGGCCCCAGCCACTCCCCGAGGCGCGCCAGCAGAGTGCTGTCCGAAACATCGGGCCACTCCGGATCCAGCCGGTGAAGGAAGGTCAGGCGCCGACGCAGCTGGCTGGCGGCATCGCTCCAGGGCAGCCGCCCGATGCCCTCACGGGCGATCGCATCGAGCAGGGCCGCGGCCACGCGGTCGGGGGACGGATCGCGGAGCGGAGTCGCCGAGAGGACCACCGCGCCGAGCCGCCGGCAGCTTCTCGCCACGACGGCACGGGCAGCCTCATCCCACTCGATCTCCTCCTCGGTGGCGATCGCCTCCGCATGGTGGTGCTCGATCTCTTCCCGGGTCAGCGTCGCCGCGCGCCAGATTCGGCTCTCGCGCCGGTCGCCATCGAGGTCGGCCGCGACGATCCACTCGACGAGACTCAGTGCCGGATCGACCGTGGCCGCGCCCTGTCCGTTCCGGAGCAGAAACCTCCCGGCCTGCCCCGATCGCCGCTGGCCGATGCGATCGGGGTAGGCGAAGGAGAGGAGCAACCCGGCCGCGGACGCCTCACCCCTGGGCGCTCCGACAGGGAGCCCCAGCTCCCGCCGCCAATCGCGGGCGATCTCCCGCACCCGGGCCAGGCGGTCGCGGTCCACCTGGTGTCCGTGGAGGTTGGATCGATCTCCCGCCAGCACGATCTCAAGCCGCCACTGCATGTCAGGGTCAGTCGGACCGCCATCGGACCGAAGGATGTCCCGCTCCTCGAGCAGGGCGGCGAGTCCACAGGCCGCCGGCCCGTGTCCCAGGGCACGGGACTGGAGCAGCATGTGCCCGATGCGGGGGTGGGTGCCGAGACCAGAAAGTTCCCGCCCATGCGCGGTAATGGTCCCGCCGGCTCCGAGGGCACTGAGCTGCTCTAGCAGGGCACGGGCTTCGGTGAACGCCGCAGTCGGGGGCGGGTCCAGCCAGGCCAGCTGGCCCGGATCGGCGATGCCGGCCGCGGCAAGTTCGAGTGCGAGGGGGGCCAGGTCGGTCTCGAGAATTTCAGGCGTGCTTCTGGGCAGCAGCGAGCCCT
Source organism: uncultured Gemmatimonadales bacterium (assembly GCA_963724265.1). Lineage (GTDB taxonomy): Bacteria > Gemmatimonadota > Gemmatimonadetes > Gemmatimonadales > GWC2-71-9 > DATEHG01. Next base: position 580,135 of record CAVRTU010000004.1, read on the forward strand.
GTTCACCCTCGGCCCAGAGGCGGTAACAGGCACCGGGGCCCAGCCGGCCGGCGCGGCCGCGCCGCTGATCAGCCGAGGCGCGGGAAACTCGCACCGTCACCAGTCGGGTCATCCCGGTGGCTGGGGAGTACCGTGGTACGCGAGAGAGTCCGCCATCGATGACGGTCCTGACTCCTTCGATCGTCAGGCTCGTCTCGGCGATTGAAGTGGCGAGGACAACCTTGCGCCGGCCGGTCGGGCTGGGCCTGATGGCGCGGTCCTGCTCCTCCTGCGGGAGGTCGCCGAAGAGTCGAATGACGTCGACCCCGGCTGGGAGCGGAGGCTCGCCCAGGAATGCAGCGGTCCGGTGGATCTCTCCGGCGCCAGGAAGAAATGCGAGGATGTCTCCGGATTCCATTGCGACCGCCTCACGCACCGCCGAGGCGACCGCGGCCTCGACCCGGGTCTCGTCACGGCGGGCGGTGTAGCGGGTCTCGACCGGAAAGCTCCGTCCCTCGCTGGTCACGATCGGGGCGCCACCCAGCAGGCGAGCAACGGAGGCACCGTCCAGCGTGGCGGACATCACCAGCAGCCGGAGGTCGGGGCGAAGAAGCGCCTGGGACTGGAGCGCCAGCGCGAGGCCGAGATCGCCGTGGAGGTTCCGCTCGTGGAACTCGTCGAAAATCACCAGCCCCGTGTCCTCCAGCGCGGGATCGGCGTTGAGCAGCCGGGTGAGCACCCCTTCGGTCACCACCTCGATCCGGGTCCGGGGCCCGACGCGGGTGTCGCGGCGGATGCGGTAGCCGACCGTCTCGCCGACCCGTTCGCCGAGAGTGTCCGCCATGCGACGGGCCGCCGCGCGAGTGGCCAGCCGGCGGGGCTCCAGCATCACGATGCGGCGGCCTGCCAGCCAGGGCTCATCGAGCAGTGCCAGGGGGAGGCGTGTCGTCTTCCCGGCGCCGGGCGGCGCCTGGACGACCGCAGATGTGCCGCCGGCAAGCACCGAGCGGAGCTCGGGAATGATCGATTCAATGGGAAGGTCGTCCACAGAATGTTCCACAGATTTCGCAGATTACACAGATTGAGAGACTTCAGGTCGCTTGCGACGACGCGAATTATTGGGCATCAGACTCCTGAAAGGATGATGCTAGTGAATCGCTCGCCCGCGATGTTAGCGGGATGAAGAGCCGACCCTTTCCAGACGAAGACCCAGAAACCTACGCCATCATCGGCGCCGCCATGGACGTGCACCGCCACCTCGGGCACGGCTTCCTGGAGGCGGTGTACCGAGAAGCACTGAGAGCAGAGCTGCGGATGCGAGGCATCCCTTACCGTCCCGAGGTTCAGCTCCTGATCAGTTACAAGGGCCGCCGACTCGCCACCAGCTTTCGCGCGGACCTGATGTGTTTTGACCAAGTTCTGGTCGAGCTCAAGGCACTACGGAGCGTCGGTGGCGCGGAGGAGGCTCAGGTCCTCAACTACCTGAAGGCCAGCGGCCTCCCGCGAGCCCTCCTCCTCAACTTCGGCGCTCCCTGCCTGGAATTTCGCAGGTTGATCTGGTCCGCCCGCCGACCAACCCAATCTGCGTAATCTGCGGATCAATCTGCCGACAAATCTGTGGACCGCTGGCGCCGGAACCCGATCGCCTGCAACTTACCCTCATCCCTCCGCGGAGCCTCTCTCCTTGCAGCGTCGTGATCTGCTTCGCCTCCTGGGTGCCGTTGCCGCGACGCCGGCCCTGGCGAGCCTCACGCCCGGGCAGTTACTCGCCCTCGGCCGGGAGACGCACGCCCGCCTCCATGGCAATGACCCGAGCGGCCTGGCCTCGGCGGCGGAGGAGACCATTGCCCTGCTCGCCGAGCTGATCCTGCCCGAAACCGATACGCCAGGGGCCCGCACCGCCGGCGTCCCCGCGTTCATCTACCAGATGATGGCGGAGTGGCAGACCGAGGCGGAGCGGCAGGGCGTGCTGGGCGGGCTCGACGACCTCGACCGCCGGAGTCGGAGTGCCGGAGGGGCACCGTTCGTGGGGCTGACCGCCGAGGCCCAGACCTCGCTGCTCCAGGCGATCGACGGCACCATGGGGGAGGACGGTACGGCGGAGTATGCCTGGTCCACCATCAAGGACCTGGCGGTGTACGGCTATTTCACCTCGGAGATCGTGCAGACCCAGGTGCTGCGCGTAAAGATCATTCCCGGGCGGTTCGACGGCTGCATCCCGATCCACGCCGATCCTGGGGTAGCCGGCTGATGAAGCGCGACGACCGGAAGTACGACGCCATCGTTATCGGCTCCGGAGTGACCGGTGGCTGGGCAGCCAAGGAGCTGACCGAGCGGGGCCTCCAGGTCCTGGTGCTCGAGGCGGGGCGGGAGATCATTCCCGAGCGTGACTACTGCGAGCACGTCCCGCCCTACGACATGCCCTACCGGGGCAAGGGTGACCGGCGCGCCCTCCAGCGCGAGCAGCCGATCCAGTCGGAGTGCTACGCCTGCGACGAGTACAGCGCCAAGTTCTTCGTCAGCGACGTCGACAATCCGTACACGACGCCTGCCGGGCAGCCGTTCAAGTGGATCCGGGGCCGCCAGGTCGGCGGGCGCTCGATCACCTGGGGCAAACAGGTCTACCGCTGGAGCGATCTCGACTTCACCGCCAACGCCCGCGACGGCCACGGCGTCGACTGGCCGATCCGCTACAAGGACATCGCCCCCTGGTACGACTATGTCGAGCGGTTTGTCGGGATCTCGGGCCGGGCGGAAGGTTTGTCCCAGCTGCCGGACGGACAGTTCCTGCCCCCGATGCAGATGAATTGCGCTGAAACCAGGGTCCGCGATGCGGTGGCGGCGAAGTGGGGCCGCCAGCGGGTGCTCACCCACGGGCGCTGCGCGATCCTGACCCAGGACCACCTGGGACGCTCGGCCTGCCACTACTGCGGCCCCTGTGAACGGGGCTGCATCACCCGCTCCTACTTCAGCAGCCTGACCTCGACCCTGCCGGCGGCCCAGGCCACCGGCCGGCTGACGCTGCGGCCCAATTCAGTGGTGGTGCGCCTGGAGCACGATCCCATCCGCAACCGCATCGGCAGCGTCCGGGTGATCGACGCCGTCACACTCGAGGAGATGGAGTTCGAGGGCCGGATCGTCTTCCTCTGCGCCTCGGCGCTCGAGTCGGCCCGCCTGCTGCTCAACTCGACCAGCGACCGGTTCCCCAGCGGCCTGGCCAATGGGAGCGACCAGGTGGGCCGCAACCTCATGGATCACTGCTACGGCGCCGGAGCCAGCGCCACGATTCCCGGGATGGAGGACCACACGACCTTCGGCAACCGCCCCAACGGGATCTACGTGGCGCGGTTCCGGAACGTGACAACGCCCTTCCCCGGCTTCGTGCGGGGCTACGGGTTCCAGGGGGGCGCCTGGCGCAGCGGCTGGGACCGGGGTGGTACCGGGTTCGGTGCCGACTACAAGAGGCGCATGATCGAGGAGGAGGGCCCCTGGCAGATGTGGCTCGGCGGCTGGGGCGAGTGCCTGCCCAATCCCGAGAACCGGGTGGCGCTGGACCCGGAGGTCAAGGACCGCTGGGGAGTCCCGGCCCTGCGGATCAGCTGCGCTTTCGGTGACAACGAGAGGGCGATTCTTGCCGATGCCCAGGTCACCGCATCGGAGATGCTCGACGCGGCGGGGGCGGGGGACATTCACACCTTCAACAGCCACTACGCCCCCGGCTTCTGCATCCACGAGATGGGCACCGCCCGGATGGGGAAGGACCCCCGGACCTCGGTACTCAACTCCTGGAACCAGGCCCACGAGGTGAGCAACCTCTTCCTCACCGACGGCGCCTGCATGGCGTCATCGGGCAACCAGAACCCTTCCATTACCTACATGGCCCTGACCGCCCGGGCCGCGGCCCACGCCGTGGACCAGATGAACCGCCATGAGCTCTAGCCGTCGCGAATTCGTGGGGCACTCAGCCGGCGCCCTGGCCGCGATCGCCGGACTCGGCCGGGGGATTCCGTTCGCCGGAGCGGAGCGGCTCCACCAGATCGGGGTCCAGCTCTATACGGTGCGCGACGCCATGGCGAAGGACTTCGGCGGCACGCTCAGGCGGGTGGCACAGATCGGCTACCAGGAAGTCGAATTCGCGGGATACTTCGGCCGGACGCCCGACCAGGTCAAGGAGAGCCTTCGCCAGACCGGGCTGTCCGCCCCGTCGACCCACGTCGATTACAACACGGTCAAGAGCAACTGGTCCGCTGCGCTCGACGCGGCCCGCAGCACCAGGATCGAATACATAGTGGTGGCATGGATCGACGAGGGCGACCGGAAGACGATCGACGACTGGAAGCGGATCGCCGACCGGCTCAACTCGGCGGCGCGGACGGCCGAAGCCGCCGACCTCCGCTTCGCCTATCACAATCACTCGTACGAGTTCGTCCCACTCGAGGGCCAGGTGCCGTACGACGTTCTACTGGCCAGCACGGATCCGAAACTCGTCAAACTCGAGATGGACCTCTACTGGATCACCGTGGCCGGCAAGAATCCGCTCGACTATTTCGCCCGCTGGCCCGGTCGTTTCCCGCTGGTGCACATCAAGGACTCGATGGGCCCCCCGAAGAACGCCATGGCCAACGTGGGGGCCGGCACCATCGACTGGAAGGCGATCCTGGCCAAGCACAAGGAGGCCGGGATGGAGCATTACTACGTCGAGCACGACGAGCCGGCGGATGCGTTTGCCAGCATAACTGCGAGTTACGAGTATTTGCGGGCGTTGAGATTCTGAGGGGCAGACCCTAAAGGGCTTCCTCGCGACTGCGTCGCTCGGTCGGGGGCAGAGGGGCAGAGGGGCAGAGGGGCAGAGGGGCAGAGGGGCAGAGGGGGCAGAGGGGCAGACCGAACGTGGCGAGTTCATTTGGGCATCGCAACATGTGAGGATGACTCATTCTATGGGTGGTGTCACACGTCGGGAGTTGCTCGCGGGGTCGATGGGTTGGCTTGGGGTAGCGGCGCTCGGTCGTCGGGCTGAGTCCACTGCCCCTCTGCCCCTCGGCCCCTCCGCCGACAGGCTACGCCAGTCGGCTGCCCGCTGGATCTACGAAACCATCCCGCTGCCCGAGTTCTGCCGCCGCTCGAAGGAGATTGGTCTCGCGGGGATCGACCTGCTGCAGCCCGATGAATGGCAGGCGGCGCAGGATGCCGGGCTGGTCTGCACCATGGCCTACCCGAGCCGGCGCGACGACTTCATCGCTACCGGCTTCTGCGACACCGCCAACCATGCCCTGCTCCTCGGCGAACTCGAGCGGACCATCCCGCTGGCCGCGAAGAGAGGGGTGCCCAACGTCATCACGATGTTCGGAAACCGGCGAGGGATGAGCGACACCACAGGGATCGCGAATGCCATTGCGGGACTTTCGAAGATTGCGCCCCTGGCGGAATCGGAGGGGGTCACGGTCTGCGTGGAGCTGCTCAACAGCAAAGTGGATCACCACGACTACATCGGGGATCACACCGCGTTCGGCGTGGCCGTGATGAAGGGGGTGAATTCGCCGCGGGTCAAGCTGCTGTACGACATTTACCATATGCAGATCATGGAAGGCGACATCATCCGCACCATCCGCGACAACATCGAGTACATCGGCCACTTCCACACCGGTGGCGTCCCCGGCCGAGGCGACCTCGACGACACCCAGGAGCTGCAGTACCGGGCCATCTGCCAGGCCATCGTGGATACCGGCTACCAGGGATACGTGGCCCACGAGTTCGTGCCCCGGGCCGATCCGCTGGCCGCCCTCCGCTCCGCCGTCACCCTCTGCGACGTGGCGCCGTCCCCCGTGGCGAAATAGTTTCAGCCCATGCGAGACGATCTCTACGACGTGTGTATCGTCGGCTCGGGCGCGGGCGGCGGCATGGCAGCCCATGTCCTGACCCAGGCCGGGGCCCGGGTCATGATGCTCGAGGCCGGGACGCCGTGGGACAATCGAACCGACTCGGCGATGCTCACCTGGCCCTACGAGACCAAGCTCCGGGGAATGAGCACGCCGGAACGTAATTTCGGCGAGTTCGACGCCGGCCTCGGGGGGTGGTCGCTCCCCGGAGAACCCTACACCAAGGCGCCGGACACCCAGTTCGACTGGTTCCGGGTCCGGATGGTGGGCGGCCGCACCAATCACTGGGGCCGGATCTCGCTCCGGTTCGGGCCCGACGACTTCCAGCGCAAGAGCATCGACGGCCTGGGCGACAACTGGCCCATCACCTACGACGACATGAAGCCGTGGTACGATCAGGTGGACCAGCTGGTCGGCATCTTCGGCAGCGTCGAGGGCTTGCCCAATCACCCCGACGGGATCTTCCTGCCCCCGCCCAAGCCCCGCTGCTACGAGCTGATGATCAAGCAGGCGGCTGACCGGCAGAAGGTCACCTGCATTCCCTCACGGCTCTCGATCCTGACCCGGCCCCACAATGGCCGCGCTTCCTGTCACTACTGCGGCCAGTGCAGCCGGGGGTGCAAGGTCAACGCCAATTTCACCTCGACCAACGTGCTGGTGATCCCGGCGCTGGCCACCGGGCGCCTGACCCTGCAGACAGGAGCGATGGTGCGCGAGGTGACGGTCAACAGCCGGGGTCTCGCCGACGGGGTGCTCTACATCGACAAGGCCACGGGGCAGGAGCACCGGGTGCGCGCCAAGGTGGTGGTCCTGGCCGCCAGCGCCTGCGAGTCCGCCCGAATCCTGCTCAACTCGCGCTCGACGCTCTTTCCGCAGGGGCTGGCCAACTCCAGTGGCGTGGTGGGCAGGTACCTGACCGATACCACCGGCACCGATGTCGGCGGGTACATCCCCCGGATGGTGGATCACGTCCCCCACAACGAGGACGGAGTCGGCGGCGCGCACCTCTACATGCCGTGGTGGCTCGACAATCGCACTCTCGGCTTTCCGCGCGGGTACCACATCGAGATCTGGGGCGGCCTCTACCAGCCGTCGTACGGATTCATGGGCGGGATCCAGAGCTATCCGTCGGGAGGCGGCTACGGCAGGGCCCTCAAGAACGACTATCGCAGGTATTACGGCGCCACCATCGGGTTCTCGGGTCGGGGCGAGATGGTGCCCAACAAGGACTCCTTCTGCGAGCTCGACCCCGACGTGGTGGACCGCTGGGGCATCCCGGTGCTGCGCTTCCACTGGAAGTGGAGCGACTACGAGTACGACCAGGTGCGCCACATGCAGCAGACCTTCCGGGCTCTGATCGAAGAGATGGGAGGCGTAGTCTTCGTCACCGATGCCGACGCGGGAAGAGGGCTACGGCATCGCCAATGGCGGCGCGATCATCCACGAGCTGGGCGTCACCCGGATGGGCAACGACCCTTCGACCTCGGTACTCAACGCGCACTGCCAGGCCCACGACGTGAAGAACCTCTTCGTGGCCGACGGCGGGCCGTTCGTCTCCCAGGCCGACAAGAACCCGACCTGGACCATCCTCGCTCTGTCGATGCGAACGTCCACCTACATCGCGAATGCCGTCAAGAGCGGAGAGCTATAGTGAACAACGCAGAGACGCAGAGAACGCAGAGGGCCCCCGACCAATCAACAGGTATTCTCTGCGAGCTCTGCGTCTCTGCGTTTCAAGATTGAGGACGGAATGGAGCACAATGTCTGATCTGACGAGACGCGAGTCGTTGCAGATTCTGGCGGGCATCCCGCTCCTGGCCGCCGGGTCTCTCGCCGCAGACGGTGGTGCGTGGCGTGGAGGCGGCGCGGCGGGCCCGCGAGTCGGGCAATCCGTACACGCCCGTCTTCTTCACCGCCCACGAATACCAGACGGTCGTGGTGCTGGTGGACTTCATCATTCCGCGCGATGAGCGCTCGGGCAGCGCCACCGACGCCGGGGTCCCCGAGTTCATCGATTACATCGTCGGGTACGAGAAGAGCATGCAGACGCCGACCCGCGGCGGGCTGGCCTGGCTCGACAACGAGTGCCGCGAGCGATTCGGCCAGACCTTCCTGGGCGCCAGCGATACCCAGCGCCGGGCCGTGCTCGACGACATCGCCTGGCCGACGAAGGCCCGGCCGGAGATGAGCCAGGGCGTCGCGTTCTTCAACGACTTCCGCGACCTCACCGCCTCGGGGTTCTTCTCCAGCCGGATGGGCGTGACCGACCTCCAGTACCTCGGCAACACCGTCGTGCCGGAGTGGAAGGGATGTCCGTCCGCGGCGCTGGAGAAGCTTGGAGTCCGATATGATTGACGGATTGATGGATTGGAGGATTGATGGAATGTCCTTCGGTCCCGCAATCCATCAATCCTGAAATCCCTCAATCCCCCAATTTCATGCCCCTCCGCATCGGTTTCATCGGCAGCGGCTTCAACGCCCGCTTTCACATGCAGTCCTTCACCGGCGTCCGACACGCCGAGGTCATGGGTGTCTGGAGCCCGAACCATCGGCGGGCCGGAGAGGCGGCGGCGCTGGCCCGGAAGCTCGACATCGGCCGGCCCGTCCCTACCACTCGATCGCCGAGATGGTGGCCGATCCAGCGATCGATGCTCTCTGGCTCTGCGGGCCGAATCACGCCCGGATCGAAAACGTCGAGGAGATCGTGGACGCGATCGACCGCGGCAAGGGGGAGCTGACCGGGATCGCGTGCGAAAAGCCGCTGGCCCGCAACGTGGCGGAGGCGAAGGCGCGTCACCAAGCTGGTCAAGGGCGCCGGCCTGCTGCACGGCTACCTCGAGAACCAGGTGTTCGCGCCCCAGGTGGAGCACGGCCGCGCCATCATCTGGGCCCGCGGCGCGAAACTCACCGGCCGGCCCTACCTGGCGCGCGCCGCCGAGGAGCACAGCGGCCCCCACATGCCCTGGTTCTGGCAGGGCCGGCTGCAGGGCGGCGGCGTGCTCAACGACATGATGTGCCACTCGGCCCTGGTGGTGCGCCACCTGCTGACCGAGCCCGGCAAGCCGGCGCGCTCGGTCAGGCCGGTGCGCGTGACCGGCCACATCGCCAGCCTCAAGTGGAGCCGGCCGGAGTACGCCCGGCGCCTCAAGGCGGCGATGGGCAAGGAGGTGGACTACCGGAAGCACCCGGCGGAGGATTTCGCCAGCGTCATGATCGAGTTCGAAACCGACGACGGCCACACCGTGCTGGGCGAGGCGACGACCAGCTGGAGCTTCGTCGGCGCCGGCCTCCGGCTCTCGGCCGAGCTGCTGGGTCCCGAGTACTCGATGGCGTGGAACACCCTCGACACCGGGCTCAAGCTCTTCTTCAGCCGCGAGGTGAAGGGCAAGTCGGGAGAGGACCTGGTCGAGAAGCAGAACGCCGAGATGGGACTGATGCCGGTCGTGGCGGGAGAGGCGGCGGCCTACGGCTACGAGGCGGAGAACCGGGTCATGGTGGAGGCGTTCCGGAACCAGCGGATGCCCTGGCTCAACTGGGATGACGGGCTCGAGGTGGTCAAGGTCCTGATGGCCGCCTACATGAGCGCTGAGCTGAGCAGGACCGTTGCATTTCCGCCGCGCGGCCTCGACAGCTTCGTGCCGGAAGTGGCCAAGGGGACGTGGCGGCCCTAGCCGGCGAGTGGCGGAAGCTTCGCCTCGATCGCCGCGCGATGGCCCTCCTCCCACGGCGGCAGCTTGAGGCCCTGACCCAGGTTGCCCAGCGGTTCATCCACCGTGAATCCGGGCTGCACCGTGGCCACCTCGAACAGCACGCCGCCGGGCTCGCGGAAATAGATCGACTGGAAGTACTGCCGGTCGCGCACCTCGGTCACTCCGAGATCCGAGCTCCACCAGTTCCTCGCGCAGCGCCAGCTGTTCGGCCGGACTCCCGATGGCCATCGCGACGTGATGCACCGTACCGACGCCGTTGACCGCGGCGGGGGCGCCGGAGGCAGGGGCGATCTCGAGCAGCTTGCCCGGAGCGTCCTCCGCCCATCGCCACCCGGATCCGCCCCCCTGCGTCCCCGGCGACCTGGAATCCCAGCAGTCCGGTGAGGAGCTCGAGAGTCCGCTCCGGGGACGCGGAGCGACAGGGTGACGCTGTGCAGGCCGCGGATCGCCTGGCCTGGCATCGACGCCCGGGAGTGATCCAGGGCGGCCGCGCATCGCCGTCGGCGACCGCGCAGCTCGATCACCAGCCCGGACGGATCCGCGACCCGCAGCGCATCCTCGGCCGGCCGCCCCCGCCAGGACCGTGGCCCCGCTGGCGGCCAACCGCTTCCGCCAGAACTCCAGCGACTCCCGCGGCACCGAGAACGAGGTCGCGGTGATCTGCCCCGCTCCCTTGGTCCCCACCGCGCACTCCCCACCCCGCATAGGGAAAGGTGGTCATGATCGTGGAGGGGGCGCCCCGCTCGGTGCCGTAGTAGAAGTGGTAGACGAAATGATTGTCGAAATTGACGGTCTTCTTGACCAGCCGCAGGCCGAGGAGCCCGGTGTAGAAGTCGAGGTCCGGCCGCGCGGCGCCGACGGTGGCGGTGACGTGGTGCAGCCCCAGGATGCGATGCGCCATGATCACCCCCTCCTTCCCTGCAACGCCCCTCCACCCCAACTTCCACCGCTCGACCCTCGACCCTCGACTCACGACTCACGATTCACGATTCACGACTCACGACTCACGACTCACGACTCCCATGTCCCTCGCCCGCAATCTGCTGCTCCGCGCCTCCCGCTCCAAGTGGCTGGCCCACCAGGCGTCGCATCGCGCCTTCGCCCAGCGGGCGGTCCGCCGCTTCATGCCCGGGGAGGACGTCGGGGCCGCTCTCGACGCCGGCGCCGCCCTGAAGGCCGCCGGGTTCGGCGCGGTGCTCACCCAGCTAGGGGAGAACCTGACCACGCTCGCGGAGGCCGACGGGGTGCGCGATCACTACCTGGCGCTGTTCGATCAGATCAAGGCCCGGGCGCTGCCGATCCAGGTCTCGGTCAAGCCGACCCAGCTGGGCCTCGATCTGTCGGCCGAGACCTGTTTCGACCACCTGGTCGTGCTGGCCGCCAAGGCGGAGGCGACCGGCACCTGGCTCTGGCTCGACATGGAAGACTCGAGCTACGTCGACCGGACCCTCGATCTCTATCGCCGACTCAAGGCGCGCCACGAGAAGGTGGGCATCTGTCTCCAGGCGTATCTCAGGCGGACCCCGGCGGATGTCGCCGCGCCTGCTGCCACTGAAGCCGGCGATCCGCCTGGTCAAGGGTGCCTACGCCGAGCCGCCCTCAGTCGCCTTCGAGGCCAAGCGCGACACCGACCTGGCCTACTACGACCTGGCCGTCACCCTGCTGGGTGCCGCCGCCACCCGGCAGGCCTACGCGGTCCTCGGCACCCACGACATCGGGCTGATCGACCGGCTCGGCGCCCGGGCGGCGGACCTCAAGGTGCCCAAGGAGGCTTGGGAAATCCACATGCTCTACGGCATCCGGTCGGCCGACCAGCGGGCGCTCCAGGCCGGGGGAAGATCCGTGCGGATCTTGATCAGTTACGGAAAGTCCTGGTTTCCCTGGTACATGCGGCGGCTGGCCGAACGGCCGGCCAATGTCTGGTTCGTTGTCAAGAGCCTTTTCCAGGCCTGATCCGGGCCTGTTTTCGGGTCATCTGCGGCACCATCATTGCCACTCCAAGGAGCCCGTACGGCTCCCGGCAGACCCTGCGGGGGGCCGGGGACCCCTAAATCATTGCAGAACGCGACGTTTCTGGCCTGAAACGATGGGCTTTTTGACCATGGAAGACCGCTAATATCATGACCGACCCGGTCCGCGAAGCCTCGGGCTCCACCCCCGGGGACTGGCGCAGCAACATTCCCGGGGTGGGACCGGTTACGGTCCTGACCGCGATCTACGCACTTGGGTACCTGGCCTGGGAACGTTCCGGCCTGGGCTCGCAGGCGTTCCGCGACTTCTTCGGGACGGCGGCGTTCATGCCGCTCAACCTGACGGTTGCCGTCCTCTACCTGCTGGCCGCCCGGAATCAGCTACTCCACCCCGACGTACGCCGGGCCATCCGGTTCGCAGGGCTGGGCACGCTCTGCACCTTCGTCGGCAACTGCATCTCGGTCTACCACATCGTGGCCCTGAGCGAGAGCCCTCCGGTCAGCTGGGCCGACCTGTTCTACCTGACAGACATGGCGTTCCTGCTGGCCGCCTGTCTCGCATTCCCCCTGACGCGTCGCATCAAGGAGGAGCGCTGGAAGTTCGTGCTCGACGCGGCGATGGTGCTGCTGGGTGGCGGGGCGGCGATCTGGTATTTCACGGTACTCCCCAGCGCCACTGCGCACCAGAATCCGCTGGTCGTCACCATGATGACCTTCGCCTATCCGCTGGCGAGCCTGTTGTTGCTGCTCGGAATCACCACGGTGCTGCTCCGGAAGCCGATCGACGGGAATCGCTGGGCGTTCGGGCTCCTCGTCACCGGCATTACCGCCAGCGTCGTGGCCGATCTGACTTTCGGGTTGGTCCAGCTGGACACCGGAGACCGCAGCGCCAATGTGACGGACGCGGTCTATCTGGTCTGCTACCTGATGATGGTCGCCAGCGCCGAACTGTACTACCGCCGGCCGGTCCCGGGCACACGACGGGACGCCGAAAGCGACGATGCGGCCCAGCCGCTCAGCCCCCTGCCCTACCTCGCGGCGGCGGTCACCTTCGGCATCCTGCTCAACGAGGTGCTGCGGCCCTGGAACCGGCCGGTGACCAACCTCGTGGTGTTTGCCATCGCGATCACGCTGCTGGTGGTCGCGCGGCAGGTGCTGGCGGTGCGCCAGAACGTGCGCCTGCTTCGGGAAACAGCCGCCCGGCAGAACGAGGCCCGGTTTCGCTCGCTGGTCCAGAACTCCTCGGACGTCATCATCGTGGCTGAGGCCGACGCGACGATCCGGTTCGTGAGCCCGTCGGTATCCCGGGTGCTCAACTACGTGCCCGAGCGTCTTCTGGGGCTCCCTGTGCACTCCCTGCTGGTGGCCGACGACAAGGAGCGGGCCCGGCATCTTCTTCCAGGGACGCCTGCTCGCATCCCCGGAGTGACTCCGCCGGTCGAGTGGGGCTTCCGCCAGCCGGATGGCTCGACGCTCCTGGCCGAGACGCTGGCCACCAACCTGCTGCACGACCCGACCGTGCGCGGCATCGTGCTCAACATCCGCGACATCAGCGAGCGCAAGCGGCTCGAGAAGCAGCTGCACCACCAGGCGTTCCACGATCCCCTCACCGGGCTGGCCAACCGGGCGCTCTTCCGCGACCGGGTGAGCCACGCGCTGACCCTGGCCCGCCGCCAGGGCCGGGTCGATCACGGTGCTGTTCCTCGACCTCGACGACTTCAAGAAGGTCAACGACAGCCTGGGCCACTCCGAGGGCGACCGGCTGCTGGTGGCCGCGGCGGAGCGGTTCCAGACCTGCGCCCGGGCGGCCGACACCGTCGCCCGGCTGGGCGGCGACGAGTTCGCGATCCTGATCGAGGATGTGCCGACCTCCGACGGGCACACCGTGCTGGTGGACCGCCTGACCAGCGCGATGCGGAAGCCGTTCCAGGTGAGCGGCAACGAGGTCCACGTGAGCGCCAGCGTCGGCATCGCCATCGCCGGCGACGATGACACGGCCGACGACCTGCTGCGCAACGCCGACGTCGCGATGTACAGCGCCAAGCGCACGCGGCAAGGGGCGGACCGCCACGTATGAAGCGCAGATGGTCTCCGACTCGCGCCAGCGGCTGGAAATGGAGGCGGCGCTGCGGGGGGCGATCGAGCGCGACGAGCTGGTGCTGCACTACCAGCCGATCTTCTTCCTCCAGTCGGGCCGCATCTGCGGGGTGGAGGCGCTGGTCCGCTGGGAACACCCGCGGTACGGGCACCTGCTGCCCCAGCATTTCATCCCGCTGGCCGAGGAGACCGGCCTGATCGTGAAGCTGGGCGGCTGGGTCCTGCACCAGGCCTGCCGCCAGGTCCAGCAGTGGCGCGAGGCCTATCCGGCGGACCGTCTCACGGTGAGCGTCAACATTTCCGGCCGCCAGCTGCAGGAGCCGGAACTGGTGGACGAGGCGAGGGGCGCCCTGGCCGACACCGGAGTGGACCCGGACGCCCTGGTGCTGGAGATCACCGAGAGCGTCCTGATGCAGCAGACCGGCTCGGTGCTCGAGCAACTGCAGGACATGAAGGCGCTCGGCGTGCAGCTGGCCATCGACGACTTCGGCACCGGCTACTCCTCGCTCAGCTACCTGCAGCGGTTCCCGATCGACATCCTCAAGATCGCCAAGCCCTTCATCGACGACGTGGGCGCCGGGATCGAAAAGTCGGCCCTGGCCAGGGCCATCATCGGTCTGGGCGACACGCTCGAAGCTCCGTACCATCGCCGAGGGGATCGAGGTGGCGGAGCAGCGGGCAGCGCTGATCGCGCTGGGCTGCGAACTCGGCCAGGGCTACTTCTTCGCCCCGCCCCTGCCCTCGTCCGGCATCGACCGGATGCTGGCCGAGCAGGCCACCGCCGCGGTGACCCGGCCCGGGTCGCCTCGTAGCTCCCGACCGTTACTTCATCGCCGCCTCGACCTCCTCCAGCTCACGCGGCGCCCGCGACAGCCATTCCACCCCGGCGGCCGTCACCAGGTAGTCGTCCTCGATCCTGATCCCGATGTTGTTGTATCGCTCGACCACCGGGCGGACCTTCGCGATGAAGGCCCGGTTCTTCGGCGTGTCGGGCAGCATGTCGAGCAGCACGCTGCTGATGTACACCCCGGGCTCGATGGTGAACACCTCGTGCTCCTGGAACTGCCCGGTCGGGCTGTAGGAGTAGCCGCCGGCATCGTGGACTTCGAGCCCGATGCCGTGGCCCGGGCCCGTGCGCCATATAAAGGAAGGCCTGGCGGCAACGCGCCGGGCGCTGGGCGCACCCGGCGGAGTCGGCCCACGGCGGGTCGATGGTCGCGTCCGGCGACTCGATGAGGCCGAGTCTCGCCAGCGCCCTTCCCTCGACGGCGCGAATAGCCGAGTCCCCGGCGCTCACCGCCATGCCCGGCCGGGCCAGCGACTCAGCAGCGGCCTGGGCGGCGCGGACGATCCGGTAGATCGCCGCCTGGTCGGGGGTGAACCTGCCGCTCACCGGCAGGGTCCGGGTGATGTCTGCCGCGTAGCCGAGGTAGAGTGCCCCGGCATCGATGACCACCACATCGCCTGCCGGCATCACCCGGTCGTTGGCGTGGTAGTGATAGCTGGTGGAGTTGGGGCCGGACCCCACGATGGCGTGATACGATGAACCCGAGGCCCCCTCCTCCCGGATGGTGTAGTCGAACACCGTCTGGACCTCGGCCTCGTTGACCCCGGGCTTGACCACCTTCATCGCCGCCCGGTGTCCGTCGTCGCTGATGGCGATGGCCCGCCGGAGCAGGGCGATCTCGGCGCTGCTCTTCACGACTCGAAGGGAGTCCATCAGCAGGTCAGCGCTGCGGGGCACGAGGCCGGCGTGCCCGGACTGGAACTGCTGCACGAACCGCTTGCCGCGGGTCAGGGAGTCGGACACGGTCCCGTCGCGCGAGTGGAGATCGGTCACCACGTACAGCGGCATCACCGCCACCAGGGTGTCGAGCAGGGGGCGCAGCGGCATCGAGGTTGGTCAGGCCGAGCCCGGTCTGCCGCTCGAGCTGGCCGGAATCCGGCGGAAAGCCGTTGTACAGCAGCCGGCGGGGATCCGACCTGGGCTCGAACAGCATCTGGTAGACCGGCTTCCCCTGCCGGACCACCATCAGAAAGGCGGCGTCGGGGCGGCCGTAGCCGGTCAGCCACTGGAACGAGGGCAGCTGGTGGAAGTCGGCCTCGTCGGTAACCGGGGTGGTGGCACCGAAGGCGAGGACGGCACCGTCGCCCAGGTGGGCCGCGACGGTGTCGCGCCGGGCGGCGTACTCGGCGGCCGGGATCTGGGCCGCAGCCGGGACGGCCAGGAAGAAGGGACGCGAGGAGCAGGGACGGATGAGCAGGACGCATCGGAATTCCCTTCAGGCGAGGTTGGCCCGAGGACGGGCAGGACTGAATCTGCACACGTGAGCCCGGCGGGCCAGCCCCCGGGGCTAAACAGCCGCACGGGGACGACGTATCTTCCACCGGTCCCACCCAGCCCCACAGTGCCGGATCATCAGCCGATGCCGGTCCGGCCCTTCCCGAACATGCGAGCATCCCGGTGATCCTGGACAGTCTGCAGCACGCCCTCTCCGACCGTTACCAGCTCGAGCGCGAGCTCGGCCAGGGCGGGATGGCCACCGTCTACCTGGCCCACGACCTCAAGCACGATCGAAAGGTCGCCGTGAAGGTCCTGCGGCCCGAGCTGGCGGCGGTCATCGGGGCCGACCGGTTCCTCTCCGAGATCAAGACCACCGCCAACCTGCAACATCCGCACATCCTGCCGCTGTTCGACAGCGGGGCCGCGGGCGGAGGGGCGGAGGGGCAGTCGTTCCTCTACTACGTGATGCCCTTCGTGGAGGGGGAATCGCTCAGAGATCGCCTGAATCGCGAGAAGCAGCTCCCCATCGCCGATGCGGTCCGGATTACCAGCGAGGTGGCCTCGGCGCTCGACTACGCCCACCGCCACGGCGTCATCCACCGCGACATCAAGCCCGAGAACATCCTGCTGCACGACGGCCGGGCCCTGGTGGCCGACTTCGGCATCGCCCTGGCCGCCAGCAAGGCGGGCGGCAGCCGGATGACCGAGACCGGGATGTCGCTCGGCACGCCGCACTACATGTCCCCCGAGCAGGCGATGGGGGAGCGGGAGATCACGGCGCGCAGCGACGTCTACGCGCTGGGCTGCGTGCTGTACGAGATGCTGACCGGCGATCCGCCGTTCACCGGCTCCACGGCCCAGGCCATCGTGGCACGGGTGGTGACCGAGACGCCGCGGCCGATGGCGCCCCAGCGGAGCACGATCCCGCCGTCCATCGAGGAGGCGGTGCTCACCTCGCTCCAGAAGCTGCCGGCGGACCGGTTCGGGACGGCGGCGGAGTTTGCGGCGGCGCTTGAAGGCGGGAAGGCGGGAGGGCGGGAGGGCGGGAAGACGACCCGGGTCGTCGCCGTCCCGCCTTCCCGCCTTTCCGCCCCGCGTACACAGGGACTCCTCATCGCACTGGGGCTCACCACCGCTCTGGCGGCCTGGGGCTGGATCCGCTCGGCACGCGCGGGGGCCGGCGAGACGACCTGGTCGTACATCAGCTTCGGGGACAGCGCCAATGTCACGACGACCTTTCCGGCGGTCGCCATCTCGCCCGATGGATCGACCATCGTCTTCAAGGCGGATGTGCAGGACGGTCGGCTGTGGATCAAGCGGAAGGGCGAGCTCAACCCGACGCCGATCCCCGGCACCGAGCGCGCTGTCGCCCCGGTCTTTTCTCCCGACGGCCAGTGGGTCGCGTTCGTCGCCGACCAGCACCTCAAGAAGGCCCGCATCAGCGGCGGGGCCATCGTGACCCTGGCCGACTCGGTCTGGAATGGAGGCGCAGCCTGGCTGGACGACGGGACCCTGATCTACAGCGAAAATTCGTTTAATGAGCTGCGGCGGATCAACTCGGCCGGGGGTACGCCCACGGTCGCCCTCCGGGACTCCGCCCTGTTCGGACGTTCCGCGAGCGGGTTTTCACCATTGCCCGGAGCCCGGGGAGTCCTGTTCACCAGCTGCACCGCGGGCTGCGCCACGATGAACCTGAGGGTGCTCGACCTCAAGACGCGGAAGGCGCAACGGCTGTTCGATGACGTGGCGCAGGGGTGGTACCTGCCGGGCGGTCAGCTGCTCATCGTCCGGCGGGACGGCGCGGCCCTCGTGGCCCCGTTCGACCTGGGCAAGCTGGAGCCGACCGGTGCCGCCGTCCCGGTCCTCGAGCGCGTGCGGGTGGCCGGCGGATGGGCCCTGCTGGCGATTGCCCGGTCCGGTACCCTGGTCTACGTGCAGGGAGCGGGACTGGCCACCGACCAGGTCCTGGTCAAGGTCAGCCGGGAGGGGGTCGAGACCCCGTTCGATTCCTCGTGGGTCTCGCAGTTCAATTCCGTGGCGGTGTCACCAGACGGGCGCCGACTTGCCACCGGGGTGGGCGGGAGCAACGGCCAGCTCAACATCTGGGTCCGTCCCGTCGACCGCGGCCCCGCCACCCGGCTCACCTTCGGCGGGCAGGATCGACGCCCGGCCTGGTCGCCCGACGGCAAGCAGGTCGCGTTCATCCGCGACACCCTCAACACCAGTGTCGTGGAGGCGCGGCCTTCCGATGGCGCAGGGGCGGACCGCCGGCTGGCCCGCCTCGATCGCCAGGTCCAGGAGGTCACCTGGTCGCCCGACGGGCGATGGCTGGTCATGCGGACCGACAATGGCGCCGCGGGCGCGGGCGACATCGTCGGCCTCCGGACCTCGGGGGACACGACGCCGGTATCCCTGGTCGCGACCCCCTTCACGGAACTGGAGCCGGCGGTCTCGCCCGACAGCCGGTGGCTGGCCTACGTCTCGAATGAATCGGGCCGCAACGAGATCTACGTGCGGCCGTTTCCCGCGACCGACGGCGGCCGGTGGCAGGTCTCCAACGGCGGAGGGGTCGAGCCCCGATGGTCGGCGGACGGGCGGGAGATCTTCTTCCTCGACCTGAGTTTCTCGATGATGGCGGCGCAGATCCAGACCACACCGTCCTTCGCCGTGGGAGACAGCCGCCGCCTCTTCGACGCCTCGGGGTACATCGATCTCGGCTTCCACCAGAGTTATGACGTGAGCCCGCGACGGGCGGAGCTTCTTCTTCGTCGCGCCGAAGCGGGCCGGCGCGCGGGACCGCGCCCCGACGATGGTCCTGGCGGAGCACTGGTTCGCCGACGTCCGGAGCCGGCTTCGACAGTAGCTGCCCCTGCGGCGTTCCCCCGTGAGGGATCCGAAGCCATTCGATCGTCACCCGGACCTGCCGGGTGAGCGCTCCAAAGTGAAACCTTCACGCCGCGGCTCCGTTGAGCGAGCATCCCTCAGCGGAGCCTTCCAATGATGAAGCCGATGCTGGCCATTACCGCAACCGGAATCGTGGCCCTCCTCCTGTGGAAGGCGCTGGCCCTCCTCCTTCTCCCCCTGTTCGGCATCGCGCTCGGAATGGTGATCACGCTCATCAAGATCATCTTGCTGGCCGGCGCGCTGCTTCTCTCACTCTGGATCTACCGGCGGTTCAACCGGAGCGAGACCACGACCGGCTGATTCCGGCTCCAACGCCCCATGGCGGGGCCCCGCCATGGGGCCGGCCGGGGCGCTGGCCCGCGAACCTGCGGCGGCGCATCTTGTAGTACGATGGGATCCCCTCGCGAGAACCTTGCTGCCGCCCTCGCCGACCGATACCGGCTCGACCGCGAGATCGGCCAAGGGGGCATGGCCAGGGTCTACCTCGCCCAGGACCTGCGACACGATCGCCGGGTCGCGATCAAGATCCTTCGCGAGGACGTGGCGGCGGCTCTGGGCGCCGAGCGGTTCCTGCGCGAGATCCGGCTCACCGCCAGCCTCGACCATCCCCACATTCTCGCCCTGCTCGATTCGGGCAACGCCGGCGGCACGCTATTCTACGTGATGCCCTACGTGGAGGGCGAGTCGCTGCGGGATCGCCTGACCCGTGAGCGCACGATCCCGCTGCCCGACGCCCTGCGCATCGCCCGTGAAGTGGCCGACGCGCTCGACTATGCCCATGCACGCGGCATCATCCACCGTGACATCAAGCCGGAGAACATACTGCTGGCGGCCGGGCACGCCCGAGTCGCCGACTTCGGCATCGCCCGGGCCCTGAGCGCCGCCGAAGGAAGCCACGTGACGCAGGTGGGCCTGGTCATCGGCACTCCGGCGTACATGAGCCCGGAACAGGCCATCGGCGATGCGGTCGATGCGCGAAGCGATCTCTACTCCCTCGGCTGTGTGCTGTTCGAGATGATTACTGGTGCCGCCCCCTTTGCCAGTGACGGCGGCCAGGCGATGATGGCACGGCGATTCCGGGAGGCGCCGCCATCACTTCGCGACACCCGCCCGGAGGTGTCGGGAGAGCTGGAGCTGCTGGTCGGCCGGGCGCTGGCCTCCGATCCTTCCGGCCGACATGCCACCGCCGCCGAGCTGGCCCGGGCCCTCGACGCGGCCGCCAGCTACCGGTCGGGGGAGGGCCCGGCCCGCACTCCAGCGGGCTCCGCACCAGTCCCCCGTTCCATCGCGGTGCTCCCCTTCGTCAACATGAGCGCCGACCCGGAAAATGAATACTTCAGTGACGGAATGACCGAGGAACTGATCTCGGTCCTGACCAAGATGGGCGGACTCCGGGTCGCGGCCCGGAGTTCCGTCTTCGCCTACAAGGGACGGAGCGAGGATGCCCGGATCATCGGCCGAACCCTCAACGTGGACACAGTGCTGGCGGGCAGCGTGCGCAAGGCTGGAGGGCGAATCCGGCTCGCAGCCCAGCTGACGTCCGTCGCCGACGGCTACCAGGTCTGGGCCGACACCTTTGATCGTGAATTGAGCGACGTGTTCGCGGTGCAGGACGAGATCTCGCAGGCCATCGCGCGGGCGCTGCAGCTGCGGCTGGTTCCCGGCGCGAGACAGGCGGCCGGGCGGAAGGGCACCGACGATGTCGAGGCCTACACCCTCTACCTGCGTGGCCGCTTCCACTGGGGCCGGCGTACCGAATCCGAGATCCGCAAGGGGCTGGATCACTTCCAGCAGGCGCTCGCCCGCGACCCCGGGTACGCCCTGGCCGAGATTGGCGTGGCGGATTCGTACAACATCCTGGGCTTCTACGACTGGCTGCACCCCCGTGAGGCGTTCCCGCGCGCGCTGGCCGCGGCCGACCGTGCGCTGGCCCTCGACGACACCCTCGCCGCCGCCTACTGCTCCAGGGGCTACGTCCGGTTGTATCACGAGTGGCAGTGGGCCGCCGCGGAGGACGACTTCCACCACGCGCTGGACCTGGCACCCGACTACGCCACGGGGTGGCACTATTACGGCAACCTGCTGGTGCAGCAGGGCCGGTTCCCGGAGGCCGAAGCGGCCATGCAGCAGGCCGTCACCCGGGAGCCGCTTTCGCTGATTGCCAACGCCGCAGGCGGGTGGGCGGAGTACTACGCGCGTCGCTGGGACTCGGCCATTGCCCACCACCGCAGCACGATCGAGCTGGATCCGTCGTTCATGCTGGGCCATCTCTGGCTGGGGCACGCGCTGGTGCAGGCCGGTGCGCCCGACGAGGCGGCGGCGGAGTACGAGACCGCGATCCGGCTCTCGGGACGTAGCGCCATTACCGTGGCCGCCCTGGCCCGGGTCCTGGCGGCGGCGGGCCGGCGCGAGGAATCGGATCGGCTCCTGGCCGAGCTTGACGAGCTGGCGCAGCACCGGTTCGTCCCCCAGTATGACCTCGCCGTGGTGCACGCCGCCGCGGGCGATCACGAGGCGGCATTTGGGAGGCTGGAACGCGCCCTCGCGGAACGGGAACACGAATTGGTGTTCCTGGCCGTGGACCCCGCCCTCGACCCCCTGCGCGGCGACCCGCGGTTCGGCTCGCTGGCGGAACGCGTCGGCCTCTGAACCCGGACTGATGCCCACGACCTTCGAGGAACTTCGGCAGGCCCTGGCCGACCGCTACCGCCTCGAGCGGGAGCTGGGCCAGGGAGGCATGGCCACCGTCTACCTCGCCCACGATCTCAGGCACGACCGCAAGGTGGCGATCAAGGTGCTGCGACCCGAGCTGGCCGCGGTGATCGGGGCCGAGCGGTTCCTGTCGGAGATCAAGACCACCGCGAAGCTCAATCACCCACATATCCTGCCGGTGTTCGATAGCGGGGCGGCGGGGCAGAGGGGCGGAGGGGCCGTGGGGCGGTCGTTCCTCTACTATGTGATGCCGTATGTCGAGGGAGAGTCCCTTCGCGAGCGGATGACGAGGGAGAAGACCCTGCCGGTCGAGGAGGCGGTGCGACTGACCCGCGAGGTCGCCGACGCGCTGGCCTACGCTCACGCGCACGACGTTATCCATCGCGACATCAAGCCCGAGAACATCTTGCTGCAGTCGGGCCACGCGATCGTGGCCGACTTCGGCATCGCCCGGGCCGTGACCGCCGCCGGGAGCGAACGGATGACCCAGACCGGCATGGCCCTGGGCACACCCGCCTACATGAGCCCGGAGCAATCGGCAGGGGAACGGGACGTGGACGGCAGGAGCGACCTCTACTCGCTGGCCAGCGTGTTCTATGAAATGCTGGCAGGGGAGCCGCCCTTCACCGGGGCCACACCGGATGCCATCCTGGTGCAGCGATTCACCCGCCCGGTGCCGAGAGTGAGCGTCAAGCGGTCCGGCGTCCCCCGGCCGATCGATGCGGCCCTTCACAAGGCGATGGCGCGGGCCCCCGGGGACCGGTTTGCCACGGTGGAACAATTCGTCGCCGTGCTGGCTTCCGGCGCCGCCACGGCGGACGCCGAGCTGGAGCGCTCCATCGCCGTGCTGCCATTCGCCAACATGAGCGGCGATCCGGAGAACGAGTACTTCTCCGACGGCATCTCGGAAGAGATCATCAACGCGCTGGCCCAGCTCCCCGGCCTCCGGGTGGCCGCCCGCACCTCGGCGTTCTCGTTCAAGGGCAAGAACACCGACCTCCGTGTCATCGGCGACCAGCTGAACGTCGGCACTGTGCTGGAGGGGAGTGTGCGAAAGGCAGGCAGCCGGATCCGGATCACCGCCCAGCTGATCAACGTGGCCGATGGCTACCAGCTCTGGTCCGAACGGTACGACCGGGAGCTCACCGACGTCTTCGCCATCCAGGACGAGATCGCCAACGCCATCGCCGGGAGATTGAAGGTGACCCTGCGGGTGGGCACCGAGGGCCAGCTGGTCCGGCCTCCCACCGCCAACGTGGAGGCGTACGACCTGTACCTCAAGGGCCGCGCGCTCACCAGGCAGCGGGGCCCGGCCCTGCCCCGTGCGGTCGAGTGCTTCGAGCAGGCGATCGGGCTGGACCCCCGGTCCGCACTGGCCCATGCCGAGCTGTCCGAGGCACTTCTCCTGATGGCCTTCTACGGCATGGTCCCACCGGCGGAAATCAGGGATCGCGCCAGGCTGGCGACCGCCAGGGCACTGGAGCTGGGCGCGACCGAGCCGACGGCACAGACGGTCCTGGGGCTGTACTCGCTGATGGCGGAGTTCGACCGGGCCAAGGCATCAGCCGCCTTTTCCAAGGCAGTCGCCCTGGACCCGGCGGATGCCGATGCCCAGGTGTTTCAAGCCGTCTTCGACCTCTGTTACGTCCAGAGGGCCAATGATGCCGCCGTGGCCCAGCTCCGGCGGGTCCTCGCGCTGGACCCGCTGAACGCGAACGCCTGGGGACAGCTGGCCATCGTGCTGTCGTGGGCCGGAATGCACGAAGAGGCCGCCGTCCAGGCCCGCCACGCCATCGAGCTCGATCCCGTCGCGTTCTACCCGCAGTGGACCCTGCTCCAGGCCCTGATGCTCGGCTCCGATCCGCTCGGAGCCACCGAGGCAGGGCAGCCGATGCTGGCCCGCTTCGGGCGTCACCCCTGGCTCGTCATGGCCATGGCCTACGCCAACGGGGCCGCGGGGCGGCGGGAGAAGGCCGGCGCATTCTACGCCGAACTGGCGGCACGGGCGCTCGGGGAGTATGTCCAGCCAACCTCGCTGGCCGTTGCCGCGATCGGGGCGGGTCGCCGCGAGCTGGTCTTCGCAGCATCTCCAGCAGGCCATTCGCGTCAAGGATCCGATCCTGGTGGGAATGGCTCTGTACTGGCCTGGCTTTGCCTCGATTCGCGGCGACCCGGAGTACGCCAGGGTGCTGTCACTGATGGGGTGGGACAAACCGCTGTAGCTTCGACGAGATCATCCGCACCAGAAGGAGATCGAGCCATGCCCGGCCCGCTGGAACCCGTCCGCCCCATCACCCTGGCCGAGATCAGGGAAGCGCGCGCGCGCATCGCGGGGACGATCGTGCGCACGCCGCTGGTCCGCCTGGAGCTGGGACCGGCGTATCCCGACATCCGGCTCAAGCTCGAAAACCTCCAGCCGATCAACGCCTACAAGCTGCGGGGCGCCGCCAACGCGGTGGCCATGCTGTCCGAGGCGGAACGCCAACTCGGCGTCTGGACGATCAGCGCCGGCAACGCGGGCCAGGGCGTCGCCTATGCGGCCAGAAAGGCCGGAGTTCCCTGCACCGTCGTGGTGATCGAGACCGCGCCGGTCGTCGAAGATGGAACGAATGAAGGCGCTGGGCGCCCGGCTCGTCCCGGTGCCCTACGACGTCGCATGGAAGGCGCTCGAGGAGCGTTCCTACACCGGCGTCGAAGGGACGTTCATCCATCCGTTCGACGACCACAACTTCATCGCGGGCCACGCGACGATGGGACTGGAGATTATCGAAGATGCGCCCGACACGGCGGCGGTCATTGCCGGCATCGGCGGGGGCGGGCTCATCACGGGCGTGGGCAGCGCCATCAAGGCGCTCAAGCCGGAAATCCGGATCTGGGGCGCCGAGCCGGAGACCGCCGCCCCGCTGGCGCTGTCACTCGCCAAGGGGTCTCCCCAGGTGTTCAAGGACTGGAAGGCCTCGTTCGTCGACGGCGCCGGCGGCCAGAGCGTCTTCCCGCGCATGTGGCAGCGGATGAAGCCGCTGGTGGATGGGTCCATCGTGGTCAACCTGGTGGAGATCAGGCAGGCCATGCGGATCATGGCGGAAAAGGCGCGCATCATCGTGGAAGGAGCGGGGGCGCTCCCGCTGGCGGCAGCGCTGACCGGCAAGGCCGGCCAGGGACCGATCGTCGCCATCGTCTCCGGCGGCAACATCGACCTCAAGAAGTTCGCCGAGCTGATCGGCTCGGCGGATGCTCAGTGAGCGGGAGCGCTCCGGCAACAAGTGGTGTCCGCTGGAAGATCCTCGCCCTCCTCATCCTGCTCAGCTTCGTCGCCTACGTCCTGAAGACCAACATGTCGGTCGCGGGCCCGGCGATGATGCACGACCTCGGCCTCACCGAGTTTCAGTTCGGCATCATCCTGGCGGGCTCTGCCTGGGGCTACGCGATTTTCCAGTTCCCCGGCGGCGTGTTCGGCGACGCACTCGGCGGCCGCCGGTCCATGACCATCATCGTCCTGCTCTGGGGCGCCTGCACCCTCCTGGTCGGCCTGGTGCCGGTGGCCGGCGTCCTGTCGCCGGTGGTCGTGCTTGCCGTCCTGACCGGCCTCCGATTCCTGCTCGGCGCGGCACAGGCGCCGCTCTATCCCATCACCAGCGGCGAGGTGATCGGGCCCTGGTTCCCGGTTTCCGGGTGGGCCTTCCCCAATGCGTTGAGCAATGTCGGCTTGACCGTCGGTTCGGCCGCCGCCGGCCCGCTGGTCGCCTGGCTGGTGCTGGAGACGGGATGGCGGCAGAGCTTCGTCCTCACCGCTCCGGCGGCCTTCGCACTCGCGGGCCTCTGGTACTGGTACGCCCGCGACCGGCCTTCCGAGCATCCCAGTGTCTCGGCCAGCGAGCTGGCGCTGATCGAGACGGGGAGGCCGGCCCGCGCGACTGCCGCCTCCGTCCCCGGCGCCTGGAAGGTCGTACTCCGCGACCGGCAGGTGCTGCTGCTGACCGCCAGCTACTTCTGCATCAATTACGTCTTCTACTTCTTCCTCAACTGGGGCTTCTACTACCTGGTCGAGGTGCGGGGCTTCAAGGTCCTGGAGGGCGGCAGCCTCTCCTCGACCTGGTGGCTGAGCGGGGCGGCCGGGGCCGCCGTGGGCGGCGTCTGGTGCGACTGGCTCTCCAGGCGCATCGGCCTCCGCTGGGGCTGCCGCTGGCCGGTCATCCTGGGCAGCGTCGGCTGCGGCATCGCCATGGCGGCCGCCGCGTTGTCGGGGAGCCCCTACCTCGCCGTGGGCCTGCTCTGCGCCGGGCTGGCGCTGCAGCAGCTGACCGACAGCGTGTACTGGGTGGCGACCATGTCGGTCTCGGGGCGGCACGCCTCGGCCGGCTGCGGCGTGCTCAACACCGGCGGCAACGTCGTCGGCGGGATCAACGCGCTCCTGGTCCCGCTCACGGCGCGCGTGTTCGGCTGGGTACCCGCCATCGTGACGGCGACCGCCTTCGCCTTCACCGCTGCTATCTTGTGGTTCTGGATCGAGGCCGATCGCCGGCCTCTTGAGCGACCCTGACAACTGCCACGCTCGCAGTCATTCCCCTCCATCCTGGACATGAAATGCCGGACATTGGACCGTATCACCCCATTCTGGTCCACTTCGTCGTCGCGCTCGGCGTGGTCGGTGTCGCGCTGCGCCTCGTTTCCCTGACCGGAAAGCTTCCCTGGACGAAGCCCGCCGCTACCCTGCTCCTGCTCATCGCAGCCGGTGCGAGCGTGGCCGCGGTCCAGGCCGGCGATGACGCCCATGGACCCGCCGAGCGGGTGCCCGGCGCCAGGGATGCGGTGCAGACTCACGAAGACCTGGGCGAGGACACCCGGAATCTCTTCCTGCTCGTAGCCGCGTTTGAACTCGCCGCGCTCGCGCTGCGGAAGCGGGAGCGGGTGCAGCGGTGGCTCCTGCTCGCGTCGGGGGTGGCGGGAATCGCCGCCAGCTACGTGCTCTACGAGGCGGCGGAGCACGGCGGCAGCCTGGTGTATTCGTTTGCCGGCGGAGTGGGGCTCCGCACCGGCAACCCGGAGGATGTGCAGCACCTGCTGGTGGCTGGATTGTATCACGAGGCCCGGACGGCGCGCGATGCCGGCCGCCACGACGAGGCGGCGCGGCTGACCCAGGAACTGGTCCGCCAGATGCCCAACGACCCCAGCGTCCAGCTGATCTCGATCCAGTCGATGATCGAGGACCAGTACGACGCCAAGTCGGCGCTCACCGCGCTGGCGGCCCTTCCCGTTCCGGTCGACAATCCGCGCTTCGCGCTGCGCAAGGGAATGCTGCAGAGCCAGGCCTTCGCGGCCCTGGGAGAAAAGGACTCGGCCCGCGCGGTGCTGGAGCAGCTGGCGGACCAGTTCCCCCAAGCCAAGGGGATGATCGCGGATGCGATGGCCAAGCTGCAGTAGACCAGAAAGGCACTTCACGTGAGCGATGCCCCCGGCACGCTGACCGCCGCCCTGGCCGACCGCTATCGCATCGAGCGGGAGCTGGGCCGGGGGGGAATGGCCACGGTCTACCTGGCCCACGACCTCCGGCACGACCGCGACGTGGCGCTCAAGGTGCTCCGGCCTGAGCTGGCCGCCGATGCTGGGCCGGGAACGTTTCCTCGCCGAGATCCGGCTCACCGCCAGGCTCGATCACCCGCACATCCTGACGCTCATCGACTCGGGCGAGAGCGACGGCTTCCTCTGGTACGTGGTGCCGTTCATCCGGGGAGAGTCGCTGCGGCAGCGGCTGGACCGGGAGCGGCAGCTCCGTGTCGACGAGGCCCTCACCATCACCCGCAACGTGGCCTCCGCCCTCGACTACGCCAATCGCCACGGCATCGTCCACCGCGACGTCAAGCCGGAAAACATCCTGCTGCACGAGGGCGAGGCGATGCTGGCCGATTTCGGAATCGCGCTCGCGCTTCGCGAGGCGGCGGGGGAGCGACTGACCGGAACGGGGATGAGCGTGGGCACCCCGCAGTACATGAGCCCGGAGCAGGCGGCGGCGGAGCCGCAGCTGGACGCCAGGAGCGACGTCTACAGCCTGGGCGCGGTGCTCTACGAGATGCTGGCGGGAGAACCGCCCTTCACTGGCGCCACGGGACAGGCGGTGATCGCCAAGCTGATGACCACGACGCCGCCGCCGCTGGCGGCGCTCCGCTCCGCGATCCCGCAGGGCGTGAGCCAGGCGGTGGCCCGGGCGCTCTCCAAGGTGCCGGCGGACCGGTTTGCGACCGCCGCCGAATTCGCCGTCGCGCTCACCTCCTCCTCCAACGACCAGCCGGCGATGCCCTCGGTCGCCATCCTCCCATTCAAGAGCATGGGCTCGAATCCGGAGCACGAATTCTTCGCCGACGGGATCACCGAGGATGTCATCGCCCAGCTGTCGAAGATCCGCTCGCTCAAGGTGATCGCATGGAGTTCCGTGATGGCGCTGAAGGGGCAGCGCCAGACGTCCGCAGGAAATCGGTGCCACACTCCAGGTCACGACCCTGCTCGAAGGGAGCGTGCGGCAGGCCGGCGACCGGGTGCGAATCGTGGCCCAGCTCATCGACACCGAGCAGGGACGACATCTCTGGGCCGAGACCTACGACCGGCAGCTCACCGATGTGTTCGCGATCCAGACCGACGTGGCGCTGCAGATCGCCACGGCACTCAAGGCGGAGCTGTCGCTGGACGAGCGGGCCCGGATCTGGAAGGAGCCGACCCGCGACATCCGCGCCTACCAGCTCTACCTCAAGGGGCGGCAGGCCTACAGCCGGTTTGTCGAGGAAAGCATTCAGGAGGCGATCGAGTTCTTTCAGCGGGCGCTCGCGGTCGACCCCGGCTATGCCATGGCGTATGTCGGGATCGCGGTCGCCTGGGCCGAGATCGCGGCCGGCGGTTCGGGAGGGACGTTCCGCCCCGACCAGGCTGCCCAGGAGGCGCGGAACGCCGTCACCAAGGCCCTGGCCCTCGACCGCTCGCTGGGCGAAGCCCATTCGGTCCTGGCCACCCTCAAGTTCATCCATGACTATGACTGGGTCGGCGCCGAGGCGGGGTTCAAGCTGGCGCTGGAGCTGAGCCCGGGCGCCGCCGACATCTACGGGCACTATGGCTGGCTCTGCTCCGCGCTGGGCCGGCACGAGGAGGCCCTGGTTCTGGAGGCGCGGGCCCAGGAGCTCGACCCGCTGATGCACCGGTCGGATTTCGCCACCGAGCTGATCAGGGCAGGACGGTACGAGGAGGCATTGCAGGCGGCGCTCCGGTGCATCGAGGTCGACCCCCAGTACGGGCGGGGGCGCGCCACGCTGGGCTGGGCCTACATCAAGAACGGCATGATGGAACAGGGCCTGGCCGAGTTGCAGCGGGCGGCGGCAACCGACCCCGAGCACACCCTGTTCCTGGCCCAGCTCGGCCAGGCCTATGGACTCGCAGGCCAGACCGCGAGGGCCCGGGAGGTGCTGCAACGCCTGAATGAAATGGCCGGCCGAAAGTACGTTTCGCCCTACCACCTCGCCTATGTCTACGCCGGACTGGGCGACCATGAGACCGCGCTCGACCTGTTGGATCGCGCGTTCGCGGAGCGAGCCGGTGCCGTGTATGGGCTCAAGGGGTCCTTCCTGTTCACGCCGCTGCACACGCATCCTCGATTCCAGGCGTTGCTCAGGAAGATGAACCTGGCCTGAGCGTTCGCGTGCCTTGCTGGCGTCCTGCACCCGTTGGCCGCAGATTCCAGTCCCTTCCTCTTTCTCTCGGGACCTTTTGGCAACTGTTCCCCCTGGCCTCGCCTCGGCGCTACAGGACCGCTACCGCCTCGAGCGGGAGCTGGGCCAGGGGGGCATGGCGACGGTGTATCTCGCCGAGGACCTGAAACACGACCGCAAGGTCGCCATCAAGGTGCTGCGTCCGGCGCTTGCCGCGGTCATCGGCGCCGAGCGGTTTCTCTCCGAAATCAAGACGACGGCCGCGCTCCAGCATCCCCATATCCTGCCGCTGCACGACTCGGGCAAAGCCGACTCCTTCCTCTTCTACGTGATGCCGTTCGTGGAAGGGGAATCGCTCCGCGACCGGCTGACCCGCGAAAAGCAGCTGCCCATCGCCGACGCGGTCCGCATCGCCACCGAAGTCGCGAGCGCACTGGACTACGCCCACCGCCATAACGTCATTCATCGCGACATCAAGCCCGAGAACATCCTGCTGCACGACGGCCGTGCCCTGGTGGCCGACTTCGGCATCGCCCTGGCCGCGAGCAGGGCGGGCGGCACCCGGATGACCGAGACGGGGATGAGTCTCGGCACCCCGACCTACATGTCCCCCGAACAAGCGATGGGGGAGCGGGAGATCACCGGGCGCTCGGACGTCTTCTCCCTCGGCGTCGTGACCTACGAAATGCTGCTGGGCGAGCCGCCCTTCACCGGGCCCACTTCGCAGGCCGTCATAGCCAGGATGATGAACACGCCGCCCGCGTCGCTGATCGTGCAGCGGGCCCGCATCCCCGCCCACGTCGAGGAGGCGGTGCTGACGGCGCTGGAGAAGCTACCGGCGGACCGTGGGCGAAGCCGCGGAGTTCGCCGCTGCACTGGAGGGGCAGAGGGGCAGCCGGCACAGCGGGGCAGTCGGCTCGGCGCACACTGCCCCGCCGCCCCCCCGCCCCCCTGCCCCTCATGCTCGGTCTCGTCGCCGCCGTCGCCCTCGGCATCGCTGCATGGCTCGTGACCCACCGGCCGGAGGCGGTCCCGCCCCCGACCGCGCGGTTCACCATGAGCTTCGGTCGCAATGCCGCGCCGACGGGTGGGCCCGGCTCCCCGATCGCATTCTCCCCGGACGGTTCACGAATCGTGTACGCGGGCCTGGATTCCGCAGGCGAGGAGCAGCTCTATCTGCGGAGTCTCGATGCGGTGTATCCCGTGCCGATTCCGGGTACAGCGGGAGCAGACCAGCCCTTCTTCTCCCCCGATGGCCAGTGGGTCGGCTTCCGCCAGGACGACAGCCTGCGCAAGGTGGCGCTGGCCGGAGGGGCCGCCATCACCATCTGCGGTGTCATCGAGGGCCTCTCAGGTGCCTCGTGGGGCGCCGGTGACATCATCGTGCTCAGCCTGGGTGACCGACTGCGGCGGGTGAGCGCGGCGGGCGGCGAGCCGGTGGATATGGCAGTCCCTGACTCAGCCCGGGGCGACGCCTACCGGTTTCCTGACCTGTTGCCCGACGGGCACGCCGCACTGTTCACGGCCGTCACCGATTCCGGGCCGAGCCTGCGGACGGTGTCGCTGTCGGACGGCATCGTGCGGCCACTCGGCCAGCGGGGCATGAGCCCGCATTACGTGAGCGGCGGATACCTGGCGTACGTCGAGTCGGACGGGACCCTGTTCGCGGCCCCCTTCGACGCGCGGCAGCTGCGCATCACCGGCCCGCCGAAGCCGATCGCCGACAATCTGCGGCTGGGCCCGGCGCAGGTCGCCAAGCTGGGTATGGCCCGCACCGGTGCGCTCGCCTATCTGGGTGGCTCGGCCACCCGATCGGAACTCGTCCTGGTGGATCGCCACGGGCGATCGCGCCTCCTGTCGGAGGAGGCGAACTGGTACAGTGCGCCGCGGTATTCACCGGATGGCAGCCGCATTGCCGTGACGATCAGTGTCCTCGGCTCCTCGGGATTCACGCCTGGCGACATCTGGATCTGGAATCTCGCAGCACGAAACTTCCAGCGGATCACCTTTGACACCCTGAGTGGGGATGCCGAATGGTCGCCGGATGGCCGCCGGCTCATCTTCCTGCACGAACCGAATGAAAGCACCAGCGTCCTCTACACGATCCTGCCCGACGGTAGCGGCCGGCCGGAGTCCCTGTGGTCACGGCCGAGTCCCATCTACGAGTCATCCTTTACTCCTGACGGGCGGCGCCTGGTGATCCGGGAGACCAACGGAAATACCCACCGCGACATCTGGCTGGCACCGATCGACAGTCCACAGGCCGCCCGACCGCTCCTGGTGACGCCCTTCGAGGAACTGAACCCCGCGGTGTCACCGGACGGAAGGTGGCTGGCTTACATCTCGAGCGAGACCGGCGCATTCGAGATCTACGTCCGTGGACTCATCGGGGGGGCTGGACGCACCCGGATATCCACCAGCGGCGGGAGGGGCCCGCGCTGGGCACGCAGTGGCCGGGAGTTGTTCTTCCAAGCCCGGGATTCCGTCTACGTGGTATCCGTCACGCCGGGACCGGAGTTCCGTGCCGGAACGCCGCACGCACTGTTCGGAGGGCACTTCCTTCGGGGTGAGGCGACGAACTGGGACGTGGCCCCGGATGGCGAGGAATTCGTCCTGGTCCGCTCGAAGGCCGCCACGCCGAGTCCTCATCGCTGAACGTCGTCCTGAACTGGTTCGACCAGCTGAGGGCGCAACGGCGGTAGGCCGATGACCGACCTCCTGACTCGCCTCGCCTCGGCTCTCGCCGACCGCTACCGCCTCGAGCGGGAGCTGGGCCAGGGGGGCATGGCCACCGTGTACCTGGCCCATGACCTCAAGCACGACCGGAAGGTCGCGGTGAAGGTGCTGCGGCCGGAGCTGGCGGCGGTAATCGGCGCCGAGCGGTTCCTCGCTGAGATCAAGACCACGGCCAACCTGCAGCATCCGCACATCCTGCCGCTGTTTGACAGTGGAGCAACTGGCGGGGGGCGGGGGGGCCCTAAAGGACTCCCTGACGGTCGCGGAGGGGCCGAGGGGCAGACGTTTCTCTACTACGTGATGCCTTATGTGGAGGGCGAATCACTCCGCGACCGGCTCAACCGCGAGAAGCAGCTCCCCATCGCCGACACGGTCCGGATCGCCACCGAGGTCGCCTCGGCGCTCGATTACGCCCACCGCCACAACGTGATCCACCGTGACATCAAGCCCGAGAACATCCTGCTGCATGACGGCCAGGCCCTCGTAGCCGACTTCGGCATCGCGCTGGCCGCCATCCGGGCCGGCGGCACACGGTTTACCGAGACCGGCATGTCGCTCGGGACACCGACCTACATGAGCCCCGAGCAGGCGATGGGCGAGCGGGAGATCACGGCCAGGAGCGACCTGTATGCCCTGGGGGCGACGACCTACGAAATGCTGGTGGGCGACCCGCCTTTCACCGGGTCCACCGCGCAGGCCATCGTGGCCAAGGTGATGACGGAGCGACCGATTCCGCCCTCCCGAATCCGCGACACGGTGCCGCCACACGTCGAGGATGCGGTGCTGACGGCGCTGGAAAAGCTGCCGGCGGACCGGTGGAGCAGTGCCGCTGCATTCGCGGCGGCACTGGAGGGGCAGAGGGGCAGTGGGGCAGTGGGAGCTTCGGCTCACAGAGTAGTGCCCCTCCGCCCCTCTGCCCCTCTGCCCCTCCTCGCGGCCCTCGTCGCCGCAGCGGCCCTCGCCGCCTGGGGCTGGCTCCGGCCGGGCACCGCGCCGCCTCCTGTGACGGAGTTCGCCCTGACCTTCGATCGGGTCGGCGAGCCACAGGCGGCCACCGGGCAGATCGCGATCTCGCCAGACGGCTCCATGATCGCGTACACCGGAATGGATGAGGCGGGGCGGTACCGCTTCTTCATTCGCCACCTCGACCGCGAGGCACCGGTCTCCGTCCCCGGAACCGAGGGGGCCTCGTATCCCTTCTTTTCTGCTGACGGAACCCGGCTGGCATTCGTGGCCAGAGGCCGGCTGTGGAGGACCCCGGTGGCCGGAGGCGGTCCGCCCGCCGAGATCTGTGCCGTGGAGGAGTTCTGGGGCGGTGCGTGGGGTCCGGACGACCGCCTCGTGTTCTCGGCGAGTGGCAGACTCTACCAGGTGAGCGCCAGCGGCGGTACACCGGAGCTCCTGGCGTCACCCAATGCCGGGGCGGGACAGACCTATCTCACCTCGCCGTCATTGACCGCTGACGGCCGCACGGTCCTGGCGACTGCCCGATCGGGCCGGGGTGATCCGCATATCGCCGTGATGTCACTTTCCGAGAGAAAGGTGGTGGAGCTGGCGCTCCCGGGACGGCAGGCGTTCGTGGTCCGCGACCGGGCGCTGGTCTATGTGGATCAGCTTGGCAGCCTCTTCACGATCCCGTTCGACCCGAGGCGCCTGCGCCCGATGGGCCGGCCGACGCGGATCCTCGACGGCGTCGCCACCACGTTCTTCAGCTCGATGGCGGCGGTGTCGCCTAGCGGCGCCATCGCGTACGTCGGCGGCGCGGTGGGAGCGGCCCGCGAGCTCGTCCTGGTGGACCGCGGTGGGCAGGTCCGGGCGCTGCCGGCCGCGCCCGCCGCCTGGCGCTTTCCGCGCTTCTCCTCCGACGGCCGCCGCCTGGTGGTTGGCATCGAGACCCGCGGGGCGCGCGGCGACATCTGGACCTGGGATCTCGCCTCGCAGCGGCTGGCGCGACTGACGTTCGATTCCCTGAACTCGCACCCCGTCTGGGCACCTGACGGGCGCTACATCTACTTCTCCAGGCTGCTGGGGCCGAACGGCGGCATCGCACGGGTCCGCTCCGACGGCAGCGCCCCGCCGGAGTCCCTCCTGGCCTGGCGGAACAACATCTGGGAGATGGAGCTGACGCCGGACGCCCGGACGATCCTGTTCCGCGACGACGACCCGGTGACCGCGCGGGACATCTACTGGGCGCGACTCGACAGCCTGCCGGCCGCGCGGCTCCTGCTGGGCTCGCCCTTGAATGAACGCACCATCACCATCGCTCCCGACGGCCGCTACTTCGCCTACGTCTCGAATGCCAGCGGCGGCGACGAAGTATTCCTGCGGCGGGTGGCGGAGGAGAGCTCCACCTGGCCGATCTCGAGCGGCGGCGGGACCGAATCGCGCTGGGCGCGGAGCGGGCGCGAGCTCTACTTTCGCCGTGGCGACTCGCTGTACGTCGTCCCGGTCACGCTGGGTGTCGAGCCCGCGATCGGACAGCCTCGCGCCCTGTTCGGCGGCCGCTACGAGACCAGCATCTTCCAGAGCTTCTACGATGTATCGCCCGACGGGTCGCACTTCGTCATGGTGCGCTCGCAGGGCTCCCAGGGCGGCCTGGTCATCCACCTGGTGCTGAACTGGTTCGATCAGCGGCGAGGGGCGGGAGAGGCGCATGAGTGAGACTTCGGCACGACCTGGCGCCGCCCTCGCCGACCGCTACCGCCTCGAGCGGGCCGCTGCAACCCTCTTGGTCGCCCTCCCGCTCGCCTGCGGTCGCCCCGCCACTACCCTGCCCCGCGTCGAGGCCAACGACAATCGCACGCCTGCGGGCCGACTGGAAAACGGGGTCCTCCATCTCGACCTCGAGGTCCGGATGGCGCGGTGGTACCCCGAGGCGGACGACGGGGCCTGGATCGACGTTCCTGTCTTCGCCGAACGGGGCAAGGCACCAGAGGTGCCGGGACCGCTGATCCGCGTCCCCACCGGCACCACGGTTGACCTGACGCTGGAGAATGGCCTCGACGCGACGATCACCACGCACGGGCTCCTCACCCGCCCCGCTGGCGTGCTCGATTCGACCCCGATCGCGCCCCACGCACGCCGGAGGTTCCAGTTTTCGGCAGGTGCCCCGGGCACCTACCTGTACTGGGCCAACCTCCGCCCGGACGACCGGCACAACGAACGCCAGCAGCTGGCGGGGGCCTTCGTGGTCGATTCGGCCGGTACCGTGCCGCCGGACCGGGTCTTCGTTATCAACATCTGGAGCGAGCAGCCGGATTCGTTGCACGATCGCAACGCGCTTGCCATCAACGGCAAGGCATGGCCCAACAGCGAACGGTTGACCTACACCACCGGCGACTCGGTGCGCTGGCGCTGGATCAATGCCAGCGTGCGGAACCATCCGATGCACCTGCACGGCTTCTTCTTCAGGCTGGTCGGCCACGGCTCCGCGCTGAGCGATACGATCCTGGCGCCGGAGGACCGCCCGCTGGAGGTGACCGAGGTCATCCCGCCGCGCCACACCGCGCTGATGGCCTGGTCTCCCTCCCGGCCCGGCAACTGGCTCTTTCATTGTCACATCGCCTTCCACGTGATTCCGGAGGCCGCCCGGCTGGACACACTGCCCGCCCCGGGCCACGAGCACATGGCCGGGCTGGTCCTGGGCATCAGCATCCTTCCCTCCGCCTCGTGGCGTGATACCGAGCGCCCGGATCCTCGACGCCTGCGATTCGTCATCGACGAGCTGTCGAGTCACGCCGACTCCATCAGGACGATTGCAGTCGCGATTGAGGGCGAGGGACCGACCGGCGCGGCACATTCGCCAGGCCCGGTCCTGGTGGTGACGCGCGACCAGCCGACCGACGTCACCATCGTGAATCACCTGGGGCAGCCCACCGCCATTCACTGGCACGGCCTGGAGCTGGAAAGCTGGTCCGACGGGGTGGCGGGGATGAGCGGGCACGGCGCGACGCGGGCGCCGCCGGTGATGCCCGGCGACTCGTTCGTAGCCCACCTGACGATGCCCCGGGCGGGGACGTTCATCTATCACACCCACCTGCACGACGTGACTCAGCTGACCGGCGGCCTCTACGGACCGATCGTGGTGCTGCCACCGGGCGTCGCGTGGGATCCCCGCCGCGACCACGTCTTCGTGCTGGGGTGGGACGGGCCGACCGATCCGCCATTCCTGCTGGTCAACGGCACCCGAAGCGGTGCACCCCTGGAGATGGCGGCGGGGATCGAGCAGCGGCTCCGCTTCGTGAACATCGGGCCCGCACGGATGTACCCCTTTGCCCTGAGGAGGGGCACTGCGCTTGGCACCTGGCGGCCGGTGGGCCGAGACGGCGCTGACCTGCCGCCTGCACTCACGACGGCGCAGCCTGCCAGGAAGGTGCTCGATGTCGGTACCACCTTCGACGTCCACTGGACGCCGGCGCGGGGACGCTACCTGTTCGAGATCGGCACGGCCGGGACTCCTCAGTACTGGAGCCAGGAGATCGTGGCCCGCTAGCAGGCATTCCGCGCCGCTCTTACCTTTGCCACGTCTCCCACCACCGGATCCCTTGGCCGAATCCCTCGACCTCCTCAAGACCGCCCTCGCGGACCGCTACCGCCTCGAGCGGGAGCTCGGCCAGGGGGGCATGGCCACGGTGTATCTCGCCGAGGACCTGAAGCACCACCGCAAGGTGGCGGTGAAGGTCCTGCGCCCTGAGCTCAGCGCGGCGCTGGGACCGGAACGATTCCTCCGTGAGATCGAAACCACGGCCAGCCTCCGGCATCCGCACATACTGCCGCTGTATGACAGCGGGGCGGTGGGGCAGAGGGGCAGTGGGGCAGAGGGGCAGTCGTTTCTTTATTACGTCATGCCCTTCGTGGAAGGCGAATCCCTGAGGGACCGGTTGAACCGAGAGAAGCAGCTTCCGCTGGAGGACGCGCTGCGGATCACCCGCGAGGTGGCCGACGCGCTGAGCTTCGCGCATTCCCGCGGCATCGTGCACCGCGACATCAAGCCGGAGAACATCCTGCTGGAGAGCGGGCACGCCGTGGTGGCGGATTTCGGCATCGCCCGCGCCGTCAGCGAAGCAGGTGCGGACCGCCTGACCGCCACGGGCATGTCGGTCGGGACACCGCTGTACATGAGCCCCGAGCAGGCGGCCGGCGAATCGGACCTCGACGGGCGGAGCGACCTCTACTCGCTGGCCTGCGTGCTGTACGAGATGCTGGCCGGCCAGCCGCCCTTCACCGGCGCCACCGCCGCGAACGTCGTCCACCAGCATCTGACCGCCGAGGCGCGGCCCATCTCGCAGCTCCGGCCGGCGGTGCCGCCGGCCATCGCCGACGTGCTGACGCGGGCGCTGGCCAAGAACCCGGCCGACCGGTTCAGCCCGGCCGCCCACTTCGCCGCCGCGCTCACGACCTCGGCGGGTGCCCCCATACCGGGACGGCGCGGGCC
This sequence comes from uncultured Gemmatimonadales bacterium, assembly GCA_963724265.1. Classification (GTDB taxonomy): domain Bacteria; phylum Gemmatimonadota; class Gemmatimonadetes; order Gemmatimonadales; family GWC2-71-9; genus DATEHG01. The sequence goes on from CAVRTU010000004.1 coordinate 617,525, forward strand.
ATCGCGCGCGGCCGTCGGCATCGGCGCGGCGGGGGTCCTGGTGGCCCTCGCTGGCATCCTCCTGGTCCGGCGGTCCGCGGACTCCCCGGGAGTCACCATTGGACGAACCACCCAGGTGACAAGGGACGCGGGCCTGGAGGTTGACCCTGCCCTGTCGCCCGATGGCACCGCCATCGCGTACGCCGCAGGCCCCGCCAACGCCATGCAGATCTACGTCCGCCAGGTGAACGGCGGGCGCCCGGTCGCCCTGACCAGCGACACGACCGACAACTTCCGCTGGCCCCGCTGGTCGCCCGACGGCTCACAGATCGCGTATCAATCCAACGACGGGATCTACGTCGTGCCCGCGCTGGGCGGGCCCCCGCGGCGCCTGACTCGTGTGGACCCCGCCTCCCTTGGCCCCGCCCCCGGATGGGGATCCCCGATCACCGGATTTGACTGGTCGCCCGATGGCGCGAGGATCGCATGGACGAACGGATTCACTGACAGCGTCATCAGGGTGGTCGCGCTGGCGGGTGGCGAGCCAATCCCGCTCAAGGCCCCGTACGGCGCATTCTCGCCGGCGTGGTCACCGGATGGGCGCAGCATCGCGCTTGCGGTCGGGAATCCCGCGTTCATCTTCGGCACGGGTTATTTCGGAAATGTGGGCGCCACGGCGCTCTGGAGCGTCCCGCTCGACGGTTCGGGAGCGACCAGACTGACCGGGGACAGCAACCTCAATGTGTCGCCGCAGTTCTCTCCCGATGGACGGGACCTGTTCTGGGTCTCGGACCGCGACGGCAGCCGCGACGTCTATCGGCAGCGGCTGCGCGACGGGATCACCCCGGTGGGGACACCGCGACGTCTGACCACGGGCGCCGACGCCCAGGGGGTGAGCGTGAGCCGGGACGGCGCCCGCATGGCCTACTCTCGTCTCAATACGTGGTCGGCTATCTGGTCCATCCCGGTGCCTCCCCACGGGCCCGTCTCGATCCGTGGCGCGGTGCGGATCACCACCGGGAACGAGACGATCGAAGATGTGGACGTGTCGCCCGACGGCCGCTGGCTGGTATTCGACTCCGACCGGGGGGGCAATCCCGACCTCTACGTCATGCCCGCAGCCGGTGGTGAGGCGCGCCAGATCACGACGGATCCAGCCGGCGACTTCAGCGGCGACTGGTCGCCGGACGGCCACCGGATCGTGTTCCATTCCCTGCGGGCCGGGACTCGAGATATCTACACTGTCGATGCCGACGGGACCGGCCTGCGCCGGTGGACCACCGACCCGGCTGAGGAGATCGATCCCGACTGGGCGCCGGATGGCAAGACCGTGATATTCGAGGTATTCGGAGCGAATCACGGGTTCCGGATCCAGCGCCTCGAGGAGGGCGCTCAGCCCGAGTTCATCGCCATCCCGATGGCTGATTTCGCCCACTGGTCGCCGGACGGCCGGACCATCGTCTACCACAGCGCTGACGGGCTCCGCCTTCGGCGAGTCGACAGCGGAGCCGATACACTGCTCGTGTCCAACATCGCCGACCGTGCCGAGGCCTATTACGCGGCGTGGTCGCCGGATGGGGCGAGACTGTACTACATGACACAGTCCCCGAAGGGCTGGTCGATCCGGTCGGTCCCTGCCGCCGGCGGCGCCAGCACGCTGATCGTGGACTTCGACGACCCGACGCGCCAGCACACCAAGTACGGCTTCTGCACCGACGGGAAGCTCTTCTATTTCACGATCGGTGCACCCGAGAGCGACATCTACGTGGCCGATCTGGAACGAAAGTGAGCGACGTTTCCGCCCGGCCGCCCTCGCCGACCGCTACCGCCTCGAGCGGGAGCTGGGCCAGGGGGGATGGCATCGCCCGTGGATGGGGTTTGGTAAGAACTCCCGTTCAAGATTGCTTCGTCGGCCCCTCCCGGGGTCTCCTCGCAATCACAAAAGGCCGCGAGGCACTTCTGTCATTGCGAGGCCACGAAGCAACCGAAGGGAGTCCTTGAGGGTGGCCGAAGCAATCTCCTGCTGCGCTAGCCTGTCGTTCCCTTCTCCTCCGCAGACACGATCGGAAACTGCCCCGTGATGTCGTCCGAGGCGATCTCGGGCACCGGCGTCGGCGCCGCCGCCGGCGAATAGGTCAGCAGGGCACCCGCCAGCGGCAACGTTCCCAGCACCAGCAGCCCCGAAAGCCAGAACGGCACTCCGATCCCGGCGTGATCCATGAGGAATCCCGCCGCAATCGGAAAGGCTACCCGCGATACCCCGCCGAAGGTGTGCTGCACTCCCATGTAGAGTCCCCGCTCGTTGGACGGGACCACCCGCGAGAGCAATCCCGTCACGCAGGGAAAGAGGAAGGCCGTCCCGATTGGCATCAGGGTGAATCCCAGCGCGAGCGCGGGATATCCCTTGGCCAGCCCCGCGGCGGCGAGCCCGAGGGCGAGGAGCACCACTCCCAGCCTCGACAGCCGGACCTCGCCCAGGCGATCGACCATCCTGCCCAGGATGAGCGAGCGGACCACGACGCCCATGCCGCCGAGGTACATGACGAAGTAGCCGATGTTCGATTCGGTAACGCCGAAGCGCCCTGACAGCAGGAGCGGTGCGGTCTGGATCGTTCCGTAGAAGGCGCCGATGCCGATGGTGTAGATCCAGATCAGGCGGGAGGCCGGCTCTCTCCAGTGGGTCAGCACCCGGAGAATCGCCTCACGGCCCGTCGTCTCGGACGGTGCCATGTGGCTGGTCGAGTGCCGGAGCTCGCGTGACTCCCGAAGGAAACGCCAGGCGAAGGCGGCCACCAGCAGGCTGAGCAGCGCGGAGGCGATGCCGGGGGCGCGCCTGCCACCGAGGCTGATCATCGCCGAACCGAAGGCGGGCCCGGCCACGGCACCGAGGCTGGTCACCACGGAGAGCCAGCCCAGGCTCTTGGTCCGCTCCTTGGGTGGCGAGGCGTCGGCGACGTAGGCCTGCACCACGCCAATCGTGCCACCCCCCGCGCCCTGGATCAGCCGCGAGACGAGAAGCGCCGTGATCGATCCGGCAAAGGCGAAGAGGGCGTAGGAGGCACCGGTCAGGAGCAACCCTGCGAGAATGGCGGGGCGGCGTCCGTAGCGGTCGGAGAACCGCCCCCAGGTCGGGGCCACGGCCAGCTGGGCAATGGAGAAGGCGGAGATCAGGAATCCGACCATCGTGGCGTCGGCCCCGAAATCAGTAGCGTAGTAGGGCAAGAGCGGGATGATCATGGTAAGCCCCACCATGTCCACGAACGCGGTGACGAAAAGAACGAGGAGCCGCGTCATCCTACCTCCCAACCCCTGTTGATCGGGCCGTTTCCGCTCTAGCCAGCACGGGCCGAGGTTCCTATACTATGGCACCTCTCCCACCCCGGGGCCACTTGACCACATCGTTCGAAGCCCTTGCCGGCGCCCTCGCCGACCGCTACCGAATTGAGCGGGAGCTCGGCGCGGGAGGGATGGCCACGGTATACCTGGCCCAGGATCTGCGGCACGACCGCAAGGTCGCCGTCAAGGTCCTCCGCCCGGAGCTCGCCGCCGTCATCGGCGCCGAGCGTTTCCTCTCCGAGATCAAGACCACCGCTAACCTCCAGCATCCCCATATTCTCCCCCTTTTCGACAGCGGGGAGGCCGACGGTTTCCTCTTCTATGTCATGCCCTATGTCGAAGGGGAGACGGTTCGTGACCGGCTCAACCGCGAGAAGCAGTTCCCGGTGGCCGACGCCGTGCGGATCGCGAACGAGGTGGCTTCCGCCCTCGACTACGCGCACCGCCACGGGGTGATCCACCGCGACATCAAGCCCGAGAACATCCTGCTCCACGACAACCGCGCCCTGGTGGCCGACTTCGGCATCGCGCTGGCGGCAAGCAAGGCGGGCGGTACCCGGATGACCGAAACCGGAATGTCGCTGGGCACGCCGCACTACATGTCTCCCGAGCAGGCGATGGGGGAGCGGGAGATCACCGCCCGCTCCGACGTGTACGCGCTGGGCTGCGTCCTGTACGAGATGCTCACGGGAGACCCGCCCTTCACCGGCTCCACCGCGCAGGCCATCGTGGCGCGTGTGGTCACCGAGCACCCCCGTTCGCTGACCAGTCAGCGGCACACGATTCCGCCGCAGGTGGAAGCGGCGGTGCTCACCGCGCTGGAAAAGCTTCCCGCCGACCGCTTCGCCACCGCGGCGGAGTTTGCCGCGGCCCTCGGCGACTCAACCTATGCCGCCAGGGCGACGGCGGCACGCACCATCTCGGGCACGGTGGTCACGGTTTCCACCCGGTCCCGGGCGTTGATCGGCGGCCTCGGCGCGGCGGCCGTACTCTTCGCCACCCTCGCCGCGTGGGGGTGGTTCCGACTGGAGCCACCCGCGCCGGTCATCCGCTACAGCATGGGGCTCCCCTCCACTCAGGCGATGCGCCAGGGGATTCTCGGGGTCAACCTTGCGATCTCGCCCGATGGAAAGCGGATCGTGTACATCGGGCCCGGAGAAGGGGGGACGAGCTCTGGGTCAGGGAACGCGACCGGCTGGACGCGACGCCCCTGACGGGAACGGTTGGAGCGACCAATCCATTCTTCTCACCGGACGGCGAGCGGATCGGGTATACCGTCAACGGCATTCAACTGAAAGTGGTATCGGTGTCCGGCGGCCCGCCGATCACCTTGTCGACGCTCGGCGGCGCTTCGGGCGGCGGCGGGGCCTGGGGGCCCGACGGGTGGATCTACTTCGACTCGCCCCTCGGCCTCAGCCGAGTGCAGGCCGACGGCGGTACCCCCGCGCTGTTCATTCCATACGATTCGGCCGCCGGCGAGATCGGGCATGCCTGGCCCAGTGCATTGCCCAACGGCAAGGGCCTCCTGTATCGGTCGCGTCGCAACCTGGACCCGACGGACTTCGAGATCGTGGCCTTCGATTTCAAGACGCATGAGCGTCACGCTCTCACCAAGGGGCTGCTGGCGACCTACATGGCGCCTGGATATCTCGTCTACCTGCGCGCCGACGGGGCGGTGCTCGCCGCCCCGTTCGACCAGGGCCGCCTCAAGGTGACGGGGCCTGCCGCGCCTCTGTTCGAGGGGGTCATGACCAAGCCCTTCGGATCGGCCGATATCGCGCTCTCAGCCACGGGAACGCTGGCCTACGTTCCCGGCCTGGCCTCGAATGCCGGCGGAGTCGCCGAACTGGTGTACGTCAGCCGTGAGGGCGTTGTCACGCCACTCAATCCCCCTGTCAGCTTCAACCCCTCGGCCAATCGCTCGCTCAGTCTCTCGCCCGATGGCACCCGCATTGCGCTCGACCTGGTCGGAGCGGCAACGCCGGACATCTGGATCAAGCAACTTCCCGCCGGCCCCCTCTCCCGCCTGACCTTCGACGGCCTTGGCTCGATTCGCCCGCGATGGACGCCCGATGGAAAGTCCGTGCTCTACATCATGACACCAGACAGCGGGCTCCCATCCATCTGGAAGAAGCGAGCCGACGGCAGCACTGCCGCCGAGCTGGTCTGGCGCGAGACCGGACGGGCGATTGGCGAGGCCTCGCTCTCGAACGACGGCCAATGGCTGGTTTTTCGGGTCAACCAGGCCGATGGCAATCGGGACATCTATGCCGTGCGGCCCGGGCGCGATACCGTGCCTGCTCCGCTCCTCATGGGACCATTCATCGAGCAGGGCGCGGCACTCTCGCCCGATGGCAAGTGGCTGGCCTACACCTCGAACGAGTCTGGCGCCAACGAGATATTCGTGCGGCCATTCCCCAGTACGAATGCCGGGCGCTGGCAGATTTCCACCAGCGGCGGCTCTGCCGCCCGCTGGGCGCACAGCGGCCGGGAGCTGTATTACCAGAGCGCCGGCGGCGATCTGATGGTAGTACCGGTCTCCCCTGGAGCCACGTTCGCACCTGGCGAGGCGCGGCGCCTCTTTTCGCTCGGGGGGGGATTCCTGGGGTCCGCCATCGTCCCCTATTATGACCTCACCCCCGACGACAAGCGGTTCGTGATGGTGCGGCTCGCCGCGGTCAACCAGGCGCCGGGCGCCGGCCAGCTGGTGGTGGTGGACAACTGGGACGAGGAACTCAAGACGAAGATGCATGCAGGAAAGCGGTAGGCCATGACCGGCGTTCCCGATCGTCTCGCGGAGGCGCTGGCCGACCGCTACCGTCTCGAGCGGGAGCTGGGCCAGGGAGGGATGGCGACGGTCTACCTGGCCGACGACCTCAAGCACGACCGCAAGGTGGCGGTCAAAGTGCTCAGGCCCGAGCTGGCCGCCGTGATCGGGGCCGAGCGCTTCCTCTCCGAGATCAAGACCACCGCCAATCTGCAGCATCCGCACATCCTGCCGCTGTTCGACAGCGGGGCCGCGGGGCAGAGGGGCGGGGGGGCAGAGGGGCAGACGTTCCTCTATTACGTCATGCCCTACGTGGAGGGAGAGAGTCTCCGCGACCGGCTGACCCGCGAGAAGCAGCTCCCCATCGCCGACGCGGTGCGGATCGCCACCGAGGTCGCCTCCGCCCTCGACTACGCCCACCGCCACAACGTCATCCACCGCGACATCAAGCCCGAGAACATCCTGCTGCACGACGGCCGGGCCCTGGTGGCCGACTTCGGTATCGCCCTGGCCGCCAGCAAGGCCGGTGGCACCCGGATGACCGAGACCGGGATGTCGCTGGGCACCCCGACCTACATGAGCCCCGAGCAGGCCATGGGCGAGCGGGAGATCACCGCCCGCTCGGATGTGTACGCCCTCGGGGCGATGACCTACGAGATGCTGCTGGGGGAGCCGCCCTTCACGGGGCCCACGCGCGCAGTCGATCGTGGCCAAGGTGATGACCGAGAAGCCGGCATTACTCACGGCCCGGCGGGACCGGATCCCTCCCGCCGTCGAGGACGCAGTGCTGACGGCGCTGGAGAAGCTGCCGGCGGACCGGTGGAGCAGTGCCGCGGACTTCGCAGCGGCGCTGGAGGGGCAGAGGGGCAGCGGGGCAACCAGAACGTCAGCTTACAAATCACTGCCCCACCGCCCCTCTGCCCCCCTGCCCCTCCTCACGGCCCTCGCGGTGGTCGTCGCCCTCGCGGCCTGGGGCTGGCTCCGCCCGCACGCGACGAACATCCCGCCCGCCCGCTTCGCGATGACCCTGCCGACCGAGATACCGCCGGTTGCGCTGCGGCTCTCACCCGACGGCTCGACAATCGCCTACGTCGCGCCAGGAGAGGGCGACCGGCTTGCCATCTTCACCCGGCGCCTCGACGATCTCACGGCCCAGAAGGTGAATGGCTCAGACGGGGCATCGACCATCAGCTTTTCACCGGACGGGGAATGGATCGCCTTCATGGCCGGGACACAGCCGCGCAAGATCCCGCGGGCGGGCGGTGCGGCGGTGGCGATCCCGGCGCCGGCCGGCCTCTCCATCACCCAGGTCGAATACCTCGGCCCCGACCGATTCGCCGTGGCCCTGGAGAATGGCTCCCTGGCGGTACTGAACAGCGACGGCTCCATGCGTCTGTTCTCGAAGCCGGATTCGGCCGGTACAGCACACATCGCGACCATCGACCAGATCCTGGCGGATGGGTGGGTGCTGGCGCGCTTGTCCGAGAGCCCGCCGGACGGACCCGTCGTCGCGATGGACCCCGCCTCGGGCCGCGAGGACACATTGGTCAATCAGGTAGTCTCCTGGTCCGGTGCCGGTGATGGATTCCTGGCGTGGTCCCTGCCAGGCGGAGCGATGTTTGCGGCGCCCTTCGACCTCCGCGCCAAGAAGCTGACCGGGGCCGGCAAGCCGATCGGCGGTTCGGTGCTGGCAATCCTCGGTTTTCGGCCGCCGATAGCCGCAGGGGGCCATGCGCTGACCTACGTGCCGACGCGGACCCGGGTCCTGGTCCGAATCGACCGCGCCGGCCAGCCCACGACGCTGCTGGGGACCGACCGGACCTATCACAGCCCCAGGGTCTCGCCCGATGGTCGCCGAGTGGCGCTCGACTTCACGGACCAGGTACGCGATGTGTGGCTCCTCGACCTGTCGGATTCGACCCTCACCCGCTTCGGGTTCGATTCCACGGCCCACGATCCGACCTGGCTGCCCGACGGCAGCGGCCTCCTGTTCGCCGCCTTCCGCGGATCGTCCATTGGCGTCTTCCGGCGCCGCTTCAACGGCCGGCAGGCGGCGGAGTCCCTCCTGGTGAACGGCACGCAGATCAGCGCCCACACCGTCACCCCCGACGGGCGGACCGCCGTGGCGGTGACCTTCCTTGGCCAGCAGTCGAACCTCATTGCCCTGTCGCTGGACGGAACCGGGAAGGTCGACACTCTGGCCGCCAGCCAGTACAACGAGGGCTACCCCGCGCTCTCGCCCGACGGCCGGTGGCTGGCCTACGTCTCGGACGAATCGGGCCGCAACGAGGTCTACGTGCGGACCTTCCCCGGATTCACCTCGAAGGTCCAGGTGTCGCAGGATGGCGGCAGCGAGCCGGTGTGGGCGCGGAACTGGGCGCGAGCTGTTCTACCGTTCGGGAGGCGCCGCGGAGCCCTGGCTGGTGACCGCCGCTGTTCGAGACCAGCGGGGAGTTCCGGGTGACGAGCCGCAACCGACTGTTCAACGCGGCCAGTTACGAGTTCGCCATTCCGCACGCCAACTACGATGTCTTTCCCGACGGCCGGAGCTTCGTGATGGTGCGCCAGGGGCGCCCGGGCCAGTCGGCCGAAATCGTCTACCTGCAGAACCTGCCTGGGATTGCTCAAGGCACAGGCGAAGTAACCCGTTCATGAGCTCAACACTCGACCTGCTCACCGCCGCGCTGGCCGACCGCTACCGCATCGAGCGGGAGCTGGGCCAGGGCGGGATGGCCACGGTCTACCTGGCCGACGACCTCAAGCACGACCGCAAGGTGGCGGTCAAGGTGCTGCGGCCGGAGCTGGCCGCCGTGATCGGCGCCGAGCGGTTCCTCTCCGAGATCAAGACCACCGCGAATCTGCAGCATCCGCACATCCTGCCGCTGTTCGACAGCGGGGCCGCGGGGCAGGGGGGCGGGGGGCAGAGGGGCCGACGTTCCTCTACTACGTCATGCCCTACGTGGAGGGCGAGAGTCTCCGCGACCGGCTGACCCGCGAGAAGCAGCTCCCCATCGCCGACGCGGTGCGGATCGCCACCGAGGTCGCCTCCGCCCTCGACTACGCCCACCGCCACAACGTCATCCACCGCGACATCAAGCCCGAGAACATCCTGCTGCACGACGGCCGGGCGCTGGTGGCCGACTTCGGTATCGCCCTGGCCGCCAGCAAGGCCGGCGGCACCCGGATGACCGAGACCGGGATGTCGCTGGGCACCCCGACCTACATGAGTCCCGAGCAGGCCATGGGAGAGCGCGAGATCACCGCCCGCTCGGACGTGTACGCCCTCGGGGCGATGACCTACGAGATGCTGCTGGGGGAGCCGCCCTTCACCGGCCCCACGGCGCAGTCGATCGTGGCCAAGGTGATGACCGAGAAGCCGGCATCACTCACGGCCCGGCGGGACCGGATCCCTCCCGCCGTCGAGGACGCAGTGCTGACGGCGCTGGAGAAGCTGCCGGCGGACCGGTGGGGCAGTGCCGCGGACTTCGCCGCGGCGCTGGAGGGGCAGAGGGGCAGCGGGGCAGCGAGAACGTCAGCTCACAGATCACTGCCCCACCGCCCCTCTGCCCCCCTGCCCCTCCTCACGGCCCTCGCGGTGGTCGCCGCCCTCGCGGCCTGGGGCTGGCTCCGCCCCCGCTCCGTGGCGCCGGTGGCACGCTACGAAATAGAGGTCCCGGGACTTCGGCAGGCCGGGCTCACCTACTCGGGGCACTCCTTTGCGATTTCGCCTGACGGATCGCGGCTGGCTTACGTGGCCTCCGACGGAACCAGGCCCAGCGAACTGTGGATCCGGGACCGGGCCTCGACCGTGCCACGGAGCGTTCCGGGCAGTGCCGGCGCCGATGCGCCCTTCTTCACCGACGACGGGAAATGGCTTGGCTATTTCGCCGAGGGCGTCCTCTACAAGGTCGACGCGGCCGGCGGGTCACCCTCCGCCGTGGCGCAGTCCGCCAGTCGCACTCTTGCCAGCGGCGCCTGGCTGCCTGACGGGACGCTGCTGTACACCGACCTCACCTTCGGCCTTCGAACTGCGCTCGCGAACCCTGGCAAGACCCCGGTGCCGACGATCGCACCAAACGGCACCGGGTTCGGAGTCGTCTTTCCCACCGCCATTGGGCGCAACGATGTAGTCCTGGTGACCACCTGTACCAACAATTGCGCCCACATGTCACTGGAGGTCGTCGACCTGCACACCGGCAAGTGGAAGCCGCTGATGGACAACGTGGCGCGCAGCTGGTACCTGCCGCAGGCGGGCATCCTCGTCATGGCCCGGCCCGATGGCTCGGTGCTGGCCGCGCCGTTCGATGCCAAGGCCCTGGAACTGCGCGGGACACCGGTGCCGGTCCTGACCGGGGTCCAGGCGGACAATGGGATCGTACCCGAGATGAGCGTCTCTGCCTCAGGCTCCCTGGTCTACCTTCCCAATGGCGGCGGGCGGGATCAATTCACCGTGGTCCGGGTCACCCGCGATGGCCGGATGACCACCGTGGACTCGGCGTGGCGGGGCAGCATCAACTCCATGGCGCTCTCTCCCGATGGCTCGCGGCTGGCGGTGAGCATCGTGGGCGGGGGACGCACCGATGTCTGGATCAAGCAGCTCAGCACCGGCCCGCTGACCCGGATCACCTTTGATGGCACGCTCAACTACCGGCCGGCCTGGCGGCCCGACGGACGGACGGTGTCATTCACCTCCGACCGGTCGGGGCCCTCATACCTGTACACCCTTCGGGCCGACGGCAGCAGCAAGCCGGAGCGGGTGATGGCGGGAGACTCCATGCAGGTGGACGAGGCCCAGTGGTCGACCGACGGCCGCTGGCTGGTCTATCGGACGGGGGTCTCGGACGATGTCCGCGACATCTTTGCCCGCGGCACCGGGACCGATACCGCGGAGATCACGGTCTCTGCCAGCAAGTTCGACGAGTACGCGCCGATGCTGTCTCCCGATGGCCGGTGGGTGGCCTACGTCTCGATCGAATCGGGCCGCGAAGAGGTCTACGTCCGCCCCTTCCCCAATGCCAGCGATGCCCGGTGGCAGGTGTCCACCGAGGGCGGGGCGGCCCCGGCCTGGAGCCACAGCGGCAAGGAGCTGTTCTACATTACCGCCGCCGGCCAGATGCGCGCGGTCGCGTTCCAGGGCGGCCAGGAATTCCACGCCGGGGCCCACCAGGATCTCTTCTCAGTCAAGGGCCTGAGCTGCAGTCCCTTTCACACCTGCTATGCCGTGTCGCCTGATGACCGCAGCTTCATCATGCTGCAGCCCTGGGGCGCCTCGACCCAGCGCACTGGAGTCTTCCTGGAGCTGGTGCTGAACTGGAACGACGAATTGAAGGTGGCGCTGGGGAAGAAGTAACTGGCCATCAGGGCGCCCGGCGCCCATCTTTGAACCTCTCGCTGGTCGAAGGCCGCAGCTCCCCGGCATAACGGAGTCAGATGACCGACGCGCTCGGCCGCCTTACCGCCGCCCTCGCCGACCGCTACCGCATCGAGCGGGAGCTGGGCCAGGGCGGCATGGCCACCGTCTACCTCGCCCACGATCTCACGCACGATCGCAAGGTCGCCATCAAGGTGCTGCGGCCGGAGCTGGCCGCGGTCATCGGCGCCGAGCGGTTCCTGCGCGAGATCAAGACCATCGCCAACCTGCAGCACCCGCACATCCTGCGGCGCTGATCGACTCGCGGCGAGGTCGACGGGCACCGCCTACTACGTGATGCCCTTCGTCGAAGGCGAGATCGCTGCGGGACCGGCTCGACCCGCGAGAAGCAGCTGCCGATCGCCGACGCCGTGCGCCTCGCCAGCGAGGTCGCCGCGGCGCTCGACTACGCCCACCGCCACGGGGTCATCCACCGCGACATCAAGCCCGAGAACATCCTGCTGCACGATGGCCGCGCGCTGGTGGCCGACTTCGGCATCGCGCTCGCCGTCAGCACGGCCGGCGGCACCCGGATGACCGAGACCGGCATGTCGCCTCGGCACGCCGCACTACATGAGCCCCGAGCAGGCGATGGGCGAGCGGGAGATCACACGGTGTATCTCGCCGAGGACCTCAAGCATCACCGCCAGGTCGCCTTGAAGGTGCTGCGGCCGGAGCTGGCGTCGGCGCTCGGCCCCGAGCGCTTCCTCCGCGAAATCGAAACTACCGCGAATCTCCGGCATCCCCATATCCTGCCGCTGTACGATAGCGGGCAGGCGGACGGCTTCCTCTTCTACGTCATGCCCTTCGTGGAAGGCGACACGCTGCAGGACCGCCTCAACCGCGAGAAGCAGCTCCCGCTCGACGATGCCCTGCGAATCGCCCGCGAGGTGGCCGACGCCCTGCACTATGCCCACGGCCGAGGGGTCCTGCACCGCGACATCAAGCCGGCCAACATCCTGCTCGAGGCGGGCCACGCCGTCGTGGCTGACTTCGGCATCGCGCGGGCCATCGACGTGGCCGGCGGCGACCGGCTGACGGAGACGGGTGTGGCGCTCGGCACGCCGCTCTATATGAGTCCGGAGCAGGCCGCGGGAGAGAAGACCCTCGATAGCCGCTCCGACCAGTACGCCCTCGGCTGTGTCCTCTATGAGATGCTGGCCGGTCAGCCGCCATTCACGGGGCCCACCGCCCAGAGTGTGACCCACCAGCACCTCGCCGCCGATCCACCCCAGGTCCGGCAGTTGCGCCCCACGGTTCCCGAGGAAGTCGGGACGGCCCTGCAACGGGCGCTGGCTAAGGCCCCCGCCGACCGATTCGCCGACGTCGAACGGTTCGCCGATGCCCTGGGCCAGGGCAGTCTCGCGGCCAGCAGGAGCGGTGCCATCAGGGCCGCCGCACCCAGGCGGCGCTACGCGATGGCGGTGGCGGCTATCGGCGCAGTGGCCTGTCTGGTCATTGGCCTGGTCCTCCTGAACTCCCGGACTCCGAGACCGCTGGAGATCGGCCGGCGGATTCAGGTCACGCTGGACCCTGGCCTCGAGATCGACCCGGCGCTCTCGCCAGACGGCAAGTTCATGGCCTACTCGGGGCCCCGCGGTGAGCTGGAAGTGCGCCAGGTGGAGGGCGGAGTCCCCATCCCAGTGGTCAAGAACGGCGCGGGCGAGGGACGCTGGCCAGTGTGGCTGCCCGATGGCCAGCGCCTGGCATTCATCTCTCCCCGGGGAGTGGAGGTCGTCTCCGCGCTCGGCGGCGTGCCCCGCCTCCTGGTGCCGTCAGCCCGCCCGATCCACGGCGTGGCGCTCTCTCCCGACGGTCGCACGCTCGCCTACGCGGTCAACGACACGCTCTATGCCCAGCCGATCGATGGAGGAGCCCTGCGGATCATCACGGCCGTCCGTGAGCTGCACTCGCCGGCCTGGTCGCCGGACGGTCGCTGGATTGCCTTCGTCTCTGGCAACGTGCAGTACGTCAGCACCGGTGACCTGGGCAATGTCGCGCCCAGCAGCATCCACGTGGTCCGGGCCGAAGGGGGGCAGCCCGTCCGGGTCACCGAAGAAGGGGCGATGAACATGAGCCCAGCCTGGGCCTCCGGCCGGACGCTGCTCTTCGTCTCCAATCGGGACGGTGGCCGCGACCTGTACCAGGTCTGGCTCAGCAGGTCGGGGGCCGCGGCGGGAAAGCCGCGCAGGATCACCACCGGACTCGACCCCTTCGACATCGCGCTGTCACGGGATGGTACCCGCCTGGCCTACGCGGTGTTTACCGAAACCTCCAATACCTGGTCCGTACCCATCCCCACGGGGGGCGCGGTTTCGATTTCTACGGCCCGCCCGGTCACGGTCGGCAATCAGATCATGGAGAACATAGGAGTGTCCGCGGACGGCCGGTGGCTCGCGTTCAGTTCAAATCGGGGGGGCGCCTACCAGCTCTATCGGCAACGGCTGGACTCAGCCGACGCCCTGCCGCAGCAGCTGACCTTCGACACGCTGGCGTCCTTCTGGGCCGCCTGGTCGCCCGATGGCCACGAGATCGCCTTTCACCACTTCAACGGGGAGCGCCGCCAGATCTTCGTGATCCCCTCGGAGGGGGGCACCCAGGTGGCGGTCACCGACGGGTCCGAAGATGAGCGGACGCCCGAGTGGTCTCCTGATGGCCGGAGCCTCCTGCTCCTGACCAACTGGGGCACCAGGCCAGCACTTCACCTTGTGACCAAAGGGGCCGATGGTCATTGGTCCGCGCCGCGCCCGGTGCACCTGGTGATCGGCCGGGATACCCTGACCCCGGGGCTCTCGGCGTGGTCGCCCGACGGGCGTTTCCTGGCCTGCGGCTGTGGCGCCGGTGGCCTGGTCATCGCCCCCGTCGCGGGCGGGCCGGCGCGCCGCCTGCCATCTCCCTTCTCCACCGCCTGGTGGGGCTTCCCGCAGTGGTCGGCAGACGGCAGGACCGTCTTTCACATCGAGATGGACTCCGGCCGGGTGGCACGCGGTGATCGCCGTCCCGGTCGACGGCCAGCCACCCAGAGTCGCCGTGCGGTTCGACAACCCGACCCGGCCCTGGCACCGGTTCGGGTTCCGGGTCGCTGCCGGGAAGATGTTCTTCACGCTGGGCGACCGGCAGAGCGACATCTGGGTGGCCCAGGTGAATCGGCAGTGAGCCACCCCGAGAGGTGCGGGCCATGAGCATCGGAATCGAACGCCTCGCCGCCGCGCTTGCCGACCGCTACCGCATCGAGCGGGAGCTGGGCCAGGGAGGCATGGCCACCGTGTACCTGGCCCACGACCTCAAGCACGACCGGCGGGTCGCGCTCAAAGTCCTGCAAGCCCGAGCTGGCCGCCGTCCTTGGCGCCGAGCGGTTCGTGCAGGAGATCCGGACCACGGCCAACCTCCAGCACCCGCACATTCTGCCGCTGTTCGACTCGGGCACCGCCGACAGCTTCCTGTTCTACGTCATGCCGTTCATCGAAGGGGAGACGCTGCGCGACAAACTCAACCGGGAAACGCAGCTCGGCATCGAGGAATCGGTCCGGATCACCTGCGACGTGGCCGATGCGCTCGACTACGCCCACCGCCATGGGGTGATCCACCGCGACATCAAGCCGGAGAACATCCTGATGCAGGATGGCCGCGCCCGTCGTGGCGGACTTCGGCATCGCCCTGGCGGTGAGTGCCGCGGCCGGCGGGCGGATGACCGAGACCGGCCTCTCCCTCGGCACGCCCCACTACATGAGCCCCGAGCAGGCCACGGCGGAGAAGGAGCTGACCAACCGGTCGGACATCTACTCGCTGGGCAGCGTGCTGTACGAGATGCTGACCGGGAGTCCACCGCACGTGGGCGCCTCAGCGCAGCAGATCATCATGAAGATCGTCACCGAGGACGCGGCTCCGGTCACCAACGTGCGCAAGTCGGTGCCGCCGCAGGTGGCGGCCGCCGTCGCCAAGTCGGTGGAGAAACTGCCGGCCGATCGCTTTGCGTCGGCCCACGAGTTCGCCGAGGCGCTGCAGGGACGAGGGGAGCTGCTCGCGCCCGGAGGAAGGACAGCGATGGGGCTTCGGCCCGCCACCATCGGCTGGCGGACACGGCTCAAGGACCCGATGGTGCTGGTGCCCACGCTCGTCGCCGTCGCGGCCCTGGCGGCGGCAATCCGGCTTGCGGGGCGGCCTCAAACCCCTGCCCTGCCTCCCATCCGCTTCGTCCTGTCCTCAACGGACAGCACCCGGCCCCGCGACAACTTCCCGTGGCCGGCGGCGATCTCGCCCGACGGCAGCAAGGTGGTGTACAGCGTCGGCCAGAGCTCGGCCAGCACGATGCTGTACCTGCTCCGAACCGATCAGCTCGTGGCCCATCCGATTCCAGGCACGAACGACGCCTATCAGCCCTATTTTTCTCCGGATGGCAGCTGGCTCGCCTTCGAGGGGGGTGGCAAGGAACGAAAGGTGCGGCTGGACGGCAGCGCGCCGGTGCCGATCACCGACGCTGGCAGCGCCAATGGAGCCACCTGGACCGCGGGCAACGAGATCGTGCTCGGTGCCCAAGGCGGTTTTCACGGCCTCTCGCACGTGAGCGCCGCCGGCGGCCAGGCGGCCCTCCTCACGAAGCCCGACACCGCCAAGGGTGAGGTCGACCACCTCTGGCCCATCGCTCTCCCCGACGGCAAGACGATCGCCTTTACGATCTGGTCGGGGAGCCTCCCCGGCGCCCGGCTGGCCCTCACCTCCACTGACAATGGCAAGGTGGTGCCGCTCGGCATCGCCGGCATCCGCCCACTGGCCCTGCTCGACGGGATGCTGGTTTACGTGCAGGCCGATGGCGGCGTGATGGCCATCGCGCTGGATGTGCGCGGCAGGCGAGTCCGGGGCACGCCGATTCCCGTCCACGACCCGGTCCCGGTCGTGGCCGCCTTCAACGGCAATTCCGGGATCTTCGTCTCCAATGGCGGAGGGCTGGTCTCGTCGCTCAGCGGGACCAGCGGTCGCTTGGCATGGGCCTCGCGCGACGGGCGCACGCAGGCGATATCGCCACAGACCCGCGAGTTCAGGTTCGTGCGACTCTCTCCTGATGAGCGTCGCATCGCTGTCGTCGTCTCTGAGGACGGGAAGGGTGACGTCTGGATCTACGACCTGGCACAGGCGACGTTGTCGCGCCTGACCACAGTCGGAACGGTGACTTCCGTGGAGTGGAGCGCCGACGGCTCACGGGTCGTCTTCGCGGCTAGCGGCGACGAGGGCTACGCGGTGTGGTCCCAACTGGCGTCGGGGGGCACCCGAGCCGACAAGCTCTTCCAGCAGGTGGTGTCGACCACCTCGGCGACGATGGCGCCCGACGGCAAGTCGCTCCTGCTGAACAACATCTTCGGCGACGGCTGGGGCCTGTTCCGCGTGTCACTCGACTCGGCGGGAGCCGTTCGAAGCTACCTTGCCACGAAGGCCAACCAGCACGCACCGCAATTCTCGCCCGATGGCAGGTGGGTGGCCCTCGTCTCGGATGAATCGGGACGGGAGGAGGTGTACGTCCGTTCTTATCCCGATCCCTCCTCGAAGATCCAGGTGTCGGTCGCCGGTGGAGGTGAGCCGACCTGGTCCAGGGACGGCAGCCGCCTCTACTACAAGTCCGGCTCCTCACTGCTCGAAGCGAAAATCTCATTCTCGCCGACCTTCGCACTGCTGGGTCGGGATACCGTTCTCGCCAATCTGGGCGCCGCCAGCTACTTCTCGGGCACCTACCAGGTAGCCCGTGATGGCAAGCGTGTCCTCGCAATCCTGCCAACCGGCGATGACTTCCTGCTGGTCGTCTCGCCCAACTGGATTACGGAGTTGCGCCGGCGCGTCGCCGAGAGCGGCGGGACCAAGTAGCGTGGTATGAACGATCGCTTGGCCGCCGGTCAGCCGAGATTGCTTCGGCCACTCCGTGGCCTCGCAATGACAGAAGTTTGCGGGCAGAGAGGCAGACGCGGCGAGCCGAAGGTACTCGGGCGAGTCGGCCGCGCAGCGGCGAATGGACCAGGCGGGGCTCTCAGCCCCGCGAATTCCAGACGACAGACTGCTTCCTTACCGCGGAAACGCCTCCGGCAGCCCTCCATCCACGGTAAGGATGTCGCCCGTCGTGTAGCGGAACCGCTCGCTGGCCAGCAGCACCGCGAGGTCGGCCACCGCCGTGGCCGGGATGAGCGAGGCTCCGAGCAACGTCCGCTTGCGATAGAGTTCCAGCTGCTCCTCGATGGAAATGCCGCGGGCCGCCGCGCGCTGCCGGACGAATTGCATGAAGAGCGGGGTCTCCACCTGGTCGGCATTGATCATGTTGACCCGGATGCCGTCTCTCCCCAGTTCCACCGCCGCGACCCGAAGGGCCTGGAGCATCGCCGCCTTGCTGCCGCCGTACGCCGCCGCGTCGGGTCCCGGCACCAGCGCCGCCTTGGAGACTGAAGCGACGATCGCTCCTCCCCGTCCCTGCCGGCGCATCACCCCCGCCGCCCCGGCCACGGCCATCAGCGCACCGATGTAATGCACCTCGAGCTGCCGCTGCAGGTCCTCACGCTTCAGCTCGGTGATGGGCGCGAACCGGGGCGGCAGCCCGGCAGTGTAGAACAGGCAGTCGAGGCCACCGAATTCGAGCACCGTTCTCTGAAACAGCTCGGCCAGGCTCCGGTCGTCCCGCACGTCGACGCCGACACCGATGGAGCGGCCCGGAAGCCGAGCGGCAATCTCCCCGGCCGCCGCGCCGGCGGCGGCGGGATCGAGATCGGCCACCACCACATGGGCCCCCTCATCCGCAAAGCGGCGGGCGGCCGCCAGGCCGATCCCGCTCCCTCCACCGATGATCACGGCGACCTGCCGCGGCACCAGCAGTGTCTTCCGTTCCCGCTCACTCTCCTCTTCGATCTTTCGCCGCTCCAGCAACCAGTGCTCGAATTCGAAGACATCCCGCTCCGCAATAAACCGGAAGGCCTCGATGGCCTCGGCGTTTTCGATCGCATGCAGGGTGGCCCGGTAGCACTGGTTGGCCGTCACGGCACCCCGCTTGTCCCTGGAAGCGGTGACCATCCCGAGGCCGGGGACCAGGAGGACCTTGGCCCAGTCGGGGATCGGCGCTTCACCCGGGGCGGCGTGGCGGCCGTGGTACGCCAGATACTCAGCGTGCTGGGCGGCAATCTGGCCTCGCGTGGCCTCGACCAGGCTCTCCGCGTTTCCGGCGAGATCGAGCTCGAGCCAGAGCGGCTGCCGGCCGGCGCGGAGGATGTGCTCCGGCGTGCCGACTCCGCGACCGGTCAGCGATGGCAGCCGATCCGCCGCAAGCGTGGCGAGAGTCTCTTCGCCGTCGTCGAGATGCAATACGACCCGCCCGGTGATGCCCAGCGCACCGCGGATGGCCGGGAGGACGGCCTCGGCGCAGCGCCGGCGCTGTTCCAGCGGCGGCGCCGCCATTCGAGCGGGGCCCAGCACGAGGCGGCCGCGGCGCCGGGTTGCCAGGTAGGCCTCGGCCTGCCCGACCGCCCGCAGGAGGCGCACATAGCACCCCTCGGCGTCATCGGCCCAGACCACCAGGCCATGGTGGGCAAGCGCGAGCCCGCGGGCCCCGGCCGGGATCCGGTCGACGATCTGCCCCACGGCATGAGCCAGGGGAAATCCGGGGCGGAGGTATGGGACGTAGACGATCTCCCCTTCGAACACCTCCCCCACCAATCGTTCCGCCAGCCCATCGTCGAGGTTGGTCAGGCTCATGGTCGCGACGTCGTGGGTGTGCGCGATCACGCGATGGGGAAGCAGCGAATGCAGCGGAGTCTCGACGCTGGGAGGCGGGCCACTCCCGTCCGACCATGCAGTCGGCCATGAACCGCATCATCTCCTGATCGGTCATCGCCGCGACGTTGCGAAGTCCAGCCAGCCTTGCCAGCGCGAGCCGGCTGAAGCCGCTCCGGCCCACCGACCGGAGATCGGTGCCGCTCCCTTTGACAAGCAGCGTCGAAACCAGTTGTCCCGTGGCGTCGGGCAGCTGAACCTTGATGGAGGTGTTGCCGCCACCGGGTTGAACCAGGTCGGCGTTCTGGCCGATCAAGTTCGAGAGGTAGACCAGTTGATCCAGCGGGTCGGCGCCCTGCTCGGCGTGCTGGCGCCAGCGTTCCCGGGAAGAGGCAGCGGGGGCGTGGTCGGTCATGGGAGGTAAGATGGGCTCGGGCGCGGCCCGGCGCGAGTCTACCCGCTGGCTCCCCAACCGGTAGATTGAAGGCGCCCATGTCCGGTATCCCCTCCAGCCTCAGCACCGCGTTGTCCGACCGCTACCGTCTCGAGCGGGAGCTGGGCCAGGGGGGCATGGCCACGGTCTATCTCGCCCAGGACCTTCGACATGACCGCCCGGTCGCCATCAAGGTCCTGCGGCCCGATCTCGCCGCGGTCATCGGCGCCGAGCGGTTCCTGCGGGAAATCAAGACCATCGCCAATCTGCAACACCCCCATATCCTGGGGCTCATCGACTCCGGCGAGGTGCAGGGTACCGCCTACTTCGTGATGCCCTTCGTCGAGGGCGAATCGCTCCGGGATCGCCTGAATCGAGAGAAGCAGCTTGCCATCACCGACGCGGTGCGGATTGCGACCGAGGTTGCCTCCGCCCTCGACTACGCCCACCGCCATGACGTGATCCACCGCGACATCAAGCCGGAGAACATCCTGCTCCACGACGGGCAGGCGCTGGTCGCCGACTTCGGCATCGCCCTGGCGGCGAGCAAGGCGGGCGGCACCCGGATGACCGAGACCGGGATGAGTCTGGGCACCCCGCACTACATGAGCCCCGAGCAGGCCATGGGCGAACGGGAGATCACGGCCCGGAGCGATGTCTACGCACTGGGCTGCGTCACCTACGAGATGCTGGTCGGCGAACCGCCATTCACCGGGCCGACCGCACAGGCCATTGTGGCAAAGGTGATGACCGCCGAGCCGGTGCACCCGAGCAGCCAGCGGAAGTCCGTACCGCCGGCGGTGGAGGCGGCCGTGCTGACCGCGCTCGAGAAACTGCCGGCGGACCGGTTTGCCACGGCGGCGGAGTTCGCAGCTGCGCTGGGCGGACAGGCGGGCAGCCGGGCAGGCGGACAGGGCCCCAGCAGGCTCCGGTCCGCCCGTCCGACCGTCCGCCCGCCTGCCTTCCTCCTCGCGCTGGCCGCGGTCACGGCCCTTGCCACGTTCCTTCTCGGGCGCAGAATCGGACGGGGGGAGGCGCCAACCCTCCCACCATCCCGCCTCACCATCGACGTGCCCATGCTCGGTGGGCTGAGCAGCACCGGGCAGCTTCGACTCGTCGCGATCACACCCGCCGGCGATGCCATCGTCTACGTCGGACTCGACGAGGCCAGCAATAACACCCTCTTTCTCCAGCGGCTCGATGCTCAGGACCCGTCGCAGATCCAGGGCGCGGCGGGTTTCGCCAATCCGATCATCTCCCGGGACGGGCGCTGGGTCATCGGTGCCAACCTCAATGGGGGCGCCAGCAGTGCGGTGATCCGGCTGCCGCTGAACGGCGGCAGCCCCCGGCAGCTGCCGCAGCAGGCGGGGAGTCCGAGTGGAGCCTGGAGTCCTGATGGCTCGTATTGGTTCAGCGAGCCCGGAGCTGCGGGTGTGGACCGACTGAGCCCCAGCGACTCGCTGATGACCCTCGACCGCGAGAAGACCCGAGGGCTCCGCATTCAGCAAGTCCTCGAGGATGGACGAACCGCCCTCGTGGTCCACTCGCCCAGCGGTACCAACAGCGGGCCGGCAATGCTCCTCGACCTGCAGAGTGGGAAGTTGACACCACTCGTCGAAGGGCCTGTGATCGAGATACGATACGCCGAAGGCGAATTGCTTTCCGTGCTCCCGGACGCCTCCCTCACCTCGACGCCTTTCGATGCCCGGTCCCGGCGGCTCCTCGGCCCGCCGGTGCAGATCGCTACCGGCGTCTCCCTGAGCGGAACCGGCATCGCCCAGTTCGCAGTCGCCGACAATGGGACCATCGCCTACATCCCCGAGTCCCCAAGGTCGCTGGTCTTTGTCGATCGGGCCGGCACAATACGCGAGGCGATCGCCCAGCGGCTCAATTTCCATGCACCCAGATTTTCACCCGACGGGAGCCGCCTTTCGTTCGACATCACGTCGGCGGACGGGCGTGACGTGTGGATCCTGTCGCGGGACCAGGGCACCCTCTCCCGGGCCACCTTTGCCAGGGACGGCCACGATGCAACCTGGACCCCTGACGGTCAGCACATCACCTTCACCTCCTTCATCACCGCCAACACCGGGGCGCTCGGCATTTACCTCACCCGTCCCGGGAGCACCACACCCGCCGAGTCCCTCGTCGCCTCCACTCACCTGACCTACACGGGACTGTGGCTCAGGGACGGAAGCGGGCTGGTCACAGCCGGCTCCAACCTGCAGGGCCAGTCGAATGCGGATATCGCGCTGGTGCGGAACGGTGGCCGCGGCCCGATCGAGCCGCTGGTCGCCAGCCCTTACCAGGAGGATTACCCTGCGCCCTCCCCCGATGGCCGCTGGCTGGCGTTCGCCTCCGACCAGTCGGGCCGTGACGAGGTCTACGTACAGTCGCTGCGAGGCGGGGGCGACCAGCTCCAGGTCTCGCAGGAGGGCGGGACCGAGCCGGTCTGGGGGCCCGATGGTCGGGAGTTGTTCTATCGGAGCACCACCAGCGGTCAGGTGGAGCTGATTGCCGCCACCATGCGGACCGCGCCGGCGGTCACGGTCATTGCACGCCGCTCCCTCTTCCCGGTATCCGACATGCTCGGCACCGCGCCGCACGCCAACTACGACATCTCACCGGATGGCCGCACCTTTGTCATGGTTCGCCGGAGCCCGGCCACCAGGATTGTCGTGATCCAGAACCTTCGCGAACTCGTCCGCCGCCTGCGGGCCGCCGGCGCCGGTCGCCAGTAGGCAGCGGCCACGTGGACAGCCCGGTCGCAGGCCCCCACTATCCGCGGAGGGGAAGCGGCATTACGCAATGGCTCGCCGGCCGCCTGCTCGCCCTCGCCGGCTGGCGTGTGGAGGGCGAACTGCCTCCCCTGCCGAAGTTCGTGATCATCGTGGCACCCCATACCACGAACTGGGACTTCATCATCGGCGTCCTGGCCATGTTCATTACCGACGTCAGGGCCAACTGGCTGGGCAAGCACACGATCTTCCGGTTTCCCGTGGCTCCCCTGCTCCGCTGGATTGGTGGAGAGCCGATTGACCGCTCCGTGAGCCACGGAACGGTGGAGGCGGCGATTGAACGCTTCCGAACCCGGCCCGAGTGGGTGTTGGCGCTCTCTCCCGAAGGCACTCGCCGTCGAGTGGAACGATGGAAGACGGGGTTTTACCGGATCGCGGTCGGGGGCGGCGTGCCGATCGTCCCGACCTGGTTCGACTATCGGGCGCGGGTGTTCGGTATCGGCGCGCCCGTCTGGCCCGACCAGGACGAAGCCGCCGGCGTGGCAAAGCTGCGAGCGCTGTTCTGCAAGGAGATGGCAAAGTACCCCGAGCGCTTCGCGGAGGAGGGCGCCACACCGAGCGTCCCTGAGGAGGGTCGCCGGGATGCGCCGTCACCACCATATTGATTCCACCATCACCTCTCGTCCCCATCCGCCGCTCCTGCTTCCGGTGACCGCTATCTCGGTTCTGCATGGCTGACGCCCCGGCCGGTCTTACCGCCGCCCTCGCCGACCGCTACCGCCTCGAGCGGGAGCTGGGCCAGGGCGGCATGGCCACGGTCTACCTCGCCGACGACCTGCAGGCACGACCGCAAGGTCGCCATCAAGGTGCTGCGGCCCGAGCTGGCCGCGGTCATCGGCGCCGAGCGGTTCCTGCGCGGAGATCAAGACCATCGCCAACCTGCAGCACCCGCACATCCTGGGGCTGATCGACTCCGGCGAGGTCCAGGGCACCGCCTACTTCGTGATGCCCTTCGTCGAGGGCGAATCGCTGCGGGACCGGCTCACCCGGGAGAAACAGCTGCCGATTCCCGACGCGGTGCGCATCGCCATCGGAAATCGCCACGGCGCTCGACTACGCCCATCGCCACGGGGTGATCCACCGCGACATCAAGCCCGAGAACATCCTGCTGCACGACGGCTCCGCCCTGGTGGCCGACTTCGGCATCGCGCTGGCCGCCAGCAAGGCGGGCGGCACCCGGATGACCGAGACCGGGATGAGCCTCGGCACGCCGCACTACATGAGCCCCGAGCAGGCGATGGGCGAGCGGGAGATCACGCGCCCGGAGCGATGTCTACGCCCTGGGCTGCGTGACCTACGAGATGCTGGTCGGCGAGCCGCCCTTCACCGGGCCCACCGCGCAGGCGATCGTCGCCAAGGTGATGACCGCCGAGCCGGCGCCGCTCACCGCTCAGCGGAAGTCGATTCCTCCCGCCGTCGAGGACGCGGTGCTCACCGCGCTGGAGAAGCTGCCGGCGGACCGGTGGAGCAGTGCGGCTGAGTTCGCAGCGGCCCTGGGGGGGCAGGGCGGTCAGGGGGGCAGGGACGACCCGTCCCGCAGAACACTGCCCGCCCCGCCGCCCCGCCCCCCGATTCCTGCTATGCTCGGACATTCTCGCGCGCTACCGCCGCCCTCGCCGCCTGGGGCTGGCTCCGCCCGAAGCCGACAGGCCGGGCCCAGCGTCTACGACGCGGTGCTCCCCGACAGCGCCCCGATCACCTTCGGCGCGACGACGGCGAACACGTCGTACGGCACTTCGCCCCGGAACCTGTCGATCTCGGCCGCAGGCGATTTCGCGGTGTACGCCGCCCGGCAGGGCGACTCTACCGTGCTCTGGTACCGCAGCCTCCGCGACGCGACCGCCCGCCCGATCGCCGGGACTCGAGGGGGGACCTCGCCCCGCATCTCCCCCGACGGATCGCGCGTCGCCTATCTCATCGGCGACCGCGTCATGGTGGTGCCGGTCGCCGGCGGCGAACCCCGCCGGCTGCAGGAGGGCCAGGCCGCGACCTCGCTGCAGTGGATCTCGGCCACGGAAATCCTCTCCCTGGACCTCGACGGCTACCGCCTCAAGCAGCTGGATCGGGAAGGCGGCAGCGCGCAGACCAAGTCGATTCCGCGTTGCGTGCTCGGCCAGTGGATCTCCGGAGCTGAAGCAGCTGCTCTGCTCGTACAACCGGACCGCCGTGCTGTTCGATCCGGAATCCGGGAAGCAGTGGACCCTCCGCGCGGCCCGGCCCGATGGCTCCCCGGGCAGGTCTGCTCACCGGCTCTGCCTTCCGCATCGTGGACAAGCGCTACCTCGTGTACCTCGCGGTGGACGGCAGCCTGCTCGGCGCCCGCTACGATCCCGCCACCCACCTGGCGCAGCGGTCGGTGACGCTGCTGACCGGGATCCGGCGGGAGGCCTTCGGCGAGGCACAGTTCGATCTCTCGGCCGATGGCACGCTGGTCTACGCCCCGGGGATGGATGGGACGATCGGCCGGATGGTCACCCTTCGGAGTGGAGGATCGCCGCAGCCGCTGCCGGTGGAGACGGGCGACTTCCAGCGCTACGACCTGAGCCGTGACCGGCGCTGGCTGGCGGCGGCGGTCCAGGCCACCGAGGGAATCGAATTGCGGGTCTACGACCTGCGGGATGGCCAGCAGTTCACCTGGCTCAAGGGAGAAGCGGTCCGCCACCCGCTCTGGAGTCCGGATGGGAAGCTGGCTGCTGGTGGCGGTGCGGGACTCCACCCGCTGGTCCATCCTCCGCGGCGCGCCGAGTTCGGGTGCGCAGCCGGACACGGTGGCGAGCTTCGAGTTCGACCCCGCGAATCCCGATCCAATCGACCTGCACGACGACCACCTGGCGCTGGCGCAGAACTGGGCCGGATCGTCGGTCGTGCGCTTCGACCCGAGTCTCTCTCACCCCACGTTCGACACGGTGCTCACCGGCGTGCGATTCACGTCGGTCTCCCCGAACGGGAAGCTCCTCGCTGTACCAGACGCTCGAGGGGGACCGGATCGAGGTCACCTCGTTTCCGGTGACTGGCCGAAGGTGGCAGCTGGCCTCGGACGGCGCCGAACCGCTCTGGCTCTCGGCCACCGAGGTGCTGTACCGCAAGGGCGTCTCCTGGTACCTGGCCCGCGTCAATCCGGAGACCGGTGAGCCGGCCGGCGCCGCGACCTTCTGGGCCCGGGATCCGCGCTTCTCTGATACCTCCGGCTGGTCGAACCGCCCGTCGCACGACGGCGGGATCATCTACGTCGAGGGTCCGGCCGAGACGAGTACGACCTACCTGCGCGTCGTGCCCGGCTGGGTGGCCCGGATGAAGGCCGCGGTGGATTCGGCGAACCGGTGAGCACCTTCCCTCCTCTCTCGCCGCCGCCCTCGCCGACCGCTACCGCATCGAGCGGGAGCTGGGCCAGGGCGGCATGGCCACGGTCTATCTCGCCGAGGACCTCAAGCACCATCGCAAGGTCGCGGTCAAGGTGCTGCGACCGGAGCTGGCCGCCACCATGGGGCCCGAACGGTTCGCCCGGGAAATCGCCGTCGCCGCCCGGCTGCAGCATCCGCACATTCTCGGCCTGCTCGACTCGGGGAGACGGACGGCTTCTTCTACTACGTGATGCCCTTCGTCGAGGGCGAGACCCTCCGCGACCGCCTGGCCCGCACCGGGGAGCTGCCGGTGCCTGAAGCGGTCCGCCTGCTGGCGGAGATTGCCGATGCGCTGGCGGTGGCCCACAAGGCAGGTGTGGTCCACCGGGACATCAAGCCGGAGAACATCCTCCTCTCCGGCCGCCACGCGATGGTGATGGACTTCGGCATCGCCAAGGCGGTGACCGAGGCCTCCGGCCGGGACAAGCTCACCACCGCCGGTGTGGCGCTGGGCACACCGGCCTACATGGCGCCGGAGCAGGCGGCGGCCGACCCGACGCTGGACCTTCGGGTGGACATCTACGCCCTCGGCGTGATGGGGTACGAGATTGCTGACGGGCCAGACCCCCTTCAGCGGCGGCACGGCGCAGCAGATCCTGGCGGCCCAGGTGACCCGGGCGCCGGAGCCGATCGCGGCACGGCGCCCGACCCTTCCGCCTGCGCTCGCAGCCGTCATCATGAAATGCCTCGAGAAGCGGCCGGCCGACCGGTATCAGTCGGCGGACGAGCTGGTGGCGGTGCTCGAACCACTGGCCGCGCCGAGCGGTAGTACGACCCCGACCGCATCGGCGCCGGTGGCGAGCCCGGCACGGCGTTTCATGACCCCAGCTCTCATGGCGGCGCTGGCCCTGGTGGTGGGGCTGGTCGCTGTCGGCATCTGGGTGATCCTGCACCGCCCGCTCACGCTCACCACGTCGAACGCCATCGCGGTCACCAGCGCGCCGGGCATCGAGTACCAGCCGGCCCTTTCGCCCGACGGCAGCCAGGTGGCGTTCGTCGCCCAACGGGACGGGCGGACCGTGCTCAGCGTGCGGAGCGCCGTGGCCGGGTCCGGGGGAGGGCTCAGCCCAGCCGAGTCGACGCCGGGCACGCAGCGGTTCCCGAGCTGGAGCCCGGATGGCGAGTTCATCCGCTTCTACAGCTGCATCGGGGAGGCGTGCCTCTGGAGGGAGGTGGGGCGGCTGGGTGGCGCGGCCCAGATCGTGGAACTGCCGCGGCAGACCCCGTGGACGGTTTGGTCGCGCGATGGCGCCCGCGCGGCCTTCCTGATTCACGACAGCATCTTCGTGTACACGACGGCCGACCGCAGTACCCGGCTCCTTCCGCTGCCTCCGGGCCCGCAGGATTCGCACTCCCTGGCCTGGTCGCCGGACGGCCGATGGATCGCGTACGTCGACGCCAACTCAGCCTGGCCGGACGTTCCGAACACCGAGTCCTCGGCGATCTGGATCGTGGCCGTCGCCGACGGGAAGCGCATCGCCGTGACCACCGCTGATCACGCCAACGTGAGCCCGGCCTGGCTCGACGCGCGCCATCTGCTCTTTGTCTCGGACGGCGATGGCGCGCGTGACGTGTATCTGGTCGAGATCGGGACGGCCGGTCCCCGCGGTCGCCCTCAGAAGATCGCTGGCGGGGTTGACGCGTATTCTATCTCTCTCTCGGCCGACAACAACAAGCTCGCTCTCGCGAAGTTCGAGATCAGGCAGAATGTCTGGGCCTACCCGATCCACACCTCAGGTGCCGTGTCAGTCAGGGACGGCCGGCTGGTCACGTCGGGGACGCAAGTCGTCGAGACTCACGACGTATCCTCTGACGGCCAGTGGCTGGTGTACGACTCGAACCGGCGGGGCAAAGCGGATATCTACAAACTGCGCCTCCACGACGGAGAGCCGATCGGGGAGCCGATCCCGCTCGTAACCGGTCCCGCGGATGCGTTCGTTCCGGCCTGGTCCCCCGATGGCCGGGAGGTGGCGTTCTTCGGCGGCACGCCTGCCGACATCTTCGTGGTGCCGGCAGAGGGAGGCACGCCGGCACGGTTGACCAGTTCCCCGGCGGACGGCGCGTTTGCACACTGGTCGCCGGACGGATTACGCATCGCCTTCCTTTCCCAGGGGCCCGGACGTCTTGAGGTGTGGCTTCTCGCCCGGGAGCGGGTCGGTGGGCCGTGGCGCGACGCTGTCCAACTGACAGATTCCACAACTTTCCCTCTGACACATTTCGGGACCTTCCCTATTGCGTGGGCTCCCGATGGCAGTGGTGTACTGTGCGCGGACTTTCCCAATGCGGTCGCGCTGGTTTCCCTGGCGAAGAAGGTGCTGTGGCGCCGTGATCTGCTCAAGGCAGGCTTCGGTGATCCTAGTGTTTCGGGATTTTCCGAGGATGGCCGCTCCCTGGTGCTGAGGGCAACTTACGGAGGGCGCCGCGGCATCTGGACCTGGCCGCTCGCCGGGGGTGAGCCGCGCCTGCTGGTCGCCTTCGACGATCCGCTGCTCGGCGCGAGGTTATCCTTTTACGTCCGGGGCGGCCGGGTGTATCTCACCGTGGCCCAGAACGAGAGCGACATCTGGGTCATGAACCTGCAACGATGATCAGTGACCGCCTCGCGGCCGCCCCTTCGTCTGCGCTCAGGACAGGCTTCAGCCGGCGGCCAGGTAGTCGCCGGTGAGCGCCGTTCCCACTGCGCTCGCCGCCGCCCTTAGCCGTAGCTACCGCCTCGAGCGACAGCTGGGCCAGGGGGGGATGGCCACGGTCTACCTCGCCGAGGACCTCAAGCACCGCCGCAAGGTCGCGGTCAAAGTCTTGCGGCCCGAACTCGCCGCTGCAATGGGCGCTGAGCGATTCCTCCGCGAAATCGAAACTACGGCCAACCTGCGGCATCCGAACATCCTGCCGCTGTATGACAGCGGACAGGTCGAAGGTCAAAGGTCGAAGGACGAAGCGGCCCACTCTTCGACACTAGACCTTCGACCTTCGACCTATCTCTTCTACGTGATGCCGTACGTCGAAGGTGAGTCCCTCCGCGACCGCCTGAACCGCGAAAAACAGCTCCCTATCGCCGACGCGCTCCAGATTGCCCGCGAAGTGTCAGACGCCCTCGGCTACGCCCACAGCCGTGGCGTGATTCATCGCGACATCAAGCCGGAGAACATCCTGCTGGAACGCGGGCATGCTGTAGTGGCGGATTTCGGGATCGCGCGCGCGGCCAGCGCGGCGGGAGGTGGCAGGCTGACCCAGACAGGGATGGCCATCGGCACTCCGGTGTACATGAGCCCCGAGCAGTCGGTGGGCGAGGCCGACCTCGACGGCCGGAGCGATCTCTACGCCCTGGGCAGCGTGCTGTACGAGATGCTGGCGGGAGAACCGCCCTACACCGGCTCGACGGCACAGGCCATCATCGCGAAGCGCTTCCGGGAGCCGGTGCCGCGAATCACCACGCTGCGGGACTCGGTCCCCCAGGGGCTGGAGACGGCGCTGAACCGGTTGCTCGCCAAGGCGCCCGCCGATCGTTTCGCGACCGCGGAAGAATTCAGCGCTGCGCTGCAGGCTCCTGCCGAGCCGGGCGTCGCGCGACCAGCCGGCATCGAAGAGTTCTGGGTCGCGGTGCTGCCGTTCAAGCACAGCGGCGCCAACGCCGACCTCACGGCGCTGGCCGAAGGGCTGACCGAGGAGATCATGACCGGGCTGTCACGATTTTCCTACCTCAGGGTCATCGCCCGGAGCTCGACGCTGCAGTTCACCGGCAAAGCAGCCGATGTTCGCGCCATCGGCACGAAACTCGGCGCCCGCTACGTCATGGAGGGAAGCCTGCGCCAGGCGGGCTCGGCGCTGCGGGTCTCGGTGCAGATGGTCGATACGACCTCCGGCGCCCAGCTCTGGGCCGAGTCCTACGATCGCGCATTCCAGCCGGAGCAGATCTTCGCGCTGCAGGACGATCTGGTTCCCCGGATCGTTTCCTCTGTCGCCGACGCCCATGGCGTCCTGCCGCACACCCTCAGTGAAGCACTGCGGAGCAAGGCTCCCGATCAGCTGACCCCGTATGAGGCGGTGCTCAGGAGCTTCGGGTACGGCTATCGGATGACCCCCGACGAGCATGCGACGGTGCGGGCCGGACTGGAGCGGGCTGTTAAGCTGGCGCCTGGATACGCCGACGCCTGGGGTATGCTGTCGCTGCTGTATACCGAGGAATTCTCCAATGGGTTCAACGCCCGCCCCGATCCCCTCGGCCGCGCACTCCAGGCGGCACGACGTGCCGCGGACGCGGCGCCGTCGAGCGCCCTCGCGTACAATGCGCTGGCCCGGGCGCTCTTCTTCCGCAAGGAGTTCCAGGCCTTCCGTATTGCGGCAGACCGGGCCATCGAGCTCAACCCTCTGAACGGGCCCACCCTCGCTGGCCTGGGCGGCATGATCGCCTATGCGGGCGATTGGGAACGCGGCTGCACCCATGTCGAGCAGGCGCTGCGCCTCAATCCCCGGCATCCCGGAGGGTACTGGTTCCCCCTGTTCTACAATGCATATCGCCAGGGCGACTACCGCGGCGCACTGAGCGTGGGGCTCAAGATCAACCTGCCGGAGTTCTTCGCCATGCACGAAGCCCTGGCCGCCGTCTACGGCCAGCTCGGCGAACGCGACGCGGCCGCCAGGAGCCTGCAGGAACTGCTCAGGCTCAAGCCGGACTTCGTTGCAACAATGCACGAGGAACTCGGCAAGTGGTTCGATCCGGAGATGGTCGAGCACCAGATCGACGGGCTCCGCAAGGCGGGGCTCGAAATCCCCACCGGGCAAGCGACGCCCACCCTGTCAAAGGCCGCGAGGGCCAACACCACCACGCCATCCGGCGCCGGCGAACGCCCTGCCATCGCGGTCCTGCCGTTCATCAATAGCAGTCCCGATCCCGGGAACGATTTCTTCAGCGACGGGCTGACCGAAGAGATCATCACCGACCTGGCGCGCATCAAGGCGCTCCGGGTTATCTCCCGCACCTCGGTGATGCGGCTCAAGGGCACGGAACTGGACGCGCGGACCATCGGGCGCGAACTGGGAGTCCGCTACCTGCTCGAGGGGAGTGTCCGCCGGGCCGGCAACTCGCTCCGGATTACGGCTCAGCTCATCGATTCCGGGAACGATGCCCAGCTCTGGGCCGAGAAATACAACGGCACGGTGGATGAGGTCTTCGACGTGCAGGAAAGGGTCTCGCGGGCGATCGTAGACGCGCTCAACGTCACCCTTTCCTCGGACGAAGACCGGCACCTGGCCGACCGCCCGATCCAGAACGTCCGGGCGTTCGAGCTCTTCCTCCAGGCACGCCAGGAGATCCGTCGCTACAGCCTTGACCGGGCTGCGGCCCTGATCCAGCAGGCCATCGAGATCGAGGGCGCGGTCCCCGCCCTCCGGGGCCTGCGGGCCTGGGCGCTGGTCACGGAGGTGCGGGCGGGGCTGAATCGCGACCTGCAGCCCCTCGCTGAGGCCGAAGCCGAAGCGCACGCACTGATCGGGCTCGTGCCCGAGGCGGCCTACGGACACGAACTGATGGGCTTCATCAACTACGAACGCGGACGGCTGCGCGAGAGTGTACAGTCGCTCAAGGCCGCGCTGGAGCGGGACCCGACCGATTCCGACGCCGCGTTCTTCCTGGGCATCGCCCTCATGGCGGCGGGCCAGGCGGACGAAGCCCACCGACAGAGCCGCCGATTCACCGCGTCCGACCCGCTCTCGCCGCTGGCGGCCATGCTCGCAGGGGTCGTCGCCTGGTTCGTAGGGCGGCCTGCCGAGGGGCTCGACTCGAGCGAGCGCGCCATCGCGCTCGATCCGGAGAACAGGATCAACCGCTGGACCCTGGGCTACCACTATGCACTCCTGGGACGATTCTCTGACGCTGCGACGCATGGCCAGTGGCTGCAGGAGCACGCTCCGCTGATGCCCTACACGGTGCAGCTCCGTGCCCTGGTCGCGGCCGCTCAGGGGCGCAAAGGCGAGGCGCTGGAAATGCTCGCCAACGTGGATACGGCAGTGCTCGACGGCCATCACCGGTTCCATCTTGCGGAAGCGTACGCCATGGCCGGTGACGCACCGCGGGCCCTGGCGTTGTTCGAACAGGCGGTGGACAGCAGCTTCTATCCTTACCAGTTCTTCTCGTCATACTGCCCGTTCATCCAACCGCTTCGCGGAAGCCCGGAATTTGAACGGATTGTGGCCAAGGCGGCGCGACGGGTGAAGGAGTATTCGGCGTGACCCGCCAGCCCATCCCCCTGGCCGAGCGAAAGCTCGACCTCGCCTTCATCGGCTTCTTTGCAGTCAACCTGCTGTTCATCACCTACATCGTGGATTTCGAGCAGATCGCGATCCCGAACGTGGCGTCGTTTACCTATCCGCGCTGGCCGCCGGCGCCTCTGGTCGACCTGGTGCAGTGGTACGGCCGGACCTTTGACCCACTGCTGATCGCCCGGCCCCCGTTCTGGAAGGCCTCGTCCTGGCTCGACGCCCTCTACTTCGGCCCCTACTATGGCGCCGCGATTTACGCCTTCTGGAAGGGCCGCGACTGGATCCGCCTGCCCACGATCATCTACGCCACGATGCTCTTCACCAACGTCGTGATGATCATGAGCGAGGAAGCCTGGGGGGTGAACGCCTCCCCACGGCTGGCCATCGTCGCCGCACTCAACCTCCCCTGGTTCCTGATGCCGGTCGGGCTCATCGCCCGGATGTGGCCGAGCGAGCACCCCTTCACCCGGGAGCAGTCCGCAGCTCCCGCCACCGCGTAGATGGCCTCGATCAACTGGCGGTGGGCCGACCGCTACGGCCCCTGGGCGGTCGTGGCGGGGGCATCGGAAGGACTGGGTGCCGCCTTCGCACGGGCCCTCGCGGCCAGGGGGCTCAACGTGGTCGTGGTGGCCCGCCGCATGGAACCGCTCCAGGCACTGGCCGCCGAGCTCCGGGCGCAGCCATGGCGTGCAGGCGCGCGCCCTCGCCCTCGACCTCTCTGACCCGGCTAGCGTCAGCAGGCTGCTCTCCAATGTCTCCAACCTCGAAACCGGCATCCTGATCTGGAACGCGGCGCTCTCGCTGATCGGCCCCTTCCTCGAGCAGCCGCTGGCGGGGCATCTCCGCGAGCTCGAGGTCAACTGCCGGTCACCGCTCACGCTGGTGCACGGACTGGGCCAGGCGATGGCCGCGCGACGGCGTGGCGGGATCATCCTGATGTCCAGCTTGAGCGGAATGCAGGGTACGGCCCTGGTCGCTCACTACGCCGCCACAAAGGCGTGGAACAGGGTGCTGGCCGAAGGCCTGTGGTGGGAGCTCGGCAAACAGGGGGTGGATGTATTGGCCTGTGTCGCCGGCGCAACGGACACCCCGGGCTATCGCGCCAGTGAACCGGCTTCCCGGAAGGCGGCGAAGGTGCCGGTCATGAGCGCCGAGGCGGTGGTCGGGGAGGCACTCGGCGCACTTGGGCGCCAGCCCAGCCTGATCCCGGGCCGAAAGAATCGCTGGGCCGCCGCCTTCCTGGCGCGGCTGCTGCCCCGCCGGGCGGCGGTGCGGCTGATGGGGCGGACGATGGACGGGATCTACGGAAAGGCCGCCGACCAGCGGCAGCCCGGGGTGGGCTAGCGGGCCTCGGCGAAATGCGGTGGAGCGTCGAGGGAGACGACCGCCCAGACCGCCTTGTGATCACTGGCCCCGTGGACGTCGCCCACGACCCCGGAGCTCGATCCGGCGGCCAGGTCGAAGCCCTTGAGGAAGATGTGGTCGAACCGCCACTCGCTCCTGGTCGGCATCTCCTCCTGGGTCGGCCAGGTGAAGCCCGAGTCGGCGAACAGCTGGCCCGAGGCCGGCGTCATTCAGATCGCCCCCGACGATGATCTTGTCCCATCCCAGCCGGCTGTCGGCGATCACCGCCTCGGCCTGGGACCGCCGATGCCCGGGCGATCTGTTCGGTGACCATCGCGAAATGGACGTCGTAGATCCGGATCCGCTGGTTGCCGACCTGGACCGTCGCGGCCACCGCGGCCCGCTCGGTCTTGCGCCACCATCCATGGTGCGGCAGGATGATCTTCTCGTCTTCCACGATCGGCCAGCGCGACAGGATCGCATTGCCGAAGTCGCGGTTGATGCCGGGATGCACGGTGGCCGGGTAGTAGACATATTGCATGCCGAGCGCCTCGGCGATCCCGCGAGTCCCGGGCTCATCCATCTCCTGCAGCAGAAGCACATCGGCGCCGCGAAGCGCGGGATCGTGCTTCAACAGCCCGATCGCCGAGTCGATGGCGATGGCGTACTCGATGTTGAAGGTCACGACGCGGAGGGTAGCCGGTGCGGCAAGGGGCACCATGCCGGCCTCGCCGCCGGCGTACCGGGGGCCGGCAGCGTCGCTGTAGTTGATTCTCGCGGTGGCGCAACCACTGGCAAGGCAGACCAGGGCAACACGCCAGGCGGTGAGTGAAAGCCGGGGCATCGTGGGGGAAATCATAGCCCGGATCCCGATGCTGTCGCTCTTGCGGCTTCGGGCCCCCCGGAGCGGAAGACTTCCGAGGAGTGACTTGCACCGTCCCCACGGACCAGCCCCCGAGCCAGCCGCCCGGACAGGGTGGACGGCCGCACTCGCGCTGGCTCGGACTGGCCGACCCCGTGGCCGCGCAGGCACCCGTCGGCGGGACAGCGTCACCTTGGTGCCCGGGCGCGCAGTACCAGCTGCACGGGGCGATGAGTCGCCCCTCCCTCGCGCTGTTCGGCACCAACAACCGCAAGCTCTGGATCCTCCCCTGACCCTGCCGGTGGTCGATCCGGCCAGCCAGGGAGGGGGCTGGTACCGACCGGCGTCACCGCCGCCGGGCCCGACTCCGGAGTGCTCCTCCTCCGCGACAGCGCGGGCGTGGCGTGGCAGTTCAGGCCCCTGGTCCGGCCTGAGCCGCGGGAGATCCCGCCCATGGTTCCGAAGGGGGTCACCCGCGACCTGGTCCTCGACCTGGTCAGCGGGAAGAACCCCGCCGGGCCGCTGGTGGCCATCCCGCTCGCGCAGGCGGCGGCGGTGCCGGTCCAGGAGGGCCGGCTCGTCGTGCTGGCCGAGCAGTGCCTGGCTGGGAGCCTTTCAGCCGGCGTACGGCGGGCGCCCGGGCTATCTCCTCGGCAACCTGGCCCCGGCCGACAGCGAGCCTCCGGAAGAGATCGCGTCCGGCACCGTGGTCGACATCCGCGGGCTCATGCGACGGCTCGTGCGCCCGGTGCCCGACCGCATCGACCGCCGGGCGGTGCTGCGCCAGCGGCTGTTCGCGGACTTCATCGGCAACGTCAATCCCCGCTGGCTGGCCTGGCGGTGGGAAGCGGTCACCGACTCGACCGGAATCCTCTGGCGGCCGCTGGGCGACTTTCCCGGAAATGGCGCTGGCCGACTACAACGGCGCCACCTCCCGCGCGCTTCGGCCGACCCTCCCGGACCTGGTGAATTTCGGTCCCCAGATATCCCTCACGGCTCACCGGCACGCCCGGCCCAGCTGACCGTGTCGCGCTGGCTGATCGGCAATCTGTCGTGGGCGACGTGGGATTCGGTCGCGCACGATCTGCAGGCCCTCATGACCGACTCGGTCATCGAGCTGGCCGTCTCCCGGCTGCCGCCCAGCTACCCGAGTGAGTTCAGCAGCCAGCTCGCTGCCAGCCTGAGAGCGCGACGTGACGGCCTGCCCGGGGCCGCCCGGCGGCTCTTCGGTCAGCTGCGGGTGCATGCCGAGCTGCTGGGATCAGCAGGACCCGACCTGGTCGAGGTCGATCGCACCAGCGACGATACCGTCGCAATCCGGCTCGGCCAATCGGAGCCTCGGATCTTCGCCGGCGGCGAGACCGACGAGGTCAGGCTCTTCCTGCGGGGCGGCGCGGACACTGTGAAGGTGACCGGGCTGGAGAACAAGCGGCCTGCGCTGCGGATCATCGCGCTCGGGGATAGCGGCGGGAACCTGCTCGAGGTGGCGCCGGGAGCGGGCGGCGGGCTCCACCTCAGCGATCCGGGTCACGCCTTCCGGATCGAGCCGTCCGGCGCCGTGAAGCGGGATCGCGCCAGCTACCCCGACCCGCTCGGCAGACGACATCTGGAGTGAACGCCTGCCCGGGAAAGTGGCGTCAGCTATCGGCCCGACTCCCTGGCTGGAGGTCACCTCGGGCATCGGCATCCTCTTCGGCGCCGGAGTGGTGCGCACCGACTGGAACGGGACCGCTCGCCCCTTCAAGTCGCGAATGCGGCTGCGCGCCGGTTATGGTACGGAGGCGCAGGACGGAGCGGTGGAGTTCACCTCGGTGTTCTACTACGCCTCCACACCCCTCAGGACCAGCCTCGGCCTCGCGATTACCGGACTCGCGCTGGTACGCTTCTATGGCTACGGCAACGAGACGGCGGCGCCCGGATCTTCGAGTTATTACCGTTCGACGCAGAACCAGTACCTCGTCTTGCCGGGCGTCGCCCTGCCCTTCCGGAGCCATGCGCTGGTCAGCGCCGGCCTCGCGTTCAAGCGGGTGGAGACTCCCCTGTTGCCGACCCAGTACATCTCGGTGGTGGAGCCCTACGGCACACCGCTGTTCGGGCAGGCCGGCCTGACCGGCGGCCTGAGCTGGGACTCCCGCGATGTGAAGGGTGCGCCACACCGGGGCATGTACTTCACGCTGAACGGCGCCTGGTATCCGATCATCCAGAACGGCAGCGGCGCGTTCGGCTCCATCGGCGGGGCCGTCTCGACGTACTGGACGCCACGGCGTGAGTCGCCCCTGACCGTGGCGATGCGGGTCGCGGGCAAGGCGGCACTGGGACACTACCCGGTCCACGAGGCGGCGTACCTGGGCGGCGGCACGACCGTGCGAGGATTGCCCGAGGGCCGCTACGCCGGCGATGAGTCGCTTTATGGCAACCTTGACCTGCGGATCCGGCTGGCCCGGGCCCGGGCCGTGACGCGCTGGGACTTCGGCGTGCTTCTCCTCGGCGACGTCGGGCGGGTCTTCCTCGAGGGGCAGACCTCGCACGTCTGGCACCCGAGCTTCGGTGGCGGACTCTGGATGGCGCTGCTCGACCGTAGCCTGGTGGCCAACATCAACGTGGCCAGCGGAGCCGGGCAGGGTACGTTTGTGCGGTTCGGCGGGGGCTTCATCTTCTGAGGGTGATTGTGATTTCATTGTACGGAAACGCCAGCCGATGATCGCACTCCTCCTCGTCCTCCAGGTGACGGCCCCCGCCGCGCCGGATGACTCCAGCTATTCCTCTCCCGCCCTCAAGGCGCTGGTGGAACGGGCCGCCGCGGCCAACGCGCTCCCGCCCTCGGCGCTGCGCGCCTATTCCGCGAAATTCGAATCCGAGCTGGCCGTGGTGAAGGGATTGCCCGGGCCGATCGAGGGCACCGCCACCGTGGACCAGGTGGGCGGGTTCTTCCGCTGGGACCGGGACAAGGGCTTCGGGCAGCACCAGGTCGGCTACCGCCAGGAAACGACCGGCGTGCCCCTCCCCACCAGCAGCTTCCTGTACAGCGGTTGGGTGATTCCCAACCTGTACGGACCGGAGCTCAAGACATTCGGCAACGAGAGCTCGGAGCCGACAGTCACCATTACCGCGACGCCCACTGGGGCCGAGGTGAAAACCCTGTCGCCGCTGGCCCCCGATCGAGAGCGGATCTTCCGCTTCAGCGGTGGCGATACAGTGACTCTCGCGTTCCCCGATGGGCCCGCGGAGCGGATCATCCGCGTAAGGGTCGAGCCCCGGGAGGACCTCGAGGAGAAGACCCAGGTCTTTCGGGGCGAGATCTACCTCGACCCGGCGACGGCGGAACTGCGCCGGATCCGTGGCCAGCTGCTGACCGTCGGCGGCCCGCCGACGAAGGGGTCCAAGAAGCTGCTGAATGCCCTGGTCCCCAATTCCTCGGTGATGGACGTGGTCAATCGCCACGTACCAGGCGCGGGGCTCATTCCTGTCTACCAGCGGTTTGATCTCGTGGTGCTGCTGCCGTTCGCCCTGGACATGCAGGGCGCGGTACGCATCATCACCAAGCTCCGCGACGTGGAGGTCGACACCACGACGCCCTCCGGCGCGTACTCCCCGCTGGAGCCCGCCTCCACCGGCGTCTCCCAGGCGCCCCGTGACTCGGCCAGGGCGTACCGCGACTGGACCAGCGCACCTACCTACGGGCCGTCGCATGTGCTGATCTCCGACCTGGCCGACGTAGGGCCGGTGCGGTTCGCTCCTGATGGCCCGCCGGTGCTGTTTGCCCGCGGATCGACCTCGACGGACTTCTTCCGGTTCGACCGGGTGGAGGGGCTGTTCACCGGCGCGGTCGGGACCCTGCGCCTTCGCGACGCTCTTCCCGCAGTCTCGATCCGGGCCAACGCCGGCTATGGCTGGTGGGATCACAAGTGGCGCGCCGGAGTGGTGACATCCCTCACCCACTTCACATGGGTAGTCCAGGCGCGGGCGCAGGCGATCCTGGATTACACCAACAAGTTCGCCGACCCGCAGACCTTCGGCCCCGGCGTCGGCGCCATCATCGTGAATGACAACTACGACTATGTCCTCCGCAACCAGTTTGGCGCCGCGCTCATCGGCAACATCGGGCGGCTGAAGAGCACCAGGGTGCGGCTCTCGGCCGACTGGGTGGAGGACCACACGACTGTCGCGTGGCTCACCAGCGGGCCGCTGGGCCAGGGGTACTCGCCCAACCCGAACGTCGACGTCCTCGACTACTTCCGGACAAGGGCCGAGGTCATCTGGCACCCCCGGATCAGCGCGCACTTCGCCGAACCGGGCGTCGGCGCCAGCGCCCTCTGGGAGCACGGGACGGGGAGCCAGAGCTACGACCGGTTCCAGGCCTACGGCGTCGTCCGCGCCAACTGGCACCGGTTCATCTTCGCCCTGGTCGGCAACATCGGCGCCGTCTACTCGAACGACCCGCCGACCCAGCAGCTGATTCTCTTCGGCGGCTCGGGATCGCTGCCGGGCTACGACTGGGATCAATTCGGTGGCGACCGCGCCGCAGTCATCAAGTGGATGGTGAACATTCCACTGCCCTTCCTCGCCAACCCGATCAAGCTGGGCCCCAAGGTGAGCATGCCCGCGCTCGCCCCCAATATCTCGATTCGATTCTATGCCGGCTGGGCAGAGGCCTCGGACGCGGAGGCTTCGGCGTCCCTCGCCAGGCTGGGAACGACATACAACAATGACGGGCAGGTCGTCCAGTACTCGGTCCCGAGCGACGGCGCCAAGGCCTCGGGAGAGATTCGCCTCAGCCTCTTTGGCTCCCTGATCGGCTTCGCCCTGGCCAAGGCCTTCGAACCGGGAACCCTGTGGCGGTTCAACGTCGACCTGGGGCTGGCCTTCTGAGCGACACGACACTCCGCCGGGCAATCCTCGACCAGTTCGCGGGAGACCGCCGCGCCGCGGAGGCCGCCCCCGCCCTGGCCGATGCAATCCTTTCCTTCACGAGCGCCGAGGAGGACGGTGCGCGCACCGACGCCTTTGTCGCGCTGGTGGAGTGGACGCATCATAGCGCCGATGTGGAGCGCACCCGGCAACTGGTCGGGCTCCTCGACGCTTCCCCTCTGGTCCGGAGCGGGTTCATTGACGCGTTCGGCCGGCTCCTGGCCGGCTCCGACGCCAGCATCCTCTTCAGCGGCCCGGGCATTCCGGTCGAGCGCGGGTTCTTTCCGGAGCTGTCCGACCGCCTGATGAATCACCTGCTCCCCGCGCCGCGCGACGATCACAACCTCGGGCAGCTGCTGCGGCGGTCCTTCCGCAGCCACCATCATGTGGCGCAGTTCCAGGGGCAGTCTCCCGAGCTCTTCCACCGGCTGGCGGAGATCCTGGCCGGCTCCGAAGGCCGGGAGATCTGGCCCCCGGTGCGGAGCGCCTTCGCGGACGGGTTCCGGCTCGTCGCCGCGCGAGTGCAGGCGGTGGGGCTCGATCCGGCCATCCGGGCGCGGAGCCGGCCGGGCCCGGTCACCGACTCGCCCTTCTTCCGCCTCGAGCGCTCGGGCGATGCGCTCCTGGCGACCTGGAGCGGCGGCGGCGACACCGCTCCCACCCTGGCCGCCTGGCACCGCGACGCCGCCGACTGCCGGGCCGAGATCCGGATCATCCGCCAGCGGCTGGAGGAGGAAGGGGTCAACGTCGACATCGTCTTCGGCCTCGAGGTGCTCGACCGGGCGCTGACCCGCCTGGCGCTCATGGCCGCCGTGATCGACGCGCCCCCAGGGTACCGGCGATCGGCGGCCATCCAGAAGCTGCTGGTCCGCCTGGTCGAGCGGGCCCACGAGGACCGGAGCCTGCGCAAGCTGTTCAGCTGGAATCTCCGGCTGCTGCACAGGAAGATCGTCGAACGGGCCAGCCGCACCGGCGAGCACTACATCGCCTGGACCCGCAGGGAGTACCGGGGGATCTGGTGGGCGGCGGCGGGTGGCGGGCTGCTGACCGCGGGCACTGCGGCGATCAAACTGGGGCTCCATGGCGCCGACCTGCCGCCCTTTCCCGAAGGGTTCCTCTACGGGCTCAACTACGCGATCAGCTTTCTCCTGCTGGGGGCCTTCGGCCTGGTGCTGGCCACCAAGCAGCCGGCAATGACCGCCGCTACCCTCGCCGCGGTGATGCGCGAGCGCCGCGGACCCGACCGGATCGATGAGCTGGTGGAGATCACGACGCGGATCAGCCATTCGCAGATCGCCGCGGCCATCTCGAATGTGGTCGTCGTCTCGGTGGGCGCCTACCTGCTGGATGGGCTGTGGCGCCTGGTCCTGGGACATCCCTTCCTGACAGAGAACCAGGCCAACCTGAACTACCTGGCCCTCAGCCCGCTTGACAGCGGCACGGTGTTCTACGCCGCCCTCACCGGGGTCATCCTCTGGGCCTCGAGCATCGCGGGGGGATGGTTCGACAACTGGTCGGTCTACCACCGGCTGCCGCTGGCGATCGCGGAACATCCGCTGGGGCGGTGGCTGGGACGGGCGCGAATGGCGCGCTGGGGGGAGCGGCTGCGGCACCACGGAGGTAGTTGGGGCACCAGCATCGCCCTGGGATTCATGCTGGGAATGACGCCCGCGCTGGGCGCCTTCTTCGGCGTGCCGTTCGATGTGCGCCACGTGACGCTTTCGACCGGGACGCTGGCGCTCGCCGCCGCCGGACTCGGTTACCGCCTGGCGTTCGGCGGGTGGTTCCTGAGGGCGCTGGCCGGCATCGCGACGATGTTCCTGCTCAACCTGGGGGTGAGCTTCGCCCTGTCACTCTACTGGGCGGTGCGGGCCTACGAACTGCCGCCGGGAGAGACGCGGGAGCTCGGTCGGAGCCTCTGGCGTCGATTCCGCGACCACCCGGGGGATTTCTTCCTGGCGCCGAAGACGGATCTGGCAATCCCGAGCGGCGTGGAAGCAGTGGAGCTGGAGGAGTCGGAGAAGTCGGAGAAGTCGGAGAGGTCGAAGGGGTCGGAGGGGCGTGAATCAGTGACGTAGTCACTGCCCCCCTGCCCCCGACCGAGCGCCAAAGGCGCGAGGAAGCCCTTTAGGGCCTGCCCCTCTACAGCGTCCAGCCATTCCGATACTTCGGCCGCATCCACTCCACTGGAATCGTAGGGCTCGTGATCTCCCCGGTACTGGGATTGACCGTGAGCGTGGTCCCCAGCCGTACCGCCACGCACCCCAGCAGCACCATCTCGGTGAGCGGTCCCGAGTAGCCGGCGAAATTCGAATTCGGCATCGGCCCGCCCTTGATGGCGTTGATCCATTCCGCGTACACCCCGGGCGAGCGCGGGTAGACCTGGGCCGGCGGGTTGGCCTTGAGCTCCTTGTCCTTGACCGGATCCACCAGCCGAGGATCCTCGCCGTACATGCCGGCCAGGAGCGCCCCCGAGTCGCCGATCCAGAGCTGGCCGCCGATGTCCTCGGGCGGCCAGGACACCGCGGATTCGAGCGCGAGGGGGCGCGGTGGCCAGAGCCCGCCATCGCGCCAGACCACTTTGACCTCGGGGCGGCCGTTCCGCTCCGGGAACCAGTACGTCACCCGCGACGATTTGGGGGGCGACTCCTCGTGCCGTTCGGTCGTTTCCGCCTCGATCTTCGTCGGATAGCGCAGATCGAGTCCCCAGAAGGCGGCATCCATTCCGTGGCAGGCCATGTCGCCGAGGGCGCCGGTGCCGAAGTCCCACCAGCCTCGCCAGTTGAACGGGGCGTAGTTCGGGGCGTAGGGGCGGTCGGGGGCCGGGCCCAGCCAGAGGTTCCAGTCGATCCAGGGCGGAGTATTGAAGGCCTCGAGCGGCCGGTCGATTCCCTGGGGCCAGATCGGCCGGTTGGTCCAGTAGTTGACCTCGCGCACCGGGCCGATCACCCCCGCCTCGACCCATTCCCTGATCTGCCGGGTGCCCTCGTTGGTGTGACCCTGGTTGCCCATCTGGGTCGGGAGCCGGCGCCGGCCCGCCTCGGCCGCCACCGCCCGCACCTCGCCCAGGGTCCGGGCCAGCGGCTTCTGGCAGAAGACGGGCTTGTCCATCCGGAGCGCCGCCATGGTCGCGGCCGCGTGCACGTGGTCGGGCGTCGACACCGTCACGGCGTCGATGTTCTTCCCCTCGCGGTCCAGCATCTCGCGGAAGTCGCGGATACCGCTTGGCCCCGGGATAGGCGTTGAAGGCGTCCTGGGCGCTATGCCAGTCCACGTCGCACAGGGCGTAGATGTTCTCGGCGCTCACCCCCTGGATGTCGCTCCATCCTTTGCCGCCGCACCCGATGGCGGCGATGTTGAGCTTGTCGCTCGGCGCCACGAAGCCCCGCCCGCCGAGGACGTGGCGGGGGACAATGCTGAAGGCGATGCCGGCCTGCGCCACGTCATTGA
This sequence comes from uncultured Gemmatimonadales bacterium, assembly GCA_963724265.1. Classification (GTDB taxonomy): domain Bacteria; phylum Gemmatimonadota; class Gemmatimonadetes; order Gemmatimonadales; family GWC2-71-9; genus DATEHG01. Next base: position 660,208 of record CAVRTU010000004.1, read on the forward strand.
CGAAGTCGCGTCGCGAAATCCGCTTCCCTGCCATGTGTTCCTCCTGGTGATTCAGCAACTGCAAATGAAGCCGCAGAAAACGCAGATAACGCAGAAGAAACGGAATCACCCTCAGCGATTCGCAACAGTTCTCGCCTTCTCATCGGAGCAATCTGCGTTTTCTGCGCTCGTCTGCGGCCTATGAATTGGCGGCCATCGAAGCCCGCGGCCGGAACAGGGCTGCGAAGAGCAGCAGCACCACCAGCGCCCCAGCCGAAGGCACGAGCCAGATGGCGTGCCAGTCGTGGATCACCTGGAGGCAGGTCCCGGCCGCCGCCGCCGCGGCATCACAGGAGGGATTCGCGGCCGACCAGCGGTCCACCACGGCGCCCGAGGCAAAGGCGCCGATGAAGTACCCCACGCCGTTGGTGACGAAGTTGATGAACCCCTGGGCCGCCGCGCGGGTCTTCTCCCCGGCCCGCTCGTCGGTGTAGATCTGGCCGCTGACGAAGAAGAAGTCGTAGCAGACCCCGTGCAGCAGGATCCCGGCGTAGATCAGCCACATCCCCGGACCGGCGTTCCCGGCGCTGAACGCGGCGTACCTGAGCGACCAGGCCAGCATCCCGCCCAGCATGATGGCCCGGATCCCGAACTTCCGGAGGAAGAACGGGAGCAGCAGCATGAAGCCGATCTCCGACATCTGCCCGAAGGTCTGGATGAAGGCGGGTTCCGGGGCGCCGATCTCGTTGAGGAAGGGGTTGGCGAAGGTGTAGTAGAACTGGAGCGGGATGCAGAGCAGGAACGATCCCAGGACGAACACCAGGAAGGCGCGGTCGCGCAGGAGCTGGAGGGCATCGAGGCCCAGGACATCCCGGACGCTGAACGGCGCACCGGCGGCCCGGGGCGGTGTATGGGGCAGCGTCAGCGCGAAGAGCCCCATCACGCCGGAGGCGATCGCGGCGACACGCATCGGCAGCGCCAGGGCGTCGGCGTGGAGCGTCTTGCCGATCAGGATGCCCGCCGCGATCCAGCCGATCGTCCCCAGCACCCGGATCAGCGGAAATTCGCGGGCCGGGTCGCGGACGTGGTGGAAGGAGATCGAGTTGGTGAGCGACAGGGTGGGCATGTAGCAGAGCGCGTAGCCGATCAGCGCCGGGTAGAACTGGGCGAAGGTGGTGCGGGTCGAGACGAACCAGAGCAGTCGCCCCGCCGGCCAGGTGCAGCAGGGCCAGCAGCTTCTCGGAGGCGAAGAAACGGTCGGCCACCATCCCGACGAAGAAGGGGGAGACCAGCGCCGCGATGGCGGTCGCGCCGTAGGCGAGGCCGATCTCGCGTCCCGAGAAGTGGAGCGTCCGGCCGAGGTAGGTGCCCATGGTGACGAACCAGGCACCCCAGATGAAGTACTGCAGAAACATCATCGCCGACAGCTGCGACCGAACGCGCCCGCTCCCTGCTCCCTGCTCCCCGCTCCCCGGATTCACGGCATCACCCTGATCCGGATCGAGCGATAGGAGACCCGGTCACCGTGGTCCTGGAGGCCGATGTAGCCGCGGGAGGCCCGGCCATACTCCGGCCATTGGGCGAACTTCGAGGCCTTGACCTTGGCCTCCCACTCGGCGCTGCCCAGGTGGTACTCGACCACCTTGATGCCGTTGAGCCAGTGCTGGACGTCGTCACCGTTGACGACGATGCGGGCCTGGTTCCACTCTCCCGCCGGGTGGACCACCCCCATTGGCGAGGGGTAGAGGCCGTAGCAGGAGCCGGCAGCGGTCAGGCGGCTGGCGCCGTCCTTGTGCAGGACGTCGTCCAGGACCTGGTATTCGGGCCCCGAGTTGTAGCTGTCTTCTCCCTCCTCGGTGACCCGATAGAAGATGCCGCTGTTACCGCCGGGTGAGATCTTCCAGTCCAGCCGAAGCTCGAAGTTGGCGTATTCCGAGGTAGTGATGATGTCGCCAGCCGGGTTCACCCGAGTGAGCGCCCCGTCGACCACCTTCCAGCCGGCTGGCATGGTCTGCTGCTTGTAGCCCCGCCAGCCGGCGGTGGTCTTGCCGTTGAACAGCAGCACGTAGCCTTCGCTCTTCTCCTCGGCCGTGAGCATGTTCACCGGGCCGGGGCGCGGCGGCGGCGGGGCGGCCGGCGTCGTCTTGGCGGAATGGCAGGACGGCAGCAGAGCCGCGAGGGCAAGGAGGCGCAGGCGTCGCATTGGGTGTCCGGAGAAGGGGAGGCTCACCGAAGCTAAGGAGCGCCCGTCATTCCTTCAATCCTCCAATCCCCCCATCCCCCCATCCTCCATTCCCCCTTCCCCCCTTCCCCCGGCCCTCCCATTTTTCGCGCACCAGTGACTGATACCCTCGAACGACTCCAGGCGGCCCTGGGCGATCGCTACCGCGTCGAGCGCGAGCTCGGGGCCGGGGGCATGGCCACGGTCTTCCTGGCACAGGACGTCAAGCACGATCGCGAGGTCGCGATCAAGGTGCTCCACCCTGAGCTGGCCGCCTCGATCGGCTCCGAGCGGTTCGACCGCGAAATCCGGCTGGCCGCCAAGCTCCAGCACCCCCACATCCTCGGGCTGTACGACTCGGGCGCCGCCAACGGTCTGCTCTACTACGTCATGCCCTTCGTCAAGGGCGAGTCGCTCCGCGACCGCCTCAATCGCGAGCAGCAGCTGCCGATCGACGACGCCATCCAGATCGCGGTCGAGGTGGCCGACGCGCTGGGGTACGCCCACGAGCGCGGCATCATCCACCGCGACATCAAGCCCGAGAACATCCTGCTCTCGGGGGGGCACGCGCTGGTGGCCGACTTCGGCATCGCCCGGGCGGCGTCGGCGGCCGACACCCAGAAGCTGACCCAGACCGGCGTGGCCATCGGTACGCCGCTGTACATGAGCCCCGAGCAGTCGGTGGGCGAGAATGTCGGGCCGACCGCCGACATCTACAGCCTGGGTTGCGTCCTCTACGAGATGCTGGCAGGCTCCCCCCCTTCACCGGCCCCAACGCCCGCGCCATCATGGCCCGGCATGCCATGACGCCGGTGCCCGGGCTGCAGGAGGTCCGCGCTTCGGTCCCCGATGAAGTCGAGGACGCCATCATGGCGGCGCTGGCCAAGGTGTCCGCCGACCGGCCCCAGACGGCCAAGCAGTTCTGCGAAATCATGGGCACGCCGGTGGGGAGCACCTCCACCCGGCGGACCGGCGCGCGGATGACCGGCACCCGGCATCCCAGCGTCCGGATGACCGCCCAGCAGCTCGCCGCCACCCGGGAGCTGGCTGCCTATGCTCCCGTCCCGATCTGGCAGCGCCGCTGGCTCTGGGCTGCGGCGGCGGTTCTGCTCCTGGCCGCCGGAGCCGTCGGCTACTGGCGGCTCCACGCCGGGGCGGGCAGCGGAGGCTCCCTTCCCGCCGGCCCTGATCCCCATGACATCGCCGTCCTCTACTTCGCCGACCTGGCCCCGCAGAAGGACCTTGCGTACCTGGCCGACGGCTTGACCGAAGGATTGATCGAGGCGTTGAGCGGGGTCCGGGGGTTGACCGTGGTGTCCAAGGGGGGCGCGGCCCAGTATCGCGGGCGCGGCGCCTCGCTCGACAGCATCGCCACGGCCCTCAAGGTGGGCACCATCGTCTACGGCAGTGTCGAGCCTGACGGCGACCGGGTCAAGGTCACCGTGCGGCTCTACGATGCAGGCGGCACCGAGTTCGACCACGCCAGCTTCGAGCAGCCGCGCGCCAGCTCATTGACGATGGTCGACTCGCTCTCCGAGGAGGCGGCCCGCCTGATCCGGCTCAGGCTCAAGGAGGAGATCCGGGTCCGGGAGCAGCGCGCCGCCACCAGCAACCCGGATGCCTGGGCGATGCAGCAGCGCGCCGAGCTGGCCCGCAAGCGGGGGGATTCCCTCTTCCTCGCCGGGGACGCCAGCGGCTATGCCCGCCAGTATGCCACCAGTGATTCCATGGCCGCCGGCGCCGAAAAGCTCGATGGCAAGTGGCTCGATCCTATCCTGCTGCGAGGCTGGCTGGACTACTGGCGCTCGCGCCGGACCGCCGATTCCCTCCCGCTCCAGGTCGCCCGGCTGGCCGATTCCGGGCTGGTGCACGCCGAACACGCCGTGGCGCTGGACAAGGGCAGCGCCGACGCGCTGCAGCTCCGGGGAGACCTCCGGTACTGGCTCTGGGTGAGCGGCGTGGAAAAGGACGAGGCCCGGGCGGCCGTGCTGCTCGCCAGGGCGGAGGTGGACCTGGAGGCCGCGACCCGGGCCAACCCCGGGCAGGCCGGTGCCTGGGCCACTCTCTCGCACCTGTACAACAACGTCCCGGGCAAAGGCGGCCACGACATCGTCTTCGCCGCCCGCAAGGCGCTCGAGGAGGATGCCTTCCTCGCCAACGCCGACGTGATCCTCAACCGCCTCTTCCTGGCCAACTACGACCTGGGCGAGGCAGTCGAGGCCAGGCACTGGTGCGACGAAGGCCACAGCCGCTTCCCCGCCGATCCCGACTTCGTCGAGTGCCAGCTCTGGATCATGACCACCAACGCTCAGGACCCCGACCCTGCCCTGGCCTGGCGGCTGGCTGATTCGCTTCTGGTCCTGACCCCGGAATCACGGCGGCCCTACCAGAAGCTGAACGATCAGCTGGCGGTCGCGGGAGTGCTGGCCCGGGTGCCGGCGCTCAAGGACAGCGCCCGGCGGGTGGTCGAGCGGACCCTTGCTGCCGGCGACAACAGCGTCGACGCCACTCACGACCTCTCCAACATCGCGGCCTTCGTCTACGTCCTGCTGGGCGACAAGGACCAGGCGCTGGAGCAGATCACGATCTACCTCAACGCCAATCCCGCCAAGCGGCAGGGCTTCCGGGACACGCCCGGCTGGTGGTTCCGGAGCATCGCCCAGGACCCCCGGTACCAGCAGATCGTGGGCGGGGGGCACTGAGGACGCCCCGGCCCCACAGTCTGTTTGGCCGCTACCACAGTGTGACCACGCCTGAACCACAGGCTCCCTTCACCTAACCTGCTGCTGGCGCGTTACATCGGGAAGGCTTGTGCCCTGACCGTGGCCGGTGTGCTACTTGCGGAGTCCCCTTTCGATCCCCACATTAGCCCCCTTCCCACCACCAGCCCCGTCTACCCGGCCAGCCGGCCCCGTCGGAGGGCTGTTCCCTGTTCAGAGGACCGAACCATGCGCCGACTCGCCCCAGCTTTGCTTGCCACCAGTCTCTTCCTTGCCGCCTGTTCCGATATGGGGAACCAGGCCCCGACTCCCAGCGAGCCATCGGCCCCCGAGGCCACGCTGGTGACGCCGCCCGGCTGCCCCACCGACGCACAGATCCACGCCCAGATCCACGCCCTGTTCCCCAAGGGACTGGAAGACATTGCCGAGATCAAGTACGCCGCCATCCGGGTGGCGATGATCGCCGGCAAGACTGCGCTGGCGCGCCAGATCATGTACAACACGGTGGACTGGACCCTCAAGCAGTATGCCGCGGGGAGGCTGATCGGTGGGAAGTCGGCGGCCACCCAAGCCAGGGTCACGACCTTCATCAATTCGCTGTACTGCATAGTACTGCTGCCCCAGCCGTCGATTCCTTCGGGCGCACTCGGCCCTGACGGCGCCGCCGCGATCGTCTCGCCATCGACGACCCCCACCGACGTCGTGACCCAGTCCAGGATCGCCGGCATCGAGATCCCCCCCAACGGAGTAACCCAGCCGACGCTGATCACGGTTTCCCGCGCGGCCGGACCGCTGCTCACCCAGCTCGACCAGTATCCGCTGTACTACGAGTTCCGCTCGGATCAGCCCCTGAATCAGAACGCCGCGGACGCGGTGGTCGAAGTCTGTATCGCCAAAGAGCTGACCATTTCCCCAGAGACTTATGCACGGCTCAGGGTGGCGCACAATGTGCCCGATCCCGACTCCGAACACGATCGAGATCCTGCCGCTCGTTCCCGTGTTGCCCTTCGCCCTCAACTGCGAAAACGCGACGACACTGAGCCTCGGCCCCAATCCCACGCTGCAGCAGTTCGCCAGCTGGGGCCTCGCCCGGGCCGGGCGGGCGCTCCGCGACTTGCTCACGCCGGCCCCGCTCTCCGCCAGCTTCGTGACCACGACCGGACTGGGCGGCACCACCAAGAAGCTGAGCCCCTTCGGCGTGGTGGATACCCTGATCACCGTCTCCGCAATGTCGCCCACATCGATCAGCGGTGTCGCGGGTTCATCGGTGCCCTCCGGATCACTGCCCTCGGTCCTGGTGGCCACGCCGACCAACCATCCGGTGACCAGCTATCCGGTGACCTTCAGCGTGCCGGCCGGGAGTGAAGGCTCGATCACAGGCGGAGCCGCTACGACAAACGGCAGCGGCATCGCCACGGTCGGCAGCTGGACCCTGGGCAGCAGCCTGGTCACCGACCTGGTAACTGCCACGGTCGCACCCCCGCACCCGCGGAGCGGCGTCCAGGGCAGCCCGGTGACCTTCAACGCCAGCGTGACCTCCCCGACTGTGGTGAGCTACCTGTCCGGCGGCTACTCCTACGAATTGATCGGCAACGACGCACCGCCCGAAGACTGGCGAGACCGCCGACGCCTCGAACTGGCCGGTGGGCGCCGCCGGTTTCGGGTTCAATTTCGAATCCGACGGATGCAGCATCACCGGCAACATCCACACTCCGTGGCCCGGCGCGTCTACGACCTCGAGCTCCAGCGAGCCCAGCAATACTTCCGGATCTGCTGCTCAGCGAAGAGCGTCACCATCCCGAACGGGTGGACCGGCTCGCTCTCGATCGGAGTCGCCATCGACAACGACGTCCAGGTCTTCGTCAACGGCGCGAACATCACCGCCAGCGCCGGGGCACGGACGGCGGATTCCAGACGCATGAAGGCTGCGCCACCGCCACCGGGTAGCTTCGTGTTCACGGCCTCGAATGAGATCCTGCACCCGGGGGCCAGCAACCTGATCGCGGTCCACGCCCGCGACCGGGGGGCGAACCAGCTACTTCGACATGGAGGTCAAGCTGGTTCCGTCCGACTAGTCGACACAGACCGCGGACGTGCCGGAGCTGCCGGATATCGAGGCGTATCTCGAGGCGCTCCGGCCCCGGCTGTTGGGCCAGACCGCTGGAACGGGTCAGGATTACCAACCCGTTCCTGCTCCGCTCGGTGAGTCCACCGATGGAGGTGGCCGGCCGGCGGGTCGTCGGCCTCGCCCGGCTCGGCAAGCGAATCGTCATCGAGCTCGATGGTGAGCTCTTCCTGGTCCTGCACCTGATGATCGCGGGCCGACTTCAGTGGAAGTCGGCCAAGGCGGCGATCCCCAAACGGCTGGGGCTCGCCGCCTTTGATTTTCCCGACGGCACCCTGCTGCTGACCGAGGCCGGCACCACTCGGCGGGCATCGCTCCACCTGGTGCAGGGTGCAAAGGCGCTGGAGCAGTTCGACCGTGGCGGCCTCGAGCCCCTCACCGCATCCCCGGCGGCCTTTGCCCAGCGACTGACTTCGGAGAACCACACCCTCAAGCGTGCCCTCACCGACCCCCGGCTGTTCAGCGGGATCGGCAACGCCTACTCCGACGAGATCCTTCACCGGGCCCGGCTTTCGCCCGTGGCGCTGACCGGCCGCATCCAGCCGGCGGAGGTGGAGCGCCTCTACCAGGCGACGCGCGCCGTCCTCACCGAGTGGGGTGATCGGCTCCGCGCCGAGGCCAGAGATGCCTGGCCCTCCAAAGTGACCGCCTTCCGCGAGGGTATGGCCGTCCACGGCCGGTACGGCAAGCCGTGCCCCGATTGCGGCTGCCTCGGTCCAGCGGATCCGCTACGCCACCAACGAGACCAACTACTGCGCCCATTGCCAGACCGGAGGCCGGCTCCTGGCCGATCGCGCCCTTTCCCGTCTGCTCAAAGGCGACTGGCCGAGGACGCTGGATGAACTTGAGGAGAGTCGATAGGGGGCAGGGGGGGCAGGATGTCGCCGAGTCGCGAAGCGATCCAAGTTCGCGGGGCTGAGAGCCCCGCCTGGCCAATCGCCGCTACGCGGCCGTACCGCGATCAGGGCGCGACCCGGCTGTCTCGGATGCCCCGCGCGGGAATCAGCAAGGTCGGGCTCTCAGCTGCGCGATGCCTCGATGATGGCGCGCAATCTCGGGATTTCATGATCCTCGGTTGCAGGCAGGCGGGTGGGGAGACCGAATTCCGGCAAGGCGACCCATCCCTCCATCCCTCAATCCAACAATCCCTCAATCCGACAATTCCCGATCCCCCTTGCCGATTCCCTCCCCACGCCGCACCATCCAGCCATGACCGCCGCGCCCACCCGCAAGAATGTCGATGTCTTCGGCCTGACCGACCGGGGCCGGGTCCGCAAGGAGAACCAGGACCAGTTCCTGATCGCCAGCGTCCACAAGGCCCTCAAGATTCATCTGACCAGCCTGCCGGAATCCGAGCAGGGCGACCAGGTGAGCCGGTCGAAGGGGTGGCTCTTTCTGGTGGCGGATGGGGTAGGCGGCGTGCCGGGAGGCCAGCAGGCCAGCGGTACCGCGCTCCATGCCATCGCCGATTACGTCACCGACGCGATGGACCTCTATGCCCAGTTCGGCCCCGAGGTGGAGCCGGGGCTGCTGGAGGAGCTTCGGCGCTCGGTCGAGAAGAGCCACGAGGTGGTCCTGGCCGAGGCGGAGCGGGAGCATGGACACCGGGGGATGGCCACGACCCTCACCATGGTCATGGCCCGCTGGCCCCGCGCCTACCTGGTCCACGTCGGCGACAGCCGCTGCTACCGGCTGCGCGCCGGCAAGCTCGAGCTCTTGACCCGAGACCAGACGCTGGCCCAGGCACTGGTGGATGCCGGCGCGCTGGCCCCCGAACGGAAGGAGGAGTCGGCGCTCAAGCACGTGCTCTGGAGCGCCGTCGGGGGGAGCGAGGCCAAGATCGAGGTTTCCGCCGAGGACCTGAAGTGGGATGACGTGATGCTGCTGTGCAGCGATGGGCTCACCAAGCACGTCACCGACGAGGAAATCCGCGAGGCGCTGCTCACCGACGACTCCGCCCCGGACATCTGCCACAAGCTGGTGAGCCTGGCAAATGACCGGGGCGGAAGCGACAACGTGACCGTCGTCGTGGCCCGGCTGCGGAGGGAGCCGGGTTGATGCCGCTCAGCTCCGCTCTACCGACTGCCGGCGGATCATCGTCGGCCCGTCGTTCATCTGGTGGCGCATCTTCATCTCCGGCTGCTTGACCGTCCAGTTCAGCGTCACCTTCTTCTGCTTCCGCATCACCTCGACCTGAATCTTCTCCCCGTTGTCATAGGAGCGGAGGATCTGCAGGGCGTGCGGCGCCGACTTGGGCGTCCGGCCACCAATGGTGAGGATCACGTCGCCGCCCCGGAGCGGGATGGTCGTATCGGCCGGCGTCTGGGTCACCAGGACACCCTGGCTGGTACCGAAATAGGCGCCGAGGTCGGCATTGTTGTCCACCAGGTCGAGCGAGCCCCAGCCCCTGCCACCGAAGCTGTACTCGAAGGATCCGGGCCCGCCCATCCCGCGCCACATCAAGTTCGGGCCACCCATCTCACCCATGTCGCCCATGGGGCCCATCATGCCGGGGCCGGGATTCATATGCATCTGCATCTTCATCGGGCCCGTCGAGGCCAGGTTCTGCGCCACGGCAGTCGTGGTCAGGGTGGCGGTGCCCCGGCGGTACTCGATCTTCGCGGTATCACCCACATCCATGGCCCGGGCCAGCTCTGCGAGCTTGAGGCCGGGCCCGGACTGATCGTCATCCGGTGATTTGACCCCGCCCAGGGCGGTGCCGTTGAATTTGGTTATGATGTCCCCTGACTTGAGGCCCGCCTTGTCGGCCGGGGTGCCGGGCTGGACCTCCTGAACCTCGGCGCCGATCTTGTCGCGGCTGCTGTCGGGCTTCATGTCGATCATGATGCCGAACCGGGGCTGCCCAGTGACCATCACATAGACATCGGGCTGCTGGGCCGAAAGGCCCGGGGAGGCGGTACAGAGGACGGCGGCGGCCAGGGCCGCGGTGACGAACTGCGCATGTTTCATTGCTGGACTCCAGAGGGTGATGGACATCTGGATGATGCCCGGGCCCCCGGGAGGGTCGCCGAGATCCCTCAATCCCAATCCTACAATCCCTCAATCCCTCAATCCCTCAATCCCCTCAGCCGCTCCATTAGCGCTACCATCGCCCAGGTATCCCGTTCACAGTAGGCCAGCAGGTCCTGCCGGAGCCGGGTCCGCTCTCCGGCCGGGATCTCCGCCCCGTACAGCATACGGCAGAGCTCCGCTTGGGCTGTTTCCCCATCGCGGATGACCAGGTCGTCGTAGGAGAGATCGGGCAGCAGCGCCGGCAGCACCGACTTGAGCGAGAAGCTGCCGTTGAAGTCGGGGTGGTAGACGTGGTTCCGCACCACCGGCAGCAGGTCCACCAGTTTGTCGCGGATCGCGCCCAGTGCTTCGGCGTGCTCCGGCACCGCCTCGGCCAGCTGGGCCAGGCACATGTCTTCAAAGGCAGAGTAATAGGCCACGACGCTCCCGGCGCCCGCGCAAGCCTCGACCAGTGAAGCCGCCAGGGCCGGCCGCGGGTCGTCCGCGTCCTCGGCCAGGAACGGATGGTGGACCAGGCTGCCGCCCCGCTCGACGTGAGCCGAGTACTGGACGGGAACCTGGTCCCAGGGCCCGGTGCCGGGGAAGCGGGGGATGGCGAAGGTGACAGTCTCGAAATCGAGGAAGACCAGGGGGCGGGGCCAGGCGTCGAGCGCCGCGGTCAGGCCCGCCTCGAGGATCAGCTCGCCGGTTGTCGCCGCCCGCTGCTGGCGTCGCTGAATGGCCGACAGCTTCAAGGAACGAGGCAGATTGGTCACCGAGTGGTGGCCCTCTCGGTCGAGCTCCAGCGCCCTGGCCTTTTTGAGGTAATAGAGGGAACTCACGTGGTGGCGGGGCCGGGGCCAGCAACGGTCGAGAAAGGGGCAGGCATCGGGTGTGAAGCATTGCGGGCCAAGCGGCACATCGGGCAGCGGTCCCTCGAGCGCCTTGACGATGGAGTCGATCCTGTCCCCCATGCCTTCCTGCAGGGCCGCCGCCTCGGCTGTCAGCTCTGTCCGGTTGAACAGGTTCGAGAGGTCGGGGTACCGGCAGTCGGGATTGAGGTGCATGAGGTCCACCCGCCCCAGGTCGAGCCCGACCTTCCCCGCCACGTAGCTCTGGAAGGCGACGTCGGCGTAGTGCTCTTCCTTGACGCTCTTGGCGGCCTTCACCTCGATGAGCGACTGCCGGCCGTCGGGCAGTGATTCGAGAATGTCCGCCCGGGCATAGAGCGCTCCAGTCACCAGCGACGTCTCGTAGCGCGCCCCGGGGACTTCCTGGCGGGCCCGGAGCCCCACTTCCTTCCCCTGTTCCATCCGCCAACGCTGGCTCGGATCAGGCTTCAGCTCCGGCGCATCCGGTTCGTGCACCTCCCACCAGACCTTCTTCAGGCAGCGGGCGCCGGAAACGAAGTCAGTTTTGGTGAGTGGGGGCATCTATTGGGGAGCGGGGAGCAGGGAACAGGGAACAGGGTGCTGCGATCAAGGGAGCGCGCCGCGATCGAGGACGAAACCGATGGCGGGGTCGCCGGCTGGATCGAGGGCGGATTCCACCCGGGGCCTGGAGGCGGCATTGGCCAGCACGAGGTAGAGATCACGCTCCCGCCCTCTAGCCACCACTCCGAAGGCCTGGTCCAGTTCGCCCTCCTCGAAGCCGTAACGTGCTGCCACTTCCGCGAGCTCGGGCGCGGGTCCGTGGTGCCTGAATTGGAAGAAGACGACTTCTGCCGCCGGCGGCGATGGTGGTGGTCCCGGAGTCGGGACGTAAGGTGGCGCCAGGCCGACCAACTCCAGCCGGTGGCGGAATCGGCTGCGCCCCGTCTGCCCGAGGTCGTCCGGCGGAATGTCCCTTGGCATGTCGCACATCCTCCAGCAATCGCGATCGGCTACAGAATGCCACATTGTGCTTCGTGAAACAAGCTGCGGATGCTGGTAGGGGGACCCCTACCACCAATGGTAGAGCTTGCGCCGTGGGCATTGGCACCGCACCGTGGAGTCCGGGCGAAGCCGCCCGAACCCGTTCCTGCTCCCGTCCACGAACATTTCCCGCACGCCCGGAGGCCTACCATGGCGCTTCCAGCCCGCGATCACAGGATTGCCCTGAAGGACGCCGCCGCCCTGGCCCGGAGGCACCGGGAGGCGCACCCGGCCGGGAAGTTCGCCGGCGGCGCCTTTCACGCCTTGCAGGTGCTGGAGCTCCTCCAGCAGCCCGACTGCGTGGCCCTGCGGATCTACCTGGGCCTCGAGAACGACGGCATGACACTGGTGCTGGTCGGCGTCGACGACACCGACAAGGACATGGTCCAGGGCACGATACTCGAGCAACCGTTCAAGTGTCCGCCAGTCTGCAACATCGCGAGTCCGCTCAATTCCTGAATAGATGTCCTTCACCTGGCTGATGAGCGCATCGGTCTTTGCCCAGGCGCTTCCCGGGCTTGCCGCCCTTCGAGCCCGGCGTGCGCTCAGCGGCGCGCGTATTGGAGTTCTGGTCTGGTCGGGGCTGCTGCTCGCTTCGAACGCCGTGGACTACTGGCTGGCCAGGCAGCACCGCAATAATCACTGGGTGAGCTACGTCGGCGACCCGGTCTTTGGAGCGATTCTCCTCTGGGTCCTCTCACGATGGCAGGTCAGCTCGGTGGCCCGGCTGACGCTCCAGCTGCTGATCCCGCTCTATCTCGTCGCGATGGTCACCCTGAGCCTCGCCGTTGAACAGGTTGATACGTACAGCCTGGTCACCAATTCGGTCACGTCACTGTTGATCCTGGCACTCAGCCTGTATACCCTCCTCACCTGCAGCCTGGCCGAGCGGAGTCGGCTGACCCGGTTCGACTGGTTCTGGATCTGTGGCGGCTTGGCGCTGTTCTGCGGCAGCGACGTGGCCTTCGAGCCCTTCTCCCGGGCCATGCTGGCCAGCCGCGTCGACCTGGTCTTCGCCGCCATCGCGCTGACTTCCTTTATCGAGATCTTTGCCTGGCTGGCCATCGCCCGAGGAATGCTGTGTCCGAATCCGCCGCTCAACTCTGGTGGGTCTTCGCCGCCGCCGTCCTCGCTCTTGCCCTTCTCCTCGCGGCATTCGGTGCGGCCCTCGTGATCTACCAGCGCCGCTTCCTGACCCTGCACCGGAGCTATGCCAGCCAGCTGCTCGCTTCTCAGGATGAGGAGCGCGCCTGGGTGGCCCGCGAAGTGCACGACGATGCCCTGCAGCGGCTGGCGCTGCTGGACCACGAGTGCGACGTCCTGACGATCTCCGCCACCACCCTGACCCATGACCAGAAGGAATCGATCCAGGCCATCCGGGCCGAGATCAAGGATCTCGGCGTGATGCTGCGCGACCTGGCTCACCGGCTCCACCCCGCGCTGATCGAGCGGGGGGGGCTGGGGGTGGCGCTGCACGATCTGGGGGAGGAGATGGAGCGTGCGTTTGGCCTGCACGTCGAGCTCGAGGTGCCGACCGGTATTCCCTCGGTCAACCCCGGCCAGGCGCTGGCGATCTACCGGATCGCCCAGGAGGGGTTGCGCAACGTGGCCCGGCACGCCGGAGTTCGACAGGCGATGCTGAGACTGAGCAGCAGCCCCAGCGGCTACGAGTTGACCGTGACCGACACCGGCCGCGGATTCGGCACCGAGGTCGCGCAGGCGGGCGGCCGGCTCGGCCTGATCGGCATGCGGGAGCGGGCCCTCCTCGCGGGCGGCGACTGCCAGGTCGAATCCCGCCCGGGCGGCGGGACGATGATCCGGGCCCGCTTTCCGCTCGTCAGCGAGTGACCACGGCCGCGCGGGCCCGGCTGCTGCTGGTGGACGACCATCACCTGGTGGCCGAAGGGCTCAAATCGGCCCTCCGCGAGCATTTCGATGTGCTGGCCATCGCCGCCACGGCGGCCGACGCACTGCGCCAGGCCACGGAGCTTCAGCCCGACGCCATCCTGCTCGACCTCGGTCTTCCCGACCGGAGCGGCCTGGAGCTGATCCCCGACCTGGGCATCGCAGCTCCGGCTGCGCGGATCCTGGTGGTGAGCATGCATACCGATCGCGCCCTGGCCGAAGCGGCGTTGCAGGCAGGGGCGGCCGGGTTTGTGCCCAAGGACGCCGGAATGGCGGAACTCTGCGTGGCGGTGGGGGAAGTGCTCCAGGGGAGGCGCTATCTCTCGTCGCTGCTGACCCGCCGCCACCAGAGCGACGTGCCCGGCCCACGGCCGCTCGGATTCGACCGCCTCACGCCCCGCCAGCAGGAGATCGTGCGGCTGATCGGTGCCGGCCGCAACTCGGTCGAAATCGCCAAGGCGCTCCACCTGAGTCCCTACACCGTCGCCTTCCACCGCAAGCGGATCCGCAAGGCCCTCGGCATTGATACCGAGCTGGCATTCCTGCGGTACGCCTTCCTGGTCCAGGTCGGCAACCAGGATGGGGGCATGGCCCCGGAGGCCCGCTAGTCCTTCCTGCCCCTCTGCACCACCGACTGGTACACTGCCAGCAGCTTGTCCAGCGACGCCTCGATTCGATACCCCTGGGCCGCGCGCACGGAGGCACCACGGGCCGCGACCAGCACCTCGGGCTGGTCGATCAGCTGATTCATCTTGCGCACCAGATCGTCGACCACTCCCGATTCGAACAGGTACTGGTCAGACAGTGCGAACTGCTGCGTGGCGCTCCGGGAAGACCGGGCGATCAGGCAAGGCAGGCCGCAGGCCATCGCCTCCAGCACCGACATGCACTCGACCTCGACCTCCGAGGCGTGGACGCAGAGCGAGCCGGCGCTGTACCAGTGGACCAGCTCCTCGGTCCTGAGGAACCGGAAGACCGGCGGGTTGGTCAGCACCTTGCCCAGCTCCTCCAGCTCTTCGCGCATGGGGCCGTCGCCCAGGATGACCAGCTGGATCTGCGCCTCGTGCGGCGAGCGGCGCACCGCGTCGATCACCAGCTCGTGCCGCTTCTCGCGGGCCAGGCGCCCGACCGAGAGCAGGACGAACTTGTCGCCGAACTCCGGCACCGACCCGCCGCCGGGCGGCACCGGACGGAAGTTGGGCGGCACACCGTTCGAGATGACCTCGAGTCGGGGCCTTGAGACCCCGGCTCTTGAGCTCGACCTCGGCAAAGGCGCTCGGGCAGACCACTGCGTCCGAGCGTTCGTATACGGTGCGGAGGAAGAAGCGGTAGATCCGCTCCACCCAGCCCTGGTTCCTGATCCCGATGTTGTACAGCAGGTGCTCGGCCTGGACGTGGAAGGTGCTCACCACCGGGAGCCCCATCCGCCGGGCCAGAGTGATGGTCCTGATGCCGAGGTAGAACGGGAAGTGAACGTGGACCACGTCCTGTCGGGCCAGGGTGTCCTCCACGAGGCGCCGGCTGGGCCAGGCGAAGGGCAGCCGCATCTTTCGCATGATCCCGTTGGCGAACGGGATATAGAACGTCGGCAGGGCCACCTTGCCCGGCACCGGGGCCCCCGCGGCCAGGACCGTCACCGTGTGGCCCCGCTCCCGGAGCAGGTCGGAGAACCGGCGGGTGGAAACTACGCCGCCATTGGCGGCATCGTCCCACGAGTCGATGACCATCAGGATGCGGAGAGGGGACAATGGATTGGGGGATTGAGGGATTGACGGATTGACGGATTGAACAATAATCGCTCCCTGCGACCGAGCGACGCAGTCGCGAGGAAGACCTTCAGGGCTCCCTTGAGTCCCCGGCGGCATATTCTTATATTACTAGATAGTTGAATACGTCTGGAAAGGAAGCCGCCATGATCGAACTGAGTGATACCACCGCCGCCGCCATCGCCGAGCGCTTCAAGGCGCTGGGCGAGCCAATGCGCCTCCGGCTGCTGCAGGCGCTGCGCCCGGGGGAATGCCCCGTCGGCGAGCTGGCCGAGCGAACCGGCGGGGGCCAGGCCAACGTCTCCAAGCACCTGCAGGTGCTCCTTCAGCAGGGCTACGTCGACCGCCGGAAGGAAGGGACGACCACCTGGTACCGGATCACCGATCCCCAGGTCTTCAAGATGTGCGAGCTGGTCTGCGGCGGGCTGGAGGAGGAGCTCAACCGCAAGCGCCGCCTCCTCCGCCGCCGCGGCTAGGGCCTACGCCGCCTTCCTGGGCTGGCAGCCGAACAGGCCGAGCCGCCCCATGATACGCTCCGGCAGGCAGAAGCCGGTATAGCTCGACTGGAAGAGATTGAATCCCACGAAGGCGGTAAAGAGGAACCAGGCGGGGTTCACCCAGTAGCCCAGCGCCACCGAGCCCATCACGAACAGCCCGGCCATCCGCCGGATCACAGCATCCTTGCACATCATCCACCTCCGATTCTAGAAGAAAGAGTCCACCGGCAGCACGGCCACGTGCAGCCGCTCCCCGGCGGGAAGCTCCGCGGCGCGACAGCGCGCGCTCACGGTGCCCGCCAGGGCATCATCCACCACGGAAAAACAGACCGTCACCTCGCCGGGCCATGCGCGAGTGCCCGCCCGGGGGCCGCTCAGGCCATGGCCGTGGCCCCCGTCCAGGCGGGTATGCCCCGGCACCCCCGCCTCGTCGAGCAGTGTGCTGATTCGCTTGGGGTCGGCACCGCTGTAGGTCAGGACGAGCATCTTCATGCGTGGCCCCCTTCGTCGCGGCGCTGGAGTTCCCAGTAGAGCAGCGGCACCAGCACCATCGTGAGCAGGGTGGCGACGATGGCGCCGCTCATCAGCGCCACCGCCAGTCCCTGGAAGATCGGGTCGAGCACCATCACGATGCCGCCCACGACCACCGCCGCGGCGGTGAGCGCGATGGGCCGGAACCGCACCGCCCCCGCCTCGAGCACCGCCTCGCGCAGAGGGCGCCCTCGCGCCTCCGCCAGCTGGATGAAGTCCACCAGCAGGATGGAATTCCGTACAATGATCCCGGCCAGGGCGATCATGCCGATCATCGAGGTCGCGGTGAAAAAGGCGCCGGTCAGGGCGTGCCCTGGCAGGATGCCGATCAGGGTGAGGGGAATCGGCGCCATGATGACCAAGGGCACCTTGAAGGACTGGAACCAGCCGACCACAAGCACGTAGATCAGCACCAGCACCGCTGCAAAGGCGAGGCCCAGGTCACGGAAGACCTCGATCGTTACCTGCCACTCCCCATCCCACTTGAGTGCGGTTTCATTGAGCCGGGCCGGCGCCGTAGCATTGTAGCGCGCGATCGCAGCCCCCTCCACCCGCACCGTGTCGAGAGCGCGGTTCATCGCCAGGATGGCGTAGACCGGCGACTCGATGGTGCCGGCCACGTCGGCGGTGACGTAGATGACCGGCCGCAGGTTCTTGCGCATCCGGAGCGGGGCCCTCGAGGTCGAATCCACCGTGACGAACCGCGCCAGCGGTGTCGGCCCCCGTGGGGTGGCCACCGGGACCGCGAGGAGCTGTTCCACCCCGCTCCGGCCGGCGAGTCCCAGGCGGGGCACGATGACCACGCCCTCGCGCGCGGTGGGCGCGCTGGCCAGGCCCGCGCCGGCCCCCGAGAGCGCCATCGTGAGGACCTGGGCCACTTGCTCCACCGTGACACCCGCCTCCCCGGCGCGCACCCGGTCCACCCGGAAGACCCGCCGCTGCTCCGGGGCCTCCACTGTCCAGTCCACATCCACCACCCCCGGCGTCTGCTCCATCACCGCCTTGACCCGGGTCGCGGCGGCGAGTCGGGTGCTGTCATCGCCCGCGTAGATCTCGGCAACCAGCGTCGAGAGCACCGGCGGGCCCGGCGGGATCTCGGCGATCTTGGCGTTGGCGCTCGAAGCGGCGGCTGATCGAATCGATCGCCGACCGTACCGCCACGGCAATGGCGTGGCTCTGCCGGTGCCGGTCGCCCTTGGGAAGGAGATTGACCTGAACGTCCGCCACGTTGGCGCCGCGGCGGAGGAAGTAGTGCCGGACCAGGCCGTTGAAGTTGAAGGGCGCCGCCGTGCCGGCGTACACCTCGGTGCTCACCACCTCGGGCACGGTGCGAAGGTAGGCCGCCACCGCCTGGGCCGCGGCGTTCGAGGTCTCGAGGGTGGCTCCCTCGGGCAGGTCGAGCACGACCTGGAACTCCGATTTGTTGTCGAAGGGGAGCATCTTGACCTCGACCAGCTTGACGGCCAGGAGGCCCATCGACATGAGCAGGAGTGCCCCGATGACTCCGTAGAACATCATCCGCTTCCGGGGATGGTCCATCAGCGGAGTCATGATCCCGGTGTAGAACCGCGCAAACCGCGTGACCTCCTCCGGTTCGTGCGCCCGGTCGGACGCCGGGGCACTGTGGGCCACGTGTCCCCGCAGCAGCCGGAGCGCCAGGTAGGGGGTGATCACGAACGCCACCGCGAGCGAGGCCAGCATCGCCGCCGACGCTCCCACCGGGATCGGCCGCATGTACGGCCCCATCAGCCCCGATACGAACGCCATCGGCAGGATGGCCGCGATCACGGTCAGCGTCGCCAGGATAGTCGGGTTTCCGACCTCGTCCACCCCCTCGACCGCAGCCATCTCCGGCGCCCGGTCTCCCATCTGGAGGTGGCGGTAGATGTTCTCCACCACCACGATCGCATCGTCCACCAGGATGCCGATCGAGAAGATCAGAGCGAACAGGGTGATCCGGTTGAGGGAATAGCCCAGCGCATAGTAGACGAAGAGCGTCAATGCCAGCGTGACCGGCACCGCCACCAGCACGACCACCGCCTCGCGCCAGCCGAGGAAGATCCCGATCAGGACGGTGACCGAGAGAGTGGCGATCAGGAGGTGGAGGATCAGCTCGTTCGCCTTGTCGCTGGCGGTCTCGCCGTAGTTGCGGGTGACGTCCACCTGCACCTCGGGCGGCAGCAGGCTGCCTTGCACTTCCGCCACCCGGGCCAGCGCGGCGCGGGCAATGTCGGTGGCGTTGACTCCGGGCCGCTTGGCGATCGCCAGAGTGACCGCCTGCTCGCCTCCCTGCCCCCGCGCGGCATGCGTCACGTAGTCGGTGGCCTCGGCCGGAGCCTCGACCACCGTGGCCACGTTGCGCAGGTAGACGGGGCCCCCGTCGCGATTGGCGACCACCACGTCCCCAGCGTCGCGCGCGGTCCGGATCGGGGCACCTACCGAAACGAGGAACACCTCGTTGGCGGTCGCGAACTCGCCGGCGGGGAGCCGCACGTTGGCGGCCTTGAGGGCCTGCATGACTTCGCCCGGAGTTACCCCGCTGCCGGCCAGGCGGGCCGGATCCAGCGTGACCCTGAGCTCGACCGGGGCGCCGCCGATGAGATCGATCCGGGCCAGGTCGGGAATCGTGGCGAGATCGTCGGCCAGGTGGTTGGCCATCACCCGAAGCGCGTCGGAGGAGTAGCCGCCCCCGTGCAGGGTGAGCGCCAGGATCGGCACGTCGTCGATCGAGTGCGGCTTGACCAGCGGCGGCATTGCTCCCGGCGGTGACCCGTCGGCGTTCGAGGCGAGTTTGGCAAAGACCCGGCTGACCGCGCGATCCTGGTTCTCGCCGACCTTGAACCGCACGGTGACCAGCGTCATGCCCTCGCTGGCCATCGAGTAGACGTACTCCACACCGGGGATCTCCCACATCAGCTTCTCGATCGGCCGGGTGAGGAGGTTCTCGACCTCGACGGGGGAGGCACCGGGAAGCGCCGCCATCACGTCGATCATCGGCACTGAGATCTGCGGCTCTTCCTCGCGCGGCGTGGCCAGCATCGCGAGCCCGCCGACCGCCAGCGACGCCAGGATGACCAGCGGCGTGAGCTTCGAGCGCAGGAATCACTGTGCGATCCGGCCGGCGATGCCCACGTCAGCTTCATCTCCGCTGTCACGAGCACGGAATCACCAGGAGCGAGACCCGAAAGAATCTCGATCATACCACCCGCGGTGCGGCCCGGTTTGACCCAGCGCAGGGAAGATTGCCCCGCCGCGACGACCTGCACCCCGATAAGGTCGCCCTGACGGCCGATGGCGCCCGCCGGCACCAGGATGGCGCGACGGGTGCCACGCGGAAGGGCCAGCGTCGCGGCGGACCCGCTCAGGAATCGGCCGTCGGAATTGGGGACCAGGGCGTTGATTGTGTAGAGATTGCCTCCGGAGGGAACCACTCCCTCGATCACAGCCTCGGCTGTGCTGTCGCCGATGGTGGCGGTGATCGACGACTGCCGCTGCGGAGACCTCGCACGGCATCGGGCGCGGCGCTGACGCTCACCCGGAGCCGCGAGGCGTCTTCGACCGACACCAGCGGCGATCCCGGTGCCGCGAACGACCCTGGATCCACGAAGCGGCGGGTGACGATGCCCGCGAAGGGCGCCCGCACCTCCGCGTAGGAGGCGGTCGCCGCCAGTTCGGCGGCCATGCCTCGTGCGGTGGCCACCGCGGCCGTGGCCCGGGCCAGTCCGGTCTCGGCCTGGTCGAGCTGGGCCTTGGTGGCGGCGCTGTCGGCGTAGAGCGCGCGGATCCGTCCGGCCTGTACCTCGGCGTCCGCCTGCACAGCGGTGGCCTCGGCGAGCGCCGCATCCACCTGGTCACGCCGGGCCGCGAGATCCCGGGCGTCGAGCCGAACCAGCAGGTCGCCCGCGGCGACGCGATCGCCCTCGTGCACCTGCACGGCGATCACGGTGGCCATCAGCTTGGTGCTCAGCGTCGCCGACCTGACCGGTGCGGCGACACCGGCGGCTTCAAAGGCATCGATGACCATCGTGTCGGTCACCAGCACGGCGGTCCCGGCCCGGGGCGCACGAACAGCCACGGGAGGAGAGGCTGCGCCGCCGCAGGCCGTCAGGACCAAGGCCGACAGGGCAAGCAAGGGCAGGATTCGCATGTCAGTTCTCCAGTACTGTGAGCGCCATCAGGTCCAGGCCGTCGGCCTGTCGGGCGGCTGCCTCGGCGACGATGGCCTGGTATCTGGCGTCAGAAAGGCCGAGCCGAGTCTGTGTTTCCACTGCCTCGGCGCCCAGCAACTCCGCGATCGTCGCCAGCCCACCGGCGTACTTGCGGCCCACGATGCGGTAGGCCTCGGCGCCCTGCGCCACCGCGGTCTCGGCTATGCCCAGCTGTGCAAGGGCCACTTCGAGCTGGGTCCGCATCGCGTTCTGTTCCAGGCGCGCACCGGCAGCGGCACCTTCGGCCGCCGCCTGGGCAGCTTCTGCCCTGCCCTGGGCGGTCTGGCGCTGCGCCAGTTCGGACCCGCCTGCGAATGGCGACCATGACGCCATGAGCCCGACGGTGTAGCTGCCCTGACCACTGAATGGCGCGGTCGAGCTGTTCCAGTCGTAGCGGCCGAAACCATTGAGGCGCGGCAGGAACTGCGCGTTGGCCCGGTGTGAATCCCGCTGGGCCGCCTCGAGGCCGAGCTGCGCCGCGGCGACATCGAGCCGGGCGGAGGCCGTGTCGGCCTGGGTCTGGGTCGCAAGGGCCCGGATGCGTTCGGCGGAGGGCAGGGAATCGGGCAGGAGGAAGGCAGTATCGCCCGGCTGTCCGATGATGAGGGCCAGCCGCTCGCGGGCGATCCCGGCGTCGCCGCGGGCCCCGATCAGCTGGGCCTCGACCTGGCCTGTCCGCACCGCCGAGAGCAGCGCGTCGGATCTGGTCGCCAGCCCGTTGGTGACCATCGACTCGGCTTGGCGCAGGTCGGCCTGGGCGGCGGTGGCGGCGGCTTCGAAGGTGCGCACCCGCTCCCGCGCAAGCACCGCCCCGAAGTAGGCGCGGGCCACATCCACCCGGGTGCTTTCGCGGGTCCAGCCCGCTTGGGCGCGGGCAGATGCGGCGGCGCTGGTGCCGGCGCCCCTGCCGTACCAGGAGTCGACATTGATCAGGGGAACTTCGGCGACCACGCCGCCATTCCAGTTGCTCACCGGCGCCGGATAGTTGAGGAGGGCCGGGTCGAAGGAGGCCATCGTGACCGAACGCTGCTGCAGCTGGTAGCCGAAGGCGGCCAGCGGATTGTCGGTGTGGACGTAACCCGCTTCCGCCCGGATGGTCGGGAGAATGCCCCGGAGTGCGGCATCGGCCTGGCCGTCGGCCGCCCGGGCGGTGCCGCCGGCGATCCGGTTGGCAAAGGCGGCGGAATCGGCCCGGCGGAAGGCGTCGGCCAGGCTCAGGGGCTCCTGAGCCGCCACCCCGCGCGAGGTGACGACAAGCGCTAACACTATCGTCATCAATGAGT
Source organism: uncultured Gemmatimonadales bacterium (assembly GCA_963724265.1). Lineage (GTDB taxonomy): Bacteria > Gemmatimonadota > Gemmatimonadetes > Gemmatimonadales > GWC2-71-9 > DATEHG01. The sequence goes on from CAVRTU010000004.1 coordinate 682,368, forward strand.
TACGCATGCAGTCGGTATCCTGACTCGGACCGAGTCGATGTCTCTGTAATTAATGTGTATACAACTATATAGTTATAAATACTCTAAGTCAATGGACGATATCCCCGGGCGATGAAGGAATGCAAAAGGGAGCAGGAAGCTTTGCAGCCCCCTGCTCCCTGATCCCTACTGGAGCCCGGCCAATATCCCCTCGATCCGCTTCTTCTGGGTGGGATCGGTGGTCAGCGAGAATGCCTTCTGGTAATTGGTCACCGCCTTGGCCTTGTCGCCGGTCGCCGCGTACGCCTCGCCCAGGCTGTCCCAGGTGTTCCAGCTGTCGGGATGCTCCTTGGTGTTGCGGACGAAGATCGCAATCGCCTCGCTGTTCCGCTTCTGGTTGAGCAGCTGGTAGCCGTAGGCGTTGAGTTCCGCCTCGCTGGCGGTGGCAAGATGAGCCCGGCGCAGCGAGTCGGCCTGGGCGGTCATGCCGCGGCGGTCGAGGATCCGGGCCTTGAGATTGAAGGTCGCGAAATTCGGAGTCAGCGCGACTGCTGTATCAGCCCAGATCTCGGCCAGGTCGAGGTTCGAGGTGTTGTTGAGGGCCCAGCCGGCGGCCTGCTCCCACGCGGCACCCCAGAACCGCGGGAAGTTGCGGAGCTGGCTCTTGAGACTGTCCAGCACCACCACGTCCCGATTGATCTCGACCGGAACGCTTACCGCCAGTTTCTCCCACCGCATCGTCAGCGTGGCGGCCTTGGGCGTCGGGTCATCGAGGCTGTACGCCAGCCGCTCGACGAAGTCGGTCGCCTTTGGCGTGACGGTGATCCTGACCGCATCCTCCGTCGGCGTGTAGCTGAATGCGCCCCAGGCGTTCGCCTGGTGGCTCAGAATCACGATCCACTGCTCGTGCCCCGGAATCATGAAGACGCCATACCGCCCGGCCGGCAGGGTAGTCCCGCCAAAGGTGAACGCCGAAGTAGAGGCTAAGACGGTGTTCACGTTCGCCCCCGCGCGCCAGACGGTGTCCCAGGGCACCAGCCCGCCCCAGATGACCCTGCCGTTGACGCCGGGTCGGCCGTAGTCGACCGAAAGGGTCGTCAGGCCGACGACCTGGCTGACCGAGGCACGCGGGCTGTCCCAGGGGAGATCGAGGCGGTAGTTCTGAGCGTGGAGGGGAGTAAACGAGACTGCGGCGAGGGCGAAGAGGGCAGCCAGCAGGCGCGGGACCACCCCGACGGTTCGGACTGAAATGCCAGGCATCGACGACTCCAGTATGAGAGAAGTCGCTGCCCTACGTCTCGGGGGCGGTGGGGTTCCACCGCCTTCGACTAGTCCCGGTGACCCAGCGCCTGTGCGGCCTGCTGCCGGACCTCCGGGTCGGAGTCCTTCATGGCGACCAGCAGGAACTTCGTGGCGGAATCGCCCTCGATCTCGCTCAGCGCCTCGACCGCGGCCTTTCGCACCTCCGGATCGGTATCGCCGAGCGCGGCACCGAGCGCCGGGACACTGGCCGGATCGGCGATGTGCCCCAGGGTCTCGGCGGCCTGCTTCCTGACCTCGGGGTCGGCATCCTTGAGCGCCGAGATCAGCTGGGGCGGCGCCTTCGAAATGTCATCCAGCTGCCCCAGCGCCTCGATCGCGGCCAGCCGGACCTCCGCGTCGGGATCGTCCAGCGCGGCGGCGAGCGGTCCCGCCGCTGCGGGGGCCTCGATCTGACCCAGGGCGCGTGCCGCGGCGGCACGGACATCGGCGCTCTTGTCGTGGAGCGCCCTGGTCAGCCCGGGCACCGCCTTCTGATCCTCGATCTGCCCCAGCGCCTCGGCGGCACTCTGCCGGACCTCGTCATCGGGGTCCTGCAGCGCTTTGATCAGCCCGTCGGTTGCGGCGGGGTCCTCGATCTGGCCCAGGGCATTCGCCGCGGCCCGACGGACCTCGACGTCCTGGTCGCCCAGCGCCGCGATCAGCCCTGGCGTGGCGCTCTTGTCCTCGATCTGCCCCAGCGCCTCCGCCGTGAGCATCCGGACGTCGGCGCTCTGGTCCTTGAGCCGGGCCACGAGTGGAGCGACCGCCCGTTTGTCCTCGATCTGCCCCAGGGCCCAGGCGGCGGCGCCGCGGACTCCCGCGTCGTTTGAGGTGAGGGCGGTGATCAGCGATGGCACGGTGCGTGGATTCTCGATTTCGCCCAGCGCCCAGGCCGACATCTGTGCGGTGCCGGGATCGGAATCACGAAGCCCGCGTACCAGCCAGTCGATCGAGGCAGTGTCCTCCGCGGTGCCGAGGCCGAAGGCGGCCGCCTCGCGGACCTTTCCTTCGGGCGAGGCGTACGCCTTGCGCAGCGCGTCCACCGCGCCTGGAAGCTCGCTTTCACCCAGCATGCGCGCCGCGGCGCGGCGGACGCAGGGACTCGCCTGCCCCAGGCCGGTGGCGAGGACCGGCACCGCTCTCCGGTCGGAGACGGGATTGCCGATCGAGTCGCGGGCCAGGCGCTGGGCGGCCGGCACTTCGCGGAAGTCGCCGATGCCGCTGCCGCCGTACCATCCCCAGTGATTGCCCATCTGTTCAACTGCCATTTCACAGACCATCGGGTCGGTGGCGGCAAGGGCGGCGAGGAAGCTCACCACCCGCGCGGAGTCGGGACCGGGCCCCGAGCCATGGCCGCGCGGGTGGGCGTTCACGTGTACGTGTACGTGCACCGGCAGGGACATGGGTACGCGGACGGACACGGGTGCGGGCGCGGGCACGGGCGCCGGGTTCTGGCTGGCCCCGCCCACCGCGGCCAGGGCCGCAGCGAGGGTAATTCCCGCCACGGCCGGAAGGGAAATGCTCACTGCTTCTGCCCCAGCGCCTCGGCGGCGCGACGGCGCACGTCGGGGTCGCTCGACTTGAGCGCCCCCACCAGGGCATTGATGGCCGCCGCATCGCCGATTTCGCTCAGCGAGTTGACGGCGCTCTCGCGCACGTCGCCGTTCTGGTCGGTGAGCAGGACTGCAAGGCCGGGTACGGCATGGGGATCCTGGATCTCTCCGAGGGACTGCGCCGCCGCCTGGCGGACGTCGGCATCCGAGTCACTCAGCGCCTCGATCAGCGCCGCTGGGGCATACTTGAGCTCAAGCTCGCCGAGGGCCTGCGCGGCGGCCTGCCGAACATCGGCCTTGGGATCCTTGAGGGCACCCCCCAGTGCGGGCGCCGCCTGGGCATCGCCCAGCTCGCCCAGCGACTGGGCCGCGGCCTGGCGCACATCGGCGGAAGAGTCGGACAGCGCCGCCGTCAGCGGACGGAGCGCGCGGGGGTCCTTGAACTGGCCCAGTGACTGCGCGGCGTCCTGGCGCACGTCACGATTGGGATCCTTGAGCGCCAGGATCATCGGGTCGACGACGCGGGGATCATCGAATCGCGAAAGGGATTGGAGCGCCGCCGCACGCACGTCGCTGTTGGCATCATGCGAGGCCTCGATGAGCCCCGGAATGGCGCGGGGATCCTCCAGCTGGCCGAGTGAGCTCGCTGCCGCCTCGCGGACCTTCGGGTCGGCATCCTTGAGCGCCGCGATAAGTGCAGGCACGACACCACTCACCGTGTCACCGGAGGAGCGGACCCTGCCGGACTCGAGGGTCCGGGTCAGGGCCATGCTCGCGGCGAGGTTGGAAAGCCGCGAGGCCGTGGTCAGCTGGCGCACCAAGGCCGCCGAGGACATCGGATGCGGTGCCGGCGCTGGCGCGAGTACCGGCGCGGGGGCTGGCGCAGGTGCGGGATTGGGTACTGGCTGCTGTGCGTCCACCGTGGCGGTCCGGACGGCTGTGAACCCAGGGACGAGCGCCGCCGTCAGGCCGAGCGGCACGATGACGAGCGGGGCCAGCCAGCGACGACGGAACTGCGTGATCATGGCGCGATCCTCGACGAGACGGTGAATGCGGGCGACCAGCTGCGAGCGGTGCTCGGCCATGCCGGACACCGGCACGGCGCGTGGCGAGCTGTCCATCCATTCGGCCACCTTGACCAGGCACTTGGCGAGGGTCAGCCCGGAGCCGGTCCGATAAACCGCCCAGTCGTCGCAGAGATACTCGGCGGCGTCCTGCATCCGGCGCCGAGCCAGCCGGTTGAGCGGCTGGAAGAAGAGCGGGCGCTCGATCAGGCAGGCCAGGGTGAGCCACAGCGGATCGAGTCGCGCCAGGTGGGCCAGCTCGTGGGCCAGCATGCTGCGCTGCTGCTCGCAATCCAGCTCGGTGAGTGCGGCGTCGGGAATGCAGATCTCGGAGAAGCCCAGCGCAACCGGGCTGCCGAGCCCGGGAGCCGAGGTCAGCCGGATCGGACGCTGGATCCCCGCGGCGCGGCAGAGCGAGTGCAGCAGCGGTGGCAGCGGTCCCTCGAGCACCAGCCGGCGCGGTCCGAAGCGGCGTGCCAGCCGCAGCCGGGCCACCAGGAATCCGAGCATCATGACGCCGGCGATCCCGGCCCAGGATAGAAGCACCACGGTACTCCAGCTCAGCGTGATCCCGTGTGAATCCTGCGTGGATATCCGGCTGGCAACCTTGGAAGTGGTGGTCCGGGCCGGGGAGTGGGTCCGGCTCGTCACCGGCTCAGGCGTGGCCGGAACGTCGGCAGCCGCCTGCACGGGAGGCGTCGGGACGACGATCGGGGTCCGGGCCTCGGCCACCTCGAATCGACCGGCCACCGGTCGCAGACCCAGGCCGACCTGGAGCGAGGCGGTCACCAGGCCGCCAACCAGGGCGGTCTTCCAGAGGACCTCGCGGACCGCGTGCGACTGGACCAGCCGGTGGGTCAGGAGTGCCACGCCGCCCAGCAGCACCGTGCTGTGCACGGCATAGGTCAGCAGCCAGCTCAGGACAACCTCAGGCGTTGTCATCGGAAGACTCCTTGCGTGCATCGCGCGAATCGATCAGCGCCTTGACCCGGGCCAGGTCGCCCGGGCTCATCTCGCGGGCCGAGAGCAGGTGGCTCAGGAGGGCGGTCACGTCGCCGTTGAACAGCCGATCGGTGAGTTCACTGACCATCGTACGGCGGACCTCGGATTCGGTGACGCTCGGCTTGAAGACGTACTGCCGGGCCCGGGTGTCGTGGGCCACCACCCCCCGCTTTTCGAGCCTGGAGAGGAGGGTCGCCACGGTGCTCAGGGCCAGACCCCTTTCGGCGTGGATCGCCTGGCAGATCTCGGCCGCAGATGCCTCCCCCCGGTCCCAGAGGACCCTCATGATCGAGTATTGCAGGTCGGTGAGCAGATGGGCGTCACTCATGAGGGGCCTCGGGCGGAGAGGTTCGGTTGTTCTACTGGCGTAGTATTACACCTGTAGTTGATTCTGTCAATAGGGTCTCCGTTTGCCCCAGCCGACCTCCGCTCCCCGCTCCCTGCTCCCCGCTCCCCCCTTTCCATATATTGCCAGACCTTGGCTTCCCTCGAACCCGCCCCCGCCCCGCTCGCCGCTGCTCTCGCCGACCGCTATCGGCTGCGCCACGTCCTCGGACGGGGAGGAATGGCGACGGTGTACCTGGCCGACGACCTGCGACATCACCGGGAGGTCGCGGTGAAGGTCCTGCGCCCCGACCTGGCCCTGTCGCTTGGCGCAACGCGCTTCCTGGCCGAGATTCAGATCGTGGCCCGCCTGACGCATCCGAACATCCTGCCGCTTTTTGATTCCGGAGAAGTCGAAGGCCGAAGGTCGAAGGTCGGAGAGGTCGGAGAGGTCGGAGAGGTCGGACCTTCCGCCTACCTCTACTACACGATGCCGTACGTCGACGGGGGATCCCTCCGATCTCAGATCGAATCCAGGCGGCGGATGGGCCGCGAAGAGGCTCTGGCCGTCGCGGCCCCGGTGGCCGACGCGCTGTCCTATGCTCACCGCATGGGGATTTATCACCGCGACATCAAGCCGGAGAACATCCTCTTCTCGCAGGGCCACCCGGTCGTGGCCGACTTCGGGATTGCCAAGGCGCTGAGCACGGCGGGCGGCGCCAACCTGACGCGGACCGGCTTTCCGCTCGGCACGCCGGGCTACATGAGCCCGGAGCAGGCGGCGGGGATGACCGATCTCGACGAACGGAGCGACGTCTACAGTCTCGCGGTGGTGGTGTATGAAATGATCGTGGGAGAGGTGCCCGGTCGCTGGCCGACGGAAGACGCCGTGCGTGCGGGACGGTTCCTCGAGGCGCCGGCGCGGCATCGCGCTCGGCTGGCCGAAGCAGGCAGCGCGTTCGAGGGAGCGCTGGTGCGGGGGCTCGCCATCCGCCACGACCAGCGGACCCCGACGCCAGCGGCGCTGATCTCCGAACTCGAGGGAATCGCGGCCCAGCCCAGGCGGCGCTACGCCGAGGGGGAAGTTCGCGAGATCGTGAAGCGGGCGACCGAGCTCGAGGCCTCGAATCCCACGGGAGGGGCGATGACCATCGGCGGGGTCGAGGCGCTGGCAGCGGAGGTGGGTGTGACTCCCGAGCTGGTGCACGAGGCCGCCAGGACGCTCCGCGCCCCTGACAGCCCGGTCACGGTGACGGGGGTGGCGGCACCCTCCGCCTGGAGCCCTTTCATCGGCGGTCCGACCCGCCTGGTGTTCGAGCGCATCGTGGAGGGGGAGCTGCCGGACTCCGAGTTCCCGACGCTGGTGGAGGAAATCCAGCGCGGGCTGCAGCATGTGGGGCTGGTGAGCCAGCTGGGACGGTCATTCTCGTGGACCATGAGCCGGGGCGCCTCGACACGGCGGGATGTCGAGGTTTCGGTGTGGGTGCGCGGAGGCCGGACCCGGATCATCGCGCGGGAAAACCTGGCACCGCTGATTGGAGCCACCTTCGGCGGCATCTGTGGCGGCCTGGGCGGCGGCGGCATGGGGCCGATCATCGGCGTCACGGTCGGCGCGTTCCATCTCGCCCCCGTGGCGATCGTCGGGATCATCCCGCTCTGGCTGACGACCGTTTTTGGCATCGCCCGCACTACGTACCGCACCAGCGTCCGGCGACGCCAGGAGGATTTTCAGCAACTGGCCGACCGGCTGGCGGAGTTGACCGAGGAGTTGATTAGGGAACGTGGCGGAGCTCTCACAGATCCTCGGCTGAAGCCGAGGCTCGGCGCTCGTCCCTGAAGGGACGTGGCATCCCGTGTACTCGGAGCGCCGACGTGTCGAGACGACGTCCGGCTCTCGCATCGATATCGCCTGAAGCGTCGAGCATCCGGTTGCGAACAGATGCATGGCCCCTTCAGGTGCCAGAGTGGAGCCTCGACCGAAGGTCGTCCTTTAGGGCGGCTTCAGCCGAGGTCCTTGCGACGCAAACCAAACGCCCGGAGCTTCGGCATGCGTTTCCCCCTCTGCTTCGCCACCGTCTTTGTCCTCGCCGCATCGGCGGGCCGGGCCCAGGAAGCTCCGAAGGAGCCCACCCACGCGGATACCCTGCGCGGCACCATCACCCCCGAGCGGGCCTGGTGGGACGTGACCTACTACGACCTCTCCGTCCGGGTCGATCCCGCCGACAGCACCATCCAGGGCGTCAACCAGATCACCTACCGGGTCGTGTCGCGCGACAGCGTGATCCAGATCGACCTGCAGCGGCCGCTCCAGGTGGACAGCTTCGTCCAGCAGGGCCGGCGCCTCGAGTACCGGCGCGACGGCAACGCCTTCTTCGTCTACCTGGCCGCGCCGCAGCAGCCGGGGGAGCAGCAGACGCTCGCGGTCTACTACTATGGCCACCCGCGGGTTGCCAAGCACGCACCGTGGGACGGCGGCCTGGTCTGGAGCGCCGACAGCCTGGGCAACGACTGGGTGGCCACGGCCTGCCAGGGCCTGGGCGCCAGCGTCTGGTGGCCCAACAAGGACACCCAGGCGGATGAGCCCGACAGTCAGCGAATCGCGATCACCGTCCCCGACTCGCTGACCGACGTCTCCAACGGTCGGCTCCGCTCAGTGGCCTCCAATGGCGACGGGTGGACGACGTACGAGTGGTTCGTTTCCCAGCCGATCAACAATTACGACGTCTCGGTCAACGCCGGGCGGCTCGGCCACCTCAAGGAAGCCTTCTACGGCGAGGGCGGGCGCCTCACGCTGAACTACTGGCCGCTCGAGTACCATCTCGCCACCGCGGCCAGGCAGTTCACCCAGGTCAAGACGATGCTGGCCTGCTTCGAGCACTGGTTCGGACCCTACCCCTGGTACGCCGACGGCTACCAGCTGGTGGAGACGCCCCACCTCGGCATGGAGCACCAGAGCGCCATCGCCTACGGCAATCACTACATCAACGGCTACCTGGGCCACGACCTCTCGGGCACCGGGCAGGGGCTGGACTGGGATTTCATCATCGTCCACGAGAGCGCCCACGAGTGGTGGGGCAACAGCCTGACCACGGCGGACCTGGCGGACATGTGGGTCCACGAGGGGTTCGCCAACTATTCCGAGGGGCTGTACGTCGAGTGCCTGAGGGGCAAGGCCGCGGGAGCCGAATACAACATCGGCAACCGTAAGGGCATCAGGAACACCTCGCCGATCACGCCGGCCTATGGCCTCAACCGCGAGGGATCGGGCGACATGTACCCCAAGGGCGGGAACATGCTGCACACCATCCGGCAGGTGATCGACAACGACGAGCTGTGGCGCCAGATCCTGCGCGGACTGCAGCAGGAGTTCCGGCACCAGATCGTGACGGCCCGCCAGGTGGAGGAGTACATCGACCAGAAGTCCGGCATCGACTTCACCACGGTGTACCAGCAGTACCTGACGACGACGCAGGTCCCGGTGCTGGAGTACCGGATCGAGGGCTCGACCATTTCGTATCGCTGGACCAACGTGGTGCCCGGATTCAACCTGCCGATCCGGGTGACCCTCTCCGATACCGGCTATACCGTGATCAGGCCCACGGAGAGCTGGCAGACCTCGAAGTTGTCGCTGCAGAATCCCGACAGCTTCATGGTGGATCCAGAATTATTACGTCGAGGCGAAGCGGGCGACGGGGATGTAGGGCGTGGGGCAGAGGGGCGGTTAACATACCACAATCCTCGGCTGAAGCCGAGGCTCGGCGCTCGTCCCTGAAGGGACGTGGCATCCCCTTGGCGCGACCTGCCGACGCAACGGGCTGACATATGAACGCATGCGAAGGCGTGCCTCGCGCGTCCATTCTCCAGGCACGAAGCGATTCCCGGCCCCTTCAGGTGCCAGAGCGGAGCCTCGGCTTCAGCCGAGGATTCCCAGAGATTCCCCGTTCCCCGACTAGCCTGTCCACCAGCGGGGCGGCATCTTTCCCTTTCCCCCACCTCGGGTCACCGCAGTGGACGAATCGCTCGCCCACCTGAAGGAATCGCTCGCCGACCGCTACGCCATCGTGCGGGAGCTGGGTCATGGCGGGATGGCGACGGTGTACCTGGCCGAGGACCTGAGGCATCACCGCCAGGTGGCGGTCAAAGTGCTGCGGCCGGAGCTGGCCGCGGCCCTCGGGCCCGAGCGCTTCCTCCGCGAGATCGAAGTCGCCGCCAGGCTGCAGCATCCGCATATCCTGCCGCTGCATGATTCGGGACGGACGACGATCTTCCTCTTTTACGTGATGCCGTTCGTCGAGGGACAATCTCTTCGCGAACGGATTACGCAGCAGGGCGAACTGCCGGTGCAGGAGGCGGTCCGGATCCTGACCGAGGTGGTGGATGCGCTGGCCTACGCCCACAGTCGCGGCGTGGTGCACCGCGACATGAAGCCGGACAATGTCATGCTGTCGGGGCGGCACGCCCTGGTGATGGACTTCGGGGTGGCGAAGGCGCTGAGCGAGGCGACCGGGCGCCAGGCGCTGACCACCGTCGGCGTGGCACTGGGAACACCGGCCTACATGGCGCCGGAGCAGGCCGCCGCCGACCCCGGTCTCGATCACCGGGTCGACATCTATGCCGTCGGCGTCATGGGCTACGAGCTGCTCACCGGGCGGCCCCCCTTCGTGGGGATGTCATCGCAGCAGGTCCTCGCCGCCCATGTGACCCAGGCGCCGGACCCGATCACGGCCCGCCGCCCCTCGTGCCCGCCGGCACTCGCGGCCCTGATCATGAAGTGCCTGGAGAAGCGCCCCGCCGATCGCTGGCAGACAGCGGACGAGCTGCTGCACCAGCTGGAGGCGCTGGGAACGCCAAGCGGAGGAATGACGCCGACGGCGGCGGTGCCCGCCGTGGCGGCAGGGCGGGAAGAGGCCCTAAAGGACTCCCTTGCGGTCGCGGGAAGGCGGGAAACCTCGGGCGGTGGTATGACGAGCGGTGGCGGACCTGGCGCGGCATCCGCCCTGCTCAGCGCTCGCGCGTGGCGGCGCACTGGCTTCCTTGCCCTCGGCATCGTGCTGGCGCTGGCGGTCGCGTTCGGTGTGATGCGGCCGCGCGGGCCGGGCAATGCGACCGTGAAGGGGACGCCACGGGTGGTGGTCCTCCCCTTCGACAACCTGGGCGATTCGAGCCGCCAGTACTTCGCCAACGGCGTCACCGAGGCCATCACGACCCAGCTGACCGGCATCGCCGGGCTCAGCGTCATTCCCCGCAGCACCGCCGCGCGATACCGGGGCACCACCAAGAGCCTCGAGGAGATCGGCCGCGAGCTGGGGGTGACCTACGTCCTCGAGGGCACGGTTCAGTTCGAGGAGGTCAAGGACAGCGCGCCCCGGGTGCGGGTGAGCCCCGAGCTGATCCGTGTCGCCGACACCAGCAGTGTCTGGGCCCACGGCTACGACGCGGTGATGACCAGCGTCTTCCAGGTCTACTCGGACGTCGCGTCCGAGGTCGCCAAGTCGCTGGCCGTCGCCCTGGACGACCCCGAACGCCGCGCACTGGCGGTGCGCCCCACCGCCAACGCCGAGGCCTATGACCTGTACCTGCGGGCCATCGACTATCTCACTCGGGGGATTTCGACTGAGGTCTTCAACAACGCGGTTCCCATGCTGGAGCGGGCGGTGGTCCTCGACTCGACCTTTGCCCTGGCCTGGGGTGCGCTGTCAGAGACGCTCGCCCTCTCGCACTGGTTGTACATCAGCCACACCGACGAGACGATGGCGCGCGCCAAGGCAGCGGCCGAACGGGCGCTGGCGCTGCAGCCCGACCTGCCCGAGGCACACCGGGCCATGGGCAACTACTACTACCGGAGGCGGGAGTACGACAAGGCGCTGGCCGAGTTCGCGATCGCCCAGAGGGGCCGGCCCAATGACATCGAACTGATTTCGGCGATCGCGTACGTGGAGCGGCGCCAGGGCCGATGGCAAGAGTCGGTGGACCAGATGGAGCGCTGGCGACAGCTCGACCCCGGCTCCGCCAGGGTCTACTACTCGCTCGGCGAAACGCTCCAGGCCATGCGGCGTTACGACGAGGCCGAGCCAGTGCTGCGGCACGGCGTCGAGATCGCTCCAGACGAACCGGACTGTTACTCGGTCCTGATCGAGACCCCACTGCTCCAGCGGGGCGACTTGGCCGCGGCGCAGGCGGAGCTCAGGCGCGCCCTTCAGCGGATGAGCCCGACCCGGCTGAATGGAAATTTTCGGCCGCTCAATTATGTCGTCGCCCTGGACGACACGCTGAGGCGCACCTTCCTGGCGGTCCCGCTGGCAGTCTATGGCAGTGACACGGCCACGTACTACTCGTACCGGGGCGACTTGCACCGATTGACCGGAGAGGCGCCCCAGGCTCGCGCGCTGTACGACTCCGCCCGCGTGTTTCTCGAGGCCAGCGTTCGCCGGCTGCCCGACGACTACTGGTACCATGCACGCCTCGGCCTGGTCTACGCGAGCCTGGGACGCAACGCGGATGCAGTGCGCGAGGGGAAACGGGCGGTTGAGCTGCTGCCGCCCTCACGGGACGCATATTTCGGAATCGACAACGTGATGATCCTGGCCGAGATCTACGCCGCGACCGGCCAGCCGGGCGAGGCGGTCGAACAGTTGAAGATCGCGCTGGCGGTACCGTCAGATGTTTCGAGCGCCGAGCTCCGTGTCAACCCTGCATGGAATCCGATCCGCAGCGATCCGGGGTTTCAGGCGCTGATGCGCTGAGGGGGGCGGGGGGGGCGAAGGTGAATCACACGCCGGCAAGTCACGAAACGATCAATGTTCGAGGGAAGGCACCTCCAGGAATTGGGGGACACCCATCTCCGATATTGAAGTGATGCAAGGCCCCTTCAGGTGCCAGAGCGGAGCCTCGACCGAAGGTCGTCCTCTTAGGGCGGCTTCAGCCGAGGTTCTTGTCGTCCTGCCAGCCCTTCTCCTCCTCGCCGCCACCTCGCTCACAGCGCAGGCCCCACCGCTCACAGCCACCGTCACCATCGAAGCCGCGCACCCGATCGCTACCTTCCGGCCCGAACGCGTCTGGGGAGCGGCACTGGACGGGCAGGACGACAGCGAAGTCGCCGAGGTCTACACCCCTCACAATCTCGCGGCGATGAACTCCGCCGGCCTCGGCCCCGTGACCTACCGGCTCCGTACCGAGCTGGCGATCGAAGCCTGGCACTGGAATCCGTCAGGGCGCTGGAGCGATTCGGCCAATCACCAGGGCTACTGGATCTCGAATGATCACTCGTCCACTCCGATCACCGTCTCCTACGGCTACCGCCTTCCCCGCCGCGGCAGCACCATCGACAACGGCAACAACGACGGCTATTCACGGATCGACGACGGCGACTCCACTACCTACTGGAAGAGCAATCCCTACCTCGATCCGCGCTACACCGGGGTGCATGAAGCCCTGCACCCCCAGTGGATCGTGGTGGACCTCGGCAGTGCGCAGCCGGTAGATGCAATGCACCTCTGGTGGGGCAACCCCTACCCCCTGCGCTATCGGCTCGACTACTGGGACGGCGACCAGGGGCAACGCATCGACTGGAATCCGGATGGCCAGTGGCGGGTGTGGCCGGAGGGAGCCTACAGGGACGGCGTCGGCGGAGAGGTCGTCAGGCGGCTGAGTCCGAAGCCGTTCACGACGCGCTTTGTCCGGATCACGCTGCTGGCCAGCTCTCACACCCCTGAAAGGGGCAACGGCGATCCGCGCGACAGCGTTGGGTTCGCGATCAGGGAGATCGGTCTCGGTACCCTGGACCACGCGGGGCGATTCCATGACCTGGTCCATCACGCCGCCAGCCGCGAGAAGCAGAGCGCGATTCTCGTCTCTTCGACCGATCCGTGGCACCGGGCGGTCGACCGCGACCCCAACGTCGAGCAGCCGGGACTCGACCTGGTCTTCGCCAGCGGCTTGACCCACCTGCTCCCCGCCCTGCTGCCGGTCGGTGTCCTGTTCGATACTCCGGACAACGCCGCCGCCCTGCTCCGCTTCGTGAGGAGTCGCGGCTATCCGGTCGAGCGGCTGGAGCTGGGCGAGGAACCCGACGGCCAGCGGACCACTCCCGAGGACTATGCCGCCCTCTACCTCCAGGCGGCGCAGGCGCTGCATGCGGTGGATCCCGGGGTGACCCTCGGTGGGCCGAGCTGGCAGAGCGCGCGCAACGACACGATCGTGGCCTGGCCCGACCGTCCGCTGAGTGGCAGTCGTTCGAGCTGGATCGGGCGTTTCCTCGACTACCTCGCCCTCAGGGGCGCCAGCAGCGAGTTCGGCTTTTTCAGTTTCGAGTGGTACCCCTTCGATGACGCCTGTACCGATACAGGGCCACAGCTGGCGCAGGCCCCCGCGATCCTGGCGGCGGCACTCGAGGAGCTGCGGGCGGACGGCCTGGCGGATTCCATCCCGCGCCTGATGACCGAGTACGGCTACTCGGCCTACGGTGGACCCTCCGACGTGGAAATCTCGAGTGCCCTGCTCAACACCGAGGCGGTGGCCGGATTCTTCAGGCACGGCGGGAGCGCAGGCCTATGTCTACGGCATCGAGCCGGGAAGCCTGCTCAAGGAGCCGCGCTGTGCCCGCTGGGGCAACAACCTCCTCTTCCTGGGCGATGACGACCGGCAGGCGACGTACCGGATGCCAGCCTATTACGCGGCGCGACTGCTGAGCCGCTCCTGGGCCGACTCCATGGGAGGCGTGCATGAGCTCTTCGCGTCGGATGCAAAGGCCGGCGCAGGCAGCGGTGACGTCTCCCTGTTGAGCGCGTACCCCCTGCGACGGCCCGATGGGCGGTGGGCGATGCTCCTGGTCAATCGGGATCCCCGCCACGCCTGGTCGGTCCAGGTCATGACCAGGAGCGGAGCGGCCGGCTCCTTACCCCCCTTCACCACTCCGTTCGATCTCTGGCAGTACTCGAGCGCCCAGTACCAGTGGAAGGACGCCGGCGAGGAGGGTCATCCATCGCGCGACGATCCGCCTGCTCATCTCGTGGTGCAGGACGCCGGCCAGGGAGTGAGGCTTCCGCCGTACTCGATCACAGTCATGGTCGAAGGCAAGGCGCGTCGGAACCATTAGGCGGTGGCGGCATGCCCTTGTCCTCTGGGAAACCCGCCCGTATCTCTGAGCCATGCCGCGCGTTCGGCCCCTCCTGATCGTTCTGGCAGCCGCCTCCCAACTCGCCGCGCAGGACCCCCGCCAGGTGGTCCGCGCGGCCACCCGCGCGGTCGAGGGCGACAGCGCCGATGCGCTGGCCGCCCGCTGGAGCGCTCGCCTGGTCGCGGACTCCACCGACGAGGAAGCGCTGCTGGGGCTCGCCACCATCGCTCGCCTGACCTACCGCTTTGATCTCGCCCATCAGCTCGTCGCGCCGCTGATCGATGCTCCTGGCTCGGATTCCAACCGGTGGGCGATTCATGCCCGGCTGCTCGAGGCGCACGCCCTCACCGCTCAAGCCCGGTTCGGCGCGGCCGATTCGCTCCTCGCCCTGGTCGCGGCGCAGGCCCACGCATCGGGTGACCGCGCCGCCGAGGCCGAGGCGCTGCTTGGCCGGGCGGTGACCCAGATCCGGATCACGGGTCCGCCAGGGGTGGAGGTCCAGCTGCGGCGGGCCCGGACCCTGATTCCGGTGTCCGACACCGCACTGGACGCGGCCTGGCACTGCAGTCGGGCGGCGCTGCTTGCCGGCACCGAACGGATGGGGGCCCAGCGTGAGGCGCGGATCGGTACCGTCCGTGCCGAGCGCGCCCGGGAACAGCGCATCGCGCTCGGCTGTCGCTTCCTCACGGCGCGCCTGATGCTCAGCGCGGGCAAGAGCCTCGCCGCCGCGGATTCGATGGGGCGGATCGCCGCCGCGTTCGCCAGCATTCACGACATCGGGGATGAGGCCGCCGCCCTGCAGTGGCAGGCGTACGCTCTCACCGGCGTCGGTGAGTACGGGGCCGCCCGGCATGCCGCCCTTGCCGCGGTAAAGGCGGGCCGGGTATCGGGGAATCTCTCCGCCGTCGCCTGGGCGGAGCTGAACCTCACCGGGATCGCGTTCCTCTTCGGCGACCTGGAGTCGGCGTCGCGCACGCTGGCCGAAGCGGATTCACTGTTTGTGCGGCAGGGGGACAACTGGGGTCTCGCCACGCTCCAGGGGTACAAGGCGGGCCTCGCGGAGTCGAACGGCGATCTCGCCGGCGCGCGCACCATCTTCCAGAGCGAACTGGCCCGGGTTGAAGAATTCGACCCGGATGCGGCCATCGAGGCCCATGTGCAGCTGGCCAGCATCGCGCGGCGGGAAGGTGATTTCTCCACGGCCGCAGCGGAGCTCGGCGCGGCGCACCGGATCGCCACCCAGCAGGGGATGAAGGGCTGGCAGGAGGCGCTGGCATTCTATGATGGTATGCTGGCGCTGGCCCGGGGCGACCTCGTGGCCGCCGAGGCCGATCTCCGCAGACATCTTCGCACCCTGGGCCCTCGTCAGCTGGCACGGCGCTACGTGGCCGAAACACGACTGGCCGAGGTGTACGCGCGACGAGGCAATCTCGCCGCGGCTGAGGACCGGCTCACCGCCGCGACCGATTCGCTCGAGAGCTGGCGGGCCTCGCTCGACGACCAGGCCTTGCGGCTGCAGGTGTTCGGCACCCGGGAACAGGATCTCGACCCCAACGTCGGGGTCGCGTTCGTTCTCGGCTCACTGGCCGGCGGGGGGCGGGCTCCGGCCGCCTTTGCGCTGGCGGAGCGGCGCCGTGGCCGGATGCTATTGGACGAGATGGTCCGGCTGGCGGCTCTGCAGACCGACACCTCCACGCTGATCAGCGCCGTCAATGCCCTCCGCCGGTCCGTCACTCCGCTCAACGCAGGCGCGGTCATGCGTGCCCTGCCGAATGACAGCACGGCGATCATCGAGTACATCGCCGGCCGAGGGGACGCCCCTACGACCGCCTTCGTCATCACCCGGTTCGGGCTTCGGGCCTACCTGATGCCCGGGCTCGACTCCCTGGCACCGGCGATCGGGCGCCTCTCCGCGTTGCTCGCCACCGGTTCTGACGCGATCGACCTGCGGCGACGGCTGGGGTCGGCATATCTCAAGTCACCGGTCGCAGACCTGCCCCCCGGAATACACCACATCGTGATCGTCCCCGACGACGCGCTCTACCGCCTGCCGTATGAGGCCCTCCTGCTTGGCGACGACCAGCCGCTGGTGGCCCGCTATGGCCTCACGCTCGAGCCTTCGGTCGCGGTCATGCTTCGGCTCCGGCGCCGTCCGACCCGCAAGGATGCCCCCGACCTCCTGGCGCTTGGCGACCCGAGGTTCGGGGGCGAATCCCCGGAGCGCGAATCGGGGGAGGCCCAGGTGTACCGCGACGCCTTTGCGGCCAATGGCGGGCTGCCGAGGCTGGCCGGCTCCGCGCTGGAGGCGCGGGATGTCGCCCGCTTCGCGCCCCGGGCCGAAGTGCGTCTGCGCGAGGCGGCGAGCGAGGCCTGGCTCAAAGGCGCCGATCTCCAAGTCTACCGGGTGCTCCACTTCGCCACCCACGCCCTGGTCGACGAGCACTCGGCGACCCGCACCGCGCTGGCCCTGGCCCCGGGCGATGGCGAGGATGGATTCATGGGGCCGGGGGACCTGGCCGCGCTTCGCCTTCGCGCTGACCTGGTGGTCCTCTCCGCCTGTCGAACAGCCGGCGGAGTGATCGTCGGCGGCGAGGGGATCCAGGGGCTCACGGCGCCGCTCCTCCAGGCGGGGGCCAGGACGGTGCTGGCCACCGAATGGCCGATCGAGGACCGGAGCACCCTGTCCCTCGTCGAAGGGTTCTACGGCGGGCTGGCGGATGGGCTCACCGCCGACCAGGCCCTCCGGGGCGCCCAACTCGCCGCACTGCGCCGGGGTGCGCCACCGGCGGTGTGGGCCGCATTTACGCTGGTGGGCGATCCGTTGCTGAGGGTGCCGCTGCGCCGGCCTATCCGATTGCACTGGTGGTGGGTGGCCGGCCTGCTCGCCGTGCTGCTGTTGAGCTACGGATTGGTGAGGGTGAAACGGACTGGGGCCGAGCGGGGCTGAGCGCCGCCTGAATCAGCCGCCTGGACCCACCAGGCATACGCGCGGCCGGGCTCGAGGGACACACTGTCGGGCAGGACGAAGGTGGTATCGGAGCTCGTGGCACCCAGGAGAACCGCGCCACCATCCGCGTCGAGCAGCTCGAAGTGCCAGATCGCGACGCCGGGAACGGCGTGCCATACGAAGGAGAGCCTCGCCAGCCCGGGCGTCGCTCCGACGGGGCCAACCACCGACACGGCATCGGCATCGCCCCTGTACTCTTCCGGCGCGGGGTGCTGCCCCACGCGCCAGAGCAGCCCCGCGCCCACCAGGACCGCGACCGACGCGGCGGCCTTCCACAGCTGGCGTCGAACATGGGCCGGCCGGTCCTCCGCGGCACGCAGGGCGCGCAGCTGCTCGAACTCATCGCGGCAATGGAGACAGGCCATGACGTGGTCCATCGTGGCCAGGCGCTGATTCTCCGGGCCCTCGCGTGCCGCCAGGGCATCGATGGCCTCCAGCGATGGACATCCATCGCGCGACGCCGTACGCCGCCCGCCCAGGAAGCGCTCATACCTTTCCCGCAGCTTGTGGTCGGTCATCGTCCTGTCTCCCGGCCAATGCCCTCGGCGCCCAGCATCGTTCGCAGGTCGTGGAGACCGCGGTAGAGATTATTCCGCGTGCGAGCCTCCGACCAGCCGAGCACTTCGGCAATCTCCTCGCGATCGTACCCGGCGAGGTACATCCGTACCACCGGCCGGCGCGACTCCGAGAGGGCGCCGACCGCCCTGGCCAGCTGCTCAGCCAGCTCTTCCCGCTCCAGCAGCGTCTCCGGCCCGGAGCTCAGCGTCCTCTCCCCGCCACGCTCTTCCAGGTGGACCGGGACTTCCCGCCGGGTTCGCGCCTGCCGCAGCCGGTCGAGACAGGCGGCGCGCGCCGTCTGATACACGTAAGACGCGGAAACTCCCTTGATCCTCTCATCGTTCCGCAGCGCCGACCAGAGCCGGATCCGGACATCCTGGAACAGTTCGTCGAGCTCCCGCTGCCGCACGCCATGGCGCGCGGCCACCTGGCGGACCAGCCGGCTGAACCGCCCCAGGATGGCCTCGAGTACCGGCGAGAGCGAGTCGGGTGCAGGGTCATCGGACACCCGGGAGAAGATACAGGCAAAAGTCGCGAGTCGTGAGTCGTGAGTCGCGAGCGACCCGCCTAGTGGGCCACGATGCCGAGTGGCGCGCCGAACTGCTTGACGCCGGTGCCATGGCTGCCGAGGCCGTACCAGTTGCTCCCGCTCATGGTGGTATCCATCTCGATCACGCGAGCGGACTTGTAGGAGGTCACGAAGAGATTGCGGCCCACCACGGAGACGCCCGCCGGTCCAAGAAGGGAATCAGTCGCATCCTGGGAGTTGCGGTAGACCTGCGCCCAGTTGGCTCCCGACATGTCATCGATCCGGACCACGCGATTGTTGAGGTCATCGGCCACGTAGATCCTGCCGGTCCCGTCGACATACAAGCCCCGCGGGCTGCTGAACTGGCCGACACCGGCTCCAACGGTGCCATACTCGGTCCAGTTCGTTCCGTTCATGTCGTCAATCCTGACGATCCGGCCGAGGCTGAAGTCGGCGACGTAGATCCGATTGCTCCCATCCACGGTGATGGCCGCCGGGAGGACGAATTGTCCGGTGTCGACACCGTTCACGCCGAATGGGGTCCAGTTGGTGCCGGTCATGTCGTCGATCCGGACGATGCGATGGTTGCCCTCATCGGCCACGTAGATCCTCCCCGCTCCGTCCACGAAGACTCCGGTCGGGTGCAGGAACTGGCCGACACCCCCGCCGGAGGTGCCGAAGCTCACCGCCCCGGCGCCGGAAATACTGTCCATCCGGATGATGCTGTTGTTGGTGCCGTCGGTCACGTAGATCCGGTTGGTCGCATCCAGGGCGACACTGCTCGGGCTGGGTGTGGTCACCGTGTTCCAGTTCGTTCCCTGGATGTCGTCGAACCCATCGATGCGATCATTGCCGCCGGCATCGGCGACAAGGATCCTGGGAACCTTGGCGACTCCGCCTGTGGAACCGGTGGGGCTGCTGCACGCCACCCCGGCGGCGATGGGCAGGAGCAGGAACAGAGAGTGGTTGCGGGACATGGCGATCCTCCTGGCAGGGTTCAGCGCGGCCGAGGCGGCTCCATCCGGCGCCCGACCGTGGTGCTCCGGACCCCCTGATAACGGGGCAAACCGCCGGGATTCTCACCCCGGCCGCCGTCCTTACAGCATATTGATGGGGAGGCCAGTACTATTGAGGTCGCGGATGGCGGTTCCGCGAAACCAGACTGGGCAGAAGACCAGGGAGAGCCAGGGATGACTGCACCTGCATCGCGCGACACCTACGACGTGGGTGCGACGCCGACCACCCGGTACGGGTGGATGCTGGCCATCATGGCCGGCACCACCGGTGCCTGCCTCGTCTTCCGCGCCTATCTCACCCCGATCGACATCGCGATGGTGCTGTTGCTGGGCGTCGTCCTGGTGGCGTCGCGCCATGGACGGGGCGCCTCCGTGGCAGCGTCGGTGCTGGGCATTGCCGCCTTCGACTTCTTCTTCGTGCCCCCGTACTACACCTTCGCGGTCGCCGACTCCTCCTTCTTCTTCACCTTTGGCGTCATGCTGCTGGTGGCGCTGAGCATGAGCCGGCTCACCACGACGATCCGGCAGCAGGCCATCGAGGCCAGGCAGGGCGAGGCACGCACCGCGGCCCTCTTCGCGCTGAGCCGGGAGCTGGCCGAGGCGGAGAGCCGCGAGGCCGTGGTCGCGATCGCGGCCCGCCATGCCGGAACGGCGGGGGGCGGAGGCGCGACGATCGTCCTGGCGGAGGAGACAGGCCTCGAGAATGGAGTCCCGCGCTGGCCTTCGGGGGGCGTCTTCGAGGACCCGGCGGCCCGGGTGGCGGCTGGCTGGGCCTTCCTGAATGGTGAAGCGGCGGGAGCCGGCACCAGGCACAGCGCGGTGGGAGATGTTCTCGTGGTGCCGCTCAGGGGATCTCGCACGCTGGGGGTCCTCGCGGTGCGGCCCGACCCGCCCGATCGGCGACCGACCGAGGCGGAGTGCCGTACGATCCAGGCGCTGGCCGACCAGGCCGCCCTCGCGCTCGAGCTCGGCACCCTGGCCCAGCGCTGGGAGCGGCGGGCGCGGGAGGGTGTTTGAGGGGCAGACCCTGAAGGGCTTCCTCGCGCCTGCGGCCCTCGGTCGGGGGCAGACGAAATGGGGGCGGCGATGACTCGCCGCCCCCATCCGTGATCTAGGCTGCCTGCTTTGCCGCGGCGCCGAAGTCGGCGATGACCTGCGGTGCCGCCGTGTCGAACCCGACCACGTCCAGCATCCCGCCATCGGCCGGGTCCGCAATGGTGAACCCGTTCGACGTCATCCCGACCACGATCAGCTTGGCCGGAATACCCATCCGCTCCCGATACTCGCGGAGTGCCTGCGACGGGTGAATGCTGCCGGCCCAGGTCTCGCTGTCCGTGTAGATCACGAACAGGTCGATGGGCCACCGGTGCTTCAGCGCCTCGATCATCGGCAGCGCGCAGTCCGTTCCGCCGAAGTTGAGCCCGCTGATCGCGCGGACCACCGCATCCAGCCGCACCCGCGGCGAGATGGCGAGCGGGGAGAGACCGCTTCCCAGGTTCGCATACATCGACTTGTAGCTGCCCGCGGTGAACGCCGTGATCATGTGGCGCGGCTCGGTCGCCGCGGTCACCAGCGCCATCGCCGCCGACGCCTCACGGCACGACAGGAACTCCATGCCGAGGATCGGGGCCGACATCGACCCCGAGACGTCGAGCGCCAGCATGATCCGCTGGCCGGTGGCGGGGGCACTCTCGAAGGCCAGGTAGAACGCCCGGTCGAGTGCATCCACCACCTGCGGCACCGGGCTCCACGATCCCGAGCCCTTCATGCCGCGGCCCTGCGCGTACGTCTTCTGCGCCACCAGCAGCGCGATCGGATGCACCCGCGCCGCCTTGAGCTTGTCCCGGTCACCCAGCGCGGCGGTGACCGTGACCACGGCGTCGCTCATCGGCGAGAGCAGCCCGACCTTGCTCATGACTCCGAGGTTCCGGATCATGGCGGTGAGCGGCATCCGCTGGAGCAGCGCCTCCCACACCACCGCGTGGGTCAGCAGCTCGGTCGGCACCATCTCGCGGGTCAGCCCGTGCCGCGCGATCGTCTGCGCCGCCAGCCCCGGCGTCTGGTGCCGGAGGGCCTGGACCGCCTCGATGGTCTGGATCACCTCCATGTCGTCCACGCCCGCCAGCGCGAGGACGCCCTCCCACCCCTTGGTGGCGTAGCGGAAGACCAGGTCGTGCGCCACCGTCGGCGCCTTCGGGTGGGCCAGCCGCAGCGCGTCGCGGTGAGCCCAGCCGTCACGGCTCGGGTACTTGAGCACCTGGTGACCGACCTCCCGCGCCGGCTTGGCCGTGTACCAGCTCGCCACGGCACGCCGCACACCACGCCCCCAGCCCCGGAACGCCTTGACGTACTGCAGCCAGTGGAACAGGTGCGTGGCCGTCCGCGCCACCTTGGGCAGCGCCTGCCACACCGCCGCCTTGGTCGGGCCGTCGCCCAGCCCGGCCGCGATGGCCAGGGCGAAGAGCGCCGGGTCGTTCTTGGGCGCCCGGCCGGCCGTGCTGACCTCGACGATCCGGGCCACCGTCCGGAGACCGTCCTCGGCGAGGCAGTCGATGACCGAACCGGCGTTCTCCTGGGTCAGCTTGCGCTCACCGATGTAGAACGTTCCGCCCTCGCTGCCGAGGACCAGGAAGCGGTCGAGCCGCACCCACTTGTCGACCGGCCAGGCGTAGCCCCCGGCCGAGTTCGGCACCTGGGTGGAACCCGGAATGGGCTCAGCCTGCGGCGTCAGGAGACGCATCAGGCGAGTCGCGAAATGCTTGGTGAAGTCCATGGCTCGCCTCCTTTGGGGTCGAGTGGTTGTGGACTGATGGCGCCACGGCGGCACCACGGGAACAACAGGCACGCGGATAAACTGTGCGTGGCTGGGTCTTATCTTGAGATAACCCAACCTCTGCGACCCGCGTGCCTCCTGAGACTGAGCGGATAAACTGGTGCGAATCGTCCCGGGCTCAGCCCGGGGATCGGTGAAAGCGATAACCGATTCGCTGCGACCCGCTCATTGGTTGGGATCAGCACGGGAGTGCGGGTATCGAGCCCGCCACTTGGTCGATGATCCTCCACCGTCGGCCCGTTGCCGGACGAGAGAGTGACGGAGAATTCTCCCGGCTGATCCTTTTCCCTTCCTGCTCCATGGGAGACCGGCTGGAGTCGACGCGTCCGACCCGAAGGGTCGGCGCCGGCGACAGCCGGCGAGCGGAGCGAGGCCGCGAAGCGGCCGCAGCTCAACCAGCGACATTCCAGCTACGGTCTCCGTTTTTCTGTTACTCATCCCAAGTGCGCCGACGTTGGAAGTGAAAATCGATTCGCGGCGACTTGTTCAGTTTTTCGGATCAGCACGGGGAAGCGGGACTCGAACCCGCGTTACCCTGATAACCCTCCCTCTTCGGCCCGCAAGCGGGCGAGTGGCTCAAGGAGGGATATTCCCCGGCTGACCTTTATCTGTCCTGCATCACGGGAGACCGGCTGGATTTGAACCAGCGTCCGATAACCCTTTGCCTGCGGCCCGTGTCCGGACGAATTGTCGGCCAGGGTTTGCTCTGCCGCTGAGCTACGGTCTCCGTTCTTCTATTACTCGTCCCACGAGCGGTCCGCCTTGTACTCGCGCTTGATCGCCTGGTCGAAGCGCCGGTCGGCCGCTCGCTGTTCCGCGGTGCACTGGGTGAGGTACTCGATCTGGCTGACCCGCAGGCGCACCCGCGACCCGCTCAGATCCACGAACTTCACCCACTTGGCCTTCGGTTCGGCGTCGAGCATCGCGTCGATGGCACGCGCCATCGCGGTGCTGACCCGCCACGACGACTGCTCGGCCATGACCACGAAGTAGTCGCCCACTCCTGAGCGGGCCGACTCATCCCCGCTCTTCTCCTTGAGCTTGTCCATAAATCCTCGCGTGATCCCTCGAGGGATCGTCAATTCACCTCCTTGGTTGTTGAGCTGCCGGTCCGGCGGCTACGCCGCACCGCGCGACAGCCGCCGGACCACCAGGTCACCCCGCGACGGGGCCCACGGCTTGAACCGGGGCGTCCGTCCGACATCCTCCACCAGCCGGTCATCCTTGCGGTGGTTGCACGAGCTGCAGGCGGTGAGCACGTTGAGCCACTCGTCCATTCCGCCCTTCGAGCGCGGCACCAGGTGGTCCCGGCTCAGGTGCTCACGCGAACCCAGCTCCCGGCGGTGCCGCCCGCAGTAGGCACAGCGGTGTCCGTCCCGCAGGAAGAGGTGCTCGTTGGTCAGCACCGCGACCCGCGAACTGATCCGCCGGTGCTTCCGCAGCACCACGCTGGCCGGCAGCGGGAAGACCAGCCGGGGGCTCCGCGCAAACCGTCCCGGCACCGTCTCCAGGATCACCGCCTTGCCCCGCAGGTGCAGGCAGAGTCCCGCGAGCGAGGGCACCAGCTCGATCGGCTCGCCGGTCGTGTTGTAGACCAGGCACAGCATGTTGGCACCCTCCTTTCCGTGGGGGTGGAACCGGTGGATGCATGTGTGAGGGGCAGAGGGGCAGAGGGGCTGCAATACCCCGCCCGGGATTCGAACCCGGAACCTCGACCTTCGGAGGGTCGCGTGCGTCCGTCGCACTGTCGGGGTGAAGAACCGGTAAGCGGTGAGCGGGAGCACCACACTGGCTTGGTGTACAGTGGTCGGCCCCGCGATCAATGGCTGAACGCGGCTCCCGCTTCCCGCTCACCGCGACCGAAGGGAGTCCTTTAGGGCTCACGCTGTTGCAGGTCCCGTCACCGCATCCCGACGTTTAGTCCTTGTACGGGTCGAACTCATCGGCCCCCGCCATCACCACGATCAGCGGACGGAGGGTATGCAGCACCTCGATGGTCGGGCCCTGGGCCGCCAGCACTTCCGGCAGCCGGCGGTAGGCCTGCGGGCTCTCATCGAGCCCTCCGCCCCGCAGGATCACACCCTTCTCCGAGATCCAGCGCTTCATCATCTCGGGCGTGATCCGCCCCGGCGTGAGCTGCTTGCCGGTCTTCCGGTTCCGCTTGCCGGCCGCGGCGGTCCGGCTCATGACCCGGCCGGCGCCGTGGACAGTCGAGAAGAGCGCTTCCCGCTGCACCGCGGCGACCGCCGGATCATCCGACGCCGCGCCCTGCACGATCACGGCATCGTCGCCCATCGAGCCACCGATGAAGCCCAGCTGGCCGGGAAACGCCGGGGTCGCCCCCTTCCGCACCACCACCAGCTCCTCGCCCTCGTGGGTCTCCTTCCAGGCGAAGTTGTGATGGTTGTGGACCAGCTCCAGTTCCTCGCCGCCGAGGATCGATACCACCTTCCGGGCCACCCATTCACGGCCGGCGTAGGCGTAGCGGCCGGCCAGTTCCATGAGCGCCCAATAGTCGTGCCCCAGCGGCTGGTCGAGGTTGAGCAGGATCTCGGCCGACGGGGCGTGGTCGCCCCACTTCTTGTCCTGGCCCAGGGCCAGGAAGGCCGAGGCGACCGTGTGACCGAAGCCACGGCTTCCGAAATGGACCCCGACCCAGAGGGTACCGGTTTCGTCGGCAAAGACATCGACGTAGTGGTTGCCGCTTCCCACCGTGCCCAGCTGCTGTCGCGCCTTGTCGCTGAGCGCCTGCCGGTGCCTGGCCGGGACGGCGTCCCAGGCCGCATCCTCGAACAGCGGATGATCGGTCGGCGCATCGTCGGCCCGGTTCTTCCGGCCCACCCCGAAGCTCACCGACTCGGCGATCTCGTCGGCCAGCTTCCGGAGCACCTTCTGGTCCTCGCCGCCGCTCTTCCCCAGGTCCGCCAGCGTCAGGTCGGTCCGGATGGCGGCGTTGCCGCAGGCGATGTCGAATCCCACCCCGACGATCGACACCTGGTTGTCGTAGGCCGCCACACCACCGATCGGCATCACGTACCCCAGGTGGCCGTCGGCCATGAGCGCCACCTTCCGGGCCCGCTCCGCCACCTGGCCGAGCTGCGCCCGCGTTGCATCGTCGTGCGTGCCAAAGACCTTCATGGGCGCCTCCCTTCGGTGAACGGTTAAAGGTGAACAGTGAACGGTGGGTCCTGCTGCGTTGGAGAGACGGTGCCGCAGGCAACGGTGAGCTCCCGTTCACCGTTCACCGTTCACCCCATTGAGCGGAGCCGGCGGGATTCGAACCCGCGACCTCCCGGCTGACAACCGGGCGCGATAAGCCGGGCTACGCCACGACTCCGGATTGGGTCGGTGGGACTCGAACCCACATCGTCCTGTGTGTGAAACAGGCGCCTCGCCAGTTCAGCTTCACGACCCATCCGCACGGTGGGATTCGAACCCACGGCCTCCTGATTCGTAGTCAGGCGCTCTTCCAGCCGAGCCACGTGCGAGACGGATTGGAGGGATTCGAACCCTCGACCTCGGGCGTCGGAGGCCCGCGCTCTGCTCCATGCTGAGCTACAATCCGATGGACCGCAAGGGAATCGAACCCTTCCACGGTGCGTGCGAAACACCATCGCCAGCCCTTGGGACATGGCGGCCCGGTACGGCTCTCCCGGGGATCGAACCTCTTCGGGGAGCAGGGAGCGGGGAGCAGGCCCCCCGCTCACCGCTCCCTGCTCCCTGCTCCCTGCTCCCCCAGATCTGGATGGGAGGATTCGAACCTCCGGCCCCGCGCGTCCGAAGCGCGTGCGCTGTCCGGGCTGCGCCACATCCAGGTATTCCTCGAGACGGGCAGTCGAGGGGTCGAACCTCGCCCGGCGGGTTTTGGAGACCCATCTGTGTCCCATCGCACCCTGCCCAGAGCCCCAAGGGGGAGTCGAACCCCCGTCGCCAGTTTGGAAGACTGGAGCCTCAGCCACTCGGCCATTGGAGCCAGTGGATTGGAGGATTGACGGAATTGTGATTGAGGGATTGATCTGCATCCCAACGCTCCTTCAATCTTTCAATCCCTCAATCTTTCAATCCCTCAATCCCTCAATCCCTCAATCCCTCTCAATCCCAAGATCCCCGCCGGAGAATCGAACTCCGCTCTGCGGGTTAAGAGCCCGCTGCATCACGCGGCAATGCTTGCAGGGAGTAGAGTACAGACAGTCCGCCTGGGAGGACTCGAACCTCCGTGCTCCCGTATATCAGACGGGTGCTTGGCCGGCTCAGCTACAGACGGAGCGGGTGAGACTCGAACTCACAAGGCCTTTGTGGCCCGGCGGTTTTCGGGACCGCGTCCTCATCCAGCCGGGTCCGCTCCAGATCAGGTGGGACGGGATCGAACCGCCTCCTCGGGTTTCACAGTCCCGCGCTCTGCCCAGTGAGCTACGCACCTGGACGCCACTCGTCCATCACTCCAGAAAGAGCTCCCGGTCGGAATCGACCCGACACCCTCCCGCTTACGAGGCGGGTGCTCTGCCATTAGAGCTACGGAAGCGGAGTGGCAGGGGCGGGAGTTGAACCCGCGTCGGCGCGGCTTATGAGACCGCCGCTCTACCCCTGAGCTACCCTGCGATGTAGTACCACCAGAGGGAGTTGACGCGTCCGGCCCGAAGGGCCGGCGCCGGCGGCAGCCGGCGAGCGGAGCGAGGCCGCGTAGCGGCCGTAGCTCAACCCGCGTTGGCGCGGCTTATGAGGCCGCCGCTCTACCCCTGAGCTACCCTGCGATGTAGTACCGCCGGAGGGATTCGAACCCTCATAGGCCTGGGCCCACGACGTTCTGAGCGTCGCGCGTATGCATTCCGCCACAGCGGCAAAGGGATTGAAGGATTGATGGAATGGTGATTGATGGATTGATCGCACGGTTCCGCAATCCTGCAATCCTTCAATCCACAAATCCTTCAATCAGATGGCTCCGGCGGGAATCGGACCCGCTGCGCGCTGGGTTTCAACCAGCCGCTCTACCGGTGAGCTACAGAAGCCGGGGGATTGATGGATGGTCAGATTGACGGATTGTTGGATTGATGGATTGAACGACCATCCCTTCAGTCCTTCAATCCTTCAATCCTTCAATCCTCAATTCCATCAATCGCGGCGTCGCCCCGGCCAGTGGCACAACGAACGAATGACGCCCCCACCCGGGAGTCGCGTGTCTCGTGTGAGAACGCCATCCGTCCGCCGGCCACTTGCCATGGCCCGCGTTTGCTGCCTTGCACACATGCATCCATCGGTTGTCAAAGAGCCGGGCACTCATGGTTCCCAAACGCCGATCGCCCCACCCGGCGTCCGTCGCGCAGGTGGGGCGATCCTTCACTCCCCGTGGAAGTTGGCGTGTACCCGTACCTCAGGGTCCCCGCCCCGCTCCCGCCTGCGCATGGCTGTCCTTCCGACCTCGATTTTCGCTACCCCGCCCGATGCCGCGTGGGGCCCGCACGCCACGGCACACCACTCCCTTGCGGGAGAGGGCCGCAAATGCCAGGGCAAGCCCACTGGCAATGACGTGGAACAACAGCGCCTGCATCATTCTCGCACCCACTTCCTTTCGCTGGCTCCCGATCTACGATCGGGGGGTCAAGAAAACAAAAAGTCGCGTCTCCGTGGTCTGGGCGGTGGAGCCTGTGGCTCCCCCGCTCTGGTCGATCTGCCGGCCGCCCTGGGCGCCTGGCCTCGAACCTGGACCTACGGGACGCGACTCCCGGTCAAGCGGCGCACAGTCTAGCAAATGGGCCGCAAATGCGCAATAGGGAATTTCTGGGCGGGCGGGCAGCGCGAGGAGCCCACCGCGAGCCTCCCGCTCCCCGCTTACCGCGACCGAAGGGAGTCCTTCAGGGCTTACGCTGTTGCAGTTCCCGAGTCTTGACGAACCCCGATCCAAGCCGTAGTTGTGATTCTGGAGCTCACCTGGCGGGGGGAACGTCCATGTTCATCACACCCGGCGGCGCGGCGACTGTCCCGAGGCGCACCTGCCCCAGCTGCCTCACGGGGGTGTCGAACTGGGTCACGACCTGCCCCTATTGCAAGACCGCCCTGCCGCCGGTTGCTTCCCCGCCCTCCCCGGTCGCCACACCTCGGCATTCCGAGCAATTCACGGCCCCGGCCGTCACTCCGCGCCGCAACTCCACCCTGAAGGCCCTGATCATCGCTTACCTGGTTCTCTTTTTCGGGGGCATCGCCGGAGTGTTGAGCCTGATGCTCCGACCGTTGATCCCCCTGATCGAGCGGGGAGTCAGCCAGGAGGAGGCCTACACCATTCTCATGGCGGACCGCGGTCTGATGAACCGGGTTTGGGTGTTCAGTTTCCTGATTACGATCGTGGCGGGATTCGTGGCCGGATGGTTCGGGCGTGAACGCGAGCTGTACCACGCCGGAATGTTGGGGCTCCTCTCGCTGCTCTTCGGCGCACTCTCGGCAATGTCGAATCCTCATGCGCTACCAGCCTGGCACCTGGTGGCTGGCGGCCTGCTCACGCTGCCTTGCGCGCTTTTCGGCGGCTACCTCTCGCGGCTGGCCAGGGAGCGGCGCGAGGATGCCGACCCTGCGGCAGTAGTGACCGTGGAGCAGCCACCTTCGCCAGTGCCGGAAGAGGCCAGGGTTGAAGTGGTTGGCCTCTGGATCGATCGCTGGGGGCGATACCTCTACGTACCGCTGCTCCACCGGCTCGGCAGCTACCTGGTTCCAGCCGCGCGGGCCGCGGAGTTCGACAGGGAGGTATATCGCTTCACTACCCTCGCCACCATCTGCGGATCCATCTTCGTCGCACTGCCTGGACTCGAACCCGGGGTTCGGGTGCTTCGCGTAACGGCCATGATGACGCTGATCGTCTTTGGAAGACTCTGGAAGACCCGCGATCTTGTTCCTGTGAAGGTGGCCGCACCCGACATCATCAAGCGCTATGCCGACCGGACGGCGAGGGTCCGCCAAATGGGGCGGACGCGGCTCTGGGTGTACCTGGTGCTCTGCGTGCTTTGCACCCCGCTCTGGGTCCTCTACGCCATCAGGGTCTCACCAATCGCCGGCGGAATAGGCATCCTGATCATGGCTGCGGGCGCCTTCCATTCCATCGACGGGCTCCGGAGGCTGCGCAAGTGAGACACCGGCGGGGGACCGGATAGTCCTCGGCTGAAGCCGAGGACTCGCTAGGAAGACCCCCCGTTCACCGTTCCCCGAAGCTCACCTCCCCTGCACCGCCGCCAGCACCTTGTGGATGTCGAGGCTCCCGGCCTGGGCCTGGACCTGCTGCTGGATCCGGGGATAGATCGTCCCGGCCTCCTGCTGGAACCGGGCGAACAGCGCCTTCAGGTCCTCGTTGCTCAGCTTTCGCCCCTGCGCGTAGTACTGCTCGGCGACATGCCCCAGCGCGTAGGTGGCGGCGAAGGTCACCGCCGCACCGGTCGCCACCCGGGTGGCGCCGCCGAACAGCCCTCCCAGCACGCCGCCCCCGATGCCCGCCCAGCACCTTCATCACGACACCCTCGAGGGCCTGCGCCGCGGCGCCCAGGCCGAGTGTCGCGGCCAGGTCCTTGACCTGGTCGCCGTCGAGCTGCTGCCCATGGCGCTGGCCGATCTGGTAGACCAGCCGGAGCTGCAGCGGCAGGACGGCGATGTTGGCCAGGCTGTCCGGCAGGATCTCGAGCGCGCCGGTCAGGATGGCCTGCTGCATGATGAGATCGGCGGTGGGGATGGCGGTCGAGGCGGACGAGATCGAGACGTCGGGCGCCAGCGACCGGGCGGTCTGGTTGAGCTCGGCCACCGCCGCCGCCGGAATCCCCAGCGCGTTGCGCAGCTCCTCGAGAAATCGCTGTTCCGCCGGACCGGAGAGTCCATCGGTGTTGCAGACGGCGAGCGCCGTCTCATAGGCCAGGCGGCGGGCCTCGTCATCCGAGAGCTTTCCAGCCAGGTCGGCGACTCGAAGCTTGCCACCCGCGACCTGCAGCGCGAGACGGCTGATATCGGGTGACCCGATCTTCGCCACGAATGCATTGATCGCCGCCTGCTCGGCGGGATCGGTCTGACCATCGGCCAGCGCGGCCAGCATGGCGATGGCGACAATTGGGGGATAGTCGGTGGGCTGCATGGGAATCTGGGAGTATGGGCGTATGGGAATATGGGATTGGGTGATCAAGAATAGTCGGATGGACCAATGTGGTACGGGGGCCGGCGTTTCGCATCTCTTTGTGTCATTGCGAGGCCCCGAAGCGACCGAAGGGAGTCCTTTAGGGAGGCTGAAGCAATCTCCACCTCCGGACACGAAGTCAAGGCCAGGTGGCGCCCTGATTTTGCTTTATAGTGTTCGAAAATTGGTCATCATGGAAAAGCCATAAATCACACTACATCATGAAGTTATAACCACTTGGGATTGAGGGATTGAGGGATTGGGGGATTGGGGGATTGGGGGATCGATGGAATGAAGGATTAGTGGATTGACGGCTGTGCGCAATCAGGACCCGCCCTGTCGGTTTTATTGGCGCGCACTCGATGTGGCTGACAGATTTCCCTCGAGGTTTCCTCCACGCAAGGCCACAGCTCGATGGCCTCCGTCGCACCAGGATTGAGCGCCGCCCTGCAGGACCGCTACCGCCTCGACCGCGAACTGGGCCGGGGCGGCATGGCCACGGTCTACCTCGCGCACGACCTCAAGCACGACCGCGATGTCGCGCTCAAGGTGCTGCGGCCCGAGCTGGCCGCCGCGCTCGGCAGCGACCGCTTCCTCCGCGAGATCGAGATCGCCGCCAAGCTCGCCCACCCCCACATCCTGCCGCTGCTCGACTCCGGCGCCGCCGGCGGGCTGCTGTACTACACGATGCCGTTCGTCGGCGGGCGAATCCCTCCGCGACCGGCTGAATCGCGAGAAGCAGCTCCCGCTCGACGAGGCGCTGCGGATCGCCCGGGAAGTGGCCGACGCGCTGGGCTACGCGCACAGCCAGCACGTCGTCCACCGCGACATCAAGCCGGAGAACATCCTGCTGGAGAGCGGCCATGCGGTGGTGGCCGACTTCGGCATCGCCAAGGCGGTCATCCACGGCGGCGGAGTGCGCAACTCACCGAGACCGGGATGGCGGTCGGCACGCCGGCCTACATGAGCCCGGAGCAGGCGGCGGGGGGCCAGGAGCTGGACGGTCGGAGCGACCTCTACTCGCTCGGTTGCGTGCTGTACGAGATGCTGATCGGGGAGACGCCGTACACCGGCCCGACGCCGCAGGTGATCCTGGCCAAGAAGCTGAGCGAGCCGTTGCCGCGACTCTCCGTGGTGCGGGGAACGGTGTCTGCGGCGCTCGAGGAGGCGATCACCAGGGCGCTCGCCCGGGTGCCGGCGGACCGGTTCAGCACGGCGGCGGCGTTCGCCGCGGCGCTGGCGCATCCCGACACGCTCTCCGGGCCGAGCGCCGCTGTCCCGCGGCGCCGCTGGGGGTGGAACGCCATGTACGTCGGGGCCGGCGTGGTCGCCGTGTGCCTGGTGGCCGTCGGGCTCCTCGTCCTCCGGCGCGGCGCGGCCGGCGGTCCGACCCGATGCGCCTCGGGCGGCACGCTGGCGCTCGCCGTGCTGCCGTTCGACGTGGGCGGCGACACGGCGAACACCTACTTCGCCGACGGGCTCACCGACGAGCTGGCCGGTGCGCTGGGGAAGGTGCCGGGGCTCCGGGTGACGGGCCGCACGTCGTCCTACGCCTTCAAGGGGCAGTCACTCGACGCCCAGGCCATCGGCCGGCGGCTCGGGGTGACGCACCTCGTGGAGGCGAGCGTGCGGCGGGCGGGCCCGCTCGTGCGCGTCCAGGCCCAGCTCGTGTGCGCGGCCGACGGGTTCGTGCTCTGGTCGGCGCCGTACGAGCGCGAGCTGCGGGATGTCTTCGGCGTGGAGGACTCGGTCACCGCGGCGATCGTCGGCGAGCTGCGCCTCCAGCTCACCGGTACCACCCTCGCGGCGACGCGGGCGGGGCGGACGGACAACCCGGAAGCGCACGACCTGTACCTGCGGGGGCGCGAGCAGCTCATGCAGGGCAGCGAGTTGGGCATCCGCCGCGCCATGGAGATGTACCGCCGCGCCATCGAGCTGGATTCGACCTACGCCGACGCGTACGCCGCGCTCGGCAACGCGTGGTTCTATCTCTCCGACGCCTATGTCGCACCGCTCGAGGCGTTACCGCATGTGAAAGAGGCAGCGGCCCGGGCGCTCCGGCTCGACAGCTCCTCCGCGGAAGCCCGCGCCCTGTTCGGCTTCGCGTCGGGCCTGATCGACTGGGACTTCGCGCTCATCGAGCGCGAACTCCGGCAGGCGGTGCAGTTGGCTCCCAGATCGGTGGATGTCGGGCTGCTCTTCGCGGGCACCGCGTGTGTCATCCCGAGGCTGCAAACCGAGGGGCTGGCCGTCGCCGAACGACTGGAGTCGCTGGACCCATATTCGCCGGTCGTCGCGTTTTCGCACGCCTGGTGCCTCTACCTCATGCGACGGTACGATGAGACGATCGCGCAGTATCGCAGGGTCCTCGCCCTGGAATCCACGTTCGTGTACATCGACGTGTTGGACGCGGCCGCCTGGCGCGAGAAGGGGGAGCTGGATTCGGCCATTGTAGCGTATCACCGGACGCAGCGGGCGCTGGGAGGCATGCCGCTCCCGGGCCTTGCGGTCACGCTGGCACGGGCGGGGCGTATCGCCGAGGCCCGGCAAGAGTTCAGGCGCCTGAGGGACCCTGCCAAGGAACAGTATCAGCTGGGGCTGTACCAAGCTTGGGTGTATGCCGCGCTGGGCGACCGCGACGCGGCCTTCGCGGCACTCGATCGGTCGCTGCGCAACCACGAATCGGGCTTGTTAGGCCTGACTACCTTCCCAGAATCGGCGCCCATCCGCGACGACCCGCGATGGGCGCCGCTCGTGCGGCGCGTCTTCGGCGACTGGTCACCGCTATGAATGACGGCGCGACCAAGGAGTTGTTCTGGCTCGCGGCCCGAGATGCGCCGTCCTGCAGGGTCCCCGCTGCACCGGAGGGTTCGGGAGCGCACCCGCAGGCGGTTTCCGAGCGCCGGGGCCGGACTCCACCGCCCGGCCCGTGCCGTATGCTAGACCTACTCGCCACACCGGGCGGTCGCCGTGATTGATCAGCTTGGACGGCTGCAAGAAGCCTTGGCTGACCGCTACACGATCGACCGCGAGCTCGGGCGCGGCGGCATGGCCACCGTCTATCTGGCCCACGACCTCCGCAACAATCGCAAAGTCGCCCTCAAGGTCCTCCGTCCCGAGCTCGCCGCCGTCATCGGCGCCGAGCGGTTCCTCAAGGAGATTGAGACCACCGCCAACCTGCAGCACCCGCATATTCTGCCGCTGTTTGACAGTGGGGCAGCGGGGCAGAGGGGCGGAGGGGCCCTAAAGGACTCCCTAGCGGTCGCAGAGGGGCAGTCGTTCCTCTATTACGTGATGCCGTACGTGGCGGGCGAGTCCCTCCGTGAACGCCTTACACGGGAAGGTGAACTGCCGGTGGGCGAGGCGGTGCGGATCGCCCGCGCGGTGGCCAGCGCCCTCGGCGCCGCGCACCGTCGGGGCATTGTCCACCGGGACATCAAGCCCGAAAACATCCTGCTGGCCGACGGCGAGCCGGTGGTGGCGGATTTCGGCATTGCACGGGCGATCACCGCCTCCGCGGGCGACCGGCTGACCAGTACCGGGCTCGCCGTCGGTACCCCGGCCTACATGAGCCCCGAGCAGGCCAGCGCCGACCCGCGCATCGACGGGCGCTCGGATCTCTATTCACTGGGTGCCGTGCTGTACGAGATGCTGGCCGGCGAGGCGCCTTTCCGCGGCCGATCGGCCGAAGTGATCACCGCCCGGAAGATGACCGCGGACGTGCCCGGCATCCACAGCGTGCGGCCCGCCGTGCCGGAAGCGCTGGAGCAGGTGGTGCGGAAGACGCTGGCGCGGACCGCCGCCGACCGGTACCAGACGGCGGAGGAATTCACCGGGGCGCTCGACCAGGCGTTCCAGTCGCCAAGTGGGGTGTCACGGGCGCAGTCGGCCGCCCAGGTGCAGTCCCCCGCGATGCGCTGGGCGCCGTGGGCGCTCGCGGCGGGGCTGACGCTCGCCGTCGCGGCGCTGCTGCTGCGCGGTCGTTCCAATTCTGGTCCACCGGCGGAGCTGCAGCTCTCGGTGGCACTGCCGCGGAACACCGAACTCTACGGCATGAACAACGCCTTCGAGATCTCGCCCGATGGCTCGACGCTGGTGTTCACCGCCGGACATAACGACAGCACCCGCCTTTACGCGCGGCGACTCGATGACTTCACCACGCGGCCGCTCCCGGGCACCGAGGGGGGCGACGCCCCGTTCTTTTCCCCTGACGGGCGCTGGGTCGGCTTCTTCGCGCGGCGCGAGCGTCAGATGAAGAAGGTCCTGCTCGCCGGTGGCACCCCGCTCCTCATCGCAGAAGGGCTCGAGGGCGGCGCTGGCTACGGCCAGTGGGGGCGGAACGACACGATCTATTTCACCAACTGGCCCGACATCCAGATCCGGAAGGTCGCCGCGAACGGGGGGGCCATCGGCACCGTGACTCACGGCTCGCCCCCCGACGGATGGTGGCGGCTCCCACTGGCGCTGCTTCCCGATGGACGGCATGCGCTGGTCGAGGTCATCGCCATGGTCGGCGGGCACCTCGACGTGGTCTCGCTCGAGACCGGTGAACACCAGCTGGTGCTCAAGGACGTGGTGGACGCCCGGCTGATGGCCGACGGGACCCTGCTCTACATCCCCTCCCGCCACACCGACGTCCTCGCGGTGCCCTTCGAAATGGCCACCATGAAGGTCGGGGGACAACCCGTCACCGCGCTGGACAGTGTCGCCGTGTACCCGGACGGGTCCATCGCCTATTTCAGCGTGAGCCCGAGCGGCACCCTGGCCTACGTGCCGCTGACCGAGTGGATCAAGTGGCCGACCTCGTTGGACCTGGTCCTGGTCGACCGGAACGGAACACCGCAGCAAGGTCACCTTCCGGCTGGAGCGGGCCCCCGATTCTCGCCGGACGGCGCTCGCCTCGTGTACCAGAGGCTGGACCAGCGGGACCGGGTGGCGGACTTCGTGTACGACCTGGCGCATCGGACCGAGACACGCCTCACGCCGTATGACCAGAAGTGGTCGTATGACGGCTGGCCGATCTTCTCGGCCGACGGGCGGCGGGTCGTCTTCAACTCCGATCAGGGCAGCAAATTCCTCCTGCTCTACTCCAGGCCGGCCGACGGCTCGGGCGACCCGACACGGCTCGCCACCGACACGGTCATGCACCAGCAGCCATTCACCTGGGCGGCAGGCGGGCGTGATCTGATCTATACCGAAGGGCCGGGACCCAACGGCATGGATATCTGGACCGTGCCCGTGGACGGCAGCGAGCCCGCGCGCCCGCTGATGCAGGGGCCGTCGAACGAGACCCAGCCGGCCCTCTCGCCCGACGGGAGGTGGCTGGCCTGGGTCACCGACGTCTCGGGGCGACTCGAGGTCATGGTGCGGCGGTACCCCGATGGATCCGACCTCCCCGTCTCGCGCGTCGGCGGGGCGGAGCCGGTGTGGGGCCCCGGCAGCCAGGAGCTCTATTTCCGCGACCTCGCCGGCACGCAGGTCCTGGTCGCCCCCTTCCACACCGGGGACCCGCCGGTGGTGGACAGCGCCCGGGTGTTGTTCACGGGGCGCTACGGACGCTGCTTCGCCTGGTGCCGCGGCTTCGACATCAGCCCGGACGGCAGCCGCTTCGTGATGCAGAAGGCATGGGACCGTGTCACCCTTACGGGCTACTGGCCCATGGGCACGGAGATCCGCATTGTACCGCACTGGGACAGGATCCTCCGCCAGAAGTTTGAGGCTGCGCGCCGAGCACGGTGAACGGTGACATGCAATGTACCAAAACTAGCCATCACGGTAGAACTGCCAAAATGACCGAAAGCATCTTATGTAACTGATTACATATCAATAAGTTAGCTGTGTGACTTTTGCCGCTGGCCGGGCTGTCGATATTGCACTATCTTGTCTAGATTCCTTGCATAACGAATCGACAAGGAGTGCCGCATGGCAACCCGGCGGAGTCTGGAGTGGGACACCACCTTCAAGCGGGTCGCGACCCTGCTCTCAGCCTCGGCCGCGATCATCTCCATCCTCTCCTTCGTGGCCGGCCGCCGCGCCGCCGAGCATCGCGCCCAGCTGGAACTTGCCGGCATGGCCCCGATCGAGGTAGAGCGGATCGAAGTCTCTCCCACCGCTGATACCGCCTGGTCCCTGGGCGACACTCTTCGCTTCACGACGATGGCGGCCGACATCCACGGGCAGGCACTCCACGCCGCCGCGGTGCATTGGATTTCCGATGATCCCAACGTGGTCCAGGTCGACAGCATGGGCCAGGCGGTGGCCCGCGGCCCCGGCACGACCTCGGTGACGGTGGCCATCGGCGGACGGGCCGGCCGGGCCAGGATCTGGGTCCTCCCCCGGGTGACGTCGCTTTCCATCGAGAGTGACAGCGTGATCCGGGTTGCGGAGGGCGCGACCCTGCTGCTGCATGCTGCGGGAGGCGACGCCCGCGGCAACCGGATCCCGGCCGGTCTGGTGAGCTGGAGTGTGGGCGACGCGGAGGTGGCTGCGATCGACAGCATCGGAAGCCTGCGGGGCCTCACCCCCGGCACCACGACGGTGACGGTGGCCTCGGTGGCGTCGCTGGTCGCCGAGCGGCGGGTCGAGGTGGTACCGGTGGCATCATCCATCACGCTGACCGCCGGGGCGGAACAGCGGGCGAGCGCCGGGCAGAAGCTGCCCGGGGCAGTCACTGTGCAGGTGGTCTCCCGGAGCGGGCGGCCGGTGTCCGGCGCCATGGTGCGCTTCGATCCGTCGGCGGCGGCGGGCACCGTCGAGCCGGACAGCGCTGCCACCGATGCACACGGTGAGGTCTCCACCCGCTGGACGCTGGGCCCAGTCCCTGGTCGCCAGCGGCTGGCGGTTCAGGTCGCGGGCATCGACAGCGCGCTGGTGGTGGCCGCCGAGGCCGACCCGACGCCGAAGAACACGAAGATCGCGCTGATGGCGGACAGCCTGGTGGCCGGCGCCGGAGCGGCGCTGCCGGAGCCAATCGCGGTGCAGGTGACCGACAGCAGCGGTGTCGCGCTGGCCGACCTGCCGGTGACCTGGACCGCCCTCAATGGCGGGACGATCTCGCAGGCCAGCGCGCGCACCGACAGCACCGGCCTGGCCCGGGCCCACTGGCGACTCGGCCCCCGGGCGGGCACACAGAAGGCGCAGATTCAGGTCGGCAATCCACGGACCTTGCCTCCGATCGTGGTCTCGGCGAGGTCGCTGGCGGGTCAGCCGGCGTCGCTCAAGGTCGTGGGCGGCGATGCCCAGCGTGGCACCGCCGGTGAAGTGCTGGCCAGGGGCGTCCTGCTCCGGGTGACGGACAGCCTGGGCAACCCCCTGGGTGGTGTGCCGATCCACCTCCACCCCCGGCAGGGAGAGATCGATTCCCTGGTGCACAGCGGGGCCGATGGCCGGGCCAGCGTCCGCTGGACGATGGGCGAGGCGGTGGGGCCCGCCACGCTGGTGGCACGGCTCGATACCCGGGCCGACAGCGCAGTCGTCACTGCGATCGCCGGCCCGGCCACTGCGGCGGCCATCGCCTTTACGGCACTGAACACCGGTACCCCGGGAAAGATGCTGCCCAAGCCGGTGCTGGTCGTGGTCAGGGACCGGATGGGCAACGTGGTGCCCGGCGCCACCGTCAGGTTCGTGGTCGCGACCGGCAAGGTCGCCCCATTCCAGGCAGTCACCGACTCCATGGGTATCGCCGGGACCAGCTGGACCCTTGGACCCAAGAGCGGGAAGCAGACCCTCACCGCGCTGATCAAGGCGCCTGCCGTGCGGGCCAGTCACACCGTCACGGCGATAGCGGCCGGCGCTTCCAAGAGCGCGGTGGCCGCGAAGCCCGCAGCGAAGCCAGCAGCAAAGACTCCGGCCCCGAAGACCACAGCCGCGACGCCCAAGCCCGCTCCGAAGACCGGGGCGAAATCGGGAAGCGACTCGGCGAGGAAACCGTTCGGGGTGCAGTAAGAGGAGGAGGCAGCCACTCACACGATTCCTCATCCTGAGTGTGCGAAGCGCACGAGGGATCTTGCAGGCGGTTTCCCGGCACCCGCCATGGCGCTGAGGTCGCCGGCCATCGCGCGAATCCCTCGGCTGAAGCCGCCCTAAAGGACTCCCTTCGGTCGAGGCTCCGCTCTGGTCCCCCTAAAGGACTCCCTTCGGTCGCTGAAGGGACCTGGCATCCCCTGAATGCGGAGCGCCGACGTGAGGGCGCAGTTCGACTCCCCCTCACGGTGTTGATTCAACGCCCTCGATGTCACCCGACCAGTCGTGGATGGCGTCCGCGCGATGCCGGGCTGGTTGACTTCTGATGTATTCCCGCACCAGTGGCAGCTGTCGCTCTCCGACCGTCTCCAGGCTGTACCCTTGAGCCCAACGCAGTTGCTTGCCGGAATTCGAATGGCCCTCCTTTCGGCCAAGATGGGAGCTGGCGCCTTTTAGCAACTGGATCAGCTTCGGAAGGTCGGTGACCGGTTCGGCGCGTATGAGCAAATGGACGTGGGTCGAAACGATCCCCATCTCGAGAATCTGTGCTGATTCCCTGGCTGCCATGGCACGCAGGAACCGGCAGAGAAAGCCAGCCAGGCCGGCGTCAATTAGCGGCTCACGTGCACGGGTGGTCCAGACGAGGTGGTAGTAGAGACGATGGTGCATAGGGCGAGAATAAGCGTATCTCTGCCCCATACCCGTACCGCGATCACACACCGATGGGCAGGAAAACGCGTCGGCGCCATGAGGTAAGGGGATGCCTGGTCCCTTAAGGGACCAGAGCGGAGCCTCGGCTTCAGCCGAGGTCTAACGGATCAAGCCAATCGGCTTAGCTTCCCCCGATGCTTCGCGACTCCCTGCGCAGGCCTGTGGTCACGGCGCTGGTGGTCCTCGGCGCGGCGACCCCCGCCCAGGGCCAGAGTCTCGACCCCCGCTCATTCGTCAACACGCCGGTGGGAATCAATTTCCTGATCGGCTCCTACAGTTACCAGACTGGCAGCGTGCTGTTCGACCCCACGGTTCCGATCACCAACGCCGACATGACGATTCAGGGCCCCTTGGCCGGCTTCGCCCGCGCCCTCGACCTGGGTGGTCTCTCCGGCAAGACGCAGGAGGTCATCGGCTGGCAGTGCCTTGACGGTCACGGCGATGTGGGCGGCGTCAGCCGGAGCCGGAGCGTCTGCGGATTTACGGATCCCGCGGCTCAGCTCTCGGTCAACTTCCTCGGCGCTCCGGCACTCACGCTGCGGCAGATTCCCGAAATACCGCCAGAAGTGGCTGGTCGGCGCCAGCCTCCGCGTCACCGTGCCGCTCGGACAATACGACGCCGACAAGCTGATCAACATCGGCACTCACCGATGGTCATTCGCGCCTCAGCTCGGCGTGTCCCGGGCTGCCGGCCGGCTGGTCCTGGAATTCCTGGGTGGTGTCACCTTCTACACCACGAACGGCGACTTCTACGGCGGCCATGTCCTCGACGTGGCACCGCTCTATGCTGGTCAGATCAACATCATCTACACCTTCAGGTCCGGCATCTGGGGGGGCCTGGGCGGAACGCTGTACGGTGGAGGCGCGAGCAGCCTCGACGGAGGCCCGAGCACCGGGAGACAGGAGAACACCCGGGCCGGGGCCACCCTTGTCTTCCCCATCGGGAAGCAGAATTCCCTCAAGCTCGTCGGCGTCACCGGCGTCTCGGCCCGCACCGGCACCGATTTCAATACCCTGATGGTCTCGTGGCAGTATCGGTGGGGAGGGAAGATGTAGGGGGGCGGGGGGGCAGGCGGGCAGGCGGGCAGGCGGGCAGGCGGGCAGGCGGGCAGGCGGGCAGGCGGGCAGGCCGACAATAGAATCCTCATCCCGAGGGAGCATAGCGACCGAGGGATCTTGGTGAACGCACCCTTAAAGTCTGCACGAACTATCCCTTTCCCAAGGTTCCCTTATCTGATCAACGCGACTAGGATCGGGCAGGGTCAACAAATCACCGCAACTAGTTGGGTTGTTTCATGCTGAGAAGTCGACCAATCCCGTCGCTCCTTCGGCTGCCGAGGCTGCTGCTTGGCCTCGGCATTCTGGCCGGCAGGGTGGCGATCGCCCAGGCCCAGCAGGACGGGGTCCTCTGCGGCGAGGGATGGTCGGACCAGTTGATTGAAGTCGCGAGCGGGCCATCGGCACCGGACGTCCAGAAGCTCCAACTCGACCTGCGCGCACTCCCCCCGGTAGCGCCACCCACCGTGCCGCCGGCCACCCTGGCAGCAGCCGTCCCTCCACAACCAAACCTGGTCCGTGCGCTGGGCAGTGTGGTGCTGGTCAACATGGCCGCGGTCGGCATCAACCACATGGCCCGTGCAATCCCGGGAACCAACCCGAACACCTGGTGGAGCAACATCCAGGGGGGCTGGACCTGGGACGGGAACAACATCAGCACCAACAACATCGAACACCCCTACGGTGGCGCGGTCTACTTCAACCTCGCGCGGGCCAACGGGCTCTCATTCTGGGCCTCGGCACCGGTCGCGGTGGCCGGCAGTCTCATGTGGGAGCTGTTCGGCGAGTCGACACCGCCCTCCAAGAACGACCTCCTCGTTACCAGCATGAGCGGGATCGCCATGGGCGAGGCGACCCGCCGCCTCTCGCTGCTCATCCTCAACAATGAAGCCTCGGGGCTGGATCGAATCTGGCGCGAGGCCACGGTGCTCCTGATGAATCCGGGCCTGGGCCTGACCCGGCTTTCACGGGGCGAAACCTGGCATCGGGAACTCAACCCGCTCGACCGCCGCCCCAGCACGCTTCGGGCGACCCTCGCCCTGGGCTCGCGGCGGCTCACCCTCGATGGGGGGCCGACGCGCGAGGTGATGGATCTCGCCTTCGGCGCCTTCGCGCTCGAGTACGGCGATCCCTACAACCCGACCAAGTCCCATCCCTTCTCGTCATTCACCTTCACGACCGAGCTCTCCAGCGGCCCCACCACCACGCTGACCGAGCTGGGCACCCGCGGGTTGCTGGTCCCGATGCATCGTTCCGCCGGGTCCACTGACCGTGTCACCGGAGTCTTCATGGACTTCGAGTATCAGTGGAACGAGTCCTACCAGTTCTCGGAGCAGAGCTTCGGGATCGGCACGATGACCAGGAGCGGTACCGGCGCATGGCGGCTCAACACCGACCTGAGCGCGGAGCTGATGCCGCTGGTGGCCAGCTCGGACCTGTACGCCGAGAATCGGGTGCTGCGGGCCTATGACTACGGGGCCGGAGTGGGAGGGCGGGTGGTGGTCCAGGTCGATTACCGGGGGACCAGGGTACTCTCCGCCGGTTACCGGGGATTCTGGACCGCCACGGTCAACGGCGCGTCGCGCAGCAAGCTGATCCAGTTCGCAACTTTCGAGGCCCGGCTCCCCCTGGCCATGGGCTTCTCGGCCGGGGCGGCGTACTCGATGTACCACCAGTACAGCGTGTACCACGACGAACCCGGCGGGCATGAGTCGCTGCCCAGCCTGTCGATCTTCCTGTCGAAGGGGCGGTGAGCGGTGACCGGTAAGCGGTGAGCGGGAGTCAAGGCGAGCCATTGATTGCCCGGCGTCGCTCGATTACACAATGCCTGAAGGTTGCTCCCGCTTACCGCTCACGCTGTTGCAGTTCCCTGCATGACCGCTCCCCGGTCTCCTCCGCTCCCACTCACCGTCGCCATGTACTTGCTGTACGCCGCCTCGATGTTGGCCGTCTGCCTGGCCTGGAAGCGCCAGCAGAACCAGGCCCCGATGAGCACGGGAATGCCGAACCAGGCCATGATCACCATGACGGTGAACAGCCCGCCGATCACGAAGCTGAGGATGGCCAGCCGCTTGAGGTTCTTGTAGGGCGCGATCATCGTCTCCTTCTGGGCGTAGAGCACGTCGGGATCACGCGATCCGGACGCCTTGAACAATCCCAGTGCTGCCTGCTCACTGATGGAGCTGAACGGGTTGCTGGCTCCTGCTGGCATGAGTCCCATGGTGGTTCCTCCGGTGGAAGGCGAGCGGCTAGTATGCGGCGGAGGTTCGGGAGTGTCAATGAAGGCGGGAGGCGGGGGCGGGAGGGCGGGAGGGCGGGAGGGCGGGCCGAAGAGTACCATCCTCATCCCGAGGGCCGAAGGCCCGAGGGATCTACTCACCGGCAATCGAAGCCAGCGTCCGAGAACCCGCAGGCTGGATCCCTCAGTCGCTGCGCTCCTTCGGGATGAGGAATTGGTATGCAGCCCACCGCTCCCTGCTCCCCGCTCCCCGCTCCCTGTATACTCCGTCATGGCCGCCTTTCCGCCAGGACCTCGCCGACAACCTGGCTGACCGGTACCGCATCGAGCGGGAGCTGGGGCGCGGGGGGATGGCGACGGTGTGGCTGGCCAGGGACCTCAAGAACGACCGGGAGGTGGCGCTCAAGGTCCTGAACCCCGAGCTGGCCCGGACGGTCGGCTCCGACCGGTTCAAGCGCGAGATCCGGGTCGCCAGCAGCTTCGATCACTCCAACATCCTCCGGGTCTTCGATTCGGGCGAGATGAACGACCTGGTCTGGTTCACCATGCCATTCGTCCGGGGAGAGAGCCTGAGCGACCTCCTCAAGCGGAGGGAGGAGATTCCCCTGGCGCGGGCGCTGGCGATCACCCGGGCGGTGGGGGCGGCGCTCGACGTGGCGCATGCGCGCGGCGTGGTGCACCGCGACATCAAGCCCGACAACATCCTGCTCGAGGGCGACCAGGTCGTGGTGGCCGACTTCGGGGTGGCGCGAGCGGTGAGCGAGGTGAGCGAGAAGCTCACCGCCACCGGGATGGTGGTGGGAACGGTCACCTACATGAGCCCGGAGCAGGCCGCGGGAGAGAAGGAAATCGACGGCCGCTCGGACCAGTACGCCCTGGCCTGTGTCCTCTACGAGATGCTGGCGGGGGAGCCGCCGTTCAAGGGGCCGACCGCCGCGGCGACGATGATGCGCCGCTTCGCCGGGCCGCCTCAGCGGCTCCGCCCGGTGGTCGATGTCCCCGAAGCAGTCGAGACGGCGATCTTCCGCGCCC
The DNA here is from genome assembly GCA_963724265.1 of uncultured Gemmatimonadales bacterium. Taxonomy (GTDB): domain Bacteria; phylum Gemmatimonadota; class Gemmatimonadetes; order Gemmatimonadales; family GWC2-71-9; genus DATEHG01. The sequence continues at coordinate 725,787 of CAVRTU010000004.1, forward strand.
TCGACAAGGATCCGGCGAAGCGCTTTCCGACGGTGGGGGCGTTCCTGGAGGGGCTCGAGGGGAAGGTGGCGGCGGGTTCGCCGGCGAGTGCTCCCGTTCCGAAGCCAGTAGTAGAGGCGGAAAAGGCGGGAGGGGCGGGAGGGACGGCGTCGAAGAAGGGATGTCTCAGTGTAGTTGTGGGGCTGATCGCCCTGGGAGTGAAGATCAGCGGAAAGGCCTAGAAACGAGCCGCTCGCCCCCCTACCAGCAGCAGTAGTTGTGCAATTCCCGCCCGAGTCGCATCGTTGGCAACGAGATCCGGTCTCCCGGATCGATTTCCACTGATCACAGCCGAATTCCTCCTCCTGGGCGGCTCGATGTCACACGACCCGGTGCGCCGCATCGTTCTGGTCGGCGCGGCGATTCTCGCCGCCTGCAGCAGCAACTCGCCGAGCAATCCCGGCGGTGGCAATCCCCCGCCCGGACCCCTGACGGGAACCTGGGTGGCCTCGTTCGGGAGAACTGAGCGGCACCGGTGCCTTCTGCAGGTTCCCCACCGTGGCGATCACCCTGACCGAGACCGGGAACCTCATTGGCGGGCACCTACGAGAGTTACGGCAAGGGAATCTGTGCCGTAAACGGCGGAGCCTACGCCGGCGCAACGTTACCGGGATCGATTACCGGTTCAGTGAACGACAGCGTCATTCAGCTCGACGCCGAACATCCCGAATTTCCACCTGACAGCCGTGGTGAGGGGCGACTCCCTGGTGGGGACCCTGAGCCGCACCGTGACCCTCAGCGGTGGGCCGGTCAGTTCAGTAACTGTCACTGGCAGCTGGCGAGCGGCGCGCCTGCCGGCCAATCTTGCGGCCGGAGCCGCGGCGTTCATCCAGGTGCAACCCGACCTCCTGATGATCTCACAGGCGGACAGCCTCCTGCCGACCATCACCGTGAGAGACTCGGCGCGCCAGGGCATCCCCGTTCAACCCCCTGTCACGCTGACCGTACTCGATCCGGCCGTCGCCTCCATCTCCACCGCGGGCTGGATCAAGGCGAACACCCACAGCACCCTGTTCACGATAGCCGCCCGATCCGGGGCGGCGTACTCCGAAGCGGTGGGCGCGGTCCTGCGACGGCCGGCCAGCATGGTGATCACACCGCAGCCCCTGGTGATCCATCGGACACGCGTAGCCCAGCTCGCCGTCAAGGTGCTCGACTACGACGGTGTCCAACTGACCGGCTCGCCGCTGACCTTTTCCACCGCCAATGCATCGCCATCGCCACCGTCGACCTCGGTCGGCCGGGTGACGTCACAGGGGCCACTCGGCACGGTGGCCATCAGGGTTACCAGTGGCTCGCTGACCGACTCGGTCATGGTCTCGATTGTCGCGGTCCCGGTCACCATGGCCCTGACCCCCCGACGGCACTGCTGCCGGGCGATAGCATCCAACTCCAGGCCACCGCGGTGGATTCGGTGGGGATGCGATCGATTCGCCGACGGTGGCCTACAGCTCCGACCTGCCCGGCGGTGATCGCGGTGTCGGCGAGCGGAATGGCCAAGGCGGTCGCCCCGGCGGGGTTCGCCACCATCACCGCCACCCTCGGGGCGCTGACGCGGACCACCCGGATCCTCTCGTGGAGCGGTACCCGGCCGGCGATCGTCGCGACTACCACCCTCGGCGGCAAGCCGTACGGCGTCGCGGTCTCATCCGGCGGCGCGGTCTATGTGGGTGACGCGATCGGCGGCGGCCTCTTTCGAGGCGACCTGCCGGCCCACGACTTACCGCTTCAGATACCGACCGGCGGCGTCATCCTCGGCGTGGCCTTCGACCCGGCGGGAACGCGGGCATTCATCGCCCGCGACTCGCTGAATCGATTACTGATTCTGGACGTCGCGACCAACCAGGTCGTCGACAGTATCATCACCGGCGCAGGGGGAGACCCCGTCGCAGCAGCAGTGACCCCGGATGGCCAGAAGCTCGTCGTGGGCACCGGTTCCTCCGTCAGGGTTTACGATGCCCATACCCTCGCTTTGCTCGGCTCGATTACCGGCACCGGCTTCACCAATCATTTCTCCTTCCATCCGAGCCAGGCGATCGTCTACGCGACTTCCGATTCGGTAATGGAGATCGACCTCAACACGGTGAGCGTTCTTCGCGTCTTCGGGTTCACGGGGATCACTGGACGGCCCCAGGGCACCGCGGTGGCGCCTGACGGGAGCAAACTCTATGTCGCCACCGAATCAAGTGCGATCTACGTCTACGACCTGGCCACGGGGCTGGTCACATACGTTGCGGCGGGTGGCGGATTCGGGATGGCGCTGTCGGCGAGCCAGGACCTGATCTACTCGACCGCCTACTCAGACGTTGGCACCGTCGGGGTATTCGACCGGCGCTCGATGGTGCCGATCGCCACCGTGGTCGTCGGAGGCATTCCCAACCTGGTCGCCCTGGATGCCGCGGGGACCACGGCGGTCGTTACGAATCAGAACGGGTGGGTGGACTTCATCAAATAGGGAGTGGGAGGCGGTAACCGGTGAGCGGTGAGCGGGAGCAATGGCTAGCCATTGATCTCCTGGCAGCGTTCCAGTACTAATGCCCGAATGCTGCTCCCGCTCACCGCTGACCGTTCACGCAGTTGCAGTTCCCGCAGAGGGGGCCGAATGTCCGACACCACCCTGTTGTTGGATGCCCTCCATTTCGCCGCCGACAAGCACCGGTTCCAGCGCCGCAAGGACCCCGAGGCGTCGCCCTACATCAATCATCCGATCGCCGCGGCGGAGCTCCTGGCCCGGGTCGGGGGTGTGACGGACATGGTGACCCTCCTTGCCGCCCTGCTCCACGACACCATCGAGGACACCGACACCACGCCGGATGAGCTGGAGGCGCGGTTCGGGCCGGAGGTTCGCGGTGTGGTCATGGAGGTCACTGACGACAAGTCATTGTCCAAGGAGGAACGCAAGCAGGAACAGATTGATCACGCGCCCCTCCTTTCCAGCCGGGCGAAGCGGGTCAAGATCGCGGACAAGATCTGCAACGTCCTCGACGTGACCTATCGCCCCCCGGCCAAGTGGAGCCTGCAGCGGCGGCGGGAGTACCTCGATTGGAGTGCCAGGGTCGTCGAGGGGTGCCGAGGGGCGAATGCGGCGCTGGAGAAGCGGTTTGATGAGGTGATGGTGGAGGGGTGGGAGCGGCTGAAGGGGCAATGAATGGCTGAACTGCTGCGCGTCTCGGGCAAGAACCTGGGTTCACTCGCCTTGGCGGACTACTGCCCGCGGTGTTTCTGGGCCCAGCGGCTGGCGCCGAACGGGGTGCCGTTCCAGGCCTTCCCGGGAATCTTCAGCTCCATCGATTCGTTCACCAAGAAGGTGGTCCACCAGTGGTTCGACGCGCATGGGGCGCCGGTCTGGCTTGGCGTGCTCGGCCCGCTCACTGGGTATGAGGAGCCGCCGCATCACAGCCAGTTCCAGACTCGGCATGCCGGTACCGGTGTCCTGCTCACGGGAGCGCCGGACGCCATCTTCACCAGGGCCGATGGCTCCCTGGTCATTGCCGACTACAAGACCGCCAGGTACACCGACTCGCAGGACACTCTGCTACCGATGTACGAGGTGCAACTCACCGCCTATGCGTACATCGCAAAGGCGCTCGGGTGGCCGGAGGTGAGCGCCATCGCCCTGATCTACGCCGAGCCGATGACCGAAATGGCCGACGCCGCACCGGCGAATGCGGGTCGGGACCACGGCTTCATCCTACCCTTCCAGGCGACAGTCAAGCCGCTGCCCCTCGACCTCGGCCGAGTGGAACCGCTGCTCGAGAAGTTCCGGCAACTGGTCGAGCTGACAGCACCGCCGGCGGGGCGCGCTAGGTGCAAGGATTGTCAGAGGCTGGAGGGGTTGGTGGCGCTGATGAAGCACTCTGTGCCCTAAGCGACACTATGATCTTGGACTTCAGGTGGATCACATGCTGCTATGACCGGAGGGTCGGCTCACGCCTCTAGGACGGGTATGCCGATGGCAGCGAGGTACTCAAAAGTCCCGTCATAGAAGGCAGGAGCTCGAGTAGGATCAGAGGCTTCACCATCTGGGACAACAATGACCATGCCCTGCCGCGCGCGCGTGAGCAAGACTCGATAGGCATTGAGCAAATATTGGCGTCGCTCATTCATAATGACGTTTGTCCACTTGCTACCGCGAAACGAGTGGTAGTTCCAGCACTTCTCCCCAGCTCGCAGATCGGCATCCCAGGTCATACAGGTCCAATCAAGTTCCAGGCCCTGTACCTGAAACTCCGTGGCTGCGTCTTCGAGATAGTAGCTCGACCTGGTATCGTCCGCTTCGTTCAAAAACCACTGCACTGGGTCCACATCTACCCGGACATCGATGGCGAGCGGCTTGAGCCGTTCGGCTCCGGATGAGCTGACGAGGCCATAGCGTTCGGTGCCACGGGCGTGCTCGCGAATCCAACTTCGCCCGATACAAGTCTCGGGTCAGTGCAATTGGGTAGCGATCACGCATTGATTCCAGAAGCTGCCGAGCGATCACACAGTCACAATCCAGGACTGCCTTCACAAAGCGGGACACATTTTCAGCACGGAAGGAGCGCACGGAGACCCCCAAATGAAGCGTAGGGTCCCTCGTAACGTGAGCTTGCCCGGCCAGGGCATCCAGCGCGCGACCTGCGGCATATTCGCTGTCGGTGAGCTCAGGCGAGATGTAGACTCTCCACTCTGGGAAATGACTCCGAACGGCCTCCAGCCAGGCAGAAATCCCAGCCTCGCCTTCGTTAATCTCTTGCCCTCCACCTACCAGGCAAACAACCACAGCCCAATCCTGATGTCGATTGAGATAGGAGAGTAGGAATTCGGGCTCAGACTGAGAGAAGCCGGGCCACTTCTTTCGCTGTTGCATGAACTTTGATGTCTTTCGCACATTCCAAGCCCGCTGAGCCTCATCGAAAATGACCACGTGGTCAACTGGAGGCAGAGTGTCTCGCAACCCGTCGTCCCGAAAATGATGGACGTTCTGAATGAATGCTTTCACTTCCTGAGCCAGGTCGCCCCTTCGCACCTTCTTTCCCTGAGCCTGCCGCCTCTCGAGACCATCTCGCGTTAAGGCCTCTCGGAGCACCGCGACCAGGGGGCCATTCCCAGAGAGAAACACCGCATGGGTAGGCTGAGCCATATCTCGTCTCTTCGTTGCGATGTTAAGGCCAACAAGGGTCTTTCCTGCGCCTGGCACCCCAGTGACAAAGACAATGGCTTTTGTGCCCTTGGCACGGGCGTCGTCAATGACATGCTCTATGCATTGAGACGTCTCGTGAAGATTGCGGACGCCGGCCTCGTGCCTGGCGATAGCCTCGACGGAATGACCAGCATACATCGCCTGCGCCGCTTCGATAATCGTGGGTGTGGGTCGGTAAGATGAGCGAGCCCAGGTCATCCCATCCAATTGCGGCCCCTCCCGGGCAGCCAGCCCGGCAAGGAGCACTTCCCGCAGCCCATCCTGACCGCAAAGCGCCGGCATGGACACGAGATCGCTATAGGGCTCCGGAAGAATGGCGCTCAAAGTCGGCGCCTCGGTGGCGATGAGAATAGGTACAATTGGCGAGGCGTGACTTCCACTGTGGAAGTTCTTGAGGTCGAGTGCGTAGTCCCATGCTTGGTTGATGTCCTGCCGCAGGTGCTTTGACTCGCCAACCTTGAACTCGAGGGGAAATACTACTGACCCCGAAATGAGGACGGCGTCAATGCGGCTGCCGATACGCGGCACATGGAATTCCAAGAGAATTGTGCCAGCAATACCAATTAGCGCGGACTTCAGCAGTTCGATCTCTGCTTCCCACGCGTTGACCTGGGCTTGGTCAATCGAGCCACCCGATGATTGGGTGAGTGAGCCGAGGATGTCTGTTGGAGAGGCGGCAAGAAATTCGGCCACACTCGCGCAGTAGTAGGCGCTTTGGCGAGATGTCACTCGCTCGGGAGGAGGCATGGACGCAAGATGCCCCTCGATCCTGCGGGGGACAAGATGTCAGTCAACTCGCGAGCTGGAATTAGTGTTAACGCCCATAGTGTGCCCTGTGAGCATCGCGCCGGCCCACAACTAGGGATAGTTAAGCACAGGCAGCGCAGTATCCTCTAGAACTGCCTTCCCCCTGCCGGGCCTCGCAGCGACACCGACCCCAGCCAGGCACCCCCCATTTGACTTTCCCCCCCAGAATCCGTTCTATCGGGTATGAGCCCCCTCGAGGCCCATGCCCAATCTCAGCAAGGAACGGTGGCAGCGGCTGGAGCCGCTGCTGGATGAGCTGCTCGATCTCGACCCCGCCGCCCGGGCCGGCCGGCTGGCCGCGCTCGCGGAGGCCGACCCGGAACTGGCGGCGGACCTCGCCCTGATGCTGGCCGCCGAGGACCATCCCTCCCTGGACGACGGCGCCAGCGCCCCCGTCGCCGACGCCCGCGCCAGCCTCTCGCTCTCGGGCACCACGATCGGTCCCTACCGGCTGGTCGAGGGCATCGGCCACGGCGGGATGGGCAGCGTCTGGCTGGCCGAGCGGTCCGACGGCCGGTTCGAGGGCCGGGTCGCCATCAAGTTCCTCAACCTGGCCCTGATCGGGCGCGGCGCGGATCAGCGGTTCCGGCGCGAAGGCGCCGTCCTGGCGAGGCTCACCCACCCCGCCATCGCCCGGCTGCTCGATGCGGGGTCGACTTCCACCGGGCAGCCATACCTGGTGCTCGAGTACGTCGACGGCCGCCCAATCGACGGCTATTGTGACGAGAAGCGCCTCGGCGTCCCGGAACGGATCCGGCTCCTGCTCGAGGTCATGGCCGCGGTCAGCCACGCCCACCAGAACCTGGTCGTTCATCGCGACCTCAAGCCCTCCAATATCCTGGTCACCGGCGACGGCCGCCCCAAGCTGCTCGACTTCGGGATCGCCAAGCTGCTCGAGTCGGATACCGGTCCAATCGATCGCTCCGAACTGACCGCGGTGGACGGCCAGGCGCTGACGCCAGGCTTCGCGGCGCCGGAGCAGGTCCAGGGCCAAGCCATCACCACCGCGACCGACGTCTACGCCCTCGGCGTCCTGCTGCACATTCTGTTGTCGGGAGAGCACCCGACCGGCGCGGCGGCCAGCAACTCAGCCGAGATGCTGCGCTCAGTGGTGGAGCAGAGCCCGGTTCGGCTGAGCGACGCCGCCGCCGCCAGTGCGAAACACCCTGGCGCCGCGGCGCTGGCCGCCCTCCGCAGCTCAACCCCGGATCGGCTGCGCCGATTGTACCGGGATGACCTCGACAACATCGTCGCCAAGGCGCTCAAGAAGGACCCTGCCGAGCGCTATGCCACCGTCGGCGCCTTTGCGACCGACCTGGAGCACTACCTCCGGCATGAACCGGTCAGGGCCCGCCCCGACTCGGCGGCGTACCGCCTGGGCAAGTTCGCGCGGAGGCACCGGGGCGGGCTGGCGATCGCCGGCGTGGTGGTCGCGGCCCTCCTGGGCGCCGCGGGCTTCTCGGTCCGGCAGATGCGGGCAGCCCAACGGGAGCGGGACGCGGCCCTCTTTCACGCCAGGCGGGCCGATGCCCAGATCGAGTTCCAGGAATTGCTGATGACGGATGTCGGCGACCGGCCGATGACCATGCGCGAGCTGCTCGACCGCGGCCGGGATCTCCTGGTCCGGCTGCATCCGGGCGACTCCCGGTTCCAGGCCGCCATCGTCACCCAGCTTTCCAGTGCGTACGGCGACCTCGACGACTCGAAGATCCGCGGCCAGCTGCTGGCCCGGGCGGAGTCGCTGGCGCGGGCCAGCAATGACACGGCTCAACTGATCGAGGCGATCTGCCAGCGGGGCGACAACCTGCGGACGATGGGCGAGTACTCGGCGGGGGAGGCCGCATTCGCCGCGGCCGACAGCCTCCTTCAGCAGTACCACGACCAGCGGACGGAGGCGGACTGCGCGGTGCTTCGCGCCAACTTCTATGTCGAGACGCACCCCACCGACTCGGCAGTGCCCCTGGCCAGCCGCGCGGTGGCGATCTTCGCCGACCTTGGAGACAGCACCAGCCTGAGCTCCATCGAGGCGGTGGGGACGCTGGCCGACGCGCTCGAGGCGACAGGAAGGCTTCGTGAAGCCGCCGAGGCCCATCGGCGCTCGATTGCGGCGATGGACCGGAGCGGACGGGGCGAGATGATGAGCCGGACGATGTACCTCCACAACCTCGGCTACACGCTCAGATCGCTGGGCCGGACGGCCGAGGCGGATTCGGTCTTTCATGAAGTCGTGATCGATGTGGCCAGATCGGACCCGACGGGCGCGCTGCCGAACCAGGTACTGATTCACTACGCCGCCGCCGCGCTCTATCAGCGGGAGTCCGACTCGGCGGCCAAGTACTTCGGAATGCTGGCCGCCCAGGCCGTGGCCGACAGCAATCTCTACTGGGAGGGGAGGGGCCGGTTCGGCCTCGCACTGGCGCAGATCCAGGCCGGGCAGCTGGCAGCGGCGCGCGAGTCGATGATCCGGTTCGGCGCCATCGCCAAGCGCAAGAACCTTTCCAGCTCGGACGACGAACTCTACGACCCGGAGGTGCTGGAGGCCCGAATGCTCGCCGCGAAGGGGAACCCGGGCCCGGCCCGGGACCACTTCCTGGCAGCGCTCGACTCCGCGGGCTACAGTCGCGGCAAGCGGCGAGGCGTCTTCCGCCCGGCATTGATCGGGGCCGCTGATGCCTCGCTGGCGGCCGGCGATCCCACGGAGGCATTGGCGCTGGCCCGTGCCACCCGGGAAATCGTGGACAAGGACACTTCGGCGACCAGCACCAACGCGTATGTGGGGGAGACCTGGCTGATCGAGGCCCGGGCGCTGGCGGCAACGGGCGATTCTGTGGGGGCGCTCGTGGCAGCGGAAAGGGCCCGGTCGGATCTTGCCGCGGGAGCCGGGGCCACCCATCCCCGCACCCTCGAGGCGAGCGCCCTGGTTTCGGCGCTGGGAGGCCGCTAGGCGTCGGCCGCCAGGATCCGTCCCAGCACCATCTTCGCCTTCCGCCAGTCGCGCTGCACGGTTCGGTCGTTGACCTGCCGGAAGGCCGCGATTTCCACGAAGGAAAACCCGCAGAAGAAATGCAGGTCGACGAGCTGGGCGAGTCCCGGATCGAGGAGCGCCAGTTCCTCGAGGCCCTGGTTCAGCAGCTCGATCCGCACCCGGTCGCCATCGCCGGGGCTGGCCGGGTCGGTGTCACCGATCGCGGTGATCTCGAACTGGCCGCCCCTCTTGTGCGCCTGGCGGGCCCGGACGTAATCGACGATCAGCCCCCGCATCGCCTTCGAGGCATAGGCCAGGAACCGGGCCCGGTCCGGGAACTGGGGCCCCTCCCGTTCGGCCAGTCGCAGGTATGCCTCGTGGAGCAGGGTCGTCGCCCCCAGGGTGAGCTCGGAGCCGCCCCGGCGGATATGCGATTCCGCCAAGGTATGGAGTTCCTGGTAGAGGCCGGCAAAAAGCTCCCGGGCGGCGGCTGGCTCGCCCCGGTCGGCGTCTCGGATCAGTTCATGGAAAGGCATCGGATTCCCGAAGGTACCCCCACGGCGGGTTTCGGCAACCAATTCCGTTCTACTCAGTGGACCCGAGTGCCGAACACCATCCTGGAGGCCCGATGACGACCCGAACCCTTCGCCGCATCCTCGCGACAGCAGGGGCCTGCTGGCTGGCCGCCTGCGGCCAGGACCAGCATCAGCCGCTCTCCCCGTCGCTCGACCGAGTCGCGACGTCGGACACCCTGGCCGCCCTGGTCCGCCAGCTGGCGGCCGGGCGGAAGATCGGGCCGATGGCCCGTGCGCCCTGGGTCCGCCCGTCGCTGGTGCGGCTGGGACAGGCCCTCGCCTTCGACAAGGAGCTGAGCGGCAATCGCGACATCTCCTGCATGACCTGCCATCTCCCGGTCTTCGCCACCGGCGATGCCCTGCGCCTGTCGATCGGCCAGGGCGCCACCGGCCTCGGACCCAACCGGGTGCACCCGCAGGGGCTGTTCATTCCCCGCAATGCGCCGCCGCTGTTCAACCTGACCGCCCTCAACTCGCTGTTCTGGGACGGCCGGGTGTCCGTGGATAACGCTGGTCAGTTCCACACCCCCGCCGGCGACCAGCTGACCGCGCGGATGACCCGGGTGTTCGAATTCGGGCCGGCGTCGGCCCTGGGGCTCTTCCCCGTGCTGTCGCGTGAGGAGATGCGGGCCCAGTCGGGCAACGAGCTGGCCGCGATTCCGGATGAGGATAACCAGGCCGTCTGGCGCGCCCTGATGCGGCGGCTGGGCCGGATCCCGGAATACCGCCGGATGTTCGAGATGGCGTACCCGGGCACCAGGTTCCAGGACATGACCTTCGCCCATGCGTCGAATGCCATCGGCGGTTTCCTGGTGGACCAGTTCTCGTTTGCACGTACTCCGTGGGACCGCTTCCTGGCGGGCGATGACGACGCCCTGAGCCCGGCCCAGCTGGCGGGCGCCAAGACCTTCATGTCGATCAAGTGCTCGCTCTGCCACAACGGGCCCGCGTTCAGCGACAACAAGTTCCACAACGTCGCGGTGGCCCAGTTCGGGCCCGGCAAGGGAAACGGCGCCGGCGGCCACGATGATTTCGGGCGGATGAACGTGACGGGATCCGACGCCGACCAGTACACCTTCAGGACCACCCCGCTGCGCAACGTGGTGCTCACGGCACCGTACGGCCACGACGGGGCGATCGCCGGGCTCAAGGACTTCATCGCCCACTACAGCCAATCGGACGTCAAGCTCCGGACCTTCGACGCCAGCGTGCTCGGGCCGCTGCTTCAGAGCACGGTGGTGCCGAACACGGAGGCCGTAATCGCCGCCCGGGACACGATCATTCTCGGGGTGGTGTTGCCGGATTCGACGGTGGGTCAACTGCTTTCATTCATGACGGCCCTGACCGATCCCGCGGCAATCGACCTCAGCCGGACGATTCCTCGGCGGGTCCCCAGCGGGCTGGCGATCGACCGTCAGTAGCCTCACCCCCTGTCCCCTTCTCCACGCAGTGGAAAGGGGGAGGGGAGGTGGGGGAGGGGGAGAGGGCTCAGGCTACTGCAACACCTTCGCCGCGTACAACGTACGCAGCCCAGCGATGTCGGTCGGCAGCAGCTGCCGCTTCTCGCCGCCGAGGTAGAAGGGATTCATCACCGCTTCGGGGTCGAACACCTTGCCGTTGGGCTGGAGCTTGAAGGGCTGGTTGGTATTGGGCCCGCCGAAGTGGCCCAGTCCGTGGGTGTGCCCGACCTCGTGCAGCACGATCGACTCCACGTCCTGGGTGGAGCCCAGGAAGGTCGAGCCGCTGGTCACCCAGGCGAAGCGGGAGTTGTAGAACTGCTCGGTGTACAAGCGGTCCCGGTAGCCGTCGAAGCCGCCGCCCAGGGCACCGTCCGGCACCGAGAAGGTCCAGGTCACCCCCAGGATCTGGTCGCTGCCCAGGCAGTCGGCGAAATAGCTGGGCGAGAGCCAGCCGCCGAACAGGTTGTCTGCCACCGGATTGATCTGGAAGGCACCGGTCGCGGGGTCGTATGACACCAGCGTCACGGCAGTCAGGTCCACCACGTCGATGCAGTGGCCCTGGGCGTCGAGGATCTCGCCGTCGAGGATGTCATTGTTCGCCCCATTGTCGGCCACTCGGCTCGAATGCAGGACGATGTTCCCCACCCCGTTGTACGCCTCGTGGGCCCGCACCAGCGCTGCCAGGACGTCGGCGTCGGAGTACGGCAGCCCCGGCTTGGCCGGGTCGTACTTGATCACGTCGGATTCATCGATCGAGTAGGTCACGCTCCGCGGGTTGATCCAGCGCGACCCGGTCCGCAACCGACGGTACGGATCGGTGCCCACCCCGAGGCTGAACATCCACACCTCGTCGAGCAGGACGTTGCTACCGCCCGCCACGAGCCCGGCATTCACCCGGTCGACGATCTGCGCGGCGCGCTCGGTCGGAGAACCGAGCAGTGGAGGGGATGCCTTGGTGAACGAGATTGACGGTGCGGCGGATGGAGTTTCGGCGGTGGGCATGGTGTCGCCCCTGCACGCCGCGACACCGAGCGCGGTGACAAGGGAAAGGCGGAGGGCAGCGCTCTTCATATAGGGATGCTCCGGGGAGGTCGCATCAACGTATTTCTATGTGACCGGGACGGCAATAGACGGAGCCTGTTGGACGTTCCCCCTCTCCACTTCGTGGAGAGGGGGACAGGGGGTGAGGACGGGATGCCGGCCCGGCGACCGGTGCGCGGGACACGAGATTGCTTCGGCCGCCGACCGAGCGCCCTGGGCGCGAGGAAGCCCTTTAGGGTCCGCGGCCTCGCAATGACAGAACCCCCCGTTCCCCGCCCTACCTCCCCCGCGCCTTCAACTCCTCAAACCAGTTCTCGCTCACCACCAGCGCCCCCGACTCGCCGGCCGAGGTCTCCCGCATCATCAGGAAGCTCTTGTCGTCGGGCGCCACCGCGTAGACCTGAATCGGCCCCGCGAAAGTGAAGGGCGCCAGGGAGAAGAGCGGCTTCTGCTCCCCGACCGAGAAGTTGGCTCCCGGCTTGATCTCGGCCGAAACCAGGTCGCCGTGGTTGTTGCGGAAGAAGAGCTCCTTCCCGCTGTGCGACCAGAGCGGCGAGGTGCCGCCGGCGGTGGAGACCTGCCAGCGCGCCGCGGTCGAGTTCGGGAAGGGGCGGACGTAGACCTCGAAGCCCCCCGATTCGTCTGAGGAGTAGGCCAGCCATTTCCCGTCTGGCGACAGGGCGGGCGTCCCTTCGCGCGCGGGTGAGGAGACGAGGGGGACCAGGGTCGTGTCGCCGGTGTGGATGCCGTAGATGTCGCCATTGCCCACCTCGGCGATGGCGCTCCGCAGGATCAGCCAGCTCCCGTCGGGCGAGTCGAGCACCTGCCCGAACGCCTTCCTTGAGGTGGTCAGGCGGGTCGCGGCCCCGACCCCGTCGGCCCGGCGGGCCGTCGGGAGTCCGCCACCGTCGCCCCGATCGGCGAGATAGTAGACCTCGTTGCCGTCATGCCTCCAGGCGGGCCGGACGAACGCCGTGTCGCCGAAGGTGATGCGGGAGAATGGGCCCGCGGGGAGCTGCTTGACCCAGATGTCCGACTTGGCGTTGCGCTGCAGCTCCACCGCGATCGCCCGCCCATTGGGAGAAAGCGCAAAGCGAAACGATTGCGCCATCGGCCTTCCACGACGGGTCCACCGGAGTGATGACCCCGCTCCGGGAGACCCAGTCCAGCTCCCGCGACGAGGACTGACTCGCGGTCTGGTAGATCAGGGTCCCGGTCTCGGAGAGCCCCACCGCGGCACCGTAGGGATTGGGTTCGAGGCCTTCGTACAGCCCCGCCGGCGGCCCCGTGAGCTCCAGCTTGCGGAGGCTGAAGGGGACCACCAGCAGCTTGCCATCGGAGGTGACCACCACCAGGTGACCGGTGGGAGAGTAGCGCGCGTAGACGCCCCGGATGAGGATCTTGGCCTCACCCTTGGGCAACGGCTGCACCATGATATCGAAGTCGCCGACGGTCTGCCCCTCGCTGCCTGCGGCGAAAGAGGACCCCGCGCGCGCCGGGCAGCACGACCGGCCATTCGGTGCCCAGGACGTGATCGGAGGCGGCAAATTTGTAGACCGGCTCGGCGTGGCCACCGGTCGCGCGGATCCGGCTGATCCCCGAATCCACCTCGAAGTAGACGTAGCCGTCGTCACCCCACGACCCGGCGGTCGAGTTGGCACTGTCGGTCAGGGTGAGTGGAGCGCCGCCTTCGAGGGGAAGAATCCGGACCGTCCTCCCATCCTTGATGAAGCCGAGCTGGCGGCCGTCGGGAGAGAAGAAGGGGCTGAGCCCGCCGTCGGTGCCGGCCAGCGGCGTGGGCTGGACCTGGCCGGCTTCCTTGATCCAGAGCCGGGTCGTCCCTTCACCCTTGCCCACATAGGCGATCCGCCTCCCGTCCGGCGAGATGGCGACCCGTCCCGCCAGCGCGGTGGAGGACGACCGCCTGGTCGGTGGTCAACGCCATGGCATAGCGATTCATGAACGGATGGGCCCGGGGACGGAACCACCCCCACGCCGCCAGCGCGGCGAGGAGCAGCATGGCCGCGGCCACGATGACCGTGCGCTTCCGCGAGCCGGGTCGCCGCCGCGGGCACGATAGCCGCTGACCGCCGCCATCGTCGGCGCCGTCATCGGCTCGCTCAGCGCGCGCACGAACGCCTCCGCGGTGGCGAACCGGTCGGCCGGCAGCTTGGCCAGCGCCTTGTGCACCGCCGCCTCGACGTTGCCCGGCACCGAGCGCCGCCGGAGGCCCAGCCGCTCCGGGTCCTTGGTCACCACGGCGGCGATCACCGCCTGGACGGTGGGCCCGGTGTGCGGCGGCTCGCCGGCCAGCATCTCGTAGAGCAGGCAGCCGAGGCTGTAGACATCGGAGCGGGCGTCGAGACCGCGCTCGCCGGTGGCCTGCTCGGGACTCATGTAGCCAGGTGTTCCGAGCGAGAGACCGGTCTCCGTCATCCGGTGGCCGCCGGCGTGGCTCACGGCCAGCGCGATGCCGAAATCGGCCACCAGCGCCGCGCCGTCGTGGAGCAGGATGTTCTCGGGCTTGATGTCGCGGTGGATCACCCCGTGGCGGTGGGCGTAGTCCAGCGCCGAGCCGATCTCCTTCGCCAGCCGGACCGCGTCTTCCACCGACAGCTGGTGCTCGCGGTTCAGCCGGTCGCGGAGGCTCTCCCCCTCGATCAGCGGCATCACGTAGAAGAGGAAGCTGTCCGCCTGGCCGGAGTCGAACAGCGGCAGGATATGGGGATGCTGCAGCGCGGCGGTGGTCTTGATCTCGGCCAGGAAGCGCTCGGCGCCGATCACCGCCGCCAGTTCGGGTCGCAGGACCTTGAGCGCGACGCTGCGCCCATGCCGGAGGTCGTTGGCGAGGTAGACCGTGGCCATCCCGCCGGCGCCGAGTTCGCGTTCGAGGCGGTAGCGGTCGGCGAGCGCGGCGACGAGCCGGGGATCGGCGTCGGACATGGGGCTCCGGAGTGTAGTGATGGGGGGCGCTACGAAGCTAAATGAGGGAGGGGCAGAGGGGCAGACCCTGAAGGGCTTCCTCGCGACTTCGTCGCTCGGTCGGGAGGGAGGGTGAGAATCCTGGCCGATCCCGTCGTTTCAAGGGGAAGACCCGCGGTGCCCGTCACGGCCGCGGGGCCGCCTCGTCGGAGGGACCCGGACCATGGTCAGGCACCGCCTTATCACCGCGCTTCTCATCGCTATCGGCCTGGGGGGGCTGATTGTCGCGGGGTGCAATTCCCCGACCTCCTCCGGCACCAACCCGAACACCCGGACCGAGACCTGGACCATCCAGCTCGACCAGGATGCCGGCGGTCTGCCAGGCCGGATCTGGTTCGTCGTCAACGTGACCCTCCGCGATGACCCCGCCCAAGGTGCTTGCACCGGCTCGACCGTCACCACGGGCCTGGGCGATATCTCCAGCCCGCCCAGCCGGATTCAGCGGGATGCGCTGACCGGCAACGCCACCGCGTCCTGGACCCGTGGCGCGGGTAGCTGCGACGCCTTTGACATGACACTGAGCCCGCTGGCCGTCGAGGATTTCGTGGTCACGGGCACCCATGCAGCCGCGTCGATGGGGCCCGTCCCCTCCGGCTTTGGTCCAATCGACCCCTCGGCGTTCGTGGCCGGTACCTGGTCCGCCGGCGGCACGGTGCGAGGCAAGGCCTACGTCTACCCGAAGCAGCTCGGCTACCTGCCCGATTCACACTTCGACCTGCGGGTGGTGGTGTCCGAAGGGGGCTGCGGTCTGAACAATTGCTACCTGCCATCTGCCCCGGCGGCGTCGCTCTGCCTGAATCTGGCTGCGCTCGCACAGCCGAGCTGCGCCATGGGCTACGTGGCTGCGTTTCGGTGGCTGAAGGACACGACCATAGATACGGTCCTGCCACGGCACAGCACTCAGGTCGACGACAGGTGGTTCTTCTCGCTGGTCGAGGGGTTGGGCAGCGACGGAGGCGGACCGCCCTTCCAGATGGGCTGCGTCCGCTCCCCCACCGGCGCCGACAAGGTAGAGCTTGACATCGTGAGCGGGGTCGCCTCGCCCCTGGTCACCTGCGGAGCCGGCTGGACTCCCACAGGACTGCTCAACAAGTCCGCGGGGGATATGCAGACCGGAGAGCATAACAACCCACTGCCTGCGGATCTCCAGGTGCAGCTCCTCGGCGGCAACGCAGCCCCTGTGGCAGGGGCGGTCATTACATGGGCAGTCAGCAGCGGCGGCGGTTACCTGAACCACGCCCAAACCGCGACCGACGCCAATGGGTATTCCAGCGTGCAATGGACCCTGGGTGGGCCCACCGGCCTGCAGACGGTCACCGCCACGGCCGAGATGCCGGGAGGCGGCACTGCCTCGGTCACCTTCCAGGCGACTGCGACGCTCACCGCCCCACCCCCGTCCTGCGGTGTCGTCGGCGGTGCCGGCACCGATCACCCAGGCGGCAGCATCACCGCCAACGAAGCCTGGGATGCGGCCGGCAATCCGCACCGGGTCAACGGTGTCATCCACATCCTCGGCGCGACGCTGACGGTCGGGCCAGGCACAGTGGTTTGCTTCGATGGGTTCGGCGGCTCGCTGATCGGCACCCAGACGGGCGGCAGAGTCGTGGCGGTGGGCACCGCGGCCGCGCCGATTCTGTTCACCGCCATGGACAGCCTTTCACCCTGGGGCAGCTTCCAGCTGGTCGGTACCCCCACGGACACCAACTACTTCGAGAATGTGCGAATAGCGTTCTCGTATGATGGGATCGTGGCCTATTCACCCGTGATCATGGACAGCACCGTCGTTCGGCAGAGCTTGTACCAGTCCCTTTCCCTGTTCCCCGGGGCCGGTGGATCCAGAATAATCCGATCTCGATTCGACACCACGAACACCCCCCTGGGTCCCACGATGGTGCAGATCAACGCCTCCGACGTCATCTTCTCATCGGCTGTCTTCGGGGCGGGCGGCGGGGGAGTGTCCGTGTCGGGAGGCAACACCGGCGTTTCGTTCGACAACTGCGAGGTGTCCGGCAGCGGAGCCGCGGGAATCACCACGAATGCCGTGATCACGATTCACAACTGCAACCTCAGGTACAATGCCGGTAACGGCGTGGAGTCGACGATCACCAGCGCCATCGACGCCACCTACAACTGGTGGGGCGATCCGGCCGGCCCATTGGGCCCCGGCGGCGACGGCGTCCGCGGCAACGTGAATTACACGCCGTTCTTCAGTGGCCCATTGGGATTGGTGGGATATGCGCCGCCGGTGCTGGCCAGGGTGCGGGGAAAGCATCGCTAAGCCTGCCGGATCCCTCGGGATGAGGAGTCTGGGGAACGAGATTGCTTCGGCGCCCTGAAGGCCTCCCTTCGGTCGCCTTCCGGCCCTGGCAATGACAGAGCCACTGGTCCTCTCTCCCTCCTCCCCGCTCCCCATCTACCCCTCGCACTTTCCCACCCCACCACGGCGAAGAAAGGATGACACCTCGCACCACGGCCGGCGCTACCGTCGCCCATGCCCTCTTGCCCACCCCCCACCGAGGAGTCCACCTTATGGGCATGCCACAGGCCCCGACTCAATGGACCGCGGCCGCCGTGCGGAACCTCCCGGACGACGGCCTGCGTTACGAACTGGTGGATGGAGAGCTGGTCGTGACGCCAGCGCCTTCATGGAGCCATCAGCGGGTGGCGGTGGCACTGCTCCACCGGATCCATCCCTGGCTGGCCGGCACGGGTGTCGGCATCATCCTCTTTTCCCCAGCCGACATTGCCCTCGGTGAGGACGAGATCCTGCAGCCCGATCTGTTCGTGACCCCGCTCGACGCCCAGGCGCCAATCCGGTCATGGACCGACGTCACCCGACTCCTGCTGGCGGTCGAAATCCTGTCGCCAAGCACCGCGCGCTACGACCGACTCCTCAAGCGCCGCCGCTACCAGCGGGCCGGGGTGCCCGAATACTGGATCGTGGACCCCGATGCACGACTGGTCGAACGCTGGCGACCGGAAGACACCAGGCCGGAAGTTGTCGGCGAGATCCTCACCTGGCAGCCCGACCCCGGGCAGGCGGCGCTGGAGATCGACCTGGTGGCGATGTTCGCGGAGGCGTGGGGGGTCTAAGCGGGGAACGGCGAACGGGGAACGGGGAACGGGGAACGGGGAACGGGGAACGGGGAACGGGGAACGGGGAACGGGGAACGGGGAACGGGAGCCGAAGGTAGTCTGAGGCGGCCGCGAAGCGACCGAAGGAAGTCCTTTAGGGCGGCGAATGGACCAGGCGCGACCGAAGGAAGTCCTTTAGGGGGGCTTTCAGCCCCGCGACCCTGAAACCCCACAAGGGAGCGGATGCCCGAGAACGAGATTGCTTCGGCCGCTCAGCGGCCTCGCAATGACAGAACCGCAGTTCCCGGTCTCCCGGCCCGGCTCACCGCACCGACTCGACCCAGATCCCGCCTTTGGCGCCATTGGCGATCACCGCCTGCTTCGTCACCCCGCATCCGGTCGTGTCGGTGAGCGCGGCCCGCAGCGTGGCGATCTGGTGACGATCGAGGTGCAGCTGGAAGGGGATCACCTCGACCACGGCGGGATAGATCACGCGCGGTCTCTGATCAGGGCCCCGCGGCCCATGCTGGTGACCCGCCATCCCTTCCGGGGGTGGCCCGCTCCGGAGCTCGCGGACTCCAACCATCCCGCGGATCACGATTGAGGCAGAGTCGGGGGCCAACAGCTCGCGCCGGGGAGCGACTTCGGCCACGGTCCACTGCTCGAGCGAATCCGCCCTTTGCCGGAGCCGCACCCAGGCCGGTCGCGGCCTCGGCCGGCGAAAGGTCGAGTCGCGCGTGCGGCCCATGGCGGCAATCATCGCTTCGTCCTGGCCCAGGGCCCGGAGGCCCGCGGCGTCGAGCCCAGGTGGAGTTGGGACGGAGTCTTCGGAGACGCTCAGCTTGAGCGCGGGCGGCTCATCGGAGGTCCCTCCGCCCACGATGTGCCCGGCGCAGACCTCGATGGTCGTGAAGGTGGCCGGTGCCGCGCGTTCCCGTCCCGCCGACACCAGCACAAATCCATTCGCCACGACGACCAGCGCCATGGCGGCGATGGCCCGCTTCATTTCGCCTCCACGCGCACTCGGCGCAGGCGCCGCAGCACCAGCAGGACGGACAGCGCAAAGGCGCCGACCAGCAGGAAGAACAGCCACTTCGGCAGCAGATCCCAGAACCAGTCCACCAGTCGCATGAACAGGTAGATCACCGCGCCGGCCGACCCGATCTGCGTGACCACGCGCTGGTCTCGCCTGATGCCCCAGGCCACGAGGGCGGTGAGCGCCAGGGCGCCGACGATCTTGTAGCCGATCTCAATGGCGTGCACATCGGCGGTCGCGAACGCGCTGAGCGTACCGTTGCTCTCCACCACCAGCAGCCCGAGGACCAGCGCCGCGGCCCCCATCCCGCGCCACCAGGGCGCGAACTTCGCCGGGCCGCGGATCCAGGCCGGCACCGTCAGTGCCAGCAACCCCACCAGCAGCAACGGCTCGATCACGGTGAAGCCGTCCCGCCACCAGAGGCCGAGCGGGATGGCCCCCAGGGTCCAGAGCCATCCGCCGATGCCGCCGATGCCGATGATGAGCGGGAGGGTGAGGCCATAGCCATAGGCGAGCAGCATGGCAAAGGCGCCGACGGCGAGGAGGGCGCCGCGGGAATCCGGAAGATTGTAGAGCTGGCCCAGGGTGCCGAGGTTGACGGCAAAGGCGATCGCCGCCACAGTCGCGATCAGCGAGGCGACGTAACCCGAAGGTTCACGTGCCGCCGCGACATGGGTGAGCACGACGAGCAGGAGTGGAGGAAGGGTGACGAGCGCCAGCTGCGGCGCCAGGGCCAGCGTGCCCCAGTGCGAACTGACGAACAACCCGTAGGCTGCCGACAGCGCAATCGTTCCCAGCAGCGTGGCGACCCGCATGCCGGCCGAGAGCCGGGCGGTGGTCGCGGTGAGGTCCACCTCGCCCGCCGCGGCCAGGGCCGCGAGTTCGGCGTCATGGTGTAAACGAATCCGCTCGCGCGTCGCCGGATCCAGTGCCACGACCCCCGCTGCCTCGAGCCGTGCGAGCTCCTCGCGGAAGGCGACGATGGCGGACACCCGGAGTTGGTCGGCGGAGGGCATGCCCCAAATTCTGTGTCGGAGATCAGCGGGGCAAGAGTCGGGTCTGCCAAAATTGCGATGAATCCAGTAGCAATCAGACCGCTGCGGGGGGGCCCGCAATGACAGAACCACCGTTCCCTGTTCCCCTCCATCTGGCCCTTTCCCCTTTCGAGCGGTACTATCTCACCGCGCGGGCGATGCCGGCCCACCCGCGACCTTCCTGCGTCCGAGTCGGGCCGGTTGGGCGGCACCGTGGCGGAAGCTGTCCTCGACCGGCTGCATCGTGCCCTGGCCGACCGTTATCTCCTCGATCGGGAGATCGGGCACGGCGGTATGGCGACGGTCTACCTGGCCCAGGACCTCCGCCATGGACGCCGGGTCGCCGTGAAGGTCCTCCGTCCCGACCTGGGCGCGATGATCGGCCCGGAGCGCTTCCTCCGGGAAATCCAGACCACCGCCCGCCTTTCCCATCCCAACATCCTCCCGCTGCACGACTCGGGGCAGGCCGACGGGCTGCTCTACTACGTGATGCCCTACGTGGAGGGGGATACCCTCCGCGATCGCCTCGCGCGGGATGGCGCCCTGCCAGTCGATGACGCGCTCAGGATCGCCGCCGATGTGGCGGACGCCCTGGCCTACGCCCACCGGCACCAGGTCGTTCATCGGGACATCAAGCCCGCCAACATCCTTCTCTCCGGCGAGCACGCGGTGGTGGCCGACTTCGGCATCGCCAAGGCGCTGACGCCGACCGGCCCGGGGGACGACCTCAGCAGTCCCGGGGTCGTGCCGGGCACGCCGGAATACATGAGTCCGGAGCAGGCCGGCGGCGACAGCCACCTCGACGGCCGCTCCGATGTCTACGCTTTGGGCTGCGTGCTGTTCGAGATGCTGGCCGGCGAACCGCCGTTCCGGGGCACGACCCCCCAGATGATCATGGCCCGGCACCGGCTCGAGCCCCCGCCTTCTCTCCGGGTGGTCCGGCCCGAGCTGACGCCTCGGGTGGAGGCGGTGGTGCGGCGGGCGCTGGCCAAGGTGCCGGCCGATCGGTTCCAGAACGCCGAAGAATTCCGTGCCGCGCTTGTCGCGGGCCCGGTGGAGAAGGCGGTGGCACCGGCGCGGCGACTGGTCCCTGCCCTGGTCGTCCTGGCTTGCCTCGCATTGGCGGTCGCGACCTGGAAGTGGATCGTGCCGCGCCCGCCGCCGCTGGATCCGAACAAGGTGGTGGTCTTTCCGCTGGTCGAGCGGGGCGCCGGAGTCCCGGCCGGCACGGGACAGGAAATCGCCGTGATGATCGAGAGCGCGCTCGAGCATACGGAACCACTCAAGTGGATTGACGGCTGGACCTGGCTGACGACCACCCAGCGCGCCAATGTCGCCCTGGTCGGAGCCGGCGACGCCCGCGGCATCGCCCGCCGGCGATCGGCCCGGTACTACGTCGATGGGGTGGTGGTCGCGGCTGCCGACTCCGCCCGGGTGATCCTCCGGCTCAACGACGCCCGCGGCGATTCCGTTGTCGCCCAGGCCACCGCCGCTGGTGCACCGGACAGCGCCACCTTTCCGCAACTGGGCCTCCGCGCCATCAATCTCCTCCTGCCCCGCCTGCTGGAGCCGGGGCGCCGCATCGACCTCACCGCGCTGGCCCGGCGCCAGCCTGCCGCCATCGCCTACTGGCTGCAGGGGGAGCGGGAATACCGCCGGGCCCGGTACTCCCTGGCGCTCGATGACCAGCGCAAGGCGGTCGCTGCCGACTCGGCGTTCGCCTTTGCCGCACTCAAGGGAGCGCTGGCGGCGGAGTGGCAGCACGAATACGACGAGGCCGCCCTCCTGGTGGACCTCGCCCTCCGCAATGACAGCATCCTGCCCCCCAAGTACGTCCAATTCGCCAGGGGCCTGCGCGACTACTACGCCAATCATCCCGACTCGGCATCCGCACATATCCAGCAGGCGCTGCAGATCGATTCCACCTGGGCGGAAGGGTGGATGGCGCTGGGCGAAGTTCGCTATCACCTCTTCGCCGACGCCGAGTCGCTGGCGGCGGATGCCTTCACCCGGGCCCGCCGCGCCGACCCGGAGTTTGCCCCGCCGCTCTTCCACCTGGCCGAGATCGCTCTGCGGAATGGCGACACCACGGCCGCCGCGAAGCTGATCGGGCAGTTCCGTCAGACCGATCCCGACAGCCTGTGGCTCGAGCAGCTCACCGTGACGCTCGACTGCCTCCGGCTGGGACCCGGAGGCGTGGCCTGGGCCCAGGCCAGCGCCCGGTATCCGCTTGAGGTGGTCCAGGCCGCCAAGGTCCTGTCGTCCCGCGGGTCACACCCGGCGTGCGCCGAGGCGGCGTTCAGGTCGGTGCTGGTGGCGGACAGTGCGCCGCTCACCGCACGCTGGGGGGCGGTCCTCGGGCTTCAGGGAATCCTGACGGCCCGCGACCGGCTCGGCGAGGTCAAGCCGGTACTGGACAGTGCCGTCGCCTCGGGAGTGCTGGCTGCCAAGGGGCTATATGTCCTCCACGCCGTCGACGGCCAGGGAATGGATCCCCAGGCGGCGGCGGTGATTGCGGAGCTGGCCGGCAACTACGAGAAGATGAGTGTGGCGCGGCTCTGGTATCACGGAATCTGGCTGGCGCACCGGGGAGATCGGGCCAACCTGGCCAGGGTGTCCCGCGTGCTCTCCCGGATAGCTGATTCCACCGGCACCCAGCTCGACATCTCGACGGCGAAGAGCATCGGCGCGCGGCTGGCCCTGCTCGAGGCCGACACAGCGCGGGCCATCGCTCTGCTCGAGGGAGTCGTTCCCGCCGGAGACGCCAGCCATATCGAGTGGGGGATGCAGGAGCCGTTCGGCCAGGAGCAGCTCCTGCTGGCCGAACTCCTCCTCGCCCGTGACCGGCCGGTCGATGCGCTGCAGGCGGCCGACCGGCTCGATCATCCCCGGCCGATCATCTACCTGGTGTACCTGCGGCAGAGCCTCGAGCTGCGGATCCTGGCGGCGGAGCACTTGGGGAGAAGCGACTTGACGAAGGCATTCCGCTCGCGCCTCGACCTGTTGAAGTAGCAGTGCGGCAGTCCCCGTTCACGTCAACGTGAGAGGGAGGTCAGGATGAAGACACGAAAACCCACCGAGACCGTGAAGAAGTTCAAGAGGCATGGCCACAAGGAGCTGACTCCCAAAGAGTGCTGCGCCCTCGTGTCCTGGCAGCTCGAGCGGATTTACGAATGGGAAACGATGATCTGGGATAGAATCTGGGGTACTGGTGGAGGAGGAACTCCGCCGCCGCCGCCCAAGTGGCCACCGTGATCCCGGTGATGGCGTGACCACAAAGGGACGGATCGCCTCTTCCCTTCTCCGGGCAGGCCTCTGCCTGTCCGGAGCGGGGGCGGTCATGGGCTCATCGTGCTTCGGCTCGGGGGCCACGCCGAGGGCGCGCCTTTCGGCGCCGGCCACCCTGCTCGCGGTCGTCGTGACCCCGGCGAACGTGCTCGTCGGCCTCGGCGCCGCGCAGCAGTTCAGCGTCATCGGCGTGATGAGCGACGGAACGACCGCTGCGGTGGCGGTCACGTGGACCGCGACCGGAGGCACGGTGACCGCCAGCGGGGTGTACACCGCCGCAATGGCGGCCGGGACCTACCGGGTGATCGCCACGGAGCAGGGCGGGACGCTGGCCGATACCAGCAGGGTGACGGTCGTGGCGGGGCCCGCCCTGACCGCGGTGGAAGTGACCCCGCCGAGCGCCTCGCTGGCCAGCGGCGCGACGCAGCAGTTCACCGCGACAGGCCGGATGAGCGATGCCACGACCATGGCGGTGGCGGTGACCTGGACCGCGACCGGGGGCGGCATCTCCGCGAGCGGGCTGTACACGGCCGGTGCAACCGCGGGTGTGTACCGCGTCATCGCGACCCAGCAGGGGGGAACGTTGGCGGATACAAGCACGGTGACGGTGACGGCGGGAGCGGCCCCCCCGCCGCTGGCGGGGGACCTCGTGGTGCAGGTTGCCGGCGTTCCGGCCACTGGCACCAAGTATCTGCTGGAGGACACCGACCTCGGGCCGCCCTCCGCCGCGGGCTGCCCGTCGGACCTGGTCACCCGGTTCGCGATGGCGGAGCAGCCGATTTCGATTCCGGCGTCGGGATGCATGACCCAGCTGTCGGTCTTCGCCCAGGGGTTCGCGCCCGTGCTCGACCCCGCCCCGGTGCCCGTGCCGACCGGCAGCAAGAATGTGATCACGGAGACGCTTCTTGCGCTGTTCACGGTGACCCTGAACGCGTTAGTGGAGTATCACGGCGCCGAGGCTGAAGTGAAGGTCGAAGCCGACCTGGCGTCGCTGCTCTACGACGAGAACAAGATGGGCCTGACATTCGTGGTTCCCGGTGACATCCGCTTCGTCGATTCCGACCCGAACACCTCGACCGGCCAAGTCGATCCCCTCGCCGTGGCCATTGCGCAGGGTTGTGTCTCGGCCGCCGCCAAGCTGGGGCTCAACGCGACCAGCCCGTTGACCGTGATCTACGTCAAGTTCACCGAGCCCTGGAGCTTCGATACGGAGGTCGGCCACGACTGCGTGGACAATGGAATCCCCGGTCTCATCTTCATCCGGGAGCAGCACGCCCCCGCCATCCTGGCGCATGAAATCGGGCATGCACTGAGCCTGCTGCACGTGGGCTACGGCAACCTGCTCACCCTGTACGGCTGGACCGACCAGAACTTGATGCAGAGTTCCGCCTTCGACCTGAACACCACCAGGAAGGCCAATCACTTCACCGTCGGCCAGGCCTACCGCGCCAACTTCCACGACCAATCCTGGCTCAATGCCAGCGGGGTGCGCAGCGGACCCCGGAAGACCTGCCAGGACGTTCCGGTCCCTGGAAATACCGGCGGTACCTGGCCCTGTCCCGAATTGCGGCTGGATTGGCCGTGAGATACCCTGGAAATTTCCGCCGTGGGCTGCAGCTTGCCTTGTCGCTGGCCGGCGGGCTGGCGGCCACCGCGTGCCAGCCGCCGACCACCGACCGCCCGGTGCTGGACGCCTGGCTCACCTGCACCGAGTGCAGCGATGGCGAGCTGGACTCGGTGAAGGCCGTGGCGGCGCGACTGCCCGGCACAATCGACACTCTGCGCGAAGATCTGCTCCACGGCCCCTCGGCGACGCGCCGGGGCCGGCTGGTCCAGCAGCTGCAGGCGACCTATCAGGAGCTGGTCACCCACAACGCCAACAATCCGACGGCGGCCCCGCTGCCGTTCACCCAGGTCGAGTTCGTGAATCGCTACCTCGACGGCATGGTGGCGATCTACCAGGGGCGCGCCGCGTACGCCCTCGGCGCAATCGGGACCACCCCAGCGCGGCAGGCGCTGGACTCCGCACTCCACTTCCCCGTGGACAGCTTCTCCCCCGGCGTCCTCGCGCGAATCCACTACGCGCGTGACCGCCTGATCGGCCCCTAGGCACCCTCCAGCATTCGGACCAGGTCCAGTGCACATCCAGGCCGGTCGCCGGGCCGCTTGGCCATGGCCCGGAGCACCGCGGCCTCCATCGCCACGGGCACCTCGGCCCGCAGCTCCCTGGGCGGACGGGGTGCCTCCCCGATATGGCAATCGAACACCGCCTGCGGGCTGGGCCCGGTGAACGGCTGCCCGCCCGTCAGCATCTCGTAGATCACACAGCCCAGCGCATAGATGTCCGACCGGGCGTCGAGCACCGTTTCCCCTGCCGCCTGTTCCGGGCTCATGTATTCCGGCGTGCCGAGGATGATCCCGCTCAGGGTCAGACCCTCGACGCCGGTCCGCTCGATCGCCCGCGCCACCCCGAAATCGAAGAGCACGGCACGGTCGCCGTCGAGCAGGATGTTGCCTGGCTTGATGTCCCGGTGAAGGATGTTCTGGCCGTGGGCGTAGTCCAGCGCGGAGCCGATGTCGCGGGTGATGGCGGCCACCCGGTCAAGCGGCAGTGGTCCTGTCCTCCTGATCATCGTGCGGAGGGTGCTGCCCGGGAAGTATGGCGCTGCGAAGTAGAGCAGCGGGCCGGTTTCACTGGCGTCGAGCAGCGGCAGGATGTTGGGGTGGTCCAGCCGCCGGAGCATGGCGATTTCCTGCCGGAACCGGGTGGGACCGAGCGAGACGGCGAGGGTGGGGTGCAGGATCTTGATCGCCACTTCCCCGCCCTTTTCGCGGTCGGTGGCGAGGAAGACCGTGGCCATCCCGCCCCGGCCGAGCTCGCGCTGCACACGGTACCGGGGAAAGAGCTCCGCCCGGACCATCATCAGGGGGACGCCTGCCGTCCTCGATGCATGGGGAGACATATCGGTAACGTACGACCGGGGACCGTCGGGCGGGAGGGCGGGAGGGCGGGAGGGCGGGAGGCCCGAATGCAGCGCGAATTGTTCCCCTTTCTCCGTTCCCCGCGACCGAGCGACGAAGTCGCGAGGAAGCCCTTTAGGGTTCACCGTTCCCGAACGCACGAAGGGCCGGCACTTCGCCGGCCCTCCGGTCATGCTGCAACACCAATCCGTCTAGTTCGTGCCGCTCACCGACGCGACATCCAGCCGCGCCCCCTCGGTGCAGAATCCGGTGGTGGCGTTGCCGCCCGTCCCTCCCACCCTCCAATCAGCCGTGTTCGCTGCGCCCGGCGCCCAGCTGTTGAGCCACCCGACCAGCGCGGAGTAATCGGAGAGCGCCAGCGTCACCGACGTGCCGCCCAGATAGGCAAAGGTCGCCTGGATCACGACTGAGTTGCTCGTCACCGCATCGGAGTAGGTGAGGCTGGTCGCCTGCTCGTAGTCGGTCGGCAGTGTGTAAATCGCCTGCAGCCGCTTGTAGGGCGGCGAGCCGCCGCCCAGCGACGTGACCGCGGGCGTCGGGAACACCGCGGCAAGCGCCACGCTACGGGCACCAAAGGTATGGAAATATTGGCTGGTGAACCGGGTCATCTTCGCGGTCGGATCATGGGTGGACAGTTGAATCCCGTGGAAGTCGCTGGCCACCTGATCCGCGGCAGGAACGCCTGCAGCGGTGAAGCTCGATCCTGCCCAGGACACGCCGTTATAGAGTGGGGCTCCTGCACAGCCGGCTACCTGGTAGGTCATGGCCTGGGTCAGCTGTGTCTCGCCGACCGTCAGCCCGGTGACGGTGATCGTCGCATTGTCCAGGGTGAAGGCGCTGCCGCCGCCGAAGTCAAGCGTTCCCACAGTGCCGCCGTTGGCGATATTCAATCCCCGCTGGATGATGGCCTTGTCCGCGATCACCCCCGAGATGGCCGTCGTGTGGGAAGCCACCAGGTCCTGGCTGCCACTCTGAACAGAGGTGAGCTGGAAGTTGGGGAATCCGACCAGGAAGGAATAGATGAAGGCCGAGCCCCCTCCCATCGAGACCCACGCCGCCTCGGTTGCGCCGACGCCCGCCACTGTTCCATTGACGGTCTTGAGGACGCCGGGTGAAGGACACTGAACAGAGCCGGTCCCGAATTCCGCCTTCGAAAGGTATTGCACCAGTACTGTCGAGGCGCCGGCATCGGTGAGCACCTCGGTGATGCCCCCGCGAGCACCGGCGATGTTGAAGCTGTAGACGTTGGCGACCGGCGTGACCACGGTCCAGGGTCCGCTCCCGTCCTGGTAGGCGAACCAGACCGGTTGCTCCGCTACCGGGCAGCTCGAGAAGTCCCAATGGATGCTGCCGCCGCTTGCCGCTTCCACGGTGAGGGTCAGTGGTGTGGAGCGGCTGCCTGGCGTGCCGGACCCGTCCACGGTCAGATTGTAGACCCCGACGGCCACCGCGGGACCCACGGTCACCGTGAGGGCGGAGGTGGTACCCGTGGGGGCCGGCGGCACGAAGGCGCCGGTGACACCTGCGGGTGCTCCGCCCAAGGTCAGCGTCACGGCACCGGTGAAGTTGGTCCGGGTGATGGTGACGGTGGAGTTGTCGTTGGCCCCCTGCTTGATGTTGAGTGCTGCCGGCGCGAGCGACAGGGCGTAGTTCGGCCCTGCTGCGGTGACGGTCAGGGTGAGTGGCGTCGAACGGTTAAGTGGACCTGGGGCGGTCCCGTTCACGGTCAGGTTGTAGACCCCCGGAGCCACCGCGGCTCCGACGGTGATCGTCAGCGTGGAGGCGGTTCCGGTCGGAGCGGCCGGAGCAAAGACACCAGTGACGTTTGCCGGTGCGCCACCCAGGCTCAGCGTCACCGCCCCGGTGAAGTTGGTGCGGGTGATGGTGACCGCCGTCGTCGGAGTACTGGCACCCTGGACGATGCTCAGCGCCGCCGGATTGAGCGACAGCGCGTAGTCGGCCGGTGCCGCGGTCACCGTCAGGGTGAGCGGCGTCGAGCGGTTGCCGGGCCCTGCGGCTGTCCCATCGACCGTCAGGTTGTAGACACCCGGGGCGACTGCGGCCCCCACGGTCACCGTGAGGGTCGACGTCGTTCCGGTGGGGGCTGCCGGTGCGAACACACCGGTCACACCCGCCGGAGCGTTGCCCAGGCTCAGCGTCACCGCCCCGGTGAAGTTGGTGCGGGTGATGGTGACAGCGGTCGTTGGAGTGCTGGCACCCTGGACGATGCTCAGCGCCGCCGGATTGAGCGACAGCGCATAGTCCGGCGTGGCCGTGACGGTCAGCGTCAGCGCCGTTGAACGGTTGCCGGCCGTGCCGGTGCCGTCGACGGTCAGGTTGTAGACCCCGGGGGCGACTGCCGCGCCCACGGTGACGGTAAGGGTCGAAGCGGTTCCGGTCGGAGCGGCCGGCGCGAACGAGCCGGTAACACCCGCCGGAGCGCCGCCCAGGCTCAGCGTCACCGCGCCCGTGAAGTTGCTGCGGGTGATGGTGACCGCTGTCGTCGGGGTGTTGCCACCCTGGACGATGGACAGCGCCGCCGGATTGAGCGACAACGAGTAGTCGGCCGTCGCACTGACGGTCAGGGTGAGCGGGGTCGAGCGGTTACCGGCGGTACCGGTCCCGTCCACGGTCAGGTTGTACACTCCGGCCGCCACGGCGGCACCGACGGTCACCGTGAGGGTCGAGCTGGTCCCGGTCGGGGCCGCCGGCGCGAACACACCGGTCACACCCGCCGGAGCGTTGCCCAGGCTCAGCGTCACCGCACCGGTGAAGTTGGTCCGGGTGATCGTCACGGCGGTGTTGCCGTTGGCTCCCGGCGCCACCGTGAAGGCCGCCGGCGCCAGCGACAGTGCGTAATCGGCCGCGAGCGCGGTGACGGTCAGGGTGAGCGGCGTCGAGCGGTTGCCGGGCGCACCGGTCCCGTCCACGGTCAGGTTGTAGACGCCTGGAGCCACCGCGACTCCCACGCTCACCGTGAGCGTCGAGGCGGTTCCGGTCGGAGCGGCCGGGGCGAAGACGCCGGTGACTCCCGCCGGGGCGCCGCCCAGGCTCAATGTCACCGCGCCGGTAAAGTTGGTGCGGGTGATGGTGACCGCCGTCGTCGGCGTGTTGCCACCCTGGACGATGCTGAGCGCCGCCGGTGCCAGCGAGAGCGAGTAGTCCGCGGGCCCGGTGACAGTCAGGCTGAGCGGGGTCGAGCGGTCGCCGGCGGTACCGGTCCCGTCCACGGTCAGGTTGTACACTCCAGGCGCCACCGAGGCATCGACGCTGACGGTGAGCGTGGAACTATTCCCCGTTGGCGTCGGCGGATTGAATGAGCCGGTCACACCGGCCGGCACGCCGCCCAGGGTCAATGCCACCGACCCGGCGAAGTTGGACCGGGTCAGGGTAACCACGGTGTTGTCATTGCCGCCTGGCGCGATCGAGAGCGCCGCCGGCGCCAGTGAGAGCGAGTAGTCCGGAGTGACCCCGTTGCCGTTGTCGTTAGAGCAGCCGACCGCGACGGCCAGGCCGGCACCCAGCAGCAATCCCCACCGGAGCCAGTGCCTGGAGAAACGGGAGAGGAGCGAGCGCGAGCCTGAGGCAGTGGTCCGGGACATGGGAGGTCTCCAAATGAACGCGAGCTGGGAGCAGTCGAACTTGATGGGTGGAGTTACCGCGCGGACCTGAAGGTGTCAAGAAGGGGGGGCGGACGGGCGGGAGGGCGGGAGGGCGGGAGGGTGTGCCGAAGGAAGTTTTATCATTGCGAGGCCCGCCAGGGCCGAAGCAATCTCGCCGCGAAAGACCGTCCTCATCCCGAGGGCCGGAGGCCCGAGGGATTAGGAGTCGAATGGAAGGCCCATGGATGCGTCGGATCTTCGCGGAAGGATGCAGGTCCCTTGAGGGACCAGAGCGGAGCCTCGGCTCAGCCGAGGATTCCCCGCGACAGCCAGCTCTGGGGACGGCGGCGAGATCCCTCGGGCCTCCGGCCCTTGGGATGAGGAGTCGAATGGAAGGCCCATGGATGCGTCGGATCTTCGCGGAAAGGGGATGCCAGGTCCCTTGAGGGACCAGAGCGGAGCCTCGACCGAAGGGAGTCCTTTAGGGCGGCTTTAGCCGAGGATTTCGGAGCGACCAATGGACCACACGGCCCCGGCCAGCCAGTATTGAGGCAGCATCCGGCTCACGCTCCCCTGCCCCACCCGACCGCCGAGGCCACCGATGAAATGGACGCCAGGTTACCAGAGTGACAACGTCGAGGACCAACGCGGCTCGTCCGGCGGACGGTTCCCCGGTGGCCGGCTGGGGTTGGGAGGGATCATCATCCTCGTGGTCCTGAGCCTCGTCTTCAAGCGCGACTTCCTCTCCATGGCGGGGGGCGGAGCCGGGGGCGCCCCGGAAGGGGACTCGGGCGCGCCGCCCGTTTCGACTCCGGCGGAGGACTCGACCAAGCAGTTCGTCTCGTTCGTGCTGGACGATGCGCAGAAGAGCTGGGCCCAGACCTTTGCCAGGAATGGCGAACAGTACCAGGACGCCCGGCTCGTCCTGTTCCGCGATGGGGTCCAGTCCGCCTGCGGCTTTGCGGAGTCGGCCACCGGGCCGTTCTACTGCCCTGGCGATTCCCGGGTGTACATCGACCTCGGATTCTACGACGAGCTGCGTGACCGCTTCGGCGCTCCAGGCGATTTCGCGGAGGCCTATGTCCTGGCCCACGAGATCGGCCACCACATCCAGCACCTGCTCGGCACCGAGGGGGAGGTTCGCCGCCTTCAGGAGCAGAACCCCGGCCGGACCAACCAGTACTCCGTGGCGCTCGAACTGCAGGCGGATTGCTACGCCGGGGTCTGGGCCCACTCCGCCCAGGCCCGGGGGCTGCTGGACGTGGGGGACGTGCAGGAGGGCCTCGCCGCGGCGGCGGCCGTGGGCGACGACCGCATCCAGCGCATGGGCAGCGGCTACGTGAACCCCGACGCCTTTACCCACGGAACCTCGGCCCAGCGCGCCGCATGGTTCCAGCGGGGATTCCAGGCGGGCGACCCGCAGCAGTGTCAGACGATGAAGTAGCGGCGGGGCTTCACGGGATTTTCATCGTTCCTTGATTGCATTTTCGCCGCTCCATCCCGACGATTGACTTCATCCTCGAAAAACCAGTTCCCCGATCTGCCTGGAGCAAGGGATGCCATGACCGCAGCGCTCGACCACCGGGACCTCTACCGGCTTCCGTGGACCCTGCCTGACAACGCGATCGCCTGGCTCGAACCGACGATGAAGTGCAATCTGGCCTGCGAAGGGTGTTACCGGGCGAACGTGAACGAGCACAAGTCGCTGGAGCGAGTGGGCGAAGACCTCGACGTCTTCGCCCGTTACCGCAAGACGGATGGCGTCTCCATCGCCGGCGGCGATCCACTGACTCACCCCCAGGTCGTGGACATCGTGCGGATGGTGGCCGAACGTGGCTGGAAGCCCATTATCAACACCAACGGCCTCGCCCTCACGGAGGAGCTGCTCCGCGAGATGAAGGGTGCGGGCCTGTTCGGGCTCACCTTCCACATCGACAGCAAGCAGCATCGGCCCAAGTGGAAGGGGAAGACCGAGCAGGAACACAACGCCCTGAGGCTCCACTTCGCCGAGATGGTCGCCCGTGTCGGGGGCCTCACCTGCTCCTTCAACGCCACGGTCTACGAGGATACGCTCGACTGCATTCCCGATCTCGTCGCCTGGGCGCAGGAGCACATCGATATCGTCCACGTGATGGTGTTCATCTGCTACCGCGAGCCCGCCGAGACGAAGCGGTTCGACTACTACGCGGGTGGCGCCAGGGTGGACATGGCCCCCCTCACCTATGCCGACACCGGCCAGCGGATCGACATCTCGGCCCACGACGTGGTGGCGAAGATTCGTGAGCGCGAACCGGACTTCGCGCCGGCTGCGTACCTCAACGGCACGGCGCAGCCGGATTCGTTCAAGTGGCTCCTGTCGGTGCGGCTCGGCACCCGCAAGCGCATCTACGGGTACCTCGGCCGCAAGATGGTCGAGCTGGCCCAGGTGTGGCACCACCTGCGGACCGGCAGGTACATGGCCTACGCCCCTCCCGTGGTGGCGCGGCGTGGGAGATCTCTGCTCCTGCTCTGGCCGTTCGATCCCGGCATCCGCAAGGCATTCCTCCGGGCCCTGCGCTCGCCGAGCCTCCTGTTCAATCGCCTGTACCTGCAGTCGATCATGGTGATCTCGCCCGTCGAGGTCCTGGATGACGGGCGACAGGACATGTGCGACGGCTGCCCCGACATGACCGTCTGGGACGGCGAGCTCGCCTGGTCCTGCCGGCTGGAGGAGTGCATCCATTACGGGCAGTTCCTGCGGACCGTGCCGAAGGCGGAGCCCATCCCGAGGGAAGTGCAGCTCGACCTCATCGGGCTGCAGAGGGGGGGGTAGGCGGGAGGGGCGGGAGGGGCGGACCGCGAGATCCCTCGGTCGCTGCGCTCCCTCGGGATGAGGAGCTCAATCAAGGCTCCCCGCTCCCTGCTCCCTGCTCCCCACGAATCTGTCGACCGATAGACGGCGGATTCTGGCGCTACTGGTGCAGCAGCGCCTCCGCCGCGGCGTTCGCCCAGGCGAAGACCGCCCCGGGATAGAATCCCGAGCACGACCAGCCCCGCGCACAGCGCGTAGCACGCGGCCTTGTCGGCCGCCGTAACCACGATGGGCCGCTCCTGCTCGGCGGGCAGCAGGTAGGCGTGCTTCACCACGATGAGATAGTAGTAGACCGACACGGTGCTGTTGATCGCGCCGAGCAGGACCAGCCACCACCACCCCTGCAGCATCGCCGCCCGGAACAGGAACCACTTGCCGATGAAGCCCGCCGTCGGCGGCACGCCCGCCAGGGCGAACAGCGCGAGCAGGAGCGTCGCCGCCAGCAGGGGCGAGCGGCGGTGCAGGCCGCGCAGGTCGTCGAGCGATGGATTGGAGCCGTCGGCCGCCACCCGCGCCACCACCAGGAAGGCCGCGGCGTTCATCAGCAGGTAGAGCAGGCCGTAGAACAGCGCGGCGGCGATGCCGTCGGTGGTGAACGCCGCGAAGCCCACCGCGATGTAGCCGGCCTGGGCGACGGCGGAGTAGGCGAGCATCCGCTTGACGTCGCGCTGGACGATGGCCACCAGGTTGCCCAGCGTCATCGAGACCGCGGCGGCCAGCGGCGAAGGCACCGGCCAGGAGCCCGGGCCGAGCACCTGTCGTCAGGCCAGCAGGCGGCCGAGCAGCGCCACGCGCCGCGACCTTCGAGGCGGTGGCGACGAACGCCGCCACGCCGTGGCTCGCGCCCTCGTACACGTCGGGCGCCCAGAAGTGGAACGGGAAGAGCGCCAGCTTGAAGAGGAAGCCCGAGCAGGAAGAGCGCCGAGGCCGAACATCGCGACCGGATCGCGGGCCAGGATGGCCGGGCTCGCGGCCATGACTCGGCGAGGCTGCGTCGTGCCCGTCAGGCCGATCAGCAGCGACAGTCCGAGAGCGTGACCGCCGACGCGGCGAGGCCCACGACCAGGAACTTGAGCCCGCTCTCCTTGCCGGCGGGGAAGCCGCTCGCGCAGCGGCACCAGCACGAACAGCGAGAACGAGGCGATCTCGAGCGCGAGGTAGAGGGCGAGCGCCTCGACGGCGCTGGCCATCACCATCAGCCCCGCCGGCCGAGGTGAGCAGGAAGAAGAAGAGCTCGCCGCGCGCGTCGTCGCGCTGCCCCGCGCCGTCGCCGCGCGATGAACACCGACAGGAGGAATCCCGCGGCGACGCCGAGCTTCACCAGCTGGGAGAAGCGCGTCCACCCGGTAGGTGGACCAGAAGATCTCGCGCCCGGGTGCCCGAACGAGGCCAGGCAGGCGGCCACCAGCAGGACGCCGCCCAGCGCGCGCCGCGCCGCGGGCGTAGCGCATGCGCCCGTCACCCGCGAGCAGGGCCGCGAACACCAGCAGGCCGGTCAGCGCCAGCACCACCTCGGGCAGGAGGGCGAGGAGCCGGCTCATGGCCGGCAGCGACCCGCGCATCGAGAGCGCCACAGGGCGCGGGTCGCGGGATCGATCACGTCGAGGATCAGGCGCGGGTAGAAGCCGAGCACCAGCAGGACGCCGACCAGGATGCGCGCGCGGCACCGCGAGGAAGAAGGAGATGTCCGCCACGTGCGGGTGCGCCTCGCGCGGCTCGCCGAAGAACGCCGACCACGATGACGCGGATCGAGTACGCCAGGGTGACGATGAGCGCGACCACCACGATCGCCGCGAGCACCGGGTAGGTGCGCAGGGTGCCGAGGAAGACCAGCAGCTCCGCCCAGAAGGACGCGAAGCCGGGCACGCCGGCGCCGGTCAGCGCCGCCACGATGAAGAACGCCGAGGCCACCGGGACGGTGCCGCGACAGCCCGCCCAGCTGCGCGATGTCGCGGGTGTGGTAGCCGGTCGTAGATGTAGCCCACCGCGGCGAAGAAGAGGGCCGTCATGATGCCGTGGCTGAACATCTGGAAGACCGCGCCGTTGATGCCGTCCACCGACAGCGTCGCGAGGCCGAGCAGCACGATGCCCATGTGCGAGACCGAGCGAATACCCGATGACGAACTTGAGGTCGGTCTGCGCCAGCGCCACGAACGCGCCGTAGACGATGTTGACCGTGGCGAGGACCGCCGTCGCGTGCGCCCAGTACGTGCGCGCCCTCGGGCAGGATGAGCATCGCCGACCCGCAGGATGCCGTAGGCGCCGAGCTTCATCAGCACGCCGGCGTGCAGCATCGAGACGGCGGTGGGCGCGGCGACGTGGCCGACCGGCGACCAGGTGTGGAAGCGGCCACAGGCCCGCCAGGATGCCGAAGCCCAGGAACAGGAACGGGAAAGACGATCGACCTGGAAGCTGGGGCTGTAGGCGGTGGCCGCCAGCCGCGTCATGTCGAAGGTGTTGAGGCCCGCCGCGCCAGTAGAGCGCCAGCGCCGCCGGCACCACCAGCGCCGTGCCCGCCAGGAGGTACAGGGTCAGCTTCATCGCCCCGTACTCCTTGCGCGTGCTGCCCCAGATCGCGATGAGCAGGTACATCGGCAGGACGGCCACCTCGTAGAAGAACAGGAAGAAGAAGAGGTCGAGCGAGACGAAGACGCCGAAGACGCCGGTCACCAGCAGGGTCATGAAGGCGAAGAACTCCTTCACCCGCTCCTCCAGCTCCCACATCACCAGCACGCCGGTGAGGAACACGATGGCGGTGAGGACCAGCAGCGCGAGGCTGATGCCGTCCACGCCGTCGTGCCACTCGATGCCGACCGACGGGATCCACGGCACCTGCTCGACCAGCTGGTAGCCCGGCGGCTGCCGGTCGAACCGGAGCGCAGATGAGCGACGTGATGACCAGGGCCGCCGCGAGGCCCGACGAGCGCGGCCGCCACCGGATGGCCGTCTGGTCAGCCGGCCCGGGAATGAGCGAGGATCGCCGAGCAGGCCGGCGACCGGGCAGAGCACCAGGAGGGTGAGCAGCGGCGACGCCGGTCACGGCAGGCCCCCCGCCGCCCAGCAGCCAGACCGCGAGCGCCGCCATGACGCCGAGCGCCACCGCGAGGTACATCTGCACGTAGCCGTTCTGCAGCCATGCGCCAGCAGCCGGCCACCGTCCACGGCCGCCGCCGCCGACGCCGTCGGAGGCGCCGTCCAGCACCGTCTGGTCGTTCCAGCGCGCCGGCGCGAGAGGGCGCCGGCCGCAGCGCACGACGGTCGCCGCGTAGAGGCGGTCGAGGTACCAGTTGTTGGCGAAGAAGTCGCGCAGGGCCGGCATCCGCTCCACGAACCCGATGCCGCGCCGCGCCCCGCGCGGCCGAACTCGAGCCACGCCAGCGCGATGCCCGCGGCGACGAGCCCGAGCGCCGATCAGCGGGCCGGCCCCCGAGGGCGAGCGCGCCTGCTCCTCCGGCGCCCCGGCGAGAGCCGCGAGGCGAACCAGGCGCCGAGCTATCCCAGGACCAGCGTGAGCGCCGCGAGCACCAGGACCGGTGCCGCCATGGCGGGCTCGCCCGCCTCCGCGTGCCCGTGCGCGCCGTGCTCCGGCGCCGTGCGGCCGGCCCGCCGCGCAGGGTGAGGAACACCATCCGGAAGCTGTAGTACGCGGTCAGCCCCGCGCCGAGCGTAGGCCAGCACCAGCACCGCCGTCCCGGCGTGCGCGACCGAGCGCCGCCAGCACCGCTTCCTTGGAGAAGTACCCGGAGAAGGGGATCACGCCGGACAGCGCCAGGCTCCCCGCCACGAGGCCGATGACGCCGGCCCTCGGGCCCGGGGCGTGGCCGGCGATCTCCCGCATGTCGTTGGAGTGCGCGTGGTGGATGAAGATGCCGGCGGCCAGGAAGAGCAGCGCCTTGAAGCCCGGCGTGGGTCGACGAGGTGGAAGAAGCCCGCCGCCACGCTGCCGGCGGCGAGTCCCATCAGCATGTAGGCGAGCTGGGAGATGGACGAGTAGGCCAGCACCCGCTTGATGTCGTTCGCCACCATCGCCATCGAGCGCCGTGGCCAGGGCGGTGATCACCGAGCAGCCAGAGCAGGACGTGCATCACCGCCGGGCGCCGCCGCGAACAGGCCGTGCAGCCGCGCCACGAGGAACACGCCCGCCGCCACCATGGTGGCCGAGTGCAGCAGCGCCGAGACCGGCGTCGGGCCTTCCATGGCGTCGGGGAGCCAGGTGAAGAGGGGGCCCTGCGCGCTCTTGCCGATCACGCCCATCAGCAGGAGGGCCGCGACCATCGCGGTGAAGCCCGGCGTGAAGCTGCCGCCGGGACCGGCCGCCGCGACCAGGTCCGGGATGGTCGCGTTGCCGAGCGGCGCGGATCAGCAGCAGCACGCCGAGCAGGAAGCCGACGTCGCCGACCCGGGTCATCAGGAACGCCTTGCGGGCCGCGGCCGCGGGAGCCGGCCGCTCGAACCAGAAGCCGATGAGCAGGAACGAGGCGAGGCCGACCAGCTCCCAGAAGACCAGCGTCTGCAGCAGGTTGGACGCGAGCACCAGGCCCAGCATCGCCCAGCCGAACAGCGCCAGGAAGCCCGTAGTACCGGGCGAACCCGGGATCGCCCGCCATGTAGCCGAGCGAGTAGACCATCACGGCCAGGGTGACGGCCGCGACCACCAGCGCCATCGTGGTGGAGAGCGGGTCGAGCAGGACGCCGAAGGCGAGCCCGCGGCCCCTCGGCACCGGGAGCCACAGCGCTGTCGCGAGCAGCGACGTGTTCGGGACGGCGACCGCCGCCACCAGGTACGCCGTGGCGCCGAGGGCGAAGGTGAGCGCCGCGATGGCGAGCGCGGCCGCGGCCCGCGGGCCGGCCGCCGCAGCCAGATGAGGATCACGGCGGCACGCCGCGAGCGGCGCCGCCTGCGCGGCGAGGGCCGCGAGGACGGGCCCGCTCATCCCTTGAGCTCCGACAGGTGCTCGACGTCGATCTCGTGCGCCGCCCGGTGGATGGCCACGAACAGCGACAGCGCGATGGCCATCTCGGCGGCCGCCACGCCGACCAGGATCAGCGCCACGACCTGCCCCAGCGAGGGGTCGCGGCCGGTCAGGGTGGTGAGGGCGACCACGTTGATGCGATACGGCGGCGAGCATCAGCTCCAGGGCGATCAGCATCGCCACCAGCGAGCGCCGCTGGAGCAGGCCGTACAGCCCGATGCCGAACAGCAGCGTGGCCACGCCGAGGACGACGGGGAGGCTCACCAGGTCCCCCTGCCCGGCCGGCCGCGCCGCGCCACCATGACCGCGCCCATCATCGCGACCACGAGGAGCACCGAGATCAGCTCGAAGGCGAGCACGTAGTCGTGCAGAAAGCGGGTGCCGGCGCGCGCGGCGCCGCGTCGCTGCCGGGCACGGCCTCGGCCCAGCGGGCCCGCTGGAGAACGCTCCACAGGACGCCGGCCACACCGGCGGCCACCAGCGCCGCGCCGGCGATCTTCCAGCCGGCTGCGCGGCCGCCTGCGGCTCGTCGAGCGGCTGCGACAGCATGACGGCGTAGACCATCGCGATCGCCACCGCGCCCACGTACACCAGCACGAAGACGACGGCGAGGAAGTCGCTGCCCAGGCTCGGAACACCCCGGACACGCCCAGCATCGCGAACGCGAAGCCGAGGATGTTGTGGAAGATGTTGCTGCAGGCCCGACCGCGAGCAGGGCGCCGAGCAGCGCCACCGCGGCCGACGCCAGGAAGATCCCGCTCGAGCGCGCTCACGTGAGCTTGCCCGAGAGGTACGGGTCCTCGCCGAACGGCTCCAGCAGGTCGTTCACCGTGGCGGGCCGGGTGTACATCGACTCGTCGTAGCGCCGGGAGTACTGCAGCGTGTCGGTCGGGCAGACGTCCACGCACAGGCCGCAGAGGCTGCAGGTCGAGAAATCGAGCGTGAACTTGGTCGCCCGCATCTTCTTCGAGCCCTCGCGGCGCCTTCCCTCGACGTCGATGCACTCGGACGGGCAGATGCGGGTGCAGGCGTTGCAGGCGATGCAGTCGTGGGTTCCCGTCTCGGGGAAGGTCACCAGCTCGATCGGGCCGCCCCAGTGCGAGACGTCCGGCTTCTCGTGCGGGTACTGGAGGGTGACCGGCTGCGGAACAGGTGGCCGCCCGGTCACCCCGAGGCCGACCAGGAGGCTCTTCGCCCCCACCCACACGCGGCGCACGAGGGTCATCGTCCACCGCCGCACGGCAACGGCCGTAATGACGCAGGTTCACCAGCGCCACCGGGAATCAGCAGCTTCCAGGCGAAGGTCATCAGCTGGTCGAAGCGGAGGCGCGGGAACGTCCACCGCATCCAGATCATCACGAAGATGATCGCGTAGGCCTTGAGCAGGAGCCACACCGGCCCGGGCAGCCACGGCCCCAGCCACCCGCCGAGGAAGAGGGTCGCGCCCAGCGCCGCCGAGCACCAGCATGTTGGTGTACTCGGCGAAGAAGAACATCGCGAACCGCATCCCCGAGTACTCGGTGTGGAATCCGCCCACCAGCTCCGATTCCGCCTCCGGGATGTCGAACGGGGCGCGGTTGGTCTCGGCGGTGATGCCGATGAAGTAGAGCACGGCGGCGACCGGCTGGAGCAGGACGAACGGGCATGCCGCGCCCCTGGGCCTCCACGATCTGCCGCAGGTTGAGCGTCTGGGCGATCATCACCACCGACAGCGCCGCGAGCAGGATCGGGATCTCGTAGGCGATCACCTGCGACACCGAGCGCATCCCGCCCAGCACCGCGTACTTGTTGTTCGACGCCCAGCCGGCCATGAAGATCGCCAGCACCGAGATGCCCGAGAGCGCGATCAGGATCACCAGGCCGTACGGCAGGTTGGCAAAGGCCTCGGCGCCCGAGAGGGGGATCAGCGAGGTGAGGCACAGCGTCGGCACGAAGACCAGCAGCGGGGCGAGGAGGTAGACGAACTGGT
The DNA here is from genome assembly GCA_963724265.1 of uncultured Gemmatimonadales bacterium. GTDB lineage: Bacteria > Gemmatimonadota > Gemmatimonadetes > Gemmatimonadales > GWC2-71-9 > DATEHG01. The sequence continues at coordinate 765,648 of CAVRTU010000004.1, forward strand.
CGGTGGCCACCGGGGTCAGGATCTGCTTGCCCAGCAGCTTGATCATGTCGGCCACGGTCTGCAGCGAGCCGTGCGGGCCGACTTCCATCGGTCCGTACGCGCCGCTGGATGTGCGCCGAGACCTTGCGCTCGAGCCAGATCAGGAACAGCACGTTGAAGGTCAGGTAGCCCATGATCAGGGTGACGCCCAGCAGCACCGTGGCGCCGAAGTCGCCGAGGCCGAGCCCGGCCAGCCAGTCCCTCGCGCCGCCGAGCATCAGCGGTCCACCTCGGGCATGACCAGGTCCAGGCTGCCGAGCACCGCCACGGCGTCGGCCACCATCGTGCCCGGCATGACGTCCTACATCACGCGCGAGGTTGGCGATACGACGGGGTGCGGAACTTGGCACGGTACGGCTCGGTGCCGCCCTCGGAGACGAGGATGATGCCGTAGGCGCCGCGCGCACTCTCGACGGCGTAGTAGAGCGTGCCCACCGGTGGCTTGAGGCGCTTCTTGACGCCGATGGATCCCTCGGTGAGCACCGGCCCGGCCGGCAGGCCGTCGAGCGCCTGCTCGATGATGCGCACGCTCTGCACCATCTCCGGCCACGCGCACCATGTAGCGGGCGAAGACGTCGCCCTCGGGGCGGGTCGGGATGTCGAACTCGAAGCGCGGCGTAGGCGCCGTAGGGCTCGACCTTGCGGATGTCGTACGCGACACCCGAGGCCCGGAGGGTGGGGCCGGTGACCCCGCAGCTGCGGCACTGGTCGAGCGTGAACACCCCCACGCCCCTGGGCGCGCTGGCGGAAGATGACGTTGTCCTCGACGAGGTCCTCGTACTCCTGCCGGCGGGCCTTGAGCTTCGGACCAGCACCTCGCGCGCCCGGCGCGGGAAGTCGTCGTCGAGGTCCCGCGACAGCCCGCCGAAGCGGCCGTGCAGTAGGTGAGCCGCGAGCCGGTGACCGACTCCAGCAGGAAGAGGATCGCCTCGCGGTCGTCGAAGGCGTACAGGAAGGGCGTCGGCCGCACCGAGGTCGATGAGGAAGGCGCCGATCCAGAGCAGGTGCGAGCTGATGCGGTTGAACTCGGCTGAGGATCACGCGGGCCACGAGCGCGCGCTCGGGCACCGCGATCCCGGCCAGCTTCTCGACCGCCTCGCACCCACGCGACGTTGTAGATCAGCCCCGACAGGTAGTCCTGGCGGGAGGTGTTGGGCAGGAACTGCGCGTAGGTGCGGTTCTCCGCCATCTTCTCGTGCGCCCGGTGCGAGTAGCCGATCACCGGCTCCACGCCCACGATCCGCTCGCCCTGCAGCGTGAGCTTGAGCCGCAGCACGCCGTGGGTGGACGGGTGCTGCGGCCCCATGTTCAGGGTGTAGGTGTCGAGCGGCTCAGTCGTGGGCGTGGTCATGGCCGCTGGCTTCTTCCACCGCGGGGGCGGTGGGGTTCATGCTGTCGTCGTAGATCGACGGCGGCGGCGCCTTGAAGCTCTTGAGGAGCGGATGAAACTCCGTGCCCTCGGGCAGCAGCAGCCAGGTCAGGTTGGGGTGGCCGGTGAAGCCGACGGCCGTAGAACTCCCACGCTTCGCGCTCGTTCCATGCGGCGATGCCGTAGACGCCGCTCAGGCTGGGGAGCGACTCGTCCTTCGGCGCCCACACCCGGACCGCCACGCGGGCGGGCTCGTCCCAGCGGTTGAAGGTGTAGATCACCTCGAAGACGCCGTGCGGATCGAGCCGGTCCACGCAGGTCATCGACTCGAAGAAGTAACCCGGCCGCCAGCGCCGCCTCGGCGGCCGCGACGAGGCCGCCGGGCGCGATCCACCGGCTTTCCGCGACACCGCTCACCGGGTGCTCGGAAGGCGCGGCCACGGTGAGGCCGCCGCTCTCGAGGCGCCGGGCCAGTTCAGCCGCCGCGCCCAAACCGCCGCCCCTGCTTGATCTTCTCTTCCAGCTGTGAGGATGCCCGCGATCAGCGCCTCGGGGCGCGGCGGGCATCCGGGAATGTGCACGTCCACGGGCATGAACTTCTCCGCCCCCTCGGCGATGGCGTACTCGCCGGGGTACTTGAACGGCCCGCCCGAGATGGTGCAGCCGCCCATCGCGATCGACCACTTGGGGCCCGGCATCTGGTCCCACAGGGTCCGGATGACCGGGGCCATTTTCCGCGAAATCGTGCCGGCGAGGATCATCAGGTCGGCCTGCCGCGGCGAGGGCCGGAACACCGCCGCGCCGAAGCGGTCGAGGTCGTACTTGGCCATCCCGACGGCCATCATCTCGATGGCGCAGCAGGCCAGCCCGAAGGTGAGCGGCCAGAGCGAATTGGCCCGGGCAGAGGTTGAGGACGTCATCCACCATGGCGAGGCGGATCCAGGGCGAGGCGTCCTCCGCCATCTGCTCGAGCTCGCGGTCGGGAATCGTGGTCACTCCCACCGGAAGGCTCCCGTGCGCCACGAGTAGACGACGGCCAGCGCCATGATAAAGACGAAGACGAGCACCTCGACCAGCGCCTGCCAGGTGCCGATGGAGCGGTACACCAGCGCCACCGGGAAGAGGTAGATCACGTCCACGGCGACGGCGAGGTAGAGCAGGGCGTAGAGGTAGTAGGCCAGCGAGAACTGGCGCCAGGCGCCGCGCTCGGGAATGATGCCGCTTTCGTAGGTCTTGAGAGTGTCCGCGGCCCTCGCCGCGCGGGGCGATGAGGCGCGGCACGAGCACCGCCACGGCGCCGAGCACGATGCCCAGCGCGAGGAAGGCAATGACGTAGCGATAACGGAGAATCGAATCCGCGTCCAAGGGGCCTCGTCGGTTGTGCAGAGCGTGGTGGGGGCAGCAGGTGCCCGAACCTATCCCCCCGGGACAGCGATTTCAATCATCGCCGCGGGAGTGTGAAGAGAACAGGAAGGCGGGCGGAAGGGGGCCCTTAGCACCATGAAGGGCGGCCCCGAAGATCCGGACGGCGGATGCCGCCGGCGCTATGCAATGCACGTCGAAGAGGGCCGCGGTCTCCTGAACCGTTGCCCGGCAGTTCGCTTCTGTCCGGGGGATCCGCCCGCTACAGGACTTTACGGCCCTGAATGACACGAATCAGGACCACCACGATCGCGATGACCAGCAGAATGTGAATGAGCCCGCCCATGGTGTACGAGCTGACCATCCCCAGCGCCCACAGCACGATCAGGATCACCACCAGAGTCCACAGCATATGCCCTCCTTGATGTTTCCGGCCCGGCGGGCATGGGTCATCAGCCTCAGAACCGCAACGCCCGCGGTTTCACCCCCTGCAATCGCGGCCCCCTAGTTGGCCATCACCGTCAGGCGCTGCCGCAATGTCAGCAGCAGGTGCGATCCCGCAGGCAGCACAATGTCCACGTCCTTCATGATCACGGAGACGCCGGCCCCGGCGGCTCCGCCCACCACGCCACCGATGATGGCGCCCTTCGCGTTGCCACCGATCACCTGGCCGAGGATCGCGCCAGCCGCGGCGCCCGCGGCGACCCGCGCCGCATCCACGCCCTCGACGCCCCGCCCCTTGCTGACCGTGTGGAGGGAGTCGATCGATGCATCGAGGTCATAGGACCTTCCGTGAACGGTGACACTGGTGACCGCGAGGGTCAGGGTGCCCGTGGATCCGGAGTTCGGAGCCGGGCTCACCTCCACGATGGTCCCCTGGACCGTCGATCCGGCGGGGATCGCTACCGAGCCGCCCGGGCTTCTGACATCCTCGGCGACACTGGCAGAGAACGTATTGCCCGCGCGTGCGTGCCGGGAGTTGATGCTGTCGTTGATCGTTGCGTCGATCCGCGTGCCCGCGGCGAGCGTGAAGCTCTTGGGCGCCTCGGCCGAGGCTGTCGGTCGGTCCGCCGACTTGCCGGACTCGGCAGCACGGTCCGCCGCAGTCCCTCCGCCGCAGGCGGCGATGCCGACAAGGCAGACCACGAGAAATCGGCTATGAGTCGTCAGGGAAGTCATGGTACCACTCTCCGTTCTCGAAAGCAGGGTGCAGCGCCATCTCTCGGCGCGTCGTCTTCCTGGGCCTCGGCCAACGCGGCATGGCGCAACCAGCGGCGTAAGCACTCAAACACCGGCCGCCACGAAGACCTGGCGGCCAGGTAACCCTAAGGGCGCTGGGATGAAGCGCGGTTGAAGGCGCGATGAGATGTTCACGAAGGCTCAGCGTCGCGGGGAAGCCCTTTGTGGCGCGAGAATACGACGGGCCCGGCAGCGATTGACAGGCCTTGGTTCGGTTTCTACGTTGAACAGCGGTTCAACAACGACCCCTGGCGAAGCCTGGCTACCAGCTCCGCATTAACGATATTCCGACCCCATGCAAATCACCCTGCGACAGGCCGCCACCTACCTTGGCGCGAACGAGTCCACCCTGCGGCGCTGGATCAAGGAGCGAGGGCTCCCGGTCCATCGGGTCAATGAGCGTCTCCACCTGAATGCCATCGAAGTCTGGGAGTGGGCGGTCGAGCACGGCGTGCCGGCCTCGCGCAGCCTGCTCGAGGAAGCGCAACGATCGCCCGAGAAGGTCCCCCCGCTGTCGACCCTGCTCGAAACCGGCGGGGTCCACCGCGACGTCGAGGGCGACGACAAGAGCGGCGTCCTCGCCGCCATCGTCCAGCACCTCCCGCTCTCACCGGAGGTCGATCGCGACTTCCTGCTTTCCGTGCTCGACGCGCGTGAAGCCATGGGCTCGACCGGCGTCGGTGACGGGATCGCGATTCCGCACGTGCGAAATCCCATCCTGCTGCATGTCGACCGGCCGTTCGTGTCTCTCTGCCTCCTTCGCAAGCCCGTGGAGTTCGGCGCGATCGACGGCAAGCCGGTTCACGCCCTGTTCCTGGTGGTGAGCCCCAGTGTCCCGGCCCACCTCAAAATCCTCGCGCAGCTCGGGTTCATCCTCCGGGACTCAGGGATGCGTGAGCTGCTGGCCCGCCGCGCGCCGACCGCCGAGATCCTCGACTGCATCCGGGATCTCGAGAAGCGGAGTACCGGCTCCTTCCCGGTGACGGGGATGAGCCGCCGGTGATTCTGCCCTGATGCCCGCCCTCCTCCTGGGCTGCGGGCTGATCCTGGCGGGCGGGACGACCGGCTGGCTCCTCGGCGGACGGCCCAGGCTTGGCGAACGGCTCCACGCGTCACTGCTGATCGCGGGTGCACTGCTGGGACTGAGTCCGGCGATCGGTGTGCTCCGCGGCGGACCGACCTGCATGGTGACCCTTCCGGGCTCGCTCCCGGGTGGCCCGTGGGCCTTCGGTCTCGATCAGCTCTCCGCCTGGTTTCTCCTGCCGGTCCTCGGTGTGGGAGCCTGCGCCGGGGTGTTCGGCATCGGCTACCTCAGACCTGAAAGACACCATCGCGCCGTCGGGCCCTCGCACGCGCTCTTCGCCCTCCTGGTCGTGGCCCTGGTGGGGGTGGTGACCGCCCAGGCGGTGGTGCCGTTCCTGGTGGCATGGGAGGTCATGGCGGTCAGCGCCTATCTGCTGATCATGCTCGAGCATGAACAGGCCGAGGTGCGCCGTGCAGGCTTCATCTATGTCGCGCTGACGCATGTCAGCACGCTCGCTCTGATGGCAATGTTCGCCGCGCTGAGTGTCCACGCCGGCGGCCGGTCCTTCGCCGCGCTCGGCGCTGCCAATCAGGCGGGCAGCAGTGCCCGCACGCTGGCACTGCTGTTTGCCGCGGTGGGGTTTGGTATGAAGTCGGGCGCCATCCCCCTCCACGTCTGGCTGCCTGGCGCCCACGCCGCCGCCCCCTCGCACGTGTCGGCAGTCTTGTCGGGGGTGATGCTGAAGATGGGGATCTACGGCCTGCTGCGAGTGCTGAGCCTGGAGGGCACACCGCCGGCCTGGTTCGGGTGGATGCTGTTCGGCCTGGGCCTGGTCTCCGGCGTGCTGGGCGTGCTGTGGGCGCTGAGGGAGCGGGATCTGAAGCGGGTGCTGGCCTACAGCAGCGTGGAGAACATCGGGATCATCCTCCTCGGCATGGGAGTGGGAGTGCTCGGCCTGGCCTACCGCCAGCCGGCGGTGGCCATGCTCGGATTCACCGGTGCGCTGCTGCACTCACTGAATCACGCGCTGTTCAAGAGTCTCCTCTTCCTGGGAGCGGGGACAGTGCTGCGGGCGACGGGAACCAGGATGATCGACCAGCTGGGCGGGCTGGCGCGGGAGCTGCCGTGGACGGCGGCAGCCTTCGGCCTGGGGGCGTTGGCGATCGTGGGACTGCCGCCACTGAACGGGTTCGTGAGCGAGTGGCTGGCCGTGCGGGCGCTGCTGACGGCGGCCCGCCAGCCCGGATGGCAGGCGATGCCGGTGCTGGGTGTGGCAGGGCTGGGACTGATCGGGGCGCTGGCGCTGGCCTGCTTCAGCCGGGCGGTGGGCGGAGTCTTCCTGGGCCAGGCGCGCCGGCCGAGGACGCCGGTGCGGGAGGAGTGGGGGCTGGTGGCACCCATGTTTACCCTCGTCGCGGCCTGCACGGTGATCGGGCTCATGCCCATGATCGCCATTCGGCCCGCGATGACCACCACCGTGGCACTCATGATCTCGACCGGAGTCGCCCCCGTGGACGCGGTGCCGGCAGGTGCCGGCGGCGCCGTCACGCTGGGCTGGCTCTGGACCCTGCTGCTGGGCCTGGGTGGGGTGGCCTGGTACATCCGTCACCGGGTGGCGGTCGCCCGGAAGGCGAGAAGCGCCGCGACCTGGGGCTGCGCCTACGCCGAGCCAACCCCGCGCATGCAGTACACCGCCGGATCCTTCAGCACGCCGCTGCTCCTTGCCTTCGGGAGAGCGGGAGCGCCGGAGGTGGCGCGTGGAACGGCATCGCTGGAAACCCGGCCGCGCGACATGGTCCTCGACGGCCTGGTGCGCCCGCTCTGGCTTCGGGCCAGAAGGGTCGCCGCCGGATTCCGCCCGCTGCAGCAGGGACCCGTCACGCGGTACCTGCAGTACATCGTGCTGACGGTCCTGCTCCTGCTCGGAGCACTCTTCGCCTCCATCGTGAGGTGGCCGTGAGCCTGCTGCTGCTTGCGGTTGTCCTCATCCTCGGTGCCGGTGCCGGCGCGGTGCTGCTGGGCAGGTGGCCGGTCCTGGCCGATCGACTCTACGTCACCCTCATGCTCGCCGGGGCTGCAGCCGGCCTGGGGCAGGCGGCGATGGTGCTGGGCGGGGGGCCGGTGCCCACGGTCACACTCACGGGCTCGCTCCCCGGTGGAGTCTGGGCCTTCGGCCTCGACGCGCTCTCCGCCTGGTTCCTCCTGCCGGTCCTCGGAGTAGGAGCCTGCGCCGGCGTGTTCGGCATCGGGTACCTCGACTCCGAGCGGGGCCATCGGCCGGTCGCGGCAACCCATGCGCTCTTCGCGCTCCTGCTCGTGGGGCTCACGGGTGTCGTGACCGCCCAGTCGGTGGTGCCGTTCCTGTCCGCCTGGGAGATCATGGCGATCAGCGCCTACCTGCTCGTCATGCACGAGCACGAGCAGGCCGAGGTACGGCGGGCGGGCCTGATCTACATCGTGCTCACCCACCTGAGCACGCTGGCCCTCATCGGCATGTTCGCTGCCCTCAGGGCGCACGCGGCGGGCAGCACGTTCAGCGAACTCGGGCTGGGCAGTCGATCCCCCGGCACCGCGCAGACCGTGGCGCTGGTGCTCGCGCTGCTCGGGTTCGGCCTCAAGGCCGGTGCGGTACCACTGCACTTCTGGCTGCCGGGCGCCCACGCCGCCGCCCCCTCGCATGTCTCGGCGGTGCTGTCGGGGGTCATGCTGAAGATGGGGATCTACGGGCTCCTCCGGGTGCTCTTCCTCCTGGGTGGGGCACCGGCCTGGTTTGGGTGGGCCCTGTTCGGACTCGGCCTCCTGTCCGGCGTGATGGGGGTGGTCTGGGCCCTCGCCCAGCACGACCTCAAGCGCCTCCTGGCGTATCACAGCGTCGAGAACATCGGCATCATCCTGCTGGGCATGGGCGTGGGGGTGCTGGGGGTGGCGTACGGAGCAGCCGGGCGTGGCGCTGCTGGGGTTCGCCGGAGCCCTGCTGCACACGCTGAATCACGCGCTGTTCAAGGGCCTCCTGTTCCTCGGCGCCGGGGCGGTGCTGCGGGCGACGGGAACCCGGATGATCGACCAGCTGGGCGGGCTGGCGCGGGAGCTGCCGTGGACCGCGCTGGCATTCACGGTGGGATCCATGGCGATCGTGGGATTGCCGCCGTTCAACGGATTCGTGAGCGAGTGGACGGTCTTCCAGGGCCTGCTGGCCGCCGGGGCATCCAGCGAGAGCCTGCGCTTCGCGGTGATCGGGGCTGCGGGGCTCGGACTGATCGGGGCGCTGGCCCTGGCCTGCTTCACGAAGGTGGACGGGACCCTGTTTCTGGGGCACCTGCGGTCGGTGACCCCGCGGCCCCGGCCGTTTCGTGATCCGGGGCCGACCATGCTGGGCCCGATGCTGGTGCTCGCCGGGCTCTGCCTCGCCATCGGCCTGCTGCCGGTCGTCGTGGTGCGGCCGGCGCGACTGATCGCCGCCGGCCTGCTCGGTGGCCCCGACGGCAGCGCGATCGCTGACGCCGCCTGGGTGGCGGGCGCAGGGAGGATCAGCCTGCTCGGCCTGGGCCTGCTCGCGCTGATCGCCTTCCTGATCCTGGTGCGCCGGTGGCTGCCGGTCCGCGGCCGGCTGCGGCTGGCCCCGACGTGGGGCTGCGCGTTACCGGCATCCACACCGCGCATGCAGTACACCGCCTCCTCGTACGCCGCGCTCCTCCTCGCCGCCTACGGTCCCCTGTCGGGGGTCCACGACAGCCGGGCTGCCGGCACCTTCCATTCGAGCGCTGCCGACCCGGCCCAGGACTGGGTCGTCCTGCCGGCCTGGCGCCGGCTGGGCCGGTTGAGCGTGCGACTGAGAGCGCTGCAGGGCGGGCGCCTTCGCTGGTATCTGCTGTCGGTGATCTTCACGCTCATGGCGCTGCTGTTCTACCTCACGACCGCGGGGCACGCCCGGTGATCTTCGGACCTCTCCTGACGCTGTTTCTCGTGCTCGCCGTTGCCCCGGCCCTCCCGGGTCTCGCCACCCGCACCCGGGCGCTGCTGACCGGCCGGCGCGGCGCCCCGGTCCTCCAGCTGTACCGGGATCTGGCCAGGCTGATCCGCAAGAACGTGGTCTACAGCCGAACCACGACCCTGGTCTTCCGGATCGGGCCGATCGTCGTCCTCGCCTCAGTGATCGTGGCCGCGACGCTGCTGCCGCTCGACGGGCACTCGGCGCTGTTCAGTTTCGCCGGCGACCTGGTCGCGTTCACCGGCCTGCTCGGACTCGGGCGTTTCGCCCTGGTGCTGGCCGGGCTGGACACGGGATCGAGCTTCGAGGGCATGGGCGCCAGCCGGGAGGTCACCGTGTCGGCGTTCGCCGAGCCGGCCCTGTTGCTCTGCCTGACCGTCCTCGTCCTGGCCACCGGCGAGCTCTCGCCTGGCCGGCATGCTCGGCGAGCGGCTGGCGGCGGTCTGGTCGGGCGCGGCACCGTCGCTGGTCCTGACGGCGGCCGCCCTGTTCATGCTGACGCTGGCGGAGACCTCGCGGGTGCCGGTCGATGACCCGGCGACCCACCTGGAACTGACGATGATCCACGAGGTCATCGTCCTCGACCACAGCGGCCCCGAGCTGGCCATGATCCTGTTCGGGAACGCCGTCAAGCTCGCCCTGTTCGGCGCGCTCGTGGTCGGCGTGCTGGTCCCGCTCGGGCAGCTGCCGCCGTGGCTGGCGCCGATCGTCCTGGTGGCCGGCCTGGGGCTGGTCGCCGTCGCGGTCGGCGTCGTCGAGTCCAGCATGGCACGGCTCCGCATGAACCGGGTGCCCCAGTTCCTGGTCGCGGCGGCGGCGCTGGCGGTGTTCGGCGTCATCCTCCTCCTGAGGTGAGCGATGTCCGGTCTGCATGAGCTGCTGCTGTTGTGCGTCGTGCTCACCAATTTCTGGGTCCTGGGCACCACGCGGCTGAGCTCGACGATCCGCGCCACCGCGATCCAGGGCGCCCTGCTGGCGGCGCTGCCGATCGCCCTTCATCCCGGCCTGGTCGCTGCACATCATCGGCCTGGCGGCGGGGACCTTCGTGGTGAAGGCCGTGATCCTGCCGACCTTCCTGACCTGGGCCATCCGGGAGGCGGCGGTGCGACGGGAGATCGAGCCGCTGATCGGCTTCTCGGCCTCGCTCGCGCTCGGCGCGGTGGCGGTCGCGATCTCGTTCGGGATCGCCCAGCACATCCCGCTGCCGGAGTCGGACAGCAGCCTCCTGATTCCCGTCGCACTCTCGACGGTGATGGTCGGTCTCCTGGTGCTGACCACCCGCAACAAGGCCCTCAGCCAGGTCGTCGGCTACCTCGTGCTGGAGAACGGCATCTACGTCTTCGGGCTGAGCCAGGTCGAACGCGTGCCGTTCCTGGTCGAGCTCGGCGTCCTGCTCGACATCTTCGTGGGCATCTTCATCATGGGCATCGTGGTGTTCCACATCAATCGCGCGTTCGACTCGCTGGATTCCACCCGGCTCACCGAGCTGAAGGACTGATGCTACTCCTCCTCCTGATCCTGCTGCCGGCCGCCGCGAGCGGGGCCGCCTACCTGGTCGGACCGGCCCGCCTGCGCAGCGGGATCCTGGTCGGCACCGCGGCGGTCCACCTGGGGCTGGTGGCGCGGCTGTGGAGCGTGCCGCCGGCCACGCGCAGCGGGGCCTGGCTGGCGATCGACCCGCTGGGTCTCCTGGTGCTCTCGCTGGTCAGCCTGCTGTTCCTCGTGGTCGCGGTCTACGCGGTCGGATTCCTCCGGCACGAATCTCCCCGCGGGGGTCGCGTCTTCGTCACCGGACTGCTCGGATTCCTGGCCGCGGCGACGCTGGTCTCGGTCAGTCACCTGCTGGCGCTGCTGTGGGTCGGAATGGAGACGACGACGCTGGCGCTGGCGCCGCTGGTCTACCACCGCCACGACCGCCGCTCCCTCGAGGCGGTCTGGAAGTACCTGCTGCTCTCGTCGGTCGGCATCGCGCTGGCGCTGCTCGGCACGTTCTTCCTCGCGGCGGCGCAGACCTGGGGGCACCCCCTGCTGCTCGAGGATCTGATCGCGGGCGCGACCAGCCTCCATCCCTCGCTGCTCCGGACCGCCTTCGTCTTCCTGCTCGTGGGCTACGGCACCAAGATGGGGCTGGCGCCGCTGCACGCCTGGAAGCCCGACACCTACGGCGAGGCGCCCAGCCTGGTCGCCGGACTCATGGCCGGCGGGCTGACGAGTTGCGCCTTCCTGGGGATCGCGCGCATCACCGAGATCACGATCGCCGCGGGCCTCGCGGCGTTCGTGCAGCCGATCCTGCTCGCCTTCGGCATGGTGTCGCTGGTCGTGGCGGCGGCCTTCATGATCGGGCAGGGAGATCTCAAGCGGTTGCTGGCCTACTCCAGCGTCGAGCACATGGGGCTGCTGGTGCTGGGCCTCGGGCTGGGCGGCGTGGGGCCCTACGGCACCGTGCTCCACCTGGTCAGCAACGCCCTGACCAAGGGCGTCGTCTTCCTCGCGGTGGGCAACGTGGTCCTGGCGACGGGATCCGCCTCGGCCGACCAGGCGAAGGGAATCCTTCACCGGCTTCCGGTCACGGGCGTGCTGCTGCTGCTCGGACTGTTTGCGGTGACGGGGTCACCTCCCTTCGGGCTCTTTCTGAGCGAGTTCACCATCCTCAACGCGGCCATCGCCCAGGGGCACCCGTGGATCGCCCTGGCCGTCGTCGTCCTGCTCGCCATCATCTTCGTCGGCATGGCCTCGGTGGTGCTGGAGGTGGTCTATGCGCCCTCCGAGCGGCCGGTGCCGGCCGCCAGGGAGAGCCTCATGCTCGTGGGCGGACCGGCCATCCTGCTGGGAGCGGTACTGGTGCTCGGCCTGTACGTGCCGCCCCCGCTGCACCGATTGCTTACCGCGGCGGCCCAGGGCCTGGGCATCCCTGCGCCATGAGCAGCTTCGACAGCCTCGGACTCCGGAACCGCCGTGCCATCCCGCTGGCCTCGGTGCCACGGGAGGAGATCGCCCGGTTCCGGGAGACCGTGGTGCAGGCGGTCAGGGACCGCTGGCGGCTGGTCGCCCTGTTCGGATCTCCCGAGGCCGGCGACCGCACCCTGCTCATCGCGGTGCTCGCCCAGGATGAGCGGGGACAGCTGGGGGCGGTGTCGACCCTGGTGCCGGGGCGCTACGAGCCCTCACGCCGGAGTGCCCGGAGGCGCATCTCTTCGAACGCGAGATCGCGGAACAGTGCGCGGTCGTGCCGGTGGGTCACCCGTGGCTCAAGCCGGTGCGCCGGCATCCTCCCGACCACAGCAGCGATGGGCGCGCTGCAGGAGCCGATCGATCGGGAGCGCTACCCGTTCTTCCAGTTCGAGGGTGAGGAAGTCCACGAGGTGGCCGTCGGGCCGGTGCACGCCGGCATCATCGAGCCCGGGCATTTCCGGTTCCAGGCGCACGGCGAGGAGGTGCTGTTCCTGGAGATCATGCTGGGCTACCAGCACCGCGGAGTCGAGCGCCTGCTGGAGACCCGGCGCTGGCCCGACGCCGTCCTCGTGGCGGAGTCGATCGCCGGCGATACCGTCATCGGCCATGCCAGCGCGGCCTGCGGCGCGATCGAGGCCCTCGCCCGGAGCCGGAAGACCCCCCGGGCCCAGACCGTGCGCGGCATCGCCCTCGAGCTCGAGCGCCTGGCCAACCACATCGGCGACCTCGGCGCCATCGGTGGCGACATCGCCTACCAGCCGGCCGCGTCGTACTTCGGCCGGATGCGCGGCGAATGCCTGAATCTCCTGATGACGCTCTCGGGCAACCGTTACGGCCGGGGCCTGATTCGGCCGGGCGGCACGCTGTTCGACATTCCCGCCGCGATGGCGGAGGAGATGCACTCGAGGCTCCAGGCGCTGTCGCGCCGACCTGGCACCGGTCGGTCACCTGATGCTGAAGAACGCCTCGGTCCAGGCGCGGCTGGAAGGAGTCGGGGTCGTGACACGCCAGAAGTGCCTCGAGCTCGGACTCGTCGGGGTGGCCGCACGGGCCTGCGAGGTGCCGCGCGACGTGCGACACGACCATCCCTACGGACTGTTCCGGTTCGCCCACATCCCGGTGGCGACGGCCTGGGCGGGCGACGTGCTCGCCCGCACGCTGGTCCGCTGGCTGGAGATCCAGCGGTCGCTCGAGTTCGTCATCGACCAGCTGCATGCCCTGCCCCAGAGGGGCCGTCCAGGTCGAGTGCGGCGCCCTTCGCCCGGATGAGATCGTCGTCTCCCTGGAAGAAGGCTGGCGGGGGGAAATCGCCCACGTCGTCATCACCGATGACTCGGGCGGCGTTCGCCGGCACAAGGTGGTGGATCCCTCATTCCACAACTGGGCCGCCCTCGCCTCGGCGATGCCCGGCAATCAGATCTCGGATTTTCCGCTGTGCAACAAGAGCTTCAACCTCTCCTATGCGGGGCACGATCTCTGATGCTGGACTTCTTCCGGACCCGGTGGGCGCAGGGCACGCGGACCTCACCCTTCCCCGACGGGCGAGACCGAATTCCCCGAGCGGTTCCGGGGCCGGCCGGTGCTCGATCCGACCCGCTGCAACGAGGGCTGCCGCGAGTGCGCGCAGCGTGGTCCCTCCGCCTCGATGATCGTCGGATCCGACGGGCGCGCGTCCCTCGATCTCGGGGCATCCCTCTTCGCCCCCGAGGAGGCATCGCGCTGCCACCAGGGAGCGGTCTCCTTCTCGACGGATCACCGGCTGGCCGCCCGGAATCGGGGCGACCTGGTCACCCCCACCGGTGAGCTGCCGGCGGTCCAGGCACTCGAGGCACGCACTCGGAAGCTCTTCGGAAGGTCGCTCCGGCTCCGCTCCGTTGCCGCCGGAAGCTGCAACGGCTGCGAGGCCGAGCTGGTCGCGCTGGGAAACGTGGTCTTCGACATGGCCCGCTTTGGCGTGCAGTTCGTCGCCTCCCCACGGCACGCCGACGGGCTGGTCCTCACCGGGGCCGTGAGCCGGAACATGCGGGACGCCGTGTACCGCACCTAGGAAGCGATCCCGGAGCCGCGGCTGGTGATCGCCGTCGGCGCCTGCGCCATCAACGGGGGCCCGTTCCGGGACAGTCCCGAGGTGGAGAACGGCGTCCCGGCCGATCTGCCCGTGGACCTGTGGATTCCGGGCTGCCCGCCCCACCCGCTGACCGTGCTCGACGGGCTCCTGCGACTCCTCGGGCGGCTCGAGGAGCAGCGGCAATCATGATGGCCGCAGTTCGCTGAGGTTCTTCATGCCCGGACGGAAGGCGTCGGAGGAAACCCGCAGGGAGCAGATCATCAAGGCTGCCTACGAGGTCGCGGCGCGCAAAGGCCTGGAGGGCCTCACGGTCAGGCTGGTGGCGGCCAAGGCTCACCTGAGCACTGGCCTGGTCCTGTTTCACTTCAAGTCCAAGGACCAGCTCGTCGTCGCCCTGCTCGACTGGCTCCTGGCCACGACCACGGTCCTCCACATCGGCCCGGAGATCCGGACCATCGCCTCTCCGCTGGAGCGGCTGCTGGCCCTGCTTCGGCAGGAAATGGATCGCCTGTCACGCGAGCCTCGGCGCATCCGGCTCTTCTTCGAGTTCTGGGTCCTGGGTGGCCGCCACGTCCAGATCGCCAGCAAGATGCGGGGCGAGCTGGCGCGGTACCGGGAAGCCTTCCGGCCCATGGCGCGGGAGGTGCTGGAGGCGGAACCGGAACGCTTCCCCCACGTCACGGCGGACGGGCTGGCCGGGGTGGCGGTGAGCTTCATCAAGGGGTGCGCCGTGCAGGCGATGATTGATCCGGATCAGTTCGACATTCAGCAGTACCTGGTGGCGGCCGAGGGGTTGCTGGGCCAGCTGCGACCGGCCGCTTCGCCTGGAATCGACTGAAGGACTTCCTCTCCCTGCTCCCTGCTCCCCCAGAGAATCTCGCACTTTCTCGCCCAGTCCCGACGAAAATTGATGACACACCTGAGCTCGGTGCGGACTACCGTGGCAGATGCCCTCTTGCCCACCCCGAGCCGAGGAGTTCAGCTTATGGGCATGCCTCACGCCCCGACTCGTTGGACGGCGGCTGCCGTGCGGGATCTGCCCGACGACGGCATGCGCTACGAACTGGTGGACGGAGAGCTGGTCGTGACCCCGGCCCCGTCCTGGATCCACCAGGGTGTCGCCGCTGCGCTGTTCCGCCGGATCGACGCCTGGCTCCCAACTGCGCGAGTTGGGATAGTCCGCTTTTCCCCAGCCGATATTGCACTGGGCGAAGACGAGATTCTCCAGCCCGATCTCTTCGTGGTGCCGCTCGGCGACCACGCTCCGATCCGCCAATGGACCGACATCACCCGCCTGCTGCTCGCCGTCGAGGTACTCTCGCCCAGCACCGCGCGCTTCGACCGCCTGCTCAAGCGCCGCCGCTACCAGCGCGCCGGGGTGCCCGAGTACTGGATCGTGGATCCTGACGCGCGACTGGTCGAACGCTGGCGACCAGAGGACACCCGGCCCGAAGTGGTGGGGGAAATCCTAGCTTGGCAGCCCGACCCCTCGCAGCCGGGGCTGGAGATCGACCTAGGGGCGATGTTTGCGGAGGCGTGGGGGGCGGTGTAGGCGGGCCCTAAAGGGCTTCCTCGCGACTGCGTCGCTCGGTCGCGGGCGGGCGGGCGGGCGGGCGGGCGGGCGGGCGGGCGGGCGGGCCGAAGGTACTTCTGTCATTGCGAGACCGCGCTGGCGACCGGAGGGAGTCCTTGAGGGGGCCGAAGCCATCTCATGGGTTGAAATCCGATCTCGGATTCCTCGGCTGAAGCCGAGGCTCCGCTCCGGCCCCTGAAGGGACCTGGCATCCAATCACCGCAATCATTGGACGCTAACAGGAAACGCCCTGCGCCCTGCTCCCTGCTCCCGGCGTTGAGTCCGCCGCCCTAGCCAGTCGATCCACAGCGAATCATCTTCCGCAGTCCCTCACCGAATCCACGGGTGCCCGACCTCTTTTCCCGGCTCCAGGACGCGCTGGCCGACCGCTACCGCCTCGACCGCCCGCTGGGCCACGGCGGCATGGCCACCGTCTACCTGGCCCATGACCTGAAGCACGATCGCGACGTCGCGCTCAAGGTCCTGCGGCCCGAGCTCGCGGCCATGATCGGCCCCGAGCGTTTCCTCCGGGAGATCGCCACCACCGCGCGGCTTTCCCATCCCGCCATCCTTCCCCTCTTCGACTCCGGCACGGACGCGGGCATCTGCTGGTACGCGATGCCCTACTTCACCGGGAAGACGCTGACGGACCGGCTCACGGCGCAGGGGCCACTGCCGGTACCGGAAGCGCTGGCGGTGTTTCGCGACGTGGCGGGCGCGCTGGAATACGCCCATCAGAGGGGGATCCTGCACCGCGATCTCAAGCCCGCCAACATCCTGCTGCAGGACGATCGCGCGGTGCTGGCCGACTTCGGGATCGCGCTCCCGGTGGGTCAGGCTGGTGAGCGCCTGACGGAAACCGGCCTCTCCCTCGGCACGCCCGAATACATGAGCCCGGAGCAGGTGCTGGCCGCGCCGGTCCTCGACGCGCGGAGCGATGTCTACGCCCTCGGCTGCGTCCTCTACGAGATGCTTTCGGGCGGGCCACCATTCACCGGCGCCACGCCACAGTCGGTGCTCGCGAAGCGACTCCAGGATCCGGTGCCCCGCCTCCCGGCATCGCGGCAGATCCCGCCCGCCATCGAGGCGGCGATCGGTCGGGCCCTGGCCCGCGAACCGGAAGGGCGGTTCGACTCGATCGCCGATTTCGCCCGGGCGGTGGAAGGCAACGGCGGCCGGACGGTCGCCATTCCCTGGCGGCGCTGGTTGCAGCCCAGGCTGGTAATGGCCGTGCTCCTCATGGCCGTCGCCGGAGGGGTCGCGCTCCGGGCCCGGCATCGGAGCGGGGGGACGTTCGACCCGAACCTGGTGGCGGTGCTCCCGGCGCGGATCATCGCGCCGGGCCATGGGCTCGACTATCTGCGCGAAGGCATCCTCGACCTTGCAGCGGCCCGCCTGACGGGTGAGGGCGGCCCCCGGGCGGCAGACGCGCGAGCCACGCTGGCGGCGCTCCGCTCGGCGGGGGAGGACAGCGCAAAAGCCCTGGCGACCAGGCTCGGCGCCGGGCGCCTGCTGGACATGAGCATCTCGGGCGACAGTCGCCGTCTTACCTTCACCGCGTCGCTGATCTCGTATCCCGGTGGCGGGCGCCAGCCGCCCATCAGCGTTGAGGGTTCCGAGGACAGCCTCGGCGCCCTGGTCGACCAGCTGATGATTCGCGTGCTGGCGCTCCACGCAGGAGAGCGCGGCAGCGCGCTCACACAGGTGACCAGCCTGCCGGCGTGGCGCGCGTATCTCCGCGGCAAGGCCGCCTACCGATCCGGCCAGTACGTCGCCTCCCACACGGCGTTCGCGGAGGCCCTCGCGGCGGATTCGACCTTCACGCTGGCCGCCCTGGCTGACGAATCGGCCCTGGCCAGGGCTGGGATGGACATCAGGCGTCGGACTTCAATGATCTATCGCCACCTCGATCGTCTCAGCCCGGCCGACTCCCTGTGGTTCTTCGCGATCTCCGGCCCCCGCTACCCGGCCACCAGCACCGCCCGCGAAGAACTCGCAATGCTCGAGACCGCCGCCCGTCGGCTTCCCGACCGGGCCGATATCTGGTTCACGCTTGGTGACCTGCAGCTGCATGCCGGCGCCTTGATCGATCTCGATCACCACGTGGATCTTGCCGCCCGCAGTTTCGAGCGGGCGCTGGCGCTCGATTCGTCGTTTGCCCTGCCGATCGACCACCTGCTCTTCGCCGCCTACTTCAGGAACGACCTCGCCAAGGTCCGCCGGCTGATGCGGCTGTACCTGGCCCGCGACAGCCTGGGCGACCGGATCGGGTACTATCGCTGGCGGAGCGCGGTGGCCGAGGGAGATAGCGCCGCCGTGGCCCGGGTGCGGGCCGGGTTCCCGAGCC
Source organism: uncultured Gemmatimonadales bacterium (assembly GCA_963724265.1). Taxonomy (GTDB): domain Bacteria; phylum Gemmatimonadota; class Gemmatimonadetes; order Gemmatimonadales; family GWC2-71-9; genus DATEHG01. Next base: position 783,609 of record CAVRTU010000004.1, read on the forward strand.
TGACCGATCAGGAGCTCCTCTTCATCATCACAATGCCGCAGAGCGACGGCGTCGGACTGGGCGACGCAAGGCTGGCCGATTCGATCCTCACGACCCGGGCCGCGACCGAGGACGAGCGCAGCAACGCGCAGTTCCATCATGCGCTGCTGCAGCTGACGCTGGGCCGGCCGACCAGCTCGCCCATTGCCCCGCTGAAGGGGGCATCGATCGACAACGCGCTCTTCAGCGACGGCGATCCCGCAGCTGCCGCCGCGGCGGCGGAGGCGATCGGCCGGGCGGGGCCGCTCCGCGGGCCGCCCCCGGACCTCTTCAGGTGGATCGATCGGTGGGAACTGGCCTGCTGGGAAATCGCCCATGGCAACGCCGGGGCCGCTCGCTCCATCCCTGCCGAGCTTCGGGCCCATCTGCCGACGACGGAGAATCGTCGTGGCTTCGAGGACGACTCGACCTTTGCACCCCTGATGCTCGAGACTCTGCTCGCCGTCGGTGATCGGAGCCCGAAGGCGGAAGCCCTCGTCGAGAAGGCCGACTCCATCGCGGCCATGGGCCCCAACACCTTCTTCATCCAGGAGGCCTCAATGCTGCTGGGCCGAATGTTCATCGCGCTAGGCAAGCCGGCTCGCGCCTTCCAGGCCTTCAGCCGCAACGAGCTCTACACGCAGGAGCCGTACTCCACCTCGACGATGGCACTGGCGCGGGCCCGGGCCGCGGTCGCGGCGGGCCAGCCGCAGGAGGCGATTAGCGCCTACCGCCTCTACCTCGCGCTGCGCAGCGATCCCGGGCCGCGGCTGGTGCCGCAGCGGGACAGTGCGCGACGGGAGCTGACGGCGTTGGTGAGTCGGTAGCGGGCAGGCGGGCAGGCGGGCAGGCGGGCAGGCGGGCAGGCGGGCAGGCGGGCAGGCGGGCAGGCGGGCCGAAGGTACCAGGCTCAATCCTCATCCCGAGATCCGATGAAATGTACGGCACTCTTCTGGCATTGAGCACGCTGATCGCGGCGTCGGAGCTATCACCGCCGCCAAGCGCGCCGCTTCCGGTCTGGTACGCGCTGGGCCACCGGGTCGTCGCCTGGATTGCCGAGGGGCGGCTCACGCCGCATGCCGACTCGGCGGTGCGGGATATCCTGGGCGGGCAGAGCATGGCCGATGCCTCGCTCTGGGCCGACCAGATTCGCGGCTCCCGCCGGGATACGGGTCCCCTGCACTACGTCAACATCCCACTCGATGCGACGGCTTACGACTCGGCGAACCAGTGCGGCGCTGAGGCGGTGCATTATCTCGGCCATCGAGAACGACCGGCGGATCCTGGCGGACCCGGGCGCCTCGTCGATCGAGCGGGCAGAGGCACTCAAGTTCCTGATTCACTTCATGGGCGACCTGCACCAGCCACTGCACGTGTCGGACAATGGCGACCGCGGCGGCAACCAGACCGAAGTTCAGTTCTTCGACACGAGAATGAACCTGCACAAGGTGTGGGACGGCGAGTTGATCGAGGAGTCCGGATTGGACGAGGACCAGTACCTCGCCCACCTCAAAGAGATAATGAGAACACTGGATCTCGGCGCGTTGGAGCGGGGCACGGTGGTGGAGTGGGCGATGGAGGGACACCGGGTCGCAGCGACAGACGCCTACGACTATCCGCGGAACGGGCGCCTGGCCGATGCGTACGAGAACGGCAACCTCCCGCTCGTCGACCTGGCGATCATCAAGGCCGGCGTCCGGCTGGCCACGGTGCTGAACGATGCCCTGGCCAACTACCACCCCTCTGTCGCCGTGCCTTCGCTCGGCCCGGGCGTGTACACCGACCGGGAGGCGGCTGCCCACCAGGGGGAGACGGCGATGGTGGTCGGGACGGTGCTCACGGTGCATCGGACCGCGTCGGGAAACTTCTACCTCAACTTTGGGGCCGATTACCCCCACCAGACGTTCAGCGGCGCGGTGCTCAACCCCGGGAGCCCCGCCCTGCGCAACCTCGATTGGCTGGCCGGTAAGCGGGTCGGCATCAAGGGAGAGATCAAGATCTACAAGGGGCAGGCCGAGATCGTGATCCAGAGCATGGAGCAGATCGTGATGGAGCCGTGAGTTGCCCTCCGCCTCGCGTTCGACTCGGGACAAGCCTGGACTCGAACGAGGGATCCTCGGCTGAAGCCGCCCTTGGGGACTCCTCGGCTGAAGCCGCCCTAAAGGACTCCCTTCGGTCGAGGCTCCTGTCTGGCCCCTAAAGGGACCTCGCATCCATTAACGACAACCATTGGACGCTGCCCCTACCTGCTCTCTGCTCCCTGCTCCCCAGAAAAGAAAACGCCGCCCGATCATCCGGACGGCGTCTCGAGTTGCCCCTCCTGGGCTCGAACCAGGACTCTCCTGATCCAGAGTCAGGCGTGTTGCCAGTTACACCAAGGGGCAATATCAATTTTCATGGAGCTGAGGGGGATCGAACCCCTGACCTCTGCAGTGCGATTGCAGCGCTCTCCCAGCTGAGCTACAGCCCCGGGAAGGCGGGATAAGCTAGTTCGGGAAACGGGGTTAGTCAACGACAGTGAGCGGGGAGCGGGGAGCAGGGAGCGGGCCGATTTCCGAAGTAGCGGCGCACCTGCAGATCAAGAAATCTCCCGTTCCCAGTTCGCGATTGGCCCAGCGATGACACGAAACATGGGGTGAGGCGATGGACGCGTAAGCTCTCGATTCAACCGGTGCCGCGCGCGATCACGGAGCCGGAGCTTCCTCATGAGATGCCGCCACTCGTAGTTCACCTGTCCCCGGCTCACCTGGATCAGCCCCTTCGCCCGCCGCCGGCCCAGCTTCCGCCGATCGAACGAATAGCCCCGCCGGTCGGCTTCCGCCCATACCTCGGCAAGGTACGCATTGATGCTGCCGACTGGATCGGCGGCCCCCCGCCACCGATCCAGTTGGGGGTGCTCGCGGTAACCCCGGGTCTTCCCTTGCAGCACCGCCTTGGCCAGCAGCCCCTCCCGCCAGAGCGCCACCAGCCCCTTCGCGTCGAGGTATTTCGGGTGGAGAGACCAGAGGCGCATTCCCAAGAGTAACGGGAGCAAGGGAGAAGGGAGCCCTAAAGGACTTCCTCCGGTCGCGGGGAGCAGTGATCATGGAAATGCGGCGGGCATTGACCCTTCGGGAGAACTTCGGTACCCTATTCGGACTCGGATCCACCGCTCCCTGTTCCCTGCTCACCGCTCCCTGGAGGTTGTATGTCCCCCGTCCCCTCCCTCCGCGGCCGCTTCGTCTGGCACGAACTGATGACCAGCGACACCGCCGCCGCGATTGCCTTCTATACCAAAGTCGTGGGCTGGAAGATCGAGGCCTGGGCCGAGATGCCGGACTACAAGATGTGGGTCGGGGCCCGGGGTCCGGTGGGTGGACTGATGACAATCCCCGAGGAGGCCAAGCTGATGGGCGCGCCGCCCAGCTGGCTGGCCTACATCGGCACTCCCAGCGCCGACGCCACCGCCGAGCAGGCGGTGCGACTGGGCGGCAAGATCCTCAAGCCGGCCGATGGACATCCCCACGCGTGGGACGCTTCGTGGTCCTGGCCGATCCGCAGGGTGCAGTATTCGCCGCCTTCACCCCCACGACGCCGATGCCGACGGACATTACGCCCCAGCTGGGAGAATTCTCCTGGCATGAGCTGATCACCACCGATCCGGATGCGGGATTCCGCTTCTATTCCCAGCTGTTCGGCTGGGAGAAGACCGAGGCGATGGACATGGGGGCGATGGGATCCTACCAGATGTACGGCTGGCCGGGCGTCAGCCAGGGCGGGATGTACCGCAAGCCCCCCGAGATGGCGGCCCCGCCCCACTGGATGCACTACACCACGGTGCCCGACGTCAAGAAGGCGGCGCCCGTGATCAAGGCACTGGGCGGCATGGTGATCATGGGGCCGCACGAAGTCCCGGGCGGCAGCTGGATCGTCATCGCCATCGACCCGCAGGGAGCGGCGTTTGCCCTGCACTCGAATCTGGCCGCGCCAGCGAAGAAGGCGGTGAGGACGGTGAAGACGGTCAAGAAGGCCAAGACGGTCAGGGCGAAGAAACCTGCGAAGAAGAAGGCGGTCGCAAAGAAGGCCGTGAAGAAGGCGGCCAGGAAGCCGCAAGAAGGCGGCGAAGAAGAAGTCGAGACGGTAAACGACAGGGAGCGGGGAGAAGGGAGCGGGGAGCGGGCCCTAAGACGAGATCACTGCTCCCTGCTCCCCTCTCCCTGCTCCCTTCTCAGCAGGCGATCCTGCACCCCGCTCAGGCTGACCAGGGCGATGAGGGCGCCGATGCCGGCCATCATCATGTCCTCCTGCGTGTCCCACACATCGCCCTGGGTGCCGAGGAAGGCGTCGGCGGCACTGCCGGTGGCGAGGGCAGTGCCCCACTCCAGCAGCTCGTAGCAGGCGCTCAGCGCCATGCAGCAGCAGAAGACCTGGAAGGCGAGCCAGCGGCCGGGCTTCATTGCGGTGTTGCGGAGCAGCAGCTCACGGAACACCATCGCCGGTATGAACCCCTGGGCCAGGTGGCCGATCCGGTCGTAGTTGTTCCTGGCGAACCCGAACCATCCCTCCATCCAGTACCCCAGCGGCACCTCGGCGTAGGTGTACTTCCCTCCCACCATCAGGATGCAGGCGTGAATGGCGAGGAGGACGTACACGAGCGGCGTGAAGGGCAGCTGCCTTCTCCATATCACAAGCGCGGGGAGACCGATCAGCACCGGAAATACTTCCATGAACCACGTAAAGCGGTCGTGCGGTGCAATACCCGACCAGAGCAACACCATCAGGACCAGAAGGATCAGCCATCGATTCATGAACACACTCCCGGATATCGATGAGGAGATGAGACAGATCCCACCGCTCCCTGCGTCCCTGCTCCCTGCCCCCTGCTCCCTGGCCTACTGCTCCCTGCTCCCTGCTCCCTGCTCCCCCCGAAACGGCACTTCAATCTCAAGTCCATCTCTCGCAATCACCGTCTCCGGAAAGATCTCCTGCGCCTCGGCCAGCAGTTCCGGCGCCTCGCGGCTGTAGCGCGGCGAGATGTGGGTGAGGACCAGGCGGTGGACCTTGGCGTCGTGGGCCAGCTGGGCCGCTTCGCGGGCAGTCGAGTGGCCGGTCTCGCGGGCCCTCGCCGCGTCTTCGTTGGTGAAGGTGGCCTCGTGGACCAGGAGATCGGCGCCCCTGGCCGCCTCGCGGAGTGCGGCGGCGGGCCGGGTGTCGCCGGAAATCACCACGGTGCGGCCGGGGCGCGGCGGGCCCACCAGCTCGCGGGGCTCGATCCGGCGGCCGTCCTCCAGGGTGATGGCCTCGCCCTTGTGGATCCGGCCCCAGAGCGGGCCCTCGGGAATCCCCATGGCCCGGGCGTGATCAGGGTCGAAGCGGCCCTTCCGGTCGTGCTCCACCAGGGAGTACCCCAGCGAGTCGGTCCGGTGGTCGGTGGCGAAGGCGCAGAGATCGTACTCCTTCCGCTTGAGCACGTCGCCGTCCTTGAGCTCGTAGATCTCCACCGGAAACTTGGTCCGCTCGACGCCGATCGAGAGCGCGGCACCGAGGATCTGCTTGGCGCCCTTCGGTCCGTAGAGCGTGATCCCCTCCTCGCGGTCGGTCTGCCCCACCACGTTGAGCAGCCCCATGGTCCGGAGCAGTCCGGTCAGCCCCAGCATGTGGTCGGAGTGGAAGTGGGTGAAGAAGATCTCCCGGAAGCCGAAGCTGGTCCCGTAGCGCATCATCTGGCGCTGGGTCCCCTCGCCGCAGTCGAACACCAGCGTCTCCCCTTCCCGGCTGAGGACCAGGGAGGAGACGTTGCGCTCGGGCGTGGGACAGGCGGCGCCGGTGCCGAGGAAAGTCAGGGAGAGCACGGATGTAAGGTAAGCGGGGAGCGGGGAGCAGGGAGCAGGGAGCAGTGGTCTCAAATCATGACCTGCTCCCTGCTCCCCGCTCCCTGCTCCCTTAGAAGATCTTGACCTGGACCGTGACCTTCCCGGGATGTTTCTGCAGGGTATCGAGCAGTCCCTTGAGGCTCTGCGCGGTCTTGCGGGTGTCTTCGTAGAGGCCGCTGTCGGTGGCCAGTTTGCCGAGGGTCCCTTCGCCCCGGAGGATCGTGGAGAGGAGCGAGTCGAGCCGGGCGCCCGTGGTGGTGAACTGCGCGCTCATCCCCGACAGGTTGCCGGTCAGGGTGTCGAAGCGGCTGACGGTCCGGTCGAGGGCGGGGTTGGAGAGGATGGTGTCGAGCCGGCTGGTCAGGTGGCGGAGGCTGGCCAGCGTCTGCGCCGCCTCGTCGGTGGTGGCCGGCAGCCGCTCGGACAGGATGTTGAGGGTCCGCTGCAGCGACTTGAGGGTGGCGCGGAGGTCGTCCGCCATCTTCTGATTGGCCAGGGCCTGGACCCCGATCATCACGCTGTCGGCCCGGTCGGCCAGGGCACCGCTCCGCCCCATGATGCCGCTGTCGAGGTTGCCGTGCAGGACGCCATCGGCGGGAAGCACCGGCGCGGAGGGGCTTCCGGGGTCCAGGATCAGCTTGGACCCCGCCTCGAAGATGCCCGACACGATCGATGCCGATGCGTCCGTGTGGAGCGTCACCTCGGGCCTGGCGTTGAGCTCCACCGTGACCAGAACCCGGCCGGGCCCGATGAATTCGATCTTCTTGACGAGGCCGACGGAGAAGCCGGAGATCGTGACCTCGTTGTCCTGTTTCAAACCCCCGATGTCGGCGAACTCGATCCTGACGCTGGGCCCCGCCGACTTGAAGAGACTGGCCTGCTTGAGCCACAGGGTGCCGGCCACGAACAGTCCGATGCCGGCCAGCACCAGGGCCCCCACGGTGACTTCCTTTTGATAGTGCAGGTCCATGAGTCAGGCCGCGAAGGTGAGGTTGCCGAAGTCGCGCTCGAGGAACTCGCGGACCTCGGGAACAGTGGATTTCATGAACTCCTCCGGGGTGCCTTCCTGCACGATCCGCCCGTTGGTCAGCAGCGCCAAGCGGTCCGCCACCTTGAACGAGCCCCGCACGTCGTGGGTCACCATGACGCTGGTCACCCCCAGCTCCCCTGCCAGGCTCTTGACCAGGTCGTCGATGATGTCGGCGTTGACCGGGTCGAGACCCGAGGTGGGCTCGTCGTACAGCAGGTACTTGGGCGTCCCGGCGATGGCCCGGGCGATGCCCACCCGCTTGCGCATGCCACCGGAGAGCTGGGCCGGAAGCTTGTCGGCGGTGTCGGCGGAGAGGTTCACCAGCTTCAGGCTGCGCTGGACCCGTTCCTGGCAGTACCCCATGTCGGCGTACTGCGACTGGTTGGTGATCCCCAGCCGGACATTCTCGAACACGGTGATCGAATCGAACAGGGCGCCGTTCTGGAAGACGTAGCCGATGGTGGACCGGAGCTGCCGAAGGGGCTCGCGCTTCAGCGTGTTCACGTCCTTGCCGTCGACGACCACCGTGCCGGCGTCGGGCCGGATCAGGCCGACGATGTGCTTGAGCAGGACACTCTTGCCGGTGCCCGAGGGGCCCATCAGGGCGACGGTCTCGCCGTCCTTGACGGTGAAGTCCACCCCGTCGAGCACCACCTGGGTGCCGAACCGCTTCCGGACCCCGCGGAGTTCGATCATCGCTACTTGAGCAGCAGCTTGGCCAGCAGGGTGTCGAGCAGGAGGATCATGACGCAGCTCACCACCACCGCCGACGTCGTGGACTTGCCCACGCCCTGGGCCCCCTGCTCGGTGCTGAAGCCGTAGTAGCAGGAGATGACCGTGATGCAGACCGCAAAGGAGAAGGCCTTGATGATCGAGTAATAGGCGTCGAAGGGCTGCCAGAAGAACCGGGCTCCGTACTCGAAGTCCCAGTTGGTCACCGGCATCACCGTCTTGACGAAGAACCAACCGCTCAATACCCCGAAGATGTTGGCCATGACGGTGAGGACCGGGATCATGATGATGCCGCCCAGCACCCGGGGAATCATCAGGTAGCTGGCCGGCGAGCGGCCCAGCGTCTCCAGGGCATCGATCTGCTCGGTGACCCGCATGGTACCCAGTTCCGCCGCGTACCGGGCCCCGATCCGCCCGGCCAGGACCAGGGCGGTGAGCACCGGGGCCAGCTCGAGCACCACCGACTCGACGATCAGCGAGCCCGCGACATAGTAGGGAATGTTGCCGGTGAACTGGTAGCCGGTCTGTAGCGCCGTGACCGCGCCGGCGAAGCCCGAGACCAGGAGCACGATGAAGAGACTCCCGGCGCCGATGTTGTAGGCCTCGATGACGGTGAGCCGGGTCCAGGTCCTCCAGTCCCGCAGGCCGCGCACCATCTCGGACACCATCAGGCTCAGCCGGCCCACATGGGCCAGGGCGCCGAGCACGATGTTGCCGAGGGGACGGCGGATATCGAGCGTCGTAGCAGTCATTGAGTCGCGAAGTTGAGAGTCGTGAGTCGTGAGTCGTGAGTCGCGAGAAGAGTCTCATGACTCACGACTTGCGACTCACGACTCCCTTATCTTGGCCCTCCATGGCACCGAAGTCCACCCCCGACATTCTGCGCTTTCGCCGCCGGCTGCTGGCCTGGTTCCGCCGCCAGGGGAGAAACCTCCCATGGAGAGAGACCCGCGATCCATACCGCATCGTGGTCTCCGAGTTCATGCTGCAGCAGACCCAGGTCTCGCGGGTGGAGCAGTTCTACCACCGGTTCCTCGCCGAATACCCCTCGATCCACCACCTGGCGAGGGCCAGGCCGGCACGGGTGCGGGAGAGCTGGGAAGGGCTGGGGTACTACCGGCGGGCCGCCAACCTGCACCAGCTGGCGAAGACGGTCGTGCGCGAGCACGACGGCGTCATTCCCGACGATCTCGACCTGCTCCAGGCGCTGCCCGGGGTGGGGCGCTACACCGCCACCGCGGTGGCGAGCTTCGCCTTCGAGCGTCCGGTGGCCACGGTGGACACCAACATCGCCCGGGTGATCCGTCGTGCCTTCCATCCGCGCCGCGCGCCCGATCCCGGCGACAAGGTGGTCTGGGCCACCGCCGAACGGCTGGTGCCCCGCCGCGGCGCAGCGGCCTGGACCTTCAACCAGGGGATCATGGAGCTGGGAGCGACGGTGTGTACAGCGAGAGAAGCGAAGTGCGGGATCTGCCCGATCCGGGATGTGTGCAAGACGGGCAGAAAGGGGAACGGGGAAAGGGGAACGGGGAACGGGGGGATCAGGGTACCGTAGAGCGCCCGCCCGTTGGACCAATCAGCAGTTATCGTTCCCCGTTAACCGTTCCCCGTTCCCTGTTATCCTCACGGCAGCGGATAGCTCGACGTCACGGTGAAGCTCACCGGCATCGCGTACAGCTCACCAGTAGCTTCGCAGGTGGCCAGGTTGTTCAACCCCGCCGATGCCACCTGCCAGGTGCTGGCGTCCACCCGGGTCACATTCACGCTGTCGCTGCCGACACTGACGGTGCCGTTGGGCCCGAACAGGAGCCGCCCGCAGCGCGAGGGGTTGTTCGAAATGGCTCCCGGGCTGACGATGAGCCGGCGCTTCACCGTCGTGCCGACCGGAATCGAATACGAGGTGTTCTGCAGCACGAGCAGGTTGTTAAAGCTCGGGACCACCTCGGTGGCTCCGTCCGGATAGCGCAGCGTGAAGCGTCGGGTGCACTTTCCCTTCGCGATCTGGATCGTCGCATCGCCACTGTTGGACCCGGCGGTCGTCGCGAAGATCCTGGTGGTCACCCCGCATGAGCCGTTGACGTACGCTCCCTGGCCATCGCTGGCGAACCCGAGAATCCCGTCCGGAGCCGGCAGAGTCCAGGTGGTCGTGGGGTCCGTCGGGCCGCCGGGCTTGGCCAGCGCGATGCCCGTGTTGTTCGGCGCGGTCGGTGAACTGGACTGATCCGCGCACGCGGCCAGGCCGGCCAGGAGCGCGATGATGCCGAGTGAGCGTGAGTGCGACATGGGTGAGCCTCGTCGTTCGGGTTGAGTGTCTCTGCGGCCCTGCCCTGATTACACGGCCGGCCATCCTGTTTTTGCGCTGATTCCAGCCGTGCCAGCTACCAAATCGTCACCTGCCCCTGCGGCATCTGGCCGAAGCCGATCGCCGGACGGTCCAAACAGTTGGAGCTGGCCCCTTCTTCCTCCGGATCCACGACTCCTCTGCTGATCGCGTCCGGCCGAGGGTCGTTTGCCGAGGTGCCGTTGTCCCGCATCCGCGCGATGATCCGGTGGCCGGCCTGGTAGGCGGGCCGAGTCACCACGCCACCAACCCATGCTTCCAGGGTGGTCCGCCCGGGGATCACCTGGACCAGGAGGCAGTCAATCTCGGCATGCAGGCCATCGGCGGGTCCGTATTGGTCGGTCAACTGTCCTTTCACGCTGCCGTCCTCATACTGAATAGCGATGAGCGAGAAGTTCCCGTCGCATCCCGGGTGCGCGTATCCGAGCGACAGGCAGATGTCCGGCCCTCCCACCGAGGCCTTGTGAACGATCGGGCCCCGGCTGCCTTGGAGGCTCGGGACCTCCTGCGGCGCCTTGGTGGGGGAGACAGGCTGGTCGGCACAAGCCGCGACCAGCAGGAGTGGTATGGCTGCGAGGATCGTGTGGCGCATGGCGGCCTCTCGAGGAAGACAGTGAGATCGGAGTGAATGTCCTCCTCATGACACGGACCGCCGGGGGCTTCTTGCGGCAACTCCCCGGAGATGGGTGCACAAACAAAGGCGCCCGGGAGATTCCCGGGCGCCAGGGAGGACCGCGCAACTCGTGGGAGCCTAGTGCGAGTAGTCCTCCGTGATGGTCATCCGAAACGGCACGTATCGCTGCACCCCGTCCCAGGTGAATTTCCCCTTGATCGTCTTGTAACAACCCGCGGTATGCGGAGCCTGGGACTCCGCGACCCAGGTCCGGCGTCCGAGTGCGTCCAGCCCGGTGGCGGTCACCTTGATCTGCCCGCCGATGCCGACGCGGTAGTTCACGCGCTCGCACACCTTCGAATTGACCAGGCCGAATCCGAAATCCTGCAGGCGGCTGTCCCCGGCCGCCAGGTGGTCGACATCCCGGACATTCGTGCCAAAGACGGACTGGATTCCCAGGGCACCGAGCTCGATGGACACCACCCTCGGCGAGCCGTCGCACACGGGGCTGGTGACCGGGCTGGTCTGGTAGGGATTGAACACGGCGTCCCCGCCGCCGTTCGCGATGAAGATCTTTCCCCCCACCCCGCAGGTGTTCCCGACGTACGGGCCGCGGCCGTCGCTGGTCACCATCATCCCGGGCGCATCATCGATTGTGAGGATGGCGCTCGGATCCCGGAGCTGGATCACGAACAGCTCGGTGCCGATGCCCTTCTTCCCCTTGGAGGTGGTCACCGCCACGTCATATGACGTCGGCACCGCGTCCTTCGCGATAGTGATGTTCGCCACCAGCGATGACTTGGAGACGTAGCGGGTGGAGTTGGTATGGACTCGGGCATCGGGCACACCGGCCAGCAGCCATTCAGCCGTGGAGCCGGCATCGAACCCTGATCCGGACACCTGGACGTCGAGGGTGGTGTCCTGGACGGTTGTGTCAGGGTTGGTCGCCGTCACCGTCGGGTCGCTCGGGGCCCTGGCGAACGCCGGGTCCGAGGCCGGATCCTCCGGCCCCGCGCAGGCCAGCAGGACCGTCAGGGCGAGCGGAAGGAGTCGGCAAAGGCTGCTGAGACGTGGCATGCGAAATACCCCCGCTAGGGTTCACCAACAGTTGCACGGACCAACCCGACAGATTTGCGGCCGCCGGCCCCGGAGATGGCGTAGGCAGCCCAGGTAAACCCTCCCCGAGCCACGATCATCTCCCGCTGGGCCCGGGCCAGGGCCTCCTCGGCGGTGGCCCCTCCACGCAGCTGGCCGTAGAACCGTTCGGCCAAGTCAGCCGCGCCGGCGTCGCCGACTCGCCAGAGGGTCGCCACCACTCTTCCCACCCCCGCCACCAGGAAGGCCTGGGCCAGCGATCCCTCGTCGGCGTCCCGGGCAAAGGGGTCCTCCCCGGCCGCCCCCAGGCCAGTCTCACAACCGGAGAGGAAGACCAGCGGGCTGGTCGTCCTGAGGCCGAGAATCTCATGTACCTCAAGGCGCCCGTCATTCGCGGTGCCCGGGCCACGGTCCCGGCCGGTGATGACCCGGGAGAAGAGCGGGTTCTGGGAGTTGTGGGATCCGTGCGAGGCCAGGTGGATGGCCCGGCCGCCGCCGAGCGCCTGGCGCAGACCGGCTTCACTTGACGCCTTCCCCAGCCGCAATTCTGCATCCGGAACGAGCCTGGTGATCGCCCGGGCTTCGCGGGCACTGCCCGGGAGCGCATCGGGAATCGGCGCCAGCACTAGGAGACCTCTCACGGGGTCCGCCGGCGACGCCAGCCCGCCAGCCAGCGCGGCCACGGCAGGGAGGTAGCTCAGGACCCGGTCCTCGACCAGGAATCTCCCCGTCTTCCGGTTCCACAGGGCAGCGAAGGGCAGAGCACCGAGGGGCCCGTGCGGCACGATGACCAGATGGGACACGCCGGCGAGCCCGCCCGCCGTGATCACCGGCCCGAGGAGGAGATCGTGCAGGTCGCCGAGGGCGGCGGGAACCTCCTTCCCTCGGGCGGTGCCCGCCAGCAGCTCCCGGGCGAGGCGCACCCGGGTGGCCAGCGCCTGCTCCCCGATCGGCTGGCTGGTGTGGAGGACGCGGCCCGGGCGCACCAGGAAGAGGTCGAGGCGTTCCGGCCCCGAGAGGAAGGTGAGCAGCGCCTCGTCACCCTCCAGGTGCGACTGGGCCTCTGCGAGACTCATGGGGGCGAGACCGAGCAGCCGGTCGCCGGGAGCGGTGGTCCGTGCGGCAAGCTGCTCCTCGTACCCGGCGCGCGCGGCGGTCAGGGCCTGCCCGAGACTGATCCGCTGCGCGTCCACCCCGGGACGCTCGCTCAGCGTGTCCAGGGTCTGCTCCAGGGCCGCGGCGCGGAGCAGGAGTCGCTCGCCCTCGGCGACGGCAGCGACCGAACCGCTCGAGTCGCCCATGCCACCGAGCCGTTCGCCGAGGCTTCGGCCCGGCAGGGAGGCGGCGACGGCAAACGCCGCGGCGGTGTCACCGCGGGCAAGATCGATGGCCACCAGCCGCGAGAACGGCCCGGCGCGGCTGGCGAGATACCCCGAGCGGAGCGGACCCACTCCGAGCGACGCCCGCTCGCGTTCAAGTGCCGCGACTGACTGCTCTCCCGCCTGGCGCGCTTCATCGAGACGGCCCAGGGCGAGAAGCGCCCCGGCACGGAGGTCGGCGAGGCGCCAATCAGCGGCCGAGGAGGCCGCCTGGGACAGGTGGCCAAGCGCTTCGCCCGGATGGCCGGCGTCGAGCGCGAGCTGCGCGGCCACCATCGCCGCATCCCGCACCACGGCGGGGTTCGCGATGCGGGCCGCCTCGGCCAGCGCGGTATCGGTTTCCGCCTCGGCACGCGGGCGGACACCGCTCGCCGCGGCGGCGAGCGCCAGCTGGAGGCGGTCGTAGACCACCTCCGTGCGCGCTTCCACCCCGCGGTGGGCGGCCAGCGCCTCCTCCGCCCGGGCGGCGGCGGGCGCGGCCTCCCCGAGTTCGAGCAGAATCGCCGCGGACCGGCGGAGATTCGTGCCACGCTCCACGGCAAGACCGAGCAGGGCATCGAGGCTGTCGGCCTCGCGCAGACGGGCGAGTGCCAAGCGCAGATTGCCCGCCTGAGCATGCAGGTCCGCAAGCACTTCGAGCGTCGCGGCCACCTCCTGCGGCGTCCCCAGCCCCCGGGCCAGGGCGAGGCCAGAGTCCGCGGCTGCCAGGGCGTGCTGAAGGTCGCCCAGCCCGCTCCAGGCGGTGGCGAGCTGGCCGACGGCATTGGCCTCGCCGGTGGTGTACTCGATCGCGGCATAGTGGCGCCGGGCCTCGGCCAGCAGCGGGAGTGCGGCAGCGGGATTGCCAAGGCCGATCTCCATCATGGCGAGATTCGCCAGCGCATTGCCCTGGTAGCGCTCCTCACCGATCGCGCGCGCCTTCTCCAGCTGCGCCGTGAATCCGCGCCGGGCGGCGTCGTAGTGGCCGAGGGCGTACTCGACGAGGCCGACGTTGCCCGCGGCGCGCGCAATGCCCTTCACGTCGCCGTGGCGTCGGGCCGAGGCGGCGGCGGAATCGAATAGCAGGAGCGCGTCGCGGAATCTTCCCTCGTCCCAGGCGACGAGTCCCAGCGCATTGAACGACAGTGACAACTCGGCGTCGAGCCCCGCCCGCCGCTTCAGCGCCAGCGCCATCTCACCCTCCCGGCGCGCGGCAGGGTAGTCGCCCAGGCGCCACGCCGCGTTTCCGAGCCAGGTGCCGGCTCGGCCCTCCGCGGCGAGGTCCCCGGCGGCGTGGGCGCGCGATACCTCGACCTCGAAGATCGCCCTGGCGCTGTCGTAGGCTCCACGGGAGTAGCGTTCCTCCCCGGCAGCGCGGAGCGAATCGGGTGCGACGCCGAGCCTCGAGGCGAGCGCGGTCGGATCGGTGGGGAAGGCGGGTGAGCCCGACTCCGAACGGGCCGGCTCACCGGCGGAGGAGGTGCGCTCGCGCCCGCAGGCGGAGGCGAGGGTGGCCAGCAGGAGGATACCGGGCGCCAGGGCCCGGCCGGGCCGGCTCATTGCACCGGTCGGAACTCGTGCAGTCCGGTCGAGCGGGTCGAGCCATCGCCGAGCAGGGCGTCGGCAATCCAGACGTAGCGGCGATCGGCCTGGAGCGTGACCGAATCAGGCAGCGCCATGACCGTGTCGGCGACGCTTGCCGACCATACCGGCACGCCATCCCCGCCCGAGACGGTCAGGCGGTAGGTCGCCGCGCCGGGGGCAGCGCCCCACACGAAGCGGAGCGAGGACAGCGCCGCATCTCCGGTCGGGCCGTATGCCGTGAGGGTTGATGGAGCGCCCCCGCCGCGCACCGGATCAATGCCGGTGGGTCGCACGATGAGGACCAGGGTCGCGGCGGCGGCGAGCAGGCTCGCACCGACAATGAGCCGCCGGGGACGCGCCGCCCGGCGCAGAAGGCTCCGGACCTGCAGCAGCTCCTCCCGGCAGTCCGCGCAGCCGGCGAGGTGTCCCTCGACACGGTCTCGATCGGTGGCGCTGAGTCGGCGGTCGAGATAGGCGGCCATCTCGAATTCGTTCATGTGCCCCTCCCCGCCTGCAGTCGTCTGAGTCACCAGAATCCTCGCAGAGGAGTGCTTGTCCGGCCTGCAGGGATTACACGGCATGGCGGGAGCGGTTTGCGCGCGTCTTCAGCCATCGGCGCCCTCGATCCCGTGCGACTGGAGGGCCGCACGGAGTTGCCCGAGCACGGCGTTCAGCCGGCGATACACGTGAAAAGGAGTGGGGAATCCGAGAATGCTGCCGATCCGGGCAGCCGAAAGGTCGTCTTCGAACCGCAGCGTGAGCAGCAGCCGGTCGCGCGGGGGAAGCGACTCGAGGGCCTCCCTCAGGCCCTCGTCGCGCTCGGACCGGATGGCCGCCTGGTCGGCGGGGAGCGCTCCGGCATCCGGCAGCCGATCGGTGTCGACCTCGGTGGAGAGCGAGTCGGCAAGGCGGCGGCGGATGACGCGAAGAGGCTCCGCTTCCTCCGGGTCCCGATCGGGACGGTTGCGGCCGTATCGGGTGCGATGATGATCGAGACAGAGCCGCCGGGAGGCGACGGTGAGCCAGGTGGAGAATCGCGCCCGCCCATCGGCCTGGAACGCGCGCAGACGGTGGAAGTCGCCTTCGCGGAGCTTCTCGAGGATGTAGCTATACCGCTCCATCGCCTCGTCGTGCCCGCCGCCGAAGGAGCGGGCCACGCCGAGCAGCAGCCGTGTATGCCCCGCAATGAACTGCTCCCACGCCGCCTCGCGAACTGGCGAGTCAGGCGCGTGCAAGAGTACACCGAGCTCCATCGGTGCTGCGTTGCCCATGCCTTGGCCGCCGTGGGGAAAGCCAGCATGGCGAATGTACCGTAAGGGCCGGGGAACGGTAAGACAGCAGGCCGGAACCAGCGGGAACTGCAACAGCGTAAGCGGTGAGCCCTAAAGGACTCCCTTCGGTCGCGGCAAGCGGGAGCCACCAGACGGAAACTGCAACAGCGTAAGCCCTAAAGGACTCCCTGCGGTCGCGGTGAGCGGGGAGCGGGCCCCATGCTTGAGAATGGTGATGCCGGTCAGGTCCTCGGTCCCTACCGGTGGGGCCCGCTCACCGCTTACCGCTCACCCAGCACCGGCACTTCCCCGTTCCCCGTTCACCTCGGTGTTCAGCCGGCTCTCATTGCTGCCCCGGCAACCAGGGCAATCCACCCCAGTGTCCCCGACAGGGTGCCGACCTGGGCCTGGCGGCGGCGGAGCTGGTTGAAGAGCGGAGCGGTCGGCCCCTCGGCCTCGCAGCGGGCCAGGCGGGCGGCGGTGGGCAGCCCCACGAAGAGGGTCAGCAGCGCCCCCACCCCGCCGCCCAGCTGCATGACCATGAGCCAGCCGGTGGGGGCGGCGTTGCCCAGCGCCATCGTCTGCATGGTGAGGAAGATGCCCGAGAGCAACGTCAGTCCCGCTCCCGGCGAGATGACCAGGCGGTGCAAGGCGCCCTGCAGCCGGACCACCGCGCCCTGGGCCGGCACCGACTCGTGCCGCCCGCGGATCCCGATCAGCATCCCCGCCAGTCCACCGCCCAGCCAGAGTGCGGTGCCCATGTAGTGAATGAAGAACCAGAGTGCCATGGTCAGTGACCGCGTGAGGCGAGAAGTTCGGGCTCGATCGGCTGCCGGCCCGCATAGCCGGCGTCGATCTCGTGCCAGTGGGTGATCCGCTCCTCCCCCAGGTGCCAGCAGAGGAAGACGGGGCGATCCTCGCGCAGGGCGTAGAAGTCCACCAGCGGCGGCTCGAATCCCTTGAAGACGCAGCCCACCTGATCGAGTTCGACGAGCCAGCCGTTGATCCGTCTCGGCGCTGGTCGTCACCGCCTCGCGCGCGGCCAGCAGCGGCGGCGTCTCGCCCCAGTCGGCCCGGGCGGCGCCGGCGATGAGTTCATACTCCGCCACCGCGGCCCGCCAGAGGGGATATTCGGCCTGGAGATCGAGCAGGATGCGGCGGACCAGGGGGAGGGCCCGTTCCGCCTCGGCGATGGTGAACAGCCGGACGTCAGGCAACCGAGGTCCAGATGATCTTGAGCCCGGGAACCAGCTCGGGGTGGCTGATGAAGCCGATCACCCGGTGATCGGCATCCACCACCGTGATGGTGGGGCGGAGGTGCGACTCGCTGTGATCCAGGTCCATGTGGAGCTCGAAGCCGTCGAGCTCCTGGTCGGCGGTGACCGACGCAGGCCTCGGTGCGCATGATCTCGTCGGCCCGGGTGGACATCGGATCCCGGCCCGCGGCGATGCAGCGGGTGACCAGATCGCGATCGCTCAGCAGACCGAGGAAGTGCCGGGTGCGGTGATCATCGACCACCGGCACCACCGAGATGTCGCGGTTGCGGAACATGATGGCCACCTCGCTGGCGGTCGCACCCGCCACGGCGACATGAACCGAGGCGACCATCGCTTCTGCTGCACGCATCGCTAATCCCGGGGAGAAGAAGTGAACGGCAAATCTGGCGGGACGCCGGGTCAGGTCAAGGCCAGCGCCGCGCGGGCCGCGACGTACCCCGCCTCGGCGTAGCGGCGGATCTGGTCGGCGCGAAAGGTGGCGCCGCGCTCGACCGGCGGCCGGACGTACACCAGCCGCGGACGGCCCGGCGTCGCGCGCCAGATCGCCAGCGCCGACCGGGTCTGCTCGGCCATCAGGATCCGGGTCGCGTCGTCGTGCGCCGCCAGGAGCGCCGGCGCCCTGGGCCCGGGGGCCGCGGCCTCGTCGTAGCCCGAGCCGGTGTCGACCGCCACCACCAGGTCGGTGGGCCAGGCCGCGGCTACCTCGAGCGGCAGCACCGCGCGCAGGCCGCCATCGCCGTAGCGCCGGCCGTTGATCTCGACCGGCGGGAAGTAGATCGGCAGGGCGCACGACGCGGCGAGCGCAGTGACCAGCGGCAGGTCCAGGCCGCCATCGCCCATGAGGAGCAGGGCACCCGAGTCGAGATCCACCGTGGTCACGGTGAGCGGCGCCTTGAGGTCGCTGAAGCTCCTGACCGGCAGCAGGTGCTCGAGAAACTCGAGCACCTGGTCGCCCCGCAGCACCGACCGGGCGAAGACGCCGCGCAGGAGTGAGCCCGAGCGCCGGGCGCCCGATCGAGGCGCCGCCGCCGCTTTCCAGCCGGGCCTGGGCCTCGGCCGGCGTCAGAGCCCGCGGCGAGCAGCGCCCCCATCACGGCCCCCATCGAGGTCCCCACGTAGCGGGTCGGGGCCAGTCCCGCCTCGGCCAGGGCCCGGGCGGCACCGAGGTCGGCGGAGGCCTTGGCGCCGCCTCCGCTCAGCACGAGGGTGACCCTTGAAGGCGGGTTCACTTCCGCCTGAGGCTCTCGCGGTGCACGCCGGGCCCGCTCGTAGCGTTCGTGCTCCTCCGGCGTTTCCGGCACCAGGCGCGGCACCCGCCGCGGCTTCCCCTGCTGGTCGATCGCGACGAAGACCACGTGCGCGGTGTGGGTGTGCCGCCGCTTGCCGGTCGGCACGTCCTCCGCGTACACCTCCACGGTCACGTCCATCGAGGAGTTGCCGACGTAGTCCACCGTGGCGGTACAGGTCACCAGCGCGCCGACGGGAATCCGCTCGCGGAAATCGATCCGGTCGATGCTCGCGGTCACCGCGGCACCACCGGCGTGACGGATCGCCGCCACCGCGGCCGCCTGGTCCACCAGCGACATGAGGTGTCCGCCGAACAGGTCGCCCAGCACGTTCTGCATGTGGGGCATGACGAGGGTGGTGAGTTCCGCGCGCGGGAAAGACATGGGATGGGATTCGGGTGGCATGCTGGTTCTTCGTCTCAGGGGGAGCAGGGAGCGGGGAGCAGGGAGCAGTGTGCGAAATTCTGGCCTGGTCCGCAGGATTCCGGTTACCGACGGTATGCCGTCGGCTATAACCTCGACTGATGCGAAGTCATACGACCCTTCTCGCGTGGCGCGAATCGCGTGAACTCAGTCACGGCGTTGTCCGCCTTGCCCAGACTTCCTGGCGTCCTCCGCTTCGCGCGATCTTCGATCAACTACTCCGTTCCTCGCTCTCGATTCAACTGAACATCGCCGAGGGATACGCACTGGGCAACACTGCGTCATTTCGCAGGCACCTGGCAATCGCCTACGGATCCGCGATTGAAACCGGAGAACTGCTGGACATGCTCCACAATCTCCGGGCAACACCCGAACCAGAGTTGGAGCCATTGCGCGCCCACTGCCGCAGTGCCCAGCGCCTGATTCTCGGACTCATCCGCCACATGCAGCAGCCATCCTGAGCGTCACTGCTCCCTGCTCCCCGCTCCCCGCTCCCTAATAGTCCACCGGCCTCAGGTAGTACTCCCCGATCGCCGTCTGGCTCAGCATCGCCACGGTCGGCAGCCGCCGCTTCCAGTGGGTCGACTCCAGCCGGGTGCGGACCAGCGCGACCTCTTCGGCGGTGTAGCCCGCGCGACTGGATCGCCTCGGTCGAGTAGCCCAGCAGGAGCCAGTGCAGGATGCCGTCGGCCTTGCGGATAGGAGATGCCGAAGTCGCCCTCGTCGGTCTGGCCCTTGATCAGGTCGGCGCGTGGCCGGCTTGGTGACGATGACGTCCGGCACCCCGAGGTGCCGGGCCAGGGCCCAGACCTGGGTCTTGAACAGGTCGCCGATCGGGTTGACCGGCGGGGTGTCGTCGGCGTGCCAGGTGAAGTAGCCGAACAGCCGCTCGGTCTTGTTGCCGGTGCCGAGCGGCAGGGCGCGGAGCTCGGCGGAGAGATCGAACAGCGTGATCATCCGCATCCGCGCCATGATGTTGCCGCGGCGCGCCGGGTCGGTGTCGCCGCCGATCGCCGCCACCAGCCCGTCGACGCCGGCGCTGATGTCCACCGTGCGGCTCTGGACGCCGAGCTTGTCGATCACCAGCTGGGCGTGCGCCAGGCTCTCCGGGCTCGAGGTCCGGTACGGCATCCGCACCGCCGTGACGTTCTCCGGCCCCGAGCGCCTCGGCGGCGAGGAAGGCCACCAGCGCGCTGTCCACGCCGCCCGAGAGCCCGATCACCGCCTTGTCGAACCCGCGCCGGCGCTGGACCTCGTCGCGGATGAACTCCACCAGCCAGCGGCGGGTGAGCTCGGGGTCGATGGCGAGGGGATCGCCGGCGGCGGACGGGCGGCTGGGGCGGGACGGCGGGCGGGCGGGAGGGCGGTGCGACGCGCCCGTCATCGGTCCGCTGCGCCTCGACCCGGACCGTCAGGCAGCCCTTCGGGCTGCCCCGCCGCCCCTCCAGGCCTCCAGCAGATGCGGCAACCGCAGCTCCAGGTCACCCAGCAGCGGCTGATCCGCCCGGGCCCGGGTGATCTCCTCGAAGTCGAGCGTCGCCTCGACGACCGCCGCCTCGAAGAGCGGGCCCTGGGCGATGATGTCGCCCCGCGGCCCGGTGACGATCGAGCCGCCGACGAAGCCCTTGCCTCCCTCGAAGCCGACCAGGTGGGCCACGGCCACGAAGACGCCGTGCTCCTCGCCGATCCCCTGGGCCAGGCGATCCCAGCGGTCGAGGTTGGCGGGCCGCGACTCCGTCCCCGGCTTGGGCGTGAGCCCGCGGGCCGGGGTGGCGCTGGGGACCAGGATCACCTGGGCGCCGTCGAGCGCGGCCAGGGTCGGCATCAGCGAGTGCCAGGCGTCCTCGCAGATCAGGATCGCGGCCCGGCCCCACCGCGTGTCGAAGGCCTGGATGCTGCGCGCCCGGCTCGACGAAGCGCTCCTCGTCGAAGACGCCGTAGGTCGGCAGGAAGACCTTGCGGTGGACGTGGCGGATTCCGGCGTCGCTGCCGCCGAGCGAGGCGTAGAGGGCGGAGTTGTAGAGCCGGTTGCGCCAGACCTCGTAGAAGCCGAGGGCGATGTCGAGCGGCGGGGCGCCGGCCTCGCGATGCGACCCGGGCCAGGTCGTCGAACATCTGCTCGGCGGTGCGCGCCAGCTCGCGGACCCCGCCCTCGAGGAAGTAGCCGGTGAGCGCCGCCTCGGGGAGGAGGAGGAGTTCCGGCGGCTCGGCCAGCCGGCCACCTCGCGCAGCACCGCGCCCAGCCGGGCCAGGTTGCCGGCGTAGTCGCCCTTGTCGGGGCGGAACTGGACGATGGCGAGGCGGAGCATGGGAGGGGGAATCTAGCGGCGCGGGAGAGAGGGGAGCAGGGAGAAGGGAGCAGGGAGCAGGAAATGCATCTACCGCTCCCCGCTCCCCGCTCCCTTCTCCCCGCGGTAGACAAGCACCTTCACTTTTTCCAGGGTCACCAGCCCCCCGCCGATCATGTTGTCCAGCGCCGGCAGCACCTCGTTGATCTTCTCCTCGGTGTCCACGCACTCCACGATGATCGGGAGGTCGACGGAGAGCCGGAGCACCTTGTCGGTGTGGAGCCGGGCGGTGGCGCCGAAGCCCATGATGGCGCGGGTGACGGTGGCGCCGGCGCAGTGGTGCGTCCGCAGGTACTCGACGATCGCCTCGTAGAGCGGGCGGCCCTCGAAGCGGTCGCGCTCGCCCAGGTGGATCCGCATCAGGATCCGCTCGCCGGTCAGGCCGTGCATGGCCGTTACCCCCCGTGGCGGAGGTGAAGGACTTCGCGGGCCAGCGCCAGCCCCGCGATGGTGCCGAGGAGGGAGAGCAGCACGCTGGCGGCTACGTAGAGCGACGCCCGGCGCCAGTCGCCATCTTCGATCAGGGCGACCGTCTCCCAGCTGAAGGTGGAGAAGGTGGTGTAGCCGCCGCAGAACCCGATGGTGAGGAAGGCCCGCACCTCCGGGCTCACGGCACCGCTGTCGAGCGAGTAGCGGAGCACGAACCCGATCAGGAGCGAGCCGGTCACGTTGATGACCAGCGTGCCGAGTGGAAAGGGCCCGCCGGTCGAGGCGCTGGATCAGGCCGCCGAAGAGGTAGCGGCTTACTCCCCCGATGGCGCTGCCGACGGCGATGTACCAGAGCATGGGGAGAAGATAATCGACGGATTGAAGGATCTTGGGATTGAAGGATTGTGGGATTGGCAACCCGGCATTTCATTCAATCCGACGATCCATCAATCCTTCAATCCTTCAATCCATGCCCACTCCCTTCCAGGCCATCTCCGGCGTCGTCAACGCCTGCCAGGTCCTCCCCACGTTGGTCACCGGGGGCCAGCCGACGGCGGCGCATCTCGAGGCCCTCAAGGCGGCGGGGTGCGCCATCGTGCTCGACACCCGAGACCCGATGGAGCCCCGGCCCTTCGACGAGCCCGCCCTGGTCCGCCAGCTGGGGATGGAGTACGTCAACATCCCCACCGTCGCCGGCCGGCTCAACGACGGTCTGCTGGACCGGGTCCGGCAGACCCTGCGCGACGCCGGCGAGCGGCCGGTCTTCTTCCACTGCGCCAGCGGCAACCGGGTGGGCGGGGCGCTGATTCCCTACCTGATGATCGACCTGGGGATGGAAGAGGAGGACGCCGTCAACGAAGCGATGCGGGTCGGAATGCGGAGCGCGGAAATGCATGGAGTGGGGGCTGAACTACGCCCGGAAGCAGCGGATGGCGTAGGTGAGGGAGCGGGGAGCGGGGAGCAGTCCTTACCCGATCCACCGCTCCTTGCTCCACTTCTCCCTGCTCACTTTCTCTGCCAGTACATCCTCATCTCCGTCACCTTCTCACCGTCGGTCTCGCAGAACAGCGCGCCCCGGGCCTCGACCCACTCCCCGGTCCGGCGGCGGCGGTAGGTCACCTTGAACTCAGTGGAAAACCAGGGGCCGGCGCCGTAGATCTCGCCGCTGGTGAAGGTCACCTCGGCCTGGTGGGCCGGGACGTCGCCCCAGTATCCCTTGATCTGCTCGGTGCCCGTGAGCGGTGCGGCGAACGGCGTTTCGAAGAAGACAGCCTGGTCGGCGAAGACCGACAGCATCGTGTCGACGTTGCCCCTCTGCCAGCCCTTGCCGAAGGTGTCGATCAGTTCCCGCCCCAGGGCCCGCGTCGCCTCCACCGTCATGCTCGCCACCATCGAATCATCCTCTCCGTAGTCCCGCGAAGCGGGCGCAGTCCGCGAAGCGGGAAAAAGAAGTCCCGGCTTGTCCGTCCACGACGATCGGACGATGATCCAGCCATGCTCCGAAAGGTACAACGGCGCCTGCTCCTCGGGGCTTTCCTTTCCGTCCTGGCGCCACCCGCAGCCGGACAGGCCCCCTGCTCCCCTTCCGCCGCCACCGCAACCGCCACCGGGTGGCGGTTGTTCCGCCAGGACTCGGTGGCGGGCGCCGGCCGCAGCTTCGCCGAGGCGGTCCGGCTCTGCCCCCGGGACCTCGACGCCCTGAACGGGATGGGCTATGTCGCCCTGCGCCAGGGCAGGCTCGCGGCAGCCGACTCGATCTTCCGTTCCGTGACCCGGGCCGATTCCGCCAGCGGCGACGCCTGGTCGGGACTGGCCTTCACCGCCAACCGCCGGGGAGACACCGCCACCGCCCTGAGCGCGAGCCGCCGGGCCATCGCTCTTGATCCGAAGAACGCCGACGTGCGCCGCCTGCTCGATCAGCTCGAGCCCGACTGGGACCGCGTCCGAACTCCACCTAAGGCCCGTCCCGGAAAGCTCCAGGTGGCGGCGCGTACCATCGGTGAGCACTTCGAGGTCCCCAGCGTTCAGGGCTGGCGCCGGTTCTACATCCGGGGAGTCAACCTCGGCGTGGCGCTCCCGGGCAGGTTCCCCTCCGAGTTTCCCCCGGATTCCTCGACCTACGCCGGCTGGCTGGACACGCTGGCCGCGATGCACGCCAACACCCTCCGCGTCTACACCATCCTGCCGCCGGCGTTCTACCGCGCACTCCGGGGCTGGAACCTCGGCCATCCGCGCACGCCGCTCTGGCTGGTGCATGGGGCCTGGACCGAGCTGCCGCCGGCCGATGACTTCGACGACTCCACATGGAAGGCCCAGTTTCGCACTGAGATGCGCCACGTGGTCGACCTGTTGCACGGCCAGGCCGACCTGCCGTCCCGCCCGGGACATGCAAGCGGGCGCTATGATGCCGACGTGTCGCGCTGGACCTTGGCCTACATCCTGGGCCGGGAGTGGGAACCCTTCGCGGTCAAGGCGTTCGACGCGAAGCACCCGGGGTCTTCGACATATGCCGGCCGGTTCCTGGCCACCGGTCGTGCCCCGGCGATGGACGTCTGGATGGCCACCCAGTGCGACTACCTCCTGGGCTACGAGGTGGACCGGTGGAATGCGATCCGGCCCATCGCCTACACCAACTGGCCCACCCTCGACCCGCTGACGCATCCCACAGAGAGCACGGGGCAAGAGGAGTCGGCATGGCGCAGCAAGGTCGGCCGGCCGGCGGGGCGGGAGACGCTGGAGTACGACAACGACGCCATCGGCCTCGACGCGATGCTGGTGCATCCCACCGCCGCCAACCCGGCGGGATGGTTCGCCTCGTTCCACGCCTACCCCTACTACCCGGACTTCCTGCTGTATGACCCCGGCTACGACACCGCGCGCGGCCCCGAGGGACGGTCGAACTACTTCGGCTACCTGCGGGCGCTCCAGGCTCACCACCAGGGGCTGCCGCTGATCATCGCGGAGTACGGTGTGCCCTCGAGTCGCGGGGTGGCTCACCTGCAGCCGCAGGGGTGGACCCACGGCGGCCACGATGAAGTCGCCATGGCGGCGATCGACGCCCGCCTCACGCGCGAGATCCATGACGCCGGACTGGCCGGTGGGATGCTCTTCGCCTGGCTGGACGAATGGTTCAAGAAGAACTGGGTGGTGATCGACTACGAGATTCCGCTGGAAGACACCCGGCAGTGGCACAACATGATGGACGCCGAGCAGAACTACGGCATCCTGGCCATGCTCGCGGGCCCTGAAGAGGCGACTCCCGTGCTCGGCGGTGACCCCGGCCGGTGGCGGGCACTCGAGGCGCTGGGACCGGGCCGCGACGCCACCAACGGCCAGCCGTCCCAGCTCCGCATCGGCAGCGACGAGTCCTACCTCTACCTGGCGATCGAGTTCCCTGGCCTCGGCGGACGGCCCTTCCCATGGGACTCGCTCGGCGTGGGTCTCGCCCTGGACAGCTATGAGCCGGCATTGGGGCAACGACGGCTACCCGGCGGCATTGAGTCGGCCATCGGATTCGAGTTCCTTGCCCAGTTTGAATCTGTCGAGAGGGCCGGCCTCCGGATCACCCCCGACTACAACCCCTACATCGGCCGATCCGCCATCGTGGACGGCGACGATTTCGGCCGCTTCGCCCGGCGGCCGATCACGATCACCCCCCGGGACGATGGCAAGCTCGATTCGCTGTTCGTGATCACCAACCGGTCGCGGTTTACCCGCGACGGGCGGTTCATCCCCGCCACCGGCTACGACCGCGGCATCCTGCGCTTCGGCACCGAGGCGGAGACCACGCTGGCCGACTGGTACTATGATGCCGCGGCTGGCCTGCTCGAGCTCCGGCTCCCCTGGAACCTGATCAACGTGAGCGACCCCTCGACCGGCACCCTGCTCTTCGAGAAGGCTGCCGGGCCCCAGATCGGCACTGCCCGCTCCGACGGAGTGCGGGTCGGGATCTACACCTGGCGAAAGGGAGACGGGAAGCCGGTGACCGCCCTTCCGGACTTGAGCAGCGACGGCCGCTGGCAGGCAGATGAGTTCTCGACCTGGCGGTGGCCAACCTGGACCACACCGCGCTGGCACCAGCGCCTCAAGCCGGTGTACGATTCGCTCCGACAATTATGGTCTTCCCCTTGAGTCTCGAGGTCGAAAAGTCGGAGAGGTCGGACCCTAAAGGGCTCCCTGACGGTCGGAAGTCGGAGAGGTCGGAGAAGCGCGCATGTTCCGACTTCTACGACCTCTCCGTCCTCTCCGTCCTCTTCACCGTGCTCTTCACCCTCCCGCTCCACGCCCAGATCCTCCTCGGCGACTCCGCCTGGGCCGCGGGCGACTTCCACACCGCGCGTATCGCCTACGAGCAGACCCTGGCCGAGAACCCCGCGAGCGCCCGGGCCAACTACCGGATCGGCATCCTCCTGTCGTGGGACGGCAACCTCGATTCTGCGCTGGTAATGATCCGCCGCGCGCGGGCCGCCGATCCCTCCGAGCCGGCGTTCGCCGTCGAGGAGGCGCAGGTGCTCGCCTGGGCCGGCCGGTACGATGCCGCGCTTGCGCTCTATGACTCCGTCCTGGCGCAGCATCCCGACAATCACGACGCGGGGATGGGCCGAGCCCAGACCCTGGCCTGGGACAACCGGCTGGCCGAAGCCGATTCGGCGTACGGAACCCTGGTCGAGGCCGACCCCGAGGATGGGGCGGCCCGCACAGCCCAGGCCCAGGTCTCGGCCTGGCGCGGACAATACGACACGGCGATTGCCCGCTACCAGGCGGTGCTCGACCGGGACCCTGACAACGTCGAGGCACGGGTCGGCCTGGCACAGACCTGGCTCTGGGAGGGGCGACCGGTTTCGGCGCGCACCCAGGCCGACCTGGTCCTCGCGCAGCACCCCGACAACGTGACCGCGCGGAAAATCCGGCTGACGGCGCAGGCTGCTCTCCGCCCCGCACTCGACCTGGCCCTGGGGTGGAGTCTCGACTCCGACGAGAACACCAACTGGTGGCAGATCGCGACCGTCAGGGGGCTCCTGACCGAGCAGCTGACCGGGTTCGTCACCGCCGGCCTCCTCGAGGCCAGCGATCCCACCCAGTCCGGCGTACGCACTGCGATTTCCGCCGGCGCCACCTGGGCCCAGGCCGAAACGCAGGTCAGCGCAGCGATGGGGCTCGACTTCATCTCTCCCTCCGATACCGGCAGCTACACGATCGCCACCGGGAGGATCTCCGGCAGCCGCAGGTTCAGCCCCGCGGTGCGGGTCGGGGTCGGGCTGGGCTGGGAGCCGTTCGAGGGGACCGCCTTCCTGATGCGGGAGCGGCTGGCGCTCCTTTCCCTCGATACCGACGGCGATTTCACCCTGAAGCGCGGAATCTCGCTGGGAGCCGGTGCGGGGCTCACTTCGATCTCGGACGGCAACCGCCGGCTCTCCGCCATCGCGGTGGCCATGAAGCAGCTCTCCAAGGGGTTCGCCGCGGGAGTCGCGGGGCGGATCCTTGGCTATCGGTCGGCTGGTGTGGGATATTTCTCCCCGAGCTTCTACTGGTACCTGGAGGGGCGGGGCAGCTGGACCCGGCAGTTCCAGGGACGCTGGGAAGCGCGGGTGAGCGGCGGGCTGGGGGTCCAGCAGATCGACACGGGCTCGTCGCTGCAGGGGGAGTGGCACCTCGAGGGCAGGATCGCCCGCCAGTTCAGACTGGTGGACGAGATTGCGCTGTCCGGCGGCCTGACCAACAGCGCGGCCAGCTCGACCACCGGTGCCTACCGGTTTTACACCGCCGCGCTCACCGCCCGGATCGGACTCTGATGCGAAGGAAGACGGGATGCGCGAGAGCACCCAGACCCACGGAATCCTGACCAACGAATTGCGGCAGACCGGCTACGAATTCACCTCGAGCCTGGCGGGGCTGTCGCCGGAGGCCTGGCTGTTCCGTCCGGCACCGGATCGCTGGACGATCGGTGAGACAGCGGAACATATTGCCCTGGTCGAGAGCTCGATCCTCAGGGTGCTGACCGGCAAGCTGGCCCAGCATCCACTTGCGGAGGGGCAGCGGGCCGCCCAGAAGGCCAGGGACGTCCTGGTCACCAACGCGATGTTCGATCGCTCGACCCGCCGCCCGGCGCCCGAATCCGTTCAGCCCACGGGGCGCTTCAGTGATCCCCTTCAGGCCTCGGACGCATTCACCACCGCGCGGGCTGCGATCATCGAGTGGCTTACGACCACCGAGCTCGATCTCCGCGGCGTCGCGATGCCTCACCCCGCCCTGGGCCTCCTGGACGGCAAGCAGTGGATCCTCTTCGCGGCAGCGCACTGCCAGCGCCACACCCGCCAGATCCTCGAGGTGAAGCAGGTGCCGGGCTACCCCGGCAGATAGGTCTCGAAGAAACCCGTCCCCGAATCGGCCGCCATCGCACCAGCCACCCTGCCCCGGAGCCGGAACCGGCCCCGCATCTGCAGAAACCACGTCGCTCCCGTCCCCACCTGCCGCCGAGTGGCCTGCACGTCGTCCACATCCGCCACCACCCGGACGGTATCGCCCTCTCTGACCGCAACGAACTCGAAGGCGGCTGGCGCACGAAGCCCTGCCGCCCCGGGCACCGCGCGCGACCCGGAATAGAGAATCCGCGGAGTCCGGAACACCTGCCGCACCCCCAGCGAGTCCACCAGGGCCACAAACAGCGAGCTCTTCCCTCCCGTCCCTGCACTGTCGGCCGGATGGACACCTCCATAGAGCAGGTTGAAGGTCGCCCCTCGGCCGCTGCCCCAGTCCCACGACACCTCGCGCCAGACTCCCCAGTTGTGATCGTGATAGACAGGATTGCCGCGAATGGCCTGGCACCGGTTCCCGGCACAGATGCGACCGGTGGCCGTCGCGGAGAGAGCGGGGACCACGTAGCCGGACAGCAGGGCGTCCTCGCGGAGCAGGACCGCCGGGAAGTAGCGGTTGGGTGCGGGGGTGAGTCTCCAGGTCGATAGAGAGGACGGAGAAGTCGGAGAGGTCGGAGAGGTCGGAGATGTGAATGGTGTAGCGGCCATCGGCCTGGCGAACACTTCCAGCCCCGATGGTGAGATCGGCACGCGCTGTATCGAATTCGATTCGTGACGCGGGCACGTCGGCCCGATAGCGGACCACGCGGCCATTCGGAGAGTGGTGGGTCACCAGCACCTGCCCACCCCACCGGCCGTCGGGCACGTCGCCGGCGAGCAGAAAGGTGAGATACCACCAGTCACCGGGGCCGGCTTCGAGATTGAAGTACTGCCACTCCGCCCAGGTCGCGTCGCCGGTGGGATTGCGATGGAAATGATCGAGCTCGTGGTAGAGCTGGTCGGGCGTGGGAGCGACGTAGGCGGAATCGGCGGGGGTGTCCTGCCATTGCCCGGCGCGGAGAGCGAGGGCCACCCCCATCGCCGCCGCCCGGCTGGGTATCTCGGCCCCGGCGCGCACCGCGACCAGGCGCCCGCCGCGCTCGACGTAGAGCAGCTTGCGCTCCATGACCGGCGAGACCGTCCGCACGGTGCCGCGCCAGCGGGGGCCGCCGATGAGCTGCCGGGTGAGAAACCGGGCCCGGTCGATCGAGAAGAACATTCCGGCCAGTCCACCGGTCCGCATCGCCTCGATGTCGATCCCCTCGGGCAGGACCGTCACCTCGCCGCCCCCGACCAGCGAGACGTCGCGCGATTGATCGAGCATCGCCTCGCCCACCGAGAGCAGCACGATCATGACACCAACGCCGAGGGCGTAGCCCAGCAGGAGCACCAGCGCCCGGCCCGGGCCGGACCACAAGATGTCGAAACGCGAGCGTCAGCAGCATGGATCGCTATCTCACCAAGTGCACTAATCCCATACTCCCATATTCCCACAATCCCATACTTCTCAATCCCCCGATCCTTCAATCCTTCAATCCTCCAATCCTTCCATCCAGCATCTGCACCACCCTCCCCGCCTCCGCCGCCAGCCGTTCGTCGTGGGTCACGACCAGCAGGGTCATCCCGTCCTGGTTCAGCCGGCGGAACAGGGTCAGGATCTCGCGGCCGGTGGCGGCATCCAGCTCGCCGGTCGGCTCGTCCGCCAGCACCAGCGCCGGCCGGTTCGCCAGGGCCCGCGCGACGGCGACCCGCTGCATCTCGCCTCCGGAGAGCTCGGTGGCTCGATGGCCGGCGCGGTGCGCCAGGCCGACATAGCCCAGCAGCTCCGCCGCGCGGGCCCGCCGCGCGGCGCGGGACATTCCCGCTTCGGCCATCGGCAGCTCGATGTTTTCCGCCGCGGTCAGCACCGGCAGCAGGTGGAAGCGCTGGAAGACGAAGCCGAGCCGGGTGAGCCGGAGCCGGGTCAGGTCGCGATCAGAGAGGGTGTCGAGCCGGGTGCCCATCACCTCGACCGAACCCGAGGTCGGGGCGTCAAGCCCTCCGGCCAACTGGAGCAGGGTGGACTTGCCGCAGCCCGATGGGCCCGCGATGGCGACATACTCGCCGGCCTCAACGCTCAGGGAGACGCCGCGGAGGGCGTGAACCGTCTCGCCGCCCATCGGGTAGTCCCGGGCCAGGTCCCGCACGACGAGCAGGCTCACGTGCTCTCCGCCTTGAGCGTGGTCGCGATCGGGGCGGCGGCGGCGCGCCACGCCGGCGGGATGCCCGCCAGGCAGCCGGCCGCCGCCAGCACCAGCGCGGCGACTGCCAGGTTTTCCGCCCGGGGCACGAAGAAGGAGATCGCGGCGGGGAGGCCCGGAAAGGAGGTCAGGATCCGGTCGAGGTAGCGCGCGGTGACGAGGCCCAGCGCCGTGCCCAGTGCGCCTCCCACCACCGTCAGTGCCGTGCCCTCGGCGATGACGCCCAGGACGATTGTCGCGCGGGACACGCCGATGGCGCGGAGCGTCGCGATCTCCGCCAGCCGCTCGTTGACCGTGATCGCGAGCAGGGTCCCCACCAGGAGCAGGGTGACGCCGAGGCTGATCGTGCCGAGGATGTAGGAGAGCTGCTGGAAGTAGACCAGCCGGGCACGGAACTGCCGCACCAGATCGGCCACGTTGTTGATCTCGAGGGTCGGATACTCGGTCCTGAGCCGCGTCGCGATGGCGACGGGATCGGTGCCGGGTACCAGCCGGAGCGAAAGCGCAGAGAGCCGGTCGGCCTGGCGCTGGCGCGTGAGGTCCTGCAGCATCGGCACCAGCATCCCGACCGACGGCTGGTCGCGATAGTCGTACAGCCACCGTGCGACACCGCGCACGACCAGGCGGCGTTCGACCTGGCTGGTCGCGAGCTGGGGGTCGAGGCCGCCGACCAGGGTGAGCGTGTCGCCAGGGCCCGCCCCGAGCGCCACCGCCGCCGGTGCCGAGAGCAGCATGCCCGCCGAATCATCCCGCGCCAGGTCGGCGCCCCGCTCGAGCTGGTACATCGACTGCTCGACCGGGTCGATGCCGTAGCCGGTCACGGCGCGGGCCCCGATGCCGGTGCGGACGTGGATCGAGCTTCCCAGCAGCGGTGCCACGGCCGCGACGCCCGGTTCCGCGCGAAGGCTGCGGACCAGCTCGGCGCCCCCGGAAATTCCGCCTTCGGTATCGAAGGGCAGCGTTCCCTTGGGGGAGACGCGGATCTCGTAGCCGCGGCTCAACAGGAGCTGCTCGAAGCTCTTCTCGATGCCGCCGCCCAGCAGCACCATGTCGAGCAGCATCGCCGAGGTGACGGCGATTCCCACCAGGGTGAGGAGAGTCCTCTGGGGACGCCTGAGGAGGTTGCGGAAGCCCAATCCGGTGATCATCCGCGCCTCCAGAGCACCATCGGCCGGGTCCGGACCAGGCGCCAGGAGGCGAGGGCACCCGCGCCGAGCCCCAGCGCCAGCGACAGGGCGATCGAGAAGAGCACGATGTCCGGGGTGATGAGCGAGAAGATCAGCGCGAGTGTCGAAGAACCGCTGGTACCAGGCGTTGGTCGCGGCACCAGCCAGGGCGGCCAGCCCCAGCCCCATGGCAGAGCCCGCGGCGGCGACCAGGCAGGCCTCCAGCAGGAGAGCCGTGAAGATGGTGCGACGCCGGATCCCCACGAACCGCATCACCGCCGCGTCGAGCCGCCTCTCCTCGACCTTGAGCAGCATGATGCAGAGGAGAAAGATGGCGCTGGCCACGACCGAGATCAGGGCGATGGCCTGGTGGAACCGGCTCACCACGCGGAAGGTCTGCGAGGACTGCGAGGCGATCGCCGCCGAAGGCGCGGCGCGGTAGCCGAAGGCGACCCGGTTGATGCCCTGCGCCGCGCTGTCGGGCGCGGCACCGGGGGCCAGCGCCACCGCGATCCGGTCCACCCGGTCCCGCGCGCCGAGCAGTCGCTCGAGATCGGGCAGGTGAAGCCGGATCCCCCGCTCGCCGCGGGTCACGGCGGCGGGATCGGGGGCGGGCTCGTAGATGGCCGCGACGACGGCCAGCGTGGTAACCGAGTCGGCCGAGGCGCCGAGCCGCAGGGTATCGCCGGGGTGAAGCCCGAGCTCATCGGCGAGCCGGCGTTCCACCGCGATGGCAACGGGTGCGGGCCCCTGCCCCGCCGCCGCGGCGGGAAGCAGGAGCGCCATGAGAAGAGAATGGCTCCAGCGTCGCATGGGGCGCCCCACGCCCCGCCGGGTGTTCAGTGGCCGGCCAGCGCCCGCCGGATCGCGTCGGCGACGGTCACCCGGTGCTCGGCGGGCAGGCGCTGCTGCAGCGTCGCCTTGCCGGCGTCGCCGCCGACCTTCGCCAGCGTCTGCACCGCGCTGACCGCGAAGAGCGGATCGGGATCGGTGAGGTACTTCGTCGCCGTTGCGATGGCGGGCGCCTTGTCCTCGCGCCGCGACAGCCAGATCAGGCCAGCCTGGCGGAGGTTCCTGGGCTCCGAGGGATCGGTCATCGCGATCAGCGCCTCGACCACGCGGGGGTCGGGCTGGTTCCGGATCTGGTAGGCCGCGGACTGCCGCAGGTCGAGCGGCCACCCGGGCGTGGTCCGGGCCAGCAGCAGGTCGCGGATTTCCGGATCGGCCGGATCGAGCACCGCGATCGCCCGGCCCTGGACGGAGGTATTCGGGTCGTGCTCGAGCAGCTGCGCGCGCCGCGGGCCGCGCCGCCGCCGAGTCGAGCGCCGGCCCAGGCCTCGATGGCGCCGCCCCGCACGCCGCTGGCGGGGTCACGCAGCGTGGCGCGGATCAGCGGCAGGTCGGCCGGAGTCGTGGCGCCGCGCCAGCTGGGCCAGCGCCACCTGGCGGAGCGAGGCCTCGCGCTCGTTCAGCACGATGAAGCGGCGGGCGCTGTCGGCCGCCGGATCGGCGCTGCTGTCCAGCGCGTGGAGCGCCCAGTTGCGGGCCCCGTATTCGAGGTCGTGCATCGCCATCGTCCGCCAGCTCGGCCGGCGTCTGGTCGGTGGTGACCGTGACCCCAGGAGCCAGCCCCCTTCATCGAACCGGAAGGAGAGCGGCGCCTGCGGCAGGGAGAGCGTGAAGGTCTCCTGTCTGCCTGGTCACCATGATCTCCCGCCGCACCACGGAGTCGGCGGTGATCAGCCGGATCGTGGCCGGAAAGCGGAAGAACGGATGGGTCGAGTCGATGGTCTGGGTTTCGGTGACGGTCACCGCCAGCGTCTTCGAGGCGGGATCCCACTGGCGGGTGACCTTGACCTTCGGGTACCCGATGCCGTAGCACCACTGGTCGAAGAACCAGTCGAGGTCCATGTTGGCCGTCCGCTCGAAGGCGATCGCGAAGTCCTCGGTGCGGACCGGCTTGTAGGCGTTGTCCGTCAGGAAGCGGCGCATCCCCGCCCAGAAGAGGGAGTCGCCCAGCAGGCGGCGCAGCTGGTGGGCCACCTGAGCGCCCTTGGGATAGATGTGGCCGCTGAAGAAGAGCTGGATCGGGTCGGCGGCGGTGTCGCCCCAGACCAGCGGGCGCTCCTGGTTGAGGTCGGCCGCCATCGCATCCTGCTGCTGGCCGTACCACGAGCGCTGGCCGGCGCTCCAGCCGCGGCTCTTCTCGTTCTGCACCGACTCCATGTAGGTGGTCAGCCCCTCGTTGAGCCAGGCGTGCGACCAGGTGGCGGTCGTGGTGAGGTCGCCGAACCACTGGTGCGCCAGTTCGTGGGCGTCGAGGCCCCGGCCGTTGTCTTCGGGCTCCCCCTCGGCGCCGTGCAGGATCAGGTCGGTCTGGGTCGTGGCCGAGACGTTTTCCATGCCGCCGTAGGTGAAGTCGGGAATGATCGCCTGGCTGTACTTGGGCCAGGGATAGTTGACGCCCAGCACCTGGGAGTAGATCTCGATCATGGAGGGCGTCTCGCCGAAGGCGCGCCAACCGGCCGGTACGGTATCGGGCGCCACCCAGTAGTCCACCGGCCGGCCGCGCCACTGGTCGTGCAGGACGGTGAACGGTCCGATCACCACCGAGTAGAGGTAGGTCGACGCCGGCTGGTCCTGGACCCAGTCCCAGACGCGGCCTCTCCCGCCGGGCGCCGGGCGTCACCGCCGGCCAGGTTTCCGTTGGAGAGGACCGACATCCCGGAGTCGGCGGTGACCAGGAATTCCCAGGTCGCCTTGTCGTTGGGGAAGTCGTAGGTCGGCACCCAGCTCCGGGTCTCGATCGCCTCGCCCTGGGTCCAGACCACGTGGCTCCGCGGCACGAAGTAGAGGCCCCGCTCCGGCACGCCGGTGTACGACAGGTTGAATCGCGATCGTGTCGCCCGGGGCAAGCCGCTTCGGAAGGCGGACGGTGACATGCGTTGTGTCGGCCACGTACTTGAGCTTCCGGCCCTTGAGGTCGGTGGCCGAGGTGATCGTCAGGTGGTCGGCGTCGAGCCGCACCGTGTCGGTGGCCGTCGTCGCCACCACCGTGGTCTGGAGCTGGCCTGCGATCGACAGGTGCGACCAGTCCACCGAGATCGCGATCCGCTGGTGGATGAGGTCGAATCGACGAGGCCGCTCGGGCCACGATTGGGGCGGATTGTAGGCGCCGATCGACTGGGCATGAGACACGGCGGGTGACAAGGCGATGCCCGCCAGCAGAGCGAGGCAGAGCTGCCGTGGGGCTGGGGGACAACGAAACGGGTGCCGCATGACTGGTCTCTCGGAAGAAGTCGGCCGTGGGGGCCCTGTATGGCCGCGAAGTCGAAGGAATATTATCGTATGCGAGCCCCGACGGGCAGAACGACCTCCCAGGAGCCTCAATGACACGATTCGAGCAGCCGCGGGTGGCCGTCATCGGTGGGGGAGCGGTCGGCAGCGGATGGGCCACGCTCACGGTCGGCGCCGGGTGGTCGGTGGCGCTGTACGACCCTGATTCCAGCCGGCTGGCGGAGGGGTTCGACGCGCTGCCCGGGCGGGTCCGCGGCCTCGTGGACCTCGGCAGGGCGCACCCCGACCTCGCCAGTCGCGGCCTCGAATCCCTGCGGCTCGGGCGGAGCCTGCTCCAGGCGGTCACCGACGCGGACTGGATCATCGAGGCCGCCGGCGACGAACTCGCTCCCAAGCAGCGGCTGCTCGAGCAGGTAGAACAGGTTTGCCGCCGGGCGGCCACCCTCACCAGCAGTTCGAGCCGGCACCACGCCAGCATTCTCGCGGCCCGGCTCCGGCGGCCGGAACGGATGCTCGCCATTCACCCCCTGATCCCCGTCGAGCTGCTGCCCACGGTCGAGGTGGTCCCCGGCCCGGCCACCGATCCCACCTGCATCGAGGACGTGCGATTCTGGCTCGGACTCCTGGGCCGGACCGCCGTCGTGCTCAAGAAGGAATTTCCCGGAGACGCCGCCGGCCGGATTCATGCGGCGGTGTTCCGCGAGTGCATTCAGCTCGTGCTGGAGGATGTGCTCGACGTGGAGGACGTGGACCGCGCCCTGGCCCACGGCCTCGGGCTGAGTTTCGCGAGTGGCGGGATCTTCCGGAGCCTGTTGCTCAATGGACCGGGCCTCGAGGTCGATCCGATAATGTCGCGGGCGGTCACCGGCGCCGAGGACGGGTGGTCGGTGCTCGCCACCTGGCAGCAGCTCTCGCCGGAAGAGCAGCGTCGCCTGGTCCACGCGGTCGAGAAGGCCTACGGCGCCGCGACTCCCGAGGCCCAGATGGAGCGCGACCGGCGGCTCCGCGAGCTGCTCATCGCGATTCAGGCCGGAGAAGCTGAGCCCTCAAGCTGATTCAGTCAAAGAACTCTTGCCGCAGATGAACGCAGAGAAACGCAGAAGGCCCTGCGGCTGATTTTCAGTGGCGTTCTTTGGAATGCCAATGAACTTCTGCGTTGTCTGCGTTCATCTGCGGCCAATCAAGTCAGGCCAGCCATGAACGCGCCATCCCGATCAACAGCCACCCATTGAGCGCGATGATGACCGCCGCCGTCACCCAGGAGAGCAGGCTCAGGGGCCGGCTGTTGGCGAACTCGCCCATCTTGGACCGCTGCCCGGTGAAGAGCACCAGCGGGACCACCGCGAACGACAGCTGCAGGCTCAGGACCACCTGGCTCAGGATGATCAGCGCCCCGGTCCCCTTCTCGCCGTAGAGCGCCGTCACGATCACCGCCGGAACGATCGCCACCAGCCGGGTGATCAGGCGCCGGAGCCACGGCGGCAGCCGGATGTCGAGGAAACCCTCCATCACGATCTGCCCGGCCACGGTGCCCGTGATGGTCGAGTTCTGCCCCGAGGCGAGGAGGGCGACCGCGAAGAGCACGCTCGCGATCGTCGTGCCGAGCAGGGGGGTGAGCAGCCGGTAGGCGTCGCCGATATCGGCCACGTCGTGATGTCCGGTCGTGTGGAAGGTCGCCGCGGCGAGGACCAGGATGGCGCCATTGATGAAGAAGGCGAACAACAGCGCCGCGGTCGAATCGATGGTGGCGTAGCGGACCGCCTCGCGCTTGCTCTCGGGATCATCGCCCACCGCCCGGGTCTGCACGAGGGCCGAATGCAGGTAGAGGTTGTGCGGCATCACGGTGGCGCCGAGGATGCCGATCGCGATGTACAGCATGGCGGGATTCGACACGATCTCGGCCCGTGGCACGAGCCCCCCGACCATGGCCGCGATCGCCGGCCGGGCCATCACCAGCTCCACCGCGAAGCAGACACCGATCGTCACGATCAGCGCGATGATGAACGCCTCGAGCCAGCGGATGCCGCGATGCTGCAGCGCCAGGATCAGCAGCACGTCCAGCGCGGTGAGACAGACGCCCCAGAGCAGGGGGATGCCGAACAGGAGATTCAGGGCGATCGCCGAGCCGATCACCTCGGCCAGGTCACAGGCGGCGATGGCGATCTCGCACCCGACCCAGAGGGCGAAGCTCACCCGGCGGGAGTAGTGGTCGCGGCAGGCCTGGGCGAGATCGCGTCCGGTCACGATACCGAGCTTGAGGGCCAGCGATTGAAGCAGGATGGCCATCAGGTTGGAGAACAGCACCACCGACAGCAGGGTGTACCCGAACCGCGACCCCCCCGCCAGATCCGTGGCCCAGTTCCCCGGGTCCATGTAGCCCACCGCCACCATGTATCCCGGCCCCGCAAACGCCAGAACCCGGCGCAGGCCAGTCCCCCGGGCGGGCACGATGACGCTGTGCCACGATTCCGGGAGACTCCGGTTCCGGCGCGGGAACCGCCAGCCGCTCAGCTCCTCGACTGGAGGTGTCGAGGCGGCGTTCATCGTGCCTCCCCGGGGCGGGCGCAGAGCAGGAGCCCCGCCAGCTCGGCCCCCAGGACCCGGTGGCGCTTCCCGGCCCGGAGCGTGATCGGCCCGCCGAATGGCGCCACCTTCTCGACCGTCAGCAGTGTCCCCGGGGTCAGGCCGAGGCTGGCCAGGTAGCGAAGGCGCTCGGCGTCGCTGGTCGTGACCTGCCGCAGTTCGGCCGTCTCGCCGGCGGAAAACTGGGTCAGCGGGGTATAGTGGGCCCTCTCGATCGTCCCGTCGGCGGAGGGGATCGGATCGCCGTGGGGGTCGACGGCGGGATGCCCCAGGGCCGCCGCCATCTTTTCCACCAGCTCGTCCGACACCGCGTGCTCCAGCCGCTCGGCTTCGTCGTGCACGTGGTCCCAGCGATAGCCCAGGAAGCCCACCAGGTAGGACTCGATCAACCGATGGCGCCGCAGCATCCGGAGCGCGATCCGCCGCCCTTCAGCGGTGAGGAGCGCGCCACGGTACGGCTCGTGGGTCAGCAGCCCCTGCTCCGAGAGTCGCTTGACCATGCCCGTCACCGAAGGCGCGGACAGCCCCAGCCGCTGGGCGATCTCGCTCGTGGTGGCGAAACGCCCGCGATCGGACAGGTGGTAGATCGCCTTGAGGTAGTCCTCGACCGACCGGGTCAGGAGTTCCGGGTGCTGGGGCGGGGCGTGCATGAGCTAAAGCTTAAATTAGCCAAGCCTAAATTGCCATCCCCGCAAGCTCCGCCCCGAGGGGATGCGCCGTGGGTCAGGGCAGGAGGGGAAGGAGGGAGCTCAGAATCCGCTCGGTCATCCCCCAGACCACGTCGTTCCCCAGGTGATAGGCCGGGAAGGTCCGGCGCTGGCCCCGGAGCTCGAGTGAATAGGGCCGCGCGATGGTGGGGTCCTTGAGCACGTCGAGGCGGACCCAGCCGGCTTCGGCGACTTCGAGGTTGGGGGTGAGAATCGGCCGCTCCGGCAGGACAAAGAGGTAAGGCCGGACCACCACGGGCCCGGGTATCGGCGTGCCGGGGGCCACATCGGGGAGCGCGCCCAGGCACTGGGATTCCTGGAGCAGGGCGCCGACCTCCTCGGCGGTCTCCCGGATCGCCGTCACCATCGGATCGGCGTCAGCGGGATCGCGGCGCCCGCCGGGCAGGGCCATCTGCCCCGACCAGGGATCGCCGGGGCGCTCGGCGCGGCGGATGAGGAGGATGCTGTCGGGTCCCGGAACGAGCACGGCGGCGACCGCGGCGGTCACCCGCTCGCTGTCACCGCCGTCGGCACCGAACTCGGAGAAGCGCCGCCTGAGCCGGCGCTCGAGCGGACTCAGTGGCAGCCGCAGGACCCTCCGTGGCAGCCACCCCCGCCGGGCGGGCCCAGTCGGCTGAAGTCGGGACCTTCGGCGGCTCCCTGGCGGCCGGAGCGGGCCGGCGCCGAGAGCTGGCGAGTGACCTTCGCGCTCTCGCACGAGGGACAGAGGATTTCGGTGTCGCTGCGGACCAGCAGCTCGAACTCGGCGCCGCAGCCCAGGCAGTGGTACTCGTAGATCGGCATGGCAGTAGTTTCGCGCGAATGAGCCGTTCAGGTCAAGTCTCCCGCAGCGGGGCGGGATCAGGTCGCCAGCGTGCCCATCCACCCGACCGTCCGCTCGATGACCCTGCTCAGCTCGGGAGCTCTCGGTCTGCAGCGGATGAGCAGCCCCGAAGGTGTGGCCCGCGTTCTCGATCAGCAGAAGTTCCGTCGTGGCTCGGCCGCTCGCCCGGGCCAGCGCCTCCGCCTCCGCGGCGGGGACCGTCGGATCGGCGGTGCCATGCACGATCAGCCAGGGCACGGCGATCCCCGCGGCTGCCGCCCGGATATCGAGGGAGCCACCCCGGTTCCGCACGATGTCATCCAGGAGGTCGGTGTAGAGCGGGAGCTGCTGTTTGGTCCGTGAGTTCTCGATCATGAGATGGCCCCGGGCCCGCCACTCGGCATCCTGCCCCGGATAGCGGTCCACGTGCGAGATCGCCGCCCAGGTGGCCAGGGCCCGCACTCGTGGATCGCGCGCCGCCTGGAGGATCGCGATGCCACCACCCCGCGAGTGGCCCACCAGGCCGATGGCCGGCGGCACCGTGACCCCGAGGTGTCCGGCACACAGCGCAGCCAGAACGGTGCCGAGGTCGGCCAGCTCGGCGCTGAAGGTGTTGTGTCCGAACCGATCGGGGAAGACGCTCTCACCACGGTCATCGACACCGCTGCCACTCATGTTGAACGAGACCGCGCTGTATCCGGCGCGGGCCAGCCGCGCGGCCAGCACGGGGAACATCCCCCAGTCCTTGAATCCCTTGAAGCCGTGCACGATCACGACCGCCGGCCTGGGCGAGGAGCGGCCCGCCCCCAGGACGTCCACCAGGATCGGGCCCAGCGCGCCTTCCAGCGTGTGCTTGGTCAGGGTCGGTGTCGCCATCAAATCACCGCGGCCTCGAGCAGCTCGAGCTGTCCGGCGCCGGCGTCGAGCCGCGCCCTGACCCCGATGGGAATGGTCCACTGGTCATCCACGTGGCCGATGGGGAAGCCGTAGGCCACCGGTATGCCGAGCGGCAGGAAGTAGGTGGCCAGTACCTCGTCGAAGCCCATCGCCCCGTCGGCGCCGCGCCGCTCGAGTTCGGTGAACTGTCCGATCGCGACCCCGGCCAGGCGGTCCAGCGCCCCCGCCATCCGCAGGTGGGCAAGCATCCGGTCCACTCGATACAGCTCCTCGTGCACGTCCTCGAGGAAGAGGATGGCGCCGTCCAGGTCGGGAAAGTGTCGGGTCCCGAGCAGGCACTGCAGCAGCGTCAGGTTGCCACCGACCAGCGGACCTTCCGCCCGACCCGGCCGGAGCGGCACGATCCGGTTCTGCCTGGGCACCAGCACTCCCGCCGGGGGCGGAAGACGGCCCAGGGCGCCGCCCGGCGCCGAGACGGTCAGCACCCGATGGTGGTGGGAGCGGCTGAACTGGGTGAGCGGCGACCGGGCCATCGGCCCGTGGAAGGTGACGATCCCGGTAAGGTGCCACGCCGCAATGAGGAAGGCGGTGATGTCGGAGTAGCCGATGAACGGGCGGGGCCTGGCGGCCAGAGCATCGAAGTCGACGCCGTCCAGGATCCGGGTCATGCCGTAGCCGCCGCGCAGGCACCAGATCGCGTCCAGCGACGGATCAGCCAGAGCGGCGTTCAGGTCCGCCAGCCGCTCTTCATCGCTGCCGGCGAGGTAGCCGTGGCGGGCGCCGGCGCTGGGCAGAAGCACCGGCTGGTAGTCGAGCGCGCGGCACAGTTCCTGGCCCCGCGCGAGGTCGTCCAGCTCGAGCAGCGGCCCCGCCGGCGCGATCAGGCCGACGCGGCTCCCCGGCACCAGCCGGGGCGGGCGAATCAGCTCCTTTGACCCCATCCCGATTCTCCTGTTAGATTGCGCCGCGGTCCAGCCCGGGAGTTCTGCAGATGCGCGCTTCGGACCCGTCACTCGTTGCGGCAGGCCGCCGGATGGCGGTCATCAGTGATTCGATCGTGACCGAATGGGCCGACTGGCTCGGCGACCGCATGGTCGCCTCCGGCGCGATCCCCCGCCCCACCGTCGAGCGGACCTTTCGCCTCATCATCGATGTCCTGAACCAGACGGTCGGCCCGCTGCGCCGCGAGGTCAAGGACCTCTGGCGCCGGACCTTCGAACACTACGGCCGGATGGCCGCAGCGCGGGGCCTGGCCTCGGGCGAGGTGGTCGAGGAGATCATGGTCCTGCGCCAGCTTCTCATCCGGAATCTCGCTCCGGTCCTGGCCCGGATGCGTAACCGGCAGGCGATGGCGATGGTCCTCCGCCTCAACGCCGAGCTCGATCGCGGCGCCGCGATGGCCGTGGTGAGCTACACCGACGCGCTGGTCGCCACCATCTTCGCCCGGAACGGCGTCCCCGCCCCCGACACCAACCTCGACCTGGCCGAGGTCGAGCGCCAGATCGAGATCCTGGAGCAGGAACTCGCGACGCTCACCCAGCCGCATTGAACTCCCTGCTGTACGCCCTGCCCTGGCTGGCGCCGCCGCTCGCGGCCCTGCCACTGTCCCGCCGCTCGCCCGACCTCGCGGCCTATCCCCCTGCCCAAGATGGCCTGGTCACTGTCATCATTCCGGCCCGCAACGAGGCCGGTGCCATTGCCACCGTAGTCCGCTCGGTCCTGGCCTCGACCTATCCGGCGCTCGAGGTGATCGTGGTCGATGACCGCTCGACCGACCAGACCGCCTCGATCGTCCAGGGCCTGATCGACGAGGAGCGACGGGCCCGCCCGGCCCAGGCGCCCCGGCTCCGCCTCCTTGCCGGGATCGAACTTCCCGAGGGCTGGTACGGGAAGCCCTGGGCCTGCGAGCAGGGCTACCGCGCCGCCCGGGGCGACATCCTGGTCTTCACCGACGCCGACACCCGCCACCACCCTGCCCTGCTGGGCCACGTGATTGGCGCGCTCAAGGCCGAGGAGCCCGGGCTCCTGTCGCTGGCGCCCCGGCAGCTCACGGTAACCTGGTGGGAACGGCTGGTCATGCCGCAGTTCCTGGTGCTGCTCGGCCTGCGCTTCCACGCCGAACGGATCAACCGTGCCCGCCGTGCCCGTGATGTCCTGGCCAACGGCCAGTTCATTCTCTTCCGCCGCCCGGCCTACGAGGCCATCGGGACCCATGCCGCCGTGCGGGGAGAGGTGGCCGAGGATCTCGCACTGGCGCAGGAGGCGTTCACCCGCGGTCACCGGGTCTGGGTCGCCTTTGCCGAGAACCTGATGGAGACCAGGATGTATGAAGGCCTCCGCCCCATGATCGAGGGCTGGTCCAAGAACGTCTACCTGGGGGGCCGGAGGTCGTTCCCCGATCAGCCGGCGCTGCGGGCGCTGGTGCCCCTGCTGCTTTCGCTGCCGCTGCTGTTCTGGATGGCGCCGCCGGTCATTGCCGCGCTAGCCCCGCTGATCGCACCGGCCCTCCTGGCCCCCGGGCTCGCGGCCACGCTGCTCGGGGTGCTATTCTGGAGCGCGGTCGCCAGGCGGATGCGGATTCCGCTGGCCTTCGCCCTGGGCTATCCTGCCGGCGCGCTGGTGGCGCTCTACATCGTGCTGCGTTCGACGTGGCGCGGGCACCGGCGTGTGGAGTGGAAGGGCCGCACCTATGCGGAGGACGCGCGGGGCCGCCTGGCGGCCGCCGAGACCATCACCTGAGGAAGCCGCATGAAGCTCACCATTTCCCGCGCGATGCTCGAGGCCCTCGAGCAGGCGACCGACAAGCCTGACTGGCTGGCGCAGCGCCTCGCTTCCCTCAAGGCCGGCCCCGAGCCCTTCGTCCTCTCGCTCGGGACGCAGGAGAGCACGGCTCTCGAGGAGCTCTGTACGATGAACATCCGCTTCGACGTCGCCGGCAAGGTGCTCGACCGCCACCAGCCGCTGGACGACCTGGCGACGATGATCATGCAGAATTACTAGCGCCGGACGACCCGGACATCCTGCTCCGGAATCCCCCCTCCCAGCAGCCGCCCCAAGGGGTCGACCCAGAGGCGGAAGGTCACGCTGCCCACGGCCAGGGTGACTGAATCCCTGGCGAACCGGGTCACCGTTGCCGCGACCGTCTCGCCGCCGTGGAGGCTGAAGAGGTAGACCGTCGTCGTATCACCGCCGATGATCACGGCTCGCCGCGTCGCCTGTTCGAGCATGGCGAATGACAGGTTGAGGTACGGCACCGCGCCGCTGTCGGTCTGGAACAGGCGCGTCCCCATGGCGGCGGAGTTCAATTCGTCCACCGCCGCGCTGTCGCCCTTGAAAATCACCCGTCCCATCTGGCGGGCCCGGACGTCCGGCGCGTCATCGCCGCGCCAGGCCCAGAAGTTGACCAGCGGCAGTGTGCCGTTGGGAATTAACGTGCCCTGGAATCGCTCCCGTTCATTCGCGTCGGCGCGGCGCACCAACATGCCGTTCACCTGGGTGTCGGAGCGGGAGAAGGTCTCGACCACGACGGTGTCCGCTCCGTGGAGAACGACAAAGGTGCCGCTGTCCGGAAATGTGGGCTGGGCGGTCTGGGCGGCCAGGAAAGTCGGGACAAGCAGGGACAGCATGGCGAGCGAACGGTACCGCATTGGTTGGAACCTCGTGGTTGGTGCGTGATCGCTGACAGGGACGGCGGTATTCCGGTACCAAGGTAATCGGGACCGGGTACTACGGTGGGGCGACGTCCACCGGGAGTACCGATGTCGCTGGAGACCGCCCTCCCCAGGGTGCGCGCCCTCGAGGAAGTTCCCGCCCTGCTGGCCGCCGTGGGCCAGGGATGCGGAGTGGGATCCGCTGCCACTCGCGGCGTGGCTGGAGGACGAGGCGCTGGCCGCCCGAATAAGCCGGGCAGCGGTCGTGGCCCGGCTGGGCGCCTTTCGCTGGTACGGCCTCGAAGCGCCGGATGTCGGCCCCGTCGTCCGGCGCGTGGCCCGGCGTCTCGCCAACCGTGGCTGCTGCGCCGGCGTCGTCGGGCTTGACCCGGCGGCCGGCCTCGTGGCCATCGCGGCCACCACGCCGGAAGCCATCCCGCTCCTTGTTCACCCCGCGTCACCATCGGCGGCTGCCCTTGCCTCGCTCGGCCGTCTCCGGCTGCTCGCTCCGCACAACGCGGCCACCGCCTGCGCGGAGGCCGCCGAGTACCTGGGAGGCGAAGCGGCTCGGGCGGCGGTTCTTTGAACGATTTCGCGACATCCTGGAACAGATGGCCACGGCAGGCGATCCGTCGGCCCGGCCAGCCAACCGGCGCCAGCTGGCTCTGATCCAGCTCACCCGCGTGCTCTTCCTCTACTTCGTGCAGGCCAAGGGATGGCTCGATGGCCGGCCGGAGTTCCTGCGCCAGGAGGTGGATGCCTGCCTCACCCGGCCGCCGCTCGCTCCATCGTCATCTCCTCCGGCCGCTCTTCTTCGGGACGCTCAACCGGCCGATGTCGTCGCGGGGCCGGGCCGCGAGGTTTGGCCGGATTCCCTTCCTCAACGGCGGCCTGTTCGAGCCGCACCCGCTGGAGCGCCGGTACCGGGCCGACTTTCCCGACTCGGCATGGCAACCTGCCTTCGACGAATCTGTTCGAGCGCTTCCACTTCACCGTGCAGGAGGGCATGGCCCCCGGGGCGATCGCGCCCGACATGCTGGGCCGGGTGTTCGAGGGAGTGATGGCGCCCGACCGCCGCCGAGCCAGCGGGACCTTCTACACGCCCGCCGCAGCTGGTGGGCGATCTGCTCGATGCCTCGTTCGCCGCCTGGCTGGCCCGCCGGCTTGGCATCACCGATGCGGAGGCCGCCCGGCGCCTCGCCGTGGCCGACCCTGGGCTCCAGCCGGCGCTCGCCGAACTGACGCTGCTCGATCCGGCGGTCGGTTCGGGCGCGTTTCTCCTCGGCGCCCTGGATCGGTTGAGCCGATGGCAGGCACGGCCGGGGGAATGCCTCACCGCTCGGAAACGCAGGATCCTGTCGCGCAATCTCTTCGGCGTCGATCTCGATCCGATGGCGGTACGGCTGACCGAACTGAGGCTCTGGCTCGCGGTGATCGCGGACGACCCCGAGTCCGAACCCGGACGGGTGCTGCCGCTTCCCAATCTCGACGCGCTGATCCGGCAGGGCGATTCACTCCGCGGCCCCATGGCCGTCCTTGGTGAAGCTCTGCGGCCCGGCCCCGCGGTGGGAGCCCTCGTGGCCGACCTCCGCCGCAGGCTGTTCACCGCCTCGGGA
Organism: uncultured Gemmatimonadales bacterium; assembly: GCA_963724265.1. Taxonomy (GTDB): domain Bacteria; phylum Gemmatimonadota; class Gemmatimonadetes; order Gemmatimonadales; family GWC2-71-9; genus DATEHG01. Next base: position 828,599 of record CAVRTU010000004.1, read on the forward strand.
GGGGACAAACGCGAGGCGGCCCGGGCCCTCCGCCGTGCCGAGGTCGCCGCCGCCCGGGAGGGACTCGAGGCCGTGGAGCGGCGGCTGGAGGCGGCGGCGGAATCGTGCCTCGCCGCGGCGCCGATCACCGACGCTGTTCGGGACACCGGCGGGGCTCACCGCCGAGGGGCGGGCGGAGCTGGCCTCCATTCGGCGCCGGCTGGTCGCGGTGCGCACCACGCGGCGCAACCTCGTGCGCGAAGGAACGGTGCCCTGGTTCCAGTACGAGGCCCACTTCGCCGATGTCTTCGCGGCCCGCGGCGGATTCGACCTGGTGGTGGGCAATCCTCCCTGGGTGCGCGCCGAGCAGCTGGCGCCGGCACTCCGCGCCACGCTGGGCCGCAACTACCGCTGGTGGCGCACCGGCGGTGGACGGCCGCGGCTTTCGGCACCAGCCCGATCTCGCCGTCGCCTTTCTCGAGCGGGCAACGACGCTCGCGGCGCCCGGCGGAGTCATCGGCCTCCTCCTTCCCGCCAAGCTGGCGACCGCCGACTACGCCAACCGCGCGCGCAGCGCACTGGCGGAGGAGTTCACGATCCATGCCGCGGCTGACCTGACCGCGGAGGCGGCGGGTGCGTTCGATGCGGCGGTCTATCCGATGGCGCTGGTCATCTCACGGGGCCGCCCTCCGGCCCGGGCCGCGGTGCGCCCGACGCTCGAGCCCGGCGACCCGGCCTCGGTGCCGCAATCGCGCGCTCACCGGTGGGGCGCCCTGGATCCTGGTTCCCTGCGTCGAACGCGATGCCCTGGTCGCCTTCCGCGCCGACCACCCGTTGCTGGCGGAGCGGTACGCGATCCAGCTCGGGGTGAAGACGGGCGCCAACGAAGTCTTCCTCGACCCCGAGGAACCGATCGAGGCATCCCTGTTGCGCCGGGCGGTTCGCGGCCGGGACATCCGCGCCTTCCGGACGGCCGGCACGACTCGCCTGCTGTGGACCCACGATGCCCAGGGTCGCCCGCTCCAGCGGCTGCCGCCCCAGGCCGCGGCCTACCTGGCGAGGTACTCCGCGACGCTTCGATCCAGGACCGACTACGCCGGCGGCCCGGAGTGGACCCTGTTCCGGACCAGCGGGGCGGTCGCGCCCCACCGGGTCGTCTGGAGCGACCTGGCCCGGCGATTGGAAGCCGCGGCCCTCTCCGGTCCGGGGGAACGCGATCGCGTGCCACTGAACAGCTGTTACCTCCTCGGTTGCAAAGGCGAGGAGGAAGCGCTGGCCCTGGCGGCCTGGCTCAACTCGAGCTGGTGCCGGGCCGCGGCGCGGATGAGCGCCACCGCGGCGCGCGGGGGATTCGCCCGGTTCGACGCCCGCACCATCGGCGGGCTGCCCTTCGTGATCAGTGCCCTCGAGGATCCGTCGCTCGATCGCGCTGGCCCGCCAGGGCTCGAACGGCGCCGATGTCCAGGAGTCTCTCGACGAGCTCTGCGCTGCCCACCTGGCTCTGCCGCCCCATGCCCGCGACGCGCTGCTCCGACTGGCCGGCACCACCACGCATCGTGGCTGAGGCGCTGCGCGAGCTCGACCGATCCGCTCGCGAGCCTGCTCGATCCGCCGGCGCCGGCACCCGCTCCGGCCGTCGCCCGCGCCATCGTGGCGGCACTGACCGCCGCCGAGAGCGCGGCTGCCTCCGGCCGACTGGCTGCTGCCGTCGCAGCAGCAGAGTTACCGGCGGGTCCTGGCGGCGCTGGACCGGCATGGCGGCGGGCTGCTGGCCGATCCGGTCGGCGCGGGCAAGACGTACGTGGCCCTCGCGGTGGCAGCGGCACTCGCACCGCGCGAGACGGTGGCGATCGTGCCCGCCGCCCTGCTCGATCAGTGGCGGCGCACCGCGCTCAGGCTTGGCGTGCCGATCCAGCTTCACTCCCACGAACGCTGCTCTCGCGGCCAGTTGCCGGGCGCCGGAACGCACGCTGGTGGTGGTGGACGAGAGTCACCGGTTCCGCAATGCCGCGGCCCGCCGTTACCGGCATCTGGCGCCCTGGCTCATGGGTCGGAGGGTGCTGCTGGTCAGTGCGACGCCCGTGGTCAACCGCCTCGATGACCTCGCCGCCCAGCTGCTTCTCGCGGTGAGGGACGATGCCCTCCGTGCTTCGGGCCTTCCCTCGCTCCGCACACTGCTCATCCAGGGCAATGGGCATCACGCTCTCGGTGAACTGATCGTCGCCGCCGCGCCCACGGCCGGCTTTCGGCCGTCACGACGAGAGCACCGGATCACGGCGCCGGAGCTGCCCCGGCCCATCATCGAGGCGATTGACTGGACTGGCACATTCGGCGCACCAGCCGGTCGCCGCGCTGCTTCGGGGCGTGGTCTGGCAGGCCGCCGCCTCGAGCCCGGCGGCACTGCTCGGCGTCCTCGGACGGTACCGGGCGCTCCTCCTGCAGGCCCGCGATGCGGCGAGCCAGGGACACTCGCTCTCCCGCTCGGCGCTGCGGCAGTTCACCGGCGGACTCGAGGAGCAGCTGGTGCTCTGGGCGATGGTGGAGCCGCCCCTGGAGGAGGCGTTCACAGACTGCGACCTCCCGCTCGAGGACATCGAGCGGATCGCGGCCCTGGTCCCCGAGGTCACGGCGCTGGTCGGAATCGGGCGACGCCAAGTCCCGTTCGCTGGCGGCGCGCGTGGCCGATCGTCACCCGACGCTGGTGTTCACCACGGCGCGGGAAACGGTTCGCTACCTCCGGGAACGGCTGCCATCCCCCGTCGCCTGGTGCACCGGCGACGCCGCGGGCCTGGGCCCGGCGCGGCTTGCCCCGGGATGTCGTTCTTGAGCTGGTTCGGGCCGTCGCACCGGTGGATCGGGCCCGGCACTCCTCCCGCCCTCCTGCTCTCGACCGACGTGAGCGCCGAGGGACTCGACCTCCAGTCGGCGGCGCGCGTGGTGCACTACGACCTGCCGTGGACGCCGGTGCGCCTGGTCCAGCGCGAAGGCCGGGCGCTCCGCGGCGGCTCCCCCCACACCTCGGTCGAGATCGTTCGCTTCGATCCGCCCGCCGGAATCGAGGAGACGACTTCGAAAGTCCTGGCACCTGGCGCGGAAAGGTCGCCCTGCCGGGCCGAGCCGGCCTCGGTACCGATGGCGCGGTCGCTCTGGCGCTGGCGCGACGAGCTGGCCGCCAGGCTTGGTCCGGGCGATGCGGTCGAGGGAGTGGCCGCCGTCCCGGCAGGCGCGGAGGGGCCGGGGCTGCTGGCCGGAGTGGCACTCGTCGCGGCGACTGCCGGGAGAGGTGGCAAAGGTGGCGGGCGAGGTGGTGTGGCTTCCCGAGGAAGGCGCCCCATCCACCGATCCCGACCTGGTCGAGCGACTGCTCGCCGCGGCCGCGCTGGCTCCGCCTGGCAGAGGCCCCAGTGCGCAGGCTCCCTGGCGCGGGCAATCGCGAAGCTGGCCCGCTGCATCCGCCAGCGCCTGGAGGGCGCGCGTCGCGACCGCTGGCGACAGGCCCGCGCGACTCCCGGAGGCGACGCGCGCTGATTCGCCGTCTTCACCGGCTGCTTGGCCATGCCCGCCGGCGCCGGGACCAGGTCGCGCTCGCCGCGATCGAAGAGCGGACTCGCCTTTGCGTCGCGGGGCCATACCGCCGGCGAGACCATGCTGGCGGGGCAGCTCGTCCTGGCCTCGGAGCGCGCGATGATCGAGCGGCTGGCCCTGCTGCCACGCGATCGCGAAGAGCCGTTTCCCCTCCTCCCCCGGCTGACCGGCCTGATCGTCTTCCGTTCCTGAGCGCGTCCCGCTACGTTTGGCGGCCATGCCGCGCTTCCCGACCGTGCTGTTCGATCTCGACGGCACCCTGATCGACTCCGATTCGCCTCATTCTCGACAGCTACCACCACACCCTCGCCGCCCATCGACCTCCCCGCCCGGGACGACCGGCACTGGCTCACGGGCGTCGGGACACCGCTCCGGGTCCAGTTCCGCGAATACGCCCACGATCCCGTGCTCCTCGAGGCGCTGGTGGCCACCTATCGCGAGTTACAACCTGGCCAATCACGACCGGATGGTGACCCGCTACGACGGGGTGGTCGAGATGCTCGACGGCGTCCGGGCCACGGGGGCCCGCCTGGGCGTGGTCACCAGCAAGAATCGCGAGGGGACGCTGCGGGGACTTCGCCTGGTGGCACTGGCGGAGTATTTCGAGGTGCTGGTGTGCGCCGATGACGTCACCCGCCCCAAGCCCGACCGCGAGCCGGTGGACAAGGCCGTGGCGCAGCTGGAAGGCACCCCGCCGGGACGCTCTTCGTCGGGGACAGCATTCACGACCTTCACGCCGGGACGGGCGGCCGGGGTGAGCGACCGGGGCGGTGCTCTGGGGTCCGTTCGACCGGTCGGAGCTGGCCCCGGCGGCTCCCGATTTCTGGCTCGAGCGCCCCGCGGACCTCCTTCCTCTCCTCGCGGACGGGGGGTATCTTGCCCCCCATTCCACCCAGCCATAGCTCGCCAGTTCGAACCAGGAGGATGCTCCTCGTGCGCCTGCTCCCGAGAGACGAACGCTTCTTCGACCTCTTCACCGGCGTCGCCGAGCGGACCGTCGAGGCGGCCAGGCTTCTCAGGCAGATGCTGGAGTCCGATCCGATCCGCCGGGGCCCCCTGGTGGACCAGATCAAGCGCCTGGAGCACGAGGCCGACCAGCTGACCCACGAGGTGGTGACCCGGCTCGACCGGACCTTCATCACGCCGCTCGACCGCGAGGACATCCACGAGCTGGCCGGCCGCCTGGACGATGTGATCGACCTGATCGACGGCAACGCCCGGCGGGCGCAGATCTTCAAGGTCGGCGAGGCCCCGATCGGCATCATCCTGATGGCCGAGGTGATCGAGCGGATCAACGAGCAGCTGCTCATCGGCGGTGCGGGCACTGGGCGGCGACCAGCCGGCAGAGGTCTTCGAGGCCTGTATCGTGGTCAAGCGGATGGAGGAGGAGGGCGACTCGCTGTACCACGAGCACATGGGCAAGCTGTTCGAGGGCGCGCCCGATCCGCTGGACGTGATCAAGTGGAAGGAGATCTACGACAACCTGGAGAAGACGCTCGACTACGCCGAGGACGTCGCCAACGTGCTCGAGTCGATCTCGATCAAGCACAGCTGACGATGACGTTCAGCCTCTCCTACGTCCTGCCTGATCATCGCGGTCGCGCTGGTCTTCGATTTCATCAACGGATTTCACGACAGCGCCAACTCGATCGCCACGGTGGTCGCGACCCGGGTGCTCTCGCCCGGTGTGGCGGTGATCTGGGCGGCGTTCTTCAACTTCGCCGCCGCCTTCGTCGTCGGGCACCGCGGTCGCCAAGACGATCGGCAAGGGACTGGTCGATCCCGCCGTCGTGGATCCGAACGTGATCCTCGGCGGCACTGATCGGCGCCGATCGTCTGGAACCTGATCACCTGGTGGCTGGGCCTTCCCAGCTCCTCGTCCCACGCCCTGATGGGCGGGCTGGGCGGCGCCGCCATCGCCAAGGCCGGCGTCGGCGCGCTTCTGCTCAGCGGATGGGTCAAGCCGATCCTCTTCATCTTCCTCTCGCCGCTGATCGGGATGACGCTCGGCCTCGGCCTCAGCGTTGGGCTGTCGTGGCTGCTCCGGCGCCAGTCCCCCGGACCGATGGACAAGCTGTTCCGCCGGCTGCAGCTCCTGTCGGCGGCGCTCTACTCCCTCGGCCACGGCGCCAATGACGCCCAGAAGACGATGGGCATCATCGTCGGCCTGCTGGTCGCGTCGCAGGCGCTGTTCGTCGGCCAGCCGGGCTGGATGGGCTACCTCTACCTCCCGTCGGCCGACCACATCCCGCTCTGGGTCGAGATGGCCGCCTACAGCGCCATCAGCCTCGGCACCGCGATGGGCGGCTGGCGGATCGTGAAGACGATGGGCACCAGGATCACCAAGCTCCGGCCCTTCGGCGGTTTCTGCGCGGAGACCGCCGGCGGCATCACGCTGCTCATGGCCACCAGCTCGGCATTCCGGTCAGCACCACGCACACGATCACCGGCGCCATCGTGGGCGTCGGGGCCAGCCAGCGGATGTCGGCGGTGCGCTGGGGTGTGGCGGGACGGATCGTCTGGGCCTGGGTCCTGACGATCCCGATGAGCGGCGCCATTGCGGCGTGACCTATATCGGCCTGCGCGCCCTGTAGCCCGGCGACTTCAGGCGGCCCGGCGCCGGGCACCCTTCGAGCACCTCTCCGTAGTCCGCCACCAGCCGGTCGTACACCAGGTCCCATCGCCGCTCACCGGCGGTGCGGAGCGCGCCTTCGCGGAGCCGGCTTCCGCAGGGCCGGGTCACCCAGCAGGCGGTCCAGCCCCGCGATCGAGCGCGGCGCGATCGCCGGCGCGGGTGAGCCAGGCGTTCTCGCCGTGGCGGGCGAATTCCAGCACGCCGCCGGTGTCCGCCGCAATCGACGGCACTCCCGACGCCAGCGCCTCGAGCAGCGAATTGCCGAAGGTCTCGGTCGGCGAGGGAAAGGTGTAGACGTCCGCCGAGGCGTAGGCCTCGGACAGCGCCCGCCCCTGCAGCAGCCCGGTGACATGGACCCGCGGAAGGCGGCGCTGCCGGATCGAGGCCTTCGAGCGGTCCCTGCCCGACCACCGCGAGCGTCGCCCGTCGGATGCCGGGCCGCGATCTCCGGCCAGACGTCGAGCAGGAGCCCGATGTCCTTCTCCCGCGCCACGCGTCCGACGTAGGCCACCAGCAGGTCATCGGGGCCCGACGTCCCAGTCGCCGGCGGAACTCCTCGCTCCGGAACGAGGGATGGAACTGCGCGGGATCGACACCGCGGGTCCACAGGGCGGTGCGCTCGATGCCCTTCGAGCGCAGGAAATCCTGGTAGACCCGCGAGGGACAGAAGACCCGCTCGGCACGACCGTAGAACCAGCGCAGGTAGAGCCAGGCCGCCCCCAGCACCCACGGCACCCCGTACCATTCGGCGTACTTCTGGTAGTCGGTGTGGGCCGACGCCACCATCGGCACGCCGAGCCGCCGGGCCGCCTTGGCGCCCGACAGGCCCATGGAGACTTCGGTTGCGACGTGGATCAGGTCCGGGCCGAAGGCGGCCAGGTCATTCTCGATCTCCCGCTGGCGCGGGAAGGCCCACTGCACGTCCCGGTACAGCGGCATCGGGACGCAGCGGCGAGCGATGCACCTCGGGCCGGTCGACTCGTTCGGCGGGCATCGGGTAGGCGGCGGAGTAGACCCGGACGGCGTGCCCGCGCGCCTCGAGTGCGTCGGCCAGTCGTGGTCAGGGTGATGCCGACCCCGCTGACCATCGGCCAGTAGACGTCGGAGAAGAGGGCGATGCGCATGGCTGGAAACTAGGGGGGCAGGGGGGCAGAGGGGCAGAGGGGCGGAGGGGCAGAGGGGCGGGCGGACGGGCGGAGCGGGCGAGAGGGGCAGAGGGGCGGGCGGGCAGGCGGATCGAAGATCGTTCAAATCCTTCAATCCCCCAATCCCCCAATCCCATAATCCCATACTCCCATATTCCCATAATCCCATTATTCCTACTCCTCTCTCAGCGCCGCCACCGGATCCAGCCGGGCCGCACGCCAGGCCGGCACGCCCCCGCCGCGAAGCCGACCAGGATCACCATGCCCGTGGTCGCGACGATGACGGCCGGATCGGTCGCCGAGTCACTCCGTAGAGGAATGCGGTCACCAGGCGGCCGGCGCGAGCGCGGCCGCAATCCCGACCAGCACTCCCATGAGCACCAGTCGCCCGACCTCGCCAGGATGAGGCGCACCACCGTCCCGCGCTCCGCACCCAGCGCCAGCCGGATGCCGATCTCGTTCCGCCGCCGCGCGACGTTGTAGGATCATGAGGCCGTAGAGGCCGAGCAGCGACAGCAGGATCGCCAGATCCGCCGAAGAAGCCCGACAGCGTCGCCAGCAGTCGCTCGCGAGCCAGGGAGCGAGCCAGGTTATCGCTCACCGTCAGCGATGTGAACGACACGCGGGGGCTCACCTCGCCCACCGTGCGCCGGACGCCTGGCAGCAGGTCGGCCGGCGGCCCGTCGCTCTGCAGCAGGAAGGTGACCGATGGGGCAGGCTCATCGGCCTGGCGGTCGGCGAGGTACACGATCGGCTCGGGCGGCGTCCGCAGGTCGCGATATCTCGAATCCTGGGCGACCCCGACGACCTGGTAGGTCGCCTGGCCATGTCCCGATTCGGTGACGAACTGGAGACCGACCGGATCGAGTGCCAGGGAAGTACTTCTTCGCCATCGCCTCACTGACGATCGCGACCGGGGTCGAGCCGGTCACGTCTCCGGGGCCGAAGTCGCGCCCGGTGATCAGCGGCATTCCCATGGTCGTGAAGTAGCCGGCGCTCACCCGGTTGAACCAGCTCAGGCGCTCCATGTCGTCACCCGTTCCCGCCTGGCCATGAACACTGATCAGTCCATTCCAGCGCATGCCACTGATGGGCAGGATCTCCGCCGTAGCGGCGGACCGGACGCCGGGAAGCAGCCGCAGCCGTTCGAGGATCTGGCGCTGGATGGCGAATCGGGCGACATCCGACTCACCGCTCGAGCGAAGATCCATGCGCACCGCGAGGATTCCTTCGCGCCTGAAGCCGGGATCGAGGGTGGCCAGGGTGTGAAAGGTGGTGAGCAGCAGCGCCGCGCCGAGGACCAGGACGAGCGACAGCGCGACCTGACCCAGGACCAGCGCCTTGCCCAGGGTGAACCGGGCCGACCCCCCCCGGATCACCCCGTGCCCCTGTGCCCGGATGGCGGTCTGCGGATCGACCTGGGTGCCGCGCCACGCCGGCACCAGGCCGAAGAGCACCCCGGTGGCCACCGCCACGCCGAGCGTGAACGCCAGCAACCGGTAGTCGAGGGCGAGGTCGAGCCAGACCCCGTCCCTTCCGCTCGAAAGCAGCCGGACCAGGAGAGCGCTCCCCCACAGAGCCAGGAGAAGGCCCGCCGTGGCCCCGATCAGCGAAAGCAGCAGGCTCTCGGTCAGCATCTGCCGGATCAGGCGCCCACGGCTGGCGCCGAGCGCCATCCGCATGGCGATCTCCCGCTGGCGCACCGTCCCACGCGCCAGCAGCAGGTTGGCCACGTTGCCGCAGGCGATGAGCAGCACGATTCCGACTACCGCCATGAGCATCATCAGCGCCGGCCGGTAGGTGATTCGCAGGTCGGAAAGTCCGGTCGCGGCGGGGACTGCCTCCAGGCTGCTCGACAGGTAGAACTGGAGATTCTTGTCGTCCCAGTCGGCGGGGACGGTGGAGGTGAACACTCCTCGCGCCAGCGCGGCGAGGCGGGCATTGAGCTGGGCCGGCGAGAGGCCCGGCGCCGGGCGCCCGATCAGCTGAAGCCACCAGGTGCTCCTCCGGTCGAGCTCGCTGTTGGCCCCCTGGATCACCGCCTCGGCGCAGAGCGGGACATAGAGCTGAGCGGCTCGGCCCACCTCGACTCCGGAAAATCCCGGCGGGGCGACGCCGACGATCTGGAAGGGATGCCCGTCGAGAGCCAGCGTCTGCCCGATGGCACCCTGCGCCCCGGCGTACTGGCGCTGCCAGAAGCCGTGGCCGAGCACCACGATGGCCTGGCAGCCCCGGTAGTCGTCGGCGCCGGAGAGCAGGCGGCCGGCCGCTGGAGCAAGGCCCAGGGTCGCGAAGAACTCGCCACCGACATAGTTGCCATCCACCCGGCGCGCCTCACCGCCGTCGGCCAGGTTGAATGACTCATTGCCATAGGCGAACACCCCGGAGAATACCTGCTGTTCCCGGCGCACCGCTTCCCAGATCGGATTGGTGAAGACGTCGCCGTGGTCCTTGCCCATCGTCAGCTGCATCAGTTGACCCGGCTCGGCCACCGGCAGCGACTTCAGGAGCACAGCGTTGATCAGGCTGAAGATCGCGGTGTTGGCCCCGATGCCGAGTGCCAGGGAGAACACGACGGTGAGGGTGAAGCCGGGGTTCGCCTTCAGGCCACGCATGGCGTACCGCAGGTCGTTGGCCGACGTCTCCAGCCAGGAGATGATCCCCATGTCACGGGCCTCCTCCCTCACGCCCTCACGGTGGCCGAAGTGAATCCGCGCCTGGCGCTCGGCCTCCCCCCGCTCCAGGCCCTGGGCCGCGAGCGCATCGGCCCGCTCGGCGATGTGGAAGTCGAGCTCGCGGTCCAGCTCCCGCCCGTGGCGGGGGGAATCCAGGAGGTTTCGAAGACGCGCGATCCAGCTCATGCACCGGCTCCGTGGTGATCAGGCATAGCGAAGCACGCGGCCGACGCCGTTGGTGAGGCGGGCCCACTGCTCCTGTTCCTGTGCCAGCTGCCGGCGGCCGGCGGCGGTGAGGCCGTAGAAGCGCGCCTCGCGGTTCTTCTCGGTCATCCCCCACTCCGCCTTGACCCAGCCGGCCTGCTCCATCCGGTGCAAGGCGGGGTAGAGCGACCCCTCCTCGACCCGGAGCAGGTCGTCGGAGACCCGCTGGATGTGCGAGGTGATCGCGTAGCCGTGCATCCGTCCCTGGGCCGCGAGGCTCCTCAGGACAAGGAGGGCGAGCGTTCCCTGGAGAATGTCATTGCGGGGCCGGGACATCAGATACCTTTCTGGCTAGGCATATGTAGCTAGGTATGAACCTGCGACTGGGGAGTGGGATTGTCAACTGTCGGAGGGGCAGAGGGGCAGAGGGGCGGACTGGCGGACGGCGCGAAGGTGGTCCCGGTGCAAAAGCCGCGCAGCAGCGAATGGCCGAGGCGCGACTCTCAGTCGCGCAAGTTCGGGAACACTTTCAAAGGCGGATGGAAGGATGAATCGATGACTACGTGAGTTTACCCACTCCGCGAAGCGCCGGAAACTTCAGCGCGGTCACCGCGACCACCAGGAGTGTGATCGAGCCCCCGATGACAACCGAGGGCACCGTGCCCAGCAGCTTGGCCGCGGCGCCCGACTCGAAGGCGCCGAGCTCGTTCGAGCTGCCGATGAAGATCGAGTTGACCGCCGAGACCCGGCCCAGCAGGTGAGGCGGGGTGAGGGTCTGCAGCAGCGAGGAGCGGATCACTACGCTGACGTTGTCGGCCATGCCCCCGATGACGAGCAGGAGGACTGAAAGCCGGAAGCTGGTCGAGAGGCCGAACCCGATCATGCACAGGCCGAAGATCGCCACGGCGTAGAGCAGCGCCCGGCCGGGACGCTCGAGCGGCCGACGGTGCGAGAGGTAGACAGACATGGCCACGGCGCCCGCCGCGTGCGCGGCGCGCAGGATCCCCAGCCCTTCCGGTCCGACCCGCAGGATGTCCGCCGCGAATATCGGGAGCAGCGCTTCGGCGCCACCGAAGAGCACCGCGAACAGGTCGAGCGTGATGGCACCGAGGAATATCGGCTGGCTGCGGACGAACCGGACTCCTTCACTCAGGCTGGTCCACACGGGATCCTGGCTGGTGGAGAAGACAGCCTTGGTGGCCGGCACCCGGACCAGCAGGAGGACCGAGACGAGGAGCAGCAGTGCCACCGCGGCGTAGGCCGCGACTGCGCCCGAGAGCGCATAGAGCCCGCCCCCGATGGCGGGCCCGATGACTGCCGCCAGCTGCCAACTCGAGCTGCGCCAGGTCACGGCGTTGAGCAGGACGTCCCGCGGAACGATGTCGTTCGCCAACGCGGTGCGGGCCGGGATGAGGTAGCTCCGGGCCAGGCCGCTGACGAAGATGACCGCGTAGATCGCGCCGACCCTGGTGCGATCCGGACCGGCACCGAGGGTGAGGCCCAGCAGGGCCAGGGCGCAGCCCAGCAGGACGGCCGTCGCCACGATGGCCATCCGCCTCCGGTCGGCGCGATCGGCGGCGTGACCGGCGAACAGCACCGTGGACAGGAAGGGCAGCGCCTCGGCCAGCCCGACCAGGCCCAGGGCGAGCGGGTCGTGGGTGAGGGCGTAGACCTGCCACCCCACCACCACCGCCTGCATCTGGCTGCCGAGCGTCTGGGCCAGGAGGCTGGCGATGAACCGGCGGAAGCCGGGAACCCGGAGCGCGGCATAGCTGTCGTGTCGGGAATCCGGGAGGTCGGGCACGGCCGAATTGTAGCACAGGCTAGCGCCCGGTTGTGTGCCGGATCACCCCCGGGATCGTCCCCGTCCCGGCAGGCAACCTTTGGTGGAGGCAGCAGATCAACTACATTAGGCCATTGGCGGACATCACCACTGGCCGCGCCGATGTCGCATTTCCGTTGACCCTCGCAGGCGGAGAAGATCATGACACTTTCGTTGAAGTCAGGAACCCCGATTCGCGGCGCGGCTTTGACCGGCCTGATGGTGCTGGCCGCCGGGTGCGGGCCGACAATCACGAGCGACCGGGACCAGAGCATGCCGATCCCGCAGGGTGCCACCTACGTCTGGCACGGCGGGGCCGACGTGAGCGAGAAGCAGATCGACCCGAATGTCCAGAACGACATCGTTCACCAGCGAATCATCAACGCAATTAACGCGCAGATGAAGGCCAAGGGCTTCGTCGAGAGCACCGACTCGGCTACCGCCTACTTCGCGCTCCGCTACTTCATGGCATTGCAGCAGTCGACCCAGCTGGTCACCACGACCACCGGGGTGGGGTATGGCGGCGGCTACTATGGCGGCTATGGCTACGGCTGGGGCTATGGCGGCTATGGCGGCGGCATCAGCACCACGACGCCGGTCACCTCGACCGATGGCGGCGTGGTGATCGACCTGCTGCAGAACTCCAGCGGCAAGCTGGTCTGGCGCGGCCAGGTCACCGGCCAGGTGGGCAGCCAGGCTCCCAGCGAGCAGCGGGTGAACCAGGTGGTTACCGAGGTCATGGCGACCCTCAAGCCGGACGGGTCGAAGAAGAAGTAGTAGTCGCCGGACTCCATTCCTCCAGAGGGCCCGGGTTCCTTGCGGAATCCGGGCCTTCTGCCTTTCCGGACATCCTTCGCGGCCACTTCATCGGCGTGGCCAGACGACGTCGGCTAGCGTGGTCGTGACCGTTCCATGGGGGGCAACCTGTAGCGGAGGCGGCGAATCAACTACCTTCCCCTTGACCCTCGCCTGCTGAGAAGATCATGACCCCCTCGTCGAAGACAGGAACACCGTTCCGGGGCGCGGCGTGGGCAGCGCTCTTGGTGCTGGCCGCCGGATGTGGGCCTACCATCAGCAGCGATCGGGACGAGAACCTGCCGATCCCGGCCGGCGCCACCTACGTGTGGCATGGGGGGGCCGACCTGACCCAGCAGCAGGTCGACCCCAACATCCAGAATGGCATCGTTCATCAGCGGATTCAGGCCGCGATCGATTCGCAGATGAAGGCGAAGGGCTTCGTCGAGACGACCGACTCGGCCACCGCCTATTTCGCCCTGCGTTACTTCATGGCGCTGCAGCAGTCGACCCAGCTGGTCACCACGACCACCGGGGTGGGCTGGGGCGGTGGCTGGGGCTACGGCTGGGGCTGGGGCGGCTGGGGCGGCGGGATCAGCACCACGACCCCGGTCACCTCGACCGACGGCGGCCTGGTCATCGACGTGCTGCAGAACAAGGACGGCAAGCTGGTCTGGCGCGGCCAGGTCAGCGGCCAGGTGGGCGACAAGGCCCCCTCGTCGCAGCGGGTCAACCAGGTGGTCACCGAGGTGATGGCCACCTTCAAGCCCGACGGCTCGGACAAGAAGAAGTAGGCCCCTGCCCCAGGCAGTCGAAAGGCCCGGATTCCCGGTGGAATCTGGGCCTCGTTCGTCCTGGAACTCTCCACCCCGCTACTTCTTCTCTGCCGCTTTTGCACTGTCGGCCGCGGCGGCCGCCTGCGCCTCCTCGACCTGCCACCCGCCGCCCAGCGCCTTGTAGAACTCCGCCAGCGCGACCAGCCGTTGCAGCCGGACCTGTGCCAGGTTGTTCTCGGCGGGAAAGAGCAGGTTCATCGCGTCGAGCACCTCGACATACGACGAGAGGCCGGACAGGTACCGCACGTTGGCCAGCCGGACCGACTCCTGGTAAGCATGCACCTCGCGCACGACTTCGCGCTCCGACTCGGCCAGCTTCTGCCACGCCGCCAGCTGGGTCGAGACCTCGCCGAAGGAGTTGTTGACCGCCTGCTCGTAGAGGATCAGCGCCTGCTGGAACTGGGCCTTGGCGATCGCGACATTCTTGCGGAGCTTGCCCCCCTGGAAGAGCGGCCCCAGCAGGCTGGCCCCAACGCTCCAGACCGTTCCCTGCCCGAACATCGTATTGAGCTCAGGGCTGGCGGCGCCGAACACTCCGGTGAGGCTGATCGTCGGGAACATCGCGGCGATGTTGGCGCCGACATTGGCGTTGGCGGCTATGAGCTGCTGCTCGGCGCCCCGCAGGTCCGGGCGCCGGAGCAGCAGGGTCGAGGGAAGCCCGGCAGGGATCTCGGCCGGCTGCGGCTGGGATTCCAGTTCGAGCCCGCGAGGCACGGGGCCGGGTCCCTGCCCGAGGAGCAGGGTGATCTGGTTTTCGCGGGCCACGATCTGGCGTTCCAGGTCGGGGATGGTCGCCAGCGCATTGGCCAGCGCCGCCTCGGCGCGGTAAGTCTGGATGGCTGAAGCCACGCCACCCTCGACCTGGCGCTTGAACATCTCGTAGGTGCCCTGGAAGTTGGCCGCCGTGTTCCGGGCAATGACCAGAAGGGCGTCCAACTCGCGCAGCTGGAAATAGCTCTCCGCCAGCTCAGTGGTGAGCGAGAGCGCCACCCCCCGCTGCGCCTCCTCAGTGGCCAGGTACTGGGCCTTGGCCTGCTGGTTGAGCCGGCGGACCCGCCCCCAGAGGTCGATTTCCCAGGAGGCGCTCACGCTGGCGGTGTAGAAATCCCCGGGCTCGCCCGTCCCGCTGGAGAGCGTGGTCGGCAGGCGCTGCTGCGCCGCCCCTGCGCCGTAGTTGACCTGGGGATAGAATTGCGACTTGGCGACTCCATAACGGGCCCGCGCCTCCTCCACCCGTGCGGCGGCGAGGCGTACGCTATAGCCGCTGTCCAGTGCCAGCTTGATCAGCGAGGTGAGGACCGAGTCCTGGTAGACGCCCCACCATGGGAGGTCGGCCAGCGAGAGCGAATCCTCCACAGCGGTGTTGGCGTAAAACTGGTCCGGCGTCGGGAGCTCGGGCTTCTCGTAGTTGGGTCCGACGGCGCACCCGGCCACGAGCAGGATGAGCGCGACACGGGCGTAGGTGCGCATCTCAGTGCCCCTCCCCGCCCGGCGCGGCCGGTTCTGCGGCGGCCTCGGTCTTCTTCTTCCCTCCACCCATCAGCTTTTCAACCTCGACGAAGAGCACCGGCACGAAGAAGATGGCGATACAGGTCGAGAAGCCCATCCCCGCGATGACCGACGTGCCCAGGATCCGCCGCGAGGCGGAGCCCGATCCGGTGGCGATCCAGAGGGGTACGCACCCCAGGATGAAGGCAAACGAAGTCATGAGGATGGGCCGGAGCCGGAGCTTGGCGCCCTCCAGGGCGGCATCCACCAGCGATTTGCCCTTGTCGAATTCCATCTTGGCAAATTCGACGATCAGGATCGCGTTCTTGGCCGAGAGGCCGATGATCATTACCAGGCCGACCTGGGCGTAGACGTCGAGCTCGAACTTCCGCAGGATGAGGCCCAGCAGCGCGCCGGCGACCGCGATGGGGACGGACAGCAGCACGCTGAACGGCAGCGACCAGCTCTCGTAGAGGCCGGCCAGCACCAGGAAGACGAACACCAGCGAGAGCACGAAGACCCCCATCGTGCTGCCCGAGGCCTTCTTTTCCTGGTAGGAGAGGTCGGCCCACGAGTAGCCGATCTCGCGCGGCATGGTCTCCCGGTAGACCTCCTCGAGGACGGCCATCGCCTCTCCGGAGCTGTAGCCCGGCGCCGGGCTGCCCACGACCTGTGCGGCCCTGAGGAGGTTGAACCGTGTGGTAAACGCCGGCCCTGAGAACGGCCGGGGGTCCAGCACCGCGTTCAGGGGCACCATGTTGTCGTCCCGGTTGCGCACGTAGAACTGCCCGACGTTGGCGATGTTGACCCGCTCAGACGCCTCGGCCTGCAGGTAGACCTTCCACTGCCGGCCAAACCGGTTGAACTGGTTGACGTAGGCCCCGCCCAGGAAGGCCTGCAGCGTCTGGTACACCTCGCCGATCTGGACTCCCTGCTTGATGACCTTGTCGCGGTTCACGTCGATGTAGACCTGGGGCACCTCGGCGCGGAAGACAGAGTTGACCCCCGTCAGCTCGGGCCGCTTCCGCGCCGCCTCGATGAACTTCTGGAGATTCTCGGCCAGGAAGTCCACCGAGGCGCCGCTCCGGTCCTGGAGCATGAACGAGAAGCCGCCGGCGTTGCCCAGGCCCTGGATCGCGGGGGGCTGGAAGCCGAAGGCGACCGCTTCGGGGACCTGCTCCCGCAGCTCCTTGTTCAGCCGGAGCATGATTGAAATGGCGTCCTCGCCCTTCCCCTCCCGCTCCTTCCAGTTCTTCAGCGTGATGAAGTAGAAGGCGGTGTAGGGAGCGGAGATCTGGGACAGGAGGCTGTAGCCCGCGATGGTATTGAAGTACTCCACGCCCTCGGTCTTCTCGAGAATGGCCTCGATCTTCCGGCATGCGGCATCGGTGCGCTGGAGCGACGCCGCGTCGGGCAGCTGGACATTCAGGAAGAAGTAGCCCTGGTCCTCGGCCGGCAGGAAACTGGCGGGGATTCGCTTGCCCAGCCCCCCCGCGAGCACCGTAAAGGCGACCAGGAGGCCGAAGCCCACGACCAGCTTGCGGATCAGGAAGTGGGACCAGTTGACGTACCCGCCGGTCATCTTCTCGAACCAGCGGTTGAACGCCGCGAAGAACCGGGCAAGCGGCCCGGTCCCCTTCTCCCGGTGGCGGAGCAAGATGATGGAAAGGGCCGGTGAGAGGCTCAGCGCGTTGAACGCCGAGATCATCACCGAGATCGCGATGGTGATGGCGAACTGCTGGTTGAGGCGCCCCTGGATGCCGGGCAGGAAGGCCACCGGGATGAAGACCGAGCTCAGCACCAGAGCGATGCCGACCACCGGGCCAGAGACCTCCTGCATCGCCTTGACCGTGGCGTCGTGCGGAGAGAGGCCTTTCTCGATGTGGTGCTCCACAGCCTCCACCACCACGATCGCGTCGTCCACCACGAGGCCGATGGCCAGCACCATCCCGAACAGCGACAGCGTGTTGATCGAGAAGCCCAGCATCGGGAAGATCGCGAAGGTGCCGATCAGCGAGACCGGCACCGCGAGCAGGGGAATCAGCGTGGCTCGCCAGTTCTGGAGGAACAGGAACACCACCAGGATCACCAGCACCATCGCTTCCTCAAGCGTCTTGATGATCTCGTGGATACCCTCGGTCACCGGGAGCGTGGTGTCGAGGGAAATCACGTAGTCGAGGTCCGAGGGGAAGCGCGTCTTCAGCTCCTTCATCACCTGCTTGACGCCGTCGGCCACCGCGAGCGCGTTGGATCCCGGCGTCTGGTAGATGGCGATGATTGCCGAGGGCTTGCCGTTGAGCCGGCCCAGCTGCAGGTAGTTGAGGGCCCCCAGCTCGATGCGGGCGACGTCCTTGAGCCGCACCGTGGAGCCGTCGGGATTCAGGCGTACCACGATCTCGCCGAATTCCTCCGCCTGGACCAGCAGTCCCTGCGACCGGACGGTGTAGGTGAACTCCTGCCCTGGAGGGGCCGGCTCGGCCCCGACCTGGCCCGAGGGGTTCACCGTGTTCTGCTGCTGGACCGCCTTCATCAGGTCCGGCACCGTGAGCCCCAGCTTGGCCAGCCGGTCCGGGCGGACCCAGATCCGCATGGCGTAGTCGGCCGCGCCGAAGTTCTGGATCTGGCCGACGCCCTTCACCCGGTACAGGTCGTTGTTGATGTCGATCGTGGCGTAGTTGCCCAGGAACAGCGCGTCGTAGCTCCCCTTGGGAGAGTAGAGCGAAATCAGCAGCAGCGGGTTGCTGGTCGACTTCTTGACTGTAACGCCGAACTGGTTGACCGACGAGGGCAGGCTGGCTGTTGCCTGCGAACTGCGGTTCTGGGTGTTGACCTGGTCGATGTCGATGTTGGTCTCGACATCGAAGGTCACCCGCAGGGTCATCGTGCCGTCGGAGCCGTTGGTGGACTGCATGTACAGCATGTTGTCCACGCCGTTCATCTGCTGCTCGATCGGCGTGGCCACCGTCTGCTCGACCGTGACCGCATCGGCGCCGACGTACGTGGTCTGGACCTGGATCTGCGGCGGGACGATGTCCGGGAACTGCGCCGTGGGCAGACGGGTGATGGCCAGCACGCCGGCGATCACCATCACGATCGAGATGACGATCGCGACAATCGGGCGCTTGATGAAGAAGTCGGCCACCGGGCTACTCCTTCGCCGACGGCGCCGCTTCGGCCGGCGCCTTCGAGGTATCCGGCCTGGCCACGACCGTCATCCCTGGCCGGATCCGCTGCAGCCCCTCCACCACCACCTGCTCGCCGGCCTCGAGGCCACTGTCGATCACCCAGAGCGCGCCGATCCGCACCCCGGGCTTGACCGCCTTGAAGTCCGCCTTGCCGTCAGCCCCGACGACCACGACCTGGAAGGCGCCCTGCAGCTCGTTGACCGCCCGCTGGGGCACCAGCAGCGCCCCCTTGCGGACTTCGACCACCGCGCGGACCCGGGCATACTGGCCCGGCCGCAGCAGGTTGGCCGGATTGGGGAAGAGGCCCTGGATTTCCATCGTGCCTGTCGTGACGCTCGACTTCCCGGTTGGCGATCACCACCCGGCCCCGGTGCGCGTAGACCGAATCGTTCTCCAGGACCAGCTCGAGCCGGCCCTCGCCGGGAGCGGCCCGGTCGATCTGGTTGAGGAGGGAGGAGTACTGGAGGTATTCCCGCTCGCTGATGTTGAAGATGACCTTGATGGGATCGACGGTCGAAACCGTCGTCATCTCGTCGTTCATGCTTGATCAGGTTGCCGACCTGGGCCAGCGCAATACCCGCGACACCGTCGACCGGCGAGCGAACCGTCGCCCATTCGAGATTGAGCCTGGCCTGGTCGACCATCGGCGCTCGTCGCCGTCATCGCGCCCTGGGCGGCCTGCTGCGCCGAGAGCGCGTTGTCGAGCTCCTGCTGGCTGACGGCCTGCTGCTCCACGAGCGGTTTATAGCGCGCGACGTCGGTGTTGGCCTTGCCGAGGGCCGCCTTGGCCCGCTCCAGCTGGCCCTCGGCCTGGTCCAGCTGGGCCTGGAATGTCCGGGGGTCGATCTCGAACAGCACGTCGCCCTTGTGGACGAAGGTGCCCTCGCGGTAGTCCTGCTTGAGCAGGTACCCGCTCACCTGGGACTGGATGGTCGCATTGACCGACCCGTTGAGCGTCCCGATCCAGGTCGAGTAGATCGGCACGTCCTGCTGGAGGACCGGGGTGACGAGCACCTCTGGGGCGGCCGCCTCTGGCGGTGCTTTCTTGCCGCAGGCAGACACGAGGAGGATGACTCCGAGCCCGCGGAGCAGGTGGGGCTTCATCATGCTTCTCCTGAAGGATCCCGTAACAGTGGGTGCCGGGTGGCACGGAGCAGGAACTGCCTCCTGGCGGGGGCCGCCTGGCAGGCGGCCTGGCCATCGAACCGGGGTGGTCTGGCCGATCAAGTGCGCTGGCAATGATACCCCGCGGCGGAACCGCCGGGAATACCCCCCCGAGGATTGGGAATGCCCGGGAAACGTGCCAAGGATGGACGCCCGCTGCTGAAGCCGGGGTGAATCCTGCAGGAACGTGCCCGTGGATCCGCTCCGCCTGGCGGCGGCACGGAGTCCGGATGGTTGGAACTGGGGCGGCAGGCTTCGAACCTGCAACCTCCCGGTTAACAGCCGGGCGCTCTGCCAGTTGAGCTACACCCCAAAGACTCCCTGCAGACCCCCAACAAAAAGCCCGTCGCGCGGGCGACGGGCTTCCAGCGTGACAGCGCGAATTGGAACGCGCCTACACCCGACCCGTCTCCCGGAGGAAGAGGCTCAAGTTTCGATTGCCGTTGCGGTTCGGGCGGTTATGCATGGCGGCGAATATTCTATCATCACTCGGCGCCCGGGTCAAGGACCGGGCACGACCGGCCGGCGGGGAACCGGTGCGACCGGAAGTCCGTGCATCGCGTTCGGACCGGGTTCATTGTTTTTTCACGGACCACGGCGTCTATTACTCCTTCCCCCATCTGCGAAGGTTTGCCATGACCTCCACCCTCAAGCCTCCGGCCACCGCCAAGCTCCCGGCGGGGGCGGCGGCGTACAAGATGCCCATCCCCGTCCGTGCCCGGTACGACAACTGGATCGGCGGCGAGTATGCTCCACCGGTAAAGGGCCAGTACTTCAGCAATCCCACGCCGATCACCGGGCAGCCGCTCTGCGAGGTGGCCCGCTCGACCCACGAGGACGTCGACAAGGCGCTGGACGCGGCCCATGCGGCGGCACTCAGCTGGAACCACACATCCACCACCTACCGGGCCAACATCCTCAACCGGATCGCCGACCGCCTGGAGCAGAACCTCGAGGCCATTGCGCTGATCGAGACGCTCGACAACGGCAAGCCGATTCGCGAGACGATTAACGCCGACCTCCCGCTGGCCGTCGATCACTTCCGGTACTTCGCCGGAGCGCTCCGGGCCCAGGAGGGCGGGATCTCCGAAATCGACGAGGACACCGTCGCCTATCACTTCCACGAGCCCCTCGGCGTCGTGGGCCAGATCATCCCCTGGAACTTCCCGCTGCTGATGGCGGTCTGGAAGCTCGCCCCGGCGCTCGCGGCCGGGAACTGCGTGGTCCTCAAGCCGGCCGAGCAGACGCCGGTCTCGATCATGGCCTTCATGGAGCTGATCGCCGACATCATTCCCAGCGGTGTCGTCAACGTGGTCCAGGGCTTCGGCGTCGAGGCCGGCAAGCCGCTGGCCTCGAGCCCCCGCATCGCCAAGATCGCCTTCACCGGCGAGACGACGACCGGCCGGCTGATCATGCAGTACGCCGCCGAGAACCTGATCCCGGTCACCCTGGAGCTGGGCGGCAAGTCGCCCAATATCTTCTTCGCCGACGTCATGGAAGCCGATGATGACTTCTTCGACAAGGCGCTGGAAGGGTTCGCGATGTTCGCCCTGAACCAGGGCGAGGTCTGCACCTGTCCCTCCCGGGCGCTGGTCCAGGAATCGATCTACGACCGATTCATGGAGCGGGCCGTGGCCCGCACCAAGGCGATCGTCGAGGGCAGCCCGCTCGACTCCAAGACCATGATCGGCGCGCAGGCCTCGAACGACCAGCTGGAGAAGATCCTGAGCTACATCGACATCGGGAAGAAGGAGGGCGCGAAGGTGCTCACCGGCGGCGCCCGCCGGGTCCATCCCGGCGAGCTCAAGGACGGGTACTACGTCCAGCCGACCATCCTCGAGGGCCACAACCGGATGCGGGTCTTCCAGGAGGAGATCTTCGGCCCGGTCGTGTCCGTGACGAAGTTCAAGACCCAGGACGATGCGCTGGCGATCGCCAACGATACCCTGTACGGCCTGGGCGCCGGCCTCTGGAGCCGCGACGCGAACACCTGCTACCGGATGGGCCGCGCGATCAAGGCCGGGCGGGTGTGGACCAACTGTTACCATCTCTATCCCGCCCACGCGGCCTTTGGCGGGTACAAGCAGTCCGGCATGGGACGGGAGAATCACAAGATGATGCTGGATCACTACCAGCAGACCAAGAACATGCTGGTCAGCTACAGCCCCAAGAAGCTGGGCTTCTTCTGAGTTCTCCTCAACCGGATGACCAGCACCCGGTTCCGCGGGTGCTGGTCACCGAGGAAGCGGCGGCCGTGCTTCGCGGGCTCGAAGCGGAGCACGGCCCTCTGCTCTTTCACCAGTCGGGGGGCTGCTGCGACGGCAGTTCCCCGATGTGTTATCCGCGCGCCGAATTCCGGATTGGCGCCCGTGACGTCCTGCTCGGAGACATCGGCGGCACTCCCGTTCTACATCGGCGCCCTGCAATTCGAAGTCTGGGAGCACACCCAGCTGATCATCGACGTGGTGCCCGGCCGCGGCGGCGGCTTCTCGCTCGAGGCGCCGCTCGGCGTCCGATTCCTCACCCGCTCCCGCGTCTTCGATCCCGTCGAGCAGGCCTGGCTCGAGGCCTGCCCGCCGCATCGCGGCCCGGCAGTCTGACGCCCGGTTCCCCGTGGGCCATCGTGCTGGCTGCCGGCTCCAGCCAGCGTTTCGGTGACCACAAGCTGACGGCGGACGTGGGGGGAGCGCCCTTGATTGGCCGGGTCCTCGCCGCCCTCGAGGAAAGCCGCCGGCACGCTGATATCGCCGGCACGGTCCTGGTGATCCGGGCCGGGGATCACCCGCTGGCCGCGCTCGCCGGCAAAGGCGTCGAGCTCCTGGAGCTGCCTCCGGCTGCGCCGGCGGAACTCGCCACCTCGCTCCGGGCCGGCCTCGCCTCGCTCCAAACCCAGTCACGCCTACCCACCGCCGCGGCGGCGCTCCTCTGCCTGGCCGATCAACCCGGGCTCAGGCCGGAGGTCATCGGCGCGCTCGTGGCGGCCTGGCGACAGGGTGCCGCACCAGTCGTTCGCCCACGATACGCCGAGGCGCCCGAGGTACCCGGTCATCCGGTGCTGATCGACCGGAGCCTCTGGACATTGTCGGCGGAGGCCACGGGTGACGAAGGTCTCGGCCCGGTGCTCGCCCGGCGCCCCGGCCTGGTGCGGACGCTCGACGTGCCTGGCCGGAACCCGGACATCGACACTCCGGCCGACCTGGCAGACTTCCTGCGAGGGGTCCGATAGCGCTCATGCACCCTTCCGTCACTCCACTCGCTCTGGTCCTGCGGCTCAATACCGGACTGTTCCTGAACTGCGTCGACGGGCTCGATGATGCCACCGCCGGGCGGCGCGTGACCGAGCGGACCAACAGCATCGCCTTCCTGTCCACCCACCTCGTCGAAATGCGGCACTACACCGCCGGGGTTCTCGAGGCGCCACTGCCCAGCCCGCTTCCGCCGTCGGTCGCCAAGGCGCGCTCCCTCGATGAGGCCGGCCCCCTTCCCTCACTGCCGGATCTCGTCGCCGCGTGGGAGGCCGTGTCCGCTCACCTGGCGGTCAGGGTGGAGCGGCTCGACACCGCGTTCCTGGCCCGGCCGGCCGGCGCCTTCCCCGGAAGCGACGGTACCGTCCTCGGCGGCCTCGCCTTCCTGGTCCAGCACGAGAGCTATCACATCGGGCAGATGGCTCTCCTTCGCCGCCAGCTCGGACTTCCGGCCATGACATACGACCTGCCGCCCCGGGAGCCCGGGCGGCGGGGGGCCTGATGGGGGACGCCGACTCCTCCCGGTCATGGCGTCCACTCAGAGCCGGAACCGTCCTGCTCGCCGCAGCCGCGCTCGCCGTCGCCATTGGATACGCCGTGGCGAAGGGGGATTCGCAGCAGATCGGCACCGATTTTCATGTGTTCTGGCAGGCAGGTCGCAACTTCACGAACGGCGATGCGCTCTACCACGACTACCTGCCGGGCGCCCGGGAATTCAAGTATCCCGCCCTTCGCGGCGTTCGTCTTCCAGCTGCTCGGCATGTTCCCCCTCAAGGTCGCCGCCACGCTGTTCTCGCTGCTCAACATCATCCTGTGGCCGGTGTCGGTCTATCTGGTGCAGGCCATCGTCAAGCGGAGCTTCCCGCAGGGAAACGCTTCCCCGATTCCGCTGGTGCTCGCCGTAATCTTCTCGGCGCAGTTCTTCCAGGACAATTTCCAGCACGTGCAGATGAACGAGCTTGTCTTCGTCCTGGTGCTGCTGGGAATCCTGAACTACCTGCGCCAGAAGGACACGGTCGCGGCCGCCTGCTTCGTCGCCGCCACCGCGATCAAGGTCACCCCTGTGTTCTTCCTGGCCTGGCTGGTGGTGCGCGGGCGGCGTCGGGCCATCCTGATCGCGCTCGCCCTGGGGCTCGCTTCCATTCTCGTGCCGATCCTGCAGCGCGGGCCAGCCACCGGAGCTGCCGATCTCCTGGAGTACTACCGGGGCTTTCTTGCCGCTCAGCCCAACGCGGAGAACTGCACCTACCACTCGTGCCAGAACCTGGGGGCGATGGTGTCCCGCATGATGCTGCCGAGCGAGAATCAGGAGCACCTGGACTACCAGTACATCGTTGCCAGCGCCCACATGGCGCTGGTCACGTACCGGACGCTCTGGGTGACAATCCTGTTGGTCTTCCTCGCGAAACTCGCTCTGCTCAGGGCCCGTCACTCCCCGCTGTCGGCGCTGGAATTCACCCTGCCCCTCCTGACCGGCCTCCTGCTCTCGCCCATCACCTTCAAGGCCCACATGGTCAGCCTGCTGCTCCCCTACTCCTCGTTCCTCGCCATCCGGCCCGTCATGCTCTCCACGCCAGCCCGCGCGTGGGCGGCGGCCATTGGCATCACGATGATCGTGACCGGCCTGAGCGGCCCGGCCCTGGTCGGATACACCGCTTCCTATTACGTGAGTGGCTACAGCCTCTTCGTCTGGACGGCGCTGCTGCTCTTTCTCTTCGCGGTGGTGCACGCGGGAAAGGAACGACTCAGCAGCTCCGGACCCGGTTAGGTTGCTGTTCGTGACATCGGACAGGCCAAGACAGGCTCCCATGCCCATCCAAGACCACTGCCCTGCTTCTCCCACTTCCCCGGCCGCTGTCGAGGAATCCGCCTGATGGTTCACGACAGGAAGTCCGGCGGGCGGAACAAGACCCCCGCCTCCGGTAATCATCTCGAGGGCACCACCCTGGAACAACTGCATCCGGGTCGGGCCCTCCCGCCTCTTCGTCCGCGATGAAGGCCAGGGAGAGGTACTCCTGCTCGGGCACGGGATGTGGTGTGCCGGCCACATGTTCGATCCGATGGTCGAGGAATTCTCGGCCACCCACCGGGTCATCACCCCCGACCTCCGGGCCCACGGCAAGAGCGGCGTGCCACGCTCCTCCTGGTCGGTCGCCAATGTCGCCGAAGACTACGTCCGGATCCTGGATGCGCTCCGAATCGACCGCGTCATCCTTGGCGGGTACAGCATGGGCGGAATGGCCGCCGTGCATTTCGCGCTGAATCATCCGGAGCGGCTCTCCGCACTCATCCTGATGTCCACCAGCGCGAGCTCCGAGCCCTGGGTCCGCCGCCGTGAAATCGACGCGCTCGCCGCCACCGTCACCCTGACCGGCGCGCCCCACTGGCTCGCCTTCCAGGCGGCCTACGGGGTGTTTACGCCAAGCTTCCGCCGCTCCGCTCCCGAGGTCGTCGAGAAGTGGACCGACCAGGTCGAGGCGATGAGCCGCCGGGCGCTGGTCCAGGCTCTGCACGCGGTGAGCAACCGGCCCTCGCTCGAGGACCGGCTGGGCGAGATCGCCACGCCAACGCTGGTCCTGGCCGGACAGCGCGACTGGCACCTCTCCTCCCGCCACTCGGTCGTCCTGTCGGAGAAGATTCCCGGCGCCGAACTCGCCATCCTGCCCGGAGTCGGGCACGGCCTGCCAATCGAGCGCCCGGGAGAGACCGTCAAGCTCATCCGCCTGTTTCTCAAGCAGACCGCCGCCCGGAGTCCGGGCAAGCGGGCCTGAGTCCCGGTAGGATTCCTCTTCATGAACGCAGAAGTGGTTGACTACCTCATCATCGGTTCGGGATTCGGGGGCAGCGTTTCGGCGCTCCGGCTCGCGGAGAAGGGCTACCGCGTCCTCGTCCTGGAACGCGGCCGCCGCTTCCGGGATGAGGACTTCGCCCGGACCAACTGGAACCTGCGCCGCTACCTGTGGGCCCCCGCGCTCGGGTGCCGCGGGATCCTGCAGATCAGCCCATTTCGCGACGTCTTCGTGCTGCACGGCGCAGGGGTCGGTGGCGGGAGCCTGGGCTACGCCAACGTCCTGATGGAGCCCGAACAGGCCGCGTTCGAGACCGCAGGCCTGGCGCACCCCGGTGGACTGGGGCACCGTCCTCCGCCCTCACTATGCGACCGCGCGCCGGATGCTGGGGGTGGCGGTGAATCCCCGCCTGGGGCCGGCGGACTTCGTGCTCCAGGGAATCGCGGCCGAGCTGGGCCAGGCGGAGACCTTCCGGCCCGTCCCGGTGGGAACCTTCTTCGGCGCCCCGGGCGAGGAAGGCCGCGAGGTTCCCGATCCCTACTTCGGCGGTGAGGGGCCTCCGCGAAGCGGCTGCATCCACTGCGGGGCCTGCATGGTCGGCTGCCGCCACAATGCCAAGAATACGCTGGTCAAGAACTATCTCTGGTTCGCCGAGCGAAGAGGCGCCGAGATCCGCGCCGATTCGGAGGTGCGTGACATCCGGCCGCTCACGGCCGGGCAGCCTGACGGGGCACGCTACGAAGTCCTGGTCCGTCGCGCCGGGGGATGGTCTCCGGCACACACCAGCCGCATCCGCGCCCGAAATGTGGTCGTTTCCGCCGGGACGCTTGGCACACTCCGCCTTCTCTTCCGGTGCCGCGACGTCACCCGCTCCCTGCCCGACCTCTCGCCTCGGCTCGGAGAGATGGTGCGCACCAACAGCGAGGCGCTCCTCGGCAGCGTGAGCCGCAGCGCCGACACCGACTATTCCACCGGGATCGCCATTACTTCGATCTTCCAGGCCGACCCGGTCACCACCATCGAGCCGGTGCGCTATCCCGCCGGCTCGTCCGCGATGCGCTTCCTCGGCGGCCCGATGATCGACTCGGGGGGCCTGCTCAGCCGCCTGCTCCGATCGGCGGCGGACGTCCTCTCCCGGCCCGGGGACTTCCTCCGGACCCACGTGCTGCCGGGGTGGGCCCAGCGCACCACGATCATCCTGGTCATGCAGACGGAGGACAACCGCATCCGGCTCCGCCTGGGGCGCAGTCTCCTGACGTTCTTCCGCCGCGGGCTGGTCTCCGAGCCCGACCAGGACCGGACGATTCCCGGCGGGATCGAGGTCGGCCACCAGGTGGCCCGCGCCTTTGCAACGCGCACAGGCGGCATCCCGATGGGCTCCGTCAATGAGGGATTGTTCGACGTCCCGATGACGGCCCACATCCTCGGGGGGTGCCGTTTCGGACGGGACGCCAACGAGGGTGTGATCGGCCTCGATTGCCAGGTCCATGGGTATCCGGGGCTCCATGTCGTCGACGGCTCCGTCATGCCCGGCAACCCCGGAGTGAATCCGAGCCTCACGATCACCGCACTCGCCGAATACGCCATGAGCCTGGTGCCCCCCTCCTCTTAGCCATCCCTTCACGGGATCTTCAGTCATACACCTCTATGATTGATCGTTGTGGTGTCTTCCCGCCCAGGCCGTTGACCTCGGGTAGCGCGCGGCCCGGCGCGGAGGCGTGAATCGTCGCGCCCCGCCAGGGGCCGGCCTGCTGCCCGAGGTACGCATCCAATGACCGCCGTCTCATCTCCCCCGGTCCGCAAGGCAGCCCCTCCCGTGGTGCCGCTCGAGCGGATGGAGCGGGATACCCTCACACGAATCTTCTACGGAGGAGTGGACCGCTTCGGCGGGATGGAAGCCATTCGCTTCAAGCGGGATGGGGCCTGGCGCTCCATGACCTATCGCGAGGTGGAGCAGCGCGTCGCCCGGGTCGCCGCGGCGCTCGACTCGTGGGGCCTCGCCCCGGGGGAGCGGGTTGCCATCCTCTCGGAGAACCGGCCCGAGTGGGCCGTGGTCGATTACGCCACGCTGGCGCTCGGCGCGGTCGTGGTCCCGGTCTACCCGACGCTGCCCCCCGACCAGGTCGCTGTCATCCTCAGGGATTCCGGGGCACGGTTCGTCTTCGTCTCAAACGCCGAACAGGCCGACAAGGTCACGGCGATCCGGGGCCAGCTCCCCGGCCTCGAGCGCGTCATCGCGCTCGACCCGCCCGAAGCGAGCGCCGAAACGAACGTCTTGGCGCCCCTCGCCAACCCCGAGCCCGACCTGGCCTGGCTCAGGGAACTCCGGCGCCGGGCCCACACCATCACGCCCGACTCCCTGGCCACCATCATTTACACCTCCGGTACCACCGGGGTCCCCAAGGGTGCGATGCTGACCCATCTCAACATTGCGGCAACGATCGCGGCGACTCGACAGCACAGGGCACTCCCGACCGAGCCGGGGGAGGTGGCCCTCTCATTCCTGCCGCTCTCGCACATCTTCGAGCGGGCCTGCGACTACTACCTCTGGGACAGCGGGGTGGTCATCGCCTATGCGGAATCGATCCAGGCCGTGCCGGCCAACCTGCTGGAAATCAGTCCGCACGTGATGGTTTCGGTGCCGCGACTGTTCGACAAGGTGTACGCCAAGGTCATGGGCACGCCGGGATTCAAAGGCCGGCTCCTCAGGTGGGCCGTCCAGGGTGGGAGCCGAGGTGATGGACGCCCGCGCCGGTGGCCGGCAACCGTCGCCCTGGCTCCGGCTGCAGTACCGGCTTGCCGACCTGCTGGTCTTCCACAAGATCAGGCACCTGATGGGCGGACGGCTCCGGACGATGATCTCGGGCGGAGCTCCCCTTTCGGCCACGGTCGGCAAGTTCTTCCACGCCGCCGGCCTGCCGATCTACGAGGGGTACGGCCTGACCGAGACCTCTCCGGTGCTGGCCGCCAACCGGGCCGGCGAATTCCGTCTGGGAACGGTGGGAGTGCCGTACCCGGGGGTGGAGCTCCGGATCGCGGAGAACGGCGAGATCCTGGCCAAAGGCCCCAACGTGATGAAGGGGTACTGGAACAACCGCGAGGCCACCAACCAGGCCATCGATGCCGAGGGGTGGTTCCATACCGGGGACGTCGGTGAGTTCGAACCGGACGGGTTCCTGCGAATCACCGACCGAATCAAGGATCTCATCGT
This sequence comes from uncultured Gemmatimonadales bacterium, assembly GCA_963724265.1. Lineage (GTDB taxonomy): Bacteria > Gemmatimonadota > Gemmatimonadetes > Gemmatimonadales > GWC2-71-9 > DATEHG01. The sequence goes on from CAVRTU010000004.1 coordinate 857,357, forward strand.
GACTGCGGGTGGCAAGAAGGTGGCCCCCCAGCCGATCGAGGGGCGCACGACCCTGTCGCCGTTCATCGCGCACGCCATCATGGTGGGAGACCAGCGGCCCTTTATCACGATGCTCGTGATCCCCGATTTCGAGCGCCTCATGCCCTGGGCATCGGAGCACGGCCTCGCGATGACCGACCGGAGCGACCTCTGCCGCCAGCCGAGCGTCGTCGAGCTGCTCGAGCAGGAGTCGCTGGGCCGGCTGCAGGACCTGGCCCAGTTCGAGCGGCCCAAGCGCATCGCCGTGATCGCCGAGGAGCTGACCGTGGATTCCGGCCTCCTCACGCCGACGCTCAAGGTCAAACGGCGGGTGGTGGAGAAGCGGTTCCGCGCCATCATCGAGGCGCTGTACACCGGGGGCGGGAGCGGGGAGCACTGAGGAGAGCCGGGTATCCGGGCCTTCATCCTTTCCACGAAGATTCCTTCATGACCGGGGGGGTATTCATTGTGGGCGCCGCTCTTGGCGCCCAGCCCGGTACCGGCCATGAAGATTCCTGCAATGCTGCTCAGGCAGCTCTATACCTCCGGCTCCCTCGAGAACGATGCCGAGGGCTTCCAGTTCAGCCTCAAGAACAGGCTCAGTGACGCCTGCCTGACGCGGATCCACCGGGTACGGGTCGACGACTGCGAAGTTCCCCTCCAGCACCTCCGGCTCGATCTCGGGGACGGCCGCATGATGGCCGCGGCCGACGTCTCTCCCCAGGCTCCGGCCCCCTTCGCGCTCCGGCAGGTCGCCCGGGTGATGGCCCGGGCAGAGCAGTTGTCCTGCGGCACTCACGAGATCCGGTGCGACGTGGAGACCGATTCCTTCGGCCGGCTCGAGATCGTCGCCAACGACGCCATTGCCACGGCGCAGCCGGCCCGGTCCACGATTCCCTGGGATCCCGATCCCTGCAAGAACTTCGGACCCGAGATGGTGGCCCGGCGCCGGCGATTCGTGGAGAAGTACACCGGTGTGACACTCCGCCACGTCACCGGGTACAGCTTCGACCCGGCCGTCGCCGCGGGCAACATCGAGAACTTCACCGGCGTCGCACAGATCCCGCTCGGCTTCGCCGGGCCGCTGCGGATCAACGGCGAGCACGCCACCGGCGAGTTCCTGATTCCGCTGGCCACCACCGAGGGCACGCTGGTCGCCTCGTACAACCGGGGCATGAAGGTCCTCAACCTGTCCGGCGGGGTGACCTGCACCGTCTCGGCCGACTGCATGCAGCGGGCGCCGGTCTTCGTCTTCGCCTCGGCGCGCGAGGCGCGGGACTTTCGCGACTGGGTACAGGAGCACCTGGCCGAGATCCGCCACGAGGCCGAGGCGACGTCGCACGTGGCGAAGCTGCAGGATATCGACACCTACCTGGCCAACAAGTTCGCCTTCCTCCGATTCAACTACACCACCGGGGATGCCGCGGGGCAGAACATGGTCGGACGCGCGACCTTCGCCGCCTGCAGCTGGATCGTGGAGCGCTGCCCGGACGTCCGGCGGTTCTATCTCGAGTCAAACTTCGCCACCGACAAGAAGGCTTCCCACGTCAACGTGATGCGGACCCGCGGCAAGCGGGTCACCGCCGAGGCGGTCATTCCGCGCGCCATCCTGCGGGAGCACCTGCGGGTCGAGCCGGAGTCGCTGGCGTACCACTGGGGTGTGGCCAACGTCGGCGCGTTCATGTCGGGCGCCAACAACAACGGGCTCCACTCACCCAACGCCATCACCGCGATGTTCATCGCGACCGGCCAGGATGTCGCCAACGTGGCCGAGGGATCGGCGGCACTGGTCTACACCGAAGTGACCGCGGAGGACGGGCTCTACCTCTCGATCACGATCCCGTCCCTCATCGTGGCGACGCACGGTGGCGGCACCGGGCTGGCAACGCAGCGGGAGTGCCTCGAACTGCTGGGCTGTTACGGGAAGGGCAAGGTGAATCGACTGGCGGAGATCGTGGCCGGAGTGGTGCTGGCCGGCGAGTTGTCGCTGGCCAGCGCGATCTCCTCGCTGGAGTGGGTTTCCGCCCATGAGCGATACGGCCGCCACCGCTGACCCTCGCGGGGCAGAGCGAGCAGACGGGAGGACTATGGCACGGCAGGGACACGAGCAAAAGGCCCGGCGGCGCCGCCGGGCCGCACCGGCGAAGCCGGCGGAGCCGGCCTTCGAGCTGATGGTGGTGACCGAGCCACCGGGGCTCATCCGCCGCGCCCTGACCGTGAACCGCCAGCTGGCCGGGCTCCTGGCCGGGGGGATCGTCGCCCACGCCCGCGCCAGGGTGGAAGCCGGCCGCGGCGGCCTGGGGCTCTGGCTGGAGCGCCTCCTCGCCCTCCTGCTCCGGCCCTTCGTTCGGCGAGACCTCCGCGACGCCTCCTTCGCCGTCCAGCTGCGCCGGCGCCTCGAGCTGCTGGGACCCACCTACATCAAGCTGGGACAGATCCTGAGCCTCCGCGAAGACCTGCTGCCCCACGAGGTCACCGAGGAACTCAGGCACCTGCTCAACCGCCTGCCGGCGGTCTCGTTCGAGGACTTCAGCGCTCTTGTCGAGCAGGATCTCGGCCGGCCAGTCGACGAGATGTTCGCCTGGGTGGATGATGTCCCGCTCGGGTCCGCCTCGATTGCACAGATCCACCGGGCGACCACGCGCGAAGGCGACGCCGTCGTCATCAAGGCGGTCAAGCCCGGGATCCGGGAGACACTCCGGAGAGATGCCCGCCTCCTGCGCACGCTGGCAGGCGGACTGCAGATGGTGTTCCCCCGGTACCAGCCCAGGCGGATCATCCACGAGTTCGTGGACTACACCCAGCGCGAGGTCGACCTCCGCCGGGAGGCCGACAACGCGGAGAACTTCGCTGCCAACTTCGTGGATGAACCGGACATCGTCTTCCCGGTGATCTATCGCGAATACAGCGGGCAGAGCGTGCTCACGATGGAGTTCTTCGATGGCCTGCGTCCCGACAGCCCGGAGGCCAGGGAGCTTTCGGCAGAGGAGCGCCGCCGGCTGGTCGACCTCGGGGCCGCGGCCATCATCCGGATGATCTACCAGGACGGTGTCTTCCACGCCGACCTGCATCCTGGGAACCTGCTGGTGCTCCCCGGCCCCAAGGCAGGGTTTATCGACCTGGGGATGGTGGGGCGCCTTGATCACGAGCTCCGCCGCACCCTGCTCTACTACTACTACTGCCTGGTCACCGGAGACACTGACAATGCCGCCCGGTATCTCGCAGCGGCGGCCGATCCCGGCCGTGATGGCGACCCCCAGGGCTTCCGCCGGGAGGTGGCGGATCTCTCCGGCCGCTGGAGGCGCGCCGCGACGTTCGACTCCTTCTCCCTCGGCCAGCTGATCCTGGAGTCGGTCACCCGCGGTGCCCAGTACCGGATGTACTTCCCGGTCGAGATGGTGCTGATGGTCAAGGCACTGATCACATTCGAGGGGGTGGGCCAGGCCCTTCTGCCGGGGTTCAACGTCGCGGAGGTGTCCGAGCGCCACATCCGCCGGATCTTCATCCGCCAGTTCAGTCCGCTGCGGCTGGTGCAGGAGGAACTGCGGGGCGCGCCGGAACTCCTCGATGCGCTGATCCGGGTGCCCCAGCTCGTGACGGAAGGACTCCGAGTCCTCGAGAAGACCACCCAGCGCCGCGCCGAGAACCCGCTGAGCGGGCTCAGGGGAACGCTCCTCGCCGGCTGCTCCCTGGTGGCGGGCGCCATCATCATGGCCTTCGGGGGCGCCTGGCCTGTCTGGGGGGCGATGTTCGCCCTGGCATTCGTGCTCGCGGTGCGCAGAGGGGAGTGACCATGCCGCACCAGAAAGAAGCGCCTCCCGCACCCGCCCATGATCCGTTCGATCCGGACTTCTCCCGCCGGTGCGTCGGGAAGGTGCTGTCGCCGATTTCGGAGCATTACTTCCGCAGCGAACTGCTGGGTGCCGACCGGATCCCGCCCGAAGGCCCGGTCATCCTGGCCGCGAACCACAGCGGCAACGCCTTTCCGCACGACGGGATCTACCTGGACACGGAGCTCTGGCGGCGGGACGGGTTCACGCCTTCCGCGAAGTTCCGCACTGTCTACGAGGCCGAACTCTCGCTGGTATGGTGGATGCGCCCCTTCGGCCTGGACAACTTCTGGCGGCGGGGCGGCGGCGTGGACATGACCTTCGACAACTTCGAGCGCCTGATCCAGCGGGGCGAACGAATCCTCTATTTCCCTGAGGGGGTGCCGGGCATCGGGAAGGGGTTCAACCAGCGCTACCAGCTGCAGACCTTCAAGACCAGCTTCGTACTCCTGTCGGCCCGGCACCGGGTGCCGGTGTATCCCGTCCACATCATCAACGGAGAATGGATCCATCCCTTCGGCTACACCTTCCCGGGCCTCGACCGGCTGATGCAGAAGGTCTTCAAGGTCCCGTTCCTTCCCCTCCCCATCGGGATCCTCGCCATCATCTTCCCGTGGATGTGGTACATGGCGTTTCCCGCTCACCTCCTCTTCGTCGTCGGAGAGCCGATTGACGTGCCGGCCCTGGTGCGGGCGGAGGGGATCACAGACCTCGAGCAGCCGGACCGGAACCAGCTCCGGCGGGTGGCCCGCAAGATCCGGCAGCAGTTCCAGGCCGAACTGGGCGGGCTCGTGGCGATCCACGGGCGGCGGCCCTGGCAGCTGACAACTCTCTGGCAGGAACTCAAGAAATGTCGTGGACGCTGGGGACGGATCCTTCCCTGGGGCTGGCCCCTCGCCTTCATCCGCGAGGAGCGGAACCATCAGCGGCCGCCCGCCCGGAGCCGCCTGCACGCCATCCTGCGGGACTGGGATCTGGTCGGATTCTACCTGCCTTTCGGCTGGCCTATCCTCTCCCTGGCCCGGGCATTCCGCCGGGCACCGTACGGCTACAGGGGACTCACTCGCGCCCAGATCCGGGAACAGCAGGGCAACTACCTCTGGCGCCTGCGTGACCGCCCTCTGCCCCCCAAGGAGCCTCGAGTACCCGCTCCGCCGCCCGCACCCGGCGCCACCAGGACCGGCCCCGCCACTCGCGCGGAGCGCATCACAGCACAACCCGCTCGCTAGCCACCCGGAATTCAGGCAGCGAAACAGAAGGGCCTCGACCGGCGCCGTGCCGATCGAGGCCCTTCAGGCAGACCCGACGTGCTACTCGACGATCGCCGAGACGCCGGGCTTCCTGACGGGGCGCCGCGCCGGCCGCCGCGGAGTCGTGCGGCGAGTGTGGGTCTTCTCGACACTCTTGGTCAGCTCTTCCACCCGCTTCGTCAGCAGCGCGATCTCCTTCCGGGTGGGCACGCCCAGCCGATGCAGGGCCGTGGTGACACCGGCGTCGATCGGGGCCGTGATGCGCCCAAAGGTGTGCTCGGCGCCTTCACGCACATCGCCCACCTTGCCTTCGACCTGGGTCAGCAGCTTCTGGACGCGGGCCTTGTTCATCTTGTCCAGGCCCTTGCCCTTCTTGACCAGGTTCTCGAACACCCGGGTTCCCTCTTCCTCGGCCAGCGCAAACGCGCCCAGGCCAGCAAGGTAGATCGACTCGGCGGCTTCCTGCACCACCGGGATCCGCTTGACCGTCTTGGTAGCTTTCGACATACAGCTTCTCCTCCTCGATTGTGATGACTGCGTTTCAGGCCGTGGCGCGCTTCCGGGCCCGGACCGGCGCCCCTTCCAATGGTTCCTCGAGCGCACCCACCAGCCGCTCCAATTCCGTGATGCTGTGCCGCAATTCGACAATCTCGCCCCGGGCCCGGCGAACCGGCGGAAGCCGCCGCACCAGGCGATCCACCCCCGCCTGGAACTGGTCGACCTGGTCGCTCACTGCCTGGCCGCTGCGACGGATGATCTGGTGAAGGAAGTCGCCGGAGAGGAAGGACACCCCCCGTTTTTCCCCTTCATAGATCACCTGCGCCAGCGTGGCGGCGGTGACATCCTCGGCCGTCTTGCTGTCCACGATCCGGAGCTGCTGCCCCTGGCGGATCCAGACTGCGATCTCCTCCAGGGACACGTACCGGCTCTCCTCAGTGTCGTACAGCTTCCTGCTTCCGCCGCCGTAGCGCTTGATCAACCGGATCATCTTTCACCTGCCTCGGCCACATTTGTCGCGCCGCGTCAATGACTCTGTTGTCGCATTGCGGCATGAATGTACCTCCCCGGTCGTGAAGCCCCCCTGAACACCGGGTGAAACTCCGCTTGGGACTGGAGGCCCCGTCTAACTGCGTGCGGCGGCCAGAGTTCCGAGGAGAAGGCGGCCGAGTTCGTCCAGCGCGGCCAGGTCGGTGGGAGCCGTGGGGAGGAGGGGGAGGCCAACCACGGTTTCACGCGCGGTCAGCAGGGACCTCAAATCGGCGAATCCGCGATGATCACGGCTGCCCAGCCAGGCCAGCAGTCTGAGGCCTTCCTCAAGGTCACCGCCCGCCGGGATCTCGACTGGCAGCTCGGGATGCATCTGGTTGACGACGATCGGGCCCAGGTGATGTCCTCCTTCGCGGAGGCGTCGGGCAAAGAAGAGCGCGTCGGGGATCCGTTCCCCGCCCGGGCCGGCCACCAGGAGGAAGTGGGTGCCGGGCGCCCGCAGCAGCTTTCCGACTTCGCCGGCCCGCTCCCGGAATCCATCATACAGCGGGCCGAACGCCTGGAAGAATTCGGCCATGTCCCGCAGCAGGTCGAGACCCACCAGCCGGTCCAGCCAGGATTCGATGCTCCTTCCCAGGATCTTGAGTGGCTTGATCGCCAGGCGGCCGCTGGCGTCGAACCACTGGCGCTGGGCCACCCGAACCGGCCCGCTCTCGAGGAACTCCACCATCCGGTCGGGAGCGCCGAGAAAATCGAGCGCCTGGCGGGTCGGGGGAGTGTCGAGGATGATCCGCTGGTAGCGACCGGAGCGCGACACCTCGAAGAGGCGCTCGACCGCCATATATTCCAGGATTCCGGCGAGGTTGCCGGCCAGGTGGTGGTAGAAGCGGTTCCGGAAGATGCGCTCCGCGGCGGCATCCGATGGTGCGTACTGGCGCACCAGTTGATCGAAGGTGCGTCGCGCGTCGAGCAGGCTCACGTCCAGACGACCGGGAGTATCCACCTCGACCGGCACTTCCCGGTTCAGCGCCTCTTCGCCGACTCCCAGCGCATCCTTCAGGCGGAGCGATGGGTCGAAAGTCATCACCAGGGTATCGGTGCCTTCGGCCGCGGAGGTGAGACCCAGCGCCGCAGCCAGGGTGGTCTTCCCCACTCCGCCGGACCCCACCACCACCAGAAGCGGATGGTCGAGGACGCCGAGGCTCATCGTGCCCCCGCCGGCTCGAGTGCCCTGACCAGGCGGTCGCCCAGTGCGGACACCAGGGCGGGGCTACGTTCGAGTGCCAGCAGTGGCAGGTCCACCCGGGGGCCTCGCCACGCCGCAGCGAGTCGGTCCAACTCGAGGTCGTTGACCTCCCGCCGCTGGCGCCAGAGGGCCAGCGCCGCCTCGGTACCGGCGGGACCCCGGCCCGCATGTTCCGGGAAGGGCGGGTAGAGACCGTTGACGACCAGCAGCTCGGGGGGGCGGCCCAGGCGCTCGCGGAGTCCGGCGATGAGTTCCAGCGCCTCCTGCACCGGCATCTCCTCCGCGGTGGTCCCGATGACCACCGCGACCTGCTCAGGGTCGCGCACCAGGTCGGCAACCTCTCCGGCGAGTCTGCCCAGCGGGCCCTTGCCCAGCACCTCCGCCACGAGCAGGGGAGCCCAGAGGAGCGACATCCCGTGGCCGGTGGCGGGGGCATCGAGCACCACCAGGTCCACCCTGGGCTTCGCCTCGCCCCGAACGACCTGCATCGCGTGACCGAGGACGGCCATCTCCTTCATTCCGGGCGCTCCCTCGACGAAGTGCCGGAATACCTGGGTGCCCACGATCTTCCGGGCCAGCGCCGCGACAGCGACCTTTTGCCGCACCAGCTCCTCGAGCACGCGCACAGGCTGGACGTTCTCGAGCCAGAGCCGATCGTCAACCTTGATGACGGCGCCGCCGGAAGGCGGCACATCGAGCAATTGGTGCAGGTTCTCGCGCGGATCCACCTCGATCAGCAGGACCCGGCGCGCCCGCGCCGCCAGCAGGCGCGCCAAGGTGGCGGCGATGGTGGTCTTGCCCACGCCACCCTTGCCGGTCACCGCCACGAGGCGGCAGCCGGCCAGGCGATCGAGCAGTCCTGGATGGGGTGGGAGTCTTGCCTTTCGAGTCATCGTTCGGTCAATGGAGCCTGCCCCCACATGCGGCCTTGTGACGTACAACGCGCCCGGAATGTTGGCCGCCTCATCGGGCGAGGCAAGAGCTTCGGCCTCGCATTCGCGCTGCTGATCGTTGCCCGCCTGCTCCCGGCGCAGGGGCCGGCGCCTGCCGGGGGCATCAAGGTCACAATCACCCCTGTGCGGGTCGAGCAGGGCGGCGAGCTGATCGTCGCGCTTTACGACCGCCCGGCGGGCTGGCTCAAGCCCGATTCAGCCCACGTGGTGCGCAAGCTCCCGGTCGGCCCCGACAGCGTCGTGATCGTCGCGTTCGACAGCCTGCCCCCCGACTCGGGATATGCGATCACGGTGATCCACGACAGGAACGGCAACGGGAAGATGGACATGCGGTGGCTCCCGTATCCCAGGCCGAAGGAGGGAACGGGGGTGTCGCGGAATCACGTCCGCGCCGGCCCGCCCGAATACGACAAGGCGCTGGTTGCCGTGGGCGATTCGACCGAACGGATCACGATCGAGATGAGGTACTGAAGGTGGCTCAGTTCTTCTTGAGTGTCCGCTCGATCAGCGCGGACATCGCGTCCACGGGATAGCTCCCCTCCACGCGCACGCCATTGACCACGAATCCCGGCGTCCCGGCGAACTCGAACGCCTTGAACTCCGCCAGGTCGGCGTCGATCATCGCCTGGACCTCCGGGCTCGCGGCATCCTTCTTCGCCCGGGAGAGGTCGGCGCCCACCTGTTTCACCGCCTCGTCGAGATAGTCCGGCCCCTCCTTCTCGAGCCGGGCCTGGTTGTTGAACAGCAGGTCGAAGAGCTGCCAGGCCTTCTGTTCATCCTGCATGAGCACCGCCTCGAAGGTCCGGGCCGCCACCATCGCCTGGGGGTGGATCTGGAGCGGGGTCTGCTTGAGCACCAGCCGGATTCGTCCGTCGTACTTCCTCATCAATTCCTGAACCACCGGCACCGACCGGCGGCAGTAGGGGCACTCGAAGTCGGTGTACTCGAAGATCACGATCGGAGCGCCTGCCGGGCCGAGTGTGGCGTGGCCCGGCCCGATGGCGGGCTGCTTGGGATGAGCGAGGTCTTCCTCGGTGCGGATCGAATCCTTCCCTGCCCCCGCATCGGCCGTTCCCTGGATCTGCTGAGCCGCCGCCTGGACCACCTGGAAGAATTCGGCGGGATGCGCCTTGATCACCGCGAAGAGAATGTCAGGATGGGCCACCAGCATGGCCTTGAGCTCGTCGGGTGAGGGCGACCGCGGCCGACAGGCGGCGAGCACGAGCAGTACGGCGAGGGCATGCCAGCGAAAGGCCACGGAAGTCCTCCTGGTGAGACCGAGTCGTCAGCCAGCCTAGTTGCCCTTGTCCATCACCGCCATCCCGCCCCGCTTCTCGATTGCGGCCAGCCCCTCATAGAGCGCGGTGAGCTCGCGCGGGGTGAGGTTTCTCAGCACCGTGTCCGGGGTGCCGCCTTTCACCGTCACGGACATCGTCCCCACCTGGTTCCAGAACAACCCGCGCGCGCCCAGGTTGACGGCGACGGAGTCCCCGGTAGCGGGATAGCGCCGGACACCTGTCGAATCGAGCGTGATGATTTCCCGGTGGGTGAAGACCAGTCCCTGCCCCTCGGGCTGGTCGTGGGCCCTGAAGAGGTAGACGATCGTGTCTTCAGGGGTGAGCACGAGCCGCTTGCGGGCCGCGTCCTCCAGCAATCCGGGGATGTTGGGCGCCACGAGGTTGACCGCCGGCGGGTCGGTGAAGAGGAGGGCCCGGACCAGGGTGATCCCGCCAAAGACGAAAGCGCCCACCAGCAGGACTGCCAGCGCCACCAGCACCCCCGCCCAGCGGATCCCCTTCCCGATTCGGCGTTTCCGGCGGGCCGCACCGATCTCCAGGCTGGTGGGAGAGCCCGTAAGCGCCAGTGCCTCGGCCATCTCGCGCGCACTGGGGTACCGGTCGCCCGGGTCCTTGGCCAGCGCCGTCGCCACCACTCGGGCCAGGGCGATCGGCGTCTGCCTGGCCTGGGACTCGAGCGAGGGCGGCTGCTGGCTCAGGTGCTTGGCCAGGATCTGGGCCGCTGTCTTTCCGCCGAACGGCACTTGCCCCGACAGCATTTCGTAGAGCACCACGCCGAGTGCGTAGACGTCGGAGCGGGCGTCAACCTCCTCGCCGGCAGCCTGCTCGGGGCTCATGTATTGCGGGGTGCCGACCACCATCCCCTCCTGGGTCAGGCGGGCGGCGGCCGCGGCGCGGGCGATGCCGAAGTCGGTGACCACCGCGTGGCCACTGGCGTCGAGCAGGATGTTGTCGGGCTTGATGTCGCGGTGGATCACCTGGCGGTGGTGGGCGTAGTCGAGGGCGTCGGCCACCTCGCGGGCGATTGCGGCGGCCCGCATCGGCTCGATCTTTCCTTCGCTTGCCAGGAGCCCCGCCACCGAGTTGCCCGGCACGTACCGCATCACGATGTAGAGCAGTCCTTCCTTCTGCGCCACCCGGTAAATCGGCACGATGTGAGGGTGCTCCAGCGCCGCGATCACCCGCGCCTCGTTCAGGAACCGCTCACTCAGCTCGGCGGAGAAGGCGAGGTTCGGATCCAGGACCTTGATCGCCACCTCCCGTCCCAGCATCAGGTCCCGGGCCAGGAAGACGCAGGCGAACCCGCCCTGGCCGAGGAGGCGGCCGATCTCGAACTCTCCCTTGACGGCGGTCTGCAGCCGCTCGGCCAGCTGGCCGGGATCGATCCGGTTCATAGGTCTCACAACCTATCGCGGTGAGGGGGAACCCTAAAGGGCCTACTCGCGACTGCGTCTATTCCCATATTCCCATCATTCCAGTAACCTCTCCCCATGCGCTCCCTCCTCCCCGACTACCTCCGTCTCTCCACCAGCGGCACCACGGTCGGCCGAGCGGTCGTCACTTCCGTCTGGGGCTCGGCGCCCCAGCCCGAAGGCGCCTGCCTGCTGGCCAATGCCGCCGGTGCCATGGCCGGCTCGGTTTCGGGCGGATGCGTGGAGGGAGCCACGATCACCGAAATTGGCCAGGCGATCGGGCGCGGCACCTCGAAGCTGGTCACCTACGGTGTCTCCCACGAGAAGGCCTGGTCGGTGGGGCTCGCCTGCGGAGGAACCATCAAGCTCCTGGTCGAGCCGGCCGTCCGGCCCGAGCTGGTCGCCCTGCTCGGTCAGCGGATCGGCGCCGTGCTGGCGACGGTGCTCGATGGTCCCGGCGCTGGCGGCGCGGTGTTGTTCGTGGACGATGGGAGGGAGCCGGCGGTACTGAGGTCGGAGAGGACGGAGAATTCGGGCCTGCTGGCGGGGCTCGTTGGGGCGCTGCGGCCGCTGGCCGATGATGCGCTGCTCAGGGAGTCGTCACGAACGGTGGAACTCACCATTCCCGACGGCCCGTTCCAGGTCTTCCTCGAGGTCATTCCACGGCCGCCGAGGCTGGTCGTCTTCGGGGCCGTCCAGATCGCCGCCGAGCTGGTTCCGATGGCACGACGGCTCGGATTCGAAACGGTGGTGGCCGATGGGCGTGAATCGTTCCTGGCCCGGGAACGCTTCCCGGACGCCGACCACCTGCTCCTCCAGTGGCCCGAGGCGGCCTTTGCCACGATCGGCCTGGACCGTGCGACCTACGTCTGCGTGCTGTCGCACGACCCCAAGTTCGACGAACCGGCGCTCCGGCTCGCCCTGCGCTCCCCGGCCCGCTACATCGGCGCCATCGGCTCGAAGAAGACCCAGGCCCAGCGCCGCGAGTGGCTGCTGGGCGATGGGTTCGGCGAGGCAGACCTCGCCCGGCTGCACAGTCCCATCGGCCTTCCCCTCGGCGGCCGGCGGCCGGCGGAGACGGCGCTGGCCATTCTGGCGGAGATGGTGAAGGTCCGGTATGGCGGAACGGCGGGACTGCGGGAGGGCGGGAACTAGGATGCGACGGCCACTGTCCGCCCCGACCGTCTTGTCCGCCTGTTTCGCCTTGTCCACCTTGTCCGCCTTGATCGTCCCGCTCCACGCCCAGACCGACTCCGCCGCTCTCGCTCCTGCCTGGCGCCTGATCGATCGCTACGCGGAACAGTGGATGCAGGAATCGGGAACCCCGGGGCTGGCGCTCGCGCTGACCGACCGGGATGAGCTGTTGCGGGTCGTCACCTGGGGCTATGCTGACCTGGAGGCGCGGAGGCGCCTGACCCCGAAAGCCAGATTCGAGATCGGGTCAATTTCCAAGTCCTTCACCGCCATCGGACTGCTTCAGCTCGAGGCCGAGGGCAAATTCAGTCCGCGACAGCCGATCACGAATTATCTCCCCTGGTTTTCCATCAGGAGCGAATACCGGCCGATTACGGGACATGATCTGCTTACCCACACCGCCGGCTTCCCGACCGATCGCGATGACATCCCGAGTTCCCTGGCCCAGGCCTACGAGGTTCGTGATCGCATCGCCGCGGCGCCCGGGAGCTACTGGTCCTATTCGAATGTCGGGTACCAGGTCCTGGGGTACGCGTTGGGCGCCATCGCCGGCCGCCCCAGCAACGAGGTGGTAACGGACCGGATCCTGGTGCCGCTCGGCATGATCTCGAGCAAGGCACAATTCACCAATGCCGACCGTCCATCGCTCGCCGTGGGATATGTCTCCCTCTACGACGACCGGCCACCGCGGGCCGGCGACCCTCTCGTGCCCGGGGCATGGGGCGAGTACGCCGCCGGCGACGGTGGCATCATCGCGACGCCCGGCGACATGGCGATCTACGCCCGGATGCTGCTCAACGGCGGCCGGGGTGTGAATGGCCCACTGCTGCCTGAGCGGCAATTCGGCGAACTCACCGCGCGCCAGTTCCGCATTGCCCCGGGGGACAGCACCTGGTACGGCTACGGGCTGTTCGTGGAGCAGCGCCATGGGCACCGCTGGCTCTGGCACACCGGCGGCATGATCGGGTATACCTCGTCGCTCGCGGTCGATCTTGACGCGGGGCTCGGCGCCGTGGCCTTGATCAATGGACCCGGTGACCCCACCGAGATCACGGGCTTCGCGCTGGCCGTTCTCGAGGCGGCCCGTCGAGGAGACACCCTTCCCACGCTGCCGTCCGAGCACGACCCGTATGCCATCCCCACGGCTCCCGAATTCGCTGGTACCTATCGGGCACAGGACGGCAGGACACTGGTGTTCAGGGCCGAGGGGGGCCAGCTCCTGCTGGACCACGGCGGCCGTTGGGTCCCCATGGAGGCCTTCGAGGACGATGCCGTTCTCGGACCGCCGGACGCCTTTGCGCTTTTCCCGCTCCGGTTCCGCCGCTCCGGCGGCGTGGTGACTGAGGTGGATTATGGCGGCGACTGGTACGTGAATGACCGCTATCGCGGGCCGCGCCGCTTCAGCCACCCGGAGGGGTGGGATGCGTACGTCGGCCACTACCGGTATATGTCACCCTGGGAAAGCGACTTCCGGATCGTGGAACGCCAGGGCCGCCTCTGGTACATCGACACCAATCGTGGGGAGCAGGAAATGACCCCGCTCGGCCCCGCCGAATTCAGGGTCGGCCCTCCCGGTGCGCCTGACCGCCTCCGGTTCGATCAGGTCCTCCGTGGCCACGCGCTGAGAGCGACCCTCTCGGGTGTGGTCTACTACCGCTTCTTCACCCCGTGACCAGGTCTTCCATGCGGCGTTGCCTCTACGTCCTCCGACCGAGCCGCCTTTGGGAGCCGCTTGCGGCGACCTGGCGGCGAGGAAGCGCTTTAGCGTCCGTCCTCTCCGTCCTGTCCGGCTGCGGCCGGGGCCCGACCTTCGACCTCGTCATCACCCACGGCACGGTCTACGACGGATCGGGCGGCCCCGCGGTCACTGCGGACATCGGCGTCATCGGCGACAGCATCGCCACCATCGGCGACCTGTCAGGAGCCCGCGCCCGCCAGAAGCTGGATGCGACCGGGCTGGCCGTCGCCCCCGGTTTCATCAACATGTTGAGCTGGGCCAACGTGGCGCTGATCGCGGATGGCCGCTCGCAGAGCGATATCCGGCAGGGCGTGACCCTCGAGGTGTTCGGCGAAGGAAACTCGATGGGCCCCTGGAACGACTCGATGAAAGCCGAGGATCGTTCGCAGCAGGGCGACATCAAGTACGACATCCAGTGGAGCACGCTGGGCGAATTCCTCGACTACCTGGTGTCCCGGGGCATCTCGCCCAATGTCGCCTCGTTCGTCGGGGCGACGACAGTGCGCGAATACGTCCTCGGCCATGCCAATCGGGCACCGGATTCCACCGAGCTTGCCCAGATGCAGGGCCTCGTCCGCCAGGCCATGCAGGAGGGCGCCCTCGGCGTCGGGTCCTCCTTGATCTATGAGCCCGCCTTCTACGCCACCACCGGCGAGCTCGTGGCGCTTGCCAGCGCGGCCCACGAATCAGGAGGGATGTACATCTCCCATATCCGGAATGAGAACGACAGCCTGCTGGAGGCCGTCTCCGAGTTGATCACCATCGCGCGCCGGAGCGGCGCGCCGGCCGAGATCTACCATCTCAAGGCCGCCGGCCGGCCCAACTGGGGCAAGCTGGACAGCCTGATCGTGCTGGTGACCGCGGCGCAGGCCGAGGGACTCCGCATCACTGCCGATATGTACACCTACCCGGCGAGCGCCACCGGCCTCGACGCGGCGATGCCGGCCTGGGTCCGCGCGGGTGGACTCAGGGAATGGGCCAATCGGATGAAGGACCCGGCGGTGCGCCGCCGGGTGATCGCCGAGATGCGCCAGCCGGGTCACGGCTTCTCCGGCGCAGGCGGTCCGCAGGGAGTCCTGCTGATCGGCTTCAAGCAGGATTCGCTCAAGTACCTCACCGGCAAGACCCTGGCCCAGGTCGCGGCGATGCGCGGCAGGTCTGCGGAGGAGACCGCCATGGACCTGGTGATCCAGGACGACAGTCGTATCGACTGCATCTACTTCACCATGTCGGAAGACAATGTGCGGCGCGAGACGACTCTCCCCTGGGTCAGCTTCGGCTCCGATGCCGAATCCTCGGCGCCGGAAGGGGTGTTCCTCCTCTCCAGCACACACCCACGCGCGTATGGCAACTTCTCCCGCCTGCTGGCCAGGTATGCTCGGGACGAGAAGGCGATTCCCCTCGAGGAAGCGATCCGGCGGTTGAGCAAACTGCCCGCCACCAACCTGGGGCTGGCCCGCCGCGGTTCGCTCAAGCCCGGCTACTACGCCGACATCGTCGTGTTCGATCCCGCCACGATCCAGGACCACGCCACCTTCGAGAAGCCGATGCAGTACGCGACCGGTGTCCGCGACGTCTTCGTCAACGGCGTGCAGGTCATCCGGGACGGCGAGCACACCGACGCCCGGCCCGGCCGCGTGGTACGAGGTCCAGGTTATACTGGAAAGGCCAGCCGGTGATTCCCGGCTCCAGGCCGGCCCATCGACCAATGAGGTCCAATGATTCGCACTGCTGTCGTTGCGGCGGCGCTGGCCGTCCTCGGCACCGGCTTGGCTGAAGCGCAGGCTCGTCCCATTCTCCCCGCCGGGTGGGCTCCGGTCCGGGATTACTTCGTCCAGACCAGCAAGGCGGGCGGCGTGGTCGGAGGCGAGATCGGCCTGATCCGTGGCGACTCCCTCCTGGCCATCGACGCCTTCGGTGATGCCGACCGTGACCCGACGCGGCTGGTGGACGCCAATACCATCTGGCATTGGGCCTCGGTCACCAAGACCTTCACCGCCATCGGCATCATGCAGCTGCGGGATCGGGGACGGCTCTCGCTCGACGACCCGATCGTCAAGTACGTCCCCGAGCTCCGGGCCGTGCACGACCCGTTCGGGTCGATCGACGCCATCACCATCCGCGAGCTGCTCAGCCACTCGGCGGGATTCCGCAATCCGACCTGGCCCTGGGGCGGCGACCAGCCCTGGCAGCCCTTCGAGCCCACCGAGTGGAGCCAGCTGGTCGCGATGATGCCCTACACCGAGATTCTCTTCCCGCCGGGCTCGAAGTACAGCTATTCCAACCCGGGAGTGATCTTCCTCGGCAGGGTGATCGAGAAGCTGAGTGGCGATGACTACGAGGTCTACGTCGAGAAGAACATCCTGCGGCCGCTCGGCGATGATCCACACCTACTACGACCTGACCCCGTATGATCTCCTCAAGTACCGCTCCAACAGCTGGCTGGTGAAGGACGGAAAGCCGGTGCCCCAGGGCCTCGATTTCGACACCGGCATCACCACCTCCAACGGCGGCCTCAATGCGCCGATTCCCGACATGGCGAAGTATCTCGCCTTCCTGGCGGGCGACGGCGTGGCCGGCAAGCTGGATCCGTCGGTGCTGTCACGCGCCTCACTCGAGGAGATGTGGACGCCGGTCCTCCCCGTCGAAAGCAAGGATGGGATCGACGAGTCGGTGGGGCTCGGTTTCTTCATCTGGCGGAGGGGAACTCAGCGGGTGGTGGGGCATACCGGCAGCCAGCGCGGCTTCCGGACCTTCATCTACCTCGATCCATCCACCCGGCTCAGCGTGATCGGCGTCATCAATACCGCCCCCGCCGACGAGGGAGCACCGGGGGCAAAGCCGGACGTCGAGGCGCTGCAGGCGGGGGTGCGCGAGAGGATGTTCGAGGGGCTGGTAGGGAAGTAACGGGGAACGGGGAGCCGAATGTAGTTCACTGCCCCTCTGCCCCCCTGCCCCTCTTCTATCTGCCAGTGAGCGCTCTCACACTTCGAATCAGCTTCTGCTGCGCCTTCCCGTTCCGCACCGCCAGAAAGATCGTGTCGTCTCCGGCCAGGGTCCCCACGACGTCGCCCCAGGCCAGGCGGTCGATGGCCACCGCGACACGGTTCGCCTCGCCGGGCGGCGTATGCAGGATCACCAGCGCTTCGCCGGCCGGCTCCACCGTCAGCACCCCTTCGGCGATGCGCCTCTCGTCGGGATGACGCGACTCCGGCGCGAGCCGGGCCGGGCGCTGGTAGGCCCCGTCCACCTTGACCAGCCGGAGCGCGGCGATGTCGCGGCTCACCGACGACTGGGTCACCGACCATCCCTCGGACGACAGGGCCTCCGCCAGGTCCTCCTGGGTCCGGACCGGCCTCGTGCTGATCAACTCCAGGATCTTGAGCTGCCGCTTCCTCCGGTCGGCGCTCATCGTGCCGCCCGTGGCTCACCGACCAGCCTGCCCATCGCGCGCTCGAACCGCGCCAGTTCGCGTTCACCCCACCGGCGGCTCGCGGCCAGTCGCGTCCGCACCGCCGGCAGCCCCAGGTTCCCTACCATGCCGGTCGAGCGGCGGCGGGCGATGATCTCCGCCGCCGACGGTTCGCGCCACCAGTCGCCCTCGCGGATCGCCGCCGCCACTTCGCGATAGGCCGATCGGAACGGCTGGCCGGTCTCCACCCGGCGCATCACCTCGTCAGTCGCCAGCGCACCCCCCGACAGGTTGTTCAGGCACCTGGCCCGGTCCACCTGGAGCCGGGGCACCGCCACTGCCATCATCGACAGCATGCCCTCGAGCCGATCCACCCCGCGCATGACCGGCTCCTTGAGGAGCTGGAAGTCACGGTGGTAGCCCGAGGGGAGCTTGGCCTTGAGCTGGAGCACCGTGATCAGCTCTCCCTCGACGGCCGCGGCCCGGGCCCGGGTCAGCTCGAACAGGTCGGGATTGCGCTTGTGGGGCATGATGCTGGAGCCGGTGGAGAGGTCGGCCGGCAGGATCAGGAAGCCGAATTCGTCGGCACTGAGCAGAATCACGTCTGCCGAGAGCTTGGACAGCTCGTGGCAGAGCTGCGAGGCCCAGAACAGCACGGCGGCCTCGAGCTTCCCGCGGCCGGCCTGGACCAGGGCGACGTTGTGCTCCACCCGGGCGAAGTCGAGCGCCCGGGCGGCGGCTTCGCGCTTGAGCGGCAGCGGCACACCATAGCCCGCGGCGCTCCCCAGCGGCGAGCGATTCACCTGCCCGTAGACCGAGGGCAGCGTCTCCACCGTGTCGAGGATGCCTTCGGCGTAGGCCGCCGCCCACAACCCCGCGGAGGACGGCATTGCCCGCCGCTGGTGGGTGTACCCCGGCCAGAGCGCGTCGTGGTGCCGCTCGGCGAACGAGACAAGGCTCTCGGCCAGGTCGAGCGCCTCACCATGCAGCAGGAGGAGGCGGTCCTTCAGATACAGCCGCAGGTCGCAGGCGATCTGGTCGTTGCGCGAGCGGCCGGTGTGCAGCCGCTCCCCCACTGGTCCGAGCCGCCGGGTGAGCCAGTCCTCCACCGCGGTATGGACATCCTCGTGATCGGGGCCGAGGACCAGGTCCCCGGCATCCACCGCCCGGTGCGCGGCCCGCAGGCCGTCGCGGATCTGGGTGTACTCGCGGGGGGTCAGCAGTTTCGAGGCGCGGAGCCCCTCGACGTGACCCAGGCTGCCGAGGATGTCCCAGGCCAGCAGGCGCGCATCCCAGAGCCTGTCTTCGGCGGCGGTGTAGTCGAGCATGCCGCGGTCGAGCGCGGCGGTGGAGGTCCACAGCGTTGTGGGGGCGGCCTCAACGGGCTTCGGCTTGCGTCGGCTCATTGCAGGTAGACCTCTGCCAGTCGGGCGTAAAACGCACGGGCATCAGTGACTTCGGGAAGGTCCACGCACTCGTCGGCGGTGTGCGAGCGGCGGCTGGTTCCGGGACCGCACTTCACGGCGTCGGCGTGGCGCACGAACACCCAGTCCGAGCAGGTGGGACTGCCGAACCGTCGTGCGGCGGGCCGGATTGCGCAAGCGGCGGCGGCGAGCGCTGAGCCTGCCGGCGCCTCGCAGGGCACCAGGCGATCGGAGGTGATGACGACCTCGCTTTCCAGCCGCTCCCGGAGCCGCGCCGCCAGTTCCTCGTGGGTCCAGGCGGGTGTGCTCCGCACGTCGAGCACGGCCCGCGCGACCGGTGGTGTGACGTTCCTGCTGAGGCCACCCTCGACCATCGTGGGAGTGGCGACGGTCAGGCCGAGGACCGCGTGGGGCCGGTCGGCGAAGATCCCCTCGAGGCGGGCGAGGTCGCGGGCAAGCACGGTGAGGGCATTGATACCGCCGCCTTCGGTGGCGTAGGCGGCGTGGCGCTGGTCCCCCCGGGCCACGAGGTCCGCCATCAACAGCCCCCGCTGCGCGATCGCGACGTCGAGATTGGTCGGCTCGCCCACAACGGCGGCATCGATGGCCCCCGCGCGCGCCACCGCGACGCCCATCGTGGTATGGCGGGTCTCCTCGCCGTAGCCGAGGATGACCAGCAGGCGCCCGCGGGCCGGGCCGCCCCGCGAGGCCAGGTCGCCGGCGGCCATCACCATCGCGGCCACCGAGGCCTTGGCGTCGCCTGATCCCCGTCCGTAGAGCCGGTCGCCCTCCATGACCGCGGCGAACGGATCGCGGGTCCACCCATCGCCGGGGGGCACCACGTCGAGATGCGAGATGAAGGCGAGGCTCTTTCCCGGGGCGGCGCCCGGCACCTCGATCGTCACCGAGGCATCGTCGCGCCGCACGTTCAGCCCGAGCCCGCGGGCCCGCGCTTCGACCAGTCGGGCCACCGGTTCCTCGTTGCCGCTGACCGACGGCGTCGCGACCAGCTCCCGCAGGAGCTCGACTTCAGCCGGCCAGGTCGACGCCAAGATAGGTCGCCTTCTCCTTCCGGCCTACGATCATGGTGCCGCACCCGGCACCAGTGAACAGCTCGAGGAGGAGGGCGTCGGAGCTGAGGCCTCCGAGGATGTGCGTCCGCTCGACGCCACCGGTGGCCGCCCGGATGCAGGCCTCGACCTTGGGGCGCATCCCCCCGGCGATCGCACCGCTGGCCAGGAGCGGCGAGAGATCGTCAGGATCGGCGAAGGTCACCAGCGAGGTCGGGTCGTTCCGGTCGCGCAGGACGCCGGGTGCCCCGGTGAGGAAGATCAGCTTCTGGGCCTTGAGCGCGACGGCGAGGCTCTCCGCCACGGTGTCGGCGTTCACGTTGTAGACCTTGCCGTCGTCGTCACCGGCCAGGCTCGCCACCACCGGGACGAAGCGTTCCTCGAGCAGCGCCTGCAGCGCCCTCGGATCGACGCGGTCGATGTCGCCCACGTGGCCGAAATCGACGATCCGGGTCTTCCCGTTGTCGTCGACGATGGACACTGGCGGACGGCGATGGGCCGTGAGCAGGTCGGCGTCCACCCCCGACAGCCCGACCGCCGGCACCCCCTGAGCGCGCAGGGCGGAGAGGAGGTCGACGTTGAGGCTGCCGGCATACACCATCTTGGCCACCTCGAGCGCGACGTCATCAGTCACCCGGCGGCCCGCCACGATCACCGGCTCGTGCCCCAGCTTCCGGCTCAGCGCCGTGGCCTGAGGTCCGCCCCCGTGGACCACAACCAGCCGGATGCCCAGCGAGCTGAGCAGGGCGAGCTGGCCGCAGACCTGCTCCAGCGCCGCAGTCTCCGCCACCACCTCGCCGCCCATCTTGACCACGAAGACATGGTCGCGGTAGGCCCGGACGTAGCGCAGTGCGCCCTTGAGCCCAGCGATTCCCTTGAGAGGGTCAACAACAGTCACGTCTCATTCCTCCAGTGTCTGTGAGAGAGCGGGGAGCAGGGAGTGGGGAGCAGTAGGCATACCGACTGCTCACTGCTCCCTGCTCCCAGTTCCCTTGTCGCCCAGCAATTCCAGCAGCAGCGCCCGCTGCACGTGCAGCCTGTTCTCCGCCTGCTGCGTCACCGCCGAGTTGGCGCTCTCCAGGACATCGTCGTCGATCTCCACGTTGCGGCGGACCGGCAGGCAATGCATCACCACCGCTTTCCCTCCGCGGCTGGAGCGCAGGCGGCGGGAGGTCAGCTTCCAGTCGCGGAGGGTGGCCCGGAGTGCCGTCTCCTCTTCCGGCGTGTCATACAGCTTGACCGAGCCCCACGCCTTGCAGTAGATCGCGTCGGCGCCCACGGTCGCTTCGTCCGGATCACTGATGATGTGGACGAATTCCCCGCCCTGGCGCTGCGCAATCTTCCGGATCAGCGCGGTGTCCTCCGGGTCGAGCTCGTAGCCCTCCGGACGGGCAATGGCGATTTCCATCCCGAGGCTCGCGGCCGCGAGGGCGGCGCTGGCCGGCACGGCCGTGGGCAGCGCCTTCGGGTGCCAGGCCCAGGTCAGCACGAACCGCTTGCCGCGCGGGTCGCCCAGCCGCTCCTGCAGCGTCAGTGCGTCCGCCAGCTGCTGGCAGGGGTGGCGCCGCACCGATTCGAGGTTGATCACCGGCTTCTCGCAGTACTGGGCAAAGGTGCGGATCACCTGGTCCTGTCGGACCTGGGCCCATGGCCCCGGGCGCGGGAAGGCGCGCACCCCCAGCGCGTCGGCGTAGCGGCCCAGCACCCGTGCCGCGTCCATCACGTGCTCGACGGTGGCGCCGTCCATCACGGCTCCCACCTCGGTCTCGACCGCCCAGCTCCCCCGGCCCGGCTCCAGGCTCAGGGCATGACCGCCATGCAGGTACATCGCGGTGTCGAAGCTGGCCCGGGTCCTGAGGCTCGGGTCGAGAAACATCATGGCCAGCACCTTCCCCTCGAGCCCTCCCTTGATCTCGCCCCGCTTGACCCTCGCCGCCAGCGTGAGGAGCCCGGCCACCTGCTCGGGGCTCCAGTCCTCCACCGCCAGGAAGTCTCGCTTCGTCAATTGAGGATCTCCTTGAGAGCCGCGAGCACGAGGTCCGCCTCGGCACGGCTGAACGAGAGGGGAGGGAGCAGCCGGAGGATCTCCGGATCGTTGGCGGTTCCGGTCAGGATCCGGCGCCCGAAGAGCGCCTGCTGCACCGGCGCCGCGGGACGCCCCAGTTTCAGGCCGAGCAGCAGGCCTCGCCCCTGCACCCCGGGGACACCGAGGGCGAGTGCTCCATTCCGGAGGTAATCGCCGACCTCCATGGCGTTGGCGATCAGTCCCTCGCTGTCGATCACCTCGAGGGTCGCCAGCGCGGCGGCGCAGGGCACCGGGCCGCCGCCGAACGTGCTGCCGAGGTCGCCCACCTTGAGGCCCGCGGCGACCTCGGGGGTCGTGATCACCGCCCCGATCGGGAGTCCGGAGGCGAGTCCCTTGGCCATCGTCAGGAAGTCGGGCGTGACTCCCGCCGCCTCCGCGGCGGTAAAGGCGCCGCAGCGGCCGACGCCGCACTGCACCTCGTCGAAGATGAGCAGCGCGCCCCGCTCCGAGCAAAGCGCCCGGGCCGCGGCGAGGAATTCCCCCGACACCACCCGCGCACCACCCATTCCCTGCACCGGCTCGAGAATCAGCGCGGCGACCGTGTCGTCGAGCGCCGCGCCCAGCGCCGCGACGTCGTCGAACGGCACCACCGTCGAGAGCGGCATCCCCGCCCGCCGGGCACCCGCGCGATACTTCTCGCCGTCGGTCACCGCCAGTGTCGCCACCGTCCGGCCGTGCCATCCTCCCTCGAGCGAAACGATGCGCTGGCGGCCCGTGTGCTTCCGGGCCAGGTGCAGGGCGTTCTCGTTGGCCTCCGCTCCCGAGTTGCAGAAGAACACCCGGCCCAGCGGCGCCGGGCACCGCGCCGCCAGCGCCTCGGCGAGTTCCTCGCGGTTGGGATGGGGAACGGCGGTGGAGTAGAACAGCAGTCGCGCCGCCTGCAGGGCGATGGCCTGGACCACGCGCGGATGGCTGTGGCCGGTGCTGGCCACCGCGTGCCCGCCGTAGGCGTCCAGCCACTCGTTGCCCTCCTCGTCAACCAGCCACGATCCGTGCCCCCGCACCGGCCGCACCGGCATCTGGGCGTAGACAGGGAGGAGGGCGGAAGGGCGGGAAGGCGGGACGGCTAGCACGGAAACATCCCCGTAAACCTGAGCCCCGCCTCCTCCGGCAACCCGAGCGCAAGATTCATCGCCTGCACCGCCTGGCCGCCTGCACCCTTGATCAGGTTGTCGATGGCGACCATGACCTGCAGCTCCCGGCCGTCGTCGCTGGCGGCGGCGTGAATCAGGGCGTAGTTGGTGCCCACCGCGTGCGTCAGCTCGGGCGGCTGATCGAGCACCCGCACGAAGGGGCGGCCAGCATAGAGCTCTTGAACCGCTCAGCCAGCTCTTTCGCGTCACCGCCCGCCTTCCCGCCCTCCCGCCCTCCCGCCCCCACGTACGCATGCAACGTCAGGTAGATCCCCCGGACAAACGGCCCGGCATGCACCATCAGCCGGGCGCCTGCATCGGCTTGCCCGTTCCACTCCCGCCACCGCTCCAGCACCTCCGCTTCGTGCCGGTGCCCCAGCACCGAGTAGGCGAAGAGGTTGTGGGCCCGGGCGGGATGATGCGTCGTGGGCCGGGGCTGGACCCCGGCGCCGCTCGACCCGGTGACCGCAAAGAGCGAAGGCGACAGGCCGAGCCCGGCCAGTGGCCACAGGGCCAGCTGGGCCGCGGTCGCGAAACAGCCCGGCGCTGCCAGGGCCCGCGCCCCGTGCAGCGCGGTGCCCAGCACATCGGCCAGCGCGTAGCGGAAGCGGCCCACCAGCTCGGGGCGGGTGTGCGGGCCGTAGAATCGTTCGTAGAGCCGGAGGTCGCTCACCCGGAAGTCCGCCGCCAGGTCCACGATCAGCCCGGGGCCGGCATCGAACACCTGGTCGGCCACCCGGGACGATTCGCCGTGCTCGAGCGCCAGGAAGACGACGTCGGCTCCCCGCGCCGCTTCGGCGGCCTCAAGGCCCGAGAACCGGGCATCGGTGACGGCCGCCAGTGCCGGGTGGATCCCGCCGATCGGCTTGCCTGCCTGGCTCCGGCTGGTCGCCACGCACTCCGCGACCTCCGGATGCTGCAGCAGGATCCGCAACAGCTCCCCGCCGACATAGCCGGCCGCTCCGATCACGGCGACCCGCATCAGCCGCGCAGTACCTGGAGAATGAAACGCAGAGACGCAGAGGCCGCAGAGGAAACAACGTTCACTTCATCGATCTCCAGCGCTCAAGATGGTGCGTTGATGGTCTGCCAAATGGTGGAGCCACATGGTTCCGGTCCAGGGGCGCAATGGTGTTCTCTGCGTTCTCCGCGTCTCTGCGTTTCATTCAAGCAGTCGCGGCAACGAGTGCGGGCTCGGCGTGCGCCGCGAGGGCTGCCTGGACCACCTGGAGCAGTCCGGCGGCATCCCTCAGGGCGTTGTGCGCCGGAAGTCGAAGTTCCGCGGTCACGTAGTCGCGGCCGACCTCGTTGTCGGTGGCGGGGCCGGTGATCACCGAGACCTCGAGGTTGAACCGATGGCGCATCACCTCCACCGCGCCCCAGCATCCCACCGGGTCAGGGGCGGCCATGACCCACGCGCCGGCGGCGCTGGTGAGTTCCTCGTCGTGGAGGATGTCCTGCACCCCGTACTCGCCCAGGATGCCGTCGCCCAGCTCGGCGACGATCACGTCCGGCCGCGACTGCGCCAGGCGGTTGAAGATCCCCTTGGCGGTGGCGACGGTGACGCCCGGGTGGGTCGTCGCGATGCCCACGTCGTTGAAGGTGAGCACCGCCACGGCGCCGGCATCGAGCATGGAGAGCGCATCGCGCATCAGCGACACCCCCGTGAGCTTGGCGGCGGCGACCCGGAGCCCCGCCCGGCTCAGGCCCCGGACCAGTTCGGTGGCGGCCACGGTCTTGCCCGCGTTCATGCAGGTGCCCGCCACGTAGACCACCGGCACCCTCGCCTCGAGGCGGTCGGCCGGGGGCACGGCGTTGTCGCGGATGTGCGCGGGCCGGCCGATCCGGTCGCCCAGCTCCGGAAAGCTGAGGATCGCACCCAGCACCTCGGCCTTGAACGGGGCCCCGATCTCGGGATTGGCCGACGTGCACTGGCCGAGGATGCCGCCCAGGTTGAGGACCTCGATCGTGTCGCCCACGGCAACGGTGGCGGGCACCACGCCGGCGTAGCCCCGGAGCGCGCGGCGGCAGCCGAGCGTCCCCGCCAGCACGTCCCCCGCGCGGAGCGACACCATCCGGCCCGACAGGTCTTCCACCGTGTTGTAGGTGGACTTGTCGTTCAGGATCTTGCACGGCAAGCAGGTACCCCTCGGCGGCAACGATCTGGTCACCGACGATCACCTCCGGAGTGAGGTGCGCGTTCTTGGTGGATGACGAGATCCGGTCCAGCCGGACCCGGGTGGTGGTGAACACGGGCAGTACCTCGTTTGAGATGGTTCAAGGGTGAGAGGTGAGAAGTGAGAGGTGAGCAGGAGACTCCTCCGCAGCCACCGCTCCCTCTCCCAGCTCCCTGCTCACCTCTGGCTACGCCTTCGCCTTCCCTGCTCTGTCCGCCAGCAGGCTCGGTATCGCGGCAAGGCGACCGAACGCCTTGGCCTCGTCGCCGCTCCAGAGCCGGTTCTCCTCGCCATAGGTGGCGACACTCCGGTCCATCATGGAGTAGGGGCTCCTGGTGCCGACCACGTGGAATCGTCCCGGCGCCAGGCGCACCCGGGTCTCCCCGGTGACCCGCTGCTGCGAGCTGGTGATCAGCGCCTCGATGTCCCGCAGCGCCGGATCGAAGTACTGGCCCTCGTGGAGGCGGTCGCCGTAGAACCGGGACAGCTGGTCCTTCCAGAACACCTGCCACTTGGTGAGCACCAGCTTCTCGAGCTCCCGGTGGGCCCCGATCAGCAGCAGCGCCGCCGCGGCCTCGAAGCCGATCCGTCCCTTGATGCCGAGGGCGGTTTCGCCGACGTGAATGCCGCGGCCCAGGCCATAGGTCTCGCCCAGGTGCCCAGCTGCCGGATCAGCGCCGGGCCGCCAAGCCGCTGGCCGTCGAGCGAAACCGGCAGCCCCGACTCCCAGCCCAGCACGATTTCGCGCGCGGCGGGCGCGTCGGCGGGTGGCTCGAGCAGTTCGTCCGGCGGCCCGGCCCAGGTGTCGTGGGTCCAGCCACCTCCCCAGGTCGTGCCCCACAGCCCCTTGTTGATCGAGAAGGCCCCGGACTTGGGCGGCACTGGAAGCCCCCGCGCCTTGAGGTAGGCGATCGCGTCGTCGCGCTGGAGGCCCTCCTCGCGGATCGGCGTGATCACCTGGAGATCGGGCGCCAGGACGCGGAAGGCCACGTCGAAGCGCACCTGGTCGTTGCCGGCGCCGGTGGAGCCGTGGGCCACCGCCCCGGCGCCCAGCTGCCGGGCCACGTCGATCACCGAGATCGCCTGCTGAGTCCGCTCGGCCGACACCGAGAGCGGGTAGACCTCGCCGCGGAGCACGTTGCCCTGGACCAGGTAGCGGACGAAGCGGTCGTAGACCTGCTGGCGGGCATCGACCGCCCGATGGCTGGCGGCGCCCACCGCGCGGGCCTGCCGCTCGATGGCGACCAGGTCGCCTTCGCCGGCCCCGCCGGTGTCGACGTAGACGGTGTGCACCGCCCACCCCGCCTCGGTGAGCCGGGGGACGCAGTAGGAGGTGTCGAGCCCGCCGGAAAAGGCGAGCACCAGGGGGCGCCCGTTTTGCATAGTGCATAACTATGCTGATATCACCCCGGGCGCGCAAGGGGCGCCCGGGGGTTGTACCGCGGGGCGCCGGACGCCAGCTTACGGGCACCCTCACCCGCCATGAACGATCTCGCCTACCTGGTCCAGCGGTACCTGCTGCGGCGCCGGTTCCTCACCGCCCGCAGCCGGCTGTTCGACGCGACCTTCCGGGTCGTGGCGGCGGATTTCATCGGCCGACGCCTGTACAAGCACGGAGCCTACGAGGCGGGCACCATCGAGTTCCTGCAGCGCTACCTCACGCTCCGGCCCGGCGACATCGTGCTGGATGTCGGCGCCAACATCGGCTGGTTCGCCGTGTTCTTCGATCGCCTGGCCCCCGAGGGGACCGAGATCTTCGCCTTCGAGCCCGATCCGGTGAATTTCGGGCTGCTGACGCACAACCTGCAGGCCAACCGATGCCGCAAGGTGACCCCTGTCCGGCTGGCGGTCTCCGATGCGCGCCGGACCGGGACGCTGTACCTCTATCCGGACAAGAACAGGGGCCGCCACTCGATGGTGCCCAGCGAGGGGCGCGAAGTGGTCGAGGTGGAGACCACCACCCTCGATGAATTCCTGGGCGACCGGGCCCGGCGGGTCCGGTTCCTGAAGATGGACATCGAGGGCCATGAGCATGCCGCGCTCGCCGGGGCCCGCGAGGTCCTCCGGCACCTCCCCGCGCTCCTCATGGAGTATTCGCCCGGCCTCTATCCCGCCGGGGGCGGGAAGGAGGAGATCCTGGGCCTGCTCTTCGGCCAGGGTCTGGTGCCGCATCGGATCGTGGCCGGCAGGCTGGAACCTGTGGAGCGGAGCTGGCTGGCGTCGAGTGCGCAGCAGATGGACCTGCTGTGGCGCAGGTCGGATGGACAAAGTGCCCTCCGGGAGCCCTCCCCGGGGGGTTGAACGCCGCCGTCCGGAACAGCAGATTGTCTCTTGTCCCCCCTCTCACTCTTCCCGGAGAACCTTCATGTCGACACCCTCGACCCGCCTGGCCCGTGTCGCGCGCGCCGCCCTCGGTCTCGCCCTCCTGGCCGCCCCGGTACGATCCGCCGTCGCCCAGGATGTGATGACGGCAGTCTCCGCCAAGCACATCGAGGCCATCCTCACCGGGATGGGGTTCGACTTCACCCAGAAGAACGATCACACCTGGAAGTTCGAGCTGGGCGACAAGAACGTTCTGCTCTTCCTCGAGAACGACAACACCGACGCGCAGCTCTATATCGGGTTCGGGGATACGAAGGTGAGCATGAGCAAGATGAATGAATGGAACAAGAGCCACCGGTTCACCCGCGCCTATGCCGATGACGAGAGCAACCCGGTGCTCGAGAGCGATCTCGACTTCGCCGGTGGTGTGACCGACGAGACGATCAAGACCTGGATCAAGCTCTATGGCACGCAGGTGAGGGCGTACGTGAAGTACCTGACCGACTGACCGCCCCGCCCCACCCGGCACTCCCCGGCGGGCCCCCGATGGTGGGGGCCCGCCGTCCTGTTACCACCCCTCCGCCACCGCCTGCACCAGGTCGCCCAGCGACACCACGTCACGCAGGTCGCTGACCTCGGCCGGCGAGTGCGAGTACCGCAGCGGCCAGCCGACCGCGGCGTCAGGCACGCCCCACGGCGCGAAGACCGACCCATCGTTGCCCCCATTCGTGGCCCCGGCCTGCAGCGGAATGTATCGGGGGCGGGTCACCAGGCGCAGCGTGTCGACCAGGGCCGGCGGGGTGATCGCGCTGTTGTCCAGCGCCCGCGCCACCGGCCCCTGTCCCAGGGGCGCGAACGCGAACGCCCTGGATTCGAGCGGCGAATCGGACGACACGAACGTATCGATCGCATGTACCCTGGCGACCGTGAGCCCGAGCGTCTGGGCCACGACTTCCGCCCCTTCGAGGCCGATCTCCTCCCGCACGCTCCAGACGAAGATCACCTGGTGGCGGACCCGCTTGGGATCCATCCGGCGCAGCGCCAACAGGAGCGCGGTACACCCGACCCGGTCGTCGAAGGAACGCCCGGTGGCCCGTGTTCCCGCCAGGCGCTGGTAGCTCTTCGGCATCGTGACCGTGTTGCCGACCCGGATGCCCAACGCCTCCACCGCCGCCCGCGACCCGGCGCCCAGGTCGAGCCGCAGCGCCGGCGGGGTGTGCCGCGGCTCGGCATCCCGCACCCGCGGCGCGAACACCCCGGGAATGGTGCGGCTCCCGGTATGCACAAGTGCCGGCCGGCCCTCGAACAACGACGAGTAGAAGCCCCCTTCCTGCTCCAGGTCCGCCAGCCCGTCCTCGCCGATGGCCGTGATCCGGAAGCCGATCTCGTCCAGGTGCGCGATGAAGACCACCGTCGGCTCCCCTTGGCCCACCCGCACCCACAGGTTGCCGGCGCTGTCGGTCTCCGGCCTGGCCCAGCCCGGGAGGAATCGCATCACCGCTTCGCGGACCGGTGCCTCCATCCCCGAGACGCCATAGCTCTCGACCAGCGGCCCCAGGATCGCCTCCGCCTCGGGCACCCGCTGCAGCACCGACGAGGCCGCCGAGGCGGCCCCGGGCGACACTGACTGCCCCACGGCCCCCCTGCCCCGCTGCCCCTCCAGCCCGAGCAGGGCCAGCAGGACCAGCGCCACGCGCCGCGCGTTCATCGCCCCCCCACGAACGCCTGGGCCAGCCGGCGCTCGAGATTGGCGACATCCGGCATGGCGATCGTTTCGACCGGCGTGCCTCCGTAGCGACGCGGCAGGCTCCAGAGCAACACACGACCAAAGCGACCCGGAGGGAGCGTCGTGTCCACCGCCTCGCTCAGCTGGCCAAGATCCTCATCCCCGCCATCCACGATCACCGTACTGGCGAACGGCCCGAGGGCGTTTCCGAGTGTCAGGATGCCGCGCCTCGTGATGCGGCTTTCCACCGTGAACGCAATCACCAGCTGCCCGGAGGCGATGCCGGCCGGCGTCCCGAGCGACGCGGTGGCCAGGGCGGCGCAGGCGCCGCGGCGGGCCGCGGCCGGCGCGGCGAGCAGCTCCTGCCCGTAGCGATGCGGGCGCTTGGCCAGTGTCACCGGCGACAGGACTGCGATGCCGAGCTTCTCCACCTCGGCCGGGGAGGAGGCTCCGACGTCGAGGTAGGCCTGGTCGATGGAGAAGGGATCGTCGCTGGCGCTCCGCCCCCGGGCCAGGTGGGTGGAACGAACGGCCACCACGCCGGGGACCGGACCAACGAGTCCGAATACCAGGACCCGCTGGCCCTCGAGTTGCTGATCGAACAGTGGGCCTGGAGCGGGGCCGACCCGTCGCAGGGTCAGCCAACCGTCGTCACGAATCCCGCCGATGACGTAACCGGGTTCGTCCAGCGGACAGGCGAAGAGGCGCCGCGGCTCGCCCGTTCCGAGGGTGATGACGGCATTGCCGGCCCGGTCCCGGCGGGCGGCCGGAAGCAGGTGGAGGAGCGAGTCCACCATCGCCTGTTCGTAGCCCGTCACGGCCGTCATCGCGGCCAGCCGTTCGGCCAGCGCCTCGGATCCGCGATCCTGGGCGGGGAGCGGGCCGGCAGTCGCGACGGTAATCGAGACCGCGCCCAGGCCGACGAGCAGCCGGGCGGGGAAGCTACCTTTCATCACCTTACCTGGGAGGCACTTCATGCGCCGCACCCTCGCTTGCTGTTCACTGCTGCTGATCGCCGCCTGTGGCCAGGGCACCAAGGCCTCCACCGGGCGCACCGAGCGCGAGACCGACAGCGTCATCGCCAACTCCAAGGTTCCCAACGCCAGGGCCGTCGGGTCCGCGATGCGCGCGGCCGACACGGCCAGTGCCCGCAATGCTGCCGTGGATACGGTGGGTCAATAGCGTGTCGAGGGTCGAAGGCGAGGAGCGCTTCAATCCCCCGATCCTTCAATCCTTCAATCCTTCAATTTCGTCCCGCCCCAGAACCAGTTCTCCCCCGTGGATCCATCCGTCCACCTGCGCCGCCGATCGTGCGCCCACGATGGCGCCGCTCACCCCCGGAGTGGCGAGCACCCATGCGATCGCGACCGCGGCCGTCGTGGTGCCGTGGCGCGCCGCGATCGGCCGGAGCCGGTCGCGCAGCGCCAGGTTGCGCTGCAGGCGGGGTGCCTGGAATTCCTCGGAGCGCCGGCGCCAGTCGTCGGGATGGAGGGTCGCCGCGCGCTCGAGCGAGAAGCGGTCGGTCAGCAATCCAGCCTGCATCGGGCTGTAGCAGATGACGCCGACACCGTGTGCCCGGCACCAGGGGATCAGTTCGTCGGCCGCCTCCGGCCGAATCAGCGAGTAGGGAGGCTGCAGCGAGGCGACGTGCTGCCGGGCCTCGCAGCGCTCCAGCAGCGGAAGATCGAAGTTTGATACCCCGCCGAACCGCACCTTGCCTTCGTTGATCAGGCGGCCCATCTCGTCCCAGGAGTCTTCGACGGGCGTGCCGGTCTGGTCCGGCCAGTGGAACTGGTAGAGGTCGATCCGCTCGACGCCGAGCCGGCGGAGCGAGGCCTCGCATTCGCGCCTGATCGAGGCCGGCCGCAGCACCCGCTCGGCGTTGGCCATCGGGCGGGTCTCGTCCCAGATCAGCCCCCCCTTGGTGAACACCAGGGGCTGCTCCGCTTCGGGCAGCTCCCGCAGGAAGCGACCCACCACCCGCTCCGATTGGCCGAGGCCATACACCGCCGCGGTGTCGATCCAGTTGACTCCGTGCTCGACCGCCCGGCGCATCGCCGCGATGGAGTCGAGGTCCTCCTGCGGTCCCCAGCTGAATGCCCATCCCCCGCCGCCCGCCGCCCAGGCCCCGAAGCCGACGGTACTGATTTGGAGACCGGTAGTGCCGAGTGGGCGGCGAGGGAGAGGCATGGGGGGAGTATGGGCGGGTTGCAAAGCGGGGGAAAGAGGTAAGCGGTGATCGGTGAACGGGAGCCATGGCGTGGCATTGATCATCGGGCGGGGTCATGGCAAACAATGCCAGCCCGCTGCTCCCGCTCACCGTTCACCGCTCACGCAGTTGCAGTTCCCGGCCGGCTTACTCCCCCTGCATCCGCCTCAGCATCATCATCTGCCCGGCATGGTACAGGTCGTGGGCCGCCGCGCCCTGGATCTCCTCCGCGTAGGTCCACGGTGCGCGGGGGCGCTTGCGGCCGAGGCGCGCGGGCGGGAAGCCGGCCACCGCGTCGTGGAGCAGCTGGTGCTGCTGGTCGAGCAGTCGGAGGTCGGCCTGCCACTCCTTCTTGCCACCCCTGGCGGGGGGCGCCGGAAAGTTGGCACCGGCCCGGGGAAAGGTCAGCGACTCGTCACCGGTGAGCCGGCGGCGCACGATGTACTTCCAATAGGCGGTGTGAAGGGCGAGCTCCCAGATCGAATGCCGGCCGCGTACCGGGTGGTGACGCGCGACCGCGGCGGGAAGGTCCTTGAGCACGGCCCGCAGCACGGGCCCGTGCCAGCCCCGCTTGAGGTACGCGGAGTCCAGTGCCTGGAGCAGCTGAATGATTCGTGGATCGCGAGCTCGGCCGGGCATCTCATACCTCCTGGGGCGCCGTGGGGGCGCCCGCCGATTGTGGATCGCGGGCTCCTCCGCCCGCGCGGCTCCGGCTGGTCACGATCGCGGCCACTCCGGCGATGATCACCGCCGACGCCGCCAGCGAACGCGTGGTCAGTCGTTCGCCGTGAAAGGTCCAGCCGAGGAAGACGGCGACCATCGGATTGACGTAGCCGGCGGTGCTGACCTTGGAAGGTGTGCTGACCCGGAGCAGCCACGAGTAGCAGGTGAAGGTGAGCAGCGAGCCGAAGACCACCTGGTAAAGCAGGGCCAGGACCGAGGCCCGGGTGACGGCGCCGGGTTCGAACCGCCCGAGGTCGCCGGTCAGCAGGGCCAGCACCAGGAGCGCCGCCCCCCCGGCCAGCATCTCGGTCGCCGCTACCATCACGGTGTCCGCCGGAAGCCGGGCACTCCGGGTCATGACCGAGGCCAGCGCCCAGGCCAGCGTCGAGCCAATCAGCAGCACCCCCTCCAGCACCGGTACCGCCGGCACGCCGCCCGAGGGCAGGACGAGGAGCGCGGTTCCGGCGAACCCGAGCACGATGCCGAACACCGCGCCGGCCGTGGGTGTCCGGCCCCCCGGCCGCAGCCATTCGAGCAGAGCGGTCCACGCCGTCACCAGGGCGATCATCAGGGCGGTCAGCCCCGAACTCACCCGCTGTTCGACAAAGGCCACGGTGCCGTTGCCGACCAGGAAGAAGAGGCACCCGAGCAGCGCCGCCCAGCGCCATTCGATGGCGCTCGGCCGTGGCGAGCCCCGGAACCGGGCCCAGAGATAGAGCACTCCGCCCGCCATCAGGAACCGGAGGCCGGTCATGAGAAATGGCGGGAGCGACTCGATCGCGATCGCGATCGCGAGGTAGGTGGAGCCCCAGATCAGCCAGACCGCCGCAAAGGCGAGCACCAGCCGGAGCCGCGGCGCCGGGGTGGCCGTCAGGGGGGTCATCGGGTGGCAGCCATCGAGCAGGTCATCGTGGCACAATCATAAGCAGCCGATACACCCTCGGTCAGCCGTTCCCCCCCTTCCCCCCTTCCCCCATCCCCCGTTCATTCCCTGCCATGCCCACTTACGCCCGACGTCTGCGCCTCTTCTCAGGAACCATGGCCGTCATCGGCGGCATCATCGGCTCCGGCATCTTCATGAATGCTTCGATCGTGGCCCAGCGCGTCGGCAGCGCCGGCCTCACCATCGGTGCCTGGATTCTGGGCGGCGCCGTGGCGATGATAGGCGCGCTCTGCTTCGCCGAGCTGGGCGCTCGCCTCCCGAGGGCGGGAGGCGGGTACGCCTATCTAAGGGAAGCGTTCGGCCCCCTCTCCGGGTTCCTTTACGCCTGGGCGCTCCTCCTGGTGATGGCCACCGGCGCAATGGCGGCGGTGGCCGTCACCTTCGCGACCTACGCCACCTCGCTCCTCGGCCTCTCCTCCGCCCTGATCAAGCCGATCGCCGTCGCCGCCATCCTGCTCCTCTCCGCCATCAATATCGTCGGCGTCGCTCCCGGTGCCGTGACCCAGAATCTCTTCACCGTTCTCAAGCTCACCGCGCTCACCGCGCTGATCGGGGTCGGGTTCCTCTCGGCGGGAGGCATGGGCGGAGTGGATCCTTCGGCGGCGGCGCCGGTGGTCGCGGCCCCCGCCACGACCTGGGCCACCATCGTGGCCATGGGGACGGCGCTGGTGCCGGTGCTCTTCGCCTATGGCGGGTGGCAGCAGACCAATTTTATCGCCGAGGAGATCATTGATCCGGAGAAGAATCTCCCGCGCGCCCTCCTCCTCGGCACGGCCGCCGTGGTGGTGGTCTATGTGCTGGCCAATGTCACGTACCTGCGGGCGCTCGGCGCGGCGGGGCTGGCCGCGAGCCAGGCTCCCGCCGCCGATGCGATGCGCCGGCTCATCGGACCCGGCGGCGCCACGCTCATCGCGGCGGGAATCACCGTCTCTACCTTCGGCTTTCTCGGCCTGGTGATCCTGGTCTCCCCCCGGGTGTACCAGGCTCTCGCCGCCGACGGGCTCTTCTTCGCCTCCTTCGCCCGCCTGCACCCGAAATGGCGGACCCCCGCCATCGCCATCGTCTTCCAGGCGGTGTGGGGCATCCTTCTCCTCGGCACCGGCAGTTATGGGCAACTGCTCGACTGGGTGGTGTTCTGCGACTGGATCTTCTTCGGACTGACGGTGGGGACGCTGTTCGTGCTGAGGGGGAGAGGGGCGGGGGGGCAGGGGGGCAGTAGTGTCGGGGAGACTGCGAGTTTCCGTGTGCCTGGGTATCCAGTCACACCGCTCCTGTTCATCGCTGCGGCGATCTATGTCGTTCTGGGCTCCATCATTTCGAATCCCGCCAACGCGCTGCGGGGAACACTGCTGCTTGCGGCGGGTGTCCCGGTCTTTCTCTTCTGGCAGCGCCGCGCCGCCAGGTAGACCGAGAAGTCGAATGTTGGTCCCCACCAGTCGGCTGAATGGCAGAGCTCGGGGGCACTTCTCGACGGCGACTCCGAGGGGTGGGGGGATGGGATGTCCGGGAGTCGAGCCGGAGAGAAGCGGCCCCCGAGCCTGGTGAGACTTCTAGCTGCGCGGACGGCGGGACCCAGATCCACGACCGCCCCGGAATCCACCGGACCCGCTCCTTGATCCACCAGCATGCCCGGGACCTCCCGGGCGGCCACCCGCCCCAGCTCCAGGCCGACCCCCTGGACGACCCTGCGGCCGAGCCGGCGGTTTCCCCTGCTCAGTCAATCCCTGCCCCGCCCGACGCTCGGCCTTCGCCTTGGCCCGGGCCCTGTCCTCCGCCTTCCGCGCCCGGATCTGCGCGATACGCTCGGCCAGTGGCACCTCGAATCGCGCCTCCGGCCGCTTGGCGTAGTCGAAATCGGGAACAATCACCCGGGGCAGGCGATGGTTGATCGCCCGCTCGATGGCGCGGAGGTCGCCCTCTTCTTCCGGCGCCACGAAGGTGAACGCCTCGCCCGTCTGTTCGGCCCGCGCCGTTCGGCCCACCCGGTGGATGTAGTCGTCCGGTGCCACCGGCACGTCGAAGTTGACCACGTGGCCCAGCGCCTCGACGTCGATTCCCCGGGCCGCGATGTCGGTGGCGACCAGTACCCGGTAGCGGCCCTTCTTGAACCCATTCAGCGCATCGGTCCGCTGGTTCTGCGACCGGTTGCCATGAATCCGTTCGACGTTCACGCCGTTCCTGGCCAGTGTCTCGTAGAGGCGGTTGGCCCGGTGCTTGGTCCGGGTGAAGACCAGCGCCTCCCGCATGATGTTGCGCTGCAGGAGCGCGAGCAGCAGCCCGCTCTTGAGATCCTGCGCGACCGGATAGACGGCCTGGGTAATGCCGACGGCCGGCGCGGACTTGCGCTCCAGGTTGATCGTGATCGGGTCGCGCAGCAGCTCCCTGGTGAGGGTCACGATCGGCCCCGGCATCGTGGCGCTGAAGAAGAGCGTCTGCCGGCGGGGCGGCAGGAACTTGAGGATCCTGCGGATGTCCGGCATGAACCCCATGTCGAGCATCCGGTCGGCCTCGTCGAACACCAGGTACTCCAGGCCCCCCAGCTTGGCATAGGGCGCCTTGAGGTGGTCGAGCAGGCGGCCCGGCGTGGCGACGATGACGTCCACGCCGCTCCTCAGCGCGTGCTCCTGCGGGCCCATCCCGACCCCGCCGTAGATCGCCGCACCGGTGATCGGCGTGTGCACCGCGAGGTCATTCAGCTCCTGCAGGATCTGTCCGGCCAGCTCGCGCGTGGGGGCGAGGACCAGTGCTCGCGTGGTGCCACGCTTCTTCCCGATCAATCCGTGCAGGATCGGCAGCAGGAAAGCGGCGGTCTTGCCGCTGCCGGTCATGGCGCAGGCCAGCAGGTCGCGGCCCGCCAACGCCGGCGGAATGGCGTCGGCCTGGATGGGCGTCGGCCTGGCGAAGCCGAGATCGTGAATACCGCGGAGGAGATCGGGGTGAAGCTTCAGGCTGCTGAACGGCACGGAGGGCCCTTGGTGCTGGAGTAGACGGCGCGAAGGGCGGAAGAATAGTCGGGTCAGGCGGAGAATGGGGGTTATCGGCGAATCAGCACCACCCCGGCGATGACGAGCAGGGCGCCCACCAGTCGCGCGGCACTGATCGGATGGGGGGCAAAGCCGACCCAGCCGAACTGGTCCAGCACGAGCGACGCCAGCATCTGGCCCGCCACGATGCTCGCGATCAGGGTCGCCGCCCCGAGCCGGGGGGCGAGCACGACCGCGACGAAGATATAGAGCGCTCCGAGGGCGCCCCCCGTCCAGTGCCACCAGTTGGTCTGCCCCGCCGCGCGTTCCAGCGGCAGCGGCACCCGCAGCAGCACCACCGCCGCGGCCAGCACGATCGTCCCCACGAGAAATGAGACCAGCGCCGCGGCCAGCGGGTGGCCGAGGGCGAGGCGAAGCTGGGCGTTGATGCCGGTCTGCAGCGGCAGGACCAGGCCCACCGCGATCGCGGCGAGGATGAGCAGCGGCATTCCCCGCTACCCGACCTCTGCCACGAGTCCGGCCGCCATCTCGGAGGCGCTGGCGAATCGCTCCTCCCGCCGCTTGGCCATCGCCCGCATGATGATTTCGGCCAGGATCGCAGGAGTCTCTGGCCGCTGGAGGCGGACGTCAGGGACCGGCTCCGTCTGGTGCATCTGGAGCACGACCACCTCGTTCGGGTGCTGGAACGGCGGATGGCCCGCCAGGCACTCGAACAGCACGCACCCAAGGGCATACAGGTCGGTCCGGAGGTCAATGTCCGTCTCGGCCGCCACCTGCTCGGGGCTCATGTAGGTCGAGGTTCCGATGGCGATCCCCGATCGCGTCAGCCGCTCCGTACCGGAGACCTCGATGGCCCGGGCGATGCCGAAATCGAGCAGCACGGCCCCGGTGGGGCCCAGGATGATGTTGTCGGGCTTGACGTCGCGGTGGATGACCCCCTGCCGGTGCGCGTACTCGAGACCGGCCAGGAGCTCGCCGGCGATGCTCGCCACCTTCTGCGGCGAGAAGCGCCGGTACTGGTGAAGGGCCTGCTTGAGGGTCGGCCCCTCGATATACGGCATCACGTAGTAGACCAGCCAGTCGCGCTCGCCGAAGTCGATCAGGTGGGCGATCCTGGTGTGGTGAAGGCGGCGGAGAATGCCGACTTCGCGGAGGAAGCGGTCGGCGGTGACGCTGACCAGGAGTTCCGGGTGCAGGATCTTGAGGACCACGGCCTGCCCCTGGGGATCGTGCGCGAGGAAAACGCGCGCAGCCCCGCCCCGGCCGATTTCACGTTCGACCGAGTACAACCCAGCCATCGCCTGGCGGACGAGGGGCAACAGGTCGCGTCTGATAGGAAAGACCTCCCGGAGCGTCCCATCAATTGTCCGCTCCGGGAGGGATTATTGCAAGTAGCCGCTACGGCGGGCGTCAGCTCTTCTGCAGCTCGATCGAACCGTTGACCGTGGTCAGCTTGAGCTGCTTTCCGCCGGTGCCGATGGTGCCCCGCATGCTGGTGGGCTTCATCCGGCCGCTCACCGTCACCGGGAAGGCGCTCTCGATGGAGCCGTTCACGGTGCTCGCCTCGAAATCGCAGGACAATCCCGTGGGGAAGGACACGGTGATGTCCCCGTTGACGGTCGTGAACTCCGCGTCGGCGGTCATCGACGTCCCCATCCGCACCCTGATCGAGCCGTTGACGGTCGTCGCCTCGGCCGCGCCCCGGGTGGTCACGTCGATCGAGCCGTTGACGGTTGTGGCTTCGACGTGGGAGCCCAGGTTGGTGGCTCCGACGTCGCCGTTCACGGTCGAGGCGACGAGCTGGACTCCGTCCGGGACCGTGACGGTGAACTCGACGCTCACGTCGTTGTCCTCGGTGTTGTTGTCGCCGTGCCCCCCGGCTTCGCAACTGTTGGCCCGGCCGTGCCGGCCGGGATAGACCGCGCAGATCGTCACCCCGCCCGCGTGGGTCACGACCTCGATCTTCACGTCGTCGGGATTGCTCTTCCGGGCGTGCTTCACCCCGGTCACCTCGACCTCGGGGCCGCTGCCGGCGGCCGCCCGGATGCCGCCGTTGATGCCGCGGATCTCGATAGTCTGCCCGGCAGGGATCTTCCCCTTCCAGTGAAAGTCGTCCGCCTTCGGCGGGGCCGCCGGCACGTGATAGGCGAGTGAGAGCAGCAGGGCGAGCATGGTCAGCGCCTCGTCAGTAAGGGATGTGGAGTGAGTTCAGCGGTCAGCGCCCGGTCGCGCTCCGCTTTTCGATACGGATGTCCCCGTCAAATGATTCCAGGTCCACACTCGCGGCGCCCGCACCCACCGTGAAATCCATCCGCTTGCCGCCGCGGGTGCTGTTCAGGGTCACCGGGAAATCGGACTCGAAGCTGCCGCTGAAAGTCGAAATCGACACGGCCGCATCGAGCGCGGGCACGGACAGGGTCACGTCCCCATCGTGGGAATTGAGCCGGTAGCGGCCGCCCCCCTTGAGGGATGCCTCGAGGCGCACGTTCCCGTCCACTGTCGTGGCATCCACCCCGGTGCCCGTGACCTCGACGAGCGTGATCTCGCCATCCACCGTTTCGGCAGTGATGTCGCCGTCGAGCGCCCGACCGTCGATCGAACCGTCCACGGTGTTCAGCTCGATCTTCCCCTTGGCGCCGGTCACCCGGACGTCACCGGAGACCGAGTGCAGGGTCACCACGCCCGACCCGCCCTCGACCGTCACGGCACCCTCCACGGACTCGAGGTCGAGATCGGCCCGGCTGCCCGTCACGACGATGTCCCCGGAGACGGTGCTGATGGCCAGGGCCAGGTCGGCGGGGGCCGAGATCTCGATATCGCCATCATACGGCCCGCCATCCGGATCCTGGGCCCCGATTGTCACCCGGCGGCCGGAGACCTGGACCTGCAGCTCGGCGTCACCGCCGTGCGCCGCAACGACCCGGACCGTGGACTTCGCCCACGCCGTCACCCGCACGCTCCCGTCCACCCGGTTCATCTCCAGGCGGGAACCGGCCTGCACCGTGACCGTGGTATCGGTCGGCCCCGTGGCGGAGGCCATCATCATCAGGAACAACAGCATCGGTTCAACGTCCTTTCGGTATCAGCTTCGCGCGGCCGCCAGCGTGGCCGCACGGTGCAACAGGTCGAGTTTGCGCAGCCGGGTGTGCGCCAGGTGACCGCTCAGGTAGGCATTGCCCGGATCGGCGGCCAGGGCCTGCTCCGCCTGCGTGATGGCCCGGTCGATCCTGGCCAGGCTCCGCTCGAGCACAATGACGGTATTGCTGTCGAGGCGGGCGCGTCCCTGCTCGAGCACCTGCCGCAGCTCGGCCACAGCCGCATCGTACTCCTCACCGGCCACCAGCCCCGCCGGCTGGGCCGGCACCGAGCCCCCGCCAACCACGGGAGACGGAACGGACGCCACCGGCGTCCCGGTTGGCCGCCTGGCCAGATTTCGAACAGCCAGCCAGGTGCCCCCGGAGGCCACCACCACGAGCAGCGAGGCGGCCATGGCGAGCTGGGGCAGCGAGAATGCGATACGGCGACGGAACACCTGCCGCCGGCCGGCCGCCGAGCCGGTGCGGTTGAGCCGGGCCACGATGGCCGGCCACTGGTCGTCACCCGATTCCTCGGCGGCGAGCGCCCGGGCGCGCGCGGCCACCCGGCGCAGGTCCTCGAGCGTCGCGCGGCACTCCTCACACCCTTCGAGGTGCAGTGCCACCTCGTCCCGCAGCTCGACGGAGAGCTCCTCGTCGAGGAAGTCGGAAAGGTGGTCGGTATAGCGGTCGGTCATGCCTCTACCTCAGCGGTCCAGATGTTTGCGCAACGCCATCCGCGCGTGGTGCAATTGCGACTTCGACGTTCCCGCATTGATGCCCAGCATTCCGGCGATCTCCTCGTGCCGGTATCCCTCGACATCGTGCAGGACGAAGACCTGCCGTGATCCTTCGGGCAGCCGTTCCATCGCCGCCCCGAAGTCGACTCCCTGTTCCGGCCGGCCGACCGCGTGCCGGCACCATTTCGATCGCTTCCTCGCCCTCGTGCCGGCGTCGCCAGCGCCAGCGGAGGGTGCTGCGGCGCCCGAGAATCACGTTGACTGCCAGCCGGTGGAGCCAGGTTCCGAAGGCCGCTTCGCCCCTGAAGGTGCCCAGCTTGTCCCAGGCCCGGACGAAGATGTCCTGCACCGCGTCGTCCGCCTCGTCCGGGTCCAGCATCCGGCGGGCGAGGGCGTGCATCCGGCCCCCGTGCCGCCGGTACAGGCGCTCGAAGGCAGTCGCATCCCCACTGGCGGCAAGCAGGGCGTCGGCCGAATCAGAGGTGGCCGGGGCGGTATCGCGCGAAACCGTCAGGATCTCGTTCCCAGGGTTCGAGTTGCGTTACGGCGACTTGGACAGGCAGGGGGTCTGGAAGGTTGCAGCGGGGAGTTGCGCGGGGAAAGGGGGACCCTAAAGGGCTTCCTCGCGCCGAAGGCGCTCGGTCGGGGGCAGAGGGGCAGAGGGGCAGAGCCGACCCGGCGCTGGCCCTGCCCCTCGTCAGGTCGCGGCCCGAATTCCGGCCGTGACCTGTTCGAACAGGTCACCTAGTCAGCGGGTGGCGCCCGCCATTTCGCGGACGAGGTCGCTGGTCGAGATCACCCCGACGAGGTGGCCGTCCCGCTCGACGAAGAGCCGGTGGACCTCCAGATAGAGCAGCCGCTGGGCGGCCTCCCGGATGGTCGCGTCGGGCGAGATTGTCTGCGGGCGCGGGGTCATCAGGTCGCGGACCTGGGTTTCCTGGAACAGCCGGGCGATCGCTTCGGGCTCTTCCAGCCCGGACTCGGCCTGGAGAATGTCCCCCGCGCTGATCACTCCCACCAGCTTCCCCTGGCCCTCCACGACGGGCAACCCCGACACGTGGCCGTCGACCAGCAGCTCCACGGCCTGCCGGACCGGCTCGGCGGCGTCGATCGAGATCACCTCGGTCTGCATCAGATCACGGACTCTCATGGTACCCTCCTTGACGGGGTCCCTTCCCCAAGGGTAATTGACCCCCGACCGCCTGAAGGGAGGATGAATCGCGGAACAAGAGGCCCTCCCGCTTCCCCAATTCCCGGTTCCTCCGTGCACCCAGTTCAAACCCCGCGGCATCGGCCGACATCCCATTCCCGTGACTGACGCCGTTCGCGCCGCCCAGGCCGGGGATCCGGCCGCCTTCCGGGTGCTCTATGACGCGCACGTCGGGCGGGTACACGCACTCTGCCTCCGGCTCGCCGGGGACCGGGCGCTGGCCGAGGAATTGACCCAGGATGTGTTCGTGAGAGCCTGGCACCAGCTGGGCAGCTATCGGGGGGAGAGTGCCTTCTCCACCTGGCTTCACCGGGTCGCGGTCAACGAAGTGATGGGGCGGTTCCGGAGCACGGGCCGGCGGGGCCGCCACGAAACGGCCGAGGATCTCGATCTGCTCGATCCTGTTGCCAGAACAGGCTCGGAGGGGGCCGCAGCGATGGACCTCGACCAGGCCATTGCCCGGTTGCCGGACGGGGCCCGGAGGATCTTCGTCCTCCATGACGTCGAAGGCTATCAACACGAGGAGATCGCCCAGATGACCGGAATCGCCGCCGGCACCTCGAAGGCCCAGCTGCACCGCGCCCGGCGCCTGCTCAGGGAGAGCCTCGAACGATGAATCCCGCCTGCCTTTCTGCCGACCGCCTGGCGGCCTATGAAGCCGGAGAGGGAAACCCGGAGGAACGCACGGCCGTGGCCGCGCACCTGCGCGAGTGCGAGCGCTGCCGGCAGGAATTGGCGTGGCTGGTGGACCTCCGGGGACAGGTGGAGAAGCTCCCGCGCCAGGTCCTCCCGGCCCGCGACCTGTGGGAAGGGATCGCTCCGCGGCTCGAGGCCACGATCGTTCCCCTGCCACAGCGCCCCCGGTTCCGCCAGATGATGCTGGCGGCCGCCGCCGTCTTCCTCATGCTGGCCGCATCCGCCGCTGCCGTCGTCCTCATCCGGCGGAGTGCCGGCCCGGGCCCGCAGCTCGCGTCCGACTCTACCCCACAGCCCGCAGCGCCGGTGGGGACCCCGACACCAGGGAGTGCGGCCGCCCTGGCCCAGCTGGCGAACGAGGTCCAGGCCCTGGAACGGGCGCTGCCCCCTGAAACCCGGGCGCTGGTCTCACACAACCTGGAACTCATCGACGCGGCGATCCGGGAATCGCAGGCCGCGCTCAACGCCAATCCGTCCAACCCGGCCATCGGCAGAATGCTGGAGGCCCGTTATGGCCAACGCCTGCTGCTGCTCCAGCAGGCCCGCCGTGCCGCGCCGGAGAGCTGACCACATGAAGCGCTTCATGATCGTCGCGGTCCTGGCGTTTCTCCTCCCCGCGTCGGGCGCCACCCAGCAGGTGATCCACCGGGGCGTCGCGGCCGCGCCGGACGCCCGGATCCGGATCCAGAATCCGGTCGGGGCCATCCGAGTCACTGGATGGTCACGCGACAGCCTGGCGATCACCACGACTACGCTCGAACAGGGCCGTCGCCTCCTCCTCCAGGGGGATCGCGGGCAGCTCGAGATTGCCGTCGAGGGAGACACCGCGGGGTATACCAACGATCTCGAGGTGCGACTCCCCGCCGGAGCGAGGCTCACGGTCAAGACCACCGGAGGAGAGATCGACATCGAGGGAGTGACGGACAGCATCACGGCGCTCACTGTCTCGGGGAAGCTCCGCATCGGGGGAGTGGCCCGTGCCGTCACCGCAGAGTCGCTGGACGGCAATATCGAAATCGCGGCCGATGCCGCCACGGCGGCGGTC
The DNA here is from genome assembly GCA_963724265.1 of uncultured Gemmatimonadales bacterium. GTDB lineage: Bacteria > Gemmatimonadota > Gemmatimonadetes > Gemmatimonadales > GWC2-71-9 > DATEHG01. Next base: position 900,257 of record CAVRTU010000004.1, read on the forward strand.
CATTCCGGCGGTGGAGTCATCGTGCTGCGCGGCGCGATCGGGGTCTTCGAGGTCACCAGCGTCACCGGCGAAATCCTGGCCGGGCTTACCGGCCCGGTGAGCCGCGGGCGGCTCGAATCACTCTCCGGCAACGTCTCGTTCAAGGGGCCGCTGGTGCCCGGCGGGCGGCTGGAGGCGCAGAGCCACAGCGGCGACATCGACCTCCGGCTCTCGCCCGCGCTCGGGGCGACCTACGAGCTGGATGCGTACGGCGGCCGCATCGAGGACGACCTGCGGCCCGGCGGTCCGCGGACACTCCAGGGCAGCGCGCGGTTCGTGGTTGGCGACGGGAAGGCGAGCATCATCGTCCGCAGCTTCAAGGGAACGATCGTGCTCCGGCACCAGGAGAGCGTCGGCCGGCGCGAATGAGCGCGGAGGGGGCGGCCTCAAACCCGCGACCCCCGGGCGGCATCTCAGAAGGAGCGATGGAGCAGCCACCGCCAACCCTTCTCCAGGAGCCCCCCATGCGACGCCTCGTCTCTCCCGCCCTGGCCATTCTGGCCCTGACGCTGACCACTCTCCCGGCACGTGCCGGTGACCGGGAAGCACGCACCTTTGCCGGCCCGCCCTGGATTTCGATCGAGAGCCCAGCCAACCCCTACAACTCGGAGACCAAAGGCGCCCTGCTCATGGTAAGGGTCTACCATCACGGCGAGGCCGCCTTCTACCCGCTGACCGGGACCGCGGAGGGCCTGGTGGACGGCAAGCGACAGACCGTGAAGCTCGAGTTCACCGGCACTTCCACCCCAGGGATGTACGCCCTCAAGTTCACCAAGCCGTCGAACGGCAACTGGATTCTGGTGATCAGCGTCGGCAAGGACCGCGACGAGCACGGGTCGGCGACGGCCGTGGTCACGCTCGGATCCGACGGGACGGTGGCCTCGGTGCAGGTGCCGACCAAACAGAAGGGGGAGTGGCTCATGCCCGCAGAGGTCACCGACGCTGACATCAATGCCAGGCTGAGGGAAATGCCCTCCGCCTAGGAGGTGGAGAAGTCGGAGAGGTCGGAGAGGTCGGAGGGTGCCGCTTAGACGACCTCTCCGACCTCTCCGTCACCCCATCCGGCACCCGAATCCCCCCCGAATTCCCATTTGACAAACCGCCCGGCGGGCTGCCTATTGGCTCAGATTCCCCGAGACCACAGGCCCCATTTCCGGAGCGCCCGCCTTGCGCGTCGTCCCCCGGTCCGGCCGCGCCATCGCCGCGCTGCTGCTGCCTTTTTTTGTTGCCACCTGTACCGAGGAGCCGGTAGGCCCCGGGGGCCGGGTCGGCTTCGCGCAGCTCGCCGTGCAGGCGGAGGCTCCGGGGGTGGGGCAGTTCGCGGGGCTCACCATCAATTTCGTCCAGGCTCTCGTCACCAAGCCGAACGCGCAGCTCGACAAGGTCGACACGCTCGCCAACAAGACCGTCCCCTTCCCGCCCGACGCGAACAGCCTGCAGCTTGGAGTGACACTGCTGCTCTCCCAGCCGGTGGACACCGTCGACCTGACCCTCAACTACCTGTCCAACGGCACCGTGCTGTTCACCGGTTCAGCGCGGATCGAAGTGCGGCAGGGGCCGGCCAGTGCCAATCCGGTGCCCACGGTTCCGATGGCATACATCGGTCCGGGTGCCAACGTGACGACGCTCAATGTGCAGCCCCGGGACACGATCCTGACCGAGGCCGCGAGTTTCCCTTTCAGCGTGACGGCGCTGGATGTGCAGGGCGCCCCGGTCCCGCAGTTCTACGTCTCGTGGAGCAGCACGAGCGCCGTCAACGTGATCAACGCGGCAGGGGTGCTCAAGGCCGGAACGTCGCGGGCCACCTTCTTCGTCAGGGCGATGACACCCGACAGCATCTGGGATTCGACCCAGGTCACGGTGGTCCCTGCGCCGGCGTCACTCGTACTGACCAGCGGTGATCCCCAGACCGCTCCCGTCTCCACTGCCCCGTCCCTGCCGCTGATCGTCCAGGTGAAGGGCGTCGACAACCTCGGCATCCCCGGCGTGCGGGTCGCCTTTGCGCCAGGCGCCGGCGGGGGAACGGTGGACAGCGCGACCGTGATCTCGGGCCCCACCGGGCAGGCGGGGACCACAGTGATCCTCGGGCCGACGGCAGGCCAACAGACCTTCACTGCCACAGTCACTGGCCTGCCGCTGGTCACCTTCCACATCACGGCGACCCTGGTCGTCGGGCCGGCCTCCCAGCTTTTCCTGGCCACCGCCCCCTCCGCAACCGCAGCGAGCGGAGTACCCCTGGCCCAGCAGCCGGTGATCCAGCTCCGCGACGCCAGCAATCAGAACGTCGGGCAGGCGGGCGTCGCGGTGACTGCCACCCTCGGCGGCACCGGGGTACTTGGTGGTACCACGGTCGTGATGACCAATGCGGGCGGGCAGGCGGTATTCACAAACCTGGCGATCACCGGCACGGTGGGGCCGAGGACACTGACCTTCACCTCCGGTTCGCTGACCCAGGCGACCTCGGGCACCATCACGCTCGGGGCTGGACCGGCCGCCACCATCGCGCTCCAGGCCGGGAACGGCCAGTCCGCCGTGGCCGGAACCGCGGTTCCGGTGCCGCCCGCGGTGATCGTCACCGACGGCGCTGGAAATCCAGTGAGTGGGCTGGCCGTGACCTGGACCGCGGCCGCGGGCAACGGCACCGTCGTGCCCGGCACACCAGTGAATACCAATGGAAGCGGCATCTCCGCCGTGACCAGCTGGACGCTCGATCCGGCGCCCAAGACCAACACGCTGACGGCCACATCGGGCACCCTGGCGGGAAGCCCGGTCATCTTCACGGCGACCGGGACACCGCTTACGGGACCGCTGACCTGGACCGGCGCCGCCGCCGACGGCAACTGGAACAATGCGGTCAACTGGTCGGGGGGCGTGATCCCGGGAGCCACCGACGACGCCCTGATTCCGGCCGGTACGCCAGCCGACCCGGCGCTCTCGGGCAGCATCAGTCTGCACAACCTGACCGTAAGCAGCGGCGCCACGCTGACCAGCGCCGACTACACCATCAACCTCTCCGGCAACCTCGATGCTCTGGGCACGATCCAGGGATGCTGCCAGCTCAACCTGACCGGCCCGGCCGTGACGGCCCGCGGCAATCTGGTGGACTTCACTCTCGCCATCGCGGCCGGGTCGGTGGTGACGCTGAACGGCGACCTGACCGTGAATCCGGTGCAGACGCCGAGCCCGCAGATCAACATCGCCGGTGAGCTGGTGGTCAATGGCCATGCCCTGGGCAGCCCCAGTGCGACCCTCAACACCTCGGGAGCCACGGGGCTCCTGACGATGACCAGCTCGACGGACCAGGTCATCGCCCGCTTCGCCACCTTCAACGGCGGCGACGAGACCGGCCACCTGACCGCCGGCCTGCTCGACGTCCGGCAAGACTTCGTGCAGGACACGACCTTCAGCCAGACGAGCTTCGCGGCCACCGCAGCCCACACAACCCGCATCGGCTTCGGCTACGGTGGCACCATCCGCTTCGCCTCGGCCGGAGCCTCGGGGTTCCACAACCTGATCATCGACCCGAGCGATGGCACCACGCAGCTGCTCAACAACGTCTTCGTGGGGGGGAATTTCACCGGCACGGATATCGGCACCATCCAGGTGGACTCGTTTGTCGTGAGCGTCCTGGGGAGCCTGGACGTCACGGGGCCGAATTTCACCTCCACCAATGGCGCGCTGGCGCTGGTCGGGAATGGCACCATCCAGGGCAACCTCAGCGGGATCTTCCCGCTGGTAGGCGGGAACTACCAGCTGTCCGGCAATGTCATTGGCGACACCCTGGGCATCACCAATGGCGACCTCAAGGTCAGCGGGCACACCCTGGACCTGTTGAGCCTCGATGTGGTGAACAACGGCACGCTCACGATGACCGACCCGAACGACACGGTCTACGCGGGCGACTTCGCCAACTTCGCCGGCGGCAGCACCGCCGGACGCCTGACCAACGGCGTGCTGATCCTGCTCGGTGACTTCGTCCAGGGACTGGGCGGCAGTCCGGCGGCCTTTGCCCCCTCGGGCAATCACCTCACGGTGTTCGGCGGGTCCACAGTGCAGAACGTCAACTTCTTCAACCCCGGCGCTACGGCCTCGCACTTCCAGAACGTCCTGGACAGCAATTCCGTCGGCGGTGTGACCGTGGACTCCGCCTTCGTCCTCGGCACCGCCGACTTCGCAACCACGGCGCCCCGGGTCATCAACGGCCTGGGCTCCAACAGCCGGCTGGTCCTGTCGAACCTCGACATGAACAGCGTCACCTTCAACAACATCGGGATCGCCACCCCGGCGGACGGCAGCGTCACGTTCACCCAGTTCGACAACATCACCTTCCAGGGCTACTCCGGTCGACGGCTTCACCCAGCTCCAGGTCACCGCACCCGGCGGAGCGCTGGCCCCCGTGATACTGACCTTCAACAACCTCACCTTCACGCCGCTCACTACCGGCAATACCGGGCTCTACATCGACGGGACCTCGTCGAACGGCCTGGGGCTCAACCTGGTGGTCAACGGCTCGAACGTGGCCAATGGGCCGGCGTTCAGCAGCGGCGGCACTGGAGTGACGGTGATCTGGCAGTAGGCGGGAGGGCGGGAGGGCGGGAGGGCGGGAAGAACGCAAGAGAGGCCGGGGAAATTGAAACATCCTTCCCCGACCTCTCAGTGTTTTCTGCCCCTCTGCCCCTCTGCCCCTCTGCCCCCTGCCCCTCTGCCCCCCCTCTACACGCTCTCCAGCGCCTCGTACATCTCCTTGGCCGATTGCCAGCGAGCGCCGCGATCCTTGGCCAGCGCCTTGAGGATCACCCGCGCAAAGGCCTCGGACACCTCCGGATTCAGCGTGTGAGGATCCTCCGGGATCTCCTGAAGATGGGCGGCGATCAAGGCGGTGACATTGGGAGCCTGGAACACCGGCCGTCCGGTCACGCACTCGAACAGCACGGCACCCACGGCGTAAAGATCGGCCCGGCCATCCACCTCGCCAGCCATCAGCTGCTCCGGCGACATGTACTCCGGCGTTCCGATCATCATCCCCTGCCGGGTCAGGCCGGCCTCCGCGGGGCGGTGACCCTCGGCCAGCCGTGCGATGCCGAAGTCCATCACCTTGAGGAAACCGCCCGGATCGATCATCAGGTTCTGCGGCTTGATGTCGCGGTGCACGACCCCTGCCTCGTGCGCAACCTCGAGGGCCCGACAGAGCTGCTTTCCGATTGTCAGCGACACCCCGACCGGCAGCCGGTCACGCCTCCTCAGCAGGTCCGCGAGGCTGGTCCCTTCGGCGTATTCCATCGTGATGAAATAGGCCCCGTCCACCTCGCCCAGGTCGTGGGTCCGCAGCACGTTCCGATGGGTGATCCGCCGAGCCAGCCTGATTTCCTGCTTGAACCGCTCGAGACTGGTCTGGTCGGCCTGCAGCACCTCGGGCCGCAGAGTCTTGATCGCGATCGGCTCCTGCAGGTGGCGATCCCAGGCCCGGTAGACCACCCCCATTCCGCCCGAGCCGAGTGCCTCCTTGATCTCGTACCGATCCGCCAGCAGCTGGCCCGGACGCAGGGTGCGCACGGCGGGCCGTGTCACTCCGCCCGGCTGGGTGCCCGTCCCGGTCGGCTGCGTCCCCGGTAACTCGACGGTCGGCGTGCCGCCGGTGGCCTGGCTCAGGTACTCGACCAGTTCCTGTTTCTGCTTCAGGTCGGCCACCATCCGCCCGAAGGCCGATGCCAGCTCGCCCACCTCGTCGTGGCTGGAAACTTCGAACTTCTCGGGGAACCGGCCCTCGGAGACGTCCCGGGTCAGGCCCACCAGCTGGCGCACCGGCTGGGTCACCTGCCGGGCGATGACCAGCGCGCTCACCAGGGCGAGCAGCAGGCCGGCCCCGAAGCTCCAGACCAGGGTCTGCTGCAGTGCGGTGTAGGGCGCCAGCTCGGCCCCGCGCGAGCGGAGGGCCGCGAAACCCGCGACGACCCGGCCATCGGCCGTGCGGAGCGGGCCGACGACACCGACCCAGGGCTCCCCACCCGCGGAGAGGTGCAGGACGGTGGGCGCCGTCGAATCGGCGAAGGTGCTGTCGAGCTGCAATGCGGCGATCGCGCGCTCCAGCGGCTCGCGCGGCAGGGTGGCCAGGGTGACGTGCGGCGCGCCAGTCGAGTCACGCACGAAGAAGGCGATCTCCGAGGCGGTGTGCCGGCGGAGCTCCGCCGAGAAGGCGCTGTCGATGGGCAGCGCGGCCACGAGGACCCCGTAGATGGAGTTGCCCGTTGGGATCCTTGACCGGCACCCCGACGGACTGGAACAGCTGGTCGCTCGAATCGCCGGGCTCGATCCAGACGCCTTCGGCGGGGTTGCCCTCCAGCGCCAGGCCGATGACGGCGCCTTCCGAGAAATCCTCTCCCTCGAGATCGCGGTGCAGGGTCCAGGCGCGGAGCAGCCCCTGGTTGTCGGTGATCAGCGTCCAGGCGGCCCCGGTCTGGTTGCGGAATTCCTGGGCCCGGTCCAGCAGGTCGGCCTGGGCCGACCCGCTGGCCTTGCTGAGCTGGGCCACGTAGGTCGGAACCCGGGCCAGCCCCGCGGTGACCTGGAGCAGGGTCTGGCTCCGGCTGGACAGCTCGTCGGAGACCGCCGATTGCGCTGCCGCGAGCGCACGCGACAGCGAGGCGTCGGCGGCGAGATCGGCGCGCCGCTTGGTGAGCAGCAGCGCGCCCCCCAGCACGACGACGATGACCGCCGCCGTGGCGAAGAAGATCCGGGCCCCGAGGCCGCGCACGTTGAGGCTGCTAATAGCGCCGGCCCTGCGTGGTGTAGGGTTGGCCGTACTTGTTGAGGTGGGCCTTGAACTTGTAGCCGCTGGCATCGAGCGTGACGGCCAGCCCCGTCACCCCCTGCTGCGGCACCGTCACGTCGATGGTAACGATCTCCTTGGCCCGCTCGTGCCAGGCGTGGAGGCGGTAGGTGCCGGGGGGCACGTCCTTGATGAGGAAGGTCCCGTCGGCGGCGGCCTGGGCGAACCAGGGGCTGTCGGTGACCACGACGAATCCGCTCATCGATGCGTGGACGTTGCAGTAGACCCTGATGACGCCCGCCTGGGGGAATTCCACCGACTTCCCCTCCCCCCGGCCATACAGTCCAAGATCGAACGGGTGGGCCTCGGAGACGGAAAAGACGTTGTGCTTGAATCCGTCGTGATTGGGAAAGGTGACCGTCGAGCCGACGGCGATGACCACGACGCGAGGGACGAATTGTTTATCCTGGGTGGCCATGTCGGCCCGGGCCGGCTTCGGCGCCTCAGCCGAGCCGGAGTCGACCCAGACCACCGCCTGGGCGAGGTCTTCCGCCGGTTGATCACCCCGGTCGATCAGGGTGACCTTCCCGACCAGGGTCGCCCCCTGCTGCGCCGCCATCGGCCCCGAGCAGACCGCGTGCACCAGAAGCAGGACGCCGCACGCACCTCCGACACGCAGGATTGGGCGCATCACAAAAGCTACGTCCCGCGCGCGCGGAGCGTCAACCGAGCAGAGGGCGCCGCCGCACGCGTCCGCAGTGTTCCCGAGGAGTCGGCGGGTTCCAGGTCGAAATAGTCGACCAGCGCGTCCTCGAGTTCGTCCTCCGACTGGAGGCCGGTGAGAAATTCCTCGGCGTAGCCGGGTTCGACCAGGACGAAGCCGAAGGGATAGTCGAGCCCGCCCAGATCGACGAAGCGCCCCGCCCCCTGGGCCGGGCGAACGACCAGCGCCGTGGCCCGCGTGGCGTAGACCGGGATGTCGTACTGGTCCAGGTACTCGCTGGCCCAGGTCGCACGATCCGACAGCTCACGCAGCGCGTCTGCGGCGGCCGCCGGGCCGAGGGTGTCGGCAGAGGTGTTCCAGAACACGACCAGGGCCGCCTCGTGCAGCGTGAGCAGGGTGTCGCTGAACAGCGTCGAGGGTGAGACGGCATGCGGCTGATCGACCTCCCGGTGATGCCGGGCCGTCGTGGCACCGCCGGGGCGGCCTCGGCAGGCGACACAGAGCAATCCGGCCGCGAGGAGCGCGGTATTCCGGGTCCATGGCATCGCGCGGACGGTGTTCGGGGGCTGGTGGGCGACGGTGAACATTTACAAGGGATAGGCGCGGAACCCGGTGAATGAAAGGGCCGGCGGCCGCTTGACTGATACGGCCGTATGAAGTACTCATACGACCGTATGAACTCGCCCGATGCCACCCGGAACCGGCTGCTGCGCACCGCCCAGCGGCTGTTCGCCGAGCGGGGGTACGCCGGCACGTCGGTCCGCCAGATCACGGCGCAGGCCCGCGCCAACCTCGGGGCCATCACCTATCACTTCGGCTCCAAGGAACGGCTGCATCACGCAGTGCTGACCGGGCTCTTCACGCCGCTGGCCGAGCGGATTTCGGCCGAGGCCGAGGCGGGAGGCGCCCCGCTTGCGGCACTCGAGCGAATCGTCATCATCTACTTCGAGTATTTCCAGGAGCACCCCGATCTGCCGCGCCTCATGCTCCAGGAGCTGTCGCAGACGGGGCCTTTCCCCCCGAGCTTGCCCGCCTGCAGCGCCGGGTCCGCGAGGCGATCGTCACCCTGATCAGCCGGGGTCAGGCCGATGGGTCGGTGCGGCCCGGCATGCCCATGCTGATGGCCCTCGGCGTCGTGGCGCAGCCGGTCTTCATGGCGGTCGCGCGCCGGGCCATGACCCACGTTGCCGGACTCGATCCCGCCGATCCCGCCGTGATGGCACAGGCAGCAAGGCACGCGGCGCAATTCGTCCGGCAGGGACTGGCCGCCATTCCCGAGGGAAGCAGACTCCCATGAAACCGTCTCCCCGCGTCGTTGTCCCGGTCCTGCTGCTGGCCGCGGCCCTGGTCTGGTGGATCTATGGCCGTGCCGGCCGCAGCAAGGAGCTGACCGCCTCCGGCACCATCGAAGCCACCGAATCGCAACTGGGATTCGCCATCGGCGGTCAAATTGTCCGCCTGCCGGTGCAGGAAGGCCAGGCGGTCAAGGTCGGCGAACTGCTCGGCGAGCTGGACAGCACCGAAACCGTGGCCCGCCTGGCCCAATGGCGGGCGCAGGCCGGGGCGGCCAGCGCCCAATTGACTGAGTTGCAGCGCGGCAGCCGGGCCGAAGAGATCACGCAGGCCCGGGCCCAGGTGGTGGCCGCGGAGCAGACGGCGGCCGACGCGGTCCGTGAGGTGGCCCGGATCAAGGGGCTGGCGGACCGCGACCTCGTCAGTCGCCAGTCGCTGGACCAGGCGCAGGTCACGAGCGACGTGGCGGCGGCGCGGCTCGATCAGGCTCGCGCACAGCTGACGATGGTGGAAGCGGGCCCCCGGCAGGAGAAGATCGCGGCCCAGCGCGCCCTGGTGTCCGCCGCCCAGGCACAGCTCCACGCGGCGGAGGCCGCCGCGGCCCATCTCCGGCTCTACGCCCCGGGCGACGGCATCATCACGATCCGTTACCACGAGCCAGGAGAGACCGTCGGCGCCGGGGTGCCGGTGGTGGCGCTGCTCAATCCCTCGGACCGCTGGGTCCGGATCTACGTCCCCGAGAACCGGATCGGCCAGGTATCACTCGGGGAGCGGGCCACGATCACCTCCGACAGCTGGCCCGACTCGACCTTCACCGGCGAAGTCGAGTTCATCTCGCCACAGGCCGAGTTCACCCCGCGGAATGTGCAGACGACCGAGGAGCGGGTTCGCCTGGTGTATGGAGTGAAGGTGCGGATCACCGGCGATCCCGGCCTGCGGCTCAAGCCGGGGACACCGGCGGATGTGGCCTTGGCGGGCCGGGGGGGCGGGGGGGCGGGGGGGCAGTGAGTGCCGTCGTAGAGGTCGAGTCCCTCGTACGGAAGTTCGGTGAGGTGACCGCGCTCGGTGGTATTTCCTTCGCCGTCGAGGCGGGGGCGCTGTTCGGCGTGGTGGGGCCGGACGGAGCGGGCAAGACGACGCTGCTCAGGATCCTTTCCGGCGTCCTCCGATCCACTGCGGGCGACGCGCGCCTCTTCGGGCAAAGTGTCGCAACCGACGCGGAAGCGGTCCGGCCGAGGCTGGCCTACATGCCGCAGCGATTCGGCCTGTATGGCGATCTCACGGTTCAGGAGAACATCGATTTCTACGCCGAACTGTATGGTGTGACCGCCGAAGAAAGAATCCGGCGGCTCGACCGGCTGTACGCCTTTTCACGATTGGGCCCCTTCCGGACCCGGCTCGCCGGCCAGCTCTCCGGCGGCATGAAGCAGAAGCTCGGCCTCTGCTGCGCGCTTATCCACCAGCCTGAACTGCTCCTGCTCGACGAGCCCACCTTCGGGGTGGATCCGCTCTCTCGCCGCGATCTCTGGCTGATTCTGCATGAGATGGTGGCGGAAGGGGTCACCGCGCTGGTCTCCACCTCCTACCTCGACGAGGCGGAGCGATGCGACCGGGTGGCGATGCTCGACACCGGCCGCCTGGTGGCGCTTGACGATCCGGCGGCCCTCCAGGCTGCGTACCCCGGGACGGTCGTGGTCATCCGGGCCTCCGATCCGCGTCGCGCCTCGGACCTCCTGGTCGACGTGCCCGTCGCCCGCTATCCCACCCTCTTCGGTGAAACGGTCCACGTCACCCTGGCCGATGCCGCGCGCGATTGGCCCGCGATCGCCTCGGCCCTGGAGTCAGGAGGCGTTTCGGTGCTCGGCCACGAAGCGGCGCCCGCTTCGCTGGAGGATGTGTTCCTCGAACTGGCAGAGGGGCAGAGGGGCAGCGGGGCGGAGGGGCAGCGTGAGTGAAGCGGCGATCGTGGTCGATCGACTCACCAGGAGGTTCGGCGAGTTCACCGCGGTCGACAGCGTCACCTTTTCCGTCAAGCCGGGAGAGATCTTCGGGTTGCTGGGGCCCAACGGCGCGGGGAAGACCACTGTGATCCGGATGTTGACGGGGCTTCTCCTTCCCACCTCGGGTGGAGGACGGGTGGCGGGCGCTGACCTGCTGACCGAATCGGAGGCGATCAAGCGCCGGATCGGCTACATGTCGCAGCTCTTCTCGCTCTACGCCGACCTGACGGTCGAGGAAAACATCAGCTTCTTCGCCGGGCTCTACGGCGTCGAGGGTGAACGGCTGGAGGCCCGCCGCGCGGCGCTGCTCAGGATGGCTGGCCTCGAGGGGCAGCGGCGCACCGTCACCGGCGAGTTGCCGCTGGGCTGGAAGCAGCGCCTCGCCCTGGGCTGCGCGGTGCTGCACGAACCCGGGATCCTCTTTCTCGACGAACCGACATCGGGCGTCGATCCGGTCGCGCGCCGCCGGTTCTGGACCCTGATCGACGGCCTGGCCCGCGAGGGCACGACGGTCATGGTCAGCACGCACTACCTGGAAGAGGCCGAGTACTGCCACCGGGTCGGGCTGATGAACCGGGGGCGCCTGATCGCCCTCGACCGGCCGGCGGCGGTACGGGCCGCCGACACCGAGCAGCTGCTCGAACTGGTGCCGGCCAACCGGGTGGCAAACGTGGCGGGACTGGTTGCCACCCTCCGGGAGGCTCCCGGTGTCGAGGACGTCGTGCTCTTCGGACGGCGGATTCACCTGAGCGTGCATGACGCCGGAGCGGCGCGCAACGCCCTGCCTCCCTGGCTCGGGGCGCACGGGATCGAGATCGCCAGCCTGGAGCGGGTGGCGCCCAGCCTCGAGGACGCGATGGTGAGCCTGATCCGCCGGGCCGGCGGGGCGGTCGAAGGGTGAGTCGCCGCCGGCTCCTTGCCGTGGCGCGCAAGGAGGCGATCCAGCTCCGGCGAGATCCGCGGAGCCTGGCGCTGGCATTCGTCCTTCCGCCTCTCCTCGTGCTCCTCTTCGGCTACGCGATCAGCTTCGACGTGAACCGGATCGACCTGGCGGTCCTGGACCAGGACCACAGCCAGCAGAGTCGCAGCCTGGTGGAGGCCTTCCGGCAGACCGGCGTGTTCGTGCCCGTGGTGACGCTCGAGCGGGATGAGGAGATCGCCCCGCTGCTCGCCCGGCGCGGGGCCCAGGCCGTGGTGGTCATTCCGCCGACCTTCAGCGCCGACCTGCGCGGACCCGCGCCGGCCGCGGTGCAGCTGGTGCTCGATGGCGCGGATGCCGCGACGGCTTCGGTGGCGCTGGCCTACGCGCTGGGAGTCGGCAATGCCTTCACGGCCAGGATGCTGGGCGCCGCCCCCCGGGGATCGGCCCGAGTGCGGGTCTGGTACAACGAGGACCTGGACAGCCGGGTCACGATCGTCCCCGGTCTGGTCGCCGTGGTGATGATGATCATCGCCGCCATGCTGACCTCGCTGACGATCGCCCGGGAGTGGGAGCGCGGCAGCATGGAACAGCTGGCCGCGACCCCGGTCGAAGCGGTCGAGGTCGTCCTGGGCAAGCTCCTTCCCTACCTCGGCATCGGGCTGTTCGACGTCACCATGACAGTCATTCTGGGGCTGACCGCGTTTCACGTGCCGTTCCGCGGCAGTGCCTTGCTCCTGCTGGCCGCCTCCCTGCTCTTCCTCATCGGCGGTCTGGGCCTCGGCATCGCGATCAGCGCCAGGGCCCGCTCGCAGGTCATGGCCACCCAGATCGCGATGCTCACGACTTACCTGCCCGGCTTCCTGCTCTCCGGGTTCGCCTTCGACATCGCGGGGATGCCGGTGGTGCTCAGGGGACTGAGCTACGCGGTATCGGCCCGCTACTTCATCGTCGTGACGCGAGGGATCTTCCTCAAGGGCGTGGGCCTGTCGGTCCTCTGGCCGCAGTTCGTGGCACTGACGCTCTTCGCGGTGGCCGGGCTGGGGTTCGCCATCCGGTCGTTCCGCAAGGAGATCGAGCCATGAGGGAGCGGTTGCTGCGGATCCGCGAACTGGTACGCAAGGAATGGCGGCAGATGTTCCGCGACCCGCGGATGAAGCAGCTCATCTTCGTCTCGCCGATCGTACAGCTCATCGTCTTCGGTTATGCGGTGAACACCGACGTCCGGTACGCCCCCCTCCTCTTCGTCGACCGGGACGGCACGGCAGCATCACGAGGGCTCGCCGATGCCCTGGAGGCCTCGACCGAGTTCCGGATCATCCGGAGCGACGGCACCAACCGCGCCGCGGCGCGGGCGCTCGATCGGGGCGATGCCCTCGTGGTGGTGGAGGTCCCGCCGCGATTCGCCAGCGACCTCGGGAGCGGGCGCCCGGTCGAGGTGCAGGCCCTGGTGGATGGGACCCACTCGATGTCGGCCAACCTGGCCCGGGGAGCGGTAGCCCTCATCATCGAGAATTACGTCCAGCATGGCGGCGTCGAGGGTGGCCCACCCACCCAGGCTCGCGGCGGCCTCGAAATCCGGCCGCAGGCCTGGTACAACCCGGACCTCAAGAGCCGGGTCTACAACGTGCCCGCCGTGGCCGGCGTGCTCCTCATGCTGATGGCGCTGCTGCTGACCTCCATGGCGGTCGTGCGCGAACGCGAGCTCGGCACCCTCGAGCAGCTGATGGTCAGCCCCTTGACCCCGGGGGAGCTGATCCTGGGCAAGACGATTCCCGTAGCCCTGGTGGCGGTCCTGCAGCTGGTCCTGGTCATCACCGTTGCCCGTCTCTGGTTCGCGGTGCCGTTTCGGGGCAGCCCGCTGGTCCTCCTCCTCGGGGCAGTGCTCTACATCCTTTCGGGCCTGGGCATCGGCCTGCTGATCTCGACCGTCTCCCGCACCCAGCAGGAGGCGTTCATGGCCATGTTCCTCATCTTCCTGCCCGCCATGCTCCTGTCGGGATTCATGTTCCCCGTCTCCAGCATGCCGGTGCTTTTTCAGTACCTGACGCTCGTCAACCCGATCCGGCACTTCCTGGAAATCGTCCGCGGGGTCTTTCTCCGGGGTGCGGGCCTCGAGATGCTGTGGCCGCAGTTCGTCGCGCTGGCGCTGCTCGCGGTCGCGCTTCTGACGCTGGCCAGCCGGAGATTCAGGAAGCGGCTGAGTTGAGTGCAAGCAGTCACTTGCTTGCAACGACCCCACCTGTTACACTGTCGCTCCCATGGATATCCGGACCCGACTCCTCCAGGCCGCTGCCCGCGTGTACGCGGAGACCGGCTTCCGGGGCGCGACCACGCGCCGGATCGCCCAGGCCGCGGGCGTCAACGAAGTCACCCTCTTCCGCCACTTCGGATCGAAGTCCCGCCTGCTGCACGAGGCCATCGAGAGCTCGGCGGCCGGGACCCGGACCGCACCATTGCCCGACACCCCTGTCGACCCGCGCACGGAGCTGCTGGCGTGGGCCCGCCTGCGCCTCAAGGCGCTGCACGAGCGGCGCTCGCTGATCCGCACCTGCATGGGCGAAGTCGAAGAACACCCCGACCTCATCCCCGCCGAGGGGAGTGCGACCTCGGCCGCCGCGCACGAGCTGGGGGCGTACCTGAAACGATTACAGCGGGTGGGGCTGGCCGCGCCGGACTTCCATCCGGCCGCCGCGTCCGTACTGCTCATGGGTGTCCTGTTCGCGGATGCTATGGGCCGAGACGTGATGCCGGACATGTTCAACGCGGACGAGGGCAGGGCCGTCACGCAGTACGTGGACCTGCTGCTCCGGGCGATCGGGGCGGCCAAGCAGGAGGAGAAACGGCAGAAATGACGCGACTCATGCTTCGGGCCGGCGCCGCCTGCGGCCTCGCCCTCGCGCTCGTGGCGCCGCTCGGCGCGCAAGCGGCTCCCACCCTCGGACCCCGCCCGCTCTCGCTGACCGAGGCGATGCAGCTGGCCGTGCCGGCCAGCGAGCAGCTGCAGATCTCGCAGGCCGAGGTGATGCACGCCAATGGCGAGGTCAAACGCTCCTACAGCGAGTTCCTGCCGCAACTCACGATCTCGGGGACCTACCTCCATCTGCTCAAGTCCCAGTACGATGTGAAGACCGACTCGTCGGTCACCACCTCGTGCCCGCCGTTCACGCCGGTGCCCACGAACCCGACCGATCAGCGGCTCGATTCACTGGAAAGCCAGGTGAGCTGCCTCTCGACCCTGGATCCGTTCGCCTCCCTCGGTTTCCTGCCCTTTGCCCGCCCCAACCAGTACAACATCGGGGTGACGCTGGGCTGGACCATCTTCAACGGCAGTATCGTCAACGGCCGGACCAAGGCCGCCAAGGCGGGCCGCAAGCTCGCCGACCTCGGAATCACGACGACCCAGGCGCAGCTGCTGCTCGACGTGACCCAGGCATACTTCGATGCGGCATTGACCGACCAGTTGGTGACCATCGCCCAGGACGCGCTGGACCAGGCGGACACCACGCTCAAGCAGGCGGAACTCGGCCTGAAGGTCGGTTCGCAGGCGGAGTTCGAGGTGCTGCGGGCCCGGGTGTCGCGAGACAACACCCGGGTGGTCGTCATCCAGCGGCGCTCCGATCGCGATATCGCCCAGTACCGGCTCCGGCAGCTCCTGGGCCTGCCGCTGGACCAGGCGCTGGAGCTCACCACGCCGCTGGCCGATCCCTCGGCGGACTCGCTGAGCTTCCCGGACCAGCTGGAGGTCTCGGCCCAGGACACCGTCACGGACCAGCGCCTGCCGGTCCGCCAGGCCGTCGAGACCGTGACCATCCAGGAGATTCTCTACAGGATTGCCGCGGCCGAGTGGTGGCCGACGCTCACGCTCAACAGTCGCTACGGCCAGCTGGCGTACCCAACCGGCGTCTTTCCGGGCACCAGCGATTTCCGGACGGACTGGAACGTGGGGCTCACACTCAACTTCCCGATCTGGACCAGCGGGCGAACACAGGGTGACGCGATGGTGGCGCGGGCCAGTTTCGATCAGTCGAAGTTGCGCGTGCTCCAGGCCCGGAAGCTCGCGGCGCTGGACAGCCGCCAGGTGATCAGCCGGGTCGAGGCGGCGCAGGCGGCCTGGATCGCCAGCCGCGGTACGGCCCAGCAGGCCGAGCGGGCCTATGCCATCGCGGAGGTCCGGTACCGGGAGGGACTGTCGAGCCAGACCGAGCTCACGGATACCCGGCTCGCTCTCGCGCAGGCCAGGGCGAACAGCGCCGTGGCCGCGCGCGACTGGCAGGTGGCCCGGACCCGGCTCCAGCTTCTGCCCGACCTGCCGTTCGGGCTCGGCAGCGGGGCCGCGACCCCGGCGGTCGACCTGACTTCCACCCTCACCGCTCCCGCGACAACCGCGCGCACGGCCACGGCCGGCGGCACTGGAACGACCCCATGACGACCCTGCATTCGCTCCGGCGCCTGGGAGCGCCGGTCCTCCTGCTGGCTGCCGCCGCCTGCGGTCGCAAAGGCGCGCCCGCCGCCGCGACCGGCGCCGAGGCGATCCGCCTGGGCAAGGAAAACGTGACGATCGCCGAAGTGAGGGCGCTCAGGAGCGGGCCCGTGATCTCGGGAGCGCTGACCGCCGAGCGCCAGGCCACCATCCGCGCCGAGACCGGCGGCACCGTGCTCGAGTTATACGCCGACCAGGGTCAGTCGGTGGCTCGCGACCAGAAGCTGGCCAAACTCGATGACAACGTGATCCGCGACGCGTACGAATCGGCGCGCTCGACGGTGCGGACAGCCGCGATGTCGGTGGAGCTGGCCAAGCGCAACCAGCAGCGGAACCAGGCCCTCTTTGATGCGGGTGCAATTTCCTCCCGCGACCTGGAGCAGGCCGGCCTGATGCTGAGCAGCACCGAGGGACAGTATGCCGACGCCCAGGCCCGGCTGGCCAGCGCCGAGCGGCAGCTGAAGCGGACGGAGGTCCACTCCCCACTTGCCGGGGTGGTGAGCGAGCGGAAGATCAACGTGGGCGACGACGTGACCCCCGGCACGGCGCTGTTCACGGTGGTGGACCTCGGCAGCCTCCGGTTCGAGGCGGCGGTGCCCTCGGAGCAGCTGCAGGTGATCCACGTCGGGATGCCGGTCGAGTTTACGGTCGACGGCTTCCCCGGACGGGTGTCGACCGGACAGATCACCCGGATCAACCCCGCGGTGGACCCCGCCACGCGCCAGGTGAGGATCAGCATCGCCGTCCCCAATGAGACCGGGCGGCTCGCCACGGGCCTGTTCGCCACCGGGCGGATCGCGGCGCATTCGCAGGACGGCGTGGCGGTGCCCGTGGCGGCGGTCGACGAGCGCGGTGTCGCTCCGCTGGTCTACAAGGTGACCGGCGGCAAGGTGCAGAAGGTCACCGTCGCACTCGGCGTGCGTGACGACCTTGCCGAGGAGGTGGAGATCACCTCCGGCGTCGCGGCCGGGGACACCCTGCTCATGGGATCGGCCCAGGGAATCAGCGAAGGCGCCCTGGTGCAGGTCGTGGGGGAATAGCCGATGTTCATCTCCGATTTCGCGATCAAGAAGCCGATCGTCACCGTCACGGTGATGGTCGCGCTGGTGGCCTTCGGCATCGCGGCGCTGTTCAACCTCCAGACCGACGAGTTCCCCGACGTCCAGCAGCCGATGGTCGCGGTGTCGATTCCCTACCCCGGCGCTTCACCTGAGACGGTGGAACGGGAAATCGTCGAGCCGGTGGAAGAGGCGTTCTCCGGCATCAACGGGGTCGACTGGTCGCGTACCACCTCGAATTCGATCGACGGCCTCGCCCAGTTCCTGGTGGCATTCGAATACGAGAAGAACCTGCAGGAGGCGTCCCAGGACATCCGGGATGCGATCTCCAGCAAGCGATCGGACCTGCCGACCGAAATGAAGGAGCCGATCCTCTCGCGGATCGACCCGGGCCAGCAGCCGGTCATGACCCTGACCCTCACCTCGACCACGCTGACGCCGGCGATCCTGACCCGGATTGCCGACCCCGACATCGTGCGGGCGCTGCGGGGGATTCCGGGCGTGGCCCTGGTCCGGGTGGTGGGCGGTGTGACCCGCGAACTCACCGTTCAGCTGCGGCCCGGCGACCTGCAGGCCGCCGGCGTCGCGGTCGGCCAGGTGGTCCAGGCACTGGAGTCGCAGAACCTCGCGGCGCCGGTCGGCAGCGTGAAGGGCGCCCTCGATGAGAAGTCGATCCGCCTCAAGGGACGGCTGGAGCGGCCCGAGGACTTCGCGCAGATCGTGATCGCCACCCGGGGCGACCGGGTGATCCGGCTGGGCCAGGTGGCCGACGTCATCGATGGCACCGAGGAGCCCCGCACCGCCGCGGTGTTCAACGGCAAGACGGCGGTCGGCATCGAGATCCAGAAGGCCAAGGGCTACAGCACGACGAAGGTGGTCGCCGATCTCAAGCTCGAGATTGGCCGGCTGAGCCAGACGCTGCCGCCGGGCGCCAAGGTCGAGATTGTCCAGGACGCCGGCCGCCGAGTCGGCAATGCGGTCAGCAACGTCGAGCACACGCTGATCGTGGGCGCCGCGCTCACGGTGCTGGTGGTCTTCCTGTTCCTCAATTCGTGGCGTTCGACGGTCATCACCGGGCTGGCGCTGCCGGTCAGCGTCCTGGCCTCGTTCATCGCGGTCTGGGCCTTCGGCTTCACCCTGAACACGATGAGCCTGCTGGGCCTGTCGCTGGCCATCGGCATCCTGATCGACGACGCGATCGTGGTCCGCGAGAACATCGTACGCCACGTCGAGATGGGGAAGGACCATTACCTGGCCGCCCGTGAGGGCACCGACGAGATCGGCCTGGCGGTGGCGGCGACGACCTTCTCGATCGTGGCGGTGTTCGTGCCGGTGGGGTTCATGTACGGCGTGGCCGGCCAGTGGTTCAAGCCGTTCGCGCTGACGATCGCCTGCGCGGTGCTGGTGTCGCTCTTCGTCAGCTTCTCGCTCGACCCGATGCTCTCGGCCTACTGGCCCGATCCGCACGTCGCCGAGAAGGACAAGTCGTGGATCACCCGTGCGCTCGACCGATTCAACGCGGCATTCGGCCACCTGGCCGATCGATACCGGAAGATCATCGGATGGGCGCTGGATCACCGCTTCACCACGGCGATGATCGCCATCGCCTCCTTCGTTGGTGCAATCGTCCTCCAGGCAACTGTCGGGGGCGGAAGCTTCGTCCCCGTGAGCGACCGGAGTGAGGTCAGCATCATCGTCGAGGCCCCGCCCGGCTCGAACCTGACCTACACCTGGATCAAGGCCGAAGAGGTGTCGCGCATCGCCCGGACCCACCCGGAAGTGGCCTACACCTACACTTCCGTTGGCACCCCCCTGCCCCTCCGGACACCCGGTGTCGACCAGGCGCAGGTCTACGTGAAGCTGGTGCCGAAGCACGACCGGCATCTGAGCCAGGACGCGATCGGCCGGCTGCTCCGGGCCGAGATGGCGCAGGTCGGCGGGGCGACGATCTCGGTGTTTACCAGCGGGTTCGGCGGTGCGATCAAGCAGATCCAGGTCCAGCTCTCGGGCCCCGACGCCCGGGTCCTGAACAACCTGGCCGACCAGGCGCTGGCCGAGGCTCACCAGGTGCCCGGCGCGGTGGATATCGGGCTCTCGACCCGTGGGCAGAAGCCCGAGCTCGAGGTCGAACTCAACCGCCCGCTGGCGGGACAGCTCGACCTGACGGTGGGCCAGGTGGCGCAGGCGCTCCGGCCGGCCTTTGCCGGCATCGACGCCGGCGACTGGGTGGATCCCTCGGGCGAGACCCGCGACGTCGAGATCCGTCTGGCCCCGCAGGCCCGAGAGCGACCCGCCGACCTCGAGCGCCTGCCGATCGTCATGAATGGAGGCGGCGCGGGCGGAGGGGCGCCGGTGACCCTGCCGCTGGGCCAGGTGGCCACCATCCGCCAGGGCCTCGGCCCGGCGCAGATCGACCACCTCAATCGCAAAAAGGTCGTCAGCATCCAGGCCAACGTTCAGGGCCGGTCGCTCAACGAGGTCTTCTCCGATCTCAACGCGTCGGATCGGCAAGCTCCGCTTCCCTCCGGGCTACGAGATTTCCCAGGGCGGCGAGGCCCGGGACCAGAAGGAAGTCTTTACCCGGATCTTCACCGCGCTGGGCGTCGCGGTCCTGCTGATGTACCTGATCCTGGTGGTCCAGTTCGGCTCCTTCATCACGCCGACGGCGATTCTGCTCTCACTGCCGCTCTCGCTCATCGGGGTGGTGCTCGCCCTGATCATCACGCACGACACGCTCAACATCATGAGCCTGATCGGCGTGATCCTGCTGATGGGCATCGTGGCCAAGAACGCCATCCTGCTGATCGACTTCGCCCAGTGGGCGCGGGAACGGGGCATGCCCCGCCGCGAGGCGCTGATCGAGGCGGGTGCAACGCGGCTCCGGCCGATCCTGATGACCACGGTGGCGCTGATCGCCGGCATGCTCCCGGTCTCGCTCGGCCTTGGCGAGGGCGCCGATTTCCAGGCGCCGCTGGGCCGCGCCGTCATCGGCGGCACCATCACCTCGACGCTGCTTACCCTGCTGGTCATCCCGACCGTCTACGAGATCCTGGACGACTGGCGGGAGGGAGCCCTCCGGCTGCTGGGCAGGATCACGGGCCGCCGCGCACAGCTGGAATCGATCCACGTGACGGCCGAACGCGAGATCGGGCCCTGAGCTCCCCCTTCCCCGGGGCGTGAGGGCCGGGTATCAGTTGCTGGAGAGGCCGGACCGCACTGGACGGCCAACGAACCAGAGCGAAGGGAGCGAGCGATGACGGTCAGCACCTCAAGCGCCATGTGGCAGGGCGGGCTCAAGTCGGGCCAGGGAACGTTTCAGGCGGGGTCGGGATCCTTCCACGGCAGCTACAGCTTCCCGACCCGCTTCGAAGGCGCGAAGGGCACGAATCCCGAAGAGCTGCTCGCAGCCGCGCACGCCGCCTGCCTGAGCATGGCCCTTGCGGCGGGACTCGAGAAGGGAGGCACGCCGCCACACAGCATCACCACGACCGCCTCGTGCACCATGGAAATGGTGGGCGGCGGGTTCAAGATCACCACCATGAAGCTGATGGTACGGGGTCGCGTGCCCGGCCTGGATCAGGCGGGCTTCGCCAAGGCGGCGGAGGCAGCCAAGGAAGGATGCCCGGTGTCCGGCCTGTTCAAGGGCAACATCAAGATGGAGCTGGACGCGCTGCTGCTGGAGTAGACTCCCCGCTCAGCCCCGCGCGGCAAGCGCCCTCGCCGCGCCGAGGAACCCCTCGATGGTCTGCCGGAGCCGCTGGTGAACCGCCGGGTCCACCAGCGCGCCCTCCGGAGTGAAGGCCTTTTCGCCGAAGGGCAGCGGAAACATGTCCGGATACACGAAGACTCCGCACCCCTCGAGCGGAATCCGGAGCTGCCAGAGCCCCCGCACCCCCCCGAACGCACCGTTTGATGTCGCGATCAGCAGCGCGCTCTTGCCCCTGAACGGCATCGGCCGGGCCCGCGACACCCAGTCGATGGCATTCTTGATCGGCCCGTTCAACGAATAGTTGTACTCCGGCGAGGCGATCATCATCCCGTCGGCGGCTTCGATCCTGGCCTTGAGCGCCTGTGCGCCCGGGGCGAGACCGGAGGCCGCCTGCACATCGCCGTCGTAGATCGGCATGTCGAACTCACGGAACTCCGCCAGGTCGACCTCGGCACCGAGCTCGCGGGCCAGCGGCACGGCCACGTTGATGAGCTTCCGGTTGAGGGAGTCGCGGCGAAGCGAGGCAGCAAAGGCGAGCAGTTTCATGATCAGGGCCTCAGAGGCCGGGCGAAGACGCTGTCCCATGCGGCGAGCGATGGCTTGGGGGCGAGGACGGTGTCCACCAGGCCCAGCGTCGCGAAGAGGGGGAGGATCGAGCCCGGCGGCTGGGGCGGAAAGAGACTCAGCGCCAGGTCGGCGAAGCTCAGCTGGAAGACGGCGACGGCGCGGGCCGAATCGAGCAACTCGGCCTCCCGGTGGACGTAGCGGGCTTGCGTGGCGGGCGAGGTGACGAATCCGCCAGCCGATTGGGACGCCCAGCCCCCCTCGACCACAAGCAGGGGAATCGAGTCCGTGGCGCCGATCCGCGCGTAGTAGTCGAGTGGCAGCTGGTCGGGGTCGGTAAATCCACCCAGGTAGGGATACGAGGACAGGCCAAGTGCCTCCACGAATGGAAAATCGGTCCTGTCCTGGACGACTCCCTCATAGACGTTGCTCCCCGAGAATCTTCCCCAGGCCACCTCGACCTGCACGCTGACGTACAGCGCCGCAGTCGTGCCCAGTCCCCGTTGCTCGGCCGCGGCGTTGTTCGTCATGGTGACGACAGCGTCATAGACCGGGGCCGGCGCCGCGACACGGATCAGGTTGGTCTCCGCCGCGAGGCCCAGGTATTCGGGACGGAGGATCGTATCCACGGCGCTGACGAACTCGCGGTAGAGCCGCTGAATCGCAGTGTCGGTGATGCTCCTCCCCAGGGCGACCAGCTCCGGGGCCTCCGCGCTCCGATTGAGCCCGTCGGTCACGTCCACCGTGACCACGAGCTGGAAGCCGTGGGCCCGGTAGAAGTTCGCCAGCGGCACCATCTCGGACCGGACCTTGGCTTCGGCGGTCGTATCGGCCAGCATGGCGGCCCAGGGGACGCCGACGTGCATGATGGCCGCGTCCGCCCGCCTGGCCCAGAGATTCAGCGTCGCCACGGCCACGGCCTGATCGGGACTCGGCGGAAGATTCGAGAACCCCATCCGGTAGCTGCGCGCCCGCAGGGAGGGCGTGGTCGGGCCGTCGGAGCAGGCGGCCAGAAGGAGGAGCGCGAGCCCGAGCGAGCGCCAGTATGTCATCGTCCCGATCTCAGCAAGGGGGCCAGGGTGGACCAGACATTGGCGGCGACGATCCCGGCACCGGTCTCGTTGGGATGGATGCCGTCGGCCTGGTTGAGCGAATCGACGCCGGCTACGCCCTGGAGAAGGAAGGGAACCAGCGCCAGGTGATTGGCGCGGGCCACCTCGGGGAAGACCGCGCGGAACTGCCTGGCGTACTCCGCGCCAAGGTTGGGCAGCGCCTCCATGCCGGCGAGCACGATCACGGTACGGGGCGCGAGGCGGCGGGTCGAATCGATCAGCGCCTGCAGGTTCTCGGCGAGGGAATCCGGGCTCTGGCCCCGCAGCCCGTCGTTGGCCCCGGTCTCGATCACGAGGACGGCAGGTGCCTGGCTCAACACCCAGCCGATACGGCGCACGGCCCCGGCCGAGCTCTCGCCGCTCACACCTGCATTGATGACGCGGTAGTGGAGCCCGGCGGAGTCGAGCTTCTGCTGGATCAGCGCGGGATAGGCCTCGCCGGGATCGAGACCGAGCCCGGCCGTGAGGCTCGTGCCGAGGAAGACGATTGCCGGGGCATCGGCAGCTGCCGCGGCCGCCGACGCCGGGACCGAAACCGCGGGCGTTCCCCTGGGCTTGGCTTCTCCCCCACAGCTCGCGATTCCCGCAGCCAGACTGATGAGCCGCAGATGAACGCAGATGAACGCAGATAGATTCCGTACGGCAGACGGGCCTGATCGAACGGGCGCGATCAGTAAGCCCCGCAGGAATTGACGCAGCAGAGGCCCTCTCCGGTTCCGGCGTTCATCTGCGTTCATCTGCGGCTGTTTGTCGTGGCCCCGATTGTACTTACGAAATGTCCACCAGGCGCTCACATCACCGGGTATGAAGAATCATGATCCGCTGCCAGTCACTGACCAGGACCTACCGCTCGGGTGACACTGACCTCACGGTCCTCAAGAATATCACCTTCGATATCGAGTCGGGGGGATTCGTGGCCATCGTGGGCCCGTCCGGCAGCGGCAAGACCACGCTGCTCGGCCTGCTGGCCGGACTCGACCGGCCCAGCTCGGGCAGTGTCCATCTCGACGGCCAGGATCTCGCCGCGCTCGACGAGGATGCCAGGGCCCGGCTTCGCGGCGAAAAGGTGGGGTTTGTCTTCCAGTCGTTCCACCTGATTCCCACCCTCACCGCCCGGGAGAACGTGATGGTCCCGCTCGAGCTGCGAGGCCAGGAGGCCGCGGGGCGGGCCGACGAACTGCTGACCCGGGTCGGCCTCGGAGACCGGGGCCACCACTATCCGGCCCAGCTCTCGGGTGGCGAGCAGCAGCGCGTGGCCCTGGCCCGGGCGTTCTGCCACCGGCCCCGCATCCTCTTCGCCGATGAACCGACCGGCAACCTCGATTCCGCCACAGGCGCGACCATCATCGGCCTCATGACGGGTCTCAACCGGGACTTCGGCACCACGCTCGTGCTCGTCACGCACGACCCGGAGCTGGCGGCCCAGGCCCGCCGGGTCATCCGCCTCGCCGACGGCGCCGTCGTCTCGGACCAGGCGGCGTGACCACCCTCCGCTTCGTCCTCGCGATGGCGTGGCGTGAAGGCCGCGCCGCGCGGCGCCGGCTCGCCTTCCTGACCGCGGCCATCGCCATCGGCGTCGCGGCCCTGGTGGCGATCAATTCGTTCACCGACAATCTCGCTCGCTCGGTGGAGGAACAGTCCCGTGCGCTGCTCGGTGCCGACCTCGTCGTGAGCACGCGGAGCGTCCCCTCGGGGCGGCTGGCGACGCTGCTCGACTCGCTTGCCCAGGGCCGGGACCGCGCCGAGGTGACCGACTTCTCCGCCATGGCCTACGCTACCCGGACCAACGGCGTTCGCCTGGTGGAGGTGGCGGCGGTCGAGGGCGCCTATCCGTTCTACGGCACGATCCGCAGCGAGCCCGAGGGTCTCTGGGCCGATTTCCAGAATCACCGAGAGGTGCTGGTCGATCCATCGCTTCTTACCGCCCTCGACGCCCATCCCGGGGACACCTTGGCGCTGGGCGAGGCCCGGTTCGTCATCGCCGGCTCGGTCCGGAACTACCCGGGGGACGCCAGTCTGCGCTCCGCCTTCGGGCCCCGGGTCTTCATTCCGGCGCGATATCTCGGTGACACTCGCCTCCTCACCTTTGGCTCCCGCGCGTCGTACCGCACCTTCATCAAGGTCCGCCCGGGCGAAGACCCCGACGCCGTTGCGCGGAACTTTCGCTCCGCGATCTCGGCCGAGCGGGGCCGGCTCCGCACCGTGGCGGAGGATGAACGCGAGCTCAAGTCGTTCATGGAGCAGCTCGGCCGCTACCTCGGCCTGGTGGCGCTGGTTGCACTCCTCCTCGGCGGCCTCGCGGTGGGAAGCGCAGTGCAGGTCTTTATTCGCCAGAAGCGCGAAACGATCGCGGTCCTGCGCTGTCTTGGTGCCACGACCCGCCAGCTCTTCGCGGTCTACCTGCTCCAGGCGGCGGCGATGGGCCTGGCGGGCAGCCTTGCCGGAGCAGCGGCCGGCGTCCTGCTCCAGATGGGTTTACCCCGCCTGCTCTCGGGACTCCTGCCCCTCGATGTGACGGTGCGACTCGCCCCTGGCGCCATTGCCCAGGGACTGGGCGTCGGACTCTGGGTCGCGGTGGTGTTCGCCCTTCTCCCGCTGCTGGGCATCCGCAAGGTGGCGCCCCTGGCCGTATTGCGCCGCCCGTTCGAGAACGAAGTGAAGACGAGGCCGGATCGCTGGAGCGTGGTTGCCGCGGCGGCGCTGGCGGCGAGCATCTTCGCGCTGGCCGCCGTACAGGTCCACAGCCTCCTCCGGGGCGCGATCTTCGCTGCGGCCGCCGGCGGGGCGCTTCTCATCCTCTGGCTGGCCGCCCTCGGCCTGGTCCGCGGGCTGCGGCGCTGGTTCCCGCATCGACTCGCCTACGTCTGGCGACAGGGGCTGGCCAATCTCTACCGCCCGGCCAACCAGACGGTGCTCGTCATCCTGGCGCTGGGGTTCGGCGGCTTCCTGCTGACGACGGTCGCCGTGGTCCAGCAAAACCTGCTCAGTTCGTTCAACCTCGATCGCTCACCCGACCGGCCCAACCTGGTCTTCTTCGACATCCAGCCCGACCAGCTCGCCGGCCTGGAGGCGCTGCTCCGCGCGGACAGCATCCACTTCCGAGCCGCGGTGCCGATCGTGCCGATGCGGATCCTGTCACTCAAGGGCAAGCCCGTCGCTCAACTCCTGGGTGACACGACCTCGAGAGAAAGTGGCGACGGCGACCGCCCCGGCCGCTGGGCCCTGCGCCGGGAATTCCGCTCGACCTATCGCGACACAATCGTTGCCTCGGAGAAGGTGCTCACCGGGAAGTGGTGGGACCGGCTCCGCGCCGATTCCCTCGCCTCACGGGGGCTGGGCTACACCTCCATGGACACCGTGCCCATCTCCGTCGAGGTCGGCCTGGCGGGAGAACTCGGCGTCGCGATCGGCGACGCGATCGTCTGGGACGTCCAGGGCCTGGCGGTGACCAGCCGGATCACGAGTCTCCGGGAAGTGGACTGGGCGCGGTTCGAGCCCAATTTCTTCGTGGTGTTCCCTCCCGGCCCGCTGGAACGCGCACCGCAGATGCTGGTGACGCTCGCCCGCGTGCCCGACCCGGGGACGCTGGGCAGGATTCAGCGCCGGGTCGCCGAGTCGTATCCCAACGTGACCTCCATCGACCAATCCCTGATCCAGCACACCATCGAGCAGATCATCGACCGGGTCGTCCTGGCCATCCGCTTCATGGCCCTCTTCAGCCTGGCCACCGGTGCCGTCGTCCTGGTGGGCGCGGTCGCCGCCAGCCGCTTCCAGCGGGTGCGCGAGGGAGTCCTCCTGCGCACCCTGGGTGCCACCCGGGGACAGATCACCAGCATTCTGGCCGTCGAGTATGCCGCGCTCGGCGTCCTGGCCGGCGTCGTCGCGGTGGGGCTGGCAGGGATCGCGGGATGGGCCCTGATGAAGTGGGTCTTCGAGGTGAAGTTCGTGGTGCCGGCAGGATCACTGACGCTCCTCGCACTCGGCCTGACGGCGCTGACCGTGTCGGTCGGCCTCTGGAACAGCCGCGAGGTGCTGCGGCGGGCGCCGTTGGAGGTGTTGAGGGAGGAGTGACGGCGAACTGTGAACGGCTGAACGGTGAACGGTGAACGGTGAACGGTGAACGGTGAACGGTGAACGGTGAACGGCCGCCAATGTCCGGCTCTTCTCACCAAATGCAAGACGCCTTACACTTTCAGACCCCCGACGAGGCCGGACCGCGCGGCAGCAGGGTGGGTGCCCTTGATGGTGGGCTCCCAGGTGGGGGGTGCTGGGAGGTCCTGGAGCCCACCGGAAGGGGCATCCGCCCGCAACAGCCCTGATCGAACCTCCAAATCGGACGTGCCAGATGCTACCCATTGATCTTACAGGCAAGCGCGCATTCATCGCCGGCGTGGCGGACGACGGCGGGTTCGGGTTCGCCATCGCCAAGGCCATGGCCGAGGCAGGTGCCTCGATCTGCGTCGGAACCTGGCCCCCGGCCATGAACATCTTCCTGAACCTGCTGGAGCGGGGCAAGATGGACGCCTCGCTCGCGCTCTCGGACGGGCGGAAGATGATGTTCGAGAAGATCTACCCGCTGGACGCCGCCTTCGATACGCTGGCCGACGCGCCGGCCGACATCATGGACAACAAGCGATACAAGGAACGCGGCGACTTCAGCATCGAGGGAGTTGTGCAGGGCCTGCGCAAGGATTTCGGCGCCCAGCCGCTCGACATCGTGGTCCACAGCCTGGCCAACGGCCCCGAGGTCAAGAAGCCGCTGATCGACACCAGCCGCGCCGGATACCTGGCCGCGGTCAGCATCAGCGCCTACAGCAACCTGGCGATGGTCCGGGAGCTTGGGCCAATGATGCGTCCGGGCGGCTCCTTCGTCTCGCTGACGTTCATGGCCGGTGAACGCGTCATCCCCGGTTACGGCGGCGGCATGTCGTCGGCCAAGGCGGCGCTCGAGTCCGATACCCGCACGCTCGCCTACGAGGCGGGCCGCCGGCACGGGGTCAGGGTCAATACCATCTCCGCCGGGCCCTTCGCCTCGCGGGCCGCAACGGCGATCGGCTTCATCGGCAAGATGCTCGAGTACTCCCGCCGGAATTCTCCCCTGCCCCGCGCCCTCGAGGCCTCCGAGGTGGGCGCCACCGCCGCCTTCCTGGCCAGCCCGCTGGCCGGTGCCATCACCGGGACCACCATCTACGTCGACAACGGCTACCACTCGATGGGCATGGCGGTGGATCCGGAACCACTCAAGATCGAGGGCTGATTGCGCCGCTTCCTGGCCGCGAGCGGCGCCATCTCGGGCGGCCTCGCCGTCGTGGCCGGTGCGTTCGGCGCTCACGCGCTCCGGGCGCGCCTCGAGCCCGGACTCCTGGTGGTCTTTGAAACAGGAGCCCGCTACCAGATGTACCACGCCCTGGCCCTCTTCGCCGCCGCCTGGCTGGCCGATCGCGGAGCCCCGGTCCAGGCAGCGTGGGCGGGGCGGCTGTTCATTGCGGGCACGATTCTCTTTTCCGGCAGCCTCTACCTTCTCGCCCTGACGGGGAACACCGCGCTCGGCGCCATCACCCCGATCGGAGGCGTCGCCTTCATCGCCGGCTGGGCGGCCCTCGCCCTGGGCGCCCTGCGGCTCCCGGCCGACGCGTGATCCCCGACCCGGGGTCACCCTACCCCGAGCTGCTGGCCCGCCTCGACCGCTGGTCCGCCGATGCCCGGGAGCATCACCCGGGAGTGATCCCCTGCCGGCGCGGATGCACTGCCTGCTGCAACGGGCCCTTCGATATTTCCGTGGCAGACGCGATGCTGCTGCGCTCCGCCGCCCGCCGGCTGCCGGCGCATGTGCGCAGGGAAGTCGCCAGCCGGGCGGAGGCGCTGGCCGGCCGGATCCATGCGCTGGCACCGACCTGGGGCCCGCCCTGGGACATCGCCGACATCGGCGACGACCGGTTCGACGAAATCAGCTCGGCGCTGGCGGATGTGCCCTGCCCCCTGCTCGACGAGGCGGGCGCCTGCCTGGTGTATGACAGTCGGCCGATGGTCTGCCGCTGGATGGGACTCGGCATGGTCACCAGGGAAGGTGAAGTCCTCGCCAACGCCTGTCCGATCCAGGACCAGTTTCCCCAGTACGCCGCGCTCCCGCCACAGCCGTTCGACCTGGCCGGCTTCGGCGACCTCGAGACTCCCTGCCTCGAGGACGCCGCGGAGGCGCTGCTGGGCGACGCGGCCCGTGCCGGGTACGAGACGACGATCGCCCTGGCGCTGGATGCCCTGCAGCTGAGGCGGTCGCCATGAACGTGCTGAGCGACCTGCTCCGGGGCCGGGGAGCGCACGCCGACCCCGTGGCATGCTTCGACGGCATCGACGCGGCCGTGGCCGGGCGAAGGCTGGCCGGCGCCCAGCATACGATCTGGCAGCTTCTGTTTCATCTCAACTACTGGATGGAATACGAACTGAGGAGCATCGCCGGGCCCGAGGTGCCGTATCCCGAGCACGCCGAGGTGAGCTGGCCTGCCCCAGACGGGCCGACGGACCCGGCGGCCTGGGACCTGGAGCGCCGCCGCCTGGCCGACCAGCTGCGGCGGCTGGAGGCGGTGGGCCATGACCCGGCCATCCAGGCCCGCGTGGTGCACCCGGCCAAAGGAGAAACGGTGGCCGACGTCCTCTGGCAGATGGTCGCGCACAATAGCTACCACGTCGGCCAGGTGGCGCTCCTCCGCCGGGCCTTTGGCGCCTGGCCGCCGCCGGCCGGCGGCGATACCTGGTAGGACGAGTGGACTGGCCCGCACACAAAACGGCCCCCCGGAGCTGCTCCGGGGGGTCGTTGGATTTCGTGCCGGGAACAGCCGCCGCTCAGGCCGGCGGCCGCGGGTGCAACAGGTAGAGGTAGGAGAACAGCGTCATCAGGACCGCGATGATGAAGGCGGCGATGAGAATCGGGAAGACGAACAGGCCGCTGAAGAGCTTGCTGTCCTGCTTCAGGTGCATGTAGAACATCGCCACCAGCGAGAACTTGACCGCCGAGAGCAGCAGCAGGATCGGGATCACGATGGGATGGAGCAGCGCGCCGAGCCCCGAGCCGGCGTGGTGATACGCCAGCTCATAGACGGCCACCTCCGCCGCCGTGAGGACGAACAGGATGATCCCGACCCGGAGATAGATGGCCGGGCCCGGGTGGGCGTGCTCGTGCGAGTCGACGGAAGCAGACATGGTCGCGAGCCTCAATCCATCAGGTAGACGACGGGGAAGATGACGATCCAGACCACGTCCACGAAGTGCCAGTACAGCGCCGCGAGCTCGAGGTTCAGCGACTTCTCCGGCGGCAACTTCCGGCGCAGCGCCAGGATGAACATCGTCACCAGCCAGATCACGCCGATCGTCACGTGCGTGCCGTGAAACCCGGTCAGCGTGAAGAAGGAGGCGCCGAAGAGGTTGGTCGAGAGCTTGAGCCCCTTGTGCACGAAGTGGGTGAATTCGTACACCTGCATCCCGACGAAGAACATGCCGCAGATGATCGTCGCCCCCAGCCAGCCCGAGCAGCATCCCTCGCTTGTTGTGCTGGGCGCCGTACAGCGCCAGCACGACGAACAGCGAGCTGAAGAGCAGCAGCGCCGTGCCCACCGTCACGAGCTTGATCTCGAGGATCGGCTCAAACACCTGGCCGGTCGGGGAGGTCCACTCGGCGTGCGGGAAGGGGCCGGTGAGGCTCCGCCCCCGGTAGACCACGTAGGTCGAGATCAGCGTGGCGAAGAAGAGGCACTCGGACCCGATGAAGGTCCAGATCGCCATCTTCCGGCTGTCGAGACCGGTCGAGGTCTCGGGATGCATTGCGTGCGCGTCGTGAGACAAGGTCGTGCTCCCCGTAGGTGGCTCAGGCGGGCTCGAAGGCCCAGCTGAAGATCCCGATGAAAGTCACCAGCACCCCGGCGATGTTCACGTAGGGGAAGCCGACGATGAAGCCGGTGAAGAAGACCAGCATGCCGATCGCGGTCACCAGCGGCCAGTAGGAGGGGTTGGGCAGGTGGATGCCCTTCCCGCTCACCCGCTGGGGCTCGGGCAGCTTCCCGCCGCCCCGGGCCCGCTCCCATTCCCAGAGCGGGTCCCGCCCGGTGACCTCGGGAACCTCCGCGAAGTTCCACTCCTGCGGCGGCGAAGGAATGGTCCACTCCAGCGTGGCGCCGTTCCAGGGATCGGCCGGCGCCACGGCCCCGCTGCCGGCAGCGAGCGCAGGAGGTTGTAGATGAAGACCAGGAGCGACACCATCAGCACGAAGGCGCCCACCGTCTCCACCATGTTCCAGAAGCCGAAGTTGAGGTCGGCCGGGTAGGTGTACACCCGCCGCGGCATCCCGTTCAGCCCCAGGAAGTGCATCGGGAAGAAGGTCAGGTTGAAGCCGAGCAGCATCAGCCAGAAGTGGATCTTGCCCAGCCCCTCGTCGAGCATCCGGCCCGACATCTTGGGGAACCAGTAGTAGGCCCCCGCGGTCAGCGCGAAGATGCTGCCGCCGAACAGCACGTAGTGGAAGTGCGCCACCACGAAGTAGGTGTCGGTCTGCTGCAGGTCGGCCGGCGGCGAGGCGTGCATGACGCCCGACAGCCCGCCGATGATGAACATCGCGATGAACCCCAGGGCGAAGAGCATCGGCGTCTTGAACTCGATCCGGCCGCCCCAGATGGTGCCGATCCAGTTGAAGATCTTCACCCCGGTCGGGATGGCGATCAGCATCGTCATCAGGCTGAAGAAGGTGTCGGCGAAGGGCCCCATGCCGGTCGAGAACATGTGGTGGCTCCACACGCCGAAGCCCAGGAAGGCGATGAAGCAGCCCGAGAACACCATCGCGGCGTAGCCGAAGAGCGGCTTCCGCGAGAAGACCGGCAGGACCTCGGAGACGATGCCGAAGGCCGGCAGGATCAGGATGTAGACCTCGGGGTGCCCGAAGACCCAGAACAGGTGCTGCCAGAGGATCGGGTCGCCGCCGCCGGCCGGGATGAAGAAGTGGGTGCCGAAGTTCCGGTCGATCATCAGCATCACCAGCGCCACCGTGATGACCGGGAACGCCAGCAGCAGCAGGACCTGGGTGACCAGGCTCATCCAGACGAACATCGGCATGCGCATCAGCCGCATGCCCTTGGTCCGCAGGTTGATGATCGTGACGAAGAAGTTGACCGCCGCCGCCAGCGAGGCGATGCCCAGCACCTGGAGGCCGACGATCCAGAAGTCGACGTTGCGGCCCGGGGGAGTACTGCCGCTCGGTCAGGTTGGCGTAGCCGAACCACCCCTGGTCGGGCGCCGCGTTGACCAGCCAGCTGACGTTGAGCAGGATCGCGCCCGGCCAGGAACACCCAGTAGCTCATCGCGTTGAGCCGCGGGAACGCCACGTCCCGGGCCCCGATCATGAGCGGGATCAGGTAATTGAAGAACATCGCCGAGAGCGGCATCACCCCGAGGAAGATCATGGTGGTGCCGTGCATCGTGAACAGCTGGTTGAACGTCTCGGGCGAGACCAGGTGCTGGTCGGGCCGGGCCAGCTGGATCCGCATCACCAGCGCCTCGAGGCCGCCCAGCAGGAAGCAGATGAAGGCCGTCGCGCCGTAGAGAATCCCGATCCGCTTGTGATCGACCGTGGTGAGCCAGCTCCACAGGCCGGTCTTCTCGTGCGCGTGGGCCGGGGCGTGGTCGAGTGCCGAAGTTGCCATGTGCGTTCCTCGAAAAGGGGCCAGGGCCCCTGCTGGTTACTGGTGCAGTCGCAGGTACGCCACGAGCGCGCGTGACCTCGTCGTCGGTCAGCGGCCGGGGCAGCTTCATCAGCGACTCCGGGCTTGACCGCCTCGGGATTGTGCAGCCAGCGCGCCAGATTCTCATCGCTCATCGGCAGGGTGCCCGCGGCGATGGTGTGCCGGCTCCCGACATGCGACAGGTTGGGGCCCACCAGGGCCAGCTGGCCCGCCATCGGGGTTCCCACCATCGCGTGGCAGCCGATGCACCCCCCGGCCATGAACGCGGCCTTGCCCCGGGCCAGGATGCTGTCCACCATGGCCGCACTGTCGCCGGTGGCCGCCACCAGCGCGGTGACCAGCGTGCTGTCGGGAACCATCGCCGCCGTCGATCAGCGGCGAGCCGACCTGCTGGCGGGTGCTCCAGGCCTGGAACTCCTCCGGGGTCTGCGCGACGACCCGGAAGGCCATTCGCCCGTGCTCGACCCCGCAGAACTCGGCGCACTGGCCGCTGAACAGCCCGGTCGTGTCGGCCTTGAACCAGATGTTGTTGAATCGCTTGGGGAAGACGTCCCGCTTGCCGGCGAAATTCGGAATCCAGAAGCTGTGGATCACGTCGGCCGTGGTCATCCTGAGATTGACGGTCTGGCCTACCGGGACGTGGAGTTCGTTGGCGGTGACGATGTTGAGGCCGGGATACCGGAACTCCCACCACCACTGGTGCCCGATCACCTCGACCTGCAGCGCGTCTGCTCCCGGCTCCTTGGCCGTCTCGAAGATCGCCTTGACGGTCGGCACCGCGATCATCGCGAGGATCGCCGCGGGAATGATGGTCCAGATGATCTCGACAGTGGTGTTGCCGTGGGTCTGCTCAGGCTCGGGAGCGCCGGGCCGGGCCCGGAACTTCACGATGGCGTAGAGCAGCGCCCCCTCGACCAGCACGAAGACCGCGGTGGCCCACCAGACTGTCGTCATGAACAGATGATCGACGATGCGGCCGAAGTCGCCGCTGGGCGCCAGGGTCGTCTGGGGGTAATCCCTGGCACAGCCCGCCAGGGCTAGTACAACGAGTAGGATGGCCGGTGCCCACACGCGGGCGTGCCGGCGAATCGCGGGCCGGAGCGACATTGAGCTGATCTTCCTGTCGACGGGGGCGGCAGATTCCTAAGAAATTGCCGTGGCAGAGATTAGCAATCATTTCCCGGCCAGTCAAGGAATGATTGGCGCCTGAAGATCCGGCCGCTCAGGTCGGAAACGCCCAGCCCAGAAACTCCGGCAGCAGCCGGCCCCAGGTCGTCAGATCGTGACGGCCGTCCACCTCGTGCCATTCGATGTCGCCCCCCTCGCGGTGGCCCTGCCCGACCAGGATCTCGATCAGCTCCCGGGTGTCCTGGATGACGTCAATGACCCCATTGCCATCCCGGTCGTCCTCCTCCTCCTGGCGCCCTGCCATGAACCAGAAGCGGAGTGCCGGGCGCGACGGCCCCGCCCGCACCATCCGGTGCACGATGCGGCCCGCCATTCGCTCCTCCGGCGTCCCGTTGGTGTCGCGCCACCAGAGCGATCCCGAGAAGACTCCCACCGTGCCGAAGCGGTCGGGATGATTCCAGGCCAGGTCGAAGGCGGACAGCCCGCCGAGCGACCACCCCATAATGCCGGTATTGCCGGCACCCGGTCGGGTCCGGTACCTGGTCGACACGAGCGGCATGACGCTATCCAGCACGAACCGCTGGTAGGCGGCGGCGTCCACACCGTCCGCCAGCAGGGCCGGGCGCCCAGCCGTGGCGTATTCCGGGGTCCGGGAATCAGTCGAATGGATGGCGACGACGATGACCGGCGCCATCCGGCCCGTCGCGACGAGCGTCGCAAGCACCGCGGGAAAGTGCGCGGTGGCCAGGTCCTGGCCGTCATTGGCGTACAGCACCGGGTAGCGCCGGGTGGGATTGCCGGCGTACCCCGGCGGGAGGTAGACATCCACCCGGTGGGGCTCCAGGAGGCCCGCACCCTGGAGCGCACCCAGCGACTCGACGACGACCTCCTGGGCCTGCACCGGCGCGGCCGTGGCCGTGGCTGTCACCAGCGCCCAGCCGAGGACGTAAACCGGATAGATTTTCACTTGTCCCCCTGACCACGGAGTGCCGCATGACTCCCGCCGAACGCGATGCAATGATCGCCCGCTATGCCGAGGGTCCCGCCCTGCTCCGCCAGGCCCTCTCCGAAGTTCCCCCCGCGGCCATGAAGTGGCGACCCGGACCGGGGAAGTGGTCGGCCCACGAAGTGATCATCCATTGCGCCGACAGCGAAACCAACTCGCACATGCGGATCCGCTACCTGGTGGCGGAGCCCGAGCCCCTCATCGTCGGCTACGACCAGGATGCCTGGGCCCGGATCTTCGATTACCACTCGCTCCCCCTCGACCTGGCCCTGACGACGATCGACGCCGTGCGGGCCAACACGGTCCCCCTGCTCCGCCGGCTGACCGAGGCCGACTGGCAGAAGAAGGGACGGCACACGGAGTCGGGGAGTTACAGCGGCGAACGATGGCTGGAGGTGTACGCCGATCATCTCGAGGTCCACGCCCGGCAGCTGCGGCGCAACGTGGCGGCGTGGAACGAACGGAAGGGCTGAGCCCCGCAGGCGCGGCGCCCGGCGTCAACGCACCGGAACGTCGTAGGGTTGTGGATCGGGCGCCTCGAACGAGAAGTGCCACCATTCCTGGTCGTAATTCTTGAATCCCTCGGCCTCCATGGCCCTCACCAGGAGCTGCCGGTAGGTCCGCACCCTTCCCTCCGCGTTCGCGGTGTGGGCCGAGTCGCTGAAGGTGTCGAAGGCTGTTCCCATGGGGAGCTCGGTCCCCCGGGCCAGGTCCACCAGAGTCAGGTCCACCGCCAGCCCGAGATTGTGACGGCTTCTGCGCGCGATGTAGCCGTCGTCCAGGAGCGAAGTGCGTCCGGTACGCTCGCACCAGTCCACCATCGCCAGCGTGGCCCGTCGCGGCCGGTAGCCGTCCCAGACCTTGAGGCCCAGGTCGCCAGTCGCCAGGCGCTTCTGCACCCGAACCAGCGCCTCGGCCGCCTCCCGGCGAAGCAGTGCGGCGTTCGCCTCGTAGCCGGGAAGGGGAGCACCGGTGAAGTTGTCGGAGCCTGCGTACCGGGCATCGACGCGGATGGTACTGTCCAGGGTGCGGATGTTGACCAGCCGGGCCCAGGCCACCGAGTCCGGAGCGATGGGCAGCGAGTCGTAGTTGACTGGCGGGGCGGGGGTGGTCTGCTGTCCGGCCAGCCGCGGCGCGCCGGCAAGGAGGAGCGCCGTGAGCATCACCCCGCGAAGCACCGGGAGATTCATTTCCCCAAGATAGTTGCCTCGCCGGTCGACGCTAAGTCGTTCGGCCGTCTGGTGATGTGAGTGCCCTATCGCCTTTTTCACGTGCGGCAGTATCTTAATCCTCGATGGCACCCAGTTCCCGGGAGGAGGCACCGCCTGCCCGGGGCTTTCTATTGTGTGCACTGCGAACGCCGAAGGCCCCATGCTCCGAGAAATGCGCCAGAAGCTGGCCAAGGAAATCGAACAGTTGAGCCACGAGCTCAATGTGGTGATTCCCCAGGCCATCGCCCAGGCGGTCGAACTGGGTGACCTGCGGGAGAATTCCGAGTACAAGGCGGCGCTGGAGCGGCAGCAGTTCGTCCAGGCCAGGCTCGGTCAGCTTCACGCGCGGATCACCTCCCTCGGCTCGCTGGCCAACCACGAGACGCCGTCCGACCGGGTCGGGCTGGGCTCAACGGTCACCGTCGTCGATCTCGAGACCAGGGAGCGGGAGACCTTCGTCCTCGTGGTCGCCGAGATGATGGATATCGAGCTCGGGCACATCTCGCTCGGATCCCCGCTGGGACGGGCCCTGGCCAACAAGAAGGTGGGAGACGAGATCGAACTGCGCCTGCCCCGCGGGATGCGCCAGCTCAAGGTCGTCGAGCTGGAGACGATGGTCCAGGAGCGCTGAGGCCGGCCATGGAATTCCCGAGGAAGCAGCTGATCCTGGTGGGCGACCGGATACTCATCACTCCGGAAGAGGGTGACGACCGCACCCGGGTCGGGCTCTACCTCCCCGCCACCGCGATCGAGTCCCAGCAGGTGCAGTCCGGGCTGGTCATCGCCGTGGGCCCCGGCGACCCGGCGCCAGACGTCGGCAGCCTCGACGACGAGCCCTGGAAGGCCGGTGAGGTCCGGACCCGCTGGCGCCCGATGCAGGCCCGGGTCGGCGATCACGCGATCTTCTTCCGCAAGGCCGCCGTCGAGATCACTTTCGAGGACAAGAAGTACCTCGTCGTCTCCCAGGCCGCGATTCTCGTCCTGGTCCGGGAGGATCTCCCGATTTAGCCGGCCCCACCTCGCAATGCCGCTCACCCGCTTTCCCGACCACGAAGACAAGCGCGTCTTCCTTTCGAGCGTCCTGACGTTCAATCTCCCGGCGCCCGACTCTTCCCATACAGACCGGCTCTCGGTCGCGGCGTTGTGGATCGACCGCGGCACCCCGGCGGCCTCGGAGCTCAGCGTCGAGTTTCGCCGTGGACCTGATCGAGCACGGCGCCCTGGCGATCGTGATCGGCGGCAGCGACGCGGAGGCGGCCGGGGCCCTGTTCGAACAGGCGATCGCCGAAGGGGAGTTCGCCAAGTACCCGGGTGAGGACATCGAACTGCTGGTGCAGGCCGACGCCTCCCTGGAGGAGCATCTCTTCACCGCCGCCGAAGAGGCGATGCCCCCCGACATCTACGCCGACCAGCCCTGGGACCTCGTGGTCTGGTGCCGGAGCGGCGACCCCTCCCGGCCCCGACTGCGGGCCGACCTGGGCCGGTTGACCGACCTGGTGGACGAGATCTACGACGTCGGGGGCGAGGAGGAGTGATCGCTTCCAGGCCGCGCTCGACGGCCCGGACCTATCGCACCTTCATGTGGGTGCTGGTCGTGGTCGGCCTCGTCAATCTCGGAATCGCGGTCCGCGGAGCCCTGGGCGGCAAGGCGGTGCAGTCCGGGGTGCTGGGTCTGGTGATCTTCTTTCTCTGCATGGCGATGGGCGCCTGGTTCGGCCTGGCCGGCGCGCGCCTGGTGCAAGAGGAGCGCGACCGCCAGAACCGCCAGCAGATGATCATCCTGATGGCCACCGAGCTGGGCCGTCACGACGATGAGACACTCAGGCGCATCGCCGGAAAGGGTGGGCCGGCGGGGGAGGCTGCCGGGCTGCTCCTCAAGGGAAGACGGGACAAGTCTGGGCAAGGGGAGCAGGGAGCGGGGAGCAGGGAGCGGTAATGTGCTTTTCCCTGTTCATCGCCAGCCCCCTCACCCTGAGCGAAGTGCGTTCGATGGTCCCGAAGGGGCTCACCGCCGACCTGGCCGATCCGGCGACCCACCGGCTCTTCCGGAAGCCGTGGCCTGACCTGCAGACGGTCGCCCGGCTGCTGCACGGGGCCTGCTCCTGCGATCTCGTGGTGCAGCGGCATCCGGTCTCCCGGGAAGATGAAGCCTGGCTCCGGGGCCGTTACCGCGCCCTCGGCCTCACCCGCGAGCAGGTTCTCCGCGCGCTGGACAATCATCGCACCGCGCTCGAGCGTCGCCCCGTGGCGGCGGGCCACTGGCCCGTGGCCGTGGCCGAGTTCGTCGCCGAACATGCGCGCAACGCCGGGGAGAGCGTCTACCTGCTCCACTTCGCGCACGACGGATTCCTTCCCGCACTTCCGGCGACGCCGATCATCGAGCGCACCGCCGCTGAAGTCCGGGTCGCCTCTGGCACCTGGCTCCCCGAGGAGCAGATAGTGCTGGTGAGACCGTAGCGCCTGCTCCCCGCTCCTTGCTCCCTGCTCCCCCGCACTTCAGTATTGGATCATGGGAGCATCACATCGCGGTCCGCTGGTGCTCTATCTGAACGCCCTCCGGCTCCGCTGTCCTGCCTGTGGCGGGAGGCCGGTCTTCACCAGGTGGCTCCACATGCTGCCCGCCTGTCCCGCCTGCGGGCTCCGCTTCGAGCGTGAAGTCCGGGGCTACTGGCTGGGTTCCTACACGATCAACCTGATGGCCACGGAGGCGATCTGGGTCGTTCTCTGCGGCGCCGCCGTCGTCGCCACCTGGCCCGCGCCGCCCTGGACCGCGCTGGAGGTCGGCTCGGTGGCGCTGATGGTCCTGGTGCCTTTCCTGATCTTCCCCTGGACCAAGACGCTCTACCTCGCGATTGACCTGACCTTCCGGCCGGCGGAGGAGGAGGACTTCACCGCCCCGCACGAAGCCGGCTTCCACCTGCCGCGACGCCGGTGGTAGCACCGGGAGTTCTGCCATGGCCAAGGACCGCCTCGCCTTTCTGCACCGTCTTTTCGCCCACGATGCCTGGGCCAACCGAGCCGCCCTCGAGTCAGTCGCCGAGCTGGCCACACCCCCGGTTCTGGCCCTCGGCTGGCTGGGCCACGTGGCCGGGGCCGAATCGCTCTGGCAGGCCCGGCTCGATGGACTGGCTTCACCGATCGCGGTCTGGCCAGCCCTGTCATTGGAGGAATGCAGAACCGAGCTGGCGCGGGTGGCCGAAGGGTGGCGGCTCTACCTCGGCGTACTCACCGAAGCGGACCTGGTCCGCCAGGTCGAGTACACCAACAGCCGCGGCGAGCGGTGGCACAGCGCGGTGGACGACATCCTCACCCACGTGGCCCTGCACTCCACCCATCACCGGGGCCAGATCGCCAGTGAAGTGCGGCTGGCCGGCGGCAGCCCCGCAGTCACCGATTTCATCCATGCAACGCGGCAGGGACTGATCGACTGACCCTCGCGGCTGATTCGGTTGCCCGAAAAGCAGACTCTGGCGTCGCCGTGAAATCGGCATATATTCGGTATCAATTACCGAATAAATACCGAATATGGCGACTCCACGATGACACATCATCAAGCCACT
Source organism: uncultured Gemmatimonadales bacterium (assembly GCA_963724265.1). GTDB lineage: Bacteria > Gemmatimonadota > Gemmatimonadetes > Gemmatimonadales > GWC2-71-9 > DATEHG01. Next base: position 939,551 of record CAVRTU010000004.1, read on the forward strand.
GACGCTACACTCTCCAATCAGAACGAGTTCCAGAAGAGCCACTGGCATGCTGGGCGGCTGGCTCCCACTACCCTGATCCGGGTCTGTCCCGAGTGTGCCGGGCCGGTGGTGCGGAACTCCGGCTGCATGCACTGCGCCCAGTGCGGGTGGGGGAAGTGCGGATGAGAGGGGCGGGGGGGCGGGGGGCAGGGGGGCGGCTGGCACGGGAGCAAGTTCGCCTGGCGTCGCGCCAGCCGGCTTGCAACTGAACCTGCTGCCCCCTCGCCCCTCTGTCCCTCTGCCCCTCCTGGACGTCCGCCAGCGCGGCACCTCATTCCACGAAGTGCCGGTCAAGGCCATTCTCAATTCGCCGGCGTCGACGGGGATGGGGTTCTGGTCGCTCAACCCGTACGTGGGCTGCGAATTTGGCTGCACCTATTGCTACGCGCGGGATACACATCGGTGGGTGGTAGAGCGACTGGAGGGGCAGAGGGGCCCTCAAGGACTCCCTGACGGTCGCAGAGGGGCAGTGGCTGCCCCCCTGCCCCTCCGCCCCTCTGCCCCTCCTGATTTCGAGAGCCGGATCCTCGTCAAGACCTCCGCTGCCGCCGTACTGCAGCGGACCCTCTTCCCGGCCAAGCTGGCCGGCGCGACGCTGGTCATCGGCACCGCCACCGATCCCTACCAGCCGGCGGAGCGGCGCTTCCGCCTGACCCGGAGCCTGCTCGAGGCGCTGCTGGGCTGGCGCGGGCTCACCCTCGGGTTGACCACCAAGTCCCCCCTCGTCCTGCGTGACCTGGCCTTGCTCCAGCAACTGGCCGCCCGGCATAAGCTGAGCGTGAACATCTCGCTGGCCTCGGTGGACCCGGTGCTGCTCCGGCGGATCGAGGCCCGGTCGCCGGCACCGCACGCCCGGCTCCGGGCTCTCAAGGGGCTCACCGACGGCGGAATCCACGCAGGACTGCTCATCGCACCCGTGCTGCCGGGCATTACCGACAGCCGGGAATCGCTGGCCGCTGTCATGGCGGCGGGGAAGGCGGCGGGTGCCCGCTACGCAGTCGGGTTGGCGCTCCGGCTCGGCTCCGCGGCGCGGCACCGCTTCCTTCCCCACCTGGCCCGCGAGTTCCCGGAGCTGGTCGAGCGCTACGAACAGCACTACGCCCGACGCCAGTCGGCCCAGCGCACCTACACCGAGGCCCTGGGCCGGCGGCTGCGTGCGCTGCAGCGGGAGTTCGGGTTTCCGGTGCGGGGAGAAAAAGGAGCAGGGAGCGGGGAGCAGGGAGCGGGACACGGTGAAGAACTCACCCGCCAACCAAGGCTCGCTCCTGCACGACCAGCTGCCGTAAGACCTGCTCCCTTCTCCCTGCTCCCCGCTCTCTCAGATGCGCCGCCACGTCCTCTTCATCGACCCTCCCGCCTTCTGCACCACCGTCGAAGGGCTGGTAGCACCTGCCCTCCGGCACCGGCCGGTCGCGGTGGCGGCACCGGGCGCTGACCGGGCCACGGTCCTGGCGCTCTCGCCCGAGGCGAAGGCAGCGGGCATCACCAGAGGCATGCCGGTGCGCCGGGCCCGGAAGCAATGCCCCGACCTGATGCTGGTGCCGCCCAACCCCGTCCTCTACGCCCGGGCCTCGCGGGCGCTGCACGAAATCCTCGGCCGCTACGCCCCCGTCATCGAGCCCCGGGGTTACGGCCATGCCTTTCTCGACGTGACCGGCACCAGCGGCCTCTTCGGCCCCGCGGTGGATGTGGCCGTCCGGATCCAGCGCGAGGCCCGCCAGCGGCTGCAGATTCCGCTCTCGGTTGGTGTCGCGGTCAACAAGCTGGTCAGCCAGGCGGCAGCGACGGTGGTAAAAAAAGAAGAAGGGGGGGCGGGGGGGCAGGGGGGCGGTGAATGGCTCTGCCAGGTCGGGGGAGGAGAGGAACCCCGCTTCCTCGCCCCACAGCCGGTGAGCGTGATGCCGGATCTCGACGCCGACATGCGCGAGCGGCTCGATGAGTACCAGCTCGAGCTGATCGGAGAGATCGCCGCCATCGAGCGGCGGCAGCTCTGCGCCGTCTTCGGCGCCGAGGGGACCCTGCTGCACGAGCGGGCCCGCGGCATCGACCCGCGCCCCGTGCTGTCGCCTGAGCGGAAAGCCGAGTTCCGCTTCGCCCACACCCTGGCCACCGACACCAACGACCTCGGCGTGCTGCATCCCCTGCTCCGCCGGCTCACCGAGCGGCTGGGCCACCGGCTCAGGCTCCGGCAGCTCACCGCCGGCCGGCTCACCGTGGCATTGGCCTACACCGACTACGCCACCGCCCGGCGCAGCGTCCCGCTGACCCGGGCCGCTCTCGACGTGGAGCTGTGGGACGCTTCCCGGCGCGCCTTCGCGCTGGCCTGCCAGCGCACCATTGCAGTGCGCGCACTGGGGGTGACGGTGGATCGGCTGGGGGAGGGGGAGACGCAGATGGATCTATGGAAGGACGGAGAGGTCGGAGAAGTCGTAGAAGTCGGACAGTCGGGCCTAAAGGGCTTCCTGACGGTCGCAGACGGACGGAAGGACAGGACGGACAGAGAATCCGCGCTCCAGGGAGCGGTGGACCGAGATCAGGAAGCGGTGGGGGGAGAGGGGAGTGCGGGTGGGGAAGTGAGCAGGGAGCAGGGAGATGGGAGCAGTGGCTCGTGAATTGTTTGACTGCTCCCCGCTCCCTGCTCCCTTCTCCCCGCTCCCCTCAGTCCCAGGTCAGCACCGTCTTCCCGAAGCTCTCGTCCCGCTCCATGGCGCGGTGGGCGTCGGCCAGGGCGGTCATCGGGAAGGTGGCACCGACGACGGGACGGAGCGGAGGGAAGTCCGGCAGCACCCGCGCGGCAAATTGCGCCACCAGCGGGATCCGCTCCGCGAGCAACCGGGTGCGCATGACCGAACCGATGATCTCCAGCCGCTTGCGCAGCACCGGCTCGAGGCTGACCTCGGTGCGGTTGCCCTGGAGAAAGCCGAGCAGCACCAGGCGGCCTCGCGGCGCGAGGACGGCAAGATTGTCGGCCAGGGCGGGGCCGCCGAGGACATCGATGATGACGTTCACCGGTTCTCCCACCGCGTCGCGGAAGCTGCCGGCGCTGGTGTCGATGCCGACGTCGAGACCATACTCCCGGGCCCGCTCGAGCTTGGCCCGCTGGCGCGAGGTGCCGAGGACAGTAGCGCCGATCCGTTTCGCGATCTGCGACGCGGCGGTGCCGACGCCGCTGCCCACGGCGTGGATGAGCACCCGCTCTCCTGGCTGCAGGCGGCCGCGGGTGACCAGCGCGTCCCATGCCGTGAGAAAGGCCTCGGGAATGGCGGCCGCCTCCGTGAACGAGAGGGCCTGGGGAATGGCCAGCACTTCGTCCTGGTGGACGACGACCGCCTCGGCGTGGGCGCCGCCGCCCACCAGGCCCATCACCCGGTCGCCGAGGCGCCAGCGGGTGGCACCCGGCCCCAGCGCCTCGACTTCGCCGGCGTACTCGAGGCCGGGAATGTCGGCAGGCCAGCCGGGCGGCGCCGGATAGTTGCCCCGGCGCTGATGGATGTCGGCACGATTGAGCCCGGCGGCGCGCACCCGGACCCGGACCTGGCCCGGCCCCGGCTCCGGAGTCGGCACCTCGCGCAGCTGGATGACCTCGGGGCCGCCCGGGGCGGTATAGATGATGGCGCGCATGGTGAGAAAGTAAGCAAGGAGCCTTTCGTGTCGACCTACTGCTCCGCCGCCCCCGACCACGAATGGCACGGCCCCTACCACGAGCTGGAGTACGGCTTTCCACTGACGGGGGACGCCGAGCTGTTCGAGCGGCTGGTGCTGGAGATCAACCAGGCGGGTCTGTCGTGGCTGACGATCCTGAAGAAGCGCGAGGCGTTCCGACGGGCCTACGACGGATTCGATCCCGCGGTCGTCGCCCGCTATGGCGTAAGGGAGCGCCGGCGGCTCCTGGCCGACGCGGGAATCATCCGCAACCGGCTCAAGGTCGAGGCGGCCGTTGCCAACGCGCAGCGGATTCTCGCAGCTGAGGGAGTCGCACGGCGGATTTGCCGCCTGGCTCGATGCGCATCATCCACGGCCCAAGGCGGAGTGGGTCGCGCTGTTCAAGCAGACCTTCCGCTTCACCGGCGGCGAGATCGTGGGGGAGTTCCTGATGAGTACCGGGTATCTGCCCGGAGCACATCGAAAAACTTGCCCGGTCTATACGCGAATTGCGGTCCTGTCTCCTCCTTGGATGAACAAAATGAAAACGCAGAGACGCCGAGGACGCAGAGAAATAACATAGATGAAATGCTTTGAATTGTGAAACTCTTGAATCATCGATGCCTCTGCGACCTCTGCGTCTCTGCGATTGATGTTTTCTCACCTGAATGTTCATAGCTACTTCTCGCTGACGAGCGGCGTCTCGAGCCCCGAGGCGCTGGTCGAGGCGGCGGTGGCCCGCGGCTTCGACACGCTGGCCTGCACCGACACCAACGGGGTGTACGGCGCCGTCGAGTTCCAGCAGGCGGCCGAGGCGGCGGGCCTCCGCCCGATCCTCGGCGCGCATCTCATGGCCGGCGGTGAGGAGGCCGTGGCGCTGGCGACCGACGAGCGGGGGTGGGGGGCGTTGTGCAGGGCGGTGACGGCAGTGCACTGGGAGGGGCGGGGGGGCGGGGGGGCAGAGGGGCAGTTGTCGCAGAGACTGGCTGGGGATCGACAGGGAGTGATCCTGCTCTCCAGCGATCCGGCGTTCCTGGAGCGGGTGTATCTCGCCAGCGGGCCCGACGATCTGTACGCCGAATTGCGCCCGGGCAAGGAACGTCATGCTGTTCTCGCCACGGCGCGCCGGCTGGGGATTCGAACGGTTGCAACCGGCGCGGTGATGTTCGCCAACGCGGAGGACTGGTCCCGCCACCGTCTTCGCGTGGCCATTGCGAACAACACGACGCTCTCCGCATTGGACCGGGGCCACTGCCCCTCCGCCCCTCTGCCCCACGGCCCCACCGCCTGGCTCCGCCCCGCCGCCGATCTCGCCCGCCACTTTCCCGACTGCCCCGAGGCGCTGCGGGCCAGCCTCGAGATCGCCGAGCGGTGCCGCTACCGGATTCCGATCGGGCGGACGGTGGCGCCGCGGATGGCGGACACCGACGACGCCCTGGCCCGGCTCCGGGCGCTGGCCTGGGAGGGCGCCGAGCGCCGGTACGGAACGATCGCGCCGGTCACCCGCGACCGGCTGGAGCACGAGCTGGCGATCATCGCGATCAAGAACTTCGCCGACTACTTCCTCGTGGTGCACGACATCGTGCAGCACGGCCCCACCCACTGCGGCCGCGGCTCGGTGGCCAACTCGATGGTGAGCTACTGCCTCGGCATCACCCACGTGGAGCCGCTCGGCGCGGGGCTCCTGTTCGAGCGCTTCCTCAATCCCGAGCGGCGCGATCCGCCCGACATCGACCTCGATTTCCCCTGGGATGAGCGCGACCGGATCCTGGCCTACGTCTTCCAGCGCTACCCGCATCCCCGCGCGGCGATGGTCGCCAATCACAACACCTTCCGGCTGCGGGGCGCGCTCCGCGAGGTGGCCAAGGTTCACGGCCGCCCCAACGGCGAGATCCGCGAGGTGACCCGGCGGATTCCCTGGTACAGCGACGACGTGCCGCTCGACGAACTGCTGGCCACCCACCCCAACTTCCAGGGGCTCGATCTTCCGGTGGCCTGGCGCGAGTACGCGGCGCTGGCCGCGCCGCTGGTGGGGACGCCGCGCCACCTCTCGCTCCACCCCGGCGGCGTCGTGATCGTGCCCACCGCGCTGACCGACTACGTGCCGGTGGAGCCGGCGGCCAAGGTGCTGGACGGCTATCCCGATCTGACCGTCCCCGTCATCCAGTTCGAGAAGGACGGCGCCGAGGACGCGGGGCTGGTCAAGATCGACCTGCTGGGCAACCGCTCGCTGGCGGTGATCCGCGACGCGATCGCCGCGGTGAAGGTGCATACCGGCCGCGAGATCGACTACACCCGCGCCGACCCGGAGGACGACGAGCCGACCAAGGCGCTGTTCCGCACCGGGCAGACGATGGGCGTCTTCTACACCGAGTCGCCGGCCTCGCGGATGCTCTGCGCCAAGTCGCGGGCCGACAGCTTCGAGCTGCTGGTGCTCAACACCAGCATCATCCGCCCCGCCTCCAACCGCTTCATCCGGATCTACCTCGAGCGGCTGCACGGCGGGCCCTGGCAGCCGCTCGATCCCTGCCTGCGCGACACCCTGGCCGAGACCTTCGGCGTGATGGTCTACCAGGAGGACGTGGTCAACGTCTGCGCCGCCTTTGCCGGGATGCCGCTCTCGACCGGCGACGGGCTCCGCAAGGCGCTCTCCAAGAAGCGGCCGGTCAAGCAGCTGGCCGCCTACGCCGAGGAGTTCTTCGAGGGCGCCGCCCGGCTGGGCCGCGATCCGGAGACCGCGCAGAAGGTCTGGGAGATGGTGATGTCGTTCGCCGGCTACAGCTTCTGCAAGGGGCACTCCTGTTCCTACATCCGGGTGGCGCAGCACGCCTGCTTTCTCCGGGCCAATCATCCGGCCGAGTTCATGGCGGCGGTGCTGGCCAACGGCGGCGGCTTCTACGCGCCGTTCGCCTACGTGGCGGAGGCGATGCGGATGGGGCTCACCGTGCGGCCGCCGGACGTGAACGCGAGCGAGTTCCGGACGACGGGCAGGGGCAGCGAACTCCGGATCGGGCTGCAGTTCGTGAAGGGGCTGTCGGCGGAGGGGGTGGAGCGACTCCTGAACGGGCGGGAGGGCCTAACGGACTCCCTGACGGTCGCGGGAGGGCTGACGGACTCCCTGACGGTCGCGGAGGCGATGAAGGCGCAGTTTCCCGCCTTCCCGCCTTCCCGCCCTCCCGCCCGTATCGGAGCCTCGCCGACCTCCGCACCCGCACCGGCCTCACCGCCGACGACCTGCGGATCCTGATCAAGGTCGGGGCCTGCGACTCGATCGCCAGCGGGATGACGAGGCCGATGATGCTGTGGGAGGTGGACGGACGAGGCGGACGGAGCGGGACGGAGCGGACAGAACGACCGCGGCAGCGGCTGCCTCCCGCCTTCCCGCCCTCCCGCCATCCCGCCCCTGCGCGAATACACCGACGCACGCCGCCGCCAGGCCGAGTACGACGCTCTCGGCTTCACCACCGACGTGCATCCGATGGCATTGTACCGCGAGCGGCTGGCCCGCTTCCGGCTCTGCCCCAGCACCGCGCTGCAGCAGCACGTCGGCAAGACGGTGCTCCTGGCCGGGATGCTCACCACCTACAAGCCGGTGCACACCGCCAAGGACGAGCCGATGGAGTTCGCCACCTTCGACGATGGCCACGGGCTGATCGAGACGGTGCTCTTCCCCGACATCTACCGGGCCCGGGGCCACGTTCTCTTCGACCAGGGACCGTTCATCTTCCGGGGGCTGGTGGAAGAAGAGTTCGGCGCGGTGACAGTCACGATACAGCAGATCGAGCGGGTGGAGAGGATGCTGGAGAAACTGGGGAGCCCTAAAGGACTCCCTTCGGTCGCAGGGGAGCAGGGAGCGGGGCGCGCAAACGATCGACGCCCGGCTCCTATCTAGCCGATCGGGCCGGGAATCCGTAGGATTGGCTACAATGATTCGCTGGATCCTGATCGCGCTGGCAGTGGTGATCTCCCTGGTGGCGGTCGTGGTGCTCGTCGGAGCGCTACTGCCCCGAGACCACCGCGCCTCGAGCAGCATCACCCTGAAACAACCGCCAGAGGCGGTCTGGATCGTGATCTCCGATCCGGGTGGGGTGCCCGGGTGGTGGCCCGAGGTGACCGCAAGCGAGCAGCAACCGGCTGTCGACGGCCGGGCCCGGTGGCAGCAGACCACGAAGAACGGCTACGCCATGGTCCTCGAGGTCGAACAGACCGAGCCGCCCCGACTCCTGAAGACCCTCATCATCACCAAGCCCGGCGATCCCTTCGGCGGCACCTGGATCTACCAGCTGGCGCCGGCGGACAGTGGCACCACCCTCACCATCACCGAGGACGGCTGGGTCGCCAATCCGATCTTTCGGGTCATGATGCGGGTAATGGGCAGCCATCGGACTCTTGACAGCTACCTCACGGCACTGGGCCGCCGGTTCGGTGAGTCGACCGCGCCAGTCCACGTCGACTGAGCGCAACCCCCATTGAGCGGGTGGCCGAACCCTTCCTGACAGCCACACGTAGGACCCAGATGCCCAGACTATTGAACCTCTCCGTCTTGTCCGTCCTCTCCGTTGCCCTCTCCGCGCAGACTCCCCCTCCCCCAGCCGCTCGCCATCACCCACGTCACCGTCATCGACGTGAGAAGCGGCGGCGATCTGCCCGAGCGGACCGTCATCATCCGGGATGGGCATATCGCGTCGATCGAGCAGCGCCGATGCAGCTCAGCCGACCGGAATGCGGGTCCTGGATGGCGCTGGTCGCTATCTCATTCCGGGGCTCTGGGACATGCACGTCCACGTGGCCGCGGGTCCGGTCACCGACACCCTCCTCCTCCCGCTGTTCACCGCCTACGGAATCACCGGAATTCGCGACATGGGATCGGCGCCGGCCCGCTGGGAATTCCTGCGACAGTGGCGCGCCGATGTTATCGCCGGCCGGGGGGTGCGGCCGCGACTGATCGCCGCCGGGCCGATGCTGAATGGGCCGCACCAGGACCCGGCGCCCTCCGAATGGATCGTCAGCAGCCCGGCCGAGGCGGGTCAGACGGTGGATTCGGTGATCGGCGCGGGGTGGGACGAGGTCAAGGTCCAGGACTGGCTGTCGCCGGAGAGCTTCGCCGCCATCGCCCGGGCGGCGCAGGGCTCCGGCCGACCGCTGGTCGGTCATGCACCGTTCAGCGTGGGGCTTCGGGCCGCCGGCGATGCCGGCATGAAGAGCATCGAGCACCTCGGCAACGATTTCGTGGCCGGCATGGCGGTTGACTGCTCGAGCGACGAGGCTGCCATCCGCGCCGGGCTCGACCAGGCCCGCCGGGCACAGAGCGATTCCCTCTACGCCTCGACGCGGCGAGCGGGATGGCTGGAGCACGTGCTCGACAGCTACGACCCCGGACCGCTGTCAGGCGCTGGCCGCTGATCTCGCCGCCCGCGGCGTCTGGCAGGAGCCAACCATCTGGCTGTCGCTCTGGCTCAACGCCTTCGGGCGCGACAGCATCGACTGGAGCCCTGCCCGCCTCGCCTACCTGCCGAAGAGCCGGCGCGCCCGGCCGGTGGTCACCCCCAACCCGCTCGGCTTCACGCCCGCGGACCGGGCCCTTTGGGTGGCACTCTACCGGCAGCAGCTGGAGATGCTCGCGCGTGCTCCGGGCGTCCGGCTCCCGCTTCCTGGCCGGCTCCGACATGGGGCCCTGGGAGAAGATGCTGCCTGGACTGAGCCTGCACGAAGAACTGGAGCGATTCGTGGCGGCCGGCTTTACGCCGCTCGAGGCGCTGCAGGCCGCCACGATCAACGCCGCCGACTTTCTCGGGATGACCGATTCGCTGGGCCGGGTGGCGCCAGGGTACTCGGCGGACCTGGTCCTCCTCGATGCCGACCCGCGCGTCGACATCACCAACATTTCCCGCATCGAGGCAGTCGTCGTGCGCGGACGCCTGGTGACTGCCGCTGAACGCGCCAGCCTGCTGGCAGCGGTCGCCAGGGCAGCGGATTCGCTATGATTCTCAAGGTGAGTCGCGTCACATCGGCCCGACACCGGCCGGTCCATACTGGGGCATGCCAATCATCCCGAAGTCACTCCTGCCGCCGATGCTCCTGAGCGGGATCGGTCTCTGCACCGCGCTCGCGTCGCCGGCCTGCAGCCACAGTCCCGCCAGCAACGGCGGCCCCGATACCGGCACCGTGGCGCTCGGCCTCGAGCCGGTGGCCAGCGGACTGGGTCCGCTGACCTACCTCACCGCACCGCCGGGCGACACCGGACGTCTCTTCCTGGTCGAGCAGAGCGGGCGGATCCGGATCGTCAAGCACGGGGTCCTGTTGCCGACGCCGTTCCTCGACATCCACTCCCTGGTCACCAACGGCAGCGAGCAGGGGCTGCTGGGGATGGCCTTCTACCCCGACTACGCCACGTCGGGCCGCTTCATCGTCAGCTACACCAGTCCGCTGGGCACCCAGAGCGGCGGCACCTCGGTCCTGGCCCGCTACACGGTGTCTGCCGATCCGGATGTTGCCAACCCGTCGCCCGACCGCCAGCTGCTGAGCGTGGACCAGCCCTACGACAATCACAACGGCGGGATGATCACCTTCGGCCCTGACGGCTACCTGTACTTCGGGCTGGGTGACGGCGGATTGGGCGGTGATCCCCTGGGCACGGGGCAGGACCGCACCGATCTCCTGGGTTCCATGCTCCGCCTCGACGTGAGCGGCAGCGGCGGCTACACGATTCCAGCCACGAATCCGTATGCCGCCAGCGCGACGTTTGCGCACGAATTGTGGAACTACGGCCTGCGCAATCCGTGGCGCTTCAGCTTCGACCGCTCCACCGGCGATCTCTACATCGCCGACGTGGGCCAGGACCGGGTCGAGGAAGTCGATGTGGCGCCGTCCTCGAGCGGAGGCGGGGAGAACTACGGCTGGAATGAAGTGGAGGGCAACGAGTGCTACACCTCGGGATGCAACATGAGCCTCTACGTCGCTCCCGTCACCACCTACACCCACGCCAACGGCTGCGCCATCATCGGTGGCTACGTCTACCGGGGCAGCGCCATTCCCGCCCTGGCCGGGACCTACTTCTACACCGATGAATGCGGCGGCTGGATGCGGAGCTTCCGGTGGAGTGGCGGCGCGGCGACCGAGCCGCTCTCCTGGCCGGCGCTGTCCACCGGCGCCCCGCAGAGCCTCGGCCAGGACGCCAGCGGCGAGCTGTACATCGTGACCGGCGGCGGCGAGGCCTTCCGGATCGTGCCCCGCTGAGCCATGACCGGCGAATCGGAAGACTCGCCGGCTGAGCTCGCCCGCCTCGCCGGGAAGGTCCCTCCAGAGATCCGGTTCGGCACCTCCTCCTGGACCTACCCCGGCTGGCAGGGCCTGGTCTACCACCAGCCCTATCCCAAGACCGGCGCCGCGGCACGGATGCTCGAGGAGTACGCCCGCTTCCCCCTGTTCCGCACCGTCGGGATCGACTCCACCTTCTACACCCCGCCCACCGAACGGACGCTGCAGGAGTACGCGGCACACCTGCCGGAAGGGTTTCCCTGCGTGGCGAAGGTCTGGGACCGCCTCACCGTACACACCTTTGCCAAAGCGCGCGACAAGAGCCGCGGCGGCGAGCCCAATCCGGATTTCCTCAACGCCGAGCTCTTCCTCGAGCAGGTCTATCGTCGGTGGGAGAGCTTCGGGCGCCACGCCGGTCCGCTGGTGTTCGAGTTCCAGACCATCGCCCGGTCGGCCCGGATGACCGGACAGGAGTTCGCCGACCGCCTGGACGCCTTCTTCACCCTGCTGCCTCGCGAGGGACGGTACGCGGTGGAGCTCCGCAATCAGGAATTCCTGGCACCGCCGTACTTCGCGGTGCTGCGTGAGCACGGCGTGGCGCACGTCTTCAATTCGTGGACGAGGATGCCGCCGGTGGGGGAGCAGGCCGACCTGCCCGGGGCGTTCACTGCGGCGTTCGTGGTGGCGAGGATACTGCTGAGGCCCGGCAGGTATTACGCGGAGGCGGTAGACGAATTCGCGCCGTACGACCGGATCCGCGATCCCAATCCCGAATTGCGCCGCGACGTCGCCCGCCTGATCGAACAGGCGCGGCGGCTCCGGGTTCCGGCCTACATCCTGGTGAACAACCGCGCGGAAGGAAGCGCCCCGCGTACCATCGCGGCTATCGCCCGCCTGCTGGTCAACGATTAGCTCAGGCTAGGAGGAGACTCGCCGGCCCTGCTTGCGGCGGCGCGTCACCGGCTTGCGACGACGTGGACCGTCGCGCTCGGGAGCCTGGGCGAAGGCGTGTGCCGAGCGCGCCAGGAGGAAGGCCCGCGCCGCGGTGTCGTGCCCGGCGATGCCGATCTCGACCCAGCGGCCGAACGGGGCCCGCTGTCCCAGCAGGAACGGGCGGCCGAGCCCCTCGTCGAGGACCCGCGCCTGTTCCGCCTCCGACAGTTTCAGCACGATGGCGTCATCCAGCAGGAAGGCGAACATCCCGTGGCGGGTGAAGAATGCCTCCGCGCCGAACATCCGCTTGGGCGCGACGTCCGGCAGCCCGGCGATCGCCGCGGCCAGGAAACGGTAGGCATCACTGCGCGAAGGGGCCATGTCCCGCGGAGGCTGGAAGGGGAGGGCTAAGATACGACCCGACGCGTCGCAGCGCTAATCCCCAGCCCGAAGAGCGACCGTAATGTGATGAACGGAAAATGGGAACGGGGAACGGGAATTCGGAAACTGCGGAAGCTCAGTGTACCCGCGCAATGATCCCTAGACTGTGAGGTCCACACCCGCCACCGCGCAGACCCGCGCAATCGTCTCGCCGATCTTGTTGTTGGGAGTCGAGGCCCCGGCCGTCAGCCCGATCTCGCGGACTCCCTCAAGCCAGCCGAGGGCCGTCTCTTCCGGCTGCCGGATCCCCGGCTGGTGGCGGATCGCGCCGGTGGCCAGATCAATCGCGTCGCTGTCCTCGAGGTGAAGGGTCCGGACCCCGCGCTCCCGGCAGAGCTCGGCGAGATGATTCGTGTTGCTCGAGTTGTAGCCCCCTACCACGAGCATGAGATCGGGAGGTGAGGCCAGCAGCTGGACCACCGCGTCCTGCCGCTCCTGGGTGGCGGAGCAGATGGTGTCGAAGGTGCGGAAGTGCTGATCCACCGCCGCCTCCCCGTAGCGGCGGACCATGCTCTCCCGGAACTCCCGGGCGATGGACAGCGATTCGCCCGAAAGCATCGTCGTCTGGTTGGCGATCCCCACCCGCACCAGGTCGGACGCGAAATCGAACCCCGGCGACGCCGCTGCCCCCAGCCGCGCCGCCAGCTCGGCGGCGGGGCGCTTTCCCTCGATGTAGTCGCAGACCAGGCGGGCCTCCACCATGTCCAGCACCACCAGGTAGCGGCCCCCGGCGTACTTGGTGACCTGGCTGGCGGTGGCCCGCGTTTCTTCGTGGTAGTGCTTGCCGTGGATGACGGCGGTGAACCCGTCACGCGCGTAGCTCTCCACCCGTTTCCACACGTTCAGCACCGACCCGCAGGTGGTATCCACCAGCACGCACCCCCGCTCGCGGAGGTGCCGGAAGTCCTCGACGGTGACCCCGAAGGCCGGCATCAGGATGACTTCGTCCGGGCTCACTCCGCTGAAGTCGAATTGCCCTCCGGCTCCGCGATAGAGAATTTCGATCCCCATCTCGGCGAGGCGGGCGTTCACGTGCGGATTGTGGATGATCTCTCCAACCAGCCGGATTCGGCGGTCGGGAAACTTCGACCGGGTCTCGTAGGCGTACTCGACGGCGCGGTCCACCCCATAGCAGAAACCGAACTCGCGGGCCAGCCGGAAGATCAGCGGCCCCACCGTGAGTCGGTATCCCTCCGCGCGCATCCGGTCCACAATGGCGCTGGCGTAGTCCGTCGTAATCTGGCCTTCGATCGCGGTCCGAAGGCCGAATCCGCGGCGGAAATAGGTGGATTCCATGGTTCTAAGGTATACCGGAGGAGCCGGGGGGCCGAGCGGCGCTGGCGCTGTCGGGTGGGCAGGTGCCGGCTGAACTGTCGATATGGACAGCGGGAAACTGGATGTCCATCGAGAGCGTCTCCGCCGTGCTGCCCGCCCGGAGCAGCCGGCCCTGGATGGACCCGGAGATGGTGCCCTCCCCGGCCGCGAGGTGGGCCACGCCGTCAATCGAGCGGTACCCGAGCACCAGGTCCACCTTGGGCCAGCGCGCGGCGACAGCCGCGCCTGGCCGGCGGGTGGAGTCGGTGAGCGGGTCGAACAACGGGAAGGTCCCCACCATGCCGTTCGGACCCGGGTAGGCGACGACGGCCAGGCCGCTGTCGTCGGCCACGGCACTGATCTCGAGCAGGCGGCGCTCCTGGCACCAGGTCGCCACCGCGGGCGCCACCAGGCGTCCGCTGTCGGCGCCTGACCACCGGGCCGTCAGGGCAGGCTGATCGTGCCCGCATCCGGTTGCCAGGAAGAGAATGGCCCAGGGACTGCGCAGCGCGCTCCTCACCGGGCGACGGGGGCCGGCAACCCCAGCTGCCGGCGCGCCTCGGCCACCGGAAGCGCGAACGGCGTGAGAGCCTGGACCAGCTCGCTGGGCAGAGGCTTCGACCTGAGCGATGCCCGCTCCGTGCAGACCAGCACCATGTGGCCCTCCGCGGTCAGCCGTCCGGTGCCCAGGTGAATGACATCGAAGTTCATGGTGAGGGACTTGGTACCGATCCGGCCGAAGTACGCGGCGACCTTCAGGTGGTCGTCCAGTCGAGGCGGATAGTGGAACTCGGTGTGCACCTGGACCCGCGGAAGGTACAGATCGAGCCGGTCGAACATCGTGCCGTACGGCAGGCCGGCGGCGCGAAAAAGTTCCGTCTCGGCCAGCTCGAAGAAGCGGACGTAAGACCCGTAGAAGATGATCCCGGCAGCGTCGACGTCGGACCAGCGGACATACTCTTCGATGACGAAGGGGTGCGGCATGGCGGGTGAAGCTAGACGGAGGGCGGAGGGCGGGAGGGCGGAGAGGGCAGAGGGGCAGAGGGGCAGAGGGGCGGCCGTGGAGTTGCTACCGCACTGCCCGCAATGCCAGTTCGAACTTGAAGCCTCCTGCACCATAGAGGGGGTGACTCAGGTCGAAGCGAATCAGGCCGCGAACAAACGACACGCCGACGCCTCCTCCCACCAGGACGGTCGAATTGAAGAGCTTCGCTGGCGCGGTCGACTGGCCCGCGTCGGCAAAGAGGACCGGCCTGATCCAGCCCCCCGTCGGCGCGAAGTCGGCCTGGAACGACCAGAGTGCCTGGCCCATCTGGGTGCCGTAGGTGAACCCACGCACCGTTTCGGGCCCGCCCGCCCGGAACAGCAGCTGCGGCAGCGTCGAATCCGAGGCGACCCCTGCCTTCAACCGGAATGTGACGCCAGTCTTGCCGCCGATCGACTGCTGCCACAGCCCGTAGAGTCGCCCGCCGGTGCCCGGGGACCCGGTGATTCCCGATCCCGCCACCATCCACCTGGCCCGCCCGATCTGTCCTTCCAGCTTGGTCAGGAACGTGCCGAAGAATCCGTCAGCCACCGGGGGGTTGGGCGGGAGGATACCGGAACCACCCAGGAAGTCGTTGATCGCGGAGGTGGTCTGCGTGGCGACACTCTCCTGGTCCTCGGCGCCGCCCTGGATGGTCCAATCGACGCCCCGGGCGATCGAGTGCACGAAGCCGAGCTGGCCGCCGGTGCCGAGGTAGTAGTCGGCGTCGTCGCTGGCATCGAAGAGGGCGTTGAAGCTGTTGGCGAAGGTGAGGCCGTGACTGAATGGATCCGGCTCCTCCATCTCGTGGTAGGCCCGGAGCGTGAGCTTCCCGCCCGGCGCATCACGGGACACACCGAGACTGGCGATGGGAATGCCGTCCGAAAAACCGTAGCGGAGCCGCGGCTCCACGATCGCGAACGCCCAGCCGGGTGGCTGCCACTGGTAGCCTCCACCGATCGAAAGCCCCTGCACCCGGTTGAAGAGGAAGAGGGTCCCCAGGCGTTCGTAATCGATTCCGCCGCGGGGAATTCCGGAGATGTCGGTCGGCAGCTCGTTGGCCATGCGCTCGAGGTCGGCCTGGACCGATCGGACCTGGGCGTCTTCCGCCGCCGACTGGTCGAGGACCAGCGAGTCGCCCCACCCGGCGTAGAGGCGCAACGAATCGGCCGGCGCGCGCCGGATCTCATAGCGGCCATCCGCCCAGGTACCGGCATACTCGCGGCCCTCCATCGAATCCGCCTCGGACTCTCCCTCGCGTTCCCGTCGCCCCCGCTCGGCCCGGATCGAGTCCCGGTGGGTGCGAGCCAGCGCCATCGCACTGTCGCGGCTGAGCGAGGTGTCGGGCAGCGGCACCGTGAACACGATGGGCCGCCCGGTGTTGATGGCGTAATCCTCGAAGCTGGTCTCCGACTGGAAGGGAATCACCAGCCCGTTCATGAACGGCACGCGTACCCGCCCGGACAGCACTTGCCGATAGGGCATCCAGTACTTGCCGTCCTCGAGGGAGTACTGGAGGTCGGCGTCGAGTGTCAGGATCCGGCTGATGATCCGGTTGGCAACGCGGGCATCGGAGGTGTCGGACCGGGTGTCGCCGTCGGGATTGACCCACAAGTTCTGACCCACGAACCGGAACGAGAACCTGACCACCTCCGCGCTCCCCTCATCGAACCAGAGCGTTCCCACTACCAGGATCGCCCCGGGCCGGGCCGGCGACACCCTCACGCCCACCAGGCGAACCACCTTGCCGTCAGGATTCGTCACCCTGGCGCTGTCGGTGATCGCGTAGCGGTACCAGGCCGGGCCGTCGGCGGCCAGCGGATGCAGCGCCGGGCGCTCCGGAAAATCCTCGCCGAATGCCCGCACCGAATCGCTGACCGACCGGGGAACGAACCACGGCTGGTCGAACATGGAGTTGAGATCGAGGGAACTGCTGCGCGACTTCGAGCGGCGGCCCTCCACCTCCACCTGCAGGTCGTTGGGCCGCTGCCAGCGAACCACTCCCTCCTGTTCCTCGACCGCCGCGGTCGGAATGTTGTCCCAGTTGCGGCGGCCCAATCCGAACGAAATCCGGTAGCGGAAGCGGGACTGGTAATCGGAAACCAGGGTGTCCTGCGAAGCGTGCCGGGCCATGGCCCGGAGCACGAGGGCGCGGGTTGCCGAATCGGCGAAGGTGGGGAGCGTATCGGCTGGCCCCGGCAGCGCTAGCATCGCAGCGAAAGCCAGGGATGTCAGCATGGCGGCTGGAGTGACGACGGATCCTGGCCACTATGCAACAGCGCCGACCACTGGATGCGAGGTCGGCGCAGATTCCGGGCGCGACGGAGACTACAGGACAATCAGGCGGACTCCGCCCAATTGCTGCGGCCGTCGCGGTGGAGGCCGTACGCCTTGAGCCGCCGCCAGAGCGTGGTGCGGCTGATGCCGAGGTGGCGGGCCGTTTCGGCCAGCTTCCAGTTGTTGGCGTCGAGCGTCCGAACGATGGCTTCCTTCTCCCGCTGGGCCAGGGTGCTGGGACCCTCGAGTCCGGGGATGAACATCGCTTCGCCCAACTCCAGGTTGCCGACCCGCAGGGGCCTAAGGCGGCCACCCATCGCGGCCAGCCTTGGAAGCAGGGAGCGGGAATCACCGGTACCGCTGCTCTCCCCGGGGGTGTCGCCGATTGCGGCCAGGGCTTCGCGGGCCTGCTGGTTGGCGTACAGCACTTTGCCGCCGGCGTCAAAAACGACCACGCCCTCGCTGAAGCCGTCGAGCAGGGCCTTGGCCAGCGGAGAGAAGATGGACGCCTGGGGGGAATGGGGGGTGGCGTGCTCAGGCATGGGTCGGCCTACGGGCAAGGCCGAGCCGGGGTTTCAGGGGGGAACCTATCACTCCCCGGGCAGGGCCTCGACCGGTACCTCCCGCTGCTGCTGACGCTCGCCGGCGATGACCAGGGCCAGCCCGCCGAAGATCGCCAGACCGGCCAACCCCGCCCGCAGGGTGAGTCGCTCGGTGGGAAGCAGGAGAGGGGCCGCCAGGGCGGCAAAGAGTGGCTGCAGGTAGATGTAGACCGCCACCAGGTTCGAGGAGACGCGTTTGAGCGCCCAGATGTTGAGGAAGTAGGCCAGTATGGTGGGGAAGAGAATGATGTACGCGGTGAGCCACCAGACCGTGGAACTGACTCCTGCCAGGTCGAGGGTGGTCGCCGCATGGAGGCCGATCGGCAGCACTCCCAGGGCGCCGAAGGTCATCACGTACAGACTCACCGTGATCGGCCGGTAGCGCTGCAGCATGCGCTTGGAGAGCACCAGGTAGAGGGAATAGCAGACCATGCCGAGGAGGATGAGCGCATTGCCGAGGGCGAGGTCGGGCGCGAGGGAGATCCGGTCGGGGCCGATGAGGTAGATCGCACCGGCGGCCGCCAGGCCGATCCCGCCGAACTTGAGTGCTGAAGCGGCCTCCCTGCCGGTGATGACCGACTCGAGGACCGTGAACACAGGGATCGTGGTCACGAGAATCGTCGCATTGACCGCCGTGGTATGACGGAGTCCGTAGAGGAATAGCGTCTGGTTGGCGGTCACACCGAGGAGGCCGAGCAGGAGAAACTGGACCAGGTCATCCCGAAGGGTGACGTGCTGAGCTCCGCTCAGCCGGTGGGCGACCAGGAGCACGACCGCCGCGCCCCCAACCCGGACCAGCACCAGGAAGCCGGGCGGCAGAACCGGGAGCACGATCCGGCCCGTGATGGCCAGGCTGGCCATCAGGACCTGGACCACGATCAGCACGAGGTGAACCCCACGAGAACGCAGCAAGATCCTCCGCCTTGACCGACCGGTCAGTCAGTCACATAATTCAATACACAACATGAAATTACAGATTGTCGATCACGCCACCGCGTTGCTTGTCGAACGCGGCCTCGGCGGCTGGAGCCTCGATGCCCTGGCGACCCGTGCCGGCTGCGCCAAGGGGCTCCTGCTTTACCACCATCGCTCGAAGGCGACCCTGCTCGCGGCGGTGGCGGTTCAGCTCCGGCATCGAACGTCACCGGCGGCGGGTTGCCGCGTTGCGGCCGGGGGGCCCGGCGGCCATCGACGCCCTCTGGCTGCTGCTGGTCGAGGAGGCCACCTCGGGGCGGAGCGTGGCCTGGCTCAACCTGGTCGCCCTGGCCCAACCAGGGGTCCGTGAATGTACTCGATCGACGGCCGATGAAATCCGGGAACTCGGCAGCGCCAGCGTCCAGGCGCTCGATCTCGAGGGGGAGGTCGAGGAGCTGGGCAGAGTGGTCGCGGCGATGCTGGATGGCTTCGGGATGAACCTGCTGGTGGACGGACACGAGTCGGAGCTGCGGGAGGCCTACCACCGACACTGGCTGGGACTGCTCGGCTGACGGCCTGGACTCACCGCCTCCGGTGCCGCCGGGGCCGGAATTCCCGCCGGTGGCGCTGGGTCCCCGGCGCCCGAAGAAGCAGCTGGCGGAGCTCCTCCAGCGTATCGGCCCGCAGCTCCGGATCCCGGCCGCGCATGACGCCGAATCGGAGCGGGCGGTCCAGCGTCGGCAACTCCTCCATCCGGAGGCGCCGGGCCTGCCCCTCGCGCAGCCGCAGGCGGACCACGCCCTCACCTCGCTCGATTTCGTAGTCCAGCGGCACCTGGTCGCCCAGCAGGCGCACGGAAGAGGGCAGCGCGGCCAGCCGCTCGCGCTCCGCCGCCGGCACGGCCCCGGCCGGATCGAGCTGGATCCTCGTGGCGAGGAATTCCTCCCAGGTCGACATCCCCTCGACCGCCGCCCGGAGCGATTCCTCCGACAGATCGGTCAGGCGTCCCCCCGAGCGGCGATGGAGCTCTGCCGCTTCTTCGAGGGTCCGGCTGATGCGGGCCTGGTTGGGGTGCACCGTCTCTCCCGCCGCCAGCGCGCGGGCGAGGGCGTCGGCAAAGGCGGGGCGCAACTCCGCCGGCACGACGCCTTCGAATTCCTCGGCCACAGTCTCCAGCTCGAAGCCGAAGTAGTCGAGGCGCCTCACCGCCACGGGCCGCTGGTGGCGCCGGGTGCCCCGGAGCTCGATGCGGGGCGGGCCCTGGCGGGCGTGCCGCCGGATCAGGTCGTAGGACAGCGTGGTGCCCTCGATGCCGGCGCGGGCCACGCCGAAGCGGTCGGAGAAGAACCGCAACGATCCTGCGACCGCGCCCCAGCTGCCGGCCACGGAAGTGCGCGACACCCTCGCTTCCTGCCCGTCGGCGGTGTGCTCGTCGATCACGAGGTCGAAAGGCATCACTCGCGCCAGCAGCTCGGTGAAGCCGTGCTGGAGCTCGCGGCCGGCGTAGGGAAGCTGGCGAGCCAGCGGCTGTTCCAGCGCGCGATAGACCGCCGCCATACCGAGCGCAATGTCTTCGATGGCCCGGATCAGCACGCCGCGGCGCTCGGCCCAGTCGTCCAGCCCCTCGTCGAAGAGATGGCGGGGCAAGCCGTAGACTTCGCCCAGGAAGCCGTGCTTGTTGACCGCTTCGGCGAAGAGGTTGTACCCGGTCAGGTGGTCGCTTCCTTTCACCACCACCCCGCCCAGGTCGCGTTCATCGCGCGTCATGCGATGGAGGGAGTCGATGTTGGCACAGGCGGCCAGCAGTGGCAGCAGCTCGGCATCTCCCTGGACCAGGAGTTCTCCCCAGGGACGCTCCACGGGCAGAGCTTCGACTTCGCGGCCATAGGCGGTCAGCCGCCCCTGATCGATGAGGCCGCGCCCGGTGAGGGTCTCGAGGGCACGCCGGTAGGCCACCCGGTCGAGCGCCACCGGCAAGTCGAGATCGCTGGCGTCCACGCCGATCGCGGCGCAGGTGATGGCGACCCGCTCGGCGTCGCCGGCCAGCTGGAATTCGGGGGGGACCGGACGCAGCCGCTGGAACTCGAGCTCGCGGTCGCTCAGAATGAAGACTTCCCCGCCCTCCACGCGCCCGTGGACCCGCCCCGCCATCTGCAGGATCTCGTTGGCGCCGAGGTAGAGGCGGTGGAGCACGTTGCGGCCCCGCTCGACGACGGTGCCGTAGCGCGCATCGTAGATCACGACGGTGTCGAGCCCGCGGATGTTGAGCGCGGACTGCCCCGCCGCGGTCATGGCCAGGAGGAAGGGCCGCCGCACCTCGCCGTCGAGGAACGGCCGGATGATGCGGATCGGCTCGCCGCCGTGGTAGAACGCCGCGGTGAGTCGGGGCCAGCGCGCGCCGAGATTGCCGGCCAGCTGCTCGACTTCGGCGCGGGTGGGAACGAAGACCGCCACACCCCGGCGCTGCTTGATGACGTGACGGATGAACTTGTCGTCGAGGAACTCCTCGGCCCGCACCGGGAGCACCTTTACCGTCGCCTTGAGGGCGGGGTCGAAGGCGGAGGTCTCCAGCACTTCGCTGCTGTCGAGGTAGCGGGCGTAGAAGGCGGGGTCGACCGTCGCGCTCAGCCAGATGAACCGGCAGCGGGCCCGCTTGCCCAGGGCCAGGCAGAGCTCCAGCTCGGCACTGGTCTGGTGGATCTCGTCCACGATCACGGTGTCCCGCGCCGTGATCAGGTCGTCCTGGAACCAGCGGCGGGCGATGCCGGTCGTGACAATGACGACATTCCAGGTCGGAGTTTCGGGCGTGGCTTCCCGCTCGCGGTTGACCACTCCGACCCGGAGCGGCTCGCGCAGGATGGACTCGGCGATCGGGCGGATGCCGAGGGTCTTGCCGGTTCCCGTGCCGGCCACGATCCCGAACGCCTTGCCGCTGCCGGCCCACTCCCGGAGTTCCCCCCCGTGCTCGCGCTCCAGCACGGTCTCGAGGTTCAGGCCCAGGGCGATCTCGATGGTTTCGCAGGCGGCGCGGGTCGGCGCGATGACGATGACTCGTGCCCCTCGGGTGCGGGGCGTGTCGGTAGGCCTCGGGATCCGGCGGCAGGAGGTGGTTGCGGGCGGGAATCACAGCTGGGTAAGGAAAGCCGGCGCCGCCTGAAAATCCACCGTTACCACTCGGGCCCGCCCCAGCGGGAAATCGGGGCGCTTGACATGGCCTCCGGGCGCTCTCATACTAGGGTCCCCGGAAGTCCCATCCGTCAGGCGAGCTACCCGCGTCCCGCGCGGGACAGCGTGTCCGGAGATTCCGCTAGCTCCCCACGTCGCTCATGAAGGTGTTCCTCATCTCGAGGGCACGACAATGTGGCAGCAGATCCTTTCATTCTTCAAATCGCAACCGGAGGGAGACATGGCAGCCAATTTTTACCTCGGTGAGTCGCTTGTGGGCGACGGCAACGAGATCGCGCACATCGACCTGATCATCGGCGAGAAGGCGGCCACGCCGGCGCCGCGTTCTGCAACGCCCTGTCCAACAACAAGGACGGCTTCACCACCCTGCTCGCGGTGGTGAGCCCCGAACCTGCCCTGCAAGCCCGACACCGTGCATGTTCAACAAGGTGACGATCAAGGGCGCCAAGCAGGCGGTGCAGATGTTCGGCCCCGCGCAGGCCGCGGTGGCTCGCGCCGTCGTGGACTCGGTCGCTTCGGGCGTGATCCCGAAGGACAAGGCCAACGACTGGTGCGTGCTGGTCGGCGTGTTCATTCACTGGCAGGCCGCCGACGACAAGAAGATCTACAAGTTCAACTACGAGGCGACCAAGCAGTCGATCGAGCGGGCGCTCAAGGGCCAGCCGACGGTCGACGCCGTGCTGACCGGCGCCAAGACCGCCAAGCACCCCTTCTCGGGCGTCGATAACGCCTGAGCGGGTCGCTCGACGCCTGGTCATCGGGAGGGGCGGGGGTACCCCCCGCCCCTCCTGCATTTCACCCCCTGCGACTTTCCACAGCCCGGAGCCCACTGTCCGATGCGGAAGCTGCTGCTGCAACTCGACTCCTCCCGTCATCCCGAGCGTGTTCGACCAGGTGGTGGCGTATGACGCCGGCGCCGACGAGATCATGAGCTATGGAGAGGTCGTGCCCGAGGATGTCCGCGACCTGATCCATGGCTGCATCTTCACCCGCGGACCCAAGGACCTCCACAACACCGCGGTCTGGATCGGCGGCAACAACATGTCCCAGGGCGAACAGCTCCTCGCCATGGCCCTGGACGCGATGTTCCCGCCGCTCAACGTCTCGGTCATGCTCGACTCCAACGGCTCGAACACCACCGCGGTGGCCGCGGTGGTGAAGATCGAGCAGGCGCTGGGAGACCTGAAGGGACGGAAGGTCGTGATCCTGGCCGGCACCGGCCCGGTGGGCCAGCGTGCCGCCGGGCTCCTGGCCCGCGACGGCGCCAAGGTGACCATCACCTCCCGGAAGCCCGAGCAGGGCGACAAGGCGCGCCAGTTCATCAGCGCCCGGTTCAGCGTGCAGGTCGAAGCGACGACGATGGCGGATCCGGCACAGGCGGCGGAGGTCCTCGACGGGCGTGGAGGTCCTGCTCAATTCCGGCGCCGCGGGCATCCAGATGGTGTCCCAGGCGGCCTGGATGGCGCAGAAGTCGCTCAAGGTCGCGGTGGACCTCAACGCGGTGCCGCCGCTCGGCCTCGAAGGCATCGAGGTCAACGACGCCGGCCAGGAACGGCACGGAGTCGTCTGTTACGGCGCGTTCGGCGTCGGCAACTTCAAGACCAAGCTCCACAAGCGCTGCGTGGCCAGCCTGTTCGAGAAGAACGGTCTCGTCCTCGACGCCGAAGCGATCGCCGACATCGCCCGCGCCATCAAGAAATAGACTCCGCCCGTGCCGCGTGTCATCGGCATTGACCCTGGCACCGTCTCGATCGACCTCTGCGGCCTCGACCGGGGGAAGGTCTGGCTGGATCGGACCTTCCCCACCGACCAGGCCCTGCAGGACCCCACCACCCTGCTCGCCCTGCTCGCCGAGGGCGGCGCTCCCGACCTGATCGCCGGACCCTCGGGGTACGGCCTGCCGATGACACGCGGGGCCGACCTCGACGAGGCATCGCTCCGGCTCGCGCTCCTCGCTCCCCCCGGTGCCGAAGGCGGGCTGGGCGGACTCGGCCGCCTGATGAAGACGCTGGCCGGTTCAGGGCTTCCGGTGGTATTCACCCCCGGCGTCGTGCACCTGACCACCGTTCCCGCCCACCGGAAATGCAACCGGGTCGACCTGGGGACCGCCGACAAGGTGGCCGCCGCGGCGCTCGGCATCCGGGATCAGGCGCTGCGCCTGGGAGTCCCGCCCACCGACGCCTCGTTCATCCTGCTCGAGCTGGGAGGGGCGTTCACGGCCGCGCTGGCGGTGGACCGAGGGGCGATCATCGACGGAATCGGGGGCACCAGCGGCCCGATGGGCTGGCGCTCCGCCGGAGCCTGGGATGGAGAAGTCGCGATCCTCGCGGGCCGGGTGACGAAGGCGATGCTGTTTCGCGGCGGACGCCTGGGCGGCCCGGGCGAACCACCCGCACTGGGGCACGCCGCCTACGTCGAGGGCGCCCACAAGGCGGTGCTCGCGCTGCTGGCCGCCCTCCCGTCGCCCCGCGAGATCCTGCTCTCGGGCCGCCACGCGACCGATCCCGAGGTCCGGGCCGCGCTCGACGCGCGGATCGGAAGTCTCGCGCCGGTCAGGAGAGCTGGAGGGATTCGCGACGGTGGCAAAGGAGGGCGCGCAGGGAGCGGCGGTCATCGCCGACGGGCTTGCGGGGGGAACGAACCGGGGTGTCGTGGAGGCGCTGCGGCTCCGCGAGGCGAGCGGCACCGTGCTCGATCACCTGCGCGTGATTACCGCGGCGGAAGCCCGGCGTCAGCTCGGCATCGATTGACCGATCAGGCGGTCTGTCGCGCCAGCCACGCCACGGCGACGGCAGGCGCGCAGTCCGAGGCCCGGCCTTCGATGCCGGGGGCGCAGGCCACCAGGCTCCCGAACTCGAGGCAACGGCGCTCATGCCGGGCCGCGAGATCATGGACCAGGAACCGCCCGACCCCCGCTGCCAGGAGGGGCGCATCGTCCGGAAGCAGCTCCCGCGACCAGAGCCGGTTGCAGGCGTCCTCGATCCGGCGGAGCTGCACCTCGGCAAGCCACGCCGCCAGCCGCCGGCAGGCGCCGAGCATGGGGTGATCAAAGTCGCGCCCGAGCATTCTCGCCAGGCGCCGTGCACTGGCTTCGACCGTCTTCTCACCGCCGTCCGCCGCCGGATGCTGGTCGGCACCTTCCGGCAGTCGCCCGAGCAAACGGTACAGGTCCGCCGTCGTGGCGAAGAACTCGGCCATCAGCGGGACCCACTCACCCCCGAATGGCGCACGCTCCGCGAGCGCCATGACCGGCGTGCGCACGACGCCAGTGTAAACCAATTCTCCCGTGACCAGCCGGCCCGCGTCGTCCTTTCCCAGGGCCCGGACCTGCCCGTTCGTGACCGGGATGAGGTCGGTCGTGGTGCTGCCGACGTCGATGAGGAGCGCGGCCGACTGCCGGGCGGCAACGAGTGCGGCGGAGGCCACCCAGTTGGCCGACGCCACCGCGCCCGGATCACGCAGCGCATCGGCCGCGTCGAGGAATCCTCGCCCTCCCGCATAGAATCGGACGGTCTGACCGGCCAGCCGCTCAGTGATGGCGGCCACCAGGCGGGTGACGCCCTCTGTCCGGTTGGGGAAGAAGTCGACCATTTCGCCGGTCATGGTCACGGCGTGGAAGGGGGCAGCGCCGAGCGCCTGGCTGATTTCATCGACCGCCGAGTGGAAGTGGTGCAACCCCTCCCAGAGGCGGCAGGCGACCTGGACCACCTCGAGCACGCGCCCCGACTCATCGAGTCGCGCCGCCTTGAGGTGGGCGCCGCCCAGGTCCCAGCCAATCATCGCGTCATCCCGCAGCGCAGGCCTCCAGGTCGAGTTCAATCGCCGATCCTGCGGCGGGCCTCCGCCAGCGGTCCGAAGCGCCGGGCACGAGCAGGTCGAGCACCATGGCGGCCACGTTGATCCCGAGCGCGCGCCCCAGTCCACAGTACGACGTGGTCAGGCGGGGGTTGACCTCCAGGACTACCGGGCCGTGTTCGGTCAGGACGAGGTCAACGCCGACGTAGCCCCAGAGTCCGGGAATCGCCTTGGCGATCCGGCCAGCAAGGTGGGCAAGGGCGGCGGCACCCTCGATCCCGGCATTGACCTCGAGGCCCGCCAGCGTCACCCGCCCGTCCGAGATCCGGAGCCGTTGCCGGTTGCAGCTGAGCAGGAGACTCTCCCCGTCCACGCAGAGCATCGAGAGGCTGATCGACGGGCCCTCGAGCCAGGGCTGCACCACCAGGCAGCCGGGATCGGCGCGAACCCGTGCGGATGCAGTCGGCCCGTCGTCCGCGATCAGCGTATCCTCGGCGCCGGCCCCGTCATCCGGCTTGGTGACCCAGCGGCCGGACCAGGTCGGCATCGCCGCATCGGCCGTCACAGTTGGCACCGCCGGAATCCCCGCCGCCGCGAGCGTCTCCGCGGTCCGGCACTTGCTCGCCGCGATGCGCACGGCGGCCGGCCGGCAGCCGAGCAGTGTCTTGCCGAGTGATTCGACCTGCATGGCGAGGAGCTCGAGGGCGCGGCCGGTTTCCGGGGCGGTGGGCCAGACAGCATCGGCATGGGCAGCGCCCCGCGCAAAGGCGGCGAATGGATCGTCGCCACTGCCCACCTTGATCGATTCGATCCCGGGAATCGGCGGCAACCGCTCGTCCCGGCTGCAAAGCAGGTCGACTCCGGGACATGCGGCCAAGTCGCCGATCAGGGTCCGGAGCATCAACTCCCCCTCGTGGACCAGGCCAGAGGGAAATGGCGCGCCAGCCATCCCTCCACCGGTCACGTGCTCGTAGACGAAGACCCTCACGCGGTCACCGCATGGGCCGCCGCCTCGAGGATCATCCGCCCGGTGGCGCGTTCCCGCTCCCGGACCAGCGCCATGGCTTCGGGGGCGTCGCGACCCTCGGCCTGCACGGTGCAGATCGGCTCGCCGGGAGCCATCCGGGTGCCGGGCTGGGGGATGTCGTGACACCACGCCGGGAAGTCGAGGCCGTCGGGCACCTGCCAGGAGTGCGCGGCGTGCACGATGGTGCTGGCCCTCGCGGCACGAGCGGGCGCCGACCGGGCCGGCAGCTCGCCCTCGCAGGCGCGAAGATGGGCCTCGAACAGTCCGCGATCGTAGTCCGCGTCGTACAGCTCCATCGTGGCCGTGGGGCGCGGGTTGACCTCGAGGGCCGACCAGGTGTCCTCGTGGAGGAGGAAGTCGATGCCATTCAGGCCGACGAGTCCGACGGCAGCCACCAGGGTATCGAGGCGGGTCCGGAGATCGGCTTCCACTACCAGCGGCAGGGAGATTTGTCCGACTGCGCCGCCGTACAGGTACGGCAGACCCTCCCGGGCCCCGCTCTGCCACTGCTCGTTGAATCCCAGGATGCGGGCACGGTGTCCATCCGCCAGAAACAGCGCCGAGCACGCGCGGCCCGGCTGCAGCCGCTGGTAGTACATGCCCGCTCGGGGGTGCGGGCGATCGGCCGGGAGGACGTGCACGCCGCCGGCGCCACCGGGTTGCTTGACCAGCCAGCCACGCGGATCGGTGGGCGGCAGCAAGCGCACTTCGGGATGCCCGATGCCGAGCCGATCGAGCAGGGGGAAGAACCGCATCGGGTCCCTCACCTCGGCGATTACCTCGGGCCGATTACCGAAGAGCCGCCGCCCGGCCGCCAGCCGGGAGAGCAGCGCGACGCGACCCTCGAACCCGGAGCCGTAGACCAGGCCAGCCGAGCGGCCGGGAGGGGCGAGTTCCGCGGCGGCCGCCAGCAGCCGGCGGCGGTCGAAGCGGAGCCCCCGCGGCGACACGACGGAGCGGCAGGCGGAGGCCAGCGTGCAAGTATCGCGGTCGGCGAAGTAGTCGAGTACCACGACCCGACGCCCGCCGCGCGCGGCGGAGGCGGCGAGCGCCCGCCCGGTCACACCCGCCACGAGCATCGGACCCGATTCAGTCGGCATGCTGTTCCACATCCATTACTTCATCTTAGCGGGTATAATGTTCCGTTGACCATGTCCGCATCCCCACGCCCCGACGACCTTTCCGATGTGGCCTGCCCGTTCTGCGGGCTGGTCTGCGACGATCTCGTCATCGGCGCCGATTCCGGCCGCCTCACGGTGAAGGCGAACGGGTGCGCCCTCGCCGCCGCCGCATTCAGGGACGCCGGCGACGGCGCCGGCGCCACGGCCCGTATCGGCGGCCGCCCGGCAACCCTGCCGGAGGCGGCGGCAGCGGCGGCGCGGCTGCTGCGCGCGGCGCGGATTCCGCTGATCGCGGGACTGGCGACCGACGTCGAGGGAGCGCGCGCCGCGGGCCGACTGGCCGACCGCCTCGGCGGCGTGCTCGATCACATGAACTCGGCCGCCTTCCTGCGCAACGTGATGGTGCTCCAGGACAGCGGCTGGATCACGACCACGCTCTCCGAAGTGCGCAATCGGGCCGACCTGCTGATCGTGGCGGGCGGAGACGTGCTGAGCCGGTTTCCGCGCTTCTTCGAGCGTTGCGTCGCCAACCGGGAGACGCTGTTCGGCGATGGCCGCGCCTGCGAGGTCATCTTCCTGGGCCCCGGCCCGGCGGCCGGCATCACCCTGGCGGGCCTCGCGGCGACGGTGATCCCCTGTGACGTCACCCGGCTGGCCGAGGCCGTGGGACTGCTGCGGGCGCTGCTGGCCGAGCGACCGGTGGACGCGGAGGAAGCGGCTGGCCTGCCGCGCGCCACCTGGAAGGCGCTGGCGGAACGGATGAAGGCGGCCCGCTACGGAGTGCTGGCCTGGGTAGCGCGCGACTTCGACTTTCCCCACGCGGAATTGACGATCCAGTCGCTGTGCGAGCTGATCAAGGATCTCAACCGCGAGGGCCGGTTCGCCGGCCTGCCGCTGGGCGGCAGCGACGGCGACATGACGGCGGACGCGGTCCATCTCTGGCAGACGGGCTTCGGCTCGCGCACTTCGTTCGGGCAGGGCATCCCGGAGCACGACGGCTACCACTACTCGACCGCGCGCCTCCTGGCGCGCGGCGAAGCCGACGCGCTGCTCTGGATCTCCAGCCTGAATGCGGCCCGGATTCCTCCCACGACGGCGATTCCCACGATCGTGCTCGGCCGCACCGGCATGGCCTGCGACCGCGAGCCGGAGGTCTTCATCCCGGTCGGCATTCCGGGAATCGACCATCCCGGCCATCTGTTCCGCAGCGACCGGGTCGTGGCGCTCCCCCTGGCGGGGCTGCGGCGCTCCGCGCTCCCCAGCGTGGCCCAGGCGCTCGACGCGATCGACGCCGCGATCGGGAGGGCCTAGCCCGATGCTGGTCAGGCTCAAGGGCGGCCGGATCTACGATCCCGCCAACGGCGTGGACGGCGAGATCCGCGATCTGTATCTGCGCGACGGGCGGATCGTCGCCACCCCGGCCTCCGATGAACCGATCGACCACGACTACGACCTGGCCGGCCGGGTGGTCATGGCCGGTGCCATCGACATGCACACCCACATCGGCGGCGGAAAGCTCAACATCGCCCGCGCGATGCTGCCCGAGGACCATCGCGCCGATCCGGTGACCCGCACCGACCTGACCCGCGCCTCCTCGGGGCACGCGGCACCCGGCACCTTCGCCACAGGATACCGCTACGCGGAGATGGGCTACACCGCCTGCTTCGAGCCGGCGATCCTGCCGGTCAACGCCCGCCAGGCCCATCTCGAGATGGGCGACACGCCGATCGTGGACAAGGGCGGATACGTCATGCTGGGCAGCGACGACTTCCTGCTCCGCCTGATGGCCGCGGGCTCGGACCAGAAGCTGATCAACGACTACGTCGCCTGGACCCTGCACGCGACCCACTGCATCGGCATCAAGGTGGTCAATCCGGGCGGCATCTCCGCCTTCAAGTTCAACCAGCGGAAGATGGACCTGGACGAGAAGCATTCCGTTCTACGGTGTCACCCCGCGGGACATCCTCCGCGTGCTGAGCCGGGCGGTGCACGAGCTGGGCGTGCCCCATCCGCTCCACGTGCACAGCAGCAACCTCGGCCTGGCGGGCAACGTGGACACGACGCTGGGCACCATCCGCGCCTCCGAGGGCCTGCCGGTCCACCTGACCCACATCCAGTTCCACAGCTACGGCACCGAGGGAGACCGCAAGTTCTCCTCGGCGGCGGCGCGGGTGGCCGAGGCGATCAACACCACCCCCAACGCCAGCTGCGACGTGGGCCAGATCCTGTTCGGGCAGACCGTCACCGCCTCGGGCGACAGCATGGCCCAGTACCGGAACTCCGGGCTCGCCCACCCGAAGAAGTATGTGGTGATGGACATCGAGTGCGACGCCGGCTGCGGGGTCGTGCCGTTCAAGTACCGGGACCATTCCTTCGTCAACGCGCTGCAGTGGGCGGTCGGGCTGGAGATCTTCCTCCTGGTCAACGATCCGTGGCGGGTGTTCCTCACGACCGATCACCCCAACGGCGCCCCGTTCACCACCTACCCGCACCTGATCCGGCTGCTGATGGACCGCACCTTCCGCAACGAGCGGCTGGCGCTGATCAACCCCGAGGCGCAGGCGCTCACCACGGTGGGCAGCATCGACCGCGAGTACTCGCTGTACGAGATCGCGATCCTGACCAGGGCCGCGCCGGCGCGGCTGCTGGGCCTTCGTGACCTCGGCCACCTGGGCCCGGGCGCGGTGGCCGACATCACCGTCTACCGGGATCACCCCGACCGGGAGCGGATGTTCTCCGTCCCCGAGTACGTCTTCAAGGACGGCGAGATCGTGGTGCGCGACGGCAAGGTGGTCCGGGTGACCTGGGGCCGCTACCCACCGGGTGCAGCCGGAGTACGACCACGGCATCGAGCGCCGGCTCAAGGACTACTTCGAGCGGTACCAGACCATGCGGGCCGACCACCTGCGGATCACGCCCGACGAGATGCACGCCTTCGGACACGGGGCGGACGTCGTCACTCACCCCTGCCGGCGCTGAGCCCCATGAATCTCAACGGCGTCGACGATCGACGACGCGTTCGCGGAGGCCTTCGGGATGAAGGCCACCCGGATCCTGATCACCGCCCACAACCTGGAGTGGGCCTATCACGCGGCGAATGCCGCGACGGGCTTCGCCACCTCGGTGATCGCCTGCGGCTGCGAGGCCGGGCATCGAGCGCGAGCTGGGCCGGGCGGAGACGCCCGACGGGCGGCCGGGCCTCTCGGTGCTGATGTTCGCCACCTCGGGCAAGGAGCTCGGCAAGCAGCTGGAGCGGCGGGTCGGGCAGTGCGTCCTGACCTCGCCGACCAGCGCCGTCTATCGCCGGCGCGCAGCAGGGAGAGCCGATGCCGCTCGGCAAGCACCTGCGCTACTTCGGCGACGGGTTCCAGACCTCGAAGCTGATCGGGGGCCACCGGTACTGGCGCATTCCGGTGATGGACGGGGATTTCCTGATCCAGGACACGACCGAGATGGTCGGCGGCGTCGGGGGCGGCAACTTCCTGGTCCTGGCGGAATCCCAGGAGCAGGCGCTCAGGGCCTGCGAGGCGGCGGTGGCCGCCATGCGCCAGGTGCGGGACGTCATCATGCCCTTCCCCGGCGGCGTCGTCCGGTCCGGCTCCAAGGTGGGCTCCAAGTATGCAGCCCTCCGTGCCTCGACCAATGACGCGTTCTGCCCCACGATCCGCGGGGTCACTGCCACGCAATTGACGCCCGACATCGGGGCGGTGCTCGAGATCGTGATCGACGGGCTGACCCCGGCGGCCGTCGCCTCGGCGATGCGGGTCGGCATCGACGCGGTGGTCGCCCTGGGCGCCGCCAACGGCATCCGGCGGGTGAGTGCGGGGGACTATGGCGGAAAGCTGGGCAAGTACCACTTCCGGCTGCACGAAATCATGGCCTGACCCGCCCGTGCCGGGAGCCGAGTGACGACGCGACCTCTTGTCCGGCCGCCTCAGGCACTATAGTACAGGGATGGTGCATTCCTTCGAATGGGGTCCCATGGCTGAAATCATGACACTGATCGGCGGGCGCTCCAAGCGCCAGGGTACCGCGCTCTGCGAAGGCAAGCTGGGGGCGGAGTACCTCGACGTGTCGACCATCGTGGAGATGAACGTCGAGGACATGGCGCGCCTGGGGCTCAAGGCCGACAGCAGGGTGCGGCTGCGCACCCCGTCCGGCGAGTCGATCCTGCGCTGCAAGGGCCGTGAGACCAAAGACCTGCCGAAGGGGCTCCTGTTCATGGCGTACGGCCCCGCGTCCAGTCAGCTCATGGCGGGCGACACCGCGGGGAGCGGGATGCCCATTTCGAAGAATCTGCAGGTCGAAGTCGAGCCGGTGGGGCCCGATGAGGCCCCGGGAGGATGAGAGCGATGAGCGACGACAACACCCGCACGGTGGCGGACGCCACTTGCACTTTCTGTGGCTGCGTCTGCGACGACATCACGCTGACCGTGGACATCGCGCAGCACAAGATCACCAAGTCCCAGAACGCCTGCGTCCTCGGCAAGGCATGGTTCGAGGAGCACGGCATCGAGGAGCGTCCCTTCGCCCTGATCGGCGGGAAGGAGGCGACGACCGAGGAAGGGGTCGAGGAGGCGGCGAAGATCCTGGCCGAAGCGCGCTACCCGGTCATCTACGGCCTGTCCGACACCACCTGCGAGGCCCAGCGGGTGGCGGTGTCGATCGGCGACATGATCGGCGGCAACGTCGACACCACCACCTCCGTTTGCCACGGCCCGACGGGGATGGCCTTCCAGAACCTCGGGGAGAGCACCGCCTCCCTGGGTGAGATCAAGAACCGGGCGGACCTGGTCATCTTCTGGGGCGGCAATCCCGCCGAGGCGCACCCGCGACTGTTCACCCGCTACGCGGTGACGCCGAAGGGGATGTACACGCCCAACGGCAAGAAGGACCGCACGGTGGTGCTGGTCGACGTCCGGAGGACTGCCAGCACGCCGGTGGCGGATATCTTCCTCCAGGTCAAGCCGGGCACCGACTTCGAGGTCCTGTGGGCGCTCCGGGCCCTGGTGAAGGGCCGCAAGGTGGACCCCTCGATCGAGCAGCGGACGGGAATCTCGCTCACCGTTCTGGAGGACCTGGTCGCCCGGATGAAGGCATGCAACTTCGGCGCGCTGCTCTTCGGGATGGGCCTCACCATGACCCGGGGCCGGCACTTCAACGCCGGGGCGCTGCTGGCGCTGGCCACCGACCTCAACGCGTTCACCCACTTCGTGGCGGCCCCGGTCCGCGGCCACGGCAATGTGACGGGCGCCGACAACGTCGTCTCCTGGCAGACGGGCTACCCGTTCGGCGTCAACTTCAGCCGGGGCTATCCCCGCTTCAATCCCGGCGAGTGGACCACGGCGGACCTGCTGGCGCGGGGCGAAGCCGATGCCGCGATGATCATCGCCAGCGACCCCGCGTCGAACTTCTCCAAGCCGGCCATCGAGCACCTCAAGCGCATTCCGGTCATCACCCTCGACCCCAAGACCAGCGTCACCAGCAAGCTGGCCCGGGTGGCGTTCACCACGGCGACCTACGGCATCAACGTGCCTGGCACCGTCTACCGCATGGACAACGTGCCGATCTCGCTGCGCCCGGCCTTCGAGTCGCCCTACCCGAGCGACGAGCAGATTCTCCGGGCGATCCGTGAACGGGTGCGGACCCTGCTCGGCGGCAACCGGCTTCCGGCCGGGGCCATGCTCGCCGCCCACGCCTCGTAGCACGCCCCCTCGGAGGTCAACCCCCTTGGCATCGACGCTGCGCATCGTCAACGGCAGGGTGTACGACCCCGCCAACGGCCTGGACGGCGTGGTGCAGGACATCTGCATCCAGGACGGCAGAATCGCCGCCACCGTACCCCCGGGCACGAAGACCATCGATGCCCGGGGCATGGTGGTGATGCCCGGAGGCGTCGACATCCACTGCCATATCGCCGGTTCCAAGGTGAACATGGCGAGAAAGCTGCAGCCGGAAGACCACCGGCGCGACGTGCACCTGCGCACCCGCATTTCGCGCTCCGGCACCGGCGGCTCCGTCCCCTCCACGTTTACTACCGGCTACCGCTATGCCGCCCTCGGCTACACCGCGGCCATGGAAGCCGCGGTGGCGCCGATCGGCGTGCGCAGCACGCTGGAGGAGCTCCAGGACACTCCGGTCATCGACAAGGGATTCTTCGTTCTGGTCGGCAACAACGTGCTGTTGTTTCGCCTGCTCCAGGAGGGGCGAATCGAGGAGTTCCGCCAGGCGCTCGCCTGGTGGATCAGCGCCACCAAGGCCTACGCCCCCAAGCTGGTCAACCCCGGCGTGGACGAGATGTGGAAGGGCGAGCGCAATGCCAACATCACGACGCTCGACCAGAAGATCGGCCCCTTCGACCTCACCCCGCGCAAGGTGATCGACGCCTTCATCGAGGCCGGCAACGACCTGGGGCTGCCCCACCCGGTGCACATCCACTGCAACAACCTGGGCCACTCGGGCAACTACACCACCACGCTCGAGACCATGCGCATCGCCGGCGGCCGCCGGGCGCACATCACCCACATCCAGTTTCACAGCTACGGCTCGGTGGCCGGGAAGACCACCGACAATCCGACCTCCAAGGCCGCGGAAATCGCGGAGTTCGTCAACACGCACCCCAACATCAGCGCGGACGTCGGCGCCGTGATGTTCGGGCGCTCCACCAGCATGACCGCGGACGCCCCGCTGGCTTACATGCTGCGGCAGTTCGGCAGCGCCAAGTGGACCAACGCCGACATCGAGAACGAGAGCGGCTGCGGGATTCTGCCGTTCACCTACCAGGACAAGGTCTACACCAATGCCCTGCAGTGGGCGATCGGTCTGGAGCTGTTCCTGCGGTCGGAGGACCCCTGGCGCATGGTGTTCTCGACCGACCATCCCAACGGCGGGTCGTTCATGAGCTATCCCAAGCTCATCCGCCTCCTCATGGATCGCGAGTTCCGCAAGGAGGAGATGGCCAAGGTGAACCAGAAGGCCCTCGACAACTGCGGCCTCCGGGAGTGCCAGGCACGAGAGTACTCGCTGTACGAGATCGCCATCATCACCCGCGCCGGCCCGGCGCGGCTGCTCGGGCTCACCTCCAAGGGGCACCTCGGAGTCGGCGCCGATGCCGACATCACGATCTACGAGGAAGACGCGGACAAGGAGAAGATGTTCTCGACCCCGCGATACGTGATCAAGGACGGGCAGCCGGTCATCGAGGATCACGAGTTCCGCGCCTCGCCCGAGGGCCGGTTCCTGCACGTCGCGCCGGACTACGATTCCGGCATCGAGCAGGTCATCCAGCCGTTCTTCGAGGATTTCTACACCATCCAGTTCGCGAATTACCCCGTGGACATTCACTACCTGCACCACCACCAGGTCATCCCGACGGCGCATCAGCCGGCGGACGCCGTTTCGTCTCCGGGCACCTAGCCCAGGGCCACGATGCGCATACACGAGACCGAGGTCGACGACACCTTCGCCGAAGCCTTCGCGATGTGGGCGGCGCGCCTGGTGATCACCGCCGACACCGACGCCTGGGCGATGGCGGCGGCGCAGTCGGTGACCGGCTTCGCGACCTCGATCATCGGCTGCAAGTGCGAGGCGGGCGTCGAGGCGGCTCTGCCGCCGACCCAGACCCCTGACGGCCGCCCCGGCGTCAGCGTCCTGCTCTTCGCGATGAACGAGGAAGGGGTCGGCAAGCGGCTGGTCGAACGGGTCGGGCAGTGCATCATGACCTGCCCCAGCACCGCCTGCTACGACGGCCTGGCGAAGGAACCGAAGGTGCAGGTCGGCAGTCAGCTGCGATTCTTCGGCGACCGGTACCAGATCTCCAAGCTGCTGGCGGGACGGCGGGTGTGGCGGATCCCGGTGATGGATGGCGAGTTCGTGGTCGACGACCGGTTCGGCATCCAGCCGGCGGTGGGCGGCGGCAACATCCTGATCCTGGGCCGGGACCAGTCGGCCACCCTCCGGGCGGCGGGAGCGGCGATCACGGCCATGCGCGGAACGCCCGGGGCGATCTTCCCCTTTCCCGGCGGCGTGGTCCGCAGCGGCAGCAAGCCCTCCTCGCGGTACAAGTTCCTCCACGCCTCCACCAATGACGCCTTCTGTCCCACCCTGCGCGCCGTGGCCCCCGCGACCCAGGTAGGGGCGGAGATGGGCAGCGTGCTCGAAATCGTGATCGACGGCCTCGACCTCCCGGCGGTCGAGACCGCCATGCGCCGGGGCATCCACGCCGCGGCGGAGGCCGGCGCCCTCAAGATCTCGGCCGGAAATTACGGCGGCGGGCTGGGCCAGTACCAGATCCGCCTGCACTCGCTCCTGAACGGGGCCCCGGCATGACGGCCCGGTCGCCGCGCAATGCGAGGGCCTCATGAGCCTCGACATCACGCTCCACACAGCTCCCGCGGTTCCTCTGGAGGCGGAGGTGCTGAGCCCCACCCGGCTCGCGGGCCTCTCCGCGCTCGACGCGGCCAAGCTCGTGGTAGTGCACGGCAACCTCTCGGCGGAGCTGGGCGAGTTCTTCACGATCTCGGGCTCGGCCAACGGCGAAATCAGTCTCACCGGCGATCTCTCGTGGGTGAAGCTGATCGGCGCCGGCATGACCGGGGGCCGCATCGCGGTGCACGGTTCCGTCGGGATGCACCTCGGTGCGGGGATGAGCGGCGGCGAGATCGTCGTCGAGGGCAACGCGGGCGACTGGGTGGGGCCGGAGATGACCGGCGGCCGGATCATCGTCAAGGGCAATGCCGGCCACCTGGTGGGCAGCGCCTCGCGGGGCAGCCCGGCCGGACTCCAGGGCGGCGAGATCCTGGTGTTCGGCAGCGCCGGCAACGAGGTGGGCGGCGGCATGCGACGCGGACTGGTCGCCATCGGCGGCGACACCGGCGACTTCACCGGCGTGAACATGCTGGCCGGCACGGTGGTCGTGTTCGGGCGGATGGGGGCGCGGACCGGGGCCGGGATGAAGCGCGGCACGATCGTCGGCATGCACCCGGTCGAAATGCTCCCTACCTTCAGCTACGCCTCCGCCTTCCGGCCCGTCTTCCTGCGCCTCTACCTCGCGCACCTCCGGACCCTCGGCCTGCCCGTCAGCGACGCGGAATTGACCGGGAGCTACCAGCGCTGGTGCGGGGACTCGGTCGAGCTGAACCGGGGCGAAATCCTGCTGCTCGAGACGCCGGCCTGAGTCATGGAGTCCGCCATCGCATGACTACGCTCTGCCTGACCCTGAAGGAACCCCCTGCCCAGCGGGTGGATCTCTCGCCGCTGACCACGGGCCACCTCAAGGGGCGGGCCCTCGAGGACGTGGCTGCGCTCGAGCTCCCCACCGGCAATCGCAAGGTCCGGCTGGACAGCCTCTTCTCGATCTCCGGCACCTTCGCCTCCGAACTCGAGATTCGCGACTCGTGCGATCGGCTGGACGGCATCGGCGCCGGGATGAGCCACGGCCGGATCGTCGTGCGGGGCGACGTGGGCGCCTACCTCGGCGCCGGGATGAGCGGCGGGAGCCTCGTGGTCCGCGGCAACGTCGGGGCCTACGCGGCGACGGGAATGCGCGGCGGGCGGATTCACGTCTATGGCAGTACCGGGGACTTCCTGGCCGCCGCGAGGCCGGGCGAGCAACACGGCATGCAGGGCGGCCTGATCCTGATCGATGGCGACACCGGGGACCGTCTGGGGGACCGCATGCGCCGGGGAATGGTGCTGATCGAGGGGAACGCCGGCGACTACTGTGCCACCCGCATGGTGGCCGGCACGATCGCGGTCTGGGGCAGCGTCGGGAAACTGCCAGGGCTCGGGATGCGGCGGGGGACGCTCCTGCTGCAGCGAGCCTCGAGTCCTCTGCCCGCCGACCTTCAACGACTGCGGCGAGTACCCGCTCAACTTCCTCGATGCTGCTGGTGCGCTCCTGGCGCACGTTGCCCAGCAAGTACGCCAAGCTTCCCGATGTCGGCCTGCGGGTCCGCCGGTTCATGGGCGACGTCGCCAACGGCGGGCGGGGAGAGATCCTGGTCCGGGCCTGATCCGCATCCGCAGATTTCACAGATTGCGCAGATTGATCGTTTGGTCGTGCCTTCCGCATGATCCGCGCAATCGGCGGAATCTGTGTAATCTGCGTAATCTGCGTAATCTGCGGATACAGCTTTGCCGGAGCGCCGGATTCCGCTTATCTTCTCGCCCCCGGCAGGGTCCGGGCCGCCCGGACCCATCCCGCGGGATCCCTGCATGGACGCACCGATGACCAGCCTGACGATGAATGAACGCGCCCGCGAGATCGCGGACGCCATGGTCGAGGATGCCGCCGGCCTGCGCATCGCAAGCCAGACCCTCGCCTCCGGCGCCACCGTCATCGACGCCGGTGTGGCGGTGAGCGGCGGCCTCCACGCCGGCCTGCTGATGAGCGAGATCTGCATGGGGGGCCTTGGGGAGGTCGGGTATGCCTCGCTCCACCTCGGCGGAGAGAACTGGCCCGGCGTGCAGGTGTCCACGGACCATCCCGCCGTTTCCTGCATGGCGTCCCAGTACGCCGGCTGGGCGATCCAGGTGGACAAGTACTTCGCGATGGGATCGGGCCCCCTCCGGGCCCATGCGCGGGTCGAGAAGGAGTTGTTCGAGAAGCTGCACTACGCGGAGGAGGCGACCTGCGGCGTGCTGGTGCTGGAGGGCCGCGACCTGCCGACTGACGTCGTGGCCCAGTACGTCGCCAGGAAGGCCAACCTCTCCCCCGCCCAGCTGACCTTCGTCATCGCCCCCACCGCGAGTCTGGCCGGTGGCACGCAGATCTCGGCCCGCATCCTGGAGACCGGCCTGCACAAGATGGAAACGCTCGGGTTCGACGTGTCGAAGGTGATCAGCGGCATCGGTACCGCCCCGATCGCGACCGTGG
This sequence comes from uncultured Gemmatimonadales bacterium, assembly GCA_963724265.1. Taxonomy (GTDB): domain Bacteria; phylum Gemmatimonadota; class Gemmatimonadetes; order Gemmatimonadales; family GWC2-71-9; genus DATEHG01. Next base: position 978,000 of record CAVRTU010000004.1, read on the forward strand.
CCAAGAACGACCTGCGCGGCATCGGGCGCACCAACGACTGCATCCTGTACGGTGGCCAGGCGCATTACACTCTCGCGGCCGAGCGATACCGAACTCGCGGATCTCGCGGCGAAGCTGCCGGCCAGCGCCTCGAAGGACTACGGCACGCCCGTTCTACGAGATCTTCGAGCGATACGACAAGGATTTCTACAAGATCGACCCGCTGCTCTTCAGCCCGGCCGAGGTCTGGCTCACCAGCGCCAGGACGGGCCGGACGTTCCACGCGGGCAGGGTCAACGCCGAAGTCCTGCGGCAATCGCTGTATCCTGCGTAGCATAAGCGCCGGTGTTCCCTCTACCCCTGAAAGGTCAGACCATGCGCCGTCTCCTGTTCCCCGCCCTGCTCCTCGCCGCGGCGGCCTGCTCCAAGCCGGCCGCCAAGCCGGCTGCGGACACCACCGCCGCGGCGCCGCCGCCGCCGCCCCCGGCGATGGCATTCGTCACGGTGATCTACCACCAGCCGAAGAGTCCGGCGGCGTTCGAGAAGTACTACTGGGCCACCCACGTGCCGCTGGTGGGCGCCAACCAGGCCGAGGTGGGCTTCGTGGCCGCGGAGCTGACCAAGTTCGACGCCACGCTCGACGGCAAGCCGCCGACGGAGTACCGGCAGGCGGTGCTCTGGTTCAACTCGATGGACGACCTCAAGCGGGGCATCGCCACGCCCGGCTTCAAGGCCATCGGTGACGACCTGCCGAAGTTCGCCACCGGGGGCCTGCTGGCCATGGTCGGCGAGCTGACCAGCGACCAGTCCGCCCTGCTGAGCGGCGACACCACCGCCTTCGTCACCGTGATCTACAAGACGCCGACCGATCCGGCGGCGTTCGAGTCGTACTATGCCGCCACCCACGTTCCGCTCGTGGTCGCGGGCGCGCCGCAGATCGGGTTCGTGCGGGCCGAGCTGACCAAGTTCGCAACCAACCTCGACGGCTCGACGCCGCCGGCCTTCTATCGCCAGGCCAAGCTGTACTTCACCAATGCCGCGGCGCTCAAGACCGGCACCGCGACCCCGGCCTTCAAGGCCGTGGGTGACGATCTGCCGAAGTTCGCCACCGGAGGGCTGGTCGCCCTGGTGGGGCACCTGACGTCGAAGCCCTGACGTCCTCGGTGCACGTCGTCGTTCTCGCATCGGAGACCGGCTGGCATACCGACGAGCTCGTGCGCGCGATCAGCGCGCGCGGGCTCGAGCCGCTTCTGCTCCCCTGGGAGGCCAACATCGGGCGGATGGGCGCCGCGAGCGGGGTCACCAACGGCGACCACCTGCTCCGCTCGGCCCGCGCGGTGCTCGCACGCATCATTCCCGGCGGCTCGCTGGAACAGATCATCTACCGGGTGGACACCCTGCACCGGCTGGAGGAGGACGGGGTGCGGCTCATGAACACCGCGCACGCCATCGAGCGGACGGTGGACAAGGCGTGGACCTCCGCCATCCTCGAGCGCGCCGGCCTGCCGACGCCCGAGACCGTCGCCTGCGAACGGGCGGACGACGCGTTCGAAGTCTTCCGCGCCATGGGCGACGTGGTCGTCAAGCCGATCTTCGGATCGATGGGGCTGGGCATGTCGCGGGTGAGCGACGAGGACATGGCCTGGCGGGTCTTCCGGGTGGTGGAGACCGTCCGCGGGGTCTACTACCTGCAGCGATTCATCCCCCACGCGGGCCGCGACATCCGCGTCTTCGTGGTCGGCGGCAAGGTCCTCGGCGCCATCGAGCGGAGTGCGCCTGGCTGGCGTACCAACTTCTCCCGCGGCGGTTCGGTGCGTCCCTTCGCGCTGCCGGCCGCCTGGGCCGACCTGGCCATCCGCGCGGCCGAGTCGGTGGGGGCGGAGTACGCCGGCGTGGACCTGTTGCCGGCCCAGGACGGGACGGTGTACGTCCTGGAGGTGAATGGCATTCCCGGCTGGGAGGGGCTGCAGCGCGCGACCGGGATCGACGTGGCCGCCGCGGTCGTCGGGCAGCTTCTGGCCCGATGACGCCGGACGACCTCGCTTTCGCTGCCCAGTTCGCCTGCCTGGTGGAGGCGGCGGCACCCAAGCCGGGCAACGTCTCCCCCGGACGTCCCTTCCGCGACATGCGGTTCGAGGATTTCGTGGCCAGCGCGCTGGCCATCGGGCCGGTGCTGGCCCGCGCGCGACCAGGTCCCGCTGGGCCAGGCGGTGCGGCTCGCGGTCGAGGCGACGCGCCGCCGCACCGCGGCGAACACCAATCTCGGCATCATCCTGTTATTCGTTCCGCTGGCACGGGCGGCGCTCCGGGGCGCCCCATCGCTCAGGGACGGGGTGCGGGCGGAGCTCGCGGCCACCACGGTGGCCGACGCGGCCGCGGTCTACGAGGCGATCCGGCTGGCCCGGCCCGGGGGCCTCGGCACCGTCCCGACCGCCGACCTCGGCGGACGCCCTACGATCACCCTGCTCGAGGCGATGGAGCTGGCCCGGGGCCGGGACCAGGTCGCCGCGGAGTACGTGAGCGGCTTCTCCACCACGTTCGAGATGACCCTCCCGACCCTGCGGCAGGCCAGGGGGGCCGGCCTCGACTGGGCGGAGGCCGCGGTCGAAACCTTCCTCACGCTGCTGGCGCGGGTGCCCGATACCCTGATCGAGCGGAAGCTCGGGCCCGCCGCGGCGGAGGAGGTGCGCCGCGGCGCCGCGGCGGTGCTCGAAGCCGGCGGGGTCCGGCAGCCGGCGGGGCGCGTCCTCCTCGCGGAGTTTGACGCGCGCCTCCGCGACCCCCAGAATTCACACAATCCCGGGACCACCGCCGATCTCGTGGCGGCGGGGCTGTTCGCCCTGCACCTCGAAGACGGCCTCGCCTGATCTGAGAAGGATCCGCTCGTGCAGAATGTCTTCAAGGTTTCCGTCAGCAAGGACTACCTGGTCTTCTCCTCGGCCCACTTCATCACCTTCCGGGGCCACCAGTGCGAGTCCCTTCACGGCCACAACTACCGGGTCGGGGTCGAGGTCGAAGGCGGCATCGACGCCGAGTGCCTCTTCGTCATCGATTTCTCGATCCTGAAGAAGATGGTTCGCCGGCTGGTGGACGCGATCGACCACAAGGTGCTGCTCCCCACCCTGAATCCGAAGCTGAAGATGGAGGAACAGGACGGGAAGGTCGCGGTGCACTATTTCGGCGAATTGACCTACATCTTCCCCCGCAGCGACTGCGCCCTGCTGCCGATCCAGAACTCCACCGCCGAAATGCTGGCCCAGTACCTGGCCGAGTCGGTGCGAACGGAGCTCCGCCAGACGGGCGTCACCAATCTCACGATGCTCCAGATCGAGGTGGAGGAGAGCTTCGGTCAGTCGGCGACGTTCCGGCTCTCGATGTAGCCGCGGAGGCCGCCCCGGTGGAGCGCAGAGCCGACCAGCGCCCCGCGCACACCCAGTCGCCTCCAGCGCCTCGAGGTCGGCGGCATCGCGAACGCCACCTCCAGCCAGCAGTGTCACGTGAGGCGCGGCCGCCCGCACCGACCCGACTACATCGAGGGCCGGACCCACGCCGGCCCCGACCCGCGCGAGCTCGAGCACCAGGATCGTCTCGATCCCGGCGGCGATCGCGGCCCGCGCGATGCCAGCCGGGTCGCGGCCCTCCGCCCAGTCCGCCGACGCGACAGGACGACCATCCCGGAGATCGAGGCTGAAGACCACTCGCCCGGCACCCACGGCGGCCACGATCCTGGCCAGCTGGCTGGGCCCGCTGAGCGTTTCCAGGCCTGCCACGACCTCCGAGACGTGGCACGCGAGCAGCCGCTCGGCATCGGCCGGCGAGTTGACGGCAGCGTCCGCCAGGAGCCCCGGGCCGAAGCCCTGCGACGGATCGGCCAGCCGCGCCAGCAGGTCGAGCTGCGGCGATCCGCCCATCAGGGCATCCAGGTCGGCCACGTAGCAGCGGCGGGAACCGAGGGCGAGCCGGAACGCGCGCGCCAGCACGAGCGGATCGCCCTGGGCCCCGGGGGCGAGCGCCGAATGCACCACCCCGTACCGTGAGCGGTCTCCGCCGATGGCGTGAACCGCCCTGCCCTGCCGGAGATCGAGAACGGGAATGACTTCCATCGCGGGAAACTACAGCGGCGGGATCGCCCGGGCAGTCGTCAAGATCGGGGGCAGGCTGGCCTCCGATCCGGCACTGCTGCGACAGGTGGGGCGGGATGTCGCGTGGCTGGCAGCGGAGACGTCGCTGGTGGTGGTTCCGGGCGGGGGACCCTTTGCCGACGCGGTGCGGGACGCGGACCGGCGCCACGGTCTGCCACCAAGCACCGCGCACTGGATGGCGATCCAGGCGATGGACCAGTATGCCGGGCTGCTGTGCGCAGTGGTCCCGGGCAGCGAACTCGTCCGCGACAGCGCGGGGGTGGTGGCCGCGCGGCGGCGCGGGGCCGTCCCCATCCTGGCCCCGTCGCTCTGGCTCCGGGCGGCCGACGAGTTGCCCCATACCTGGGAGGTGACGAGCGACAGTCTCGCCGCCTGCCTCGCAGGATTGCTGGGGGCGGAACGGCTGCTGCTGGTGAAGGCGGTGGGTGGAAAGGTGGACGACCTGGTGGATCCGTGGTTCAGGCGGGCGCTCCCCGCCGGGGTGGCGTGTCGCGTGGTCGCTCCGGGGGACGTGGCGGCCGCCGCAGATTGGCTCCGGGGCGGGCCGGCAGCGTAGCGGCCGCACGATCCAGCGCGGCGCGAAGGGCGGCCACCTTCCCCTCGGTCACCCGACCGTTGCGGCCTCCTTCGCAGGCGGCGCCCCGGACCCCGACGACGTCGGCGCCGGCCCGCAGCACGGCGGAGAATTCTGCCTCCCCGAGGCTGCCGGCCAGCGCGACCAGCAGGCCGGCGCTGGAAGCGGCCGCAACAAAGGCGGCCACAGCCCCTGCGGGCACCAGGTCGGTCAGCCGCTTGCCACCCTTGAGCGCAGTGTCGAGCAGGATACCGGCGGCTCCCTCGGCCACCGCCGCCGCCACAACCGTGGCAGGTGATGGTGCGCCCGCCGACTCCCAGTCTGCGTAGGCGACAGCGACCAGCTGGCAGGGCGACACGGTCCGGAGTGCCTCCCCGGCCCGCGCCAGCGCTGAGCGGACTTCCGACTCGGTCCTGAGGCCGGCGAACCCCAGCTTGGCGAAGACCACCTCGCCGGGCCTGAGGGCCGCGAGCTGTGCCGTGATGGCTGCGGCCGAAGGGGCATCGCCCAGGGCCACCGAGCAGGAGGTGCCGGCCGGCAGCGCGTCGCGAATCGCGCGAAGGGTTGCCGAAGGCAGTGCGCCCAGTGCCCCTGCGCCGGGGTCCTTGGCATCCACGATGTCCGCCCCTCCGGCGAGCGCGGCGCGCGCCTCGTCGGCGTCGCGCACGCTCACCAGCAGGGCGGCCGCGCGATCCCTTGTGGGGGCCCAGCCCCCCGGTATGTTCCCTGACACCATGTCCGAAGCTACTGCCGACGCCCACGGCGCGCTCGCGCTCGCGGGCCGCGTTGTTTTGGTGACCGGCGCTTCGAGCGGCATCGGCCGCGCCATCGCGCTGGCCGCAGCACGCGAGGGCGCCGACCTGGTCGTCACCTTTCGCCGGAACGAAGCCGGGGGAAAGTCCACGGCGGCCGAAATCGGCGGCCTTGGTCGCCGGGTGCACCTGCTCCGGGTGGACGTCTCCCGGCAGGAGGACATCGATCGGCTGGCCACGGCGGCGGCGGCGGAATTTGGCCGGGTGGACGCCTGGATCAACAACGCCGGCGCCGACATCCTGACGGGAGAGGGCGCCGGGCTGTCCCGGCTCGGCAAGCTGGACCGCCTCCTCGCGGTGGACGTGCGGGGCACGATGATGGCCTCCTGGGCGGCGGCGGAACTGATGCAGCGGCAGGAAACCGGCGGCACGATCATCAACATGTCGTGGGACGGCGCCCTCACCGGCCTCGAGGGAGAGAACCCGGAACTCTTCTCGGCCATGGCCGGCGCCATCCTGAGCTACAGCAAGTCGCTGGCGCGCAGCGCCGCGCCCAGGGTGCGGGTCAACGTGCTGGGCCCCGGATGGATCGAGACGGCCTTTGGGGAGAGCGCCGCGACGGAGTTCAAGGAACGGATCCGGCGGCGGATTCCCCTGGGCCGCTGGGGCACGCCGGAAGACGTCGCCAGGGCCGCCGTCTTCCTCGCGTCCGATGCCGCCCGGTACATCACCGGGCAGATGATCCTGGTGAATGGGGGAGACAGTCATGTGAGGCGGACCGGCGGACGGGCGGACAGGCGGGACAGCGACAGCTTCCCGCCCTCCCGCCTTCCCGCCCTCCCGCCTCCTTTCGAGAGGAGGCACACCATGTCCGAGAAAGAACCCACCTACTCCGAGGCCGAGATCGCCACGAAGCTCCAGGCGCTTCCAGGCTGGTACTACGAGGACGGCTGGCTCAGGCGCCAGTACAAGACCGACGGCTGGCTCACCACGCTGGCGCTGGTGAACACCATCGGGTTCCTGGCCGAGGCGGCGTACCACCACCCCGACCTGACGGTGACGTGGGCCAAGGTCTGGGTGAAGCTCAACACCCACTCCGCCGGCGGCATCACCGGCAAGGACTTCGAGCTCGCCCGCAAGATCGAGGAGACCACCCTCTGGCGGCCGACCGGGGGCGCGCTCACGGGCACGCCCAACAAGTGGGTGAAGGGCGGAGACCCGAAATAGTGGCTGAGAGAAGAAAGTCGTCGAGGGGGCGGGACGGCCCTAAAGGACTCCCTGACGGTCGCGGGAAGGCCCTGAAGGACTCTCTGCTGGTCGCGGAACGGCGGAAAGCACACAGCGCCGCCCGCCCTCCCGCCCTCCCGCCCTCCCGCCGAGTCCTCTTCGTCACCGGCAAACTCGCCGAGCCCGCGCTGCGCCGCGTGCTGGCGGAGATGCATCCCGATTTCGCCGCGGAGGTCGCCGTCATGCGGATCACGGTGGCGGCGCTGATGACCACCCCGTGGATCGCACGCTTTCTCGAGGTGCCGGCGGGCACGGACCTGGTCCTGCTCCCGGGCCTCTGCGAGGGGGACCCGGCGGTCATCGCGGAAAAGTTCGGCGTCCGGGTGCAGAGGGGCCCCAAGGACCTGCGCGAGATCCCGCGGCATTTCGGCGGTCAGCCGGCCGCGGCCGACTACGGCGCCTGGGACATCGAGATCATCGCCGAGATCAACAACGCCGGCAAGCTGGAGCGCGAAGCGGTGCTGGCCGACGCGGAGTACTTCCGGGCCAGCGGGGCCAACCTGATCGACATTGGCTGCACGCCGGGCCGGCCATTTCCGGAACTGGGTGCCCTGGTGCGCGACCTCGTGAAGCGCGGGATGCGGGTCAGCGTGGACTCCTTCGAACCTGGCGAGATCCGCCGGGCGGTCGCGGCGGGCGCCGAACTGGTGCTCAGCGTGAACAGCTCGAATCGGCGGCGTAATCAAGGACCTGAAGGGCAGCCACGCGCGGGTGGTGGCGATTCCCGATTTCGGGAAGCCGCTCGAAAGCCTCGACGCCACGCTCGATGCGCTGGAGCGGGCCCGCATCCGCTACCTCATCGACCCGGTGGTCGAACCGATCGGCTTCGGTTTTCTCGCCTCGCTCGAGCGGTACGCGGCCGCCCGGCGCCGCTACCCTGAGGCGGCGACTGATGATGGGCGTCGGCAACATCACCGAGCTCACGTCCGCCGATTCGACGGGGGTGAACGCCGTCCTGATGGGCATCTGCCAGGAGGTCGGGGTCAAGGCGGTGCTGACCACCGAGGTCATTCCCTGGGCCCGGGGGTCGGTCCGCGAGCTCGACATCGCCCGGCGGCTGATGCACCACGCGGTGACCCACAAGGTCGTCCCCAAGCGCCTGGACGACCGCCTCGTCACCCTCAAGGACCCGGAGCTCCTCGCCTACTCCGACGAGGAGCTGCGGGCCCTCCAGGCCAGGATCACCGACCCCAACTTCAGGATCTTCACCGACCGCGACACGATCACGGTGCTCAACAGCGAGCGATTTGTCCGGGGCACCGACCCGCAGGAGATCTTCGACCAGCTCGGCGTCTCGGAGGCCAGCCACGCCTTCTACCTGGGCCGGGAGTTGATGAAGGCGAAGACGGCGATCACCCTGGGCAAGACCTACCGCCAGGAGGGCGCCCTCAACTGGGGCTACCTGACGCCGCCCGATGACACCCGGCGCGAACATGTCAAGCTGACCCAGCGATCCATCCGGCGAGTGCCGCGCCGCAATCGGGCCTGAGCCGGGGAATGCCCCCGCCTCCCGCCGTGGTCGAATTGCTCCCCGCCCCCTCGCCCGAGGCAGCGTGGCGGAGCCTGCTCGGCCTCCCCTGGATGCTCTGGCTCGACAGCGCCACCGACCGGGATCATCTCGGACAATACTCCTTCCTGACCGCCGCCCCCTGGGCCCGCGTCCGAAGCACCGCGTCACTGGCCGAGCACTCGATCGGCGATGGGCCCTGGACGGCAAGCGAGGGAGACGCACTGGCGGCGGTCGGGCAGCTCCTGGCCCCGTTCGAGACCGCGACGGTGCCGGGCTCCCTCCCTTCCAGGGGGGAGCCGCGGGGTACATCGGCTACGACTGGGGCCGGGTCCTCGAGCGCCTGCCCAGCCCGCGCTACGCCGATCTCGACGTGCCCGACGTGATGTTCGGCCTCTACGACTGGGTCATCGCGTGGGATCACCGGGCCGGCAGGGCCTGGCTGGTGTCGACGGGGATGCCTGCGGAGGGGGCGGAGAGGGAAGGGCGGGCAGTCGCGCGTGCGGCTCAGGTGCGGAACTGGCTTGCGGGAGGGACGGCGGGAAGGCGGGAGGGCGGGAATCTCCAGGAAGATCCTCCCGCCCTCCCGCCGACCCGCCCTCCCGCCTACGCAGTCGAAGGCGTGGACGCCGCCGCCCGGCATGGCGTCCGCTCCACCTTCACCCGCGAGGGCTATCTCGACGCCGTGGCGCGGGTCCGGGAGTACATCCTGGCGGGCGACATCTTCCAGGCCAATCTGTCGCAGCGGTTCGAGGCGCCAGGTGCGCGAACCGGCTCCCGCACTCTACCAGCGGCTGCGGCAGGTCAACCCGGCGCCGTTCGCGGCCTACCTCGCCTTCGACGATGTCGAGCTGCTCAGCGCCTCACCCGAGCGGTTTCTCCGATTCGGAGCCGGTGACCCGTGGGGTGGAGACCCGCCCGATCAAGGGCACCCGGCCGCGCGGCACCGGACCGATGCACGATGCCGCCCTCGGCCTCGCGCTGGCCGAGAGCGAGAAGGACCGGGCCGAGAACGTCATGATCGTCGACCTGCTGCGCAACGACCTGTCGCGGGTCTGCCGGCCGGGCACGGTGCGGGCGCCCGAGCTGTTCGCCCTCGAACACCATCCCACGGTGCACCACCTGGTTTCGACGGTCACCGGAATCCTCGAACAGGGTCGCGACCGCCGCCGACCTGCTGCGCGCCACCTTTCCGGGCGGCTCGATCACCGGGGCGCCGAAGGTGCGCGCGATGGAGATCATCGCCGAACTGGAGCCGACCCGCCGGGCCACCTACTGCGGCTCCATCGGGTATCTCGGGCTCGACGGCGCGCTCGATACCAGCATCGTCATCCGGAGCTACCTCCTCCGGCGGGGCATCGCCTACTTTCAGGCTGGCGGCGGCATCGTCGCGGACTCCGACCCGGCGGCGGAGTACCAGGAGACGCTCGACAAGGCCCTGGGCCTGATGGAAGCGCTGGGATGATCCTGGTCATCGACAACTACGACTCCTTCGTCTACAACCTGGCCCGCTATGTCCGCGAGCTGGGCGCGGAGCCGCTGGTGCTCCGGAACGACGCCCTCACCCCGGAAGAGGCCGAGCGCCTGGCCCCGTCGCACATCATCATTTCGCCTGGCCCCTGTTCGCCCGCCGAAGCGGGCATTTCGACCGAGCTGGTGCGCCGCCTCGGCGCCACCACACCGGTGCTCGGCGTTTGCCTGGGCCACCAGTGCATCGGGGCCGCGTACGGCGGCACCATCGTGCGGGCCAGACGGCCGATGCACGGCAAGACCTCCCGCATCCGGCACACGGGGACCGGAATCTTCACCGGGCTCCCCTCGCCCTTCACCGCGACCCGGTATCACTCGCTGGTCATCGCTCCCGAATCCCTGCCACCGGAACTGGAGGCCACCGCCTGGTCCGACGAAGGGGAGATCATGGCGGTGCAGCACCGGAAGTTCCCCGTCACGGGCGTCCAGTTTCATCCCGAGTCGGTGCTGACCGAGTACGGCTACCGCATGCTCGACTGGTTTCTCACCGGGGGGACCGGACAGGATGTTCCCGATCGCGCGGACCGGGCCTCGGCATCGCCGATGGCTGCGCCCCCCGACCTGGCCAGTGCGCCGCCCTCCGTCGAATTCGTCCGGTGAGCGGGATCGCGATCGTGCCGTTCCGGCCGGCGCTGGCGACACATTTCGAGCGGCTGAACCGGGAGTGGATCGAGCGCTATTTCGTCCTCGAGCCGCCCGACCTCGCGCTGTTCGAGAATCCGCACGCCGCCATCGTCGCACCCGGCGGCCAGATCTTCTTTGCGATGGAAGGCGACTCCGTCCTGGGGACCTGCGCCGTCCTCATGTCGGCGCCGGGAGAGATGGAGCTGGCCAAGATGGCGGTCGCGCCCGCGGCCCAGGGCCGAGGCATCGGCCGCCAGCTGGGTGAAGCCGCGATCGCCTTTGCCCGGGAAGCCGGCGCCGGGCGCCTGGTGCTGATCTCGAACAGCCGGTTGTCACCGGCACTCGCGCTCTACCAGCGGCTCGGCTTCCGCCACGCTCCCTTGCCACACGATTCCGGATACTCCCGGGGAGATGTGTACATGACACTGGACCTCGCCCGATGACGAATCGTCGCGGAACCCGGCGCGGGATCCGCGGGGCGGGCCTTCTGCTGGTGCTCGCCTCGGCGGCGCGGGCACAGACGCCGGAGGATTCCCTTCCCGCCTATGCGGACACCACCCTGGCCATCGCGATGCGCGACGGGATTCGGCTCAACACCAGGATCTTCACCCCCCGTGACCGGACCGAGTCGCTCCCCATCATCATGCTCAGGACCCCGTACGGAATCGCGCACGCGGACAATAACTTTCGCGCCTACCTGCGCGACCTGGCCCGGGACGGCTACATCTTCGTTTTCCAGGACATCCGCGGCCGCTACGCCTCGCAGGGCGAGTTCGTCATGAACCGGCCGCTGCACGACCCGAGGGACCCCAGCGGCGTGGACGAGAGCACCGACAGCTGGGACACGATCGACTGGCTGGTGAAGAACGTCCCGGGCAACACCGGCAAGGTCGGAGTGCTGGGGATCTCCTATCCTGGCTGGCTGGCCGGCATGGCTGCGGTGCACCCGCATCCCGCGCTGAGGGCCGTCTCGCCCCAGGCCCCGATGACCGATACCTGGATGGGCGACGACTTCTTCCACAACGGCGCCTTCCGTCTCGGCTACGGATTCGAGTACGCCTCGATGATGGAGCTGTCCAACGACCAGTCGGTGCCGCCACCCGTGGGTCGCTACGATACCTACGACTGGTACCTCGGCCTGGGATCGCTGCGGCACGTCGGCGACTCGATCCTCCAGGGCCGGGTGCCCAGCTGGGCCAACTTCGTCGCCCACCCGGCGTACGACGGATTCTGGCAGGCGCGGGCGCTGGAGCGAATCCTGACGGCGCCCACGGTTCCCACGCTGACCGTCGCCGGCTGGTGGGACCAGGAGGATTTCGCCGGCCCCACCCTGCTCTACGCGGCGATGGAACCGCACGACACCGGCCACATCAACTTCTTCGTGGCCGGCCCCTGGAATCACGGCGGATGGCGCGGCGAGGGCCGGACCCTCGGCAACATCGATTTCGGCAGCGCCACCGGGAAGTATTTCCGGGAGCAGATCCAGGCTCCCTGGTTCGCCTACTGGCTCAAGGGTCAGGGCGCACTGCCGTTTCCCGAGGCACTGGTCTTCGAGTCGGGGGCCAATGAATGGCGCCGCTTCGACCATTGGCCGCCGCGCGCGACGGTCGCAAAGAGCCTCTATTTCCAGGCCGGCGGCCGGCTGGGCTTCACTCCACCCCCGGCGGCTCCCCGCACAGCGCACGACCAGTACGTCTCCGATCCTGCCCACCCGATTCCCTACCGGCAGCGGCCGATTCAATGGGTCTACAACCCGACAGGCTCGGGATGGTACACCTGGCTCACCGAGGACCAGCGGTTCGTGGACGGCCGATCCGACGTGCTCACCTGGCAGACCGAGCCGCTCGTCCGAAGACCTCACGATCGCGGGCGACCTCGCCGGCCATCTCTTCGCTGCCACCACCGGCAGTGACGCCGACTGGGTGGTCAAGCTGATCGACGTCTACCCCGATTCCGTGGCCTGGAGACCCCAAGCTGGGCGGCTACGAGCTCATCGTGGCCAGCGAGATTCTCCGGGGGCGCTACCGGAAGAGCTTCGAGCACCCGGAGCCGATCAGGCCGGGCGCCGTGCTCGAGTACATCGTCCCGCTCCGCCAGCAGAGCTACCGGTTCCTCAAGGGGCACCGGATCATGGTGCAGGTCCAGAGCACCTGGTTCCCGGCCTACGACCGGAATCCGCAGACCTATGTACCGGACATCTTCCTGGCCGATCCCGCCGCCTTCCGGGCCCGCACCCACTCGATCTATCGTTCCGCGGCCTATCCATCACACCTGACACTCCCGGTCCTGAGTGACAGGTGACTCACGACTCACGACTCACGACTCACGACTGATGATCATCGAATCGATCGTCACGACCCTCGATTCCTCCGGGCGGGTTAATTGCGCCCCGATGGGGGTCGAGTGGGGCGAGGAGACGATCGTCATCAAACCGTTCGTCGAGACCACCACCTTCCGCAATCTCCTGAGCGGCGGCGCGGCGGTGGTCAATCTCACCGACGATGTGATGCTCTTCGCGCTGGGTGCCACAGAGCCCGCCGAGTTCCCCTGGACCCCGGCGCGGCGGGTCCGGGGCGCGGTCCTGGACGCCGCCTGTTCCTGGCGGGAGCTCGAGGTCGTCGAGTCCGACACCACCCCGCCCCGCTCCCGGTTCGAGATGCGGGTAATCCACCGCGAGGAGCGACGCCCCTTCCTCGGGTTCAACCGGGCCCGTCACGCCGTCCTCGAGGCCGCGATCCTGGCCACCCGGACCCACCTGCTTCCCGCCGAGGAGATCACCCGCGAGATGGCCCGGCTCCAGGGGCTGGTGGACAAGACCGCGGGCCCCCGCGAACAGGAAGCAATGGCCCACTTGGCGAGAGTGATCCAGGAGCGCCTCACCCCCGCTCCCACTCCGGCATCCGGAGCATGATGGATTCTTCACATGTCCTGGTCCGGGCACCAGCCCGGCTTCACTTCGGCGTGCTCGACCTCCGGGGCCACCTCGGCCGCCGGTTCGGGGGCATCGGCGCGGCGGTCCCGGTGCCGGGCATCGTTCTGGAGGCAAGAGCAGCCGGAGAACTCACGGCCGAGGGACCCGATGCGGCACGGGCGCTCGAATTCGCCCGGCGTTATCTCGCCGACCGCGGCCTTGGCGGCGGTGCCCGGATCCGGGTCGTGGAGGCGATTCCCGCGCATGCCGGGCTGGGGTCGGGAACCCAGCTGGCCCTGTCCGTTGCGCGGGCCCTCGCGGAACTGTACGGCCAGCCCACGGCTGCAGATCAGCTGGCGCTCGCCGTCGGCCGCGGCCGCCGCTCCGCGATCGGCACCTGGCTCTTCGAGCAGGGGGGCTTCATCCTCGAGGGCGGCCGACGGCCGGGGAGCGACGCCGTGGCTCCCCGGCTCGCCCGGCTTCCGATGCCCGTGGAGTGGCGCTGCGTGGTCGTCGTGCCCGAGGGCAAGCCGGGGTTGAGCGGGGAGGCGGAGGCGGCGGCGTTTTCCGAACTGGTGCCTCCCGCCCAGGAGGAGGTCGAGCGGGTCGCTCACATCGTCCTGCTCCAGCTGCTTCCAGCGCTGGCAGACGCCGATCTACACGCCTTCGGCGATGCGCTGAGCGAAATCCAGCGGGTGACCGGGCGCTGGTTCGCCTCGGCACAGGGAGGGGCCTTCGCACCAGGTCACTCCGCGGAACTGGTGGGCAAGCTCGCGGGGTGGGGCGCGATCGGCGGGGTCGGGCAGAGCTCCTGGGGTCCGGCGGTCTACGGGATCGTGGGCGGCGAGGCGGAGGGGGCCCGGCTGGAGGCGCTGGCCCGTGCGGCGATCGGCCCCCGGGGCCGGGTCTACCAGTCGGGGTTCGCGAATGAAGGGGCCCAAGTCGAGCGGGTGTAGCCCCCTCCGGGCGGGGGGGTGCCCGATTGACAGCCACACAGGTGGTCTGTATACTGGCTCCCCACTCCGATGGAACCGGGGCCCGGAAGGGAACACTTCCGCGTCTGGGCGGTATCAGTAAGCTGGAAGCAGGATCGGCCGCAACAGCCGGGGCTCCCCGCCCCGACCGATAACAAGCCTGGTTCTCTCTCACCAATCCGCAGGCCTGTTTTCGCGACCCCGGGGTTTCGGGGTTATCGCAGTTTTCAGGAGGTAGGCTGTGGGATCTGGTTCCCTGGCTGCCACCATTGGCAATCACCGGTACTCCCCGTGGCGGGGGTGGCGCTGGGCGTTGCCCAATTGCCGCCTCCCCGTGACAGTCCCCGATCCAGTCCTCCCCAGTACTCCCCTTAGTTACATAATGAAACGTGATTTGAGCTCTCGCCCCGCAGGGGGTGGGAGCATGAGTGTCCTGTTCGACCCGCGCAGCGGAGTGGCATTGGGATCGGTGCACGCCGGCCCGATGCCAGCGCCGCTCCGGCGCCGGGGCCAGTGCAGGCAGTTCGGCGGTCGCACTACCCTTCAACCCGAGGTCAGCTATGAACCGTTTTACGCAGAGAAGTGTGGCTGGGAGCAATGGCCGTTGGACTGACCGTCGCCACAGCCACCGCCCAGACGTCGGCACGGTCCGGAGCCTGGACCATGAACGCGCCGGAAGGCGAGTGGTGGATGACGGGCCGTGACGCTGGTCAGCAGCGCTTCAGCCCGCTCAACCAGATTACCACGGCCAACGTGGCCAATCTGAAGATGGCGTGGTCGTTCTCGACGGGAACGCTCCGTGGCCACGAGGGCAACCCGCTGGTCGTCGGGAACGTGATGTACGTCCACACGTCCTTCCCGAACATCGTGTACGCGCTCGACCTGTCGAAGGCAGGCGCGCCGATGATCTGGAAGTACGTGCCGAAGCAGAGCCCGGATGCGATTCCGATCGCCTGCTGCGACCTGGTCAACCGCGGAACGGCCTACCATCCGAGCGGCAAGATCTTCATCGAGGCACTGCAGGGTGATCTGATCGCGCTTGATGCCAAGACCGGCAAGGAGCTCTGGAAGGCCCAGCACCCCGGCCAGTCGGATGCGGGCGTCGAGGCGAACAGCTACAAGCAGGGCGCCACGCTGACCCAGGCGCCGATCGTGATCAAGGACCACGTCATCTTCGGTATCTCCGGTGGCGAGTTCGGCGTCCGCGGTCGCATCACCTCCGTCAACGTCAACACCGGCGCCCATGAGTGGACGATGTACTCCACCGGCCCGGACAAGGAAGTCGGCATCACGGGTGATGCCAACTCGAACTACGCGTCGATGAAGGGCAAGGACCTCGGCGTGTCCACCTGGCAGGGCGACGAGTGGAAGCGTGGCGGCGGCACCACTTGGGGCTGGTATTCCTACGACCCCGAGTTGAACCTCATGTACTACGGCTCCGGCAACCCGGGCACCTGGAATCCTGACCAGCGGCCGGGCGACAACAAGTGGTCGATGACCATCTGGGCCCGTAACCCGGACAACGGTCATGGTGAAGTGGGCCTACCAGATGACCCCGCACGACGAGTGGGACTATGACGGCATCAACGAAATGTTGCTGTTCGACAAGGGGAGCCAGAAGCTCCTCGCCCACTTCGACCGTAACGGCATCGCGTACACCGTCGACCGGACCAACGGCAAGGTGATCGTCGCCAATGCCTTCGGCCCGATCAACTGGGCCAAGAACGCCGGCACCGGTACGCCGGTCGAAGGTGTCGTGACCACGGGCGTCCCGGTCAAGGATCCCCGGTACGGCACCAGCAGCAAGAAGAACGGTGAGGGCATCTGCCCGGCCGCCATCGGCTTCAAGGACCAGCAGCCAGTGGCCTACTCGCCGATCACCGGCATGTTCTACGTTCCCGCCAACCACATCTGCATGGACTACGAGGGCGTCGAGGTGAAGTACACCTCCGGCCAGCCCTACGTGGGCGCGATCGTGCGGATGTTCCCGGGCCCCGGCGGCCATCGCGGCCGTTTCCTCAGCTGGGATCCGATGGCTGGTAAGGTGAACTGGGAGATCAAGGAGAACCTCGCCGCGTACGGCGGCGCGCTGGCCACCGCTGGCGGCGTGGTCTTCTACGGCACGATGGAAGGCTGGCTCAAGGCCGTCGATGCCAAGACCGGCAAGCTCCTGTGGCAGTTCAAGACCCCGTCGGGCATCATCGGCAACCCGATGACCTACAAGGGTCCCGATGGCAAGCAGTACGTGGCCGTGCTCTCGGGCATCGGCGGCTGGGCCGGTATCGGCGTGGCTGCTGGCATCGGTGCCGAGGATCCGACCGCGGGCCTGGGCGCCCTTGGCGCCTTCGGCGACGCCGGCCAGTTCTCCACCCAGGGTGGCGTGCTGACGGTGTACTCGCTCTAAGCAGCTGTCACCCGGCTCCCCGGCGGACTGTTCGCCGGGGGTGCCGGGGTAGTAGCTTCAGGCGCCGGTGTACGGATCACACCCCGGACACCGGCGCCCTTTTTTGGATGGATTGCCACGCATGCACGCATCTCGCCGCACAGCCCCGCTGATGGCGCTCGCGCTCCTCGCACTCGCCCCCGGGCTCGCCCGGGCCCAGCGGCCGGGAGTGCTGACCCCGGGTGTCCTCCGGGTCTGCGCCGATCCCGACAACATGCCGTTCTCCAACCAGGCGGGCGACGGCTTCGAGAACAAGCTGGCCGAGATGCTCGCCGCCTCCTGGAATTCGAAACTCGAGTACGCCTGGTGGCCGGTCCGCCGCGGGTTCTTCGCCCGGGGTCTCAACGGCCGCTACTGCGACATGGCCATGACCGCGCCGACCGGACTCGACATTGCCGCGACCACGCGGCCCTACTTTCGATCCGCCTACGCGATCGTGTATCGCAAGGACTCGGGACTGAACATCACCTCGCTGGATGATACCGTCCTCAAGCACCTGCGCATCGGCGTCAACCTGCTCAACGCCGACGCGGAAAACACGCCCCCGGCCATGGCGCTGAGCGCGCATGGCGTGGTCGGCAACCTGATCGGCTTCGGGACCTTCTACAGCGACTCCCTGCTCCGGCCGGATGACATCATCAATGCCGTGGTGAACAAGCAGGTCGACCTCGCCATCGTCTGGGGCCCGCTGGCCGGCTACTTCGCCGCCCGGGCCTCGGTCCCGCTGGTCCTGAACCTCGTGGAGAGCGATTCGGTGAGCGGGATCCCGTTCGCCTTCAACATTTCCGCCGCCACCCGGCGGCGCGACCGCCCGCTGCGCGACAGCCTGCAGGCGTTCCTCGACACCAAGAGCGCCGATATCCAGGCCCTGCTGCGGCGGTATGACATTCCCCTCCTGCCCATTCCGCAGGACTCCGCCCCGGGCGGACCGGCCCAATAAAGGCCGCAGTACTCAATTCCCTGAAAGGAACGACGATTCACATGCGTCCCTTTTTCGTGCTGGCTCGCCTTCTCGTCCTCGGTGCCTGTGCGTTGGCGTCTGCCGGGCTGCCCGCCCACCGCCTCGAGGCCCAGGTGGTCGACATCTACCATCCAGTCCCGAAGGACACGGTCGCGCCAAACGTGTACAACGGCTGGAAGCAATTCCAGCTCAACTGCGCCAGGTGCCACGGCGAGGACGCGACCGGGACGACCTTTGCCCCCAACCTGCTCATATCGCTCAGCCCCGACGGGATCATCACCAGCCAGGCCATTTTCGTCACCGTCGTCTGCCAGGGCCGCCCCGACAAGGGAATGCCCGGCTGGTGTGCCCTGGACCTGGCGATGCCGATCATTCTCGACCTCTATTCGTACGTGAAGCTGCGCAGCGACCGCAAGATGGGCCCCGGGCGTCCCGCGGTGCACCAGCCGCCCCCGCCGCCTGCCACCGATTCCACGGCGACGTCCGATTCGACCACGGCGAAGCCCGATTCGACCAAGAAGCAGTAGGAGTCTTCCGGCGCTCGGCGTAATCATGGCCTGTGCGGCCCTGCCTGGGCATGCCCAGGGCCATCCCACCATGCCCATGGCGCCCCCTCGCCTGGTGCTCATGCCGACCAGGTTCTTCGGTGACGTCGCCAACTCGATCGAGCCCGGCGACAGCCAGCTCGCCCCGGTTGCCGGCAGGGCGCTGCGCCGGACCCTGGAGCGCTACCCGGACGTCGAGGTGGTGGACTCCGCGGAAGTCGCCCGGGCCAGTGCCGCGCTTGATTCCGCGCACGATGGCTGCGCCACCCGGATCTGCGCCCAGCACGTCGGGGCACGGCTGGATGCCCGCTGGATCGTGGGAACGAAGCTGGTCAAGATCAGCAACCTGGTCTGGCAGCTCTACGGCGAACTGGTCGAAGTCGCCACCGGCAAGGTCCTGAAGGACGAGGACCTGGAGCTCAAAGGAAAGACCTCGGACATGGCGCCCATGGGCGGAGCCGTGATGGGGCGACGAATGGCCGCCGCCGCCGGTCTCGTACTTCCCGATTCCACGCCCCTCGCCGCCGTCGGTGCGCTGACCGCCGAGCAGGTCAGGGCCCGGATCAGCGCCACTCCCGCCGGCACTGCACCGGACCTGGCGGGCGCCGACCTCTCGGGGCTCGACCTGCAGGGGCTCGACTTCCATGGGGCCCGCCTGGTCAAGGCGCGGCTGGTCGGGGCCAACCTGTCCGGGGCCAACCTCCTCGCCGCCGACCTGACCGATGCGGTCGCGACCGATGCCCGGATGGTCCGGACCAACCTGGATGGCACCACGCTCCGCCGGGCCGATTTCCGCAAGGCCGACCTCACCGGCGCCAGCCTCTTCGCGACGATCGGCGAGGAGATCGACCTCTCGGGTGCGACGCTCGACAGCACCCGAATCATCGGGTACTACCGGAAGGCCAAGCTGGTCGGCAGCCACCTCCGGCAGTCCAACGCCGGCGCCGATCCCGGCAACCAGTCCATGGGAGTCATGCGCGCCACCTTCGTCGGGGCCGACCTGACCGGCGCCGATCTCACCGGTGCCAACCTCTTCAAGGCCGACCTGAGCTACGCCTCGCTTCGCCAGGCCGACCTGGCGGGCGTGAACCTCGGCCTGGCCGACCTGATCAACACCGATCTCTCCAACGCCAACGTGACCAACGCCACCGTGACCCAGGCCGACCTCGAGGGCGCCATCTTCACGGGGGCGAAGGGCACACGTTCACTCAAGGGCCTCGACCAGGCCCGGAATCGCGACAAGGCGCAATTCGATGAGCACATGGAATAGGACAGGGCGGACACTGCTGCCGTGCCTGCTGGCACTGGCGGCCTGCGGACCGGGCGGCGGGAAGGCCGCCACCCCGGGTGGCCGGGGGTACGCCTACGTCACCAACGAGGACTCCCGCGACCTCACCATCATTGACGTCGCGACGGCGACGGTGGTGGCGACCATCCCGGTCGGCACGCGGCCGCGTGGAGTCTCGGTCAGTCCCGACGGCAAGACGATCTATGTCGCGCTGAGCGGCAGCCCCAAGTGCCCACCCTCGATGTCCGACGCCGAGTGCGCGAAACTGGCGACCGACAAGTCGAAGGACGGCATCGCGGTGGTGGACGTGGCCACGCGCAAGACGGTGCGGGTCCTCCCGGGCGGCAGCGACCCCGAGACTTTTGACGTGAGCCCGGATGGTACCCGGCTCTACGTCTCCAACGAGGACGCCAACACCGCGACCATCGTCGACCTGACCAGCGGGAAGGTCATCGCCACGCTCAGCCGTGGGCAGCGAGCCGGAGGGCGTGCGCCTCTCCCCCGATGGGAAGACGGTCTATGTCAGCGGGGAATCGGCCCAGAACGTGACCGTGATCGACGTCGCCACCGGCTCCGTCGTCGGGACCATCCCGACCGGCGAACGGCCCCGCGGCATCGCCTTTCTTCCCGATGGCTCGAAGGGGTACGTGAGCGACGAGGTGGGAGGCACGGTCACCGTCTTCGATCCGGCGACCCGGAAGGTTCTGGCGACCATTCCCTTCCCCGAGGGCGCCCGCCCCATGGGCATCGTGGCGGCACCGGGAGGGGGCCGCATCTACGTGTCGACGGGACGTGGCGGGACCATCGCCGTGATCGACCCCGCACGCGACTCGATCATCGCCGCGGTGCCGGCCGGCAAGCGTCCCTGGGGGATCGCACTCACCCCCGACGGCAAGCGCCTCTTCGCCGCCAACGGCCCGTCCAATGACGTGACCGTGATCGACACCGATTCGCTCAAGGTCATCGCAACGGTGCCGGCGGGGTCGATTCCGTGGGGGGTCGCCGTCGGAAAGGGAAATTGAAGGATTGAAGGATTGGTGATTGACGGATTGAGTGAACGCCGCCGACCTGGCGCTCGATCCCACAATTCATCACATCCATCAATCCGTCGATCCCTCGATCAGGCAAACGGCCGCCCCGTCCACCACCGGTCGCCAAACCGCCACGCCAGCCAGCTGTCCAGGCCCCATTCCCGTCCGCTCCTGGCCAGGAAGAACACCAGCATGCAGCCGGCGAGGACGTAGTGGAATCCAAACTGGTTGGGTGACATCCACTGCGACGCCAGGCCGTAGTTGATCACCAGCAGCAAGCCCGTCAGCGCCGCCACGCCACTGAACAGCCCCAGCACGAGTCCAACGCCGGTCACGACCTCGCCCCACGCCGTGAGCTGGGCGAAGAGCGGGGCGTTGGGCAGCACCGTGCCCTCGATGAACCCCTTGTACCAGAGAATCGGATTCCCGTCAGCCTGCCTGGTGACGATGTTCGGCATCGCCTGGATCCACCGATCAGAGGCCATCAGCACCGGGAAGAACCCGCCCGCCAGGACCACCGTCATCTTGGTCCAGATCGCTTTCGCGAAATAGAGGCCCACCGCGATGCGGAGCGCGGCGATCCAGCGCCCGGGCTGGGACATCGCGATCTGCTGATTGGGAGCGTTCACGTTGCTGGCCTCCGGTTGGTATACCCGACGCGGGCGCCACCCGCCTCAGGCGACGTCGAGTTCCGAGAAGACGAAGCACCACGTGTCGGTCAGTTCCTCCAGCACCTTCCGGATCGGCTTGCCCGCGCCGTGCCCCGCCCTGGCCTCGAGCCGGAGCAGGATCGGGCGCGGGCCGCTCGTCGCCGCCTGGAGCCTCGCCGCCATCTTGCGTGCGTGGAGCGGATCCACCCGCGTGTCGCTTTCGGCGGTGGCAAGGAGCACCGCGGGGTAGACGGTGCCGTCCGTCACCCGGTGGTACGGCGAGTAGGCTCTGAGCCAGCGGAACTGGTCGGAGTTCTCTGCAGAACCATACTCCGGAATCCAGAGCCGCGCGATCCGGAACCGGTGATACCGCAGCATGTCGAGCAGCGGCACCTGGATCAGCACCGCCCGGAACAGTTCGGGTCGCTGGGTCAGGCAGGCGCCCATCAGGAGGCCGCCGTTGGAGCCTCCAGCGATCGCCAGCCGGCCGGGCCGGGTCCAGTGCTGGCCGATGAGCCACTCCGCGGCCGCGAGGAAATCGTCGAAGCTGTTCTGCTTCCTGCCGAGCATCCCCCCCTGGTGCCAGGACTCACCGTACTCGCCACCTCCCCGGATGTTCGGGATGGCGAGCACCCCGCCGCGCTCCAGCCACAGGAGCGATGAGCGGGAGAAGGTGGGCGTCATGCTGATGTTGAACCCGCCGTACCCGGTCAGGTAGGTGGGCCGGTTGCCGTCGGGCGTCACGTCGCGGCGCCGGACCAGGAACATCGTCACCGGCGTACCGTCCCTGGAGCGGAACTCCACCTGGTTCGCCTCAAAGGCGCCTGGGTCAATCCCCGGGGCCTCGACCCTCCGCCAGAGTTGCTGGCGGTCGTCGCGGAGGTCGACCCGGTAGACGGATGGCGGTACGGCGAAGGAGGAGAAGCCGTAGAACAGCTCTTCGCCGTCCGGCTCCCCGCCCCAGCCAAAGACGCTCCCGAGCGCAGGCAGGTCGATCTCCCGGAGCACCCGCCCCTCCCGGTCCGCCAGGCTCAGGCGGCTGCTGGCCCGCTCGAGATAGCTCAGCGCCAGGCGCCGGCCGAGCACCATGAACCCGTCCAGGACGGCCTCCGCGCGGGCCGGGACCAGCTCGGTCCACCGGTCCCGACCGGGAACGGTCGCCGCGGCCACGACCAGCCGGTAATTCGGCGCATCAAGATCGGTCCGGATGTACAATCGGTCGTCCACGACGTGCCCGTCGAATGACGCGGGCAGATCCTTGGCCACGGCGACGAACGGCCCATCAAGGGTGCAATCCCGGAGATAGAGGTCGGTCTGGTCGAAGGTCCGTGCAACCTGCAGCACCAGCCAGCGTCCGTCGGGCGACAGATCGACACCGGGCCAGTGCTCCTTCTCGGCCGGCTTGAAGACCAGCGGGTCGGCGCCTGGATCACCACCCACCGGATGGAAGTACACTGCCCGGTGATACTGGCGTTCTCCCTCGGGCACCTGGCCCGGCGGGGGATAGCGCGTGTAGTAGAAGGCGCTGGCATCAGGCAGCCAGGCCAGGCTGGCGGCGCGCGTGCCGGGGATCCGATCGGACAACAGCTGCCCCTTGCCCACATCGAGCAGATGGAGCGTGCTCTCCTCGCTGCCGTTGGACGACAGGCCGTACGCCAGGTATCGGCCGTCGTGACTCGGGAAGTACCAGTCCAGGGCCGTCGTGCCCTCGGCGTCGAGGGCGTTCACGTCCACGGCGACCCGGTCGGGGCCGTCCACCCCGTCGCGCACATAGAGCACCGGCTGATTCTGGGTTCCGTCGCGGCGGAGGTAGAAGTAGCGCCCCCGGGCCGGTGAAGGCGCCCCCACCGCCCCGATCTGCAGCAGCTCCTCCAGGCGCCGGCGGATCATCCCCCGGCCAGGGACCGCCTCGAGCCGGGTCGCGGTGAATGCATTCTGGGCCTCGGTCCAGGCCCGTGTCTCGGCGCTGTCGCCATCCTCGAGCCATCGATACGGGTCGGGAATGGCCTCGCCGTGAAGCATGTCGACGGTGTCGGAAGTGCGCGTGGGGGGGTAGTTGAGTGTCGAGGGTCGAGAGTCGAGAGTCGAGAGTCCGGCGAACCCCTCGACTGCTCCCCCTTCACTGGTCCCCGCTCCCTTGTCAGTCGCCAAGGGCGATCCCGAGCGCGCGGGCGGTGGCGATCGTATCGCCATCGAGCGGGACGTTATGGGTCCTGCCAACCACGTCGGCCAGGGGCACCCGGGTGATGGTGGGAGGGCGGAGTCCGATCATCACGCCAAATTCTCCGTCGGCAATGCTCTGGACGGCGGCGGTGCCGAAGCGGAGCCCCAGCAGGCGATCGAACGTCGTCGGCGAGCCGCCCCGCTGGAGGTGCCCCAGCACGAGGTTTCTCGTTTCCTTCCCGGTCCGGTCGGAGATCGCCTTGGCCACGAGGCTGCCGATCCCGCCCAGCCGGTCGACGCCCCCGGCGGTGCGCCGCTCGATCAGCACCTCCTCTCCACCAAGCGGAACTGCCCCTTCGGCCACCACGACGATGCTGAAGTGCCGGCCCCGGGCTTCGCGGAGCCGGATCTTGTCGCAGACCTTCTCGATGTCGAAGGGGAGTTCCGGAATCAGGATGACGTCGGCGCTGGCCGAGATCCCGCTGTGCAGCGCGATCCACCCGGCATGGTGCCCCATCAGCTCCACGACCATCACCCGTTCATGGCTTTCGGCGGTCGAGTGCAGCCGGTCGATCGCCTCGGTCGCGATCGATACCGCGGTGTCGAAGCCGAAGGTTGCCAGGGTCCCGTGGACGTCGTTGTCGATCGTCTTGGGAACCCCCACGACGGGCATGCCCTTGCGCCAGAGATCGTAGCCGATCCGCAGGCTGCCGTCGCCGCCAATGGCGATCAGCGCATCGAAGCCGCTGGCCTCGAACGCCGCCAGCAGGTCGTCGGACCGGTCGACCTCGACCGGCTGGCCCGCCGCGTCGATGCTGGGCCACCGGAACGGATTGCCCCGGTTGGTGGTGCCCAGGATCGTGCCGCCCAGGTGGGTGATGCCCCGCACCTTCTCGGGCGTGAGGGCCATGACACCTTCGTCACCCAGCAGCCCACCGTAGCCACGCCGGATGCCGTAGGCCTGCCAGTCCCGCTGGTGGGCGGACAGCACGATGGCGCGGATGACCGCGTTCAGTCCGGGGGCGTCACCCCCACCGGTGGTGATGGCTATTCTCATCGGGAATGAAGTGAACGGTGAACCCTAAAGGACTCCTTTTGGTCGCGGTGAACGGGAGCCAGGGCAGCGAATTGATGCCCAGACGCTGCTCCCGGTCACCGCTTACCATGGAGGATCTCCAATACTTCGCCGGGGGCGGCATGCCGCCCCGCCGCCTTCTTGGAGAAGATCACCTTGCCATCCACGGTGACATCGAAGACGCCCCCGGATGAGGGAATCAGCTTCAGTTCCGCATCGGGGAAAGCGCTTCGCAGCTCGGCCGCCAGACCGGTGGCCCTGGGCTCGTAGTTTCAAACGACGCAGTACTGGATCGAGATTTGCATTGATGCCCCCTTGGAGAAAATCGTAGCGCTCTGCGCGGTGCCTGCCAAGAGGCAGGCCAGCGCTGCTACCTTCATGTACCAGCGTAACTTCACCATTGTCCAGGCACCGTGCGACTGATTCGAGCACCCCATCGCCTGCCACGGCATCTCATGCCGATTGCCGCCCTCGTCCTGGCCGGATTCGCGGCACAGGCCCGGGCGCAGGGACCTTCGCTCGAGCCCCCCGAATGGGCGGACGAACTCCCGGCCGCGGCCCCGGCCGCCAGGGTGGTGGCGGATAACGCCTTTCCGCTCAAAGCCGTGCCGCGGCTCGAGTGGCCCGCCCCCCCGCTGGAGCCCCCACCCCACCCGGTCCGCGCCATCTATCTCAACGCGTGGGCCTTCGGCTCCCGGCGGTTCTACGACCTGATCCGGCTGGTCGAGGGCACCGAGGTCAATTCGTTCGTCATCGACGTCAAGGATGACACCGGCTACCTGACCTACCGCTCAAACGTGGCGACGGCGATCAGCATCGGCGCCAACACTCAGCTGCGCGCCCCCGATACCCGGGCCCGGCTCCGCGCCCTCGAAGCGCGTGGCATACACCCGATCGCCAGGATCGTGGTGGCCAAGGACCCGCTCCTGGCGCGACAGCGGCCCGCCTGGGCCATTCGCGATGTCCGCGGCGGAGCCTGGCTCGATCGCCAGGGCCGGCCCTGGGTGGATGCCTACTCCGATTCCGTCTGGGCCTACGCGGCGGCCCTCGGTGCCGAGGCGGTCCGGCAGGGATTCGACGAGCTGCAGTTCGACTACGTCCGATTCCCCGACGAACCGAGGACACGGCTGGCGAGCGCCGTCTTTCCGGGCCGCCGCGGGACGGAGAACTCCGAGCAGGGGGTCACCCGCAGCCTGCGCCTGCTGCGCAGCCGGGTGAAGCCGCTCGGTGTGCCGTTCACCATCGATGTCTTCGGGCTGACGACGAGCGCCGAGGACGACATGGGCATCGGGCAGAAGTGGGAAAGCCTGGTGTCCAGCGCCGACGTCGTGCTGCCGATGGTCTACCCCAGCCACTACGGACCGGGCAGCTACGGCTTCGACCAGCCCAACGCCGAACCGTACGCCATCATCCGCCGCGCCATGGAAGACGCCCGCCGGCGCTCCTTGGCGATTCACGCCACCGCCGAGATCCGCCCCTACATCCAGGCCTTCACCCTGGGACCCCCGCGCTACACTCCGGACATGGTCCGCGAGCAGATCAGGGCCGCGGAGGAACTCGGCATCAGGGGGTGGGTCATGTGGAATCCTCGGTCGGATTACGATCGCGAGTATTTCAGGAGTGCGCCGGCTCCAGCCGGGTCGACGCCAGTGATCCCGGCGTCCAGCCAGTGATGTACCCCGCCACGGCGCTCGCGGCCGTGGTGTAGGGACTCGCCAGGTAGAGCTGCCCCGGCCCCGAGCGCCCGGGGAAATTCCGGTTGATCGCACTCACGGTGACGGTCTCCTTCCTGTAGCTCACTCCCGGCCCGGCATTGATGCAGGCCCCGCACGACGGCTCGATGATCTCCGCCCCGACCGCACGGAAGATGTCGAGATAGCCCTTCGATTCGGCGTAGCGCTTGACCTCCTGGCTGCCGAACTGGATGAAGAACTTGACCTCCGGATGCACCCGTAGCCCGGCCTCCGCGGCTTCGCGGAGCACCCGGGCGTACATGTCCATGTCTTCCTTCTTCCCGGCGGTGCAGCTCCCCGCATAGGCGATGTCCACCTTGACCGGCTGGCCCAGCTCCGCGATGAACAGTCCGTTGCCGGGGTCGCCCGGCAGCGCCACCATCGGCTCGAGGCGTGACGCGTCGATGTCGATGATCTCCTCGTACTCCGCACCTGGGTCCGAGACCAGGCCCGTGAGGAGCCGCTCGGCCTGCGACCGCGCCATCCCGCGTTCCCGGACCAGGTAGTCGACCGCCAGTGCGTCCGGCCGGATGATGCCGGTGAAGGCGCCCACCTCGGCCGCCATGTTGGTCATCGTGGCCCGCTCGTCGATCGAGAGCGCCTCCACCGCGGTGCCGGCGTACTCCACGATCTTCCCGATCGCGTGCCCGTTCCGCACGTAGGGCTGGCGCAGGATCTGGAGCATGAAGTCCTTGGCCGTGATGTTGGCCGGCTTCTGGCCGTTGACCCGCACCAGGACCGAGGGCGGGACCTTGAGCCGCACGTCGCGGGTCAGCCAGGAATTGAAGATCGCGGTGGTCCCCACGCCGAACGCGACACAGCCGATCGCACCGCTGTGCGGCGTGTGGCTGTCGCTGCCGATGATGACGTGGCCCGGCAGGGCGTGCTGTTCCAGCATCTTCGAATGGCAGATCGCCTCCGAGCCCTGCACCGCGGAGTTCCGCGCCAGGCGGGGCAGCTCGCCGTAGAGCCGGATCCCCTGCTCCGCCGCGAACTCCTCCTGCTTCTTCTTGAGCTCCAGCGCCACGTCCAGCAGCCCCTCCGCCTTCCGCTCGTCGGTCATGGCCAGCTCGAGGAAGGTCAGGTGGTCGCGGAAGAAGAAGATGGAGCCCGGATCGGCCACCTTTTCCCTGGCGCCGACGTAGTCGCGCCAGAAGATGGCGGCCATCGGGGTCACGTACTCGTGGCTGAACCGGATGTCGGTGCGGATGAAGCCCTCGTCGCCCGGCCGGACATACGGAACACCGACCCGGTCCGAGGCGAGGTCGGCCACCCAGTGCCGGGCGATGATCTTCTCTGCCAGTGTCATCGGGCGCTTCGGCGTGGCCGGAACCGGCACCCCGACCTTGCCCTGCAGCCGCGCGACATTGTACTGGAAGAGACCGCCGTGCTCGATGATCCCCCGGGTGATCTCGCCCTCGCCGCGGGTGAAGTCCGCCAGCGGAATCGCCTCGCCCCGGCGAATGCGCCCGACCAGCGAGAAGTCGGTGCTGGTGAACACACCCAGGTTCTGGCAGTTCTCGCGGTAGATTCGCTCGATGTTTTCCGCGATGACCAGCCGAATACCGGCCATCATCTCCGCGTAGGGCGACTGCTCCCGGCTCGAGCCCTTCCCCCGCCGCTTGCCGCTCACCGCCGCCACGAAGCCGCCGGCCTTCACCGCCCCGCGCCCGACCGGAAATTCGCTGCCGGCCTTGAGGCCCAAGTAGGGAAATTCGCCCAGGCGCTCGTCGTAGTAGTAGCAGATGTAGGCCGGGGTGATCTCGTCAGTCGAGATGTCATCACGGAGCTTGAAGGGCGGTGGCCACGGAAGGTCCTTGCCGGCCAGTTGCTCCCGGATCAGGGCCGGGTCCTCGGCCAGAAAGAGAACGCGCCCCCGGAAGTTGACCTGGTCCGGCAGGCGGGTGATGGTGCGCGACTTGAGCGATTCCAGCATGGTTCCCTGGGCTCTCCCATGAGGGGGCGTGAAGCCGAAAGATGGTCCCTCCGCGGGGTGCGGAGCAAGCGTGGCCCCGGCCACGGGAGGCTGGTATTCATTCCCCCATGACACCCTTCGACAGGCGCCGGTGAGGCGGGTCGTGCCCTGGCTCCTGGTGCTCGGGGTCCTGCTCTGGCTGGGGTGGGATGTCCGGCCCCACGCGGCGGCGCCCACCCTTCACCAGGCCGAGTGGCTCCAGGCCGGCGACATCCGGCTTCGTGTCCTTCGCGCCGGACGGGGTGACACCACCCTGCTTCTTCTGCATGGCTATGGCGAATCGCTGATGGGTTACCGAGCGGTCTTCGACGCCTTGGCCCGGCGGTACCAGGTCATTGCCGTGGACCTGCCCGGCTTCGGCCTCAGCGACAAGCCCGACGCGCCGTACGATCTCGCCTCCTACCGCCGACGCCTGGGGGACTTTCTCGAACGCTGGACCCGGGGCCCGGTGGTCGTGGTCGGGCATTCCATGGGCGGCGAGGTGGCCGCGGCCCTCGCCCTCGATCATCCAGAGCGGGTCTCCGCCGCGGTGCTGATCGCGCCGGCCGGGTTTGCCCTGCGCCCCTTCCTGGTGGGGGCCAAGGACGTGCCCTCCGATGCCCGCGGGTGGGTCGCCTCGGTGCTCTCGGCGGCCCTGCCGCCGCAGGATCCGGCCTGGCTGGCGGAGCCCCCAGGGGTCGGGGACTATACTACCGCGACCGACCCCGCCTATCGCGTCGCGGCCACCCGCGTGCTGGCCGATTTCGATTTCGTGGCCCTGCGGGACAGCTTCGGCGACATCCATCAACCGGTATTGCTGATCTGGGGGCGCCAGGATCCCACGATCCCGTTCGTCGTCGGGGAGAGCATTGCGGCCCGACTGCCCTGCCGCGAGTTTCTTCCCCTCGACAATGTCCTGCACCGCCCCCATGAGACCCATCCCGACACCGTCGTTGCGGCCATCGAGGCGTTCCTTTCTCACCCGCCCTGCGCCGCGCACTGAGGCGACGACACCGGCCCTGGAGATCCCCGTGAACGGAATCCGTCCCATGCTGCTGCTTGGCGCCGTCGCAGCCACGTTCGCGGCCACTGCCGCCCCGCTCGCCGCCCAGACCGATGCCAGCCGGGTGGCCCAGGCAGTGGATTCCGGTTCCTACCGGGCCCACCTCGAGTTCCTCTCGAGTGACCTGCTCGAGGGCCGGGGCACCGCCACCCGCGGCGGCGCCATCGCGGCCCTCTACATCGCCACCCAGTTCCAGCGCCTCGGCCTGATCCCGATGGGAGACAGCGGTACCTACTACCAGCAGGTGCCGATCGTCGCCCTGACCCCGGATCCCATGCTCCGCACCACCGCCCAGAGCGAGCACCGCTACGCCTACCGCGACGATTTCGTCCTCTGGTCGATGCGGAACGACACGCTCGTGTCGCTCTCCGCGGAAGCGGTATTCGTCGGGTACGGCATCGTGGCGCCGGAGTACCAGTGGGACGACTACGCCGGGATCGATGCACGGGACAAGATCGTCGTCTGCCTGGTCAACGACCCGGGACTGCGCGACTCGACGATCTTCGAGGGCAAGGTCCTGACCTATTACGGCCGCTGGACCTACAAGATCGAGGAGGCGGCGCGCCACGGCGCCGCCGGCATCCTGATGATCCACACCGCCGAGAGCGCTACGTACCCATGGAGCACCGTCACCTCCTCCTGGACCGGGGAGCAGGTCCGGCTCGAACAGCCGCCCACCAGCCTCCTCGCCGCCGGCTGGATCAGGGACAGCGCCGCCGCGGTCCTCTTGCGTGACGGAGGACAGGATCTCGATCGGCTCACGAACCTGGCCTGGACCCGGAAGTTCAAGCCGGTGCCGCTCGCGCTCACCATCAACCTGACGGTTCGAAGTGCGATCCGCCGCTCGCGGACCGTCAATGTCATCGGAAAGCTGCCGGGCCGGGGGCCGCACGCCCCCGAAGCGATCGTGATCGGCGGGCACTACGACCACTTCGGCATCCGGGATGCCGTGAATGGCGACTCGATCTACAACGGAGCGCTCGACAACGCGTCCGGCACTGCCGCGGTCATCGCGCTGGCGGAGGCGTTCACCAGGAGCGGAGTCCGACCTGGGCGTTCACTGCTCTTCACGGCCTTCGGGGCTGAGGAATCGGGATTGCTGGGCTCACAGGCGATGGCCGAGCATCCTCCGCTGCCGCTGCGCGACCTGGCGGCGGTGCTCAACCTCGATGAGATGAACCTCTTCGGCCGCACCCGGGACATCTCCGCGCTGGGGGTCAACCAGTCGAGCCTGGGCGCCACCTTCACCAGGGCTGCGGCGGCCGAACGGCTGACCGTCACGGAGAATCCGAGCGCGGCCCTGCGCGGCTCCTTCTTCCGGTCGGATCACTTCCCTTTCGCCAAGGCGGGGGTGCCGTCGCTGTCACTGGAGTTCGGGCACGATGTGATCGGGCGTCCGGCTGGGTGGGGGGCCGAGCAGTTCGACAAGTACACGGCGGAGAGGTACCACCAGCCGGCGGATGAGCTCCTCCCGTGGTACACGGCGGCAGGGGCAGTCCAGCAGATGCGGGTGGTGGCCCGGACCGCAGTGGCGGTTGGACAGGCCTCCTCCCAGCCGACCTGGAACCGCGCGTCGGCGTTCTACGGGGCTGGCCAGGAACGACTTAAGTGACGGTGGCGCTTCGACCCAGGTAGTAGTATCTTAGGCGCCGTTTCCGCCGGCCCATCCCCGTCCGGGAGCCGATTCTGGACCTGCCAAACCGTCATCGCGTCCCCCTCCGCTGGCTCAGCCAGTACGCCGGGGACAGCATCCGGGTTCGCACCTACACCGAACTTGCCCCTACCGGGGCCATCCCTCCGGACACCCTGGCGGCTGCACAGGCGGCCGTCTTCGAGGCGAAGGCCCCGCTTGCCGTCGCCAGGAAGCAGAAGGACACGGGGGTCTGGGGCCAGAATCTCCTCGGCCTTGCTCCGTCCGCCGCCCAGGGAATCAAGGATGTCGGGACGGTCCCCCAGTACCGCCGCCTGATGCAGCTGGGCTGGCCCCACTCCGCCCGGCCCTTCAAGCTGGCCGACCGTGTGCTGTTCCGCCTGCTCTCGCGCGACGAAGACCCTGCCCTGCTCTTCGAATTCCAGAAGATGGCCAAGTCCGATCCCGCTGCGCCCGAGTGGGCCAGGCAGGTGCTGCGCGAAGGGGCGTCCTGCGCCCTCGCCGAAGCGGGATACGGCGACGATCCCCGCCTGCGGGGAGCGGCTCACAAGATCGCGAGCGACATCTCCCACTTTCTGCGCAGCCCTCTCGCCGAGAAGCCGTTCATCCGCATGGGCAGCCAGACTGCGCTCAACCCCGATGCCCATCCGCCGAGCTGGTACGCGGTGTCGATGATCGCGGCGATGCCCAACCTCCAGCGCGAGCGCGCCGGATTCACCGAGCGGCTGGGACACTACCTCGCGCAGCCGGCGCCCAAGAAGGCCTTCGTCGTGCCGGTGGGCAAGAAGTCCGTCAAGCCCCAATGGCTCCTCCTCGGCGACCCGATCGAGGCCGACGGCAAGGGGGTGCCCAAGGACCTGCCGCTGGCCCTCCACTTCATCGAGGTCCTGGCCCGGATCCACGCGCTGCATACGGCGCCGGGCGCCACTCGGGTGCTCGCCCGCCTGCTCAAGGACTGCGACGAGAACGGGATCTGGCACCCCAAGAGCCTGCGCGGTGTGCCCAAGGGCAGCAACAAGATGTCCTACCACATGTTTCCGCTCGATGGCGAGACCAAGGCGGCCGAGAGCCGGCTGGTGGACGTCACCTTTCGCCTGGCGCTGATCGCCAAGCTCCTGGGATGGGAACTCGAATTCGCCTGAGCCGCCCAGCCATCCGGGAGTTGCGCAGCGGTCAGAAGTAGCACAGACTACAACTATGCCGGCAGTTGATCTTACCCCCTTCGGCTTCACCCCCACTGAGAGCCGGGTGTACGAGGTCCTGCTCACCAGCGGACCGGGCACAGGCTACGCCATTGCCCGCGATGCGGGACTTGCGCGGGCCAACGCCTACAGCGCCCTGGAGGGGTTGGTGGCGAAGGGTGCGGCCCGGGTCGAGGAGGGCCGGCCCAAGCGATTCCGCCCCGAACCACCGGCCACTCTCCTGGCCCGGATCACCAGCGACCAGGGCCTGGCCCTGGAGCGGCTGGGACAGTCGATCGAGGGCCGGGGCTCGGCCCCGTCGGCGACCCTGGTCGAGATCGGATCGCCCCGGGGCGCACTCCAGCTTCTCTCCCACGACATTGCCCGTGCCTCACGCTCGGTGCGGCTCCTCGCGCCCCCGGAGGCCTTTCCCATCCTGGCGCCGGTGCTTCGCCGCGCGGTCGCCATGGGACTCGACGTCCGGCTCTGGTCGACCGGCGAGGCGACCCTCCCCTTCACCGAGGTCGCGCTGGCTTCCGCCTCCGACGCCTGGCCCGGGCTGCCGCTGGTAGCCATCGTCGATGATCGGAGCGCGGTCCTGGGAAGCCGCGAGGGCGCCGAGGTCCGGGGGCATTGGAGCACGGCGCCAACCTTCGTGGCCGCGGCACGTCTCGTGTTCGAGCAGCTGGGACGGTCGCAGTGAACGACGATCTCGAGAAGGTCCTCGCCGCGCTCCGCCGCGAATACATCGCGGATGGGCCGGCGCGACTTGCCGAGCTGCGCAAGGACCTGGCGGCCTTCATGGCGGGGGAACCGGACGCCGCGGAGTCTCTCAAGTCCCGGTTCCACCGGCTGGCCGGTTCGGGCGGCTCCTACGGCTTCGAGGAAATCAGCCTCATCAGCCGGGAAGTCGAGCAGTGGCTCAAGCAGACCGCCGCGGTCGCGCCGACGGCCGAAAACACCGGGCGCCTGTCGCGCGCCGTGGAGCGGCTGTCGGCGGCATTCGATACCGCCGCGCTCCAGGTCACCCTGCCGGAGGACGGTCCTCAGCATGGTGAGTTCGGGTGGCGGGCGAGGCTGAGCGGCCCCCCCGGGGCGTTGCTGCGCCAGATGGAGCAGCTCCTGACCCTGGCGGGCTATCACGTCATCTCGGCGGCCGGCAACGAGGATCCCGCTGCCATCCCGCTGAGCGAGCGTCCCGATCTGCTGATCCTGCTGGCCGACCCCTCAGGCCCCGACGCGTACGCGGCCGCCACCGCTTGGTCTTCTGCGGGGCCGGCTCGGCCACGGGCCATCGTCCTGATCGATGCGACGGGTGGCGGTGACGGTGTCCGGGCGATGACCGCGGGCATCGACGCGATCTTCACCCCGGACCGGGTGATCAGCGAGCTGCCGAGGTACGCCAAGACGCTGGCCCGGATTGGAGCACCGCCGCCGCGGGTCATCCTCGCCATGCGTACCGAGATGCGAGCCCGGCCGCTGGTTCAGGCACTGGAGCACGCCAATCTGCAGGTCAGCTACTGCGGCGAGCTCCGCACCGCCCGCGAGCTGCTCTACCGTGAATCCCCCGACCTGGTGCTGGTCGAGCTGGCCCCACCGGTGCTCGACGGCCTGGCCTTCACCCGGCTGCTGCGGCAGGACCCGCGCTTCGTCCTGCTGCCAATCATCTGCCTGGCCGCACGTGATTCGGTGGCCGACCGGATCGAGGCCATCAAGGCGGGGGCCGACCACTATCTGGCCGAGCCGGTCGAGTCATCCCTCCTGACCCACCTGGTCATCAGCCGGGCCGAGCGGGGTCGCCGGCTCCGCGAGATGGTCCACCGCGACGGACTCACCGGGCTGCTCAACCACGCCACCCTGATGGCGGAGCTGGAGCACACGCTCGAGTACGCCCGGCGCCACGGCGAGACTTTCGGCTTCGTCATGGTGGACGTGGACCATTTCAAGCGGATCAACGACCAGCACGGCCACCTGATCGGCGACCAGGTTCTCCTCCACCTGAGCCGGATCTTCCACCAGACGGTGCGGGCCAGCGACGTCATCGGGCGCTACGGCGGCGAGGAGTTCGGGGTGGTCCTCCGGCGCACCGACCGGGCAGGGGTGAGCGTGCTGACCCAGAAGCTGCGACAGGCCCTGGCCGCTGAGCCTGCGCCCATTGGCGACGACCGGACCCTGACGGTCCGGGTCTCCATGGGCGTGGCCTGTTACCCGGCCGACGGCCTCACGGCGGCCGCACTGGCCCAGCAGGCCGACCAGGCGCTCTATCGCGCCAAGCGAGGGGGGCGGGACCGGGTCGAGTTCGCCCGGGACAATCCTCCCCGGACCTGACCTGGACCGCGGCTGAGCCGGGAGCACCGTGGCCCACAAGAATCCCGACGCCCGTCAACGGCTGCTCGACGCTGCCCGCACCGAGTTCTCACGAGAGGGACGGGCAGGCGCGCGGACCGACCGGATCGCACGCCGGGCCGGCGTGAACAAGCAGCTGCTCCACTACTACTTCTCGACCAAGCTCGGCCTCTATGACGCGGTGCTCGACCAGGCCGGCGCCGAAGTCGCCGCGGCCATCGCGGGACTGCCGCTGGCGGGGCTGACGGCGGTCGAGCGGCTCCGCCGCCTGGTCCGGGCACAGTTCGACTACCTGGCGCGGCACCAGGACCTCACCCGGCTCCTTCTCAAGGCGGAGGGCGGCAACTGGCTCGACACGGCGGTCGAGCCCCTGGCCTCCCTCCTCACCGAGGGTCAGGCAACCGGCTTCTTCCGCGACGACATCGACCCGCTGCACCATGCACGCCAGGCGATGCTGCTCCACCTGGGCTATTTCGCGTTGCCGGCGGTAACCGCCCACTGGGGCGACCCCCAGCTCTGGCGCGACCGGGCAGCGGACCTGGTGGTGAGAGGATGTACCTGGTAGCAGGGAACCCTAAAGGGCTTCCTCGCGACTTCGTCGCTCGGTCGCGGGGAACGGTGAACGGTGAACGGTGAACGGTGAACGGAGGGTACCGATGATGAGGGTGCTGCGCTGGGTTGGTTACTCGCTGGCGGGATTGGTGGCACTGGTGCTGCTCGCGCTCGGGACGTTCACGATCATCGTCCGACAGAAGCAGGCCAGGCGGTGGAACGTCACGCCGGCGGCCCTGGTGATTCCCAGCGACTCGGCCTCAATCGCGAGAGGCCAGCACCTGGCGATCGCTATTACCAAGTGCACCAATTGCCATGGGGCGGATATGGCCGGCCAGACGTTCCTGGACGGAATGCCCTTCGGGCGATTTTCCTCGACCAACGTGACCCCCGGTGGAACCGTCCATACCTGGAGCGATGCCGATTGGGTCCGGGCCGTGCGAAACGGGATAGCTCCGGATGGACGGGGGCTGATCTTCATGCCCTCGGATGCCTACAATTTCCTTTCGGCCGAGGACCTCGGCGCGATCCTCGCCTGGGTCAAGCAGCTGCCGCCGGTCACCAGGCCGACGGGGCCGATCACGCTCGGCCCGATCGGCAAGATGCTCTGGTCCACTGGCCTGGCTCAATTACAGCAGGCACGAGTGATCGATCAGGGCGCCCCGTTCCCGCCGGCACCGCTGGTGGGACCGACGCCCGAATACGGCAAGTACCTGACGGTGGTGGGCGGCTGCACTATCTGCCATGGTCCGAGCCTCGCCGGCGGTATCAAGGAGGGGCCTCCCGGCACACCACCCTCGGCTAATCTGACGGCGGCGGGACTCAAGGGATGGACCGAGGCCGACTTCTTCACGGCCCTGCGCGAAGGGAGGAAGCCGGATGGCTCCGGCATCAATCCCTTCATGCCTTGGGTTCTGACCCGGCAGATGACTGACGATGAAATCCGGGCGGTGTGGAACTACCTGCAGACCATTCCGGTGGTGGCGACGAAGTAGGCGAACGGGAGCGGGAGGTCGAGTCTGGCTCGATCTCCCGCTCCCTGTTCCCTGCTCCCTGCTCCCTCTCTAGTGCTGAAACTGGCTCAGCGGCACCACGTCCCTCGGGTTTTCATCGCCGAAGAGCAGGCGACCCTCGCGGAATGAAGCTCCGCGGAGCGTCAGGGCCAGCACCTCGCCGAGGTCGTCCACCAGATGCACCTCGATCGTCTCGCGGACCTCCTTCGGGAGGTCGTCGAGATCGGGTTCATTGCGCCGGGGCACGATGATCCGGCTGATGCCGGCGCGGACCGCTCCCAGCACCTTTTCCTTCACCCCGCCGATCGGCAGGACCTGCCCGCGCAGCGTGATCTCGCCGGTCATGGCAATGTCGGGCCGGACCGGGCGGGCCGAGAGCACCGACACCAGCGCGGTGGCCATCGTGACACCGGCCGAGGGCCCATCCTTGGGAATGGCCCCCGCCGGCACGTGGATGTGAACGTCGCGGTCGAACATCTCATCCTTGATGTGGAGTCCGGCGGCGTGTGAGCGGGCGTAGGTCCACGCGGCCCGGGCCGACTCCTTCATCACGTCACCCAGCTGTCCGGTCAGGACCAGTTCGCCCTTCCCGCGCATCGTCGATGCCTCGACGAACATGATGTCCCCGCCCACCGGGGTGTAGTACATCCCGGTCGCCACGCCGACCTGGTCCTCCTGCCCCGCGCGCTCCGGGTGGACCCGCGGCCGGCCCAGCAGGTCGTCCACCTCCGCGGTATCGACGCTGACCCGGTCGGCTTCCTTCGCCGCGATCTTCCGGGCGACCTTGCGGGCCAGCTTGCCCAGCTCACGCTCCAGCTGGCGGACCCCCGCTTCGCGGGTGTACCGGGTGATCACCTCGCCCAGCGCTCCATCGGTGATCTCGAGCTGGCTGGCGTTGACGCCGTTTTCCTCGAGCTGCCGCGGGATCAGGTACCGCCGCGCGATCGCCTCCTTCTCTCGCTCGGTGTACCCGGTGAACTCCACCGTTTCCATCCGGTCGAGCAGCGGCCCCGGGATGTTCTGGATGAAGTTCGCGGTGCAGATGAACAGCACCTCGCTCAGGTCGAACGGCACGCCGAGGTAGTGATCGGTGAAGGTGTCGTTCTGGGCCGGGTCGAGCACCTCGAGCAGGGCCGACGCCGGATCGCCCTGGAAGGAGACGCCGAGCTTGTCCACCTCGTCGAGCAGGAAGACCGGATTGCGGGAACCCGCCTGCCGCATTCCCTGGAGGATGCGGCCGGGCATCGCCCCGACGTAGGTGCGCCGGTGGCCCCGGATGTCCGCTTCGTCCCGTGCGCCGCCGAGCGAAATCCGGACGTACTTGCGACCCATCGCGCGGGCGATCGACTTGGCGACGGACGTCTTGCCGACGCCCGGAGGACCGGCGAAGAGCAGGATCGGGCCCTTCGAGCCCTTGTCGTCGAGGTTCCCGATGATCGGGGCCGCGGCAGCCTTCTCGGCCTTGACTGGACCCGCCGGCCTCGTCGAACTTCTCCGTTCTCGCGGGCCTTCTCGGCCTTGTCCGCCTCGTTCCGTGAGCTGGCGGACGGCCAGGAACTCCAGCACCCGGTCCTTCACGTCACCCAGGGCGTAGTGGTCCTCGTCGAGGATCCGCGCTGCCTCGGGCAGGTCCAGGTGCTCCGGGGTCCGCTCGGTCCAGGGCAGCTCGGCGATGGTCTCGAGGTAGGTCCGGATGACCTGGGACTCCATGCTCTCCCGGCCGATGCGGCTGAGCCGGCCGAGCTCGCGGTTGACTTCCTTGCGCACGACCTCCGGCAGCTCGAGGGAGTCGAGCTTGCTTGCGGAGCTCGTCCTTGTCGTCCTCGTCGTCCTCTTCGCCCAGCTCGCGGCGGATCGTCTTCAGCTGCTCCCGCAGGAACATCTCGCGCTGCCGCTCGCCCAGCTCCTCCTGGACCTGCGACTTGATCTCCTCCTGGGCGTCGAGCACCGAGATCTGACGCTGGACGTGAACCAGGACCCTGCGCAGCCGCTCCTCGACGGAGAGGGTCTCGAGCAGGACCTGCCGCTGGGCAGGGCTGATGTCGAGGTAGCCCGCGACGAGGTCGGCCAGGCGGCCCGGCTCATCCACTCCGGCCAGGACCTGGTTGACCACCTCTTCCGGCAGCCCGGACTTCTGCCCGAGCTCGGCGGCCCGCGTCCGGGATTCCTTGTACAGCGCGACGAAGGCGGGATCCTCGGGGCTGAGCGGCTGCATCTCCTCGGCCTCGCGCACGACGGCCTGGAGGTGGCCCTCCTTGTCGCCATAGTGCATCGCGATGCCGCGCCGCTCGCCGTGGAGCAGCAGCTGCATGCCCGACAGGCCGCGCTGCATCTGCCCGATCCGGGCGATGGTGCCGATGGTGTAGAGGCCGTCGGCAGCGACCTGCTCGAGATTCTGCCGCTGGGAGACGGCGAAGATCAGCCGGTCCGGCGTGGCCAGGGCCGCCTCGATCGCGCGCAGTGTTCCGGGCCGGCCGGCGCCGATGGGCGTCGTGACACCCGGGAAGAGCACCACCTCGCGGAGCGGCAGGACCGGCAGGGTCAAACGTTCAGTCATTGGTGACTCCATGTATCAGACAAAGTGGCAGGATCGACCTGCAAGTGAAGTGGTAGGTGCAGTAGGTGTGCCGCGGAGAGGCAGAGGGGCATCGAGGCAGACCGGTAGAGGGGCACATCGGATGCCTGGCTCGGCAGGGTCTGCTCATGTTCCAAACCGCACCATCGCTCTCATGTCTCGCTGACAGGTTCGCCACTGCCTGGCTGCCCCTCCGCCCCTCAACCTCTGCGATGCTGTTGCTGTCACTCACCTCACAGGCTAAATCTATACGACTCCAACTCCTAGCTGATGACCGATCCCACCTTGCCGCTGGTCCAGAGGTTGAGCGAAGCCCTCGGTGGACTGTACACCATCGAGGGGGAGATCGGGCGTGGCGGCATGGGCGTCGTCTACCGGGCTCGTGACGAAAAGCTCAAACGCCGGGTCGCCATCAAGGTGCTGCCTCCCGAACTGGCCTTCCAGGCCGACATCCGGGCGCGGTTCACACGAGAGGCGGAGACGGCGGCGCGGCTGTCTCATCCGCATATCGTCCCGATCTTCAGCGTCGGCGAGGGCGGCGGGCTGGTCTATTTCGTCATGGGCTACGTGGACGGCGAGTCCCTGGCAGCGCGCCTCCGGCGGCGCGGAAAGCTGCCGTCGGATGAAGCGCGCCGCATCATGAAGGAAACCGCGGACGCGCTCAGCGCCGCGCACGCCCTCTCGGTGATCCATCGCGACATCAAGCCCGACAACATCCTGCTCGAGGGCACCCGGGGCCGGGTCATGGTCACCGACTTCGGGATCGCCAAGGCGATTTCCTCCTCCTCGGGGGGGACCCTGACCAGCGCCGGGGTGGCCATCGGAACCCCGCAGTTCATGAGCCCCGAGCAGGCCGCCGGCGAGAAGGAGATCGACGGCCGCTCGGACCTCTACAGCCTGGGTGTCGTTTCCTTTCAGATGCTCACCGGCGACCTGCCGTTCAACGCCCCGACGGTCGCCGGCATCCTGATGAAGCAGATCACCGAGGTGGCGCCGTCGGTCAACGACACGCGGCCCGACGCGCCCGAAGACCTGGTGCTGGCCGTGGCGCGATGCCTCGAGAAGGACCCCGAGAACCGCTGGCCCAGTGCCGACGCCTTGCGGCGAGCCCTGGAGAACCGCACCGTCTCCGGTTACCGGCCGACGGGAGCGCTCAGGGCGCGGCCGGCTGCTGGAACACGGGGCGGATCGGCGCAGGGCACGGGGGTTCCCCGCTCGCCGGCCGGCACTTCGCCGCCGCGCCGGCCGTCGACCGAGCGGCCGCGGCTGCCCGAGCGGGGAGGGGCGCTGGCCGGCCCGCTCGAGCGGGCGGGGCGGCAGCTGGACCGGGCGTCCCGCCGGATCGATCGTGGGCGGATGGGGCGCAACGAGGACACCCCGCTGCCCGACACCGGCGAGCCGCGCATCGTGGTGCACAGCCGGGCCCAGTTCGCCAAGTGGGCGGCCATTTCGGGAGGCCTGATGCTGGTGGACCTCGCTTCGGGCAACCACGTCCCGAGCTGGTCGCTCGTGGTGGCGGGGATGTGGGCGGGCTTCGGGCTCCTCCCCCAGTACATGAAGCTCTGGCAGGCCGGCTACAGCTGGAAGGACGTGCTCAGCCGTCCGCCGGCGCCCGATGCCCTCGAATCGCGCCTGGGAACCGGCGGCAAGCCGGGTCGCCCGCTGCCACCGCCGCCTGCGGCGGAGTTCGGCGAGTGTCACGCCCAGATCCTCCAGATCCACGGCGACCGCGCCGCGATCTACAAGCTGCTGGACCGTATGACTCCGGCGGAGCGGAAGATGCTGCCCGAGGACGTCGGGACCACCGTGGACGGGCTGTACCAGCGGGCCCTCGACCTGGGGCGGACCCTCCACGCGATGGACACCAACGTGGGCAGCGAGACGGTGGGGCAGATCGACGGGCGAATTGCCGCGCTGCAGCGGGAACCGGAAGACGAGGAGCGCACCCGGCGCCTGTCGCTGTTGGAGCGCAAGAAGAAGGCGATGCTGGAGCTGCGAAGCCGGCACGAACAGGTGGCCAGCCAGCTCGAATCGTGTGTGCTCGCCATCCAGACCGTCCGCTTCGACCTGATCCGACTCAGGTCCTCCGACGCCACCGCGGCGCTCGGTGACCTGACCACCGCCACTCGCCAGGCCAAGGCCCTGTCGCGCGACGTGGATAACGCCATCGCCGCCGCCGAGGAGATCCGGGCCGCCATCGAGTAGCCGGCCGGCACCGGTCGGCTTCCCCCCTCACGAAGTCGGGAGTATGTTTTCGGCTTGCGCGGCGCCGGTGCGCCGCGGCCGACCATCCGTTTCGTCGCTGACCATCTCCGGGGAGGTCGCAGCATGTACCGCCATGGATCATTCCGCCAGTTCGCCACGCCGGCCCGGCACCTTCGATTCGCCTTGGTGGCCGCCCTGCTGGCGGGCTGCGGGACGAAGGCGGAGAAGCAACCCGCGCCCCCGGCGGCGGCCGCCAAGCCGGTCATCGTCCTGATCCGGGCGGCCGACTGGATGGGC
The DNA here is from genome assembly GCA_963724265.1 of uncultured Gemmatimonadales bacterium. GTDB lineage: Bacteria > Gemmatimonadota > Gemmatimonadetes > Gemmatimonadales > GWC2-71-9 > DATEHG01. The sequence continues at coordinate 1,019,006 of CAVRTU010000004.1, forward strand.
AGCGAGTGGAGCGAGGACGCCATCAAGGTCGGCCTCCAGGAGGAGGATCTCGACGTCGATCGCGACTACACGCTCGTCCTCAAGAGCGCCCAGGGCGACATCTCCCTCCTGCCCAGCCTGATCGATGCCGCGGTGGACCAGAAGGCCGCGGTGATCGTGACACTGCAGGACGTGACCCTGCAGACCGCGGTGCAGCGGGTGCACGGCACGCCGATCGTCTTCCACGTCCTCTCCGACCCCTTCGCCGCCGGGGCGGGCACCAGCGATTCCAACCACCTGGCCAACGTCACGGGCGTCTACTCGCCCGGCTTCGGCGACCCCGAGCAGGCCCGGCGGCTGGCGCTGATCCTCAAGGTCGTGCCCAAGGCCAAGCGGCTGGGCATCCTCTTCAGCCCGGGTGAGCCGCTGTCGGTCAACCTGAAGGACAAAATGACCACCGTGGCCGACAAGGCTGGGCTCACCGTGGTGGCGATGCCGATTAACAGCGTAGCCGAGGGCACCGAGGCCGCGACGGCCCTGGTCGGCAAAAAGGTCGATGCCATCGAGATCTACGGCAACGCCGCGCACGCCGCCTTCGAGAGCATCATCGCCGTGGCCAAGGCCGCCAAGGTGCCGGTCTTCTCGCCGTCGCCGTTCGAGGTCCAGAAGGGGGCCACCGCGGCCTTCTATCCCGACTTCCAGGAGGGCGGCGTGGTGGCGGGCCACATGATCGGCAAGATCCTCAAGGGGACGAGTCCGGCCAACATTCCGTTCTACCAGGTCCAGACGACACGCACCCTGATGGCAGGCGACTCCGGCGCAGGCCAGGTCACGCCCGCCAAACCGTAGCGCCATGCAGATGGTCCTTGCGCGCGACGGTGCCCGGGCCGTCGTGCGCCTCGCCGGGCGACTGGACGGCGAGTGGGCCGAGCAACTCTCTGCCACGCTGGACGACTTCCTGCGCGAGGGGATCCGGTCGGTCGACCTCGACATGCAGGGAGTCACCTACCTGAGCTCGCCCGGCACCCAGGTCCTGGCCGGCCGGTTCGAGGGCTTCTCGGAACTGCGGGGCGAACTCCGCATCATCAATCCCTCGCCGGCGGTGCGGGACGCCCTGCGGATGGTCGGTCTCGAAGACCGGCTGCTGTACGAGGAGCCCGCCGACATCCCGATCTCGGCCCGGACCCGTTCCTCGGCGATGATGCACCGGGGGATCGACACCAACACCCGCGCCGACTGGGAAGTCCCCACCACCGCCACCCATCATGGCCACTACGAGTTCACCCCTCGCGACCGCGAGGCGGGGCTCAGCTGCCGACTGATCGGGACACCGCAGACCTTCTTCTCCGGCACCTACCGGCCCCAGGACTGCCACCCGCTGGAGTTTCCCGACGGGACCTTCGCCCTCGGCCTCGGAGCGATCGGCTACACGCCCGAGGACTGCCTGCCGCGATTCGGCGAGTTTCTCGCCGCCGGCGGTGTCGCCACCTACCTGCCGACCGATGGGGCGCGGGTCAGCGACTACCTGGTGGGCACCCGGGAGCATCCGCCACACGGATTGCTGGTGCACGGACTGGCCTGCTCCGGCACGTTTACCCACCTGGGCCGGTTCAGGACCCAGCCCGACCGCGACCGGGTGCCCCTCTCGGAACTGGCGGGGGTCGCATTGGAGTCCGTCGGGACGGATACCGCCGGCATCGTCATCGCCGCGGAAACGGCCGCCCTCGTCGGAACATCGCTGAAGCAGAGCGCCGGCCTTCCAGGGCGGCCTCCGTTCAACTACGTCCCGGCGCTGGAGGAGTGGCTGGCCTTCACCCCGGAGCCGTCGTTTGCCCGCATGACTACCGTGGTCACCGGGGTGGTGGCCCGCGCGCCAGGGGCGCCCCTCGCCGAGTTCCTCCGGCCGATGGGAGGGCCCCTGGACCTGCAGGGGCATTTTCATGCGGTCGTCTTCCCTCACAACCCGCTGCCTCAGCGTACCGTGGGGCTCCAGTCGCTGGTACTCCGCCTGTTCGGGAGCCTGAAGATCAGGAGCATCCTGCACCTGCTGGCCGACGATCGCGCCGCCCAGGGGGTCGGCGAAAGCGGCTTCCTGCGAGGGCTCTGCTGGATCTCCCCCATCAAGTCGATCACCGGACCAGAGGCGTGAACCTCCTCATCGGAGCGCTGACCTTCGGCCTCATCGGGGGGCTCCTCGCCGTGGGGGTCTATCTGACCTTCCGGCTCTTCGCCACGGTCGATCTGACCGCCGAAGGGGCGTACGGGCTGGGTGCCGCAGCGGCCGGAGTGCTGCTGGCCGCCAGGCTCGACCCGCTGCTCGCGACGATCGCGGGCGGCCTGGCGGGCGCGGCGGCCGGTGTCGTCACAGGCCTGCTCCATATCCGCCTCGGCGTGCCGCGGCTCCTGGCCGGGATTCTGACGAGCACGGCGCTCTACGCAGTGATCCTCTTCCTGATGCATGGCGGCGATCTCTCGCTCGCGCCGCACCGGACGCTGGTGTCGATTGCTGAAAGAGCCGGCACGGACCTCGTGGGCGGCGACGGCGAGCTGGTCCTCTTCGGCACCCCGGTCGGCGCCCGCAACTGGATGGGGTTGCTGTACAGCTTCGTGCTGGTCGCCGGCACCATCATCGCGCTCGGCGTCTTTCTCCGCACCGAGCTGGGGCTCGCCCTCCGCGCGACTGGAGACAATCCCCGAATGGCGACGGCGCAGGGTGTGGATGTGGGAATGAAGCTGGTGCTGGTCTACGCCCTGTCGAACGGACTGATCGGCGGCTCGGGGGCGATCTTTGCGCAGTACGTCGGGTTCGCAAACGTCCAGCTCGGCGTCGGCGCGATGGTGACCGGCCTCGCCAGCCTGATGATCGGTGAAACGGTGTTCCGCCGCGGCGGCCCCGGCCGCGGTCTCGCCGCAGCGGTCGCGGGAGCAATCCTGTTCCGCCTGCTGGTTGCCGGCGCGCTCATGGCGGGGCTGAATCCCAACGCGCTCAAGCTGGTGACCGCCACCTTCGTGCTCGTGGCGCTGCTCATCAGCCGAGCGCTCCCCGGCCGCAGTGGGCTGGACGGCGGCGGAGCCAGCCATGGGCTCTGAGACGGCCCTCGAGGTCCGCGGCCTCTCCCGCACCTTTCGCCGCGGGGGAGACACCGAGATCCGCGCCCTGCAGGACGTCGCACTCACCCTCGAGCGCGGCGAGTTCGTGGTGGTCCTGGGCACCAACGGCTCGGGAAAATCGACGCTGCTCAATGAAATAGCCGGCGGACTGCCGCCCGAGAGCGGCACCATCGTGATCGCAGGCCAGGACGTGACGCGATGGCCGGAGCACCGGCGCGCAAGGCTCGTGGCGCGGGCGTTCCAGAATCCGTTCACCGGCACGGCACCGAACCTGACGGTGGCCGAGAACCTGGCGCTCGCGGCCCAGCGCGGCTCGGGCAACAGGCTCGCCCCGGCCCTGGGCCGGGAGCGGATCGAGATGATCTCGCAGCGGGTGGCCGAGCTTGGGATGGAGCTCGAGGACCGGCTGGAGACCCCGATGGGCCAGCTCTCGGGCGGGCAGCGGCAGGCGCTCACCCTGCTCATGGCCACCCTGGTGCGGCCTGAACTGCTGCTGCTCGACGAGCACACCGCGGCCCTCGACCCGCGGATGGCGGAGAAGGTCATGCGGCTCACCCAGAAGATGATCCACCGGGAGGGGCTCACCACACTGATGGTGACCCACGCGCTGCCCCAGGCCATCCGCTACGGCGACCGGGTGATCATGATGCACCGGGGCCGGATCGCGGTGGAATTCAGCGGCGCCGCCAAGCGGATGCTCAGGGTGCAGGACCTGCTGGACCGGTTCGACCAGCTGCGGGCGGCGGACCTGCTGGACGAGTCGGCGGAGGCCATGCTGCGCCGCCTCTACGTCTAGCCCCGTGGCCTTCCGGGGCGGACCGGGGAAACGCGGCGTCGCTTCCGCCACTCGCAGGTCAGGATCACCGGGACATAGAACGCCACGTCGGACAGGAACTTGCCCGCGAGCACGCCGAGGTCCCGCCCCAGGTAATAGGTTCCCAGCCCGATCAGCAGCGGGCGAATAACCGCAGCGTCCACCACTTCGGCAGGTCCGAATTCCAGCGCCAGTTTCCTCGTCGAGGCTATCACGCGCCGCATTCCATAGGGCTCGCCGAGTCGTCCGGCCTCGTGGGCATCCCGGACCACCTCCCGAATCCACATCAACGAATAGAACGCGATGGATTCGGCGACCGTCGCGCCGTAGGCCGCGGCGATCGCGCTTCCGGTCAGCCGATAGACCAGCCACGAGCCGCCGATCGCGGCGCCCGCGCCAAGCAGTTCGGAGAATCCGTAGCGCCGGATCCACTGCCGGACCCGGCCGACTGGCGGCCCCTCGAGCGCGATCATCAGGTCCCGCCGGGTCGAACGGCGGCGGGCCCCAAGAACGAAACGGGTCTCCAACTGGCCGAACCGGACCATGGCGCCCGAATCGATCGGCTGCTCGCCCTGGAGTGGTTGGCCGCCGATGAATGTGCCGAAGCGGGAACCGAGATCTGCCAGGTACCAGAGGCCGTCGCGCAGGATCAGCCGCGCATGCGTTCCGCTGACTCCCTCACCGGGCAGGACCACCTGGTTCAATTGGCCGCTGCCGATGAGTGCCGGGCTCTTGTAGATGGGAAGGATGAATCCCTGGAGGGCGCCCGAGGTCACTTCGAAGCTCGCCAGCGGGGTGACCCCGGAGGCGTCGGTGACGCGGGCCGGTCGATCCCCGGCCCCGGGGATCAGAAGGCGGCCACCTCGAGCATCGCTGCGCGGAGGTGTTCTACCTGGGGCAGGATCACGTCCTCGAGCTGGGGGGCGTAGGCGACGAAAGTGTCCGTGGCCGCGACCCGGCGCACCGGGGCGTCGAGATCCATAAACAGATCGTCGGCGATGCGCGCGGCGATTTCCGACCCGTAGCCCCAGGACAGCGAATCCTCGTAGGCCACGATGACCCGGCTGGTCTTCCGCACCGACTGGTAGATGGTCTCCCAGTCCACCGGCGACAGCGACCGCAGATCGATCACCTCAACGCTCACCCCGTGGGATTCCGCTACCTCCCTGGCCGCGACCAGGGCGCGCTGCACCACGGCGCCATAGGTCACCAGCGTCAGATCGGCCCCCTCCTGGACGATGCGGGCCTTTCCGAACGGGATCATGAAGTTGGGGCCGGGATTGGGCGCCTTGTTGTAGGTCTGCCGGTAGAGGTGTTTGTGCTCGAGGAAGATGACCGGATCCTCGCAGCGAATGGCGGTGCGCAGGAGGCCGTTGGCGTCGAGCGCCGTCGCCGGGCAGACCACCCGAAGGCCCGGCACTCCCGTGAAGATCGCAGCCCCGGTCTGGGAGTGATAGACCGCCCCGCCCTTGAGGTAGCCGCCGTAGGTGACCCGGACGACCACGGGCGAGGCGAAGGTGTTGTTCGACCGCCAGCGCATCAGGGCGAGCTCGTCGCGGATCTGCATGTAGGCGGGCCAGATGTAGTCGAAGAACTGGATCTCCACCACCGGCTTCATTCCGCGGGTCGCCATGCCGATGGCCCTTCCCACGATGTTGGCTTCGGCCAGGGGCGAGTTGTAGACCCGGTCGCCACCGAAGGCGCGCTGCAGCCCCCACGTCACCTTGAAGACACCGCCCTTGCCCTTGACCTGCGACAGGCAGGCCTCGCGGCTGGCGTCGGCCACGTCCTCGCCGAAGATCACGATCCGTGGATCGCGCGCCATCTCGTCCTTAAGACAGGCGTTCAGCAGGTCCACCATCGTGGTCGGATCCCCCGTGAACTGGGGGTCGTCCTCGGTATCAAACTGCTCGCTGGTAGGATCGACGTCGGGGGAATAGACGTACTGGTAGATCGTGTCGAGCGCGGGCTGCGGCGAGGCCAGCGCGGTCTCGGCCGCCACCGTGACTTCCTCGTCCACCGCGCGGCGGATCGCTTCGAGCTCCGACTCGGTGGCCAGCCCCTCCGACACCAGGTACTTCGGGAACCGGTTCACCGGATCTTTCTGGGCATCGGCCTCGCGCTCGGCCGGCGGACGGTACAGCACCTCGTCGTCCGACAGCGAATGGCTGTAGGGCCGGATCACGTGGGCATGCACCAGCGCCGGCCCCTTGCGCGCCCGGGCGTATTCCACCGCGCGGCTCATGACCTCGAACGAGGCGACCGGGTCGCAGCCGTCCACTTCCTCGATGTACAGGTTCGGGAAGGAGGCCAGCAACTTCGAGATGGAGCCGCCGGCGGTGTTGACCTCGACGGGGACCGAGATGGCGTACTTGTTGTCTTCGATGAGAAAGACGACCGGCAGCTTGAGGTTGCAGGCCGAATTCATCGCCTCCCAGAACTCGCCCTCGCTGGTGGTCCCGTCGCCCGAGGTACAGAGGACGACCTCGTCGCCCACGGGCCCGGTCACGCAGTCGGCGAGTCCCTCGACCCGGCTGTAGCGCAGCCAGGTTTCGGCGCAGCCCACCGCCTGGAGGAACTGGGTACCGGTGGGGCTCGAGGCGGAGACGATGTTGAGGTCCTTGTGGCCCCAGTGGGATGGCATCTGCCGGCCCCCGGAGTTCGGGTCGTCGGCGGAGGCGACGGCGCTGAGGAACTGCTCGGTGGCGGTCATCCCGAGGCCGAGACAGAGGGCACGATCGCGATAGTAGGTGTAGAACCAGTCGTAGGCGGGCTTGAGGACCCGGGCCGCCGCGGCGAGCACCGCCTCGTGCCCGGCGCCGGAGATCTGGAAGAAGATCTTGTTCTGCCGCTTGAGCTGGATTTCCCGGTCATCCACCCGCCGGGAGAGGTACATCACCCGGTAGAGGTCGAGGAGATCGGTCTTGCTGAGCGTCCTGGGAGGCTTGGCGGCAGGGCGGGTACGAGTGGCCATGAAGCGAAGATAGCGCGCGACGTGACTCGGGTCACCCCGTCAGTGAAGTCACCTAGTAGTAGTAATGGCTACCATGCGTCTTTTCAGTTGAGCCGCAGATGCACGCAGACAACGCAGAGAGATCGACCGACCACAGTGGATCAGCGAAGCTGGTTCGACCCCAGAGACATCACCTACGCGTTGGCTTCAGTGGCCGGGCGTTCCACCCGGACCGGCGAGCAGTTCCGGCAGCCGGCTGAAATAGGGGAGCGAAGCCCTGATATCGGGATCGTTGTGCAGCCTGAACTCAGTCTGGGCATCGGGCCCCCAGCGCACGTCGGCAACCCGCAGGGCGAGGATCCGCGCCATCCGGGCGGCGACGGCGGTGTCGGTCACCGCGGCGACATGCAGCCGCGCGCGCACCCGGGCCAGGTACGGTTCGACCAGCCGGGCCTGCCATTCCGCCCTCGCCTCCAGCCACTGCGCCCGGGCGGCCGGTGTGGCCGGCAGGAGGACGGCGACACTGTCGGCGACGGCGGCGTCAAACCCGCTGTCGGCGGCGATGGTCCACCAGACCGGCAGCTCAGGTGGTTCCGGGAGGACGACGTCGGGCAGGATGCCGCCGCCGCCCCTGACCTCGCGCCGGTCGAGGGTGTAATAGACGGTCTGGGTATCACTGGCCTCTCCGCCGGTGCCGCCCAGTGACCGGTACTGCTCGTACAGCAGTCCCTTGTAGCGCCGCTGGATGATTCGGCCGCTGGGGGAGATGACCCGTCCGGTGGTCAGCCAGATCTGGTCCTCGGTGGGCGTGATCACGAACAGATTCTGCATCAGCGCCTTGCCGAAGGTGCGCCGCCCGGTGAGCAGGGCCCGGTCGTTGTCCTGCAGCGATCCGGCGAGGGCCTCGGCCGCGCTGGCGCTGCGCCCGTTGACCAGCACGATGAGCGGCAGGTTGCGGAAGGTGCCGTCCTTCTGGGTCCGGAAATCGGCGTCGGCCTGCTGACGGCGGCCGCGGGTCCGGAAGACCACCGTCTCGTCGGGGAGGAAGAGGCCGGCGATCGCCACCGATTCGATGACGAGGCCGCCTGGATTGTTGCGGAGGTCGAGCATGATCCGCTTGGCACCCTGGCCCGTGATGGTCTTGATCGCGGCCTTGAGCTGGTCGGCCGCCCCTTCGCCGAATTCGGCCAGCCTGACATAGCCGACGCCGCCCTCCAGCATCGCCGGCGCCGGTACCCAGACCGGCTTCAGAAACTCGCGCTTGAGGACCACGGAATAGGTGTCCGGTTCGGCCCGGCTGCCTCGCTCGAAGCTGACCCGGACGGTGCTTCCCTTTTCGCCGGCCAGCCGGACGGCCAGGCGCTCGGAGCGCTGCCCCGCCGTCGTGGTGTCATCAATGGCGCTGATGCGATCGCCGGGCTGGACCCCGGCCCTGGCCGCAGGGCCGCCGGGATCGAGGGCCAGCACGATGACGGCGCTGTCCACGTCCTCGAGCACCAGCCCGGTGATGGCGAGGTCGCCACGTTCGAGGGCCGATTCCCGCTCCCATTCGGCCCTGGACACGAACCGGCTGTGGGGATCCAGGGAGTGCAGCACTCCTTCGATCCCGGCCCGGACCATTTCGGTATAGCCAACCGAGTCGACGTAGTTGCGGCGGACGTAGTTGAGCACGCTTGAAAAGGCCTGCAGCTGTTCGTACGAAGCGGCCTGGGCTGCCGCCGCCCCGGCCCCCGGCCCCAGCGACAGCCAGGCCAGCAGCGCTGCCGCCCGCAGCTGGCCGCGGCTCACTGCGGCAGGTCCGCCAGATGCTGGCGCGCCATGGCGATCTGTCGCTCGTAGCGGCTTGGAGCGACATCGACGAAGTGCTGGTAGGCGCCCCGGGCCTCCGAGTTCTTGCCGAGCTGCTGCAGGGCGATGGCCAGCCAGAAATAGGCCCGCACGTCGCGCGGATTGCCCTGGACGGCTTCCTCGAGACTTTCCACCGCGGCCTGGAACGCGCCTGCCTTGCCCTGGGTCACCCCCAGGTCCATGAGCAGGCTGGGATCATCGGGATTCGCATCCACCGCGTGCTTCCGCATCGCGATGGCCTCGGGGTAGGCGCGATCGGCCTCGTAGATGTCCGCCATCTTGACGTAGGCCATGTAGTAGCCGACATCGGTGGCCACGACTTGCTTGTAGAGCGCCATGGCCTGGTCGAGACTGTCGCCACGCTGCCAGACGGCCGCGATGAGATAGCGGTAGTCGTTGCTCTCGAACGGAAGCAGGTCCGTGGTGTCGACCGTCCGCTCCTTCATCTCCCGGGTCATCAGGTTGGTCAGATCGCGCACCGCCTCTGGAGTCCTGCCGAGGTGGGCGGCGGACATGCCGCGGCCCCAGACCCAGCCCGCCGGAAGCTGCTGCTCATCCCGGCTGAGATTTTCCTGGTACAGCTTGATCATTTGGGAAAAATTGAAATAGGCGCGGGTGTAGTTGCCCGTGCTGATGTCGTCCCAGGCCTGGTACCAGGTGTCGTAGTACTCGGGATCCCAGCTCCAGAAGGCGGACTTCTTGGGCAGGGTCGCGCCCATGATCACCTGGCTGACCAGGGGGTCGATGAGGTAGGCCCTCCGGCTCGCCGCATCGAAGGCATCGTAGGTCTTCTGGACCTCGGGCTTCATCGGTTTCTCGTAGATGTCGTCCCAGAGGCGGCTGCTCTTGCCGAATGGCAGGTAGGCCAGGGCCAGCCAGGCGTCGGCCTGACGGGGCTGCAGGGCGATCGCCTCCCGGAGCTCCCGTTCGACGTCGTCCCACTTCTTCTCGTTCCAGTAACCCAGCGCGACATAGTAGTGGGCGAGGGGATCCAGGGAGTCCTGCTTGGCCCGGGCCTGGAGCTCCGACATCTTGACCGGGAGCTTGATCCGCTGGGCGTCGAGTCGGACTGCGGGAAGCGCCAGCAGACAGGCGAGCACCGCGATGAAGGGTCGCATCAAGCCGCCTCAATTCGTGTCGGGATTGACGGAACGCCAGGCGCAGCCGGGATGGAACAGCAGCCTCGCCAATCTCTCGTTCGGCGTGGCGGATGGCAACTACCAGCATTGGTAGGGGGGAGGGAATGCCGTCGACGCATCAATGCAACTGCGCCAGACGAGAGGTGACGCTTCCGTCGATGGCGCGCAGGACCTCCTGGAGCCGCTACGGCGCCCGGTAGACGACCTTTCCGCCGACCATCGTCGCGCGCACCGAGGCCTGGTCGAGTGCTTCGGGAGGGATCCTGGTCAGGTCGCGATCGAAGATGACCAGGTCGGCCTTGCGGCCCGGGCTCAACTGCCCGCGGGTCCGGTCGGCGAAATTCGCGTAGGCGATTTCGGCGGTGTACGACCGGAGGGCCTCCTCCAGCGTGATCTTCTGGTCGGGCAGCCAGCCGCCGGGGTTCTTGCCGTCGAGGGTGCGCCGGGTGACCGCGGCGTACAGGCCGAGGATCGGATCGATCGGCGCCACGGTCCAGTCGGAGCCGAAGGCGAGATGGGCGTGCGTGATCGAGCAGGTCGCGGAAGACGTAGGCGTCGTGGACCCGGGTCGGGGCCGAGGCGCTTTTCCGCCCAGCGGCCGTCGTCGATCACGTGGTAGGGCTGCATCGACGCGATCACATCCTGGCGCGGCGATCCGGTCGACGTCCGCCGGGCGCAGGTGCTGGGCGTGCTCGATCCGGAACCGCCGGTCGCGGGGCCCGTGGGCCTTGGCAACGCTGTCGTAGATGTCGAGCAGCGTCGCATTGGCCCGTTCGCCGATGGCGTGCACCGCCACCTGGAGCCCGGCCGAGTCGGCCGCGCCGACCCAGACCCGCATCGAATCGAGATTGGTGGTCGGGAAGCCGGAGGTGGTGGGATCGTCGCTGTAGGGTTCGAAGAACCACGCCGTGGTGGAGCCCAGCGAGCCGTCCATGTATCCCTTGACTCCGGCCAGGCGGATCCAGTCGTCACCCGGGCCGTCGGCAGCCACCGTATCGGCCACGAGCTTCCAGTCGGCCAGGGTCGGAAAGAGCGATACCCGCACCGTCTGGGTACCGGCGGCCCGGGCCCGCTTGAAGGCGGCGACCTCGTTCCACCCCGCGCTCACCGCCGAGACCGCCGTGACCCCCTTGGAGGCGACGAACGCCATCGCGCGGCGGAGCGCGGCATCGTCCTGGGCCGGCGTGGGCGCCGGAATGGCGGCGTACACCGGGTCCATCGCGTTGTCCTTGAGGACGCCGGTCGCCTCGCCGGTCCGCGGATCACGAACGATCGTGCCGCCCGGCGGGTTCGGCGTCTTGCGCGTGATGCCGGCGGCCTTGAGCGCCGCGGTGTTGGCCACGCCCATGTGGCCGTCGAGCCGATTGACGAACACCGGGTTGTGGGGAGTGACCGAATCGATCCACTCCCGGCGCGGCAGGGGCGAGCCGGGCCAGCGTTCGTGGTCCCAGTCGCCGCCCAGGATCCACTCGCCGGGCTGGCGCTCGGCGGCAAAGTCCTTGATCCTCTGGACGAACTCCTGCGGCGAGGCGGCCATGCGCAGGTCGACGCTGGAGAGCTGGTAGCCGCCGGAGAGGAAGTGGGTGTGATCATCCGCCAGTCCAGGGACCACCAGGCCCCCGCCAGCAGTGATGACCGCCGTCTGCTGCCCGATCAGCCTGGCGATGGCGGCGCTGTCACCGACGGCCAGCATCGTGTCTCCCGAGACGGCCACCCCTTCCGCCCAGGGCCGGGTCGAGTCACCAGTCCAGGTGCGGCCGAAGACGACGGTGTCGGCGCGGGGTGAAGGATGACAGGCGGAGAGGACGGTCAGGACGGACAGGGCGAACCCTAAAGGGCTTCCTCGCCGCCGGGTCGCCGCACGCGGCTCCAAAGGGCGGCTCGGTCGCAGGGCGGACGGCTTGGGTGTCATGGGTGGGGATCAGGGTTTGCGGACGATTTTGGAGAGATGGTGCAGCTGCTCGATGGTGCCGCCGGAGGAGCCGCCCTTCTGGTGGCCCAGGAGGTCGCGGATGTCGAGCAGGACCTCCATCATCAACTGGTCGCGCATGTAGGCGGCGTCGAGCTCTTCCATGCGGCGGGCGAGGTTTTCGGCCTTGGCCCGGTCGTAGGTCTCGCGATAGACGGACTCGAGATTGGCGAGGATGCGGTCACGGGAGCGCATGGCGCAAGAAGATACTTAGCTTTCAGCCGACCCGCACCAGCCCCGGGAGCCCGATGCGCCTGAGCCGCTCTCTCTCATCGACCGTCCTTGTTGCCTGGCTCCTGCTCCCCTGCGCGCTGTCCGCCCAGGCCAGGCCGCGGGCGCGCGACCTCGGCGTGCCCTTCGAAGGGACCACTGGGCCCGCTCAATGCCATCACCGACGTGGCCGGCGTCGAGGTCGGGCCAGGTGACCCTCATCTCTGGCGAGGGCAGGCTGGTCGTCGGCAAGGGACCGGTGCGAACCGGGGTCACCGCAGTCTTTCCGCGGGGCCGGAAGAATTCCGACCCGGTCTTCGGCGCCTGGTGGACCCTCAACGGCAACGGCGAGATGACTGGCACGACCTGGCTCGAGGAGTCGGGATTCCTGTGGGGGCCGGTGACCATCACCAACACGCTGAGCGTCGGAACCGTGCGCGACGCGGTCATCGCCTGGGCGCTGAAGCGACACTACGACGACTTCCTCTGGGCCCTGCCGATTACCGCTGAGACCTGGGACGGCGGACTGAACGACATCGACGGCTTTCACGTGACACAGGAGGACGCCTTCCAGGCGCTGGATGCCTGCTCGGCCGGGGCCGGTGGCCGAGGGCAATGTCGGCGGTGGCACCGGGATGGTCTGCCACGAGTTCAAGGGCGGGATCGGGACCGCCTCCCGCAAGCTTGCGGCGGAAGACGGCGGGTGGACAGTGGGTGTCCTGGTCCAGTGCAACTACGGGCTCCGCCGCCGCCTCATGATCACCGGCGTGCCCGTCGGCGAGGAGATTACCGACCTGATGCCATGCTACAGGCTCCCCGGCCTCTCCGATACCGCGCGGGACTACCCGGCCTGTGCCACGACGCGCAGCGGCGCACCGCCCACCCCGGCGGGCGCCGAGCGTGGGTCGATCATCATCGTCATCGCCACCGATGCACCGCTCCTGCCGACCCAGCTCAAACGCCTGGCGAAGCGGGCGGCGCTCGGCGTCGGCCGGATGGGTGGTCTGGGTGGTGATTCCTCGGGAGATATCTTCGTGGCGTTCTCGACCGCCAACCGGGGCGCGGCGGTGGCCGACAGCGGCCCGCGGACGATCCGAATGTGGCCCAACGACCAGATCAACCCGTTGTTCGAGGCGGTGGTCGGCGCCACCGAAGAGGCGATCACCAACGCCATGGTCGCCGCCGAAACCATGACCGGCGCCGACGGCTTCACCGTGTATGCCCTGCCCCACGACCGCCTGCAGGCCGCGCTCAAGAAGTACGGCCGCTAGCTCACGACTCACGACTCACGACTCATGACTCTCAAAGACTCCCAGTCCCGCGTCGACGCCTGGATCTCCCAGTTCGAGGAAGGCTACTTCCACCCCCTCACCAACCTGGCCCGATTGAGCGAGGAGGTCGGCGAGCTGGCCCGCGAGATCAATCACCGGTTCGGCCAGAAGACCAAGAAGGAGGAGGAGCCGGAGGGGGACCTGGCCATGGAGATGGCCGACATTCTCTTCGTGCTGATCTGCATGGCGAACCGCGAGGGGATCGACCTGCAGGAGGCGTTCGACCGGATGATGGCGAAAGTCGAGGGGCGGGATGCCGATCGGTGGACGCGTAAGGCGCCCTAAGGGAAGCAGGGAGCGAGGAGGAGGGAGCAGTGGTCAAAGCGCGATCCTCCTGCTCCCCGCTCACTCCTCCCTGCTCCCCGTTTCACTCCCATTCCTCCGGGGCACTCTCCAGCTCCGCCAGGAGCACCCTGAAGCTCTCCAGCCGGTCGAGGTCGACCGCGCCTGCCGCCACCCCCGCGATGATCGCGCACCCCGGCTCGCTCATGTGACGGCAGTCCTGGAAGCGACACTCCCCGATCATCGGGCGGAACTCGGGAAAACAGCTGGCCAGTTCCCGCGGATCCAGCCCCCAGAGTCCGACGTCGCTGAATCCCGGCGTATCCACCACGAAACCGCCGATGGCGAGGGGATGCATGACGGCCGAGACGGTGGTGTTCTTGCCGCGCTTGACCCGGTGGCTGATCTCGCCCACCCGGAGGCGAAGGCCGGGCTGCAGCATGTTGAGCAGGCTCGACTTCCCCGCACCGGAGGGCCCGGTGACGACGCTGACCCGCCCCTGGACCCGCTCCCGCAGCGCCTCGAGGCCGGCCCCCGTCTTGACGCAGGTCGGCAGCACCTCGTAGCCGGCCTTGCGAAACCGCGCGACCAGAGCCGGCCCCGCATCGAGATCGATCTTGTTGACGACCACGGCGGCGGGGAGGTGATTGGCCTCGGCCACCACGAGGAGCCGGTCGATCAGCTGGGGGATGGGGGCGGGGTCGCGGCTGGCGGTGACCACGAGGACCTGGTCGATGTTGGCGGCGACCGGCCGGTTGCCGCGGCCCTCGGGCACCCGGCGTTCGAGCAAGGTCTTCCGCTCGGCCACCGCGGCGATGCCGAGCATCTCTCCGCTCCCGGCATCCTGGTCGAGGGTGACCACGTCGCCGACCACGACCTTCGGCGTGTCACGCTTGATCTTGCCCCGCAGCACGGCGCGTACCTCGCCCTGGCCGGTCGAAACGCGATAGACGGCGCCGTCCCGTTCCAGGACGATTCCGGTCAGCGCCGTCACCACTCCCCTGGCGCCGACGCGATGGCGGCATCGAGCGCGGCCTTCACGTCGTACAGCGAGAGCGCCTTGATCCGGGCCTCCGCCTCGGCCGGATCGCTCCCCCAGGCGAGATACTCGGTCTCCAGGTGACCGACGGGCCGGTCGCCCTCGGCCGACCAGCGCACGAAGAGCAGGGCCGCGCCGTAGCGGCCCCGGTCGTCGGGTTCCTCGTCGACGTAGAGGGCGACCGAGTAGGCCTGGCCGTCGCTGCCGGTGAAGGCGGCGGCCCGCTCATGCTTGGCCATGTAGCCGCCCAGCGTGACCTCGGGATTCACGGCCGGGATACCGACTCCCGCAGCACGCCGCCCGAGGATGAACGCGACGTTGGCCGGCCGCTCGGCCAGGCGCCGCATGAGGTAGGGATACCACTGGGTGCCGAAGGGGATGTAGACCCGCATGTTGTAGCCGTCGGCACGCAGCCGCTGCTGCAGGTCGCGCCGCACGCCGTAGAGCATCTGGAACTCGAAGCGCTCGGGACCGATGCCCTCGCGCCTGGGCAAAGGCGCGGGCGTGGGTGATGATCCTCTCGTCGTGGGTGGCGAGGCCCGGGTAGTTGCCGCGGGTCATCAGCCGTTCCATCAGGCTCACGTAGGTCCGGTCCACGTCGGCCTTGTCGGGAAAGGCCACCGCCGCCGGCTCGAGGTAGGCGCCCTTGCAGAGCCGGACCCGGGCCTGCATCTCGATCAGGCGGTCGATGTCCCCGGCCGAGCGGCGGAGGCAGGACTGGATCACCACCCCGGTGACGCCCCCGTAGCGGTCGAACAGCCGGTTGGCGAAGAAGTCGAGGGTGCGCTGGGTGTAGGCCGAACTCTCCATGTCCAGGCGGACGAAGGTCTTCAGCTGCCAGGGCCCGGTCGAGGATCCGCGTGATGTTGGCGTGGCAGAGATCCTCGCTGATGTCGAAGCCCATCTGGGTGAGCTTGACCGAGACGTTGGCCTGGACCCTCGCGCCCGCGATCCGGTCCAGCATCCGCAGGTACTCGTCGCGCGCCGCGGCCGCCTCGGTGTCCCGGGTGACGCTCTCGCCCAGCAGGTCGAGCGAGGCGGTGATCCCGTGGCGTATTGAGCTTCTGCGCCGCCTCGACCGCCGTGTCGACCTCTTCGCCGGCGACGAAGCGCGAGGCGAAGCTCCGGGCCAGCCCGTTGCGTGCGGACGAACTGGAAGACCCTGGGTTGTTCGGACAGCCAGAGCAGGCTCTTGCGCATCATCTGAGACGGATCCTGGGGAGTCGGGTCGGCGGGGAATCTAATGTCGGGCGCCACGGCTCCCAACCAGTGAAACCGGCACGGAGGTGGCGCGCACGGCCGTTCGGTGTGATACTGCAATCTCCCTCGTGAGCAGATGACCGCACCCGCCCTCGGCGTTCTCGACATTCCCGAACGCGGCGCCGCCTTTCTGCGGCGGCGCAGCGAGAGCTATCTGCCCGCCGACGGCGACCTGCACGTTCCGCCGCGGCTGATCCAGGAAGCCGGGCTGCGCATCGGGGACGAGGTCGCCGGCGTGGCGGGCGCGTCCGCAGGGCCGCGGCCGCGGACCCGCGCTCGAGAAGGTCACCACGGTCAACGGCCGTCCCCCCGAGGCGATCCGGCAGCGGCCCGACTTCGCCACCCTCTCGGCGATCCACCCCAACGAGGCGCTCCTGCTCGATTTCGGCCAGATGCGGCAGGGCCAGCGCGACCAGACCAACCGGGTCATCGACCTGTTCTGCCCCTTCGGCAAGGGACAGCGGGCCCTGATCGTGGCGCCCGGCCAAGGCGGGCAAGACCACGATCCTGCAGTCGGTGGCCGAAGGGCTGGTCAAGAACCATCCGCGCGCTGACCCTGCTACATCCTCCTGGTGGACGAGCGGCCGGAGGAAGTGACCGAGATGGAGATGGCCGGGGTGCGGCGAGGTGATCGCCTCGAGCTTCGATTGCCCCGCCGAGCGGCACGTGGCGGTGGCCGAGCTGACGCTGGAGCGGGCCCGGCGCCGGGTCGAACTGGGAGAGGACGTCGTAATCATCCTCGACTCGATCACCCGGCTGGCCCGGGCCCACAACGCCGTCGAGCGGGGCACGGGCCGCACCCTTTCCGGCGGCATGGACGCCTCCTCGATGGAGCGGCCCAAGCGATTCCTGGGCAGCGCGCGCCGGGTCGACCCGGCTCGCGCGGCGGTGGCTCGCTCACGATCATCGCCACGGCACTGATCGACACCGGCTCGAAGATGGACCAGCTGATCTACGAGGAGTTCAAGGGAACCGGCAACAGCGAGCTGGTGCTGAGCCGCGAGCTGGCCGAGCGGCGGATCTTCCCGGCGGTGGACCTGCAGATGAGCGGGACCCGCCGCGAGGAGCTGCTGCTCTCGCCCGAGATGCTGGCGACCACGCAGAAGCTCCGGCAGCAGATCTCCAGGCTGACCTCCGCCGCGGCGATGGAGCAGGTCCTCGCGCTGCTCAAGCGGGCGCCGACCAACGCGGACCTCGCGACGCTGGTGGCCGGCAGCTGACATGACCGAGTCCGGCGCTGACGGAACACGAGGCGGCCGCGATCGACGCGGGGCTGATCTACGTCTCCGACGCCAGTCCCGGCATCCGGCGGCGGCGCGCAGGCCGGGGATTCACCTATCTCGACCCGAACGGGAAGACCATTCGGGACCCGGAGCTGCTGAAGCGGATCCGGGGGCTGGTCATCCCGCCGGCGTGGACCGAGGTCTGGATCTGTCCCGACCGGCGCGGGCACATCCAGGTCACCGCGCGCGATGCGCGGGGCCGCAAGCAGTATCGCTATCACCCCAAGTACCGCGCGGTGCGGGACGAAACCAAGTTCGAGCGGATCTTCGAGTTCAGCGAGGTCCTGCCCGGACCTCCGCAAGCAGGTCGAGACGGACCTCAGCAAGGAGGGTCACAAGCGGGAGCGGGTCATGGCCCTGGTGGTCCGGTTGCTGGAGAAGACCCTGATCCGGATCGGCAACGACGAATACGCGCGCCAGAACCGCTCCTACGGCCTGACCACGCTGCGGCAGCGCCACGTCGAGGTCGAAGGCCACGAGCTGCGGTTCGAGTTCCGGGGCAAGAGCGGCGTCCGCCACGACGTGACGCTGACCGACAAGCGGCTGGCCCGCATCGTCCAGCACTGCCAGACCCTCCCCGGCGAGGAGCTCTTCCAGTATCTCGACGACGACGGGCGTCGGCGCTCGGTGGATTCGGGAGACATCAACGAGTACTTGCGGACAATCACTGGGGGGAAGGAGATCACCGCCAAGGACTTCCGGACCTGGGCGGGAACGATGCTGGCCGCGAAGGAGCTCCGCGAGCTTGGGGCCGGCCAAGAGCGAGCGCGAGGCCAAACGCAACATCGTGAAGGCGGTGGACAAGGTGGCCCAGCGGCTGGGCAATACCAGGGCGGTCTGCCGCAAGTACTACATCCACCCGACCATCTTCGAGGCCTACCTCAAGGGTGAGACTGTGCCGGCCCCGGTACCCGGCGACGCATCCCGCCACGTGGAGCCTGGCACGCCGATGCTCCGGCAGGACGAGGCCATCGTCCTGGAATTCCTCCGCACGCACCAGCGCGACTGATCAGGGGAGCGGCTCATGCGGCGCCTGCCGATCATCTCCCTCACCCTGTCGAGCGCCGCCCTGCTCGCGGCGCAGGAGGCCACGCCGGCCAACCGGCTGCCCCCGACCCGGCCGGCGGTGGTCGACAGCACGACGCTGGCCTGGACCGAGCTGGGCCGCGACACCCGGCCTGTGATCTTCGTCCACGGCGAACTCGGCGACTACCGGAGCTGGGGGCTGGTCCTGCTGCTGGCCGATCGCGATGCCGACGTGATCACCTACAGCCGACGGTATCACTGGCCCAACACGCCGATCGCGACGGGGCAGGACTATGACCCCGCCCTGCAGGTGTCGGATCTGATCGCATTCATCGAAAAGGTGGGCCACGGGCCGGTCCACCTGGTGGGATATTCCTACGGCGCCGAGCTGGCGCTCCGGCTCCTGCTGCGGCGACCCGAGCTGGTGAAAAGCGTGGTCCTGACTGAACCGGGGATCAACGCGATCGCTAATCGCCAGTTCGAGATCATCGATTCGCTGGCCCGCCGGCTGGGAGGGTGGACCGAAGTGGACAGCCTGCTGGCGGCCGGCGACACCGCGGGGGCGCTCGAGGGGACGGTGACGCTGATCGACGGGCCCCAGGCAGTCGCCCAGCTCACGCAGGAATTCCTCTCGCAGCTGCAGGACAACCTTGCGGCGTTTCTCGCCTGGCGGAAGGCGCCGCCGCTGCCGCCGCCCACCTGTGACGACCTGGCCAACATCAACACCCCCGTCCTCATCGTCGAGGGGGGCGACACCGGTTATCTCTACCGGCGGGCCGACGACCTCCTGATGGGATGCATCCCCACCGCCACCCGGGCGGTCATCCCGAATGCAACCCACTCCCTGGTGCGGCACCGCCCGCAGGGCTTCACCCAGATCGTGCTGGCCTTCCTCAGTTCGCAGCCGAAGTAATCCCTAGCGGGTACTCTCGGACGATGCCCTGGCCGGAGCGGTGCAGGCGGGCCAGCTCTGGGCCTGGCCGTCCTTCGGGGGCATGAGCCGCTGCATCCTCGGCGTCTGGCGCGGGTCCTCGCTGGCCAGGTAGGCCAGCATCGCGGCCAGCGTCGCGTTGCCCTTGAGCTCGTCGAAGACGACCTTGTCGAAGGTGTCGCGGTTGGTGTGCCAGGTGTAGATCCCGTATTCCCAGTTGAGCGAGCCCAGGCCGAAGGCCGGCGCGCCGTAGCAGATGAACGAGGCGTTGTCGGTGCCGCCACTGCCGGGCTGGCCCGGCAGGCCCAGCTTGATCTCGCTGGTGAGCTCGGTGGGGAGCTGGGAGAGCCAGTCGGCGAACTGGGCCCCCGCCCCGGTCAGCCCCTGCATCGAGATGTTCTGGATCCGGCCGGTGCCGTTGTCCTGGTTGAACAGCGCCTGCAGCCCGGCGACGATCTCGGGGTGGTCGGCGGCAAAGGCGCGGGAGCCGTTGAGCCCCTGTTCCTCCCCGCTCCAGTGCCCCACCAGGATGGTCCGCCTCGGATGGGGGTAGACCTGCCTCAGGATCCGCATCGCCTCGAGCATCGTGATGGTGCCGGTGCCGTTGTCGGTCGCGCCCGAGGAGCCGTCCCAGGAATCGAAGTGGGCCGAGAGCATCACGTACTCGTCGGGCTTCTCGGCGCCGGGGATGTAGGCAATCACGTTGGCGACCGGCACTTCACCCTGCAGCTCGGCCTCGGCCTCGAGCCGGAGCACCGGGTTCTGGCCCTGCGCGGTCAGCCGATAGACCAGCCCGTAGTCCTCGCATGAGATATCCACCGATGGCGCCAGCTCGTTGCGCGTGCCGAAGATCTTGTCCACTCCCCAGCCTTGTGACCAGAGATTCGAGATGACGCCCCTGGCGCCGGCGCGGGCCAGCGCGATGGACAGGTCGTTCGGCGTGAGTCCCGTGCGCTTCAGGCGCGCGGCCCACGCATCGCGGGCGGCGGCGCGCTCCTTCACCATGCGGTCGAAGTTGTCGGGCAGGGCGAACTGCTTGTAACTCGAATCCGGTCGGCAGGTCGGCTGGGGGTAGGAGACCAGCACGAAACGCCCCTTGGCCTGGGGCAGCCATTGCTGGTAGGCCGCCGAATCAGGAAGGTCTGGCAGGATGACCGTCCCCGCCTCGACCTTTCCCTTCGTCCCCGGGCTCCAGGCCAGCATCATCCCCTCGAGGCTCCGCACCCGGGGCTGGATCAGGTCGATGTGCGTGACGCCGCGCCGCCAGCCACGCCAGGTGCCGTAAGGCTCGGTGCGCGCCGTGATGCCCCACCGGTCGTACACCGCCCGCAGCCACTGTTGCCCGGCCCGCAGTCCCGGCGACCCGGTCAGCCGCGGACCGATCGAGTCGAACAGCGCCTGCGCCAGCGGCCAGGCCTGGGAGCTGTCCATTCCCTGGGTCCAGATCTGCCGCAGGGCCGGGTTGTCCACCGGAAATGTCTGGCCCGCCAGCGGGACGGTCGCGGCGACAGTGAGCCCGAGCGTCAGTCGAGTGATGAAGCGCATGGTGACTCCGGAACCTTCGGAAAGAGAGTGCGGGATCAGGCGGGGTAGTAGCGTTCGCCGGACGCGGCCATCTCGACCAGGCGGGGCGCCGGCGTGAACCGGGGGCCGAACTGCGCCGTCAGCCCCTGCAGCACGAGCACCACCCGCGCCGCGCCGAGGTCGTCCATCATCCGGAGCGGGCCGCCGCGGAAGGGGGGGAAGCCGATCCCGAAGATGGCGCCGATGTCGCCGTCGCGGGCGGAGCGGATGACGCCCTCGGCGTGGGCCATGGCGGCCTCGTTCAGCATGGCGTAGACCAGCCGCTGCTCGATGGTCTCGGGGGAGTGTTTGTCCTGGGGGCGAATGCCGAGCAGGTCGTAGACCCGTTCGTCGGGGCCGGTCTTGTGTCCTTCGTGATAGTGGTAGAACCCCTTGCCGCTCTTCCGGCCGGTGCGGCCGTCGGCCATGAGCTTGGCGATCACCTCCGAAGGCTCCAGCCGGTCGCCGAAGGCCTCGTGCATCACCTTGCCCGCCTTGGAGGCCACGTCGAAGCCGACCTCGTCCAGCAGGGCGATCGGACCCACCGGGAAGCCGAACCGGGTCATCACCCGGTCGATCATCTCGATCGGCGTGCCTTCCTCGAACAGCCGCCCCGCCTCGTTGAGATACGGCGTCAGGATCCGGTTGACCCAGAACCCGGGGTGGTCGCGCACCACGATGACCGTCTTGCCCAGCTTGCGTCCGAAATGGACCGCGGTGACGATGGTCTCCGGGCTGGTCCGCCCGGACGGGATCACTTCGAGCAGCGGCATCTTCTCGACGGGCGAGAAGAAGTGCATCCCCACCACCCGTGCCGGCCGCCGCGACGGCTCGGCGATGCTCGTGATCGGGATCGTCGAGGTGTTGGTGGCGAAGATCGTGTCGGGTCCGGCGGCCGCTTCGACCTCGCGCAGCACGTTGCGCTTCACCTCGAGGTCCTCGAAGACCGCCTCGATGACCAGGTCGGCCCGCTGGAACCCGGTGTAATCGGTGGTCCCGGAGAGGAGAGCCGCCTGCCGGTCGAACTCGTACCGCGTGATCCGCCGCCGCTTCAGCCGGCCCTCGAGAATCCCCAGGGCCGCGCGGAGCCCCTTCCCCACCCGGCTCCACTCGGTATCGCGGAGCCGCACCGTGACCTCCCCCTGGCTGGCCGCGGTGCCCGCGATGCCGGCGCCCATGAAGCCCGAGCCGATCACACCGATGCGCTCGACGGCGCGGGGCGCGGCGGTGCCCGGCGGCACGCCGTCGTCCTTCTTGAGCTGTGTCGTGGCGAAGAAGAGCTGGACCAGCTTGCGCGAGACGTCACCCACGGCGAGTTCGCCGAACTTCCGGTGCTCGACCGCGTACCCCTCCTGCCCGCCCTGTTCGAGACCGGCCCGCACCGCCTCGAGCGCGGCGAGCGGCGCCGGGTAGTGCCCGCCCGTCTGTTTGAGGACGCCGTTGCGCGCCATCCGGTAGACCAGGTGGCGCCCCAGCGGATTGCGGTCCAGCAGCAGCCCCGCGAAGCCGCCGCGCGGCGCCCGCCGCGGCAGGCCGCTGGCTGCGAGGCGCTGCGCGGCGCCGACCGCCGTCCGCCGCAGGATGCTCGGCGGCACGCATTCGTCCACCATGCCCACCTTCAATGCCTTGGGGCCCGGCAGGCTCTTCCCGGCCAGGATGATATCGAGGGCGGCCCGCAGGCCGATGAGTTTCGGCAGCCGCTGGCATCCGCCGGCGCCGGGCAGCAGACCCAGCTGCACCTCGGGGAGGCCGAGCGAGGTCTTCGGGTGGTCGGTGGCGATGCGATAGTGGCAGGCCAGCGCCAGCTCGAGGCCGCCGCCGAGGCAGGCGCCGTGAATGGCGGCGATGATGGGCTTGGGAAAGTCGGCCAGCCGTTGCAGCATCTCCTGCCCGCCGCGCGAGAGGATTTCCAGGTCGGCCTGGGTCTGCAGCCGCCTGAACTCCTCGATGTCGGCACCGGCGATGAAGCTGTCCGGCTTCCCCGAGCGGAAGACCACCGCGCGCACCTTTTCGTCGGCACGGAGCCGCGCCAGGACCTCCTCGAACTCGGTGCGGACGGCGCGGGTGAGCTTGTTGACCGGCTCGTCGACGAGGTCGAAGGTGACGACGGCCACGCCGTCGGTCTGGGCGATCGTGAAGGCTGTCATCGCCGCTCCAGCACCATGGCGAATCCCATCCCGCCCTGGGCGCAGATCGAGATCAGGCCGAACTGGACATCGCGTCGCTTCATCTCGTTGGCCAGCGTGGTGGCGAGCCTGGCGCCGGTGGCACCGAACGGGTGGCCGATGGCCAGCGACCCGCCCATCACGTTGGTCCGGTTCCAGTCGACCTCGCCGACCGGCTGTTCGCGGCCCAGCCGCCGGGCCCACTCCTCCGACGCCCAGGCCTGGGTGTTGGAGAGCACCTGGGCCGCGAACGCCTCGTGGATCTCGAGCAGGCCGAGGTCCTTCCAGTCGATGCCGGCCCGGTCGAGCGCCAGCGGAACGGCCCACACCGGGCCCATCAGGAGCTGGGCACCGGGATCCACCGCGGCCACGGCGTAGCTGCGGATGTAGGCGAGCGGCTCGTACCCCAGCGCCCGGGCGTTTTCCTCGGCCATGAGCAGCACCGCGGCGGCGCCATCGGTGAGCGCCGAGGCGTTGCCGGCCGTCACCGAGCCGTACTTGCGGTCGAAGACCGGCTTGAGCGCGGCCAGCGCCTCGAGCGTGGTGTCGGGCCGGATGATGTTGTCGGCGGTGACCACTTCGTCGCTCCTGGGACCGGCCAGGGTGGGAGCGATCTCGCCGCCAAGGCGGCCATCGCTCTGGGCGGCGGCGGCCCGCTGGTGACTGAGCAGCGCCAGCCGGTCCTGCGCCTCGCGGGCGATGTTGTTCTCCTTGGCCATCTTCTCCGCCGACTGCCCCATCGACTCGCCGGTCGAGGGCTCGGCGATGGCGGGCGAGACCGGCACCAGGTCGCGGAGGCGGATGCGCGACAGGACGCCGAGGCGGGCGCCCGTCGATTTCGCCTTGCTGAGCTCGACCAGGAGCTGGCTCATCCGCTTGCTGTGCAGGATCGGAATGTCCGACAGCGACTCGGCCCCGCCCGCCAGCACCACGTCGGCGTGGCCCAGCGTGATCTGATCGTAGCCGTAGCTCAGCGCCTGGCCGGCGGAGGCGCAGGCCCGGTTGAGCGAGAAGGCGGGGATGGTCCGGGGCAGCTGGGGCAGGAGGGAGACTTCGCGCGCGATGTTCGGCACCAGCACCGAGGGAACGACCTGCCCGAAGACGACCTCGTCGATTTCCCGGCCGTCGATGCTCGTGCGGAGCAGCAGTTCCTGGGCGGCGCGGCGGGCCAGCTGGACGGCGGTGAGATCGCGGAAGACGGTGCCGCTGCGGGCGAACGGCGTACGCACGCCGGCGACCAGCGCGACCCGTCGGGATGGCAGCCCCATGTATATTCCCGGTTAGCGGCGCTGGGCGACGATGCTCGCCACGGCCCGCTGCCGGCCCGCGTCGAGCGGCTCGAACACCTCACGGCCGTGCACCGGTTCCAGCGGTCTGACCAGCGTGGACAGTTCGCCGGGCCGGAGCAGGTGATCCTCGCTCGTCGGCCCCCAGCCCAGGGCCCGCTGCCACTCGAGAAAGGTTTCCATGATCAGCAGTCCGCCGGGCGCGACCAGGTCGCGGATCTGCGGCATGCGCTGCCGGTCCAGAAAATTGAAAACCAGGACGACGTCGAACGTGCCGAGGTCGGGCCACTCCCCTTCGAAATCCAGCCGCAGCCATTCCACCGTGACGCCCAGTCGCGACGCCGCCTCCTTCCCCGTATCCAGCTTTGACGCGTCCCGGTCCACGGCAGTGACCGCGGCCCCCCGCTGGGCCGAGAGCAGCGCGTGCCGTCCTTCGCCGCAGGCCAGGTCGAGGACGCGGGCGCCCCGGCGGATCCACTGATCGTGCCAGAACAGCCAGCTGCTGGGCCGCGGAATGTAGAGGATGGGCGCCGGGGTTTCCCGGGGAGTCAATGGCATCGGGCCTCGTTGGACCGGCTCTCCAGGAAGCCGGTGGACGTGCTGGTCATTGGGGGCGGCATCATCGGCGCGAGCATCGCGCGTGATGCCGCGATGCGCGGGCTCAATACCGCGCTCGTCGAGCAGTCGGACCTCGGGGCCGGCACCAGCTCACATTCCAGCCGGCTGGTGCACGGCGGCCTCCGGTACCTGGAGGAGGGAGCCCTTCACCTCGTCTTCGAGGCCAGCCGCGAGCGGCGCATTCTGCTGCGCCTCGCGCCGCACCTGGTGCGGCCCCTCCCCTTCGTCTTTCCGGTCCACCGGGGCGACCGGGTCCCGCTCTGGAAGCTCGCGGCCGGCGTCTGGCTCTACGAGCTCCTCGCCCTGTTCCGCAATGTGCGGCGGCCGCGCATCCTCGGCAAGCGCACCCTGCTCCGGGAGGAACCGGCCCTCCGGGCCCGCGGACTCACCGGTGCCGCGCGCTACTACGACGCGCAGTGCGACGACGCCCGCCTGACGCTGGCCATCGCCCGCTCGGCGATGAGCCACGGCGCCCTGGTGGCCACGCACACCGCGGTCCGCGACCTGGCCCGCGAGGATGGCCAGGTCACCGGGGCGCATGTCGAGGACCGCCTGACCGGCGAGACGGCGACCATCCGCGGCACCATCGTGGTGAACGCCACCGGTCCCTGGACCGACCGGCTGCGCCGGATGGAGGACCCCGCCGCGGCCCCGATGCTGGCCCTGACCAAGGGGGCCCACGTGATGGTGCGCCGTTCCAGGCTGGGCCACCAGGCGGCGATCACGATGACCAGCCCGCTCGACGGACGGGTGATGTTCACCCTTCCCTGGGGACCGTTCAGCTACATCGGCACCACCGACACCATCACCGCCGAGTCGCCGGACGACGTCGCCCCCCGGGCGGAGGACATCACCTATCTCCTCCGCTCGGCCAACGCCTATTTCCCCAACGCGCACCTGTCGGAGGAGGACGTCGTTGCGGCCTGGGCCGGGCTCCGTCCCCTGCTGGCGGCCGACCGCGCCGTGGGCCCGTCGCACCGCTCACGCGAACATCGCATCGTGCGCGGGCGGGGCGGCATGTTCACCATCACGGGAGGGAAGCTGACCACCTGCCGCTCCATGGCGGCGGAGCTGATGGGCCAGGTGGCGCGGGCGCTGCACCGGGAGCGGGGCTTCCCGCGACTGCCGATCCCCGCCACCGACCAGGAGCCGCTGCCCGGCGGGGAGGTGGCGGATCTCGCCCCGTTCCGTGCGCCCGGACTCGAGCTCGGCATCCCGCCCAGCACCGTCGCCCACCTGCTCCGTCACTACGGCAGCGAAACGGCGGCGATCTACAACCTGGTGCGCGAGGACCGGCGGCTGATGGCCGCGCTCGACCCGGCCCATCCCTCGATCGAAGCCGAGGTGGTGCACGTCACCCGGCGTGAAATTCCCCGGCTGGTCGAGGACGTCATGGTCCGCCGGCTCCACCTCTACTACGAAACCGCCGACCAGGGCCGAGCCGCCACACCCCGCGTGGCGGCGCTCATGGCACGCGAGCTCGAGTGGGACGAAGCGACGGCAGCGGCGGAGGCGGCGAGATATATCGAGTGGCTCGAGCGGGGAGCGGGGAGCAGGGAGCGGGGAGCAGGACTGGAAAGGGAGGGCCCCGTTCCCCGTTAGCCGTTCCCCGTTAACCGTCTTACTGCGCCACGATCACTCCGCACATGTCACCCGGCGCGCAGGCCTGGGTGCCATGGTTGCTGCAGAAGAAGTGATAGGTGCCCGCCACCCCAATCGTGGTCTGCGGTGCCTGCACGCCGGTGTGGTCAGGGACGTCAGGAAACGTCGGTGATCCGGCCACGCTGAACGACGTGACGTCGTGCAGGCCGGCGTCCCATTGCCAGGTGACGGTGCCCCCGACCGCGATGGTATCCACCGCGGGTTGAAAGGCCGGCAGCGGCGACGAGACCAGGTTGATCGTGATGGCGGTGGGCGGCGGCCCTGAGTTCCCATTGCTGTCGCCGCCGCTGCAGGCCAGACTGGCCAGCAGCGCCCAGCCAATGGTGAATCGCCCCGTCATGTGCATTGGCCCCTCTCCCCTCGTTCATCAAGTAACGGTCCCCGCCCCACCCCTGAATGACGCCGCCATGCCCGGCGGGGCCCTTTACTGAACGACCACCCTGCCCGCCATGGGCGCGCCGTGCACTCCGCAGATGTACTGGTAGGTGCCTGGAGTATTGAACTTTACCACCCAGGTGGCCGTCGCGATCAGGACCGCACTGCCGGTGAAGCTGGGGTTGCCGGTCGACTGCACGCTGTGGCCGTCGTCCAGCCAGGACCAGATCACCAGGTCGCCGGCCGCGATGGTGTCCACCGCGGGATTCACGCTGCCGTTGGTGGTGCTGCGAAACTGCCAGGCGTGCAGCGCCGTGCCGACTTCGACCCAGCGATCAGTGGCCGCCCTGGTGACCAGGAAGTCTCGACTGACGGCGCTGTCGAGCCCTGCAGAAGTTGCGACCAGCGAATAGCCCCCCGGCGCATCGATCCCCAGGTCAGAAAATGTGGCCACGCCGCCGGCAGCTGCCCGCGTCGTGGGGCCGATCAGGGATCCCGCACTTCCGCCCGGGAGCAGGTGGATCGACACGGAGGCCGAGGAGCCGGACACCCGCGCCCCGTTCGCGTCCTCGAGTTCGACCGCCACCGCGGGCACGAAGCTTTCGCCGGCGAAGGCGCTGCCGGGTTCCACGGAGAAGGCCAGCTGCCTGGGCGGGGCACTCGAGTCGCTGGAGGAGCAGGCCCCCAGGACCAGGCAGGCGATGACGCAGCGGAGCGGCCACGCGGAGATTCGCATCGGGCACCTTCGGCAGGCAAGGGGCGGTGTGAAGCGATCGGTCGCCCAATGTGCAGGCCCATCCCGCCCGCAGCAAGGCGGACGGGACGGGCGCCCCCTTCGGGGCCGTGCCTGACTACCGCACCACGATCCGGCCTGTCATTCCGTTGAGATGAACGGCGCAATTGTACTGGTATGTGCCGGCGTTCGGGAACACGAACTCGTACGCGAATGGCGCCGCAGACGTCGCGCTCGACGTGAAAGCCGGGGCACCAGTGGACTGCACACTATGGGCGTTAGCGCCCAACCAGGTCCAGTGGACCTTGCCGCCGATCGCGACCTCATCGACTGCCGGGTTCTGGCTGCCGTTCTGCGCGCTCTTGAAGACAATCCCGCCGGAAGCATTCCCGACGAAGACCTCTATGCTGTCGGGGGCCGGAGGAGGGTCGGTCACGACGAAGGGCGCAGTGGTGTCCTTGGCCAGCGCCCCCGAGGCCGCGACGAGCTGATAGGTACCTGCGGGACTGACCGTGAGGTCGGCGAACGTAGCCACCCCGGCCGCGGCATTCCGGGTAGCGGTACCGCCCAGGCTACCGGCACCGATCAGGGTCAGCGTCACGCTGGCACTCGAGGTGGTGACCTTGGTCCCGTCGGTGTCCCGGACCTCGACCTTGACCGCGGGCGTGATCGTGGCCCCGGTGAACGGGGCGCCCGGAGCCACCGAGAAATCAAGCTCCCTGGCGACCGCGGTCGGCCCGGCACTGCCGCCGCCCGAACTGCAGGCAGCCACGATTCCAAAGACGAACACCGGGACGATACCGGGGACGGGCACGCGCATGACAACCTCCGAACGCAGGGACAGGCACCACAACAAGGACCCCGAGTGTACGGCCTTCGCAGGTGCCGCCGCCATGCGCTGGATCACAAGAAACCCGCCCAAAACCCGCTCACGTGCCGAGTCCCGACCGGTCGGTTATCATTATCGGCCGGTTTGGAATGGCCGTGGTTCAGGTGCGCAACGGGAGCGATAAGTCAGTGGATACCAATCCCTTCGAGACAGCCAACGCCGGATTTGCCCAGGCCCTCTACGAGGAGTTTCTGCGCGATCCCAACGCGGTTTCCGCGGAGTGGCGGCAGCTGTTCGAAAGCGGGGTGGTTGGTGAGAAGCCGGAGCATGCCGGGAACGGAGCAGGAGTGGCGGAAGTGGCGGGAGGGCGGGAAGGCCCTGAAGGACTCCCTGACGGTCGCGGGAAGGCGGGAGTGATCTCCTCCGCCTCGACCGCCCCGTCCGCCCCTCCTGCCAGCGGGGCTCCCCTCAAAGGCCCCGCCGCGCGGCTGGCCGCCAACATGAACGAGAGCCTGTCCGTCCCGACGGCCACGACCTTCCGTGAGTTGTCAGTGGCGGCGCTCGAGGCGCGGCGCCGGGATCTCAATAACGCGCTCCGCTCGGCTGGACGAACCGAGAAGGTCTCCTTCACTCACCTGATCGGCCACGCCATTGTGGTCGCGGCGCGCCGGCACCCGGTCATGGGGCACACCTATGCCGAGTCGGGCGGCACCGGGTATCGCGTGGCGCCGCCGCACGTAAACCTGGGCCTCGCCGTCGATGTGGAGCGCAAGGACGGCAGCCGCGGGCTTGTCGTCCCCGTGATTCACGAGGCGGAACTCCTCAGCTTCCGCGAATTCCACGAGGTGTACGAGGGGCTGGTCGAGAAGGCCCGCGGCAACAAGCTGATGCCCGACGCCTTTGCCGGGGCCACGATGTCGCTGACCAACCCGGGCGGCCTGGGCACCTCCGCCTCGGTGCCCCGCCTCATGCCGGGCCAGGGCAGCATCATCGCCGTGGGAGCCATCGGCTACCCCACGGAGTACGCCGGCGTGAGCGAGGAGCAGCTCCGCTCGTGGAGTGTCGGAAAGGTGATGACGGTCACTTCGACCTACGACCACCGGGTCATCCAGGGGGCCGAGTCGGGAGAGTTCCTCCGGACGCTGGACGGCCTGCTGCAGGGCGAGGACCGGTTCTACGAGTCGGTCTTCGAGAGCCTCGGACTGGTCTTGCCGCCCCTGTCGCTCTCGGCGGCGCCGGCGGCGCGGCCGCTGCCCGGCGCCAAGGCCGGCGCGCCGATCGCAGAATCCCAGCTGTACCACGTCGCCGCGGCGATGGGCCTGGTCAAGGGCATCAGGACCCACGGTCACCTCGCCGCCCGCCTCGATCCGCTGGGGAGCGAGCCGGTCGGCGACCCCGCGCTCGACCCCGGGCCGCTGGGCCTGACGCCGGAGGTGATGGCCGAAGTGCCGGCCAGCGTGCTCCGACTTGCCTGCCCCGGCCGCACGCTCGCCGAGGCGCTCCCCAATCTCGAGGCGGCCTACTGTGGTACCATCGCCTTCGAGCTCGAGCACATCAGCGTGCACGACGAGCGGGTCTGGCTCCGGCAGATGATCGAATCGGGGTCCTATCGCGCGCCGCTGAGCCGCGAGGAACGCCGGCGGTTGCTCCAGCGCCTGACCCAGGTCGAGACTCTCGAGAAGTTCCTGCACAAGGCCTACCTGGGACAGAAGCGCTTCTCGATCGAGGGCGTCGATGCCCTGGTGCCGATGCTCGACGAGGTCATCGAGCAGGCGGCCCGGGCGGGCATCCGCGAGGTGGTCATCGGCATGGCGCACCGCGGCCGTCTCAACGTGCTGGCTCACCTCGTAGGGCGCCCCTACGAGACGATCTTCGCCGAGTTCGAAGGTGGCAGAGCAGTGGAGACCGGAATGCTCACACCCGAAGGGGGAACCGGCGACGTGAAGTACCACCACGGCGCCGAGGGGGCATACAAGACCAGCGACGGACGGGCAATTACCGTGACCCTCTCGCCCAACCCGAGCCACCTCGAGTTCGTCGGGCCGGTGGTCGATGGGCGGGCCCGGGCCCGGCAGACCCAGCGCAAGGGTCGCGAGGCCGTGCACGATCCCTCGGCCGCGCTGCCGGTGATCATCCACGGCGACGCCGCATTCGCCGGCCAGGGCGTCGTGGCCGAGACATTCAACCTCGGTGCGCTGGCGGGATACCGCACCGGCGGCACGATCCACATCATCACCAACAACCAGATCGGCTTCACCACCGACTGGAAGGACGCCCGGTCCACCCGGCACGCCAGCGACGCGGCCAAGGGATGGGACATCCCGATCCTGCACGTCAACGCCGACGATCCGGAGGCCTGCATCGCCGCGATGCGGCTCGGCATGGCCTATCGCGAGAAGTTCGGGCAGGACGTGCTGATCGACCTGGTGGGCTATCGCCGGCATGGACACAACGAGGGCGACGAACCGAGCTATACGCAGCCGGTCATGTACGAGCGGATCAAGGACCACCCGACGGTGCGGGAGGTCTACGCCCGCCGGCTGGCGCAGGAAGGGGTGGTGCCGGCGGCGGAGGTGGAAGCGGAGGCGGCCGCAGCCTACCAGCGCCTCGTGGACGTGCAGCAGGCGTTCAAGGTGGGCCTCGGAAAGGTCGCGCCACAGGCCGAGCCCGCCACGCATGATCGCCGCATCGGCCCGGAGGTAGAAACCGGGGTGCCGGTCGAGCTGCTCCGCGCGCTCAACGACCAACTGCTGACCTGGCCAGCCGGGTTCACGGTCAACGCCAAGCTCAAGAAGCAGCTCGAGCGGCGCCGCCAGGTACTGGGGCCCGAGGGCGGCATCGACTGGGCTCACGCCGAGGCGCTGGCGCTCTCTTCGCTGCTGACCGCCGGGGTGCCCATCCGGTTCACCGGGCAGGACACCGAGCGCGGCACCTTCAGCCAGCGGCACCTGGTCCAGCACGATGCGGTCAACGGCACCGAGTACTCCCCGATCAAGAACCTGCCGGGCGCGATGTCGCCGCTCGAGCTGCACAACAGTCCGCTGAGCGAGCTGGCGACGCTCGGCTTCGAGTACGGCTACAGCGCCGCGGCACCCGAGGCGCTGGTGCTCTGGGAGGCGCAGTTCGGCGACTTCGTCAACGGGGCCCAGGTCATCATCGATCAGTTCCTGGTGTCGGGCCTTTCGAAGTGGGGGCTCACCACCCGGCTGACGCTGCTGCTGCCGCACGGCTACGAGGGCCAGGGACCGGAGCACTCCAGCGCCAGGCTCGAGCGCTTCCTGCAGCTGGCCGCGGAGGGAAACATCCGGGTGGCCAACTGCACCACGCCGGCGCAGTATTTCCACCTGCTCAGGCGGCAGGCGCTCCGCACCCGGCAGCGTCCGCTGGTGCTGATGACTCCGAAGAGCCTGCTCCGCCTGCCGCAGGCCACCTCGACGCTCACGGAACTGGCCGAGGGCCGCTGGCATCCGGTGCTGGATGACGAGGCGGTGGGCGATCGCGCCGACAGTCGGCCGGATGGTGCTCTGCACCGGCAAGGTGTACTACGACATCATGGCCGAGGCCTCCAAGCGCGCCGGGCGCCCGGCCGTGGTGCGGCTGGAACAGCTCTACTCATTCCCCGAGATGGAGCTGCGACACACCTTCGAGCGATATTCCGGATTGAAGGAGCTGGTCTGGACCCAGGAGGAGCCGCGGAACATGGGCGCCTGGTACTACCTGGAGGACCGGCTCAAGGCGATCCTGCCGGCGGGGGTCAGGCTCTCCTACGCCGGCCGGCCCGAGCGGGCCAGTCCGGCCGAGGGGTATCCGGCCGCCCACGCGGCGGAACAGAAACGGATCGTGGCGGAGGCGCTGGGGTAGCTAGCGCCGTTTCATTCCTGGCCGGCCCCGCCGGTGGCCCAGCCCGGTCGGGGCCATGCCATTAGCGGAAGCCTCGAGGAACGGTCGCTCGATTGCCTTGCGGACGATCTCCAGCACCGATTCGGAGATGTGCTCTCCATAATGGAGCAGGAAGACACCGCGCGAGCGGCGCTGGGTGATGAACGACAGGAACGGGGTGTCGGCCTTGAGCGCGTTGCACTCGCGGCAGGCCACCACCAGGTTGTCGGCGCGGTCGTAGGCGGTCTGCCCCTTCCGCGGGTACACGTGATCGAGGGTCACGGCCGAAACGGCCATCCCTTCGCCGCAATAGGCGCAGATGGGCCCGTAGGTGGCCAGCAGCCATTCTCGATGGTTGTCAATCGAGCGGCGACCAAGATTGCGATGTTGGACCTGAGGCGGATGCGACGGCTTGGACCGGCGGCGGGAACGGGATCGGGGTCTGGAACTAGGCACTCTGTGATGTTTCCAATGGTTCAGGACGGACCGTAATCTAGCCGACCGACCCCCGGAAACCAAATGAAAGCGCCGCAGGCCGGTCCGGAGACACTCTCCGGCTGACTTGCGGCGCCTGTTGTGTGACAACGACTTAGCGGCCCCGAGCCCCGCCCCGGCCGCCGTGGCCCCCCTGGCTCCCCTTGCCTCCGTGACCACCGAAGAGGTTCTCGGTCTTCCGGGTCTTGGCCAGCTGCGCCGCCTCGGCCGCGGCCTTGCTGATCATCCGTTCCGGGCTCTCGGCCTTGGGGATCTGGCCGCGGCTGTCCGGCCACGAAGGTCAGCTTGCCCTCGACCGTCTCCGGGGTGAGGGCACGGCCGGTGGTGAGCTCGAAGCACCCCAGCACATTCTCGCCGGCGCCGTGGGCCTGGTTGAATCCGGGCGGCGAGCGCCTCCCGGTCCGCGATCCACTCGAGCGACACCCGGGGGGTGCCGAATGGCGTGATCGGGTGAATCAGAATCGCGCACTTCGCCCCGGCCGACGGCCCGGGGATGTTGATTTCCTTCCCGCCGACTTCCTTGCCCCACCGGATCGCCTCACGTTCGGCGGGCGACTGGGCGCCGCCCTTGGCGGCCGACTGTGCGGGACGATCCTTGGCCGCGCCGCCCGACTTCCTGGCCTCCTGGGCCCGGCGCATTGCCTTCAGGTACTCCGGTTCCTCGCTGGACACGATTCGACTCCATCATACGGTGATTCGATTGACTGACAGAGGGCCAAAATACACCGTCCGACGGGGGGCCGTAAGCGCCCCGGGTGCTGGGCCCGGCCGCTGACGCGACGCGACACCATTGATTAGCTTCTCTCCGTCCCAGGCCAAGCCTTCGCCTGCCGCCGCGCGGCGAACATCCCGACGCCGGAGCCAGCCCTGAACCCCACTGCCCTCGACGCCGAGGCGGCCGACCCGGCCGCGCCGAGCCGCGCTTCCCATTCCTGGCCGACCATCAATTCGCTCCGCGTGCTGGCCATGGACGCGGTCGAGCAGGCCCAGTCCGGCCACCCGGGCACCCCGATGGCGCTGGCCCCGGCGGCCTACGTTCTCTGGTCGAGATTCCTCCGCCACGATCCTGCACACCCCGACTGGCCCGACCGCGACCGCTTCGTGCTCTCCTGCGGCCACGCCTCGATGCTGCTCTACGGCCTGCTGCATCTGGCCGGCTACCCGCTGACCCTCGACGACATCCGCGACTTCCGCCAGTGGGGCTCCAAGACGCCGGGCCACCCGGAGCGCGGCCACACCGCCGGGCGTCGAGACGACCACCGGGCCCCTGGGCCAGGGCGTCGGCAACGCGGTGGGCATGGCGCTGGCCGAGCGGTTCCTGGCCGAGCAGTTCAACCGGCCGGGCCAGACCGTGGTCGATCACCGGGTCTGGGGCTTCGTCAGCGACGGCGACCTGATGGAAGGTGTCGCCAGCGAGGCCGCGTCGATCGCCGGCCACCTGGGCCTCGGCAAGATCACCCTGATCTACGACGACAACCACATCACCATCGATGGCGACACCGCGCTCTCCTTCTCCGAGGATGTCGGGCGCCGGTTCGAGGCCTACGGCTGGCGCGTGCAGCGGGTGACCGACGGCAACGATCTCGCCGCCATCGAGCAGGCGCTGGCGACGGCGCGGAGCCAGACGCCGACCGCCCGACCCTGATCGTTCTGCGCACCCACATCGGCGATCCCGCGCCCACCAAGCGCGACACCGCCTCGGCCCACGGTGCTCCGCTCGGCGCCGAGGAGGTCGGAAGACCAAGGAGATCCTCGGCTGGCCGGTGGACAAGCCGTTTCACGTGGCGCCCGAGGCGGCGGAATGGACCCGCGCCTGCGTGGCGCGCGGCGCGGCGCTCGCGGGCGAGTGGGCGGCCCGGCTGGCGGAGCTACCGCAAGGCGCATCCCGACCTCGCCGCCGAGTTCGATCGCTGGCTGTCCGGAGAGCTGCCGGCGGGATGGGACGCCGCACTCCCCGCCTTCACCCCCGCCGACGGCAAGCTGGCCACCCGCCAGGCCTCGGCCAAGGCGCTCAACGCGCTCGCGGCGAAGGTCCCCAACCTCCTCGGCGGCTCGGCCGACCTGGCGGAGAGCACCGGGGCCGAGATCAAGGGCGGCGGGAGCTACACCGCGTCGAAGACCGGCCGCAACATCCACTGGGGCATCCGCGAGCACGGGATGGGTGCCTGCCTCAACGGAATGGCGGTGCACGGCGGAGTCCGCGGCTTCGGCAGCACCTTTCTGATCTTTACCGACTACTGCAAGCCGGCGATCCGGCTGTCGGGCCTGATGGGTCTGCCGGTGATCTACATCGGCACCCACGATTCGATCGGCCTGGGCGAGGACGGCCCCACGCACCAGCCGATCGAACAGCTGGCGATGCTCCGGGCGATTCCCAATGTCACCGTGATCCGTCCGGCCGACGCCACCGAAACCGTGGAGGCGTGGCGCTCGGCGCTGACCCGCACCGATGGCCCCACGGTGCTCGCGCTGTCACGCCAGAAGCTTCCGGTGCTCGATCGCGCGACGCTGGCGCCTGCCGCGGGCGCGCGCCGGGGCGGCTACATCCTCAAGGACTGCGCGGGCACCCCGGAGCTCATCCTGATCGCGACCGGCGCCGAGGTGCATCTGGCGCTGGCCGCGGCCGAGCAACTCGCAGCCGATGGGCGACGGGTCCGGCGTGGTCTCGCTGCCCTCCTGGGAGCTGTTCGACGCCCAGCCGCAGTCCTACCGCGACGAGGTGCTGCCCCCCGGTGTCCGGGCCCGGGTCAGCATCGAGGCCGCCGCCACCATGGGCTGGCACCGCTACGTCGGCGATGGCGGGGCCACCATCGGAATCGATCACTTCGGCGCCTCGGCGCCGGCGGAGCGATTGTTCGAGGAGTTCGGATTCACCGTGGAGCACGTCGTGAAGGTCTGCCGTGACGTCCTCGGGCGGGAGGGCGGGAGGGCGGGAGGACGGGAGTAGTTCATCCCGCCTTCCCGCCCTCCCGCCCCAGCAAGGAGCTCGACCAATGTCTACCAACCCACTCATCGCGCTCGGCCGCCTGGGCCAGAGCCCCTGGTACGACTTCATCACCCGGGACCTGATGAAGTCGGGCGAGCTGGCCCGGCTGATCGCCGAAGACGGGCTGATGGGGATGACCTCGAACCCGACGATCTTCGAGAAGGCGATCGCGGGCAGCGACCACTACGACGACGACATCCGCCGGCTGCGCGGCCGAGGGCCGCACCCCGGCCCGGATCTTCGAGGCCCTGGCCGTCGCCGACGTGCGGGCCGCCTGCGACGCCTTCCTGCCGCTCCACCAGCGGACCGGCGGGGTCGACGGGCTGGTGTCGCTCGAGGTGTCGCCGACACTGGCCAACGACACCCAGGGGACCATCGCCGAGGCGGAACGGCTCTGGAAGGCGGTGGACCGGCCCAACGCGATGATCAAGATCCCCGGCACGCTCGAGGGGCTGCCGGCGATCACGCACTGCGCTGGCCGCAGGCATCAACGTCAACGTCACCCTGCTGTTCAGCGTGGCGCGCCACGAGCAGGTGATCGAGGCGTTCCTCGCGGGGCTCGAGCGGCGGGCGGCCGCCGGGCAGCCGCTCGACGGGATCCAGTCGGTGGCCAGCTTCTTCGTGAGCCGGCTGGATGGCAAGGTGGATCCGCTGCTCGACAAGGCGGGCGACCCCCAGGGCCTCCGCGGCACCGCCGCGATCGCCAACGCGTGCATGGCCTACGGCGCCTTCGAGCGAGCCTTCAGCGGTGCACGCTGGGAGGCGCTGGCGACGCAAGGGCGCCCACCCCCAGCGGCCGCTCTGGGCCTCGACCAGCACCAAGGACCCCAAGCTGCCGGACGTCTATTACGTGGAGGCGCTGATCGCGCCGCACACCGTCAACACCCTCCCGCCCGCCACCTTCGCCGCCTATCGCGACCACGGCAAGCCGGCGATCCGGATCCGCGAGGGGATGGCCCGGGCCCCCGGACAACTCAAGGGACTCGCCGCCTCCGGAGTCGACCTCGACGCCATCACCGCCGCCCTGGAGCGGGAGGGCGTGGCCAGCTTCGCCGCCTCCTACGCCTCGCTGCTCGCGGGGATCGAGACCAAGGCCGGCGCGCTGGCGGCGGCCCGGTGATCGCGCAGCTCAGGCGGATCTCGCTGACGGGATGGATCCTGATCGCGACGGCGGTCGGGGCGGTGCTGGGCTGGCTCGACCACGACTACTGGCTGCAGAGCGACCTGTTGTGGCTGTTCACACCGCTCTCCTCGATCTTCCTCCGGATGATCAAGTCGATCGTGGTGCCGCTCATCTTCGGCAGCCTCGTGGTCGGCATCGCGGGTCACGGCGACGACATGAAGAAGGTCGGGCGCCTGGCCCTCCGCTCCATCATCTATTTCGAGATCGTCACCACGCTGGCGCTGGCCATCGGGCTGACCGCGGTCAACCTGGTCAAGCCCGGCGTGGGCATTACCCTGGCCGCCTCGGCCGAGGAGGGGAACCAGTTCGCCAGCACCCACACCACCCTGTCCGGGGTCCTGGAACACACGGTGCCGGCCTCCTTCTTCGACGCCGCCGCGAAGAACGAAGTGCTGCAGGTCGTGTTCTTCTCGCTGCTCTTCGCCGCGGCGCTGTCGCAGGTCAAGGGCAAGGCCAAGGACACGATGCTCGCCTTCTGCGAGAGCCTGTCGGAGGTGATGTTCAAGTTCACCAACATCGTGATGAAGTTCGCGCCGATCGGCATCGCCGCGGCCATCGGGGCCACGATCAGCAAGAGCGGCATCCACATCCTGGGCAACCTCGGCGTCCTGGTGGCGACGCTCTACGGCGCCCTGGTGGTGTTCGTGCTCGGGGTCCTGGTGCCGGTCGCACTCCTCGCCCGGATCCCGATCCGCCGGTTCTGGCACTGGGCCAAGGAACCCTGGCTGATCGCCTTTTCCACCGCCTCCTCGGAAGCGGCGCTGCCCCTGGCCATGGAGAACATGGAGATCGTTCGGGGTCCCCCGACGGATCGTCGCCTTCGTGCTGCCTACCGGGTACTCCTTCAACCTCGACGGCTCGACGCTCTACCTCGCGGTCGCCTCGATCTTCGTGGCCCAGGCGGCCGGGGTCGACATGTCGCTGGGCCAGCAGCTGGTCATGATGCTGACCCTGATGCTCACCAGCAAAGGCGTCGCGGCGGTCCCCCGGGCCTCGCTGGTCATCCTCTCCGGCACGCTGGCCACCTTCGACCTGCCGCTCGAAGGGGTGGCGGTGATCCTCGGCGTCGACGCCTTCATGGACATGGCCCGGACCTCGATCAACCTGCTGGGCAACTGCCTCGCCTCGGCGGTGATGGCGCGGTGGGAGGGAGAGCTGGCCGTGGAGGGCCAGAGGGGCAGCGGGGCAGGGGGCAGTAGCTCCGGAGCGTGTCCGAGCTCGGTCTCCTCATTCATCAATTCTTCTGCCCCCCTGCCCCTGCCGCCCCTCGCTGTAACCTTTCCGCCGTCCCGACCGTCTAGAAGTCGCCCATTTCCCAAGGATCCTGCATGTCGTTGATTCGCTTCGGTTTGGTGTCGGGGCTGGCCCTCGCCGCCTGCGCTCCCCGCCACCGCCCAGGGACCGTCCAAGTTCCCGACCCAGTCCGCCCCTATTTCCAACATCAGCTACGACGTCACCTTCGACAGCACCACAGCCGCCCAGCGGACGATCAAGGTCACCATGACCTTCACCGCGAGCGGCTCCGGGGAAGTGCTGCTGTCGCTGCCGAGCTGGACGCCGGGCGCCTACGAGATCTCGAACTACGCGCGCTACGTCTCGGAGTTCACGCCGATGGCGGCCGGCAAGCCGGTCAGCTGGGACAAGACCGATCCCGACACCTGGCGGCTGCGGACGACGGGCTCGCGGCACCGTCACGGTCAGCTTCGACTGCGGAGGCCGACTCCCTCGACAACGCCTTCGCCTGGACCCAGCCCAACTTCGCCTTCTTCAACGGCACCAACCTCTTCCTCTATCCCGAGGGCCGGAGCCCCGATTTCCCGGCCACCGTCAGGATCCACACCCAGGAGGGGTGGAAGGTGGCGACCGGGATGCACTCGGGTGCCGAGGCGGGAACCTATTCACGAGAAGAACTATCACGACCTGGTCGACATGCCGTTCTTCGTCGGGCGGTTCGACTTCGACTCGGCCCAGGTCGGGACCAAGATGGCGCGCCTGGCCACCTATCCGGCCGGCCAGCTGCAGGACTCTGCCCGGGCCAGCGTCTGGCAGGACATCAAGCGGATGATCCCGGCCGAGATCGCGGTCTTCCAGGAGGCGGAGTGGCCGACCTACACCACGTTCATGGTGTTCTCGACCACGTACGGCGGAGGTTCGGCGCTCGAGCACCAGAACTCGCACCTGGGCATCTACACCACCCAGCTGATCGGCAACCCGGTGCTCTCCAGCATCACCGCCCACGAGATGTTCCACTCCTGGAACGTGAAGCGGCTCCGGCCGGCGGAGATGGTGCCGTACCGGTATGACGCCGCGCAGCCCACCCCCTGGCTCTGGGTGAGCGAGGGCATCACTGATTACTACGCCGACCTGGCGATGGTCCGGGGCGGCATCGTCGATTCGACCGCCTTCTTCGAGGCCACCTCGGGCAAGATCAGCAACATCAATCAGTCGCCGCCGATCGCGCTGGAGGATGCGTCGCTCTCGACCTGGATCCACCCGACGGACGGCACCGGCTACCTGTACTATCCGAAGGGCTCGCTCGCGGGGCTCATGCTCGACATCATGATCCGCGACGCCAGCGACAACCGGCAGTCGCTCGACGACGTGATGCGGAGCCTCTACCTCAGCACCTACAAGTCGG
Organism: uncultured Gemmatimonadales bacterium; assembly: GCA_963724265.1. Taxonomy (GTDB): domain Bacteria; phylum Gemmatimonadota; class Gemmatimonadetes; order Gemmatimonadales; family GWC2-71-9; genus DATEHG01. The sequence goes on from CAVRTU010000004.1 coordinate 1,058,593, forward strand.
GCAAGGGCTTCGGCGCCAAGGAGTGGTGGGGTGCGGTGAGCAAGGCGTCCGGCGGGAAGAACTTCGACGACTTCTACGCCCGCTACGTGGACGGCCGGGACAGCTATCCCTGGCAGACCATCTTCACCATGGCGGGCCTCAAGTACACCGCTGATACGGTGATGTCTCCCCGCATGGGAGTGAGCACGACGATCGACTCGACCGGCATCCACGTGAACCAGGTGGTGCCCGGCAGCTCGGCAGCCGAGGCGGGCGTCCAGGTGGGGGACGTGCTGGTGGCCCTGGGAGACATGCCGCTGGGCACCGACAATGACTTCGGGCCGGCCTTCCGGCAGAAGTACGCCGGGCAGGCAGGCGCCGATCTCGACTACACGGTGCGGCGCAATGGCCAGACCGTGGTCCTGCACGGCAAGGTCAAGGTGGTCCAGATGATCAACTGGCACCTCGAGGCGGATCCCGCAGCGACGCCCAGGGGGGCGCGCATCCGTCACGGCCTGCTGACCGGCACCACCGGGAACTAACAACCGAGAAACGCAGAGACGCAGAGTACGCAGAGGGCTCCGACTCCAAATGGGATCGGAGCCCTTTGTTCTTTCCTACTTTGAACCACAGAGGCACCCTAAAGGACTCCCTTCGGTCGCAGAGGGTTCCGATCGTAAATGAGCTGGGAGCCGTCTGCGTCTCTGCGTTTCAATTTCTTTTGGTGCTGATGGTTACGAGGCTTCGAAAGGAAGGGGCGGGAGAAGAGTGATGGCAGCTCCTTGATCGAGAGAGGAGCTAGCGTCCGGGATCAGGCCGGCCATGGCGGCGGCCCGGCCGAGCAGGGCGGCGGCGGAATGGCCCGCCGCGCGCAGTTCCCGCACCGAGGTATCCCGGTTGGCCTTGCTCAGCTTCTCGCCGCCCGGATGCCGGATCAGGGTATGGTGCGCGAAGCGCGGTGGCACGGTCCGCCCCAGCAGCGAGGCCAGGCGGATCTGCCGCCCGGTGGACTGCAACAGGTCCTCCCCCCGGATCACCAGGTCCACCCCATCTGCCAGGTCGTCCACCACCACCGCGAACTGGTAGGTCCAGTTGCCCAGCCGGTCGAGGAGCAGGAGGTCACCGCACTGGCGCGAGGGATCCTGCCGCTGCGGACCCAGGAGCAGGTCCGTGAAGCGCTCTTCGCCCGGGGCCAGCGCCAGCCGCAGACCACGGCCCGGCGCCATCGCCAATCCTCGCCCCCTGCACCGGCCGCTGTACGGCGTCTCCCGGTCGGGAACGTCACCACCCTCACGGGCCAAGTCCTTCCGGGAACAGTCGCACACGTACAGGTGATGGCCAGCCTTCCTCAAAGCCGCCAGCGCCGATTCGTAGCGGGCCGAGTGGTCACTCTGCCGCTCCGGCGGCCGATCGGGCTCGAACCCCAGCCAGGCGAGGTCCTCCAGCAGGGCAGCCTCGAACTCGGGTCGGCACCGCTGCCGGTCGTGATCCTCGATCCGGAGCAGCACCCGGCCCCCCCGCGCCCGGGCCAGGCCCCAGACGTGGATGGCGTTAACCAGATGGCCGAGATGGAGATAGCCGGTCGGCGCCGGGGCGAATCGGGTTATGGGTTGCATAGTCTCTTGACGAAATCTTAATGCCACCGGTGCTAGTCCTTAGACTGGCGTTGACGGGTGTGTGCCTAGGTTGCGGTCCGGCCTTCAAAGGATGTGACGCATGTTGGATCTCCTGATGCTCGGCATCGTCGCGGTACTCGTTGCCCTGACGGGCCTCCTGCTCCGCCTCTGCGAAAAGAGGTAATTCTGCCATGACTATCCTCTACTGGATCGGCGCCATTCTGGCGGTCCTGCTCTTCGTCTACCTCTTCGTGGCGCTGCTCGACCCGGAGGTGTTCTCATGACCGCCCTGGCCTGGCTGCAGCTGGCAGCCTTCTTCGCCATTCTCCTGGCCCTGGGCGCTCCCCCTCGGCCACTACATGGCGCGGGTCTACGAGGGTGAGGCCAAGGTGGCGCAGCGGATCCTCGGCCCCGTCGAGCGCCTGGTCTACCGGCTGCTCGGCATTGACCCCAACCGCGAGATGGGGTGGCGCGAGTACGCCCTCGCAATGCTCGGGATCAGCATCGTCAGCATCCTGCGTCGTCTACTTCATTCAGCGCTTCCAGGGCGTACTGCCGTTCAATCCCGCGGGATTCGGGGCGGTCGCGCCGGCGCTGGCGCTCAATACCGCCATCAGCTTCGCCACCAATACCAATTGGCAGGCCTATGGCGGCGAGATGAGCCTCAGCTACTTCACGCAGGCTGCGGCGCTGGGCGTCCAGAACTTCGTCTCGGCCGCGGCCGGGATGGCGGTCCTGGCCGCGTTCATCCGCGGATTGCACAGACGGTCGTCGGCCACCATCGGCAACGCCTGGGTCGACATCACCCGGAGCGTGCTGTACATCCTGCTCCCGATGTCCCTGGTCCTGTCGCTGGCCCTGGTCTCGCAGGGTGTCGTGCAGACGTGGAAGCCCTACCAGGAAGCGACCCTGGTCCAGCCGCTCCAGGTCGATTCGTCGACCGTGACCACCCAGACCATTCCCCTGGGTCCCGCGGCCTCCCAGATCGCGATCAAGCAGCTGGGAACCAACGGCGGCGGCTTCTTCAACATCAATTCGGCGCACCCCTTCGAGAACCCGACCCCGTTTTCCAACCTGCTCGAGGTGGCGTCGATTCTCATCATCTCGTTTGGCCTCTGTTTCACCTTTGGCCGCATGGTCAAGGACGACCGCCAGGGCTGGGCGGTGCTGGCGGCGATGACGGTGATCTTCATCCCGCTCACCGTGCACACCATCACCACCGAACAACGGGGCAATCCCGCCTTCGTCGCCCTCGGCGTCGACCAGGCGCCCTCCGCCCTCCAGTCCGGCGGCAACATGGAGGGCAAGGAGGTGCGGTTCGGCCCGGTGAACTCGGCGCTCTGGTCCACCGCGACCACCGCCGCCTCCAACGGCTCGGTCAACTCGATGCACGATTCCTTCATGCCGCTCGGAGGCCTCTGGCCGCTCTGGCTGATGCAGCTGGGCGAGGTGATCTACGGGGGAGTCGGCTCCGGCCTGTACGGCATGCTGATCTTCGCCATCCTGGCGGTGTTCCTCGCCGGCCTGATGGTGGGGCGCACACCCGAATACCTCGGCAAGAAGCTCGAGGCCCACGAAATCACCCTGGCGGTGCTCGTGGCGCTGATTCCCAACTTCATGCTGCTGCTGGGCACCGCCGCGGGCGTGACATTCGCCGCGGCGAAGAGCTCGATCTACAACCCCGGGGCACACGGCCTGACCGAGGTCCTGTACGCCTTCTCGTCCGCTTCCAATAACAATGGCAGCGCCTTCGGCGGCCTCGGCGTCAATACCAATTTCTTCAACATCGCTCTGGGCATCGCGATGTTCGCCGGCCGGTTCTGGCTCATGGTTCCCGTCCTGGCTATCGCCGGATCGCTGGCTGCCAAGAAGGCGGTGCCCGCCGGTCCGGGAACGCTGTCGACCCACACGCCGCTGTTCGTCGTCCTCCTGGTCGGAACGGTGATTCTGGTCGGCGCGCTGACCCACCTGCCCGGCCTGGCCCTTGGACCGATCGTCGAGCACCTCAACCTGATGGGCCACTGATCATGTCACACCAGAACGCCACTCGCCTGCTCGCGCCCGGCCTCACCCGCCGGGCGGCGATCGACTCGTTGCGCAAGCTCCACCCGCGCCATCTGCTGCGGAACCCAGTGATGTTCACGGTCTGGGTGGGGAGTGTCTTCACGCTGGTGCTGGCAGGCGCCGCCTTCGCTGGCGTGGGCACCGAGAGCCCCTGGTTCATCCTGCACATCAGCCTCTGGCTCTGGTTCACGGTCATCTTCGCCAATTTCGCCGAGGCGCTGGCCGAGGGCCGCGGCAAGGCGCAGGCCGATGCGCTCCGCAGTACCCGGACCTCGATCAAGGCGCACAAGCTGGCGGATCCCGCCAAGCGGCAGAAGTACACCGCGGTCGCGGCCACCGACCTCCGCAAGGGCGATGTTGTCGTCGTCAACGCCGGGGAGTACATCCCGGGCGACGGCGAAGTCATTGAAGGGGTGGCCTCGGTGGATGAGAGCGCCGTGACCGGCGAGAGCGCCCCGGTCATCCGGGAGAGCGGCGGCGACCGGAGTGCGGTCACCGGCGGAACCAAGGTCCTTTCCGACTGGCTGGTCGTCCGGGTGACAGCCAACCCCGGCGAGTCGTTCCTCGATCGGATCATCGGGCTCATCGAGGCGGCCAAGCGAAAGAAGACCCCCAACGAAATCGCGCTGGAGATCCTGCTGGCCGGGCTGACCCTGATTTTCCTGCTCACCGTCGTCACCCTGCTGCCGATGTCTATCTTCAGCGTGGCCGCCGCCGGCCGTGGCACGGTGATCAGCCTGACGGTGCTCGTGGCGCTGCTGGTCTGCCTTATTCCCACGACCATCGGCGGCCTGCTCTCGGCCATCGGCATCGCCGGCATGGACCGGATGATCCGCAAGAACGTGATCGCGATGTCGGGCCGCGCCGTCGAGGCCGCCGGCGACGTCGACGTCCTGCTGCTCGACAAGACCGGCACGATCACCCTCGGCAACCGCCAGGCGACCGCCTTCATCCCGGCGGATGACGTGACCGTGGAAGCGCTGGCCGACGCGGCCCAGCTGGCGTCGCTGGCCGACGAGACCCCGGAAGGACGCAGCATCGTCGTCCTGGCCAAGGAAAAATTCGGCATCCGGGAGCGCGACGTCCACGCCCTCGGCGCCGTGTTCGTGCCCTTCTCGGCCCAGACCCGGATGAGCGGCGTCGATCTCGACGGCCGCAAGATCCGCAAGGGAGCCGGCGACGCGATCGCGGCCTTCGTCCGGGAAGCCGGCGGTCGGCTGCCGCCCAAAGTGGAATCCGCCATCACAGAGATCGCGAAGGGAGGCGGCACACCGCTGGTCGTGGCGGATGGCGGTCGCGCCCTGGGCGTGATTCACCTCAAGGACGTGGTGAAGGGCGGCATCAAGGAGCGGTTCGGGGAACTGCGCGCGATGGGGATCAAGACCGTGATGATCACGGGCGACAACCCGCTCACCGCCGCCGCCATCGCCGCCGAGGCCGGAGTGGATGACTACCTCGCCCAGGCGACGCCGGAGCAGAAGCTGGCCCTGATCCGGCAGTACCAGGCCGAGGGGCGGCTGGTCGCCATGACCGGTGACGGCACCAACGACGCCCCTGCCCTGGCCCAGGCCGACGTCGCCGTGGCCATGAACTCGGGCACCCAGGCCGCCAAGGAAGCGGGCAACATGGTGGACCTGGACAGCAATCCGACCAAGCTGATCGAGGTGGTCGAGACCGGCAAGCAGATGCTGATCACCCGCGGTGCCTTGACCACCTTCAGCACGGCCAACGATGTCGCCAAGTACTTCGCCATCATCCCGGCCGCGTTTGCCAGCACCTATCCGGTGCTCGGCGTGCTCAACGTGATGCACCTGGCCACCCCGCAGAGCGCCGTGTTGTCGGCGGTGATCTTCAACGCCCTGATCATCGTCATCCTGATTCCGCTCGCCCTGCGCGGCATCCGCTATCGCCCCGTCGGGGCCGCGGCACTGCTCCGGCGGAATCTCGTCGTCTATGGCCTGGGCGGCGTCATAGCGCCGTTCATCGGCATCAAGCTCGTCGATCTCCTGCTCGTCGCCCTGCGGCTCACCTGAGGCCCTTGATCATGCGCACTCTGATTCGACCCTCCCTGGTCTTCATGGCCCTGATGACGCTGCTGCTCGGCGTCATCTATCCGGCGGTGGTGACGGGCATTTCCCAGGTGGTCTTTCCCTTCCAGGCCAACGGAAGCCTGGTCACCGACACCACGGGCCAGGTCCGCGGGTCCGCCCTCCTCGGGCAGGCGTTCAGCGCCCCGGGCTACCTCTGGTCCCGGCCCTCGGCCACGGCGCCGGCTTACAACGGCGCCGCCTCCGGCGGCTCGAACCTCGGACCCACCAATCCGGCCCTGGTCGACGGGATCAAGGATCGCATCGCGACGCTGCAGGCCTCCGATTCCACCGCCAAGGCGCCGATCCCGGTCGATCTGGTCACCACCTCAGGGAGCGGGCTGGACCCCCACGTCTCGCCGGCCGCTGCCGCCTGGCAGGTGCCCCGCATCGCCCGGGCCCGGGGCCTCGATCCCGCCGAGGTGCAGAAGGTCATCGACGCCAACACGGCGCCCCGTTTCCTCGGCGCGATCGGCGAGCCACGGGTCAACGTCCTGCTGGTCAACCTCGCGCTGGACCATCTCACGCCGAGTGCCGGCATGAAGTAGACTCCATGGCATGACGACCGGTCGTCCCGATCCCGACGCCCTGCTCGCCGAGCTGGAGCAGCAGGAGGGCCGCCCCCACCGGGGGCGGCTCAAGGTGTTTGTAGGGGCCTCGCCCGGAGTGGGCAAGACCTTCACCATGCTGGAGGCCGCCCGGGCCAAGAAGGCGGAGGGCGTGAATGTCCTGGTCGGCGTCGTGGAGACCCACGGTCGGCGGGAGACCGCGGCACTGGTGGAGGGGCTGGAGGTTCTGCCGCGCCAGCGGCTGGAGTACCGGGGCGCGACGCTCGAGGAGTTCGATATCGACGCCGCGCTGGCCCGGAAGCCGGAGCTGATCCTGATGGACGAGTACGCCCACACCAACGCGCCGGGCAGCCGCCACGCCAAGCGCTTCCAGGACGTCGAGGAGCTGCTCAATTCCGGATTCGACGTCTACACCACCCTGAACATCCAGCATCTCGAAAGCCTGAACGACGTCGTCGCGCAGATCACCGGCGTCACGGTGCAGGAGACGGTGCCGGACGCCGTGCTCGACGACGCCGATGAAATCGAACTGGTGGACGTGACCCCCGAGGTGCTGGAGCAGCGGCTCCGCGAGGGCAAGGTCTACGTCCCCGAGCAGGCCCAGCGGGCGCTGGACCGGTTCTTCCGCCGGGGCAACCTGATCGCCTTGCGCGAGCTGGCACTGCGCCGGACCGCGGAGCGGGTGGACGCCCAGATGCGCGGCTACCGCGCCTCGGCCGGGATCGTGGAGCCATGGGCGGCGACCGAGCGGCTGCTGGTCTGCGTCTCTCCCACCGAGGGAACCCTCCGCCTGGTCCGCTCCGCCCGCCGGCTGGCCGGGCTGCTGCAGGCGCCCTGGACGGTGCTCTACGTCGAACAGCCCCACCATGCCACCCTTCCCGCCCGCCAGCGCGAGGCCGCCCAGGAAGCGCTTCGCCTGGCCGAGGATCTGGGTGGCGTTGCCGTGACCGTGCCGGGGCACGACGCCGCCGAAGAGATCCTGGCCTACGCCCGCCAGCACAACATCACCCGCATCCTGGTGGGACGGCCCCGGCGGGGCCTCTTCGGCGATCTGTTGTCGACGTCCACCACGACTCGTCTCCTGCGTCGTGCCAAGGGACTGCACATCTGGGTCGGCGCTGACGAGGCGGCCGATGAGGAGCAGGCGCCGGTCGGGCTGCGCCGCTCCAGTACGCTCCGTGACTACCTTGCCGCCTGCGGGATCATCATGCTGGCTACCGCGATCGCCCTGCCGTTCCAGCAGGCGATCACCCAGGTCGATGCCGTCATGGTCTACCTGCTGGCCGTGGTGCTCACCGCCGCACGGTACGGCCGTGGGCCTTCGGCACTGGCCGGCCTGCTCAGCGTGCTGGCCTTTGACCTCTGCTTTGTCCCGCCGTACTGGACCTTCAGCGTCTTCGACTTCCGGTTCGTCTTCACCTTCGGGGTGATGTTCACGGTTGCCCTGCTGATGGGTGGCCTGACGACCAGGGTGCGGGAGCAGGCCAGCACCGCGCGCCAGCGCGAGCGTCGAACCGCCACGCTCTACGCGGTGAGCCGCGACCTGGCGACCGCCCGCACCCGCCCCGACCTGGCCCGGGTCACCCTGCGCCACCTGCACGACCTCTTCGGGGGGACCGTGCGGCTGCTGTTGCCGGGAGAGGGGGGACGCCTGGTGCTGATCGCCGAGCTGCCGGGGGGCGGGATCAGCAGCAAGGACCTGGGGGTGGCCCAGTGGGTCTTCGAACATGGTGAGGCGGCCGGACTCGGAACCCGCACCCTGCCGGCCGCGGAGGCGCTCTATCTCCCCCTGGCGACGGCGGAGCGGAATCTCGGCGTGGTCGGGCTGCGTCCCGACGACCTCCACCGCTTCGACGATCCGTCCCAGCGCCAGCTGGCGGAGACACTGCTGGGCCAGGCAGCGGTGGCGCTGGAGCGTACCCAGCTGGCCGAGGAGAAACGCCTGGTCCACCTGGAGTTCGAGGCCGAGCAGCTGAGGACCTCGCTGCTCAGCTCGCTGTCCCACGACCTGCGGACTCCGCTGGCCGGAATCGAGGGAGCGGCCAGCAGCCTGCTCGAGGAGACCTCGCAACTGGCGCCCGAAGCCAGGAACGAGCTGGCGACGGACCATCGTCGAGGAAGCGCGCCGGATGACTCGCTTGATCGGCAACCTGCTGGACATGGTGCGGGTCGAAAGCGGCGCCCTGGCGGTGCGGCGGGAGTGGCATGTGCTGGAGGAGGTCGTCGGCGCGGCGCTGGCCCGGGCAGAAGAGCGGTTGGCGGGCCGGCAGGTCACTACCCGGGTACCCGGCGACCTGCCGCTGGTGCCGATCGACGATGTGCTGATCGAGCAGGTGATTCTCAACCTCCTGGAAAACGCAGCCAAGTACACGCCGGCCGGCAGCGCGATCGACGTGGAGGCCGAGGCGCGCCGGGGAGAGGTGTTGGTGACCGTGGCCGATCGCGGCCCGGGAGTCCCTGAGGGCGAGGAGGAGAAGATCTTCGAGAAGTTCCACCGGGCCAGCCGCGGCGCGGGCGGCATCGGATTGGGGCTCGCCATCTGCCGCGGCATCATCACGGCCCACGGTGGAAGGATCTGGGTGGACCACCGTGCCGGGGGTGGAGCGGTGTTCCGCTTCACGCTTCCGATCGTCGGCACGCCGCCGTCCGTCGAGCGCGAATCCTCAGAGGTATCGGTAGCCTGATGGCGGAGCCGGCAACGGTCGTTCTGCTTGTCGAAGATGAAATCCCGATGCGGCGCTTCCTGCGGGCCGCGCTCGATGCCCAGGACTACCAGCTGCTGGAGGCAGGCACCGCCCGCGACGGCCTGGCCCAGGCGGCCAGCCGCAACCCCGATCTCATCCTGCTCGACCTGGGTCTCCCCGACGGCGACGGGATCGAAGTCACCCGCCGGCTCCGCGAGTGGACCACGCGCCCCATCATCGTGCTCTCGGCCCGGGGCCAGGACGCCGACAAGATCGCGGCACTCGACGCCGGCGCCGATGACTATCTCACCAAGCCGTTCAGCGTGGGCGAGCTGCTGGCGCGCATGCGCGTGGCACTCCGCCATGCCGCACTCGGCGCCGAAGAGGAGCCGGTCTTCGAAGCCGGGGAGCTGCGGATCGACCGGTCCCATCGGGTGGTCACCGTCCGCGGCGCGGAGGTCCACCTGACCCCGACCGAGTACCGGCTGCTGCTCGTCCTGGCCGGGCACGCCGGCAAGGTCCTGACCCATCGCCACCTGCTCAAGGAGGTCTGGGGGGTCGGCCGGACGGGACAAGCCCATTACCTGCGCGTCTACATGGCCCAGCTCAGGGCCAAGATCGAGCTGGACCCCGCGCGGCCGGTGTACCTGAAGACTGAACCCGGAGTCGGGTACCGACTGCAGTCTCCTGCCTGAAAGACCACATCGCCCAGACCCGAGCCAGGAGACGATCCCCCCGTCGCCGGCCGGGGGCGCATTTGACAGGCGGAGCACCGCGCACGACAATGGTGCCCAAGAAGCACTCACAAAGGGGGGACTATGTCGGAGCGCCTTGCGCGGGCGGTGAGTTTCGGCCTGGTGGGCGGAATTGCCGCGATCGTCTTTGCATTCTTCGGCATTCAATTCTGGGTCGGGTTGATCGCCTGGGCCTGGTTCGTTCAGGCGGGCGCCAACGGGGAGGCGTTGAAGAAGTCGGTCGCCAGCATGACCTGGGGTGCTGTGCTGGGCGGGATTGCGCTCATGCTCGCGATCTGGCTTCGCGATGCAATGGGTCTCTCCTGGATGATCCGGGCGCTGCTCACCGTAGGCCCGACTGTCATCGTTCTGGTCATGAGCTCCAGCATCCCCGTGCTCTCGCTCGTTCCCGCCGGCATCTGCGGATACGCGGCGGTCCTGGGAATCGTGTTGCAGAACGAGGACATGCGCACCATGGCACGCCTGGTCCATCCCGGCCGCACCAACGGCCTGGTGACCGTCATCCTCTCGATCATCCTGGGCACCATTTTCGGCATGATCGCGGAAAGGGTGGCCGCTGCGCTCAAGAAGTCGTAGATGGACGCCGGGAGCATTCACGCATGAGAAAGGGCCACTCTTCGGGTGGCCCTTTCGCTGCAAGTCATCCTTAACCACAGAGGCGCCGACCGGAGTCGAACCGGTGATGGAGGTTTTGCAGACCTCTGCCTTACCACTTGGCTACGGCGCCGCGGGGGCTGAACATACGTAACCCGCCCTCTTACCGGCAAGCCGTGGACCACCCTGGGGGTGGGGGGGACAGCCGGCCCGGATTACCTTGTGGCCGAACCCCAAGTACTGGACGTGACGGCATGACCAGGATCCGCATCATCGGCGTCCCCATGGACCTCGGCGCCAGCCGCCGCGGCGTCGACATGGGCCCCTCGGCCCTCCGCATCGCCCAGCTGCAGCCCCGGCTCGAGGCCCTCGGCGTCGAAGTCGAGGACGCCGGCAACCTCGACGTGGTCGAGCGCGAGGCCGTGCCCGGCACCAGCAGCGCCTCGCTGCTGCCCACGATCACCGAGGTCTGCCGCCGCCTGGCGGCCGAGACACGCCGGACCGTCGAGGAGGGCTGGGCCCCGCTGGTGCTGGGGGGCGATCACTCCCTCGCCGCCGGCTCGGTGGCCGGAGTCGCCACCGCCCTGGCCGGGCGGAAACAGCGCCTGGGCCTGATCTGGCTCGACGCCCACGGCGATCTGAACACCCCCGCCTCTTCGCATTCCGGCAACGTCCACGGAATGCCGCTGGCCCACCTCCTCGGCCACGGCGATCCGGCCATGGCCTCGATCGCGGTCCCCTCCCCGGCGGTCCACCCGGAGAAGGTGGCCATCGTCGGCGTCCGCGACCTCGACCAGGCGGAGCGGCACCACATCCGCGACTGGAAGCTCCGCGCCTTCACGATGCGGGAGATCGACGAACGGGGCCTGCTGGCAGTGATGCGGGACGCCATCGAGATCGCGGGGCGTGGCACCGGCGGGATCCACCTCTCGGTCGATGCCGACTGGCTCGACCCGACCGAGGCCCCGGGAGTGGGCACACCGGTGCGCGGGGGCGCCACCTGGCGGGAAGGTCACCTGGCGATGGAAATGATCAACGACTCACGTCAGCTGGTGGCGATGGACATCGTGGAGAACAACCCTGTCCTCGATCAGTTCAACCGCACCGCCGAACTCTCGGTGGGGCTGGTGGCCAGCGCCTTCGGCTTTCGGATCATCTCAGCCCCGGTCCGACCCCACGATGAGCGGTGAGGGCTCCGTGCGCCGGCTGCGGCTGCCGGGCTCGGGTTTCGCGGCCCGGAAACCAGCCACCGCCAGCCAGAGGAACGCCACAACGCTCAGCAGGTTCTTGAAGACCGTCCGTCCCGCCGCTGCCTTGAAGGTCCAGAGATCCGTTGGCGGCACCTCGCGCTGGAGTTGGAGCACGTCCAGTGGGAAGGCCAGGGTGGCCAGGAGCAGGACGACTGCCTCAAGCAGACAGAGAATGGCAACGACCTTGAGCAGGCCGCGATTGCCTGCTGACATCGCGAACCAGAGCAGGAGCAGGTAGCCCAGGAGCAGCCAACCGGTGTAGCTCGAGAAGACTCCCACCGTTCCGAATCGCCACCGTGCCTCGCCCGCGTTCACCGGCCAGACGTTGAGCGCGAAATCGAGGTAGGCGAACAGGAGGAGGAGGATCGAGATGAAATAGGCCGCGCCCATCAGGGGGCGATGGCGATCCTGGGAATGGGATTCCATGGCGTCTCCGTGGCGGAGCCCGAACGCCGGGGGTGACGGAATGCGAACGCGGGCTGGATCCCGGTGATCCAGCCCGCGTTAAGCTAACGGGAGAGGAGGCGCTGCGTCAGGCCGCTCAGCCGAGGCGGCGCCGGTAGGCCGAGACGAAGAACATGCCGACCAGGCCGGTGCTGAGCAGCACCATCGTGGCGGGCTCAGGCGTGGTGGTCAGCTGGATCTGGCCGTAGTTGCCGGTCGGCGTCAGGACCGTCCAGCCGTTGAAGTCCATGCCGGGAAAGCCAGCGGCGGCGGCATCATTGGCCAGCTTGGTCCACTTGTCGATTCCGCGCGCAGGTAAGGTCGCCCTGATTGCCAGCCGGCAGGAAGATATTCCAGATCGCTCCGTGGATCGCGCCCCATTCAGACGGGTCAGTCACGCTGAATTGGCTGGCCAGCCAAGCCGCCTTCTTGAGGTCCGCCACCGAAACCGCTGGTTGCCGAGGTAGTTGCCGACACCTGTCGCGGTGCCGGCGTCGGTCAGCGAGCCCGAGGTCACGCCCCAGGAGGAGTTGATGTTCACGTCGTGGGTGTAGTCGATGCAGAACATCGAGAAGTTGTCCGCGACGGTGTTCCCACCGGTGGTCAGCTTCCCGTAGTAGGCACCGTCGTACACGCCGTAGTCGATGTGACCGTTGACGCCCTTCAGCGTCAGCGTGTATGGATCGCTGGCCCAGGCCGGCGAGGCCGTCAGCCCGAGCACGGCCAGCAGGAACAGGGAACGAGCGAGCTTCATAAGAGATCCTCTCACATCATCTTGCAGGGAAACCCGGGAAATGGACAGACTAGTCCGCCCATCTCCTTGTGCAGTCGGTGTGCCACGGCGCGAGGGCAGGTAGACGGGAGGGCTGGAGGGCGGGAGGGCGCTATTAAGTCAAAGATATTCAATGACTTACCACTTTTGCCTGCGGTAGAACGTTTCCCGAACGTGGAAAGTGGGGAGAGGGGGCAGGCTGGGCTATGTTGACGGGCGACCGGCCCCCTTGTGGCGACTCGGCCACAAGTTCCGCGGCGAACCTTCGGGTAGCCGGTGACCGCTCGGGGGGGCCTAAAGCCTACCGATGTTCCACGTCGCGCCGACGTACCAGGCCCTGACCGAGGGGCCCCAGAGCGGAATGTTGGTGCCGAGGTCCAGCACCAGCCAGCGCGCGACGGTGCAGGTCGGCCCGGTGATCATTTCACCCCTGGCGTCCCCTCCTCCGGCACCGCTGGTAGCCGGTACCCCGGAGATCTCTGCCGTCCAGCCCAGCCTTCGCCACACCGGCACTGAACGGCGGCCACGGCCCAGAGCGAGCCTTCCTCGGGCCCCGTACCACCGCTGCCGATGCGATGGGCGTACCCGAAGTTGATGTCGACTCCGACCGGCCCGAAGCTGTGGCTGGAGATGAGCAGGATGGACCAGGCGGTGGTCCCGTCGCCGCGCCCCTTGCTGGTGTCGCCGACTGGGACCGTGATGCCGGGTTCCACGGCGAATCGGCCCAGCAGGGGGGCATGATCGAGCGGCCGCCACTTGAGAGCGAAGGTGATGTCGCCGATGCCGAGGTTGGTGCCGGCCGGCCCCAGCGCGCCACCGATCAGGCTGAATTGGAGTCGCCGGGCCAGCCCCACTTTGATCACCGTAGGCACCAGCCACTGGTGGTCGCCGCCGTCCAGGTCGTCGTACTCGAGTCCGGTCTCGATTTCGACGTAGCGGGGAGCCACCGTCCCCGCGTGGGTGGCGACGGTGGGGCGTTCGGGCTGAGCCACCCGGGGGTCGGCCGAAGGGTCCTGCGCGCCAAGCGGACCGGCGGCGAGCGCCGCCAGTGCGGCGCCGGCCAGGGCCCGGCGCAACTCCGGCAACCGGTTACTTGAGGGAAGTGGGAACGGCCGAGCGGTCGGGCACCGCGGCAAACGCCATCCTCACCAGGCTCGTCGCCAGCGGGACGCCTGCCCCGAGCGAGAGGGCCACCAGGTTGGCCGCGAGCCAGTGCGAGGTCCAGCGGTTGACGAAGGCGCGCTGGCGGCGGAGGAGGATTCCGCCGGCAAACAGGAGGTTGGCCAGAAGGAAGAGCCCGAGCGAGGCGAGCCGGGCCCAGTGCGCAATCGAGTCCAGACCGTCCATCAGTGCGGAGATCATGGCAGGCGATTTTTGTGGGGGTTGCTCCGTAGATACGGCATGGAGCCCCGGCGGTCAAGAGCGCTACTCGTGCACCACGCTAACGCTGTCCACGAAATACTCGGTGAGGCCGAAGCAGGTGGTAGGCACCCCGCGGTGCTGGCGGTAGTGGAGGCTCACTCGGTGGCCGAGAAGGCTGTCCAGTTGCTGGGCGAGGCTGTCATCCCTCACCGTGAATTCCCAGATCAACGGCGACACGCCGGCCACGACGGCCTGGGCAATTTCGCCCTCGTAGGTCTTGCAGATCCAGCCGCGGCGCGAAAACTTCTGCAGGATTCCCGCCCGGTAGCCGTCCGAGTAGGTCACCGAAAGCGTCACGAACGAGTATAGCGCAAAGAGCAGCACCGGCGAGAGCAGCATCCCGAAGAGGATGAGCTTGGTCCGGGTGCGCCAGTGACGCTTCGGCTTGGCCCCTTCCGGGGCGGCGGGGGCGGTCTCGTCGGCCATGGCTACCAAGCTATCACTCCCTGCTCTGAAAAACGAATCCCTTCCCGATCGCGAAGACCCAGCCCCCCGGAACTCCCGGCTGGGGCATCCGCCAGGCCAGGTCGAGCCGGAGCAGCGAAAGCTCGGCCTGGCGGGTCATCCCCATCCGGAGGCCAAGCCCGAGGTCGCTCCCCGAGCGTGAAGGGCTCCCGAGGTACCAGGCCCCTCCCTTGTCACCAAACGCCGCCACCCCGATTCCGATGAGGTTGAAGAGATCCGGGGTCAGCATCAGGCGGTACTCCGCCGTGAGGAAGTAGTAGCGGTCCCCGGTGAAGGAGTGGGCCGGAAAGGCGCGGGGACCGTAGCTGAAGCCGAGATCGAACTCCGCCCCGGGGGGCGCTCCCGTCTCGAGGCCGCCGCTGGCGTAGACCACGGCGAAATGCCGGCCGTAGCGGGCCGCCGCCATGGCGGTCCCGATGGTGGTGCCCGAGTCGAGTCCGGCATCCGTCATGAGGCCGCCGGCGATCAGGTGTCCCGATGATGAAGCCGTGGCGGTTGAGGAGGGTCCGGCCGCCCTCGAGAAAGAGCGCGGGACCGACACCGCCCACGGAGTAGCCGAAGGTGGTCGGGGCGGCAAAGACTGCGAAGCGGATCGAGGGGCTCAGGTCGATGTCTTCGGGGCGGTCGAAACTCTCGAACCCGCGGAACACCTCGAAGCGGGACCGGCTCACCTCGAAGTAGGGTCCCACCGTGCCGGAGGTCGCCTGGGGAATCGGCGGGCCGGGAGGCCCGGGCCGGTAGCCATCCCGCTGGACGTCTCCCGCGATGCCGATCCTGAAGTAGCCGTGCCGGTCGGTCGCGACCGCATGGGCCATGTCGCCGGTGACGACGTAGAAGCGGCGCTGCAGGCTGTCCTGCGGAATCGGGTTGCCGTCGTAGAACTGGAGAATCCGTCCCTGGAAATACCGCCAGCCCACCCGGAAGGAGAACCGTGCGGCCTGCGACAGGAACGGCTCCCCCAGCGAGGCGGAGGCGTCCTGCCCGTCACTGAGCGCCTGGTACTGGCCCCGCACACCGATGCGATTGAACAGCAGCCTCGGTGCGGCGACGCCGAGCTGGAGGACATTCCGGTCCGGGATCTGCCGATAGCCGATGAGTCCGGCGATGCCGGTGCCAAGGGTGTTGCTGTCGTACAGCGAAAAGGACCAGCCGATCTGGTTGCCGGTGGCCCTGATGCTGGCGCTGAGCCGCGTGGTCCAGCCATCCCGGGTGGTGGTCCGGACCAGCAATCCGGTATCGGTCGGGATCGAGTCGATCTCGACGCTGCGGAAGTGTCCCAGCCGGCGGAGATTCCGGGCCGACTCGGCCACGAGGGCGCTGTCCCACGGCTGGCCCGGCTTGAACAGGAGTTCCCGCCGGATCACCCAGGGGCGGGTGACGATGTGGAGGCTGTTCGCCCAGCGGGCGTACCAGTGAATCGTCTCCAATGAATCGAAGAGGTCCTCGCGGCGGAGCTGGACCGCCTGGATGATGGGCGGAGTGACGGAATCGCCCGGCGCGCCCTGGGCGCCGAGGCGGGCCGGCAGCAGGAGCGCGGCCATGACGGCGCCGCGGCTCAGGCGCCGCGCCCAGGGGCCCCCACGCGTCCGGTTCACGTGCTCCCACCGGCGATCAGCGGCAGATCGGCGATGCTGTCGAGAATCCGGTCCGGCGTGATCCCGCTCTGGTGGAGCGCCTCTTCGCGGAACTTCCCGGTGCGGACCAGCCACCCCTGGCATCCCGCCCGCTGGGCGCCAGCCACGTCGGACCAGAGATCATCCCCAATCATCGCGACCCGCGCGGCGTGACCGGTGGCGCCGACCGCCGCCAGGGCCTCGGCGTAGTACGCGGGGCTCGGCTTCCCCACCACCGTCGCCTCGCGACCCGTGGCGTACTCGAGCGCCGCCACGAACGGCCCGGCGTCGAGCCGGAGTCCCTCGGCGGAGCGGAAGTAGCGGTCGCGCGAGAGCGCCAGGAACCGGGCTCCCGCACTGAGGTACTCGAACGCCTCCTGCAGCAGGTCGAAGCTCCACTGCGCTCCGAGATCGCCAATGAGGCACGGCGGACGGGCGAACCGGCGGACGGGCGGACAGTGACTTCCCGCCCTCCCGCCCTTCCGCGACCGTCAGGGAGTCCTGTAGGGCCGTCCCGCCCACGATCTCGAACCCAACAAGATCCTCCAGCGTCTCCTTCGCCATGAAGGGCACGATCGTCGTCAATCCCTCCGCGCGGGCCAGGGCGGTCGCGACCACGACAGGGGTCTGGATGTGCGCCGGCGCGATGGCGAAGCCGAAGGCCTGGAGCTTCCGGACGATCCCGGCGCGGGACCGGCTGGTGGTGTTGGTCAGGAAGCGAAAGGGAATGCCGCGCTCGTGCAGGGCCGCGACCGCAGCGACGGCGCCCGGAACGGGGGCGCCGCCGGAGTAGAGGGTGCCGTCGAGATCGAGGAGGAAGGCGTCCGGCAAGGGATCAGTAGCGACCGAGGTACTGCTCGATTTCCCAGCGGGTGACCTCGCGGTTGTAGCGGTCCACTTCCTCGCGCTTGGCCTCGAGGAACCGCTCGGTGAGATGCTCGCCGAGGGCGGCCTTGATGACGTCGTCCTTCTCGAAGCGGTCCAGCGCCTCGTGCAGGTCCCGGGGAAGGTCGTCGATCTGGTACTTCCGCCGGTCGCGGAAGCTCATCCGGAAGATGTTGCGGTTGACCGGCTCGCGGCACTCGAGCTGCCGCTCGACCCCGTCCAGCCCGGCGGCCAGCTGCACCGTGAGCGACAGGTAGGGATTGGCGGCGGGGTCGGGCATCCGCAGCTCGCAGCGGGTGCCCTCGCCGCGACGCTCAGGAATGCGGACCAGTGGTGATCGATTGCGCATGGACCATGCAACGTTTACCGGCGCTTCGTATCCCGGCACCAGTCGCTTGTAACTGTTGATCAACGGATTGGTGATGGCACAGAAACCCCGGGCGTGCTGCAGCAGCCCCTCGACATAGGAGAGCGCCACCGGCGAGAGCCCGTGCTCGGCCCGGGGATCGGCAAAGGCGTTCTCCCTGCCCCGGAAGAGCGACTGGTGAGTGTGCATCCCGCTGCCGTTCTGGCCCTGGATCGGCTTGGGCATGAACGAGGCGAGGAAGCCGTGGCGGTTGGCCACGTCGCGTACGATGAAGCGGAAGGTGGCGATGTTGTCGGCGGTGGCGAGGACGTCGGCGTACTTGAAGTCCACCTCGTGCTGGCCCGGCGCCACCTCGTGGTGCGCCGCCTCGACCTCGAACCCCATCAGCTCGAGGTCGGTCACGATCAGGCGGCGGATCTCCTCGCCCCGGTCGAGCGGGGTCAGATCGAAATACGACCCCTGGTCGTGCGTCGCCGTGGTCGGCCCACCGCTCCGGTCCTTCTCGAACAGGAAGAACTCGGCCTCGCAGCCGGCCATCATCGAGTAGCCCAGGCCGAGGGCCCGCGCGATCTGGCGCTTGAGGGTCAGGCGGGGACAGCCATCGAAGGGCAAGTGATCGGGGGTGTAGATGTCGCAGAGCAGCCGCGCGACCCGGCCTCCCTCCTCCTCGGCGGGGAGGACGCGGAAGGTGTCGAGATCGGGCACCAGGAGCATGTCGCTCTCCTCGATCCTGGCGAAGCCCTCGATCGAGGAACCGTCGAACATGATCTCGCCGTCGAGCGCCTTGGCGAACTGGCTCCGCGGCACCTCGACGTTCTTGTTGATGCCGAGGATGTCGGTGAACTGGAGGCGGAGGAAGGCCACGCCGAATTCCTCCGCCAGGCGGAGGATGTCCGCCTTGGTGGATCCGCTCAGCCGGCGGGGAAAATCGGACAGCGGGGACTGGGCAGCAGGCATGGTCAGCGACGGATGGGGAAGGGCGCCCCCCGGCCCCCGGGGCTGCGCCAGTCTACGGGAGAGAGGAGCCGCCTGCCGTGATCAGCCGAGGCTCTCGAGAATCTTCCAGAGCTCGAGCGGGCTGAAGTCGTTGAAACGCGCGATGATTTCCTGCTCGGTCCACTCCCGGAAGATCCACCCGGTAGAGCGGCGGCGCGAGCCCTCGACGAAATGCACCCGGCCCGGCGGCGAACCCGCCTTCGGGCCGGGTTTCCAGGTAGACGCTCCAGCGAATGTCGTTGCGGGCCAGGTCCCCGAGGTGACGGGCGGCCGGTGCCTCGGGCACCGGCGAAGGCCCTTGGGGGGGGACCGGCAGCGGCGATTGCGGCTGTCCCACTCGTCCTCCAGGGCGAAGGTCTGATACAGGGTAATGAACTCGCCCGTCGGCGGAAAGGGCGCGGCGGCCCGCGCGAGTGGAATCGCGACGCCGCCGGTGTAGATTCCGCCCGCGCCAGACCCGGGATCCCATGACTACCACTGCTGCCAGCACCCACGATACCCCCTGTCCCTCCTGCGGACGGCCCTCCTCCGGCCGCTTCTGCAGCGGGTGCGGCGCCGCGCGCCTTTGCGGCCGCTGCCAGGCTCCTCTCTCGCCGGGGGCGCGCTACTGCCACCGCTGCGGAACCGCGGCCGGCGGGCGCGGCGGCCTCGGCGACCGGACCCCGTGGATCTTCGCCTGGTCGGCGATCCTGGTCACCGTGAGCCTGATCGCCTGGTTCGTACTCCGGAAACCGCCCGAGCAGGTGCGACCGGAGATGGCGAACGTCGGTGCGCCGGAAGGCGGCGGACCGGCGTCCGGCGGCGGCGCGCCGCCCGACATCAGCCAGATGACGCCACGCCAGCGCTTTGACCGGTTGTACGATCGCATCGTCCGTGCGCTGGAGCAGGGCGACACCGCGACGGTGGTGCGCTTCTCCCCGATGGCGTTCGCCGCCTATGGGATGCTGGACACCACCGATGTACTGGCCCAGTACGATGTGGGGACGCTTCATGCCAGCCTGGGGCAGTTCGCCGAGGCGGACGCCCTCGCCGACACCATCCAGGCCTCCGTGCCACATCACCTGTTCGGCGACATGCTGCGGGGGCTGGTGGCGGAATTCAAGGGCGACAAGGCCGGCCTGGCCCGCAGCCGGCAGGACTTCCTGGCCCACTACGACGCCGAGATCCAGGCCAGGCGGCCGGAATACGAGATTCACAAGCCGCTGGTCGACGATTTTCATGACAGGGCTGTGGCGGGAGGGCGGGAGGGCGGGAGGGCGGGAGGACCGTAGTCAATTTCCCGCCTTCCCGCCCTCCCGCCTTTCCGCCCAGCACCCACGAGGACCGCAATGGCTCCGCGAACCATTCACGTCTCCCACTCCCCCGACTCCGACGACGCCTTCATGTTCTACGCGCTGGCCGAGGGGAAGATCGATACCGGCGACCTGCGCTACGTCCACGAGCTCTCGGACATCGAGTCGCTGAACCAGCGGGCGCTCAAGGGCGAGCTCGAGGTCACCGCCGTCTCCATCCATGCCTACGCCCACCTGCACAAGACCTACGCCCTGCTCTCCAGCGGCAGCTCGATGGGCGATGGCTACGGGCCCCGGCTGGTCTCCCGCACCGCCGCGCCAGCCGACCCCCGGGCCGCCTGCAGGGGCAAGCGCATCGCGGTGCCCGGCAAGCTCACCACCGCGTATCTCGCCCTCCGGCTGTTCCAGCCCGATTTCATCCCGGTGCTGATGGCCTTCGACCAGATCGACGAGGCGGTCCTCCGCGGCGAAGTCGAGCTCGGCCTCGTGATCCACGAAGGACAGCTGACCTACAGGGACCAGGGCCTCCACCTCTGGGCCGACATGGGCGAATGGTGGCTCAGGGAGACCGGTCTTCCGCTCCCGCTCGGTGGCAATGTGGTCCGCCGGGACCTCGGTCCGGCCATCGTCACGCAGGTGGCCCGGGACCTCAAGGCCAGCATCGAATACAGCCTGGCTCATCGCGGCGCGGCCCTGGCCCACGCCAAGCAGTACAGCCGGGGCCTGCCCGACGCCCAGACCGACGCCTTCGTCGGGATGTATGTCAACGAATGGACGGTGGACTACGGCCCGCGGGGCAGACAGGCGGTCCAGGCGCTGCTCGACCGGGCCCACGCGGCGGGCCTGATTCCCGAGGCGGTGCAGGCCGAATTCGTGAGCCCCTGATTTCTTGACGCTCCCGACGGCGGGGCCTACCTTCCGGACATCTCATTAATTGAATAGGGCTTAGGGCGCTCGCCATGGAGATCCGGGCGTCCACCGCCACCCCGAAGGAGGCCCAGTGCCGCTGTCCGAGGGATCCGTCAGCGTGCTCGTCGTGGACGACGAGGAGCCGATCCGGAACGCGCTGAAGAAGTTCCTCACCCAGCAGGGGTACGAGGTCGCCACCGCCGGGTCGGGCGACGAGGCGATCAAGGTCCTCCAGCGCCAGAAGATCGCCTGCATGCTGCTGGACGTCCGGATGCCGGGACGCAGCGGCATCGATCTGGTGCCCCAGGTCATGGAGCTGGAGCCGAGCATCGCGATCCTGATGCTCACCGCCGTCAACGACGCCACCACCGCCGCGCTCTGCATGCAGCGTGGCGCCATGGATTACCTCACCAAGCCGATCGACCTGAGCGATCTCGCGCGGGCGATCCTGCGGGCCATCCGCCGGCGCGATTCCCTGCTCGAACAGCAGAACATCAACCAGTGGCTCAAGGAAGAGGTGGCGCTGCGGACCGCCGAGCTCAGGCGCGAGCGCGCCAAGCTGGAGCGGCTCTCGGTGGCCACGCTCGAGGCGCTGGTCAACGCCCTCGAGGCCAAGGACGCCTACATCCGGGGACACTCGGCGCGGGTCGCCGACCTCTCGGCGATGATCGCCGCCGAGATCGGCATGACCGACGAGCAGGTGGAGCAGGTCCGGATGGCGGGGCGGCTGCACGACATCGGGAAGATCGGGATCCGCGAGGGGATCCTCACCAAGCAGGGCCCGCTCACCGCGGAGGAGTACGACCAGGTCAAGCAGCACGTCGTCGTCGGGTCGCAGATCCTGGCGCCGCTGGCCCACCTGGGCGACATCATCAGCTACGTCCGCAGCCATCACGAGCGCTGGGATGGCCAGGGCTATCCCGACAAGCTCGAGGGGGAGCAGATCCCGCTCGGGGCCCGGATCCTCGGCGCCGCGGAGATCTTCGACGCCCTCACCACCTCCCGGCCCTACCAGGAAAAGATGGCGCCCGACGTGGCAGTCGAGCGGATGCGCGACCTGGCCGGCAACGTCATCGACGAGGCCGTCTACCGCGCCCTGGAAGCCGCCGTCCGCAAGCGCCAGACGCTGACCTACCTGGACGACCCGCGCGCCTGACGCGCACTCCCGATGGGCAAGCTGGTGCTCGTAATCGAGGACGACCCAGCGCAGCGGCGCCTGTTGGAGCGGATGCTCGCCGCCCGTGACTTCCGGGTGCTGACCGCCGCCGACGGCGAGGCCGGGGTCGAAATCGCCGCCGCGAGCCATCCCGATCTCATCGTCCTCGACGTCATGATGCCCCGCCTCAACGGCTACCAGGCCTGCCGGGCGCTCAAGGGCAATCCGGGCACCAGGGCGATCCCCGTCATCATGCTGACCACCAAGGACCAGCCGGCGGACGCCTTCTGGGCTTCCGAGGTTGGCGCGGACCTCTTCCTGCACAAGCCCATCGACCTGCCGCTGCTCTTCGCCGAAATCGACCGGCTGACGGGCAGCAGGTGACCGGTCTCCAGCTGATCCTCGCCGCCGCCGCCGCGATGTTTGCGGTGGCGGTGCTCGGCGTGCTGACCTGGCTGGTCTACACCGCGTGGCTGGGCCGCCTCGAGCGGCGACTCGAGGCCCGGAAGGGCGTCTACCGCGAGCTGGTCAGCGGGCTCGCCGCGCGGGAGCGCGCCCTCCTCGAGCCCGAGCTGCACCAGGCCCGCACCCTGCGCGACTTCGAAGCGCTGGAGGCGGTGCTGGAGGAGCAGGCCCGGAGCGTCACCGAGCGGCCTCCCTGGCTGCTTGACGCCTACGACCGGCTCGGGCTGGTGGACAAGTACGTGGTCAAGCTGCGCGAGGCCAAGAAGTGGCGGGAGCGCGCCTTTGCCGCCGAGCTGCTGGGCCGGGTCGGCAATGCCAAGGCGGTGCCGGTGCTGCTGGAGACGGTGGAGTCCACCCGCACCGAGGACGCCGACGTCCGCGAGATCGCGCTCAGGGCCCTGGCCCGGATCGGCGATCCGCGCGCCGTCGCGCCGCTGGTCGAGGCGCTGCGGCACGCCGAGGTCTGGCTGGCCCCGCGTATCGCGGACATCCTGGTCCGCCACGGCCAGCTTCCGGTGGACGCGATGATCGCCTTCCTGGGCGAGAGCAGCCGGCACCCGGCGCGGGCCTGGGCGGCCAGCATCCTGGGGGAGGTCAAGGCGATCCGCGCCTTTCCCGTGCTGGTGCGGGTGCTCAGCGATCTCGACGACGAGGTACGGGCCAAGGCTGCCGGCGCCCTCGGTCGCCTTGGCGACCGCCGCGCGATCACCTATCTGCTCGAGCACCTGCTCAGCGATCCCGCCCCGTTCGTCCGGGCCCGCATTGCGGGCGCCCTGGGACAGTTCGGCGAGACCGATGTCATCGACTACCTGGTCCGGGCCCTCGGCGATCCTGCCTGGTGGGTCCGGATGCGGAGCGTCGAGGCCCTCGAGCAGATCGGGCCCCGGGCCGAGGCCCCGCTCCTTCTCGCCCTCGGCGACCCCGACCCCGAAATCCGGATCCGGGCCGCGGTGGCGCTGGAACGGCTGGGTGTGCCCAGCCGGATCATCGCCCAGATCGCCGACGGCACCGCCCGCCCGGAAGCCCGCGACATGCTGGCCCGGTTCGGCGCCGCCGGTGCCCGCGAATTCCTGGCCGAGCAGCTGCACCACGACTCGCCGCGGGTCCGCCTCGCCGTGGTGGATGCGATCAGCATCGCGGGCCGGCACGATCTTCCTACCGAGCTGATCGAGGCCGCTCGCCAGGATCCTGATGGTACGGTCCGGGCCCGCAGCCTCGAGGTCCTGCGCGGCTTTGGAGTGAAGGACGCGGTCACCGTGGCGCTCGAGCGGCTCGGCGACCAGGAACAGGCGGTCCGCACCGCGGCCACGCTGCTGCTGGGCGATCTCGGCGATGCCGCGCTGGCCGAGACGATCCGGCCGCGGGCCACCGATCCGGAGCCCTCGGTCCGCGCGGCGGCGGCCCGGGCGCTGGGCTACATCCACGCCACCGAGGTCGAGGCCGACGTGATCCGGCTGCTGCGCGACCCGAGCCCAATGGTGCGGGTGGCCGCCGCCGAAGGGGCGGCGGAGGGACGCTGGGGTGGAACGGTCACGACACTCGAGGCACTGCTCAGTGACAGCGATGCGGCGGTCCGGCTGGCCGCCGCGCGGGCGCTGGGAAAGGCCGCTTCGCCCGCGGTCCTCCCGGCCCTCATCCACACCTTCCGCGACGCCGCGCCCGATCTCCGCCAGGCCATCACCGAGGCGGTGGCCGAGATCCGGCTCGAGGAACTTCCCACGCTTCTCGACATGATGCTCGAGCGAAATGACCTCGACAGCCGCCTGGCGGCCGTCGGTACCGTGGCCGAGGCACCCAGCGCGCCGGCCCTGAGCCTGCTGCAGCGGCTCTGGCGCGATCCGGCGCCGTCGGTCCGCGCCGCGACCGCTGCGGTGCTGGCGGAGCGCGGCGGGACCCGGGCGGGAGAGCTGCTGGAGGAAGGACTGGCCGACCCGGATGAAATGGTCCGCGCCCGCGCGCTCGACGGGCTCTGCCGTCTCGGGCGGACAGGCGCCGGCGCCGCCATCCTGCAGCTTCTGCGGCAGGACCCGTCCGTCCTGGTGCGGGAGCGGGCGGCGCTGGGCGTCGGCATGTTCCAGCCGCGGGGTGGCGAGGTCGAGCTCCTGCGCGCCTGCCGTCCCGATGAGGCGCTGGAGGTGCGGGCCGCGGCGGTGCTGGCCCTGAGCGGCTACGACCAGGAGAGCATGGTGGCCCAGGTCATCGCGATGGCCGACGAGGCGGCGCTGCGCAATCACCTGGGGATGCGCCTCCACGAGGACCCGGCCTACCAGCGGATCGCCGAGCGGCTGCGCGGCGCCCGGCATGTCGAACTCCGCGCGCTCGGCGCGGCCACCCGGCAGGACATGGAGCAGGTGCTGGCCGAAGGCATGCGTGGTGTGCTCGAACCCAACGCCCGGATCCGGCTGCTGTCGGGGCTTCGGGCCTTCCAGGGTGAGCGGAGCCGTACCGCCCTCCTGCAGGTGCTTCGCAGCGATCCGGCCCCCGAAGTCCGGGCCGCGGCGCTTGCCGCAGTGGGCGGGATGCTGGACAGCGACGAGCTGCTGCTGGTCGTGCAGCGCGTCCTGGGCGATCCGCACCTGGCGGTGCGCCGGGCGGCGGTGCCGCTGCTCAGCCGGCTCAGCCCCGAGAAGGCCCTGCCCATTCTCATCCGCGCGCTGCGCGCGGAGGACGACCCCGCCACCCTCCAGATCGTGGCGGCCCAGGCCGAGGCCAATTTCCCGGTCTTCCTCGACCTGGTGCTGGGGCTCGCGCTCGAAGGCGAGGAGGCGTTGCTGATCGCGCGGGTCGCGCGCTACATCCACCATCCGGACCTCCACCGGGTCCTGCCGCTGCTGGCCCGCGACCGGACCCCGCTGGTGCGGGCCGCGGTCGCGACGCTGTGGAGTCACCGGCCCGATCTGCTCGACGAGCCGAGGCTGGCCGAGATGAGCGCCGATCCCGCCGTGCTGGTGCGGGGTTCGGCGGTGTCGGCGTGGGCCGCGGCCAGGCGCTGGGAACGGGCAGCAGCGATGGCCGAAGATCCCGATCCCGGCGTGCGGCGGGCCGTGGCGCGGGTCCTGGTCGGCGCTCCGGCGTTGCCGGCGTCGCTGACGCTGACCACGCTTGCCGCCGATCCTGACGAGGACGTATGCGCGGCCGCCCATGTCGCCCGGCTGCTCCGGGGCGAGACCGCCGACCGGCGGCCACCCCGGGGAGCCTCCGCGGCCGCGCTGGCCCAGGCCCTCCGCGAGGCGGCGGACGTAGGCCGCCTCAGGCGGATGGTGCGGGAGGAACTGGATCCCGGTCGCCGGCTGCCGGCCATCCTCTCCCTGGCCCTGGTGGACGAAGTGGTGGCCCGCGACGCCGCGCGCCACGATCCCTCGAAGAGCGTGCGCGAGGCCGTCACCCGGTTCCTCGCCGAGCCCGGCGCTGGCGGTACCGCGTGATGGGCCGGCAGGTCGCCGATGTCCTGGCCTTCCTGGGCGTGTTCTTCCAGCCGCTCTTTCTCGGCTACTTCGTCCTCTACAACGTCTACATGCTGGCGCTCATCGCCCTCTCCGCGCGCCAGGTCCGGCGCCGGGTGGCCGGCCACTTCGTGGAGGACCTCGACCTGATCGACGACAGCGCCAGCACCAAGCCGCTCACGATGGTGGTGCCGGCGTACAACGAGGCAGTCACCATCGTCGACAGCATCACCAACCTGGTCCACTGCGACTACCCGCGGTTCGAAGTCGTGGTGGTCAACGACGGCTCGCGGGACGGCACGCTGGATGTGCTCAAGCAGGCCTTCCGCCTGAGGCGGACCGACCTGCCCTACCGCGAGGCGATCGGGACCGCGAAGGTCCGGGCGATGTACGAGGCCACCCTGCCCCTGCCGGCCGAGGTGTCCCGGATGGTGGTGATCGACAAGGAGAACGCCGGAAAGGCCGACGCCCTCAACGCCGGCATCAACGCCTCCACCGCGCCATACTTCGTGTCGCTCGACGCGGACAGCATCCTCGATCAGCGGGCCTTGAAGGAAATGGTACGGGTGATCCAGGAGGACCCCCAGGTGGTGGCCGTCGGTGGCCAGGTGGCCATCGCCAACGGCTGCATCATCCGGCAGGGCAAGGTGGTCAGCGTGGGGCTGCCTTCGCATCCGCTGGCCCGCTTCCAGATGGTGGAATACCTCCGCTCCTTCACCACAGGACGGACCGGGCTCGACCGGCTGGGCTCGGTGCTGATTCTCTCCGGCGTCTTTGCCGTCTTCGAGAAGGAAACCGTGATCCGGGCCGGGGGCTACCTCACCCCGTACGTGACGCAGAAGCTCACCCGCGAGTACGTCGGGGAGCGGGCCAGCACCGTCTGCGAGGATATGGAGATCATCGTCCGCCTGCACCGCTTCGTGCGCGACAAGCTGCGCCACCGGCGCATCGCCTTCCTGCCGCACCCGGTGGCGTGGACCGAGGTCCCGGAAACGCTGGCCTCGCTCCGCAAGCAGCGGGGCCGCTGGTACCGCGGCCTGCGGGAGTCACTCTTCTATCACCGCGACATGCTGTTCCGGAACAAGTACGGACGCATCGGCTGGTTCGCGCTGCCCTCGTTCTGGTTCTTCGAGTACTACGGGCCCATCATCGAGCTGCTGGGCTACGTTTTCGTGGTGATCTTTCTCCTCCTGGAGCAGTTCTTCCACGAGCGCTTTCTCAACCGCGATTACGCGGCGGCCTTCCTGCTCGCTTCGATCGGCTGGGGCATCCTGGTCAATCTCTTCGCGGTGCTGGTCGGCGCCTGGCGCTTCCGCTTCGGGCTGGCGGACCGCCTCCAGCGGGGGCTCCTCCCGTTCAACCGGCGGCGGGACGTGCTCATCCTGATGGCGTACGCGGTGCTGGAGAATTTCGGCTTCCGCCAGCTGACCCTCTACTGGCGGCTGCGCGGCCTCTGGGACGCGTGGCGCGGCAAGCGGGGGTGGGAGAAGTTCGCCCGGGTGGGCTTCACCAAGGAGCCGGAGGCGCAGCGTGTCTGACCGGGGCCAGCTCAAGGTGCTGGTGGTGGACGACGACGTCGCGGTGGCCCGCCTCCTGGCCAGCCTGCTCGAGCGCCAGGGGTGGGCAGCCCCCGCGATCGTGGAGACCGGCGCCGAGGCGCTCGCCGCCGCGGGCGAAGTCGACCTGATCCTGCTCGACTATCACCTGCCCGACACCACCGGGCTCGACCTCCTCCCCGCGATCCGTGCCCGCTCGGCCCGGCCGGCGATCGTGGTGATCACCGCGCATGGCAGCGAATCGCTCGCGGCGGGGGCGCTCCGGGCCGGGGCCGACGACTACCTGGTCAAGGACGCCTCGCTCCCCGAGCTGCTGCCCCAGGTGCTGGAACGGGTGCGCCGCCACCGGGCGCTGCGCGAGGCGCTGGCGGCGGCGGAGCGCGACCTGGTTCACGCCGAGCGGCTCAACGCCATTGGCGAGATGAACGTCACCCTGCACCACGCCGTCAACAATCCGCTGATGGCCGCCTCCGCCGAGCTGGAGCTGCTGGAAACGGGGGAGGAGCTGACCAGCGAGCAGCGCGAGGGGCTGGCCGCGATCAAGGCGGCGCTGCAGCAGATCCGCCAGATCGTGGATCGGGCCCGGAGCCTCAAGCACGCCCGCACCGCGGAGTACACCCAGGGCGTGCGGATGATCGACCTCTCCCGCCGGACCCAGCCGATGCCCGTGGACCGCGGGCGGGCGCTCGTGGCGCTGCCTGAGGAGGACACCGCCCGGGTAGTTGGTTCCCTGCTCCGCCACGCCGGATTCCGGGTCGAACGGGTGGCTGGCACGGGGTCGCTGGCCTCGGCCTGTGACGATCCCGACGTCGCGCTGGTGCTCATCGCTGGCACTGACGGGAGCGCGGGGAGCGACCCGCTGGGCGGATTCACGCCCTGCCCGCCCTCGCGGCGCCGCGCCACTGTCGTGGCCTTCGTGGCGGGAGACGGCGCAGCCGCACGGGCCGCGGGCGCCGACCTCGTGGTCACCCTCCCGTTCGACCCCGGCACCTTCACCAGCGACCTGCTGGCCGCCATGCCCAACTGACCGGATCTTCAATCATGCGACTCGGCACCCTCGCGGTGTTCTTCCTGCTCGCGCCCTCGACTGCCGCCCGGCTATGGGCTCAGTCCGGGCTCATCCCCGCAGCCGCGCGAGTACACGGCCAAGGCTGCTCTCCCGCTCGGCCGCGGGGTCGTGATCGTCACGCCGACACTGACCGAGGACCGGTTCGCGGTCGCCGACCTCCGCGGGTACCTGGGCACCCGCGACATCGGCACCGTGGCGGCGGGCAATGGCCAGGCGATCGTCGTTTCGTTGGTCCGGGCCGGCACACCCGCCGCCAGGGCGGTGCCCGCTGCCCGCGACTTCTTCACCGACAGCACCCGCAAGAACGAGGGCTACGTGCTGGTGGCCGGGGGCCGCCGGGTCACGATCGTCGGCGCCTCGTCCGCCGGGGTGTTCTACGGGGTGCAGACTCTGAAGCAGCTCGTCGAGGGACGCGGCAGTGCCGCGTCCCTCCGCGGCGCGGTGATCCGTGACTGGCCGGCCATGCGCTGGCGCGGCTTTCACGATGATCTCTCCCGCGGCCCGGTGCCCACGCTGGAATTCCAGAAGAAGCAGATCCGCACCTTCGCGGCCTACAAGCTCAACATCTACTCCCCCTACTTCGAGCACACCCTGAGTTACGCGGCCAACCCGCTGATCGCCCCGCCGGGCGGCGCCATGACGCGCGCCGACGTCAGAGAGCTGGTCGCCTATGCCCGTCGCTATCACGTGCAGGTGGTGCCCGAGCAGGAAGCCTTCGGTCACCTGCACCACGTCCTCAAGTTCGAGACCTACGCCCCGCTGGGCGAGACCCCGCACGGCCATGTCCTCGCCCCAGGCGATTCGGCCACTCTGCCCCTGATCCGGTCCTGGTTCCGCGAGATCGATTCGCTCTTCCCCGGCGACTTCATCCACATCGGCGCCGACGAGACCGACGAGCTGGGCAAGGGCCGGAGCGCAGACGCGGTCGCCGCCCGCGGGACTGGGCGCGGTCTACCTCGACTTCCTCGCCGCGGTGGATTCCGTCCTCCGGCCGACCGGCCGCCGCATCCTCTTCTGGGGCGACGTGGCCATGCACGCGCCAACGCTCGTGGGCGAGCTGCCGAAGGGAATGATCGCGGTGGGCTGGGAGTACGGAATCGACAGCAACTTTGATCGCTTTCTCAAGCCGTTCCGCGACGTGGGCATGGAAACCTGGGTGGCGCCGGGGGTGAGCAACTGGAACCGGGTCTGGCCCGACTTCCGGACGGCGCTGCCCAACATCCGCGGCTTCGTGCTGGCGGGACAGCGGGGCGGTTCGACCGGCGTCCTCAATACCTCCTGGGACGATGACGGCGAAGGGCTGTTCAACGAGACCTGGTACGGCGTCCTGTTCGGCGCGGCGGCCAGCTGGCAGGCGGGCGAGAGCAGCATTGCCGACTTCCAGGCCAGCTACGGCAGGGTATTCCACGGCGATACCACCGGGATGATCGACCAGGCCCAGGGCAAGCTGATGGAGGCCCACGCCCTCCTGGCCGGCGCCGGCCTGGGTGACGCGGACGACCGCCTCTTCTGGCTCGACCCCTGGAGTGACGCCGGTCGCGGTACTACCGAGGTCATCCTGCCCATCGTCAGCCAGCTCCGGATCAAGGCCGAGTCGGCCCTCGTGCTGGTGGCGAAGGCCCGGACCCAGCCGCTGGCGGAGACCGACGCCTTGGATGCCCTGGAGCTGGGCGCACGGCGCATCGAGCTGATCGGAACGAAGTTCCAGGCCGCCGAGGAGATCGCGCGGATGTACGCCGAGGCACGTGATTCGGTGGGGACCAGCCGGGCGGGCGAGTTGCTGCTCGAGATCAGCCAGGCCAACGGCCGGATGCAGGACATCCGGGACGTCTTCACCATCACGCGCGAGCTCTACCAGGCGGCGTGGCTGCGCGAGAACCGCCCCTACTGGATCGAGAACGTGCTGGCCCGGTACGACATCGAGATCCAGCGCTGGATCATCCGCGGCGACGCGGTGTGGGAGGCCCGAAGGGTCATGCCGCGGAGCAAGTGGCTGCCGGACAACAAGGAGATCGGGATTCCGGCCCCGGTGCCGCAATGAGAGCGCTCGCGGTGGTCGCGGCCCTGCTGTTGCTGGAGGGGCAGCCCCCTTCCGTCCCTCGCTCCAGCGAGCAGCTCATCCTCGTGACGACTCCGGCCTGGGACAGCATTACCGGTACGCTCACGATGTACCAGCGATCGCAGGATGGAACGTGGCACCAGCAGGGTCAGAGCTTCGCCATCGTCGTGGGACGGACGGGGCTCGCCTGGGGTCGCGGCATCATCCCGGTCCAGGAAATGGCCGGGCCAGTCAAACACGAAGGTGACGGCCGGGCCCCTGCGGGCGCCTTCGGCCTCGGCACTGCCTTCGGCTACGCCGCGCCCAACTCGGCCCGCTGGCTGCACCTGCCCTACGTCCAGGCCACCGCGGCGCTCGAATGCGTCGATGATCCGAAGTCGCGCTGGTACAACCAGGTGCTGCTCCGCTCCAGCGCGCGGCCAGCGCCCGACTGGAACAGCTCCGAGATCATGCGCCTGTCGAGCGATGAGTACCAGTGGGGCGTCGTGGTGGAGCACAATACCGCGCCTGCGGTCCCGGGCGACGGCTCCTGCATCTTTCTGCATATCTGGGGCGGACCCCGGGAACCCACGGTGGGATGCACGGCGATGGCCGAGCCGAACCTGCTCGACCTGATGCACTGGCTGGACCCGGAACGGAAGCCTGTGACTGGTGCAGCTGCCCGCAGCCGAGTACACCCACCTGCGGAAGGACTGGGGTTTGCCTTGACCCTCAGGCTTCGACTCACGACCTCTCACGACTTACGACTTGCGACTTCTACTTCAACCTTTCAAAGTACTTCGCTCTCACCTTCGCCACCTTCGGCGCCACCACGGCCACACAGTAGGATTGGCGCGGATTCCGGCTGTAATAGTCGTTGTGGTACGCCTCGGCGGCGTAGAACGCGGTGAACGGCACCACCTCGGTGACGATCGGGTGGTCATGGAGGCCCTGGGCCTCCAGTGAGGCGATGACCTTCCGGGCCGTGGTCTCCTGCCCCGCGTCGTGGCAGAAGATGACCGACCGGTACTGAGTACCGATGTCGGCGCCCTGGCGGTTCAGCGTGGTCGGGTCGTGGATCGTGAAGAAGACGCCGAGCAGATCCTCGTAGCTGATCACGGCGGGATCGAAGCGGAGCTGCACCACTTCGGCGTGGCCGGTTGTGCCGCTGCAGACTGCCTCGTAACTCGGCGCCGGGTCGCGGCCGCCAGCGTAGCCCGACTGCACCCCCAGCACTCCGCGCAGCTGCTGGAACGCCGCCTCGAGGCACCAGAAGCACCCGCCACCGAACGTTGCCAGTGCGACATCAGTCATCGATCAGGTACTCCCCCGGCTGGTTGTATGCCCGCGAGCATGGAACATCAACCAAGGGGTGGCAGTTCCCGCGACAAGATTGCTTCGGGCACTCCGTGGCCTCACAATGACAGAATGTGGTACGGCCCTCTGCCCCTCCGCCCCCCCGCCCCGCCTAGCTGGCCATCACATACCCACACCCAGCCTCCTGGGCCTTGAGCACCCCGAAGATGCCCGACGGCTGGAGGATCACCCCCGGCAGCAGGTGCTGCAGCGCCTCTTTCCGGGCGTCCTCCCGGGAGAGTTTGCCACGATCCTGGTACTCGGTCACCACGTCGGCGAAGGCCATGTTGCAGGCCAGCACGATGCCGCCGTCGGCGAGGTAGTGCTGGAGGTCGAAGTCGGCCCACTGCGGCGGGGTGTCCGGCGGGACGGTCAGGATCGGATTGGTGGTGTACCACTTCCCGGTCTTCTCGTCCTTCATCTTGACCCGCTTCCCCACGTGGAAGGTCTCCCAGTACGAGTCATCCATCACCAGGGGAATGGACTCGTGGCGGTAGACCAGCACCGGGTTCATGTCGCTCCGCGGCGTGCCCAGGACCTTGTTGTACTGCCGGCACCAGATGATGGCCCGGTACAGCGCCATCCCCTCGCCGACCCCGGGAGAATCGAACACCGCCTTGTGCGGAGCGGTGAGCTTCTCGATCCAGCTCAGGTCCCACTCCGGGTCCGCGGTCGAGGTCGCGGCCTCGAGCTCGGCACCGAAGCGACGCGCGGGCGCGTCACCGCCGGGCAGTCGGGGATCCAGCGGCAGTTCCTCGGCGCTGGCCGTGCGGACGGCCGCCGCGATCAGCGACCCGGCGCCCAGCCAGCCGAGAAAGGCCCGGCGGGGGTGCGACGTCAGGTCGCCACCGCGGTCAGGGTTGCCCGGATCACCGATTCCAGCGTTTCTGTCCATGAATACTCCCCGGTATTCTGCGGTTTGTTGAGCGCGATTCCCGCGCGGCGAAATTCCATCCCGCTCTGCACGGCGCCGGAACCACGAAGGTGGACTTCCGTCACACCACTGCCCTGCACCACCGCCTTTACGTTATCGGGCCGGATGCCGCCCCCCGCCATGATCCCGATCCTCCCCGCGGCCTGCTGCACCAGCGCGGCGATTGTGGCCACCCCGTCCACCGCGCGGCCCGCCTGTCCGCTGGTGAGCACCCGGTCCGCACCGAGGGCGATCAAGCGGTCAAGCGCGGCCTCGGCATCCCTGGTGAAATCAAAGGCGCGGTGAAAGGTCACGTCGAGCGGCCGCGCCGCCTCGATCAACGCGGCGGTCCGTTCGGCATCCACCATCCCGTTGGACTGGAGGACGCCGAGGACGACGCCATCGGCGCCCAGCAAGCCGGCGGTGGTGACGTCCCGTCGCATGACCTCGAACTCCTCGGCGTCGTAGAGAAAATCGCCCCCGCGGGGCCGGATCAGCACGAAGAGCGGCAGCCGGACCCGTTCGCGGACCATCTCGATCAGCCCGGCGCTGGGGGTCAGGCCCCCTTCGGCCAGCCCCGAGCAGAGCTCCAGCCGGCGGGCTCCGCCCGCCTCGGCCGCCAACGCCGAGGGAACGCCGTCGACACAGGCCTCGACAAGGATAGTCGCGAGTCGTGAGTCGTGAGTCGCAAGCTTGGGGCCGGCCGATCTCCCTTTCCCTTTCCGTCCAGGCTCACGACTCACGACTCGCGACTCACGACTTCTCGTTCCGCCATTTCCTCACGCGTCGCCAGCCGCGGCAGCGTGGAATCGGGTTCGCGCGCCGGCGAGTAGGCGACAGTGAGCTCCTCCGGCAGCAGGTGGCGGATCGAGTTGGCGTAGTACTCGAGCAGCGGCCGCTCCCCCGGCAGGATGATCAGCTGGTCGCCCTGCTGGATGACCAGTCGCCGGAGGGTGAACATCCGCCAGGCCCGGTCCCACACATCGCCGACCGGCAGCTCGCCCCGGACCAGCTTGGCGTTGAAAGCCGACAGGCGGTCGCGAATCTCGTCCATCCGCTCCAGCACCTGGTCGCGGGTCACCACGCTGCTGCCGAACGAGAGCAGGGCCGCCGCCGCGAGCGGCACCGGTGTCACCGGGATCACGGCGCCGATCCGCTCCATGGCGAAGTCGGCCAGCCGCTGCATGTGACCCAGCCGCTCGTTGCGCGGCAGCTTGAGAGTTCCGCTGGGCTGGGCAGCGAGCCATCCGCGCACGCTGATCGGGGTACCGAAATTGACCGCGACCCGGCCGTAGCGCTGGAGCCGGCCGGTGAGGAGGCGGCCGAGGTTGCGGGCGAGGTAGCCCACCGTTCCCGTGAACTGCCGCCAGCGGCCCAGCGGCCGGGCCCCCACCAGCCGTTCCTGGATCAGGGCCCGGTCCTCCAGCACCCGGTCGTAGTTGAGCCCCACCGGCACCAGCCAGATGTCCCGGTCGAACGCGGGGTCGTCCAGTGCCCGCACCATGTAGTCGAGCAGCCCGATCTTGGGCGGCCGGAGCGCGCCGTCCCGGGTCAGGCCGCCCTCGGGAAAGATGCCCTGGGTGACACCGTTCCGGGTGATCAGCTGGACGTAGTGCTCCAGCACCGTGTGGTACAGCGGCTCGCGGAACCTGCGCCGGATGAAGTAGCTGCCGAAACTCTTGAAGACGTACTCGAGCGGCCAGGTCCGGGCCCATTCGCCCACGGCGTAGCTGATGCTCACCACCCGGGCCAGCACGTACGCCACCACCACGTAGTCGGCGTTGCTGCGGTGATTCATCAGGTAGACCACGACGTCGCGCCGCGGAATCCGGTCCAGCGCCGCCTGGTCGCGGTACTCGATCGACGACTTGTAGAGCAGGTTGAGCAGCAGGCGACTCAGGTTGTAGCCCAGCTTGTAGTACGACAGGACGTTGAAGAACGGGACGATCTCGTCGATGTACTCGTTGACCCGGACCCGTACTGCCGCTTCCGGTGTAGCGTGTTCCCGGGCGTGGACCGAAATGGCCTCGAGAATCGCCGGGTCGTGCATCAGCGCCTCGCGGATCCGGTCGCGCTCCACGAGCTTGTAGCGGTCGAGCCGGTACTTGAGCCGCCGCGAGCCGGTGATCGCCATCCGGCGCAGGCGCTCGCGCATGGCGCGCCGGGTGCGAAACCAGAGCCAGCCGGCCGCGCCGAGTCCGGCCACCAGGGCCAGCGCGAGCAGGGCCAGGCGGCCGCCGCTCATACCGGCGTCGGCCCGGTCGGGTCGCCCAGGTGCTTGGCCTGCTGGTACGCCATCCCGGTCAGCCGGATGATCCGCTGCTGGATCGGCGGGTGGGAAGCGAAGATGTCGCCCACGATCCCGGCCCGGTCGCTGATGCGGCGGGCGGCGGGGTCCACAATGCAGAGGTGGGCAGCGCCCTGCGTGATGGTGCGGGTCGGTTCGCCCGCCGCCTCCAGCTTCTGCAGCGCCGAGGCGAGTGCCGCCGGATTGCGGGTGAACTGGGCGCCGGTCGCATCCGCCAGATATTCCCGTTTCCGGCTCACGGCCATCGAGAGCAACCGGGAGACGATGGGCGCGATGATCAGTGTGATCACCCACAACACCAGCACGATCAGCCCGACCGGACCGCTGTCCTTCCCGCCCTTCCCGCCACTCCCGCCCCCTCCGCCAAAGCCGCTTCCGAGCCGGA
Organism: uncultured Gemmatimonadales bacterium; assembly: GCA_963724265.1. Lineage (GTDB taxonomy): Bacteria > Gemmatimonadota > Gemmatimonadetes > Gemmatimonadales > GWC2-71-9 > DATEHG01. Next base: position 1,094,045 of record CAVRTU010000004.1, read on the forward strand.
CTCCGCCCCGCACCGAGCGCCCCATCCCGTCCGACATCAGGGCGATGGCGCCCACCATCGCCGCGAGGAGGGTCATCAGCCGGGTGTCGTAGTTCTGGATGTGGGCCATCTCGTGGGCCACGACCCCCTGCAGCTCGTCCCGGTTGAGGCTCTTCAGCAGCCCCTGGGTCACGGCGATGTTCGCACTCGACGGCTCGATCCCGGTGGCAAAGGCGTTGGGATCGGCGTCGGGTACCAGCCAGATCCTGGGCTTGGGCAGCCCCGAGGCGATCGCCATCTCCTCGACCACGTTCACCAGCCGCTGCTCATCCTCCCCGATCGGCTCGACGATTTCCTTGGCGCCCGTGGCCCAGAGCACCCGGTCGGCGCCGTTGGTCCACGAGTACCAGGTGATCCCGCCGGCCACCAGGGTGGCCCCGATCCCGATGAAGGGGATGACGTGGTGGTAGGCCCCGGGCGGCCCCGAGGCCGTCTGGAGATAGAGCGCCAGGTCGCCGCCGAAGCCGACCCAGGCGAAGAAGAGGATGAAGAGGGCGACCAGCCAGGTGGTGTGCCGCCGATTGGACTCCTGCTGCTGAAAGAGGTTGGGCGCCGTCACGCCGGCGGCTTGGACCCTGACAGATCCACGTTGGGCACCGCGCGCTCACCGGCGTCCTCGATCTCCCAGAGCTCCGCCGGCTGCGCCCCGGCCAGACCGGCCATCAGGTTGGTCGGGAACTGCATCTGCTTCGTGTTGTACTGCGTGGCCACGTCGTTGTAGAGCTGCCGGGCGAAGCCGATCTTGTTCTCGGTGCTGGTCAGCTCCTCCTGCAGCTGCTTGACGTTCTCCGTGGCCTTGAGCTGCGGGTAGGCCTCGCTCAGCGCGAAGAACCGCCCCAGGGCCTGGGTCAGCTCCCCCTCCGCCTTGGCCACCTGCGCCACTCCAGTGCGCGCCCACCGCGCGGTTCCGCGCGGAGATCACCGCCTCGAGCGTGCTCTTCTCGAAGTCCATCGCCCCCTTGACGGTGTTCACCAGGTTCGGGATCAGGTCGTGCCGCCGCTTGAGCTGGACGTCGATCTGCTTCCAGCCGTTGACCACCTGGTTCTTCAGGCCGATCAGCCCGTTGTACGCGCTCATCACCCAGAGCGCGAGGACCGCGACCACCACGATCAGGATGAACATCGGATGACCCTTTCCGGGCGAGAAAGTTCAGGACTGTCCGGTCGGCGGCGGCTCGACCAGCCGTGAGAGGGCGTTGCGCACCGCCTCGGCGACTCCGGCCGGGTCGCGCCGGGCGACCGGGTGGGCATCATCCACCAGCAGTTCGAGCCCGGGAGAAACCGCCAGTCGCCGGCACCCCCGGAACCGCGCGGCGTCACCCGCCGCGGACTCCTCAGCGGCGCGGAACTGGAGCGCCCGTCCGACCCGGCCCCGCGGCGCCCCGTCTCTCGGCGGCACCGCCAGGCGGTCGGGGGCCGGGAGCGCCGCGCCGAGGGCGCCCGCGACGCGGCGTTCGATCACGTCGCCGGTCAGGCCCTGGAACTCCGCCGCGACCTTGTCGAGGGTCGCCCCCTCCATCTGCCGCAGCTTGATGCCCAGCACCTGGAGCAGGTGGCGGTAGTTGTAGGTCGCCGCGGTGCCGCGCCCCTCGGGCTTGGTGACCAGCCCCTGGGCCACGTAGAAGCGGATGGTCCGCTCGGTGGGGCGCGCCCGCGCCGCGGCGTTGAGCGGGTAGATCCCCGAGGCGTCGAGAATCGCGCCCGCCATTCCCGCCAGGTCGCGGAGATTCCAGGGCGCGAGCGCGGCGTAGCTGCGCAGCGTCGCCAGCGGGTCGGAGGGACGGGGATCGGGTACGGTCATCTAGGCATGAGCGTAGAGCGAGTCGGCGTGGCGTTGCAGGGCCTCGGCGACTTCGGCGAGTTCGTGGCACTCCCACGAGTAGGTGGCGTCCAGCGGAACCGGCCCCTTGTTCTCCACGTGATCCTCCAGGAGCGCCCGGACCTGCTCCAGGCGCGCCGACGCCTCCCTGAGGCCGTGGCGCCCGGCGACCAGGCGGGCTTCCTCCAGGTGCTGCCAGGCCCGTCCCGGCTGCTCGAAGCGGGCCAGTCCGAGGGCGGCCCGGAGGAGGAACTCCACCTGTGCCCCCGGCGGCAGCCGGCCATCCCAGGCTCGAAGCTCGAGGCGATGCCGTTCGAACGCCACCCGGTCGTCGAGCGCGGAGGCCAGCTCAAGCAGCTCGAGCCGGGCGGCCACTGCGTCGGGAAACGAAACCGGCCCCGCCAGGAGGAGCGTGAATGCCTGGCGAGCCGCGTCCGCGGCACCCAGCGCGCGGAGGAGCGAGCCGACCTGGGCCAGCGCCCGTCGCCGGATCTCTTCGCCTGCCGCGTGCGCGAAGGCCTGGTAGTGCGCCTGGAGTGCCTCCAGCGAAAGGCCCTGGCGCTCCAGCACGGCGCCGAGAGAGGCCCACCCCTCCGCCGTCGAATCGTCAACCGTATCGTCGCCGGCATCGCCGAGCAGCGCCTCGACGGCGCCGCGGGCGTCGGCGAGGCGGCCCTGTGCGGTCCAGAGCGCGGCACGCCCGAGGCACGCCAGGCGCATTCGTTCGGGATCACCGCCGGCCCGGGCCGCGGAGTCGGCCAGGTCGAGTGCGGCCGCCGCCCTGTCCCAGCGGGCAAGCTTGCCGTTGAGCCGGCCCACCGCCAGCGCCAGGTCGCATCCCTCCGAGGAAGTATCGAATGACTCCAGGCGGCGAAGCAACGCCCCGACCGCCGCCAGCGCCTCCTCGACGCGACCCGCCGACTCGAGCAGGGCGACGTATTTCATGAGAGCAGCGGCGACTCCCGGAGCGCCCGGGCGCGCAGTGGCGTCCAGCAGATCGAGCAGCGCGCGCGCTTCCTCTGATGGCCCGCCCGGAACTTCGAGGAGTCCGCGAATCCGGGCATCGGACCGTCGGTGGGGACCCGGCCCTGTCGCGGGCGCCAGCCACCGCAGCATCAGGTGAGCAGCCACCGCGTTGCGTGAGGCCCGGCGCCGCCCCGCCGCCCGCTCCGCGCGCGCGCGCGCCAGAGCGGGAGAGAATCGCCCCGGAGGATCGGGGCACCAGGTGGCGAGAACGGAAGGGACGATCACCTTCTGCGCCTTCGCCGGCAATCAGGCGGACAGGGCATGGCCGCTAGTATGCCGGAAGCGATGAATGGGGGCAAGGGCGCCCTGCGTAATCGTAACCGGGTGTGGCGTGGTACGGATGACAGGGAGTTGACCAGGCTGCCGCATCTTCGCCGCCATGAATCGCGGCTTCACTCTCATCGAGCTGGCGCTGGTCCTCCTGATCGCGGGCCTGATGGCCATTGTCGCGGCGGGGCCGCTGCTGGGATTGCGCGACCGCCTCGCCGTGGACCAGGCCGCGCGCGACATCGTCGCCCTGCACGCCCGGGCCCGGCTCCTCGCCATGGTCGAGAGCCGGCCCATCAGGCTCGACATCGGGACCGACTCGAGCCTCATGCGCGTCATCGCCGATGGCGACACCATCACGCGGTGGCGGGGCGCCGGCCTGTCAGCCGAGCCGGCGAGTGTGTCTGGACCGGCACGGCCCCTGTGGTTCTCCCCCGCGGGAGTGACCTACGGCGTCAGCAACGCCACATGGATCGTGACCCGCGGGTCGGCGGAGAAGCGGATCGTCGTGTCGCGCTGGGGGAGAATCCGGATCGAGTAGGGAGCGACCGCCAGGAACCAGCAACCGGCCGGCGCGGAGGCAGAGACGGCACCTCCCGACCGGCCGGCCGCCCGGAGGCCTCAACGGCTCCGGGCGCGTCCCGCGCTACTCCTGCCCCTGATCGAGGTTGTACTTCCGGACCTTGGCGAGCAGCGTCGAGCGCGCGATGCCCAGCATCTGGGCGGCACGGCGCTTGTTGCCCCGGGTATGGCGGAGCATCGCTGCGATGTGCCGCCGCTCCGCGGCGTCCAGTGCGTCGGGGGCGACGTCAGCCGCCGGGGCGAGGGCCCGGCGGAGCGCCGCGAGGTCGAGGTCGGCCAGGCCGACGTCGAGCACCAGGAGTTCGATGCCCGGAACGGCGAGCGCTTCCATCGCCCGGGGGCCGTCTTCGGCGGTCAGCACGGTGCATCCGGCAGTACGGAGGGCAAGAGCGAGGTGGTCGCGGCGGAGTGGGTCGGGATCCACCAACAGCACATGAGGCGCCTTCATGAGTCTCAACCTAATGTTCGGTACCGGTGTGATCCATAGGGGTACCGGTGGGGACGAGGGAGAGGGGCGGGGGGAGCACCGGTCGCTGTCACCCGGCTATCTTGCCGGGCATGACCAGGACGTCGCTTCCGTGAACGCCGACCTCCAGATTGCCTCCCTCGCCGTAGGTGCACGAGTCCAGGACCCCTTCTTGGTACTCGATGTGGAGCAGCGCGGCGGTGATAATCCTCACACTATCCTCCATTTCGGCAACAGGACGGGCCGCCTCGCCAGCGCCCCCGTCTGGGCCTCCGACGCCGCGCGCATCGCGGGGGTGACCCGGGGCGCGGTGGTCCAGGTGATCGGCGACGTCTCGAGCTACCGCGACAAGCGCCAGCTCAAGATCTCCTCGATCAGGGTGCTGCCCGAGGGAGAAATTCCCTGGCGCAGCCTGATGCCCAGCGTCGGCGAGGTCGCCCCGTTCTGGGAGGTGATCGATCGCTGCCGCCGCGAGATCCGCGGACCCCGGCTGGCGGCCACCCTCGCCCTGTTCTACGACGACCCGGAGTTCCGGCGGCGCTACGAGGAGTGCCCCGCCAGCCTCACCGGCCATCACAGCGCCCTGGGCGGGCTTCTCAAGCACACTGCCGAGATCGTCATCATCGCCCGGCAGATGGCCAAGGTCATGAAGGGCGATGGCGACCTCGTCCTCGCCGGAGTCCTGCTGCACGATATTGGCAAGCTGGAGGCCTACCGCTGGGAGGGGAGCTTCGAATACACCGACACCGGCCGCCTCCTCGGCCACGTCGTTCTCGGCCTGCGAATGCTGGAGCGACGACTCGCGGCAGAGACCGCACCTCCCTGCTCGCCAGAGGAGATTACCATCCTCGAGCACCTGATCCTCTCCCACCACGGCAAACTGGAGTTCGGGTCTCCCGTGGAGCCGATGACAGCCGAGGCCGAGATCCTCCATTTCGCCGACAACACCAGCGCCAAGGTGGCCAGCTTCACCGAAGCGATCGCCAATCCGGAGAACTTCCCGGCGGGGGAACTGGTCAGCGCGAAGGCACTCTGGGAACTGGACAAGCGGAGGGTCTATCGCTGGCGCAGCGACTGGGGGGCGGGAAGCGCACCCTGAGCCCGGGTGCGGTTGGGAGGAAAGGAAAGCGGCCGCCTGGCGGATGCCCCGGCGGCCGCTTCACATCGAGACCATTGCTGGTCCCACGAGCGCTGCGAGTCGGGTGGGTCGCGGCCCACTTCGTCGCTGTGCACCCCGAGGCGCCAGATCGGAGCGGATGGGCCGGCACGGCCGGCAACATCAAGTTCCAGATGGGAAAGGCGGGATCTGCAGCCGGCGGGGCCCTTGAAACCACGACGGCCTCCCCCGCCCCACCCGAAACCGCCACTGGTCCCGGAATCCGGCGTTGCACCGAACCCCGTCGCCACCTGGCGGCAGGGTCTAAGATAGGAGTCGCGAGAAGCCTCGCAAGTGCCTGTCTTTATTCGGTTTACGAGATTCTTCGATGTTGGAAATGTGGAAAAGCAAGTCATATGGATTGAGGGGGATACCGGCACTCTCCACGTCATGTGGAAATGTTGATCAACATTTCCCCATACCCGGCCGGGGTCAGGACTCCAGCCCCACCTCGATGTAGCGGTAGGTCAGTTCGCCGTCGGTGGACATGAACAGCCCCCCTGCGGCACTCGCGGCGAACCAGCCGCCGACCAGGCAACGGGCATGATCCAGTTCGCCGAGCAGCGCACCGAACCAGCGCCGGAGGTGCCGCACCTCGGGCGCTCGCCGGCTCAGCAGCGCCAGCAGGGCACCCGTGCCGCCGGTGGCCCGGAGGAAGTGCGCCAGGCTATGCGCCCGCTGGCTGAACTCGATGGCCCGCACCCCGGGTTCGTCGAACAGCACCGCCCCGTCGAAGCTGTCCATCGGGGGGGCGTCGAGGCGGGGCCCCATGTAGACGAACTGCCGCCCCTGCTCCGTCTTGCGCTCGACCACCGCGATGGCGGTTTCGCTCGTCATCCGGGCGGCGTGCAACAGGTCGTCGTCGTGCAGGATGCCGACGACCTGGCTCCACTCAAGGGCGGAGAGGGCGTTCTCGATCGAGCAGCCGACGGAATCATCCAGCGCAATGAGGCGCGGGGCTTCGCCGGCGCGGAGCATGAAGTGCGAAAAGGCTTCCGCCCGCTCCGTGAAGGTCCGGACGGTCAGTGTCGTCGGAGTAGCCATATCCTCAAATCTATCGCCGGGGACGGGAGTGGGTAAGCGGTCAGGGAACCAGGGCGCTCTGGGCCTCGACCTTGACGATCCAGAGCCCCGACTCCATGTCCGGAACGTAGACATACCCGTCCCGGTAGATCGCTCCCCAGGCGTTGACCGCGTTGGGCGTGCTGCCCTTCGCGTCACCGGTGGCCACGTGGGCGATTTCCCGGCCCTGGAGCAGCAGGTCGCCCTCCAGCTGGCCCGAGATGTCGATCACCCGCAGTCCCCCCTGGTAATCCCCCAGGTAGAGGGTGTCTCCCGCCACCCAGACGTTGTGCACACCGCCATCCTTCGGCTCGTACCAGGCCACCTCGCGCGGCCGGTTGATGTCCGAAACATCCACGACGTGCAGGCGCCCGTAGGCCCGGCCGAGGCCCGCCACCGAACCGCCGGTCGAGGCCGGCGTCGCCGAGAAGACCTCGTCGCCGACGAAGACGTAGCGCCCCTGGCGCCAGGCGGTGTGAGTGCCCCGGATGAATCCGGGGCCGCCGATCGCCTCCACGTCCCGGTACAGCGCCTCGAGGTCGTACTTGAACTGCGAGACCAGCGTCGGGTTTTCCGGGCGCCCGCCCTTGATGCCGTTGCCCACGTCGAGGATCACCAGGCCGTCGTTCCAGTAGCTGAGGTAGGCCAGGCCATCTTGCACCGCGATGTCGTGCAGCATCCGGCCGGCGGGGGTGCGGTCCGTTTCCCATCTCGCCACCTGTTGCGGGTGGTAGGGGTCGCGAATGTCGATGACCCGCATCGATCCCGTGGCGTCGTCGGTCAGGTAGACGTAGCCCTGGTAGATAAAGGTGCTGTGGACCCCGCCGGTCACCGTCTCGGTGAACTCGGCGATCGGCTTGGGGTGGGCCGGATCCTCGAAGGAGAGGATCACGATGCCGTTCTTCCGCGTGGAGGCGCCCTCGCGGGTCAGCACGCCGTACTTGCCATCCTCCGTGGTCATCAGGTCGTTGATGACCCGGGCATCCACCACCACCGAATCGGTGATGAACGGCTTGTTGGGATCGCTCACGTCGATGGCGTACACCCGGTCGCCCAGGGTGGTGAGGTAGCCGTACTTGCCGCTGGGATGGAGCCAGAATTCGGCCGCCGTTCCCTTGATCGGAACCCTGCCGACCACGCGCACGGGGCGGACCACGTCCCGCGCCACGGCGATCACCTGGACCTCCGCCGCCCGGCCCGCGAAGCTGGCCAGGATCCCGTAGCGTCCCGGTTCCTCGGCCACGAACTGCCCGGCGCCATTCACCCGGGCGCCGCCGCCGATCACCGCCCATTCCGGGCGGACATCATCCACCGGCTTCCCGGCGGCGTTGCGGGCGACGAAGCGCAGCACCACTACATCGCCGGTGCGCACGGGGGAGGCGGGACCCTGGAGTTCGATCGAGGCCACAGGATTGAGAGCGACCGTCACGACCATCGAGGTCGTGGCCTTGCCGGCCTTGGCCGTGATGGTGGCCCGCCCCGCCGACCTGGCGGTCAGGCGTCCTTCCGCCGAAACCGCCAGCACGGCGGGTCGGTCCGAGGACCAGAGTGCGGTGTCGTACCGCCGGTCGCCGGTGGCGGAGTAGGCGGCGGCCCTGAGCGAAAGCGACTGGCCCACGTAGAGGCGGCTGATGTCGGGACTCACCACCACACTGGCCGCCGGCGTGGGGAGCACGGTGACACGGGCCTGAGCGATGGCGCCCTTGGGATCGGAGGCTGCCCGGACGAAGGCGGTCACATTGAGCGTCCCCGGCGAGCCACCAGTGACCAGCCCGGTCGAGTCCACGGCACCCTCGAAGCGTCCTCCGGACGTGAACCACCGGACCCCGTCCAGGGAGAGCTCCGCTCCGGCAGAGTCGTAGGCCACGGCCCGGAGCCGGACCGTGTCGCCGACCTGGATCGCCGCCGTGGCCGGCAACAGGGCCACCCGCGCGACCGCCGAGGGAGCCGGCGGCGGAAGTGTGGGCGGAGGGGGAGCGACGGGCTGCTGCAGCACCAGAACAAGGGCGGTAGCGAGAAACATGGGAGGTCCTCGAGCGGGTACGGAGGGAGTGCCGGGAGGCGGAATGTAGAAGGCCGGTGCGGAAGAGGAAGATCCACCTTGCCCGCGACCGGTCCGGATGCTAGGTAAGAGGTGATGCGGATCGCCTGGACATCGCTCCCCACGCCGGTGGGGACGCTCATTCTCGTGGAACACCAGGGGCGGCCCCTGGTGGTCGAATTCTCGCAGCGCGGCCGGTCGATGAAATGGATCGAGCGGCTGCGGGTGCAGCATCCCGGCGTCACCATCGACCCCGGGCCGTGCCCCGCCACGGCGGGATGGCTGGAGGCCTATTTCCAGCGGCGGCCGCGCCCCTTCGCCTACCCCGACTACCTCGCCGACTACTTTCAGCCCTCGGCTGCGGAGCAGGCGGTGTGGCGGGCCCTCTGCCGGATTCCGGTCGGCGAGACCCGATCCTACGAGGCCATCGCCGAACTGACCGGCCACCCCGCGCGGGTGGTGGGCCAGGCCAGCGGCGCCAATCACCTGGCGATCCTTCTCCCCTGCCACCGCGTGGTGGGCAAGGACGGGACGCTGGTGGGTTACGGGGGCGGGCTGCAGCGCAAGCGCTGGCTGCTGGACCACGAGCTCCGGATGACCGGACTGGTGCTCCGCTAGCGGGCCATATTGACAAAATTCCCAACGGACCAGAAGTTGTCATCCATGGCAGTTGCAGTCGTCGTGCTCCACGCACCGTCCCAGGCTTAGACCGACACCGCTCCGGCCCTCACGCCGGTGCGGTGTCGTTGCTTTTCCCCCCGGCCCCCGGGCCGGGATGTACCGGGGCCGCCCGGCCCCTCCCTCTGACGCGAGGTCGTAGCAATGGCGAAGGGCACCGTGAAGTGGTTCAATGATGCGAAGGGTTTCGGGTTCATCGCGCAGGAAGGCGGCAAGGACGTGTTCGTCCATCACACTGCGATCATCGCCGACGGATTCCGCTCGCTGGCCGAGGGAGACAAGGTCGAATTCGACATCGTTGAGGGCCCCAAGGGCCTGCAGGCATCGAACGTCCGGAAGGGCTGAGTCGTCTCTGCGACGGTCCAGCCAGTCAGCACATTTCCCACCTGATGCAGTGAAACTCCGGGCCGGCCGCGCGAGAGCCTCGCGCGGCCGCCGCCCGCGTGCCAGAATCCCGGTCGTGACCGTGGTCGCGATGGCCCTGGCCGCCTCACCGTTGCCGGGACAGGAACACATCCGGAGCCCGGCGCCCCTGTCAGCCGCCGGTTTCTCGCCCGGCGAGCCGCTGGCCGCCGTGGCCGTCCGGGTGCGCCAGCTGGGCGGCGCTACCCTGGCCTGCGACCGGAGTCGAGCCGATCCGCGGCTGCTCGACTGCCGCGCGCTGATGCGCGACTCCGTGGGCCAGCACCTCGACCTCTGGCTCAGCTCGGTTGACAGCGCGGTGAGCATCCTGACCCTGTCGACGACCCTGACCGACAGCGCCCTGGCGGTCTGGCGGCGCGCACTGGTCCATCACTACGGCCAGGTGAATACGCAGGTGCAGGGTCCCCAGCGGATGATGCAGTGGATCCGCCGGAACACGATGTTACGACTGACCTGGCGGATCGAGAACGGCGCGGCGCGGACCTCCCTCAGCCTGGTGGACGGGACCCTGCTCGACGCGTGGGGGCGGAGCACGGAGCCGCAGGTCCGGCCGGCACCCTCGCCATCACCGGCAGCACCTTGAGGCCGGACCCGGTCAGCCGGCCAGCCGCACCAGGAAGCTTCCCTCGGATGCCTCCAGCACGAAATCGCGGACCAGGCGGCCCGCATCCCGCTCCTGCCTGAGCAGCGTGCGGACCCGGGTGCGGATGGGCGCCGGGCCCCCGCTGCCTCGCCCCCGGCCGGTGATCAGCCGGACCACCGCGCCGGGTCGGGCCTTCCGCTGGCTGGCGAGAAACCGTGCCGCATTTCGTTCGGCCTCGAGCACGCTCTGGCCATGCAGATCGAAGGTCATCACGGGCTCGCGATCGGTCCAATCACCCATCAAGAATTCCTCCATTCGCGCTGTCGCGGGGATTGCCCGGTCTGGCCCACGGCAGTAGCGTTCCCAGCCAAACCGTGACTCTCTCCAGGCCCTCAGCCGCCGCCCGTTCCGGGCGAACTCTCGCCAGCCGTTCTACTCCGGAGATCGACGTGTCTCGTGTCACGCCCGCGCTCTCCCGATCGACTGTGGTGCTTGCCGCGCTCCTGGGCCTCGCCGCGTGCCGCGCCGGTGGCAACACGATCAAGATCGGCCTCGCCGGCCCCTTTACTGATCCAGTCGGCGCGCCGATGAAGCTGGCCGCCGAGATGGCGGTGGACGAGATCAACGCCGGCGGTGGCGTCAAGGGGCGGAAACTCGAGCTGGTCGAGCGCGACGACTACGGCGATCCCGATTCGGCGGTCGCGGCCGCCGTCGAGCTCGAGGCAGCCGGCGTGGTCGCGGTGGTCGGGGACGTCTTCTCCGGCACGACCCTCGCCGCGGCACCGGTGTACAACGGTGCCCGCCATCCGGTGGTGCAGCTCTCGCCGTCCTCCTCCTCGCCCGAGGTGACCAACGCCGGCGAGTACACGTTCCGGATCTGCCCCAGCGACCTGGCGCACGGGGCGGCGCTGGCCCGCTACGCGCGCGAACAGCTGCGCTATTCCCGTGGCGCGGTCCTCTACCTCAACGACGAGTACGGACGCGGCATCCGGCAGATCTTCGTCACCGATTTCGTCCGCCAGGGGGGCACCGTTCTCGAGAGCGATCCCTACCTCGGCAGCACCCCCGACGTCGGCCCCTACGTCCAGCGGCTGGCCGACCGCGGCAACGCCCAGTTCCTCCTCGTGGCGGGCAACCGGAGCGAGGCCGAGGAGATTCTCCGCCGGGCCCGGGCCCAGGGGGTTCGGGCGCCCGTGATGGGGGGCGACGGGCTCGAGGGCATCGAGTCGGCAGGGCCGCTGGCCGAGGGCACCTACGTCACCGCGGCGTACATGGCGGCGATCGACGCCCCCCGCAACCGGAAGTTCGTCGAGGCCTACGGCCGAAGGTACCCGACCGCGGGAGCGCCCAACCAGCCCGCCGCAGCGACCTATGACGCCATCTACCTCCTGGCTGACGTGATCGGCCGAACCGGCAGCGACCGCAAGGCGATCCGCGACGGGCTTGCCGCCGTGGGCACCTCGGCCCCCGCCTTCGAGGGCGTGACCGGCACCATCGCCTTCGACCTCAATGGCGACGTTCCCCGCCAGCCGGTGATCGTCGGCGTCGTCCGCAACGGCAAGGTCGTGGTCGCGGAGGGCCAGCAATGAACTACTTCCAGAGCCTCCGGCGCCGGATGGCGGCCACCATGACCGCACTGCTCATGCTCGTACTGATCATGACCATCCTCGGCTTCACCGCCATCCGGTCGATGAGCCGGGCGGTCGCGGAGAACCTGAGCGCCCTGCGGACCGGCAGCGAGACGGCCAACGGACTGGTCATCTCGGTGCTGGGCGAGATCCGCTCGGCGGAGCAGTACCTGCTCACGCCGGACGAGGCGCTCAAGAACGAGTTCGTGGCCAGTGGCGATTCGGCCTACGCCTACCAGCAGCGCTTCCGCGACCTGCCCAACCTGAGCAACGACGACCGGCACATCATCAACCGGATTGGCGCCAACCAGGCGGCGGTGGAAGTGGCGTACGCCACCTCGCACGCGCTCTCCGACGTCGGGCGCACCGCCGAGGCGCACACCCTGGCGGCCCGGGCCAAGGACGCGACCGACACGCTGGTGGCCGATGTGCGCCTGCTGGCGCTCTCCCAGGGCCGGCGCTCGGAGGAGCGGGGCGCGGCGCTCCAGGAGCAGGCCGGCACCTTCCAGTCGATGGTCTGGTTTCTCTTCGCCGTCGCACTGATCCTGGGCGCGGGGGCAGCCACCTTCACCGTCCGCTCGGTCGACGTCCCCCTTCGACGGCTGATCCGGAGCGCCGAGCAGATGGGCGCGGGAGACCTGCGGTCGGTGCAGCTGGGCGAGATGCCGACCGAACTGCAGAGCCTGGCGGCGGCAATGGAAGGGATGGCGAACCAGCTGCGCACCGTCGTGGGCGCCGTGGTCGAGGAGTCGCAGGCGATCAGCGGACGGGCCGGCGACTTCTCCGCCATGAGCCAGGAACTGGCCGCCTCCAGCGGCGAGATCTCCACCGCCATGGTCAAGATCTCGTCGAGCGCCGATCACCAGGTGCGCGGCATGCAGGACGCCGACCAGCTGCTGGCCAAGCTCCGCGCCACCGCGGGGACCAACGCCGAGGCGGCGGGGCGCGTCGTTCAGCTGAGCGAGGCCATCCGGGGCGTGGCCGCGCGGCATCGTTCCGATGTCGAGGCGGCACGCACCACCTTGCTCGACGTGCGTGAAGTGGTCCGCACCTCGGCCCAGCAGGTCCAGCAGCTGGTTCAGCTGTCGGCCTCGATCACGGAGTTCATCGACCTGATCAAGCAGATCAGCTCGCAGACCAACCTGCTGGCCCTGAACGCCGCGATCGAGGCGGCCCGGGCCGGTGAACATGGCCGCGGGTTCGCGGTGGTCGCGGAGGAGGTCAGGCACCTGGCCGACTCCAGCGCCAAGGCGGCGGAGGATGTGACCAAGACCGTGGAGTTCATCCGCAACCAGATTCGCCAGGTCACCGCCACGATGGAGGTCGGGACGACCAAGGTGGGCGGGATCGATTCGGTTGCGCAGGGCGCCGCCATCGGCCTGCAGGAGATCGGGAGAGCGGTGGAAGAGGTCCAGGCCGCTGCCGCCGTCGTGGCCAAGGAAGCGGAACAGAACCGGAGCGTCGTGGACCGGCTGGCTGAACGAACCAATCAGGTGGCGCAATCGGCGTCCGAGCACGCGTCGTCGAGTCAGGAAGTGGCGGCGGCCGCCGAGGAGCAGAGCGCCTCGACGGAAGACATGGCGGCGTCAGCCAGTGAACTGCTGGAGGGTGCCACCCGACTGACGAAGCTGGTGGCCGGTTTCCGTACCTGAGGCGCGGCGACTACTTCCGCTTCTTGGCCGCAGGCCGGTGGGCGGGTTTCTTCTTGGGACTGGGCTTAGCCTTCAGGTGAGACTTCGCCTTGGGCCGGGGCTTGGCGACCTTGTCGTGACGGTGGCTCTCCCGGTCGTGCTTCTTCTTCTCCGCTTCCTGCACCTCTGCCAGCACCCGATCGCCCTCTTCCTGCCCCAGCAGGCCGCGCCGTGTGGCATACTTGACCACCTCGTCGGCATCGGCGTAGTCGAAGTCACCCAGGCGGGCGGCCGCCCGGATGATGTTGAGCAGGGCGTCGGCCACCGGGCTCCGGAGGACGTTGGCGATGCCGGGCAGGGTCTCCAGCAGGGTGGAGATCTGAGAACCGCCCAGTTCTGAGGCCACAATCAACTCCTTTGCCGGAACGCAGCTCCGGCGAGAGGTGCCTCACCCGTCGTAATGGCAGGTGATTCGGGGGCAATCGTACCACCCCCAGCCGGCCTGCGTCAAGCAGAAACGCGCCCGGCGAAGTCATTCACCGGGCGCGCTCGAGCAGAGTTGAGTAGTTGTATTAGCTACGACGATTTCACGCCTTGTCCCTACCAGCCATAGCGTATCAGGAATGATCCCTCCCACCCCGTCAGCGACTTGGCACCCCCGATACCCGTGGAGGCGATGTTGCCGAAATCGTACCGGCCGCCCGGAGTGAAGGTCCAATGGTCGCCCGCGATGAAACGGACCGTGGCGGCGAAGCCGATCAGGGTCCCCGAGCCGTTGCCGGAGGCGTTGTAGAGCCGGGCCTCCGCTGTCGGCTGGAAGACGATGTAGGGGGAGAGCGGGATGCCCATCGTGGTGCCGCCGGTGAAGATGTTCTCCTCGTTGGCGGTGGCGACCAGGGTGTCGGCGGTCGACTGCCGGAAATAGTCCCACAGGTAGAAGGAGAGGGAGCTCCTCCCGATGGGCGAGGCGAGGTTGAGCTCTCCGATGTAGCGCTGGCCGGGGGCGTAGGGCTCGGATCCCGGCCCCACCGTCAGACCGGTGAATTCGTCGTTGGTGAACGTGCTGAAGGTGAACCCCGCGGCGATTCGGGACCGGCCGAGGAGGCGGTCCACACCGACCCGCACACGGCCTTCCAGGCCTGGCTGATAGCGCACCGCCGCCTGGGCGGTGTCGCTGAACGGCTGGAAGGTGCTGTTGTACCGGCCGCTGACCGCGAGCCCGAAATTCCAGGCGCCGGCGGGGACGGCCCCCGCCAGTCCCGAGGTGACCGAGAATCCGTTGCCGTAACTGTTGACGGGAAAAAGCAGGAAGTTGGATGAAATCGAGGAGGAGACCTGGAACTGATCGAGATTCAGTGTGGTCACGCCGGTGGGCAGGTTGAGCATCACGCTCGCCACCACGGCGTCGCGGCCGAACACGTAGGAGCCCCGGAGCTGTGTGTCGGTGAACCCGGCGAGGGTGTGCTGGTTCGAGCTCGAGTCGGTGGTCGTCGTGGTTGCGAAGGCGGTGCCCAGGTCGATGCTCAGCCGCGACCCGAGCGGAAAGACCACGCCGATGGGAATCGCCAGCTGCTGGACGTCGCGGATTGGGTAGCCCAGGCCATACTCGTAGCGCCGCGTACGCGCACCGATGATGACGCCGCGGTCGCTGCTGAATCCGAACTGCGCGGCAATCGGCGCCGGCGCCGCCAGGAGCAGCAGGGCCAGCAGCGAACGGGAGCGCAGGATCGTCCTTCGCTTCATGGCCGGTTGATGATGATGATGATCGTGCCGGTCAGGCCCCCGGTGGGATCGGTGACGAGATCCTGGCGCGTGGCCTCCGGCAGCGTGGGCCGGATGTCAGGCGGATCGGACCGCGTCGACTGATCGAGCGTCAGACCGGTGCTGGGCACCGTTCCCCCGACCAAGGAACGCAAGAGATCCCCGGGGCCGGCCGGACGGACGGCCACCACCCCGCGGGGGCCCACCCCGACCGGGTTGGCTGGACCAGGCCGGGTGCCCACGCCGGCCAGCACGGCGGGAACGATGCTGACGCCCAGGGAGAGCTGCTGGACGGTGCCGTATTTCTCCCGCGCAACCTTGAAGTTGGGGTCCCGCTCGGTGGCGGCCTGGTAGGCGCCCGCCGCCGCCTGGTAGTCCCCCCGGTCCTCCGCCTCGAGGCCCCGGCTGAAGGCCAGGAACGCCTGCATGTCGGCGGTCGGACGCTCGCTGATGGCCCGCTGCTCCGCAGCCGAGAGGGTGATGCCGAGCTTCTGCAGCAACTGGAAGACCACCGCCTTTTCCATGTCGAACAGCTGGGGCAGCTGGTTGGCCGAGGAACCGGAGGCCACGACGCTGGTGGTCACCGTGGCCACCACGTTGGCATCGAGCTTCAGCCGGCCGTTGGCACCCACATCCTGCAGCGCGCCCTGCACAACGTCCTGCGCACGGAGCAGCCGGCCCGACCGGGCGCCCGTCGCGGGATCAACCGCCCCGGACTGGGTCAGCCCCATCTCGTCAACGAGGCTCTGCACCTGGGCCCGCTCGAGGAGAGTCAGGGACTTCACCTTGGACAGGTCGGTGATGACCAGGTAGGTCAGCCCCCGTTCCAGCGGCTTGAGGTCCGGATTGGCTCCCAGGTAGCTGAACGGAAAGACGGCGACCGAGTTGCTGGTGGGAGGCTCCTGGCTGAGCACCGCTTCCTGGGCGAGGGCCTGCCGGGCCGATTGACGCAGCTCCTCGACGGTCAGCAGCGAGAGCCTTCCGGCCAGTTCCTTCCGCTGGTCTTCGGTGCTGGCCAGACGCTGGGCGCCGGTGAAGCTCTGGCGGGCGCCGGCGAGATCGCCGGTCGCCTCCTGGGTGAGTCCGAGGTAGACGGTGGCTGTGTAGTTCGTGGGCTCGACCGCCAGCGCGCCTTTGAGTGCGTCCAGGGCGAGCGGGTAGTTCTTCGCCTCGTAGTACCCGATGCCGATCTGGGTCAGCAGGGACGGGTCATTCGGATGCTTGGCGCGCTCGGCCTCGAGCGCCGGCAGCTGTTCGGGTGTGACGGGCCCCGGCGCCGGTGGCTTGCTGCAGGCGCCGACCAGCAAACCGGATAACGCCGCCACGGATGTAAATCGCCACGGACGCATGAGCGCCTGCCTACCCCAGGGGTCAATGAGGGATGAACCGGCCAATCTACGGGCCATTTCAGAGGTCGGCAACCACGTCCGGGCGGGACTCGTTTGCGCCTCGCCCCGGCGGCCCGTAGATTCGGAATCGCGGGGGGGACGGGATCGTGGGAGACCGCCCGTCGGAAGGGTTCCCGTGGGACGACGCGGCACGAAGGAGTATCGCCCGGCCGAGGCCCTGGCCCTGATCGCGGCGGACCGCGAGCACAGGGCTTTGGTGTGCCCGTCCTGCGGTGCCGCCGCGATCGAGCGGCGCCCCCGAAGGAGCAGCCAGGAGGGGGGCCACATCACTCTTCGCTGCGCCACCTGCGGCCGCAGTGCCGTCTACCTCTCCGCCGCCGGCACTCCCCCATCTCCGGAGGCCCCCGGCAACAGCGCCTGAGGAGCCCGCCTCCCTTCGTGACCTCTCCCCGTCCCGCCGACAGTTCCCGCTCCGCCACCTTCTCGCTCTTCTTCACGGTCTTCATCGACCTGATCGGCTTCGGGATCGTCCTCCCGCTGCTGCCCAGTTACGCAGCGCGGCTGCAGGTGGGCGACGCCGGGATCGGTTTCGTCGTCGCCTCTTTCTCGCTCATGCAATTCCTGCTGGCGCCCTGGTGGGGAAGGCTGAGCGACCGCATCGGCCGGCGGCCGGTGATCCTGGTCGGCCTCGTTGGCAGCGCGATGTCCTACCTGCTGTTCGCCTTCGCCGGCAACTTCTGGATGCTGCTGCTCTCCCGCATGATTGCCGGCGGGATGGGGGCAACGGTCAGCGTGGCGCAGGCCTACCTGGCCGATGTCACCCCACCGGAGCGGCGGGCCAAGGCGATGGGCCTCATCGGCGCCGCCTTCGGACTCGGCTTCGTCGTGGGGCCAGCGATCGGTGGCCTGACCAGCCAGTTCGGCGAGGCGGTGCCGGGGCTGGTCGCCGCGGGATTGTCACTCACCAACTTCACGCTGGCCTGGTTCCGCCTGCCGGAAACGAGGGTGCACCAGCCCAGGGAAACGGCCACGTCGGGAGCGATCCACTGGCGGCTGCTCGTGGCACCCTACGCGGTGCTCCTCCTTTCCACCATTGCTTTCACCGTGATGTACGTGGTCTTTCCTCTCTACGTCGAGCGCACGCTGGGCTACGACCGGCACCAGACGGCCTATCTCTTCGTCCTGCTCGGATTCGTCACGGCGGTGGTGCAGGGCGGGCTGGTGGGGCGGCTGGTCCAGCGGTTCGGTGAGCGACGGCTGATGGAGGCAGGCTGTCTCCTGGTGGCCTCCGGCCTGGCAGCTCTCCCGTTGACCACGGGCGGCGGGCAGGTTCACCACGGTGCGGCCCTGCTGGGGGTGATGCTGCTCCTTGGCCTCGGGACCGGGCTGATCTCGCCCAGTACGACGGGCTACATCTCGCGGATCTCATCGCCCGCGGAGCAGGGCCGGGCACTCGGGTATCTCACCAGTGTGAGTGCGATCGCCCGGATCGTGGGGCCGATTCTGGCGGGCGCGATGAACCAGGTGATCGGCAGCCCGGCGACGTTCGTCACCATGGCGTGCCTGTCGCTCGCGGGAGGCCTGGCCGGATTTGCGGCGCGCAGCACCGACGCCCCGCGGGAGGCCGGCGCGTGAGCCGGCCCCCGGCCCTGCGGATAACTACCTGGGCCGGGTGAAGAAGCGGCCCCAGCGGATCGCCGACAGCCAGGGAAGCGGCTTCCAGCTCTCCGCGTCGAAGCTGTAGTAGATGACCAGCGGGGTGCCGCGCACGTTGGTCCTGGGCAGGAAGCCCCAGTACCTGCCATCGTACGAGTTGTCGCGATTGTCCCCCATCATGAAGAACGAATCGGCCGGCACCACGATCGGCCCCCAGTCCTCGAGATCGGGGTCGTACCCGGTCGCGTCGCGGCCGGCCAGGTGACTGGCCTGCCACTGCCTCATCTTGGACCGGTAGACCGGGTCCTCCGACTTGGTCGGGTTGGCGTGTACCACATAGGGCTCGTCCACCGCCTTGCCGTCGCGGTAGAGCTGGCCGCGCTCCATGGAGAGGGTGTCTCCCGGTACGCCCACCAGGCGCTTGACCACCTTGAGCCCCGGCTGCTCGACGGAATCGAACACCAGCACGTCGCCCCGTACCGGCTCCCGGAACGCCGGCAGCGTCTTGCCGATCAGCGGCACCTCCGCCCCGTACACCGCCTTGTTCACGAAGAGGAAGTCCCCGATCAGCAGCGTGTTCTCCATGCTGCCTGAGGGGATGCGGAACGCCTCCACCAGGAAAGTCCGGAGCAGGAACCAGATCACCAGCGCGACGCTGATGGACTTGGTCCACTCCCAGAGCCAGCGGGCGGCGGAGGGAGCGGGCGCCTCGATCGGAGCCCCGGCCGGCGCGGGAGTGGAGGAGGGTGCGGGGGTAACGGTCACGGTCTTCCTGGTCTGGGCGGTCGGGATTGTAGTTGTAATAGATGACGCGGGACGCTCCGCGCAAGTCGCGCCCCGGCAGGCAGCCCCGGTAGCGTCCCGCCGCGATTCATTCCACCCAGTCCGCGATGAAGAGGTCGGTTTCCCCGGAGGTCGTCCCGTGACGGTTGGAGGCCCAGACCAGCTTGGTCCCGTCTGGACTGAACATCGGGAACCCGTCGAATTCCGGCGCCGTGGTGACCTGCTCGAGCCCGGTGCCGTCGGAGTTGATGAGGTAGAGGTCGAATCGGCCGGTGCGTGGCGCCGGGTAATTCGACGAGAAGATCAGCCGGCGCCCGTCCGGATGCCACGCCGGCGCGAAGTTGGCGCCGCCGAGGTTCGTGATCTGCCTTGGATTGGAGCCGTCGGCGTTGGCCACCCAGAGTTCGACGTGCGAGGGCCGGACGAGGTGCTGGGCCAGCAGCTTCTCGTAGTCGGCGGTGTCCGCCGCGGTCTTGGGGTAGCCCGCCCGCCATGCGAGCAGCTTGCCATCCGGCGAGTACACGGCGCCGCCGTCATACCCCACGCGGTGGGTGAGCCGCCGGACATCGCTCCCGTCCGTCTTCATCGTGTACAGCTCGATGTCGCCGTCGCGGGTGCTGGTGAAGACGATCCGCTTGCCGTCCGGGGACAGCGTCGCCTCGGCGTTGTAGAAGCCGTTGTCGGTCAGCTGCCGGAGGTCGGAGCCGTCGAGCCGTGACGTGTAGATCTCGAGCTGGCTGAGCGGCCAGACGTAGCCCTGGGAGTGGTCCGGCACCGGCGGGCAGGCCGCCGAGGTCTTGAAGGTGCTGGAATAGAGCACCCGGTTGTCGCCGGCGTAGAAATACCCGCAGGTGGTGCGGCCCTGCCCGTTCGAGATCCGACGCATCGCGGAGCCATCGATGCTGATCAGGTATTCCTGGTCGCACCCGCTGTCGACCTTCTCCTGGCGCTGGAAGATCAGCTGGGTCCCGGCCCGGTTGAAATACGACTCGGCGTTGTTCCCACCGAAGGTCAGCTGCCGAATCGCCTTGAAGTGGCGTTCGCCTGAATCCGGCGTCAGCCAGGTCGTCGAGGGCGGGGTCGTGGCGACCGGCGCCGGGGCCGGCGCCGGACCATGGGAGCAGGCGGCCAGGGCCAGGACCAGCAGGGCGGCCGAGCGGAACATCATGATTCGAGAGCCTCCAGCACCTGGGCGGCGTGGCCCTTCGGCTTCACGCGTTCGAAGACTTTCACGATCGTCCCCTTGCCATCAATGATGAACGTGGTCCGCAGGATACCCTGGTATTTCCGGCCGTACATCGACTTCTCGCCCCACGCGGCATAGGCCGCCGCCACCGCGTGATCTTCGTCGGCGAGGAGCGGGAAGGGCAGTCGGAACTTGGCCTTGAACCGGTCGTGGGAGGCCACGCCGTCCGGCGAAACACCGAGGATCGTGGCGCCCGCCGCCTGGACCGCCCTCCAGCTGTCGCGGAACTCGCAGGATTCGGTGGTGCACCCGCTGGTGTCGTCCTTGGGATAGAAATAGAGGACGACGGCACGGCCGCGCAGTTTCTCGAGCGAAACCGCACCACCACCATCGCTGGGCAGGGTGAACAGGGGTGCCTTGTCGCCTGGCTTGAGCATGGAGCCTTCGTCGGGAGTCGGACGACCGGTTCAGAGGGGCAGGAGGTTAGCGGGGGGGAGGTGCCTCGCGCCAGCCCCGCCGCCTCAGGGCACCAGCGTCAGGGGCACGTCGATCGGCGCCCGCACGCGGAGCACCGGATAGAGCGTCCCGTGACGCAGGTCCCGGTCCAGGAAGTTCCAGGCCACGAAGCCGTCCTCCGAGGCGGGCTCGAGGAGGTAGGCCGCGAAGACCCCCTGCCGCTGGCTGGTGGGGACATAGAACCATCCCGCCCCCACCTGCCCGTCGCGGCTTCCCCAGTGGCCCTGGAGGGTGACCGCGCGGTGCCCCTCGAAGACGAATGGCACCGCGCTCACGCTGTCCACCGGGAAACCCTCGGCGGCGCCCTGCCAGTCCTGGTCGAGCCGCTGGACCACTACCCCCTGGCGCCGCAGCAGGTCCACGAGATCGGCGTGCGCAGGCGGCACCAGATAGGCCGCGGGCAGCGCCTCGGTCCGAGCCGAGGTGAACCAGAGCCAGGTCGGCATTCGGATCGCGCGAAAGACGCCGGTCCGCTGGCGGCGGGAGAAGCCGCTCGACCCATCGCTGTCCGGCCTGGTCAGCTCCGCGATCACCTCCTGCACCACCGGCGGGGCAAAGGTGGACCGGACGACCACCGAGTCGGGATGCCACCCCTCAGCGGCAGCCACAACGGACTTCACCCGGTCCCGCTGTTCGGCGGCGAGGCTCAGGATTTCGTGGAGGAAATCATAGGTCGCGGTGATCCGCTGCCCGAACGGATCATTGCTGTAGCCCTCGCTCAGGATGGCGAGCTTGCCGCGCATCCCGAAGCTGTTGGTCCCGAACCGCGGACGGGCGTCGTAGGTCTCCCATCCCTGTGTCAGCGAATCCGGCTCCTGATTGCGGAAATTCCCGTACCAGAAGGTTTCCTCGTGGTGGCGGCGGCGCATCCGCTCCCGGATCGTGGGCAGGAACCGGTCGCGGACATAGTCGTTGGCCGGACCGGCGTTGGGGTTGAGGCCCGTGGCGTAGGTCAGGGCGTAGCCGTGATAGCTGCCGTCGGTGGTGTGCAGGTCGATGAAGAAGTCCGGGTCCCAGTCGCCGATCAGGGCCAGCGAGGCGCGGGTCTCCGGTGCTTCGAGCTTGACGTAGTCGCGATTGAGATTGAAGCCCTGGCCGTTGGTACTGGGGCCGACGACAGCCGGGCCGTTCTGCCCGGGCCGGTTCTGCGCTCCCGACCCGAACTTCTCGTTGCCGTCGATGTTGTAGATCGGCACCGCGAGGACGATGACACTGTCGAGGAGCGGCCGGAGCGGGCCGACGGCGAGGTCGCGCACGATCATCTGGAGCGCCTCTTTCCCCTCGACCTCGCCGGAGTGAATGTTGGCCTGGATGTAGAGGACGGGCTTGCCGCTGCGCGCGGCGGCACCCGGATCATCGACCATCGGGCGGGCCAGCACCACGTAGGGAATCGCCTTGCCCTCGGGACTGTACCCGAGGATGCCCTCCCGCATCGGGGCCCCCGCGCGGGCCAGCGAATCCAGAAAACCGACGACGTCGGCGTAGGAGGAGGTCTCCAGGTTGCCGGTGCGCTCCGGCCGCGTCTGCTGTGCAGCAAGCGGCGCGGCGAGGAGGAATGCGAAAAGGAGACGTGGGTTCATGGGGACCGGAAAGGTAGGCGTGTTCCCTCAGCGTTTCCCGGCCGGGGGAGCGTGAATCAGCACGGCGACCACGTCGGGGACCATGTCCTCGACGGAAAACCGGGTCTCGGGAATGACGGCCCGTTCCGCCGGCAGGACGAGGCGGACGTCGGTGCCCCCCGCGGCGGCCGGCAGGCGGGCGGCGGGGTCCCGCGCCAGGGCCACGGGGTCGTCGGCGTAGCGCACCAGGAGCCGGGCCGCACCGCCGGCCCCGGCCCGCCGGTCGAGCTCGCGCGCGAGAAGATAGCCCACGAGGTGTGGGTCCTCGACATCGCTCCGCGTCATGGCGGCCCGCTTTTCCAGTTCGAGCACCGACACCAGCGGATAGCGGGCGGCGAGAGGCGCCAGCACCGCCTCCGCCTGCCACTCGGCGATCCCCTCCGAGAGTACCGGGTTCGCCAGGTGCAGGCTGGCGACCGCCGATCCCGTCATCGTCCAGCCGCCGCTCTGCTGCCAGGCGCGCTCGTAGAGGATGTGAACCCACTCGTGGACCGCGGTGCCGACGGCGAGCAGCGGCGGAATCGCCGGCTCGATGACGATCGCATCGGCCGGCTCGAGGAAGCCGGCGCCGGCAACCTGCGCCTCCGCCTGGCAGGTCGTGAGGCGGATATCCCCCGATGGACCAGCCAGGGAGGTGTTGCTGTCCACGGCGGGAGGGAGGAGATGCAGCATGCGCAGCAGTCCGCCTGCTCCGTGCACCTCGTACCAGGACTGGGCACTGGGATTCTCGGGGCGGACCAGCCGCCTGACGAGGGCGTCCGGAGATCCCGCGCGCGCCACGGCCTGAGGGGCGCCGAAGAGCCGTGACACGACGAGCGGCGTCGAGTCGGGGGCCGGCAGCGGCCCGCGGCGCACCATCTCCGCCACCGACCGATCCTGTAGTGCTGCCGGAAGCCAGGGCGCTTCCAGCAGGAAACGGAGCGCCCGGGCCTGCCACTGCTCCGCCTCCCGGTACCCGTCGAGCAGCGACGTCAGCGCACGCCGGCTGGCCGGCGGCAGGCTGTCGAGAGGCCGGAGCAGCTGCTGCAGCGCGGTCGAATCCGCGCTGCCGAGGAGCCGGAGGCGGTAGGCGGCGTAGAGGAGCGCCGTCTCGTCCACCGAATCGGCGGGCAGATAGCCGATCGCATCGAGGACCGGCGCCGTGGCCGTCAGGCGCCAACCGGCCTGCCGCGTCGCGGCAAACCACACGGCGGCCTCGTGGAGGTCGGCCACCCAGTGTCCACCCGGGCGGAAGATGGCGTCGAACTGCTGGCGGACCGACGGGTCCGCGATGCCGGCCGCGATCGTGCTCAGCGTGGCGTGCAGCAGTTCGATGGTCGCGGCGCGATCGGCCAGGCCCAGCGCGCGGGCTTCGCGATCCCGCACCATGGCGATGCCTTCGAGCGGGCGCCAGCCGGCCGCCGCCGCGCTCCGCCGGTAGGCGCTGTCGACGGCGGCCAGGCGGGCGGCCGTAAGCGCGGGCCCGGCCCAGCGGCCGGGAATGATGCCGGCGTCGGCGTGACTGCTGATGTCGATCTGCCGGAGGGTGAAGCGTGGCGCGGAGGGGTAGTACTCACGGTCGGGGTTGAGATGACTGGCGGTCCAGGCGCGCGGCAGGCCGTCGCGCGCGTCAGCCGTGCCCGCGAATCCCTCCGTCGTCCGCCGCCCGGCGAACCGGAGTCCGCCGACCAGCGGTACCTCGAACCAGAGTGAATCTCCCTGGAGGCGGATGGCGGTGACTCCGACCAGCGTATCGGCGTCTTCGAGGCCGAGCGTCCCGGTGAACCCGGTCGCCCGCTGCTGGATCCGCAGCTCGCCGCGCAGGTAGGGAGGCATGCCGCCCTCGACCACGAGCACCCACCGTCCCGCGCTCTGCGCGCAGGCCGGGGTGGGGGCGAATGCTGCCAGGGACGACACCAGCAGCATCGCAATCGAACGGGTGAGCAGGGTCACAGGATCCGTTTGCCGGCGCAGGACTTGATATCTGTTCGGCAACCGTCGAAACATAAGGGCGCCGAGTGGTACCCGGTGACGAGACATTGCCGTATCGAATCGAGAGGACCCATGGATCCCGAAGCTCCCCGGCCCGGCCCGCGCCGAGTGCCGCTCCTCGACCGCCTGGCCAAGATGTGCCAGCGTGGGCGCGACAGCGCCTCGTATCTCTGGCAGGTCCCCGACGACGAGGGCGTCCGCCGCGACCTCGGTGAGCTGCTCAGGCAGCTCCGCGAGGAGTCGGGGGCGCAGGGCCGGCGCGAGATGGGGCGGATCACGCAGGAGCTGGAAACGGCACTCGCCGCCTCTCCCAGCCCGCAACAGGTCGAGATCCTGCAGGATGGTTTCGACCGGCTCTTCAAGCTCTGGCAGGCTGCCAGGTCGGGCCTGCTCTGATGGCCGGTCCCTTTGTCACGATCATCGAGGGCGCCGGCGTGATTTTCGCCGGGCTCTCGGGCATTCTCGAGGCCCGGCGCAAGGGCATGGACCTGATCGGCGTCGGCTCGGTGGCGCTCATCACCGCGTTCGGCGGCGGCACCCTGCGCGACCTGCTGCTCGACCGGCGTCCGTTCTACTGGGCGGCTCACCCGTACTACGTCGCCGCGATTTTTCTGCTCGCGATCGCCTACCTCTACGGACCCGACCGGCTCCGGCGCACGGCCCACTCCGCCGGCAGCGCTACAGCCGGAGCGGTGTTCGACGCCGTCGGACTGGGGTTGTTCGCGGTGGTCAGCACCTATTTCGCCCTGGCCCACGGGGAGGGGCCGTTCATTGCCTCGTTGTTCGGTGTGATGGGAAGCACCTTTGGCGGGGTGCTGCGTGACATCGTCTGCAATGAAGTCCCGGTGATGTTCATTCCGGGAGGCCTGTACGCGACCGCGGCGTTTGCGGGATCGTGGATCGCCATCCTGCTGGGAAGGGCGGGGATGTCCGAGCACAACGCGGGACTCGCCGGCGGGCTCGCGACGACCGCCCTCCGGATCGCCGCGATCCGGTACAATCTCGGTCTGCCGGCGGTGCGCCAGACCGCGGAGGCCAGGATTCCCGACTCGACGGAGCGCTGAGCCCGGCTCAGTGCGCCGGCCGGTTGACCACCGTCGGAGTGACGGGAGCGCCCTCGAAGAGGCGTTCCTGCCCGCCCACGACGACCTGCTGGTTCGGGCTCACCCCGCTGTCGATCTCGACGAACCCTTCGGTGCGCACGCCCAGCTTCACGTCGTGGCGCGCCGCTTTCCCGTCGGTCACCACCCACACGAAATTCGACCCCGTGAGCGGCACGATGGCGTCCTCGGGCACCACGAGGGCGTTGGGACGGACCTCGGCCTGCAGGGAGGCCTCGACGAACATCCCCGCCTGCAGCACACGCGCCGGATTGGGCACCACCGCTTTGACCAGGATGGTCCGGGCGGGGAGCTGGACGACCGGATCGACGAAGTCCACCCGCCCGGTGTAGGTCCGCCCCGGAAGGGCGGCCACGCTGAACGTCACCCGCTGGCCCGCCCGGAGCCGCTGGGCGTAGCGCTCCGGCACCGCGAACGCGGCGCGCTGGGGATCGAAGGTCTGCAGGGAGATCAGCGGCGTCGCGGTGGAGACGTAGTCTCCCACGCTGACGAATCGGCGGCCGGCCACACCGGTAAACGGCGCCCGGACGCTGGTGTGATCCAGCCGGACCTTGAGCAGGTCGACCCGAGCCTCGCTCGACTTGGCGGTGGCCTGGGCCCGCTCCAGGTCCGCGGTCGACGAGGCGTTCTTGGCGATCAACTCCTGGGTCCGCTTGAGGGCTTGGGCCGCCAGATCCCGGTCGGCCTCGGCCTGGGCCACCTCGGCATTGAGCTCGGCGTCGTCCACCTTGAACAGGATCTCCCCCTCGGTGACCGCGGCGCCCTCCTGCACCAGGATGTGCACCAGGCGCCCCTCGACGGAGGGGTGGAGCTCGATCGACTGGATCGCCTCGATCTGGCCGGTGGCCGTGATGGCGTCGACGACGGTCTGTTGCCGCACCACCGCCACTTCGACCGGTGAAGGTGGAGGTCCGCCGCCACCCGCGCCGGGATCGCCACCACCAGGAGGCGCCGCGGCCTTGCCGCCGCAGGCGGCAAGGAGGGCCGTGGCCGAACAGAAGATGAATGGGCTGCGCACGGTCGGTTCCTAGTTCGAAGGAGTCAAGCGACGCCCCAGAATGGCCTCGAGACCGGCCCAGGCGAGCCGGGCCACGAACGCGGCCTGGACCAGGTCGGCCTGGGCCTGGGTGAGGTTCACCTGGGCATCGAGCAGGTCGAGAATCGTTGCCGCGCCACTCTTGTATCGCTCCTGCTGCACCCGGAAGGTCTCCTGCGCAACGACGACACTCGTCAATTGCAGGTCAAGGGCGGCACGGGCGGTCTCGAACGCCTCATAGGCGCGGGCAACATCGTGCCGCGCCGCCCGCATGAGGTCGGCGCTCACCGCGTCCGCCACGTTGCGCTGGGTGGTGGCCTGGGCGATCGACAACTCGCGGCGGCCGAGGTCCCAGAGGCTCCAGGTGATCCGGATGTTGAGGTCGGAGAGCCCGTAGGCGCTGGGGTAGAAATGATCGTCGAACTGCAGGCGATTGTACGCCAGATCGAGCCGGGGCAGGTAGTCGCCCCGCAGCCCCTGGAGCCGACGTTCGGCCGCGTGTGCCGAGGCCCGGGCGATCATCCAGTCGGGACCGGTGGCCAGTGCCTCCGCGACGGCCTGGTCCAGCGTGAGCGGCAGCTGTTCAGGCACCGGGGTCTCCAGCGGCACTGCGTCCACCGGACCGTCGCTGCCGGTGCGGCGGCCCAGCTCCAGCCGCACGACGTCGAGCAGGGTCCGGGTCCTGAGCTGCTCCACCTGGGCCTTGGTGAACTCCAGGAGCAGCTGCAGCGAGTCCGTCTGAACCGTGGCCCCGCTCAGCACCCGGGCCCGGGCCACGGCCAGCTGCTCCTCGGCGCGGCGGGCCCGGTCGTCGGCGACCTGGAGCAGTCTGGTGTCCGCCAACACTTCGTAGAATGTCGATTCGATGAGGAGCGCTGCGCGATAGCGCTGCTTGACCTCGTTGGCCTCGGTGGCCTCCTGGTCGGCCCGCGACCGGCCCAGCTCGGTGAACTTGCGGACCGAGAGAACCTCGTAGCGGAAGCTCAGCGTTCCCTGGGCCGCGTTCTGCTGAAGCTGGCCGGTGGCGAAGTTGAACACGGGCTTGGAGTACTGGTCCCAGGCCATCGAGAGGTCCACCGAAGGCACGACGAAGGCCAGGATGGCGTTGCGGCGCCCCCACTCGGCCTCGCCGACCCTGCCGAGCGCGTCGACGTAATCGGGATTCAGACCGGTGCCGCGCTGCAGTGCCTCCGCAAGGGTCAGTGCCGGCAGCGTCGTGTCGGCTGCGAGCACTGGGCCGGCCGCCACCTGGAGCGCGGCGAGGAGCGTCAGGATCACGCGACCTCCGCTGGCGCTGCTTCGGGTACCGGCTGCGACGCCTCGGCCTCAGCGCGGCCGGGGCGCCGCAGTCCGTCGAGAATCACGTACACCACCGGGACGAGGAAGAGCGTCAGCAGCGTTGAGAAGAGCACGCCGCCGATGATCACGTAGCCCAGCGGACGCCGGCTGGTGGAGCCCGCCCCGAGGCCAAGCGCCACGGGGAACGCGCTGGTGATCGTGGCCACCGAGGTCATGACAATGGGCCGCAGGCGGATCCGCCCCGATTCCTGCATCGCCTGGAGTGCGCTCCGGCCCTTGGCCTTGAGCTGGTTGGCATATTCGACCAGCAGAATCGAGTTCTTGGTGACCAGTCCGATCAGCAGGATCATGCCGATCTGGCTGTAGAGGTTGAGCGTCGATCCGGTCACCTTGAGCGTCGCCAGGGCGCCGGTCACCGCCAGCGGCACCGCGAGCAGCACGGTGAAGGGGTGGATCAGCGATTCGAACTGGGAGGCGAGCACCATGAAGACCACGAGCAGGGCCAGCGCGAACGCGAAGTAGAGTGCTCCGCCACTCTCCTGCAGCTCCCGCGACTCGCCCGCCAGTGCCGTGGTACTGCCAGGCGGCAGTACCTCGGCCGCAATCCGATTGAGCGAATCGAGTGCCTCGCCCAAAGTGAAGCCAGGATCGAGGCCGGCGGTCAGGGTGAACGAGGCGATCCGGTCGTAATGGTTGAGCTGGCGCGGGCCCACGCCTTCGCTGGGGTGCACCAGGGCGGAGAGCTGGACCAGCTGGCCATTCTTGCCGCGGACGTAGAGCCCGGACAGGTCGGAGGGAGTGGCGCGCTCCTCGGGCGAGAGCTGGACAACCACGTCGTAGAGCTTGTTGTCCCGGGTGAAGGTGTTCACCCGATTGCCCCCCAGGAGCACCTGGAGCGTTGCGGCGATTTCGCCCACCGAGACCCCCATGTCCTCGGCCCGGTCGCGGTCGAAGCTCACCGACAGCTGCGGCTTGTTGAACCGCAGGTCGGTGTCGACGTTTTGCAGACCCTTCACCTGCCGGGCCCGGGTAACGAGGGTATCCATCGCCACAGCCAGCCGGCCGAAGTCGGGATTCTGGACCACGAACTGCACCGGACTGCCGAATCCGCCGAAGCCAGACGGGGCATTGGCGAAGGCGAAGATTCCCGGGATGCCGAACAGTTGTGGCTGGACCTCGCCGAGCACCTGCTGCACCGACCGCTTGCGCGTGGACCAGTCGTCGAGCATTACGAAGACGATCCCGCCACTGACGCCGTTTCCAAAGTTGACCACGCTGAAGATGTTGTGGATATCCGGCGTTTTCCGGATGATCGCCTCGACCTGGCGCTGATATCCGTCGGTGTAGGCCAGCGAGGAGCCTTCCGGGGCAATGATGAACACCAGAAACCATCCCTGGTCGTCGGCCGGGATGAATTCCCGCTTGAGGCTTCGGAAGAGCAGCCCGGCGGCCAACAGCGTCGCCAGGGCGCTGCTCACGATCAGCGCCCGGTGCCGCAGTGCCCACCCCAGGGCGCGGGTGTACGCCAGGGTAATGGCCAGGAAGGTGTTCTCGAGCAGGCGGAACATCACCCCGTGGCTGTGGGGGACTCTGAGAACCCGGGCGCAGAGCATCGGAGTCAGGGTCAGGGCCACGAACCCCGATATCGTCACGGCGCCTGCGACCGCGATGCCGAACTCGTTGAAGAGCCGACCGGTATTTCCCTTGAGGAAGGCGAGCGGGGTGAACACCGCCACCAGCGCGATCGTGGTGGCGACCACCGCGAACCCGATTTCGCGGGTGCCGTTGGTGGCTGCCGTGATCGGATCCTCGCCCAGCTCCTCCTGGTGGCGGTAGGCGTTTTCCAGCACGATGATGGCATCGTCGACCACGATGCCGATCGCCAGCGTCAAGGCCAGCAGGGTCAGGTTGTTGATTGAGAAATGGAGGAAATACATCACCGCGAAGGTCGAGATGATCGACGCGGGGATCGCCAGGCCCGGGATGATGGTGGCGCGCAGGTTCCGCAGGAAGACGAAGATGATCAGGATCACGAGGATCGCCGCCAGGATCAGCGACTCCTCGGCCTCCCTGATCGAGCGGGTCACGAAGATCGAGCCGTCGAATGCGGTCTCGATCTTGACGCCGGGAGGGAGCGAGGCCTGGATGGCCGGCAGCTCGGCCCGGATTTCGCGCGCGACGTCGAGCAGATTGGCCTTGGATTGCCGCACGATGCCGATGGCCACCGCGGGGTCGCCGTTGGAGCGCAGCGCACTCCGCTCGTCGCGCGGACCCAGCTCGACCCGGCCCACGTCGCGCAGCCGCACCATCTGGCCGCTGTCGTTGGAGACCACCATGCCGGCGAATTCCTCGGGGGTCTTGAGCTCTCCGAGCGAGCGAACCGAAAACTCGCGGCGTGACGACTCGATCCGGCCGGCCGGCACCTCGACGCTCCGGCTCCGGATGGCCTGCTGGACGTCCTCGACCGTCAGGCCCCGGGCCGCCAGCTCACTGGCCGAGAGCCAGACCCGCATCGAGATCCGGCGCTCCCCGAAGATCTGGGCCCGCCCCACACCGGGAAGGCTCTGCAGCCGCGTCTTGACCCGCCGGTCGCCGATGTCGGACAGCTGCAGCAGGTCGTAGTTGGCGCCCGACAGGGCCAGCCAGAAGAAGGGCTCCGCGTCGGCCTGCTGCTTGGCCACCACCGGCTCCTCGACGTCGCGGGGCAGCCGGCCGCGGACCCGCGCCACCTTGTCGCGGACGTCCTGCGCGGCCACGTCCACGTCGCGGTCGAGGGTGAACTCCAGGGTGATGTTGCTGGATTCCTCGGCGCTGGAGCTGGTGAGAGTCCGCAGGCCGGGGACCGTGCTCAGTTCCTCCTCGAGCACGTCGGTGACGGCCGATTCGACCACCTGCGGACTGGCGCCCGGCAGGAAGGTCGACACCGAGATGATGGGGGGATCGACGTCCGGGTAGTCACGGACTGACAGCCGGGTATAGCCAATCGCCCCGAAGAGGACGAGCGCCAGGCTCACCATGCTGGCCAGGACCGGCCGCCGAATCGAGACGTCCGAGAGTTTCATCGCGCGTGCACCGGGAGTCGGTGGTGACTCTGTAAGGGGACCGACACCAGACGGCGGACTCCGACGGAGGTTTCAGCGGCCGCTGCCGCCGGGCGCTTCCCCCGCCGGTCCGGGCGTCCTAGTCTTCGAGGCATGGCACTCAAGCTCTCCCCCAGGCAGTTACAGCAGCTGAGCTATCTGGAGACACTGCCGGTCAAGTTCAGCCTGATCGGGAGGGTCATCGAACAGATGGCCAATCTCCAGGCCGACGACACCTCGATCCGGGCGATGTGCCGCCAGCTGGACGAGATCAAGGCCGGCGCGGGACAACTCGGCCTCGGCGCCGTGGCCGAGGCCGCGGGACACATGGTCACCCTGGCGCGACGGTCCGGAGGGGTTCAGATGCGAGTGCGTGGCATGCGGGAACTGCTGGGCTCGATGAAGACCAACTACGAAGGCGCGGTCCGGGCAGCCAGCACTCCCCAACCGCATTCAGACGCCGGGGATGCCCCTAGCGCTTGATCCCGCGCTTCTCGAGGAAGCGGTTGATTGGCTTCTCGGCGAAGAGCACGACCATCCCGTTGACCAGTCCGCCGATCAGCAGCGTGACGAACGTCAGGGCGAAAAGGACCGCCCCGGCTCCGATGCCCGCGAAAATGCGCCAGATAGTTTCCATGGTGCCGCGATGGCCTCTCGAAACTGGTTGATACCGGGGGCGTAGGTTACCACGGCCGTCCCGACCCCGCAACTGGGCCCACCTCTCCTTATCTGGAGCACCCGCATGCGCCCGAATTCGCGCGAGTCCCTGCCGGCGGCCCTTGGCGCCGCCGCCCTCCTCGTCACCCTGGCCACCCCGCTGGAGGCCCAGCAGCCTGCCCCGGCCGCCGGGCAGCACCAGCATGATCCCGGCATGCCGATCGAGGGGGGCGGGGTCTTCCCCGCGGGCTGGACCGTCCGGACCGACGAGGCGGGCCAGACCTCCCAGATCAAATTCGTCACCATGTCGCCCGGCTGGCACGTGACCGTGGGGACGGCCGCGATCTACTATCGGGCAACCGACCAGGCCAAGGCGCCCTTCACCCTGACCACGAAGATCCACCTCTTCCCCGGCACCGGTTCGCACCAGGAAGCGTTCGGGCTGTTCATCGGCGGCGAGGACCTGGCCGGAGCCAAGGAGGAGTACACCTACTTCCTCATCCGGGGGGACGGGACGTTCAAGGTGAAGCAGCGCGACGGCGACAAGGTCTCCGACGTCACCCCGGGCTGGACGGCGAACGCGGCCATCGTGCAGGGCAAGGCGGACGGGCCGGTGGCCAACGTGCTCGTGGTGGCCGCCACGGCCGACAAAGTCAGCTTCCAGGTGAACGGCAAGGAGGTCTGGTCAGGCAAGATGAAGGACACCAACGGGCAGGTTGGGCTGCGGATCAACCACAACCTGAACCTGCATGTCGAGTCGCTGGCCCTGACCAAATAAGTGAACGGTGAACGGGGGTTGACCCGCCGTTCACCGTTAACCGGTCCCCGTTCCCGCTTCCAACGCAGTTCTCGCGGCGGCCACCACCGCTTCATCCCCTTCGGCCGCGATTCGCTGCAGGGCCTGCCGGGCAGCGGGAGTGCCGGCCCCCGCCAGTGCCTTGACGACCTCCAGGCGCTGGGCGGTGGGTCGCCCCGAGCGGCCGAAGAGCGTCTTCCGCTCAGTGGCCAGGCGCACCAGCGCCGAGGTGGCCTCGGACGAATCGATCATGGCCAGTGCGCCCAGGAGCTCGCGCCAGGTCGCCAGGTCCTTTTCCTCTTCCAGCGCGGCGAGCAGTGGCATGGCCAGGGCGCCGGAGCGGCGGTCGCCCAGGGCCCGCCCCGCCTTGGCGCGCATCCGTGGCGATTGGTCGGTCAGGGCATGCCGCAGCGGTTCGAGGACCGTCTTGTCGGGAATTCTCCCCAGCGCCTCCACCGCGGCCAGGCGGACCCGGTCATCGGGGTGCTCCAGCAGTCCCCGGAGCACTGGCACCGCTCCCGGCAGTGCCATGCGTCCCAGGATGTCGGCGCCGTGTCGTGCCTCGTGCCAGCGAGGGCTCGTGGTCAGCGGCATCACGAGCGAAAGGGCATCGGGCATACCACCGAGCGCAGCAAACAGGAACTCGCGGGCCCCCACGTTCTCCGAGGAGCGGAGCTGTTCCAGGATCTGCTCGGCCGCGTCGAGCCCGGCCCACATCAACACCTCCACCGCCCGGGGCTGCTCCTCCGGCGTGCGCAGGGCGAGTTCGATGAACGCCTGGAGCACCGGCCGGGAGAGGTAGCGCCGCACCGAGATGGCGAACCCCCGTCGCTGGTGCTCGGGAATGGCCGGGACCAGGCGGATCAGCCCCTGGACATCGTGCAACGCTGCGCGCCAGGCCCCGCGCTGGATCTCGTCCCCCAGCGACGCGGAGATCTGGGCCATCGTCTCGGCGAGGCTGCTGGAGGTGTTCTCCCGGCGGGGCGGCGCCATCCAGTCCGGCAGGCCGGGCATCTGCCGGCCAGCTGTGCGGGGACCCTCGTAGGAGCGGCCGACGGCCGGCGGTGGGGACAGCGTGGGGAGCAGATCCACCCTGATCGAGCCGCTGCTCTCGACCGCCTGTGAGTCGTCGGCCAGGGCCCGTGCCAGTCCGAGCAGCTCTTCGGCGGTGGCGCCGGGCTGGATGGTGACCTGGTCCACGCGTCGGGCCAGGAGCCGGCCCTTGAGGCCGGCTTCCTCGGTGCCGAAGGAGTTTTCGACGCCCGCTTCGAGGAGCACGGGCCCTCCCGCCGCCGCCCGCACCACGGCCTCGAGGAGCCTGGTACGCTCGGCAATGTCATCCGGCCGCTGGCGCAACAGCAGCACCAGCCTTTCGAGTCGTCTGTGGACGGCGTCGCGGCTGACGGAGGAAGGGTCGTCGGTCATGGGGAATGGGTCGAAGTTCACCCGGAACTTGTGTCAGGCGCAACGCTCTAGCCAACCGGTCCACTGCGCCATTGTGCCGAACGGGACAGCGCGTTAGTCTCTTAGCACGAACCAGACATCCATCGGGAGGATCCGCCGCGATCCCCCCAACCATCGCAAGACAATCCAACAACGGGAGTGATCATGAAGCGTGGACTCGTCGTTGGCGCCACGGCGCTGGCGCTTACCCTCGGGGCGGCCGCCCAGGCCGCAGCCCAGAATACCACGACGCTTGGGGTGGACGCCGCCTTGAACAGTGCCTACTTCTGGCGCGGCGTCACCTACACCAACAAGCCGGTGCTGCAGCCCGACGTGTACCTCACGTTCGGGAGCAAGCTCACCGTGACCGGCGGCGGCTGGGCCAACATCGAGCTGGGCCAGTACAACAGCACCTCGGACATCAGCGAGGGCGGTGGCCTGTACTCCTTCTACCTGACCGAGTTCGACTGGTGGGGTGAGGCCAACTACCCCGTGGGTATCGCCACGCTGACAGCCGGTGCCACTGGCTACATCTTCCCGAACGGCGCCGGGTACACGCCGGCCAGCAACACCATCGAGATCTACGGCAAGGTGGCGCTGGGCACGACCCTGAGCCCCAAGGCCGCAGTCTGGTACGACGTGGACAAGATCAAGGGAGCCTATTTCGAATTCAGCGTGGCTCAACCGATCAAGCTCAGCCCCGGACTCTCGCTGTCCCTTGGCGCCCTCATGGGCCTGAGCGCCGGACAGGGATGCGACCCGCTTGCCGCTCCTCCGACCGACAGTGGCGCGTGCACGGTCTCCGGCAACTTCTACGACAACGGCGTGACTCACTTCGACATTTCCGCCGCGCTGCCATTCACAGCCGGCCCGATCTCGATCAACCCGAACGTGCACGGAATCATCGGCGTCGACAACTATACCACGATCACCAGCAACGACCCCAGCAAGGCGACGCCGTACTGGTGGTACCAGGGCGTTAACACCAACGACTTCAAGGTGGAGTTCGGCGTTACGCTCAGCTGGTCGAAGGCTTTCGGGGGCGCCAAGTCGGAGTAGCCTCCCGCGACAGCAGGCAGACAGGCGGCGGAGCGATACGCTCCGCCGCCTGTCTGCTGCCCCCTGCCCCTCGGCCCCTCTGCCCCTCTGCCCCACCAGAGTCACATCGTCTTCGCCATCTCGCGGAAGGTGTCTTCCAGCCGGTTGAGCATCTCCTTGAGCAGTTCCATCGGGATGCCGAGGGCCGGCTCGATCCGGATGGTGCGGGCCCTGGAGTAGGTCCCGGCCACCAGGACCCCGCGCTTGAACAGTCCCGAGGCGCACTTCCAGCCGATCGGATCGGTGGGGAACTCCATGCCGAGCAGCAGGCCACGGCCGTGCGCATCGGCGAGAATCTGCGGATACCGGCTCCTGAGTCCGGCGAGTTCCTTGAGGAGGTACTCTCCCTTGGCCGCCGCCTGCCCCGGCAGGTCCTCCTCCAGCGTCACGGCGATGGCCGCCAGGCCGGCAGCGCAGGCGATCGGGTTCCCGCCGAAGGTGGTCGAGTGGATGATCGGATTGGGAATCATTACTTCCCAGATCTTGGCCGGCGCGATGAACGCCGAGAGCGGCATCACGCCGCCGCCGATGGCCTTCCCCATGCACATGATGTCGGGCACGACGTTCGAATGATCGATGCCCCAGAGCTTCCCGGTCCGGCCCATGCCGGTCTGGATCTCGTCGGCGATGAGCAGCACGCCGAACCGGGTGCAGATTTCCCTCACCCGGGGCAGGTAGTCTTCCGGCGGCACCACGCCGCCCGCCTCACCCTGCACCGGCTCGACGACGAAACCGGCGAACGGCGTGCCCACGGCATCGGCCCTGGTGCACTCGTGCTCGAACGCCGTGGCATCGCCATAGGGAACGAACCGCACGTCCTGCAGGCCGCCCAGGAAGGGCTCCCGGAAGGACGCCTTGCCCATCAGCGAGAGCGAGCCCATCGACTTGCCGTGGAACCCGCCGAGGGTCGAGCAGAAGGTGTTCCGCTTGGTGTACAGGCGGGAGAGCTTGATCGCCCCCTCGATCGCGTCGGTCCCGTTGTTGATGAAGAAGCAGTTCTGCAGGTCGCCCGGCGTGACCTCGGCCAGTGTCTTGGCGAGGGCGGCCCGCCAGGGCTCGAGCAGCTCCTGGCTGTTGAGCGCCATTCGCTCCATCTGGTCGCGGACCGCCTTGACGATCTTCGGGTGATTGATGCCCGCGCTGAAGATGCCGTAGCCGCCGAGGCAGTCGATGTACTCGCGGTCGAGCAGATCGCGGAGGATGGAGCCCTCACCGGACCACTCGAGGGCGGCGAACTGCCCCGCCTCGGTCACTGACTTGCGGTAGCTGATGAAGCCGCGGTTGACGTACGTGTTGTAGCTCTCGACCGTCTCGGCGATGAACGCGTGTTTCTCTTCGGTGCTCATCCCCCGGCCTTCGATCAGCTTCAGGTAGCGGTCGAGGTCCTTCAGGACGTCGCGGTTCTGCTTACGCAATTAATCGGCGCTCCTTTGGAGGGGCAGAGGGACCGCGGGACAGCGGAGCAGTGGCACTGCGCCCGTGCTGGCCCGGTCCGTCGGCCGGCAGTAGTAACTGCGAACTGACTTCTCACGGCTCGGTCGCATTCAGTCCAGCGCGTCGCGGAATCGGTACCAGGCACCGATCAGTGGCAGGAACCAGGGGGTCCCGTAGTAGCCCGGAATCGCTCCGAACCCCTGGCCGGGAAGGTCGGGCATCGGACGCCTTCCCGCCAGCGCCTCACCCATCCAGTGGCCCAGCCAGGTGGCCAGCGCCACGCCGTGGCCGCAGTACCCCACGAGGTAGTGAATCCCGTCCAGCAGCCCCGCGTGGGGCAGCCCGTCGCGCGTGAAGCCCAGATGTCCGCCCCAGGCGTGTTCGATCGGCGTGCCCGACAGCTCGGGGAACACCTCGTGCATCTGGGTGATTAAAAGTTCCGCGCTGCCCGCCAGGCGATCGGGAGAGAACCGCGCCCTTCCGCCGAACACCAGCCGCCGGTCGGGGGAGAGCCGGAAGTAGTTCAGCAGGCGCCGGGTGTCGCTCAGGATCCGGCCCCGCGGAATCAGGCGGCGCGCCACGGTTTCATCGAGAGGTGCCGTGGCGACGATGTAGCTCCCCACCGGCACCACCCGTCGGGTGAGGGCCGGCATCTCCCGGCCGCCGTAGCCATCGGTGGCGACCAGGACCTCGTCGGCCGAGACCGCACCCTGCGACGTCTCCACGCGAAAGGCGCCCGGCCGGCGGGAGATGGCCCGCACCGACGTGCCTTCCACCACCCTGGCGCCCGCGCGGCGGGCAGCGGCAGCGAGCCCACCCACGAAGGCTGCCGGCTGAACCGCCGCCGCGCCGGGATCGAGCAGCCCCCCGAAGAATCTCGCACTCCCGATCTCGGCGCGGACCGCGGACGCGTCGAGCACCGTCGTCTGATAGCCGCACAACTCATCGAGCAGGCGCGCCGCCTGCGCGAGGGCAGGGAGGTGCGCCGGCCGGGCGGCAAGGCTGATCCATCCCGGCCGGTGGAAATCACAGGCGATGCCTTCTTCCCGCACCAGTTGCTCGACGAAGTTCACCGCGTCGAGCGAGAGCTGGAACAGCGTGAGCGCCGCATCGGGGCCGTAGCGGGCGGCGATTTCGGGCAGGTCGGCCTTGAAGCCGGGGAGGACGAACCCCCCGTTGCGGCTGCTGGCGCCCCACCCGACCGACTCGCGCTCGATCACCGTGACGTCGCGCCCCGCCCGGGCCAGGGCCCGCGCGGCGGCGAGCCCGGTGTAGCCCCCTCCGACCACGGCGACGCCGGTCTGCGAGGGGAGCGCCACCGCCGGCCCGGGGACGGGAGGAGCCAGCTCGGTCCAGAGGCACCGTTCGCGCGCTTCAACCAGAGCCATCCTTGAGGGTGCGGCCATCAGGACAACAGCGCGCCCACGCTCTCGCTGAAGGCCGCGGTATGCCGGTCCATGTCGCCCCCGGAGACGCCGGGCGCGACCAGCGCCATGTTGTGAAACG
Source organism: uncultured Gemmatimonadales bacterium (assembly GCA_963724265.1). Taxonomy (GTDB): domain Bacteria; phylum Gemmatimonadota; class Gemmatimonadetes; order Gemmatimonadales; family GWC2-71-9; genus DATEHG01. Next base: position 1,131,757 of record CAVRTU010000004.1, read on the forward strand.
GGGTCAGGAGAATGCCGCGGTTGAGCGCCGCCAGGTGGAGATACCGTTCCAGCTCGAAGTCGGCGGCGGCGGCCGCCTCGCCGCCATTCCGCGGCGGCGAGGGACGGAACCAGTACTCCGCCCGGCAGCCGAGCTGCTGCACGGTCCAGGGCAGCCCGAATTCGCTGACGACTCCAGCCACTCCCGAGGCGAACCGGCCGGCCACCGGGATGGTCTCGGCGAAGCTGGCCTCGGAGAGCTGGCGGCTCAGGGTGGCGCGCATGGCGGCGAGGGAGAAGGCATTGGCGGCCAGGGTGCCGCCGATGCCGCCGGTGTCGGCCTCGGCCAGGGTCATCCGCGTGGCGATGCGATCGGCCACTTCCGCGCTGCAGCCGTAGGCGGCTGCCGGAATTCCGCCGCCAATCGCCTTGCCGAAGGTGAGGATGTCGGGTTCCAGCCGGTCGGCCCGCGTGCACCCGCCGGGGCCGGCGCAGATGGTGTGCGTCTCGTCGAGTACCAGCAGCGTCCCGGTGCGCCGGGTCAACTCGCGGAGGGCGGCGTGGAAGCCGGGCTCTGGCGGGATGATCCCGATGTTGGTCATCGCCGGCTCGGCCAGCACGCAGGCGACGTCCCCGTGAGCCAGCTCGGCTTCGAGCGCCGCGGCATCGTTGAACTCCACCACGCGCGTGGTCACGGCGGGATCGACCGGTGGGCCGAGATTGCCGGGGCGAGGGTAGACCGAGCCGTCACGGAGCACCGCGAAGGTCTCGTCCACGGTGCCGTGGTAGCACCAGTTGAACACCAGGATCTCTGGCGCGGCCGGTGATCAGCCGCGCCAGGCGGATCACCGCCCGGTTGGCGTCGGTGGCCGTCAGGGTGAACTGCCAGTAGGGGAGTCCGAAGCGGCGCCGGAGTTCCTCGCCGACCCACGACGGCGTCCTCGGTGGGAAGCATGAAGGTGAATCCGCGATCGGCCTGGTGCCGGACCGCGTCGGCCGTGCCTGCGGGAGCGTGGCCGCTCATCGCGCCGGTGTCGCCCAGGCAGAGGTCGAGATACCTGCGGCCGTCCACATCGGTGAAGTGCCCGCCCTGCCCCGATTCGACGAAGAGCGGAAAGCCTCCGGCCCATTTCACCATCCACGGCATCGGCACCCCGGCCAGAAGCACCTTCCGGGCGCGCTCGAAGAGCGCGCGGGACTTCGGGTGGTTCTCCCTGAAGCGGCGCTCCTCGGCGGCCAGGAGTGCCGGCAGCCGGGTCCGGTCCAGCCGGCTCACTTCACCGCCGCCGCCAGCGCCGCCTCCATCACCTCCAGCCCCTCGTCCAGCACGACGTCCTCGACGGTGAGCGGCACCAGCACCCGGATCACGTTGCCCAGCGTCCCCGCGGAGAGGAGGATCAGTCCGCGCTTCAGGGCCTCGGCCTGCAGCTTTCCGGTCAGCTCCTTGGCCGGAGCCTTCGTCTTCCGGTCCTTGACCAGTTCGATCGCCACCATGGCACCCAGGCCGCGGACGTCACCGATGCAGTCGAACCTGGCTTCCCAGGAGCGGAATCGCGCGGTGATCCGCTCGCCCGAGCCGCGCGGCCCGCTCGGGGATGCGTTCCCGCTCCATGGTCTCGAGTACCGCCAGCGCTGCGGCGCAGGCCAGCGGGTTGCCGCCGTACGTGCCTCCCAGGCCGCCGACCTGGGCCGAGTCGAGAATGTCGGCCCGGCCGGTGATGGCCGCGAGCGGCAGTCCGCCGGCCAGCGACTTGGCGGTCGTCATCAGGTCGGGCACGAGTCCGTAGTGCTCGCAGGCGAAGAGCTTTCCGGTCCGGCCGAAGCCGGTCTGGATCTCGTCGGCGATCAGCAGGATACCGTGGGCCTTGGCGAATTCGGCCAGCGCCGCCATGTAATCCTTCGGCACCGGGACGAACCCGCCTTCGCCGAGCTCGAGCTCGATGATGATCGCCGCGACCGAGTCGGGATCGACGATCGCCGCGAAATGGCGCTCGAGGAATTCGCGGCTGGCCATGCAGCACTGTCCGCCTGCCCGCCCGTCCGCCTGGTCCGCCCGCCTCCGGACAGCGATAGCAATACGGAAACGGGATCCGATACACCTCCGGCGCGAACGGCCCGAACCCGTTCTTGTAGGGCATCACCTTCGAGGTGAGCGCCATGCCGAGGTAGGTGCGGCCGTGGAAGGCATGCTCGAAGCAGACGACGGCCTGCCGCTTCGTGAAGTGGCGGGCCGCCTTGATGGCGTTCTCCACCGCCTCCGCACCGCTGTTGACGAAGAAGGTGCGCTTCTCGTGGCTGCCCGGGCGTCAGCGCGTTGAGCCGCTCGGCCAGCGCGACGTACGGCTCGTAGGTCGACACCGGAAAGCAGACGTGGGTGAAGCGGTCGAGCTGCTCCCGCACCGCCGCCAGCACGGCGGCGTGGCCGTGCCCCACGTTCATCACGCCGATGCCGCCCCCGAAGTCGATCAGGCGGTTGCCGTCGGCGTCGGTGAGCACCGAGCCCTCGGCGCGACACCACGGCGAGCGGCGTGGTCGAGGGAACACCCCGGGGAACGGCCCGGGCGCCGGCGCGCGGCGAGGGCCTGGCTCCTGGGGCCGGGGATGGGAGTCTTGAGTTCGATGACCCGCGACATGTGCGAATCCTGCCGGTAATGGGGAATCCGGGGTACTGGACCGGGGGAGGGAGCTTAGCTCCGGGGAAGGCGGCGGAGAACCCCCACCGCGCCGGGCCGTTGATTCCCCTTGTCCGGCGTGTAGGTTACTCCCGGCTCCGGAGAGGGGTGTCCCCGCTGCCCGAGCATCCGACGTTCCAACGCCCACATCCAGAAGGAAGCCCACATGTCGCTGCTTCGCACCGGTGCGCGCACCGTCGCCGGCACGCTGCCGACCCTGGCCCTCGTCCTTGCCGCGTGCGGGGGTGGCGAGAAGCCGGCCCAGGTCGCCGAGGTCGTCGTCAAGATCACCATCACGCCGACGGCCGATGCCCGGGCCGACGCGGTGACCTATCTCAAGCAGCTCTGCCCCAAGCCGATCGGCGGCGAGCTCAACTTCATGGTCTGGGAGGGGTACACCGACACCCTCTTCACCAAGCCGTTCGAGGACGTCTGCGGGGTCAAGGTCAACGCGACCTACATGGCCACGAGCGACGAGCTGGTCGCCAAGATGCGGGCCGGCGGGGCGCAGACGATCGACCTGATCTCGCCATCCTCCGACGCGGTCACCGCGATCATCGACGCCGGCCTCGCCCAGCCGCTCAACCTGAAGCGGATCCCGACCTACTACGACCTGATGGCGTCGCTTCCGCGCGCTGCCGGTGGCCCGCAAGGACTCGACGGTCTACGGTCTGCCCTGGGCGTTCGGCCCCAACCCGCTGATCTACGACACCACGAAGATCAAGCCGGCCCCGGCCAGCTGGAAGGACCTCTGGAGCCCGAAGTACAGGGGCAAGCTCTCGCTCCAGGACGACATCGCCACGCTCTACATGGTGGCCCAGTCTCTCGGCATGGATGATCCGTCCGACCCGAGCAAGCTGTACAACCTGTCCGACTCGAGCCTGGACCAGGTCAAGGCGGCGATGCTCAAGCTCAAGCCGAACGTCCGCAAGTACTGGGTGACCGCGGGCGACATGACCCAGCTCTTCCAGAGCGGCGAAGTCGTGGCGGGCGAAGGGCTGGCCGCTGATGACCAACCAGCTCCGCGCCGCCAAGTTCCCGGCCGGCGAGCTGATTCCGGTCGAGGGCACGACGGCCTGGGCCGACCACTGGGTCCTGACCTCCGGCGCCAAGAACATGGCCGCCGCGTACGCGTGGCTGGAGTACGCCGCCCAGCCCTTCACCCAGGCGCTGATGAGCCAGGTCACCGCCTACAACGTGGCCAACCTCGGCGCCAAGGCCTACATGACGCCCGAGCAGGCGGCCCAGCAGAAGGACATCGCCGATTACGGCAGCAAGATCAACTTCTGGCAGTGGGGCACCAAGCGCGACAAGTACCAGGAGATCTGGAACGAAGTGAAAGCCGCGAAGTGAGACGGCGTAAGCGGTAAGCAGTGAGCGGTGAGCGGGAGCAGCGAGGGAGATCCAGATGCCCGCCGTTGCTCCCGCTTCACCGCTTACCGTTCTTCCCGTTCTTCCCGTTCCCCATCCGTGACCGACAACCCTCCTCGATCTCCGCAACCTCACCAAGCGCTTCGGCGACTTCCTCGCCGTGGACGATCTCTCGCTGGCGGTCGCGCCGGGCGAGTTCCTGACGTTCCTCGGCGCCTCGGGGTCGGGAAAGACCACCACCCTGCGGATGATCGCGGGGTTCGAGCTGCCGACGCAGCGGCGAGATCCTGATGGAGGGCAAGCCGATCACGCAGCTGCCGCCCTTCAAGCGGGACATCAACACCGTCTTCCAGCACTACGCCCTCTTCCCCCACATGAGCGTGCGGGAAAACGTCGGCTACGGGCTCCGGATGCGGAAGGTGCCCGCCGCCGAAACGGCCCGCCGGGTGACCGAGGCCCTGGAGATGGTGCAGCTGGGCCACCTGGAGGGGCGGGCGCCGAGGCAGCTCTCCGGCGGCCAGCAGCAGCGGGTGGCGCTGGCCCGGGCGCTGATCAACCGTCCCCGGGTGCTGCTGCTCGACGAGCCGCTCGGGCGCGCTCGATCTCAAGCTCCGCAAGGAAATGCAGCTCGAGCTCCGGCAACTCAACCGCCAGCTGGGCCTCACGTTCATCTACGTGACCCACGACCAGGAGGAGGCGCTCACGATGTCCGACCGGATCGCCCTGATGCGGAACGGGCGGATCGAGCAGCTCTCCTCTCCTCACGAGATGTACGACCGCCCGGTCACCCGGTACGTGGCCGACTTCATCGGCGAGAGCAACCTGCTGCGCGCGGCGGTACGGGAGGTGGAAGGCAGCGAGGTCGTCCTGGGGATCGGCCCGGCGACCGTCAAGGCGACGTCCGCCCGGCCCTGGACGGCAGGCGCCGAGGCCTGGCTAGCGGTGCGCCCGGAGTACCTGCGCCCCGCGGCACCGGGGGAGGGACCCAACCGGCTCGAGGGCACCGCGCGGGAGAGCGTGTTCACCGGGTCGATCACCCGGCAATACGTCACGATGGCCGACGGCGCGAGCGTGGTCTTCCACCTGCCGGCGGGCACCACGCCGCCGGCGGCGGGCAGCCCGCTGACGCTGACCTGGCCGGTGGAACGGGGGATTTGTGTCGGGGACTAACGGCGGGAGGGCGGGAGGGCGGGAGGGCGGGACCCTCACAGGAGCGGTGCATCCCGCCGTCCCGCCTTCCCGCCCTTCCGCCCTGGACAGGATTCGGACGCAACAAGCGCCTCCGTACGTTCGTCGCCGCGTTCATCCCGGTCAGCTGGGTCACGGCGCTGCTGCTCTTTCCCTATCTGTTCCTGCTGGCCCACTCGTTCTTCCGGCTGCGCAACGGCGAACTGACCCACGAACTGACCCTGGCCAACTACCAGCGGCTGTTCGGCACCCCGCTCTACCCCACCACGATCCTCTTTTCCGCCGGCATCGCCGCCCGGGTCACGATCGTCTCGCTCTGCCTGGCCTATCCGCTGGCCTACCTCCTTGCCTTCAAGGTCCGCCGGCACAAGAACCTGCTGTACATGGCGGTGATCATTCCGCTCTGGGTGAGCTACCTGGTGCGGGCCTATGCGTGGAAGATCATTCTGGGACAGGAAGGGGTACTGAACGGCCTGCTTCGATCGCTGGGCATCATCGACCAGCCGCTCACCTTCCTGCTCTACAGCAAGTGGGCGGTCATGCTGGCCCTGATCCACATCTACACCCCCTTCACGCTGATGCCGATCTACGCCGTGCTGGAGGCGATTCCCCCGGCGTTGAAGGAAGCCAGCCAGGACCTCTACGCCAGCCGGTGGCAGACCTTCCGCCACGTGGTGCTGCCGCTCTCCCTTCCCGGCGTGATCGCGGGCTCGACCTTCGCGTTCGTACTTTCCATGGGCGACTTCATCGCGCCGGTGCTCCTGGGCGGCAACGACAGCGCACTGATGGTATCGAACCTGGTGGTGAGCCTCTTCGGCGTGGCCTACAACTGGCCGCTCGGCGCGGCAGTCTCGGTGGTTATGCTGGCCCTGACGCTCACCCTGCTGTGGCTGGCCAACCGGCTGGAACGGGCGATGAACTACGGGGGGCAGGGGGGCAGGGGGGCGGGGGGCAGAAGGAGCGTCTTGCCCGCCAGCTTCCGCAGGGAGTGGCGTGATGAAATCCATTGCCCCCCTGCCCCCCCGCCCCCCCGACCCTCTCACCTCCGCCCTCTGGGCCGGCGGGATCGGGGTGTTCCTGTTCATCTATCTGCCCCTCGTGGTGGTGGTGCTCTACGCCTTCCACGACGCCGACATCGTGGCCTGGCCGTTCCACGGCTGGACCCTCCGGTGGTTCGCCGCAGTGGCCCACGATCGCGGGCTGCTCGGCGCGGCGATGGCCAGCCTCAAGCTGGCGGTGCTCGCCACCGGACTCGCGCTGGTGGTGGGGGTGCCCGGAGCATTCGTCCTCGACCGCCTCGAGTTCCCCGGGAAGACCGCCTTCGAGCGGCTGGTGCTGCTGCCGCTGATCCTGCCCGGCATCATCACCGGGGTCGCGATGCTCACCTTCTTCACCTTCGTGGGCCTCACCCTGTCGAGCGGCTTCCCGTACATCCCCGGGTGGCCGGTGGTGCTGGGCCATGGCGCCGCGCTGACATCGATCGTGGTGACCCAGGTCTTCGCCCGCCTGCGACGGTTCGACCGGGCCCAGGAGGAAGCCAGCCAGGACCTCTATGCCAACGAGTGGCAGACCTTCCGCCTGGTGACCCTTCCCGGCATCCGCTCGGCCGTCCTCGGCGCGGCGCTGCTGGTCTTCACCCTGAGCCTCGACGAGATCGCCGTCACCTTCTTCCTGATCGGGCGGCAGAACACGATTCCCGCTCCAGATCTGGGGAATGCTCCGGCGCGGCATCACCCCCGAGGTGAACGCGGCGTCCACCATCATCTTTGCGCTCTCCGTGGTGGTGATCGTCATCTCGTCGCGCCTGATGCGCGAGGCCACCGACTGACGGTTGCGCCGCCCGGTCCGACCGTTAGGTTCTCCTCTCGATGATTTCCCGTTCTCCTCTCCCGACCGGCCGCCTGCGGCCAACCGATCCGAGCCGCCCCGTCTTCTGGGACGCGGCCGGCGGCGTCGGACTCCGCCTCGACAAGGACGAGTGGTGACCGGCTGACCGATTCACGCGTCAGCAGCGCAGTCACCCGTCCACGTCTTCACCGGAGTTCCGGATGTCCACGATCTACGATGCGATCATCATCGGCGGCGGCCACAACGGCCTCGTCACCGCCGCCTACCTGGCCCGCGCCGGGCGTTCCGTCCTGGTGCTCGAGCGCCGCGACCTGGTCGGCGGCTGCGCCGTCACCGAGGAGCTGTGGCCCGGCTTCAAGGTGTCCACCGCCAGCTACGTCAACAGCCTGTTCCGCCCCGAGATCATCCGGGACCTGGAGCTCAAGCGCCACGGATTCGAGATGCTGCCGCGCAGCCCCTCGAGCTTCACCCCTTTCCCGGACGGCCGCTACCTGCTGATGGGGCCGGACAAGGAGATGACCCACCGGGAGGTCGCCAAGTTCTCGAAGAAGGACGCCGAAGCCCTTCCGAAGTACGAGGCGATGCTGGAGCGGGTGGCGGACTTCCTCGAGCCGACGCTGGTGCAGACGCCTCCCAACCCCTGGTCGCTGGCCCCGGGCAACCTGCTCCAGCTGGCCAGGCTCGGCCTCGCCTTCCGCAAGCTCGGCACCGACGGCCAGAAGGCCATCGAGATCCTGACCGGCGCGGCCAATCCGATCCTCGACCGCTGGTTCGAATCCGAGGAGGTCAAGGCGACGATCGCCACCGACGCGATCATCGGCGCCTTTGCGACGCCGTCGATGCCCGGCACCGCCTATGTCCTCTTCCATCACGTGATGGGCGAATGCGACGGGGTGCGCGGCGTCTGGGGCTACGTGCGAGGCGGGATGGGGGGGCTGAGCAACGCGATCGCCTCGGCGGCCCGCGAGAAGGGCGCCGAGATCCGGGTGAACGCCCACGTATCGCGGATCCTGGTGAAGGACGGCCGGGCGACCGGCGTGGTCCTCGCCGACGGGACGGAGCTCAAGGCGCGCAAGGTCATCTCCGGGGTGGACGCGAACGTCACCTTCCTCAAGCTCATGGACGCGAAGGAACTGCCCACGGAGTTCGCCGACTCGATCCGCCACCTCGACTATGCCAGCGGCAGCTGCAAGGTCAACCTCGCGCTGAGCGAGGTGCCCGACTTCACCTGTCTGCGCGGCAATACCCCGGGGCCCCAGCACCGCGGCACCATCCACCTCTGCCCGACCCGGGAGTACATCGAGAAGGCCTTCGATCCGGCCAAGTACGGATACATCTCGCCCAGCCCGATCATCGAGGCGACGATCCCCTCGTCGCTGGACGACACGGTGGCGCCGAAGGGCAAGCACGTCATGTCGATGTTCACCCAGTACTTCCCGTACAAGCTGGCGGGCGATGCCGGGACACTGGAGGAGAACAAGACGCGCTACGCCGAGCGGTGCATCGACATCATGACCGACTACGCGCCGAATTTCCGGCGCTCGGTGCTCAATTACCAGGTGCTGTCGCCCGCGGATATCGAGACCCGCTATGGACTGACCGGCGGCAACATCATGCAGGGGACGATGTCGCTCTCGAGTCTCTCGTTCATGCGCCCGGTTCCCGGCTACGCCGACTACCGGACCCCGGTGAAGGGGCTGTACCTGTGCGGGGCCGCCACACATCCCGGCGGCGGAGTGATGGGAGCGTGCGGGTACAACGCCGCCCGGGAAATCCTGAAGGATCGGTAACAGTCGCGAGTCGTGAGTCGCAAGTCGTGAGCTGGGGCTGACGACAGGTGACTCACGACTCACGACTCGTGACTCACGACTTACACAGGAGCTCGGAAGTGAAACGCTACCAGATGTACATCGACGGCAAGTTCGTCGACAGCGCCTCGAAGAAGACCTTCGACGTCCATGATCCGGCCACCGAGGGCGTCATCGCAACCTGCCCCGCCGGCAATGCGCAGGACGTCGGCCGCGCGGTCGAGGCGGCCAAGCGCGCCTTCTACGGCGGCTGGCGCACCACCAGCGCCCAGGAGCGGGGCAGGATCCTCCTCAAGATCGCCGACCGGATCCGCGCCCGGCGCGATGAACTGGCCAAGGTCGAGACCCTCAACTCCGGCAAGCCAATCGTCGAATCCGAGTACGACATGGACGACTCGGCCGTCTGCTTCGAGTACTACGGCGGGCTCGCCACCAAGATCAACGGCGAGGTGATTCCGGTCCCCACCAATGCCATGGTCCTGGCGGTCAAGGAGCCCATGGGCGTGGCCGGGCAGATCATCCCCTGGAACTATCCCCTGGCCATGGCGGCCTGGAAGCTGGGCCCCGCCCTGGCCGCCGGCTGCACCGTCGTCATCAAGCCCGCCGAGCAGACGCCGCTCTCGCTGCTGGACCTGGCCCGCGACTTCGAGGCGGTGGGGCTCCCTCCCGGCGTCGTGAACATCGTGACGGGCCTCGGCCCCGATGCCGGCGGGCCGCTGGTGGTGCATCCCGACGTCCGGAAGATCGCCTTCACCGGAAGCGCCGAGATCGGCAAGCTGATCATGCGGAACGCGTCGGACCAGCTGAAGCGGGTGTCACTCGAGCTGGGGGGCAAGTCGCCCAACATCTTCTTCAGCGACGCCGATTTCGAGGCCGCCGTGGATGGTGCGCTGTTCGGGACCTTCATCAACCAGGGCGAGGTCTGCTCGGCCGGCAGCCGGGTCCTGGTCCAGCAGGACATCTACAAGAAGTTCGTCGACGCCTGCGCCGCCAAGGCGAAGACGATCAAGCTCGGCCCCGGCATCGAGCGCGAGACCAAGATGGGCCCGCTGGTCAGCGCCGAGCAGCGCGACCGGGTCCGCAGGTACCAGGAGATCGGTAAGAAGGAGGCGAAGGTGGCGGCGGGCGGCGGCGCCCCGAAGTTCGACAAGGGGTGGTACGTGGAGCCCACGATCTTCTACGACGTGGACAACAGCGCCCGCATCGCCCAGGAGGAGATCTTCGGCCCGGTCATGAGCGTGATCCCGTTCAAGGATGAGGCCCAGGCAATCGAGATCGCCAACGCGACGCCCTACGGACTCGCCGCCGCGGTCTGGACCCGCGACATCTTCAAGGCCTTCCGGGTGGTCAAGTCGCTGGAGGCGGGCATCGTCTGGGTCAATCACATGCAGCCCACGATGCTGGAAGCCCCCTGGGGCGGCTACAAGATGTCGGGCTTCGGCCGGGAACTCGGCCACTGGGGCGTCGAGGAATACATGGAAACCAAGCAGGTGTACATCAACCTCGACGAGGCGCCGATAGGCTGGTACTGATCAGCAGTAACTGAGACTGCGGGAGCGGGGAGCAGGGAGCGGGAACCATGGGAAAGTGCAACGTCCTCCCCGTGGCTCCCGCTCCTCGCTCCCGCTCCTGCTCCCATTACTTCACGACGACCGGAATCTCCCGGGGCTTCGCCTTCTCCGCCTTGGGGATTACCAGCGTCAGGACCCCGTTCTCCGAGCTGGCCTGCACCTTGTCGGTTTCCAGCGTCTCGGGCAGGGTGAAGGTGCGTTCGAAGGCACCGAAGTTCCGCTCGAAGCGGTGTCCCTGCTCGGTCTTCTCGTCCACCTTCCTCGACTTCTCGCCCCGAATCGTCAGGACCCGGTTCTCCAGCGAGATCTTCACGTTCTGCGGATCGACGCCCGGAATGTCCAGCGAGAGGCGAAGCCCCTCGGGGCTCTCGGTGATGTCGCAGGCCGGGATCCAGCTGGTCGGCGCGGTGTCGAACGGCCAGTTCGTGAAGGCTTCGTCGAACACGCGGTTGAGCGCCCGGAGCCCGGGCAGGTCGTTTGCCCCATAGGGGCGGCGCAACATGACGGCCATGGCAATACTCCTCTCGGCATCCGCCGGAATCTGAAGGGTCTTCCTCGCGCCACCTCACCACCAGTGGAGGGGGCGGCCGGGCTGTTCGCAGTCCGCATGCCCGCTGCAGACGCCGATTTCTGGCCAAGCTGACAGGCTCCCCCCCTGCCCCACTGTCACAATCGCCCCCCTTCTGCAACTTCGGCTTAACGGCGGGACGCCGGGACCGTCTGCTATCGGCCGATGACCAGAGCCCCCGCCTTCCTCTATCTCCTGGCCCTGACCTCCGCCGGGCCCGCCCTGGCGCAGGATCACGCCCTGACCGGCGCCGATTCGGCGCTGCACGTCCTCAACCGGCTGGCCTTCGGTCCCCGACCGGGGGACATCGCCGCCGTCTCGCGCCAGGGGGTCGAGTCCTGGATCGAGTCTCAGGTCCGGGCTGACCTGCGCGAGCCGATCCTGCCAGCGCTCGAGCAGGAGTTCCAGATCCTGACGATGGACGCCGACGAAATGGCCCGGCGCGCGGTGGCCCTGGCCCGTGAACGGAGGGCTGCGAAGCAGAATGGCAACGAAGCGGTGGACGGTGGCAGCCGGACCCCGATGCCCTCCGGGCCCGACTCTCCACGCCGCCTGGCTGGAGAGTTCGAGGAGGTGGCAGTGGTCCGGGCGGTGGCGGCCGAAAACCAGTTGCGCGAGGTGATGGTCGATTTCTGGACCAACCACTTCAACGTGGTGTTGACCAAGGGTGCCGATCGGTACCTGCTCCCCGCGTATATCGAGAAGACCATCCGGCCCCATGCGATGGGCCGGTTCCAGGACCTGCTGGTGGCCGTGGCCGAGAGCCCGGCGATGCTGTTCTACCTCGACAACGTCCGGAGCGTGGCGCCGGGGAGCGAGCCTCCCGCCCTGCGCCGGGCGGCGCGGTTCGGCCGCACCATTCCCGACTCGGTCCGCTCCAGGATTCCGACCGGCATCAACGAGAACTATGCCCGCGAACTGCTGGAGCTGCATACGCTCGGGGTGGACGGCGGCTACAGCCAGGACGACGTGATCAACACCGCGCGAATTCTCACCGGCTGGGGACTGGAACGGCCCGATCGCGGCGCCTCGTTCGAGTTCCATGACTGGGCCCATGACCGCGGCACCAAGGTGGTCCTCGGTGTGACCTTCCCGGCCGGGCACGGACAGGATGAGGGGCTTCGCCTCCTGGCCATGCTGGCCAATCAGCCGGCGACGATGCACCACATCGGCGCCAAGCTCTGCGCCCGGTTCGTGAGCGACGATCCGCCCGATGGCTGCATCGATGCCGCGGTGCGCGCCTGGCAGGCCTCCAACGGCGACATTCGCCAGGTCCTGCTTGCGATCTTTCACTCGCCGGAGTTCTGGGCGCCCGGCGCCGTCAACACCAAGTTCAAGACGCCTTTCGAATTCGTGGTCAGTGCGGCGCGAGCCACCGCCGTGGACCCGACCTCCAGACCGGCCCTGGCCCTGATGGTGGCCAAGCTGGGCGAGCCACTCTACCTCCAGGCCTCTCCCGCCGGCTACCCCGAATCGCAGGCCGAGTGGGTCAACAGCGGAGCCCTGCTCGAGCGGATGAACCTGGCGATGGCGCTGGTCGCCGGCCGGGTGCCCGGCGCCCAGCCCGATCTCGACGCCATCTGCCCGGCGGACGCCGGCGCAGAAGCGGTGGTTGCGGCGGTCAACCGGAATCTCTTCGCCGGCGGACTCTCGGAGCGGACCCGCAAGGTCATCCTGCGCGAGGCAGGTGAACCCCCCGCCGGCGCCGACCCCCGGTCCTTTGCGGTGGGCCTTGCCCTCGGCGGGCCCGAATTCCAGCGACAGTAGGAGGGAACCACAGGATGGGAATCTCGCGAAGGGTGTTCGTGCGGGCGGGAGGGCTTGCCCTCTTCAGCCTGGGAGCTGATCCGCTCTTCCTGGCCCGCGCGGCCTGGAGCCTGCCGAGGCCCGGGAGGTCCGGCACGCGGAACCCGGTGCTGGTCTGCCTCTTCCAGCGCGGCGCGGTGGACGGTCTCAGCATGATCGTGCCGCACGGCGAGCGGTCGTACTACGAGGACAGGCCGCGAATCGCCATCCCGAAGAACCAGCTCATCGACCTCGACGGTCATTTCGGCCTCAACCCCGCCCTGGCTCCGCTCAAGCCCTGGTGGGACAACCGGAGCCTGGCCGCCGTCCAGGCGGTCGGCTCACCCGACGAAACCCGGAGCCACTTCGACGCCCAGGACTTCATGTGCTCCGGCACCCCCGGACTGAAGTCCACCAGGGATGGCTGGCTCAACCGCTACTGCCAGCACCAGCAGGAGCACAGCAACACCCCGTTCCGGTCAGTCGCGTTCGGGCCGGAACTTCCTCGAGTCCTGGCCGGGAGTGCGCCGGCGCTCGCCATCAACGATCTCTCGGCTTTCGGGCTCAGGGCCGGCAGGCCGGGGACCAGCGACCGACTCACCGCCGCCTTCGAGGCACTGTACGACGCAGAGGCCACCGGGCTCGTTGCATCGTCCGCTGCAGAAGGATTCGAGGCCGCGCGGGTGCTTCGCAGTGTGAACCCGGGCCAGTACCAACCCGCCAACGGAGCGGAGTACCCGCGTGGTCGGTTCGGCCAGGCGATGCTCCAGGTGGCCCAGCTCATCAGGGCGGATGTGGGACTCGAGATCGCCTTTGCCGACGTGGGCGGCTGGGACACGCACGTCAACCAGGGCAGTGGAGAGGGCCAGTTGGCCGGACGGCTCACCGAGTTCGGCGGCGCGCTTGCCGCATTCGCGACCGACCTCGGGGAACGGATGGCGGACGTGGTGGTGCTGACGATGTCGGAATTCGGGCGGACGGTAAAGGAAAACGGCAGCAGCGGAACCGACCATGGCCACGCCACCGCGATGCTGGTGCTGGGTGGCCCGGTCAACGGTGGAAAGGTGCTCGGCCGCTGGCCCGGCCTCGATCCGTCGCAGCGCTACCAGGGCCGCGACCTGGCGGTCACTACCGACTTCCGAGATCTGTTCGCGGAATTGCTGGCACGCCACCTGGGCGGGGAGGACCTGGCCGCCGTCTTCCCCGGTTACGACCTGAGCGCGGCGCGCTATCCGGGAGCGATCCGGAGCTAGTCCCCTCGGCCAACCACCCGTTCGACCACGATCTCAAGTTCGGAGAGTTCGAACGGCTTTTCGAGAACCGGGCGCGCCGTCTTATGGAGAAAGGTCGCCACGTCGGTGGACACCACGTCTCCGGTAATGAAGACCAGGCGCGCCATCAGTTCGGGACGTTCGCCGAGCAGCCGGTCGTGCAGATCGAGGCCGGAAAGGCCCGGCATCTTAAGATCCGACAGGATCAGGTCGAACCCCAGGCCGTCCTCGGCCAGCAGGCGGGCGAGCCCAAGGACGCCGTCTTCCGCCTCCTCGACCGTCCAGCCCCGGCGCTCCAGGAAGCGCCGGATGGGATTGCGGACCGGCGCTTCATCGTCGATGATCAGTGCCCGGCGCCCCTCGCGCAGCCGTCGGCGCTCCTCGATCGCGGGAGGGCCCGCGGCCCTGCGGGCCTGGGCCAGCGGGATCTGGGCCACGAAGCGCGCCCCGCGCTCCGGCAGCGCGACGTTTTCGGCCACCAGCGTCCCGTTGTGATGCTGCAGGATGCCGAGCGCCACCGGCAGCCCGAGCCCGCTGCCCCGACCGAGCGGCTTGCGGGTGAAGAACGGATCGAAGATGCGGGTGAGCAGCACAGGAGGAATTCCGGGGCCGTTGTCCTCGACGCTCAGACTCAGCCGCCCCTCGCCCGCCGCCAGTGTCACCCGGACCCGGCCCGCATGTCCACCACCCGAGGCCTCGATCGCGTTCAGCGCCAGGTTGGCCACCACCTGCTCGAGGGCCACGGGATCGGCCACCAGGGACGGCATCGTGGCCGGGGTCACCAGCGTCAGGGTGACGCCTTGCCGCTCCGCTTCCTGCCGCAGCCCCTCGACCGCGTGGGCGACGATCGTGGCGGGCTCGACGACCTCGCGCCGCCCTTCCCCGCCACGAACGAAGTACACCAGGTTGCGGGTGATGAGCCGGCAGCGCTGGGCCTGTTCCTGGATCGCGGCCAGTGCCTTGCGTTCCCGTTCGGCAGGGGCGTCCTCCAGGAGGTCGCCGATGGCGGCCAGGATCGCTGCCAGCGGGTTGTTGAGCTCGTGAGTGATCCCCGACACGAGCCGGCCCAGCGCCTCGGTCTTCTCGAACTGCGCCAGCCGGCGCTGCAATTCGAGCCGCTCGGCTTCGGCCCGCTCCCTGGCGGTGATGTCGCGAATCACCAGCAGCCGGTGGCTCACGCCGCCGAGGCTCACTTCGGCCGCGGAGGCTTCCATCGTGAACGGCGTCCCGTCCGGGCGGAGGCCCATCAGCGTGCGGGGGGCCGATTCTCCGCTCGTGGGCCCGGAGATCCACGCCGCGAAGCCCGGGCGCTCCGCCTCGACGATGCAGCCGGCCAGGAACCGGCCGGGGAGCGGCGGCCCCGGTCCGGCGAACATCTGGTCCGCGGCCGCATTGCTCAACAGCACGCGCCCCTCGGTGTCCAGCATCACGATGGAATCGTTGGCCCCGCGGATCACCGCGGAGAGCCGCTCGCCGGACTCCGCCAGGTCGCGCAGATGCGCCGCACGCTCCTCGTCCGCCTCGCGCTGGGACTGCTCGTTCAGCATCGCGATCATGCCGAAGGCGAGCAGCATTTCGACCAGGGTATCGAGAAACGAGTTGACGCGAATCAGCGAGGCGAAGGGATTCTGGTACGTCGCATCGCCCCCATGCCGCCAGACCAGGCCGAAGGCGAGCAGGTAGAGCAGCCAGAGCAGGCTCTGCAGCAGGAACACGCCGCCGGTAATCCGGCTGCCCAGGCCCCGCCGGCGGGGCGGCAACCGGAGCAGGTGCCACGCCGATGCGAGGAAGGCGGGGACGATAAATGCCACCTGGACGACGACCAGTCGATCCAGGCTCCGCAGGGTCAGCCCCATCAGCAGCGCGAAGCCGGCCGCGGCCGCCAGCCCAGCGAGCAGGATCCCGCGACGGAGCGGACGCCCGCAGAAGGCAAGCGTGCCCGCCAGCAGCAGTCCCCCGAAGACCAGCTTAGCGAAGAGGTAGAGGATGTAGCAGGCCACCGCCCCGCCCGAGGACACCGGATTGCCCGGTGGAGTCACCTCGGCTCCAGTGATGTGGTAGCTGACCACCACGGCCGTGATCGCGGTCACCAGCGCGACCCAGGCCCAGGACCAGGCGATGGTGTACGCCCGCCGGCCACTGTGCCGGCTGAGGACGTAGAAGAGGCCGGCGAGGAGAATCGCGACCGCCGCCTGCCCGATCGACCCCACGAACGAGAGGAGGGCGACGGCCTGCAAGCTCGACAGGTCGGTCACGGCGCGCATGGTGTCACTCGCGCACCACGGGCAACCCCGCAGCCTGCCACCCGGTGAAGCCGGGGCCGAGGTTGCGCGACGTTGCCGAAGCCGCGGGCCCGCAGCAGGCTCACCGCGATGGCCGAGCGGCCGCCGCCCTGGCACTGGAGAATCACCGGCCCCTCACGGGGCACTTCGGCAATCCGGTCGAGGAGTTCCCCCAGCGGGATGTGCCGCGCGCCGGGCAGGTGGCCTTCGGCCCACTCGGCGGCGTTCCGCACGTCGATGATCGTTCCGCCGCCGGCGCCGTCGGTCTCCGTCATCTCCGCCAGCGTTGCCTGGGGCACGGCTTCGAGCTCGCCCTCCCGGGCCTCCCAGGCGGCAAGCACCTCGGGGCCGAAGAATCCGCTGACCCGCTCGAGTCCGATCATCGTGAGGTCGCGGCCCGCGAGGTCGATGGCGATTTCGTCGCGCTCATCCGCCACCAGGTAGAACTCACGGTCGTAGGGAAGCAGCCATCCGGCCCAGGTCGTGAAGCTCCGGTTGAGCGGGATGTTGATCGTGCCCGGCACGTGGCCGGCGGCGAAGGCGGCGGCCCCCCGGAGATCGACGACGAGGGCCCCCGCGGCCAGGAGCGTGGGGAGCTTCGATTCCGGCATCCGGGCCGGCCGGCGGAACCCGCCGATGATCGCGGGGCCATCGCGATTGATCCGCTTCATCTCCTTGAAGTACCGGGGCGGCTCGGGCTGCCCGGCCAGCACCTGCGCCACGAACTCGGCCTCGTCCCGGGCGGCGAAGGCCCAGTTGTAGCGCAGCTCGTAGCCCACGGTGGTCTGCGGCATCGCGCTCAATCCCTTGCCGCAGGCTGATCCCGCCCCGTGGCCCGGCCAGACCTGGAGGTGCTCGGGGAGTGCGCGGAAGTGCTGCAGGCTCCGGTAAAGCACTCGCGCCGCGGCGGTCGCCGCGTTGGCGACGCCGACCGCCTTTTCCAGCAGATCGGGCCGGCCGACGTCGCCGGCGAAGACGAAGTCCCCGGTCACGATCCCCACGGGGCCGTCGCCCGCCGAGGTATCGGTGACCAGGAAGCTCAGGTGTTCAGGGGTATGGCCCGGGGTGTGGAGGACATCGATCCGGATGCGGCCGACGCTGATGGTCGAGCCCTCGCGCAGCAGGACCGCTCCCGCCGCCGCCGGCATAGGCGTAGCGCCAGTCGGCGCCACCCTCGTCGGAGAGATGGAGCGTGGCTCCGGTGAGCGCCGCCAGTTCGCGGGCCCCGGAGACGAAATCGGCGTGGATATGGGTTTCGGTGACGCCCGTGATTCGCAGGCCGGCCTGCTCCGCCGCGGCCACGTACTGTTCGACTCGACGGTTGGGATCGACGACGAGGGCCTCGCCGCATTCGGCGCAACCGATGAGGAAGCTGGCCTGGGCGAGGGGTTCGTCGTAGAAACGCTGCAGAATCATGCGGCGAATCTAGCGGGTATCGGCGGCCACTGGCACCGGAATCTCCGCTTCCTGCTTCACGTAGATCTCGCCTCCCTGTTCGCGGAATTCGCGGGCCTTGGCTGCCATGGCCTCGGCGTACTCGCGCACGTCCTGCGTGATCTGCATGGAGCAGAACTTCGGTCCGCACATGGAGCAGAAGTGCGCCACCTTGGCCCCCTCGGCGGGCAGCGACTCGTCGTGGTAGGCCCGCGCCGTGACGGGGTCGAGCGCCAGGTTGAACTGATCCTCCCAGCGGAATTCGAAGCGCGCCCTCGAGAGGGCGTCGTCCCAGGCCCGGGCGCGCGGGTGGCCCTTGGCCAGGTCCGCGGCGTGGGCCGCGATCCTGTAGGCGATGACCCCCGCCTTCACGTCCTCACGATTGGGCAGTCCCAGGTGCTCCTTGGGCGTGACGTAGCAGAGCATGGCGGTGCCGTACCAGCCGATCATCGCGGCGCCGATGGCGCTGGTGATGTGGTCGTATCCCGGGGCGATGTCGGTGGTCAGCGGCCCCAGCGTGTAGAACGGCGCCTCCTGGCACCACTCGAGCTGCTTTTCCATGTTCTCCTTGATCAGGTGCATGGGGATGTGCCCCGGGCCCTCGTTCATCACCTGGACGTCGTGCTCCCATGCGACCTTGTTGAGCTCCCCCTGGGTCCTCAGCTCGGCGAACTGCGCCTCGTCGTTGGCATCGGCAATCGAGCCGGGACGGAGGCCATCACCCAGCGAGAAGGACACGTCGTACGCCGCCATGATCTCGCAGATCTCGCGGAAGTGGGTGTACAGGAAGTTTTCCTGGTGGTGGGCCAGGCACCACTTGGCCAGGATCGACCCGCCCCGCGACACGATGCCGGTGACCCGCCGGGCGGTCAACGGGACGTACCGGAGCAGCACCCCGGCGTGGACGGTGAAGTAGTCCACCCCCTGTTCGGCCTGCTCGATCAGCGTGTCCCGGTAGATCTCCCAGGTCAGATCCTCGGCGACGCCGCCGGCCTGCTCCAGCGCCTGGTAGATCGGCACCGTGCCGATGGGCACCGCCGAATTGCGCAGGATCCACTGCCGGGTGGCGTGGATGTCCTTCCCGGTGGAGAGGTCCATCACGGTGTCGGCGCCCCAGAGGGTCGCCCAGCGCAGCTTCTCGACCTCGTCCTCGATGGAGGAGCGGACCGCCGAGTTGCCGATGTTGGCGTTGATCTTCACCGCGAAACCCCGGCCGATGGCCATCGGCTCGAGCTCGGGATGATTGATGTTGGCGGGAATGATGGCGCGGCCCCGGGCCACCTCGGACCGGACGAATTCCGCCGGCAGCCCCTCTCGCAGGGCCACGAATTCCATTTCGGGCGTGATCTCGCCGCGGCGGGCGTAGTGGAGCTGGGTGATGCAGCTGTTGCCGCGAAGTGGCTGGCGCTCGAGGCCGGGCGGGAAGGCGGGAAGGCGGGAAGCCGGAAGTACCTCGGATTCATCCCGCCCTCCCGCCCTCCCGCCCTCCCGCTTCACATCCCGTTCGAGAATCCACGGCAGCCGCAACGCGGGCAGCCCCGCCTTCACATCATGCCCCTGCGGTCCGCTGGCGTCGTACACACGGAGTGGCGGCTCGCCGCCGGAGAGGGTGATCTCGCGCATCGGCACGCGGATCCCGCGGGGACCCTCGAGGTGGACCTTCCGCGAGTTGGGAAATGCCTCTGCGAAGGTCGTGGCGGGAGGGGCCCTAAAGGACTCCCTTGCGGTCGCGGACGGGGCGGGAGAGTTGGTCGCCATCGGACTGCTCCAGGGCAATCGGCGACCGGCAGGAAATGGAGCGACTGCACCGCGCTCCCTCCGCCGGTATCAGCCGGGTCAGGTTCCAAGGGTGGCTTCTCAATCGGGCGGGTTCAGCCCCGATGCCCCTGGCGGTCGGATGAATGGTACCCAGAGGTCCGGGGGGGTCAATCCCGCGAGGACCCGTTTCCCGGTCACCGGGTTGCCGGAGCGGGGACCTCGCGGCGACATTGCGAGCATGCTCCGTCGCCCTGCGGTGCGCCTGCCGGGGATGGTCGCGCTGCTGGCTCTCCTGTCCACCGGCGCGGCCCGGGCCCAGGGGTTGCACCTGATTCCCGGCATCGCTGAAATCCCGGACGATGACCTCGCCGACGTCGCCGTGGCGGTGGTCGATCGCCCCGACCCGGTGATCTACTACAACCCGGCGCGCTTCCAGCGTTACGGGCCGGATCTCTCCACCTTCTTCCTGGCCCACGAATACGGTCACATCGCCCTGCACCACACCCGGGCCGGTCTCGACACTCTGGACCAGGCCGACCGCGAGGCGGCGCAGCAGGTCCAGGAGCTGGATGCCGATTGCTATGCGGCGGCGGCGATCGGTACGGAGCATCGGGCCGCGATCGAGGCAGCGATCCGCTTCTTCACCCGGCTGGGGCCGTTCCGCTTCGACGCAGTGCACCCCACCGGCAGTGAGCGGGTCCAGCGCCTGATGGCCTGCCTGCCCCCGCCGCAGGGGCTCGGCCTCCTCGACCGCGGCGGTGAAACCGGGGTCGAGACCGGCCCGGTGAGTGGCGAACCCCGCCTGGTCCAGGTCCGCTTCGGGGTGGCCAGCCTCGGCCAGCTCGAATCCGGCCGCGACATTGAGCTCTGGATCGACGGCCAGCTGAGGGGGCGGTTCTCCAATCGGCGGGCGCCGACGGTGGTCGATCTGAGCGACGTCTCCCCCGGACTGCACAGCTACCGGGTCCGGATGGACATCTACTCGCTCGACGCACTGTCCCAGTTCGAGCGGGTGGGATCGGTGGAGGGCCGGGGACACATCGCGCTCAAGGGCGGCGATGCGTTCCTGGTGGACTGGGTTCCGGGAAGATCCCCCTGGCTCGAAGAGGTGGAGCCCGGGTCCTTCCCCGGCTGCTAGGCCTCAAGGGCCTCGCGCACCCGGCGGGCCAGCTGGTCGGGCGTGAACGGCTTGGCGATAAAAAGATGACCGCGCTGCATGACCTCCTCCTGGACCGCCCCCGTCCCCGCATAGCCGGACATGTAGATCACCCGCATCGCGGGGCGGGAACTCGCCAGCCGGGCGACGACTTTGGTGCCACCCATCCCGGGCATCACGACATCAGTCAGGAGCAGCTCGACCGGGCCCGGGTGCGCCTCGGCCACGCGCAGGGCTTCCTCGCCGTTGTCGGCCACCAGCACCCGGTAACCCAGCCGCGCCAGCTGGCGCCGGACCAGTTCGCGGACCGGGGCCTCGTCCTCGACCACCAGGATCGTCTCCGTTCCCCCCACCGGTGTGGCCGCCGCCGCGGGGGCCGCCGCCTCTTCCGCCGCCTGCGCCTCGGCCTCCGGGAGAAAGATGCGGAAGGTAGTGCCCTGGCCGGGGGCGCTTTCCACCCGGATCTCCCCCCCGCTCTGCTGGACCACGCCGTACACCATGGCGAGCCCCAGGCCGGTCCCCTTGCCCACGCCCTTGGTGGTGAAGAACGGCTCGAAGATCCGGGCCTGGGTCTCCTCCTCCATGCCGTGCCCGGTGTCTCCCACCGAGAGGAGGACGAATCGCCTGCCTGCCCCGTCCGCCGCGGGGCCGGGCGATTCGTTCGACGTCTCGATCACCAGGCGCCCACCGTCGGGCATCGCGTCGCGGGCATTGATGGCCAGGTTGACCAGAACCTGTTCCACCTGTCCGGGATCGGCCATCGTGCGGGCGAGGTCCGGCGCGAGGCGGATGACCAGCTCGATGTCCTCGCCGATCACCCGGGCCAGCATCCGGTGCACCGCGCTCACGACCTCGTTGAGGTTCACGACCCGCGGCTCGAGCACCTGCTTGCGGCTGAAGGCCAGCAGCTGCTGGGTCAGCCCCGCAGCGCGGAGCCCGGCGGCACGGATCTCCTGCAGGTCCTCCTGCAGGGCCTCGTCCTCCCCGCCCTGCGCCAGCGCCAGGTCGGTGTGGCCGAGCAGTGAGGTCAGGATGTTGTTGAAGTCGTGTGCGATGCCGCCGGCCAGCCGGCCCATCGCCTCCATCTTGGTGGCCTGCCGCAGCTGCTCGCGGCTCTCGGCCAGGAGGCGCTCGGCCTCACGGCGCTCGGTGAGGTCGGTCATCGCGCCGATCATCCGCAGCGCCCGGCCGTCGGCATCCCGGACAATGGACCAGGCCTGGTCCAGAACGACGGCGTAACGCCCATCGGCCCGGCGGAAGCGATATTCGGCCTTCCATCGCATCCCGCCGCGCTCGACCGCCTCCTGCAGGGTCCCATTGGCCCGGACCAGATCGTCGGGATGAATCCGGTCGGCCCAGTCCTGGTCGCGCTCCAGCTCCTCGGGGCGCCAGCCGAAGACGCGGGTGATCCCTTCGCTCCACCATGATTTCTTGCCGGGGATGTCCCACTCCCAGACCACGTCATTGGTCGCGTTGGCGACGATTTCGAACCGCTGCCGGCTGCGCTCGTTGCGCGCCTCCATTTCCAGCCGGTCGGTCGCATCACGTGCATTGACCAGCACCCCCTGGATGCCGGGGGTGTCGGGCAGGTAGCGCCCCACCGACTCGAGCTGGCGCCAGCTGCCGTCCTTGTGCCGGAATCGGGACAGGACCGTCCCCACCCTCCCCGGCTCGCCGACGATCCGCTCCATCGCCCCCACGACCGCAGGGAGATCGTCCGGGTGGATGAACGCGGCCATGGGCTGGCCAACGACCTCCTCCAGCTGGTAGCCCAGCAGTCGCGTGATGGATGGGCTCCCCCAGCGAATCGTGGCCTCGGCGTCGAGAATGGTCACGATGTCCGAGGCGTGCTCCAGCACCGCCCGCAGGTAGGCCTCGCGGTCACGCCGTTCCTGTTCCTCGGTCACCCGGGTGCGGATGTCGCGGGCGATCGTGATGGCGATCGTCCGCCCCTGCCAGGGGAGGCGGCCTCCGGTAATCTCCACCGGCAACAGATGGCCCTCCCGGTGGCGGTGCAGGCGAAGCGGCACGTGCACGCTCCCCCGCTCAGCCGCCTGCCGGATGGTGGCCCGAGTCTCCTCGGGCTCGGCGCTCAGGTCGATCGAGGTCATGGCGAGCAGCTCATCACGCGAATAGCCGTACAGGGCCACGGTCGCCGCGTTCACGTCCAGGAGGCGCAGTGTCTCCGGGTCGTGCAGAAAGATTGCGTCGGAGGCCGCTTCGAAGACCAGCCGGTACTTCGCCTCCTCTTCACGCAGGCTCTCCTCGCGGCGGCGCCGGTCGCTGATGTCCTCGTGCAGGGTGATCACCTGGGCCAGCCGGCCGGCCTCGTCGAACACCGGCGTCATGGTCAGCCGGACGTCGAGCCAGCTGCCGTCCCTCCGCTGGCGCCGGGTCTCCAGGCCGACCACCGGCCGGCCGGCCGAGAGCTCTTCCTCCACGTGTCGCGCCGACCCGGAGATCGCCTCGCCGGCCTCCGGCAGCGGCAGTCCCAGCACCTCCTCCGGGCGCCACCCGTACAGCCGCTCCGCCGCCGGGTTCCAGACGGTGAGGCGGCGCTCGGCGTCCATGGCGGTCATACCCAGCGGCGTGTCGTGATAGAGCGCGTCGAGCACCTTGCTGGTGCGGTCCTCCCGCCGGACGGAGATCTCACGTTCCAGCATCGCGGCCGCCAGGACCAGGCCCACCACCGAGAACATCGCCATGGAGATCGCGAACCGGGAAAGTGGCCCTTCAACCGTCACGTCGAACGGCTGCACCACCTCGATGGCCTGGCCCCGGATGAGCGCGAGCGCGGCCAGGGTCACACACAGCGTGACCAGCGAGGCGGCGCGCTGATGCCCCCGGGTGGCCGCCCAGGCCAGGCAGAGCACCAGGATGCCGGGCAGCCCGTGACGCGAGGGGAGTGGGAGGACGGCGAAGGCCAGCCAGGCGATGGCGGCCGTCGCCAGGGCCAGCCCTGCCATCTCGCCCCGGTGCGATGCGAGCGGCGCCGGCGCAGTGACGGGTGCGCCCCAGCTGAACAGGACCGGGGCGAGCGCGGCGAATCCGAGCAGCCGTGCCGCGAAGGCGCCATACCAGTCCCCGGACGGAGGCAGCGACGTCGCAACGGAAATGGACTGGTGGAGGAGATAGTCGAGCGCCGTGGCCAGTGCCGCGAGGAGGGCGACGCTGGCAGCCAGGCTCCACACATCGCGCAGGCGGTCGATCGCCGGGCGGAACCGGAGGGAGCGGAGCAGCCGGGCGCCGAGCAGTCCGATCACGCCATCCGTCACCCCTGCCAGCAGTGCGACCAACGGCCCCTGCCCGCGCCCGGCGAGCCCCAGCATCACGCCGGCGACGACGGCCGGGAAGGCGAGCGGACCCCAGAAGTAGGCGGCGGCCACGGCGCAGGCGGTGGGAAGCCAGACGGGGGGAAGGGAGCCGGGGACCGGCGCGAGCGCGAAGCTCAGCCAGGCGCCGGCGGCGGTCGCCAGCCCGACCGCGAACGCGCGGCCCTGGGGCGTGCGAATCGCCAACGGCGCCGAATCGTTCCGTTGAAGGCCCTGCAGGCTGCGGCTCACGCGACGGCCGGAGGTTCCTCGCCTCGTTCCGCGACCTGGATCCGGCGGTGCTCCCATTGCCGCATCATGAGACAAAACGCCAGCACGATATCCGGGTCAAATTCCACCCTGGCGCGTTCTTCCAGGTAGGCCAGGGCCATCTCGCTGGGCCAGGCGTCGCGATAGGGGCGATTGGTACACAGCGCATCGTAGACGTCGCAAACGTGGACCAGCTTGCTGGCGTAGTGACAGTCGCGGGCGAAGTGAAATGAGGGATACCCGCCGCCGTTGAGCATGATGTGGTGCTCGTAGGCCACCACCGCCGCCAGTTCCAGCCCGCAGGGCCGTTCCATGAGCAGCCGGGCTCCATCGGCAGGGTGGCGCCGCATCAGGTCCCGCTCGGCATCGGTGAACGCCCCCGGCTTCACCAGCACGTCGTGGGGGATGCGCACCTTGCCCAGATCGTGCATCAGGCCGGCGGTGCCGAGGTTGCGCACCAGGGCCGGGCCGAGGCTGAGGTGCTCGCCCAGCGCCATGGCGAGCACGGCGACGTTGCTGGCGTGGGTGGTCGTGTACTGGTCGAATTCCTTGAGCTGGAGCAGCGGCATGAAGACCTGCCCCTGGCTGTGCATCGCCACCGCCAAGGAACGCACCACCGACTCGGCCTCCAGCACGGGGAGCTCCGAGTGCTGCTGCACCTGTTCATGCAGCCACTGGATGGTTTCCACCTCTGCGTCGAGGGTATAGGCGATCGTCGCCGTGGCGAGGTCCGCCGCCGGGAGCAGCGCCCCCTCGCTGCCCCGGACCACGATAGGCCCGTACTTGATGTGGCCCTCGCGCAGCTGACGTAATTCCGCCGTATCCACCGGCTGCTGGTTCAGGCGCTGGAAGACGTCGCGCAGGAACTCCGTGAACTCCTCCCGCGGCACCGGGGGGACGAACTCGAGCCGCTGGATCTGGACCTTCGACAGGCGATCCCCCCACTCCCACTCGTGCAGCTGCCGCAGCACCTGCAGCCCGAACACCACCTCGCCATCGACGAAGGTGAATCGTGGGTGCGGCTCCTCCTCGAGGAGGCGGGAGAGCGCCTCCCAGGCCTGGTCCTCGGCGCGGTCGCGGGCGGGGTGGCCCGCCGAGTAGAGGGTCGCCGTGGCGAAAGCCTGGCCCAGCGCGGTCAGGAAGCGGATCGGATCACTCATCAGCCGGATGTCCCCTTCGTCGCCGCCCGGATCTCGGGATCGGCACTCGCTTCGGCCAGCCGGAGCACGTCGGCGACCTTGGGATCGTCGCGCCAGCGCGAGGCCAGGACCGAGACAATGGCCAGCATTTCCGGGGACCGGGCCGCCAGCCGGCGGCGCCGGAACCAGCCGCCCTTGGAGATGGCGTGTTCCAGGAGCCAGCTCCGCACGCTGGGCGTCTTCAGCCCGGCCAGGGCGCGGATGCCGAGCGCCCGCACCTCGGCTTCGCGGTTCCTGTCATTGAGCAGCACCATGAGGCGGGGCACGGCCGATGGCGGGCAGCTTTCCGAGACAGCCGCCAGCGCCATCCGCTGGACCTGGTCATCGTCGTCGGCCAGGCCGCGCAGGACCGCGTCATCGCGCAGCGCCGGACGGTGCAGCATCATCTTGACCACCTCTCGCCGCACGCGCGCGTCCTCATGCTCCGCGTAGGTGTGGGGCGAGAACCCCTCCGGCCAGGCGGGCATCGTGCCCAGCAGGGCGAGCATGTTGCGCTGGACGAACCAGGGCGCCGAGGTCAGCCGGGGCACGACCAGCGGCCCCAGCGCCGGTCCCAGCTGGCTGAGCCGCGTCAGGAGACGGCGGCGCACCGTCCGTGAGTCCGCGACCTCCAGCGCCTCCAGCATCGGCTCGGCCGCCGACATGCCCATCCGTGTGAGCAGCCGGTCGATGCCCTGCGGGTCCTGGCTCTCATGGAGCAGCAGCCGGCGGACGCAGTGCGGGGTGGCCAGGTGCACCCAGCATGCTTCGGTGACTTCCGGGCTGGCGGGCGAGTGGTCGAGGATTTCGATCAGCGCTGTGGTCTGGCCCCGCTGGATCATTTCGTCCATCGCCCGCCAGACCACGTCGCCCACCTCACCGAGCTCCAGAGCGGTCTGCACGATCCGGAGCCCCTCGGTCGGATCGTCCACGTCCTTCCCGGTCGTGCCCCGCCCCGCGCGGCTGAGTTCGTCGAGCAGCGAGGTGTAGCCCCCAGGGTTGGGGTCGGCCAGGGTCCACCCCTCGACCAGCTGCCGGACCGTATCCCGCATCGCCGATTCGGCCCGCATCTTCACCGGTCCCTCCGTCTCCACGTGCTGGGCCAGCTTGCCCAGGATCCGGAGCAGCGCGTGAGAGATCGTCTGGCCGCTGGCCGAGCTGGCGGCGCGCAGTACCTCCAGCACCGAACCTACCGGCAGCACCGGAGCCACGTCGAGCAGCAACTCGCGTCGCTGGGCCAGGTCGGTCCCGGTCTCGAGCAGGCGGTGCAGCACCTCCGGCTGCAGGCCGGCCAGGAGCGTGGCGACCCGGCTCCGGAGCAGGGTTGCGGCCTGGCCCTCGCTGGACCGGAGCTCGCGGCCCATCTCGAGGAGATAACCCACGATGACCCGGTCGTAGGTCGCGTCACGGGGCCGCCGGTTGATTTCCGAGGCGACGGCCGCCGGATCCGCGGCCTCCGAGGGGTCCGCGCCACCCCCTATGCCGATGAGTGCGGCGGCGGCCAACTGGAGCCAGAGTTCGTGGCCCTGGCCCACGACCGGCGCCTGTTCCTGGTCGCCGGCGAGCTCCATCTGGTCGAACGCCATCGGCACCAGCCGGATGTGCTCCAGCCGGGCCAGTTCCTCCGGGGGCTGCAGCCCCAGCGCCTTGCCACCCGGCTGCAGTTCCTGGCTCAGCCGGGTCAGGACGTCAGACAATTCCTCGCCGGTCACACCGCGGAGCAGCCGGATCGCGCCCAGTTGCTGGCGGTGGAGCCGCTGGGCCAGCTCGCGAAGCACGGGGTTGGCGG
Organism: uncultured Gemmatimonadales bacterium; assembly: GCA_963724265.1. GTDB lineage: Bacteria > Gemmatimonadota > Gemmatimonadetes > Gemmatimonadales > GWC2-71-9 > DATEHG01. The sequence goes on from CAVRTU010000004.1 coordinate 1,158,995, forward strand.
AGTCGGTCGCGACGCCTTCGATCAGGAGCTGCTGCTTGGACACCCCGATCGAAAGGAGCTCCCGCTCCCGGAACAGGTCCGCCAGGCGATCCAGGACCGACTCGAGCGCGGTGGCCAGCAGCGGGTGGCCCTGCGGATAGGTCGTGTGCTTGTGAAGGGCGATCGAGAACTGGACGAGAAAGACGGACAACTCCCGCGACAGAACCTTGCGTTCGTCGGAGGCGGGAGGGCGATTCACAGGCGGAAGCGGACCGATCGACTGCTGATGTGAATGCGCATCGAGAGAGCTCCGCATTCGGGCGCTCCAGGGCGGCAGGGCAGCCGCACGGGGAGATCAAGTCAATACTATGATGGTCAAGCGACGCAGGAAAGCGGAGGGGCGGATCCGGCGGACGCCGCCCCTCCCGGGCGGGAGGAGACCGTCAACTCACTTGGCGCGGTCGACGTACTCCCCGGTCAGCGGGTTGACCCGGACGCGCTCGCCGGTCTGGATGAACTCGGGCACGTCAACCGACACACCGTTGTCGAGCTTGGCCGGCTTGGTCGAGGCGGTCTTGGTCGCGCTCTTCATCGGCGGATTGGTCTCCACCACCTCGAACACCAGCGTGTTCGGGAGATCGATGCCGATCGGCCGGCCATCGAAGAACTCGGCGTTGATCTTCATGCCCGAGGTCATCCACTTGGCGGCGTCGCCCAGCGTCTCGCCGTCGAGCTCGAGCTGGTCGAAGTTCTCGGTATTCATGAAGTGGTAGGAGTCGCCGGCCGCGTAGAGAAATTCCAGCTCGTGCGCGTCAAGTTGTGCCACCTCGAGGGTGTCGGTCGAACGGAACCGGTGCTCGAACTGGGTGCCGGTCCGGAGCTTCCGGAGCTTGGCCTGCACCATGGCGCGCAGGTTGCCCGGAGTGTGGTGCCGGAATTCCATCACGCGGCAGGGCTCACCCTCGTAGAGGATGGTCATGCCACGGCGGATGTCGGATGCAATGATGCCCATGTGCCCGCTGCCCTGACGCATTGAAGGTGGCGGGCCCGGCCACCCCGCCGGGGCGGGGGGCGGGGCCCGGAAGCGGGGGGCAAGATAAGGGGTCGACCGTGTCCCTGTCAGGGGCGGGGAAAGACGGGCGCCCCGGGGCCAGATTGCGTCGAGGCGGTCCGGTTGGCCATCTTCCGGCGGTCACTTCCGGAAGAGTTCCCGATGTTGCTCCGTACCCTTGCCTTCACCGCCCTGCTCGCCGCGGCCTCGCGCCCTCTGGCCGCCCAGCAGAATATCAGCGATCCATCCGCGACGCGTCCGTTGAGCGCCTGGATTGCCGACCTCAGGGCCCCCTCACCCCAGACCCGCCACGACGCGGCCTACAACATCGCCTGGATGGGCCCCGCTGCCGCCCCGGCGGTACCGGCGCTGATCACCGCCCTGGAGCAGCCTGACGAAGTCGCGACCGTCCTCTATGCAATCGAGGTAGCGCTGCGGGAAATCGGCCCCGCGGCCAGCGCGGCGCTCCCGTCCCTCGAAACGATGCTCGACGATCCGAATGATGATGTGGCGTTCATGGCGAAGAAGGCGATCAAGGCCATCAAGACAGCTGCGCCGGCGGACAGCTCCGGCCACTGATCCTGCCCAGGGTCCGTCACCCTCCGAACCGGAACAGGTAGCTCACCTTCAGGAAGAAGGCGTCGGCCTCGCGGGTCATCCCGTTGAAGCCGAAGGCCTGCGGATCGTCCATCTGTCGTCCGTACCCGGCGAAGAATGTCGTTCCCGGGGTCGGGCGGAACGACACCAGGACATCCACACGGAACCCGTTGCCGATGACCGCGGGCACCCGCGCCAGCCCGGCGTCACCGGGAACGAGAAGGGGCGCGCCGCCGTGGGCGTCGTCGCGCAGGCTGTCCACCTGCGACGCCACATATTCCCCCACCACCCGGAAGAAGAGGGGACGCGCCACCTGGTATTCCACCTTGAGCCGCGGAATCCGGTCCCGGGCCACGATGCTCCCGTCCGACGGACGGTTGTACTGGTTCTGGACGTAGGCGAAGTCGACCCTGAGCTGGTCGGTGGGCCTGAGCTGCAGGTCTCCCTCGAGGTAGTAGATGTTGCCCGGGCTGCCACTCGTAGAAGTTGACGTCGCGCCCCGCCATGGCGAAGAGGCTGGCCGAGAAGTGCTTGAACTCCGGGGTCGACGCCTCGAGGAAATAGTCGACGTTGTCGATGGAAGGAACCGGCTGAAAGGGGATCGTATCCAGCCCGCCGCCCGTCGCCGGCACCTCGATCGCCGCCCCCGCCAGGAGGCTGGGATCGTAGTGGTAGGTCTCCAGGAAGATGCCGGTGCCGGCGGTCCAACCGCCGCGAAGTGATACGCTGCCCTGGACGTGAAGCTTCTCCTCCAGCACGCCGCGCCCCTCCGTGAAGTCCCGGTAGTTCCACAGGCCATCGAGGATCATGCTCCCCGAAATGCGCTCGAGGAACGCCCCCGGGGCACCATACCCCGTGATCCGGTTGTTGAACACTGCCTGCGCCACCCCGGGCCGCTGGATGAACCCGCTGGCCGCGATGAAGTCAGGGCTCAAGCCGTTGATGACGTAGTTGAGCCCGATCGTCCGGCCGTTCCGGTTGAACCGGCCCTGCCAGACCGGGCCCGTCAGGTAGGTGCCACCCTGGCGGGTCACGCTTCCCCCAAGCTGGAAACCGGCGCTGTAGATCTTGCCGAACACTACCCGGCCGTCGGCCGCGGCCACGTGGTTGTAGTCAGCGCCATCGGTGCGGCCGGTGTAGACCATTCCCAGCCGTGACTGGCCACCCACGTCCCGCTGGAGGCGGAGAAAACCGTAGTAGGGACGGTCGCCATAGGCCGAGCCCGAGGTCCCATCCACGCCCAGCAGGAGGCCGACGTTCGTTCCGGACACTTTGCCGGTGAGCTTGCTGGCCACCACCGGTAACACCAGGCGCCGGGTGTAGACCAGCTGGTTCGGGGTGTTGAACTGCTCGAATCCCTCGAGGAAGAACGGCCGCTTCTCGGGGATGAACACCTGCTCCCGCGGGTCAAACACCACCTGGCTCGCATCGGACTCGACCTGGGAGAAGTCGGGATTGACCGTGGCGTCGAGGACCAGGTTGTTGGTCACTCCCCACCTTACAGTGCCTCCCAGGTTCGGTCCGTCGCGGAAGTACCCCCAGGCGCCATCGGGCGAGTTGGCCCCCACCGCGCGACTGGTGACCTCGGGGGTGACGTCGAGGGTGAGGCCCCGGTTCATCCCGGCCAGCCCCTTGAGCTCCCCGGACTGGGCCAGGAACGACGCGCTGGCCCGGTGAGCCGGGGTCCAGGTGTTCTCGAACCCCGAGTGCTGGACGGTGCGGAGGAGCTGAAGCCCCCAGACCTGTTCCGGCGCCGACTGGTACTTCAGGCTCTTGAAGGGAATGGCGATCTCGACCTGGTAGCCCCAGGGGGTGACACGGCCCTTCGATTCGTAGACGAAATCCTGGTTGAGATTGGCCGGCTCCATTCCCTGGAGGTTGTTTCCCGCCCGGCCGTTCTCGTCCATCATCCCGTCGGCCTGGACGCCGAAGGGGTTCACCCCGAACATCATCGCCTGGCGGCCGTCGTTGAAGGTGCTGAGCAGCACCTGCACATAGTCGTCGGAAAAGATCCGGTCCCGCTCCGCCAGCGTCGCGTGCGGAGCGCCATGGGACTCGAACGCCTTTACACCGAAGTAGATGGTGTTCGCCGAGTACCAGACCAGCACCTCGGTCGAATCCTCGGCCGCAATACCATCGGTGGGAGAGAACTGCGAAAAGCCGGTGAGCACCGCGGCGTGGGCCCAGGCGGGCTCGGTCAGGTCGCCGTCGACCAGGTCGGTGGAGTCCAGTCGCGGGGTGGTCACCGCGATCAGGCCGGCCCGACCGTCGTAGACGGACCGCGAGCGCTGGGGAAGCGTATCGGGCCCGATGGCAGCAGCAAGCAGCAGCAGGCCCAACAGCATTTGCTGGAGTGACTCCGTGGAAAGTGAATGGGAACGCTGGGCTTACGTCCCCCGGGGTGGCTCGGTTTCGGACGCTCCGAGGTGAAACGGACTATGGCGCCGGGTCGCCGGCGGCTTGACAGATCCGCCGCGTCATATTTACTTATCCGGATAACAGGATACGTCGAGGAGCCGTGCGGCAGCCCAGCATCTTCAACCGACTCAACGCGCTGGGCGACTCCACCAGGAGCCGGATCCTCCTCGCGCTTGAGCGGCACGAGCTGACCGTCTCGGAGCTCTGCGAGGTGCTCCAGCTGCCGCAGAGCACCGTGAGCCGCCACCTCCGGATCCTTTCCGATGACGGGTGGAGCGCCGTTCGGGCCGATGGCCCGCATCGCCGCTACCGGATGGAGGCCTCACGGCTGGACCCTGCGGCCCGGCGCCTCTGGCAGCTGGTCAAGGACGCCGTCGTCACCAGTTCGGCGGCCCAGCACGATGGTGCGCGGCTGCAGGGAGTACTGGCCCGCCGGCCCGCGCGTTCGCAGGAGTTCTTCGCCACGGCGGCGGGCCAGTGGGACCGGCTCCGCGTCGAGTTGTTCGGCCGGCAGGCCCTTGCCGTCGGCCTCCTCGGCCTGCTCGACCCGTCGTGGACGGTGGGCGACCTGGGCGCGGGCACCGGGCAGGTCGCCGCGGCGATCTCGCCCTTCGTGTCGCGGGTCATCGCGGTGGACCGCTCGGCGGCCATGCTGCAGGCGGCGCGGCGGCGGTTCTCGGGACTGACCAACATCGAGATCCGCACCGGCGAGCTCGAGGCGCTGCCGCTGGAGGATCGCGAGCTGGACGCGGCGGTGCTCTTCCTGGTGCTGCACCTGGTGCCGGAGCCCGAAGTGGCGCTGCGCGAGGTGGCCCGGGCGCTCAGGACCGGAGGCCGTGTGGTGCTGGTGGACATGAAGCCGCACGACCGGGAGCAGTATCGCCAGGAGATGGGCCACCTCTGGCTGGGCTTTGCGCCCGAACAGCTGGCGGAGTGGTTTGCGGGAGCAGGCCTGAGCTCCCCACGGCTGGTGCCGCTGCCGGCCGACCCGGAGGCCAAGGGACCCACACTGTTCGCGGCCAGTGCCACACGCAGTTGACGACGATCGGTAGCCAACGCGGCCCCGTGCCGCCGACCTTCACTCAGGGAGCGTGACCAGTGGGAACCGTTGCCGCATCGACTCACCCCTTCACCGCCGCCCGCGACGCCGGGCGCGAACCGTTCAAGGTGAAGGACCTGGGCCTGGCCGAGTTCGGGCGCCAGGAGATCCGCCTGGCCGAGCACGAGATGCCCGGGCTCATGGCCGTGCGCGAGGAGTACCGGGGCCGCCAGCCGCTGGCGGGGGCGCGGATCATGGGATCGCTGCACATGACCGTGCAGACAGCGGTGCTGATCGAGACCCTGACCGACCTGGGCGCCGACGTGCGCTGGGTCTCCTGCAACATCTTCTCGACCCAGGACCACGCCGCCGCCGCGGTCGTGGCCGGCCGGGACGGCAGCGCCGCCGACCCGCGTGGCATCCCCGTCTTCGCCTGGAAGGGCGAGACGCTCGAGGAGTACTGGTGGTGCACCGAGCAGGCGCTGATCTGGCCTGACGGCTCGGGGCCCACCCTGCTGCTCGATGACGGAGGCGATGCCACCCTGCTGGTCCACAGGGGGGCCGAATTCGAGGCCGCCCGCAAGGTGCCGGCGTTCAACGCCGAGAAGGATCCCGAGGAGTGGGGCGTCATTCTCGAGCTCCTGCGGCGCACGATCAAGGACGCCCCCGGCCGCTGGAGCGGCATCGCCAAGGGGATTCGCGGCGTGTCCGAGGAGACGACGACCGGGGTGCACCGGCTCTACGAGATGATGCGGGCGGGGACTCTGCTCTTCGCGGCGATCAACGTCAACGATTCGGTCACCAAGTCGAAGTTCGACAACATCTACGGCTGCCGGCACTCGGTGATCGACGGCCTGAACCGGGCCAGTGACGTGATGATCGCCGGGAAGGTGGCGGTGGTCTTCGGATTCGGCGAAGTCGGCAAGGGCTGCGCCCAGGCGCTCCGGGGCCAGGGGGCCCGGGTCGTGGTGGCCGAGATCGACCCGATCTGCGCCCTGCAGGCCGCCATGGAGGGCTACCAGGTGGCGACGATCGACGACGTTCTCGAGTCGGCAGACATCTTCATCACGGCCACCGGCAACAAGGACATCATCACCGCCGCCCACATGGCCCGGATGAAGGACAAGGCGATCGTGGGCAACATTGGCCACTTCGACAACGAGATCGACATGGCCGGCCTGAAAAAGGTCAAGGGTATCAAACGGATCAACATCAAGCCGCAGTACGACGAGTGGGTGTTTCCCGACGGCCACGGAGTCCTGATCCTGGCCGAGGGCCGGCTGCTCAACCTGGGCTGCGCGACGGGGCATCCGAGCTTCGTGATGAGCGCCAGTTTCTCCAATCAGGTGCTGGCCCAGATCGAGCTGCACCAGAATTCTGGCCAGTACGAGCGCAAGGTCTACGTCCTGCCCAAGAAGCTGGACGAGAAGGTGGCTCGCCTCCACCTCGACAAGCTGGGCGTCCGCCTGACGCAGTTGACCAAGGACCAGGCCGACTACATCGGGGTGCCGGTGGAGGGGCCGTACAAGGCGGATCATTACCGCTATTAGTGGGGCAGGGGGGCAGGGGGGCGGAGGGCCGCGGATTCCGCGGCCCTTCGGCTTTTCGGTCACTTGCCGGGCCGACCCGGAGGCCCTAGACTGGCCCTTCATGTTGCGTCGGGCGGCTCTCCTGCTGTTCTGCACGGCCCACGGGTTGACTGCCCAGGCGCCTCCCGCGACTCCCACCGTCGTTCCTCTCCGCCCTCCAGCCGATTCCGAAATTCCCGATGACGAGTTGGGCCGCGCCATCCGGCGTGGCCTGGCACTGATGATGGCCACCCGTGACAGCCTGCCGGAGAACGTGGGCAACCGGTTGCGCTGCGTCAGCTGTCACCCCGACGAGGGGCGGAGGGCGAACGCAATGCCGTGGGTCGGGGTATATGGGAAGTTCCCGCAGTACCGGGCCCGGAGCGGCAGGCTCAATGTCCTCGAGGACCGGATCAACGAATGTTTCCAGCGCAGCATGAACGGCCGGGCGCTCAAACCCGACAGCAGGGCGATGCGCGATATCGTGGCCTATATGGCGTTCCTCTCCCGGGGCATCCCGGTCGGCGCCGACGTCGAGGGGCAGGGCCTGCCGAAGCTTTCCGTCACCCGGGGCGACACGGTGGCGGGGGCCGTTCTCTTTGCCAGCCAGTGCGCCCGGTGCCACGGCAATGATGGCCAGGGCACCGCCCTGGCCCCACCGCCCTGGGGACCGCAGTCGTTCAACATCGGGGCCGGGATGGCCAGGGTGCGGACGGCGGCGGCGTTCATCCGCTACAACATGCCCTTCGACCAGCCGGGAACGCTTACCGATCAGCAGGCGTTCGATGTGGCGGCGTACATCACCTCACGGCCCCGGCCCGATTTTGCCGGCAAGGAGCTCGACTGGCCCAACGGCGACCCGCCGCCCGACGTCGCCTATCCGACCACCGCCGCGCGACACAAGGCCGACAGCGCGGCAGGACGGGCAGCCACCCGTCCCTGACCGGCCACGCGCTCTTCATTCCGAGGGAGGCCACCATGCTGGATCGACTGCTTCGCGCTGCACCGTCCCCCCGCCGTGATTTCCTGGGTCGCGTCGGGGCGGCATTCGGCCTGACCCTGGCCGCCACGCTCCCCGGAACCGTCGTGGGCCAGCCGGGGCCTGAGGCGCCCGACCAGGGCGCCGACTGGCTGAGCGGCCTCAAGGGCAAGCACCGGCAGCTGTTCGACATGCCGGAGCCCGCAGACGGCTTCGGACTCCTGCACATCCGGAACTACATGAACACCTGGCGGGACGCGTTCGGCATGAAGGACAGCGATATCAACGCGGTAGGCACTTTCTACGGCAAGGCGACGGTGCTGGGGTTCACCGATGAGATGTGGGACAAGTACAAGTTTGGCGCGGTCCTCGAAATCACCGACGCCACGACCAAGGCGCCGCTGGCCCGCAACATGTTCTACCGCCCGCAGCAAGGCGACAATTTCGCCTTCGGGTTCTTCGACTCCTCGATCGAAGCACTGCAGGCCCGGGGGGTGCTGTTCATCCTCTGCAATAACGCCCTGCATTTCTGGGCCAGTCGCCTCTCGGCCGCGGGAATGGGATCTGCCGACGATATCGCGAAGGACCTGCTCGCGCACGTCCTGCCGAAGGTGGTGGTCGTGCCCGGCATGGTCGTGGCGATCAACCAGGCGCAGGAAGCCCACATCAGTTACATGAAACTCTGATGGGGGAGCAGGGACCGGGGAGCAGGGAGCGGTAACACTGCTCCCCGCTCCCTGCTCCCTGCTCACCTTCGGATCCCCTCTGCTTGTCCGCTAGCCCTGGCTCCCGGATCGGATGGCGGCCACGCCCGCCGCCAGCCGGGCGGCCAGCTCGCTCAGGCTGGTGGACGCATCGTGCAGCGCCTCGACGGCCCGTCCCTGTTCCGCGCTGGCGACAGCGACCGCCTGGCTCTCGGTAGCGGCGGCTTCCGCCTCGCTGCGGGCGCCCTGCAGGGTATCGGCGATGACCGTGGCGCGATCCGCAGTGTCGCGAGCCGACTGCGCGATGGACTGGCCCATCTCCGCCACCCCCTTCGCGGCGACGACGACCTCCTCCAGCCGCCGGGTCAGTGCCGTGCCGAGATCGGCGACCGCGAGCACCTCGCGGCGAGTGGTCTGGATCAGGCCCGCCGCCCGCTCAAGGGCATCGCGGATTTCGTTGACGCTGCGGCCGATGTCGTGGGCCTCACGGGCGCTCTTCTCCGCCAGGAGCCTTCCCTCCTCGGCGACCACCCCGAATCCACGGCCTCGCTCGCCCGCCCGCGCCGCCTCGATGCCGGCATTGAGTGCCAGCAGGCCGCTCTGGTAGCTGAGATCCCCGATCGCGACCCGGAAGCCTTCGACGAGATCGGAGATGTGCTGGAGACGGACGATTTCGCCCGTGACCTCCTGCACCGTGGCCGCGGCCGCGGTCAGGCGTTCTCCCGCCGCCGCCGTCTCGCGCCGCACCGCCTCCGTCGCATCGAGCATCTGCTGCCCGCTGTCCCGTGTCTGCTGACCCCAGTCGGCGTTGGACGCCGCCACCGCGCGCATGGCCCGGGCCTCTTCCGCCCCGGCCGACAGGGTCCGGGCCAGCGCCTTGACCATCTCGGCCATTCGCCGCGCGTTGGAGGCGGCTTGGTCGGCGCCCGCCTTGAGGTCACGGGCGGTCGCGCCGATGGTCTCGACCTGGCCGGCGGTTTCCGAGGAGGCCTCAAGGACCGGGCCGACCAGCCGCTCCAGTGCGAGGGTCAGCGCCAGCGGCGTGGCCAGCTGCCCCAGCAGCTCGGCATCGCTGGGCCAGTACATGCCGGGAGAACGGTGCCGCACGCTCCAGACGCCGACCAGGCGGCCGCCGTGCGAGAGCGGCACCAGGATCTCGGCCATCCGGGTGTCCGCATCGCCCGCGTCCGCCAGCGGCAGATCGCGATCGGTCACCGGTTGCATCCGCTGCAGCGCGACGCCAACCAGTCCGCGATCGGCGCTGAAACGGTGGCCCACCGGCAGCGCCTTCGAGGTTTCGGCCACGATCTCGAATTCCCGGCCGGCCTCGTCGTATCGGGCCACACCCATTTCGTGCCAGGGCACCAGGGCGTGGGTCAACCGCCGCATGTCGGCGAACGCATCGGAGAAGGCGGGACGGGCCCCGATGGCGCGGCTTAGGCCCTGGATCAGCAGAAACCCCTCACCGCTGGCGCCGCGCCGGATGAGCGAATAGGAAAGCACGGCATAGGCCACCCAGGCCAGCGCCAGCGCCATCCTGGTCACGGGCGGCAGCGGGGTAAACCAGAGCGCAAGGCCGCTGATCCCCGGGGGAATGGCGAGGCCGGCCGCTATGGACTCCCAGCGCACCGTCAGCTGGGGATTGACCCGGCCGATGTTCCCCGACGCCCGCATTTCAGCGAACACCAGAGCGTTGGAGAAGGCGGGAATCATGAGGAACAGGAGGCCCAGCGCCGGAAGGTTCGCGACCTGCAGCGCAGCCTCGCCGGTTTGCCCCCCGATCGCGTCATAGACGAGACCAGCGATGACAATCCCGGCCAGGAGGTAGCCGGCCGTCGTCAGGATGTGAAGGAACCGCAGGCGGCGAAAGAGCAGGTCACCGAGAATGAGGCCGAGGGCCGTGACCAGTCCGCCCTGGGCCCACCCGAGACAGGCCACCGCCGCCGCGGCCACCGCGGGAGTGAAGCTCACGTACCATTTGCCCGGAAGGGCAACGCCGAAGCGCCGCGAGGCGATGGCAATGGCCGCGAGGCCGATGGTGACCACCCCGCTCTCCTCCGGCGCCCCTGGCGCGAGGAGCAGGCCGGCGACGAGACCAACGTAACCCAGGACCGAGACGACGCTGCCGAGGCGGATACCCCGGATTTCGTCGGAACGAGTCGGTACCACCGCGGGTCCGGTCATGAGTGGGAAGACTGGAGAGGGGAGCGGCGCGCCAGAACGCGCCGCGGGTGGGAACAATCTACAGCACGAGGCCGCCGCCCGGAGGTGAGGCGGTCCGCCCAACCTCAGAACCTGATGGAGAGTCCTGCGGCGACCCGGTTGCCCTCGGGATCCAGAATGATGCCGACCGCGGGAGGTTGCTCTACCGATCGCCAGGTCTCATGGTGGGTAAGGGCGCCGAGGATCGCCCCGAGTCCAGCTCCTAGTGCACCGAAGACGGCACCAAACCCGACCGTCATTCCTGGGGGCCAGACGCAATCCGTCAAGCCCACTTCACTACCGGTGCATTGCCCAGCCACGCCCAGGGCCACACCTCCGACAACGCCAATGCCGGCGCCGATCAGCGCCCCCATGCCGGCGGAAGAGTGCCGGCCGGTGCTCACCTCCAGGCGCGTCACCTGGGACCTGGCCAGCCGGACCGGTCGCGCGACCGGAGCTGTCTTCTCTGTGGAACCGGCGGAGGGGGCGGTTGTGAGCACTGAGAGGGTATCGGCGTCCAGGGATGTCAGCGTTCCCGTCGCCTGCCGGCTTGTCCCCGCCTCGGAGAACGTCACCCGGATGCGGATGCCGGAGTCGGCCGCAGCAATCTGCGCCGCGAGAGGAGTAGCCGACAGAAGGGCGACGAGGATGACCGGCGCTCGATACATGTGACCTCCGCTGGCGAAGGATCAGAACCCGAGTATCAGACCGGCTCCCATCCCTCGCGTGTCTGGCCGAAGCACGATGGCCACAGTCCGCGCGAAGGAGACTGGTTTCCAGGCGTCCTGGTGGGTCAGAGCCCCGACCAGCGCACCGATCTCCATACCGACCGCACCGCCGATGGCGGTTGATAGCAGAACATCCGAAGTCGAGGACGGCTCGACCGACGAGGTGCATTGCCACCCCTGCGGCGCCGGGCAGAATTCGGAGGCAGCGCTTTTCAGGAGGGAATAGGCGAGCCCGGCCCCCAGCCCGGCGGCGGTGCCGATGGCTGCGGCACGGACCAGATTGTTGCGCTGCCCTTCACGGACCTGGAGCAGGCTGACCTGGGAGCGCGAAAGCGCGACCACACTGCCGCTGGACGCGTCAAGCAGGCGAAGCGAATCGGCGTCCATCGACATTAGTTGACCCTGCATACGATGGGGCTCGAGATGCGGGGAGAGGGTGATCCTCACCTCGGTGCCGGGGTCTGGCGCGGCCTCTTGGGCCCGTAGAGAGGCCAGCGGCACGGTGAAGGCGAGGATCAGGGTTATCGGTCGCATGGTCGGCTCCTTTCGGGACGCCGGCAACCTCGCGGTGGATGGTCAAGCCGCCGTCAAGCAGGCTACTTTTTCGGTCCCCCAGTCCCCAACCTCCTCATCGTGAGGCCTTGATGCGACGGATCGTGCGTCTGCTGCTCCCGCTCCTTTCAGCCGCCCTGCTCGTCGCCTCGGGCGACGAGCCCGCCGCCCTGCTGGGCTTTTCCCCCGCCCGGGTCCAGGCCGAACGCGACTGGGAAGGGAAGTTCCAGGCCCAGCCGGAGCCCGACTCACTGCGCTCCTACCTCCGCCACCTCTCCGCGCGCCCGCACAACCTGGGGTCGCCCTATGGCCGGGCCAACGCCGAGTGGCTCGCGGCACGGTTTCAGTCGTGGGGATGGCAGACCTCGATCGACAGCTTCCTGGTCCTCTTCCCAACGCCGAAGGAGCGAATCGTCGAACTGGTGGCACCCACCCGGTTCCGGGCGGCGCTCCAGGAGCCGGCCCTGAGTGCCGACCCGACCAGCGGGCAACGAAACGAGCAGCTCCCCACCTACAACGCCTACTCGATCGACGGCGACGTGACCGCTCCGCTGGTCTACGTCAATTACGGCATGCCGGCGGACTACGAGCGGCTGGACCGGATGGGTATCTCGGTGCAGGGCGCGATCGTCCTGGCGCGCTACGGCGCCGGGTGGCGCGGCCTGAAACCCAAGCTCGCGGCGGAGCACGGCGCGGTGGGCTGCCTCATCTATTCCGATCCCAGGGACGACGGATTCACCGCTGGTGACCCGTACCCCGTCGGCGCCTACCGGCCCAAGGAGGGGGTGCAGCGCGGCAGCGTGCTCGACATGCCGGTGGAGCCGGGCGACCCCCTGACACCCGACGTGGGGGCTTGGCCCAGCGCACGCCGGCTCCCGGCCGATTCGGCGCCGGGCCTGACCCGGATTCCCGTGCTGCCGCTGTCCTGGGGCGACGCCGCCCCACTGCTCACAGCGCTGGGCGGGCCGGTGGCCCCGGAGAGCTGGCGAGGGGGGCTGGCGATCACCTACCACGTGGGCCCGGGACCCGCCCGGGTCCACCTCAAGACGTCGTTCAACTGGCAACTGGTGCCGGCCTATGACGTGGTGGCACGACTGGACGGCGGGGAAATGCCCGGTGAATGGATCATGCGCGGTAATCACCACGATGGCTGGGTCAACGGCGCCGAGGATCCGATTTCGGGGCTGGTGGCGGAGCTGGAGGAGGCGCGGGCGCTCGGGTGAGCTGGCGCGCCAGGGATGGCGGCCGCGGCGGACGATCATCTACCTCGCCTGGGATGGCGAGGAGCCGGGGCTGCTGGGCTCGACAGAGTGGGTCGAGGCCCACGCCGACGAGCTCAAGGCCCACGGCGCCGTCTACATCAACTCCGACGGCAACGGCCGCGGCTACCTCGGGGCCGATGGCTCCCACTCGCTGCAGCGACTGGTCAACGAAGTCGCCCGCGACGTGAAGGACCCCGAGACCGGACTCACCGTCTGGCAGCGGCTGCAGCGGCTGCAGATATCACAGGCCTCCACGGCGGAAGAGCGCTCAGAAATCAGGAGCGGTGGCGACCTGAGAATCGGAGCCCTGGGATCCGGCTCCGACTTCACGCCCTTCCTCCAGCACGCCGGCATCGCCACGCTCAGCCTCGGCTTCGGCGGCGAGGGCGGGGGCGGCGTCTACCATTCGATCTACGACAGCTACACCTGGTATGAGCGGTTCGATGATACCTCCTTCGTGTACGGCCGGGCCCTGGCCCAGACGGTGGGCACGACGGTGATGCGCCTGGCCGATGCCGACGTCCTTCCGTTCCGGTTCGCGGGAACATCCCAGGCGGTGGGGCGGTATCTCGAAGAGCTCCGAAAATTGCTGACCGCGCGACGCGATTCCATCGTCGAGGTGAACCTGGAACTCGGTGAAGGGGTCTTTGCCGCGATCGCCGACCCCAGGGAGAGGAGCGTCCCGCCGCAGCGGGCGCCCGACCCGCCCTATCTCAATTTCGCCCCGCTGCAGAATGCCACCGCCGCCTTTGCCGCCAGCGCCGCCCGCTACGACTCGGCGCTGGCCGGGGCGACGGAGAGCGGCCGCGCCACCAGCGATTCGCTGGCCCGGGTGCTCGACGGCGTCCTGATGGCTGTCGAGCCGGCGCTGCTGAGCCCGGAAGGCCTGCCGGGCCGCCCCTGGTTCCGTCACCAGCTCTACGCCCCGGGTCTGCTGACCGGCTATGGCGTGAAGACGGTGCCGGGAGTGCGCGAAGCCATCGAAGCCTCGCGCTGGGCGCAGGCGGACAGCATGATCGTGCGCGCGGCCGAGGCCATACAGGCGGCGACAGCGATGGTCGACTCGGCCAGTACAGTGCTGTCAAGCACGCACTGAGCGGTGGGTCCGCGGTTGGGGCGGCGTGCAAAGTGGCATACCGGGGGCGTACGGGTAGGTTACGCGACATGATCCATGGGGACCGGGCATGCCAGGCATTCGCGAACAGCTAGCCCAGGCACTCGCCGGGCGGTACGCGGTCGAGCGCGAACTCGGTGCCGGAGGCATGGCCACCGTGTATCTGGCCCGCGACCTCAAGCACGATCGCGCGGTCGCCATCAAGGTGGTGCGTCCCGAGATCGCCGCCGCCTTCGGTGCCGAGCGGTTCCTTCGCGAGGTCGCCATCTCGGCCCACCTGCAGCATCCCAACATTCTGACGCTGATCGATTCGGGGGAGGCCTCGGGCCTCCTCTACTGTGTCATGCCGTACATCGAAGGGGAGACCCTGCGGGCACGTCTGGCGCGTGAAGGGCCTCTCCCTGCCACCGACGCCGCCCGGATTCTCCGCGACGTCCTCGATGCGCTGGCCTATGCGCACCGGCAGGGCATTGTGCACCGCGATATCAAGCCCGACAACATCATGCTGGCCGGCCGCCATGCCTTCGTGATGGATTTCGGCATCGCGAAGGCCGCCACCGCGGCAGCCGAGCTGTCGGGCACGCCGCACGCCACTCTCACGACCCTCGGACTTGCGATCGGCACGCCGGCGTACATGGCTCCGGAACAGGCGGCCGGCGAGCGGACGATCGACGGCCGTGCCGACCTCTACGCCGTGGGTGTGGTCGGCTATGAAATGCTGAGCGGTAAGGCACCATTCGCCGGGGCATCAGCGCAGGCCATTCTGGCGGCCCAGATCACCCGCGCCCCGGACCCCCTCGGCGCTTCAGTTCCCGATCTCCCAGCGGGATTGGGCGAGGCGATCATGCGGTGCCTGGAGAAGGATCCCGCAGCGCGGTGGCAGTCGGCGGAGGAACTGCTGGCCCGCATCGAGGAGTACAGCACCCCGGGCGGCGGGCTGTCCGCGGCCCCGCTCGGTAGCAGAGCCTCTGCGCCAGCAGGGGCCGGGAGGGGACGCCTCCTGCTCGCGGCGGTGATTCTCGCAGTCGGCGGCGGCCTGCTCTGGATCGGGCCAGGCCAGCGGTACCGGCAGGCGCGCTGGGCCCGGGAGCAGGCCATCCCGCAGCTTCTCGCGCTGTCGGACCGGGGGCAGTGGGACTCGGCCTATGCCCTGGCCCGAAGGGTCGACTCGATTATCCCGGACGATTCCCTGTTCAAGGCACTCCGACCCAAATTCGCCCGACGAGTCAACATCCTGACCGACCCGGCCGGGGCGATGGTCTGGCGGAAGGACTATGCCGCCTCCGATTCCGCGTGGGTCCGGCTCGGCCCCACGCCGCTGGATAGCATACTGATGGCGCTCTCGGTCTCCCGGCTGCGGATCGAGTCCCCGGGCCGGCGTACGCTGGAACTGGCCGCCGGGGTGTACAATTTCCCCCAGGACACGATCCGCCTTGCGGTGGACAGCACGGTTCCGCAGGAGATGATTCCCATTCCGGCTGCCCTGGTAACGGTGTACCTGCCCGGGCTCGAACACGAGCAGGCCCAGCGGCTCAGTGCCTACCTGATGGATCGCTACGAAGTCACCAATCGCGAGTACAAGCGGTTCGTGGACAGCGGCGGGTACCGACGTCGGGAGTACTGGGAGCACCCCTTCGTCAAGGACGGGCAGCCGATTCCCTGGGCCCGGGCGATAGCGGAGATGACCGATCGCACCGGGCGCCCGGGGCCCTCGACCTGGGAGGCGGGCGAGTATCCCACCGGCCAGGAAGAGTTTCCAGTCGGCGGAGTCAGCTGGTATGAAGCGGCGGCCTACGCGAACTTCGCGGGGAAGGCACTGCCCACGGTGTATCATTGGTATCGGGCCGCGGGCATTCCGCTGGGAGCCTGGCTGGTGCCCCTCAGCAATTTTTCCGGCCAGGGCGCCAGCAGGGTGGGTGCCGACCGGGGAATCAGCACCTTCGGCAACTATGACATGGCGGGTAACGTCCGGGAATGGTGCTACAACGCCAGCGGCACCGAACGGTTCATCCTGGGGGGTGGCTGGAATGACGCTCCCTACCAGTTCACCGACGCGTACGCCCAGCCGCCCTTCGATCGCTCACCCACCAACGGAATCCGCCTGGCGCGCTACCAGGACTCCGACTCGAGCCTGGCCGGGGCCGGGCGGCCGCTGCAGCGCGCGACCCGCGACTTCCTGAAGGAACGACCTGCTCCTGACGCAGTCTTCGACGCCTATCGCAGGATGTACGAGTACGATCACACTCCGCTCGACTCCAAGGTGGTTGAGACCGTGGACGAGAGCGACTGGACGAGAGAGCTGGTCAGCGTGGTCGCAGCCTACGGGAGTGACCGGCTGCTGGTCTACCTGTACCTGCCGAAGCGTGGAGCGCGGCCGTATCCGGTGGTGGTGTACTTCCCCGGCTCCAACGCAATCGGTGATCTCGCCCCCCAGAATCTGCAGTGGCGGACCATCGATTTCCTGATCAAGAGCGGCCGGGCGGTGATCTACCCCGTGTACAAGGGCACGTACCAACGCAGCGATTCACTCCGATCGGACGTCCAGGACACCACCCGGTTCTACCGGGACCACGTCATCATGTGGGCCAAGGACCTGGGCCGCGCGATCGACTACGCGGAGACTCGACCGGAGATGCGCACCGCCTCCCTGGCCTATTTCGGCTACAGTTGGGGAGGCGCCATGGGTGGTCTGATGCCGGCGGTGGAGCCGAGGATCAAGGTCAGCGTCCTCTACGTGGCCGGCCTGGACCTGGAACGAGCCCAGCCCGAGGTGGACCCGGTCAACTTCCTGCCCCGCATCCGGATTCCCACCCTGATGCTCAACGGCCGCTACGATTTCTTCTTCCCGATCGAGACCTCGCAGATTCCCATGTTCCGCCTCTTCGGCACTCCCTCCGACCAGAAGCGCCACGTGGTGGAGGAGGGCGGCCATTTCGTGCCCCGGACCAGGCTGATTCAGGAAACACTGGAATGGCTCGACCGCTACCAGCCGACACCGCAGTAGGAGTGGAGAGATGATGATCCGCCGTCCTGCGATTATTGCCCTTGCCGTTCTCTGGGCCGCGGGCGGAGTCCCCCTTGCCGCCCAGCTGGCCCCCGATTCCCTGGTGACCTTGCACCGGCTATTCGAGACCTCGGAGTTCGACGCCGATGGCCCGGGCCAGTTGCGCTGGCTGCCCGATGGCGCGGGATACACCATGCTCGAATCGCCAGGCCCCGACCGGCCGGGCCGAGTCCTGGTGCGCTACGACGCCGCCACCGGGGCCCGGACGGTCCTGGTGACTCCAGGACAGCTCACGCCACCCGGCGCCGACCAGCCGCTCAGGATCGCGGGCTACACCCTCTCGGCCGATGGCTCCAGGCTGCTGGTCTTCACCAACACGCAACGAGTGTGGCGGGCCAATACCCGCGGGGACTACTGGGTACTCGACCGGACCGCGGGGAAGCTGCGGCAGCTGGGCGGGAGTGATGCGAAGCCGTCGACCCTCATGTTCGCCAAGTTCTCCCCCGACGGAGGCCGGGTGGCCTACGTGCGGGAGAACAACCTCTACGTGGAGGACCTGGCCACCGGTGGGATCACGGCACTCACGTCGGACGGATCGCGGACCATCATCAACGGCACCTTCGACTGGGTCTACGAGGAGGAATTCTTCCTGCGGGACGGATTCCGCTGGAGCCCGGACGGGCGGCGAATCGCCTACTGGCAGCTCGACGCCTCCGGCGTCCGGGACTTCACCCTGATCAACAACACCGATTCGCTGTACTCATTCCTCATCCCCATCCAGTATCCCAAGGCCGGGACCACCAATTCGGCGGTGCGGATCGGCGTGGTGAGCGCTGGGGGAGGGGCCACCCGCTGGTTGGACATCCAGGGCGATCCGCGCAACACCTACCTGGCCCGCCTGGAGTGGGCCGCGAATTCGGACCAGGTGGTGGTGCAGCGGCTCAACCGGCTGCAAGACACCCTCGATGTCCTGCTGGGAGACGCGGCGACGGGGGCGGCGCAGACGATCCTGACCGAGCAGGACAGCACCTGGGTCGAGGTGGTGGATGACATGGTGTGGCTAAAGGGCGGAAAGTCCTTCACCTGGGTCAGCGAGGGCGACGGCTGGCGACACGTCTGGACGGTCTCACGGGACGGGAAGAAGCGCCGGCTGGTGACGCGCGGCGACTTCGACGTCGACTACGTGGTCCAGGTCGACACGACGGGAGGTTGGCTGTACTACAGTGCGTCACCCGACAACCCGACTCAGCGTTATCTCTACCGGACTCGGCTCGACGGCAAGGGGAAAGCGGTGCGGCTCTCCCCCGCCGGCGAGCCCGGGACGCATCGCTATTCCGTCGCCCCCGGCGCCCGCTGGGCGGTGCACTCCTATTCCTCGTTCGGCGTGCCGCCCGTGGTGACCGTGGTCGCGCTGCCCGGCCATACGGTGGTCCGGACCCTGGCGGACAACGCCAAGCTCAAGGCCACGGTAGCCGCCCTTGCCAAGGGGCCGGCCCGATTTGTCCGAGTCGATGCCGGGACCGGGTACGCGCTCGACGGCTGGGTGATGTATCCCCCCGGCTATGACTCCACCAGGCGGTATCCGGTGCTCTATTACGTCTATGGCGAGCCGGCCGACGTGACCGCGACCGACGACTGGGGAGGAGAGTTCTGGCTCTGGCACCTGATGCTGACGGAGCATGGGTACATTGTGGCAAGCTTCGACAACCGGGGCACCCCGACGCTCCGCGGCAGGGCCTGGCGAAAGTCGATCTACCGGAAGATCGGACCGGTGGCGAGCGAGGACCAGGCGGGCGTGGCGAAGGCGATCGGACGCTGGCCGGGAATCGACTCGACCCGGGTCGGTGTCTGGGGCTGGAGCGGAGGCGGTTCGATGACGCTCAATTTGATGTTTCGGTACCCCGACACCTACTTCACCGGCATGGCCGTCGCCCCCGTGCCCAACGAATTGAATTACGATACGATCTATCAGGAGCGCTACATGGGCCTCCCCGACGTCAACGCGGAGGACTACCGGCAGGGCTCGCCGATCACCTTCGCCAGCCAGCTCAAGGGCAACCTGCTGATCGTCCACGGCACCGGCGACGACAACGTGCATTACCAGGGAACCGAGCAGCTGATCAACGCCCTCATTGCCGCCAACAAGCCATTCAGCATGATGGCCTATCCCAACCGGAGCCACGGGATCTACGAGGGAGAGGGAACGACACTGCATCTTTTCAGCCTATTGACGAGGTATCTGGAGGCGCACCTGGAGGCGGGGGGGCGGTAGGAGGGGCAGAGGGGCAGAGGGGCAGCGGGGCAGCGGGGCAGACCAGCACGATCAACCCAAAGGGATAGAAGGAGCAACACGATGGCTACCAAGAAGAAGACGAAGAATACGGCCAGGAAAGCGGCAAAGCCTCGCCGTGCCGTCGCAGCGAAGAAGGGCAAGGCGGCGCCGAGGAAGGCGGCCGCGAAGCGCCCGGTGCGGCGCCAGCCGGAAAGCCTCCGGTTCCGCTCGGTGGCACCCTCCCTGGTCGCGTCCGACATCAACCGGAGCCTGGCCTGGTACCGTGACGTGCTCGGCTTCGCCCTGGAGGATGAATGGCGGGAGGGCACCGAACTTCGCGGCGTGACCCTCAAGGCGGGCGCCACCACCTTCATGATTTCGCAGGACGACTGGGCCAAGGGCCGGGACCGGGTGAAGGGGGTCGGCTTCCGGCTCTATTGCATCACGGCGCAGGACATCGACCAGCTGGCGGCCGGCATCGTGGCCCGGGGCGGCACTCTGGCGAGCCCGCCGACGACTCAGCCGTGGGGAATGCGGGACTTCTCGGTGGTGGATCCGGACGGGTTCAGGATTTCGATTTCGAGTGAGAAGTAGCGAGTAGGGGGGGGGGGGGCGGGGGGGCGGATCGAAGGAAGGGATGTGCCTTCAATCCCGCAATCCTTCAATCCTTCAATCCCTCAATCCCCTGGTCTCGCCGTGCTTGAGTAACCAGAACTGGTCTCGATCAAGCCCCGCTCGGCTCCATGCTTCGAGAGCCCGGCGGGGCGGCTCGTCCATCGGCTCGTCGGTGAGCTTGAAGGTGCCCCAGTGAATGGGGACGACCGCGGTACCGTGGTGCAACGGGTGCGCCGCCCGCAGGTCGAGTGCTACCTGCACCGCTTCCTCGGCGTCGAGATGCACCGGCCGCATGAACCAGCGCGGGTCGTAGGCCCCGATCGGGATCAGCGCCAGGTCAAACGGGCCGTGACGCTCGCCGATGGCACGGAACTCGGGGTGGTACCCGGTATCGCCGGCAAAGTAGACCCGCCAGGACGGTGAACGCACGGCGAATCCGCACCAGAGCGATTGATTGCGGTCGAATGGGCCCCGGGCACTGAAGTGCTGGGCAGGTGTGGCGGCAATGGCCAGGCCGCCCAGCACGGTTTCATCCCACCAGTCGAGTTCCCGGACCTCCCCAACCCCGAAGCTCTTTAGCAGGGGAGCGAGCCCCAGCGGGGCGATCCACGGCACCGCGGGATACCGCCGAGCCAGGGCAGTCACCGTTTCCCGATCCAGGTGGTCGTAGTGATTGTGGGAGAGCAGGACGGCGTCGAGCGCGGGCAGGGCGTCGAGCGACACCGGCGGCGGCACCAGCCGCCGGGGTCCCGCGAAGCGAACCGGCGAGGCCCGTTCGCTCCAGATCGGATCGGTCAGCAGATTCAGGCCATCGAGCTGCAGCAGCGCCGTCGC
The DNA here is from genome assembly GCA_963724265.1 of uncultured Gemmatimonadales bacterium. Classification (GTDB taxonomy): domain Bacteria; phylum Gemmatimonadota; class Gemmatimonadetes; order Gemmatimonadales; family GWC2-71-9; genus DATEHG01. The sequence continues at coordinate 1,179,913 of CAVRTU010000004.1, forward strand.
GTGCCCGAACCAGGTGACAGTCAGCCCCGCCTGGCCGTTCCGGGCGAAGGCCGGCGTCACCAGCGGCGGAACCGGCGACCGGTCCCTCGGCGGCCACCGCCCCAGCAGCGGCTCGATCAGTTTCCAGCGGACCATGCCGCCGAGACCCCGAACCGTGGCGTCGGGCCACGGATTACGGAAGCGACGGGAAGCGGTGTGGTGTGGCGGTAGAGTGGGCAGGGGGGCAGGGGGGCAGGGGGGCAGTATTTGTTCCGAGTGGACGCTAACCGTGGATCAGAGTAAGGTCAAACGATGCAGAACGCGTTCTCGCGCCACCTGTCCATCCTGACCGTCTTGTCCGTCTTGTCCGTCTTGTCCGCCTCGTCCGCCCCGGCGCAGTCCCCATCCAACCATCCCGACTCCAGACTCCAGCGCGCCCTCTGGAACCAGTCCCTGGCTGGCGGCGGCGGCGCGATCAACGCCTGGCGGGCGGCGCACGGCTTCGACTCGACCCGGGTCAACAGCAGGACCCCCGGCCGCGAGGCCAACCGCGAGGCCTATGGCTGGGGCCAGACCACCCCGCGCGAGATGGCCCGCCTGCTGACGGTGATCCGGACGGAGCAGGCGGTGAGCAAGCAGGGTGCCGTCGCCGCCTCCCGCTCGGAGGTCGTGCTGGTCAACGCCCCCTCGGGTGCCTACGTCTTCTGCCCCAGGTACCCATGGTCGCCGGCACCCGGCGCCCGCCAATTCAAGCCCCACGATGACTCCTGACCTGCCCGAAGGGCTCCGCGAACCGGCCGGGCCGGCGCTCGCCGCTTACGCCCTCCGCCTCCTCGACGCGGCGGCGGCCGCGCGCGACCGGATCACCGCAGGCAAGGATGGCGAAGCGCTGCATGACTTCCGGGTGGCGGTGCGCCGGCTCCGGAGCCTGCTCCGCGCTCACCAGGCCACGCTGGATCTCCCGCGGAAGGCACGCCGCCGGCTTCGCGAATTGGCCGAGACCACCAGCGAATTGCGCGACCTGGAGGTCCAGTTGGCCTGGCTCCGCGAAGCCCGCGCCACCCTGGGCACCCGTGAGCGGCGCGGACTGACCTGGCTCACCACCCGCCTGGCGCGGAAGGAAGGCACGGCCCGGCGCCGACTCGGCGATAACCTGCCGGAGCTCTTCGTGCTCGCCGAGGAACTCCTGCACAGGGAGCTGACCACCCGGGCCACCACGCCCCGTGCCGGCGAGAGCGAGTTCGGCTCCGCGGTCGCGGCGCTTCTCCCCGACCTCACCAGCACGCTCAAGGTCGCGCTGGCGGGCATCCACTCGATGGAGGATCAGGCCGAGGCTCATGCCGCGCGAATCGCCGCCAAGCGGCTGCGCTACGCCCTGGAGCCGATCGGCGACTATCTCCCTGACGCCGCGGCGCTGGCCACCGAGCTGAGCCTGCTGCAGGATGTGCTGGGCGCGATGCACGACGCCGAGGTCCTGTCGGGGACCATCGCGACCGCGGTGGAAAAGTCCGGCGCCGACCAGGGACGCCGGGCGTCGAAGGCGGTGCGCCGTGGCGAGGTGGCGAAGATGGCCAAGGACGCCGTGCAACGGCAACGGCGGCGCGACCCTGCCCCGGGGCTGCTGTCCCTCGCAGCGGTGGTGCGCGTGGCCCAGGAGAATCACTACCGGACGCTGGAGCGGGATTGGCTGGGCGGACGGGCGGTGGCCCTGATCAATGCGGTGGAGGAGCTGGCCCGCAAACTCACCCCGGCGCCGGCGGCCAATCTCGAAATCGAGCGGAAATACCTCCTGCGCAGCCTCCCGGAACTGCCGGGTGACTCGGGGCGCCGGACCGTGGAGATCGAGCAGGGATACATCCCCGGCGAGCGGGTCCGCGAACGCATCCGCCGGGTCCGCGAGAACGGCCGGGGAAAGTGGTACCGCACGGTGAAACTCGGCCTGGGGCTGGAGCGGCTGGAGTTCGAGGATGAGACCACCGCCGAGATCTTCGACGCGCTGTGGCCGCTGACGACCGGACACCGGATTCGCAAGCGGCGCCACGTTGTACCGGCTGGTGACCTCGCCTGGGAAATCGATCAGTTCCTCGATCGGGAGCTGGTGCTGGCGGAAATCGAGCTTCCCTCCGCCGAAACTCCGGTAACGGTACCCGAGTGGCTGGCGCCCTGCGTGGTGCGGGAGGTGACGGGGGAGCCAGCGTACTTGAATTCGACGCTCGCCCGGTAGGCGGGCCCCTACTCGTCCGGGGCGCCGCCTGCCTGGGCCAGCTGGTCCGCCTTCACCTTGCCGACATCGAATTTCTTGGCCGACGCCAGCATGGTGGCGATGGTCTCGTCGAATTCGGCCTTGGCCCCGCGACGGAAGCGAAGGGGATTGATCCGCGCTACCACGAAGGCCTTGAGGTAGGGACTCTCGAAGCCACGGCCCTTGAGCCGGGTCACCACCTCGACCACGGCGGCATCCAGCTCGAGGAGCTGGTCCGCCCGGGCCTGCCGGGTCTCCAGCGCCTTGGGCAGTTTCTGGCCCAGGAAAGCTTCCACGCGCTTGAGCACCGGGTAGTACACCCCACCGGAGAATCGCCCGTTCTTCCGATAACAGCATCCGAGGGTGATCAGCGCCGGTTCCTCGAATTCGGTTTCGAACTCTCGTTCGGGGCGGTCATCCAGCGGTGCCAGTCCCTCGGCGAGCCGCACCACCGCGAGCGCGCGCTCACGGACGTTGTGGGCCTTCTCGGTATTGAGCACCAGCATCCGGTGGGCGATTTCCGGATCGGGGACCAGCAGGGCGACGATGCTCCGGGCGCCGAGGGCGCGCATCGCCGCGAGGCGGTGGTGGCCGTTCGGCGTCCAGTAGCGCCCCTCGGCGGTGCGGGTCGCGATCACCGGATCGAGAAAGCGGCCCAGCTTGTCGATGGCCAGGGACAGGCGGGCGACGTGGGTTTCGGAGAGGTCGCGCTGGTAGGGGGTCGGGTCGAGCTTGTCGATGGGCAAGGCCGCGAGCAGCTGCCAGTGCGAACCCAGCGGATCCCGGTAGGTGGCCAGCACCTCGCCGCCGTCAGCAGTGACCTGGTCGGCCAGCTTCTGGATGCCGGACGGCGGCATGGCACCGGTGAGCTGGCGCGCCGTGAGGCCGCGGGGTTCGGGCGCCGCCTTGGCCTTCTTGGCGCGAGGAGCGCGCTTGGCCTTCTTGGGGGATTCGGATGAGTCGGGCATTCAAGCTCCTTGCGCGACGGAAGAACCCAGTGATCGCTGATCGATTCCCCTGTTGCGCCGCTGAGCGGCTATTTCATCGCGGGGCTGAGAAATTCCCCGATCGCGGGGTTGCCTGATGTAATTGAGAAATCGCGGGGCTGAGAGCCTGAATCAAGGAGTCGCGGGCCTGAGAGGCCCGCCTGGCCAATCGCCGCTTCGCGGCCGTTACACCAGCATCGAGACGTCAGGCAGACTCCAGCGCGAATCCCGGCGCAATCTTCCGTGCATTATCGCGCCCACCCCTGCGTGATTCGGGTCCCAGCATTGATCGAGTATGGTGGCACTATTGCCCATGCACCACCGCCTCTATTGCCACCTCGTGTGGACCACACGTAACCGGGCCCCACTGATCGACGCCGCAATTGCCACTTTCCTCGAGCGATACCTGCGATGTGTCGCCGCACGCCACGGCGCCGACATCATGGAAATCGGCATCGTACAAACTCACGTCCATGTTCTGGCCCGAGTGCCCCCCACAACCAGTATCCCGGTTCTCGTCCAGAGCTTCAAGGGCGGGTCGGCGACCGTGGCCACTCGCGAAGTCCGGATCGGCAACACGACCAAGCTGGCTTGGGCCGAGGGGTACAGTGCAAGCTCAGTAAGCGAGGCAACGCTGGATCGGCTCCGGCGCTACGTGCGCCGCCAGGCGGAACATCATCCGAAGGACGCCATCCCGGGGTATCGCCACTCGGCGACCTCGGTAGGTGCCCCGAGAGCGTAATCAGGATTTCGGATGGCGACACAATCTCCCCCATGCGGCCGGGCAGCGACCAACGGGAGTCCTTTAGGGCGGCGATTGGCCAGGCGGGGCTCTCAGCCCCGCGACTTCTGGATCAGAACTCCCAGCGCCGCGACTCCTCAACCCGAGCCTGCGGCTTGGCAACAGCTCAATCTTCGTTCTCAACCCCACCAATGCGCTGATCGCCGCCTCGAGACTACTGCTCCTGCGCCAGGGCGAGCCAGGCGGCGAAGAAGGGGTCTTCGAGCCTGAACCTGATGCGGCCCTCCGTCTCGTCTTCCCGCACAATTCCGAGCGCATCGAGGGTCTTGAGCGCCCGTTGCATGGTCGAGGCGGCGAGGCCGTGCCGGTGAAGCACCGCGCGGGCCAGCAGCGCCTCGCCGCGTTCCTCGATGACGGCCTTGAGGGCCTTCTTCTGGGCCTGGGTGAGATTGGTCCAGACCTGAGTGTACGCCGGATTCTCGGCGCCCACCACCGCGCGAAGTGCATCGTCCACGGCCGCGGTGGAAAGCACGCGGTCATCCTTCACCCGGAGCCGCTCCCAGCAGGCGCTGGCCAGCCGCTGGACATTGTAGGGAACATCCTCGGCGGCGTCGAGAATCCGTTCGATCCCTTCGGGAGTCGTCTTGAATCCTGCCGACTCGAACCCCCGCTTCAGGTGGCGCCGGAAGTCCGGCCGCGGCACCGGGCCCAGGAAGCGGCGCTCTCCCAGCTTCCAGAACGCACGCCCCGGGTCACCGCTGAGGTCCGCCAGCAGCCGGGTCTTGGAGCCGGCGAAGATGTAGCTGACATGCCGATGCCGCTGAATCGCGGCCCGGATCTGCCGCTCCGCCGACTCGCCGCCCTCGCGGACCACCTGCTGGAATTCATCGAGAATCACCGCCACCGGCTTCCGGGTGCTGCTGGCCAGTCGTTCGATCCCATCCAGGACTTCGGTGAGAACGGGCACCTCGGTGGCCGCCCTGGAGTCGGTCGCGGTGCCGATCCTGACCGTCAGGCGGTGGTCGGCGAGATTGTAGTTGACCTCGGGCCGCAACCGGGCGAAGAGCTTCTCGATGACGCCGCCGGCCTTGGCCAGCGGTCCCGTCAGCTTGCGTGCCGCGCCGGTGAGGAGCGCCTGGCCCAGCAGGGTCAGGTTTTCGAACGCCTCGGCGTCGTACCGGAGCACCACGGCGCCCTTCGCGGCCAGCCGGTGCTCGAGGGCATTGAGGATCGACGTCTTGCCGAAGCGCCGGGGCCCGATGAAGAAGAGCTTGCCCCGATTGGCCACCGTCCGGGCCAGGGCCGCGAGCTCCTCCTCGCGGTCGACCAGCTCGTCGGGAGCCAGCTCGCGACCGAACTCGAAGGGGTTCCGGGCAGTGGCGGGGAGCGACCGGGGCATGGGGACAAGATATGACGCATTCTGCGTTACGCAAGTTGCGTAATAGAGGTCGGGCGCGGCGGGGGCCGCTGGACACCAGCCCCATGCCGCCGCTATCGTCCGGCGCGAGAGACCTCAACAGAGATCCACCATGCCCGCGATGCCGCGACTGCTCCTGCCCGGATTGGCCCTGGTGATACTCGCGACCCCGGCCGCTGCGCAACGTTACGGGGAACTGAACGACCCCGGCTTCGACAATGGGCGACGGGTCGAAATCACCCCGATGGTCGGCTACACAGTCGGGGGCGGCGCCTCGGACAGCGCCGGCGACCGGATCGAGCTCGCCGACGGCATCAGCTACGGAGGCGTCCTGTCTTTCACCGTCTGGCCCCGGGGCCACGTGGAGGCGATCTACCTCCGCCAGCCCACCACGGTTAGCTACCAGGCACTGGGGGTGGGGCCTGTCACGGAGCTCTTCCCCGCCTCAGTCAACTACATCCAGATCGGAGGTGAACAGGAATTCGGGAACAATGAGCGGGTCGCGCCATTCGCCATGGCATCGGCGGGGATGACGATCTTCGACCCCGACACCGCCGCCTACAGTTCGGAGACACGGTTCTCGATCGGGGTCGGGGGCGGGCTCAAGGCAATGCTGGGCCAGGCGCAACGGGTCGGGCTGCGGCTGCAGGGGCGGGCATGGCTCAACTTCTTCGACTCCAGCGGCGAGATCTTCTGCGGCGGCCTCGGCTGCGCGGCCACGATCGAGAGCAGTGTGATCACCCAGTGGGATTTCTCGGGCGGCATCGTAGTCGCGTTCTAGGCCGGGCGCGGCGGGGCCGCGCCCTTACATCGCCCTCACTGCCCCCCTGCCCCTCTGTCCCTCTACTTCGGCTCCCCCGCCAGCACCGCCATCCGCGCCTTGGCCTCCTTGACCTGGGGCTGCAGCTCCGGATCGGCATCCCGCCACCGCGCCACGAAGCGGCCATAGTAGTCCAGCGCCTTCTGCTTGTCGCCCTTCTGGTCGTACAGCACGCCCAGCCGGCGGAACGCCCTTGCCTCATTGTTGGAGCGTTCATCGAGACTGCCGTCGCTGAAGGGCGTTTCCACCGCCTGGGCGTATTCCGCGAGGGCCGAGTCGGGCATGTTGAGCATCTCGTACGATTGCCCCATCTCGAAGAAGCCGCAGTTGCTGCAGCTGCCGCGCTCCCGGGCCCGGTGGAATGCGGTGAGCGCCTCGCGGCCCTTGCCCTCGGAGAGCGCGATGAAGCCGTTCATCCAGTCGCTGTCATTGGACCGGCTCCGCACCCCTTCGGGCACGTTGGATTCGTACTCCTGCCGCAGGCGCTTGGCCGTGACGGGCTGCCCGGCCAGGGCATAGGTGATCGCCAACCCGACATACGGACGGTCGAGGACGGGAAGACGGTCCAGGGGCTGGCGCTGGAGCGCCGAGTCGAGGACCCGGGCGGCACCGGTCGGGTCGTTCCGGAACACGCTCATGACGCCCGACTGGGAGAGCGCCGCGCCGAGGCGATCCGCGGGGAGCTGGCGCTGCTCGGCGAGAGGAACGACCTGCTGGAAGTGGGCTTCGGCCTCCCGCAGCTGTCCGCGGGCCAGTGAAACGCCGGCAAGGGTCCAGGCGACAGATTCCCGGTCGGTCAATTCGTGAGCGGTGCGCCCGATGGCCTCGGTGACCGCCTGGACGCTGTCGAGCCTGCCGGTCGCCGTGAAGAATCCGACGCGGAGCCACTGGGCGGCGGTATTGGCAGGCAGCGCGGTGATCGCCCGGTCCAGCGTTGCCCGGGCTGCCGGCACCTTGCCCTGGGGAAGTTGTGCCGAGAGGGTGACGCTGTAGGAATTCACGATGCCCGGGGCGATCTGGATCGCCCGGACCCCGAGTGACTCGGCTTCGGCCCACTGCCGCTGGCTGGTCAGGATGTTCGACAGGTTGATCAGGGCATTCAGGTTTTCCGGGTCGATCCTGAGGACGGCCCGGTAGGCCTCGGCGGCCTTGTCCCGGTCGTTTTCCACCCGCCAGAAATAGAAGGCAACGGTCTGGTCACGCTCCATCTCCGGCAGCCGATCGCGGTGGGCGTAGGCCCGGGTCGCGGCATCGTTGACCAGTGCCTGGCCGCTTCCCGAATTGCTGTAGGCGACCGCGAGCTTCCGCCACGCCATGGCGAATCCCGAGTCGATGGCGACGGCCTGCTTGAGCAGGCTGATCGCCTGCTCGCTTTCGCCCAGGTTGGAGGCCCGATTCCCCTCGGTGTAGAGCCGCAGGGCCTCGAGCGAGCCGGTGGTCACCTGTTCCAGCGGCTCGTTGGCCCGGATGCTCCGCAGCGACTCGCCGATCCGCTCCCGCATCGACTTGGAGAGCCGGTCGATGGCCTTGAGGATCTGGCCGTCGTCGTCTGCCGTTTCGCGGAGCGCCACCAGCTCGGTCCCGTCCTGCGGGGTGACCAGGCGGGCGGTGAGCACGTACCCCTTCCCGACCGGGCTGATGTCGCCCACCACCACGGCCTTGGCGCCCTCGCGCTGGGCCAGCTCACGGGCGAGATCCGGTGTCAGGGCGGCGTTCCGCGGCTGCTTCATCCGGTCGAGCGCGTCGCCCAGGGCGGAGCTGCCGACCAGCGTGACCAGCGGCGACTGGGCCAGGTCGATCCGGAACGCCTCGGTCACCGAGGGCCCCAGGGTCGAGTCACTGGAGCGATTGGTGAAGTCGGCCACGATCAGTCGGTCGCTGGCCTTGAGGTGCCCCGAGGCGACCAGCGTTCCGACTGGGCCGATACCCAGCAGTCGCATCGCGGTGTAGACACCGACGCCGAGTGCCAGCACTCCAAATGCCGCCCCACCGCCGAGAATGCGCTTTCCGCCAGGTGAACCAGCGGTGCACCGTGGTCTCGCTCGAGACCACGAACATTCCCGTGGCGCGCGCCACGGCGCGGCGCCGCTCGAACAATCCCGGTGACCAGCATGATGGGGAAGCCGGCCGCGAGGAGCCCGACCGCGCCCTTGATCACCCAGTCGGGGAGGCCCAGCTGGATCGTGAGGAAGTACACCACCCCCAGCACGGCCAAGCGCCGCCACGAGGAACATGCCGCCCACGCGGAAGGGATGGCCGTACCACCGATCGACCGTTGCCACCGGAAATGGCGCCGTCTGGGTTGGCGTCATGCCGCCGCTCGGAGTGCCGATGGGCTCGAGTACGGCCAGCAGTTCTTCGGCGCTCTGGTAGCGATCGGCGGGGCGCTTCTCCAGGCAGCGCATGATCGCGGTGCCGAGGGCAGGCGGAAGGGCGGGACGGCGGGAAGTCACTGCCTCGGGCCGCTGGGTCACGTGCGCGGCCAGTACCTCCTGCGCGGTGCGGCCGGTGAACGGGGGACGCCCGGTGAGCAGCTCGTACGCCGTGGCGCCCAGCGCGTAGAGATCGGCCCGGTGGTCGACGTTGGGATCGGCGGCCGCCTGCTCCGGCGCCATGTAGGCCGGCGTCCCCATGGCGATCCCCGCCGTGGTCATCGCCGCGTGCCCGCTGGCCTCGCTCACCGCCTTGGCCACGCCGAAGTCCATCACCAGGGCGTGGCGGCCGGTGATCATGATGTTGTCGGGCTTCATGTCGCGGTGCACGACCCCGCGGGCGTGCGCGTGGGCCAGGGCGTCGGTGACCTCGACCAGGATTCGCACCGCCTCGGTGACGGGCAGTTCCCCCTGGCGGTTCAGCCGCTCCCGCAGCGACTCGCCCTCGATGAACGGCATGACGTAGTAGAGGTAGCCGTCGGCCTCGCCCGAATCGAGCACCGGCAGGATGTGCGGATGGGAGAGCTGGGCCGCGATCTTGATTTCGCGGGTGAACCGCTCGGGGCCGAGGGTCGCCGCCAGCTCGGGCCGCAGGACCTTCACGGCCACCTTCCGCTGGTGCCGGATGTCCTCGGCGAGGTAGACCGTCGCCATGCCGCCGGAGCCGGCCTCGCGCAGCAGCGCGTACCGGCCAGCCAGGGCCGCGACGAGGCGGGCCGGAATCTCAGCCATGCCGCGTCCCGCTCCCTGCTCCCCGCTCCCGGCTCACTTCGGTTCCCCCACCAGCCTGGCCATCCGCTGCTTGACCTCCTGCACCTGCGGCTGCAGCTGGGCATCGGCGTTGTGCCAGAGATTCACAAACCGGCCGTAGTAATCGGCGGCCTTCTGTCGGTCGCCCCTGGCTTCGTACAGCTCACCGAGCCGTCGGTACGAGGAGGCCAGGTGCCACTGATCGTTGTACACGACGAACAGTGCACCAGGATTGTCGACTCCACGCTGGTAGACCGCCAGCGCCGAATCCGGCTGGTGAGTCAGGTCGTAGACCTGGCCCTGTTCAGCGAGCCCGCACCTGGTACAGCCGGTCTGGTCGTACCAGAGGCGGAATTCAGTCAGCGCTTCCTGCGGGTGATTCTCCGCGAGCGCCGTATAACCGGCAGCGGCGTGATCGAGCGGTTCACTGCGCCGAATCATCTCGGGCACGGTCGCCCGGTACTCGTTGAGCAGCTGGCGCGCCCGGGCGGGCTGCCCCGCCAGCGCGAACGCGATGATCAGGTCCTGGTAGGGCCGGTCGAGCCCGGGCATGCTGGCCAGCGGATGCCGGGCCAGGGCTGCGTCGAGGATCCGAACCGCCTCGGCCTGGTTATGCAGGTAGATCGATTGAATGCCCGCGAGGTTGGCGGCACCGGTCAGGTAATCCTGGGGCAGGCCGCGGCGCTCACCCACCGCCATGTACTCCTGCAGCTGGCGCTGGGCCTCGGCCACCTGGCCCTGGGTGAGGGTCACCGCGGAACTCGCCACGGCCACCGTGGACTGATCCGCCGGGTCGCGCGACGCCCGCCCGACCAGCCGGACCTGCGCGAGCGCGCTGTCGTAGCTGTGCGTCGAGGCGAAGTACCCGGCCAGCAGCTGATGGACCAGTGCGCTGGAGGTATCCCGCCGGGCAAACTCGGCCAGTGAGGCGCGCGCTTCCTTCGTCTTGCCCTGACCCAGCTGGGCCTGCACCAGCTGGGTGTAGATGTTCCCGCTGCCGCCACCGTCGATCCATCGTTGCGCGAGTGGCTCCGCCTCGGCCCAGCGGCGGCGCTGGATCAGCACGATGGACAGGTTGTTGGGGGCGATCGGATCGTCGGGCTTGAGCTCCAGGATCGCGCGGTAGGCGCTGATCACCTTGTCGAGGTCGTAGTCGACGGTGAAGAAGTAGTAGGCCGTGGTCTGGTAGCGCTCGACCTCGGTCAGCCGGTCGCGGTGCTCGTAGGCCTTGGTCGCCGCGGCGATCTCCTGCGCCCTGCTGCCACGCGAGTTGGCCAGCGCCACGGCCAGCTTCCGCCACGCCATCGCGAAGCCGGTGTCGAGGGCGATGGCCTGCTGCAGCAGGGGAATGGCCCGGTCGGTCTCGCCGGCGTCGCTGGCCCGTGCCCCCTCGCTGTAGAGGCGCAGTGCCTCGAGCGACCCGGTGGTCACCTCGTCGAGCGGCTCGTTGGCCCGGATGCTCCGCAGCGACTCGCCGATCCGCTCCCGGACCCGCTTGGAGAGCCGGTCGATCGCCTTGAGGATCTCACCTTCGTCGGCCGCCGTCTCACGGACCGCCACCAGTTCCGTGCCATCCACCGAGGCGAGCACCTTGGCCGAGAGCACCAGTCCCTTCCCGATCGGGCTGATCTCCCCCACGACCACCGCCTTGGCTCCCTCGCGCACCGCCACCTCGCGGGCAATCGTGGCATCGAGTGCCTGGTTCGGGTTCTGGTGCATGCGGGCCAGGGCATTGCTCACCGCCGAACTGCCCACGACCGAGATCACCGGTGACTGCGCGATGTCGATCCGGAAGGCCTCGGTGACCGATTGTCCGAGGGTCGAGTCGGCGGTGTGATTGGCGAAATCGGCGATGATCAGCTTGTCGCGGGTGGAGAGCTTCCCGGAGGCGACCAGCGTTCCGACCGGCCCGATGCCGAGCAGGCGCATCGCGGTGTAGGCGATGGCTCCGAACGCCAACACCGTGAAGGCAGCTACCCCGCCCAGGGTGGCCTTGCGCCAGGTGACCTGCTTTTGAAGCGGGCTTTCGCTGGCTGAGGTGTACATGCCGGTCGCCTGGGCCACCGCGCGCCGGCGCTCGATGAGCCCGGTCGCGATCATGATCGGCAGTCCGAGCAGCAGCAGCACGAGAGCGCCCACCGGCACCCAGTCGGGCAGGCCGAGCTGAATGGTGAGGAAATAGACGAGCCCAAGGACCGCCACGGAAACCAGCAGGAACAGCGCTCCCACCCGCGCCGGGTGGCCATGCCAGCGATCCTCGAGGCGGATGGCGCTGGTCGGCTGGGTCTGGGCGGGAGTGACTCCCCCGCTCGGCGTCGCCAGCGGCTCCAGCTGGGCCAGCAGCTCGTCGGCGGTCTGCCACCGGTCGGCGGGGCGCTTCTCGAGGCACTTCATGACCACGGCGCCGAGGGCGGGGGGCACGGCGGGGCGCCGTGTGGTCACCGCTTCCGCTCGCTGAGTGACGTGCGCGGCCAGGATCTCCTGGTTGGTCATGCCGGTGAAGGGCGGCCGGCCGGCCAGAAGCTCGTAGGCCATCGCGCCCACGGCGTAGATGTCGGCCCGGTGATCCACGTTGGGGTCGGCCGCGGCCTGCTCCGGCGCCATGTAGGACGGCGTGCCGAGTGCCACGCCGGCGGTGGTCATCTTCTGGCGGCCGGTCGCCTCGCTCACCGCCTTGGCCACGCCGAAATCCGCCACCAGCGCGTGGCGCTCCGAGAGCATCACGTTGTCGGGCTTGATGTCGCGGTGCACCACGCCGCGCCGGTGGGCGTGGGCCAGCGCGTCCACCACCTCGACCAGGATCCGGGTCGCTTCGGGAATCGGCAGCTCGCCGTGGCGGGCCAGCCGCTCGCGCAGCGACTCGCCCTCGACGTAGGGCATGACGTAATAGAGGAAACCGTCGGCCTCGCCGGAGTCGAGCAGGGGCAGGATGTGTGGGTGCTGCAGCTGGGCTGCGATCTCGATCTCGCGCGAGAATCGCTCGGGACCCAGGGTGGCCGCCAGTTCGGGGCGCAGCACCTTCACCGCCACCTTGCGGCGGTGCTTGACGTCCTCGGCGAGATAGACCGTGGCCATCCCGCCCGCACCGAGTTCGCGCTCGATCGCGTAGCGGCCGGCCAGCGCTGCGGTCAGCCGTTCCTGCGGTGTGGGCACGAAGTTCCCCGGGAAGGAGTGCTTGGAATATGAAGCCGCCCCGCCACGGTGGCTACCGGGGCGGGGCGACAACGTGGCTCAGAGCGCGTGGCGGCTCCGGCGCGAATTACGGCTTCTTGATCGCGATCAGCTCGATGTCGAAGGTCAGCGTCTCCTCGGGCCCGATTCTGGGCGGATTGCCCTGCGGGCCGTAGGCCAGGTTGCCCGGGATCCAGAACGTGTACTTGGAGCCCACCGGCATCAGCTGCACCGCCTCCGACCAGCCGGGGATGACCCCGTCGAGCGGGAAGGTGACCGGATCGCGCCCGTAGGAGCTGTCGAACGCCTCGCCGTTGAGCAGCGAACCCTTGTAGGCCACCGTCACCACGCTCTTGGGGCCGGGCTTGGGGCCGGTGCCCTGCTTGACGACCTTGTACTGCACCCCGCTGGCGGTGGTCATGACGCCCGGCTTGGACTTGTTGGCCGCCAGGAAGTCGGCTCCGGCCTTCTCGTTCACCGCCGAGGCCGCCGAGTCCTTGGCGTGCTGCTTGGCCATCATCTCGTCGCGGAAGGCGGCCATGGTCAGCTGGGCCTTGTCATCGGGAATCTTCGAAGTGGTGCCGGCGAGACCGTCGTTGAGGCCCATCAGGATCGCGTTGGGCGTGACCGGCACCGACTGCTCCTTCAGGCTCTTGCCCATCTGCATGCCGACGATATAGCTCACACTGTCGACGCGGGTGGCGAGCGGCACGCTGGCGCCGCTGTTCTGCCGGTTGCAGGCGGCGAGGAGGAGGCCGCCGGCCAGCAGGGTCATACGCTTCATCGGACTGGATCTCCGGGGTGGGGGGAGTGGCCGCGCCCGGCCCCACGTCAATGGGGGGACGGGTCACGAACGGGGCCCAATATACCCCCGGGGCCGGATTCATGGTACCAGAGGCGGAAAGGTCCGGCCCGCCCTGGGCAGCCGGCAAAAAAAGTGGCTCCCCCGCTCGGGAGAGCCACTGGAGCCTCCGCCGGGCGGAACTAGAAGCGGAAGGTGAGGCCGCCGGTCAGTTCACCGCTGTTGTACCAGGTCGTAGCGTAGGTATAGCAGCCGTAGTACGGATAGCAGTAGCTGCCCGATCCCGTGGTCTTGCCGGTGTCGATGGTCCGGAACCGGCCGTCAAACCGGAAGCCGACCTTCGGGTTGAACATGAAGAACCCGCCGCCGCCCAGGTTCCAGGCGAACTTGGTCTGGCTGCCGGAGGTCGAGACGCCAAGTGCCGGGTTCGGCTTGGGGTCGATGATCGTCATGCCTAGGCCGATGGTGAAGTAGCCGTACAGTTTGCCGTTCCCGCCGCCGAACAGGCCGTTGAGGTCGATCTGGTTGAGGGCCACGCTGCCCAGATCGGTGGAAGGGGCGCCGCCGATAGCGACGTTGGAGGTGACGCTCGAGCTGGCGTACATGTAGCCGACTTCGAGCCCGAAATGCGACTGCGGAGTGAAGAGCAGACGACCGCCGTAGGTCCAGGAATCGCCGAAGTGGAGGTTGGCACCCGCGACATTGTAGAGCTGGCTGGCGAAGTAGCCGCCCACTTCGCCTGTGATGGCGAAGCCCTTGGTGCCGCTGTTGGAGTTGAACTGCGCCTGGGCTGGAACAGCCGTGATCGCGGCAATCGCAGCCGCGGCAAATAGACTGCGACGGACGGACGGCAACATTGAACCCTCCAGAGGTGTGAATGCAGTATTTTTGATGGAACGGTCGGAGCTTAGTCGGCCCGTCGCTCTCCCGCCAGTAGGCCGATGGTACCCTCCACCAACCTGACCGGGAGCCCACCATTCCGGCTCGCCCAGACCGGGCTCAGCGGCAGCCCGATCTGGCCCTCGAGCACCCGATCGCCCGACAGCAGGGCCAGCCGCCAACCGGCACAGCGGCGCCGGGTCACGTTGCCCAACTGGGCGAACAGGTTTCTCAGCTGCAGGCTCTCTCCGACCCGCACCCCGTAGGGTGGGTTCGTGACGATCCACCCTGCAACGTCGGCAGGAGGTTCGATCCCCGAGAGAGCACAGCGACGGAAGGAGACGTCGCCACTCACCCCGGCCCGCACGGCATTGGCTTCGGCGGCGACAATCGCCCCGGCATCCCGGTCCGACCCCAGGATGGGGCCCGGTGCCTGCGGCAGCACAACCGCCTCCGCCTCAGCGCGAATCGCACTCCACCGCTCCGCCTCGAACCCAGGCCATCGCTCGAAGGCAAACTGTCGCCGCCAGCCCGGGGGAATGTGCCGGGCCAGCAGCGCCGCCTCGATCGGAATCGTCCCCGAGCCGCACATCGGGTCGAGCAGCGGTGCGCGCCCGTCCCAGCGCGAACCGAGCAGCATGGCAGCCGCGAGGGTCTCCCGAAGCGGCGCCCGGCCGACTGCCTGCCGGTAGCCGCGACGATGCAGCAGCTCGCCCGAGGAGTCGATGCTGATGGTGCAGAGGTCGTGGAAGAGGCGGACGATGAAGAGCTGGGGCGGAAGGCCGGGAAGGCGGGAGGGCGGGAGGTGTTCGCTCATTTCGACCTCTTCGACTTCTCCGACCTCTTCAGGCACCGCCGACTTCACCACCGTCACACCCGTCACCGCCGCTGTCACTGATTCCGCCAGCCGCTCCGCGACCGCCTTGCCGTGGTACAATTTCGACTTCCGGCTGGTGACCCTGAATGCGACCGCGGTTCCCGGCGGCACCAGCGTGGCCCAGGGCAGCTTCTTCGCCCGCTTCTCCAGTTCGTAGAACGCTGTGGCGCGGAACTCGCCGAAGCGCATCAAGACCCGCGACGCGGTGCGCAGGTGAAGATTGGCCTTCCAGAGGCCGGAGAAGTCGGAGTGGAATGTCACCCCGCCAGGCTCGCGCCCTTCCGGGAACAGCCCCAGGGTGGAGAGCTCACCAGCGGTGACCTCTTCGAGCCCCGGCGCCGTGACGACGTAGCATTCCCGAACGTCCATGGGCGGAAGATAGCGCCGGCTGATGGGTACCGACGCGGGAGTGGAGGTTGAATCCACGCCGGCGGCGATGAGCGTCACCGGCCCCCACCGAGGCCATGAATGAAAAAGGGCGCCCCTCTCGGAGCGCCCTTCGACCTTCGTCCTTCGACCGTCAGCCTTGGCCCTCCTGGATTCCGAACACGAAGGCCGCCAACGCACCGCCGGCCAGCGGGCCCACGATGTAGTACCAGAGGTTGGCCAGCGAGCCGGTGCCGATCATGCTCTGCACCATCGTGGGGCCAACGCCGACGGCGGGATTGAAGGCACCGCCCGAAATGGGACCGCCGGCAAACGCCCCGACCACCACCGTGAAGCCGATGGCGAGGCCGTAGAACGAATTGCCGCTGGTGCCCTTCGAGACGGCGGAGTTGAGCACCACCAGCGCCAGGGCGAACGTGTAAAGGAGTTCGGTCAGCAGGACCGCCGTCGTCGAGGCGCCGGTCGCCGGTGCCGGGGCGAAGGTCTGCCCGGTGAGGTGATAGACCACCAGCGCCGCCATGGCGGCGCCGAGGAGCTGGGCCGCGACGTAGCTGCCGAACTCGTGCCAGCCCAGCTTGCCCCGCATGGTGGCCGCCAGCGACACGGCAGGATTGTAATGCCCTCCAGAGATATGCCCGCCCATGTAGACCATGATCATGAGCGACGCCCCGATGGCGAGCGGGGCCAGTGGGGTCCCGTTCAGCACGGTGAGCCCGATGGTCAGCACCAGGAAGAAGGTGCCGATGAATTCGGTGAGCAGCTTCTTCGTCATGGAGACGCCTTGTCTGGTCTCTCGACCGTCAGCTCACGACTCACGACTCACGACTCGCGACTTGTCTTGCATGGCTAGGGAGGGAGTCGAACCCCCGACACGCGGATTTTCAGTCCGCTGCTCTACCAACTGAGCTACCTAGCCGGAAGGGCGCGGAATATAGGGAGGGCAACGGCGGCGGCGGTAGGGGCGGGAGGGCGGGAGGGCGGGTCGAGCCATCGTCTGCAGCCACGATGAACGCCTCGACCCTCTTACCTCTTACCGCTCACCTCTTACCTCTTACCGGTTCCCGGGGCCCACCCCATATTCCCGCCCATGCCCGACCCCACCTTCGCCAACCTCACTGTCCTCTCCCATCCACTGATCCAGCACAAACTGACGCTGCTCCGTGACCGCCGCACCGCCACCCGGGAGTTCAAGCAGCTGATCAGTGAAATCGCAACACTGATGGCCTACGAGGTCACCCGCGACCTGGGCACGACTCAGGTCGAGATCGACACGCCCCTCGAGCGGACCACCGGCCGCCAGGTATCCAGCCGCGGTGTGACCCTGGTACCGATCCTCCGGGCCGGCCTCGGCATGGTCGACGGCGTCGCCCTCCTGCTTCCCACCGCGCAGGTCGGCCACCTCGGCCTGTACCGCGACCACAGCTCGCTCGAGCCGGTCACCTACTACAACAAGCTCCCCGAGGTCACTCCCGAACGCGAATACCTCGTGCTCGACCCGATGCTGGCCACCGGCGGCTCGGCGCTCGCGGCGGTCACCACCCTCAAGGCGGCCGGGGCCAAGCGGATCAGGTTCGTCTGCATCGTGGCCGCCCCGCAGGGGGTGCGCCGGATGCTCGAGGGCCACCCCGACGTAAGGATCTTCACCGCTGCCCTCGACCGCGAACTGGACGCCTCCGGCTACATCCTGCCGGGCCTGGGAGACGCGGGCGACCGGATGTTCGGGACGGAGTGATGGGAGCGGGGAGCGGGGAGCAAGGAGCGGTTGCATCGATCTTTACCTGCTCCCCGCTCCCTGCTCCCTGCTAACTTCCAATACTCATGTCCGACCTCAAACTCACCTTCCACGGCGCCGCCGGCGAGGTCACCGGCTCGATGCACCTGCTCGAGGCCGCCGGGGCGCGGATCCTGCTCGACGCCGGGCTGTTCCAGGGGCGCCGCGCCGAAACCCGGATCAAGAACGCCAACCTGCCGGTGGATGCCCGGCGCATCGACGCCGTGGTACTGAGCCACGCACACATCGATCACGCCGGCCGTCTCCCCCTCCTGGTGCGCCAGGGATTCCACGGCCCGGTCTTCGCCACTCCCGCCACGCGCGACCTCTGCGCCGTGATGCTGCCCGACGCCGCACACATCCAGGAGAAGGACGCCGAGTTTCTGCAGAAGCGCGGGCGGGCGGGGCCGGAGAGCGAGCCACTCTACACCCTGCAGGACGCGGTGGCCGTGCAGGACCTGATGGTCGGCCTGCCGTATCGCCGGCCCCACCACCTGCGCAAGAACCTGACCTTCGAGTACACCGACGCCGGCCACATCCTGGGCTCGGCCTCGGTGGACCTCCGGATCTCGGAAGGGGGCACTCACCGGCTCGTCTTCTCGGGCGACATCGGGCGGACGGGCCTGCCGATCGTCCGCGACCCCGATCCGCCCACCGGTCCGATCGACACCCTGATCGTCGAGTCCACCTACGGTGACCGGCACCACGAGCCGGTCCTCGATGCCCAGACCCGCCTGGGCGAGGTCATTCGCCGGGTGGCCGGCCGGGGCGGCAAGCTGTTCATCCCTTCCTTCGCACTGGGGCGGACCCAGGAGCTGGTCTACGAGATCCACCAGCTCCATCGCGCCGGCGCGATTCCCGGTATTCCCGATCTACGTGGACAGCCCGCTGGCCATCAATGCTACCGACGTCTTCCGGCTGCATCCCGAGATCTTCGACCGGAGCGAGCGCCTGATCGACGAAGGGGTGAAGCTGTTCGAATTCCCCCTGGTCCATTACATCCGCGACGTGAGCGAGTCCAAGGCGCTCAACACCCTGCACGGCCCGGCAGTGATCATCGCCGCCTCCGGGATGGTCGAATCGGGCCGGATCCTGCATCACCTGGCCAACGGCATCGGCGATCATCGGAACCTGGTCCTGTTCGTCGGCTTCCAGGCCGAGCACACCCTCGGCCGTCGGCTCCAGGCCGCGCCGGACACCGTCAAGATCTTCGGCGAACTGCTCCCCCGCCGGGCCGAAATCGAAACCATCGGCGGGTACTCGGCTCACGCCGACTGCGACGAGCTCCGGGGCTGGGTGCGCCGGCTCGGGGGAACGGTCCGTCGCGCCTTCGTCGTCCACGGCGAGCCCTCCGGGGCCGAGGCGATGGCCAGGATCCTCAAGGAGGAGGGGGTGCGGCGGGTGGTGATCCCGAAGCTCGGGGAAGCGTTCGATCTCACTTAGCGGGAACTGCAATTGCACGGCTGGGAACTGCAACTGCGTGAACGGTAAGCCCTAAAGGACTCCCTTCGGTCGCGGTAAGCGGGAGGAGAAGACCGGCATTTGTATCGGACGGCAGCAACCGCAATGAATGAGCCGCCATGGCTCCCGCTCACCACTCACCGCTCACCGTTTTTCCCATCTCTTGCGCCCCCCGTCCCCCCAGTGCAAGTTCGCCTTCAGGCTGCATCCATGACTCTCCTCTCTTCCGACCGCCGCTACACGGGACGGATTCTCAATCTCGACGTCGACACGGTCCGGTTTCCCGACGGATCGTCCGGCCATCTCGAGATGATCCGCCACCCGGGGGCCGCGGCGGTGGTGCCGCTCCTCGATCCGCCCGACGTTCCCGACCCGCGCGTCCTCCTCATTCGTCAGTTCCGCCACGCCGCCGAAGGATTCATCTGGGAGATCCCCGCCGGGCGGCTCGACCCCGGGGAGCGACCGGAGTCCTGCGCGCATCGCGAGCTGGAGGAGGAGGCGGGTTTCCGGGCCGACGAGCTGCGGCATCTCATCACGATCCATACGACCCCGGGCTTCACCGACGAGCGCATTCATCTCTTCCTCGCCACCGGCCTCCACGCCGGCCTGCACCGGCGCGAGCCGGATGAATTCCTCGAGGTCCACACCCTGCCCTGGAGCCGGGTCGCCGGCATGATCGAGCGCGGCGAGATTACCGACGCCAAGACGCTCTCGGCGTTGCTGTACGTCCACGCCTTCCTGCTCCAGGGAAGGATCGAGGCGGGCGATGCGGTCGGATAGGCTCTCGTGGCTGGGCAAAAACGCCCGGGCGCTGCGGCCCGGCCAGAAGCCGGGCGCGGGCGACACGCTGACGCTGACGCCGGGCGTCCAGGGAGCCCCGGCGCCGGTCAGCCCCGCCATCCCGCCCCTGGATCCCAATGTCGAGGCGGCAGCGCTGATCCAGGCCCACCTCGAGGGAAACCCGCGAGCCTTTTCCCTGCTCGTGGCGCGCTACCAGGGGCGCCTCCTCAATTTCGTTTACCGGATGATCGGCGACCGGGAGCGTGCCGAGGACCTGGTGCAGGAGGCCTTCATCAGGGTCCATCGCCACCTGGCCCGTTTCGACCCCACCCGGAAGTTCTCGACCTGGATCTACACCATTGCTTCCAACCTGGCCCGCAACGAGCTCCGCAATCGCAGCCGCAGCCCCTTCGTCCTGTTCCGGACGCTCCGGGAGCGGTTCCGCGATGAGCCGCTGATGCCGCTGCAGGTCGAAGACCCCGCCGACCGTCCCGACAAGATGCTGCAGGACCGGGATCTCCGGGAGCTGGTCGAGCGGACGGTCGCCCGGCTCTCACCTTGTCACCGCGAGGTGTTCGTGCTGCGGGAGCTGGAGGGGAAGAGCTACGAGGAGATCGCCGAAGTCACACGATGCAACATCGGCACGGTCAAGAGCCGGCTGAATCGTGCCCGACAACGCTTCGCCGAGCTGATCGCGCCCCACCTGGACTGAGCCGGCGGGGGGATCAATCGGAGCGGTGTGGGGTATTCTTGAAAAGGCACTATGTCGCTCGATTCGGGGAGTCAGGATGCACTGCGACGAATTCCTGGAGCACTATTCAGCCTGGCGTGACGGCTTCGAGCCGTGGATAGCCGAGGCGATGGCGGCTCACCTTGTGAGTTGCCCCGCCTGCCGCGCCCACGACGAAGCGCTCCGGCATGGCGTGGCCGCACTACGCGGCCACGAACTGGTCCCCTCGACGGGGTTCGAGCGCCGCCTTGCCCGCAAGCTGGCCTGGGCCGGCGCGGAACACCGGAATCCGCACGTGGCACCCCTGGCTGCGACAGCGATGACCATGCTCGCCTTGCTGGTCATCGCGCTCGCCAGCCGCCGCCCACCCGTCTCGACCGCGCAGGCCGAAACCGAGCCGCCAGTCCTGGCCCGGCCGATGGCCAACGCCGGCCCCCCCTTCGTCGCCTTCGTGTCGATTCGCTAGACCCCCTTCGAGCTTTGAGGTGGGGGCAGGTAACGGTAGAATTCTCCCATGCCCGCCCTGAAGTTCAACGAGTTCTCCCGCGCCCTGGCCAAGGGCGCGCTGGCCCCGGCCTATTTCTTCCACGGCCCCGAGGAGATGCTCAAGGAAGAACGGGCCGCCCTGCTCCTCGACGCCGCGCTCGACCCTGCCTCCCGCGAGTTCAATTTCGAACAGCGTTCCGCGGCCGACCTTGATCCCGAGTCGCTCCACGCCCTGCTCCAGACCCTGCCGATGTTCGGGGGCCGCCGGGTCGTCTTCCTCCGTGCGGTCGAGGCGCTCAAGAAGAAGCCCCGGGTGCGCGAGGCGCTGCTGACCGAGCTGGCACGCCCCAACCCCGACGCGGTGGTCGTGCTGTTCGAGACAGGGCAGGAGGAGGTGGAGGGCGGTCGCAAGCGCGAACCCGACGCCGAACTGATTCGCCTGACCCAGGCCGTGGCGGCCGATCGCCTGGCGCCGGACGAAGCGGTCGAGTGGCTGCGGCGCCGGGCCCAACAGGCCGGCGTCCGGTTCGCCGAGAAGGCGGCCGAGCATCTTGCGTCCGCGGTGAATTACGAGCTCGGTACCCTTCGGACCGAATTGGAGAAGTTCAGCGCGCTGGGCGGCGAGACGGCCATGACGGTCGAACGGGTGGGCGACCTGATCGGCATCCACCAGGGCGAGACCGCCGCCGATTGGCGGAACGCCGTGCTGGAGGACGACATCACCCGCGCCCTCACCCTGCTCGGACCGGTGCTGGAACAGAGCGGAGTGACCGGGGTCAAGCTGGTCTCGCTCCTGGGTACGGGACTCGCCGGCCTCGCGGTAGCGCGGTCCCGCCTGGACCGGGGCGACCGGGCCTCATCCCTGGCGTCGGGTCTGATCCAGGTTCTGAGGGAGGCCCGTCTTCCACCGTACATGATCGGGAGTTGGAGCAATGAATCCACGCTCTGGACCCGTTGCGCCCCTAACTGGTCAGCATCGCGGCTCCGCCGGGCATTTCGCGCGGCCCTTGCCGCTGACCGGGCGCTCAAGGGCACCAGGATTTCCGACGAGCTCGGCGTGGTGACGGACCTGGTGCTTGAATTGGGCGGGACAGCGGGAGGGCGGGAGGGCGGGAAGCACCTCCGCTCAGTACCTTCCCTCTCTGCGCACATCGCAGCAGGAGTCTAGAATGTCCCATCCCGCCTTCCCGCGACCGACAGGAAGTCCTTTAGGGCCTTCCCGCCTTCCCGCGACCGTCAGGAAGCCCTTTAGGGCCCTGCTGGTGGCACTTGCCTTCGCCACCGCGCCACTCGCAGCCCAGACCGATCCCCAGCTGATCCAGGTCGTCCAGCTGGCGCAGGACGGCCAGGGCGACTCGGCGCGGGCCCTGGTGACGCGGATCCTGGCCACCACCTCGCCGCTCGATTCGCTCTACCCGCAGGTGCTCTACACCTCGGGCCTCGTAGCCAGGACAGTCGACGACATGCGCCGGGCCTACCAGCGGGTCGCGGTCGAATTCACTTCGTCGAGCTGGGCGGACGACGCGTTGCTGCGACTGGCACTCCTCGACTACGCCGACGGCAACCCGGCGAACTCGCTGCAGAAGCTCGACCGGATCCGGTCCGACTACCCGGACAGCCCCCTGATTCCAATCGCGTCCTACTGGGCGGCCAAGTCCGCCTTCGACCTCAAGAAGGTGGCCGAGGGATGCAAGTGGCTGAGCGACGGGTTGGCGGGGGTGGGAGACAACGTCGAATTGCAGAACCAGCTCACCTATCTCAACGGCCGCTGCAGCCCGGAGGCTGTGGCCCAGGCTGAAAGCGCTCAGGCCCGGCCCGCCGTGAAGACCCCGGCCCCGAAGGCGCCGGTGTCCGCGCCGGCCACGCCGGCCCCCAGGGCCCCGCCACCCTCCGCGGCGCCCGCGCCCACCGCCGCGGCGACGACAGCGACGTCCCCGGCGCGGGAGAGCTGGAGCGTGCAGGTCGGTGCGGTGAAGACGCAGGAGGCCGCCGACCAGCTGGTGGCGAGTCTCAAGAGCGTCGGATACCCGTCGCGCATCGTTTCCGAGGGTGGATACCTCAAGGTGAGAGCGGGGCCCTACCCCGACCGCGCCACCGCGACTGCCGCCGCCGCCAAGATCAGGGTAATCAAGGGTGGCTCACCCTACGTGGTACGGGACCAATAGCGGACCGCTGGCGTGGCCGACGTCACCGATACTCCCCTCATGCAGCAGTACAAGGAGATCAAGTCCCGGAACCGGGACGCGATCCTCTTCTTCCGCATGGGCGATTTCTACGAGATGTTCTTCGAGGACGCCCACCTCGCGGCCCGAATCCTCAACATCACGCTCACCTCCCGCGGTGATGGCGTGCCGCTGGCCGGTGTGCCGGTCAAGGCGGCCGCCGAGTACCTCCGCCAGTTGATCGCGGCAGGACAGCGGGTCGCGATCTGCGAACAGGTCGAGGACCCCAAGCTGGCGCGGGGCATCGTGCGCCGCGAAGTGATCGAGACCATCACCCCCGGAGCGATCCTCGATGAGGGGTCGCTGACGGGGGGGAGGAACAACTTCCTCGCTGCCGTTGGCGGGGGGGCAGGGGGGCGGGGGGGCAGTGGGGCGGTGGGGCTCGCCGCCATCGACTTGAGCACCGGCGAGTTCCTGCTGGAGACCCTCGAGCCATCTTCACTCGACGAGGCGCTGGGCCGCCTGGCTCCCGCAGAGCTGGTGGTGCCGGCCGGCGAGGCGCCACCGCGACCGGCCGACGACGGCCTCCTCCTCACCCCGCGCGAAGCCTGGGAATTCGATGCCGAACTGGCAC
Source organism: uncultured Gemmatimonadales bacterium (assembly GCA_963724265.1). Classification (GTDB taxonomy): domain Bacteria; phylum Gemmatimonadota; class Gemmatimonadetes; order Gemmatimonadales; family GWC2-71-9; genus DATEHG01. Next base: position 1,203,421 of record CAVRTU010000004.1, read on the forward strand.
GTGAGGATCTGGCCCGGCGGTTCGGCGTCGCTTCGCTCGAGGGATTCGGCCTCGGGCCCGATGACACGCCGGCCATCGGCGCCGCCGGCGCCCTGCTCCGCTACCTCCAGGAGCTTCAGCCGTCGGGGCTGCCCCACCTGGCGCGTCCGACGGTCCGCCGCGGCGACCGGTACCTCTGGCTCGACGAGATGACCCGCCGCAACCTGGAGCTGGTCGAGCCGCTCCGGGCCGGTGCCAGGGGCGTCACCCTGCTCGAGGTCCTCGACCGCACCATGACGCCGATGGGGGCGCGGCTGCTCCGGGGCTGGCTGCTTTCGCCGCTCAGGGACCCGGCGGCGATCCGGCGACGCCTCGACGCGGTACAGGTGCTGGTCGAGGACGAGGCGGGGCGGGCCCGGCTACGCGAAGCTCTGGACGGTGTCCGCGACGTCGAGCGCCTGGCCGGCCGCGCCGCCGCCGGCCGCGCGACTCCCCGCGAGCTCGGCGCGCTGCGTGACTCCTTCGCCCGCCTCCCCGACGTCCTCGAGGGACTCACCTCGCTGGCCGGGCGCGAGCGGAGCAAGCGGCTGGGCGACATCGCCGACGAGTTCGACCTCCTGCAGGACCTCGCCACGCAGCTCGCCGCCGCATTGACCGACCGGCCCCCCGCCGTCCTGGCCGACGGCGAGGTGATCCGCGCCGGGCTACGACGCGGAGCTCGACCAGCTGCGCGACCTCCGCGACGGGGGCAGACAGTACATCGCCGGCCTGCAGCAGCGGGAGCGGGAGCGCACCGGCATTTCCTCGCTCAAGGTCGGCTACAACAAGGTCTTCGGGTACTACCTCGAGATCACCAACGCCCACAAGGAGCGGGTCCCGGCCGACTACGAGCGGCGCCAGACGCTGACCGGCGCCGAGCGGTACGTGACGCCGGAGCTCAAGGACTACGAGGCGAAGGTCCTGGGAGCGGAGGAGCGGATGGCCGTGCGCGAAGCCGAACTCTTCGCCGCGCTGCGTGAGCGGGTGGGCGGTGCGGCGGGCCGGGTCCAGCGCACCGCGCGGTCACTGGCCCGGCTGGACGTCTGGGCCTCGCTCGCCGAGGTGGCGGTGCGCCAGCGGTACGTGCGCCCCGAGGTGCACGACGGGCCGACCCTGGTCCTCAAGGCGAGCCGCCACCCGGTGATCGAGACCATGATGCCCCGTGAAGCCTTCATCCCCAACGATGTCCGCTTCGAACCGTCGGCCCGGGTGCTGCTCGTCACCGGCCCCAACATGGCGGGCAAGAGCACGATCCTGCGCCAGATCGGCCTCTGCGTCCTGCTGGCCCAGATGGGCGGCTACGTGCCGGCGGCGGCGGCCTCCGTCGGTGTCGTCGACCGGCTCTTCACCCGGGTAGGGGCCAGCGACAACCTGGCGCGCGGACAGTCCACCTTCATGGTCGAGATGGCGGAGACCAGCGCCATCCTCCACAACGCGACGGCGCGAAGCCTCGTGCTGCTGGACGAGATCGGGCGCGGCACCTCGACCTACGACGGCGTGGCCATCGCCTGGGCGGTGACCGAGCACCTGCACGACGTGGTCGGCTGCCGCACGATGTTCGCCACGCATTACCATGAACTGATGCAGCTGCCGGAGGAGCTGGCCCACGCCAGGAATCTCAATGTCGCGGTCCGGGAATCGGGCGACACCGTGGTCTTCCTCCACCGCCTCGAGGCCGGCGGCACCGATCGCTCCTACGGGATCCACGTCGGGCAGCTGGCCGGACTGCCGGCGGAGGTGGTGCGGCGGGCGCGGAGCGTCCTCCGGACCCTCGAGGGTGATCACCGCGTGGTCCCGGGTGCCCCTCCCCCGCCCGACGACCCGGGTCAGCTCGCCCTGTTCGGAGAGGCCGGTCCCCATCCCATGGTGGAGGAGCTCAAGGGGCTCGACCTCGACCAGATGACCCCGCTCGAGGCCCTCAATCGCCTGGCCGACCTCAAGCGCCGGGCGACGGAACGGTGAGGGGCCGTGGGAATTAGGTTTCGCGGCATGTTACGGATCTCGACGGGCGGGAGGGCGGGAGGGCGGGAGCGCGTGGAGCTCATTTCCCGCCTTCCGCCTTCCGCCTTCCGCCTGCAGTACGCGTCATGGCCTGCAGCGGCCCCAGGTCCTCCACCGTGAAACTCCCGAGTGGAACGCCCGACCGGCGCGGCCTGGAGCCTCCGGTGGTCATCAATCCCGATCCGGGCGTTGAATATCCGGCGGCACTGTTCGAGCAGGGCATCGAGGGCAAGGTGGTGCTCCGCCTGTTCGTGGATTCGACCGGTCACCTGGTGCGGGACTCGACCCGTATCGCCGAGTCGAGCGGCTATCCGGCCCTGGACTCGGCGGCGCTCAGGGCGGCAGGCGGATTCCGGTTCGCCCCGGCCCGGGACAACGACATCCCGGTCGCGGTCGCGTTCCTGCAGCCCGTCCAGTTCCGACATCCCCAGCGGGAAGGCACGACGCCGTGACGATTCCCCACCCCAGACCCTACGCCTCCGTCCTCGAGACCACCGGCGGAACGCCGCTGATCCGTCTGGGCCGGGTTGGCGCCGGCCTCCGGACACCGGTGTACGGCAAGGCGGAATACGCCAATCCGGGAGGCTCGGTCAAGGACCGGATCGGCCAGATCATCATCGAGGACGCGGAGCGCCGCGGCATACTCGGCCCCGGCGGAACCATCGTCGAGAGCACCAGCGGCAACACCGGGGTGGGGCTCGCCATCGCCGCCGCGCTCAAGGGCTACCGCTGCATCTTCACGCTGCCGGACAAGATGTCGCAGGAAAAGGTGCGGCTGCTCAAGGCGTACGGGGCCGAAGTGGTGGTGACTCCCACCGCGGTTCCGCCCGACCATCCGGACAACTACGTCAACAAGGCCAAGCAGATCGTCGCGGAAACCCCCGGGGCCGTCCTTGCCAACCAGTATGGCAACCAGCTCAATCCGGAGGCCCACTACCTCACCACCGGACCCGAGATCTGGACCCAGACCGGGGGCAAGGTGACCCATTTCGTCGCGGGCTGCGGGACCGGCGGCACGGTCAGCGGCGACGGGGAAGTATCTCAAGGAGCGGAACCCGAAGTGTCCGGGTCATCGCCGGCGACCCGCAGGGTTCCGTCTATACCGGCTTCGCCCGCACCGGCACGGTGGGCGAGGGCCATCCCTACAAGGTCGAGGGCATCGGCGGCGACAAGATCCACTCGACCATCTGGTTCGAGTGGATCGACGAGTTCCGCCAGATCAGCGACAAGGACGCCTTCGCGATGAGCCGCCGCCTGGCCCGCGAGGAGGGGATCCTGGTCGGCGGGTCGGCCGGGCTGAACGTGCACCTGGCTCTCGAGATCGCGCGCGAATTGAACGACCCCGCTGCCTGCATCGTGACCATCCTCTGCGATACCGGCGAGCGCTACCTCTCCAAGATCTTCAACGACGAGTGGATGCACGAGAACCAGCTGCTGGAAGTGCCGAGGACGACGGTCGAGCAGCTGTTGGCCCGCCGGCCCCAGGGCGCCCCCGCGCTGGTCCAGGTCGCCCCCGCGGCGCAGCTCCGGCAGGCGCTCAACCTGATGAGCAGCTGGGGAGTCAGCCAGATCCCGGTCATCGAGGGCGGCAAGTGCATCGGTGGGCTCACCGAGAGCAACCTGATGACCCGGGCGCTGAGCCAGCCTGCCCTGCTCGACCGGCCGGTGCGCGAGGTGATGGATGCCCCGTTCCCGGTGGTGGACGCCTCGGCCACGACCGACCGGCTGGCCCCGATGCTCACCCGCGAGAGCCCGGCGGCCCTGGTCCAGAAGGATGGCACGCTGATCGGCATCGTGAGCCGGTACGACGTTCTCCAGCAGCTCATCGGCGGTCGCTAATTCTGCAGCGGGGCTGTTAAGCCGCAGACGAGCGCAGAAAACGCAGATACTTCGGAGCATGGCAGCCGGGCTGGTGCTCCTGGCAACCATCAGAACACGTCAGTTCCGGAATTGGCCCCCGAATCGGAGCTATCTGCGTTGTCTGCGTTCCTCTGCGGCCAGGACGACTTGAACGTCAGAGAATCGCTGCAAGGAATTGGGCAGGTTGTGCGTGAAAGGGATGAGTGGAGGGTGAGGGGACGGCATAGACTGGGAGTCCCTGCTGCGGAGCGCCCCCGGTGTCCGACCCGAGTTCTCACGATTTCACGCACCACGACCTGACCGGCCGCATCCTCGGTGCCTGCTACGAGGTCTACGGTGAGCTGGGAACCGGCTTCCTCGAATCGGTGTACGAGGCCGCCGTCTGTACGGTTCTCTCCCGGAGCGGACTGATCGTCCAGCAGCAGGTGCCCCTGCCAGTCTGGTTCCGGGGCGAACAGATCGCCCGGTTCCGTGCCGACGCTGTCATTGAAGGGGTGGTGGTCCTCGAACTCAAGGCCGCCCGGGCCATCGATCCCGCCCACGAAGCCCAGCTGCTCAACTACCTTAAGGCCAGCCGGATCGGCATCGGCCTCCTGTTCAACTTCGGACCCAGGCCTCGTTTTCGACGCATGGTCTTCTCCCCGCCGAACGCACACCAAAGCCCGATCGACGCCCTGCTCGAAGGGGCGGCCCTGTCGGCCTCATGAGAGTCACGGTCCTCACGGGCGGCGCCTCGGCCGAGCGGGACGTAGCCCTGGCCTCGGCCGCGCAGATAGTACGGGCTCTCCGTTCCGTGGGGCATCGGGTCTCGGTGGTCGACACGATCCGGGGCGCGGTGGCGGAGCGCGAGGAGGCCGGAGTGCTCCGCGGTTCGGTCGGGGCGGCTCCACCGTCCGTCGAGGAGCTGGGAGAGCAGGAGCGCCGATTCCTGCTGGGCGAGTTCGGCCGCCTCGATGCGGTGCGTAGCGCGGAGGTACTCTTCCTGGCCCTCCACGGCGGCCGGGGCGAGGACGGCACCCTGCAGGCGCTGCTCGAGGTGATCGGCGTCCCCTACACCGGAAGCGGTCCATTGGGGAGCGCCCTGGCGATGGACAAGGACGTCTCAAAGCACCTCTTCCGGCAGGCGGAGGTTCCCACCGCCGACTGGCTCATGGCCCCAGCCACATCGGAGGATGCCGGGCGGCGGCTCGGTTGGCCCCTGATCGTCAAGCCGTCGAAGCAGGGCTCGACCGTCGGACTCTCGCTGGTCAAGGAGCCCCGGGAATTCGACGGCGCGGTGATCGAGGCCGGGCGCCACGATGACGAGGTGATGATCGAGGCCTTCGTGCCCGGCCGGGAACTGACCGTGGGTGTCCTGGATGGGGTCGCGCTTCCGGTGGGCGAGATCATTCCCCGACACGAGATTTTCGACTACGAATGCAAGTACACTCCAGGGATGTCCAAGGAGATCTTTCCAGCCGACCTGCCGGATGCGGTGGCAGGAGAGTCGCGCCACCTGGCCATCGTCGCCCACCGCTGCCTCAAGCTGGGTGGGTACTCCAGGATAGATTTCCGCCTGACGCCGGAAGGAGGGCTCTCCTGCCTGGAGGCCAATACCCTTCCCGGGATGACCGGAACCAGCCTTCTCCCCCAGGCGGCGGCGGCAGCGGGCATCGGCTTTGCGGAACTCTGCGACAGGATCTGCCTTGCCGCCCGGACGGGCCCAAGGGAACAGAAGGCAACCTCTTAGGGTTTAATCGTTTGTAACCTGGTATGCTTGATTCCCGCTCTTTTCCGCGCCCCACTCCGTGGGTGAGCCGCCTGATCGTGGTCAACGCGGTGGTGCAGCTTCTCCTCACCACTGTACTGACTTCCGGACAGGTGATGGGCGCGCTCGCCTTCGATCCGGACGCCGCCCTGACCCGGCCGTGGACCTGGATCACCTACCTGTTCGTGCACGCCGGGATCCTCCACCTGGCGGCGAACATGCTCGCGCTCTACGTCTTCGGCACCCCGGTCGAGAGCCGGCTTGGCAGCCGGACATTCCTGGTCTATTACCTCTTCTGCGGGATCGGCGCGGCGCTGGTCTCGCTGGGGATGAACGCCCTGCACCTCTTCGGTGGTGCCGTGATCGGTGCCTCCGGCGCGGTCCTTGGCGTAGCGGTGGCCTTTGCGATGCTTTGGCCCGAGGCCGAGATCCTGGTCTTCCCGATTCCGGTGCCCATCCGGGCCCGGACCCTGGTCATCATCTACGCCGGCCTGAGCCTCACGATGTCGGTCCTGGGGTCCCAGGACGGCGTCGCCCATCCCGCCCACCTGGGCGGGCTGCTGTTCGGCTGGCTCTGGTTCAAGTTCAAGGATCGCAATCCGGGAGTCACCCCGGTCCCGATCCGCCGGATGGAGCCGGTGGTCATGGCCCAAAGCGCCATGCGCGATACCGGCCCCCGAGAGCCTGCCACGCCGCGTGTCGGGCCTGGTCCCCAGGTCAGCGACCCCCAGGCGACGGAGATCGACCGGGTCCTGGACAAGATCAGCGCCCGGGGCATCGCCAGTCTGACACCGGAGGAGCGGCGGTTCCTGGACGAAGTGTCGAAGCGGAAGCGGGACGTGAACTAGGGGGGGCAGAAGTGCATTGATGCGGCCCTGCGGGAGTGATCCGGCGGGGCCGTTTCGCGTTCGGCCCGTCGACCGGCCCTGAAACCCATCCGCGTTGACCCGTGGGTCAGCGCTTGACGATGCCGAGGCCTTCGCCGGTTGTGCAGTTGACCAGAAGCTGGCGGTCGCTCTCGGCGCCGTAACTTCCCGGCGGATTCACGGAATAGTCGCCTTCGGCGGTGATCTTGCTGGTCATGCGCGACCGGGTCAGGGTCAGGCGGGTGCCGCTGCCCGGATCGACCAGATTCAGCGCGCAGTAGCCAGGAGGCGGGGGCGCTCGCCCCGAATCAGGAACGAATCGCTCCGGCAGGTTTTGAGCTGGAGAGACATCCGTCTGGAAGGCGTAGGCGGCGCAGCTGGCCAGGACAAGCAGCGGCGCGGCCCGAAGCATGGGCAAGGCAGGCATCGGCCGATCCGATCGGGATGGGCGTGAACAGCAGATCAAGGAACGGAGGATCTCGCGGCTGTCAAGCCCGCTTGCATCCCGCCGGGAATTCCCGATATTGTCGCCGTGCTGATCAATCTCGTCCCCGAGTTCCTCGCGGTGCTCGACGCCGCCGATCGTGAAGCCGCCTTCCACCACTATCTCGACAGTCATCGCCCGATCCTCACCGCCTACTGGCACAACTATGTCCTCGATCTCGACAGCCCGCCGGCGGCGGCGGTCATCCGGCATGCCCTGACCGCAGACCGGGCCGACCTGCTCGCCCTCCTGTCGCGGATCAACGTGGCCCAGGTCGTCGAGGAGGCGCTGGCACGGGCCGAGGAGGCGCTGGAGCTCGACCGGCCGGCGGACTGCTACCTGATGGTGGGAATGGGGGCGGCCAATGCCGGCGAACTGGTCATCGGGGGGCGCGGCGCGATCTTCATCTGCCTCGAACACTTCACCGGCCGCGCCAACGCCCAGACCTACGGCATGGGGCTCGACCCCGAGCTCCTCCCGCTCTGGGTGGCCCACGAACTCTCTCACGTGGTGCGCTACACCTCCCCCCGGAGCGGCAGCGACCTGCGGCGGCTGGTGGCGAGGAAGGGGGCTACTACGACTACTGGGCAACCGGGAGCCGGGCCACCCTTCGCGAGCACCTGATCAACGAAGGCCTCGCCGTGCACGCCGCGCAGGCGGCCGCCCCGGGGTTCGACACCGCCCATTACTTCGGATACCCCCGCCGGCAGTACACCCGCCTGCGTGAACTCGAGGCCTTCCTCCGGCGTGCGGTCGAGCCCGACCTCGATCGTGCCGGCCTGGGCCTCAGGCTCAAGTACCTCTCGGGCGGGATGAGCCCGTCGGCGCGCATGGTCGTCGACCGGGTCATCCCCGAACGGGCCGGCTACTACCTGGGACACCGGATGGCCGAGGCGCTGGTGGCCGATCGCGGGATCGCCGAGGCGGTACGAGCACCCGTGGCCGAGTTCGTGGTGGCGGAGGAGGCGGCGAGGCGGATCCAGACAGCTTAGGGAGCGAGGAGCGGGGAGCGAGGAGCAGTGGGCACGGGACCATGGTCCTGCTCCCTGCCCCCCGCTCCCTACTCACTTCCAGAGGAGTCCCACGTGTCCGACCCCATCCGCGTCACCTTCAAGCGCCGCGGCACAATCCTGATCGAAGGCGTGGTCGAAATCCGGGATGAGGAGGGGAATGTCGTTCCCCAGCCGCCGGCCAAGCACCAGGGGGTGATCAAGCTCTGCGGCTGCGGCCACAGCGCTACCAAGCCCTTTTGCGACGGCAGCCACAAGAAGCTGGTGAGCGGGCAGCAGGGACCGGGAAGTGGTGGCAGTGGTTGAGTCGCTGGCGACCGAAGCTACGCCTGAGAACTGCTCCCTGCTCCCCACTCCCTGCTCCCCTCCTCAAGCACGTCGATCGCTTCACCCACCGCCAGCCTTCCTGTCGCATCGTGGATGGCGTTCTGGCCGAACAGGACCTTGCCGTCGACCTGACGATAGGTCGCCAGGGTGCGCAGCGGCTCGTGGCTGCGTACGGCCGTGGCCTGGTCGGTGGTGGTGACCACACACCGGGCGCACGGCTTGACCAGCTCGAGGTGTATCTGGCCGACTCGCACCCGGCGCCAGCTGTCTTCGGCGAACGGCGTGGTGCCGGCCACGACCAGGTTGGGGCGGAAGCGGTTCATCGGGATCGGTGCCGGCAGGCGCTGGTTGAGATCGTCGAGGGACGCCTGCGAGATCACGAGGAATGGAAATCCGTCGGCGAAGCTGACCTCGCGCCAGGGCGCGGCGTACTCGGGGTCGATGGGCCGGCTGGCCTCCTCCGGCATGTAGGCGACACCACAGGGCCGGGCCAGGAATTCGCTGATCCACTGGTCGGCCTTCGTGTCCGGGAGGCAGCCCTCGACTCGCGCTCCCCAGACCTGGACCATCATGGCCCTGCCGCCCATCGGCGCCAGGGCCAGGCGAATCGGCGGCATCTCCGGTGCCTCAAGCACGAGGTGGGGCGCCTCGATGCGGGTCCGCACCAGGGCCAGGCGCGGTTCCTCACGCTGGGAGATGAAGTCCCCGGCCGGGTCCACCAGCATCCATCGGCGGTCATGGCGGAACCCGCGGTCGTCGACCTCCCACGCGGCGGGGGAGAAGCCGCCCGCGCCCTTGAGCGGGTAGACATGCAGGGAAACCAGTCTGGGAGGCATGAAACGCAAAGTAAGCGGGGAGCGAGGAGCGAGGAGCGAGGAGCGAGGAGCAGGAACGACTGCCAAGCCACTGCTCCCCGCTCCCAGCTCCCTGCTCCCGTTCTACTGCGGATACCCCAGCGTCGCTCCCAGGACCGTCACCAGGACCAGGACCACCGGCGTCAGTACCAGGAAGATGGTAAAGGTGGTCCCGATGATGTCGCGGGCCCGGAGCCCCAGGATTCCCAGGACCGGGAGCATCCAGAACGGCTGAATCAGGTTGGCCAGTGCCTCGCCAAGGTCGTAGGAAACCACCGTCCACCCGAGATGGACCTTGAGTGAGTGTGCGGCCTGAAGCACGTACGGCGCCTCGATGACCCACTTGGAGCCACCCGACGGTACGAAGACTCCCAGCACCGCGCTGTAGGCCGCCACCAGGGCCGGAAAGCTGGTGTGGGTAGCAGCACCGGTGAACACCGCCGCGATGTGTGAATTGAGGCCGGTCTCGACGATGATGGCCGCGATGCCCGCGTAGAAGGGGTACTGGAGAATGACGCCGTAGACGTGGGGTGTCGCGTCGCGGAAGGCGCGAACGAAACGGACGGGGGTGCGGTGCAACAGGAGCCCCAGAGTCAGGAAGGTGAGGTTGAGGGCGTTGAGCGACACCGCGGCGGCCAGGCTGGGGGCCGCCATGACCAACCTGACCAGGTAGCCGCCGGCCAGCAGGACGACCAGCCCCGAGAGCCACGGCTGGTTCTCGAGCCACTCACCGGGAGATCGCCGGCCGGGGGACTGTTCGATCGAGGCCTCCGATGAGAGCTGCACCCCGAGGTCGGACGCCGTGCGCAGCGCCGCGCCGGTGGGCACCAGCCACCACACGGCCAGCGCGACAATCACCATCTCGATGGCAACGGCGATCAGCGACTGGGGCAGGAAGATGGTGGCCGAGAGTGGAATCAGTCCGCCTGGTATCGGCGCGACGCCGGGCCCGCCGCCGGTCTCCACGATCTGCCGGATGGCGGGCTGCAGCATTCCGGGAGTGGCCATCTGCAGGGCGGCGGAGCCCGACAGCCCCTGGGCCCAGATGCTGCCGCTGCCGAACATCACCGTGGCCGCCAGGGTCCGATAATCCACCCCCGGCACTCGTCGCGCCACCGCTCGGGCCAGTACCGCGGCAAACACCAGGCCGAAACCCCAGTTGAGCCAGCTGGCGGCCATGCCCATCACCGCGACGAAGACCACGGCACTCCGGTTGCCACGTGGCAGTCCAGCCAGCCAGTCGATGCCCCTGGCCATCGGCGCCGAGGTGGCTACCACCGTGCCGGTGATGATCACCAGCGCCATCTGCAGGGTGAAGGGAATCAGTCCCCAGAAGCCGTCACCCCAGGCCTGGACCACCTGGCCCGGACCCGCGCCGCCGATGGTGAGCCCGCCCGCCACCGCCAGCCCGGTGGCCAGGAGGGCGAAGATGAAAGCATCGGGGAGCCATGTTTCGGCGAAGGTGGTGAGTCGGAGTGCGACGCGGGAAAGAAGGGTCATGGAGTCAAGCTAGGATCCTTCCTCACTTTCCGACACAGAAGCCGGCAAAGAGGCGATCCAGGATCTCCTCGATGTCCACCGTCCCCACCAGCACGTCGAGCGCGTGAGTGGCGGCTCTCACGTGATGTGCGGCGAGCACCGCGTCGCCCCCGGGCTCGAGGTGCGGCCGAACCTCGGCCAGTGCCTCGCGAGCACGGGTCAGTGCCTCACGGTGGCGGCCGCGGGTGAGTGCCGGCTCGAGATCGGCCAATGGCAGCCGGGCTCCAAAGAGCCGCTCACCCGCCTCGCGCCGTAGCTGGTCGATCCCCTCGCCGGTGACGACCGAGACGGGAATGCCAGGTCCGGAAGGACGGCCGAGATCGGTCTTGGTTCTGACCAGGACGCAGACCTCGGAGAGGTCGGAGAGGTCGGAGAGGTCGAAGACGTCGTCTGTCCCGTTGCTGCCCGCCCGCCCGCCCGCCTCCACGCAGTGGATCACCAGGTCCGCCGCCTCGACGTAGCGCCGGCTGACCTCCATCCCCAGGACGTCGAGCCGTGCCGCCGAGTCGCCGATGCCGGCGGTGTCTACCAGGCGGATGGGCCAGCCCATGAAGTCGGTGTGGGCCTCGATGGCGTCGCGGGTGGTCCCGGCCAGCTCGGTCACGATCGCGCGCTGGTGACCAAGCAGCGCATTGAACAGCGACGACTTCCCGGCGTTGGGCGCGCCGGCCAGCACGACCAGCGCCCCTTCACGCAGCCGTTCGCCGGCGGGAGCCGAGGCGAGCAGGCGGTCCACCCGCCCCGCCACATCGGCCAGGGCCGACTGGAGCCGCTCGCGGGTCACGGGCCCGTCGTCCTCTTCGGGAAAGTCCACGTCGTAGGCCAGCAGGGCCTCGAGCTGGAGGAGCGATTCCCGCAGCGTCGCAATCCGGCGCGACAACCCTCCCTCGACCTGGTGGAGCGCGGCAGTGGCCTGGGCCGGCGCGGTGGCCTCGATCAGGTCGCCCACCCCTTCCGCCTGCACCAGATCCATCCTGCCATTGAGCACGGCGCGCCGGGTAAATTCGCCGGCAAAGGCGGGCCGGGCACCGGCGGCGAACAGGGCTTCGAGCAGCTGGGTGGGGGTGACCAAGCCCCCGTGGCAGGTGAATTCGACCAGGTCCTCGCCCGTGTAGCTGGCGGGCGCGGGAAAGGCGAGATAGAGGCCGCGGTCGATGACGGTGCCGTCGGAGGCCACGAACCGGGCCAGGCGTGCGGTGCGGGCCGGCGCGGACCGGAAGGAAGGAGCGACCCGCCGGGCTACCTCGAAGGCGCCATTTCCCGAGAGCCGCAGGACCGCCAGGGCCGAGCGGCCGGGGGGAGTGGCGAGTGCGGCGATCGGGTCGGAGAGCATGGGGAGGGAAACTAAATGGTAAGCGGTAAGCGGTGAGCGGGAGCCAGAGCCGGCCATTGCTTCCGCTTACCGCTCACCGCTCACGCTTTTGCATTTCCCGCGGCGCCGTCACTTCCTCTGCACTGGCGCCCGTTTCACCCGCTCCTTCATCATCATCCAGCTCTGCGGCAGGCCGGCGATGTTCTGCACGGCATAGTAGAGATTCAGTCCCGCCGGGAACTGGGCGAAGAGAAAGGTCATCATCACCGGCATCACGTAGACCATCATGGTCATCTGCGGGTTGGGCGGCATCCCGATCTGACCCACCTTGGTCGTGGCGTACATCGAGAGTCCCATGACCACCGGGATGACGTAATACGGGTCGTGCTGCGACAGGTCGGTCAGCCAGAGGAACGGCGCGCCCCGCAGCTCGATCGAGTACTGGAACACCACGAACAGCGCCAGCAGGAACGGCATCGGCAGCAGCATCGGCAGGCAACCGCCCAGCGGGTTGACCCCGTGCTGTCTTGTACAGCGCCATCATCTCGGCGTTGAGCTTCGCCGGGTCGGCGGAGTACTTGGTCTGCAGCCGTTTCATCTCCGGCTGGAGTTCCTGCATCTTCATCGAGGAGCGCATCGCCTTGGCCTGCAGCGGCCAGAGCACGAGCTTGACCAGGATGCCGAAGATGATCAGGACGATGCCGTAACCGAGCCCCAGCACCTGGTGCATGCCCAGCAGCAGCCAGCGCACCGGTGCGGCGAAGAACCGAATGACGGTCCGGAAGCCGGGCCAGCCGTAGGGATTGACGTCGTCGAAGTCGTGGCCCATCGCCTTGAGGCGCTTGAACTCCATCGGCCCCACGTAGGCCTCGAAGCTGAAGCGGCCATCGGCGCCCAGCGGCAGGGAGAGCCAGGTCTGGGCGCCCGTCGGCTTCTTGTACCCCGGCTGGATGGGAAGCGCGGTGAGCACCGCGCCGCTGATGCGGGGCGCGGGCTCGTCGCCCGCCAGGACGGCGGTGACGAAGTACTTCGATTTGAGCCCCACCCATTCGAACGGGCCCGCCAGCGACTTCGTCTCACCTGGATCCAGGCTCTGCAGCCGAAGCAGCTTCGATTCCTGCTGCCGGGTGACCAGGGCGAATTCCCGGGCGTTGTTGGCGCTGTCGGCCTCGGTGTTGCAGGAGCCCATGGCCCAGCCCGACCAGCAGCATGCCGCCGTTGGGCCCGACACCGGTGATCCGTCCGCTGACCTCGATCTGGTAGCCGTCAGGATGGAGGCGGTAGGTGATCTCCGCCGTCCGGCCACGACCGTCAGGAAGCCCTTTAGGGGCTTCGCCGCCGGTGAAAGTGATCGTCGCCGGCGCCGTGACGTCGAGCTGGGTGGCCGACGGTGTCAGGGTCCAGTCGCCGGGGTGCAGGGTGTCGTTGCCGGCGAGCACAGCCAGGTCGAACAGCGCTCCGTCGGCCGGAAGCAGCGCGAGCGGTGCCTTGCCCTGCCCCTTTACAGTCGGGTGATACTCGTCGAGCACCGCCTGGATCAGCCGCCCACCGCGGGTCGAGAAGCTGTAGCGGTACAGGCCGCTGGAGACGGGGATGGTGTCTTCGTGGAGGGGCGGAGGGGCAGAGGGGCCGAGGGGCAGTGGTGTCGTCGCAGGGGCGGGGGCCGCTGCCGGTGGCTGCACCACCGGGCTACCGCCCCCCTGCCCCTCTGCGACCGCCAGGGAGTCCTTTAGGGCCCCTCCAAGCGCAGGCTGAGTCGGGACCGGAACGGGCTTCGGCTGCTTCTTGAACAACACCGATGGCGCCAGGGCGATGAGTACCATCAGCGCCACACCGAGGAGGAAGCGACGATCCATTGCTATGGTCGGGTCGGAGTCAGGGGACGGGGTCGTAGCCGCCCGGATGGAACGGGTGGCAGCGCAGGAGGCGGCGGGCGCCGAGCCAGGTGCCCTTGATGACGCCGTAGCGCGTGACCGCTTCCAGCGTGTATTGCGAGCAGGACGGGGTGAATCTGCAGGCCGACGGCATGGCGCGGGACAGGGTCACCTGGTAGCCGCGGATCAGGGCCGCAGCGCCACGACGCGGCCAGTGCGCGGGGGTGGTCACTGCGACTCGCCGGCCTGACCGGGATGCTGGCAGGACAGTGGCGTCTCGCCAGGCCAGCAATTCGGCGCGCAGCGTGACGAAGGGGGCCGCGTAGGCCTCGCGCCGGGCCCGGACCAGGACGTCCCACGCCGGCTGGAGCGGTGCGATCTCGCGGCGCCACACCTCGCGCAGCCGGCGCCGCAAACGATTGCGGGCCACCGCGCTGGACTGGAACTTCGGAACGATCAGTCCCATGCGCGGATGGCCCGTCGAATTGTCAGCCCACATGATCTCGAGATGCCGTGAGCGGCGGCGCTGGCCGGTGACCTGGCAGTGGCGGATGTCGCTCACCCGGCCGAGCCGGTTGGCCCGGGTGAGCCGCTCACTCCGTTCCGTCAGCTCGCTCCGTGCTTGGAGGGAATACGGACGATCAGTTGCTTGCGGCCCTTCTTGCGGCGGCGCGACAGCGTGGCCCGGCCCCACTTGGTGGCCATGCGGGCCCGGAACCCGTGCTTGTTGATGCGGCGCTTGTTCCGCGGACGATATGACGGCTTCATCGGTACACCATTCCTCCAATTGAGCCCGCAAAACTAGCCACTTCAAGCACCTCAGGTCAAGGTTGACTTTTCCACAATGGTCTCGTACTATCGTGCGCCCTTGGTAACTCCCACCCCCCCGCCGATCCTAATGCAGTTGTCTGCCAAAGAGGCCTGGAAGCGGGTCCTCGACGAAGCCATGCGCCGGGCTCCGGAGAACATCAACCGGAGCTTTCTCGATCCGACCGAGGCCGTCTCTCTCGAGGACGGGCGGTTGATCGTGGCCGCGCCCGACGAGTTCTTCGTCCAGTGGAACGAGAGCAAGCACGCGCCGCTCCTCACCTCGCTCACCGAGAGCGCGCTGGGGACCCGGACCGCCGTCATCTTCCGGGTCAAGGCGGAGCTCCAGCGCCGCCCCCAGATGGACTTCTTCGTCTCCCCGCCCGCGGGCGAGGGGGCGGCGGCGGCCCAGAGCTACAAGGGGGTCAACCAGCCGCTCAACGAGCGCTACACCTTCGACACCTTCGTCATCGGCAAGTCGAACCAGCTGGCCGCCGCTGCCGCGATGGCCGCCAGCGAAGCCCCCGGCAAGACGTACAACCCGCTGTTCATCTACGGGTCGACCGGGCTGGGCAAGACCCACCTGATGCAGGCCATCGCCCACCATGTTCTGCGCAAGCGGCCCGACACGCGGATCCTCTACGTCAGCGCCGAGCAGTTCATCAACGAGGTCATCCAGGGCATCCAGAGCGGGCGGATGCAGGAGTTCAAGCACCGCTACCGCAACGAGGTCGACCTCTTCCTGGTGGACGACGTCCACTTCCTCGAGGGGAAGGAACAGACCCAGGAGGAGTTCTTCCACACCTTCAATACGCTGTACGAGGCCGGCAAGCAGATCGTCCTGACCTCGGACCGTCCGCCCAAGGAGATTCCCGGCCTCGAGGCCCGCCTGGTCAGCCGTTTCGAGTGGGGCATGGTGGCCGACATCGGCCAGCCCGACCTCGAGCACCGGATCGCCATCCTGCGGAAGAAGCAGGCGCAGGATCACCTCGAGATGACGATTCCCGACGACGTGCTCCGCTTCATCGCGGAGAACGTCCGGAGCAACGTCCGGGAGCTCGAGGGGTGCATCATCAAGCTGCTGCTCTTCGCCAGCCTGAAGCATCGAGAAGTCTCGATCGAACTGGCCCGGGAGGCCCTGGCCGACAAGATCCGGCCGCCGGAGGAGGACGCCGCGACGGCCGCCCGCCGGATGCCCTCGATCGACAAGATCCAGGAGGTCGTGGCCCGGCGCTGGCTGGTCACTCCCGACGGCCTGCGGTCGAAGGCCCGGATCAAGAGCCTGACCGTGCCGAGGCAGATTGCGATGTACCTGGCTCGCAATGTTCTCGAAATGCAACTCGTCGAAATCGGCCAGGCCTTCGGCGGCCGCGATCACAGCACGGTGATTCACAGTGTGGACAAGGTCGAACGCCAAATGGCCCGTGACCGCGCCTTTCGCGAGCGAGTGGAGACCGTGCGGCACGAGCTGTGTGGAGACTGATTTCCCCACGAGGCGTTGAAGCCGTTGGCGTTCTGGACAAAGTGGCGGGAGTTTCCCCGGGTTATCCCGCTCCCCCACAATCGCTCGACATGACCCAAGTGGGTTAGGGCGTGACTGGTGTTCGAGTTGCGGTTTGGGTCCACATATCCAGACCCTCTACTGCTACTACTAGTCTTATATATAGATAAGCTGTAGTTCTATCAGCCTCACGAGGAGCGGCATGAAGTTCACCATTACGCGAGAGCAGCTTCAGGAGGGACTGGTCGCGGTCGCGGCCGTCGTTCCCACCAAGACGACACTGCCCGTCCTGGCCAACATCCTGGTCGAAGCCACGAAGGACGGCATCCGGCTTTCCGGTACCGACCTCGATATCGCGGTCACGACCGTGGTACCGGCGTCGGTGGACCAGGAGGGAGCGGTCACCCTCCCGGCCAAGAAGCTGGTCGAGATCGTCCGCGAGCTGCCGACCGCGGCGATCCGGATCACGACCTCGGGCGAGCAGCGGGTCGTCATCGAGTGCGGCCGCTCCAAGTTCAAGCTGCTGGGCCTTCCCCGGGAGGAGTTCCCGGCCTTCCCCGGTGTCAAGTTCGAAACCGGCTGGAAGTGCGTCGCCGGCGATGTGCAGAAGCTCGTGGGGCATGTCGCCTTTGCCGCCAGCACCGAAGAGAGCCGGCCAATTCTCAACGGGGTGCTCTGGGAGCTCCGGGCCGACCGGATGCGCATGGTGGCCACCAACGGTCACCGCCTGGCCCGGATGGATGTCCCCGCCAAGGGCACCGCCGGCCAGGCCGATCTCATCGTCCCCCCCAAGGCGCTCGACCAGATCCGCCGGCTGTTCAAGTCGGAGGACGAGATCGAGATCGCCCGCAGCGAGAATCACCTCGGCTTCCGCTCGGCGAGCACCCAGGTCTACACCCGGCTGATCGAGGGACCCTATCCCAATTACGAGCAGGTCATCCCCCGGGAAAACGACAAGGTGGCCACGATGGACAAGGCCACGTTCATCTCGGCGCTCAGGCGGATGAGCATCGTGGCCAGCGACCAGACCCACCGGATCCGGGTGGCGCTGTCCAACGGCAGCTGCAAGTTCTCGGTGCAGACGCCCGACCTGGGCGAAGCCCAGGAGGAGGTCACCGTCACCTACGAGGGCGAGCCGCTGGAAATCGGATTCAACGCCTCCTACCTGCTCGAGGTGCTCAAGTACATCCCGACCGACGAGATCCGGATGACGTTCAAGGGGCCGGAGCGCGCGGCAACCTGCGAGCCGGTGGGCTGGAATGACCCGGCGAGCTTCATGGCGCTGGTGATGCCCCTGCGACTGGTCGACTAGGTCGGAGAGGTCGGAAAGGTCGGAGAGGTCGCAAAATGCGGGGGTCCGGGTGGGCCCCCGTTTTCTATCCGAGTCAGGAGTGAGCGATGTGGTACCGCTTGTTGGCCGACCTCCTGGTGGTCGCGCACTTCGGGTACGTGCTCTTCGTCGTTCTTGGCGGCCTGCTCGTGCTTCGCCATCCACGCCTGGCCTGGGTGCACCTTCCCGCCGCGGCGTGGGGAGCGATCATCGAATTCACCGGCTGGATCTGTCCGCTCACTCCATGGGAACAGGCGCTGAGGCGGCTCGGGGGCCAGGCCGGTTACGCCGGCGGCTTCATCGAGCACTATCTCCTGCCGGTGCTCTATCCCTCAGGGTTGACCGCCTCGATCCAGCTCGTCCTCGGACTCCTGGTCGTGGTGATCAACGGGACAGTCTACGGAGTCGTCCTCCGGCGTTTCGCCAGCCGGCGGGCCGGGGCCAGCGGGGGCAGTCGTACCTGAGAGGTGTGCGATGGGTCCGATTCCACGAATGGTGGCCGTGGTGATAATGCTGGGCGCCGCGGTTCCGGCGCAGGCCCAGCGGCTGGCACCCTCGCAGTTTGCAAGCTGGCAGCTGGCCGCCGGGTCCAGTGCGGTATTCCCGGGGCCATTCACCGCCGACACGGCGCGGGTGCGCTCGGGCGATCACCGGGTCGAGGGGGCGCTGATCGGAGGCGTGCTGCTGGGCGCCCTGGGTGCCTGGCTGGGGCACGAGGTCTGCCAGGGCGGTGCCGAGCCCGCCGCGGGAGGGGGCGGCTCCAGCTGCACCGGAGCCACCATCGGCTCCGGCCTGATTGGAGCGCTCATTGGCGGTGCAATCGGGTATTTCATCGGCAAGTCGACACCGAAGTATCGGCCGGCGCCCGCATCGCAGTGAAATCGGAGTCAAGCTAAAGGCACGCCCCACCGGCGCCTAATGGGTCGGTATCCACTGTTCAGGAGACATTTCCCGATGGCGATATCGCCTGCAGCACAACTGGTCATGATGAGGGAGAATCTCCACCAGGCCAGGGAAAGGGCCTAGCGCGCGGAACAGACCGGCTGCAGTGTTGGCGTGTGCCTCTCTTTCCCGATACTCATCGTTCGGCGGTCGATGCGCTCGCAAGCTCCGATGAGCCGACGCGGGCCCGGGCCACAGAATTCGTCATGGAGGTCTACCGGGGCCCGATCATCGCGGTCCTCCGCCACCGCTTTGGCCTGGAGCCGGCGGACGCGGAGGACTTGGCCCATGATTTTCTGACCCAGGCCTTGGCCAAGGAGTGGCTGCAGCGATACGATCCGTCCCGGGCGCGGTTCCGGACCTTCCTTCGCAGCTGCCTGGCCGCGTTCGCCAGTACCGCGCACGAAGCCGCGCAACGGCTCAAGCGCGGTGGCGGCGTGATCCATGTTCCGATTGATGTCGCGACCGCCCCGGTCACTGACCCGGAGGTCGACGGGCTGTTCGACCGCGAGTGGGTGCGCAGCATTCTCACGCTGGCGCTCGACGGGCTGCAAGAGGAGTGTTCGGCGGTCGGTCGCCAGGCCACCTGGGAGGTGTTCATGGCTCGCGAGGTTGAGGGAGCCGAGTCGGGCGATCCACCCAGCTATGATGAGCTGGCGACCCGGTTCGGGCTCCCGGCGACCCAGGTCACCAACTATCTGGCGTGGGCCCGGCCTCGATTCAGGACACACGTCCTGCAGGCGCTTAGGGCGCTGACGGGATCCGAGGCGGAGTTCCGCGCCGAAGCCCGCGCCATGCTGGGTGTCGAATTGCCATGACTCTGTCCAACGCGGCAGTGGGACGGTTGCGCGCGGCGTTGGAGGCACCGGCCGCGGGGCCGCGGTACGAGGTCGGACCCCTGCTGGGCAGGGGAGGGATGGGCGCCGTCTACCGGGCCCACGACCTGGAACTTGACCGAGACGTGGCGCTCAAGGTCCTCGCGGTCGACGCCGACGAAACGGTGGGCGGTGAGCGCCTCGCCCGCGAGGCCCGGCTCCTGGCAAGGCTCGAACACCCCGGGATCGTGACCGTTCACGATCGCGGACGCATGGAGGACGGCCGTCCGTACTATGTCATGCGGCTGGTGCGTGGCGTCCGTCTCGACGAGCACGCCCGGCGGGTCGGTCGCGGTGACCTGCTGCGACTCTTCCTGGGCGTCTGTGATGCCGTTGCCTTTGCGCACGCGCGCGGTGTGATCCACCGCGATCTCAAACCGGACAATATCATGATCGGCGAGTTCGGTGAGGCCCTCGTACTGGACTGGGGCGTCGCCAAATCGGTGGCCCCGGAGCCGGAAGCGTCCGGGAAGATGAGGACCATCGCGGCTTCCGGACTCGAGACTGCCGACGGAGCTGCGATCGGCACCCCCGGTTTCATGGCACCAGAGCAGGCGGCAGGGCACTCGGCCCGGGTCGATGCACGCGCCGACGTGTTCGGACTGGGAGCGATCCTCCGCGCCGTCCTTCGGGAGTCGGGCCAGGCGGTGCCCCGGCCGCTGGCCGCGATCATCGACCGCGCGACAGCGCTCGACCCCGAAGTTCGATACACCGGCGCCGATCGCCTGGCCGAGGATCTCCGGCGCTGGCTCGACGGGGAGCGAGTACTGGCCTACCGGGAGAGCTTGGTGGAACGGGCCAGCAGATTCTACCACCGCAACGAGGTCCTAATCCTCCTGCTCCTGGCCTACGCAGTGGTCCGAGTGACCATCCTGCTCTGGCGCGGCATCTAAAGGACTGCTGCGGGGGCGCCTAATCCAATTGCGGAGGTCGCCATCGGGGCGCCTTCCATCACACTTGAGGAGAGCGCCGTGAACAAACCGCTGCTGGGACTCGTGGCAGGTGGAGCACTGGGCGTGGCCGACGGCCTGACCGCCCTCGTATCAGCGCCGGAGGTGGCGCCGCAGATCCTGGGAATTGTACTTGGGTCGATGGCCAAGGGGCTCGTCGCCGGCGCCCTCATCGGCTGGTTCTCGCGCCGGGTCAGCAATCTCGGTGCGGGGCTCCTGGTCGGCCTCGTGCTCGGCGCCCTCTTCGCCCTGCCGTTTGCCATGGGCACGGACCCCAATACCGGGAAGCAGTATTTCTGGGAAATCCTCATCCCCGGATCTCTCGTGGGCCTGATCGTCGGGTTCCTCACCCAGCGGTACGGGACCCTGCCGAAACGGACCGCCGCGGCGTGAAAATGGCCGGGCACCTGAACTTGGTCGCCCGCATGGTCGAAACCACTGGTTCGGAAGCGCAGGTGGAGGGCGGTGGAGCCGATGCGGTTCACCCCCTCGCCGACCTGCTGGTGGTCGCGACACCCGGACGACCGCCTGGATCCACGGCCGACGCCCGATACCTTCGAGGCAAGAGCGGCTTCACGGAGAATCAGCCGATGACTATCAGACGCCTCGACCCGATGTATCTGCAGCGCCTGGTACTGGCAGCCGCCGGCGTGCTTCGGGGGCGTGGCCATCGGCCACGGCTTCGCCCGGGGCCGGCAGACCGAACGCTACGTGACCGTGAAGGGCATCTCGGAGCGCGAGGCCCGGGCCGACGTGGCCTTCTGGCCCCTCCGGGTGGTGGTGGCCGACAACGACCTCGGCGCGGCCCACACCCGGCTCAGGAACCAGGTGGCCCTGGTCATGGGTTTCCTGGCCCGGCACCAGCTGGACACCACGCAGGTCGAGCTGCAGGGCTTCTCGGTCTCCGACGCGGCCGCCAACCAGTACCAGCAGGGCAGTGTCGCCAACCGTTACGTGATCCGCCAGGTGATCATGGTGCGGTCGGACAAGCCCGACGTCGTCCTGGCGGCCAGCCAGCAGGTGGGCGAGCTGGTGGGTGCGGGCATCGTGCTTTCCTCCGGCGAGGAGTACGGTGCCGGCGGACCGACCTTCGCCTTCACGGGCCTCAACGCGCTCAAGCCGGCGATGATCGCCGAGGCCACGGCGCGGGCCCGGGAATCGGCCGAGCAGTTCGCCCGCGATTCGAAGAGCGTCCTCGGCGGAATCCGGCGGGCCTCGCAGGGGGTCTTCGAGATCCTGCCCCGCGACCAGGGGCCCGGCATCGGCGAGGGCAGCCAGATCGTCAAGACGGTGCGGGTGGTCAGCACCGTGGACTTCTCCCTCGGCGACTAGCCCACCGCCGTCCATGGGCCGCTACGTCGCCTTCCTGCGCGCCATCAACGTCGGTGGGCACACCGTCAGGATGGAGGTCGCTCCGACGCCACTTCTCGGAGCTCGGCCTTCGGGACGTCACGACCTTCATCGCCAGCGGCAACGTCGCCTTCGCGACCCGCGCGAGTGATCTCGATGCGCCTGGAGCGGAAGATCGAGCGGCGGCTCGAGGAGGCGCTGGGGTTCGAGGTCGCCACCTTCGTCCGCACCGACGGAGAGGTGGCGGCGATTGCGGCCCACACGCCCTTCACGCCGGCGCAAGTCGCGGAGGCGAGGTCCTCAACGTCGCCTTTCTGGCCGAGTCCCTCGATCGCGGCCAGCAGGCCAGGGTGCTCTCGCTGCAGACGTCCTTCGACGAATTCCACTTTCACGGCCGCGAGCTCTACTGGCTGTCACGCCGGCGGGCAGGGCAAGTCGACGTTTTCCAACGTAGCCCTGGAGCGGGCCATCGGCGGGCGCTCCACCGTCCGGGGCGTCGCCACGGTGCAGAGGATCGCCGCGGCGCTGGCGCCCACCGCCCCTTCGCCGGGGCGCAAGGGATGAGCGCCCTCGAGGCCTTTGCCACCGCGCGGCTCACCTTCGAGCGCCTGACCGCCGGGCACACGACCGAGATGCGCCGGTTCCAGACCGACCCCGACGTGATGCGGTACATCGGGGGGGTCCGGACCCCGGAGCAGACCACAGCTTATTTCGATCGCAACCTGCGGCACTGGGACCAGCATGGCTACGGCGTGTGGGTGCTCCGTGAGCTGGGCCGGAGCGAGATGGCCGGTATCGGCGTCCTCCGCCACCTCCTGGTGGAGGGGGAGAACGAAGTGGAGACAGGGTACGGGTTCTACCCCGAGCTCTGGGGTAAAGGCTACGCAATGGAGGTAGCGGCCGCCTGCCTCGATCACGGGTTCCGGAGTGTCGGTCTCGATTCCATCGTGGCGGTGACCCACCCCGACAACCGCGCCTCTCAGCACGTGCTGCGGAAATCGGGGATGAGCTACGAGCGGGACTTCGACCTGGATGGTGAGCGGGCATCGCTGTTCCGCATCCGCCGGAGCATGAAGGGCTGATGCCACCCGGGAAGGCCGGGGTGCCATCTCCCCGTACCTTTCGGAGCGCGGCGGCCTTTCGCGCCTGGCTGACACGCGGCCACCGGACATCGACGGAGCTGGTCGTCCGCTGCTTCAAGGTCAGTGCGTCGGCCCAGGGGATCTCCTACACCGAGGCGCTGCACGAGGCGCTCTGCTTTGGCTGGATCGACGGCGTGCGCCGGAGCCATGACGAGGTCAGCTTCACCGTACGGTTCACTCCGAGGAAGCCGCGCAGCATCTGGAGCCGGGTCAACGTGGCCAAGGTCGAGGTGCTGATCCGGGGGGGTCGCATGACACCGGCCGGCCTGGCGGTCTTCGAGGCGCGGGAGGAATCCCGTACCGGCATCTATTCCTTCGAGCGAGCGGCAATGCAGCTGGCGCCGGAATACGAGAGGCAGTTCCGCGCCAATGCGGCCGCGTGGGCGCACTTCCAGGGGCGGCCCCCGGGGTATCGCCGCCTTTGCATCTATCGGGTCATGAGCGCCAAGCGCCCTGATACACAACTCCGCCGGCTGAAGGCGCTGATCGAGTCATCCGCAGAGGGCCGGAGTATCAGAGAGCTTGAGCGTCCCTCCGCGGCGCCGAAGCTGAAGCACAAAAAGTGAAAGTTTCCAAGGAGGAGGCAGCGATGCAGGACAAAGTGGTTGTCGTGACCGGTGCGAGTAGCGGCATCGGCGCGGCGCTAGCCCAGGTACTGGCGGCACGGGGTGCTTCGGTCGTGCTCGTGGCACGGCGGCAGGACGCGCTCGCCGCGGTCGCCGCGAAGTGCGGATCGAATGCGCTCGCCATCGTGGGCGACATGACGCGGCGCGACGACGTGCGGCGCGTCGTGGCCGAGTCGCTGGTGCGCTTTGGCAGGATCGACGTCTGGGTCAACAACGTGGGCCAGGGCATCACCCGGTCGCCTTCGCAGCTCACCGACGAGGACCTCGACCTGATGCTGCAGGTCAACGTGAAGTCGGCGCTCTACGGCATGCAGGAGGTGCTGCCCCACTTCAAGGCGCAGGGCAAGGGTCAGGTCGTCAACATCTCCTCGCTGCTGGGCCGGGTCCCGTATGTGCCCTTCCGCGCAGCCTACACCGGCGCCAAGCATTTCCTCAACGCACTGACCGCCAATTTCCGCGATGAGCTCAAGGCCACCCACCCGGGCATCGTCATCTCGCTGGTCTCGCCTGGTGTGGTGCGGACCGAGTTCGGCAGGAACGCCTTGCACGGTGGTCCCGACTCCCGGCAGCTGCCCGAATCCCAGAGCGCCGAGGAGGCGGCCGGGGTCATCGCCGACGTGATCGACTCGGGGCGCACCGACGTCTACACCCGGGCGGGGGCCCACGATGGCATCGTCCGGTACTATGACCAAGTCGGCCAGGATCCCTAGACTGCACCAAGCGAAAAGTACTTGACGCTCCTCTCACTGCGCGTCCAGCGATGAGGCCGCGGAGTGGCTACTTTGGAAAATCTGGCCGCCGAGTGAAGCGGAGCTTCTGGCTCTCTTGTGGACGCAGCAAGGAGAAGAGAGGGCCTTCCTGTTGCCTGCGGATCCGCCTGACCTGGAACTCGAGGAGAACGACGATGAGGAATGCTGTGAACGCCTGCTCCGTCCTGCTCACGGCGGCCGCCGCGCTGTCACTTCAGACGCCCTTGACGCTCGCCCAGGCAGCACCCCCTGCCAAGGCCGGCTTCTCGTTCACCGTGTATGGCGACTCGCGGTCGATGATGTACCTGCCGTACCACGAATCCGAGGAGGCAGAGGCTCGACAGCTGATGGTTAACATCTTCGCTCTCGTGCTCCCGGAGAAGGTTTCGCAATCGGTGGTTGAGAAGGATGTCCAGCTGACGTATGACCCGACCACCCACGAGCTGGTCCAGATGGTCATGCCGTTCATGACCGCCAGCGAGGTGACCACACTCTCGTTCGACAAGGGGTGGGTCACGGAAGCCTCGGTCGAGGACGTGAAGCTGATGCCGGGGGTCCGGCGCACGATGTTCCGGCTGCAGGGAGGTGAATGGGTGGCGAAGGAAGTCGTGCGAGAGGTGCGGGCCGGGCGGGCCAGCTTCATCGTCAACACCGGCGACATGGTATGGTGGGGCAACCAGGGCACGAAGCCCTCCGACAACCCGTACTGGTCGCTGGTCAACAAGGAGGTCATCAAGAAGCTCCCCCCGCCATCCGCGGAGATGGCGGCCGCCGGCCTCCCCGGCCGGGTGTTTCCCGCAGTCGGCAACCACGAGGTCTGGGCCGACTCTGATATCGAGGGGCTGCTGGCTGCCTTTCCCTACTTGAAGAAGTTCGGCGTATCGGACAAGCGGCTGATCTACACCTTCGACTACCACGATGTCCGGTTCATTTTCCTCTGGACCGGCGCGTACGACTACCGCCAGCCCACCTCCTGGGGGGCCACCCGGCCGCCCTACGAAGCGCAGATGACGCAACTCAAGGCGTGGCTGGATGGCGCCAAGGCCAAGGGTATCAAGAAGGTCTTCATCGCCTTCCACAGCCCGGTGTTCGCCCGCTCCGGCATGGGTGCGATCCCAGACAGCCAGAGCCCCCACAAGACGATCGCTCCCTACGCCAAGGACCTCGACATCGTGGTCTTCAACGGTCACGTGCACACCACCGAGATCTACCAGGTGGATGGGGTCAAGTATCTGCTGCTCGGCGGCGGCGGGGCGGAACAGGATCCGATCCTCCCTGGCCGGACCCACGTCACCGTGGCTGCGGACTACCCGCCCGACCTGTACTGGAAGGGTGAGTCGCCCAAGGAGGAGTACAACTACGTCCTGGTGGATGTGAAACCGGGGCAGCCGACCAAGTTCACGCTCAATCGGTTCCGACCCTGGTCGGCCACGCCGTTCGAGACCGTGGAGCTGTTCCATTGAGGCTTCCCCTGCCCCGATTCGTGTTTCACCCCGTGGCCGCGCTGATCGTCGCGGTTCTGCACCTGTACCTGGCTGGCGGTCACCTCATGAAGCTCGGCGCCGGCGAAGTAACGTGGGAAAACTTCTGGAAGGGCTTCGGCGCCCTCGGCGGGGCCTACGTCTTCGCGGCATTGGCCTCGCGAGGGCTGGCCGCCAGGAAGTCCGGCGACACGAAGGTTGGCGCGTTCACCCAGGCGCTGCATGACCAGGCGTCGAAGCAGGTGTGAGTCGTGATCGGCATGAAGGACGATTGGAAGCGAGTGCTCGCGTCGGGGCGCACCGAGGTCTACACCCGGGCGGGGGCTCACGATGGCATCGTGAAGTATTACCAGCAGATCGGTCGGGATCCCTAGACCCGGGGTCCCTGATCCTCGGAACCCCTGCCGCACTCCTCCGCACCATCCCCTGGATCAAAATCAGGCACGATCGAGTCACCAACGCCGGTCCCGGGGCTGTTACGCACTTGAAGCAATCGTCCAAGAATCATTTATAGTTTATTGGTCCGTACTCCCCCTACGAAGCCTTGCCAGGCCGCACCAGGCCGAGCCGGCGCGACGAGCTCGTACGGCAGGGTCCGAAAGTCTGCAGGCAGTCATCACCCACAGGAGAAGAATCATGCCGCGAACACGTTCTTTCCGGATCGGCGCCGCCTTGCTGGCGGTGTCGGCGCTGGTGCACTCCGCCAACCTGCACGCCCAGACCAAGACCAAGCAGCCCAACATCCTGTTCATCATGGGTGACGACATCGGGTGGATGCAGCCCAGCATCTATCACCGCGGCCTGATGGTCGGGGAGACCCCGAACATCGATCGGATCGGCAACGAGGGTTCGATGTACCTGGACTACTACGCCGAGCAGAGTTGTACCTCGGGGCGCAACGCCTTCTTCACCGGCATGCACCCGCTCCGGACCGGCATGATCCCGCCGCAATTGCCCGGCAGTCCGTCCTGGCTGCGACCCGGCACGCCCGCCCTCGCCAAGTTCCTCCACGACCTCGGCTACAACACCGGCGAGTTCGGCAAGAATCACCTGGGCGACAACCCCCAGGCGCTCCCCACCGCACACGGCTTCCAGGAATTCTGGGGCTACCTCTACCACCTCGATGCCATGCAGGGAGTCAGCTTCCCCGACCTGAACAAGACCCCGACCCTGCAAACATTCGCGCCGCCCTGCAAGGCCGTGCCGATCAAGGGACTCCCCGATGTCCCGGGCGCCGTGGATGCCGCCACCACCAACTGCCTCATGCCGCCACGGCCGGTGATCTTGTGCACCTCGTCGGATGGCACGGAGGCCAACCAGAGCTGCAAGGACGAGGGTCCGCTCACCCTGGAGCGGTCCAAGACGGTGGACGAGGAGATCTCCTCGCACGTCATCGACTTCCTGGGCCGCAATGATCCGGCCAAGACCGGCAAGCCATTCTTCGTCTGGTACAACCCGGCGCGCATGCACATCACGACCGTGCTCTCGCCAAAGTACCTGGCCATGGTGGGTGAGCCCGGGGGCAAGGACTGGGGCGTCAACGAAGCCGGCATGAAGCAGATGGATGACAATATCGGCTACGTCCTCAAGAAGCTGGAGGAGATGGGCCAGCTCGACAACACCATCGTCGTCTTCACCACCGACAACGGCGCCGAGGTCATCACCTACCCGGACGGCGGCGTGACTCCTTTCAAGGGCGGCAAGCTGACCACCTGGGAAGGAGGCATGCGCGCCCCGATGGTCGTCCGCTGGCCGGGGCACATCAAGGCGGGCACCGTCAAGAACGGCATTTTCGCCTCGCTCGACTGGCTGCCGACGCTCGTGGACATTGCCGGCGGGCCCAAGGGCGATTCGCTCAAGCACGTGATCGAGGCCGGCAAGTATCCCGGCATCGTCAAGACGACCCTGGACGGCGTCGACCAGATCGCCTACCTGACCGGCCAGAGCGACACCTCCGCCCGCAATGTCTTCTTCTACTACTCGAATTCGACCCCGTCGGCGGTGCGGTACAAGAATTGGAAGATGTATTACACGATGACCCCCTCCTCCCCGTCAGGGGCGCTGCAGGGCAAGATCACCTACAGCTGGACGATGATCGACAACATCATGCGGGATCCCTTCGAGATCTCCGGCGGGCTCGACGACCCCAAGTCGTTCATGGGGCTGGGAGGCGCGATCGCCGCCCCTGTAACGGCTTATCTGTACGATTGGAACATGCTGCCCCTTGGCCAGCTGTTGTGGGAAAAAGAACTCATGACATATCAGAAGTACCCGCCACTCCAGGCACCGGAGACCTACAACCTGAGTGGCATCCTGGACGAGATGAAGAAATCCGGCCAGCCGAGTCAATGAGCTGAAGCAAGTTCACTGCTTGTGAATGAGGCGGGCGGTCCGAAAGGGCCGCCCGCCTTCTTCCTGACCGTCACGCGACCACGCGAGCGGAACTTCAGGGTCGACGGCATCGTTAAATTGGTGGTCCAGAACAGGAGGTCGCGATGTCGATCCGCCCCATCAAGCAGGTTTCGCAGTCCCAGCCCACCATCGAGGGCGCCGGTGTGCAGCTCCACCGCGCCTTCGGCTTCGGCAAGACGGAGGAGTTCGATCCCTTCCTCCTCTTCGACGATTTCCGCAACGACCGCCCCGACGCCTACCGGGCCGGCTTCCCCTGGCATCCGCACCGGGGCATCGAAACGATCACCTACGTCCTCGCCGGCTCGGTCGAGCACGGTGACTCCCTGGGCAACCAGGGCTCCCTTGGTGCCGGCGACGTGCAGTGGATGACCGCCGGCAGCGGCATCATGCACCAGGAAATGCCGCAGGGCGATCCGCAGGGACGGATGCACGGCTTCCAGCTCTGGGCCAATCTCCCCAGCCGGCTCAAGATGACCGACCCCCGCTACCAGGACATCGCCGCCAGCGACATTCCGGAGATCGTCGACGACGACGGCACCAGGGTCCGGGTGATCTACCGGGTCCTTCTGGGGCAAGACCGGGCCGGTCGAGGGAGTGGCGGCCGATCCGCGCTACATCGATGTCTGGGTGCCGCCTGGCCGCCGCAAGGTGCTGCCGGTGGAAACAACCCGGCACGCCTTTGCCTACGTCTTCGACGGCGCCGGCACCTTTCGCGACGCCTCGGCCCCGCAGGGAGTGCTGACCGAGGGGGTCGACGGCGCCACCACCCGGACCCCGCCCGAGCACGGCAACCGCTCGCTCATCCTCTTCGACCGGGGCGACGAGGTGGTGGTCAACGCCGGCCCCGAGGGCATCCGCTTCCTGATGGTCAGCGGCCAGCCGCTGGAAGAGCCGGTGGCCTGGTACGGCCCCATCGTGATGAACACCCGCGAGGAGCTGCGCCAGGCCGTGAGCGAACTGCAGGACGGGACCTTCATCAAGACGCGCTGAGCCGTCGTCTCAATCGTCCCGGTCTCTGGCGGGCGCCAGGGAGTCGCCTTGCGCGATCCCGCCTTCCCGCCCTCCCGCTTGCCCGCCCTCGCGGGCGGCCACGCCGGTCAGGCCGGGCTGGGTTCCATCACCGTACACGATCTGGCCCCCCGAGTGCCCGACCTGGTACCCGGCTATGATTAGCCCCAGGGCGGCGACACTGCCCACGGTCCGGGCGGTGCGGCCGATGTTGCCGCGCACAAACCCAGCCGCCATGATGACGAGGACGCCGGTCGAGAGCAGCAGGAAGCGCTCGGCGGCCTCCTCGTGCGACTCGACCCGCTGCTCACCGACGACCTTTTCGGCGCCGTCCGAGACGCTCTCGCCGGTTTCCACGGAGGCCCAGGCGCTGCCGGCGAGCGCGGCTGC
Source organism: uncultured Gemmatimonadales bacterium (assembly GCA_963724265.1). GTDB lineage: Bacteria > Gemmatimonadota > Gemmatimonadetes > Gemmatimonadales > GWC2-71-9 > DATEHG01. The sequence continues at coordinate 1,232,876 of CAVRTU010000004.1, forward strand.
GGCCACGACGGGAAAGGCCCAGGCGGAGAGGATCTTCCGCCCGCGGCCGATGGCCCAGAGCGCCCCGAATCGCGGCCACCGGCAGGAGAAACATGAAGACGATCGGAAAATGAACGACAGCGGGGTGCAGCGGGTCGGGCAACATGCTGGGACTCCTCGGGTGATGGTGGTCAGGTGATGCTGGCCACACGATGTCACCGAACGGGGGTGTCCCACAATCCGACAGATGACCTATCTGGCCCGATTGCACGCCGTTACGCCGCTATCCGACATCCGCCGGATGCCTGACATGGACGATCTGAACGAGAACCGGCTTCGCCTCCCCCTCGCGGTGCTCCTGGGGGTCATCGCCCTCGGCGCGGCGATCGACCTCGTGCTCGACCGTCCCGCCCAATGGGCCACATTTCACGTGCTGTACGAGCTCTCGATCGTGACGGCCACGGCGCTGACGGCCACCTGGCTCTGGCGGGGGTGGCGCCGGGCCGATCGGGAAGGGACGGAACTTCGCCGGTCGCTCACCGAGCGGAAGGCCGAGCGGGACGCCTGGCGGGCCGGCGCGGAGCGGGCGCTGGCAGGATTCGGGGAGGCGGTCGACAAGCAGTTTGCCACCTGGCGGCTGACCCCGGCGGAGCGTGAAGTGGCGTTGCTGGTGCTCAAGGGAAACAGTCACAAGGAAATCGCCGCCCAGACCGGCCGGAGCGAGCGCACGGTGCGGCAGCACGCCGCCGCCGCCTATGAAAAGGCGGGGCTCGACGGCCGGGCCGCCCTGGCCGCGTTCTTCCTCGAGGGAGTGAAACTCCCACCAGCGACGGACTAGTGTACACTCGACCTTCGACCTTTGACCTTCGACCCTTTGCTCACGACTCACGACTCACGACTCATGACCTTTTCTTCCCTACGGCCCCCCGATCTCCCTCGCCGCCGCAAAGCGAATCATGGACGGTGCCGAGCGTGAGGCGGCAAAGAACAGCTGGCCGATGGCCATCGCCATCGTGGACAGCACCGGTCATCTGCTGATGTTCCACCGGCTGGATCACACTCAGCTCGGCAGTGTGGCGGTCGCCATCGCCAAGGCCGAGTCCGCGGTCAATTTCAGGCGACCGACCAAGGCATTCGAGGAGGCCATCGCCGCTGGGGGCATGGGCCTGCGATTGATCACCATGCCCTACATGATCGCGCTGGAGGGTGGGATCCCGATCGTGAAGGACGGGCAGGTAATCGGCGGCATCGGCGTGTCCGGGATGCAATCGACCCAGGATGCCGAGGTGGCGCGTGCGGGGCTGGCGGCGCTGGAGTGAGCGCGCGATGACAGGATCTGCGCGCCTCCTCTGGCTTCGACAGAACAAGGTCTGGCCCGAGTGACGCCCCCGCCGACGGGCCTCCGCCTCGTGCTCTTTCTGCTGGTGATCATCGGCGTGGGGTCGCTGCTGTCGGCCCTGCAACTGTTCCGCGCCACCGGTGCCGGAGGGCGGACCTTCCCGATTACCTGGCTACTGCTGCTGATCGGGGTGTTGTCGTTCGGCGCAGCGGGAGGGCTTTGGCGGGGGTGGAAAGGGGCCCGATACCTCTTCCTCGTCTGGGCTCTGTCCAACCTCGCCTGGCAGTGGCTGATTGCCTACGGGGTCGCCGCTATCGGGGGGAAGGTGCTCGGCTGGATCCTGGCGGGCATCATGTCGTTGGGGGCGGCGGTGCTCGCGGCGGTGCTGGTGCGCTATGTCTGGCGGCTGCCGGACCACCCCGCCTCGCGGGTGGAGTGACCCGGCAGTCGGGCGATGGCGTCAGAACCTGAAGCCGATGCCGATGGCGGGGCCGCCGTAACTCACGTCCATGGCGAAGAAATCCTTGGTGTACTTGATGTTCAGGTACCGGTAGGCACCCTTGAGCACCACCACGCGGGACAGCGAGTAGGTTACTCCGCCGATCAACTGCCACTGGCTGTTTGAATCGCCGTTGAAACCGCCGTAGTCACCGTAGCCCACGAGCGACCACTTGCCGAAGGGAACCTGGACCCGGGCTCCGATGACGCCGGCCCACCAGTCGAGCGTCGCGGACTGGCTGCGATCCGGGAGCGGTGGTCCGCTCAGGGACAGGTCGGTGTTGATCCAGGCGTAGCGCGCCCCGCCGACCAGGTCTACCGGCACCCGTCCCTTGAGGATCCGGTACGTGGCCTCCAGGGTATAGAGCTGTTGTTTCATGCGGAGGTCTGAGCTGGTGAACCCCGTGGGGGCCACAGTGTCGCTCTCCGAGACATTCATGTAGATCCCGTCGACCAGCAGGCCGGCGCGCCCATGACGTGCCTCAAACGTGCCCATGAAGCCGAAGGTCAGGTTGCTGAGCAGCTGCCCGAAGTCGGCCGAGACGTTGGCTGAGGCGGGGCCCATCGAGAGGTTGCCCGAGATGTCGGCCATCCAGAGGTAGGGTGTGAACTCGAAGCCCCAGGCGGGTGTCGCCTTGGAGGCGTCGTTCGACTGTTGGGCGGCCGCCGGCGCAGCCAGGGCCAGGGCCGCCAGGAGGACGCCGGCAGGGCGGATTGGCGCGTGCGAGCTGAACATTGGGGGGGTGGTTGAAGGGTGGCCGGCACACCGGGAATGTGTGCCTTGATTCGAAGATAACCCGGCCCGGGTGCCGGGTGTCAAACCGGAAGCATGGGGGCGCGACCCACATGATCTACGACTTTTCCGTCACCACCATCGACGGGCAGCGCCGCCCCCTCGCCGGGTACAAGGGGAAGGTGCTGCTCATCGTGAACGTCGCCAGTCACTGCGGCTTCACGCCCCAGTACGCGGGACTCGAGGCGTTGTATCGGCAGTACCGGGACCGGGGCTTCGCGGTGCTGGGGTTTCCCTGCGATCAGTTCGGGCACCAGGAGCCGGGCGACGAGGCCGAGATCCGGCAGTTCTGCTCGCTCAACTACGACGTAACGTTCCCCCTCTTCGCCAAGATCGAGGTCAATGGGCCCGGGGCCGACCCACTCTGGGTCTACCTCAAGAAGGCACGGACCGGTCTGCTGGGCAGCAGCGCGATCAAGTGGAACTTCACCAAGTTTCTGGTGGGCCGCGACGGCACGGTCCTGCGGCGCTACGCCCCGCAGGACACACCTGAACAGATCGGCCGCGACCTGGAGGCGCGATTGGGCTAGTGATGCTTCGAACGAGGCCTCCCTGCGCTCGCTTCGTGGCCTCGCAATGACAAAAGGGCCCGGGCGACGGGGTGGCACTTCTGGACCGCGACTCCGGGGCGTGGGGAGGGGAGGAGGTCCGGGAGTCGAGCGGGAGGGAAGCGCCACCCCAATGCCGAGTGGGGATCGAGTACATTTCATCCATGACAACTCCCCCGAGCGCACGACTCCTCGTCGCCGTATTGCTCCTAGCCTGCCGTGCTCCTGCGGCGCCGCCCAAGCCGGCCGCGACCACCACTCCGATCACCGCCGCCGACCTGCAGCAGGCCGCCGTCGCCGCAGTGCTCGCCGCCCCCTGGGACAAAGACCCCTCGGGATGGGGCACCCTCTGTTCCACGGCGGCTCCCTGCGACACCCTGGTCGTCGAACCGCGGGTGGTGCTGCTTCCCGCCCAGCCGCCGGCCTTCTTCGTGCCTGCCAATCGCCCGCAGGAGGTGCTCCTGACGGCCGGCTACCTGCCGGCCGGTGCTGCCGGTGGGAAGCTGTTTCGCCTTGGCGATTGGCAGGTGTGCAGCGGCGACCGGGACACCCCCGCCTGGCGCAAGGTGCGGCGGGGCTGCGTGGCCCTCGGCGTCGCGCGCTCCGAGGCCGCCACTTCTGCCTCCGCCGTCACCTTTGCCATGATGACTGCCACGCCGGCCAAGGGCCTGGGGTGGCCCCGGGTCCGGATGACCAAGCGCGAAGGTGAATGGCACGCTACCCTGATCAGCAACGCCACCGAGTGACCGGAGCCCGCTCGTGCGCAAGGTGATCGGATTTCTGGGGGCCACCGTTGGCGGCGGTGTGGGGTGGTGGCTCGGCGCCCGCTTCGGGACGATGACCGCCTTCATCGTGTCCACCATCCTGACCGGTGTCGGTCTCTACTTCGCCAATCGCTGGGCCTCGGAATACCTGCCGTGAACGAGGACGCGCTGCTGGCCCGGCTCTTCGCCAACAACCGGGCCTGGTCGGATGCCCACAAGCGCAAGGATCCGGAGTTCTTCGAGCGGCTCTGCGCCATCCAGGCGCCGGAATACCTCTGGATCGGGTGCGCCGACAGCCGGGTCCCCGCCAACGAGATCGTGGGCCTGGCTCCCGGCGAGCTCTTCGTGCACCGAAACGTGGCCAACGTCGTTGCCCCCGGCGACCCCAACGCCCAGTCGGTGATCCAGTACGCCGTGGATACCCTGCGGGTGCGCCACATCATCGTCACCGGCCACTACGGCTGCGGCGGCGTACTGGCCGCGATGGGCCCCGCGATGGATCCCCCGCTGGAGTCGTGGCTGGAGCGGGTGCGCGGGGTGGCGCGGGAGCACGGCGCGGAGCTCGCGGCCCTCGGCGCACCGGACGACCGCTGGCGCCGCCTCTGCGAGCTCAACGTCGTGGCCCAGGTGCGCGCCGTCTGCTCCTCCGGGACTGTGGGTGCAGCCTGGAAGCGACGCCAGCCGCTCGTGGTGCATGGCTGGATTTACGACCTCCACGACGGCCTGCTCCGCGACCTCGGTGTCAGCGTGACCGGCGAACTTCTCGACTGAGGAGCCCATGCGCACTGCACTCATTCTCCTCGCCGCCACCATCGCCGCCTCGCCGCTCGGGGCCCAGGGAGGCGGCCGCCGGGACTGCGGCATCCAGTCGGGCGCCCGCCTGGAGAATGCCGGCTTGGGCGCGATCAGGATCGGTGCGACCCTCGACCAGCTCGAGTCGCAGTGCGAGCTCGTTCGTGACACCGTGGTCTTTCCCGACGACACCCACGCCGAGCACGTGGTCGGGATTCAAGGTGGACAAGGACGTGATCGAAGCCATCGCCGACAGCGGGGGCCGGATCACGGAGATCCAGGTCACCAGCTACCGCTGGAAGACGGTCGAGGGCCTCGGGGTGGATACCGAGCTGGGGAAATTCCTGGAGATCCCCGGCCTAATGGGGATTCCCGGGTCTGTGCAGGAGCTGGCGGTGTTCCTGCAGGTGCCGCAGTACTGCGGCCTCGATTTCCGCCTGCCCTGGTACGGGTCATCCGGCAGCCCGCCGGACAGCGTCACCGTCACGTTTCTCGAGACGTTGCCTCCCAAGTCCACTGTCACTTCGGTCATCGTCCATGCTTGCCTGCCGAAGCCTGGCTACTAGTACGTTCGCGCTCCTGCTCCTGGCCGGGTGCCATGGACGCGAGCCGAAGGCCGACTCCCGATTCGCCGAGGTCCAGGCTCGCGGGCAGGTGGCGATGGGCGTCGATCAGTACACCTCGCACCACGTGTTCGAGCCGCTGCCCGACGGCGGGCGCATCGTCCTCCAGCGCGACAGTGTGGACTCCGCGGGCACGGCGGTCATTCGCGCCCACCTCGCCTCGATCGCGGCGGCCTTTGCGCAGGGCGACTTCCAGTGGCCGGGCTTCGTGCACGCCATGATCGTGCCCGGCACCGAGGTCATGGCCGCCCGCCGGGACAGGATCCGGTACAGCACCGACACCCTGCCCCGCGGCGGCGAATTGAGGATCCAGTCCGACGACTCCGTCGCGATCGCGGCGATCCACGAGTTCCTCGCCTTCCAAAGCATGGATCATCACGCCGCCATGCACCAATAGTCGCCGGCGCCATTGGCGCCGGTCCCCGCCGGGTGGTAGCTTGGCTCGCAGACAGCGCCGCCCGTCGCGTGTTCCTTCGGCGTCGCCGGATCGTGACTTCGACTCCACTATTCCTGCTGTTCATGGCCGTCCAGGCGGCCAGCCCCGATACCACGCGTGGCTGGCGGCAGGAGGCGTCCTACCACATTGCCGCCACACTGGACGAGACCGCCGGGCTCCTTCGCGGGCGCCAGGAGGTGCGGTTCCGGAACCAGTCGCCGGATACGCTGAGGATTCTGGTCTTTCAGCTTGATCTCAACGCCTACCGCCCTGGCTCCCGATGGGCCGCCTCCGACACCGCCCGGGGCCCGGCTCGCCTGGACCGCCGCCCCGCCGCCGAATTCGGCTTCACCCGTATCATCGAGGTTGGGATCGACGGCCGGCCGGCCGAACTGACTTGGCCATTCGCACCTGACAGCACGAGTGCTCATCTGACCCTCGCCGAGCCGCTCGCGCCCGGCGACACGATCATCATCACGATGACCTGGGAGGCCCGCCCCTCGACTGCCCCCGGGGTGACGGGGCGCCGAGGCCGGGAGTTCGATTTTCCCGCCTCCTACCCGCGCCTGGCCAGGTACGACGCCCGTGGCTGGCACGACCACCCCCGCCTTCCCGGCGCGGAACGGTTGGGTGGATTCAGCGCCTACCTCGTCACGCTCGACCTGGCGGCCGACCAGGTCGTGGGCGCCACCGGCGTCCCGCTCTGCGGTGATCCGGGCTGGGAATCCGCCCGCTTCCCCACCGGCGGCAAGGTGTCCTATCAGCGGGACTGGTATCCCTCCCCCGTGGATCCGGCCGCGCTGCGAGTCGTGGGCGATTCGTCGTCCTGCTCGGCCACTGCGCCGGGCCGCAAGACGATCGCCTGGTACGCCGAGAATGTGCCCGATTTCGGCCTGGCGATGAGTCCTGGGTTCCGCTACGAGGAAGGCGACATCTTCGAGAGGGCGGTCCGCGTGCTGTACCGCTCCGGCGGCGAGACGATCTGGGGCGCGGGTCTCGCCACCGGCTGGACCGAATCCGCGTTGGCCTGGCTGACGGAAATCCTCGGACTCTCCCCCTGGCCGCAGACCACGGTGGTCGAGGGACTCGATGCACCGGGAGCAGGAGTGCCGATGCTCTCGATCGCGGCCCCCCCCACCCGCAGCGAGATCCTTCGCCTGCTGGGGCACACCTGGCTGGCCGAGGTGATCGGTGTCGACGAGTGGAACGACGGATGGCTCGATGACGGGCTCACGAATTTCCAGCTCGCCTCGTACTACCAGGCGCTCGGAGAGCGGGAAGAGTACTCCCGGCTCGAGCGTACCGTGCTCGACTGGGACCTCGACGGCCTCTCGCAGCCGGTTGCTCTACCCCGGGACCAGTTCCGGGATACGGAGACCGCCGCCGCCATGGTCGGCCAGCGGGGAGAACTCTTCTTCCACCAGCTGCGAACCGTCGTGGGGGGCAACGGGACCATGCGCGCCATCCTTCGCAGCTGGTACCAGCACTACCGGCTCCGGCCCGCGACGGGCGAGGATTTCCTGGCACTGGCCGCTGCCCAGTCGGGCGCCGATCTCACCGCCCTCTCGGCCCAGTGGCTCCACGGTACCGTGCTTTACGACTACGCCCTGGAGGGGTCGCGGGTCGAGCCGGCCGGCGATGGACGGTGGCGCACGACGGTGGACATTCACCGGAATGCGCTGGGGATCTTCCCGGTGGATGCCGGTGTGCGCTTCAACAACACGATCCAGCTGGCCCGGGCCACCGGGCCCGAAGTCGACCAGCGGCTGGAGCTCACGACCCCCGTGCGGCCGTCGCGGATCACCCTCGACCCCTCGGTCCGCAGCCACGACTGGAACATGCTCAACAACCGGCCCCCTCCGCCCTCGCGGTACCTCGATACCTACTTCACCCGCCGGAGTCTCCGGAATGGCAAGACGCTGGGCATTTCGCCGACCGTCTGGTTCAACGACGCCGGCGGATGGACCTTCGGCCTGCGTGGCCGGACCGACTATCTCGACCGCTTCGACCTGAATGAGGCATGGTTGGCCGTCAGCAGCGGGTGGGGCGCCGATTCCGGCCGAGTCAATCCCGATCTCCGGCTGGTGGTGCGCAACCCGGTCAGGCTCCGGGCCACGGGCATCTCCCAGCAGGTCGGCGTTCGGTGGGGCGAGGGCCGGGCCGGGGCCGACCTCGCGTTCGAGAAGACGTTTCGTCACAGCTTGGCCGATCGCGTCGAGCGCACGGCCGGCCTCTCGCTGGCCTGGGTGACCGTCACGGCCCCGGTCTACGTCGACACCACTCAGTACGACGATGCCGGTACGATCGAGCTGACCGCAACGGGCCGGATGACGGCCCCAACCGGGGGCTGGCAGCTCGGGCTCTCCGGCGCGATTGCCGGTGGGCTGCAATATCGAAACGCCGCCGCCGCCCAGTCGATCGGCGATCAACTCTACCTGCGAATCACGGTCGCCCTCACTGCCCGCCGGGAGCTGACCCGCCGCCTCCATCTGGGCGCGCGCCTCTTCGCCGGAGCCACGGTGGCAGGCGATTCACTGGTCCTTCAGCGCCAGATCTACCTGGCCGGCGCCGACCCATACCAGCAGCTGAACAACCCATTTCTGCGTTCTCGGGGGGCGCTGCTGGCGCGAGAAGGGGTCAATTACACCGACCCCGGCGGAGCGGGGGTGCGGGGGCTGGCCGTGTCGTCGAGCGCCGGACAGGGCTACGGCGCGAGTGCCGAGCTGGAGTGGGACCTCGTGCGCGGGAGCGGCGGGCTCGCCCAGCGGATTTCGGTGGCCCTCTTCGGCGATGGTGCGCTGGCCGACGGCGATCTCCTAGCACCCGGCGCCAATGGCCTGGCGGGGGTCGCCGACGCGGGCGCCGGGATCCGGATCGACAACCGCATCGGCCGGACTCCATTCCAGCTCCGATTCGATTTCCCGCTCTATATCAGCCGCCCGTCGCTGGCCCTCGACCGGCCGGGGGCTCCGCCGTGGGCCTTCCGCTGGAGTTTCAGTTTCAAGCCGGCCTTCTGAACCGCAGGTTCAGAGCATCGGCCGGACCTGCCTGGCCACGTGGCGCTGGACTCCGCTCGGGGGCGGCAGGAGGGCGTCGAGCAGGTCGAGGTCGTCGACCCAGACACTCAGGTTGACCAGCAGGGTGAAGTCGAGCAGGCCCACCACGCCGAACCATCCCGACAGCAGGACCGACGCCTCGCCATCCATGAACATTGAGCGGTAGTCCTCGTTGGCCGACCCCACGAGGAGATAATAGGTCACGCGCGCGCTTTCCTCCTCGGTGAGCCGGCCGTCGAACGACTCGAACAGCTTCTGGCTGGCGGCGGAGAGCCCCTGGGCCGCCTCACGCACTTCGGTCGTGCCACCCGAATCGGAGCGAAGCAGCTGGGCCACGTAGGCCTGGAAGACCGGAGTCAGCTCCGGGCTCGAGATGAGCTTGTCCCACCCTTCGCGCGAGGCGAAGAAGTTGGCCTTGAGGTGCAGCTTGGGGCGGACGCTGTCTACCGTGGCCAATTCGGAGACGTCGCCCTGGGGGCGCGGCGGCGCCATGCTGGCCATCTGGACCAGGGCGGAATCCACCGAGGAATCAAGCGGAAACAGTCGCCGCAGGAACGGCGTCCGGCGGCCGTTGGAATACGCCGCGGTGAGGCGGCCGATCACGTCATCGACGCTCATCGACGGGTTGTAGATCCCCGTCTTGAGCATGCCCCCGGCTTCCTGGAATTCCGGCCCGAAGGCCTGCTGCATCACGATCAGCCGGGCGAAGAGGTCATGGGTCAGGCCCATCGCCGGCCAGCCGGAGCTCGGGGCGGAGCGGAGTGATGGTGCGACGAACAGCACCCTGGCCCCGCGGAAGGCGCTCCCCGTCAGTAGTGCGGCATAGAAGGCGCTTCCCCACAGCGAGTCAGGCACCTTGATCACCGAGCCGGGCGGCATCAGGCTGTAGAGGATGGCCCGCGCGGAGTTGATCGGTTTGCCCTGGTAGCCGGTGAGGTTGTGCAGCTCCATCGCCCGCTGGTTGCGTCCCCCCGCCGCCTGCTGACGGGTGATTTCGGCGTCGACCTGGAGGTCGTAGTTCGACGGCCGGGGGCGTGGCCTGAGGGGCCAGGGAATTTGGTCCTCCGGAATGCCCTGGCTGCGCAACAGCAGCCGGGCCTGCTCCTTGAGGCTCAGGACCACCGGCCCCTGGGCCAGGATGGCGCGATCCTCCCACCCCGGGCCGGTGTAATGCTCGCCGATGCCCATCCCGGTATAGAGCGCCTCGCCGCGGTAGGGGTCCTCCTCCGAAATGTCGTAGAACACGATCTTGCGGTGATCGCGCATGACGTTGTCGGGGAACCCGAGCAGCGGCAAGATTCCGGGGCCCCAGAACGAGGCGTCGGCCGGATTGGTGATGCTGACCTGCACTTTGATCAGGTTGGCCAGCCACTTCCGGCCGTACTGCCGCACCTCGGCCTGCAGCAGTCGCGAGCTGTCGACCGCGGTCCGGAGGGCGGCCTGGGCTTCGCGGATCCGGGCCCACGATGCCTCCGCGCCCGGCGGCATCTTGGGCACCTCGCCAAGGGGGTCCTCCAGGAAATCGAGCCAGAGCCGGCCATGGTTGGCCTCGTAGTAGTGCTCGTCGAGGAAGATCATGTAGACCGGCAGAGTCTGCACCGAGTCGTATTCGCGGACCCGGTCGGTCAGTGCTCCCAGGTAGGCATCGACCACGTAGTGCAGCGAATTGAGGTCCGGCCGGCCTTCATCATTCCGGCCCCGGAAGTCATGGATCCAGAGCACGTGGTAGTCGCGCGCGGCGAAGATCGACCGCGTCACCTCGGCCTGGAACTGCTCGTTCACGAGGTAGAGCACCCTGTTGCCGTCGGTGAGCTGCTGCCCGACACCCAGCTCCAGGATCCGGTCCAGTTCGGCCTGGGTGTCGTGATCCTCGGGGAGGAGGCCATACTGCAACGGGAGCCATGCCAGACGGCTGTCGCCCCACTGGTCCTGGGCGGCAGCCCGCACCCGGTCCATGATGGCCATCAGCTGGCCGAAGACATACAGCGCCGCTGATTGCCGGTCGGCGGGGAGTTCGGGGAATTCGGAGACCAGGGTCCGGGCGAAGTTGCCCCTGGCGTGGGCGGCCAGACCCTGCAGCGTCCCGCTGCTCTTGCGCTGTCCCAGAAGGTGGTCGAAAGGAAAGAGAACGTGCTGCAGCAGGTCGCCGCGGGCCCGGGCGGCGAGGGCCTCGCCGTCGGGGGTGGATTCGCCCGGCATCAGCGTACGCCCCGAGGTGGCCATCGAGAAGGCCCGGACCAGTTCGGCGTGGTAGGCCCTGACGGTCGGCTCCACCCCGAGCCCGGTGCCGGGGGGCGCCGAATCGGCCAGCGCCCGAAGCTCCGCGATCACCGGTGCCAGCGACTTTTCGGGATCAGCGCCGGGGGCGTCGATATAGGGCACGACCATTTCATAGATCCGGTTTGCCAGGACGCCGATCCGCTGGAGGGATTCGTCGAGCGGGGGCCCCGAAGTTGGGCGAACGATCACGCCGGCGCCGCGCGACGGAATGGAGACTTCATCGTGCCGGGGACGGGTACGGCCGGCGGCCGGCCAGAACAGCGGGACGAGGGCGGAGACGCGAAAGGCGCTGCCGTCGCCCGGGCTCCACTCGGCGCGCAGCAAGCTGCCGCCGCTGAACACCCCGCCCCGTCGCACCGGCATCATGAAGCCGAAGAGCGGATAGACCCGCTGATCGAGAACGTTATAATCGACGCCGAGAGTGAGGCGGAGCGGAGTGTTGACCAGGAGGGCGCGGATGCCGCCATCGAGCTGCGATTCACGAAGGCCGAGATAGCCCTCGATGGCGAACGCCGCGAGCCCGACCACGGGATTGGTAAGGTTGCGGGAGGTTCCGAAGAGGCCGTAGGCCACCGGATCGGCGCCGGTGGCCGAGCCCTGCCAGTCGAGGCCGAAGCTTCCACCAGCGTACCATCGGGTGTGCGGAGGCTGGCCCAGTGACGCGGTAATTCCCCCCTCCCAGGGAGGGAGAGTGTCCTGCGCCGATCCATTGGCGGGCGCCACAAGGACCGGGTACAGGAAGCCGATCAGCAACCACCACCGATTCCGCATGGAGCCCGGGGCTCCTGGTGAAAGGTCGCAGCGCATGTACTGGGTCCGTCCGCAATAATGCAGACCGCCGGAGGGAAAGGCCAATCGGCCGGCCGGCCCGCGGGGAGCAGCCGAAGCCGGATCTACGCCATTGTCCGCCGGATTCCGCGCGGCCGCGTGGCCACCTATGGCCAGGTGGCGGCGCTGGCCGGCCTGGCGGGGCATGCCAGGCAGGTGGGCTACGCGCTCCATGGCCTGCCAACCGGCAGTACCGTTCCCTGGCACCGGGTGATCAATGCGAAGGGAGAAATCAGCCTTCGATCGGTGCCGGGTGCCGGCCTGACGCAGCGGATGCTGCTGGAGCGGGAGGGGGTGCGATTTGACGCGAGAGGGGGGATTGAGCTGGAGAATTACCGGTGGAAATCGCGCAATTGAGAGGTTCCCACGTCGCGGGGCTGAGAGCCCCGCCTTGCCACTCGCCGCTTCGCGGCACGATATCGTTGACGATTGACGACTGACGCCAGAGGGGAGACCATCGGCCTGCCTCCCTGCCCCTCTGCCCCTCTGCCCCTCTGTCTACGCTGCCACCGCCTTGCAGAACTCCCCGAACACCTCGATGTACCGGTCGATGTCGGCGTCGGTGTGCTGGACCGACAGCGTCCACTGCTCCTCGTCGCCCGGCGTCATGAAGATGCCGCGGTTGAGCAGCCACGGGATACGACGCGGCGAAGAGTTCGGGCAGGGTGTCCAGGAAATCCCGGTAGTTGGTCATCGGCGTGGGGCGATACGACACGCACCCCTTGGCGCCCAGGTCCACCGTGTGGCGCCGGGATATCGTTGGCGTCGATGGCGCGCTGGCAGCCGGCCACCAGCCGGGCGCCCAGCCTGGCGAAATGCTGGTAGGCCGCTGGAGTCAGGATCTCGTTCAGCATGACCAGGCCCGACGTGGGCCACCAGCGGATTGCCGTTGTAGGTCCCCATCTGGGAGACGCCCTTGCCGATCAGGTCCATCAGGTCGGCCCGGCCGCCGAAGGCCGCCGCGGGCAGGCCGCCGGCGATGGCCTTGGCCAGGCAGACCAGGTCGGGCTGCACCCCGAAGCGCTCGGTGGCGCCGCCCGCCGCGATGGTGAACCCGGTCTTCACTTCATCGTAGATCAGGATGACGCCGTGCTGGTCGCAGAGCTGCCGGACCCGCTGCAGGTAGCCCGGCTGCGGCACCACGATGCCGATGTTCATCATCGCCGGCTCCATGATGAGGCAGGCGATCTCCTTCCCCCGCTCGTGGAGCATCCGCTCGAGGACGCCGGCATCGTTGAACGGCACCACGGCGATGTACTTCGCCGCATCCTTGGTCATCCCCAGCGACACCGGCGCCGAGGCGGGCCGGTCGCGCCCGCCCATCAGGTCGGCGTTGGGGACGATCGAGAACATCACGGCGTCGTGGTGGCCGTGATACGACCCCTCGATCTTGCAGATGACGTCCCGGCCGGTGGCCGCGCGCGCCACCCGGATCGCGTCCATCGTGGCCTCGGTGCCGGAATTGGCGAAGCGGAGCCGCTCGAGGTGGAACCGCCGGCAGATCTCCTCGCCCCAGGCCACCGCTTCCTCGGTGGTGACGGCGAAGTGGGTGCCGCGGCTGGCCGCCTCGTTGATCGCCTCGACGATGCGAGGATGGGCGTGGCCGACCACCATGGCGCCGAATCCGCCGTGGAAGTCGAGGTACTCGTGGCCGTCCGGATCCCAGACGTGGCTGCCCTTGCCGTGGCTCAGGTAGATCGGGTAGGGGTCGCCCTTCTGGAAGGAGGACACGACGCCGAGGGGCAGGATCCTGCTGGCCCGCTGGAAGAGGTCGGCCGAACCGGGGCGTCCCGGCCAGGAGCCGCTTCATTTCGCTCTGCTGGATGGTACGGGCGCGGGCCAGGAGCTCCGGCCCGGGCTCCGGCCCGGGGCGCGGCAACGGCGCTGGTGGGGCTGGACATCGATCACCTCAGAGAGAGACACTACCGATCAGGGGGTGTAGGTTCTCGCCGGGGAAGTCGGTTGTCAACCGGCCGCAGACGTGCCAGATTGTCCGGACCACCCGCCCCACCCTGCCCTGACACTAGCCGGCCCTCTCCAGGCGGGCCTCCGAGCCAGCAACGATGAGCGTATCGACATCGGAACCGGTCATCATCCTCGACCACGTGGTCAAGAAGTTCGGGGACTACGTCGCCGTGGAAGAGGCCAACTTCTCGATCGCGCAGGGCGAGTTCTTTTCGCTGCTCGGCCCCTCCGGCTGCGGCAAGACCACGACCCTGCGGATGATCGCCGGATTCGAGCAGCCCACCTCGGGCCGGCTCCTGCTCGAGGGCCAGGACGTCTCCCACGTCCCGCCCTACCGTCGCAACGTCAACACCGTCTTCCAGCACTACGCGCTCTTCCCCCACATGAACGTGGAGGACAACGTCGCCTTCGGGCCGCGAAGCAAGAAGGCGGACCCGGCCGACACGACCAGGCGGGTCAAGGAGATGCTCGAGGTCGTGCGGCTCTCCCAGTTCGCCCACCGCAAGCCCGCCCAGCTCTCGGGCGGCCAGCAGCAGCGGGTGGCGCTGGCCCGGGCCCTGGTCAATCACCCCAGCGCGCTGCTGCTCGACGAGCCGCTGGGGGCGCTCGACCTGAAGCTCCGCCAGGCGATGCAGATCGAGCTCAAGCGGATCCAGCGCGAGGTCGGGATCACGTTCATCTACGTGACCCACGACCAGGAAGAGGCGCTGACGATGTCCGACCGGATCGCGGTGATGAACGAGGGCCGGGTCGAGCAGATCGGCACGCCGGAGGAGATCTACCACTCGCCCGCTACGGTGTTCGTGGCCAACTTCATCGGGGTCGCCAATCTCCTCCCCGCCACGGTCGCCTCGATCGACGGCAAGCAGGTCGATGGCCACGCTGGAGGGCGGCGTCGAAGATGCCGGCCATGGCGCCGGTCGCCGGCACCACGGTCGGGGCCAAGGGCACGGTGATGATCCGGCCCGAGCGGCTGCACTTCGACGAAGAGGGCGAGGGGCTCCCGGTGACGCTCGCGGCCGCGGCTTTCTCGGGCCCCTCCATCCGGCTGCGCCCTCAAGACCCTGTCCGGCCACGAGATGATCGGCCACGTCCCGTCCGACGGGCCGCGGCCGGTGCTCGAGCCCGGCCGGCGCTACGTCGTCAGCTGGGAGGTCGAGGGGGCCCGGCTGCTGCCGCCGGCGGCCAGCGCCCCGCACGATCGACATCGAGCCCCAGTCAACGTCGGAGATGGCAGGCTTTCCGAAGCTCAACCCTGTCGCCTGAGGTCCTTTCCATGAGCAAGCACGAGCCCTACGACGAAGCCGAACTGAAGGCCATGGTCCATCGGGCCCTGTCCCGACGCCAGTTCATCAACCGTTCCGCGATGGCCGCGGGGTCGCTCGCGCTGGGCAGCACGCTGCTCAGCGCCTGCGGCGGCGGCAAGGAGGCCGCCAAGGGCGGTGATACCTCCGCGGCCGCAGCTGGCGGCGGTGCCAAGCAACTGAACATCTCCAACTGGCCGCTCTACATCGACCCGAAGACAGTCCCCGAGTTCGAGGCCGCCACCGGCATCAAGACGACGTACACCGAGGACATCAACGACAACAACGAGTTCTTCGCCAAGATCGACGAGCCGCTCAAGCGGGGGCAGAGCATCGATCGCGACATCATCGTGCTGACCGACTGGATGGCGGCACGGATGATCCGGCTCGGCTACCTGGCGCCGTTCGACGACAGCCTCTTTCCCAACAAGGCCAACCTGGTGCCCGGACTTCGTGACGTGAGCTTCGATCCGGGCCGGAAGTACACGCATTCCGTGGCTCTCCGGCATGACCGGCGTCGGCTACAATCCCAAGAAGACCGGCCGCGAGCTGACCAGCATCAACGACATCTTCGACCCGAAGTTCAAGGGCAAGGTGACGATGCTGACCGAGATGCGCGACACCGTGGGCCTGGTAATGCTGGGCCTGGGCAAGGACCCGACCACCTGCACCGTGGACGATGCCAAGGCCGCTTGCGCCAAGATCAAGAAGGCGCGGGAGAGCGGTCAGGTCCGCAAGTTCACCGGCAACGATTACGCCGCCGACCTCGCCGCCGGCAACATCGCGGTGGCCATCGCCTGGTCGGGCGACATCCAGGGCCTGGCGGCCGACAACCCGGATCTCCGGTGGATCGCGCCCAAGGAAGGCGCCATGCTCTACTCCGACAACATGATGATTCCCAAGACCTCGACCAACGTGGCGTCCGCGATGGCCTGGATGAACTACGTCTACGACCCGGCGCACTCCGCCCAGATCGTCAACCGCGGCTCCATACCTCTCCGACGTGGTCGGCGCCGGCGAGGCGCTGGCCAAGATCGATCCGGACCTGGCCAAGAGCGAGCTGGTCAATCCGCCGGCAGAGCTCCGGGCCCGGCTCCACGTGTTCAAGGCCCTGGACGACGCGGAGGAGACCCAGTTCAACCAGCTCTTCCAGGACGCGATCGGCGCCTAGATGGCCGGCATCGCCGCAGGCGGCTCCCGGCGCAGCCCGTACGCCCCCTATCTCCTGGTGGCGCCGGGAGTCATCTGGCTGCTCGTGTTCTTCGTGATCCCGATCGCGACCCTGGGCAAGACCGCCGTCTCGGCGCCCGACCTGCCCTGGTATGACGGGTTCGTGCGGGCCTATACCGACGTACGGCGCCCACTTCTTCCGCTCGTTCCGCTACGCCATGAGCGCCACGCTGGCCGGCCATCGCGCTCGGCTACCCGCTGGCCTACGTCATCGCCTTCCGCTCGGGGCGATTCAAGAACCTCCTGCTCGGCCTCGTGATCCTGCCGTTCTTCACCACCTTCCTGGTCCGGACCTTCGCCTGGAAGACGATTCTCAACGACGGCGGGCCGGCGGTCTGGCTGCTGGTCCGCCTGCACCTCCTGCCCGAGGGGGGGCAGCTGCTCAACACGACCGTCGCGCGTGATCGGGGGGCTGACCTACAATTTCCTGCCCTTCATGATCCTGCCGATCTACGTCAGCCTCGAGAAGATCGACCGGCGGCTGACCGAGGCGGCGCAGGATCTCTATTCCGGGCCGTGGGCGTCCTTCCGCAAGGTGGTGCTGCCGCTCTCGCTGCCCGGGGTCTTCGCCGGCAGCCTGCTCACCTTCATCCCGGCCACCGGTGACTTCATCAACGCCGAGCTGCTGGGCAGCCCCAACCAGCAGATGATCGGCACCGTGATCCAGAACCAGTTTCTCCAGGTGCGCGACTACCCGCTGGCCGCCTCGCTCAGCTTCGTGCTGATGGCCATCATCACCCTCGGCGTCCTGGCCTATGCCCGGGTGCTCGGCACCGAGGAGCTGGCCTGATGGCTGCCGCACTCCGCTGGCGGGTGGCGGCGGTGTTCCGCCGACTGGCGACCCGGTCCCTCGACATCTACGGCGGGCTGGTCCTGGTCTATCTCTTCCTGCCGATCTTCGTCATCATCCTCTACAGCTTCAACAAGCCCGAGGGGAAGTTCAATTTCGTCTGGAAGAGCTTCTCCATCGATGCCTGGTCCAACCCGTTCAAGTATCCGGCGCTGGTGGACGCCATGAAGCTGAGCCTCAAGGTGGCCAGCCTCTCCACCGCCGTGGCCACCGTGTTCGGAACTCTCATCGCGCTGGCGCTCTGCCGCTACGTCTTCAAGGGCAGCGCCCTCATCAATCTGCTGCTGGTGCTGCCGCTCACGACGCCGGAAATCGTGCTCGGCTCGTCGCTGCTGTCGCTGTTCCTCAATCTCAACACGGCGACCGGCTTCCGCACGATCGTCATCGCCCACATCATGTTCTCGGTGAGCTACGTGGCACTCACCGTCCGGGCCCGGATCCGGGGTTTCGACTGGACCCTCGAGGAGGCGGCCATGGACCTCGGGGCCACGCCCTTCCGGGTGGTGATGAAGGTCACCCTGCCGCTGATCGCCCCCGGCATCGCGGCGGCGGGTATGCTCTCCTTCGCGCTGTCACTCGACGACTTCATCATCACGCTGTTCAACTCCGGGAGCCGGGTGACCTATCCGCTGTACGTGTACGGCGCGCAGCGGGCCGCCTTCCCGCCCCAGATCAACGTGCTGGCCACCGCCATCCTGACCGGCAGCCTTCTCCTGCTCGGCGCGACCGTGCTCTGGCAGGAACGCAGCGCCCGCCTGGCCATGACCGGAGCCAAGACCTGACGACCGGAAACTCGCGATGACCAGCCACGCCTTGCTTCGTCCCGCCGAGGACGAGTATTCGCCCTATTTTGCGACGTACATCGGTCACGTGCCCGCGGGCGACGTGCTCGAGAGGCTTGCCCGCCAGCTCGATGACACCGCGGCGTTCCTCGCGATGGTTTCGCCGGCCCAGGCGATACATCGCTATGCCCCAGGCAAGTGGAGCGTCAAGGAGATCGTCGGCCACCTCTCCGACACGGAGCGCATCTTCGCCTACCGGGCGCTCCGCTTCGGGCGCGGCGACCAGACCCCGCTGCCGAGCTTTGACGAGAACAAGTATGTGCCGGAGTCGGGGGCCGATGCCCGCCCTTTCGAGGAGCTGGCCCTGGAGTTCGCCGCGGTGCGGCGGGCGACGCTGGCCCTGTTGGAAGGCCTTCCCCCCGGCGCCTGGTCGCGGCGCGGTGAGGCCAGCGGCAAAATGATCTCTGTTCGCGCACTGGCCTGGATCATCGCCGGCCACGAGTTGCACCACCTCGGGGTGCTGCGCTCGCGATACGGACTCTGAGCGACACCTTCTGATTCCGGTTCCCCTGAACCTTCAGGCGGACCCTGCGGCGGTCGGATGCCACGGGGCCAGCACCTCGTGCACCTTCGCCGTGAGCTGCTCGACCGTGAACGGCTTCCGGAGCAGGGCCTGGCGGTCCACGTGGTGGCCCCGCAGCTCATCGCCGGTATATCCCGACATGAACAGGACCCGGAGACCCGGCTGCTCGCGCACCAGCTCGGCGGCCAGGGAAGGGCCGCTCTCGCCGGGCATGATGACGTCACTCAGGAGCAGGTGCACCTTGCCGGGGTGGTTGGCCATCACCCGCTTGGCCTCGGTGGCGTCCCGCGCGGTCAACACGGTGTAGCCGGCGGCGAGCAGGATCCGGTTGGTGGCGCTCCGCACGGCCGTGTCGTCCTCCACCAGCAGAATGGTCTCCCAGCCCGGGGTCGTGTCGCGGGGGCCGTGCCGGTCCTGGGTGGGGCCGGCCTCGGCCGAAATGCGCGGCAGCAGCATCCGAATCCGCGTGCCCTTGCCGGGAAGGCTTTCCACCGTGATCCCGCCCCCGGCCCGCTTGACCATCCCGTAGACCCCGGCCAGTCCCAGTCCCGTTCCCTCGCCTCGCGCCTTCGTGCTGAAGAACGGCTCGAAGATGCGGGACCTGGTCGCCTCGTCCATGCCCATACCCGTGTCCTCGACCTCGAGGACGACGTAGGGGCCGGCGGGGGCCGAGAGGAAGGAGCTCACCAGCGGCTCGGCCAGGTCCTCGTCCCGGACCGCGAGAGTCAGCGTGCCCCCCTCGGGCATCGCGTCGCGGGCGTTGGCGGCGAGGTTGAGCAGCGCCTGTTCCACGTCGCTCGGATCCACCTTGGTGTGTCCCGCCAGCGGGTCGATCGAGGTCGCCAGGCGGATCCGCTCCCCGATCAGGCGTTCCAGCATCCGGGTGGCGCTGGCCACCACCTCGCCCAGCCGGAGGATCTGCGGCGTCGGAGCCTCGCGACGGCTGAAGGCGAGGAGCCGGTGGGTCAGGGCCGCGCCACGCACCGCTGCCTTCCGGATCTCCTCCAGGTCCTCGCGCGCCGGGTGACCCTGGGCGATTTCCACCAGGGCCAGCTCACTGCCCGCCAGGACTGCGGTGAGGAGGTTGTTGAAGTCATGCGCCACCCCGCCCGCCAGGCGGCCCACCGCCTCCATCTTCTGCGCCTGCCTGAGCCGCTCCTCGAGCACTTCCCGCTCACTCACGTCGCGTGCGTTGAGCACGATGCCCTGCACCGCCGGCTCCTGCACCAGATTGCTGCCGGCGATCTCGAACCGCCGCCAGCCCCCGGCGGCGTGGCGAAGCCGCCAGGGGACCGTGCTGCTGCCGCCGGGTGAGAGGAGGAGGTCGTCGAGGAAGGCAGTCGCCTGCGAGGTGTCCTCGGGGTGAAGCAGCTCGAGGACGTCGCGGCCGATCAGCTGCTCCGCCTCGATACCCAGCGCCGTGGTGGCGGCCGGGCTGGCGTAGATCACCCGGTGCGAGGGGTCGATAGCCAGCACCAGGTCGGACGAATGCCGGACGAAGGCCTCGTACCTTGCCCGGCTTTCGCGGGCCGCCTCGTCCGCCAGCGTCCGGGCGGTATCCACCAGGGCCAGGACTTCGCGAAGGATGAGCAGGAGGTTGAGGACCACCAGGCTGACCAGGAGGGGCTCGACCACACCGTTGAGCCCCTGACCCGAGACCCAGAGCAGCATCAGCGCCACGCCAGTGACGACGAGAATCGGCAGGGGGCTGAACAGGGCGCCCTGCCGAGCCGTCTGCCGTGCCGCCGCGACCGGGTCGGTCTGGTACCGCCATGCTCCCCAGAGCACTGCCAGGTTGGTAACGACGCTTGCCGGCACCGACCAGTTGTACCCGGCATACCCCGCCGCTACCAGGAGCTGGTAGACGAAATCGCTGACCATGGACAGCGACAATCCGCCGATCAGCAGGAGGAAGGCGGGCCGGGTGGGAATCGGCGATCCGCGGCTCAGTGCGGCATTGACGCCGACCAGCCCGACGAGCGCCGCCATCGGGAATGCGTAGGCGCCGACGTTGACAACCCGGGGCCCGGGCGGGTTCAGGTTGACCAGGAACCAGATCAGGACTCCGGCCCCGCCGAGTGTGACCGTCGTGTCGAGCGTGACCCTCAGCCACCCGTACCGTCGGCGCGGGGCCTGCGGCAGGGTCAGGGCCCCGATGGCCACGAGCGGGAAGTACGCCAGGTAGAGCGGATCGAGCCAGGTGTACCGCGGGACGGAAGTGGTCGTGGCGGCGATCGCGTTCAGGCCGATGGTCGCCAGGGCCACCCCGATGAATGCGACAGACATGATCCGCAGGCCGCGGCGGCACTGCTCGGGGAGCTCAGGGCGCGCGGCCGCGATGAGCAGGGCCGTGGCCGACCCGGCCTGCAACGGGAAGAATCCGAGGTAATCGAACGCGCGGAGGAGGTGATTCGGACCGGCGTACGGCGCGCCGAAATCAATCGCGACATACAGGAGGCCGAAGACCGTGAGGGCCAGGCGCCAGGGTGGCAGGCGCGGCGGCCAAGGCAGCAGACGGTGGCGGGCGGTGGCGGGCATCGTCTCCCGGACGGGGGGTGGGTGTCGGCGACCCTGGCGACTCCGGAAGATGGGGCGGTGCGGGGTGAGGCGCCAGACACTCCGTGCAAGGCTGGTCAACCGGCCCCATCGTGTGTATTAAGGAAGGCACCATCAAATCGGAGCCGGCGATGCTGGGCCTGTCGATCAATCCTTTCGCGGTCGTGGTGAGCGCCCTCGCGGTATTCCTCATCGGCGCCCTGTGGTACTCTCCCCTCGTCCTGGGCCGGCAGTGGATCGCGGCCCATGGGTACACCGTCGAGAAGCTGGTGGAAATGCGAAAGTCCGCCGCGCAGTCCTATGCGGTGTCGTTTCTCTGTTACCTCCTCATGGGTGCGGTACTCTCGGTCCTCGCGGGGGAGGCTGGAGTGGCCACCGCACGGGACGGCCTGCGCCTCGGGGCGCTCTGCTGGGTGGGATTCGCGGCCACCATCGGGCTGACCGCCAACCTCTTCTCCGAAAAGCCGCTGGCCGCCTACCTGATTGATGCAGGCTATCAGCTGGTCTATCTCGCGGTCATGGGAGCCATCGTGGGCGGCTGGCAGTGAGCCGGGAGCTGCACCCCCGTATCCGGGGCCGTGGTGATCCGTGCTGAGCGAGCGGCAGTTCCGGTTCGTGGTGGCAGGATCCGCTGCGGTCTGGCTGGTCGTCGCCGCCGGCTTTCTGCTGCTGCCGGACGGTGTCCCGACCGCCCTCTATCTCAATTCGGCCAACGCAGTCTGCGGTATTGCCGGCTGCTCGTTCTTCCTGCGGCGCGCCCAGGTCGAACCCGTGGCAGCCTCGGGCTGGCGCTGGCTCGGCGCAGCCCTGCTGCTCCAGGCCGCCTATCAGATCCACCCGGTCTTCACCTACCTCTGGACCGGCGCCCTCCCGTCGGTGCCGGGACCCGGTGACTGGCTCGCGGTGCCGATCCTGCTTTCGGTGGGGATCGGCTTGCTGGCCTGGCCTGCCGGCCCCCGCCTGCGTGCCGAGCAGGTCCGCACGGCGCTCGACGGCCTGCTCTTCGCGGCGGCCACCTTCTCCCTCATCTGGATTGCCGCCTTGGGGAACGCGGTCCGCTCCTCTCCCTTGTCGCCGGTGGAAGCGGCGGCCCAGATCGCTGTCTTCGGCATCGCTGCGGCGGACCTCGGCATCGTCGTCTACGTCGGCGCGCGGACACCGCAGCGCTATCTCGGTCCGCTGGGCTGGTTCACGGCCGCGCTGGTGGGAACCACCGTCACCAGCATGGTCGTCATGGTGCTGGAGCTGGAGGGGAAGTATCACCTCGGACATCCCATCGACCTCCTGCTTCTCCTCTCCCTGTTGTCCGGCATGGTCTCGGCCTGGTCGCCGATGCCGGTAGTCGGCGCCGAAAGCCCCGACGAGGCGCACGACCCCTCGGTGGTGTCCGTGGCCCTGCCCTACCTCCCGGCGCTGGGGGCCCTGCTGGCCGGGATCTGGGTCCTGGTCCGACCCGGCGCAGACGATCCGGTGCTGGCCTGGCTTGGCATCGGCATTGGCGTGGTTCTCCTGCTTCGGCAGTTCCTGCTGCTGAGCGATCTCCGCCAGCTGTCGCAGACCCTCGAGGCCAGGGTCGAAGAACGAGGCCGCGAGCTGGAGGCCGCCCACGCCGCGCTGGCCCAGACCCAGCGGCTCGAGGCTCTCGGCCGGATCGCGGGCGGCATCGCTCACGACTTCAACAACTGGCTCACCGTGCTCCAGGGCTCCGCCCACGAGGCACTCGACGCCGGACTGTCCGAATCCGAGCGCCGCGCCGCCATCGAGGAGATCCAGCAGGTGACCGGCCACGCCCAGCGGCTGACCAGGCAGCTGCTGACCTTCGCGCGCCAGCAGGCGTTCGAGCCGAAGGTCGTTGACCTTAACGAACTGCTGGCGGATGCGGCGCCCATTCTCCGCCGCCTGGCTGGCGATGGGGTCACCCTCGAATTCCGCCACGGCGCCGGCCTCCCGCCCCTCTTCGCCGATCCCTCCCAGCTGGAGCAGCTGGTCTCCAACCTGCTCACCAACGCTCGCAACGCGATGCCCGCCGGGGGTACCGTGACGATCGCGACCGCGAGCGTCGCCGATGCCGGGACGAGCCCCTCGGTGCGGCTCACCGTCAGCGACACCGGCGAGGGCATCGACGAGTCGGTGGTGTCCCACATTTTCGAACCCTTTTTCACCACATCGGCGGACGGCACGGGACTGGGACTGGCGACCTGCTACGGCATCGTGCACCGGGCCGGGGGAACGATCACGGTGCAGAGCCGGCTGGGTGCCGGAACCACCTTCAGCGTGGACCTGCCGGCCGCGGCAAGGCGCTGACCATGTTCGAACATCGCAAGGAACCCCTGCTCCCAAGCCATCTCTTCCTCCAGCGCATGGGCCGCCAGCTCGGGCTCGGCGCCCTGCTCATCGCCGGTTCCCTGCTCATGGGGACTGTCGGGTATCACTTCGTGAATGGATCCCCCTGGATCGACGGCTTCGTCGATGCCTCGATGCTCATGGCGGGGATGGGGCAGATCGGGGTCCTGCAGGGGACGGCGGGGAAGCTCTTCGCCTCCTTCTATGCGCTCTATTGCGGGGTGGTGTTCATCCTGCTGGCGGGACTGCTGCTCGCGCCGATCTTCCATCGCGTGCTGCACCGCTTCCACCTCGAGGCCGGGGCGGAGGAGGACAAGAGCCCCGATCGCAGGGGCCGTAA
Source organism: uncultured Gemmatimonadales bacterium (assembly GCA_963724265.1). GTDB lineage: Bacteria > Gemmatimonadota > Gemmatimonadetes > Gemmatimonadales > GWC2-71-9 > DATEHG01. The sequence continues at coordinate 1,256,765 of CAVRTU010000004.1, forward strand.
GCAGGCGTAGGCCAGCAATAAGAAACCCGCCCATCCACTGGGGAGGGGCGGGTGTCGGATGGCTCGAGGGACCGCCGGGGTCAGACCCGGCTGCCGGTCCGCTTCCGCCGCCGTGCCGCCGACTCCTTGACCGCCTTGGCTTCGCTCGGCTTCAGGTAGTACCGCTTCCGGCGCAGGTCGCGCAGGATCCCTGACTTCTGGACCTTTTTCTTGAAGGCCTTCAGCGCGCCCTCGAACCGATCGCTGTCGCCGATCGTCACTTCGATCATGTCTGCCTCGCGGATGAGGATCTGCCGACGGAAGCCGCCAGCCGGTCCGGTGTCGGAGCGGCTGGCGGCCGTGTTCCGTCGTGCTTAGCGGCCGAGCTTGGTGACGTTCTCGGCGGCCGGGCCCTTCTGGCCCTGCACGATGTCGAACTCGACCCGCTCGCCCTCGGCGAGCGACTTGAAGCCCTGCCCCTGGATGGCCGAGTGATGCACGAAGCAATCCTTCTGGCCGTTCTCGGGGGTGATGAAGCCGAAACCCTTGGCGTCGTTGAACCACTTCACGGTGCCGGTCGTACGCATTGTCCTTCTCCTGTGATGTTGGTGTAATCGGAGTCCGGACGTGCCGTACGAACCGACTACAACTGGCCTTCCGGAATCCCGCGCGGTCCCGGAAGTCGTCTGTGCCTGGAAGGCGACCGGATGCCGCCAGCCCGGCGCGATGCGGGAGGAATGAAAAAGGAGCTCGGCGCGAATGCCGGCCCCTGAAGTGCCCCCCGGAAACTGCCCGGAGGTTTCCCGTGCGCGTGAATCGCGGCCGCAAGCTAACTCGCGGCTGGGGGCCACGCAAGGGCGCCCCTGCCCGGGGTCCCGCCCGCCCTCCCGCCCAGCCGGCCCTTCCTCTGGAAGGCCCCCCCAGGGCAGATTCGCTGACGAATTCCCCCGGTCCGGCCCTCCGTCCGGGCCCGTATTGGTGGTCCACTGAATGAGTTGCAAGGAAACGCCCGTATGACGCCGCTTGATCCCCCTGCAGGATGGCGCCGCGCAGCCTTGGCGACCCTGGCCGTTCTCGCAGCGGCATGTTCTCCCCGCGATCCCGCCGCCACGATGGCCCTGACTCGCGTGGCCCTCGATACCCTCCCGGTGGCCACCGCCCGGTATGACACCGCCCAGGGCGAGCTGATCCTCGAGATGCCCCCCATCAATGTCCCGGCCTCCTCGGGCATGCACCAGGGCATGATCGTGACCCCCGCGACCCGGGTGGAGATCCCCGTGAGCGGCTACGTGCACAGCTTCCGGGTCGAGGTCGTGGATCCGGAGGGCCATCTGTTGCCCGCCCACACGCTCCATCACTTCAACGTGATGGATCCGGGCCGCCGTGAGCTCTTCGCCCCCATCATGCTCAGGCTCCTCGCCGCCAGCAAGGAAACCGGCTCCCCCAGGGTACCGCCCCGCCTGATCGGGATGCCGCTGGTGGCCGGGCAGCAACTGGTGTTGAAGGGGATGCTGCACAACCCCGACTCGACCGCGCTTCCCGGTGCCCGCGCCCGGGTCATCCTGGGGTTCGTCCCGGCCGGCCGGCGCTACCCCATGTTCCAGGCCTACCCCTGGCAGCTCGATACCAGGTTCCCGGTGGGCGGCATCGACGGGATCAAGTCATTCGACCTCCCCGCCGGCCGGTCGGAGGTCAGCTACACCGCCAGCCCCGCCGTGGCGGGAACGCTGGTGGGCATCGGCGGCCACGTCCACGACTATGCCCGGCACCTGGTGTTCCGCGACTCCACGACCGGGCAGGTCTTCTGGCATGGGGTGCCCAGAACCGACGCTGACGGCGAGGTCGTGTCGATGCCGGTCAAGAAGTTCTACTCCCTGACCAGCCTCGGGGTAAAACTCGATCCTTCGCACCGCTACCAGGTTACGGTGGTCTACGACAATCCGACGGGACGCAACATCCCCTTCGGCGGGATGGGGGTGGTTGCGGGTCTGTTTGTACCCGATGCCGGCACCACCTGGCCTGGAGTGGACACCGCCAACGCCGACTACAAGGCCGACCTGTTCAACCAGCTCCGTGACGGCAACACCGTGGGTGAGATGGGCATGATGCAGATGCATCACTAGCGAGCCCCGCGCCGGCGGCGCCCGTCTCCGGCGCTCCACTGGGAGAAGACGATGGACCATCGAATGACGACCACCGCGATGACTCTCGACGGCTACCGGATCGTGGAAACGCTCGGCGTGGTCCGCGGAATCTCGGTCCGTTCGCGGGGCCTCGTCGGTAACACCATCGCGCGCTTGCATACTATCGTGGGCGGCAACATCACGGTGCTGACCCACCTCTGTGAGCGGACCCGGCAGGAGGCGTTCGAAATCCTGATGCTCCACGCCGAGCGGCTCGGCGCCAATGCCATCGTCGCCGTTCGCTACGATGGCACCGAGATCATGGCCGGCGTGACCGAGGTCCTCTGTTACGGGACCGCCGTGATCGTCGACGTCGAATCTGCCTAGACCCGCCTGAGGAGGAGCCCATGGGTTCTCCACTGGTTCGCTCGACCGTCCTGGCAACGCTGCTGCAGCTGGCGATGGTCGTCGCGGGACACTACTCCCCGCAGATCGCCGGGCTCTTCGCCCTGGGCGGAACCGGCATATCCACGGTGGGCGGTCTGCTCTATGCCCTCTGGGCCGAAGGTGCGCCGTCCGCGGCCGACGATGCGAAGGGGGGGGCGATCGCCGGCGGGCTCTCGGCCCTGATCGGCATTGTCGTCTCCGTCGCCCTCGGCGATGTGCCGGCGGCGACCCTCGCCTACGGGACCCTCTTCTCGGCGGCGGGAGGGACGCTTGGTGGTTTCATCGGGCGTGCCCTGCGGGGAAGGACGCCGTCGTGACCTGTTCCCGGGGCTGGTGGTGGCGTCTCGTGCCGGCCCTCGTTCTCGCCCTGCCGGGAGTCGGCGCTGCCCAGTATCGTGCCGCTCTCGCCGCGGGCCCGGCCATTCCACTGGGGGCCGGGCCCTCGCTCGGCTGGTATCTTCGTGGCGAAGCCTTCTTCAAGCCGGCACCCCGTCGCTGGAACATCCTGCTCGATGCCTACTATGCTAACCGGCCGGCTGGCGAAGAACGCACGCCGGTGCCGGATCCCAAGTTTCCCGTGACCGACACCCTGGTGCAGTCGGAGAGCGAGCGGCAGTTCGGCCTCGACCTGACCGGCGTGTTCACCCTCTCCCCGGCGAAGCGGTTCTCGCCCTACCTGCTGCTCGGCGTCGTGGTCCGCAATTCCAACGGGGTCAATGTCGTCACCCTGGTGAACGACACAGGGGCCGTCATCTCGGGCCCGACCTCCGATGCCATCGAGGGCACTCAGGTCGATGTCGTCGGCGGCGTCGGTGCCTGGCTGCCCATCGGCCAGCGTCGGCACTGGCGGGTGGAGGCGCGGCTCTACGGCGGCGTCGGGAACTTGTACCTTCCGGTGACGGCTTCATTCGCCTTCTGACCCTCTCGCCATCGTGCCGGAGCGTCCCGTGACCCGGATCTTCGAACTCCTCAAGGGCTTTGTCCTCGCCGCCAGCGCGGCCGCGGCGATTCTGGTATTCGTCGCCGACCTGGAAAATCCGCGCGGCTTGACCGTGACCGCGCTCTACGTCGTACCGATCCTGCTGACCCTTGTGTCCGACCGGTCCCTCCTCACCTTCGGCGTCACGGGCGCCTGCACCCTGCTGGTGCTGGTGGGCTATCACTTCTCGCCCGACGTCGGCGTCCCCACCTGGATCGTGGTCGCCGATCGTCTAATCGTGGTCCTGCTCCTCTGGGTCACGGCCTGGCTGGGGGTCGAAATTACCCGTGCCAAGCACCGGATCCGCGATCTCGAGAAGTGGCTGACCCTCTGCGCCTGGACCAAGCAGGTCAATGTCGATGGCCAGTGGATCCCGATCGAGCGCTACCTCGCCGATTACTGCGGGCTCAAGCTGACCCACGGCATGAGCCAGGAGGCGCTCAACCGTTTCATGGGCGAGGTCGGCCGGGAAATCCGCTGACTGGAGGAACTCCTGAAGCGTCATCGCATCGTGTTCGGGCTGGTCGGCCTGCTGACGATTCCCGGCCTGCTCTTCCTGTTCACCGGAAGCGGCCTGGTACCGGTATCCGTCACGCTGGGACCCTGCCTGATGGATTACACCAACTCCAACACCTACGGGCCCAGGGCCAGTCCGATGGGCCAGGTGGGATTTTCCGTGGGGTCGGGTGGCGCCGAGCTCTGCTATGGGAGGCCCGCCGCCAGCGGGCGCCGGATCTACGGCGGACTGGTGCCGTTCGACACGCTCTGGAGAATGGGCGCCAACGAGCCGACCCGGCTCTACACCGACACACCGATCAGCCTGGCCGGCATCGCGCTCGGCCCGGGCCGCTACTCGCTGTACGCGATACCGGGACCGACCAGCTGGACGATCTACGCCAGCCGGTCGATCCGTCACTGGGGCAACGACATCTCGCCGGCGGTCCGGGCCCGGGAGGTCGGCCAGGCCACCGTCCCGGTCGAGTCCCTGGCCCAGCCGGTCGAGACCCTGACCGTCTCCGCCCAGGACAGCGGCGGGGCCGTGCTCCTGCATCTCGACTGGGCCACCACCCGGATCACCCTGCCGGTCAGGCCGGGGTCCTGAGGCGCAACCAATGGAGACCTGGCTGAGCATCGCCGCCGGTGTCGGGCTCGCGGCCGCCTGCGGGTTCCGGGTCTTCATCCCCCTGCTGGTCGTCAGCGCCGCCGCGTTCAGCGGCCACCTCGTCCTGGCTCCCGGGACCTGGTGGCTCGGGACCCTGCCGGCGCTGATCGCCCTGGCAACCGCCACCGTCCTCGAGGTGGCCGCGTACTTCATTCCCTGGATGGATCACGCCCTGGACCTGCTCGCCACTCCCACCGCGCTCGTGGCCGGCGTGCTGGCCGCGGCCTCCGTCACCGGGGACCTGCCGCCCCTGGTCCGCTGGTTCGTCGCCATCGTGGCGGGCGGCGGCAGCGCCGGACTGGTCCAGGGCGCCACCACCCTGCTCCGCCTCAAGTCCACGGCGCTGACCGGCGGGCTCGCCAACCCGCTGGTTGCCGTGCTCGAGCTGCTGGGCGCGACGCTGACCGCGCTCCTTGCGCTCTTTCTGCCGCTGGCCTGCCTGCTGACCCTGGTTCTGGTCTGCGCTGCGGCCTTCCGTGCCTCTCATCGCGTGGTCTTCGGCCGTAGCAGCTGATCTGTCGGCGGCCCTCTCCGGAGGATTTGTGGAAAAGGTGACCGGACTCGGCCGATACCGGCTACTTCGGGCCCGGCACCGCCCAGTTCATGGTCAACTTTCGTGTCGACGATCTGGACCGGATGCTGGCGCAGCTTCGGGGCATGGGGGACCGGATCGATGACCGGATCGACGAAACACCCCAGGGCATGAGGCGCTTACCTTCAACCTGGACCGATTGATGTCACAACCTACTCTTCAGGAACTCTGGGCCGCCCACCAGGCCGAACCGGCTCCCGACTTCTCGGGGCTCTCGGTAGTCGGCGTCGATGTCCCGGCATTGGTGGCCCAGGTCAGTGACTGCGTCGAACGGGCTGCCTCGGAGCCGGGGCCGCTGGACTATGCGCGAACCGGCCTGCTCCGACATGCCTATGCCCAGCTCTGGGCGGTGGAGGACGCGATTCCGGTGGCGGCGCGCGACTGGCTCGACCGGCTGCGCAGCATGACTCGACTGATCCTCGAAGAGGCTACACTGGGCCTGCTCTGATGCGACTCGCCACCTCGTTGCTCTGCCTGGCCGCAGGCGCCTCCGCCTGCATGCACCAGTCGTCCAGCTCGGCGCCGTCACCGGAGGTAGCCACCCCCTCCGGGCGCCTGGAAGGCTCGGTCACCTATCTGTCGCGGATCGCGCTCCCGGCCGGCTCGATCATTCGCGTGACCCTGGCCGATACCGCCGCCGGCGGATTACGCTGGACGCAGGTCATCACCACGGCGGGCGAGAACGTTCCCATCCAGTTCTCGGTCCCCTATGATGCGTCCCTGATTCAGCCCGACCGTCCCTACTTCGCCGTCGCGTCCATCCAGTCCGGCGGCCGGCTCACCTTTGCTTCACCCGCCTGGGTCCCGGTGCTCGGTCCCGGTGCCCCGGCAGCGATCGAGCTCGTGCTCCGGGTCCCCGATCCAGTGGCAGGAACCTGGATCCGGCCGATCCCGACCCAGGAATCCCGCACGGAGGGCATGGAGCTCACACCGCAGGGAGATCTCGTCCTCATCAACATCTGCTCGATGCGGGGTGACTACTGGCAGCGGAGCGGTGACACCCTGGTGATCGCTACCAGCACCGAACGCTATCCTGATCCGGTCATGCTCAGAGCCGCCATCCGGCAACTCGAGGATTCGATGCTGGTCGTCGAGCGCGGTGGTGGCTACTTCGCCGGCCGCTGGAGCTACCTCTCTCCGGGCCGCCCCCTCGTCTGACGAGTGCGCACACTGAACGCGGCGTGCGCCGGGCGGGCCTCCACGCGTCTCCCGCCACGACCACTGACGATGGTGCGACCCGCTGCATGGAGATGGCAATGAACCGAGCCTGTCTGCTCACCCTCGCCGTTTGCGCCGCCAGCTGCGGCTCCGGCCCCGCAACCGGCTCGCCCGAATCGGGCTCCCTCGCCCACGCCGCCGCACGGCAGGTCTGCGCCCCCTGGGACGGGCCGGGGGTCTCCATCGTCCTGGCGAGCGACTCTCTCGCCGCCGAAGCCCCGGCGCCACCGTACGTGGAATTCCGGATCTACCAGTCCGCCGACCTGCTGTCCGGGCGCACGGTCCGGTTCAGCGGAAACACGTCGGATTCCGGGGTGGTCCTGAACTGCGCTGCGGAGGGCCACTGCGATTTCACCGATGGTGGCATCGACTTCGGTCGCCTTGCACCCTCCGGCCGATCTGCCGGGGAGGTACCATGTGCTCCTGGGCGGTCACTGGGTCACGGGCTCCTTTCGGGCCCATTGGCTTCAGCGGCGGGAGCTCTGCGGCTGAACGCGCCAATGGGCTCCCGGCATTGCCGCCCCTCACTTAGTATTGGGCAACCCACCATCAAGGACCGGAATGCCGCGTCGGCTGGCCTGCCTGGTCACCCTGGCCCTCGGTCTGCTCTCCCGGACAGTCACGGCCCAGCGCGCCGGCTCCGCTGGAATTCGGCGTCCTCGGGCGCTACACCTGGTTCGACAGCAAGGCGCCGGTGGAGTCCCGTGGCGGCATCGGCGTGCGTATCGGAGGTTTCCTCACGTCGAGGTGGGAGGTCGAAGGACAGGTCTCCTTCACCTCAACGCCGGTGGACTCGGGCGGCAATGCCTCGTACACACCCGTCACCGCGCGCCTTCTCTACAACTACACCAGGCCCCGCCACGGCTACGCCTGGCTCGTCGGCCTGGGGTATACCTGGCAGCACTTCGGACAGGACCTCGATGCCAGCCAGAGCGCCGGGCAGCTGCTCGCGGGCATCCGGTTCAACCGCGGGGAGATGTTCAGTCTGCGCCTGGAGGGTACGCTCGACTACGTCCCCGACGGCTTCGCCGGTGCCTCCGGCAGCACCACCAACTTCGATCCCGGACTGCAGGTGGGCGTCAGCTTCCTGACGGGTACCAATCCGGACCGGGACCGGGACCGGGTCAAGGACAAGTTCGACAGCTGCCTGGGCACGCCGCGCGGCGAAGAGGTGGACCTCCACGGCTGTTCCATCAGCCAGCGCGACACCGATGGCGACGGCGTCCACGACAATCTCGATCGCTGCCCGACCACCCCGATCGGGCAGGTGGTCGATGCCTACGGGTGTCCACCGGATGCCGATGACGATCTCGTCTGGGACATCGGCGATCAGTGCCCCAATACCCCCCACGACGAAGTGGCGGACATCTACGGCTGCTCGCCCAGCCAGCGCGACACCGACGGCGACGGCGTCAAGGACAAGTTCGATCGCTGCCCCGACACGCCTCCCGGGGAGCCAGTCGATGTGCACGGCTGCCCTCCCCCGCGGGATACCGACCACGACGGGGTCCCGGACGGGGTGGACCGCTGCCCCAACACGGCGCCGGGGGTGAAGGTGGATGCCTACGGATGTGATGCGGCGATTCTCGAGGAGGCCAGGAAGGGGCCACTGGTGCTGGAGGGGGTGCAATTCGCCTTCGCGCGGGCCATGCTGACCGACAGCTCGTCGGAAACGCTTGACCGGGTGGCGGCGTCACTGCGAGAGTACGGAAATGTCCGGATTGAGATCAGCGGCTACACCGACACCTCGGGTCCGCTCTCGTACAACCTGCTGCTGTCTCAGCAGCGGGCCGACGCGGTCAAGGCGTTCCTTGTCAGCCGGGGCATCGACCCCGGCCGCCTGACCGCCAGGGGGTACGGTCCCGCCAACCCGGTCGCGAGCAATGAGACCATGAGTGGCCGGGCTCGCAACCGCCGGGTCCAGCTCAAGCGCACCAACTGAGGCCGGCGCCGGCTCCGAGGGGAGGGGTGCCTCCTGCGCTGCTTTCTTGCAGTTCCGCTGCCCGATTCGGCGCGCCGTCGCGTTGCGGCGGCGTTGCCGCATGTTCTGCCCGGCCGCCCGGTCCCGCCCCCCAACTGGCACTTCACCATTCGCTTCCTGGGCGAACTCGAGTCGGCGATGAGCGAGCTGGTCGCCAGCGCCATCGCGGGCACCGCCTTGCCGCCACCGTTCGATGCGGAATTGCGTGGGCTGGGCGCCTTCCCCACGCCGGCCCGTGCCCGGACTCTCTGGCTGGGTCTGAGCCGCGGTGGTGCTCATTTCACCAGGTTGGCCGCGGCGGTCGACGTTGCGCTGGTCACGCTGGGTACGGCGGCCGACGCACGGCCGTTCTCTCCCCATCTCACGCTGGCCCGCCTCGATCCACCCGGCGATCTCAGTCGGTTGATCGCCGGTCCCTGGGGTTCGGCGATCCCATTCCGCGTTGAGTCGGTCGTGCTGTACCGTTCAGAGCTCGGTCACGGCCCGCCCCGCTATACTGAATTGGGACGATTCGCTCTCTCTGTCTGAATGCGCCACTGCCCCTCTGCCCCACTGGCCCCCTGCCCAGCCCCAAGGAGCTCACCATGCCTCTCACCCTCACCTCTCCCGATTTCTCGCACCAGGAGGACATGCCGACCCGGCTGACCTGCGAGGGGGAGGACCAGAGCCCCGCCCTGGCCTGGAGCGGGGTCCCCACGACCACACGCAGTCTCGTCCTGATCGTGGATGATCCGGACGCGCCTGATCCCAAGGCGCCCAAGATGACCTACGTCCACTGGGTGCTCTACGACATTCCGCCGACGGCCATGGGACTCCCCGCCGGCGTGAAGTCCGAAGCGCTCCCCGCTGGCACCCGCGAAGGGTTGAACGACTGGAAGCGCACCGGGTACGGTGGTCCATGCCCGCCGATCGGCCGCCACCGGTACTTTTTCAAGCTGTATGCGCTCGACCGGCTGCTGCCCGACCTCGACTTGCCCACCAAGGCCCGGCTCGAGGCCGCGATGCGTCCCTGCATCATCGAGCGAGCCGAGCTGATCGGCACCTACCAAAAAACGGGTCGGCGCTAGGCCGACCTGGTTCTGGCTCACGTGCCCTTCTTCCCGGCCACGGGCGGTGGGGGCTCGGGCAGCGGTATATCCGAGTTCCAGATGTCGCGGGTGATCAGCCAGCTCCCGTCCGGCTGCCGGCGGCGGATCTCGAGGTACTTGCCCGAATCGGAGGCCGTCACCCCGCCAGGCAGCTGCATCGTCATGAAGAAGGTGCCCCGCTGGTAGGCGAGGTCGCCCACTCCCTCGATTTCGACGGAGTTCAGCGTGAAGGCGCTCAGCGGTGGGAAGGTGCCCAGCAGTTGTTCGATGGCCGCCCGACCCGTCGCCGCCGGGCCGTTCGCCGGCAAGACCACCGCGTCCGCGGTGTACGAGGCCGCGACCTTGGCGTAGTCTTTGGCAATCATGGACGCGGCGAAGTCGGCTTCGCTCTGTCGGATCGCCGCCCGGTCCTGGTCGGTCAATCCCTGAGGAGTTTTCGGGCCGCAGCTCGCGAGAAGCAGTGCACCCAGCAGATACTGGATGGACAGGCGTGACATCACGTCCTCCGTGATTTGGGGAAAAGGCCCGCCAAGTTGTCCTCACACGCGGCTCCCGTCAAGAATTCCGGGAGGACTGAAGTCCGCCGCCCGAGCCCCTACCGTCTCTCCTGCCACTCACCCACTATTCTTCCAGTCCCCCAATCGTGGGTTCGTGACATGCGAAAGTCCCTCATCGTCCTCCTGTCGGCAATTGCCCTGGTCGGCGCCACCGTGGCCGCCGCCCTGAGGCCCGCCCCGATTGCGCCTCTGCCCAAGGTCGTCGTCTACAAGAACCCGAGCTGCGGCTGCTGTTCCAAGTGGATCGATTACATCAAGGCGGCGGGCTTCCCGGTCGAGGTCCACGACGTTGATGACATTTCGGAAATCGCCGCTGCCTCCGGAGTGCCCACCGCGCTCGGATCCTGTCATACCGCCCTCGTCCAGGGCTATGTCATCGAAGGCCATGTGCCGGCCGACCTGATCCAGAAGCTGCTCGCGGAGAAGCCCAAGCTGGCGGGTCTGTCGGTGCCCGGCATGGTCGTGGGTTCGCCCGGCATGGACGGAAACCCCGCCCAGCCATATGACGTCGTTTCCTGGACCAAGGACGGCAAGACCGCCGTCTACGCCAAGAGGTAGCCGGCCAGCGAGGGAGGTCTCCGTGTCTCGCGTCGTCCATTTCGAAATCCACGCCGGCGATTGCCGGCGCGCCATCGCGTTCTACTCGGCGCTGTTCGGCTGGGAATTCACCAAGTGGGATGGCACCCAGGAGTACTGGGTGGTCAAGACCGGCCCCGCCAGCGAGCCCGGCATCGACGGGGGCCTCATCCCCCGCCGGGGTGAGATCGACGGCCAGGCGGTCATCGCCTACGTCTGCACCATCGAGGTCAAGTCGGTGGACGATGCGCTGGGGAAGCTCGCCACGCTCGGCGGGAAGATGGTCGTCCCGAAGATGGCGATTCCCGGGGTAGGCTGGCTCGCGTACGCCAAGGATACCGAGGGAAACATCTTCGGCGTGATGCAGCCCGATCCGACCGCGGCCTGAGTCTGGCTACCGTCCCAGCGCCGCCGGTGATCTGGCCCGGCCGATCCGCCCCGCGAGGGCGGCGAGCGCCAGCAGGTAGGGCAGCATGAGAAAGAGCTGGTAGGGCACCGGGAAGCCCGCGCTCTGGAACAGGAATTGGAGCGCCGACGCTGCTCCGAAGACCAGCGCCGCGACGGCGACTCTCACCGGATGCCACGCTCCCAGCACCACGATGGCGATGGCGATGAACCCCCGCCCCGCCGTCATCTGCTCCGCAAACGTCCCCACCTGCGCCAGGACCAGTGCCCCGCCCCCCAGCCCTGCGAGCGCTCCGCCAATTCCCACCGCCACCGCCCGGCAACGCTCGACGGCAACCCCTTGTGCCCGCGCGGCGTCGACGGACTCTCCGGCGGCGCGGAGCCCCAGCCCCCAGCGCGTTCGGTAGAGCAGGAACCAGAGCACCGGGACGAGGCCGTACACGAAATAGGTCGTCACCGGCTGGTTGAACAAGGCGGTACCGAGCACGGGGAGATCGGCCAGCACCGGCACCCTGATGGGACCGAGCGTCGGCATGGTCAGGGGAACGCCGGCGTTGCCGAACACCCTGCGATACACGGTGCCGGTCACACCCGAGGCCAGCAGCGTGATCGCGGTGCCGGTGATGATCTGATCGCCGCGTGCGCCGATTGCCACCGCCGCGAAGACCAGGGCGAGGACGAGCCCCGCGGCCGCTGCGGCGGTCAGCCCCTCGACCGGTCCTCCCCCCGACGCAACGATGGCGCTCGCCAGAGCGCCTGCCAGCATCGAACCCTCGATCCCGAGATTGATGACCCCGGATCGCTCGGCCACGGTTTCGCCCAGCGCGGCCAGTGCCAGCGGAGTCGCCACCCGCACCGCCGCTTCCGCGAAGCCGGCCGCGATGACCGACCCTTCAATCATGCGGGAATCCCCCGCCCCCCTGCCCATCTGCCCCTCCGCCCCTCTGCCACCACCACCACCAGGATCACCACCGCCTCCACCACGTACACCACCACGGACGGGATGGCCGCCTCGCGTTGCATGGCTCCTGCGCCCGCCTCGAGCCCGGCGAAGAGGAACGCCGTCGCCAGCAGGCCGAGCGGGTTCAGCCGCGCCAGCAGGGCGGCGGCGATGGCCGTGAATCCGTATCCGGGAGAGAGATTCTGGAACAGGGCGTAGGAAATGCCGCTGACTTCCACCCCGCCCGCCAGTCCCGCCAGCGCTGCCGAGCCCATGAGCGCGGTCGCCAGGTAGCGGCTCGCCGGAATCCGGCCGGTCAGCACGGCGGCCCTGGGCCCGGCACCCAGCGCCCGGAAGCGGAATCCCCATGTCGTCCGACTGTACAGGAGGTGGAGCAGGAGGCAAACCGCCGACCGCCACCGCGAGTCCCAGGTGCAGCCGTGTGCCGGGCAGGAGCGGGAGCCTCGCCGATGCTGCGATGGGATCGCTCTGCGGGTAGGTGTGGCGCGCCTCCTGGAGCGGTCCGGTCACCATCAGGCTGACCAGGGCCAGCGCCACGAAATTCATCAGCAGGGTGCTGATGACCTCGAGGACGCCGAAGCGCAGCCGCAGCATCGCCGGGACCACGCACCACGCCGCTCCGGCGCTCATGGCGGCCACGCCCAGGACGGGGAGCGCGAGCAGCGCCGGCCAGCCGCCCAGGTGCAATCCGACCCAGGTGGCGGCGATCGCCCCCGCGTAGAACTGCCCCTCCGCCCCGATGTTGAACGCCCCGGCCCGAAACGCGAGGGTGATTCCCGCCCCGATCAGGAGCAGCGGCACCGCGCGCGGCAGCGTCGCCGATGACAGCGCGTACCAGGAGCCGAATCCGCCGCGCCACAGCGCCCCCAGCGCCTCGGCCGGAGGGTAGCCGGCCATCGCGAGACCGACGGTGAGGATGAGGAGTCCGGCCCCGAGTGCGGCGGGGATGAGCAGCGGCGGCCTCACTGGTGACCGGTCCCTTTGCCGTCCCGCCCGCCCAGCATCATCCGGCCGATTTCCGCCCGTCCCGCGCCCGGCCCCGGTTCCGCGGTGACTCCATTGGCGAGAACGACCACCCGGTCCGCGATCGCCAGCAGTTCATCCAGGTCGGCCGCGTGGACGATGACGCCGGCGCCGGCATTCGCTGCGGCCCGCAATCGAGCATACACCTCGTCGGCCGCCTTCACGTCGAGCCCTCGGGCCGGCTCCTCCGCCACGATCAGATCGGGTCTGCCGGCCAGGGCCCGGGCGATGACGAACCGCTGCTGGTTGCCCCCGCTCAGGGAGTCCGCCGGCGCCTCAGGCCCGGCGGCCGCGATGTCGAACTGCGCGATCAGCCCGGCCGCCCGGTCACGCTGGCTGGCCCAGTCGATCCAGACGGGCGCGCGGGTGTGAAGTGCTCGAGTGCCCCGCCGCCTCCAGCATCAGGTTCTCCGTGAGCGTGAAGTCCGCAATCAGTCCCTCGGTGGTGCGGTCCTCCGCTATCAGGGCGACCCTTCCCCCGACCTTCAGCTGCCCGCCGCTGGGGACCAGGACGCCCGCGAGGGCGCGCATCAGCTCGCGCTCCCCGTTGCCCCCGACGGCGGCCAGTGCGACAATCTCTCCGCGATGTATGGCCAGGGTGCCCTGGCGGAGCCCCGTGCCCCCCGCTGCAGCGGTCACGGCCAGGGCGGCGCATGTGGCGATGGCCTCCCCCAGAGGCGCGGCCTGCGGCCGGATGTGGTCCGACGGCGGCTCTCCCAGCATGGCGGTGGCGAGCGAGCGTTCGGACTGGTCCGCGGCCCGGGCCGTCAATGCCACCCGGCCCCGCCGAAGCACCGTTACGCGATCGGTGTGTTCGAGCGCCTCGGAGAGCTTGTGGGTGATGAGTACTGCGGCGCCGCCGGCCGTTGTGAATCCGCGAATGACGTCAAGCACGGCGCGGGCGTCGGCGGGAGCCAGGACGGCCGTGGGCTCGTCCAGCAGGAGAATCCGCGCATTTCCCGCGACGGCCATCAGGATTTCGAGCTGCTGTCGCTGCGCCACCGTGAGTGAGTCGGTGATCGCACCGGGATCGAGAGTGAGCCGCAGCCGGTCCATCAAGTCGCGAAGGCGAGTGCCGAGGGACCGGGGGGACGGACTCCAGTCCGCCGCCAGTGCGATGTTCTCCCCCACCGAGAATGCCGGTACGGCGCTGAAGTGCTGGTGCACCATCCCGATTCCCAGCCGGCGCGCCTCTCGCGGCGTCCGCGGCCGGACTTCCTTCCCGAAGACGAACATCGTCCCCGAATCGGGGCGCAGCAGGCCGGCCGCGACATGCATCAGCGTCGACTTCCCTGCCCCGTTCTCTCCCAGCAGCGCGTGAAACTCGCCCGGGGCCAGAAGCGAAATCGGCGTCGTGCAGTGCCTGCACGGCGCCGAATCTCCTGTTGATGCTTGCCAGCACGAGGGCGTCCGTCATGCGATCACGGGCAGGCCGTACGCCATTCACATCCCGGTCGGGTGCGGGTGGAATTCCCAGGGCAGGCCGAACTGCTCGCTGAGGCGTGCCGCGAGCGCCTGGACGCCGAGGCTTTCGGTCGCGTAGTGGCCGGCGTAGATGACGTTCACGCCGCTCTCCATGGCGTCGAAGTAGGTGTGGTGGGCGCCCTCACCCGTGATGAACGTATCGAGCTCCGCCTCACGAGCCGCGCCGATCTGGTTTCCCGCGCCTCCCGTGATGATCCCGACACGGCCCACCGTCGGCGGCCCCCCCGGAATCAGCCTGATGGCGGAAGGGGCGATCGCGAGGGCGGTGGCCACCTCCTCGCAGAGTCGCTGGCGGGCAGGCGCCTCGGCGTGCACTCCCCAGACTCCAACCAGGATACCGCGGTACGCGCCGAACTGGCCGCCTAGTTCAAGTCCCAGTGCCCGGGCCAGGACGATGTTGTTGCCGACTTCCGGGTGGACGTCGAGCGGGATGTGCGCGGAATACAGGGCGGTATCCGCATCAAGCAGCGTCCGGAGGCGCCGGTAGCGCCGTCCCGTGACCGGCTGGTTGCCGTCCCAGAAGAGCCCGTGGTGGACCAGCAGCAGCGTGCTGCCGTGGCTTGCCGCGTATGGCCCGGTGGCCCCTTCGATGGTGGCCTGCGAGGCGTCCACCGCGGCAACGATGCGGCCGATGCCGGCCTGGCACTCGACCTGGAGGCCATTGACGGCCCCCGCCTCATCGGGGATCTCGCGGATCCTGAGGAAGGCATCAAGCCAGGCCGCGACTTCTCCGACGGACGGGTTGCTCACGGGAGGCTGGTTTCGGCGGTCTCCGCGGCAGCGATGGAGTCAGCTGCCGCAGCGACCCGAGCCGCGAGTGCAGGGGGGATCGAGGGCGACAGGGCAGGGTTGGGGACGTAGCGGACCACTCCGCTGGCCAGGCCGAACGACTCGACCTTGGGAACGAATCGGCCGCTGCGCACCTCGCGGGCCACGGCCAGGAAGGCGCGCGGAAGATCGATGACGGCACTGCCCAGCACCCGCTGGGGTGCCAGGGAGGCCTGGTCCGAGTTGGCACCGAACGCAAAGGCGCCAGCCGATTCCTTGACCGCCTGGAACATCCCCAGCGCGGCCGCGTCGGCGTTGTGGTGGAACATGTCCACCCCGAGCTGCATCATCGCCAGGGTCGCCTCCCTTCCCGCCGCGATGTCGTCGAAGCTGTTGAGGTAGGTCACCCGCGACTGCACCGCTGGATTCACGGCCTTCGCGCCTGCTTCCCAGGCCGTTTCGGCGTCGCGGATCGGCGGCAGCTCGATACCCCCGATGAATCCGATCCTGCCCGTCCTGGTCATCCCGCCTGCGACCATCCCGGCAAGGTAGCTGGCTTCGTAGAGGCGAAAGACGAGCGGTGCGACCTTCCCCTGGACTCGTTCGCCCGAGGTCACGATGAACACGGTATTCGGGTACTGCGCGGCGACCCGCTCCGCCGGTCCCTGGAATTCGAACCCGTGGCCGAAGACGAGGGCGTAGCCCTGCGCTGCGTAGGCTCGAAGTGCCTCCTCCTGCTCGGACGGCGTCCGCGCCTCGACGTGGCTGATCATCACGCCAAGCGAGTCACGGATCTGCTCGAGTCCGGCGTAGGCGCCTGAATTCCAGGCGGCATCCGAGATCGACCCTGGAGTGACCAGTGCCACCCTGAATCCGCCGGCATCCGGCCTCCCAGCGCATCCAATCAGCAACACTACTACAAAAGTGACGTAATAGTGACGCCACAGTGACTTCATATGCCTTCTTTCCAGTCTGCTCCTGGCGCGATCATTCTCGTCCTACGCGGACGCCAACTCAATGGCTTTCCACACAATCGGTGGCTTTTTCAACGAATGTGGGAACTTTATGCCAGTCATCACTTTGGGCCGCAAGGCTCGGCCAAGGACGACCTTGGGGCACACTCAGGAATTAGTAGTCTTATTTGATACTTCTCTTGCAGGCGCCCCGGATGACTCGATCATCTTCAACGCGCCGATCACCCTTCCACCTTCGGCGATCTGGATCTTCAGCGTGACGATGTCGCCCTCGACTGAGGCGCTGCTCTGGATCTCGACGCGCTCCTCGGCGTGCACTGATCCCTTTACGTCACCGCCGACCACCGCTTCACGAGTGTGGATGTCGCCGGAAACCAGTCCACCCTTGGCGATGAGCACCTGGGAAGCGGCCCGGACAGAGCCCTCGATTCGGCCCTCGATCTTGACGATGCCTTCGGACACGATGTCGCCGGTGATCGAGGTACCGACCGCGATGATCGTCAGCTGGGTCGGATCGCCCTTGCGCTGCACGGAGTTCTCCTTCGGCTGTGGCTTGGGATTGCCGGATGAAGAGGAGGAGAGGAGGCTCATCAGGTGCCCTCCTGAACCAGGGTAAGTGGATCGACGACCCGGCCATCCTGCCGGATTTCGAAATGGAGGTGCGGGGCGCTCGAGCGGCCCGTATTGCCTGAGAGCCCGACCACCTCTCCCGCTTCGACCTCCTGACCCACCGCCACCAGGATCCGGGAGAGGTGTCCGTAGAGGCTCTGGTAGCCCTCGGGGTGCTGCACCAGGACATAGAGGCCGTACTCGGAATCGGGGCCGGCCTGTATGACGCTGCCTCCACCGGCGACTCGGACCACCGTCCCGGGTGGGACCGCGACGTCGAGTCCCGGATGCGCCTCGTCCACCGTCCCCGTGCCGATCTGGCCGCGGGTGATGTAGCCGGCCTCGTCCAGCGGCCAGTGCCTGGGGGTCGAGGCGCCGGATTCCAGTGCGAGGCGGACACCGGCGGGTCTTGCCTGGATGGCGGGAGAGAGCGGAAGGGAGGAGCCGATGCTGAGGGGGTCGCGGACCAGGTCCGCCCCCATCATGGACCGGAGCTGACCATACTGCGATTCCGCCGAGTCGAGCGCCATGATGACTTCACGGATCTTGGCATTGTCGGCTTCCAGGCGCGTGATCTCGCGGCGCAGGAAGGGAACCCCCGCCGCTGCCCGCGCCATCGGGGCGTAGAACGCCGTGGCCAGGAGGAGGAGGGCGACCATGGCCAGCAGCGCGACCAGGATCAACCGGAATGCCCAGAGGGGTAGCCGGAGCGAGCGGGACTCGAGTGCGCCGTCACGATGGACCATGATCGTGACGAAGCGCCGATTCGGGGTCATCCGCCGAAGGGCTCGCCGAGAATGAGCTCGAGGAGCCTTGCCAGGTCGTCGTTCGAATAGAAGCTGAGAGTGACGTGACCGCGGCCCCGGCGTCCAACGGCAACCCGCACATCGGTGCCCAGGCGTTTTCGCAGGGCTTCTTCCACCCGGCGCGTGGTCGTCGGCCGGCTGGCCGCTGTCGGGGCAGGGGACCGCAACCCCGCCCGCCCGTTCCCGCGGTCGCCCCGGACTCGTGCCTCCACCTCGCGTACCGACCATCCTTCCGCGATGGCCTTCCTGGCCAGTGCTTCGATCGCCCCCGCGTCATTCAGTCCCAGGAGGGCGCGCGCATGACCTTCCGAAAGGCGCCCATCCCCGACCATCGACCGTACTTCGGCGGGGAGCTTCAGGAGTCGCAGAGCATTGGCCACGGTCGAGCGGTCACGGCCGACCAGCCGCGCAACCTCCGCCTGGGAGACTGCGAATTCATCCATCAACCGCTGGTAGCTGGTCGCCTCTTCGATCGGGGAGAGATCGTCGCGTTGAAGATTCTCGATCAGCGCGAGAGTGAGCACGGTCCGGTCATCCACGTCCTTGACGATCGCGGGGATCTTCTCCCAGTCCGAGGCGCTGAATGGCGCGCCACCGCCGCTCGCCGGCGATCAGCTCATAGCCGCCCTGCCTCGGGCGGACCACGACTGGTTGCAGCAGGCCCGACGCCTGGATCGATGCCACCATCTCGTTGAGCGCGGTTTCGTCGAAGTGGGTCCGCGGCTGGAAAGGATTGGGGCGAATCGCACTGACGTCGAGTTCGAGCGGCGCCGCGTTCCGCTCCGTCGCGGCGCCACGAGCCGATGGTCCCAGCAGGGCCTCGAGGCCACGGCCCAGGCGACGGGCTTCGCTCATCGGGTTGCCTCCCGGCGGGGCGTTCCCGGCTCCTCGGGTGAAGCGAGGGCTTCGCTCCGCCTCAGGAATTCCTGGGCAACGCTGAGATAGCTCTTGGCGCCGATCGACTGGACGTCGTACAGCAGGACCGGCTTGCCATAGCTGGGCGCCTCGGCAAGGCGGATGTTCCTGGGGACCGCGGTACTGAACACCTTGGCGCCGAAATATTCCTTGGCATCTGCCGCGACCTGGCGCGAGAGATTGACCCGCGAGTCGAACATCGTGAGCAGGACCCCGTCGATCGCCAGCGACGGATTGAAATTCTGCTGCACGAGATTGATGGTATTGAGCAGCTGCGAGATCCCCTCCAGCGCGTAGTACTCGCACTGGATGGGAATCAGTACACCGTCGGCCGCCGTGAGCACGTTGAGCGTGATCAGGCCGAGCGAGGGCGGGCAGTCGATGATGACGAACTCGTAGGAGCCCCGGACCGGCGCGAGCACGCGGCGGAGGGCGGATTCACGCTCCAGCCGGTCCACCAGTTCGATTTCTGCGCCGACCAGGTCCTGGGTGGCGGGGATCAGGTCGAGGAAGGGCAGGGCGCTGGGGCTGGAGATCCGGATTTCGTCGAGCGGCCGGCCATCGATGATCGCGTCGTACAGGGAGAATCGGAGCGCTGCACGATTGACCCCGAGGCCGCTGGTGGCGTTCCCCTGAGGATCGGCATCGATGAGCAGGGTCTTGCGCTCGGAGATGGCCAGGGAAGCGGCGAGGTTCACCGCCGTCGTGGTCTTCCCGACGCCGCCCTTTTGGTTTGCGATTGCAACGATTCTGGCCATCTATCTGTAAGTCTTTATTATATAATGAGTTTACATGATATTCTGACAAAGTGCTCAGCACTGCGCGGATCCAATATAGGCGGGTCGCATCAGGATGCCAAAGGTCGAGCCCCCGTTTCACGTGAAACGGCGGTCGCCAGGCGGTCGGCTGAGCGGGGTAAGGCGTTTCACGTGAAACCAACTCCGAGCCCAGAGCCCGGTCCGGTCAGCTGAGGCTGCGTGCCCTGATCACTGCGTAGACCAGCGACTGCAGGTCGCTCGGCGAGATTCCCGGAATCCGGCTGGCCTGGGAGATTGAAATCGGCCGATGCCGTTCCAGCTTCTCCCTGGCTTCGTACGAGATGCCGGCCAGCTCGCTGTAGTCGAGGCGTCTCCGGCAGCAGAAGCCTTTCGAGCTTCGCCATCTCGGTGGCCTGTTCGTTCTCGCGTTCCAGGTACCCGGCGTACTTCAGTTCGATTTCGGCCCACTGGAGAGACTCGGGGTCCTCCTCGATCGCCTCTGCCCCGAGAAGGTCGACCAGCTTCACTCCCGGTCTCCGGGTCAGCTCGGCCACCCGGACCGGCTGCTCGATGGGGCGGGATGACAGCCGAGTGAGCAGGGGATTGGCGATCGATGGGCTCGTATTCGTCGTCCTGGCCCGGGCCAGCAGCGCGTCCTCCCGCTCAAACCGGTCGTGTGCCGTGCGCAGTTCGCCTGCCGTCAGAAGGCCCCTGGCTTCCGCCGCCGGCAGGAGCCGCCGGAGCGCATTCTCTTGGCGAAGCAGAAGGCGAAACTCCGCCCGCGAGGTGAACAGGCGGTAGGGTTCGTCGACGCCCCGGGTGACGAGGTCATCGACCAGAACCCCGATCATCGCCTGGTTCCGGCGGAGTACCAGGGGAGCGAGGTCCAGTGCCCGTGCCGCGGCATTGATTCCCGCGACGATCCCCTGTCCCGCTGCCTCCTCGTACCCTGTCGTCCCGTTGATCTGGCCGGCGAAGAACAGTCCCTCGAGGCCGCGCACTTCCAGCGTCGGCTGCAGCTGGGTCGGGGGGAAGTAGTCGTACTCGATGGCGTATCCCGGACGGGTCATCCGGACCGCCTGCCATCCCCGGGATGTTGCGGAGCATCTCGAGCTGGACGCTCGCCGGCAAGGAAGTCGAGAGACCGTTGACGTACATCTCCGCGGTCTCGAGCCCCTCGGGCTCGAGGAACACCTGGTGCCGCTCGGCGTCCGGGAACTTCACGATCTTGTCTTCGATCGAGGGGCAGTATCGCGGCCCGCGGCTGCTGATCGCGCCCCCGTAGAGGGCCGACTCAGTGAGGTGTCGAGTCACCGTATCCCGGACTGCCTCGCCCGCCCACGTCAGGTAGCAGGGAAGCTGCGGGAGGACCGAGGCCCGCTCGTAGAACGAGAAGCGCGGCAGGCCCCTCGCCGTCCTGCCTGGCCAGAGCTCCCCAGGTCCACGCTTCGCCCGTCCACCCGTGGAGGTGTGCCTGTCTTGAATCGTGATACTGTAAGTCCTTGTGCAGCAATGACTTGAGAGAGTTCATCGGCAGGGGACTCCCCCGCCCTGCCAGCTGCGCACCGACTGGTCGAGGCCGAGGTGGATTCTGCCACGGAGAAAGGTCCCCGCGGTCACCACGACTGCCCGGGCCGCGATCCGCTCGCCCTCTCGGGTCACGACGCCGGCGACGCGCCCGCCCTGCAGGATGAGATCGGCGACTGTGCCCTGCGCGAAACGCAGCCGCGACTGGCGCTCCAGGAGCTCTCGCACCGCGCGTCGGTAGAGCCCGCGATCGCATTGTGCCCGCGGCGACCAGACCGCCGGGCCCTTGGAGCGGTTCAGCAGCCGGAACTGAATGCAGGCGCGATCCGTCGCGCGCCCCATGATGCCGCCCATCGCATCGACTTCGCGCGCCACCGTTCCCTTGGCGATTCCCCCGATGGCCGGGTTGCACGACATCTGCCCGATCATCTCGAGCTGCTGGGTGATGAGCAGCGTGTCCGCACCGGAGCGCGCCGCGAGAGCGGCCGCCTCGGCGCCCGCGTGCCCCCCTCCGATGACGATGACGTCGCAGCTGTGCATGGCTAGGCGGTTCGGATCCAGCCCCAGAGTTCCTTGAACGTCGGACGCTTTCCATAGGCGAGGATTCCGACCCGATAGATCCGCGAGGCGAGCCAGATGATCGCCAGTACCCCCGCCAGCGTGGCGGCCATCGACATCAGCAGCTGGCTCGGCGGGAGCGGAGCGATCGAATACCGCAGCGGAGTCACGAACGGCGCCACGAACGGAATCAGGCTCAAGGTCCGGGCCAGCGATCCGCTCGGATCGTTGAGCACCGGGAACATGCACATGAACCCGGCCACGATGCCGATCATCACCGGCTGCTGGGCCTGCTGGGTGTCCTGCTGGGTGCTGCACATCGCGCCGACGGCGGCGTAGAGCGACGCGTACAGCATGAAGCCCAGCAGGAAGAAGGTCAGGAAGATCACGAGGAGGGCGGGAGGAATGTTCGGTACGGAGATATCGGCCGCAGCCTCCGCCGGGAGATGCAGGAGGCGCAGTACCGGCACCAGGTTGGCGGTCAGGTACAGCGCGGCCGCGGCCCAGATGCCCAGCTGGAACAGGCCGACCGATCCGACCCCCACGACCTTGCCCAGCATCAGCTGGAACGGTGAGAGACTGGAGGAGAGGACCTCCATGATCCGGCTGGTCTTCTCCTCGAGTACCGAGCTCATCACCTGGATTCCGTACAGCAGCAGGGAGATGTACAGAATGAAGCTCATCACATAGGCGAGGATGAACGACGATGTCCCGCTCTCGCCCGTCACCCGGCCTTCGGTGATCTTCGAGGTCTGCAGCTCGATCGGCGCCGTGGCACGGCGGACCACGGCGGTGTCCACCTGCTCCCGCACCAGCCGTTCGGTCTGGATCACCGGCCGGAGCGTGCTCCGCAGCGACTCCATGTCGCTCAACGATCCCACGTTCGAACCGAAATAGGCCACGGTGCCGGTTGCCAGTGCATCATCCGTGAGCACGACGAATCCCGCCGGCGCCCCGGCCGGACCTCGTGCCAGATCCGATCAGCGCCGTCAGCGAATCGGAGACCAGTTGGGCCCGGCCGTCAGCGGCGACCCGTTCAACGGCATACCGGGGCCGCCCGGTGGTGGACGGCCCGATCCGGCTGTCCTGCAGGGCGGCCACCACCCGGTCGCCGAATGTGCCGGTGGCGGCATCCACCACCACGATCGGCTTTGCGCCCGTCTCCTTGTTGGCAAGGTAGGCCGGGAGGAAGATGAGGACGCCCATGAAGAGGGGGCCCAGCACCGTGCTGATGACAAAGGCGCGGGTCCGGACCCGGGTCTCGAATTCGCGGCGGATGACGGCGAAGACCTTACGCATGGGCGTCCTCCGTGGCGGGAGCGGTGGCGGCGTCACGGCCCACGCGGTCGATGAAGATGGACTGGAGCGAGGGCTCGACAATTTCGAATCGCGACAGCCCCACCCCGCTGGCGACCAGGCTCCTGAGGAGCTCATCGGGATCTGCGCCGGCCGCCAGCTCGACTTCGGCGCTGGCGCCGTAGTCATCGGCCTTGGCGACCAGCTTCCGGTCTTCGAGCACCCTTGCCGCCAGCGCGGCATCGCGATGGTAGGCGAGGGCGATGTGCCGTCGGCCGAGCACCTGCCTTGATCTCCGCCAGGCTGCCGTCGAGGATCTTCTGCCCGCGGGCGATGATGGCCACCCGGTCGCACATCTTCTCGGCCTGCTCCATGATGTGCGTCGAGAACAGCACCGTCCGCCCGCTCCGGGCGATCTCGACGACCACGTCCTTCATGACCTGGCTGTTGACCGGGTCGAGTCCACTGAACGGTTCGTCGAGGATGACCAGCTCGGGCTCGTGCAGGAGGGCGCCGATGAACTGCACCTTCTGCTGCATGCCCTTGGAGAGATCCTCGACCTTGTGATTGGTCCAGTCGTGGAGTCCCAGGCGGTCGAGCCACTGCAGGCTGCGCTTCCGGGCCTCGGCCCGGGACAGGGAGCGTATCTCGGCCAGGAAGATCAGGTGGTCGAGCACCCGCATCTTCTTGTAGAGGCCGCGCTCCTCCGGCAGGTACCCCACCCGGTGGGCCATCTCCCGCCCGGTGCCGCCGCCGCCGAGCAGGGTGATCGTCCCTTCGTCGGGGGTGATGACGTGCAGCATCATCCGGATCGTGGTGGTCTTTCCGGCCCCGTTCGGGCCCAGGAGCCCGAAGATGCCGCCGCGCGGCACTTCGAGGCTGAGTTCGTGGACGGCGGTATGCCCGGCGAACCGCTTGGTGACGCGGTCAACCAGGACGGCGGCCTGACTCATGGGTGGAGGCTCCAGTTTGACGGAACGGGCGTGGACCCCGGCCTGGGGCGCCGGCGCCTTGTACGGGGTGGGCTTGGGCCGGGTTTCCCCGAGAAATCCTGTCAGGTAGGGCCTGGCCGGCGGTCAGCCCCCGGCTACAGCGTCATCCCCCCGAGGGGTGTGATGCCTGCAACCTCGCCGCCCGGCACCAGGAGATGCTGGTGATCCACCCGGATGCCGAACTTCAGCGTTCGGCGCAGGTATTCCTCCCGGCTGGTCCCCGCGGCCGAGGGGTCGTGACTCCCGACATCGTGGAGGAGGACACCGCGGTCGGTCTGCTCATGAAACCTGCCGACGTGCGTCAGTCCCCCCGTCGTGTCCAGCACCACCGTCACCCCGTGGAGTTCCTGGTGGCCGGGGTGGAACACGTGCCCGGTCATGCCGCCTGGGTCTTGGCGCAATGCCGCTCGAGGGCGGCGACCAGTTCGGCCGCGACGGCTTGCGGGGGTCGTCCCTCGATCTGGTGCCGGTGAACGAAGTGGACCACCTCTCCATCCTTGAACAGCGCCATCGAGGGTGAGCTGGGCTGGTAGTCGGAGAAGAACTGGCGGGCCCGGGCGGTGGCCTCGATGTCCTGGCCCGCGAACACGGTCACCACGTGGTCAGGCTTCGCCACCTGCTTCAGCGCGTGGGCGAGCGCGGGCCGGGCGTTGCCGGCGGCGCAGCCGCAGACCGAATTGACGAAGACCAGGGTCGTGCCCTTCGGATCGCCGAGGGCGGCATCCACCTCGGCCACGGTGGTCAGCTCCCTGGCACCCATCCGAACCATCTCCTCGCGCATCGGCTGCACGAGACGGGGATCATACGGCATGGCTGTGTTCCTTATCCTTGGGTGTGTCGGTTCCCTCGTCGAGGGCCTGGCGCAGGGCATGCCAAGCCAGGGCCGCGCACTTCACGCGGGCCGGGAATTCGGCGACGCCGGCAAAGGCGCCCAGCTTCGGCGGGAGCTTCTCTGAGGCGTGCGCCTTACCTTCGGTGATCATCCGGTGAAATCCTTCGAACATCCGGGCCGCTTCCTGGCGGGTCTTGCCCTTGACCTCAGTCGTCATCAGCGACGCCGAGGCGCGTGAAATCGCGCACCCGTTGCCCTGGAAGCTCACATCGGCGATCCGGTCGCCGTCGAACTTGAGACAGAGGCTGAGCTGGTCGCCGCAGAGCGGATTGTAGCCTTCCGCCTTGCTGTCGGCGTCGGGCATCGCCCGGTAGTTCCTGGGCGCCCGGTTGTGGTCGAGGATCAGGCTCTGGTAGAGCTCGGCCAGGCCGCTCACAGGGCCATCACCTTTCGGACGCCCCGGAGCGAGGCCACGAGCGCCTCGACGTCGGCCGCCGTGTTGTACAGGCCGAAGGAGGCGCGTACCGTTCCGCCCACGCCGAGCCGGCGCATCAGCGGCTGGGCACAGTGGTGCCCGGCGCGAACCGCGACACCGTCGCGGTCGAGGATGGTTCCGACGTCGTGGGGGTGGACTCCGTCCATCACGAAGGAGAGGGCTGCAACCCGCCGGGCCGGATGGCCCATGATGCGCACCCCGGCGACTCCGGCGAGGGCCTCCTCGGCGTGGCGGAGGAGGGAATCCTCGTGGGCCTGGAGGGCGCCGGCATCGAGTGACGACAGGTAGTCGATGGCGGCGGCTAGCCCGATCGCTTCCGCGATCGGGGGGGTCCCCGCTTCGAACCGCAACGGGGGCGGAGCGAAGGTCGCCTTCTCGAGCGTGACCCGCTCGACCATGCCGCCGCCGCCCTGCCAGGGGGGCATGGCCTCGAGCAGGTCGAGGCGGCCGTAGAGGAGGCCCACGCCGGTCGGTCCGTAGAGCTTGTGTCCGGAGCAGACAAAGAAATCGGCGCCCAGGGCCCGGACATCGATGGGGAGATGGGGCGCCGACTGGGCGCCGTCTACCAGCAGGAGGGCGCCGGCCGAGTGGGCCAGGTCGGCCACGCGGCGTACCGGAACCACGGTGCCGAGGACGTTCGAAACGTGGGTCAGCGCCACCAGCCGGGTGCGCTCGGTGAGCAGGGCGCCGATGGCGTCGAGGTCGAGATCGCCTTCGTGCACGATCGGCAGGGCGCGGACCACCGCGCCGGTCTGCGCCGCCATCAGCTGCCAGGGGACGAGATTGGAGTGGTGCTCGAGCTCCGTGACCAGGATCTCGTCACCCGCCCGAAGGGTGGCACGGCCCCAGCTCTGCGCCACGAGGTTGATGCCGGCGGTCGTTCCGGCAGTGAAGATCACTTCGGCGGCGTCGGCGGCGCCCAGGAAGCGCCGCGCCGTCTCGCGCGCCGCGTCGTATTCGGCACTCGCGCCCTGGCTCAGCGCATGCACCCCGCGGTGGACATTGGCATAGCGGTTGGCCAGGAACTCGTGCATCGCATCGAGGACGACCCGGGGCTTCTGGGCGCTCGCCCCGGAGTCGAGGTAGACCAGCGGCCGACCGTGGACCCACGCGGCCAGGGCAGGGAAGTCCTGCCTGACCGCCTCGACATCGAATCCGGGGGTCACGGCCACGGCCATCTCAGTCTCCCGGGCGGCGGTCCAGGCGGGACATGACCATCGCCTCCAGCCGCTGCCGCACCCCCTCGAAGGGGATTTCCTCCAGCACCTCGGCCGCGAAGGCGTAGGTCAGGATCTTCCGGGCCAGCGGCGTGGCGATTCCCCTGCTCTGCAGGTAGAACAGCGCCGTCTGATCCAGCCGGCCGACGGTCGCGCCGTGCGTGCACTTGACGTCGTCGGCGAAGATCTCGAGCTGCGGCTTGGTGTCCACCCGGGCCCGGTCGGAGAGCAGCAGGTTCCGGTTGGTCTGCTTCCCGTCGGTCTGTTGCGCTTCGGGGGTGACGTACACCTTGCCGTTGAACACGCCGTGGGACCGGTCGTCGAGGACACCGACGTAGACCTCGCGGCTGGCGCAGCCCGGGTGGGCGTGGCGGATGGAGGTGTGGTTGTCGACCAGCTGCTCACCCCTGCCCATGTAGAGGCCCTGCAGGATGACGTGGCAACCGGGTCCGTCCATCAGCACGTCCAGGTCGTTGCGATGGAGCCGGCCGCCCATGGTCACCGAGAACGAGGTGAGCAGGCTGTCCCGTTCGTTGCGGACCACGGTCCGTCCGACGTGATACGCCTGCTCGCTCTCCAGGCCCAGCTTTCCGTGGGTGAGGTGGGCACCGGCCCCAACCACCGCCTCGGTCACGGGATTGGTGAAGTGGACACCGTCTCCCAGCGTCCGGAAGGTTTCGATGATGGACGCCCGGGAGTTCGCCCCGAGGAGAATCAGGTTGCGCGGCTGAATTGCCGGTGAATTGCCGTCGGGATCGGCGAGGAAGAGCAGCTCGATCGGGCGCTCGAGTTCAACTCCCGGCGGCACATACAGGCAGGCGCCATCCTCGAACAGGGCCGTATTCAGGGCGGTGAAGGCATGCTGCTCAAACCCGGCGATTCCGGCGAAGTGCCGTCCCAGGATCGTGCCGTCCACCTGGAGCGCTCTCGCCAGGCCGCCGATCCGGGTGCCCGCCGGCAACTGGCCGATCCGCGACAGCCCGGTGTGCAGGCGCCCGTTCAGGAAGACCAGGCGGTGCCAGTGCCGCTCCCCTGCCTGCAGGCGATCGACCTCGGCCGGCGTCGGCACCCGGCTTGGAGCGGCCGGACTGAAGCGAGTCTGCGCCAGGGCGGCGAGCGGGGTGAAGCGCCACTCCTCGTCCTTGGGGCCGGGAAGGCCCTGCTCCTTGAACCGGGCCAGCGCCTCGCGCCGCACCAAGGACATCGTTGCGCCCGCCGGGGCGGTGAGGGCCGAGACCCATGACGGAGCCCGGCCGGCCGGTGCCGGAGCGGCGCCTGCCGGGATACGGCGGGTTCCCACGGCAGCCTGGCTCATGCCGCGGCCCCTGCCCCGGTCAGCCAGTCATACCCCCGGGCCTCGAGCTCGAGGGCCAGGCTCTTGTCGCCCGACCGGACGATTCGCCCGCCCGCCAGGACGTGGACGAAGTCGGGCACGATGTAGTTGAGCAGCCGCTGGTAGTGGGTCACCACGATCGTGGCGTTGTCGGGCCGGCGCAGCTTGTTGACGCCGTCGGCCACGATCCTGAGCGCGTCGATGTCGAGGCCGGAGTCGGTCTCGTCGAGGATCGCGAGCCGGGGTTCGAGCACCGCCATCTGCAGGATCTCGTTGCGCTTCTTCTCGCCGCCGGAGAACCCGGCGTTGACCGGACGGGAGAGGATCTCCGGACCCCAATCGACCATCCGGACCTTCTGCTCCAGCAGGTCCATGAAATCGATCGGGTCGACTTCCTCCTCGCCGCGGGCCTTGCGCTGCTCGTTGTAGGCGGCACGGAGGAAATAGGCGTTGCTCACCCCGGGGATCTCGACCGGGTACTGAAAGGCGAGAAAGACGCCGGCGAGGGCCCGCGCTTCGGGCGCCATGGCCAGCAGGTCCTGCCCCTGGTAGAGCACTTCACCCGCCGTGACCTCGTAGGCCGGATGACCCGCCAGCACCTGCGCCAGCGTGCTCTTGCCCGATCCGTTGGGGCCCATCACCGCATGCACTTCGCCCGCCTTCACCACCAGGCTGATGCCGCGAAGAATTTCCTTGCCGCCGGCATTGGCGTGCAGATTCCGGATTTCCAGCACTGACTGCTCCTTGGCCTGTGGCCTTCGTTACCCGACGCTGCCCTCGAGGGTGATGCCGAGCAGCTTCTGCGCTTCGACCGCGAACTCCATGGGGAGTTCCTTGAAGACTTCCTTGCAGAAGCCGTTCACGATCATCGAGATCGCGTTCTCGGTGTTCAGGCCGCGCTGCTTGAGGTAGAAGATCTGGTCTTCGCCGATCTTCGAGGTCGAGGCCTCGTGTTCCACCGAGGCCGATGAATTCTGTACGTCGATGTACGGGAAGGTGTGCGCCCCGCAGCGATTGCCGATCAGCATCGAGTCGCACTGGGTGTAGTTGCGGGCCCCCTCCGCCTTCGGCAGGACCTTCACCTGGCCCCGGTAGCTGTTGTTGCCCCGCCCCGCCGAGATCCCCTTCGAAACGATGGTGCTGCGGGTCCGCTTCCCGGCGTGGATCATCTTGGTGCCGGTGTCGGCCTGCTGGCGGCCGTTGACCACGGCGACCGAATAGAATTCGCCGATCGAATCGTCGCCCTGCAGGATGACGCTCGGGTACTTCCAGGTGATGGCCGACCCGGTCTCGACCTGGGTCCAGGAGATCTTGCTCCGGTCGCCGGCGCACTTGCCCCGCTTGGTCACGAAGTTGTAGATGCCGCCCCTTGCCCTCGGCATCGCCCGCATACCAGTTCTGCACGGTGGAGTACTTGATCGTGGCGCCTTCGAGCGCCACCAGCTCGACCACGGCGGCGTGCAGCTGGTTGGTGGAGCGCTTGGGCGCGGTGCAGCCTTCGAGGTAGCTGACGGTGGCGCCTTCCTCGGCCACGATCAGCGTGCGCTCGAACTGTCCGGCGTCCTCGGTGTTCATCCGGAAATAGGTGGACAGCTCCATCGGGCAGCGGACGCCCTTCGGGACGAACACGAAGGAACCGTCGCTGAACACCGCCGAGTTGAGCGCGGCGAAGAAGTTGTCGTTGTACGGCACGACCGAGCCCAGGTACTTGCGGACCAGCTCGGGGTGCTCGCGCACGGCCTCGGAGAACGAGCAGAAGATCACCCCGGACTCGGCCAGGGTCTTCTTGAACGTCGTGCCGACCGAGACGCTGTCGAAGATGGCATCCACCGCGACCCCGGCCAGCATCTTCTGCTCGGTCAGCGAGATGCCGAGCTTCTCGTAGGTCCGCAGCAGCTCCGGATCCACCTCGTCCAGGCTGCCCAGCGGCTTCTTGGTCCGAGGGGCCGAGTAGTAGATGATGTTCTGGTAGTCGATCGCCGGGTACTGGATGTTGGCCCAGTGGTGCGGCTCCTTCATCTCGAGCCAGCGGCGGTACGCCTTGAGCCGCCAGTCGAGCATGAAGGCCGGCTCTCCCTTCTTCTCGGAGATCAGCCTGACCGTGTCCTCGCTCAGCCCTCGGGGGACGACGTCGCTCTCGATGTCGGTGACGAACCCGTACTTGTATTCCCGGTTGACCAGGGATTCGACTTCGGAACCCATCATGCCTCCTTCGGGTGCCGGGACGGCTGGTCCTGGCCCTCGGCGAACGTCACGTCGTATTCGCAGGAACCGCAGCCTTCCAGCATGTGGGTCCGGCGTTCGATGCTGCCGCCGAGCACCGCGGCCAGGAACCGGGCCTCGGCGGCGCAGATCTCGGGGAAGCGCTCCGCGACGAGCTTGATCGGACAGTTATGCTCGGCGAGCTTGCCGACCTCGGCCGCGGTTCCCCACTCGGCCATGTACCCCTCGTCGGACAGCGCGCCGGCCACGGCCCGGAGCCGCTCGACCGGGGACGCTCCCTCGACCACCCCGGCAAGGCGCCGGCCCAGCTCCTCGAACTGTGATTCGAGCATCCCAACCGCGGCGGCGCGTCCCTCCCGGGCCACGACGTGGTCCAGGACCTGGCTCAGCGTTTCCTCGTAGCGGCGGGGGAAGCGAGCTTCGCCCGCGGGCGTCAGGCGATAGGCGAACACGGGAGCCCCGACTCCGCGCTGCTGCCGCTCGTGCACCACCAGTTGCTCCAGCTCAAGCTCCTTGAGATGGTGCCGCACCGCGTTGAGCGACAGTCGAAGCTCGCTGGCAAGCTCCTTGGCGGTCAGCTGACCAGCCCGCTTGAGGGCAAGCAGCAGCTCGCTGCGCGGGCCGCGCTTGCTGGGTCCGCCTGGTTCGAGCTGGACGAGAGGAGTTGCCATAGGGCGGGAATCCTATTGCCGGGACTGGTGTTTGTCAATTCGTATGGTGTAATTGGCGTGAATGGGAAATTTGGTTGATCCTGCTTCGGCGGGTCGCAGAAATTATTTATGTAGTTGTAAGTACAACGACGTCTATCTGCTGCCGCGCAGAAAGCGGATAGCCCGTTCTGGAGCCGCCGGATATTGGCGTGCCAGGATGCTCCACGGCCTGTGGTCGGACCAGCCAAAGCCGGCCGGCCTGGCCTAGTTGCGCCTTCCGAAGCTCACACGATAGAAGTAGTATTTGATACTTCTCTGCCGTTCGCCAATTCTCTGGCGTCGGACACCAATCGGCAACATATTGGGCCAGCAGTCGTTCGCTTCCTGCCGCAACACGAACCGGCGATTCCGCATGACTGTACACCGAATCAGGCTCCTGGGCGATCCGATCCTTCGGAACCGGTGCGAACCGATCATCAAGCATGGTTCCACGGCCGTCCGGGTGGTCATCGATGACCTGCGCGAGACCCTCCTCGACTTCCAGTCGCGGTTCGGGTACGGACGGGCCATCGCCGCCCCGCAGATCGGCGCGCCGCTCCGAATAGTCCATGTCGAGATGGGGCAGCCCTGGTCGCTGATCAATCCCGAGATCGTGGACGTCGGTGAAGAGGACTTCGTCGTCTGGGACGACTGCTTCTCGTTTCCCAACCTCCTGGTTCGTGTCTCGCGGGCGTACCGGATCCGGGTCAAGTACGAGGACGTGAAGGGTCGGACGCTCTTCGCGGATCTGGAGGGTGACCGCGCGGAGCTCCTGCAGCACGAGCTGGATCATCTCGACGGAGTCCTCGCCGTGGACCGGCCCCACGGCCTCGACCCATTCTGCCTCCGCGAGGAATGGAACCGGCTGCACTCCCTCTCCGGCCGGTACGGCCCGCCCGAACCACGATCGGCACTCTACTCCGCTCCACTCGCCGGACTGCTCTAGCGTGAGCGGGGCCCGCCCCGCGCCGACCGAGCGGCTGCTCGGCCTCTGGCAGCGACTGCAAGCGCTGCCCGGCGGCAGCTGGGTCTTCAGCCGGTGCCTGGGCCTCCTGGTTCCCTATACCGGATCGATCGGCGCCCACGTCCGCGAGCTGCGTCCCGGCTTCGCCCGTGTGACCATGCGGGACCGCCGTGCGGTCCGCAATCATCTGGGCTCGGTTCACGCGGTTGCCCTGGTCAACCTGGGCGAGGTGACCTCCGGCATCGCGCTGATCGCGGCGCTCCCGCCCGGCACTCGCTCCATTCCCGTTGCCCTCTCGATCGAATTCCTGAAGAAGGCCCGGGGCCCGCTGACCTGCGAATGCGCCTGCACCGCACCGCCCATCGGCTCGCCGGTCGAACAGGATGTCGGTGCGGACATCCGCGACGTGGAGGGCGACGTCGTGGCTCGGGTCAAGGTCCGCTGGCGCCTGAGCCCACCGCTCGAATGATCCAGTGACAGTCAGCCTCGATACGGCGCTCGCCAGGCACGCGGGCATCCGGGTCCCCCTCATCTGCGGCGCGATGTATCCCTGCAGCAATCCCGAGCTGGTCGCCGCCGTGTCGGAGGCGGGCGGCATCGGCATCGTGCAGCCGATCTCCCTCACCTACGTACACGGATACGACTTCCGGGAAGGGCTGCGCCGCATCCGCCAGCTGACTGGCAAGCCGGTCGGCATGAACGCCCTGATCGAGCAATCATCGCGGCACTACCACGAGCGGATGGTCAGATGGATCGACATCGCCCTCGAGGAGGGGCTTCGCTTCTTCGTGACCTCGCTCGGCAACCCCCGATGGGTCGTGGACCGGGTCGCCCCGGTCGGAGGCGTGGTCTATCACGACGTCACGGAGCGGAAGTGGGCGGAGAAGGGACTGGCCGGTGGTGTCCAGGGGCTGATCGCGGTGAACAACCGCGCCGGAGGCCATGCGGGGCCCCGTGATGCCCGGGCGCTGCTGGACGAGCTGGCGCCGCTTGGCGCGCCGGTGGTCTGCGCGGGCGGGGTCGCCAGTGGCGAGGGCTTCGTGGCGGCGCTCCGGATGGGATATGCGGGAGTGCAGATGGGCACCCGGTTCATCGCCACCCCGGAGTGCCGGGCCGCCGATGGGTACAAACAGGCGATCGTCGACGCCGACGAAAGCCAGGTAGTCCTGACCGAGCGATTGACAGGTGTTCCGGTGGCGGTCCTGCGAACTCCGTACATTGAGCGCCTGGGACTTCGGGCGGGCCCGATCGCCAGGACCCTCCTCAAGGGGCGTCGCACCAAGCGCTGGATGCGGGCGCTCTATGCCCTCCACTCGCTTCGGCAGCTCAAGCGATCGCTCCACACGACCAGTGGCGAGGTGGACTACTGGCAGGCGGGGAAGAGCGTTCGCGACATCCATTCCATCCTGCCCGCGGGCGACATCGTGCGCGACTGCGTGGAGGCGGCCCGGTGAAATCCATCGAAACCGATCGTGCCCCGATGCCGAGGGGGCACTATGCCCAGGCCATCGTCCATCGGGGAGTGGTGTACGTGGCCGGGCAGCTGCCCATCGATCCGGCGCATCCCGATCATCCTCCCGGGGATGTCCGAGGACAGACGGAGCAGGTCCTCAACAACCTCTCCGCCATACTCCAGGCGGCCGGCAGCGATCTCGGCCACCTGCTCCAGGTGACGATCTACGTCACCGACCTCGAACTGTGGGGCGAAGTGAATGCGGTATACGCGGCCCGGCTCGGTTCCCACCGGCCGGCGCGGGCGGTGGTGCCGGTCACCACGCTGCACCGGGGGTTTCAGGTGGAGATCCAGGCGATCGCCGCCGTGCGATCCGAATAACGACCTCCAGCGGGAACTCCTCTGCACCGGGCGGCATTTGACTGGCGGAGCCGCCCGTCTCGCGGCATTCTATTCCTGGTTCATTCCGTCGGAACGTCCATGACCCCCTGGCTGGCCCGGATCCTCGTTGATGTCGTCTGCCTCTACGCCGGCATCGGGGTGGTGGTGGCGCTCTGGATCTCCTTTCGCGGACTCCACCGGCTCGACCCGGTAGCGGGGCATGGGACCTGGGGTTTCCGCCTGCTCATCCTTCCTGGTCTTGCCGCACTCTGGCCCCTGATGCTGGCCAGGTGTGTTCAAGGAAGAGGGCAGCCGCCGACCGAGCGTACCGCGCACCGGACGGTGGGCACGGGGACGGGGCACCCGCCATGATCCGCCGGCTGCGTCAAGGCCACCGGGTAGTCTTCGTCTTCCTGGCCCTGGGGATTCCCGTCCTGCTGACGCGCGCATTCGCCTCGCGGCCGCGGGAGCCGCTCTCCGTGCCGCCGTCGCCGCCAGCCGCGACGATCGACGCCTCCGACCTCACGGGCTCCTGGATGACCCAGCTCGGACCGCTCCGCTACCGGCGCGAGCCGCCCACTGCCGGCAACTCACCGGCCTCCATCGCCCTTGGCCCGGCCGGTGCCCTGAGGGCGCCAGACCTCCTGGTGTACTGGACCAGGCGTGACGCCCAGCTCTCCACGATCGAGGATGGGGATTTCCTGCTGGGCCGTCTGGACGGCGAGGTCCCAGTCGTGTTCTCGTTGCCCCCTGGGGCAACCGACAGCTCCGGGACACTGGTCCTGTACTCGCTGGCACACCAGTCCGTGGTTGGTGCCCTGGAGCTTCCCGTCGAGCAGGGATCGAGGCCGTGAGCGCCTTCTACCAGGCGGTCGGCTGGAACCGCCAGAAGCGGCTGTACGACGCAACGCTCGCTGCCGGTGTCGCGGCCTACCTGCTCCTGTTCATCGGTGTGGGCGCCCGGGTCTATCCCGATGCCACGGCCGAGACGCTGTTCATTCGCGCCCTCGGAAGCGCGGCCTTTCTCCTGCTCACGGTCGTGCTCTGCATCGGACCGCTGGCCCGGCTCGATCGCCGCTTCCTTCCCCTGCTCTACAACCGCCGTCATTTCGGGGTCACGACGTTCACCGTCGGCCTGGCCCACGCCACGTTCGCGCTGGTGCAGTTCCACAGCCAGGGCAACGTCAACCCGCTGGTCAGCGTCCTGTCCGGCAACCCGCGGGTCGACGACCTGGGGCAATTCCCCTTCGAGCCGCTCGGGCTCGCGGCACTCGGCATCCTGTTCCTCCTCGCGGCGACCAGCCACGACTTCTGGCTGGCGAACCTGACCGCCCCCGTGTGGAAGACACTGCACATGATGGTGTACCTCGCCTACACGCTCCTGGTCTTCCACGTCGCACTCGGGGTCCTGCAGGCGGAGACCAGCCCGGTCCTCTCCGGGGCGCTGGCGGCGGGGGTGTCCCTGGTCGTCGGCCTGCACCTCATGGCGGGATGGGGTGAGCTGCGGAAGGACCGCGACGCGGCAGGCGCCCTCGAGGATGGATGGGTGGATGTCTGCGCGGTGGACGAGATCAAGAACAATCGTGGCAGGGTGGCCTGCATCGGCGGAGAACGGCTGGCGGTGTTCCGGTACGACGGCAGGGTCTCCTGCGTCTCGAACGTCTGCCAGCACCAGAATGGACCGCTGGGCGAGGGGAAGGTGGTCGACGGCCTGATCACCTGTCCATGGCACGGGTACCAGTACTGTCCCGATACCGGCACGTCGCCGGCGCCCTTCACGGAGAGGATTCCCACCTTCCGGGTGCGGATCGTCGGTGATCGTATCCAGGTCGATCCCCGCCCCAATGCGGCGGGCACGCGGGTCGAGCCGGCCGTGCTCCGAAGCCAGTCGCATGCCTGAGTCCCCGGACCGCGACGAGTTCTACATCGGCTATCTGCCGGTGGCCCCGGCGCGGCAGGGGCGGGCTGTCCGCAGAATCGCCCTGGGGCTGATCGCCTTTGCCGCGGTCCTGGCCGTAGCGCTGGTCACGGCCCAGCGCCCGTTCGCCGTGGCGACGTTCGAGTACGGTACTCCGCGGCGGTTCGAGGGGTGGATCAGCGAGTCGCCCTACCCTGTCCTGCTTGTCCCCAGGCCGGGGACGACCGGTGACCTCAGCCCCGTGTCCACCTATCTCCTCACCACCCCGGGCAAGCATGGGGCCCGGGACGCAGTCAGGGGACTGGACGGCAGGGCTGTTTCCCTCGAAGGCACCCTGGCCTATCGCGACGACCAGGCCCTGATCGAGATCGCCCGAGGCTCCCTGCCCCCCAGGGCGATCGTCCTGCCCCCCCGGCCACGCGAACGCTGGGACACCATTGGAACGCGGACGGTGGAGGGCGAAATCATCGACTCGAAGTGCGGCCTGGGCGTGATGAACCCCGCGACGGGCAAGCCCCACCGCACCTGCGCCGCGCGCTGCATCAGCGGAGGTATCCCGCCCATGGTGGCGGTCCGCGACTCGACCGGCCGGACGAGCTACCTGTTCCTGACGGATCACGCCGGCCAACCGGTCGCGGACGCGATTCTGTCCTATGTCGCGGAGCCGGTTCGGATCACCGGGGTGGTGACCAGGCGCGGCGACGCGCTCTACCTGGCCGCCGATTCGGCCGGGATCAGGCGCATCGAACACTGAGAGGGGGAGACTGGCAATGGCGGAACCGCACTGGCACGACCTCGGTCTGGTCGAGCAGCTCAAGGATCCACCACTCCGGCAGATCCAGGTCGGAAGAACGAGGATCGCACTGTCCTGGGCCGATGGGGCGTTCGGCGCCGTCTCCGGTGCCTGCAATCACGCCGGGGGGCCGCTGGGCGACGGGTCCCTCGACGGGGACTACATCGTCTGTCCCTGGCACTACTGGAAATTCCATCGGGTCAGCGGAGAGGGCGAGCCCGGCTTCGAGGCCGACCGCGTGCCGCGCTACGACCTCCGCGAACAGGCGGGTCGCCTCCTGGTCAATCTCGAACCGGCCACGACGCGCCAGAAGGCGCCCCACGAGCCACACCCGCTCGAGCGGCCCCTGGTGCGCGAGGCGGGCCCGATCCGGGTGCTCGGGGTCTCGACCACCGGCATGGATCCGGCGCACCCGCGGTACAGCACCTCGGACGCGTTGCTCGATTCTGCGCTGGCGCACGTGGCTACGCTGCCGGGCAAGATGACGACGAAACTCATCCGCCTGCGCGAGCTGAATTTCCGCGCCTGCGAAGGCTTCTATTCGAAGAGCGCCCACGCCTGCACCTGGCCCTGTTCCATCACGCAGCTGGACCCCGCGGACCAGATGGAGCAGGTCTACGACGCGATGGTGTTCTGGGCGGACGTGATCCTGATCTCGACTCCGATCCGCTGGGGAGGGCCCAGCGCGCTCTATGCGAAGATGGTCGAGCGGATGAACTGCGTGCAGAACCAGATCACGATCCGCAACCGGATCCTCATGCGGAACAAGGTCGCCGCCTTCATCATCACGGGAGGGCAGGACAACGTGCAGGCCGTCGCCGGCCAGCTGCTGATGTTCTTCGCCGAGCTTGGTTGCCAGTTTCCGACGTTCCCCTTCATTGCTCACAGCCGCGGCTGGTCGGCGGAGGACATGGAGCACAACATCGCCTTTGTGCAGCAGTCCGCGGAACTCCACGAGGCAGCGCGGGAATTGGTGGAGCGGGCGACGGCTACGGCGGGACAGATGCTGGCGGCTGGCAAGGCTCCACCGATGCTGCGGGCCGGGAGAAAGGCGAGCGGGGACGAGAAGGAGATGGCCGGGAAGGGCTGACGCTCAGAACCAGCGGCCGAGGCGCACGGTGACCAGGCTCATGTCGTCGCGGGTGAAGCCGTAGTCGACGCGAATGATGCCCAGCGGGGTGGCCGCCTGGAGTCCGGCGCGGCCCCCCACCCACCAGGAGCCGCCGGGAAGTGCCGGGCCGCCGTTCGTGACCTGCCCGGTGGCGGCCTCCAGCAGGATCGACACCGGCCTCACGATGGGGTGGATGAGTGCCAGCTTCGCCATCGCCTCGCGGTCGCCTCGCACTTCGGCGTAGTGGAGCCCGGGAAATGCATCCGTCCCACCCAGCGGAAAGGTGAGCTGCAGGGGCAGATCCTCGCCCCAGCCATAGCGACCGGTCAGTGCCACCCGAAGGCGCCGCACCGTCACCGCAACACCGCCATCCACCGCAAACCGGGTGTAGGCGCCCGTGAGTGAGAACCGGGTGTTGAGACCCGGCTCACCGTCGGGAGCGGCGTCACCCAGGGTCGCCTCGACTCCACCCGTCCACTGAGCGGCGCTGCCGCGCTCCGCCCAGGTCGAGCCCAATGCCGACACCGCCACCGCCCAGGTTCGCCCCAGGCTCTGCACCACTCCGAGGTTCAGCGAGGCCTCGTTGACCGGCTGGCTGAACTGGGCCGGTCCGGGCAGAGTCGAATCGGTGACGTAATACCGGACGTTCTCGTGCGCGAGATCGAGGCCCACGACCGGAACCGGCCGGCGCGCAGGCTGCTTGGGAAGACGCAAGTCCAGGGCGAGCTCCTGGCGGAGCTGGCCGGCGAGGATCGCCGCGCTCCCCTGGGCGCTCGAGCCCAGCAGGGCGCGATCCATCACCCCGAGCCAGACTCGGCCCCCCAGGTCGCTGCTGTAGGCGATACTCCCCGCGGCCAGGCGGTTGGGCTCGGGAAGGATGGCTGGAGCGAATGTCACCTGCGTGCCGCTGCCTCTCGGATTGAGCCAGACCCCCCGGTACCAGTCTCCGCTGCCGAGCTCGTCGAGCCCGCGGCTGATCGCGGCGGTATCGACCGCGGCGCCCCTGGCGAGGCCCAGTGTCTTGCCCACCGCCCGGTGATCACCCGGGCTGCCCTCGCTCCACTGGACGTCGGCAATCGTTTCGGGCAGGACCGGCCGGGCGGGGGGGGATGGGGCGCAGGACTCGGTGAGCGCCGCCTGGGCCGCTGCTTCTCCGAGCTGCAACAGGGTATCAATGATCTGTGGGTTGAACTCCAGCGTCTTGAAGCGCCTCACCTCCGGGCGAATCCAGACGTCGCCGCTGTCCAGGCTCGGCGGCGACTGGAGGAAGAGGAAGTCCACCAGGCGCGCGAGAACGCCTTCGGGTGAATCGAGCGCCGTCGAATCCCCCTCGCCGCCGCTCACGTCGGAAACGATCAGGTGCCAGCGGCCGAGCGCGCGCGCCTGGGATACCGGGATGTTGGCACTCAGGCCGCCGTCGATCAGCAGGCTATCGCTCCGCCGTACCGGCTCGAAGATGAGTGGGACGCTGAGACTGGCCCGGACGGCCTGCGCCAGGTCGCCGGAGTCCAGCACGACGACACCACGGGTCCGGAGATTGGTCGCCACCGCGCGGAAGCGCGTGGGGAGCCGGTCGAAATCTCCACGGGCCGCGAGGTTGCCCTGGAGGAGCGACCGGTTGATCATCGCATTGACTTCGCTCTCGCGGATCGTCGCAGTCTGGAGCGAGTAACGATGTCCGCGCTTTTCCCAGACTACCAGCGGATGCAGGGCACGGAACGGCAGAGGGGCATTGGGATCATAGCGGCCGAAGGCACGGCCGAACGGCATGGCCCGCGCGATCGATTCCACCTGTTCCGCCGTGTACCCGCTGGCGTAGAGGGCCCCCACGATGGCCCCCATGCTGGTGCCGACGACGAGGTCCGGGTGGATGCCGAGGCTGTCGAGAGTTCTGAGAACACCGATGTGGGCCAGCCCCTTCGCCCCGCCGCCGGAGAGGACCAGCGCCGTCGGAAGGGCGCCGCAACTCTGGGCCCGGGCCCTGGCGGGACAGAATCATGAAGACGAGCAGGAAGGGCAGCAGGCGCCGAGTCATCGGGCTCAAAGGTAACCCTGCCGGGGCCGGCCTCATGGCGCAGATCTGCCCCCTTGCGCCCAGCGCCGCGGGGTCGCAATACTTGGCCCACGACGAGCGGTACAGACCCAATTTCGCCAGGGCGGACGCCCTGATTCCGGAGGAATAGCAGCATGACGTACGTGATCGTTGAGGCCTGCATCGGCGTCAAGGACCGCGCCTGCGTGGACGTCTGCCCGGTGGATTGCATTTATGAGGGTGAGGACATGCTCTACATTCACCCCGATGAATGCATCGACTGCGGGGCCTGTGAACCGGAGTGCCCCGTGACCGCAATCTTCCCCGAGGAGGATGTGCCGGCGGACATGACCAGCTACATCGCGAAGAACAAGGAGGTGTTCAGCTCCGACACGCCACCGACCCGCCCCAAGCGCTGACGCCTGGTTCCGACCGAACGCAATCGCCCCCCTTCGGCATGAAGCTGGAGGGGGGCGCCGTATTTCTGCACGGCTCGCCAACATCGGTCGGGGGAGGAGAGAGGCCCCGGTGCCGAACTGCATGGCCGCGGCACCGGGACCCTACCACTGGAGGAACTGCAGATGGATCAGCGGCGACCATGGATTCACGGTCTGGACCGCCACACTGTAGGACGCCCGGGCCCGGCAAATGGTTTCAGGGCAATTTCTGGAGGAAACGGGCAATTGTGTCCGTCGTCACATCCGGCTGTTCCAGTGGTGCAAGATGCCCGGCGCCCTCGACGAGGACGTATTCGGCACCCGGAATGGCCTCGGCCATGGCACGCATGCCCTTGGGCGGCGTGATGGCGTCCGCGGCCCCTGCGATGACGAGGGTGGGAATGTCGCCCAGGGTCGGGAGCAGTGGCCGGCTGTCCGGGCGGTCGCGCAAGGCAATGAGGGCAGCGAGGATGCCCGGCACGGCCATCCCCAGGATTCCATTCCGCACCTCGGCGACCGTGCCTGGAATGCGGGTCAGGGATTGCGGAGCGAACAACCGGGGCAGCATGGAGTCGGCGATCGCAACCGCCCCATCGGCGGCCGCCCGAGCCGCCGATTCGTCGCGGCCGCGGCGGATGTCTTCCGTATCCTCCTCCGCCCTGGTGGAGATCAGGATCAGCCCGGCCACCCGCTTGCGGTAACGCCGCACCAGGTCGAACGCGATATACCCGCCCATCGAAAGGCCGCAGATCACCGCTCGTTTCACCTCGAGAGCGTCCAGGACACCGATCAGGTCGTCGGCGTAGTCCGAGATGGAGGCCGGCCCCTCCCGGAAGCGACGATCCACCCATTCCCCGGAGATCGGGGGCGATTCGCCGCCACCCGGAAAGGTGTTCGACGGCATGGCGCCAGAGGGAACGTCCGAGCGGGTAGCCATGGATCAGGAGAATGTCAGGCCCGCTCCCGCGATCTTCCAGTGCGACCGAGACCCCGTTGACCGTGAGCCGGGCCGCCCGGTCGGTGGCGTGCGAAAAGAAGGACCGCACCTGATCCGGCAGCGT
This sequence comes from uncultured Gemmatimonadales bacterium, assembly GCA_963724265.1. GTDB lineage: Bacteria > Gemmatimonadota > Gemmatimonadetes > Gemmatimonadales > GWC2-71-9 > DATEHG01. The sequence continues at coordinate 1,297,484 of CAVRTU010000004.1, forward strand.
GGTCGGGCTCCCCGCCGGATCCACGCAGACGAATACGACCTCGGCGGTCGCGACAGTGACTTCGTCCTTCGCCCGGATGGCCGTCTGCTTCATCGTGAAGCTGGTCCGGCCGATCGCCGTTACTTCCTGGGTGAACCTGAGGAGGTCACCCGGCAGGACCTGGGCGTGGTAGTCCACTGTGGCCCGGCGCACGGCCGGCCAGACACCCGCGGCGCGGAAGATCTCCATTCCAGGACCGCGCGCGAGGCGTTCCCAGCGGGCCCGCTCAAAGAACTGAAGGAACGCCGCCTGGTTGAGGTGACCCCAGGTGTCGCACTGATCGGGATAGACGGTGAATTCAATCGGGTGCGGAGGCATGCAGGGGAGACTAGATCAGGGGCGGGAGAGGCGGAAGGGGCGGGAGGTACGCGCGCGGGCGGCGATGTAGATTGGGGCGCAACGCGGGAGCGTCCGCCCCTCCCGCCCTTTCCGCCCCTTTCGACCTGAGCACCCATGCCCCCAGCCACCGATTACATCCGCCACGCCGCCCGGTTGGCCCGGAAGCTCCAGATGGACGCCGCCATGGGCGGCACCCCCGTACCGGACGCGGAGTTCTACAAGGCGCTCTCCAAGGCGCTGGACGAGATCGCCGCCGGCCTCGAGAAGGTGAGCAAGGCGGAGTGAGCGACGCCATCGAGCTGCTGGCCCATCCGGCCGAGGCGGCCCGGTTCCTGGACGAAATTCGTGGCGAGCCGCTGGTCGCCGTGGACACCGAGGCGGCGAGTTTCCACCGCTATCACGACCGCATCTACCTCATCCAGGTCTCCACGCGCACCCGGACCGCCGTGCTGGACCCCCTCGGGGTCCCCGACCTCGCGCTCCTGGGCGAAATCCTGGCGGCGCCCGGCACCGAGACCCTCTTTCACGACGCGGACTACGACCTGCGGATCCTCGACAGGGACTACCAGTTTCACGCCAGCCACATCTTTGATACCAGGATCGCCGCCCAACTGCTCAACGAGCCCGGCATCGGCCTGGCTGCCCTCCTGGAGAAGTATTTCGCCGTGCGGCTGGACAAGAAGTACCAGCGCGCCGACTGGTCGCGACGGCCACTCACACCGGAAATGCTGGCCTACGCGGCGAGCGACACACGATCCCTGCCCGCGCTCCGTGACGTCCTGAAGCAGCAACTGGTCGAGCGGAGGCGGTGGAGCTGGGCGGCGGAGGAGTTCGCGCTGCTCGAGCAGGTGCGCTGGTCGGAGCCGGGACCGCCGGAGGAGGCCTATCTCAGGCTCAAGGGGGCCAGGCTGCTCAAGGGGCGTGGCCTGGCAGTGCTGCGCGAGCTGTACGAGTGGCGAGAGCAAGCTGCCCGCAGCCAGGACCGCGCGACGTTCCGGGTGCTGGGCAACGAAACGCTTCTGGCACTCGCCGAGCGGCAGCCGCGGGATCGCGCAGGGCTGCAGGGGGTGCCGGGGCTGTCAGCCGAGGGGGTGGCGCGGCGCGGCGAGGAATTGCTGGCGGCCGTGGCGAAGGGACTGCTGGCGAGTCCCGACTCGCTACCCGCCATCGAGCGGGGCCGCCGCCCGCCCCGTGACCCGGAGTTCGATGCGCTGGTCGAACGACTGAAAGTGGTCCGCAATGCGGCCGCGCTGCGGCTCGATCTCGCGACCGGCGTGCTTTGTCCCAATGCGATTCTGGAGGGCATTGCGCGGATCAGGGCGGATTCCCGCGAGGTGATGCTGACCGTGCCGGGAATACGGCGCTGGCAGGTGGAGGTGCTGGGCGAGGACCTCCTGGCCGCGGTCAGGGCCGCGGCGTCCGGATCGGGAGGCTGACCCGGCTCAGCCGAGAAAGGCGCGGATGCGCGGATCCATCCGCTCAGGTGTCCAGTAGGGCTCCCAGACGATCTCCACCTCGACCTCACCTACTCCTTCGAGCTCCTCGACCGTTCGCTTCACATCGCCAACGATTTCCGGCCCCGCCGGGCACCCCGGTGAAGTGAGGGTCATGGTCACCTTCACGTCGCCAGTCTCGGCGACGGTGACCCCGTACACCAGCCCGATATCGATGATGTTGAGGTTGAGCTCCGGGTCGCGCACCTGGCGAAGGGCCTTCCGGATGGATTCTTCCGTTTGCATGGGTCGCTCCTCGTTATCGGCAAACTAGATCGAGGGGACCGGCGTTGCCAAGCTCCCGCGAGGGAGGTCAGCAGGAGGTGACGCGGGCGACGCACCCGGATCCGGTCGCCGTGACGACGGCGTCGGACAGCCCGGCACGCAATTCCCGCAGTCGCTCGATCGAATGGCGCCCGCGGGGCCGATAGCTCCGGTTGGTCAGGAAGACGAGGAAGAGATCCTGTGCGGGATCAATCCAGATCTCCGTTCCGGTCCAGCCGGTGTGCCCATAGGCGGACGTGGAGAGCCGGGTCCCGAAGACGCTCGGCTCCAGGAGCGTGGTATCAGGGGTGTCCCAGCCGAGCAGTCGGCTGCCGCTGGCGGGCGTTCGCTGGAGGAATCGCTGGACGGTACTGGCCTGGAGAAACGGACCGTCCGCCGCCCGTCCTTCGCGAAGCCAGGCCTGGGCATAACGCGCCAGGTCGGATCCGCTCGAGAACAGCCCGGCGTGGCCGGCCACGCCACCCAACCGGGCGGCGTTACCATCGCTCGGGATCCCGGCCACCGGCCGGCCGCGGAACGTCCCGGAAGGCGCAACCTCGGCCCAGACTGAACGGGGCGGGCGGAACATGGTGTGCCGCATGCCAAGTGGCTCGAACACCTCGCGGGTCACGAAGTCGTCGAGCGAATCGCCGCTGAGGGTTCGAACCAGCTCGCCGAGGAGCATCGCATTAAGGTCGCTGTAGACCGCCGTATCGCCGGGCGGGCGTTCGAGCGGCGTCGTGTACAGGAGAGCGAGTGCGCTGTCGCGGGTGGGGGCGAGCCGGTAGAACGGCCGCCAGGCCGGGAGGCCGCTGGTGTGATCGAGAAGCATGCGAACCGTGACCCCTGAGCGCCCGTCCCCGGTGAATCGGGGCAGATACTGGGACACCGGGGCATCGAGATCGAGTGCCTGGCGATCGGACAGCACCATGACGGCGCTGGTGGTGGCCACGACCTTGGTGAGCGAGGCAAGATCCCAGAGTGTGCGCCCCGGCGCAGGGCGGGGCGAGGACTGATGCCAGGTCAGGTGGCCATAGCCACGGGCGTAGAGCACGGTGTCGCGCCGCCCGATGACCACGACCGCTCCTGGGTAGAGACCGTGGGAAATCCCCCGAATCACTGCGGCATCCACCGCCGAGTAGGATTGCGCCGCCACAGGAGCGGCGGCGACGCACACCAGGACGGCCGCAACCCATACCACCCCCGGCAAGGCTGTGGTGCCCAGGCTGGGTCGCGGGGTCAAGTTGTTGTCCATCATGCGAATAGTACGTGCACCGTCCATCATCCCTGACCGCCCGGGAACGTCATTCCACCTGCCTGCCTCGCCGGAATCGCTGCAATACGCAATGCGTTGGAATTGCGTTCCGCGAGTTTGAGGCGCCTCGAAATTCGAGCTCTTACCGATAGGGCAGGGTCCGTGCCGGTTCAGTTTGGTGAGAGAAGGTGACCCAGAATTCGGGGTGAGAGCTTTTCAACCATAAGGTTGAAACGGTGTCGCCTGTGGGCTGCGTTCTGGACGGTGACCGGTTCAGTGGCTCTCGGGTGGATTGCGGATGTCGCCCAGGGGCAGGAGGTACAGGAGCTCGAGAGTCTGCCGGTCTCGGTCGGAGGGAGTGACGGCGCGCGAGGAGGGGAACATCACGTCGCCGGTGTCGCCGGAGTGTGGCAGGCCCAGGGCATGTCCGACTTCGTGCAGGGCGACCGTCCGCAGGGCCTCCTGCGGCAACTGACTGCCATCGGGGTTGTGGATGGCGAGGACGATGCGCGCCGCATGCACCGCTCCGTCCGGCGACCAGGAGAGGTCGGTCTGACCGGTGCGATCCTGGTCCAGCCGCTCGGTCCAGCGAACGACGATCTCCGCCCCGCTCGTGTCGCTCACTTCCGTGAACTGGAAGCCGAGTCCGAGCCCGGCCCAGGTCTGGAAGGCGGCCCGGGCGAGATCGGCCATTTCCGGCCGGTATCCGTCGACATCGCCGGTTACCAGTGCGACGCGAAGCGGTGACCTCGTCGCCTCGGGCCAGCGCCGGATCAGGGAATCGGCGTCCACCACCAGCGAATCGAGGTAGACGTGCTCGCGTTCCTCGCGGAGTCGCCGCCGGGTCGCGAGCCTGATCCAGGGATCCGCGCCTCCCTGGCCCGATCCCTGGGCCGGAACGGCCGCCGAGGTGGATGACGGCTGGCCGCGAGGCGCCACAGCCGACGAGCCCGAAGCCCCGGCGACCGCGGGCACGGTGTCCGCCGCGGCGTGCTCCCACGCCCGCCACTGCCGGGCCTTGTCTGCCAGGATCAGGACGACCAGGACAATCGTGAACACGATGACGAGGAGGCGGAGCATGTCGCTGCAATATGGCCCCGCGTCGAAGCGCGCCGCTACGGAGGGTGGCGCCTCCACTCGTCGTCCCGCTAACATTCCCGCCTGCCGGTTGCCCGCCGCCTCAGCCCCACGCCGGAGAGAGTGATTGAAGGAAGCCGTCGCCCGGACCCTGATCCGGTATCGCTGGACGGTGATCGTCCTCTGGGCGATCCTCGGCTTCGTCGCCTCGCGACAGGCGCCGCGCGCGCTGGAGACCCTCAGCGTTTCAGGGGCCACACGCCAGCTCACCGAATCGATGCGGGCGGACGCGCTCCTCCGGGAGCGATTCAGCCGTTCACTCAACGATCTGATGGCGATCACCTTCACCGCGCCCGAGCGGATCAGCCGTCCGTTGCCTCGCGCCGTGCTGGACAGCCTGGTGGTAGCCTTCGGAAGCCAGCCCTGGATTCATGGCCTGGTGTACTACGCCCCCGGTTCGGACACCACGTACCTCTCGGCGGACGGCGCCACCACCTTCCGGACGACGAGTGACAGCACCTTCGTGAGCGCCGACGGGCGTTCCACGTTCATTCTCCTCGCCCTCCGCATCCGTTCGGACAGCGCTGCCAAGGTGGTCCTGCCCCTGCGCCGGCTGGTCCGCGAAACGCTGGCGGGATTCGCGGTGGACACCTCGCGCTACCAGGTCCGGGTGACCGGACGGGCCCCTCTCGACCTCGACATCCGCACCATCTCCGCGGCCGACAGCAAGCGCGGCGAGCTCCGGCTGCTGCCGCTGACGATGGGAGTCCTGCTCCTGGCGTTCGGCGCCCTGGTCGCAGCGATGCTCCCGCTCCTGGTCGGCTTCCTGGCCATCTGGACCACGATGGCCATCGTCAGCGTGGTGGCCCAGTACACCCCGATGTCGGTCTTCGTGCTCAACATGACGACGATGCTAGGGCTGGGCGTCGGCATCGACTATTCGCTGCTCATCGTGACCCGGTTCCGGGAGGAGCTCAACAAGGGCCTGCGGCGGCGGGATGCGGCGCTCCGCACGCTCACCACCGCGGGAGTGGCGGTGGTCACCTCCGGGCTGACCGTGGTGGTCGGATTCGCCGCCCTGCTCCTGACGCCGCTGACCGATACCCGGAGCGTTGGCATCGGGGGCCTGGTGGTGGTGACCATGGCCGTCCTGCTCTCGACGACGCTCCTGCCGGCACTGCTGGCGGTCCTCGGCCGCCAGATCGACCGGCCCCGCTGGCTGGCCCGCCGACTGACCTGGTACCACGCGCCCGGCGTCTGGGAAAAGTGGGCACGGAGCCTGGGGCGCCATCCGTGGCGCGCGCTCACGATCGGCACCATCGGTATCGCGATCCTGACCGCACCGGTGTTCTGGATCCGGATCGGCCTGCCGGCCAGGCACTGGTGGCCGGAGCAGACCGAGGCGGGGCAGGGCGTGCTCGAGCTGGAGCGGATGGGCGCGTCCGGAGTCATCATCCCGATCCGGGTGGTGGTCGAGGTGCCGGAGGGCCAGACCGCCGTCTCCGCGACGACGCTGCGCGGCTTGCAGCGCCTGTCCGATTCTCTCCGGGCGGACCCGCGAGTCGCGCAGGTCCGGAGCCTCGTGGACCTCAAGCCCGGGACCTCGCTCCTCTCCTATTCGCTGCTGTACAGCGACCTCGCCTCGGCCCGCGAGCAGTTTCCCGACTTCCTCGACGCCTACCTGGGCCGGGACGGGCGCACCACGCTGCTCGACGTCGTGGTCAGCGACACGACGTCGCTCACGTCGGCCATGGACGTCGCCCGCCGGGTCCGGCGCCTCGCCGCCGACCCTCCCAAGGCGCTCAAGGGCGCCACGATTCTCGTCGGCGGGTACACCGCGGGGGCGCTGGACGTGCAGGACCTGCTGCTCAGCCGGTTCCCGATGCTGATCGCGCTGATCCTCGCCGTGACCGCCGTGATGCTCGCCATCGCGTTCCGCTCGGTCCTGGTGCCGATCAAGGCCGTGATCATGAACACCCTGTCGGTCGGCGCCACCTTCGGGCTGATCGTGCTGGTCTTCCAGTACGGCTACGGAAGCTGGGTCCTGGGACTCGGCGGCTCGACGGCGGCGATCTTCGTGGTGGTGCCGGTCCTGGTCTTCGCGGTGGTGTTCGGTCTCAGCATGGACTACGAGGTCTTCCTGCTCAGCCGGGTCAAGGAGGCCTTCGACCGCACCGGGGAAAACGACCGGGCCACCCAGGAGGGGCTGAGCAGCACGGCCACGACCATCACCTCGGCCGCGCTGATCATGATCCTGGTGTTCGGGGTGTTCGCCTTTGCGCGGGTGCTGGCGATGCAGTTCCTGGGATTCGGGCTGGCGGTGGCGGTACTGCTGGATGCGACCATCATCCGGATGGTGCTGGTGCCGGCGATCATGCACCTGGCCGGTGCGTGGAACTGGTGGCCGGGCGGCCGCGGCCCTCGCGCTGGGTGTGAGCGACCCGGCCCGAAGAGGCCTGGCAGCCAGGTCAGCGCTGCTTCTTGGCGTCGAGCCAGTTCTCGCCGATGCCGACGTCGACCACCAGCGGAACGCTCAGCGCGGCGGCGCCCTCCATGGCGTCGCGGACCAGCTCCACTGTCCGGTCCACGGCCGCGACAGGTGCCTCGACCACGAGCTCGTCATGCACCTGGAGCAGGAGGTGCGCGTCCCCGCCGTGGTCCTTCAGATCGCGATGCAGCCGCACCATCGCGATCTTGATCAGGTCCGCCGCCGATCCCTGCAATGGCGAGTTGCCGGCGGTGCGTTCCGCAAAGGCGCGCAGGTTGAAATTCTTCTCGTTGATCTCCGGGATGTAGCGCCGCCGGCCGAAAAGCGTCTCCACGTAGCCCCGTTCGCGGGCCAGCCGGACCTGCAGATCCAGGAACTCCCGCACCCCCCGGAAACGCTCGAAATACTGGGTGATGAAGGCCTTGGCCTCCTCCTGCGTGATGCCCAGCTGGCGGCTCAGGGCGAAGGGGCCCTGTCCGTAGATGGTGCCGAAGTTGATGGTCTTGGCCCGGGACCGCATCTCCGGAGTCACCTGCTCGAGGGGCACGTTGAAGATCACGGCTGCCGTCTGGCGGTGGATGTCGCCGCCCTCGCGGAAGGCGCGCACGAACTCCGGGTCGCCGGAAAGGTGCGCCATCAGGCGGAGCTCGATCTGCGAGTAGTCCGCCACCACGAAACGGCTTCCCGGTCGGGGAACGAAGCCGCGTCGGATCTCTTCACCCCGGGGCGTGCGGACCGGGATGTTCTGGAGATTGGGGTCGGATGACGACAGTCGCCCGGTGGCGGCCCCGGTCTGGTTGAATGAGGTGTGGATCCGCCCCGTGGTCTGGTTGACCCGGGACGGCAGTACGTCGACGTAGGTCGACTTGAGCTTCTGCAGCTCCCGGTACTCGAGGATCCGGGCAGGGACCTCGTGTCCCATGGCCGCCAGCTGGTCGAGGACGTCGGCGTCGGTGGAGGGCCCGGTCTTGGTGCGCTTGAGGACGGGCAGCTGCAGTTTCTCGTACAGCAGGGCCCCGAGCTGTTTGGGTGAATTCAGGTTGAGGTCGCTGCCTGCCAGCGCCGCGATCTGGCGCTCCAGCTGGTTCAGGTCGCCCGCCAGCTCGACCGAGATTCGCGCGAACAGTTCACGGTCGATGGCGATGCCCTGCCACTCCATGTCCACCAGCACCTCGACCAGCGGGCATCTCGATGTCGTTCAGCAGGCGTTCGAGGGCATGGTCGCGGATGACGGGCGCCATGACGTCGTGCAGTGCGAGCACCGTCTCGGCGTCGGCACCACAATAGGCGGCGGCCTCCGCCACCGGGACCTCGGCGAAGGGGATCTGTGCCTTTCCCCGGCCGGTCAGGTCGGTGAAGCTGCGCATCGGCCGCCCGAAGTACTCGACACTCAGGGTGTCGATGGCATGCGAGCGCCGGCCCGGGTCGACCACGAAGCTGGCCAGCATGGAGTCGTAGGCGACTCCTCCCAGCTCGACGCCGGCCCGGCGCAGCACCTGCCAGTCGTACTTGATGTTGTGGCCGGCCTTGGATGGCGTGGCGTCGCGCAGCAGCGCCGCGAGCGGTGCGCACCCGGCGCTATCGAGCGCCGGCAGGACACGCACGGCCGCGGGGGCGGCCAGGGCGCCGTCCGGCGGCCGGTGCCCGAACGGGAGGTACCAGGTCTCGCCCAGGCCAATGGAAAGCCCGAGCCCGATCAGTTCGGCATCGTGTGGCTCGAGCGAACTGGTCTCGGTATCGAGCGAGACCAGCGGCGCCGCCCGGAGCCGGGCGACCAGCCCGGGAAGCGCGGCCGGATCGTCGATGACCGTGACAGGAGCCGCGGCTGGCACAGGTGCCGGGGAAGCTGCAGCCGGCACGCCGGCGGCGACCTCCTCGGTGAGCGCCGGCGTGACGGCGGGTAGCGGTTTCGGCGTCGAGCTTGCCCTCGGCCCCGAGCCGGCGGACCAGGGAGTGGAATTCGAGCTCGGCGAAGAGCTTGAGCAGCGCCTCGCGATCGGGCTCGCCCTCGACCAGGGTTGCGAGATCCACGCTCACCGGGACGTCCCGCCGGATCGTCACCAGCTCGCGGGAGAGCAGGGCCGCATCGCGCTCGGCCAGCAGCGCCTCGCGCGCCCGCTTGTTGCCGACCTCGGCCGCGCGGGCCAGCAGGGCGTCGAGGTCGCCGTACTCGGCGAGCAGCTTGGCGGCTCCCTTTTCGCCGATGCCGCGGACCCCGGGCACGTTGTCGGCGGCATCGCCGACCAGGCTCAGGTAGTCCACCACCTTCGATGGCGGCACGCCGAGCCGGTCGGCCGCATTGGATTCATCGACCCACTGCTCTTCCACGCCGGCGGGACCGCCCCGTCCCGGGTTGAGCAGCGCGATGCGCGGGCCGATCAGCTGGTAGAAATCCTTGTCGCCCGAGACGATCACCACCTGCCAGCCCTGGGCCGCGGCCGCGCGCGGCGAGGGTGCCGATCACGTCGTCGGCCTCGTAGCCATCGACGGCGACGAGCGGCACCCGGAAGGCGCGCAGCAGCTCGACGACCCGTTCGACCGAGCGGTCGAAGTCCGCCTGCAGTTCGTCGTCGAGCTTCTCGCGGGTGGACTTGTACTCCGCGTAGAGCTGGGTGCGGAACGAATCGCCCGCGTCGTTGACCCAGGCGAGATAGTCGGGATGGTGGCGCTCCCGGAGGCGGAGCAGGAAGTTCGCGATGCCCCAGGGCACCGAGGCATTCTCGCCCCGGCTGGTCCGGAGCGGGCGGGTGATCAGCGCGAAGAACGCCCGGTAGATCAGCGCGTAGCCGTCCACCAGGAAGAGGCGCGGCGGGGGTGCGTCCGTCACTGGGTCGCGCGGCGGCGGTAGCTGGCCAGCCAGTTCTCGTACTGGGAGCGGGAGGAGGGAGTCAGGGAGTAGCGACCGAATCCGCTCGGGTCCTGGAAGAAGAGTTCCAGCCGCTGAACGATGTAGACCCAGCGGATCAGCCGCTCCTGGCCCGTGTTTGTGTTGTCGTAGATCTCGTCGGGCGGCCCCACCGTGATGAACACCTCGCCGCGATCGGTGCGCCACCCGGGGATTCCTTCGTTGAGGAAAAGCCGGTTGGCCTGGGCCAGCCGGATGAAGTACTCGGTGAGCGCCTCGTTTTGCGGGGTATCGGGGTTGGGGTCGGTATCGTGCCAGAACTGCGCCCAAAGGGTGGGGCGCTCCGCCGGGGTCGCCTTCTTCAACGCCGCCAGCTGGGATTCGGTCCCGAAATACCGCAGCAGGTCGATCATCTCGTCGTAGTTGGTCACCAGCCAGGCCGGCGAGAGCGAAACCAGGAGCCCGGTCCAGCGCTGATTCGGGCCGGGGTCGAGTACCAGACGCAGCCTTCCCAGCGGGACGCTGTCGGACCGGATCCGGATGGCGTGGGCCTCGAGCGGAAGGCCGCCCGAGAACTGGAGGGCGCTTTTCAGCACGACGCTGTCCCGCTCGTCGATGAGCTCGAAGGGAACGGCGCGCGATTCCGTCATGCCGTAGCCCTCGACGTAGGCCAGGAGTGAGTCGCCGCCATAGGCGACCGTGCCCCGGGGATTGAGGATGGCGCTGGGGACGACGTCGGTCGTCGCCCGGCCCTTGATCTGGTAGACGAAGAACGGCGCCGAGACGGTCCCCGGGGCATGGCTCGGGACGACGACCGGCGCCTGCGAGCTGGTCGAGCGGGGGGACGCGAGGTCGTGCAGCGTCGCCGACAGCGTGTAATTGCCCGGCGCGAGCCGCAGCGTCTGCTGGAACAGCAGGCTTTCGTCGGACCGCTGAGTTTCCTGGTAACTCCGGACGCGCACCGTCTCGTCCTTGGTGAGCGTCACCGCTGAGCTCCCTTCCCGCTGGGCTACCAGCTCGACGCGGTAATGGGCCACGAAATCGGTGCCGCTCTTGGTGAAGCTGAAGTCCTTGTTGCTGAAGGAGAGAGCCACGAGGGCGAAGCTCGAATCGCCCGGGCCGGCGAGCACACCGACGGACCCGACGAACGGGAGCGGGGCGCCGGCCGCCAGCCGGCCGAGGGAGCGGTAGACGGCCGGCAGGTCCGTCATCTGGGCAATGGCCTGTTCCTCGGGCGCCGGGGCGGTGTCTCCACCCACCCGCTGCCAGCTGCCGCAACCGGCCAGCGCCACTGCTGCCATGACCATCAGCCGTCGCATGCAGTGCTCCACGAAAAGACCCCCGCCGCCACCATCGGGTCGGGTAGGTTACCCCGCCGCGCGGAGCCCGGTCAAGCCGCTTTGCCTTGCTCGGCCTCCGGGCGCCGGGTAGCTTGGAGCACACCCATGAGCCAAGATAATTTCGTTGGCCGCACGGTTGCGGGATACCGGCTGCTCAGTCATGTCGGCGAGGGCGGCACCGCGACGGTGTACAAGGCCGAACACCCGGAGCGCGGCCTCGCCGCGATGAAGCTGCTGCGGCCCCGCCTCGGGCAGGACGTCACCGCCGTCAAGCGCTTCCTGCGGGAGGCGGAATTCGGCACGCGCGTCGTCCACCCGAACGTCGTCCGGACCCTCGGCTTCGGCGAGGACGAGGGCACCTACTACCTGGCCCTCGAGTGGCTGGATGGCGAGCCGCTCGAGAAATTCGCCAGTCGTTCCGGCGCCCTGGCGCCGTCGCTGGTGGCCAGCATCGTCGAACAGACGGCGGCAGCGCTGTCGGCGGCCCATGCCATGGGCATCATCCACCGCGACCTCAAGCCGGCCAACATCATGTATGAGCCGGCCAGCCAGAAGGCGACGCTGCTGGATTTCGGCATCGCGCGTGACCAGGGCAACGCGCCCGAGGAGCGCCTGACCCGCACCGGCTTCTTCGTCGGCACCCTGCAGTACGTCGCGCCCGAGGCCCTCTCCGGCGAGCTGGTCAACCAGCAGGCCGATGTGTACAGCCTGGCCACGATCGCCTACTACCTGCTCGCGGGCACCCACCCCTACTCGGGCCGTTCGCCCCGCGAACTGTTCCAGCAGCTGCTCAGCGAGGCGCCGACGCCGCTCAACCAGGCTCGCAAGGGCACCAAGTTCTCCCCGGCGGTCGAGACGGCCGTGATGACCGGGCTCGAACGCGACCTGACCCGCCGCTTCAAGACGGTGGACGAGTTCCGCGAGGCGTTTTGTACTGCGGTCCGGTCGGAGGGAGAGAAGAAGGGTGGCTTCCTGAGCAGTCTCTTCCGCTAAGGTGGACGAAAGCGCCGCGCTCGACCGTCTCCTCCTCGCCCGCTCGGTGAAGCGCGGCGACTTCGTGCTCGCCTCGGGCCGGCGATCCACCTTCTATGTCGATGCCCGCCTGACCACGATGTCGGCTGAGGGGCTGGTCCTCATCGGCCGCCTTGGGCTGGCGGCGATTCGCGAGGCGGGGTGGGCGGCCGGAGCCATCGGCGGCCTGACGATGGGGGCGGATCCCGTGGCCTATGCGGTAGCCGCGGCCAGCCACGGGAGTCCGCCGGTGATCGAAGCGTTCAGCGTCCGCAAGGAAGCCAAGGGCCACGGCACCGGCCGCACGATCGAGGGCAATTTCCAGAAGGGCAGCGCGGTGGTCGTGGCCGAGGACGTGATCACCTCGGGCGGCTCGGCGCTCAAGGCCATCGAGGCGATCGTCAATGAAGGGGGCCGTGTCCTCGGGGTCCTGGCGGTCGTGGATCGCGAGGAGGGGGGCCGCTCCGCGCTGGAATCCGCCGGACACAAGGTGGTGGCGCTGACGACCGCCACCCGCCTCGGGCTCAAGTAACCACCCCATCCCCCGCCGCAACTGGCCGGCATCGCGCCGGCGTCCAATCAGGAATCACCCCGTATCGCCAGGCCCGCCCGCGCACAGTGTCCGCTGTCCAAGGTCCCTGCAGCAGCAAGGGGATGGAAGGCGTTCAGGTGCTGGCGGTACGGGGTGATCATGGTCACCCGGAATCGCTCCAGCGCGAGCTCGAAGGTCAGCCGACGCCGGAACTCCGACGCCGTCATTCCCAGACAGGCGCGGACATGGCGGCCGAAGCTCTGGGGAGAGCTGTAATCGAGCCGGAAGACCACGTCGGCGATCGAATAGCCCGGCCGCTCCAGGAGCAGCGCGACGTAAAGCAGGCGAACGGCGACCAGGTACTGCTTGGGCGAGGGCAGTCCGGCCCGGAGAAAGCGCGAGACGAACGTGGTCGGGCGCATGGGAATCCGCTCCAGCATCTGTCGGACGGTCGGAGTTTCCGGCGCCATCCGGATCATGGCCTGAAAGAGGAGGCGGGCATCGGCGGGTGCCTCGGCCAGGTCCGAGAGCACCGGGCCCAGGATCCGGGCCGCATCGCGGGACGCGGGATGTCCCACCACCTGCCTGAGGTGTTGCCAGCCGCTGGGCGTCGAGACGTCGACTACCTCCCGGACCCCGATGGCGCCGAGCTGCAGCAGCGTTTCGTTCGATCGGGGATCGGGTCGTGAGACCAGCGCCACCGTCGGAATGCCCGGGAAGTCGCGGACCAGTTGTTCAAGTGCGGTGATCTGCATCGGCTCCGAGCGATGCACCGAGACGAGCACGGCGTCCACCGGTCGCTCGCGAACCACACGGATCGCTTCGTAGACCGAGTCGCGGTGGACGACGTCGAACCAGCCGGTGCCGGCCGCCTCGACCCGGGTTCGTTCGGCCGGGAGCACCACGGCGGCCAGTGTTGGGTTCCGCCTGCCGTCCGTCTCAACAATGGGGGTGCGCATGCCGGGTCCTCGGTGCCGGTAACGCCCTCAAGCTCCCGGTCGTCCCTCAACCGATCGTCAACCTCCCTTCGGACCCGATTGGTGCCGGACGTCGCGCTTCGCAACCTTTCGGGGGGCCCGTACGTCAGAATCCAGACTGGGGGCAGGGTCTGGCGGACCCGCCCTGCCTCCTGGCGCCTCGACCGGTCGCCGGCCGGTCCAACCCGGACTCAGGAACTACCCGTGACGACCGTGCCCACCTCCCTGTTTGGCAGCCTGCAGGCTGCGCTCGGCAGCCAGTACCGGCTGGAGCGCGAGATCGGCGCCGGGGGGATGGGTGTCGTCTTCCTCGCGACGGATACCACGCTCGACCGCCCCGTGGCGGTGAAGGTCGTGCATCCCGAGCTGGCCGTGCACTCCGCGATCAGCCAGCGGTTCCTCTCCGAGGCCCGCATGATCGCCAAGCTCCGGCACCCCAACATCGTCGCGGTCCATGCGGCGGGGGAAGCGACAGGGCTGCTGTACTACGTGATGGACTACGTCCCCGGCGAGAGCCTCCGCCAGCGGCTGCAACGAGAGGGGAAGATCGCGCCTGCCGTCGCCGAACGGATCATCGCGGACCTGGCCGACGCGCTGGACGCCGCCGGGCACGCCGGCCTGGTTCACCGCGACGTCAAGCCGGAAAACGTCCTGCTCGATTCGAACAGCGGCCGCGCCCTCCTGGCCGATTTCGGAATTGCCCGGGCCATGGGAGGGGAGGGCGCGGCGGGGATCACCGGCCGCGGTCTCGCGGTGGGGACCCCGACGTACATGAGCCCGGAGCAGGCGGGGGAGAACCAGTCGACGCCCGGAGCGATCTCTACAGCCTCGGCGTGGTCGCTTACGAGATGGTGACAGGGCAGGCTCCCTTCCGGGCCGCCAGCAGCTCCACGGTGGCCTCGATGCATCTCGCCGAGCCCCCGGTCCCCGTCGAGCGGCTCTGCCCGGAGGCACCACCTGCGCTCGCGAATGCCATCATGCGTGCCCTGGCCAAGCTCCCATCCGAACGCTGGCAGAGCGGCGCCGAACTTCGCGCGGCCCTCGGCACCGATCCGGCCTACCTCCCGGTTCCATTCACTGGGACCACACGGCGTGCCGCCTCACGCCTGAGGCTGGGCCTGGGGCTGGCAGGGCTGGGCGTCCTGAGCGTGATCGGGTGGGCAATGACCCGGCCGGCCGGGCCGGGCCGGGGCGTCAACCCGCGGCACTCGGTCGTCGTGCTGCCGTTCGACAACGTTCGCCGTGACCCCAAGGTCGAGTGGCTGCGCGAGGGGAGCGTCAACATGCTCACGCTCACCCTCTCGCAATGGAACGACCTGACGGTCGTAGACCACGAGCGGCTACACGACGTCCTGATGCGGGCGGGGTACCAGCCGGGCCAACCGATGGGACTCGACCTGGCACGCAAGGTGGCCCGGGCGGCGGGTGTCTGGACGGTCGTCCTCGGCGATTACACCTCGGCCGGCGACTCGCTCTATCTCTCGGCGCGCATGTTCGACGTTGCCACCGGCAAGCGGCTGGATGTCGCCACCGTCGAGGACCGGTATACCGACGACGTCCGGCCGCTCTTCGACCGCCTCGCCACCAACCTGCTCAACCTGGCTGGCGCCCCGAGCGGGGTCCGCGCCGACGTGGCCCAGCGGACCACGAGTTCGCTCGAGGCCTATCGGGCCTACCTGGCCGGGATCGAGGAGCTCAACCAGTGGAACCTGTCATCCGCCGAACGGGACCTGACCCGCGCGGTGGCCCTCGATTCCACCTTCGCACTGGCCTACTACAAGCTGGCGCTGACCCGGGGCTGGGTGTTCGGCCAATTCGACTCGCTGGGCCACCAGAGCATCCAGAAGGCGAGCCGGAACCGCGGGCGGCTGACCGACCACGACCAGGTCATGGTGCAGGCCTATCAGGCCTTCGTCGAGAGCGACTACGCTGGCTCACGAACCCAGTACCAGGGCCTGCTGGCGCGGGACACCGCCGACGCCGACGCCTGGTACGCACTGGGCGATGCCTGGTTCCATGATCCCGATACCGCCTCGAACAACTACGCCCGCCACGCACAGGAATCGTTGCGGGCCTTCCATCGCGCCCTGGCCCTCGATCCCGGCTACTACCTGGCGTACGAGCACACGACCTGGATCCTGCGCAATGCGTCGCGCCCCAAGCCGTCGTGGATCCTCCTCGCCGGGGATTCACTGGCCCCGGTGTACGGTCCCACGGGTCGTCAACTCCTCGACAGCGTCGCCGTCGCCGCGGGAGTCCGGCTGGGGCGGGCCGATGGATCACGCGAGGCCAGGGCGTGGCTGGCCAGCCAGCCTGACAACCCTCACGCGCAGGGGGCGCTGATCGAGCAGCTGTTCGCCTCGGGGGACTATACCGCCGCGATGGCCGAGGTCGAGCGGATCAGGAGCGGCCCCCGGGGCGGCAAGCGTGACGACCTTCCGTTCGTCCGGGGGCGGATCCGCCTCGCCTCCGGTGATATTCCCGCGGCTGCGACGGCAGTGCGGGCCGCGACCGACACGGCCGATGTCGAGAATTTCGAGCCGGGATCCATGCCGAGTCTCGCCCAGCGAGAAGTCCTGGCCGGGGTCAACTCGCTGGCCTATCTCGGGCAGGCGGAACAGGCCTCGGAGGTCATCGACCTGGCCAGCGGCATCGACGAGCGGTGGTACGTCAAGCCGGGCGCGATCTACGTGGCCAACCGGAGCGGCTCGCATGCCCTCTGGGAGGGTCACCTCTACGCCTCGCTCGGCGTGCCGGCGGTGGATTTGCGGCGGCTCTGGCAGGCGGTGACCGAGGCCGCGCGCGAAGCCCCGGCCGGACAGCGTGCCTCGGTCCTGGCCCTGGGCTGGCCCGCGGCCCTGGGGCTCTTCCTGGGTCAGGCCGGGGATGAGTCCGCGCTCAAGGAATTCGGCACAATGGGTGGCGGGAGCTTTCCCAACGAAATCCTGGCGCTGCAGGCCTTGAACCACGGCGATACCGTCGAGGCCAGGCGCCTGCTGGCGGCGAAGGACACGACTCCCATGACCGAGTGGAAGATGCGCCCGTTCTGGAACGGCTATCGGGACTATGTCCGCGCGCTCGCGTACTACCAGCTCGGCGAGTACACGCGAGCGGTGTCGCTGCTGGAGTCCTTCCAGACCGCCAACCTGGAAACCGAGTCGTTCGACGTCCGGTGGGGGCTCATGGGGCGGGCCCGCCTGCTGCGCGCAGAGGCGCTGGAGAAGCTCGGGCGCCCGACCGACGCCCGCCACGAGTACGAGGCGGTGCTGGGGGAGTACGATGCGGCGGACCGCAGCCTGGCTCCCTATCTCGACCAGGCCCGGATCGGGCTGGCACGGGTCGCGGGGACCGGCTGAGCGGCAGGCAGTACGCGGAGATATATTTGGGGTGCACCCCGGAACGGGTCGGGTGCGATGGTCGCGCCGGGTGCGCGCAAGTGCACCGGGCGAGGAAAGTCCGAGCTCCAGAGGGTAGACTGCCAGGTAACGCCTGGGCGCCGCGAGGCGACGGACAGGGCAACAGAAAGCAGACCGCCTCGCGCGCAAGCGGGAGGTAAGGGTGAAATGGTGGGGTAAGAGCCCACCGCATCGCTGGTAACAGTGATGGCACGGCAACCCCCAGTCGGAGCAAGGCCAAATAAGCGGCGAGGTGCGACCCGCACCGTCCCCCCGTCATTCCGCTTTGGCGGGATGGCGGACAGCCGCGGGTAGGCTGCTCGAGGCGGTTGGCGACAACCGTCCCAGACAGATGACCATCCCGCCGCTCGCGGCGGAACAGAACTCGGCTTACGACCCGACCCGGTCCCGGACCCCGCGCGCGCCAGTTGCGCCGGGGTCCGTTGCATTTCGCTTGTCTTGCTCCGGGCAGGACGATCCAATAGACTTTTCGGGCCCTGAGCACCCGAGGTTGGCCGAGTCCCTATGACGTCCACGTCACCGCCGCACCGGCCACCCAAGCCGTATCCCGCCGCGTGGGACCGCGCGTCCGAGATCCGGGTCCTGCACGCTCCGGCCGGTGACTGGACCAAGGTCGTGGCGTGGCGCACTGACCTGGCCCGGCACGGCTGGAAACTGGTGCAGCTTTCCAGCGATGATCGCGAGATTACCGCAGTGTTTGGCAAGACCCGGCACGGCAGCTCGTCCTGAGCACGGCCGGTCCACCCCGTTCCTCCAGGAGTACCATGGCTTCCAGTACGTGGCTGATTCTTCCTGCGCTGGCAGGCGCGATCGCCGGCGGTCGCGGGGGTGTCGTTCCGCCCAGCACGGCGCACTACCGTCTCGAGGTCAAGAGCGAACAGGTCGTGGACCTGACCGCCCTCGGTCAGACCGAGCAGCGCAGCGCCAACACGACGATCGCCTTTCTCACGGTTTCGATCGCGGACTCCGCCGGCGGGAACACCCTGGTGGTCATGGTGGATTCGGTCCAGCTGGACAGCACCCTCGGCGTGCCGAAGGCCATGGTCGACAGCCTCCGGGGCCAGTCACGGAAGGCGTATGTCGGCGCTGACGGCAAGGTGGTGCGGCAGAATGCCGGGAATGCCCCGGCCCTCCTGCTGGCGCTGGGCCTCGATGGCGTGATTCGGCGCCTGGCTCCGCCCTCGGCGGTCCACCGCAAGGCGGGAGCGGCCTGGACCGACACGACAGACGTGACCGATACGCTTCCCAATGGCTCGATCAGCACGCGAATCGTGACCAATTTCCAGTCCAGCGACGATACATTCGACGGGTCCAAGGCCCTGAAGGTGGCCGGCGCGTACAGCACGGCGCTTCGGGGAGACCAGGCGGGGCCCGGCGGCGAGGGCACCTTCGACGGCACCGGCACCGGCACCAGCTCCTGGTTCTACGGCACGGATGGACTCGCCCTTGGCGGCAGCAGCCACACCGCCCAGCAAATCACCTACACGGGTGGCGGGGCCCCGGCGCCGATTCCGATCTCCGCGAGCACCGACGTCACCCTGACCCGCCAGAAGTGACACGGCGCGCCGCGTTCCTCGCGGCACTCCTCGGGGTCGCCTGCTCGTCCGGTGCCGGCGGGCCGGCGGCCCCGAAGCCTACCATCGACCCCGTCCGTCCCCCGGCGACGACCGCGGTCTTCCGTCTGGCGCTCGACCCGGTGGCGCACTTCGTCCTGGCGCGCACCGACAGCACGACGGTCGTCATGCCCAATGGCGGCGAGCAGGGACAGGTCTTCAGCCGGACACTCTTCCTCACGATGACCGCCCGCCCCGGCACCGCCGGCCAGGCCATCGAATTCGTCATCGATTCGGTGCGGACCGACGAAATCGGATTGCTGCCGATGGCCTCGGTGGATTCCCTGCGCGGCACCCGGTGGAGCGGACTGCTCTCTCCGAACGGGCGACTGGGCCAGCTCACTGCCAGCCGACCCACCCTGCTCGGCATCCAGCTGGGCGGGCAGCTTCGCCAGCTGATTCCTTTCCTTCCGGCTGCGGGCGTCCGGGCGGGCGACACCTGGAGCGACTCGACCAGCGACACGGTCCAGGTCAATGCCTTCGGCGGTCGCGATTCAGGAACGGTGCGCTACACCGCGGCGGCGCAGGAGCTTCCTCCCGCGCCTGCGGCACTGGTGATCACTGCCGACCGGCACGCCACCGTGACCGGCAGCGCGACGCAGGGAGGCGGGACCCTGACACTCGCCGGCACCGACAGCGCCACGATCGTCTACACTCTCACCGCGCCGGGCCGTCCCACGGCAGTCGAGGGCAGCGATCTCTCGCTCCTCACGATCACCGTCCCCGCGATGGGCCAGACGCTGCCGGCGACACAGCGGGCCCGGTTCACGCTTACCCGTCTTCCCTGATCCCGCCACGGCGATGAAGCGGATTATCAAAGCCGCCGGAATTGCCGCTCTCCTCTTCATCGCCTGGCTGTTCGCGGTCTGGCCCCCGCCGCTCTGGTACCGGACCCACTGGCCGGCGGAGACGGCGTTCATGTGGATGAGAGGGGCGGGGGGGCAGGGGGGCGGGGGGGCAGAGGGGAGCAGAACCGGAAAGGCTCGGGACCGTGCCTCCCGCCGTCCCGCCGTCCCGCGACCGTCAGGGAGTCCTTCAGGGCCTTCCCGTCAATACGACCCCGTTCCCGCGGACTCGATCTCGCCATTCGTGGCGGAGGCAGTTCTCATTGGCGAGGACAACGCCTTTCAGACCCATTTCGGCATCGACTGGCGCTCGTTGCGCCACGCGATCGGCTACCGGCGCGACGCCTTCTCGTGGAGCGACGCCCGCGACCGCCAGGAGCTGTGGCAGGTGCTGCCGGCGGCGTGGTCACGGCGCGAGGCGCTGCGCGGCGCGAGCACGATCACGCAGCAGCTGGCCAAGAACCTGTATCTCTCCCCGTCTCGAAATCCCTTGAGGAAGCTCAAGGAGGCGGTGACCGCCTACCGGTTGGAGGCCACGCTTGGGAAGGACCGGATCCTGGAGTTGTACCTCAACGTGGTGGAACTGGGGGACGGCATCTGGGGCGTGGAAGCGGCAAGCCAGCACTACTTCAAGCGGTCCGCGGGTGAACTGACCGCCGACCAGGCCGCGGCGCTGGCGGGGTCGCTGCCGTTTCCGCTGCGGTCGAACCCGGGCTTCCGCCCGGGCAGGATGCGCTGGCGGCAGGATCTGATCCTGCGCCGGATGCAGGGCGAGCCGGTCGAGGTGCCGCCGGTGGTGACCGAGGATCTTCCCGCGCCGGAGGAGGGTGTCACCGCAGCACTGGACTCGGCCCTGGGCGACTCAGGCGCCCCCGCTGCCGACAGCGCACCGTCCGCGGCCGATTCCAGCGCGGCACCGCGGATTCCTTTCCAAAGCGGGGCCCAGCTCCGACCCGACTCGCTGGTTCCCGTGCCTCCGGGCGACAGCACGAAGTAGCTGGGCGTCAGCCTTCTCTTACGTCCTCGCCGGCGGCGGTGTGGGCGGCACGCATCTGGTTGCGCGTCTGCTCGATCACGGCGCGGACCCGATCGCGCAGGCGGGGGACGTCATCGAGGGTGAGCCCGTTGGTCTCCACCGGGTCGAGGACGCGGACTTCGGCATTGGCCCGGCCGAAGCGCCAGTCGTGCTTGCGCAGCGCCGTGCCCGTGCCCACCAGGGCGAGCGGGAGGATCGGCACTCCGGCCTCGATGGCGAGGCGGAAGGCGCCGTCCTTGAAGGGCAGCATGTCGCCCGTCTTCGAGCGGGTCCCCTCCGGAAAGATCATCACCGACACCCTGTCGCCCAGCACCTCCTTCGAGCGCCCCAGGGCGCCGAGGGCCGACCGGGCCTCGCCGCGGCGAAGGGGGATGTCACCCGCCAGCCACATGTCCCAGCCCATGACGGGGATCCGGAACAGCTCGATCTTCGACATCCACTTCATCTCCCAGGGCAGCAAGCTGATGAGCAGGATGTCGGTGAATGACTCGTGGTTGGAGACGACGACATAGGGCCGGCGCGGATTCTCGAGCTTCCGCCCGGTGCAGCGGAAATGCCAGAGCGGGTTCGCGGTGACGGTGACCCGGGCGATCTGCCGGAAGAATCGCCCCGCGATGTAGCGGCCCGGGTCCAAGAAGAAGGTCAGCAGCCGGAGCAGGGCGAGAATCGGGAGCCAGAGCAGGACACAGAGGCCGAGGATCAGCCAGGTCCAGAGCGAGGCGAGGGTGATCCAGGCCCTGTGCATCGTCAGGGCAGGGCGAGTCGAACGCTGTCGCGAGCGAGAGTCACCCGGCCGCCGGTCGGGACCTGGACCAGGAGATCGCGGCCCGAGGCCGTGAGCGAGGGGTAGCGCTTGCCAACGTCGGAGAGGTAGGAGGCCAGAAACATCTCGGGCACGGCGAACCCGGCGACGGAGAGCGACTCCAGGTGGAAGCGCACCGCCTGGGGACCGGCCCGGAGGAGGGTGATGTCGGCGGCGATCGGGGTCGAGGGATCGAGGAAGCCGACCAGCGGTCCGAGCTCGGTCCGGGTCTGGGGTGGCAGGTCGCCGAGCCTGCTGCTCATGACGATCCCGGCGGAGTCCACCGCCACCGCCACGCCGGGCAAGTCAGGGATCGGGTGGATTCCGAGCCGGGCCATCATGTAGGCGACCCAGTCTGCGCCGCCCACCGAGCCTGCATGCTTCTTGCGCGTGACAAATACGGCGTCGACGACCTGCGTCGCGCGCACAACGCCCACGCTCGAGATCGTCTGGGCGCCAGCCGGCGGCGCGGCCAGGACGGCGAGTACCAGGAGGCCCGTCAGCCGTCGCGCCATCATTGCACCACCTCCGGTACATGATCTTCCCACAAGGCAAAGACGTTGTCTTCGGGGTCGGCGATCATCGCCATGATGCCGAAGGCCTGCTGGGTCGGCTCGTTGAGGAAACGGACGCCCTGCCCGTGGAGCCGCTCGCAGAAGTCGAGGAGGTCGGTGACGTGGAAGGTGATACCGGTATGGCGCCCGACCAGCGCGAGGGCATCCGGATGCACGGCGGGATGGACCCCCAGCCGGGTGTCCCCCTGCTGGAACTCCGCGCCAAAGGAGCCCTCGCGGGTGCAGGGCAGGCCGAGAGCATCGCGGTAGAACCGCTTCGCGCCCTCGATGTCACGGACGAAGATGGCGACGGAAAAGAGCGACTGGATCACCGAACAAATATAGCCGAGGCCGGGCTCAGCCCTGGCCTCCGGCAGCCGCGGCCTTCCAGTTACGCCGCATCCTGTCCAGCCCGGGGCGTTCGAACGGCGTATCGCCGAATCGGGCCTGGAACTCCGCCTCGGTCATCGCAGCGAAGGCCTCCGGGTGCCCCGCCGGGCTGTCGGTTCGCGGCCGGAACGCCTCGACCGGGGACGGGGAGGCGAAGCGCTCGTTCCAGGGGCAGACCTCGTTGCAGATGTCGCAGCCGAAGCCCCATCCCTCGAATCGAGGCACCAGATCGACGGGTATCTCACCCTTGTGCTCGATGGTCAGGTAGGAGATGCAGCGGGTGGCGTCGAGGACCATCGGCTCGACGAAGGCTGCGGTGGGGCAGGCATCGAGGCACCGGCGTGCAACTGCCGCACCGGTCGGTGTCCAGGGGCTGGTCGGCGGGGAGCGACAGGTCGGTCAGCACCGTGCCGATGAAGAACCAGCTGCCGAGGCCCGGACGGATCAGCATCGTGTTCTTGCCGATCCAGCCCAGTCCCGCGCGGCGGGCCAGGTCGCGCTCGGGCACCGGCCCGGCGTCGGCGAAGGTGCGGGTCCAGCCGGCGCCGAGGAACCGGAGGTGCGCCGCCAGCTGTTCGAGGCGGTCGACGGTGACGCGATGATAGTCGGCGCCCCGGGCATATCGGGCCACCTTGGGCGCTGGTGTATCGCCTCCCGGATGGAAGTAGTTGTCCAGCACGACGACCGCCGTCCGGGCCTCGCGCGCGATGCGGCGCGGGTCCTTGCGCTTCTTGGCCTGCCGGTGGAGGTAGCGCATGTTGCCGCCGAAACCGCGGGCCAGCCAGCGGTCGAGCGCCTCGCCGTGCTCGGACGGGGCGAGATCGGTGATGCCGCAGGCGACGAAGCCGAGCTCTGCCGCGCGGACCTTGATGGCGGCGGCAGCGTCGATCATGGGGCGGTGGGCGATCCCGGTGGCACCTCGCCGGTGATGAGGCGCGCTCCACGCTGGTAGGTCAGGTACGACCAGGCCCACTCGAACAGCACGATCACCCGGTTGCGGAAGCCGATCAGGAAGAAGATGTGCACGAAGATCCAGGCCAGCCAGGCGATCAGTCCGCCGAAGCGCAGTCGCCCGATGTCGGCGACGGCGTGGCCCCGGCCGATGACCGCCAGCTGACCTTTGTCCCAGTAGTGAAACGGCTGGCGGGGCCGCCCGGCGACGTCGGCGCGGATGGCACGGGCCGCGTGCTGTCCCATCTGGATCGCGACCGGGCAGACGCCGGGGAGGGTTTCGCCGCCTTTGCCGCGAAAGGCGGCGGCATCGCCGAGGACGAACACCTCGCGCCGGCCGGGGATCGAGCAATCCGGCTCGACCAGCACCCGTCCCTGGCCGTCCAGCGGTGCGCCCAGCGAGCGGGTGAGCGGACTGGCGACGTTGCCGGCGGCCCAGACGACGGTGCGGGTCGGGATCGTCCACCCGGCGGCGAGCACCGAATCGGGCCGGATTTCGGTGACCATCGTCTGCTCCCTGACCTCGACGCCGAGCCGGCGCAGCTCGGCCTTGGCCCGGGCGCTCAGGCGGGGCGGATAGCTGGGCAGGATCCGCGGGCCTCCCTCGAGCAGCATGACCGTCGCCTCGCGGGGGTCGATATGACGGAAGTCGCGTTTCAGGGCAAAGCTTCTCATCTCGGCCAGGGCGCCGGCCACCTCGACGCCGGTTGGCCCGCCGCCCACGACGACGAAGGTGAGGTGGGCGTGCCGCCGGTTGAGATCCGTCCTCCCGCTCGGCCTTCTCGAAGGCGAGGAGTACGCGGCGGCGGATCTCCTCGGCATCCTCCAGGCTCTTCAGTCCGGGAGCCAGCGGCTCCCACTGGTCCTTGCCGAAGTAGGAGTGCCGGGCGCCGGTGGCGACGATCAGGTAGTCGTAGCCGAGGTCGGTGCCGTCGTTGAGGCGGACCGTACGAGAGGCCGGGTCCACCGCCATCGCTTCGCCGAGCAGGACTTCGACGTTCTTCCGGTCGCGGAGAATCGAGCGGATCGGCGAGGCGATGCTGTTCTGTGACAGGGCGGCCGTGGCCACCTGGTAGAGCATCGGCTGGAAGAGGTGGTGGTTGCGCCGGTCGACCAGGGTCACCTGGACCGGAGCGTTGCCGAGCGACTGCGCGGCGTACAGCCCGGCGAAGCCACCCCCGAGGATGACGACGCGCGGGAGGGCAGCCCCAGAGGCGTTCTTCACAGATGCATCGTCTCGCGGCGCCAGCGAGCGAAGCCGATCACGTCCGCCACGGGCGGCACGGCGTCTTCGCTGCCATAGGCAGTGTACATCCGCCAGCGGAGGTAGGTCTCGTCGGGGAGAGGAAGGAATGGCGGGATTTGCCACCATCCACGGCGGCGGAAGGCCCAGAGCGCGCGCAGCAGGTCGAGGGCGAGTCGGGGGTTGATCAGCGCGCGGGGGACCAGCGCGAGGGTCAGGCCCGTCCAGGTGCGGGGCTCCGGCATGCCTCCAAGATACCACCGCGCCGCCTCCCGTCACCTCCTCACCGAGCGGATATATTGCGCCGATGGCCCTGCCACCGACTTCCGCCGCCGCCAGCCTCGCCCACTACCGCGCGCAATTTCCCGTCTTCCGGAAGTCGATCTATCTCAACAGCTGCTCGCTGGGGCCCCTGTCCCACCGGTGCCGGGCGATGATCGACCGCTACCTTGACGAATGGGACCAGCGTGGCGCCTCGGCGTGGTACGACACCTGGCTGCCGGCCCTCGACCGCCTCCGGGCCGGCTATGCGGAGGTGATCGGCGCCCAGGCCGACTCGATCGCGCTCCATCCGTCGATCTCCTCCGCACTCACGGCGGTGGCCGAGTCGCTTGATTATCGTTTGCGTCCCCGGGTGGTCACGACCGCGCTGGATTTTCCCGACCGTGGCCTACCAGTGGCTGGCCAAGGCGCGCCATGGCGTCGAGCTGCGGGTCGTGCCGAGTCCGGACGGGACCACGGTGCCGGTGGAGCTCCTGGCCCGGGAAATCGATGACCGCACCGCACTGGTGGCGACGAGCCACGTCTTCTTCACGACCGGCGCCGTCCAGGATCTGGCCGCAACTCTCGGCGGCGTGCCGGCGAGCCGGCACGCTACTGTTCGTGGACGGCTACCAGGGGGCGGGACAGGTGCCGGTGGATGTGGCGGCGTCGGGAGTCGACTTTTACGCCGCTGGAGGCCTCAAGTGGCTGCTTGGGGGGAGCGGGATCGCCTTTCTCTACTCCAACCCGGCGTCCACCGCCCACCTGTCGCCCCGCACGGCCGGCTGGTTCGGCCATGCG
The DNA here is from genome assembly GCA_963724265.1 of uncultured Gemmatimonadales bacterium. Classification (GTDB taxonomy): domain Bacteria; phylum Gemmatimonadota; class Gemmatimonadetes; order Gemmatimonadales; family GWC2-71-9; genus DATEHG01. The sequence continues at coordinate 1,323,056 of CAVRTU010000004.1, forward strand.
CGCGCCGTTCGAGTTCGACGTCGAGTCGCTGGCACTGCGGTCGGACGGGCGCCGGTTCGAGGCGGGTACGCCCTCGGTGGCGGCGGTCTATGCCCAGCTCGCGGGGCTGGAGCTGTTGCAGGAAGCCGGGCTCGGTCGGGTCCAGGCGGCGACCCGCGCCCTGGCGGCAGATCTGGTGGAGCGGGCGGAGTCGCTCGGGCTGGCGCCCCGGGTCGCGGCGGATCCCGGGCGGCGCAGCGCCATCGTGACCATACCCCGGCCAGATCCCGAACGCCGATGTCCGCGCCCTGGCCGAGGCGGGCATCATTGTCGATTCCCGCCCCGGGCTGGTACGGCTTTCTCCTTATTTCTACAACACACCCGATGATCACGTCGCCGCACTGGAGATCTTGACCCATGGCTGACCTGAACCTGCGACACGCGAGCCGCCATTCCGGGCCGACCGCCGACGAAGCCCTGCTCGAGGGAACACCGTTCGAGCGCCCCGACGCCCTGCGGAAGACCGATCCCTGGCGGGTCCTCCGGATCATGGGCGAATTCGTCGAAGGCTTCGAGAAACTCGGCGATGTCTACGACGCCGTGACGATGTTCGGCTCGGCCCGGACCTCGAGCGAGGACCCCAACTACGCCAAGGCGACGGAGACGGCCGGCTGCTGGCGAAGGCCGGCTTCCCGATCATCACCGGCGGCGGCCCCGGCATCATGGAGGCGGCCAACCGCGGCGCGGTGGAGGGGGGCGGGCTCTCGGTCGGCTGCAACATCGAGCTGCCGCACGAGCAGGGGACCAATCCGTTCGTCCGCCGCAGCATCTACTTCCGGTTCTTCTTCGTCCGGAAGGTGATGTTCCTCAAGTACTCGACCGCCTTCGTGGTGTTTCCGGGGGGGTTCGGCACCCTGGACGAGCTGTTCGAGGCCCTGACCCTGATCCAGACGGGCAAGGTGCGGCAGTTTCCCGTGGTCCTCATGGGCGAGGCGTACTGGGGGCCGCTCGTCGCCTGGATCCGGCAGACGATGGTGGGGGAGGGCAAGATCGACGCCACCGACATGGACCTCTTCACCGTGACCGATGATCCGGCCGTGGCGGCGGATGTTATCATTCGGGCCTGCGGCACCCCGGGCCGTGAGCCGGCATGACCGCGCACCTCCACTTCTTGCCGACTGACTCATGACCCGACCCTCCGCCAGCTTCCTCCGCGGCCGCCGGATCGATCCCAAGGCGATCACCGGGCGGGAGACCGCCGCCGACCTGATCGACAACGCCTTCCTGGCCTACAACGCCGGGCGGCTGCGCGAGGGGTGCCTGCTGTTCAGCCAGCGGATGCTGGCGGACGATTCCACGGTGGGGATGAGCCTCACCGGCGCGCATGACGCCGGCGGGCCTCGGCATGAGCTCGCTCATTCCGCTCATGGAAGCCGGGTTCGTGGACTGGATCATCTCGACCGGCGCCAATCTCTACCACGACGCGCACTTCGCGCTGGGCCTCTCGCTGCACCAGGGCACCCACACCGCCGACGACGTCGAGCTCCGCGAGAAGGGCGTGGTGCGGATCTACGACATCTTCTTCGACTACTCGGTCCTGCTCTCGACCGACGCCTTCGTGCGCGAAGTGTCGGCCCGGCCGGAGTTCCAGCGCCCGATGAGCACGGCGGAGTACCACTACCTGCTGGGCGGGTACCTGCGCGCAGCGGGAGACGGCCCTCGGCCTCAATCGCCGCTCGCTCCTCTCGGCGGCCCACTCGCTCGAGGTGCCGATCTACACCAGCTCGCCGGGCGACAGCTCCATCGGCATGAACGTGGCCGAGCAGGCGCTGGCCGGGAGCCAGCTCCGGTTCGACGTCAGCGCCGACGTGAACGAGACGGCGAGCATCGTGCTGGAGGCCAAGCGCAACGGCGGCAAGAGCGCCGCGCTCATCGTGGGCGGCGGCAGCCCCAAGAATTTCCTGCTCCAGACCGAGCCGCAGATCCAGGAAGTGCTCGGCATCGACGAGCGGGGCCACGACTACTTCCTGCAGCTGACCGACGCCCGCCCCGACACCGGCGGCCTCTCGGGCGCGACGCCCAACGAGGCGGTGAGCTGGGGCAAGATCGATCCCGACAGCTGCCCGGGCACCGTGGTCTGCTACATGGACAACACCGTCGCCCTGCCCCTGCTCACCGCCTACGCCGTGGCCCGGCGGGCGCCGCGGCCGCTCAAGCGGCTGTACCGCCGGCGGGAGGCGATGATGGAACGCCTGGTGACCGAATACCGGAGCGCCCTCGCGTACCGCGACCGGCGGGCCGACGAGGCCAAGGGCGTCGGGAGCGCTGCCGAGTAGCGTGGCCCGATCGCGCCGCTACGGGTACTACGCGCTTGGCCTGCTGACCGCGGTCAATCTCCTCAGCTACATCAATCGCAACGTCATCTTCGCGCTCGTCGAATCAGTCGAGCGCGACCTCGGGCTGACCGACTTCCACGCCGGCTGGATCGCCTCCGCCTACGTGCTGGTGTATTCGCTGGCCGTGCTTCCCTTCGGAGTGCTCTCCGACCTCCGCTCGCGCCGGGTGGTGCTCACCCTGGGCATCTCTCTCTGGAGCGTGTTCGCCTGCCTGGCGGGGCTCTCGCAGGGGTTCGTATCACTCTTCCTGTCGCGGGCCGCGCTCGGCATCGGCGCTGCTGCCGCCGCCGCGGCCGGCGCGCCGCTGGTGGCCGATTACTTCCCCGAGCGCCGCGCCTTCGCGATGGGGATCTACATGTCGGGCATCGCCCTGGGCGGGGTCCTGGGCATCCTGCTCGGCGGCTCGCTCCAGGCGGTGTACGGCTGGCGGGTGGCAATGATGGTCGCCGGACTGCCAGGGTTTGGCCTGGCCCTGCTGGCCTGGCGGCTCGACGACCCGGGCCGGCCACCGCTGTCGCTCAAGTTGCGCGAGCTGCTCGGGGAGCTGGAGATGGGGGCCGCTCGCGTGGCCCGCGCGCTGGCCCCGCTGCTCGCAGGCACCGCGGTCGGTGCGCTGGCCGCCTGGTTCCTCGATCGGCGGTACGGCGCCTCTTCGGCGGCCGACACCGCGGCCTTCGCCATCGCCTGCGCCCTCGGCCTGGCGGTGAACATCGTGCAGTGGGTGCGGCAGGCCCGCCGCGGCGCGCCGCTGCCGGAAGACGCGGTCCCCGACGTCTTCCAGACCGCCATTGACGAGGTCTCCACCGCCTTCCAGGTCGTCCTCCGGACTCCCACACTGGTCTACATCTTCATCGGCGGCGCGCTGATTTCGTTCGGGATGAACGGGCTGGTGGGATGGGCGCCGACCCTGATGTCGAGGACTCTCGACCTCTCGGTGGGCCAGGTCTCGCTGCTGCTTGGCAAGTGGGGGCTGCTCTGCGGCATCGCGGGGACGCTGACCGGCGGACTCGTCGCCGACACCCTCCGCCGCCGCTTCGCCTCGGGCCGCCTGATCGCGGCCGGACTCGGCTTCCTCATCGGCGCCCCGCTCGCCATCTGGCTGATCTCGATCCGCGATGTCACCGTCTTCGTGCCGGTGTTCGCCGCGGCATTCTTCTTCCTGACCTGGTACAACGGCCCGCTCACCGCGGCGATCTTCGACGTGGCCCCCGCGCGACTCAGCGCGACGGTGGTCGGGGCCTACCTCCTCTTCATCCACCTCGCCGGCGACGCGGTCGCCTTTCCGCTGATCGGCCTCCTCTCCGACCGGTTCGGGCTGGACCGCGCCGCCTACCTCCTGCCGACGATGTCGCTGATCGGCGGCATGGTGGTGCTCCGGGCCGGGCGGACGCTCCGGCGGGACATCGAGCAGGTGACGAGGGTGACCGGAGAGTTCAGAGGGGAGAGTGCGAGGGGCCGTGACCTAGCGCGTTCCCCGGTCGATGAGGGTGAGCAGTTCCTCGTACATCGCCTCGCGGGCCGGCGGGATCGTCCGAACGGATCGCGGCGGTGGCGCAGTGGTGGAGATGGTTCCTGAGCAGCAGGCGGCTCACCGCCCTGAGCGCCTCGTGTACCGAGCTCACCTGGGTCACGATATCGGCGCAGTAGCGCTCCTCCTCGACCATCTTCTGCAGCCCGCGTATCTGGCCCTCGATCCGCCGCAGGCGGGTCAGGGCGGCGTCCTTGATGGCGGGATCAACTGCGACTGAGTGCATTGGCACGTTTGGGCTCCCTTCCGGGTGAGCGGTAAGCGGTGAGCGGGAGGATCAGCCGGCCATTCAGCACCGTGGGTGGCACTGGAAATCAATGTGCCGCCGTGGCTCCCGCTCACCGCTCACCGCTTTCTCAATTCCCACTCTTTAGTCGCAGGCTGTTCGACACCACGCTCACCGAGCTCATCGCCATCGCGGCGGCGGCGATGGCCGGGGAGAGCAGCAGGCCGAAGGCGGGATACAGCAGCCCCGCCGCCACCGGGATCGCGACGACGTTGTAGCCGAAGGCCCAGGCCAGGTTCTGCCGGATGATGCGAAGGGTGCGGCGGGACAGGTCGAGCGCGCGGGCCGCGGCCCTGAGGTCACCGCCCACCAGGGTGATGGCACCCGCCTCCATCGCGACGTCGGTGCCGGTGCCCATGGCGATCCCGACATCCGCCGCCGCCAGGGCCGGCGCATCGTTCAGCCCGTCGCCCACCATGGCGACGACCTTTCCTTCTCCCTGCAGCCGCCGGATGATGTCGAGCTTCTGATCGGGCAGCAGCTCGGCCTCGACCCGCTCGATGCCGACCTGCCGGGCCACTGCCTCGGCCGCCGGCCTCCGGTCACCGGTCAGCATCACGACGTCGAGCCCCAGCTGGCGCATCCGTGCGATCGCTTCGATGCTCCCCGGCCGCACCGGGTCGGCCACAGCCAGGGCGCCGGCCAGTCGGCCATCGAGCGCGACAAAGACCGCCGTGGCGGCCTCCGGGAGCCTGCCTTCCAAGTCGGCGAGCTCGGCGTTTCCCATGCCTTCTTCCCTGATCCAGCGGGCACTTCCCACCACCACCGACTGGCCCTCGACCACCGCCCTGGCGCCGCGCCCGGCCAGGGCCTGGAACTCGACCGCCGGGAGTGCGGGGGCATTGCGGCTGCCCGCGGCGCGGACGATCGCGGCGGCCAGCGGGTGCTCGCTCAAGGCCTCGACCGACGCGGCGAGCTGCAGCAGCCGCGCCTCGGGAAGCGACAGCGCGCAGGACGGTGGTCACCGCGGGCTTGCCCTCGGTCACCGTTCCGGTCTTGTCGAGCACGAACGGTGTCCACCCTGGCTGCCCGCTCCAGCACGTCGCCGCCGCGGATCAGAACCCCGAGCTCGGCGCCGCGGCCGGTCGATACCATGACGGCAGTGGGCACGGCGAGGCCCATCGCGCAGGGGCAGGCGATGATGAGCACCGTGACGGCGGCCACCATGCCGTGGAGCCATGAGGGCTGGGGACCCAGGAGCAGCCAGACCACGAAGGTGAGCGCAGCGAGGACCAGGACCACCGGCACGAACACCCCGGCGATCCGGTCCGCCAGGCGCTGGATAGGGGCCTTGGCGCCCTGGGCCTCCTCCACCATGCGGATGATGCGGCTCAGGGCGGTCCGCTCCCCGACCTCCGTCGCCCGCACCCGCAGGGCGCCGAGGCCGTTGAGGGTACCGCCGGTCACGCGGGCGCCGGCCGCCTTGGGCGCCGGCATCGGTTCACCGGTCAGGGCCGATTCATCGACGTTGGATCGGCCGGCCAGTACCAGGCCGTCGACCGGAATCCTCTCGCCAGGGCGGACGGAGAGCTCATCGCCCGCCAGGACCCGGGTGAGCGGGACATCGTCGCTCGACGCCCTGCTCGATCCGATGGGCGACCTGGGGCTGGAGTCCGGCCAGCCGGCGGATGGCCGCGGAGCTCCGTCCCACCGCCTTGGCCTCGAGCAGGTGTCCCAGCAGGACGAAGGTGATGATCGCACCGACCGCTTCGTAGTAGACATGGGGGACGATACCGCGAGCCAGGAACCAGTCCGAGCGCAGGGTCGTCGCCAGGCTGAAGAGAAAGGCAGCGCCGGTCCCGACCGCCACCAGGGTATTCATGTCGGCACCGCGGTGGCGGGCGGCAGCCCATGCGCGCACGAAGAAGGGGCGACCGGCCCAGAAGATGACTGGCGCCGTCAGGGCAAGGAGTGCATATCGAAGCCCCACCGCCCGTGGTGCCGTGGGATCGCCGAGGTACATCGCGAGCCACATCGTCGCCCCGGTGAGGACCGCCGAGGGCCAGACGCGTCTGCTGAGCGCGGTGATCTCCTGCCCCCGAACCAGCTCGCGACGGTCGAGCCGGTCGCGGAGATCCACCTCCGGGGTGGGGAGCGCGGCGCCGTAGCCCGACTCGCGGACGGCGGCGACCAGCGCCTCGGGGGCCACCACCGCGGCATCATAGCTCACGGTAGCAGTGCCGGTCATCAGGTTCACGTTGGCCGCCGTCACCCCGGAAACCTCGTTGAGGGCCCGCTCGACCCTCGCACTGCAGGCGGCGCAGGTCATTCCCGTGACTTCAAGAGCCACGCTGGATGGCGACTCGGACGGGGCGGACAAGGCGGACGAGGCGGTCACGACATGGGCGACGGAGTCGCGCGATAGCCGGCGGCGGACACCGCCTGGGCGATGCGGCTCGGGTCCGACTGGCCCTCGTCGTAACGGAGATCGGCGCGGCCGATCCGAACAGAGATGGTCTCGACCCCCGCGAGTCCGGTCAGGGCCTTGTTGACCGCGTTGAGGCAATGGCTGCAGCTCATGCCTTCGATGTGGAGCGTCAGTTCCTTCATTGGATCACTCGAGAGAAGGTTTCATCCACGGCCCTGAAACACAGAGGCTCGGAGGGCTCCGCACAAGCTGGAGCTCCAGATGCCAGAAGCGACTCCTTGAGTGATCTTAGATAGGGGTGGGGGGTATGTCAATCCTCAAGTTTTTCAATGCAATGCAAAGCGAGAATCTGGCCCTCGGGCAGGAGTGGACTGTTTGTTGATAGTTTGTTGAATATTTCGAGTTAACAGTCTGTTAGTAAATGACTTACGCACACCCAGCGTCCTATCAGGCACGAATGCTGCCCTACTCACGCGCGATGGAGCTTCCTGACCGCACCACCACATACGGCCCCACCCGGCCGGGCCACCCCGACGAAGGGGAGGACCCCGTCGTGCCCTTGCTGCGGACCGAGGACGCGGGCAGTGATCTCGAAGCGCTTCAGACCTGGCAGGAGGCGCTGTCGGACGCCCTGGCACTGCAGGGGGTTCCGCACAGCCTGTTCGGACTCTGGGTCTATCCGGCGGGCGGCGAGCCGGTGCTGATCGGCCCTGAGGCGCTGGCCCAGGACCGGCTCATCCTCCCGCATGCGCAGCCGTTCGTTGAATCGAGTGCCCTCAGGGTCCTGGAGGAAATTCTCCGCGATGCGCGCTACGGTTCGGCCATCGCGGTCTCGGTGCGGCACGGTGGTGGTGATGTGGCGCTGCTGCTGCTGGGCGACCTGGAGGCTGATCAATACGGCGAGGCGGCACGGCGCACACTCGATCGCGTGGTGCACGCGATCGGCCCGATGCTGGGCCGGGTGGCCCGGCGGTGGCCTGCCGCACGGCCGGAACACGACGAGGGCGACGAGGGGGTCGCCCATCCCAGGTCTGTGGCTGCCGAGTCTCAGCGGCTCCAGGCGCTGATCACGGCGATCGGACAGGCGGCGACCGGCGCCAGTACGCCCCGCGATTTCATCCTGACGCTGTCATTCGCGATCCAGCCACTGCTGCCCCACGACTTCATCGAGATCGTGGTGCCCGATTCGGGTGGCGACCAGGGCTACCGGTTGAGTGGCCACGGGCTAGGCCCGCTCTGGTCCGATCCGGCCCTGGTGCTCACGCGGAACCAGACCGACCTGGAGCACATCTTCGGCGAGGGCGGAGTCATCCGGGTGAAGAACACTGCCACCGACGGACGGCGGCCGTTTCCCTCGGTGCTGGGCGAGCCACCGGCCACTGATGCGCGCTCGCTGCTCGGGGTCCGGCTCCGCATCCTTGAGCGGACGGTAGGCTACCTGCTGGTGGGCAATCCGGGGCCCGACTATTACCAGGCCGAAGACGCGATCCTGCTGGATCAGGTGGGGGCTCTCATCGCGCCCCGGATCGAAGGCTTCGTGCTGAGCTGGCAGCAGCAGGTGCTCAAGAGTCACCTCGGCGTGCTGCGGCACATTCCCATGCACCTGAGCCAGATCGCCGAACTGCTCGCCGCAACGCCGCTGCTGGGGGAGGGCACGAAGCAGTTCGCCAGGCTGGCCGCGCAGGTCCTGCCGCTCCAGCACCTCGAGTTCGCGGTACGGCTGGGCGACGAGCAGCGGGTGGCCGTCGTGAAGCCCGGCGACCTGGTCCCGCTGCTCGACCGGCCCCAGACGCCGCTGGCCTCGACGCCGGCGGCCCGGGTGATCCGCGGAGAGCTGCCGTATCTCCTTACCGAGACGCCATCGCCTGCGGGGCCGCTCTCGGCGCTGGTAGTGCCGCTCCGAGTGGCGGGCGTCGTATTCGGCGCGCTGGCCATGACGTCGTCGGGTGCGGAGCCGCTCACCCGGACCGACATGGCCGTGGCCCAGCAGCTGGCCGACCTGATCGCGCCGCACTTCGAGATCCTCCGCCGTACCGCCAATTCACCGGCGCTGTTCGTGCCGGGATGGAAGCGCACTCCGAAGCTGTAGTCCGCAGATCTGTCCGCAGATTTCACAGATGACGCAGATTGATCAGGCAGGAATTCATCTGCGCAATCTGTGCAATCCGCGGGTCATGGGGTCCCTCCGCCACGCTCGCTGATAAGCCGAATCGCCGACACGATGTCGAGACGTGGACGTCGGGTCAACCTTCGCGGACCACTCGGTGCCGGTCGATCCAGGCCGCCCAGGCGACGAAGAGCCAGATGCCGAGGGTGCCCCAGGCCAGTGCCGGCCCTGAGGCAGGTGGGGGAGCCCAGGGCCCCGCCAGCCACATGGCAAGCTGCAGGAGGACGAAGAGTCCGAGGCCCCAGCTCCCGATGCGATCGCTGGCCCTGGTGGCGCGCAGATACAGCGTCAGGCCGCCGACGAAGAGGAGGCCCTCGACGAGGATCGTGCCCGGGATCGAATTCCAGAGCCCGAGGCCAACCATGGGGGAATTGCCGGGCCAGAGCGGAAGGTCGGGCCGATGGGTGAGGGCATCGAGAAACCAGTGACTCACCACGAGACCGCCCACCCAGGCAGCGGCACGCCCACCGGCGCCGCGCCGCCAGACGATTGCAGCGAGCAGCGCGCCCCAGATCAGCGACATCAGCAGGCTATGCGACCAGGGGTAGGAGTCGAATGCCAGCGGGGTGAATACGGTGTTGCCGGGCTCGATTCTGACCCGTTCGATACCGAGGAGAAGGAGCGGCGGCCAGAGGATGTCGAGTCCCTCGGCGGCGGCGTAAAGCAGGCCAAGCGAAGTCCGCGGGGTGCGTGACTTGGCGGCAAAGGCCAGTGCGGTGTGTCCGACGAACATGGCTTTCTCCGGTTCGGGTGTCTCAGAACCTGACGCCCTGAAATGACCAACCCCCGTAGCCCACGGTGCCGCAATCGCTTAAATTACAGCAGGTAATCCCCAGCCAGAATCCCAGGAGCCGGTGCATGAGTCCCTCGCGTGTCGAGGATGGTGCTACCCGCGGGCAGATCGTTCCGATCGGTGGCGCCGAGGAGAAGCTCAACGAACCCCAGATCCTCCGCCGCTTCGTGAAACTGTGCGGTGGGAAGCGGGCGCGCATAGCGATCATCCCCACTGCATCGCTGGCCTCGGACACCGGCAGCCGCTACGAGTCCATCTTTTCCGAGCTCGGCGTCGAGTGGGCGGAGGCGCTGCCGTTCGAGACCCGCCAGGACGCGGAGGCCGACGAGCCGCTGGAGCGGCTGGCTGAGGCGACCGGCGTCTTCCTGACCGGCGGCAACCAGCTCCGCCTTTCGACCCATCTGGGCGGCACTCCCGCCGCCAAGAAGATCCGCCTCATGAACGCTGCCGGGGTCCACGTAGCCGGCACCTCGGCGGGGGCCGCGTTCCTCTCCGAGCACATGATCGCCCACGGCGAGGAGGGCTCCTCTCCGCGTGCGGGAAGCGTCACCCTGGCCCCCGGCCTGGGCCTCACCAACCGGATCGTCATCGACCAGCACTTCCGCCAGCGGGAACGGCTGGGGCGCCTGCTGACGGCCCTGGCCTACAATCCCTTCGCCATCGGCCTCGGCCTCGACGAGGACACCGCGGCCTTCATCGGCCCCGACAACACGGTGGAAGTGGTGGGAACCGGTGCCGTCACCGTGATCGACCCGGCGGGCCTCGAATTCAGCTCCATGGACACGGCGCATTCCAACGACCCGGTCTGCATGCTGGGAGTGAAGCTGCACATCCTCGTTCCCGGCGCCACGTTCAACCTGCACACCCGGGAGGCGAAGGCCGGGGGGCTGGCCGCGGGTAAGGGGTGAAACATCAGTCGTGAGTCGTGAGACGTGAGTCATGAGAGGGTCCGGGGCAATATGTGGCTCCGGACCCTCGACTCTTCCCCTCGCTCCTCCCGACCTGTAACCTCTTCATGACGAGCTCACGACCCACGACCCACGACTCACGACACTCGACCCCCATGCGCATCCTCGATCGCTCCATCTACGTCGGCCCCAGTCTTTACGCCCACTTCCCGGTCATCCGCCTGGACCTCGACCTCGGCCCGCTCGAGGAGTGGCCTACGGTGCGCCTGGGGGAGGGATTCATTTCCGCCCTCCTCGCGGCGCTGCCGGGGCTGGCTGACCACGGCTGCTCCTACGGCGAGCCCGGCGGGTTCCTCCGCCGCTGCCGGGAGGAGGAAGGGACCTGGCTGGGCCACGTGCTGGAACACACCGCCATCGAGCTGCAGCACGCCGCCGGCGAGCAGGTAACCTTCGGCAAGACCCGCTCGACCGACCAGCCCGGCCACTACCACGTCGTCTTCGAGTACGAGCAGGAGGACGTGGGACTGGAGGCCGCCAACCTGGCGGTCACCCTGCTGCATTCACTGCTGCCCAAGGAGCTGCAGCCCCGGGGGTCGGTGCCCAGGGGGTTCAATCTCCAGGCGGAAATCGAATCCTTCATCAAGTTCGCCCAGCGCCGCGACCTGGGCCCCAGCACCGCGTCGCTGGTCCATGCCGCGGAGGCCCGGGGGATCCCCTGGATCCGCCTGAACGAGCACAGCCTGATCCAGTTCGGGCATGGCCGCCACCAGCAGCGGATCCAGGCGACGATCACCAGCCGGACCCCGCACATCGCGGTGGAGCTGGCCAGCGACAAGGAGGAGACCAACAAGATCCTGTCGCACCTGGGCCTGCCGGTGCCCAAGCAGCGGCTGCTCTCACGCGAGGAGGACGCGGTCAAGGCGGCGGAGGAGATCGGCTACCCGGTCGTGGTCAAGCCCTACAACGCGAACCATGGCCGCGGCGTGGCGATCCACCTGACGGACGCGGCCCAGGTGCGGGCCGCCTTCCCGCTGGCCCAGCAGCACAGCCGGAGCGTGATCGTCGAGAGCTTCATCCGGGGCGACGACCACCGGATGCTGGTCGTCAACGGGCAGCTGATCGCGGTCGCCAAGCGGGTGCCAGGCCACGTGGTGGGCGACGGCCACCACACCGTCGAGGAGCTGGTCGCGATCGTCAACAGCGATCCGCGGCGGGGCGTGGGCCACGAAAAGGTGCTGACCCGGCTCGAGTTCGACCACCAGGCGGAGCGGCAGCTGGAAAAGAAGGGCTATACCCGCCACACGGTGCCCGTCGAAGGCGAGATGGTCTACCTGCGGAGCACCGGGAACCTCAGCACCGGCGGCACCTCGATCGACGTGACCGACATCGTCCACCCCGACAACGTCGAGATGGCGGTGCGCACCGTGCGCGCCATCGGTCTCGACGTGGGCGGAGTGGACTTCCTGACCCCGGACATCACCGTCTCCTACAAGGAGAACGGCGGCGCGATCTGCGAGGTCAACGCGGCGCCCGGCTTCCGGATGCACACCGCGCCGAGCGAGGGGCGGCCCCGGGACGTGTCGGGCCCGGTCATCGAGATGCTCTTTCCGCCAGGGGCGCCGAGCCGGATTCCGATCGCGGCCATCACGGGGACCAACGGCAAGACCACGACGAGCCGGATGCTGGCCCACATCCACAAGCTGGCGGGGCACCACGTGGGACTGACGACCACCGACGGGGTGTACATCGACGGCCAGTGCACCGTGAAGGGCGACATGACCGGTCCGGTCGCGACCCGGATGGTGCTGAGCGACCCGTTCGTGGACGTGGCGGTGCTGGAAATCGCGCGGGGCGGGCTGCTCCGGGCGGGGATGGGGGTCCGCTACTGCGATGTCGCCGCGGTCCTCAACGTGCAGCCCGACCACCTCGGGCTCCGCGGCGTCGAGACCCTCGAGCAGCTGGCCCAGGTCAAGCGGATCGTGATCGAGGTGGCCCGGGACACCGCCGTGCTCAACGCCGACGACGCGCTCTGCCTCAAGATGGCCGACTATACGGAGGCCAAGCACCTCTGCTACGTGACGATGAACCCGGGGCACTCCCTGGTGCGCGAGCACATCCGTGCCGGGGGCCGCGCCGTGGTGCTCGAGGAGGGAATCAACGGGCAGATGATCACGATCTACGATCACGGCGCCCACATTCCGCTGCTCTGGACCCACCTGGTGCCGGCCACGCTCGAGGGGAAGGCGACGCACAACGTGCAGAACGCGATGTTCGCCGCCGGCCTGGCCTTCTCGATGGGGATGCGGCTGGAAGACATCCGGCACGGGCTCCGGACCTTCGACACGACCTTCTTCCAGGCCCCGGGCCGGATGAACGTGTTCGACGAGCACCCGTTCAAGGTGATCGTGGACTACGGCCACAACGCCAACGCCGTCGAGGTGATGTGCCAGCTGGTGGAGCGGCTCGAGCCGGCGGGGCGGAAGATCGTGGTGCTGGCCGGGCCCGGCGACCGGCGGGACGAGGACATCCGGGAAATCGCCAAGACCGCCGCCGGACGGTTCGACCACTACATCTGCCGCCGCGACGACCGGCTGCGGGGCCGCGCGGGCGACGAGGTCCCGAAGCTGCTCTGCGACACGCTCCTGGCGCACGGCGTCAAGCCGGAGCAGATCGACATGATTCCGGAGGAACCCACGGCGGTGAGTCACGTGCTCGGCATGGCGCGGCCCGGCGACCTGCTGCTGATCTTCGCCGACCAGGTGCAGCGGACCTGGAAGCAGGTGGTGAACTTCCATTCGGACACCTCGCCGGCACCCGCCGAGCGGATCTCGCGCCCGGTGCTCCTCGAGGCAACGGCTCCGGAACCGGCCACCTGGCGCGAGAGCGACGCGCTGGTGCGCGATGAGCGGGGCGTGAGGCTGGCGAGGGAGACGGAAGACTAGGGGAGGGGCAGACCCTAAAGGGCTTCCTCGCGACTGTGTCGCTCGGTCGGGGGCAGAGCGACATCACGGGGATCGGGGATCGGGAGCACTGCTCCCGGCTCCCTGCTCCCCGCTCACGTTATCCCGAATCATCGACCGAGCTGTGCCAATAAATGACTCCTGACACCATCCGCATCACCGAATCACGCCGGCTGCCGGGGCCGAACCTGCTCTGGGATCGGCCCGGCGCCGTCATGGACATCGTGGTCCCCGACGAACATGCCGAGCGGCTGCTCTCCGCCTGGGCGGCGGCGGCGGTTCAGGTGCTCGGGGCGGTGGGTTGGGGGGGCGAGGGCACGATGGTGCGCCGCTTTCCGGGCGGTGCCAGCCTGGCGATCAGCGCCCCGATCGACGCGCTCTACGCCGCGACCGAAGTGAACGAATGGGCCTTCGCCGAGGCGAAGGCGCAGGTGACCGGGGAGGAGGCCCCGCCGCTCGAGGAGGCCGCGGAACGCCTGCGCTGCGAAATCGAGAACGAACACGCCCCCCGGCTCCGGGCGATGGAAGCGGCCGCCCGCGACCACGACGTGATCTTCCAGATGGATCCGCACTTCGTGTCGGTGGGCGGCGGAACCGGCGTGATGACCTGGAAGACGGACGAAGTCCCCGAGGTCGGGGCCGTCGACTGGCAGCAGGTGCACGACGTACCGATGGTGCTGGTAACCGGATCCAACGGCAAGACGACGACGGTCCGCCTGCTCACCGCGGTGCTGACGGCGGCGGGACGGGTAACGGGCATGTGCTGCACCGACAGCGTAAACGTCGGTGGCGAGGTGCTCTCCCGCGGCGACTGGTCGGGCCCCGGCGGAGCCAGGATGGTGCTTCGCGACCGGCGGGTGGAGGTGGCGGTGCTCGAGACGGCGCGGGGCGGGATCCTGCGGCGCGGCCTCGCGGTGCGTCACGCAAGCGCCGCGATCGTGACCAATATCGCCGAGGATCACTTCGGCGAGTGGGGGATCCATGACCTGGCCGCTCTCGCCGAGGCGAAGCTGGTGGTCGCGCGGGCGATCGGACCTTCCGGCCGCCTGGTGCTCAATGCCGATGACCCGCACCTCGTGGCCGCGGCGCCCAGGCTCACGGTGCCCCTGTCCTGGTTCTCGCTTCGCGCCGACCACCCCGTCCTGCGCGCCCACCTGGCCCAGGAAGGTGACGCCGCCTTTCTCGACGGCAGCGACCTGGTGGTGGTCCGCGGCGGCCGGCGTGCGGTGGTGACGTCGGTGTCGGCGGTGCCGATCACGCTCAAGGGCGCCGCCCGCCACAACGTGCACAACGCGCTGGGCGTGATCGCGCTGGCCTCGGCACTGGGCCTGGCGCCGGAGCAGATCGCGCCCGGGCTGACCCGCTTCCGCGGCACTCCCGACGAGAATCCGGGCCGGCTCAATCTCTTCGACCTGGGCGGGGTCACGATCGTGGCCGACTTCGCCCACAATCCGCACGGCATGGACGCGCTGGTCACCATGGCCTCGGCGCTGCCGGCCCGGCGGCGCCTCCTGATCCTGGGCCACGCCGGCGACCGGGACGACAACGCCACCCGGGAGTTTGCCCGGAGCGCCTGGGGCTTCCACCCGGATCGCATCGTGCTCAAGGAAATGGAGATCTACCTCCGGGGTCGGGCTCCCGGAGAATCGACGGGACTGATTCGCGAGGAGTTCCTGCGGCTGGGAGCCGCACCGGAGTCGATCACCCACGCCGACTCCGAGTACGCGGCGGTGCTGGAGGCCCTGGAGTGGGCCCGGCCGGGGGACCTCCTGCTACTGCCGCTCCACGCCGAGCGGGAGCGCGTCCTCGGCCTGCTGGACCGGCTGCAGCGGGAAGGGTGGACGCCGGAGCGCCCCGTACCGGCCTGAGGCCGCGGAGCGCCGGGCGGCGCTGATTTCGAGGCGACTCAGCAGCATCAGCCGGGTGGCGTCGAGAGCGAAACGGCCGATGCCGAACGCGAAGCGGACGAGATCAATCGCCCGGCGCCAGGCCGATACCTTCGCCCCCGTGATGGCCTTCCGCCGCGTGTCGCGCTGTCGCACGCGCCTCTCCGTGTGGCTGGTACGGGGGAAAATAGGGCCCTTCCTGGGGTCCCGCTACGCCAGCGCCCGCGCCTCATCCCGGTGCTCACGCCGGGCCCACGAAAAGAACACCGCCGCAAATCCGATCCAGAGGGGGATGTCCCCGATCACCTTCATGATCAGTCCCGCCAGCTGCTGGTCCGTGCCGGCGGTCAGGATCGGCGTGACACGTGGGGCGAGCTCGTACAGGCCATAGACCGGGTAGCTGGCGAAGACCAGGAACATTGCCGGCACCGTCGGAAGAATCGATGCCGCGAACAGGTAGCCCATCTGAGCTCCCTGCGAGAGCCGGCTCACGGCGGGGTTGGGAGCCAGCACCGGCCACCAGAGAATCAGCCCGGAGGCGAGCCACGCGAGGTCGGTGCCGAAGGAGCCCCACTGGCTCCGCATCCAGCCGTCCACGAAGCCGGGAAGGTGGCTCAGGACGAGAGTTGCGTTGAAGATCACCAGTGCGGGGAGTGGGCGGGCCAGTAGACGGATGGTTCGGCCGGCATGGGCCGCCCACTGATCCCGCGGAAGGCCGAGCCAGAGCAACGGCGGCGCGACCAGGGCGAGGAGGATGTAGGTGACGGTGTGGGCGCTGAGCAGGTAGCCGGCACCGAGGGCCCCGATCGGCCAGTCGGTCGCGAGCCCAGAGTGCGAGGGCTCCCCGCGAGGTAGGACACCGTCTGGCCCGACATGGCGGCGGGCCAGCCCCGCCTGTTCCACCCGGGACCAGGCACGGAAGTGAAAGGCGATGGCCAGCACCAGCACCAGCCAGACGCCGGGATAGGGGCGCCAGTCCCAGCTCCACGCGGCATCACTTGCCGAACACCACCACTTCATCGACGAATCACTCGGCGGGATTGTCGCCGTAGGCGTGGACCGGAACGGCAAGGTTCACCGCGCCGGCGCGGGCGAAGATCAGCTTGAGCTGGAGCGTGTCGCCGGGCTTGGGCACCGGGGCCAGGCCGCCGAGCATCAGGTGGAGGCCGCCGGGTGCGAGCCGAACCTCGGCGCCGGCCGGGATGGGGAGGACATCGAGCATCACCATCCGCGTGATGCTGCCGTCCTGCTTCTGGCCGTGCAGCATGGCCGTGGCGGCGGCGGGGACATTGACACCGATCAGTGTGTCGGGCTCGGTCCCGGTGTTGCGGACGGTGAAGTAGGCCGAGCCTTCGTCGCCCACAACGGGCGCAAAGGCGTACGGGGCGAGGATCTCGATCGTTCCCGCGACCACCGCCGGCACCGGATGCCGGCAGCCGGCCAGGGATCCGAGCAGGGCCAGGAGGAAAAGAGGCCCGCGCTTCACGTCAGTCGCTGCCGGCGGGGGCGTAGGCGTGTACCAGCCGCGGCAGGTCGCGGGCCAGGTCGACCTGCCGGGTGCCGAAGGGATAGAGCACGTGGGCGGAGTCGTCGCGGGTGAAGGCAAAGACCACCGCGATGTGGCCCACGGTGTACTCCTTCTGCGTGGTGTCCTCGATGAAGGCGCCCGGAAAGCCGAGCGAGGCGGTGATCGCGTTGACGGTGTCGATCGGCCCCCTGAGGCCGATGAATGCCGGGTTCAGCGCGCCGAGCCATGCCTTGAGACGAGGCCCGTCATCACGGGCGGGGTCGGTGGTTACGAAGACCACCTTGATCCGGCGGGCCTCCTCGGGCGGCATCTGCTGCATCACGCTGGCGATGTTGCTCATCTGGACCGGGCAGACATCGGGGCAGTGGGTGTAGCCGAAGAAGAGCAGGGTGGCGTAGCCCTCGGTATCCTTGCGGAAATCGAAGGGCCGGCCATCCTGGTCAGTCAGCACGAAGTCCGGCTTGAGGATCGGCCGGGGCAGCATGGCGCCGCCCTCCGGGGGGCGGGTGTCCACCGAAGGACGGCAGGCGGCAGCCAGGGCCACCGTCAGTCCAGTCACCAGGGAGAGAGCACGCATGCGCCTGAAGCTACGCGGGACGGAGGCGTACCGGGAGGCGCGGGCTCTCCAGGTCATCGGATCCGCGCCACCGCCATCCGCGCCACGAGCGAAGGATCGAGCGTGGCATTGCTTTGATCGGTCAATGTGAGATCGACGCCCTGACCGGCGGGGGCCTGCACGATCAGCAGGTGGCGCCCCGAACCAGGGCGGAGCGTTCCGGCGTGACGGTAACTCCCACCGGCGACGCTGTCGGGCTGCAGCGGATAGTACCCGGTGGCCGTGATGAAGATGTTGGCCAGGTTCACGCTCTTGTACCGCAACCGGCTGGTGGGCTCGACGAAGCCGGGCACCGCGCTCAGGTAATTGGCCAGCTGCCACTCACCGATCAGGGTGGAGAAGTCCGCGCCGGTCACCGTGGCGACGTTGCTGCTCCCGATCAGCACCGTGCCGTCCGCGAGGTCCGCCCCATCCAGGGCACGGGTCAGGCTGGTGCCGAGCAGTGAATCGGTCGCGAAGTGATCGGCCAGCCAGCGGACGAAGAGCCAGCTGGCGCCGGTTTGTGCCAGGGTGCCGTCGACGTTGCCGGTCTCGATGAGCGGACTCTTCTCCAGCGTGTTCTTGTCGAGGTATTCGAAGGCGTTGTTGAGGTCGCCGTTGGGAAACTGGCTTCCGCACGTCTGGGGGGAGCAGAACGAGTCGGGAATCTCCCGGCCTCCGAGTTCCTCCGCAAATCGCGAGAGGCCCTCGTCGAGCCAGTTGTCCTCGGGGTAGCTCGGCACGGGTGGGAGCAGGACGTGGCGCCCGAAACTGATCATGTGCTGGAATTCATGCAGGAAGGTCGGGCCCATGAGTGACAGGGCGAACTCATGGCTGATGGAACAGGTTGGGTTGGCGGGGTCGGGCACCAGGCCATAGAACACCTCCCCGGCGTTCGATCCAAAGCTGCCGGGGATCAGGTCGTCGGGGAAGAAGAACCCGCCGATCACACTTCCGGTGGCGTTGCAATTCGGCGTCAGGCGGTTGACTGCCGGAGTCAGCAGGATCACGACCGCGCCATTCCCGTCTATATCGGTTTCCCGCCCGAAGGCGGTCGTGTCGATCGGGTACATGTAGGCATCGAACAGGCCGCCCACTCGGTCGAGCTCGGCCTGGGTGTACCCATTTGAGGGGGCGGCGTTGTCGACGTAGACGAGACCGTGCGGACCGACATGGCTGACCGTCGCCGTCACGGTGACCAACGAACCGCAGGTGACATTGCCACAGACCTGGAAGCTGCGCTGAGTGCCCAGCGCCGGTGGCGCCAGGCTTCCGGGCGCGCGGGCGGCGGCCAGCATTCTCGCCGGAGTCGCCAGCCGTGCCAGAGACCGGCCCCGCGCCCGGAGCATGGCATGGAACTGGGTGGCCGGAGAGAGGACCGGGGCCGATTCAGCGGGGGAGTGTGGCGCGGTCTCCTGCCGCAGCGCCGGCGCGGTAGTGCGCCCCTCCATGAACTGGTACGGCCCGCTGATCCCCGTCGCCGTCACTTGGCCGGTGGTCGAGAGCGCGACCGTCAGGTACTCGGCTCCGCCCGGGCCCGCTGCCGGGAGGCGTAGACAATCCTTGGTCGCCGACGGATCCACAACGGCGTGCTCTCCGGGGGCCAGCCCCAGCTGGGGCTGGCCCGAGCAGTCGACCGTGACCGGAGGTGGGGTGGGAGCGGTGGTCTGGCTGGAGCAGGCAGCGAGCAGGAGGCCGGCCGGGAGCATCGAGCGCCCGAATGCGCCCACCCAACGCCACGGAATACCAGTCTGATGGACGGTCATGGTACAACTCTCCGATCGAAGCTGCAGGTTTCAGGGTGTCGCCAGACACTGCCGCCTCTGCATCGAAGCGGCAGCGCCGGCGGCCTGTTCAGAATTCCGTCCCCACCTGGATGATGAGGTTCGATCCCGCCGCGAACGCATAGGTCTTGTAGCGGCTCATGAATGAGGTGTACTGGGTGTTCAGCGCGTTGTGGAGCGTGAGGTCCAGGTGGAGCTGGCCGCTGCCGGTAGGTACGGAAAATCCTCCACCCAGCATGAGCAGGGTGTATCCCGGCGGGGCATAGTCATTGGGTGCGAGATAGGTCTGCTTGGCATTCGATTCGCCGCCGATCGAGAAGTACGGGCTCTGGAACCACCCCTTGTTGTGTCCCTCGAGGCGCGCGGTGTAGGTGGCCCGGAAGGGTGGCACCCAGGCCAGGGGAACGTCGAGGGAGTTGTTCTGCCCCCGGGTGTAGTCGGCGGTGCCGGTCAGGTGCAGGTAGGGAGTGGCATGCCACTGCAGGCTGGCCTCGAAGCCCTTCAGGACCGAGTTGCCCTGGATGGCATCGAAGATTTCGAATCCGGTGCCGGGGTCGATTGCGCCGGTGGGCTGGAAATAGATGTAGCTCTCGAACTGTAGTTGACGAAGACAGCCAGCTCCCCCACGACACGGGAGGTCTGGACCCGGACCGCCAGGTCGGTGTTGAGCGAGAACTCGTCCTTCAGGCCGGGATTGCCGACATCGAACTCCACCGTACCCTCATGGGGGCCGTTGGAAAACAGCTCGAAGGCGGAGGGCGCGCGGAAGCCCCTCCCGACGTTCAGTACCAGCGCGACGGGCTCGGCGACACGATACAGGGCGCCGATGTTTCCGGTGAGGGCGCCGTAGGTGTGGCTCTGGGCCGGGGTGCCGGTACCAACCGGGGGGGCCGGGTCCGAGGGACTCACTTCGAGCTGCCGGTAGTCGTACCGCAGGCCGAAGGAAAAATTCCAGCGGCCGGTCGGGAGCTGCTCGAAGGCGTACACGCCCACATTCTGGGAGTTGTAGTCCGGAATGAGGTGCTGATCAGTTCCGGAGATGGTGAAGTTCTCGAACAGTCCCGTGACGCCGATGATGCCCTGCAGGTGGCCGAGCGGGGCATGATGGAATCGAGCGGTGGAGTTGTACGTGTGGAGCAGCAGGCCCGAGGCAACGGCGGTATCGCCCGCCGCTCCATACTCCCTGCGGTTGTTGTCTTCATAGCCGCCACTGACTTCCAGGCGGGAGGGGCCGAGTGGCAGGTTCAAGGCTGCTCCGGCCCGGGTCTCGCCGATGCGCTGAAACCCCGTGGCGTTGGGATCTTCCGCCGGGTCTTCGTGGATCTGCAGATTTTCATCGGTATAGCTCACGGTGCCCTTGATCGAGCCCCAGCCGCCGCGGTATCCCACCACCCCGGCGCCGCCCGCCAGCTTGTCCGCGCTGTTCGAACAGCGCCCCGTCAGGGGTGCGGATGTCGCTGGTGGTGATACCCGAGAGCGAGGCCCGCGCCCCGAATCCGCCGCGTGGCGCCCTCCAGGCTGACCGGTGCCCGAGGGCGCCTCGTTGTTCGTGGCGTAGGCAACCGTCGCATTGCCCTTGACGAAGCCCTTGGTATCGATGGCGTCGGGGAGCGGCTTGGGAATGACATTGACCACGCCCCCCAGTGCATCGGATCCGTACAAGACGCTCTGCGGGCCGCGCACCACCTCGATCCGGTCAGCGTCGGCAGTCGAAACGTTGGGCGAATGCTCGTCACCCCACTGCTGGGTGGCGGTGCGCTGCCCGTCGGCCACCACCAGGACGCGAATTGCCGCCCAGTCCCCGGATGATGGGCTTCCCGATACCGCTGCCGGTGCTCCAGTTGTGCACCCCGGGCAGCTGGTCGATGGTCGCGCCCACGCTGGGCGCCTGGGCGGTGCGGAGATCGGCGCCGCCCAGCGTACTGGTGGGCTGGGGGGAGGTCATCGGGTCCGACGCGACCGCCGACGCGGTCACCTGGATCTCGGGCAATTCAATCAATGACTGCTTGAGCACCACATCGAGCGTGACATCGGCATCCTGGACCTTCACCTGGCGCACGACCGGAGCGTACCCGACCATCGCGAAGGAGATCCGGTACGTGCCGTTCGCCAGGCTGGAGAACGAGTACTTCCCGCTCGGATCGGTGACGGTGAGGCGGTTGGTCTCCTCGACCATCACCCGGGCCGAGGCCAGCCCGGCTCCGGTGGAATCGGTGACCTTGCCAGAAAGCGAGTGTGGGGCGACGGTGATCGCCGTGGGGTGCGCGGGGCCCATGACGGACAGGGCCACGGCGGCGGCAAGCAGCAGCGAAGGCATACATTCCTCCCAGCAGACATGGTTGGTCGTCCCGGAGTGATGACCGGGACCGACGGGACTTCGGATTGTGGGGAGATCGCGGTGCGATCAGGCCGAAGCGGCTGGGGGAGCGCGGGGCTGGCTGAGGGTGGAGGGTTCGTGGGTGAGCAGCAGCAGAACGAGGTGCGGCCGCCGGCTGACGAGCGCCGACTCGAGCCGAGCTCGACGGAGTTGACGGTGGGGGTGAGCGCCCGGCCGGTCGCCTGATGGGCGACGACACATTCGAGCGCATGCGGCAGCGGATAGCCCGCCGCCTGGAATCGCGTGTCCGCCTCGGGCTGCGCCGCCCCAAGGTGGTACAGGGCGATGTCGGCACCGGGCAGGACGAAGCCGCCCCCGACGAATACGAGGGCGAGCAGCCAGGCATGGAGCCGACGACGCATCAGGAGGTCAGCCCGCGCTCGCGCCCGTGACCCGGCGGAGCCCGAACGCGGCCAGCAGCAGGAGCCCGAACGCGCAGACCACCACCGGCCCGGCCGGCAGGTCGTAGTGGAACGAGAGCCAGAGGCCGCCGCCGGAGGCCAGTGCCCCGGCCACCCAGGTCAGCACCGCCAGTTTCGCGACGTTCCTGGTGAACTGGAACGCGATCGCGGCAGGGACGACCAGGAAGGAGAAGACCAGCAGCACCCCGACGATCGGCACCGAAAAGGTGATCACGATGCCGAAGAGGAGGTAGAACCAGAAGTCCCAGAGCCGGAGCTTCCAGCCCTGCGCTGCCGCCTGCTCGGGCTCGAACGAGATGGTCAGGAATCGCTTCCTGAGCACCCATTGGATGACCCCGACCACCGCGTAGATGGCTGTGAGCCGGATGATCGTGGGCCAGGTCACCCAGAGCAGGCTACCCACCAGGATGTCCTTGATCGCCTCGCCCCCCCTCGGCGTGCGGTCGGCCACCAGGATCGCCGCCGCCGAGGCCACCACGTACACGATGCCGATGATGGCCTCCTGTGGCACCCGCCCCTTTTCCTTGGTGCGGGTCAGGGCGAAGAGTGCGGCCCCCAGCGTGGTGAAGCCGAGGGAATAGACCAGCGCCGTGCTGGAATCGGGTGCCACGCCGGCCAGGATCGCGACCGCGGAGCCCAGCGCCGCCATCTGGGCCAGCGAGAGGTCGACGAAGATCACTTCGCGGGCGATGACGTGAAGCCCGAGGTAGCTGTGGATCGCCACGATGACCATGCAGGCCACCAGCGGCGGCAGGAAGAGACTGAGATCCATTAATTGGTCCCCGTTGTCTTGAAGACAGCCGCCAGGCCATTGACCCAGGTGTCGACAAGCTGGATGTAGGTATCGACACCTGGAGCGCCCTGGGTGTTTTCCGGGACGATGACCGCCGTGGCCCCGGTCCGCTGGGCGACCTGCTCGATCTGGTTGTGGTCGAAGTAGTTCGAGGCGAAGAGCACAGGGATGTGCTTGTCCTTCATCAGCGCGATGACCTCCTGTACATGGCCCGGGGTCGGCGGGATGCCCGGCTTGGCTTCGATGTAGGTGACGCAGTTGATGCGGAACCGGAGCGAGAAGTAGGCCCACTCCTTGTGGTAGCAGGCCATGTCCTTGCCGCGGAACACTTCACCTTCCTTGAGCCAGCCGCCGAGGCGGTCGAGCAGCGGCTTGCCCTTGTAGTTGGTCTGCCCCAGGAAGTCATACAGCCTGTCGGCCTTGAGCAGCGAGAACGCGGTCGCGGGGGTCAGGATCGTCACCACCTCGGTGCCCATCGTCGCCTCCAACACCCGCTTTTCGAAGGCCTGCTCATTGGCTGAGAAGTACTCGGCGTTGTCGGGCGACACCCGGATCAGGCCGGTGAGGATATTGCGGGCGATGATGATGCCGTTGAGCGGATCGGTGTGGATGTGAGGGTTGCCGTCGGCGTGAATGTCGCCTTCGGAGCGGTTGAGCGAGGTCGGCACCTCGAGCAGCGTGATGCCGGTGTAGGCGGTGACGTAGCCGGGGCCACCCTCGGACACCTTCCGATTCCCGGCCCGGTCGAGCAGCGGCGGGACCCAGAGCTCGAGATCGAGTCCGGTGGTAACGAACACGTCGGCGTCCCGGAGCAGGGCTACGAAGCTGGGCTTGGGCTGGACGAAGTGGGGATCCTCGTCGCCCTGGGCTATGGACGTCACGGTGCCGCGGTCGCCGGCGATCTCCTTGGCGATGGCGCCGTAGGTGGTCAGACTGGTGACGATCTTTACCGGGGCTGGTGCCGGCCCGCCGGCAATAATTGTCGATAGGATCAGCGTGCTGAGCAGCATTCCCGCTCCTGAAGTTGAAATGAGCCGCGGATCAACGCAGATGAACGCAGATCTCCGCGGCGGTTCATGGGCTGAAGTTTGAGGCCGAGGGTCGACCGTCGAGCGCGTTCTCTCGACTCACGACTCACGACTCGCGACTCACGACTCATCAGTACGTCTCGTGTTTGTGCGGCCCCATGGCGAATACCGCCTGGAGCGTCACAGCGTCGTGATTGCCGTACAGGGTCGAATTCTGGTGCTGCCCCTCGAGGCGGAGGTAGACGAACTCGCTCTCCCACCAGGTGATGGTCGGCGTCACCTGCCAGAGGGTGTTCTCGGCACCGAGCGGGTTCTGCACGTAGTCATAGCGCGCGCCGAAGATCCACCGGCGGCTGGCCTGATAGAGCACATCCACGTACGTGCCATACCGGTCGGTGGTGACGCCGCCGCCGTTCGAATGGGCCTGGTAGCCTTCGGCGCGGATCGTGAGGTTCTGCCGGGTCCCGGCGTGGGGCGGGCGCCAGGTATAGCGGAGGTCGGCACCCAGCACCCGGCCGCTGAAGCCGCTGTCGCCGTTGACGCCACTCAGCGCGGTGAAGCCGACCTGGAAGTAGGAGCTCTTCGACAGCTGCCAGAAGTTCTGCAGCCGGCCGAGGACCACCGGCTGGTTGCTGCCGGCAAGGAAAGCGTCCTGGTCGGTGGTTGTGACCTGGAACCAGACTTCGTGCGTGCCGTGGACCAGTGACACCGGAAGCACGGTATACAGCGAGAGGCCTGTGCCGCTCAATCCTTCGTCGCCGAAGTATTGCCGGTACACCTGCGGATACTCGGTTTCGGGCAGGGCGTGGAGGTGCCAGCGATTGAGGTCGCCCACCTGCTCCCGGAACTTGCCGAAGTCGGCGCGGATCTTTCCCGGCAATCCTGTCCAGTAGAGGTAGCCTTCCTCGACCCCCACCTCGTCAGGCGAGAATGTGAGGAAGATCTTGGCGGTGGCATAGGGGTCGAGGGTCGACTGGATCCCGACTTCGAATTCCCTGGGGATGAAATTGTCGCGCTGCTCCCCCTGGCCCTCGATGACGAAGCGAATGTCGCCGGTGGCGCTGATCTCCGGATTGAGCACCGAGGCATTGCGCTGCTTGCCGACGAACTGGGTGGGCTGGGTGTCGGCCTTGGCGGGCTGACCGGCGGCGCCTCCCGCCGCGGCCCCCGCCCCGGCCGCTGCCGCCGCGGCCCTGATCGCGGCGAGGTCGTCACCGGTATCCGCGGGCGCAGCTGCAGCCGGGGCGGCCGCCCCCCCACCGCACTTGCTGCTCCTGACCTGTTCCAGCTGGAGCATTCAGCCGCCGGACCTGGGCGTTCAGCGAATCGGTGGTCGCGTTGCCGGTGATTTCCACCGGCCCCGGGGGCGGAGCGGGCGCGGGACAGAGATTCCTCTGGAGGGAATCCAGCCGGGCCGTGATGGCGGCCAGCTGCGCCTTCAAGGAATCGGTCGCCGCGGCGTTCTGGGCCCACCCGGGGGCGGAAAGGATGCAACTGAGGACGACGGCCACAAGGGCCGTTCGCAGACGTGACATCTATGTTCTCTCTCAACCAGGCGTTGGACGGCGCCGCCCAGGCGGGCGGCAGGAATCAGCCGAGGCAGAGAACTAGGAGGACTGCGTGTGGAGGGGATCCCGCCGAAGCGCCGGGCCACCGGAGCCACGACCTGGGCCGGCTTCGGCGCACGCGCCAGGTCCGCGAGGCCGGGGAGCGGCGGCGGAGCCGGCGACTGGTCGACGGTGGCTCCCGCCGACTGCCAGAAGGGGCATGACGACTCGTCGTGGTCGCCGCTGGGAGATACCCTGGTGGCTCGATTCGACCAGGTACTGCGCCAGGTGGAGCGGCGCGAACCCGATGGCGCCACCGCTCCGGACCTCGCCGGCCATCGCCGGAAGGCGAAGGGCCGCGAAGGCGAGAAGCAGGAGGAGAAAGCGGGCTGAGCGGAATCCGGGCATCGGTAGAACGGTAGTAGGATGGACCCGGCTTGGTAAGCGGTCCTGCGCTTGACTCCCCCGCAGCCGCGGTGCACTATGTAACTCCATTCCCGACGCCTAGATCCGGGAGTCTGCCATGACCTTCAGATCGATCTGTCTTATCGCCATCGTCGGACTCGGTGTACAAGCCTGCGACACGACCTACACGATGACCGGGACCTGGCGGCAGACCGGCGAGTTCCACGATTCCCTCACCGGCGACTCCCACATCCACCTCGGCACCTACAATCTGGGCCAGTCCGGCGACACCTTCACCGGCGTGGGACAGCAGTCCGGTGTCTGCACCGGGACGCACGGGAGCTATACCGGTCCGCTTTCCGACAATGTCCCTTTCCCCGTCACCGAGGGTCATGTCGTGGGGAGCACAGTCAGTTTCAAGACAAGCATCTGCAGCTTTACCGGCAGTTTCGAGAACGGGAATTCCAACCGGATCACCGGAACGGGGACATGCAGTTATTCGCTGGACGGCACGACCTATCATTTCGCCGGGCAGTGGCAGGCGGATCGCTGACCGCGCCGACCCGTGCAGGCAGCCCGACC
This sequence comes from uncultured Gemmatimonadales bacterium, assembly GCA_963724265.1. Lineage (GTDB taxonomy): Bacteria > Gemmatimonadota > Gemmatimonadetes > Gemmatimonadales > GWC2-71-9 > DATEHG01. The sequence goes on from CAVRTU010000004.1 coordinate 1,349,388, forward strand.
CCGGTGGCCACCCGAGCCGCCGGGGCTTTTTCGTCGCGCCAGGCCGCCGCATGAGCGATCAACTCGTGGCAGTCGAAGGTTGGCCGGTTTCGATCACGGCCCGGCTCACGGTCAATGGCGAGAGCCGGGACGTTCTCTTCCCTGCCCACAAGACGCTGCTCGAGGTCCTGCGCGAGGAGCTGGCCCTGACCGGCACCAAGCACGGCTGCGAGCTCGGGGAATGCGGCACCTGCACGGTGCTGCTCGACGGGATGCCGGTGCTCTCCTGTCTCGAGCTTGCCGCCGCCTGCGAGGGCCGGGCGATCACCACTGTCGAGGGAATGGCCGACGGACCCCGGCTCCATCCGCTGCAGCAGGCCTTCGTCGAGACCGGTGCCGCCCAGTGCGGCTACTGCACTCCGGGATTTCTCCTGGCCGCCCAGGCGCTGCTCCACGAGCAACCGGCGCCCAGCCGACAGGCGATCAAGGATGCACTGGCGGGGAATCTCTGCCGGTGCACCGGATACGTGAAGATCTACGAGGCGGTGGAGCTGGCCGCGGCGCGGATGCGCGGTGAAACGGCGGAGGTGGGGAGGGAGAGTGTTCATGGGAGCGATTAGAAGGGGGGAAGGGGGGAAGGGGGGAAGAAGTGTTGTTGGCACGCCGCGCGCCAAGGTGGATGCCGTCGCGAAGGTGACGGGGCAGCAGCTCTACGCCGACGACCTGGTGCTGCCACGGATGCTGTGGTGCAGGATGTTCCGCAGTCCCCACCCGCACGCCCGCATCGTCGCCATCGACACCACGAAGGCCCGCGCCCTCCCGGGAGTGCACGCGGTCCTCACCGGCGCCGACCTGCCGATTCCGTTCGGCATCCTGCCCGTGAGCCAGGATGAGCATGCTCTCTGCCCAGAACGGGTGCGGTTCATCGGCGACCCGGTTGCCGCCGTGGCAGCGGTGGATGAGGAGACGGCCTCAGCGGCCTGCGACCTGATCGAGGTGACCTGGGAGGTGCTGCCCGAGATCCCCTCGGTGGCAGCCGCGGCCTCGACGCCCTTGCCGCAGCTGCACGACTACGCCGACTCCGGCAATCTCCACAAGCTGGTCCACCTCCACTTCGGCGACGTCGAAGCGGGGATGTCGCGCGCCGACCTGGTCCGCGAGGATCTCTTTTTCTACGAGGGCAACACGCACCTGCCGATGGAGCAGCACGCCGCCCTGGCGCAGTCGGCCGCCGACGGCCGGCTGACACTCTGGAGCAGCACCCAGACCCCGCACTACGTGCACCGGGCGCTGGCCAAGGTTCTCGAACTGGCGCCCAGCCGGATCCGGGTGGTCGCCTGCCCCAATGGCGGCGGGTTCGGCGGCAAGAGCGATCCGTTCAGCCACGAGATCGTGGTGGCGAAGCTGGCCATGGTCACCGGGCGCCCGGTGAAGATCTGCCTGACCCGCGAGGAAGTCTTCTACTGTCATCGCGGTCGCCACCCGGTCCTGATGAAGGTGCGGACCGGGGTCACGAAGGACGGCGCCATCACCGCGATGGACTTCGAGTCGTACCTCGACGGCGGTGCCTACGGGTCCTACGGTGTCGCGAGTACCTACTACACCGGCGCGCTGCAGACGGTCACCTATGACGTGCCGAACTACCGCTTCCGCGGTGCCCGGGCCTTCACCAACAAGCCCCCCTGCGGTCCCAAGCGGGGCCACGGCACCCCCCAGCCCCGTTTCGCGGTCGAAGTCCAGCTCGACAAGGTGGCCGAGCAGCTGAATCTCGACCCGGCCGAGATGCGCTTGCGGCACCTGGTCAAACCGGACACGGTGACCGCCAACTGGCTTCGTGTCGGCACCATGGGGTTGGGGCCCTGCATCGAGAAGGTGGTCGAGGGTTCCCGGTGGAAGGAGCGCCGCGGCCACCTGCCCTACGGCCAGGGGCTCGGCATTGCCTGCTCTTCCTATCTCACCGGCGCCGGCCTGCCGATCTACTGGAACGACATGCCGCACTCCGGCGTCCAGATCAAGTGCGACCGGGGCGGGGGTGTCACGGTCTTCTGCGGCGCGACCGACATCGGCCAGGGCTCCGACACCATCCTGGCGGGAATCGTCGCTGAGGTGCTGGGACTCGAACCGATCGACGTTCGAGTCGTCACCGGCGACACTGACCTGACCCCGGTGGACCTGGGTAGTTACTCGTCCCGGGTTACGCTGATGATGGGCAACGCGGCAATCCAGGCCGCGGAACGGGTGCGGGAGATGATCGCGCGCGGCGCTGCCGCAAAGCTCGACGCGCCTCCCGACCGGATGGTCTTCGCCGCCGGCCGGGTCTTCGACGCCGGCGACCCGTCGCACGGCGTGAGCTTCGCCGAGGCCGTCGTGGCCGCCGAGTCCGCGCTGGGAACGATCGGCGCGGTGGGGAGCTACAAGCCGCCCCGCTCCCCCGGCCGCTATCGCGGCGCCGGAGTCGGGCCGTCGGCGGCGTACAGCTACTCGGCGGCGGTGGCGGAGGTCCTCGTGGATCCGGAGACCGGGATCGTCCAGGTCCCGACCATCTGGATCGGTCACGACATCGGGCAGGCGATCAATCCCGCCCTGGTCATCGGGCAGGTCGAGGGGGGCGTGTACATGGGGCTGGGCGAGGCGCTCATGGAGGAGATGAGCTACCGCGAGCACCGGCGGGTGGTGCACAAGTTCCCCTCGATGCTCGAGTACAAGAGCCCCACCACCCTCGAGATGTGCGACGTGGTGACCTACCTGGTGGGTGAGCCTGACCCCAACGGTCCCTTCGGTGGCAAGGAAGCGGGGCAGGGGCCACTGCTGCCGGTGATGCCGGCGATCGCCAACGCGATCTATGACGCGGTCGGCGTCCGCATCGATGAAGTGCCGATGAGCCCGCCCAAGGTCCTCAAGGCAATCCAGGCCAAGGCGGCGGGGAAGGAGCCTCGCTTCGGGCCGACCAAGGCGCCGCCGAGTGTGCCATGGCCCGAGGAGATCCGGGTCCTCACCCCCGCCCAGGGCGGCGACGGCCGCGCCCTCGAACCCGCGCGCCCGTAGCTCACGACTCACGACTCAAGACTCACGACTCTCAATGCTCCGCCTCCCTCCCTTCACCCCGCACTTTCCCCGCACCATCGGGGACGCCATCGCGCTCAAGGCGCGCCATGGCGCGGACGCGGCGTACGTGGCGGGGGGAACCGATCTCTATCCGAACATGAAGCGGAGGCAGCAGACACCGTCGGTGGTGATAGATCTGCGACGGGCTGGAGTGGGGGGGCGGGGGGCCTAAAGGACTCCCTGCGGTCGCAGGGGGGCGGAGGGGCAGTTGGTGCTCGGAGCGGGACTGACGCTGACCCAGCTCATCCGGGATCCGCTGGTCCGCGCCGAGTGGCCGGTTCTCGCTGCCGCCGCGGCGACGATCTCGACCCCGATCCTGCAGAACATGGGGACGCTGGGTGGCAACCTCCTGCTCGACACCCGCTGCAACTACTACGACCAGGGATTCGAATGGCGGAAGGCAATCGACTTCTGTCTCAAGAAGGACGGCCACATCTGCTGGGTCGCGCCCTCGTCGCCCCGCTGCTGGGCGGTACAATCGAGCGACCTGGCCCCGGTGATGGTCGCCCTGGGCGCCTCGGTGACGCTGGTCGGCCCCTCGGGCAGCCGCACGATCCCCGCCTCCGCACTCTACCGGAACGACGGCATCGAGTACCTGAGCAAGCACCCCGATGAACTGCTTACGGCGGTGTCGGTGCCGGCGCTCGCCGGGGCGCGGGCAGTGTACCGCAAGGTGCGCCGGCGCGGGGCGTTCGATTTCCCGGTGCTGGGCGTGGCGGCGGTGGTGCGGACCGACCCGGTGGGCATCGTGATCTCGGCCAGGGTCGTGGTGGGCGGCGTCGGGTCGTGGCCGGTGGAAAGCGAGGTGGCGTCCGCCGCGCTGGTCGGCCAGCCGCTGGGCGACGAGGCCATCGAGGCGGCGGCCCTCGCCGCGGCCCGCCCCTCCAAGCCGCTGGACAACACCGACTTCACGATCGGGTGGCGGAAGGACCTGGTGCCGATCACGGTGCGCCGGGCACTCGAAGACCTGCGGCAGCCCACCCGGAGATGAGCACACCGGCCGCCGCGCCCGCGCCGCCGCCCTCGATCCACCGGGGGATCCGCTGGGCCCAGCTCGGCATTCTGATCAACGCGGTGCTGGCCCTGGTCAAGTTCATCGCCGGGATCCTGGGCCACTCCTACGCCCTGATCGCCGATGGGATTGAGTCCACGGCGGACATCGTCTCCTCGTTCATCGTCTGGAGCGGGCTCCGGATCTCGACCCGGACCGCCGACCAGTACTACCCCTTCGGCTACGGCAAGGCGGAGGCGCTCGCGGCAGCGGTGGTCTCACTGATGCTCCTCGCCGCGGCGCTTGGAATCAGTATCGAGTCGGTACGGGAAATCATTACGCCGCACCACGCGCCGGCGCCGTTCACCCTGGTCGTGCTGGTCGTGGTGGTGATCGTGAAGGAAGTCCTGTTCCGGCGAGTCTTCGCGGTCGGGAGTGAGGCGGGCAGCATTGCCGTCCAGGCGGACGCCTGGCATCACCGATCCGACGCGCTCACTTCTCTCTGCGCCTTCACCGGGATCAGCGTGGCCCTCATCGGCGGGCCTGGCTGGGAGATGGCCGACGACTGGGCGGCGCTGGTGGCGGCGTCGATTATCACCTACAACGGACTGTTGCTGCTCCGGCCCGCGATTGCCGATCTGATGGACCGCACCCCGACGGGCGACGTGCTGGACCGGGTCTCGGCGGCGGCCGTGGCGGTCGACGAGGTCCGCGCCATCGAGAAGGTGAAGGTCCGCAAGGCCGGTATCGAATACTTCGTGGACCTGCACGTGCAGGCCGACGCGCACATGTCACTGAACGACGCGCACATCCTGAGCGGCAAGGTCAAGAGCGCCATCAAGGCGGCGGTGCCGGCCGTGAGCGGGGTGCTGGTGCACATGGAGCCGTTTGGGGATTGAGGGATTGCCGGATTGAGGGATTGAAGGATTGTGAGATGGTGGAAGAACACAAGAAGTAAGGCGCCAGTGGCTGTTTCTCAACAACGGCGGTGCAGATCTTGACGCTTACGGCCATGCTGGTTCTCGGGCTGTTCCTCGGGATGCTTGTTCTCCTCGAGGCGGGACGGCGCGTCGGGCAGCGGCGACAGGCGATTGATGGCGCCGGGGCTGGTGCGGGGCTCGGGGCCGTCGACGGCGCCGTGTTCGGGCTCATGGGACTGCTGATTGCCTTCACCTTCTCGGGGGCCGCGGCGCGCTTCGATACCCGGCGGGCCCTGATCGTCGAGGAGGCCAATGACATCGGGACGGCCTGGCTCCGGCTCGACCTGCTGCCCGATTCGCTGCAGCCGGCGCTGCGCGAGAAGTTCCGTCAGTACCTCGACGCCCGGCTGGCGACCTATCGGGCGGTGCCTGACATGGCCAGGGTCGATGCCGAGATGGCGCGCGCCACGGCGCTGCAGGGCGAAATCTGGACTCTGTCGGTGGTGGCGGCCCGACAGGCGCAGGGCTCCACGGCGGCGATGCTGCTCCTGCCTGCGCTCAACTCGATGTTCGATATCACCACGACCAGAATCGTGGCGGCGCGTACCCACCCCCCCCGGGTCATTTTTGGATTGCTCGCCGCGCTTGCGCTGGCTTGTTCGCTGATGGCTGGCTACGGCATGGCGGGTGCCGCGACGCGCAGCTGGGTCCACATCCTCGGCTTTGCCTTCATCCTGACCATCACAGTCTACGTCATCATGGACCTCGAGTACCCGAGGCTTGGATTGATCCGGGTCGACGCCTTCGACTCGGTGCTGGTGGATGTGCGGGCTTCCATGAAGTAGCTCCAGTGAATCCTGCCGGGGACCCAGCTGGAACGGACAGGTCGCGCAACAACGAAACGGGGCGCCCGCGGCGCCCCCTTCTCCTTCTCAGCTCTCGACCCTCGACTCTCGACCCTCGACTCGCCTTCGCACCGGCCCCTCCACCGGCAGGATAAACCAGAAGCTCGAGCCCTTGCCGTGAACCGACTCGGCGCCGATTGTGCCACCGTGGAGCTCCACGAATTTCTTGCAGAGCGCCAGCCCCAGCCCGGTGCCCTGGACCTGGCGGCTGCTTGAGCTGTCCACCTGGCTGAACTCCAGGAACAGCCGCGACATGTCCTCGGGGCGGATGCCGATGCCGGTATCGCTCACCGAAATCCAGACCGCCTCGCGCGAGACCAGCCGGCTGCGCTCGCCGCCCCGCTCCCCCGGAAAGGGGAGCGGGGCACGGGTGGCCACCGCGGTGACGCTGACCTCGCCCCCTTCCGCCGTGAACTTGGAGGCGTTCGACAGGAGGTTGAAGAGGATCTGGCGGATCCGGGTGCCGTCGGCCACCACCGGAATGGGGCCGTCGTCGATGCGGGTGCGGCACTGCTGCCGACGCGCCGCACGCAGGCTGGCCGTGTCGGCCACCGCTCCCAGGATGGACTCACGAAGGTCGGTGGATGCCAGGGTGAGCGTCATCCGCCCGGCCTCGATCTTGGAGAGATCGAGCACCGAATTGATCAGGCCGAGGAGGTGCTGGCCATTGCGCAGAATGGAGTCGAGGAACTCGCGCTGGGTTTCGTTGAGCGGCCCCAGCTCCTCGGTAAGCAGCAGGTCGGAGAAGCCGTTGATGGCGTTGAGCGGGGTCCTGAGTTCGTGGGAGATGTTGGCCAGGAACTGGCTCTTGAGCTCCGTTGCCCGTTGCAGCTCGCGGTTCTTCTCGGCCAGCGCCTGTTCGTTCCGGCGGCTCGCCTCGAGGGCATGCACCCGGTCGAGGCCCACCACGACCTGGTCGCCCAGCGTCTGGAGCAACTGGAGGTGGGCCGCTTCGAAGGGCCTCCCGTCGAGGCGCTCGTAGACACCCAGGGTCCCGATCACAAGGCCGCTGGAGCGCAGTGGCACGATGGCCACCGCGCGGGCGTCCACTCCGCGGATCCGGAAGTTCCGGGGATCCGCCGCCATGTCGTTGCAAAGGAGCGGCTCCTCCTCGGTCACCACCCACCCGTGGAGCGAGCCATCGACCGGCAGCAGGCTGCCCACCGTGCGCTGGAAGGCGCTCGACGCCGCCATCACTTTCACGAATCGTCCCTCCTCGACGACCTGGGTGACCATCCCTCCCGATCCTTCGAGAAGCACCGCGGCGGCCTCCGCCACCTGCTGGTACAGCCGCTCGATCGTGTCCCCGGCGAGCAGTTCGGCGGTGACCTGCTGGAGACGGGCCAGGTCGAGATTCCGGGCGGCGGCAGCGGCAAGGGCGGTTTCGAGTGACGCCTCGTGGCTCCGGGTGGCAGCCCGGTAGCTGTGGAAGGCGTACCAGATGAGGGCCAGGGCCGCGGCCGAGAGCAGCACCGCGGCCGCCTGCCCCAGGAAGGCGAGCCACAGGGCGGCGACCGCCAACAGTGCCGCACCGCTGAGTGCGGGCCCCGGCTGGGAGCCCCAGCCCCCGGCGGGCTGCGCCGGGCTACTCAAGAATGACCTCGTTGAATTCGGTCCGGCCGGTGCGGAGCATTTCGCGAAGGTAGGGGCGGCAGAGGCCGCAACCGCCGCCGCACCCGGTTTCCCTGATCAGGTCGGGCAGTGCCCATTGCCGCTCCCGGGCCATCGGCAGGAGCGAGGCGAAGCTGGTGCCCCGGCAGACGCACAGGGTGATCCGGAGCGCCGCCATCCTCCGGTCAGGGTACCGTCGGGCGGATGTCGAGTTCGCTCACCAGGGCGCGGGCCGGCAGCTGGAGAGTGTGAAGGATCGCGTCAGCGATGTCGTCCGGCTGGAGGATCCGGTCGGGGTGGACTGGAAAGACGTTCTGGCTCCGGATCATCTTCGTGTCCACCGAGCCGGGGCAGATGGCCACCACCCGCACGTTGTCCTCCCGGACCTCGAGCATCAACGCCCGGCTGAACCCCATCACCGCGTGCTTCGAGGCACAGTAGGCGGAGCCGCCGATGAAGCCGCTCTTGCCCGACAGGCTCGACACGTTGATGATCGTGCCCGACCTGCGCTGCCGCATCCCCGGGAGCACCTCGCGGGTGGTGAGGAAGAGACTCCGCACGTTGGCCGCCATCGTGGCGTCCCAGTCCTCGAGCGTGATCTGCTCGAACGGTTTCACGCGGAGGATGCCGGCATTGTTGATCAGCGCGTCCACCGGCCCCAGCGCCGCGGTGATCGCGACGACCATCCTTGGTACCGCCTCGGCATCGGCCACGTCGCAGGGAGTGCCGGCCGCGGCAATCCCTTCGGCCTTGAGCTCGCGCACCAGGGTCTCGACCCGGGCCGGCGTCCTGGCGCAGACGCCAACCCGGTAACCGGCCCGGCCCAGCGCCAAGGCGGTGGCGCGTCCGATCCCTTCGGTGGCGCCGGTGACGAGAGCGACTTGGGGTGTCATCCTGGGGAATCTACAAGGGTCAATGGTGAGCGGTGAGCGGGGAGCAGGGAGCGGGTGATCGCGAACCGCACTGCTCCCCGCTCCCTGCTCCCTTCTCCCATTTGACGTCGGCCGCTGGCCGGTGCAGACTCAGGATGCCCTTCTCAGGAGGTTCGGCCTTGAAGGTCTACCCCACACCCGCGATCCGGAACGTGGCGTTCGTCGGCCACGGCGGTAGCGGCAAGACAACCCTGGTGGACGCCCTCGCCTTCGTCTCCGGCTCGAGCCGCCGCCACGGATCCATCAAGGAAGGCAGCACCCTCACCGATCATTCCCCCGACGAAATCGAGCGCCAGCACTCCATCAGCCTCGGGCTCGGCTTCGCCGAGTGGATGGATACCAAACTCAACCTGATCGACGCTCCCGGCCTTCTCGACTTCTTCGGCGAGTCGATCACCGCGCTGCACGCCGCGGATGCTGCGGTGGTCGTCCTCAACGCCACCAGCGGCGTGGAGGTCGGCACCGAGAAGGTCTGGGAGGTGTGCGACCAGCGGCACCTGCCCCGGATCCTGTTCGTCTCCCAGATGGACAAGGACCACGCCAACTTCGAGCGGGTCTTCGAGGACGTGAAGGCCCACCTCTCTCCCAAGGTGGTGCCGGTCGAGATTCCCGTGGGCGACGGCCTCGAGTTCCACGGCATCGTCAACCTGTTCAGCGGCAAGACCCACTTCTACAAGAAGGGCACCAAGGCCGGCGAGTACGACGAGGTTCCGCTCCCCGGCGACTACCAGGAACGCTTCGCCCGGTACGACCAGGCGCTGACCGAGGCCGTGGCGTCGACCGACGACGACCTGCTCGAGCGCTACCTCGGCGGCGAGGAGATCCCCCGCGACCAGGTCCTCAAGGCGATGAAGAAGGCGGTCCTCCGGGGCGAGATCGTGCCGCTCTTCTGCGGCAGCGCGACCTTGACCTACGGCATGCGGGCGCTGCTCTCGAAGATGGTGGAGCTCTTTCCCTCGCCGGCCGAGGCCGCGTTGCCCGATGGGGTGCCGCAGGGAGTACCACTGCTGGGCCGCGTCTTCAAGACGGTGTCCGAGTCGCACGTCGGGGATGTCTCCTACTTCCGGCTCTACACCGGTACGATCAAGAGTGGCGAGGAGGTCTGGAACGCCGAGCACAACGTGGCGGAGAAGTTGGCCCACCTGTCGGTCCAGCAGGGCAAGGAGCGGATCGAGGTGCCCGAACTCCAGGCCGGCGACATCGGTTCGGTGGCCAAGCTCCGCGACACCCACACCGGCGACACCTTCTGCCGCAGGGAGAACCCGTTACGCCTGCCGGCGATTCCCTTCCCCGAGGCGATGGCAACTTCGGCGGTGACCGTAAAGCAGCGGGGTGAAGAGGACAAGCTCGCGGCCGGCCTCCACAAGCTGCACGAGGAGGACCCGACCTTTCATTTCGAGTACAGCTCGGAGCTGGGGCAGACCCTGGTGCACGGGATGGGCGAGCGGCACTTCGAGATCCTGCTGGGCCGCCTGGAGCGGCGCTTCGGGGTGCACGCGGACCTGGTCCGCCCCAAGGTCGCCTACCGCGAGACCCTCAAGGGCAAAGGCGAGGGCCAGGGCAAGCACAAGAAGCAGACCGGCGGCCGGGGCCAGTACGGCGACTGCTGGATCCGGCTGGCTCCGCTCCCTCGCGGCAGCGGGTACAAGTTCGTGGACAACATCGTGGGCGGGGTGATTCCCAACAAGTTCATCCCGGCGGTGGATCGAGGGATCCAGGAGGCCAAGGCGCGGGGGCCGGTGGCGGGCTACCCGCTGGTGGATTTCCAGGCCGAGTGCTTCGACGGCTCATACCACGACGTGGACTCGAGCGAGATGGCGTTCAAGATGGCCGGTATCCTCGCGTTCAGGCACGTGTCGCCCAGCTGCCGGCCGGTGCTGCTCGAGCCGCTGATGTCGGTAGAGGTGCGAACTCCGGACGAGGTGCTGGGTGATGTGCTGGGCGATCTCTCGGCCCGCCGGGGCCAGATCCTCGGCACCGAGCAGGACGGCCGCCTGACCAAGGTCCGGGCCATCGTCCCCGAGGCGGAACTGTACCGGTACGCGACCAGCCTGCACGCGATCACGCACGGGCGGGGGACCTACCATCACGAATTCCGTGGTTATGTCGAGGCGCCGCCCGAGGTGGCCGTGAAGGTGGCGGCGGAACACAAGAAGGAGGAAGTGGAGGCCTAGTTCGCTTCGAGACGCTCCAGGAGGTGCGTGGCCCCGAGCCGCCGGAAGATTCCGGCGGCTTCGGCTTTCCGGGCGTCGGCTTCCTGCATTCTGCCCAGCCGCTTCAGCGCGCGGGCGGCCAGCGCGGCGCATTCGCCCTGCAGCAGCATGCTGCCATACCCGGCGGCGGTGGCGCGCGCCTTCTCCGCCGCGTCGAGCGCGTGGGCCGCCTCATCCTCGATCAGCGCGATCCGGGCTCGGAGCCGACCCGCCTCGGCGCCGCCGATGGCGTCGCCCGCCGCGGCGGCGAGGGCCTCGGCCCGCTCGACCTCGCGGGCCGCGACCTCGGGCTCGCCGGCGTCCAGGTGGTACTCGGCCCGGCCGGCGACCGCGAGCGCGAGGAGCGACCGCTCCCCGACCATTTCCGCGTGACGCACCGCCTCGGCCGAGGCCGAATCGGCATCGAGGCGGATGGCGAGCTCGCGAAAGGTGAGCCCGAGATTGTGGTAGGTCTCGGCCGTGCCGCGGCGGTCGCCGAGCCGCTGGTACTCGAGGAGTGCCCCACGGTAGAGGCTCAGCGCCCGGTCGGTACTGCCCCGCAGGTGGGCCACCGAGGCCAGGTTGTTCGAGGTCCGCGCCGCCATCTGGCCGTCGTCGAGCTGGCGGGCCATCTCCAGGGCGCGTCCGAAGGCGGCCTCCGCCTCCGTGAGATTGCCCTGCTCGAAGGCGATCGCGCCGAGCAGGTTCGCCGTCCGCATCCGTCCGTCGGCGTCAGCCCGCGCGGTGAACTGCTGCTCCGCGCCCCGGGCCAGTTCCCGCGCCGTGGAGAGCTCGCCCACCCGGGTCGCGGCGGTCGCGGCCAGCAGCGCCAGCTCCGGCCGCGCCGGCAAGGGCCCCGACCGGCGATACGCCTCCAGCGCCTCGCGGAAACGGCCCGCCGCAAGCAGCTCGCGCAGCTCGCGGGCCGGGTCGGAGGGGGAGAGGGAGTGTCGAGCACTGGCGCGGACTAGTAGGCGATCGCGTAACGGCTGAAGCCGAGAAGATTGGCCTCGATCTCCTCCTGGTCCTCGATACGGACCGACTGCAGCCGGGTGAAGGAATCGGCTGGCTCGGGCTGCCGCCAGATCGCCAGCGAATGGGCGATGAGAGTGTCGCCGGCATTCACGTGGCCGTCTTCATTGAAGTCGCCGCCGGTCTCGGCGTACTTGATCGTCAGCTGGGCGGGATGCGCCGGGTCGAACGTCAGGCCGGCCGGGTCGAACTGGAAGTAGATGCTGTCCGGGTTGATGACCCGGATGGTGATGCGAACGGAGTCCCCGGCACCGAACGGCGTGCCGTCGGGGTAGGCCAGGAGCGACTGCCCGTTGAGCTTGAAGGTGAGATACTCCTCACCGGGTCCCCCCCCGTTGTCGGCGAAGTAGATCTTCTGCTCCGTGCCCTGGCCCTGGACCGCCATGAAGGAGACGCTGTCGTTGTAGAGGGGCGGGTGGCTGGGCTGGAGCCGCAGGATGTTGAGCCCCGCCGGCGGTACCACCACGGGCTGGTCCGGTCCGCTGGTCGAGGAGCAGGCCAGGGCCAGCGCCACGGCTCCTGCGGCGGCGATCGTGAACAGCGGCAGACGGCGGGTCATCATGAGACTCCTTCGGTACGGGTCCACAGGGTCATTCCTCCGCCCGGCCATCCAGGATTCGCTGCAGCCTGGGCCGGGAAATCCCGAGGCGGCGGGCCGCCTCGCTCTTGTTGCCATCGGCCGCCCGCAGCGTTGCGAGGACGGCGGCGCGGGTGATCTCGTCGAGCCGGGCCGGAAAGGGCAGGACCGAGGGCTCGGCATCCTTCGGGGCCGGGACAGGCCCGTCCAGGTCTTCGATGCGCAGCGTGCCGGGCGGTGACAGAACGAGACCGCGCTCGATCGCGTTCTTGAGCTCCCGCACGTTGCCGGGCCAGCGATGCGCCCGGAGCGTGGCCCGCGCTTCCGGCGTCAGCGGCGGCACCGCCAGGCCATACTGGCCCGCCAGCCGCACCACCAGCGTCTCGGCCAGGTACTCGATGTCCTCGCCCCGCTCACGCAGCGGCGGCAGGGTGAGCGGGACCACGTTCAGCCGGTAGTACAGGTCCTGCCGGAACTCGCCCCGGCTGACCGCGGCAGCCAGCTCGACGTGCGTCGCGGCGATCACCCGCACGTCCACGGTCCGCGACTCGCGGCCCCCGACCCGGCGGACCTCGCCCCCCTCCAGCGCGCGCAGCAGCTTGGGCTGCAGCTCCGCCGGCAGGTTGCCGATCTCGTCGAGGAAGAGCGTTCCGCCGTGGGCCAGCTCGAAGAGGCCGGGCTTCTGGGCGATCGCCCCGGTGAAGGCCCCCTTCTCGTGGCCGAACAGCTCGCTCTCCAGCAGGTTCATCGGGATCGCGGCGCAATTCACCTCGACGAACGGCGCCGCGGCGCGTGGGCCCTCGTAGTGGATGGCCCGGGCGAGCAGTTCCTTCCCGGTGCCCGTCTCTCCCCCGATCAGGACCGTGACGCCGCCGTGCTGGGCCACCCGCGCAGCCTGCTCGACCGTGCGCCGCAATACCGGGCTCCGGCCGATGATCGTCCCGAAGCCCCAGGCCTTGCGCTCGTCCGCGGCGTACGTCGCCGCGTCCTGCCTGCCCCGGACCGCCCGCCCCTCCCGCTCGAGCGAGCGGCGCAGCAGGTCGAGATCCTCGGGGAGCGCGAAATAGTCTCGCGCGCCACGCTGGATGGCGGCGGCGGCCAGCCGGTGATCGGCCGACGCGCCCACGAGATATCGCGGCAGGGCGGCCGGCAATGTCCCCAGACGGTCGATCGCCTCGGCTTCACTTCCGCCGGCCAGTACCAGGATCGCGGCGGTGCCCGGCGGGGGTGTTTCCGCCCCGCTCGGTGTCCACTCGACAACGGCGCCGCCCAATTCACCGACCAGCTGGCGGACCGTGGTCCGGAAGCTGTCGGTGATCGGAAGCAGCGCGACCCACCAGGATGGCTCAGTCACGAGCCTCCTGGTGGATCGATAGGATGCGGCTTTCCCTCGTCCTAGTTATGGCCCATCGGGTTGTCGCCACCCCCGCCCATGCCGCCGTTGTTGCCGTCCCCGCCATGGGAGCCGTCATGATCATCCTCGCCGTCGTGATTCTCGTCCTCGAAGGCGTGGAATGAACTCCGGATGTTGTGGGTGACGACGCCCTCGTTGGGCTGCCCGGCCCCGGCGGTTGCCGGATCGATCAGGTTGCCGCTGCTGTCGAGGAACCAGCTGTGCACGTCCACCATCAGGGTCAGTTCCACCGGACCGGCCGTCCCGACCGTGAGCGGCGAGGCGAACTGGAGCTCCTGGTTGGCCGTCAGGTCATTGGTATAGACGAAATCGGTGGGGTCGGCAGTCCCCGACTTGAAGGTCCCCTTGGCCCGGACGCTGATCCCGGCGAATTCGGGACGCTGCGCCAGGAGCGCCTGGTCGGCGGGATTGTCGGTCAGGACGTGAATCTGCAGGTGCATCTGGTCGAAGGTGCCGGTATCCACGGACACCGTGAAGGCCTGCGACGCCCCCGGGGTGAGCGGAAGATCGACGATCGACGGGCCGGCCTTGACCTCTTCGCAGGCATCCTCGTGCCCATCACTCTCGCCGCTCATCTCGTCACTGCAACTCACGTCTTCGTTCGTCCGCTCCAGGTCGATCTTGCGCAGGACGACCTGGACCGAGTCGAATACCAGTGTGTCCTGGCCGACCGCCTGGCTGTCAGGCGCGGCGAGGAGGACCGGGGCAGCGGCGGTGGCAGGACGTGTGGCGATACTGAACGCAACGCGTCCGGCACCGGTGGTGGACGGGTTGCTGCTGCTGCAGGCGGCGAGGATCAGTGCTGCGGCGGATCCGGCAGCGATCCTCAGCGAGTGGGAATTCATCGGGCGTCTCCAGAGATTGAGGCGATTGGTCGTCGATTGCATCGGGCCACGCCAATCTCTGTGGCAACGCCGGGGCCGCCGAACAACTATCCTGTAAGTCATTTTACTGCAAATAGTTACAACTAGTGCTTGTGATGCGAATCACACCCACTGTCGCACGCTGGCGAGCGGAGTGTAATGAACTGTTCCACTCAGGCGCAACAGCGGGTGCGGGGCGGAGGGGCCCGGGGGGCAGAGGGGCAGGGCGTGCCCCGCTAAGTTTGGAGACTTCTGGAGGTTGCAAACGTGTTCCGAATTTCCGTCCGTCTCGTCCATCCTCTCCGGCTCCTTCTTCCTGCGATCATCGCCGCGGCCATCGCCGCCTGCTCGCGTGCCGCGCCCTGCCCCGGCTGCGACCGCCTGGTCATCGCGGCAACGGGGGAACCCAGCGCGATCCTGCCCCCGTTGGCGTTCGAGACGGTGGGTCGGGACATCGGAGACCAGGTCTACGAGCGCCTGGCGGAACTGGAGCCCGGGCACGCGCCCAGCGATACGACCGGCTACGCCGCCGCGCCTGGCTGCGCGGTGGGAACGGGTCGACTCGCTGACCTGGCGATTCCACCTCCGGCCCGGGGCGCGCTGGTCGGATGGCCAGCAGGTCACCGCGGAAGACGTGGCGTACTCCTTCACGGTCTACACCGACTCGACACTGGACACATCGGCCCGGCCCTCGCTGGAAGGGCACGTGGTCGCGTCGGCCGAGGATTCATCGACGGTCGCCATCCGCTTTGACCATGTCTATCCCGAGCAGCTCTACGACGCCACCTGGCACGTCAGGGTAATCCCCCGCCACATCTGGCATGATGTGCCGGTGAGCCAATGGTCCGTGGATACCGCGGTGGCACGCCTGGTCGGGAGCGGCCCGTACAAGGTGATGCGCTGGGTGCGCGGCGAGTCGCTCGACCTCGAAGCGGTGCCCGGTTCTCCGCGCCATCCCGGCATCAGGCAGGTGACCTGGCGGTTCGCCGCCGATCCCGACGCGGCGCTGACACTGGTGCTGGCACACGAGGCTGACCTGCTGGAGACGCTGGGCACGCCCGAACGGACCTCCCGCGTCGAGTCAGATACGGCGCTCCGCGTGGTCGCCTATCCGTCGGCGGTGTACGGCTTCGTGGGATACCGGCTCCATGGCGGCGGCGGGAAGAGCGGGATGAACGTGCTCAGTGACATCCGGGTGCGCCGGGCGCTCAACATGGCGGTCAACCGCCAGGCAATGGCGGTGCAGCTCTTCGGATCCGGTGCCAAGGCGCCTCCTGGCCCGTTCTCCCAGGTGCTCTGGCTCTGGAGCGACAGCATCCGGGTGCTTCCCTTCGATTCGGCGGCGGCCGCTTCCGCACTCGACTCCGCGGGGTGGCGAGTCGGCGCCGGTGGCGTCCGCCGCTCGGGGTCGCGGCCGCTGGCCTTCGACCTGCTGGTGCCGTCGACGAGCCCCGTGCGCCGGCGGGCGGCGGAACTGCTGCAGGAGCGCTGGCGCTTGATCGGCGCCGAGGTCAGCGTGACCGCAGTTGAATTCCCCGTCTTCCAGGAGCGATTGGCCAAGGGGAAGTTCGACAGCTACGTCGCCACCTATCTCGACGAGCCCAGCCCGCGAGGCCTGAGCGAACAGTGGACGGCGGCGGGGATCGGGGCGCTGAACTTCGGAGGGTACGCCAGCCCCGTGTTCGACGCGGCCTTCAACGCCGCGGAGAACGAGGCCCTGCCGGCGCAGGCCGCCCGGCTCTGGCGGACCGCCTTCGACACGCTCAATGCCGACGCGCCGGCCCTCTTTCTCTTCAGTCCGGTCAACCGGGCGGCCGTGACCCGGCGCCTGGGCCAGATCACCATCAACCCCTGGTCGTGGCTGAGCGACCTGCCTTCCTGGAAGCTCGGGGCCTCGAAGTGATTCGCCGGCTGGCCGGTGCGCTGGCCGCCGGCGCGCTGGTCGCATGCACGGTCGAGCGCCACGCCGTACCGGCCGCCGACCTGGTGCTGCGCCATGGCGCGGTCTATACCATGGACGCCGAGCGGTCGTGGGCCGAGGCGGTCGCGGTGCGCGGCGGGCGGATCGTCTACGTGGGGAGTGATAACGGCATCGCGCCGTTCATCGGGTCGGGCACCGAGGTGGTCGACCTGGCAGGCCAGATGGTGCTGCCCGGATTCCACGACAGCCATGCACATCCGATTTCAGGCGGCCTGACGCTGGCCGAGTGCGACCTGAACGATTCGACGACCCGGGCAGGCGTCGTGGCGATGATCCGCTGGTGTGCCGCTGCGCACCCCGACCGGCCGTGGGTGCGTGGGCGCGGGTGGGCACTGCCGATCTTCCCCGATGCGAACCCCCGGAAGGAACTGCTCGACAGCCTGGTGCCCGATCGCCCGGCCTACCTGCGCGCCGCCGACGGCCACTCGGCATGGGCCAATTCGAAGGCTCTCGCGCTGGCCGGGATCACGAAGGAAACAGCTGACCCTCCCAACGGCCGGATCGAGCGCGATCCCCGGACGGGCGAGCCCAGCGGCACCCTGCGCGAAGGCGCCACGGCGCTGGTGTCGAGGCTGCTGCCCGACCGGACGGCCGCCGAGCGTGAGTCGGCGCTCAAGCTGGGTCTCCGGCTCGCCAATCGTGACGGGATCACCAGCCTGTACGACGCCTCGGTGGACACCGCGGACCTCCGGACCTACCAGGCGATCATCGCCGAAGACTCGCTGACCGCACGGGTCGTCGCGGCGCTCGAGGTCGATCCCGCGGCGGGCCCGGGACAGGTGCCGGCGCTGGAGCGGCTCCGGGAACGGTTTCGGTCGGCCCGGTTCCGGCCGATCGCCGCCAAGCTCTTCGCCGACGGCGTGCTTGAATCGGGCACCGCCGCTCTCCTGGAGCCTTACCTCGGCCGCCATGGCGATCGCGGCCATTCGGATTACACGCCGGCGTCGCTCGACTCGATCGCCGTGGCGCTCGACCGGGCCGGATTCCAGATCCACGTCCACGCCATCGGCGATCGCGCCATCCGGATGACGCTCGACGCCCTGGCGGCGGCCCGACAGGCCAACGGGCCGCGCGATGCCCGGCCGATGATGGCCCACATCGAGCTGATCGAGCCCGAGGACATCCCGCGGTTCCGCGAGCTCGGGGTGATCGCCGACTTCCAGCCGCTCTGGGCCTACGCCGACGACTACATCACCCGGCTCACCGAGCCACAGCTGGGACCTGCCCGCTCACGATGGCTCTACCCGATCGGCAGCGTGGCGCGGAACGGTGCGGTGATCGTGGGCGGCAGCGACTGGCCGGTGAGCTCACTTGCCCCGCTGGACGCGATCCAGGTCGCGCTGACCCGGCGGGCGCCCGAGGCGCCAGCCGGTCCGGCCTGGATTCCTCAGGAGGTCGTGGACCTCCCGACCATACTCGCGGCCTATACGATCAATGGCGCGTACGCCTTCGGCCAGGAAACGGAGACCGGCTCGCTCGAAGTGGGGAAGGCGGCGGACCTTGTGGTGCTGGACCGGAACCTGTTCGAGATTCCGGTGGAGCGGATTCACCAGGTGAGAGTGGTCAGGACGGTGCTTGAGGGAAAGACGGTGTGGGAATTGAAGGATTGAAGGATGTGAAGGATTGAGGGATTGAGGGATTGAGGGATTGAGGGATTGGCAGATGATTGTTGGGAGGCCTGATGCGCGTGCTGGTGGTGGAGGATGAGCACACGGTGGCCCGTTTCCTCAGGCAGGCGCTCGAGGAGGAGGGCCATGCCGTCGACACCGCGGGGGACGGTGCCGAGGGTGGCAACCTGGCCCACGTGAATGAGTACGACCTGATCCTGCTCGACGTCCAGCTGCCGAAGATGGACGGCCTCCAGCTGGCCGCCGAGCTGAGGCGCACGGGGGTGCAGGCTCCGATCCTGATGCTGACCTCGAGGGACTCGACCCAGGACGTGGTTCGCGGCCTCAACGCGGGCGCGGATGACTACCTCACCAAGCCCTTTGCCCTCGAGGAGCTGCTGGCGCGGGTGAGTGCGCTCACCCGGCGGCAGTTCGGGCCGGCCACCGGCATCCTCCGCTACCAGGACCTGGAAATGGATCGCCTGCGCCGGGTGGTCAAGCGGGGCGGGAGGACGGTGGATCTCGCGCCGCGGGAATTCCGCCTGCTCGAATTCTTCCTGCTCAATCCGGAACGGGTCGTGACCAGGACGGCCCTGCTCGAGAAGGTGTGGGACATGTCGTTCGACCCGCAGACCAACGTGGTGGACGCCCACATCTCGAACCTCCGGCGCAAGCTCGAGGAGGGGGAGCGTCCCAGGCTGATCCAGACAGTGCGTGGGGCCGGATACAGCCTGCGCACCACGGACGCGGACTGAGTCATGCGCTCCTTCCGGCTGACCCTGGCCTTTCGCACTGCCGCCGGCGTCCTGGGGCTCATGCTGCTGCTCGCCATGATCAGCGCCGTTGCGCTCCGCGCCCTCCTCTACCGTCAGCTCGATGGCACCCTGGTGCACCTGGCCGAAGTGGAGGCGGAGGCCGGCGCCGCCCAGATGGGATCGGCCTTCCAGTTCCACGAGGGGGTCCTGCTGAGTTCCGGGGGCGGGGCGAGCGCGGAGCTGACGCGGTACGCGGAGCTATGGACCAGCGATGGGGCGCCGGCCGCGCGCAGCGCCAACCTGGACCGCGATCTCTTTCTTCCCGCGGGCGCGCGGGAAGCGGCGCAGGACGGCCGCATCCTCTGGGACACGCACGTCTGGGAAGGCCAGCGGCTGCGCTGCGTGGTCTATCCCCTTCGCCTGGTGGGGGCGGCGCACGGCCAGCACCTGCTGCAGGTCGCGGCCCCGCTGGCGCCGCTGGACCGCACCCTCCGGGATTTCATTCTCTCCGAGCTCCTCCTGTCGCTGCTGGCCTGCGGCGGCGCCTTTCTCGTCGGCTGGCAGATCGCGGGCGCCGCCCTCCGGCCGACGCGGGAAATCACCGAACAGGCGGAGGCCATCCGCGAAGGCACGCCATCACCGACCATCACGGCGAACGCGGACGCGGTGGAATTCTCCCGGCTGGTGCAGGTGCTCAACGGGATGCTGGGCCGCCTCGACCGGGCATTCGCCGTCCAGCGCCGCTTCACAGCGGACGCCAGTCACGAGCTGCGAGGTCCGCTGACGGCGCTCCGCGGGGAGCTCGACCTGGCCCTCAAGCGGCCCCGGTCCGCCGAGGAGTACCAGGTTACGCTGGAACGGTGCAGGGAGGAGGTGGTCCGGCTGACCCGTCTTGCGACCGACCTCCTCATATTGGCGCGCATCGAGACGGGCTTCAGCGCCCAGGACCGGCTCGATACCGATCTGCGTGCGGTGGCCGAGCGCGTGGCTGGCCGTTACCGGGCGGTGGCAGAGGGGCGCGGTGTTCGATTGGCGGTCACGGGGGACTCCGCGGTGGTGAGAGGCGATCCGGGAATGCTCGAACAGATCGTGGGCAACCTCGTGGATAACGCGGTCAAGCACGTCCCGGATGCCGGAGGGGTGGAAGTGGCCGTTTCGGCCGGAGACCCCTCGATGCTGACCGTCCGGGATACGGGAGCGGGCATCACCGAGGCGGACCAGCCGCAACTGTTCAGCCGCTTCTTCCGGGGGGAGTCGACCTCGGCGACCGGCACGGGACTCGGCCTGGCGATTGCCCGCTCCGCTGCCGAGGCCCACGGCGGCTCGCTCGAATTCCTGGGCAACGATCCCGGGGCCGTCTTCCAGCTCCGCCTGCCAGCCTCGGGTTCTCAGTAGTCCCCAACACGAAGGGGAGCACCCCCGGTCAGCCGGACGTGCTCCCCAGGACGGCCCGCCAATTCGGCGGGTCAGCGTTCAGTTCGTGGTGAACGGGAACAGCATCCCGTAGTGACCCATCCCATCCTTCCAGCCCGATCCCATCATCCCGACGGCCATGCCGCCGTGAGTGCCGCCCATCATCCCGCTGGTGGCCCACTGACCGCCCATGGTGGTCCAGTTGGCCATGTCCATCATGTCGCCCTGGTCGTCCATCATGCCGGCACCCATGTGGATGGTGTAGGCGGTGCTCGAGGCCAGCGGGCTGTTCGGGGTGCAGGTCAGCGTGGTGCGCGCCCCGTTCCAGGCGCACGACATCGGCATGATCGGCCCATCGACGCCGCCCTGGTGGAGATCCACGTACTGCTCCATCCCCGCCATCATCGGCTGGCTGAATGAAGCCATCACGGTCGTCGCGGTCGAGACGGCGGTTGCACCAGGCGCCGGGGTGACCGAGGCCAGCGAGACTGAGTTTGCCGCGGTGGTGAACTGGAACATCATGCCGTAGTGCCCCATCCCGTCCTTCCAGCCGGACCCCATCGACCCGACGGGCATTCCGCCGTGGGTTCCCCCCATCATTCCGCTGGTGACCCACTGGCCGCCCGTTCGATGGTCCAGTTGCCCATGTTCACCATGTTCCCCTGGGCGTCGGTCATGCCGGCACCCATGTGAATGGTGTACTGTGTGCCGCCGGCAAGCGGGCTGTTCGGAGTGCAGGTCACGCTCGTACGATCTCCATTCCACACGCAGGTCATCGGCATGATCGGCCCGTCGACTCCACCCTGGTGGAGATCCATGTATTGCTCCATCCCCGCCATCATCGGCCGGTGAATGAAGCCACCACGGTCGTCGCGGTCGAGACGGCGGTTGCACCAGGCGACGGGGTGACCGAGGCCAGCGAGACTGTCTTCGGTGCGGTGGAACTGGTGCAGGCGGCGAGCAGCACCGTCGTCAGAGTCGCGAGACCAAAGAGCTGAACTTTTCCGGACATCCCAGCCTCCTGCTGCAATTGAGAGTCAGCCCTGCAACCCGCCGGGAAACGATTCCCCGGCGGGGTACGGGTCACGGCTTGCCATGCGGGACGATGGGCTTGCGATGGGCACGCGGCTGGGCCGGCGCCGCGAACAGCTTCTGGCAGCGCTCCTGCTGTTCGGGCGTGAGCACGGCCATGGTCTCCTCGTAGGCCTGAGTCTTCGAGATCATCGGCACGTGCTGCATGTCCATCGGCTTGCCAGCCTGGTGCTTGTACTGGTGCTTCTCGGTCTTGATCTGGGTATGAAGCGCGTCCAGCTCCAGGACCTGCTGGTCGGTCAGGCCCAGCGCCACCTGCTGGTCGCGGACCTGCATGACGACCTCGTGCGCCTTCAACGGCTTGAGACCGGCCGGAATCGGGGGCACGGAATCGGTGGGGGTGGCGGCGCCCGACAGGAGCGCGGCGGCGAGCAGGGTGAGAGCGAACATGGGGCCTCCTTCGTGGGGAGATCAGCCCGTGGGCCGATCGCGATTGGCTGCTGGTACCTCCAACCTTCGCGACCAATATTGACTTGCCCCCCTGAAACCGTTCTGAGCCGTTCCTTATCAGTTCTTGAGATTTCCGCCGGCGGGTGACGCAAGATCGGCCCTGTCAACGGGATCCCTGTCCCCGCCGGGCAGCTGCCACTCTCTCCACAGCGAATAGACCGCGGGAATCACCACCAGGGTGAGCACGGTGCTGCTGACCATGCCCCCGATCATCGGGGCGGCGATGCGCCGCATGACGCTCGAGCCGGCGCCGGAGCCCCAGAGCACCGGGAGGAGGCCCGCGATGATCGCTGACACGGTCATGATCTTGGGGCGCACCCGGTCGACCGCGCCCTCGATTACCGCCGCATAGAAGCCTGCCAGCGATGCCTGTCCAGCGGTCCGCTGGGCCTGCCAGGCGTTCTCCAGGTAGATCAGCATCACGACGCCCGTCTCGGCGGCCACGCCTGCCAGCGCGATGAACCCGATGGCGACGGCGACCGACCAGTTGTACCCCAGGAGCCAGATGAACCAGATGCCCCCCACCAGCGCGAAGGGGAGGGAGAGCATCACGATCAGGGATTCCCCCACGCTTCCGAAGTTGAGATAGAGCAGCAGGAAGATGATCGCGAGCGTCGCCGGGACGACCAGCCTCAGTTTGGCCGCGGCGCGCTGCATGTATTCGTACTGCCCGCTCCAGACGATGTGGTACCCGGCGGGCATCGGCACCATCTCGGCCACCATCGCCTTGGCGTCCGCGACATAGCTGCCGATGTCGCGCCCAGCCACGTCGACATAGACCCACGCGGTCGGCAGGGCGTCCTCGGTCCGCACCACCATCGGCCCGGCCACCTGGCGGATGGTGGCTACTTCGCCGAGCTGCACGTACGCCGCCCTCGCGGAGGCTGTCGCAACCGCCGGGCCCATCGCGGCTCCGGGGCCGCCGCCACCTGCAGCGGCGCCATGCGCCACGGGAATGAGCACTGAGGCCAGTCGCTCGGGGGAATCGCGGAGCTCCTGGGGATAGCGGATCCGGACGCCGTAGCGTTCCCTGCCTTCCACCGTCTGCGTGATTGTCATGCCGCCGACGGCCGTCGCGATCACCGTCTGGACGTCGCCCACGTTCAGGCCATGGCGCGCGGCCGCCGCCCGGTCGATATCGATGTCCAGGTAGTACCCGGAGACGGCCCGCTCCGCGAAGGCGCTGCGGGTGCCCGGCACTCCCTGCACGGCCTGCTCGATGGCCTTGCCGAGTCGTTCCAGTTCGGCCAGGTCCGGGCCGAAGACCTTGATGCCGACGGGAGTACGGATGCCGGTCGCCAGCATGTCGATCCGCCCCTTGATCGGCATCGTCCACGCGTTGGTGATGCCCGGCAGCCGCACCGCCGAATCCATGGCGGCCACGAGGCGCTCGTAGGTCATGCCAGGGCGCCACTCGGCCTCGGGCTTGAGGCTGATCGTGGTCTCGAACATGTCGAGGCCCGCGGGGTCAGTGGCGGTGCCGGCCCGGCCTGCCTTGCCCCAGACGTGCTCCACCTCAGGGAAGGATTTCAGGACCTGATCCTGGCTCCGCAGGATTTCCCGCGCTCGCGCCACGCTGACACCCGGCAGGGTGGTCGGCATGAACAGGATGGTACCTTCGTTCAACGGGGGCATGAATTCGCTGCCGATCCGCTGCCACGGGATCCAGGTCAGCACCAGCGCGGCAAGGGCGGCCCAGATCGCCGCGCCTCGATGCCGAAGCACGAACCGGATGACGGGCCTATAGAGCCAGATCAGGGTCCGGTTGACCGGGTTGGCCCGTTCTCTATAGAGGGTGCCCCGGACGAAGAGCCCCATCGTCACGGGCACCAGGGTCAGTGACAGCAGGCTTGCCGCGGCCATGGCAAACGTCTTGGTGAAGGCCAGCGGCTTGAACAGACGCCCCTCCTGTCCCTCCAGGGCGAAGACGGGCAGGAACGAGACGGTGATGATCAGGAGCGAGAAAAAGAGGGCGGGACCCACCTCCTTGGCCGAATCCACGACAATCCGCCACCGTTCCTCAACGCTGAGGACCGAGGTATCCAGGCGGGCGCCCCCGCGCTTCGCGCCTGGGTGGGCGTCGATCGCGCGCTCGAGGTGCTTGTGCATGTTTTCGATCATGACGATCGCCGCGTCGATCATGGCCCCGATGGCGATCGCGATGCCGCCCAGTGACATGATGTCCGCCCCCACGCCGACGGCGCGCATCGCGATAAACGCGATGAGGATCCCCACGGGAAGGGTGAGAATGGCGACCAGCGCGGACCGGGCGTGCAGGAGGAAGACGATGCAGACCAGTGCGACGATCACGCTTTCCTCGAGCAGCTTTCCCTTGAGATTATCGATCGCGCGGAGGATCAGGTCGCTCCGGTCGTAGACAGGGGTGATCACGACGCCGGGAGGCAATCCGGTCCGGATTTCGTCCAGCTTGTGACGGACGTTCTGGATCGTGGTGAGCGCATTCTCGCCGAACCGCATGATGACGATTCCGCCCACCGCGTCGCCCCGCCCGTCCAGCTCGGCGATGCCCCGCCGGACCGCCGGACCAACCGTGACCCGGCCCAATTCGGCCACGCGGACCGGCGTGGCACTGGCGTTCGCCTCGACCACCACGTTCTCGATGTCGCTGATGGATTTCAGGTAGCCGAGGCCGCGGACCATGTACTCGCGCTCGGAGAGTTCGACCACCATCGCCCCCACATCCGAGTTGGCGTTCTGGATCGCCGCCATCACCCGGGTGATCGGGATGCCATAGGCCTGGAGCCGGGCAGGATCGAGATCCACCTGGTACTGCTTCTCGAATCCGCCGATCGAGGCGACCTCCGCGACTCCCGGAACCGCCGTCAGGGCATAGCGGAGGTACCAGTCCTGGAGGCTCCTGAGCTCGGCCAGGGTACGGGTGCCCGAGGTGTCTTCCAGCGAATACTGGAACACCCACCCCAGGCCGGTGGCGTCAGGTCCCAGGGTGGGGGCCACCCCCATGGGAAGCTTGCCGCGGATGCCGCTCAGGTACTCCATCACCCGGGAGCGGGCCCAGTAGAGGTCGGTCCCGTCTTCGAAGATCACGTAGACGAAGGAGATGCCGAAGAACGAGTAGCCACGCACCGTCCGCGCGCCGGGCACCTTGAGCATTTCCGCCGCGATCGGGTAGGTGACCTGGTCCTCGACGATTCGCGGGGCCTGCTCATTGTATTCGGCCTGCACGATCACCTGGACGTCGCTCAGGTCGGGGAGCGCCTCGAGCGGCGTGCGGCGGACGGCGATCACGCCGGCCACCACGGCCGCCACGGTGCCCAGCAACACCAGGAACCGGTTGGCCACCGACCATTCGATCACCTTTCTGAGCATGAGGGTCACCGCGGCGGGGAAGCCGGTGCGGGCATTCCCGGCATGCCGGCCATCGAATCCGCCGCCGGCGCCTTGTGCCCCTTGTGCTGCTGCGGCTGGTGCTCCATGCCCGGCATGTCGGCCATCGGGTCGGCCGCGGCTGGCGGGACGGCGGATGATGCCGCCGTGTCTCCGTGCTGCTGAGGTGGCGTCGTGATCTCCATGCCGGGCATGTTGGCCATGCCGCCGAGTGCCGAGCCGAGATTCGACTCCGCATCCACCAGGAAAGTGGCGGACGTCACCACGGTCTCTCCTGTCGAGATGCCGGTGACCACCTCGATCCGGTCGTCGGAGGTCCGGCCCGTGGTGATCTCGTGGGGGATCAGGGCTCCGGTCTCGTCGCGGACGAATACCAGGCTTCGTTTTCCGGTCATCAGCACCGCGGACCGGGGAACACTCAGCACCGGGGGAGTCGTGGCGGTGAACAGGAAGGTGGCGTACATGCCCGGCATCAGGCGGAGCCCCGGATTGGCCAGCTCGACGCGGACGCGAGCGGTCCGGGTCTCGAGGTTGAGGGTGGGGTAGATGTAGGAAATGCGGCCTTCGCGCTTCTCACCAGGCAGCGCCGTGAACTCCGCGGTCACCCGCTGGCCGAGATGGACTGCCGGCAGGTCCTGCTCGAAGACTTCGCCTTCCAGCCAGACCCGGCTCAGGTCGGCGATGAGATAGGCGACCTCGCCGGCCATGATCCGCTGGCCTTGCAGCACCGGCTTCTCGACTACCACGCCGTTGGCCGGGGACCGCAGCACCACCGTCCGCTGCACTTGGCCCGTGCGCAGCACTTCTTCAATTGCTTCTGGCGGCATGTCCCAATTGGCGAGGCGCCGCCGTGCTGCCTGCGCGAGGCTGGCGGCTCCTGCCACCGCGTCAGGTGTTCCGCCCGCGACTTCCGACTCGAGGTGGGTTGCCAGGAGCAAGTCCTGCTGGCCGGTCACCAGCATGGGGGAATAGATGGTGAACAGCGCATCCCCGACCCTGACCCGCTGGCCGACGAAATTGACCAGCAGGGTCTCGATGTATCCGTCCACCCGGGGAACCACCCGTTGCACCCTGGTTTCATCGTAGGTCAGCTGCCCGACGGTCCGGACCTGGCGCTCCAGCGGCGCGAAGGTGGCCTGGGTGAAGGTCACTCCGATCCTGCGCTGCGCTTCCAGCGGCAAAGTCACCGGCATCCCGCTGTCGGCGCCCGCGGTGGCGCCGTGGTTGTGCCCGGAGGGAGGGGAGGCGGCGGGCTTCCGGCCGGTCGCGAAATACACCGCTGCCGCCAGGGCAGCCAGTCCCGCGGCGCCCAGCAGGAGTCCGGTCGTTCGTCCCGCTTCGTCGCGGATGCTCATTGTGGTTCCCCCCCGGGTTGCAACGTGGCGGTCGCTTCGATCAGCGGGCGACCCACCAGCATTTCCATCTCCGCCCACGCCTTGCCCTCTGATGCCTGGAGGCTGTACAGCGCCTGCTCATAGCGGTACAGCGTCATCTCGGCATCGAGTAGTGTCATCAGGTTCACGTCACCGACACGATAGGCGGCTTCCGAGGCCACGACGGACGCGCGGACCTGAGGCAGCAGCGTGGCCCGGTAGAGCTGCTGGAGCTCACGGGCCTGGCGGAGCTCGGCGTACGCCATTCCCAGACGGCCCCGGGTATCGGCGACCTGGGCCGACAGGTCCGACTGAGCCGCCACCCTCATCGCGTCGGCCTCCATCTTCATCTGGTTCTGTCGGCTTCCCGCCCAGATCGGGATGCTGAACCCGAGCATCAGGCTGAGCATGTGGTCCGTGCCCCCCTCGGGCATCGGACGCCAGCCGTAGATCGCGCCGAGCTGCAGATCGGGCCAGATCTCCTTGCCGGCGAGCTGGCGGGCCTCATCGGCGGCGCGGACCTGGTCCTTGCCGGCCGCGAGCATCGGCCGGGTCTCCAGGGCGCCTGCAATCAGGGAGT
Source organism: uncultured Gemmatimonadales bacterium (assembly GCA_963724265.1). Classification (GTDB taxonomy): domain Bacteria; phylum Gemmatimonadota; class Gemmatimonadetes; order Gemmatimonadales; family GWC2-71-9; genus DATEHG01. The sequence goes on from CAVRTU010000004.1 coordinate 1,376,526, forward strand.
CAAGTGTCGGGAGGTTCTGCGGAAAGTCCGGCAGCTTTGGTGTACCCACCGGGCTCTCCGGCGGCTGATCGAGCATGGCATTGAGGCGGGCCGCCAGTCCCTCACGCATCGATCGCATGCGGAGGATCTCCTCGCTCATCCGGTCCACTTCGACCTGGGCCTGGAGCACGTCAGCCTGGCGTCCCTCGCCGACCGCGTACATGGACTGCGTCGTCGTGGCGACGTTCCGCAGCAGGGACTGGCTGCTCGCCGCAACGATGACGGCCTGATCCACGGTGTACAGGTCGTAGAACGCGCCTGCCAGCTGATTGCGGAGCTCAAGGCGGAGGTCACCAGCCTGCGCCGTGGTGGCATCCGCCTGGGCCTGGGCCGTCCGTCCGGCCGCCCCGAGCTTGCCGGGCCAGGGCACCATCTGCATGACCTGGATCTGGTTCATCCCCAGCGGATCGTTCAGGCCGAAGCCGGGGAGGTTCCGATTCATGAGGCCGAGCTGCACCTGCGGGTCGGGCAGGTGACTGACCGGCCCGACCCGGGCCGTGGCCGCGCGACTGCCTGCCGAAGCGGCGATCAGTCTGGGGCTGATCGTGTCCAGTCGCTGGTAGAGCTCCGGAAGGAGAAGAGGGGTTGCCGTGTCTTGACCAACGGCGCGCGTGGCGCCGCCGAGGACCGACAGCCCGACGGCGACGAGGCAGTCCAGGTACGACGGCAGGCGGACAAACCGAGATGACACCGAGAACCCCCTGGGTAAGCTTGCCTGCCGAAGCTACCCCGGGATGGGTTAAGGCCTGCCAATGGGGAGATTACGGTTCGTTGAGATTCGGTGGTGGAGGAAGGATCTTCGAATCAAGTGATTGAGGGATTGAGGGATTGAGGGATTGGGGGATGTGGGGATGCGGAGTTGAAGGTGAATGATCGATCTCACGGCCCTCCGCCCTTCCACCCCCCTACACCGGGCTCGGTGAAGGGGTGGCACCGGACAGATGACGCTGGTGTAGAAGCCGGCGCACCGACTCCTGGCCGGCCACTGTGCGGCCGAGGTCGGATTCGAGCTTCCGGGCGGCGAGCAGCACGTCGGTCAATTCGGGAGGCTGAATTGCGCCCGCCGCAAGCCGGATGAGCTGCAGCCGGACCCGCTCGAGCGCGCCGATGACCTCGGCGTGTCTGCGTTCCGTGGTCCCTCGCAGGTCCACCAGAGCCTGTCGGTCGGGGTCGTCGCCGGAATCGGTGCCGACACCCGCGGCCTCGAGCTCCTCAATGCTGGCTCGAAGTGCCGTGCCTTGCCGCTCCAGCGTCTTGACCAGGCCGGGTACGTCTCCCACGTCGGCCTGGAGCGCAGCAGGAAGGGCGTGAAAGAGTTGATCCGCCGCCAGGCTCAGCGCCATTTCGGTCGGGCGGTGGATCGTCTGTTCGGCCAGTCGGGGGTGGAGTCCAATCCGTGCCAGGCGTGCCGCGCCGGCGCCAAGCGCCGAGCGCCAGAACCGCTCCTGGAGCCGCTGCCACCAGTTTCCCGTCCGGGGAAACCGGCCCGGATAGACCACCCCGATTCCCAGTCCGATGTAGGCGGCCAGCCGGGCCATCAGGAGCATCCCTGCCAGGATGTCGAACACGTAATAGGCCTGGGTCAAATCCGTCATCGTGCGTATCACGAAATGGATGGCCAAGGCAACGATCGTCATGGTTCCGACGGCGATGTAAGTGCTGTCGCGGATCAATCGGGCAGGAAGGGGTGCCAGCGGCTCGCGAGGTGAGAAAGTCGCGGCGCTTGCTCCACCCGGTCGGAGTGCGACGAGGAGGTCCTCCCTGGTATATCCGGCGGCGAGGACCCGGCGCAGCGCGATGAAGCCGAAGATGAACTGCGCCGCCAGCGCCAGGAGAAGAATGCTCTCCGGCCAGGCCCAGATCGGTCTCCATCGGTAGTATCCGCCCCCCCAGTACACCTCGGTCAATCCGCCCAGCAGCAACCGGAGTCCGATGACCGGCATGGCGATGGCGTAGAGCGGAGCGATCCGATCCCATCGCCTCAGCCAGTGCTGGATGGCCACCGGCTGAGTGGGGGCCAACGTGGCGTGATGTTCCAGGACGGCGGTAAACTCCTCGGCCGACGAAAACCGATTCTCGGGCTGTTTCGCCAGACACCGGTCGATCGCAGAGGCCAGGCGCGCGGAAATGCCGGGAGCGGCCTCGTCCACACGGGGCACTGGCTGAACAAGGTGGCGCGCCATGACTTCCGCGCCGGTCGCGCCGTCGAATGGCAGGCGCCCAGAGACCGCGAGGAAGCCGACCACGCCGAGGGCATACAGGTCGCTTTGTGCAGAGGCCGGGCCGCCCTCGATGAGTTCAGGGCTCAGATAGGTCGTAGTGCCTGCCAACTGGTCGGCGTCCGATGTACCCGTAGCGAGGGCGATGCCGAAGTCCGCCAGCAGCGCCCGGCCGGTGGCCCGTTCCAGCAGGACGTTGTCGGCCTTGATATCCCGGTGGATGACACCGCTCGCGTGGGCATACGAAAGCGCCCAGGCCACCTCACGCAGCACCCGGCTGGCCTCATCGCTGGCCAGCGGACCCTGCCGGCGGATCCGCTCGCCCAGCGTCTCGCCCTCGATGTAAGCCATGACGAAGTAGACCAGGTCATCGGCCTCTTCGACGGCATGGATGGAAACGAGGTGCGGATGGCTGAGGCGGGCGGCGGTGCGGGCTTCGTTGAGGAATCGCTCGCGGTAGGTCGGCTGCCCGGCGATTTCGGGCCGGAGAAGCTTGATGGCGACAGGACGGTCGAGTCGGACATCGCGGGCCAGGAAGACGACGCCCATACCCCCTCGTCCGATCTGCCGCTCGAGGGAGTAGCGGCCGACCAGTGCGCGTTGCAGGCGGAAGAAGAGCAGATCGTCCTGCGAGGTCTCGAGCACGGGAGCCTCCGGTGGACCGACGGCGAAGTATGAAGGGCGGTACTTGGGATGTGAAGGTTTGCAGGGTACACAGGGTTTCCATCTGCCCCTCTGCCCCACTGCCCGTCAGCCCCTCTGCCCCTCTACCACGTACCTGCCTGTAAACGTCACCGCCGGCCCGGACGCGTCGGACACTGTGGCGGTAACAGTGATCCGCCCCCTGCCCCGGCGCCGGATCGTGGCCATGAGTTGTTCGATCTTGAGGGCTGACAGGTCGGCGATGGCGGTGAAGTCGGTGGTGACGGGCCGCAGGTAGCGGATGGTGCTGTCCTGGATCACCACGATGCCGGGCGCCTCGGCCTCCCGCAACGCCAGCCAGATGGCACTCCAGCAGGCCAGAGTGGCGATGGCGTTGAGGCTGCCGCCGAAGGCGGTGCCCTGGTGGTTGCGGTTGGCGGCAAGTGGCGCCTTCAGGAGCGGCCCCTCTTCGCGCCGGCCCACGACCTCGATGCCGAGATGCTGGGTGACGGGCATCTCGCGGGCGAGGATGGCGCGGAGCTCGGCGAGGTGGTCGCTCATCGCACGGGCCCGTCTGGTCAACTCCTGCGGGGCGATCCCGGAGGAGCGGGCGGGGGCGCGGCAGGCGGTGCCGCCCCTGGTTGGGCCGGGTTGAGCAGCCCGCCCTGGGTCACCAGCTGCGCGGCCAGCACCGCCTGGATGACGGAGGTGATGTTCTGCGCCGTGGTGTCGGGCGCGCTTCCGCCACCGCCGGTGATGGTCACCATCTTCGCCTGGGCCAGCGCGTCGGCGATCACGGGTGCCAGCTGCGGGAGCATCTCGATCTGCCGGTACCGGAAGTAGCTCTCCCCTCCCGCCGAAATCGCCTCGTTCACCCTGCGGATGCTCTCGGCGGTGGCTTCAGCCACCGTTCTGATGCGTACCGCCTCGGCATCGGCCCCGGCCTGGGCCTCGATCTTGACGCGTTCCGCGTCGGCCCGGGCCTGGGCGATCTGCGTGGCGTCGAGCTCCGAGGCCCGCTGGCCTGCGAGGGCATCCTGCTTCTTCGCCTCGGCCTGGGCCACGAGCGCTGCGTTGGACGCCCGGGTCTGGTCCAGCTCCCGCTGCTTGTCGGAGATGGCCCGTTCGGCGTCGAGCTGGGCCTCCTTGGAACGGCGGGCCTGGTTGGCGGCGACGATTTCGGCATTGGCCTGGGCCTCGGCCGCCGACTGGCGCCGCCGGGCGTCCGCCACCTCCGACTGAACCACCTTGATGTTGAGCGAATTGAAGATGAGGCCGAGGTCGGTCAGCTCGCGCGAGCAGGCCTTCCGGATGATGACCGCCAGCGGGTCGTCGTCATCCTCACCCGCGGGAACCAGGGGGGCCGCCTGCACCGGGGCCAGGGCTACGCCGGCCGCGCGAGGGCTGGGCGCCGTCTTGGCGGAAAAGAGCTGGTCGTGGGTGAGGAGGTTGATGGCCCGGCGCCCCGAGCTCGACAGCAGGTCGGTGACCGTGTTGATCTGGTCGCCTTCGCCCTTGGAGAAGTAACGGTTGGCCGCGGTCTTGATCAGCTCGTCGGTGTCGCCCACCGACACGATGGCGCTGGCCAGCACCCGGACCTTGATTGGCCGGGGGGTGCCCGAGTCGTCGAGGTCGGCGGTCTGGTCGGTGATGTCGAGGTCGACGTTGATCACCTTGCTGGAGATCGTCGTTCCCGTGGTGAGGAGCGGGATCTCCTTCGACTTGCCGGGGCCGCGATAGATGACAGTGGCGCCGTGCAGCCAGCTCACCAGGCGGATGGTGCCTGCTTCGACGTTGCGGAGGATCGCGCTGACCAAGAGCGGAAGGACCACGAGGACGCCCACCAGCACGCCCGCGATCCAGAGCCCGGTCCCGAGGAATTCCATGGGAGTCAGTCCTGTGCTGAGGAAGAAAGTGAACGGCCCGCCGCCGAGACCACACAGCGCTGGCGGCGGCTGTCGATTGATTCGATGATCACGCGATCACCGGCGCGGACCCGGATTCCCGCGGCCAGGTCCTCCGTCCGCAGCGTGCCGAGGAGCTGTACCACCTGTCCGTCCACCGTCATCCGGACCAGGCCCTCGCCGCTGGCATTGAAGCCGGAAACGGCCTCCGCCTCGTCCATGACCCCGTGCTCGAGCGTCTGCGCCGGGCTCGATTCGAAGCGGGCGAGGAGGTTCCAGAGCGGCCGCACCAGCAGCCCCTCGAAGAGGACGGCTCCCGCTACACCAGCGAGCAGCTGCAGCAAGCCGGAGCCCAGCGGGCGGGCCAGCAATCCCCCCGCGCCGAATCCCACCAGGAGGGTGAACCAGACGCGGGGGGAAAGCAGCAGCAGCCACCGGCCGGTCGGCGCGTGGTGATGGGCGCCCTGCTGGGCCGGCCCGCCATGGCCGTGCGAGGAAGCGTGGGCATGGCCGGTCCCGGGGGCCGCGTGGTGTGTGTGTGCCGCCCCGCCGTGGCCGTGATGGGCCCGTAGCCCCGTGCCGTGGCCGTGACCGCCGAGTCCCAGCGCCGCCATCGCGAGCAGGCCGATGCCTCCGAGGAGGAGGGAGAACAGATAGGGGTCGACGATCATGGCGCCAGTTCGATCCGGGTGATCCGGCCCGTCGGCCCCACCGCGTATCCCGACGTGCTCGTGCCGAAACCGACGCTCCAGTAGGCCAGGGTATCGAGGGGCACCCAGCTCCGGCCGTCGTCGCGCGAGAGGGACATGCCACCGGGGCCGACGGCGACCAGCACCGCCGGTTTGCTGCCGGTGGCATAGGCAGCGCCGTACACCCCGCCCGCGAAGCTCGGTCTGCCGCCGACGCTCCAGCTCTTCCCGCCGTCGGTGGTGATGACCACGTTGTCCGAGCGGACGCCCTCCTTCGCCACGTCGCCGCCCAGGGCGACACCGTGCTTCTCGTCGCGGAACGCGATGGTGGCAAGGCCCGCGGTGGGCCCGGCGGGGATCGGCGTGGTGACCGCCGTCCACCGCTCGCCGCGATCGGTGGTGTGGAAGACCCGGGCCGAATCTCCGGCACCGGTGGCCACCCACGCGTCGTGGTTACCCAGGGTGATGATGCAAGTGCCGCTGGCGGCGAATCCACCCTCAGTGCCCGCGGGGGCGGGAAGGCGGGCGGGCGGGAGCGCATTCCAGAGCACGCCGTCGGTGGTCTGGAGCATGACGGTCTGACCGTCCACCTGGTCGCCGAACAGGATGCCGTGGGTCGCGTCCCAGAAGGCGAAGCAGTCGTAGAAGCCCTTGGGGTCGGGATTGGTCCATTGCAGCTGCCAGGTGAGGCCGCCGTCGATGGTGTGATAGATCCGCGACAGCGTTCCCGGCCCGGCGGCCATGAGGAATGCGGTGTCCTCGCTCACGGCGTAGACATCGCGGAACTGCAGGGAGTCGCCACCGGGCACCGTTCCCACGACCCAGGTGACTCCGCCGTCGGCGGTGTGGGCCCAGGTGGCCTTGTGCCCGCTGACCCAGGCGGTCTGGTCATCCACGATGCTGACGGCCTGGAAGAGCGCGGTGGTGCCGCTGGCTTGCACGGTGAGACGGGGGGCGGTCTGGGCGGACAACGCGGACGAGGCGGACAGAGCGGCCAGGACGAAAAGGACGGACACGAGAGCTCTGGCGCGCATGTTACTGGACCTCGAGAACGGTGTTGAGGTAGAACTTGACGCCAAAGCCGACGTTGTCGAGGGAGATCCGCTCGTCGTTGCCGTGCACCCTGGCCTCGTATTCATCGGTATCCAGCTTGAATGGCAGGATGCCGTAGCAGATGATACCGACATGGGCGTAGTAGGGACGGTCGGTGGCGCCGGCGCCGATCAAGGGAGTGACCGGGACGCCCGGGACCATCATCCGGCTCACCTTGACGAGGGTGCGGTACAGATCGGTGTCGAGCGGTGCATTGTAGTTGGGAGGGACGTCCCCGACGGTACTGAGGTGGACCGCCGTGTCGCCAATGACGCGCATCAGCGCGCGTTTGAAGGTCGAGGTGTCCTGGTCGGGCAGGAGGCGGATGTCCACGCCGGCGGTGGCGACGGGAGGAATGACGTTCACCGCCTCGGCCCCCTGCAGCATCGTCGGTGCCACGGTGTTCCGAAGCAGGGCGTTGCGCACCCGGTCACTCAGCAGCCAGGCCCGGCCCGCGGAGTCCTTGAGCGCCGCCGCGGCATCCGCCAGCCAGGTCCGGTGACGGCCGGTCTCGAACTGGGCCTGGGCGGCGAAATACTGGGCCACCGCGGGGATGAGGTGAATGGGCGTTTGCCAGGCGCCGAGGCGGGCAACGGCCCGGGCCAGCCGCGGCACCGCATTGTCGGGGATCGGGAGCGAGCCGTGGGACGACGGCCCGTGAACGGTGAGCCGCTGCCAGTAGGGGCGCTTTTCCCCGACGTCGATCGCCCAGAAGACGACTTTCCCATCGACGATCCTGCCGTCATCGCCTTCGGTGAGAAGGTACTCGACGCCCTGGAGCAGGTCGGGGTGGCGGGCGATCAAGGTGCGGGAGCCCAGCCCCGCGTCCTCCTCGTCGGCGTTGGCAATGAAGACGAGGTCGCGGTGGAGGGGGATGCCCGCCCGCTTGATTGCGATGAAGGTCATCAGCTGGACGATGCCCTGGCTCTTCATGTCCACGGCGCCGCGGCCGTACAGATATCCGTCCTTGATCGTCCCGGCAAAAGGATCGACGGTCCAGTACTCGGTGGAAACCGGCACCACATCCATGTGATGCACCAGCGCCAGCGCCTTCTTGCTCCCGTCGCCCTTCAGCCGCGCGTAGAAATTGGCCCGCCCGGCCGGCAGCTCGAGTGTGTCGAGGATCTGGCTCTCGATCCCCTCGCGGGCCAGCACATCGTGCAGCCAGCGGGCGGTCGCCAGCTCGTTGCCCGGCGGATTGACGCTCTGGATCCGGAGGTACTGCTGGAGCAGATCCACCGCCTCGGTCTGCAGAGCAGGGAAGTCGAACTGCGGGGTCGCTTGGGCCCTGATTGCCTGGGGCAGGGCGAGCGAAATGAGCAGGGCAAGGATCGGCCGGTGAGGTGAAGCGGGGATCACGCAGTTACTCCTCGTTGAGCGGCTGGCATCGAATGTTGGCCGCAGATGAACGCAGACTACGCAGAAAGCACATCCCGAATCGTCTCGCGCAGGCTGTTGTCTCTGCGTTTATCTGCGTTCATCTGCGGCTTCTGGTAAGAGATCACGCTCCGATGGTCGGCACATATTCCGGGACCTTCCGGTGCTTGGTGGCCTGCTCATAGGCAAAAGCCAGCTTGAGCAGCACCGGCTCCGACCAGGCCCGCCCGAAGAACGAAAACCCGACGGGCAGCCCGTTGACCATTCCCGATGGCACCGTGATATGGGGATAGCCCGCCACTGCGGCGAGGGTCGTGGCACTGCCCAGGAAATGGTCCGACGTGACCAGGTCGGTCGTGAATGCCGGCTGGGCGGTCGGGGCCACCAGCGCATCGAGCTGATGGTCGGTCATCACCTTGTCGATGCCGAGGGTGCGTGATTGCCGCCGGCACAAGGCCCTCGCCTTGAGGTAGGCCGGTTCGGTCAGCGGTCCCTTGGCCTCCGCCTGGAGGAACGTCTCCTGCCCGAACCACGGCATCTCGCGTTCCTTGTTGGCCTCATTCCAGGCGATGAGATCCTTGAGCGTCTTCATCGGGAAATCGGCGCCCCGCGTGGCCAGGTAGTCGATGAGCCCCGCCTTGAACTCGTAGAGCAGCACCTGGAACTCGGCGTCCCCGAAGGTCTTGTCGGCCGGCGGTGTGACCGGATCCACGAGGATGGCGCCCTTGTCCTTGAGCAGGGCCAGCGCTTCCTCGGCGAGCTGATCCACGCCGGGCTGGTAACCGAAGTATCCCCGGACGACGCCGAGCCGCGCGCCCTTGAGTCCATCGGCATCGAGGAACCGCCGGTAGTTGGATTCGGCGTGCGCGGCGGCCCCGGCGGTGGCGGAATCCCTGGGATCCGGGCCCGCGATGATGCCGAGGAGGATGGCCGTGTCGGTCACGGTGCGGGTCATCGGGCCGGCAGTGTCCTGGGTCGCCGAGATGGGGACGATTCCCGCCCGGCTCACCAGCCCGACCGTCGGCTTGAGCCCGACCAGCCCGCAGAACGACGAGGGACAGGTGATCGACCCGTCGGTTTCGGTACCGATCCCCACGGCTGCGAGGTTGGCCGCAATGCCGGCGCCGGTACCGCTCGAGGATCCGCAGGCGTTGCGGTCGAGGGCGTACGGATTGAGGGTCAGGCCGCCGCGCCCGCTCCACCCGCTGGTCGAGCGACTCGACCGGAAGTTGGCCCACTCACTCAGGTTGGTCTTGCCGAGGACGACCGCCCCCGCCGCTCGCAGCTTGTCGACGACGGTGCTGTCGCGCGGCGCCGGCGCCGAGGTCATGGCCAGCGACCCGGCGGTGGTGAACATCCGGTCGCCGGTGTCGAGGTTGTCCTTCACCACGACGGGAATGCCGTGCAGCGGGCCTCGCAATCCGCGGTTCTTCCGCTCGACGTCGAGATCCTGGGCGATGGTCAGCGCCTCGGGATTGACTTCGATCACGCTGTTGAGCGTCGGCCCGTGCTGGTCGATGGCCGCGATCCGGTCCAGGTAGGCCTGGGTCAGCTGCACCGAGGTCAGGGCGCCGCTTTCCATCGCGGCCTGGAGGGAAGTGAGCGTCGCTTCCTCAATCGGTGTGTCTCCTGCCGCTGCCAGTGAAGGCGGGAGGGCCCTAAAGGACTCCCTGGCGGTCGCGGGAGGGCGGGAGGGTGAGAGAGACCGTACAGGTGGACGCGCGGCGTTGAGAGCGAACGTCGCGGTCGCGCCGGCCTGGAGGAATTCGCGGCGGAGCATCGGGGCCTCCGGATGGGCGCTCAGCGCGCCAGGTATTCGGTGTAGAGCCGCTGGAAGTGGTGGACGCCGTTTTCGCGAGCCACGCTGAAGCGGCCGCGGTCATAGATGTCGGTGCGCAGATTGGCCTGGACGTCCTGGCAGAGCTCGATGTCCTCCTGCTGGATCCGGTCGCTGAAGGCGATCGACTCCTGGAGGGCGTTCCAGATCTCCGGCGTTCCCGGCTCCGCGTGATACCACTCGAAGATGGTCAGCGTCCGGGCCACCGCATCCTCGGCGCGCACCGGCCGGATCGGGGCGTGCTGCCGCGAATAGTGACGGAAGGACTCCACCCGGTACCGCTCGTAGCCCAGCTCCCTGTACAACCCGGGGTGGGCCACCGGAATGTGGTACCCCTCGAGGTAGTTGTCGATGTACACCTTCCAGTTGGCCGGCACCGGATACTCCCACCGCTCGACCCGCCGGAGGCGGCTGAAGTCGAAGCGCGCGGTCTCCTCCGGAATCTTGCCCATCACCTCGGCCAGCGGTGGCGCGTCGCCATCCAGGTTGACGAAGGCGAAGGGTCCCCAGGTGTCCAGCCGGACCGGCACCAGGCCGAAGTCCCCCTTGCGGAAGTTTTCCACTCCCTCGAACTCCGGGGTGCGCTTCAGGCAGCCGTCGAGACCGTAGAGCCAGCCGTGGTAGGCGCACTGCAATGATTTCCGGTTGCCCGCCCCCCGTGCCAGGTCGGGCGCGATCTCGAACGGTCGCTCCGCCATCCTACTTCGCCGTGCTGTCGGCCTTGGGCGGCTCGATCACGATCATCGCATGGGCCCACGGCTTCCCGGCGTACATCAGCCAGGGGCCTCCAGGGATCGGATTGGACGACAGCCCGCTCGATTCCTCGGTGGCATACGGCATGTAGATCACGTAGACGGTGGTGACACCGGAGACCCTGCCCGTCGCCGGATCGTAGCTCCCCGGCTTGCCGAAGAATTCGTAGAGCGTTGTCGGCCTCGGCGGCATCCGGAGCGTCCCGGTCATGATCTCCGCGCTGCGCGCCGAGTCGATGGCGGGCCGCTTGAGCCCCTGGGCCCGGAGCGCCCGTCCCCGGGCCATGAACGGATCCAGCTCCTTCTGGTAGCACGCGACGTGGAAGCGATCCTGCGAGGGATCGTCGGCCAGGCAGATGAGGGCCCCGTTTCCCTGGCGGAGGGTGACGAGCTTCCCGCTGGCATCATAGCCCAGCACCGTCGCGTCGGCCCGCAGGGAGTCGGGAGCAGGCAGGACCGCGGCGGCGATCTGCTGGTCGGCCGGCGGAATGGCCGGGGTCTGGGCCGTGGCCGTGGCCGACAGGACGGACAGGACGGACAAGGCGGTCAGGTGGCGTACGGGCAGGTGCCTAGGCGCGCAGTTCATCGGGCCTCCAGTCCTGGATCAACGCCTTGATGTCGCGTTTCCGGGTGAGCTTCTCGTCCAGAACCCGCTGGGCGAGGGCGGGAAGTTCGGCGTCCGAGGCGAAGCGGAGCGCGACCAGCTGCGCGGTAGTGTATTGGCCGATGCGGGCCTTGAGTCCGTCCGGCAGCAGGCGCTGCATGCGCAGCTGTTCCTCGAGGCGGATCACCCTGTCCTGGACCCGCAGCGGGAATGTCCGCATGTACCAGAACACCAGGATCAACCCATAGGCCGTCATCGCCGGGACCAGGGTGGCGAGCGCAGGATACCGGACCAGCATGTACAACCGGTAGATGAAATTGAGCAGGAAGATCCCGCTCAGCACGAAGTGGTATCCGGAGACGTATCGAACATGATTCTGGTACGATTGCGGCGTGGCCACATATGCTCCTGTGCTCGTTGTGATCTAGCTCTTGCTCCGGAGCAGGGGAAACACCACTGCCCCTCTGCCCCTCTGCCCCCCTACACCATGTAACTCTTCGGCGGATCCTTCATCTTGAGAATCGGCCGCTCGATGCCGAAGGCCGACAGGTCACTCGGCGTCCTCCCGTCCAGCGACAGCTCGCTCAGGATCCGGCCGATCACCGAAGCGAATTTGAAGGCGTGTCCCGCCCCGATTGCAATGCAGACGTCGGTGTGCCCCGGGACCCGGTCGATCACGAAGTCACGGTCGGGCGTCAAGGTGTAGAGGCAGGTCTTGGTGTACAGCACCGGTCCCAGCGCCCGCGGCAGATGTCGCTCGGCCCAGCGAACGACGCCCGCCGAATTCTCGGGGTCCGGCTCGAAGCTCCTCGTGTCGGCCGTCACCGGCTTGCCGCCGGCGTCCTGGGCGATCTTGGTGGCCCGCTCCCCGAAGACCGGAAAGCCGTAGTAGCAGGGATCGTCCATCCAGATCCAGACCGGAAAGCGCCCAGGCTCGAACTCGGCGAGGTGCGGGGACGAGAAGTACGTCACCTGCTCTTGCGTCACTTCCAGCGGCAGCGCCAGGCCAAGATGACCCAGCGCCCCGTTCGACCAGGGGCCGGCGGCGATCGCGAGCTTGCGGCAGCGATAGGCCTTTCCTCCCGCCACGACCTCGTACTCACCGCCCACCGCCCGGATTCCTTCCACCGGCGATCGATCCCGCAGTGTCGCTCCATGCTCCCGCGCCAGTCGCTGGTGGGCGGCGTTGGCCCGGGCCGCCATCGCGATCCCGCTCTGCTCCTGGAACAGACCATGGATCTCGTCGCCGACGACGAACTGCGGCCAGCGGCGCCGGATCTCCGGCGCGTCGAGGTGCTCGAATGGGACACCTTCCGCCCGCATGCTGTCCATGTAGCTGTCGAGCGGGATGGCGCCTCGCCGCGGCCCGAAGTCGAGCCCTCCGGTCCTGAGGACGCAGGCCTCCTGGCCGTCCTCCTCAACCTGCTGCCACGATTCGTAGGCCCGCTTGGCCAGCCGTACGTACCCGGGGGTGTGATAGCTCAGGCGGATGATCCGGCTGTGGTCCTGGCTCTCGCCCCGCACGTGGCCCAGCTCGAACTGCTCGAGCCCGAGGACGTCGCGCCCGGCCCTGCGCGACAGCCAGTAGGCTGCGGCGCTTCCCAGGCCGCCGAGTCCGAGGACGATGTGGTCGAAGTCTGTCCGCATGTTGAGCCGGTCGATGGTAAACGGTGAACGGTGAACGGTAAGCGGGAGCACCGGTCACCCATCGATCTGAGGGTCGGGTCCCAACTGCCGCATATGGCTCCCGCTCACCGCTCACGCAGTTGCAGTTCCCCTCACCATGCTCTCTCTACCGCTCGCCCAGCTTTTCGCGGATGTACCGCCGCATGTCCAGGCTCAGGTTCTCCATCGGCGCATAGTACCCGGTCTCGAAGACCCGGGCACCCATGCCGCGCTGGACTGATTCGCAGATGGTCCAGTCCTGCCGGTTGGTGATGTCCCAGAAATCCACGGCGTCGGCCGGGTCGAAGTCGCTCCGGGCCATTTGGTCAGGGTGAAACAGGAAGTCGCAAACCACGGTCGTCTTCGCGGGGCCCTCGGGCCAGAGGGTGAAGGCTGCGGCATGTTCCGCCGAGAGGCTGAGCATGAAGTTGGGGTACATCAGCTCGCCCTTGTGCAGCACCCGCTCGTCGTCGTTGAGCCCCGCGAACGGCTGCCGATTGGTGGTGCCCGACATGGTGAACGTCCAGGCACCCTCGCGATGGGGCACGCCCCGGTCCCAGTCGAGGTCCGCGCCGCCCCGGTGCTTGAAGGCGGGCACCAGGCGGCAGAGCTCGGGATGCACCGGGCCGCAGTGGTAGCACTCGTTGTAGTTCTCGAGGATGACCTTCCAGTTGGCCGCCACCGGGTAGACGATCCTGCGGGCCGTGCGCAGTTCCGCCAGCGGGTATCGCCGCACCCGTTCCGGTGCCCCGCCCAGCTGATCCGCGAGGGTCCGCCCCGCTCCCGCCTCGGCGGGCGTCAGATTCAGGAAGAGAAACCCGCCCCAGCTGGTGACCCCGACCGGGTGCAGGCCGAGCTCGCCTTTCCTGAAGTCATCGCCTTCCTCCAGGAACGGCGCGGTCCGAAGCGACCCGTCGAGGTTGTAGGTCCAGCTGTGATACGGACAGCGGATGCCGGTACCGAACGAACCGCTGGGACAGGCTTCCGCCGCGGCTCGATGCCTGGGCGCGCGGTCGTTGACCAGCTGGGCCCCGCGATGGCGGCAGACGTTGTAGTGGGCCCGGAGCAGTCCCTCGCGTGTCCGCACCACGAGCACCTGCTCCCCCGCCACCTCGACCAGCAGGTAGTCCCCCGCCCCCGGCAGCTCCTCCTCGCGCCCGGCACAGAACCATTCGCGCCAGAAGATCCTCTCCCGCTCGCGCTGGAAATGCGCGTCGGTCAGGTAGAAGTCCCGGTGCAGGGTGGGCTGGAGCGACATGGCCAGAGAATGTAGTGTCTGCGGGGAGAACGCGGCTAGGGATTGCGGTACGGGGGCATGGAAAAGGGCGGGTATGACCCGCCCCGATCCATCGTCGGCTCCGAGCAGCGATTGCTCAGGCCTTCTTGGTCAGCATTCCAGCCACCTTGCCGGAGATGAAACCGAAGATCGCGCCGCCGATCATCGAGGCGACGATCAACAGCATGGCATTGCGGTGGAAGTCCACCGCGGTCAGCTCGGCGATGGCCATGGCCTGCGCGGTCTGGAGCAGGTAGGCGAACGTCGAGGCGTAGCCATAAACGCTGGCCGGGATCGACGAAAGCGGTTTGATGTGGGCGGCGAGACACATGACCAGCACGGTCACGCCGACGGCGACCGGGGCCCCGACCGGCGTCGACAGGAGCAGGAACGCCGCGATCCAGGCCATGATGGAACCGAAGATGTTGCCGATGATGGTCTGCTTGAGCGCGTTGGTGTCGCCGCCGCAGGAGAAGAAGCAGGCCCACGCAATGAACGCCGCCCAGACGGAAAGCCCGATGGCGAGGTACAGCCAGGTCAGGACACCGCCGAGCACCCCGATACTCAGGGATAGAGCGACCAGCTGTGACATGATGGACCCCCCTTTCATGGCCGCGCCTGGAGCGAGCGGTCTGTTCCGGCGCGGAAGTGATGGTAGGAAGCTGCGGTGGAGCACGTTCCAGATACCACTAAATCGGCCATCCGTCAATCCTCGACTCCATCAATCCGGCAATTTGCCCCCCCTCCACCCCTCCGCGGTCAGCTGTCCCAGAACAGGACCCAGAGGGCCAGATCCCCGCTGAAATCCTCGAACCGGTGCACCACGCCCCTGGGCACGAAGAGCAAGTCGCCCGGGGCGAAGCGATGGCGCTCGGCTCCGTTTACGAACCAGCCGGTGCCCGAGACCACGACGTAGGCCTCGTCCCGGTCGTGCGGGGTCTGGTCGTCCACCCCCCGCGGGGCGTAGAAGCCGACCTCCACCGGACGGTGGCGCAGGAGGACGTCGTACTGGTCGTGCTCGGGGCCCGGCATGCGTGCCCGGCCCTGCGCCGGGGTGAAGTGGAACTGGGGCCGTGTGGATTCGGGTCTCATGGAGGCTCCACGGGCGATGAGTGGCTCAGGGGCCCCGCCGGGGGCGGAACCACCAGAGGGCGAGGGCCAGCGTGACGCCCACCATCTGGATGCCGGCGAGGGCCAGTAAGCCCTGGCTGTAGTTCTCGGTGCGATCGCGCAGGAGTCCCATGAGGTAGGGGCCGGCGAATCCACCGATATTCCCGATGGAATTGATCAGCGCCACGGCCGTGGCCAGGGCGGCGCCGCGGAGGTAATCGCCAGGCATGGTCCAGAAGGGGCCCCAGACGCCGCACTGGCTGGCCGAGACCAGGGCGAAGCCGGCGACCGTCAGGGGCACTGATCGAGCCGAGGCCACGCCGCAGAGGCCGAGGATCATCAGCGCTGCCGGCAGCACCACGTGGAGCCGGCGCTCCCCGCTGCGATCGGAGCTGGCTGCGACCAGCAGCGCGCCGGCGATTCCCGCGATGTGTGGCAGGCTGGAAAGGAAGCCGACGGCGAGGTTGGATTGCCCCGACCGCTCCTTGAGCACCTGGGGGAGCCAGAGGGTCCAGCCATAGCCCACCAGCACGAGGCAGAACCAGCAGAAAGCGATGGCCCAGATGGCGGGGTGGCCCAGCACCTGGAACAACCCGGCCGGCCTGGTCGCCGGGGCGGCCCGGTGTTCCGCCTCGAGGGCCGCCGTGAGCAGCCCGCGCTCCTCCACAGTCAGCCATCCGGCATCGGCCGGGCCCTCCAGCAGGAATCGGAGCGCACCGAGCCCGAGGACGACAGCGGGAAGGGCCTCGAGGGCGAACAGCCACCGCCACCCGGCGACGCCTCCCATCCCGTCGAGGCCGAGGATGGCGCCCGATACCGGTCCCCCGATCAGCCCGGCGGCCGGAATCGCCACCATGAATCGTGACACGGCCCGCGCCCGGGCTGCCAGCGGGAACCACCGGCCGAGATAGTAGATCATTCCCGGGAAGAACCCCGCCTCGGCGAAGCCGAGCAGGGTGCGCACCAGGTAGAACTGCGCCGGAGTGTGCACCAGGGCCGTGGCCGCCGAAATCAGCCCCCACACCACCATGATGCCGCCCATCCAGCGGCGGACCCCGATGCGCAACAGCAAGGCGTTGGCAGGGATGCCGAAGGTCACGTAGCCCAGGAAGAAGATGCCGGCGCCGAATCCGTACACCGAGGCGCTGAATCCCAGGTCACGGTTCATCTGCAGCGCGGCGAACGAGACGTTGATCCGATCGAGGAAGTTGACGACGTAGATAAGGAAGAGAATCGGCATCAGCCGCCGAGAGGCCCGGGCGATGACTCGCTCGAGATCGCCCGCCCCGTTCACCGTTCCCCCTTCAGGATCTCCATCGCCGCGTTGCGGCCGTTGATCGCGATCACGCTGCCCCCCGGGTGGGTGCAGGCGCCGCAGAGGAAGAGGCCGGGCATCGGGGTTCGGGGCTCGAGCCGGTTGCTCCACATGTAGGGCGGGAGGCATTCGCCCTGGAAGATGTGGCCGCCGGTGAGTCCTACCCGCGACTCGATGTCGGGCGGACCGAGCACGTCCATCGCGATCACCGCCTCCGGCAGGTTGCTGCAGAACCGGCGCGATGGAGGCCAGCCCCATCTTCCCCGCCGCCTCGCGGTGGTCGTCCCAGTTCCCCTCGGCGAAGGCGTACGGCACGTACTGGGAGAAGACGCTCATCACGTGCTTCCCCTCGGGGGCGACGCTCGGGTCGTACGCGGTCTGCAGGTAGATCTCGGTCCAGACCCGCTCCGGCAGCTTGCCGGCCCTCGCCGCGGCATAGCACGACTTCCATTCCCGCTTGCTGATCGGGGTGTTGATCGTGGCCAGGTGGTGCGGCTCCCTCGTGCCGGGCCGCGCCTTGAAGTTGGGCAGCTCGCTCAGAGCGGCGTTGAGCTTGAGGGTGCAGCCGGTGATCGGCAGCGCCTCCACCCGGTGCCGCCAGCTCGGCTCGGCGCCCTGGCCCAGGAGGCGCAGGGTGGCCACCGGGTCGGCGTTGGAGACCACGATCGGTGCCTTGATCCCCTCCCCGCTCTCGAGCATCACCCCCTGGCCAGGCACGATGGCGGCGACAGGCACTCCGGTGGCCACCGCCACTCCCGCTTCCCGGGCCGCGTCGCAGAGCAGGAAGGAGACGGTCCCCATCCCTCCCTTGACGTAGCCCCAGTCTCCGGGGTGCTCGTTCTCCATCCGGCCACAGTAGTGGTGGAAGTAGATCGAGGCGGTGCCGGGATCGAACGGGCTGGCGAAGGTGCCGACGACACCCTGGCCCATGTAGGCCAGCTGCAGCTTCTCGTTGTCGAAGAACCGTTCCAGGAGGTCGTTCATCGACCACTGGAACAGCAGCGACATCGCGCTCCGGTCATTGCCGAGGCGCTCCTCGATTTCGTCCCGCGAGGGGGCGCGGCCAATCCACATGTCGCGCTCGTCGGGCGGCCGGATCGCGTCGGCCACCCGCCGCATCAGGGCGTGCATCGCGTGTCGGCCGTGCACCTCCTTGGGCGCGAACCGCTTGAGCTCCTCGTCCGCTTTGGCCTCGTCGTCCCAGAGCTGGATGCTGGTGCCGTCCTCGAACGGCACGAAGTAGCCGCCGCTGGCGGGCGTCCAGCTGAATCCCCGTGCCTTGAGGCCCAGCTCCCGGATCACCAGCGGATGGAGCAGCCCCACCACGTAGGCGCAGGGGGAAACGCGGTACCCCGGCCAGGTCTCCTCGAGCGTGCAGGCACCGCCCACCCGCTCGCGCGCCTCGAGCACCAGCACCCGCTTGCCGGCGCGGGCGAGATAGGTGGCGCAGGTCAGGCCGTTGTGCCCGGCGCCGACCACGATCACGTCCCAGCGGCGGGCGGCGAGATCGCGGACCGGGGCGGGGAGCCCCAGCTTGCCCATCACGGCACTGGTCGGTGACGCCGGGAAAGCGGTCATCGGGGAGCGCGCCTCAGTGCAGGCCGAGGAGGAAGCGGTCGTACCAGGCCAGGTAGCGGCGCAACCGGTCGGACTGGTAGCTGGGCTTGTCCAGGCCATGCCACTGCCCAGGGTAGATCACCAGCTCTGTGGGAACACCGAGGCTCCGGAGCGCCTCGTACATCTGCTCGGCATTGAGCAGCGGCACGTTCATGTCCTTCTGGCCTCCCAGGAACAGCGTCGGAGTGGTAATCCGGTTGGCGTGAAGGAATGGGTAGGACAGCTTGAGCCAGAGATCGGCGTTGTCCCAGGGTCGGCCCAGCTCGTACTCGTACTCCCTGACGTACATGTCGGTCCCATAGCCGGCCAGGATGTTGGAGGCGCCCGCTCCGCTGGTCGCGGCCTTGAACCGGTGAGTCGAGGCGATGACATAGTTCGTCAGGATGCCCCCGTAACTCCAGCCGCCGACGCCGAGCCGGGTCGAATCGGCCAGCCCCCGGGCCACGGCCCAGTCCACGGCGCCCAGCACGTCTTCGACGTCCTTGTGCCCCCAGTCGGCGAAGATCGCGCTGGAGAACGCTTCGCCACGGCCGCTCGAGCCCCTCGGGTTGACGCCCAGGACCAGGTACCCCCGGGCTGCCATGATCTGCCAGGTGATGTCGAAATCCGCTTCGATCTCGGACACCGGTCCCCCGTGCAGCCGGAGGACCGCGGGGAATGGCTTCTGCCCCATCGCTGCCGGCGGAGGCAGGGCCAACCCGTGGATCTCGGTGCCGTCCTGGCTCTTGTATCGAATCTCCTCGGCGGCGGCGAGCTGCACCGTCGCCAGCCATGCGTCGTTTTGGTGGCTGAGTGGGCGGAGCGAGTCTCCGTCGACCGCCTGTACTTCCGCCGGGCGGTTCACCGTGCTGGCGACCACCGCCCAGTGACTTCCCTGCCCCGTCAACGCAGAGATGGTGCGCCGGCCCCCGATGATCCGGGAAACGGGGCCTCCCGTCGCCGGCACCTCGGCCAGCTGCCGGGCGCCGTCGTCCTCGACCAGGAACCGGATCCGCTTGCCGTCCGCCGACCAGAGGGGATGATCGCCGTTCCGGTCGAGCGTGGGGGTAAGCACCCGTGATCGGCCGCCATCGACCTGCACCACGGTGAGCTTCTGGACCGCGTAGTAGATCAGCCTGGGCGGGCCGGCGGAGAAGTAGGCGATCTCCTTCCCGTCGGGACTCCAGGCCGCCGCCAGGCCGTAGTCAATCTGATCCGACGCGACGCTGTCGGGCACCACCTGGCGCGGGGCTGCACCGGTCCGGGCCTCGATGACGTAGACGCCCTGGTGATAGGTGCGGTCGGGGTCGCCGGTGCGGCGGCTGAAGAAGGCGATCCGATCCCCCACCGGCGACCACGATGGTGACTTCTCCTCGTAGCGCGGGTCGTTCACCAGCGGCTCGAGCTTCCGGCTGGCAAGATCCAGCAGGTAGAGATGGGTCCGGACCCGGCCCAGGTAGCCGGCGTAGTCCTCCATGAACACGAACCGGTCCACCACGATGGGGTGCGGGGTCGTCGTCCAGGTGCTGTCACGGCCCCCCTCTGCCACCGAATCGGGGTCGGAGATGACCAGTACCAGGCGCTTGCCGTCGGGAGACCAGGCCAGATCCTCGACTCCCCCTGACACACGGGTGACCTGCTCCGCCTCGCCTCCGCTCCGGTCGAGAAGCCAGAGCTGCTTGACGTCGTTCGTGTCCTGCCGGCTCGACAGGAATGCCAGATAGCGGCCGTCAGGGCTCCAGCGAGGTGTCGTCTCATCGTCGGTGGTCCGCGTCAGCTGGACCGTCCGCTTCCCGTCCCAGCTGGTCATCCAGATGTTGCTGTCGTAGTCGTCGTCGGTCGTGTCGGCGCTGGTGACGGTGTACGCCACCCAAGCGCCGTCGGGGGAGAGCTGCGCGTCAGCGACCTCCTGGACCGAATCGATGTCCTTGAGCGTGACGAGGCGCCGCTTGGCGGCCGATTGCGCGTCCAGCGCGGCCGGGAGCAGGGCGGCGAGGAGGACGCCGTTGAGACCGCGACGGAGCATTCGGGATTCCGGATTGTGGAATTGAGGGATTGCCGAGTTGAAGCATTGCAGGAAGGCGGGAAGGGGGGAAGGGGGGACCGATGGGACCGATGGGAGCGGGGAGCAGGGAGCGGTGAGCGAGGATGCGTGCTCCCGATTCCTGCTCCCTGCTCCCTGCTCCCCTCTCCCTGCTCCCTAGTGGTCGAAGACCACCGCCCCTCCCTGCCCGCCGGTGATGATGCCGATGCCTGTGTTGAGGTTGCCATAGGCACCCGCGCCCCCGCCGTAGTTCTCCCCGACGCCATTGCCCTGTTTGTACATCCCCTGCTGCGAGGCAACGACTCGGAGATTTGCGATCGCAGGGCCGCCCTCGGGCCCCGCATAACCTTGCGCGTCGACCCAGTAGCGACTGGTTCCATTCGAAATCTTGGCCGGCAGCGGCCCGCCGAGTGGCAGCCCGGCAAGGGTGAAGCCGAGCCGACGGCGCTGGTCGGGCGGCGGCCTGCGCCGGCGCGGATCCCGGCAATTCGAAGTGCACGGTCATCAGGGCGACGACGGCGAGCCCAGCCAGGAGCGGGGTTGCTGAACCGGTCCTGGTCATGGTGCGATCACTCGGGAATGATGCGGACCAGTTCGGCGTGCCCGCTGGTCCGCGAGGCGAGCGCGGCCGCGGCCAGCGTTTCGGGCAGCGTCGCCGGACTCGCCGTGAACGGAATCGGCGCCTCTTCCGAAGGATTGATCGACGAGGTCTTGGTCCCGGCGGCGCAGGTCACCTTGATGGACATCGGAGTGTAGATACCCAGGGTCAGGATGCTCACCACCTGGTTCAGGAAACTCAGCTGCGTTTCCACGCTGGCCACGCCGCTGGTGCACTTTGCGGCGGCCGATACCGTGCTGGGCGGGACCAGCCCGTAGATCCAGCCCGACGCCCAATTCTGTTCGATCGTGGTATTGGTATCGGGTGTCGCACCGGTTTCGATCGTCGCGTGATAGCAGGCCGCCAGCGTGCAGAATCCGACGAGCAGGAGCGTACCTCTACGGCTGATCATGATTACCTCCCTCAAATGGTGGATGGGAGCCGAGAAGGTCGCTTCCGCTACCGGAGTCGGCAACTACCACCAGCAGGAGGGAAGGTATTGACCAATGACGAGTCATTGCTTACGATATATCGTGCGTAATCACTCAAGAAAGTGCGAGGTACCTCATGACTAACATCAGAGATGACTGGGGTTTAGGGGAATTCTTCGCAGGGCTGACTCACGGTCCGTGGGAGCACTGGGGCCGCGGGGGTCGGCACCGGCGGCGCGGCCCGATGTTCGAATCCGGCGAAATGAAGTTCGTGATCCTCCGGCTGCTCAAGGAAAAACCCCGGCACGGCTACGAGGTCATCAAGGCGCTGGAGGAAAAGATGGGCGGGTGCTATACCCCGTCTGCCGGGACAGTCTACCCCACGCTGCAGCTCTTGGAGGACCAGGGCTACATCCGCGCAGTCGACACCGAGGGCAAGAAGGTTTATCACGTCACGCCCGAGGGGGAGCAGTTCCTGGAGCAGAACAAGGATCTGCTGGAGGAAATCATCGACCGCGTGCGCGACACCGTCCGTGATTTCGCCGGCGGTTCAATGGGCGAGCTGAATGGCGCCTTCGGCCAGGTGGCCCGCGCCACCTACCGCCGGGCCTGGCGGAAGGGCCCGGAGCATCCCGCCATCAAGCAGGTGGCCGAAATTCTCAAGAAGGCTGCGGTGGAGATTGACGCGGCGTGGGAGGTGGGGGGTAGTACGGGGTAAGCGGTAGGGGGAAGCGGGAGCATCGGCGACCCATTGTAGTGCCTGGCCTGCTTCGGTGGGAGATGCCAATTTCAGCTCCCGCTCACGCAGTTGCAGTTCCCGCTTTGAGGCTCTCCTCCACCTCGGCCGCCGCCTCGGCCCTGAGCGCCACCGACTCCTCGAGTTCCTTCGCCAGCAGCGCAAGTTCATCCCCGCCGGCGCGCGAGGCGGCGCCGGCCACGGCGAGGCGCCCCTGCGCCCGGCCCATCGCCGTGAGCGTCTCGAGCAGTTCCTGCACCAGGCGGTCGCGACCCCGCTCCAGCGCGTCGGCTGCGTCGATCATCTTCGGATCGGTGTTGGCCTCGGCCTGCCGCTCGAGGCTGGCCAGGCTCTCCTCCAGCGCCGACACCTGGCGCGCCGCACTGCAGGCTCCCTCGAGGACTCGCCCCACTTCGGCCCGGCGAACCTCGGCCTCCGCGCCGTTCATGATTCCCGACATCCGTCCCCCTACACGGACCACGTCGGCCAGCAGCTCACGCGCCGTGCCCCTGGGCAGCTCGGTGAGCGCAGCCACGACCTCACGCTCGGTCCCGGGGGGCAGTGGCGTCGCGAGGCCAACCGACGCCAGCGCCGGACGCCGGATCTCACGGACGGCCAGCAGCCACCAGAGTCCGGCCACGAATGGACTGGCCCACCCGATGATCGGAACTACGCCGCCCGCCGCGATGCCAACCACGGCCATCGTCATCACCATGCCGTGGAACCGCACCGGCAGTGCAGTCCAGCTCCTGGCAAGCGGCAGCGCCTGTACCGGTACGCCACGATCGGCCAGATGCTCGAGAACCGTGTCGACACTCGACTGGGGCACCCGGAGCAGCACCCGCTCTCCAGCCGCGGCGGCATCGGCGGCGCTGCTGTCGACCTTTCCGCCGAGGAGGTGATGCACGGCGCCGCGCACCGCCTCGCGGTCCGCCCGGGGGCCGGGAGGCCTGACCACGATTGCGAAATCAGCCGCCTCTGGAGAGGTCCCTCCGCAGCGCACGCAGAGACCCAGGCCGAATGGATCCGCCTCCCGGCAGAGAGCGCAGTATTCGACCACTGACGCGACAGTTGAGCCGACTCCAGCTCCTGCGGGTCCTTGCGCCAGGGCTTCGGCCATCGCCTGGGCCGATGGGAATCGGCGCTCCGGAGCCGCCGTGGTGGCCTGCGCTACCAGCTGGTCGAGCCAGGGTGGTGGTGGGGGCGCCCCAGGTACCTGGGACGGGCGATACCCCATCTGGTTCGCCGGCACCGGCGCGTGCCCGCCGGGGCGCTCGGGGAGCCGGCCGGTCAGCGCGAAGTGGAGAGTGAGCCCCAGCGCGTAGAGGTCAGCGCGGCCGTCGCCCCGGCGGCCGGCGAGAAGCTCCGGGGCCATGTAGTCCAGCGTGCCCACCAGCCCGCCGGTACGGGTCACTCCGGTCACCCCGTCGAGTTTGGCGCTGCCGAAGTCGGTCAGGCGGGCCCGGCCGTCGGGGTCGATCAGGATATTCTGCGGCTTGACGTCGCGGTGGATGACGCCGTGACGGTGCGCCAGGGCCAGCGCCTCGGCCACTTCGCGGCCCAGGCGCGCGGCCTCGTCCGGCAGGAGCAGCCCACGGCGGCGCACCCGCTCGGCGAGATCGGGGCCGGCCACGTACTCCATCACCACGAAGCTCCAGGGGCCGTCATCCACGAAGTCGTGGACCGCGACGATGTTGCCGTGCGACAGCCCCCGCACCGCCTGGACCTCACGCCGCATTCGCTCGCGGGCCAGCGCCGCCGCCGCCGGGGGTGGCACCAGAAGCTTGATGGCGACGTCGCTGTTGACCCGTTGATCGCGCGCGAGGTAGACCACGGAAAATCCGCCGCGACCGAGCTCGCGACCCACTGCATAGCGGCCGGCCAGCAGCATCCCCTCGGTGAGATAGGGGGACCCCGGCGCCGTCATCGGGCGCCGAGTTTCTGGAGCATGTCGATTGCGTTGGAGCGCCAGCCGTCGTTCTCGTGGTAGTACTGCAGGAACGACTCGAGGTGCTGGCGGGCAAGATCACCCTGGCCCAGGATGTATTCGGAAGCACCGGCGTGGTACAGGGCCATGTAGTGGTTGGGCCAGAATTCGACCACCAGCTCCATGATCGGTCCGGCCGACTTGTCGTCGCCGGCGTCGGCCACCGGGTGGCCGATCTCGAACACGATGCCGGCCGCCTGGGCCCGGTCACCGGCGGGAAGGGCCAGGATCAGGTCGCGCGCCTTGTCGATCTTGCCCGCCAGCGCCAGGCAGGCGGCGGCGTAGCCGGTGCCCTCGGTGCCCGCAGGTGGCGGTTGATACCGGAGCTGGGTCTCGACCTCGAGGGCGTTGCAGAATGGCTTGATGTTGTGGAACCAGTCAGGGGCGCTCCCCATGGCCGGAGTCGGTGCGGGGTGGGTTGGCTGGGCCGCCACTGGGACGGGCGCAGTCGGGCGGCCCTGCCAGAGCAGGGCGCCGCAGAGTGCGACGTAGAAGAGGCCGAGGTAGTAGAGGGTGCGCATGGGCGCTCTCAGGACAGCAATGGATGTGCCGGGTGAGGGGTAAAGGGGCCCTATTGGACCCCTTGGAGTTACAGGGGGGAGAGGTGCCGTCCGCAGGATCTTGCACAGGCAGGAACAGCCAATCCACTCAATCAACGATGAACAGCAGCGCCCCGACGGACGTGCGAGACCGATGGGGGACGATGTCGCTCGATACCTGGTAGCTCATGCCGGGGCCCAGCCGGTGCTGGCTGCCGTCGGCCAGCTCGGTCGTGAGTTCCCCGGTGAGGACCAGGACGACGTGGCCCCGGCTGCACCAATGGTCGGCGAGATATCCGGGACTGTAGCGCACCAGGCGGACCCTGACGTTGCCGGATTCGAAGGTCCGCCACCAGGCGGTCCCTGTTTCGCCCTGATGGGCGACTTCCGGGATCGTGCTCCAGTCGATGATCGTGAAAGGGGTGTAAGTGATATCCATGGAGTTCCTGAGGCTTCTGGGAAGTGAAGTGCACGGGCAGGCTTCGGCCCCTCTTACCGTTTACCGCTTGCCGCCTTCCCCACCCCTGCCCCACACCAACTCAAGGCGCCGGCAAACAAGACCGTCAGCGCCGGCAGCACTGCGGCGGGCGTGTGAAACAGCTCTCCCAGTCTTGCAGCCAGCACTCCCACCGGGCCCTGCATTGCGGCGACCCCGAGCAACGCCACCCACCCCAGCGCCGCCGCCAGCCCGGCGGTGATCGGTTTCGTCGTGGTGCCGGCGATCCATCCCCAAGCGACCGCCAAGACCGCCACCGACCACCAGGGCAGCGCTACGGTGACCAGTGCGAAGGCTGCGGCGAGCAGCACCACGCGCAGAAGCGTTCTCATCTCGCGGGGGCCAGGTCGAGGGTCGCGCTGGTGAGCGCACCGGGGAGCGAATCGGGGGCCGCGGGAGTCCTCAGCGTGTCGAGTTCACCCACCGCCCACCTCGGCAGCAGGTCGAGGTAACGCGGGCTCGCGGGGTTGCCCGACTGACCGCCGGGATAAATGCCCATCGCTTTCACCGGCGCTCCCATCTCGACCACCATCCGCCAGCTGGGGCCGAAGCCGCCATCGCCGCTGGACGGGCTGATGGTGGACGGTCCCCCCATCGCCGGCAGTTCGGGTGCGCCGAAGCCGGGCAATCCGAGCAGATGTCTGATCCGCACCTTCCGCCGGTTGCTCCACAGCCACCCCGGCCCCTCCGGCGGCCCGAAGCTCACCACCGCCCTGAGGTAAGCCGCCTTCAGCGACTCGGCGAGAATGTCGTCACGCTGCTCGATGACGCCGTCGGTGCGCCGGTCGTCCCACCATTCATTGCCCGGATCCGCCAGCAGGTCCGCGACCACCATTAGCCCCGGCATCGGCAGCGTTTCCCTCCCGCGTTCCCGCCCTCCCGCCGTCCCACTTGGTCGTAGCTCATCCCAGAGCCTGTCGTTCAGCTCGCCCATCGCGTACTCGAACAGAATCGCCTCGTGGTTCTCCCTCGTGTAACGCCTGTCCCACCGGGTCAGGATTGCGGCTGCGCGCTGCAGCACGGTGTCTCCCGGGCGAGTGGCGGCGGCGGCGAGGAGGGCCGGCACGAACATCTCCGCCCGCGGGCTCCCAGCGTCCGTCTGCATCAGCCGCATCTTGTCCGGTGTCATCGCCGAGTCGGTCCGGAGCAGCCGGTTGATCTGCATCGCCCGCCAGGGAGTGTACCAGTCCGCGCCCAGGTAGGCGGAGGAGACCCTGGGGTCGATCGGCTGCTGGTTGGCGCTGGCCAGGTAGCCCTGCCCGGGGTTGATCGCCTGCGGATACCTGGCCACTGGCCACCAGCCAGTCCAATCGCTCTTCGTCGTGGTACCGTCCCGGAGCTGGTTGCCCAGTCCGTCACTTGGCCTGAGCGGGAACCGACCGGTCGAGCGGATCGCGATGGTGCCGCTGGTGTCGGCCACGATCATGTTCTGGGCGGGTCCAGGCCAGTCGCCCATTGCCTGCTCCCACTGCTGCACGGTCGTGGCCCTGGCGGCATCCGACAGCTGGCTTCCGTTGAACGGCGTTTCCAGTACCGCCCAGCGGACGCTGATCCACCGGCCGTCGGCCCGCTGCACCCCGCCCCGGTGGTTGAATCTCAGGGTATCGATGGCGACGGTGTCGCCCTTCGGACTCACGTACACCTCGGTCCTCAGCTCGAGCGGCCGCCAACTGCCGTCCAGCAGGTAGTGCGTGGGGCTGAGGGAGTCGTCCACCTGCTCGACGTAATAGTCCACCACGTCGCTCTGGGTGTTGGTGAACGACCATGACACGCTCCGGTTGAACCCGATCACGATCCCGCCCGCCCCGGGAATGGTGACCCCGTAGACGTCGAGCCGGCCGGGCACGACGAGGTGTGCCTCGTACCAGATCGAGGGGACGGTCAGGTCCAGGTGTGGGTCGCCGGCGAGGATGGCGTGGCCGGCCAGGGTGCGTCGGGGCGCGACGGCCCAGTTGTTCGATCCCACGCCGTCGTCCCGATCTGCAGGGGCACGGCCATGCCGTGCCCTTACTGATCCCACGCCGCCGTCCCGATCCGTGGGGGCACGGCTGGGCCGTGCCCTTACGCTCGCGGTATCCCGAGCGGTGCCGGCGTCGCGACCCCACCTCCATGCGCGCGCCACATCTCGACCCCTGGGATCTATCGCGATGACCGCTGCGGTATCCGGCTGCCCCGGCGGCGGGATCCGGCCCCGGTCGAATCGCATCACTTTCTGCCCATTGGGCTGGATGGGCTCCTGCATCGGGGCGTTGAGCGGGTAAAGGGCCTCGGCGGCGGCCTGTCCTACCAGCCGGCGTGCCGCCAGCTGGACCATTTCATCCCGGCTCAGCGCCAGGGTCCACCCCATCCGGTTGAAGAGGTGAATGGCGTCGATCGGCCGCCAGTGCATCGGCCGGCGCTGCAGCAGGCGGTACTCGAACGGGAGGTGCCGCTGGTCGAGGTGATCGATCCACGCGTTGACCCCGTCAGCGTAGGCGACGAGGAGGTGCCAGGTGATCGAGGCCGTGTCGATCGCTGCGAGTTTCCGCTCCGCGGCGCGCGGCATGCCGAGTGTCCGGGCCTCGCGGTCGAGCGGAAGGGCGGCGGCGCCGGCCAGCTCGGTGAGGGTGCCGGCTCCCGCCCGGGCCTGGAGCTCGAGCTGGAACAGCCGGTCCCGGGCCACCACGTAGCCAAGCGCCCGGGTGACGTCAGCTTCGCTGGATGCGAAGATGTGGGGAATGCCGTGATCGTCGTACCGGATGGTGACCAGGGAGTCGAGCCCGGGGATCCGTGCCGCTGCGCTCCGCGGAAGTTCCGCCGTGGCGGCCACCGCCCAGAGGCCGTTCCACGGGTCGAGCAGTGGTCCCAGGGGCGGCAGGGGGCCGGCACCGCGGGCGCCCAGCCAGACGGCCGCCGTAAGGAGGGTTGCGTATGTGAGGGCGGGAAGGGCGGGAGGGCGGGAGGGCGGGAGGTTGTTGCTCACCTCAGTAATATGCGGCGACTTCCGATTTCAGTGAATCGTCTGAGCCTTCGTCCAGGTCATGCCGGCCCTCCGCCCCTCAACAAGAAAGCGCCTCTCGGCGCTCGGATTTCCAGATGGCTCCTCTACCTCGAATCAGTTGGCCGGTCCTGGCCGAACAGCAGCTTGCCGCCCCCCTTCACGTCCTTCCGGGGAGCGAGGTCCTTGAGGAAGATGACTTCCTCTTCGGGCTCCTGCTTGAGCTGCTCGTTGTCGCTCATGATGAAATGATCCCCACGCCGCCGCCCTCCCCCAGGATCGGCGGGGAGGGCTGCGGAGCGGAGTGAGTTACTGGCCCTTCTTCGGGGTGTAGGTGCCGCCGCCCTTGACCTGGCTCGCCTTGTCGGAATCGAGCTTCTTCTCGGGCAGATCGCGGACCTTCTCGTTCTCGATGCTCATGTGAAACTCCTTGGGGTCTGGGAACTGCCTTCGAATCAGAATTTCGCTCTGGTCGTGGCTTCACTGCACTCGGCCTGCAGCACTACCCCGCGGTGGTTCAGCTGCCCTTCTTGGGGGTCCAGGTGCCGCCGCCCTTGACGTTGTCGGCGGTGCTCTTGTCCAGCTTCTTCTCCGGGATGTCCTTGATCTTGTCCGACATGGTGCTCTCCTGGTGTGGGGGTCCCGCCTCGGGCGATGTGGCCATCGTCCATAGCGGCGACTGCAGCTGAGGCAATCGAGGGGCCACTTGGCTGATGCCCAGTAACTCTTGTATCGGCAATGACTTCCGTAGGTCAGATCGATTTAGTCAGTCCTGAAATAGAACCTTGATTGGCCCTGGAGTAGTGCCATGGTGTTATTCCAAGACCATCCAGAGAACGAAAAAAGCGCCTCGCGGCGCCGGCCAGGAAGTGATGGGCCTGCTACCTCGAGTCGGGTGGCTGATCCTGGCCGAACAGCAATTTTCCGCCCCCCTTCACGTCCTTCCGGGGGGCGAGGTCCTTGAGGAGGATGACTTCCTCCGCGTGTTCAGGCTTGCGCTGCTGGTTGTCGCTCATGATGAGGTGATATCCACGCCGCCGCCCTCTCCCAGGCACCGGGAGAGGGCCGCGGAGCGGGGAGAGTTACTGACCTTTCTTCGGGGTGTAGGTGCCGCCGCCCTTGACCTGGCTCGCCTTGTCGGAATCGATCTTCTTCTCGGGCAGATCGCGGACCTTCTCGTTGTCGGTGTTCATCGTGGGCTCCTCGGTGTCAGGGAACTTGGTTCGAACCTGAATTCCACTGTGGTCATCGTTTCACTGCACTGAAGCCTGGGCACTGGCCTGTGGTGTATCAGGCGCCCTTCTTCTTGAAGGCAGTGGCACCGCCCTTGACGGTTTCGGCGCTGTCCTTGTCCAGCTTCTTCTCGGGCATGTCCTTGATCTTGTCCGACATGGTGCTCTCCTGGTGTGGGGGTCCCGCCTCGGGCGATGCGGCCATCGCCTTCGCGGTCGCGCAGCATTAAAGCAAGCAGGAGGCCAGCGCTGGCACGGCGGCCAAGTCGTTGATTTACCACCGATTGGGAATTCGAGCTTCGAAATGTCAGTGCTGAAACAGGACCGAGACTAGCCTCGGTGCGATGCCGTAGTCCCATTTCTATACCACAAGAGATGAGAAAGAGCTACCGCCACTCCCGTCCGCTTCGATCGGCCGATCACGTCGACATTCACGATGAAGACACACACTGCGGCCCTCCCCTCTCGCGGGAGGAGGAGGACCGCAACGCGCAGGTTACCAGCTACGGACTAGATGGGGATCTTCTTCTTGGTGGTATTGGGCCAACTCGTCCCGCCCTTGACCTCATCGGCAGTGCTCTTGTCCAGCTTCTTCTCGGGCATGTCCTTGATCGGCTCGTTGCTCTTGGGATCGGTGCTCATCTCGTTCTCCTTGTGCGAGGGTCCCGCCGCGACGGTGCCGTCATCGTGCACGGCGGTTGCACTGGCAGAAGGCAAGGAGGGGGCCGCTCGCAGATGTGTCATCAAGTCATTGTCAATGAACACATTCGAGGGTAGCGTCGAAGATCAATCGGCCCTGTATTCACGCCGGTCACAGCCTCGATATTGACCAATGGCGTCAATTCAATACCTACGAGCTGTGTCGAGAGTGGATCCGAAAGTCCTCCCGCCTTCATTCGGCAGGCACCAGCTCCAGTTCAGCTGATTCCCTGGGCGAGGGCAAGTTGAGGTCTTGAGCTTTGCCCGGCCGGCCCCCATGCTCTTCGGGACAGCCACTGGCCACCTGCCGGCTTTGTGGAGGCGGACGACGGCGCGCTCGCTCCGGCGGGAAGGGAGACACCATGATCCCGGCCATGAATCTCGAAGTCCTGCCTCCCCTCTACTCGGCCTGGATGGAAGAGATGCTTCCGGGCAGGATCCAGCCGGAGCGGCTG
This sequence comes from uncultured Gemmatimonadales bacterium, assembly GCA_963724265.1. Classification (GTDB taxonomy): domain Bacteria; phylum Gemmatimonadota; class Gemmatimonadetes; order Gemmatimonadales; family GWC2-71-9; genus DATEHG01. Next base: position 1,406,837 of record CAVRTU010000004.1, read on the forward strand.
GCGACCTGCCACGACTGCGCGATGTGCGCCCCGGCAGGGGGCGCACCTGCGTGGGGCGGACCGTACTTCGAGCCGGACGTCAAGTGCTGCTCGTATCTTCCAACCATCTGGAGCTTCCTGGCCGGACGCATCCTCGAGGACCTCTCCCCCGAGGCGGCCGAGGGAAGAGCCAGCCTTGAGCGGCGCATCGATGCCGGCCTGGCGGTCACTCCGCTCGGGCTCGGGCGGACTCCGGTCTACCAGCTGCTCTACCAGCGGGTGGACGCCAGCAGTTTCGGCCGGACTCGCAGCCTTCGGTGCCCGCATTACCTGGAAGCATCGGGAGGCTGCGGGATCTGGCGGCACCGGGAATCGACCTGTGCCACCTACTTCTGCAAGTTCGAGCGGGGCAATGTCGGCAGGGAATTCTGGGAGTCGATGCACTGGCTGCTGCTCTGTGCCGAGTCGGCCCTGGCCCAGTGGTGCGCCGTCGAGCTGGAGGTGGGAACCGAGGCGCTGGCATTGCTCTTTCCCCCGCCGGGAGCAGCCGTTCCTCCGCCGACCGCCGACGAACTGGACGGCAAGGTGGTACCGTCCGAGTATGGCCGCCGCTGGGGCAGGTGGGCCGGGCGTGAGCGGGAGTATTACCACGCCGCGTCGCGCCTGGTGGCACCACTTCGGTGGCAGCAGATCGAGCTGCTGGCCGGTCCCGATTTGCTCGCCCGCAAGGCTCTGGTGCTGGCTGCCTATGAAAGGGTCAACTCGGAGGAAGTCTCCGACAGACTGTGGGCTGCACCGATCCGCGTCGAATTCCAGGGTGCTACGACCCGCCGGGTCACGGTCGAGGGCGGAGGGGCCCCGCTCAGCCTGCCCGACGATCTGGTTGCCGAGCTGCGCCGGTTCGACGGTCGCCCGACGGCGGAGGTGCTGCGCGAGATCCGCGAGGAATCCGGCCTGGAATTGACAGAGGGGCTGGTACGGAAGCTCACGGACTACGGCATCCTGCGAGGCGAGGTGGAGCTGGGAAGGCGCTAGTCGCGAGCTGAGCCGGGGACCTTGCCCAGCTTGCGGTCGAGCGTGGAACGCGACACGCCGAGGAGCCGGGCCGCGCGCCGCTTGTTCCCTCCGCAGTACCCCAGCACAAACCTGATGTGCCGGTCTTCCGCCCCGGCCAGCGAGAGCTCCTCGCTCGATGGCAGGATCGCAGGGAGCGAGCCTGGCAGCGGCGTCGGCGCCGGGGCGCCGGCCTCGGCGCCCGACTCGAGCAGCAGCGCCTCGGGGAGGATCACCTCGCCGACGGTGACGGCGACGGCGGTATGCATCACCCGCTTGAGTTCCCTCAGGTTACCGGGCCAGCCGTGGCTGGTCAGCCGGTCCATGGCGGCGCGACTGACGCCCACGATGGTCTTGCCCTGCGCGGCGGCCGCGGTGGCGATCTCGCTGGCGATGAGCGAGGCGAGGTCCTGGTGCCGCTGCCGAAGCGAGGGGACTCGAAGGGTGATGCCGCTGATCCGATAGAAGAGGTCCTTCCGGAAGTGGTCGGTCTCGAGATAGCGGTTGATCGGCAGATGGGTGGCGGAGATCAGCCGCACGTCCGCGGTCAGCAGCTGCTCGCTCCCCAGCCGCTCGAATTCTCCGTATTCGACCGCGCGCAGGATCTTGGCCTGGGCGGTGGCGCTCATGTCGGCGATTTCGTCGATGAAGAGGGTACCGCCGTCGGCCAGCTCGAACTTCCCCTTGATCCGCCGCATGGCGCCGGTGAAGGCGCCCTTCTCGTGACCGAAGAGCTGGCTGTCGAGCAGGGTGTCGGAGAGTGCAGCGGAGTTGAAGGCGACGAAGGGGCCGGCCGCGCGGCTCGAGGAGTTGTGAATGGCGCGGGCCAGCATCGTCTTGCCGGTGCCGGTCTCGCCCAGGATGAGGATCGGGAGGTCGGTCCTGGCGGCGACCCGCGCCAGGTCGAGGCAGGTCTGCATGACCTCGTCGGCGCTCTTGAACTCGTCGAGCGTGTAGCGCCACTCCGGGTGGCGCTCCGCGTCGGGGTGGGCCAGGTCGCTCACTGGGCCGGCACCTCGGCGAACGATTCCTTGAGGGCGCGGATCGGCTCGAAGGCATAGCTCACCAGCGAGCGGCGGCCGATCACGATGTCACCATCGCCCGCCATGCCGGGGAGCAATTGGCGCCACGCGCCCTTGACGCGGATCGAGTCCCGGCGGAGCTCGACCAGCGCGCGAAAGCCGCCCTGCTCCGGGCCGGCACCACCGGCGGGTCCCAGCCACTTCACGGTGCCGTACTGGACGCCGAAGCGCTGGTAGGGGAAAGCATCGAAGCGGAGCTTCACCCCCTGGCCGGCGTGGACCTGCGGCAGGCCGGACTGGGGCAGCACCAGCTCGGCCTGCATCCGGTCCCCTTCGCAGGCCAGCTCGCCGAGGACGTCGCCCTCCTTCACCACCGCACCGGGGGCGTTGACCCTGAGGCGGAGCACGGTGCCGGCACAGGGTGAGAGGAGCACCAGCCCCGAGTCGGTGATGTTGGCCAGGTCCGACTGCAGCGAAGTGATCCGGATCCGCTCGGTGGCCATGTCCTCCTCGAGTCCCTGTCGGATCGCCTTGTATTCGAGGTCGCGGGCCTCTTCGTCCTGCTTGAGGCGGGTGATTGCGGCGGTGGCGTCCTCGAGGTCATTGCTGGCGGTCTGGATTTCCTCCTTGATTGTGGTGAGCTCGAGCTGAAGGCGAGTCACGTCGAGCCGATTGACCGCGCCTGTCTTCCGCCCCTCCGCCAGGGAATCTGCAATCAGCTGGGTCAGCGCCAGGCGCTGGTTCTTCGAGACGAGGATCTGTCTGAGGAATGCCACCTTGGCCGCCAGCCGGTTTTCCTCCGACGCATCCTGCCGCCGGCGGGTGTCGTACTGGCTGGCGGCAATACGCAGCCGTTCGTCGTTGGCCCTCAGCTGGGTCTGCAGGGTGCGAAGTTCGGAAGTCCGGTCGGACAGCGGGGCGGAGCGGACCACGAAGAGGGTGGCGCCAGCCGGCACCGCCTCGCCTTCCTGGACCGCCACGACTGACAGTACGCCTTCCTTCTGGGTCCGGACCGGGTCAGTGCCGCGCAGGGGTACCAGGGTGAACCGCCCCGAGACCGTCTCCGGCACCCGCACGACGATCGTCGCCAGCACCGCGATCACGAAGAGCGCGATGATGAGCCGTCCCAGCCCGCGGGCCGCCCAGTGCGGGGGTTCCGGATCGAGAAAGGAGGTGTCAGGCATCTACAATCCCAGCTGCTGGCTGACCAGGAAGTAGTACAGGCCCTGCCGCTTCATCAGGTCATCGTGCGTCCCCTGTTCGACCAGCCGGCCCTTTTCGAGCACCAGGATCACATCGGCGTCGCGCACCGTGGAGAGCCGGTGGGCGATCACGAAGCTGGTGCGGCCCTCGAGCAGCTGGTCGATGTTCTCCTTGACGGCGCGCTCCGATTCGCTGTCGAGTGCGCTGGTGGCTTCATCGAAGATCAGCACCGGCGGCCGGTTGCAGACGGCGCGCGCGATGGCAACGCGCTGGCGCTGGCCGCCGGAGAGCCCGATGCCCGATTCGCCGATCCGGGTGTCGTAGCCCAGGGGCAGCCGCTCGATGAACTCGCGGGCGCTGGCCACCTGGGCGGCCCACATCACCCGGTCCATGTCGGGTTCCTCGTCGCCGAAGGCGATGTTGCGGGCGATCGAGTCGTCGAAGAGGTGGTTCTCCTGCAGCACGAAGCCGATCTTCCGGCGGAGGTCGCGGTAGTTGAGGGTCTTGAGTTCGATCCCGTCGTACAGAATGGCGCCCTCGGTCGGCTCCAGCAGCCCCGCCAGCAGCTTGATCAGGGTGGTCTTGCCCGAGCCGCTCCGGCCCACGATCGCCACCATGGTGTTCGGCGGGACCTCGAAATTGAGGTCGTCGAGGATCGGGGGCGACTCGGGGCCGCCGTAGCGGAAGCTCACATGCCGGAAGGTGATCCGGCCCTCCAGCGATTTCACCGGCACCAGCCGCGAGCGGTCGTGCCCCTGCTCCGGTTCCTGCTGGAAGATGTCGTCCAGCCGGTTGAGGTAGACGTTGGCCTGCTGCAGGTTGTCCCAGATGTGCATAAGGATCATGATCGGCTGGTTGGCCAGCGCCACCAGGGCGTTGAAGGCCACCAGGGCGCCGATCGACATGGCCCCGTTCATCACCTGGTGGGCCCCCACAAGCAGGAAGAGCACCATGGAAACAAGCGTGATGCTGTCGATGACCCCGTTATAGGTCATCAGGGTGAAGTCGGCCTTGAAGCGCTTCCGCGCGACGCCGTTGAACTGGTTCAGCATCAGGCTCCGGAAGGAGTGCTCGGCCCCCAGCGACTTCACGGTCTCGATTCCCTTGATGGCGTCGATCTGGAACGACTGGTACTTGCCGTGCGAGTCCTCGAGCTCGGCGTACAGCGGATAGAGCCGTCCCGAGGCGAAGCGCATCAGCAGAATGAACAGCGGCACCGTCGAGAGAAACACAAGCGTGAGGAGAGGGCTGTAGACGAGCATCAACGCCAGGGAGGCCAGCAGCTGGGCGCTCGAGGTCAGGGCCGAGACGCCGTGCTCCACGAAGAACTCGCGCACCAGCCACATGCCGGAGAGCCGTCGCTGGATGTCGCCGGTCCGGCGGGTGTTGAAGTAGCTCATCGGCAGGCTGAGGAGCCGCCGGGTCAGGAAGTCGAGCGTCGAGGAGTCGACCCGCACCGCCACCCAGCTCAGCAGGTAGCGCTGCACCAGGGTCGCCAGCAGGGTGAAGGCGATCATCGCGCTCATCCCGACGATGAGGACGTTGAGCAGCGCGATGTCCCGCTCGACCAGCACTCGGTCCACGATGATCTGGGTAAAGACCGGAACCACCATCTGCAGGACGCTCACGATCAGGGCCAGCGCCGCGGCCTGGCCCAGCCACCGCGAGTAGGGCCGGAAGAAGGGGATCAGCCAGGCCACTCCGGGCCGGGCCTCCTCGTTCTTCTCGAAGGCGATCGTGTAGTCGAACAGCGCCGCGTAGCCGCTCCATTTCTCGCCGAGCTCTTCCCGCGTGATACGCCGCTTGCCGACCCCGGGATCGGACACCTTGACGTGGGTCCGGTCCACGTCGTAGAGCACCATCCAGTGGTTGCCTTCCCAGTGGATGACCGCCGGGAGAGGCAGTTGGTCGAGGCTGGACATCGAGGTCTTGACCGCACGGGCGGCGAGGCCGAGCTCGTTGGCGCCCTCGCAGATGGCCTTGAGGCTGGCGCCGTCGAGGGAGGTGTGGACCAGCTGGCGGATCCGGGCCAGGCTGATCGACTTGCCGAAGTGGCGGCAGACGATGGCGAGGCTGGTGGCCCCGCAGTCCATCTCGTCGATCTGCCAGAGGTGGGGGAAGCGGCGGATCCGCCTGCCGCTCTTGACGAAACGTCCCTGGTCGTCGGCGAAGGGCGTTTCGCCGGGCCCGGGGGCGGCCACCGAGGGTCGGGGGGCGGCAGGGGCGCCCGGTTCAGGCAGCCGCATCTCGACCGTCTGGTCCACCTGGCTCTCGCCGACCTTCTCCTGGACGCTCGCGTCGGCGGGGAGCATCTCGCGGTAGAAGTCGATCGGGATCTGGGCGGTGTGCCGGAAGTCGTACTGCTCGATCCGCTCCTCGATGCTCTCGCGGAAGTTGGGGTAGCGCTCGAGCAGGTCGGCGTAGAGCTCCCGGGTCAGGCGGAGCAGCCGGCAGGGTGCCACCGCCTCGACCGTGGCCTCGCGCGGGTGGCCGCGGAAGACGGACAGCTCGCCGAAGAACTCCCCCTGCCGGATGAAGGCGACGTTGCGCCGCCGGTCGCCCATGCCGATGTGGACCCGGCAGCGGCCGTCCTCGAGGATGTAGAGCGGACCGGGCGGGTCGCCCTCGCGGATGATCACCTCGCCCGTCTCGACGTCGACCGGCTCGAGCCCGGCCAGGAGTTCGGCCAGTGCCTCGGGCGGCAGCTGGGTGAAGACGTTGAACTGGCGGAAGAAGTGCTGGAGGTGGCGATTGCGGTTCTGCAGCTCGAGATACTGACGGACGTCGGCGCGTTCCCGGAGGAGGGCATCGAACACCGAGCGGTCGAGGCGCAACACCTCGACATCGCTGCTGGCCCGCACCGTGGCGGGATGGACCGCCCGCTCCAGCAGCCCCGCCTCGCCGAAGGTGTCGCCGGGCCGGAGGGCGCCCAGGGAAATCTCGTCGCCGCTCTCTCCCTTCTTCAGCACCCGCGCCCGGCCGCCGACCAGCACGTAGAGGGCGTCGGCCGGATCGCCCTCGCGCACGATCTCCTGGCCGAAGGTGTAGGTGGCGGGGACGAAGCTGGCCGTGACCAGCTCCCGCACGTCGGCGGGGAGGAAGTCCAGCACCGCCAGGTTCTGCAGGGCGGCTTCGCGGCTTTCGACGGTCACGCCGGACTCCTCACGTCGGCCCCAGCCAGCGGACCCGGCGCTGGACCTCGTCGGCCACCGCCCGGGCCAGCACGCTGGCCTCGGCCCGGCGGCGGACCTCCGGATCGGTTCCGGTGGGCAGCACCTTGTCGAGGATGCGGAACAGGGTATGGCTCCCCTCGTAGAGCACCGGCCCCACGAGGTCCACCGGCTTGGCCGCCATGAAGACCGGGCGGAGGTCGGGGTCCATCTCCTCCAGGAAGAAGCGTGAGTCGTGCGGAGCGACGTGGGCGTCGGCCGACACGGTGTCGAGCGAGAGGCCGTCCTCGCGGACACAGAGGGCGGCCTCGCGGGCCCGGGCCTCGGAGTCGAAGCCCAGCGCCCGGCAATCGATGCGGATCCACTCGAGACGACGGCGCCCGACTTCCTTGTCGAGCGCCGCATCGGTGAGGGCCATCACCTGGAAGCGGTCGAAGCCGCGGTCCACCTCGGCAAGGAGGCGGATCCGCTCGTGGGCCCTGGGCAGCGACAGGCTGGGCAGTCGGTCGGCGAGAATCTTGTCCGTCAGGCGGGTGGGGGCGGGCGGAGCGGCACCGGGCGCCGGGTCCGGAATCCCGCCGGCCTTTGCGGCGTGCCACGCCGCCGCGCGCTCGGCCAGCCGCTGGGCCAGCGGGCCTCCTTCGCCGGAGCAGAGGAGGTCGACGCGGAGGGCATCCTCCACCTCGCGCGAATCGGGCGACGGGGCCGGTGCCGCACCGGCGGGGGGCGGCAGGCGTCGGAGGACCTGCCGGCGGATGTGGGCCATCCACTCTCGCACCCCCAGCCCGCGGGCCTCGAGCCAGGCCTCGGTCTCGCGGGCGGTGATCAGGTCGCGGTCGTAGCGGAACTCCTGGGCGGCCGCGTCGATTTCGTCCTGCGGCGAAGCCTGGCCGCTCCGCTCCCACTGGGCGGACGCCTGCATCCCCTGCCGGGTGGCACGCTCGAGCGCATCCCAGCGCCCCGTTGCCAGGGCGAAGAGTACGACATCTTCCCAGTAGTAGACCTCGCCGTCCACGGCGAAGATCTGACGACCGTACAAGGGATGCATTGGATCTGCCCTCGGGTGTTGCAGGCGGGTCCCGCGTGCCTAGTATGCTGCCGGGCGGGCGCTCCGCAAGGGTGGCGCCGGGAGGGCCGGCGTGCCGCTGCCTCCTCTGGCGTCTCCGGGGCCCCCCGATCAGATTCCACGCGCTCCCGAGGGGTCGGAGCCCTCGTCGAGGCCGCCAACTCCCTGTCGTTTCACCACTTGCTCCGATCCGCCGTGCCCCAGTCGCACTATCCCGAAGGCCATGTCTTCTACCGGAAGCTGAATCGCTCCTATCCGCGCATCATTCGCGGCGAGGGGTGCTTTCTCATCGATGAAGACGGCAAGCGCTATCTCGACGGCTCGGGAGGGGCGTTCGTCGCCAACCTGGGTCACGGCCTGACCGAAATCGGCGAAGCGATGGCGGCGCAGGCGGCCCGGGTGGCATACGTCAACGGCACCGCGTTCACTCACGAGCCGGTGGAACAATTCGCGGCGGAACTGGCCGACCTCGCCCCTGGTGATCTCGAGTACGCCTACTTCCTCGGCAGCGGCTCCGAGGCGGTCGAGGCCGCACTCAAGCTGGTGCGCCAGTACTGGAACGAGCAGGGCAGGACAGACAAGACGAAGATCATCGCGCTCCGCCCCGGATATCACGGGAACACCATCCTCGCGCTCTCGGCGTCGGCGCGGGAGCAGTACAAGACCTATTACCAGGGATGGCTGATCGAGGTGGTCAGGATTCCTGCGCCCTATTCCTACCGGTGTCCCTGTCAGGGAGCAGGGAGCAGGGAGCAGGGAGCGGTGGAACGGGGTACTGAGTGCCCGGTGTGCAGTGGGTCCATTCTCGAGGAGACGATTCTTCGTGAGGGGCCGGACTCTGTCGCCGCCTTCATCGCCGAGCCGGTGGGGGGGTCGAGCACTGGGGCCTCCGTGCCCCGCGCCGACTATTTCCGCCGGGTCCGCGAGATCTGTGACCGGCACCAGGTGCTGTTCATCGCTGACGAGGTACTGACCGGCGCCGGGAGGACCGGAACCTGGACGGCCATCGAGCAGTATGGTGTGGTGCCCGACCTGATGACGATGGGCAAGGGGATCGGGGGCGGCTACGCCCCGGTATCTGCGCTGCTGGCGCCGCGCCGGATTACGGACGTGATCGCCAGGGGGAGCGGGGCGTTCCTGCACGCGCAGACCTTCTCCCATCACCCGGTGCTCTGCGCCGGCGGGTTGGCGGCGGTGCAATACATCCGTTCCCACAGGCTGGTCGAGCGCTGTGCGGCGATGGGCCCCGTGTTTCACCAGAAGCTCCAGGCGCTGAAGCAGCACGAGGTCGTGGGCGATATCCGGGGCCGGGGGCTGCTGGCGGGAATTGAATTCGTCGAGGACCGGGCCACGCGGCGGCCGTTTTCCCGGAAGCGGAAGTTCGCGGAGTCGTTCGCCGAGGCGGCGCTGGCGGAGGGGCTGATGACCTGGCCCAACACCGGCCAGGCCGACGGCGACCTGGGCGACCTGGCGATGCTGGCGCCGCCGTTCATCATCACCGAGGCGGAGATCGACGACCTTGTGGCACGCTTCTCGGCCGCTTTGGATCGCATGAAGTGAAAAACGCAGAGACGCAGAGGACGCAGAGGGATCGGAGCTTCAACGAGTAAGACCTACAACCGCCATTGCTGGAATGAACGATGATGCGGGGAATCGCCTGAAGCCCTCTGCGTCTCTGCGTTTCAAACAATGGCTCAACGGCTTGAGGAACTGAGCATGAGTGCCACCGCAGCGCAGCAGAAGATCACCTACACCTCCGCCAACGTGGACATGGAGGCGTTCCACCGCGCGTTCGACGCCGCACTGGCCGCGATCCGCGGCAACCTGGGCAAGCGGTATCCCCTCTACATCAACGACCGGCCGGTCGAGGGCTCAGGCGGCGGCGACCCGATCGTCGACACTTCGCCGATCGACACGAGCGTGGTGCTGGGCACCTTTGCCGCGGCCGGACCGGGGCAGATCGACCAGGCGGTGAGGGCCGCCAGGCTGGCGCAGGTGGCGTGGGCCCGGCGGCCCTGGCAGGAACGGGTGGCGATCCTCCGCAAGGCGGCGGCACTGATCCGCGAGCGGAAGTTCGACCTCGCCGCGACGATGAGCCTCGAGGTGGGCAAGAGCCGCCTCGAGGCGATGGGCGATGCCGAGGAGTCAGCAGACCTGATCGACTACTACGTGAACCAGGTCGAGGAGGCCCACGGCTTCATCCGCCCGATGGCCCCGATGACGCCGATCGAGAAGAACACGGAGGTCCTCCGGCCCTACGGCGTCTTTGCCTGCATCGCGCCCTTCAATTTCCCGCTGGCGCTGTCCACCGGCATGTCGTCTTCCGCGCTCATGACCGGCAACGCGGTCATCTACAAGCCGGCCGAGGACACCCCGTGGACCGGGCTCAAGCTGTACGAGGTCTATCGCGACGCGGGGGTGCCGGCTGGGGTGTTCAGCTTCCTGCCAGGGCACGGCTCCATCATGGGTGACTCGATGTGGCAGCACCCGGGGGTGGATGGAGTGGTGTTCACTGGCTCGAAGACGGTGGGGATGCGGATCTTCCACGGGCTGAGCCAGAAGTGGGTCAAGCCCTGTCTGATGGAGCTGGGCGGCAAGAACGCCACGATCGTGACGGAGACCGCCGATCTCGATGCCGCCGCCGAGGGGGTCATGCGCTCGGCCTTCAGCCTGCAGAACCAGAAGTGCAGTGCGACCAGCCGGGTGTACGTCCACCGGCAGGTCGCCGAGGCGTTCACCGCGAAGCTGCTGGAAAAGACCAAGGCGATCCGGATGGGTGATCCCACGGAGCGGGACGTCTATTTCGGCCCCGTGATCAACCAGAAGGCGGTGGCCCGGTGGTCGGGCGCGGTGGAGCAGGCGAGGAAGGAGGGGAGCATCCTCGTCGGCGGCGAGCGGCTCAAGGGTGGAGTGTTCGACAAGGGACATTTCGTGGCACCGACCATCGCGCGGCTGCCGCTGGCCAGCTCGCTCTTCTTCGAGGAGCTCTTCGTTCCCTTCCTGGCCGTGGGCGAGGTGGGCTCGTTCGACGAAGCCATCGCGGAGAGCAACAAGGCGGAATACGGCCTGACCGCGGGGCTCTTCACCGGCCGGAAGGAAGAGATCGAGCGCTTCTTCGACGAAGTCGAGGCGGGGGTCTGCTACGTCAACAAGCGGAGCGGTGCCACGACCGGTGCCTGGCCCGGTGCGCAGCCCTTCACCGGGTGGAAGGGGTCAGGCTCCAGCGGCAAGGGCGGGTGCGGCCCCTGGTACGTGCAGCAGTTCGTGCGGGAGCAGAGCCGGACGGTCGTCGAGGGATGAAGCGGCGGCTGGCGGGGGTCGACGTCCTGCGCGGCATCGTCATGCTGCTCATGGTGATCGACCACGTCAGGTATTTCCTCTCCAACGCCCACTTCGATCCGACCGACATGGACCGGACCACGGTGCCGCTGTTCTTCACCCGGTGGGTCACCCATTTCTGCGCCCCGCTGTTCATGCTGCTCTCGGGGGTGGGGGCCTCCCTCTCGCTGCAGGGCGGGAGGAGCCGCGCGGAGGTGAGCCGGTTCCTCTTCACGCGAGGGGTCTGGCTCATTCTGCTCGAGCTCACGGTGGCGCGGTTCAGCTGGCAGTTCAATCTCGACTATGGCTACACCGGGCTGCTTGTGTTCTGGGCGCTGGGCTGGTCAATGATCGCGCTGGCCGGGCTGATCCGGCTGCCACGGGCGACGGTGCTGGCCATCGTGCTGCTGACGATTCTGGGCCACAACGCGCTGGATGGTGTCGCGCCCGAGAGCTGGGGGAGTCTCGCCTGGCTGTGGACCATCCTGCACGTGCCGGGAGGCGTTTCGCCAGGCGGCGGGCTCTTCTTCTTCGCGCTCTATTCGCTGGTGCCCTGGTTCGCGGTCATGGCGGCGGGATACCTGCTCGGACCACTGGTCGCCGCACCCGGTGGGGGGCCGGCACTGCGGAGGCTGGGGCTCGGGATGATGGCCTTGTTCATCGTGCTCAGGGCCGTCAATCTCTACGGCGAGCCCTGGCACTGGACGCCGCAGGCCAGTCCGGTGATGACCGTGCTCTCGTTCTTGAACACGACCAAGTATCCGCCGTCGCTCCTGTTCCTGCTGATGACGATCGGACCGGCGCTGGCGCTGCTCCCGTCGCTGGACCGCTGGAAGGGGAAGGCGGCGGATTTTGTCCGGACCTTCGGCGAGGTGCCGCTATTCTTCTGGCTGCTCCATGTGCCGCTGATTCACCTGGTGGCGCTGGTGCTCTCGCGGGTGCAATCCGGGTCGGTGGATCCCTGGCTGTACAGCAATCCGCCGGTCAGGCCGCTCGAGGGCTACGGGTTCGGGCTGGGGGTTGTCTACCTTGTGATAGTCGGGGTCATTGCCGCCTTGTATCCGGCCTGCAGGTGGTACGCCGGGTACAAGGCGCGGTCGACCGCTGCCTGGGTCCGATATCTCTAGGGCTTGTTGGAGCCGCAGATGAACGCAGACAACGCAGAAAGATCCACAGCCAGCGGCCATCGACTCTGTCGCTGGAGGTGGATACTTGCCACGAGAGGCCCCCGACCGTGACGCCTAGTCGGAGGCATTCGGGCAGTTTCTGCGTTCATTTGCGCTCGCCTGCGGCCAACCTGCCGCCGAGATGATGAACCCAATGGCAAGGACCCTGAGGCGTGGCGTGATCGTGGCCGCCGCGCTGATTCAAGCGGGAGGAAGTGTGGAAGCGCAGACCCCATCCAAGACCGAGCGCCAGATCGTGGCCAGCGTCGACGCCCACATGGCCGACGCCAGGAGATTGCTGGAACGCGTGGTCAACATCAACAGCGGGACAATGAACTTTGCCGGAGTCCGGGCCGTGGGCGACATCTTCCGCGCCGAACTCGACGCCCTGGGCTTCACAACGAGCTGGATCGACGGTGCGCCGTTCAACCGGGCGGGGCACCTGGTGGCCGCGCGCGGGAACAAGGGGCCGAAGGTGGTGCTGATCGGCCACCTGGATACCGTCTTCGAACCGGAGAGCCCGTTCCAGAAGCTGACCTGGATCGGGGATACCGCCGCCAACGGCCCCGGCGCCCTCGACATGAAGGGGGGCGACGTGATCATGCTGCAGTCGCTGAAGGCACTGGCGGCGACAGGAGTCCTTGACCGGCTCCGGATCACGGTCGTCCTGGACGGCGACGAGGAGCTGACCGGCGAGCCGCAGGAGCTGGCCCGCCAGGCGCTGCGCGACGCCGCCCAGGGTGCCGACGCTGCCCTCGGATTTGAGGACGCCGACGGCGACCCCCGTCACATCGTGATCGCGCGCCGAGGCACGAGCAGCTGGACCCTCAAGGCGAAGGGCACGCCGGCGCATTCGTCGCAGATCTTCCGGGACGACATCGGCTCCGGGGCCATCTTCGAGATCGCCCGGATCCTCGATGGCTGGCGCACCAGGCTGGCCGGCGAAGAGTTTCTGACCTTCAACCCGGGCGTGGTGCTGGGTGGCACGCTGGTGGACTACGATGCCGGACATTCGGGCGGCACCGCGTTCGGCAAGGACAACGTGATTGCGGAGCTGGCGACGGCGACCGGCGATCTTCGCACCATCTCGGCCGGACAGCGCGAGCAGGCCAAGGTGGCGATGCAGGCGGTAGTGGACGATTCGCTGGCCCACGCGTCGGCCGTATTGGCGTTCGAGGATGGCTATCCACCGATGGCCCCCACCGAGGGCAACCGGCGGCTCCTCGCGCTCTATGACACGGTGAGCCAGGACCTCGGCTTCGGCCCCGTCTCGGCAGTGGATCCCAACCGGGCCGGAGCGGCAGACGTCTCGTTCATCGCCGATCTCGTCCCGATGATCATCGACGGGCTCGGCATGAAGGGCCACGGCGACCATACCGTTGACGAGTACGCCGACATGACCTCGTTCCCGATCCAGATCAAGCGTGCCGCGGTCGTCTTGTCGAGATTGGCAAAGAGTTAGCCGCAGATGAACGCAGAAAACGCAGAAAGAAACAAATGAACCCTCTGGCAGATGTCGCCCGAGGGTTCATCGTATTCGGCCTGCCCCCCTGCCCCCCTGCCCCCCCGAGTTCAGTCCTCCTCCTTCAGGCATTCATCCAGGATCCCGAGCCCCGTATCCACGTCGTACTCGTCCAGGACCAGCGGTGGGGCGAAGCGAAAGGTGCTCTTGCCACAGCCGAGGAGGAGGAGCCCCTTCTTGAAGGCCCGCTCGGTCAGGCGATCAATCAGCTCGGGGTAGGGCTCCCGCGTCGTGCGATCCTTCACGAACTCGACGCCGACCATCAGGCCCCGGCCGCGGACGTCGCCGATACAGGCGTACTTCTCCTGGAGCTTCCGGGCCCCCGCCTGGAGCCGGTCGCCGATCCTCTGGATCTGGGGCAGCAGCGGCTCGATCACGTCCAGGGTGGCCAGCGCCGCGGCGCAGCTCACCGGGTTGCCGCCGAATGTCGAGCCATGACTGCCCGACTCCCAGGTCATGACCGACTCCTTGGCGATCATCGCGCCGATCGGCATGCCGGAGCCCAGCCCCTTGGCGGAGATCAGGATATCGGGCTCGACGCCCTCCCACTCTGACGCCCACCACCTGCCGGTCCGGCCGACGCCGCTCTGCACCTCGTCGCAGACCATCAGGATCCCGTGCTTGTCGCAGAGCTGCCGGATGGCGCGGAGGAAACCGTCTGGCGGCACCACGTAGCCACCCTCGCCCTGGATCGGCTCCAGGAAGATGGCCGCCACGTCATCGGGTGCGACCTGCCGGGTGAACAGATCCTCGATGGCGCCGAGTGACTGCACGATGGCCGCCTCGGGCCCGCCCATCCGGTAGGGATTGGCGTAGGGGACATGGTAGACCTCGGGCAGCAGCGGGCCGAAATGGGCATGCTGCTTGGCCTTGCTCGAGGTCAAACTCATCGCCCCGTAGGTCCGGCCGTGGAACGACTGCTGGAAGGCGATCAGCGCCGGCCGCCGGGTGTGATTGCGGACCAGCTTGATGGCCCCCTCGACCGCCTCGGTGCCCGAGTTGGACAGGAAGACCCGCTTCTTGCTCTTGCCGGGGGCCAGCCTGGCCAGCCGCTCGGCCAGCGCGGCGAAACCCTCGAAATAGAAATCGGTGCCGCAGATGTGCAGGAACTTCTCGGCGGCCTCCTTGATGGCGGCTACCACCTTCGGGTGGTTGTACCCGGTCGAGCTCACGGCAATGCCGGCCATGAAGTCGATGTACCGGTTGCCGTCCACGTCCTCGACCATCGCTCCTTTGCCGCCGGCGATGACCAGGGGGTACTCCTTGATATAGGAGGTCGAGGTCCACTGCTCGTCCCGGGCCACGATCGCCTTGCCCTTGGGGCCGGGGGGAGTCACCACGATGCGGGGGTAGTCTCGAGTTGCCATGGGAGATCTCTTCACGCGAAATGGTGTGCCCTGCGAATAGTTGGATAATTCAACAGCAACAAGCCGCAGATGAACGCAGAAAACGCAGATAGTCCGTCTTCCGGCAAATGTCTGTGCGCTGAACAACCTGACCGTTCAGTGTATTGCTGCGTTCATCTGCGCTCGTCTGCGGCTAGTGAAGGTCCCAAGCCTGGTTATGCCTGGACTCCGGCGGCGGCCATCTGGGCGCCGTGCTCGCGCCACCACTGCTGGCCGGCCTCCGGGAGCAGGTAGATCGGGTCGAAATACTCGTACTTCCGGTGCAGCGCCTCCGGATCATCCCACTCGATGCCGGTGCGATAGTTCTTGGTCCAGTAGCTGATGCCCTTCTCCCGGTTGTACTCGGCGACCTGGTGGATCCAGCGCTTGCCCACGAACGGCACATCGCAAACGATCCTGGGCGTGGCAAAGCCGGGCAGGTACCCCATGATGTCGTGCTGAAGCTGCTGGGCCTCGAACACCCCGAGCCGCCAGTGCTCGGAATTGGGGATCATGTCGCACATGTAGAAGTAGTAGGGCATGATCTTGGCGTGATCGAGCAGCATGAAGCAGAGCTCGAGCAGCGCCTCGGGTGTCGCATTCACCCCGCGAAGTATGACGCCCTGGTTGCGCACGTCGCGGAAGCCGATCTCGAGCAGCTTTCTGGTCGCCTTGGCCAGCAGCGGCGTCACCTGCTCGGCGTGATTGACATGGGTGTGCAGGGCGAGGTCGACCCCACGATCGAAGGCCTTCTTGGCCAGCCGCTCCAGCCCCTCGATGACGCTGTCTTGCAGGAAATGCTGGGGCAGCCCCGCCAGGCCCTTGCTGGCCAGCCGGATGTCGCGGATGTTCTCGATGTCGAGCAGCGCCGAGACGAAGGGCTCCAGCGTGGTGATCGGGAGATTGGCGATGTCGCCGCCCGAGACCACGACGTCGCGCACCGCCGGCGTCTTCCGCAGGTAGTCGAGGATCTGCTCGTGGCGCTCCTTCTGGGGTGTCACGAACTTGAGCTTGTCGACCTGGGGCACGTCGTTGCCGACCAGGTCCATCCGGGTGCAATGGCCACAGTACTGCGGGCAGGTCGAGAGCATCTCGGCCAGCACCTTGGTCGGATAGCGATGGGTCAGCCCCTCCACCTTCCACATGTCGGCTTCGTGCAGGCTGTCGCGCGAAGCCATGGGGTGGTTGGGCCAGTCCTGGCGCCGGTCCTCGAAAGCGGGCGCCATGTACCGGCGCACCGGATCCTCCCACAGGTTGCCCGCGTTCATCGTGTTGAGCATGTGGGGGGGAATCAGCATCGACATCGTGGCGCGCTCCTCGTGATCCCGCGCGATGCTGTCGGCGAGGGTGTCGGGGAGGAGGTCGCCGAAGACGGCCTTGAACTCCATGAGGTTCTTGACCGTGTGCCGGCGCTGCCAGAGCGCGCTTTCCCAGTCCTCGCGGGAGACGCCGCGGAAGCCGGGCAAGCGGTTCCAGTCCGGCTCCACGAATTCGCGGGTCAGGGGATAGGCAATCGGCTGACCGGCCACGGGGCCGGTTGGGTTGCGGGTCATCTCGTCCTGCCTGCTTGGGGGCGCGCACGCCATGCGCCTCGTCGGTCCAGGGCCTGGAGCCGGCGATCGCGCGGTTGACGCAGGAAACGATAATATATAATATATGATCTCGCAAGTGCCTGTGGCTGTACACTCTATTCGCTGAGCAATGACCTTTGGACCTGAACCGCGTCCTTAGTCGAAGTCCCAGAACCCCGCGCCAGGCGACCCACGAACTGGTCGCCGCCGCGCTGCGGGAGGCGATCACCACCGGGCAGCTGCGGGGCAACCAGCCGCTGCCCCAGGACGAGATCGCGGCCCAGTTCAAGGTCAGCCACATCCCCGTGCGTGAGGCCCTGCGGCAGCTCGAGGCCGAGGGCCTGGTCACCTACCAGGCCAACCGGGGCGCCACCGTGACCGCGCTGACGCCCGGTGAAATCACCGAGATCTACCAGATCCGATCGATCCTCGAGACGGCGGCGCTGCGTCGCGCAGTGGCCCATCTCTCACCCGCCGTCCTGGCCCGGGCCGGCCAGATCCTCGACCAGGCCGAGCGCGCCACCGACGGAGCGGAATGGGGCTCGCTCGACGTCGAGTTTCACCGGACGATCTACGATCTCGACGACCGTCCCCGGCTCAAGGAGCTGATCGAGGGGCTGCTCCGGCGCGTGGACCGCTACTGGCTGTCTCACGGGCTGATGCTCAAGCACCGCGACACCTTCGATCGCGAGCACCGCGACCTGCTCGCCGCGGCGGCCTCCGGCGACGCCGAGCGCGCCGCGGAGGTACTCGATGCCCATCTGACTGATGCCTGCGAGCTGCTGGTGGCGGAGCTGGAGGCAGAGCGATCGGGGTGACATCAGCGGCGTATGGTCAGCCGGTCGTCGCGACAATTTCCCTTGAAGTGTCAAGAAACTGACACTGCGGTAGCTGGTAGCTTGCGGCGTGCTGGCCCGCACCCAATGTTGTCCCTGCGTCGCTGTCACTCGGAGAGCCGTGGCCGCGGCCCTCTGGTCGATGCCGCACTCTTGCTCCCGTCCCCATCCCGAGCGTCAGCCACGCTGCCGATTACTCCCCCTCCCCGGCCCGGAAGACGGTTCATGACAAGTCGCCGGTATCGCCACCCAGCCGCTGATGGCTGGCTGGGATCGGAGTTCGCCGCCGCTCGCCCGGGCCCGGCTGCCCGTAAGCTGTTGGTTGTGGGCGCGGTGAGCCTCGGCTTGGCCTGCGGCGTCGATTCCGGTGGCGGGCCGACGCCGCCCGGCAGGCCGGTGCAGCAAGTCGCGTTCGGAGACTCGGTGGCGGACTCCCTCGCCGCCGGCGACACCCTCCTCCGTTATGCGGTGCACCCCCCCCTCGATGCGGACTGGGCGGTCTATTTCCAGGTAACCGCCGGCAATCCGGCCCTCCTGGTGCGCGACTCGGTCACGGGCACGGTGATCACGACCCTCTCTGCCCCCGGCGCTTCCCGTCCCTTGTTGGGCTACCGGACCCGTCTCATGCCGGGCGGGCTGGGACACACCTACCTGATCGAGGTACGGCCGGCGACTCGGGGGGCGGTCAGGTTCAGGTTGCTCGCCTACCAGACCAATCCGGCCCCTGAGTCGCGGGGAGACACGGTCACGGTCGGCCCGACCTACTCGGGAGAATCGCTCGCGACCTCCGCGGACGTGGATGAATTCCACTTCTCCGGGCAGGCCGGCGACCTCGTCGTGGCAGAGCTCCAGGGACAGGATGGGCAGGCGCCGGGAGCACTCTCACTGAGCATCACCGACACCGCCGGCTCGGCGACTCCGCTGGTGCAGCTGTCGAACGTTGCCGACTCGCTCGGACTCGCCGGTGCCGCGGCCACCCTGACGCTTCCACGCTCCGGCCGATTCCTGGTGACGGTGACCGGCGTCGCCGTTCCGCCGGCGCCCGGGCTGCTCGGCAGCGGTCGCTACCAGTTCCGGTTTGCTTACATCAATACAGCTCCGGAGTCCGGGTCATCCATCCTGACGGGGCGAGACTCCGTCGATGGCAGGCTGGACGACGTCGCCGACCTGGATGAATTCACCTACACCGCGGTGGCAGGGGACCAGTTTCGCCTCTTCGTGAGGAGCTTCGCCCCGCAGGGGACCGGGCAGGGCGTCGTGGCGCAGGTCATCGATCCCGCCGGGCTGGTCGTGGCCCGAGTGGTCGCACCAGGCCTGACGCAGTCGATCTTCGACTACAATTCCCCCCTCTTTACGACCCCCGCCGGCGGCACCTACCGCGTGAGGATCCAAGGAGCGCGTCCCTCGAGTCTGGGTCCCTATCGCTTTCTCTTCTTCCGTCTTTCGCCGGGGCCGGAACGGGTATCTGGAGCCCTGGTAGCTGGCGATACGGTCGCGGGTGAGTCCATCGATGTTCCGGGGGACTCGGACGCCTACACGATCGCGGCACAGGCGGGGCAATGGGTAAACCTCTGCCTGCAGTTCATCGGCCCGGCCTACTCGATCGTCCGGCTGACCGCCACACTCACCGGCCCCACGGGCGCCCTGCTCGGCTCGGTCGCTTCCTTCCCTGACACAACGGCGCTGTTGCCACACACGGCAAAGCCGATCCAGTTGCCTGCGACTGGCACGTACAGCGTGCGGGTGACCTCCGATGGTCCGACCACGCTCGGGGCCTACCGGCTTCTGCTCGCTCCGATCGATTCGCGGCCGGAGGCGCTTCCGCTCGGGCTGGCGCTTGACGATTCCCTGGTGGGCGAGAGGCTGGATGTCCCTCAGGACATCGACGAATTCACCGTGAACTTGCAGGCCGGCGAGCGGATCCGGCCGTTCCTCGGGGGAGTGGCGGGCCTCCGGATCACTTTCTTCAAGCCCGATGGGACCCTCCTGATCGGCAACTTCGACTACTCGTCGCCGATGCCCGTGACTGGGAGCTACCGGGTCAGGGTCCAGGGAGATGATCCGATCGCCATCGGACCGTACTGGCTGTACCTCTACCGGATCGATCCCCGTCCAGAGCGTTTCACCGGCACGCTCGCTGCCGGAGACAGCATGACGGTCGAAACAGTGGAACGTCCCTCCGACATTGATTCGTTCGCCGTACACCTCCCCGCCGCCGATGCATTGTCGATCCGGGTCCGCGGAAGTGCTGCATCAGGGAACTCATCGATAGGGCTGCTGGCACCAGATGGAAGTATCCTTGGAGGGGTACTCAAGGAGGTCGACCAGGGCGACGGGACGTACCTCGCACTGACCGGCCTCATACCGCTCGCGGGGCAGTCCAGCGCCTCGCTCCGCCTGATTCCCGACCCCTACGCGGCAGGCGGCTCACCATACGCGATCATCCTCGACTCGATTTCCTACGGAGTGGAGACTCGTTCGGACACAATGACCCCCGGCGAGGTGGTTTCCGAGGCACTCACCCCTCTGGGCGACGTGGACCGGTACGTCTTCCGCGGCTTGGTCAACCAATCCTTCAATCTGGTCTTCGATACCCTGCCGGGCAGCTTCACGCCAACGACGCTCGACCTGCTCTACCCGTATGTGACCCACACGGCCCCGCGACCAGGCGGCGGACGTGAGACCGGGCGATTCGACCTGCCATCGTCCGGGCTCTATGAACTGCGGCTCAGCACTCCTGCCAGCGGGCTCGACCCGCTGGAACAGGGGCCGTATCGCTTCATCCTCGTCCCCAGCGATACCATGCCGGAACACGATCCGCCGGTGATCGTCACCGGGGACAGCGCGAGCATCTCGGACGGCCTCGACACCCCCGGCGACCTGGACCGGTTCACCTTCACGTCGATCGCCGACACCGAATTCGCACTCGACATCAGTCCCGCGTTTCCTCCGCTTGGCTATCTCCCGTACCTTGACGTTCAACTCCTTGCGGCCGCTGGTGACAGCGCGACGGTGACGCTGACTGCGGACTCCAGGCTTTGCACCGCGGGGTATGGCAACCCGTATTCACTGGGGCCCTCAGGCATCGCACGCATCCAGGTCAGGGAGTCCCGCGGGGCGGAGCCTCCCCAGACGACGGGGAGCTATGGAGTGACAGTCCACGCGGTCCACCGGCCACCCGAGACCCTGGGTGTGGCGCTGGTCGTAGATTCTCTCTACGTCGGCGAGAAAATCGACAACTGTGGTGACATCGACGAGTTCCGCTATACCGGCGTCACGGGCGACAGCCTCATTGCCTATGTGTCCGACGTACCTTTGAACACTCCCCCGTTCCCACCGCACGAGGTAGTCCAGATCGTCGATCCGACGACCAATCAGGTCATCGCCGATGATGATCCTGATCAGTTCGCGTACCCGGGCGCAACGGTCAAGATCGCGCTGCCGCACGACGGCGAGTACGTCATTCGGGTGTGGGGCGTCGCAGGCCGTCAGTACATGGTGTGGTTGCGCCGCTAGCGTGATCCAGCCCGGGACGTGCCTGCACGTCTCTGATGGTGAGACCTAGGCCAGGCGGCGCGGCGGACCCTTCAGAAGGATCGGCGTGGGAGCTGCCAGCGCTCCCACGGGGTCAGTTGTATTACCATAGTCGTGTCCCCAGTTCTCGCCGTCGTCACCGTTCAGCCCGAGTCCCGGAGGCGCGAATGAGCCTCGATCGCTGTGGTAGCAAGCTCTCTATCGCGACGGCAGCTGCGCTCGCCTGGACCCTCGGGGCCTGCTCGCCGACCGTCACCAACCCCTCGAGTTCCCTGCCGGTCGACACCGTCGTCATCACCCCGGCGGTGGACACTGTCATCCTCCTGGCCAGCCAGCAGCTGGGAGTGAGCCTCCGCGACTCGGTTGGCGCGAACATTACCGGTCGGCTGGTGACCTGGTCGAGCGCTGACACCAGCATCGTGCAGGTCAATTCCTCCGGGAGTGTTACCGCCCGGGCGATGGGATCCACCACCATCACGGCGACGTCGGAAGGGAAATCGGCCACCGCGACGGTCTTTGCGGCACCCGTGGTCAACATCGATCCCCGGCTGCCCAGCCTCTTTGTCGGAGACACGCTCTCGCTTGGCAGTCATCTGACGGACAATGCCGGCGGGGCAGTTCCTGGTCTCGCGGCCGGGTGGATTTCCCTGAATCCGGGGATCGCGACGGTCACCGCCACGGGCCTGGTCACGGCGGTCAGCGTCGGCACGGCCACGATCACCGCCGCGGCGGGGGCCGGACTTGGCTCGGTGGATCTCGTCGTTCTCCAGCCCCTGCTCCGCGCCAATCGCCGGATCGCCTTCCTCCAGAACATCAGCACGGCGTTCGTGCCCAGTATTTTCGCACTCCAGAGCATGAACCCCGACGGCTCGGCCCTGGTGACCATCACTCCGGACAACTTCACGGTCCAGGAGTACGAGTACTCGCCCGACGGGAGCCAGATTGCGCTCATCGGAGGGTACGACTTCGGCTTCGGCGTCCCGTCCAGCCTGTACGTCATCAACGCGAACGGCACCGGACTCGACTCGCTCCGGAGCGACGCGTCGGGCTGGCTGCGCTGGTCTCCCGATGGTCTGGCGATTCTGTACACGACGACCTCGCACCCGGGCGCCCTGGCAATCGTGCACCCAGACGGCACCGGATTCCGCCAGCTCGCCGGCATGAGCGGTGCCGACCTGCTGTATCCCGAGTGGTCTCCCGACGGCCGCCAGGTCGCGTTCGTGCGGCAGACCTCTTCCTGTGAGCAGCTGTGGGTGATGGACGCCGATGGCAGCCATCAGCAGCGGCTCACTGTCGCGGCCTCCGCCTGCCGGGTGCAGTGGTCTCCCGACGGCCGGGACATTCTGTTCATGGGAACGCCGTCGCCCTCCGGCATGTGGCTGGTGCATCCCGATGGTACCGGGTTCAGGCCGTTCACCCTCACCTGCGCCGGCTGTCCCCCTGTCCCGCTCTATGATGTGATGCGGTGGTCGCCTGATGCTACGCAACTCGCATTCCGGCTCAACGACGCCGGAGACGTCGGGGTGACGAACCGCGACGGGACCGTCCTGCTCACGATTCTCCTCCACCAGCCGAACTCGATCAACGGCACGATCGACCCGGCGCCACGCTGGTCGCCCGATGGGCTGCAGCTGGTCTATGGCACCCGCGATGCGATCCCGGCGCACGACCCTGCCGTGGGGGTGATGACCGCCACCGGGACCGGTCAGGTCGTGGTGACCCAGGGCCTGGTAGCGTCGACGCCGCGCTGGCAGCCGTAGGGGTCCCGGAAACACTCGCCGGCCATGGGATTTCCTTCGAGGAAATCCCGCCTAGACATCATCCGCTACGAGGCCCAGTCGGGGACGAACCCGGAAGGCTACCGGGCTGGGGTTCTCGCCGGCGCCATTCTCGGGTACGCCTGCATCCTGCGCGTCGTCCCGGTGTTGCCGGTGGTGCTCTGGCGGCTGCGGCAGTAGCCGGGGGCGACACTGCTAAGGTGGTAGTGGTCAGGGTTGGATCGAGAAATCCTGCTGGGTGGCTGGGCCCCCTACCAGCAAGAGTAGTTGCCCGGTTGCGCACCGCATTTGATGTTTCCTAGGCCGGATTTCGTGAAATCGGCCGTATCCTTAGGCGACAGGCAGCTGTTACCAGGCGCCGACAGGTTCTTCGTTTTCGCCATAGCGCCGCGGGGTGAGATTGTCCCCCACCTGAGGCCCGCGATTCGTCGGGGAACTGCCGGGCATCGAAGAGGAATCGGGAATCAAGGCACGAAGGACAGGTCGGCGGTCAGGGCTGCAACCGGCCATACCCGAACAGAGTGCTGGACTCATGCGCAACAGGATTTCGACCTGGTGCCTGTTGATCGTGGGCGTGCTGGGTGTCGCTTGCAACGGGTCCAATTCGCCGTCGGCGACTCCGGTGTATGACCTCCTCTATTCCGCGGGTCCGGACGGCAACGCCGACATCTACCTCGCACATATGGACGGCACCGGCGCGGTGCAGCTGACTACCTCCATCGCGAACGAATTCTGGCCATCACTTTCCCCGGATGGATCCAAGATCCTTTTCACGAGCTGGCGGACTAACCAGGGGGAGATTTATCTGATGAATCCGGATGGTACGGCGCAGTTGGCGCTGACCGCCGACACCAACAACCTCTTGGTGGCAAATTACTACTCTGCATGGTCCCCGGATGGTGGTACGATTGCCTTCGTGAGCAATCGTGCGAACAATTTCGGACACACTGCGATCTACGCCATGCGGTCAGACGGCACGCATCAGACCCGACTGACGGTGGCCTCGGATACCGGGCAGAATGAATCCCCCACTTGGTCGCCTGATGGTCGCAAGATCGCCTTCCTTGGGATCCCCGGGGATGGTCCGGCGGGAATATTCTTGATGAACGCGGATGGCTCAGGTCGAGTCCAGCTGACTTCGGATGCGTACCAGGACCGGAACCCCTGCTGGTCCCCGGACGGAGCCCAACTGGCTTTCACCCGGCAACGGCCCCAGCCGTACCCTCCAGGTTGGCTGCATCGTGAACTGTGGACGATGCGTTCCGACGGTTCAGGCCAGCGTCAATTGACCTCGGACACCGCTTCCGCCGATGAGTTCATCACCTCGTGCTCCTGGTCCCCAGATGGATCCATGATCGCCGTGACCCACCAACGGGGAGCGGAGACTCACGTCGCGATCGCCCGGCTCCGAGACGGGGCGTTGCATGACGTGGTTGAGGGGATGATGCCCAGCTGGGTATCGCGATGAAATCGAGCGCCGTCCCGCGCACGCCCTCCTGGGCAAGGCGCGGCGCCCTCCTTCTGCTAGGGGCATTCGCCGGAGTCCGGTGCAGCAGCGATCCGGCGGGGCCGAGTCAGCGACCGTCGGGTACCCCGATTCCGATCGAGGTGGGAGACACGGTCACCGTGGACGCCGGTAGCCTCGGTACGGGCACCATGTACGTCCTGCACCCGGCGCAGGACCAGATCCTGGACCTCTTTGCCCAGACGAGCGCGGTATCCGATGGTCCTTGGGTGGATGTGGTGGACTCCGCCGCGCACGTGACGGTTGCCCATATGCGGCTGGTGGCCGACGGGGCCCCACTTCTTGCCCACCGTGCCTATCCCCCGTTCCCGGTCCAGGTGGGGCGCACCTACCAGATCTACGTGGGTGCCGCCGCCGGGTCGAAGACCAAGCTGTTCCTCTACCCCGTCCCCGTCGCTCCGGAGGCGGGACAGGATACCCTGGCCCCGGGTGAGGGGTACGGGGGCGAATCGCTCGAAACCCTCGGCGACGTCGATCGCTTCCGATTCCAGGTCGAGGCGGGCCAGTCATACGCAGTGTACCTCCAACAAACGGGGTCCGCGGTCCCTGGCCTCCTGTACGGCGTCGTTCGTGACGACACTACCGGGCTGCTGGCGACACAGGTCGCGGGGGTGGTCACGGACAGCCCCTCGGTGTCGCTGGCGGCCAATCCCACAGGCCGCTTCGTGGCTGCCGCGAACCGGCACTATGAATTGGAGGTTGGCTCCGCCGTCTTTGACTTGCCGCGCGGGACAATCCGGCCGGGGAGTTACCGGGTCCTGCTCGTCCACGTCGATGCGCGGCCCGAAGGCGCCGACTCCGTCCTCCCACGCGACAGCACCATCAGCTCAGCGCTCGACTTTCCCGGCGACCTCGACCGGTTCGTCTTCGATGCCGCTGCCGGGGACAGCCTCAGCCTCGACCTCCAGGCACTCGATGGCCCGCCCTACTGGCACTATGTCGCGATCCTGACTGACCCGGGCGTCTATCCGCGATCTGTGGACGTCACGCCCGACACCACGAGCGCCGGGCGGCATGGCTCCGGACTGTTCGTCATTCCAGCGGCTGGGCGGTATGCCGTGGAGGTCTCAGGCGACCTGGGCCGCCTCCAGGGTCGCTACCGACTGCGGCTCAACTCCATCCACGCCACCCCCGAGAGCCACGGGCCGCTGATCGACATCAATGACACGACGCAGGAAGCCGTCGATGTCTCGGGCGACCTCGACGAGTTCCGCTTCACGGCGCGCGCCGGCGAGTATTACACGCTGTTCACCCAGGTTCCGGCGGGCCGCAGCATCTGGATCGACATCCTCGATCCGGGGGGCGGGCACCTCGAACAGGAATACCGCCAGCACGACCCGGTCGGCCTCTTCAACACCTACAGCGGGCGGCTCACGATACAGGCGGACGGCGACTACAGGGTGCGGGTACAGGGCGCGGGTCCCGAGTTCGGGTATCCCTATGAGCTGTACCTCTACCGGATCGATACCCTCCCCGAGCACTCGCCGGCCGCGATCACCCCCGGGGACAGCATCGGCGACGAGCGGATCGACCTCCCTGGCGACATCGACGACTTCTTCCTCACCGTGGCGGGCGGCGATGGCCTGAGCTTCCAGGCGTGGAAGGCTGCCGGCGAGGGTGCATCGCTGGTGGCCGTACTGCGGCACGCCGGCGCCGATACCACGAGCCTTGGCGGCGGCTTCGCATTCACTCTCGACTCCCTTGGCGACTCGGTCTCCTCCAGCGGGACGTTCGTCACTCCGCCAGGGTCCTACCTGCTGAGTATTCAACAGGGGGGCGCCTCCTGGCCGGCCATCGGCTACCGGGTCAAGTCCAACCTGATCCGGTTTGACCCCGAGGGGGTCGCACCTGACATCGTGCCAGGCCAGGTTGTCCGCGAATCGATTGCGCCGATTGGTGACTTGGATCGCTACCGGTTCAGCGCGGCGTCCGGGCAGTCCTATTTCCTGATCTCCGATTCGGTCTCCGGGGCGCCGAGCGGCCTCCACATGACCGTCGACGACAGCACCGTCAACTACGGCGGCATCTTTGTCGGGGCGCATCCCCTGTCCAGCAGGCGAGTCGACCTCCCGGCGACCGGGCCCTATTTCGTCGATGTCAATCCCCCGTACAGCGATCCGCTCTACAACTTCAACCTCTCAGCGCGAGGGACCTACCAGTTCCACCTCGAGCACGCCGATACCCTCCCGGAACACGCTCCGCCGGTCATCTCCGTTGGGGATTCGATCGCCTCGGAGGGACTCGACTACCCCGGCGACCTCGACCGGTTCACGGTGACCGGGACCCCGGGCGCCGAGGTGGCCGTGTTCGCCCTCCCGCTCGATTTCGCGCGGATGGGCGACTTCGAGATCAGGATCCTCGCTCCCTCGGGGGACTCGGTGGTGAAGGTGGGCGGTACATACGCCTATGGCATCGGACGGATGACCTTCCCGGCCGGGGGTGTCCTCCGGCTCCAGGTGGACGAACCCGTGGTACCGCCGTGGTGGATCTACGGGTCTCCCGACGCGACGGGGCCGTATGTCTTGATGGTGGCTCCGGTCAATCGGGCGCCGGAATCGGTCTCCTCGATGCTGGTGGCGGGGGTCGACGTGCAGGGGGAATCGATCGACCATCCCGGCGACATCGACGAGTTCACATTTGCGGGGCACGCCGGCGACACAACGAGCGTCCTGATGCGGCCTCCGCTGACCGGGCTGGAGGTCTATTCTCACATCACCATCATCGACCAGTCCACCGGCCAGGTGGTCACCGTGATCACCTACAGCAACACCGGGGCGCCGTTTGTGTGGCCCACCACCGGGAACTACCTCTTCCGGGTGGAGGGGGTGAACGAGTTCAATTCCTACGGCGGGTACCGGCTGCTGGTCGCCCGGTAGCCAGCCGCGCACCTGCCCGCGACATTCCGGCCACCCCGGGTCGGCAACCGCCCGATCCGGGGCTCGCGGGCCGGCCCCGGCGGTGTAGCTTTCTCCCCCGACCGGACCTCCTGGCCCGCACCCCATGACCACTCATATCGGCTCCAAGCTCCTCTCGATGTCCGAAGCCATCGCCGCCCACGTGCGGGACGGCGACACCGTCGTCATCGAGGGCTTCACCCACCTGATCTGCTTCGCCGCGGGGCACGAGATCATCCGCCAGCGGCGCAAGGACCTCACCATTTGCCGGCTGACGCCGGACCTGATCTACGACCAGATGATTGCCGCCGGCTGCGCCAGGAAGCTGGTCTTCTCGTGGGCCGGGAACCCCGGTGCCGGATCGCTGCACGCCTTCCGGCGCGCCGTCGAGAAGGGCACGCCGCCGCTGGAGATCGAGGAATACTCCCACTTTGGCATGGTAAGCCGGATGTCGGCCGGCGCCGCCCGGCTCCCCTTCTGGGTAATGCGCAACTACATGGGAACAGACCTGCCCAGGGCCAACCCCCGGATCCGGACCGTCACCTGTCCCTACACCGGCGAGGAACTGGCCACGGTCCCGGCCCTCAATCCCGACGTCACGATCGTCCACGCCCAGCGCGCCGATGCCCAGGGCAATGCCCAGATCTGGGGTCTCCTCGGCGTGCAGAAGGAAGCCGCCTTCGCCTCCGAGCGGGTGATCGTGGTGGTCGAGGAGCTGGTGGACGAGTCGGTGATCCGGGCCGATCCCAATCGCACGGTGATCCCGGGAATGATCGTGGACGCGGTGGTGGTGGAGCCCTGGGGTGCGCACCCCTCCTACGCCCAGGGCTTCTACGACCGGGACAACGAGTTCTACGTGGCCTGGGAGAACATTTCCCGCGATCCAGCAAAGCTGCAGGCCTATCTCGACGAGTTCGTTTACGGCGTGAAGGACCGCGCGGGGTACCTGCGGAAGCAGCCGGGGCTGACCGAGCGGCTCCGGGCAGGGCAGCAGGTTTGCGCCGGGGTGAACTATGGGTACTGAGAGAGGGGCAGGGGGGCAGGGGGGCAGGGGGGCGGTGTTGTTCTATCGGCCGTCGGCCTCCGCTCGCCCGGCCGTTTGTTCTGTCCGCGATGACAGCCCGCTTTCCGGGCCGCCCCCCTGCCCCCCTGCCCCCCTGCTCCTCTTCACATGACGTACTCCCCCTCCGAGATGATGGCCGCCGTCGCCGCGCGGGAACTGCGCGACGGCGAGGTGGTGTTCGTCGGCATCGGCCTGCCCAACCTGGCCTGCAACCTGGCCCGGGCCCTCCAGTCGCCCAACCTGATCCTGATCTATGAATCGGGCGCGGTGGGCGCGGTGCCGGAGCGGCTCCCGGTCTCGATCGGCGACCCATCGCTGGTCACAGGGTCCCTGATGGTCTGCGGCATGGCCGACGTCTTCCAGCTCTTCCTGCAGAACGGAAGGATCGAAGTGGGCTTCCTGGGTGGTGCCCAAGTCGATCGCTACGGCAACATCAACACCACAGTGGTGGGGAGCTACGAAAAGCCATCGGTGCGCCTCCCCGGCAGCGGCGGTGCCGCCGAGATCGCGATCCACGCTCAGCGGGTGCTGATCATCAGCCGCCTTTCTCCCCGTGCCTTCCCTGAAAAGGTGGACTTCCTCACCAGCCCCGGTCACCGGATGCATGGCCTCACCCGCAAGGAACTCGGCATGCCGGGCGCCGGACCGGTCAAGGTGATCACCGACAAGGCTATCCTCGAGAACGACGCCGCCACCGGCGAGCTGGTCTGCACTGCGCTCTACCCCGGGGTCTCCTTCGACGAGGTCAAGGCCGGCGTCGGCTGGCCGCTCCGGATGGGGCCGCCACATCCCGACGTCGCGCCGCCAACGGCCGAGGAGCTGCGGTTGCTCCGCGACGTCCTCGATCCCCAGCGCCTCTATCTCAAAGGTTGATGACCACCACCGCGAAGAGCAGCTCCGCCGAGGAGTCCGGACCAGGCCTGTCCCGCGGACTCAAGCTCACCGACATGGTGCTGTTCCACCTGGTGGCGGTGGTGAGCCTCCGCTGGCTGGCCACGGCGGCCGCCGCGGGCCCCAGCACCATCACGCTGTGGATCCTGGCGGCGCTCTTCTTCTTCATTCCGCAGGGACTGGCGGTGAGCGAGCTCTCGGCCCGCTTTCCCGATGCCGGGGGGATCTACGCCTGGACCAAGCGCGCCTACGGCGAGGGCCACGGCTTCCTCTGCGGCTGGTGCTACTGGGTCAACAACGTCCTCTACCCGCCCAACCTGCTGATGTCCACGGCGGTGATCGCGACCTATGCGATTGGGCAGGGCGAAACCGGGCTGGCCGACCGCTGGGGCTACGTCCTGCCGATGACCCTCGGCATGCTCTGGTTTGCTGTCGCGATCAACATCATCGGGGTGAGCACCGGAAAGTGGCTGCAGAACGCCGGTGCGATCGGCACCTTCATCCCGGGCGCCATCCTCGCGGCTCTCGGGATCTACGCCCTGCTGGGCCCCTCGCCCGCGGCGAACGACCTGCACCTCCGCAGTCTCGTTCCCAACCTCAGCAGCTTCTCCGCCATCAACCTCTGGGCCTCGATCGCCTTTGCATTTGCCGGGCTCGAGCTGGCGGCGGTGATGGCCGGCGAGGTCCATGAGCCGCGGAAGACCCTGCCCCGGTCGGTTTTCCTCGCGGCACCGCTGATCCTCGGCATCTACGTGGTGGGCACCATCGCCGTCCTGGCCCTGGTCCCCAGCGGCGACGTCAACATCGTCTCCGGGTTCCTCCAGGCCATCAACGTCGGCGCCACCAAGGCCGGCCTCGCGCTGGCCTGGCTGGCGCCGCTCATGGCCGCCATGTACGTGCTGGGAAACATCGGGGGGATCGGAGCCTGGCTGGCGGGCCCAGCGCGGGTGGCATTGGTGATCGGCCTCGACCGCTACTTCCCGCCGGCCTTCGGCAGCATTCACCCCAGGTGGAAGACCCCGTGGGTGGCCATCCTGGTGCAGGCGGGGCTGGCGACGGTCTTCCTGTTCATCTCGGTGCTGGGGAAGGGAACCACGGTCCAGCGGGCCTATCTCATCGTGCTCGACACGATGCTGCTGATCTACTTCATCCCCTACCTCTACCTCTTCCTGGCCTACATCAAATTCACCTCGCGCGAGCCTTCACCCTCCGCCCACGGCTACAAGGCCTGGCTCACCGGGGCCGCGGGGTTCACCCTCACGCTGGTGGCGATGATCGTGGCGATGGTGCCACCCAGCGACACCCCCAGCGTGGCCCTGTTCGAGATCAAGGTCGCCGGGGGAGCCGCGGCCATCGTGGCGCTGGGAGGAGTGCTGTACTGGAGAGCCAACCGGAAGCGAGCCGCGCGCTGAAGGGGGGGAAGGGGGGAATTGACCGCCTTCGACCTTTGACCCAAGCTCACGACTCACGACTCACGACTCACGACTTTTATTTCGGCAATTCGCCCGGCATGTCGGCGACGACGTAGGCCAGGACAGCCATCGCGGCCACGCAGCGGGCCACGTCGGCCGGGTCGAGCACGTTGACCATGTCGCCCTGAGTATGGTGGAACCAGAAGTAGCGATCGCCGTCGGTGTAGAGCCCCGCGCCGGGCACGCCGGCTTTCATCAGGGGCTCGATGTCGGCCTCGCCGCCGCCCTTGTCGACGGTGTCCGCCCCGATCGGGGCCAGCAGGTGCCCGATCTGCCGGACGATTGCCAGGGCCGAGTCGGAGCCGCCGAACCCGAAGCCGAGGGGGCGGAAGACGCCGCCGTCCGACTCAATGGCCAGGACGTGGCTGGCGACATCGCCGCCCAGTGAATCGCGGTAGGCCGCTCCGCCGGCGCCGCTGTTCTCCTCGGCAGTCCAGCCGACGACCCGGATGGTGCGGCGGGGGTGGAGACCGAGTCGCTGGAGGACTCTCAGGGCCTGCCAGGCGACAACCATCCCCCCGGCGTCGTCCATCGCGCCCTCGCCGACATCCCAGGAGTCGATGTGGCCACCCAGGACCACCACTTCACCGGCCTTCTCGCGGCCCGTGATCTGTCCCATGACGTTCCGCGACTGGGCGTCGGGAAGGTTGGCCGCCTCCATCCGCAGGGTGACGACGATGCGCTGGCCGCGGTCCTGCATCCGGTGCAGCATCATCGCGTTCTCGATGGTGAGCGCCGCCGCGGGGATCCGGGTCACGGCGCTGTCGTAGGCCATCTTGCCGGTGTGCGGGGACGAGATGCTGAACGGCGTGATCGAGCGGATCAGGCAGGCGACGGCGCCGGCCCGGGCGGCCTCGATGGCACCCCGCCAGCGGTACCTGCCGGTGGCGCCGTAATCCGTGAACGGCGCGTCGAAGAGGACGATCTTGCCGGCTGCCTGGCCGACCCGCATGTGCAGGTCATCGAAGCTCGAGACCACCAGCACCTCGGCGGTGATTCCCTCCGCCGGCGTCCCGATGCTCCCGCCCAGGCCCAGCATCGGGAGGTCGAGGTGCCGGGGCTCGACCAGCTCGGCTGATTCCTTGCCCCGGACCCAGTAGGGCACGGTCACCGGCTGGGTCCGCACCTGCTCCAGGCCATCGTCCTTCATCCTGGCGACGATCCAGTCGATCGCCTGTTCGAGGGCGGTGGACCCGGCGATCCGCGAGCCGAAGGTATCGGTCATCAGGGCAATCCGGTCCCAGGCGGCGCTGTCGGCCGTGGCGGCCTGGATGATCCGGTTGGCGGCTTCCCGGTAGGCCGCGGTGATCGAGGAGTCGGCCTGCGCGTGGACCGCGGTGGCTGGCAACGCAGAGACGCCGAGGGCGCAGAGAAATCCCCAAAGGGCTTGCCGCGAGGTCATCATGGTTCACACTGAGGCAGGTGAAATTGGACAGGGCGAGGGCACCAACAAGCTCCCGCCGACGGGTCGATTTCGCAAGCGGGCCCTGCTGTTCGGCGCCCTGACCGTCGGCACCCTCGACTTGCTGGACGCCCTGATCTTCTTCACCGCCCGCGGCGCCAGGCCAATCAGAATCGTCCAGGCGATTGCGTCGGGGCTGCTCGGCCCGGCGGCATTCCAGGGCGGCCTTCGCACCGCCATCCTGGGAGTCTGCCTCCACTACTTCATCGCCTTTTCGATCGTAGGCACCTTCATCCTGGCCAGCTGGCGCTGGCCGGATCTCCGGCGCCGGCCCTTCTTCTGGGGGCCGGTCTATGGCGTCTGCGTCTACTTGGTGATGAACCTGATCGTGGTCCCCCTTTCCGCAGCCATCCCCGGCCACAAGACGCTGGTGGTGATCGTCAACGGCCTCCTGATCCACATCTTCGGCGTCGGCCTGCCCAGTGCGCTCTTCGCCCGGGCCG
Organism: uncultured Gemmatimonadales bacterium; assembly: GCA_963724265.1. Classification (GTDB taxonomy): domain Bacteria; phylum Gemmatimonadota; class Gemmatimonadetes; order Gemmatimonadales; family GWC2-71-9; genus DATEHG01. The sequence continues at coordinate 1,439,190 of CAVRTU010000004.1, forward strand.
GGAGCGAGGCCCCCTAGGGAGGCGGGCTGGACCGCCGCTCCCCCCGCGCCGTAGATTGGTGGAAATGCAGACCCCGCAGATTCCCCCCATTCCCCCGATCCCGCCGCCGCCGGGCCTCGATCCGACCTACGTGTTCAGCGAGATGATGCCGCTGATTGCGATCGTCACCATTATCCTCGTGGCCGCGATCGGCCTGCGCCTGATCTTCCGGACCCCGGTGGGCGAGGCGATCGCGCAGCGGATCCGGGCGAAGGTCCACGGTGGCCGGAGCCTCGAGGATGACCAGGCGAGGGCCGAGCTGGAGGAGCGCGTAGCCCAATTGCAGGAGCAAGTCGGCGAGCTGACCGAGCGGGTCGATTTTGCCGAACGGCTTCTGGCCGGCCAGCGCGACCGGCAACTGGGTGGCGGGAGATAAGCAGTCGTCCACATGCCTCGCCGTCGCTCCAAGCCGAAGGCACGGAAAACGCCGTCCGGCATCCAGCTTCCCCGCCCCCGGCGGGGCCGCCGGCTCCCCCCGGGCATCGTCCGCCTCGATTACGAAAAGGCGCGCGGCTACAACGTGCGCATCGGATACATCCGCACCCGGAATGGCGGCTGGCGCCCCCGGTTCAAGGCATACTTTGCCGACGGGCGCCACGGCGGGAAGGCCGAGGCGCTGGCCGCCGCCAAGAAGTGGCTCCGCGCCCTGATCCGGACCGGCAAGCCGCCCAAGCGTCCCATGGACCACTGATGTATCGAACCCTTCTGCGTTCATCTGCGTTCATCTGCGGCTGCCTTTCGCTGTTGATGGAGGCAACGGCATCCGCTCAGCGACAGCCGGTCCTCCCCCAGGTCAAGGTCCCCCACCCCTACTACTACCGGGAGCTGTACCTCCCGCAGGTGACCACCGGCCCCTCAGCTGTGGCGTGGTCTCCGGAGGGGCAGGAACTGGTCTACTCGATGCAGGGGACGCTCTGGCGCCAGCGGGTCGGGAGCAGGGAGGCAACGCAGATCACCGACACGCCTGGCGGCTACGACTACCAGCCGGACTGGTCGCCAGACGGTCGCTGGATCGTCTTCGTACGCTATGACGGGCGGGCGATGAGCCTGAGGCTGCTCGATCTCCAATCGGGCACGGAGTCGTCGCTGGTCGAGAATGGCGCGGTGAACGTCGACCCGCGCTGGTCGCCCGATGGCAGCCGCATCGCCTACGTCTCGACGGAGTACGAAGGCCGCTGGCACGTCTATCTGCAGCCGCTGAAGGACGGCCTCCCCTCCGGCCCGCCCGCCCGCCTGACCGCCGATCACGACAGCGGCCTCCCCCGCTACTACTACAGCCGGTACGATCACTACCTCTCGCCCACCTGGTCCCCTGACGGGACTGCACTGATCGTTCTCTCCAACCGGGACCATATCTGGGGCACCGGCGGCCTCTGGCGGATGCCGGCGGACACCGGCGGCCGGATGACGCTGCTGCACGACGAGGAAACCAACTGGCGCACCCATCCCGACTGGGAGCGGGGCGGGCGCCGGGTGGTCTATGCCTCCTACCTCGGCCGTCAGTGGCACCAGCTCTGGCTGATGACCGACGACGGCAGCAATCCGTTCCAGCTCACCTACGGCGAGTGGGACGCCACCAATCCCCGCTGGTCGCCGGACGGCAGCCGGATCGCCTTCATCGCCAACGAAGGCGGCAACACCTCGCTCCGGATCGTCACGGTGCCTGGCGGGCGGCAGGAACTGGTGCAGGCGGCCACGCGCCAATACCTCCACCCGCGGGGCACCTTGCGGCTCACGGTCGTCGACGACGCCAGCAGCCGGCCCGTTCCGGTGAGGATCTCCGTCTGGACCACGGATGGCAGGAGCTGGGCCCCGGACAATGCCCTTCGTCGTGCCGACGACAGCTTCGACCCGGCCCAGCGCCCGATCGAGTACGGCTATTTCCACGCGCAGGGCAGCACCGCGGTATCGGTCCCCGCCGGCGAGGTCCGGTACGAGGTCTCACGCGGCCCCGAGTACGCGATGGCGAGTGGCGCGGTCACGGTGACCACGGCGGGCCGTGCGCTGGTGGTGCGGCTGCGCCGGATCGCGAACCTGCCCGCGGTCGGCTGGTACAGCGGTGACCTCCACGTGCACATGAACTACGGCGGCTGGTACCGGAACACCCCGGCGCTTCTGGCCTTCCAGGCCGGCGCCGAGGACCTCCACCTGGTCGAGGACCTGATCGTCAACAAGGAGGGAAGGGTTCCCGACATCGAGCTGTTCACCGGGAAACCAGACCCGGTCTCCACCCCGTCGATGCTGCTGCTCCACGACGAGGAATTCCACACCAGCTACTGGGGCCACACGGGGCTCCTCGGCCTGACCACGAATCTCCTGCTGCCGGTCTACGCCGCCTACGCCGGTACCGCGGCGGCGAGTCTCTGGCCCACCAACGCCGAGGTTCACGACCTGGCGGCGGCCCAGGGGGGGATATCCGGCTACGTCCATCCCTTCGACAGCGAGATCACGCCCGAGGACACGACCACCCCGCTCCGCAACGAATTCCCGGTGGACGTGGCCCTGGGCAAGGTGGACTACTATGAGGCGCTGGGATTCGTGGACGACTACAAGGCCACCGCCCAGGTCTGGTACCGGATGCTCAACTGCGGCTTCCGGATTCCGGCCGGGGCCGGAACCGATGCGATGGCGGACTATTCCTCGCTCCGGGGGCCGGTCGGCATGAACCGGGTCTTCGTCCGGGCCCCGGGGCAGGGGCCGCTCACCCGCAAGCGGTTCTACGCCGGACTCGCGGCGGGCCGCACCTTCGCCACCAACGGGCCGCTGCTCGAGTTCTCACTCGCCGGGCAGCCGATCGGTGGAGAGGTGAAGCTGAGTGCCGGGACGCATTCGCTGACGGCACGGGTCCGGCTGACGTCGTACGTCCTGGTCGAACGGCTGGAAATCGTGGGGAACGGGCAGGTGGTCGCCACGCTGCCGCTCAAGGGGGACCGGACCCGGTTTGCGGGCACCGTGACGATTCCAGTGACTCAAAGCGGCTGGTACCTGCTCCGCGCCACCGGTGACACCGCCCGTGACCCGGTGCTCGACTTCTACCCCTACGCGACCACCAGCCCGATCTACGTCACCGTTGCCGGCCAGCCGGTCCGCTCCCGACTAGACGCGGAATACTTCCTGGCCTGGATTGCACGGCTGGAGCAGAATGTCCTCGCCTTTGCCGATTGGAACGCCGCCAGTGAGCGGGACCAGGTGCTGGACCAGATCCGGCAGGCGCGCTCGGTATTCCAGGCCAGGGCAAACTGAGGGAAGGGGCACTCCAATGGATCAACCCGATCTGAGCCGGCGCCGCCTGCTCGGCCTGGCGACGGCAGGCACCGTGGCCATGACCGCGGCCCCATTCACCGACCGGCCGCTCTGGGCCCTGCCTCGCCCGCGGGCGCCGATCCCGCCTGACCTGAATCCCGACCAGGCGCTCGCTCTCCTGTACGAAGGGAACCAGCGCTTCGTCGAAGGCAAGATCGAAGCGCCGCACCGGAACATGGAACGGCTCAAGGCCGTGGCGCCCAAACAGAGTCCCTTCGCCGCGGTCCTGGGCTGCGCCGACTCCCGGGTTCCCGTGGAAATCGTCTTCGACCAGGGGTTTGGCGACCTCTTCGTCGTCAGGGTGGCCGGCAACGTCCTCGACGCCGCGATCATCGGCAGTCTCGAATACGGTTGCCTGGTTCTCGGTGCCAGGGTGGTGCTGGTCCTCGGTCACTCCGGCTGCGGTGCGGTTTCGGCGGCCATCGAGGGCAAGGCGGTCCCCGGCCAGATCAGCACCCTCTACCAGCACCTCGAGCCCGCCGTGAGTTCGGCCAACGGCGACCTGGCAACCGCCACCACGAACAACGTCAGGATCCAGGCTGAACTCCTCGCCAGGTCCTCCCCCGTGATCGGCGGGCTCATCAAGGACGGGAAGGTGAAGGTGGCGGGTGGGGTGTACGATCTGAATTCGGGGCGGGTGGCACCGGTGGTTTGACGAGGGGCAGGGGGGCAGATGGGCAGATGGGCAGAGGGGCAGAGGGGCGGTCCGTGACGACCGCCAGCCAGGTCGCGACCTTCCCTCAGGTTTTGTCATTGCGAGGCCGCGGAGCGGCCGAAGCAATCCGATGAGGGCCGACCACGAGAGAGATTGCTTCGTCGGGCCTTCCGGGCCCTCCTCGCAATGACACAACGTGGGTGAAAGCCACGGCTCCTGAAGCCGGGCATTCCATTACTGACAGCCCGACCACTGGATATCTCATGACCGATCTTCGTTCGACCCTCGGACTTCTCTGCGTCCTCAGCGTCTCAGCGTTTCAGTTCCTGGGAGCGCAGGCCGCGCCACCGCCGCAGGTGGTCGCGATCCGGGCCGGCCGCCTGGTGGACGTAGACCATGGTGTGATCCTCCGCGACCAGGTCGTGCTGGTCCGGGGCGAGCGGATCGAGGCGGTGCAGCCCGCCGCCGCGGCGATTCCCAAAGGCGCCCGGGTCATCGACCTCTCCTCATACACTGTCGCGCCTGGGCTGCTTGAGTGCCACGGACACCCGGCCGATGCGATGGAATCGGCCAGCCCCGCCTATCCGGTCGAGACCTCCGAGGCCCAGGTCGCCTACCTCGGCGCCCTTCACTCGCGCGAGAGCCTGATGGCCGGCTTTACGACTGTCCGGAGCGTGGGAAACTATCGCGCGTTCGTGGACGTCGCCCTGCGCGATGCGATCAACGATGGCTGGATCCTCGGCCCCCGGATGCAGGTGGCCGGAGCCTATGTCACCGTCTCCCGGGGTGGGGGCGAGGCGACCGGCGTGGCCCGGGATGTCACCCTGCCGGCGGGCATGCGGGTGGGAGTGGCTGATAGCCCGGACGAGGTCCGGATGCGGGTCCGCGAGATTCTGCAGGGCGGCGCGGACTTCATCAAGATCATCGCCACCGGGGCCGTGCTTACCGCGGGGACCAATCCCGGCGTCGCCGAATTCACGGAGGAGGAGATGCGGGCGGCGGTGGAGGAGGCCAACAAGTACGGCACCTATGTAGCGGCCCACGCCCACGGCGCGGAGGGGATCAAGATGGCGGTCCGGGCAGGCGTCCGTTCGATCGAGCACGGGTCGCTGATCGATGACGAGGGGATCGCCCTCATGAAGCAGAAGGGCACCTGGCTGGTGGCCGACATCTACAACGGCGATTACATCGATTCGGTGGGCCGGCGGGAGGGGTGGTCGGCCGAGGTCCTGCGCAAGAATACCGAGACCACGGAGGCCCAGCGCCGGGGCTTCCGGAAGGCGGTGGTGGCGGGGGTGAGGATCGCGTACGGCACCGACACGGGGGTCTATCCCTTCGGCATGGGAGCCTGGCAGCTGGCCTACATGGTGAAGTACGGCATGACGCCGATGCAGGCGATCCAGGCGGCCACCATCAGCGCGGCACAGCTTCTCCGCTGGGACGACCGGGTCGGCTCCATCGCCCCCGGCAAGTATGCCGACCTGGTGGCGGTGGAAGGGGATGCGATGGCGGATCTGAGGAGTTTTCGGGATGTGGGGTTTGTGATGAAGGGGGGAGTCGTTGTGAAGCAGGGGGGCGGGGGGGCAGGGGGACTGTAATTACCGGTACGGACTGCGTCATTCTGGTTAACGCGGGCTGACTTCCTGGCCCGACATTGCGCAGATGGGAGCGGCCGCACGTAGCACATCGGTTGCCTACCGTGGCAAACGGTATGAAAGGCTCACCGCCTGGCAGGCCTGTCATGATCTGGTGCTCTCGGTGTATCGACTGACCGAACGCTGGCCAGACAGGGAGCGGTTCGGAATGATCGCGCAGGCTCGGCGTGCGGCGTTCTCGGCCGCGGCGAACATCGCAGAAGGCGCGGCGAAGCGTGGCCCCCGGGAATTCCGGCGGTTTCTGGATATCTCGGTTGGTTCTTTGGCCGAGCTCTCGTACATCCTTCGGCTCGCCAAGGAGCTCGACTTTCCTGGTCGCGAGGAGCTGGGAGAGTCAGAAACCCTCTGCGACCACGCCGGTCGCCTGACGTGGGGGCTGTACCGCGTGGTGGCAGGGAGGCCGGAAAGTCGCTAGCATGAGTCCGCCCCGCTGCCCCCCCGCCCCCCCAGTGCTCTTCCTCCTCGCCATCCTCGCCGCCTCTGCTTGTGGTAAGACCACCCCGCCGGCGCCGAGCTCGTGGGCCAACGCGGAAGTGGGCCTCGTCGTCGAGAACCACAACTGGAGTGACGTGCGGATCTACCTGGTGCACGACGGAGTTTCCGAGCGGATCGGGACGGTCACTGCGGCGAAGACGGGATCCTTTGTTCTCGCCGGGCGCTACTTCGCGTCCATGGCAGGCATCCAGCTCCAGGCCTACGCCATCGCCGGCGATCAGCCCTACACCACCGAGATCCTGACCATCCACCCCGGTGACCTCATCACCTGGACCCTCGAATCCCGCCTCGACCATTCGAGTATCCTGATCCACTGAATGACGAACGGGCCGCCCGGAGGCGGCCCGTCGTTGTTGGTCCGATCCCGCCTGGCGTCAGGGGCAGGCGTTCGGATTGTTCCAGGTGGGCACGAAGGGATCCGTGGCCGAAAGGTTCGGGTTGGCCACCCGTTCCGAGTAGGGGATGGGCAGCTTGAGCGGCGGTGAGCTGTATCCCGTCGGGAACGCCGTGAAGTTCGGGACACAGGTCCGCCTCCAGTCGCTCCACGTCTCCACGTTCTGGAAGTCCTGGGTGTACTTCTCCGTCATGATCGCGTCGAACAGCGCGGCACCGGTCAGGCCGGGGTTGGTGGTCACTCCGGAGGCCGCCTGCACGGCGGTCAGGTTGGTCAGGGCCTGCGCGTCCTGGCCCTGGACGGAGTAAACCTCCGCCGCGATCAGCTGGTTTTCGGCCCAAGTCACCAGCGGCTGGGCAAAGTCCGGTGCCAGCCGGCTGTCACTCAGCGTGGAAATGTCGCCCGGGTTGAGGGTAACCCCGGGGTCCGCTCCGACGTAAATGGAGGGAGTGTTCGGGGTCCCGCTGAAATACTCCGCGAGCCGCGGATCGCCCGCGGTGTTCAGCTGGTCCACCAGGTTCTTGCCGGCGGCCATGTAGCCGAAGGCCGCGGTCGTGAAGAACTGGTACCAGATGTTGGACTGCTTGATGTCCGTCGTGTGAAAGGCGTGGTAGTCGCCCCCCTGCTGAATGCCGAGGGCTGTCTGGGCCAGCGCAGAGTCGTACGCGGCGGGCACCACCTCGGCGATGTGCATCCAGTAGCGGGCCTTGAGGGTGTGGGCCAGGGCGGTCCACAAGGCCGCATCACCGCCGTAGACCTCGTCCACGGTGCCCGGGCCTACGTTGGTCGGTCCGGTGGCCGCCAGCAGGACCAGCGCTTCAGTGAGGCGGTTCTGGACCGAGTCGTACACCGTCTGTTGCGGGTCGGCGACCGGCGTCTTGTAGACCGACGGCTGGGATGCCTGGGTGTAGGGCACGTCGCCCCAGAGGTCGGCCGCGGTACCGGCATAATAGGCGATCAGGACATCCGCGATCCCGGCGTACAGCGAGTCGCCCACGCTGGGGCTGGTCGCCTTGGCGTACATCGTCCGGAGGTCGATCAGGCCGCCCCCGCCATAGACTGCTGCCCAGTTGGCGTACCAGAAGTCGCCGTCGCCCAGTGCGCTGTAGTCGCCGACCGAGGCGTACTGGCTCTGCTGGCCGGAGCACTGCTGCATCCAGACGCAGACGCTGCGGGCGTCGTCCGATTCCAGGGTCAGGAAGAGGTTGGCCTGCACCGACGACATCAGGCTGTTGAGGGTGAAGGTGGGTGGGTTGTTGGGGTCCTGGCTGACCCCCGTTCCCGTCAGGTAGTCCGAGCAGCCGGTGGCCGTCGCCGCGAGCGACAGGGCGAGGAGACCGGAGCAGAGAGACTTGCGCATGGATAGGTCCTCAGTCACCGGGGTGATCACTTGTTGAGGGTCACGGAGAAGACGAACGAGCGGGCCTGTGGACTGCTGAACCAGTCCACGCCGCGCGACGGGCTGTCAGCGCCGCCGAGGCTCGTTTCCGGGTCAACGCCGGTGTAGTTCGTCCAGGTGATCAGGTTGCGCCCGCCCACCCGCAGGTTGACGCTGGACATGCCGAGCGTCTGGGTGATGAACCGGCTGGCCCAGGTGTAGGTGACCGCGATTTCCCGGAGCTTCACGTACCCGCCGTCCTCGTAGAACGGCTGGCCCATCGTGGTGAAGGTGGTATAGTAGCCGCGCAGGAAGTCCTCGGTGAGCACGACCTGGGTTCCTGCTCCCGGGCCCGCCGTCGCCTGCGGAAGGAACTGCGACGAGCCGACCACCGCGGTAGTGCCGCGCAGGTCCGCCGACTCCTGCGAGGTGCCGATTTCCATCAGGGCGCCCCGGGTGCCGTTGTAGACCGCGCCACCGTTCTTGATGTCGAGCAGGCCGGTGAGGGTCCACTGCTTGTACCGGAACGAGGTGGTGAAGCTGCCCAGCCAGTTCGGGTTGGGGTCGGCCACGATCCGCTTGGTGGGATCGATCAGCGGATAGCCGCCGCCGTAGCCGCCGTTGTTGGCGGCCAGGGTGGCATCGGCGATGAAGAGCGCCTTGTCGGAGATCTGCGACGAACTGCAAGCGGCGTCCACGTCGTAGAGGCCGCCCGCCCCGTCGTTGAGCTGGATGCCACGGCCGCAGCGGATGTAGTCGTAGTCCTCGAAGACGCCCAGCGGCTGGCCCACCTGGGCCACCGTCACGCCGAAGCCGCCCAGGCCGCCGAACGAGACCTCGCTGGCCCCGTTCAGACTCAGGACCTCGCTCCGGTTGGTCCCGAAGATGAATCCCAGGCTCCACTGCATGTTGGCCTTGCTGATCGGCCTCACATTGACTGTCAGTTCGGTGCCGCGGTTGCGGATCTCGGCGCCGTTGGCCCATTGCGACTGGTAGCCCGTCGAGGCCGCCACGGGGACCTGCAGGATCACGTCGGTGCTGAGCCGGTTGTACCAGGTGAAGCTGACGTCGGCCATGTCCTTGAACAGGCCGAGGTCCACTCCCGCCTCGAGCTCCTCGGTCCGCTCGGGCTTGAGGTTGGTGGCCGGCTGGGTGGTCGGGGTGAACAGCCCTCCAGGAGGGGTCTGGAAGGGTCCGAATGGATCGCCGAAGCTGCCGCCTGCCTTGTAGATGACGGAACCGAGGTAGGGCGCCGGCTGGGTGCCGACCTGGCCGTAGGCCGCCCGCGCCTTGCCGTAGCTGATCAACCCGCCGAACGTCCCGGTCACGTGGGTGAACTGCCAGGCTGCGCTGGCGCTGGGATACCAGCTGTACTGGTTGCCGGTGCCATAGACCGAGGAGCCGTCGTACCGGACCCCCGCCTTGAGGAAGAGCTGTTCGTCGTACCCCGCCGTGAGCTGGCTGTAGACGCCGTTGTCCCGGATCTTGGCCAGGGAGTCGATCGGCGGGTTCTGGCTCTGGGTGTTGTTCAGGCTGTAGGGCGTCGGCCCCAGGAGGCCGTTGCCGGTGGCCCCCACGATCGAGAAGCTGCGGGAGTTGAGATTGGCGCCCAGGGTGAAGTCGCCATTCAGCTTGGAGCTGACCTTGTAGGTGGCGACCCCCAGCACGTTGGCGTCCACCTGGTTGCCGGACAGGGCCAGGCTGATGACCTGTCCGGTGGCGAGTGGGGTGTTGGACGAGGTCTGGGCCTGGCCCTGCAGGCGACTGTCGCTGGTGTAGTCGTCGCCAAGGATGCCCGTGAAGTGCAGCCAGCTGTTTGGGTAGTAATCGAGCGTGGCATTGCCGATGAGGCGGTTAGTCAGGGAGTTGCTGACGTCCTGGTAGGCCACGAAGAACGGGTTGTCGTAGCCGCGTGGGACGTCGAACGAGTTCGCCGACGGCTGGGGGAAGGCGAACGACCGGTGCATCCCGTTGGTCGGGTCGAGGTACACCGAGTTGTCGAAGGTCGGCGTGGCCCGCCATGAGCCCAGCAGGACGCCGCTGAAGTTCGATCCCTTCTGGACGAAGTCGCCGTTGGAGGCGGCGTAGTAGGCGTTGGCGCCCAGGATCCACTTGTTGCCCAGCCGCTGCTGGCCCTTCAGGCGGAAGGCCGACCGGTCGTACTGGTTGTTGGGGCCGAGGTAGGTCCCCTGCTGGTTCAGGTAGGCGGCCGAAAAGTAGAAGCTGGTCCGGTCGTTGCCGCCGGCGATGCTCAGGTTGTTGTCCCAGGTGGTGCCGGTGGAGAAGATCTCCTTCGTGTGGTCGTAGGTCGGGGTGCCGGCAGCAATCGCCGCGCCCCAGCTCCGGGTGGTGAGTTCGCAGTCGGGCCCGCCGCAGACGTCGGGGACGCCGCCGTTGCCCTGGCCGAAGGACTGCTGCAGGGTGGGGAAGCGGGTCACGTCATTGACCGAGAGCGATCGAGGTCAGCGAGTAGGTGGTGGCTCCCGGCCGCCCCCTCTTGGTGGTGATCATCACCACCCCCTGGCCGGCCCGGGCGCCATAGATCGCGCCGGCTGCCGCCCCCTTGAGGATTTCCACCGACTCGATGTCGTCGGGATTGATGTCGATGCCCCGGTTCGGGGCGTAGGTGCCCTGCTGGTCGCCGAACCCGGTCCCGTCGAAGGTCGAGGTGCTGATGGTCTGGTTCTCCACCGGCATCCCGTCTACCACGAAGAGCGGCTGGCTGGTGCTGCTCAGGGTGTTGACGCCCCGGATCACGATCGAGCTCGAGGCGCCCGGGTCGCCGGCCGAGGACTGCACCGAGACGTTGGGGGCCTTGGCGGAGAGGGCGTTGACCAGGTTGGGCTCGGCGCTCCGGCGGATCTGGCTCGAGTCCACGTTGTTGCGGACGTTGCCGATCTTCTCGACCTCGGAGAGCGTCCCCGCGCCGGTCACCACCACTTCACCAAGCTGCAGCGGGTTGGCGTCCAGCGTGAAGTCCGTCGTCACGATCCCCTCGGTCAGGGAGACCGAGACCGTCCTCGCCTTGTAGTTGATGGCTCGCACGGTGACGGCGACGGCCTGGCCGGCGGTGTAGCGGCCGGCCGGGATGAGCAGGGCATAGTCGCCGTTCTGGCGGGACGTGGTCGATATTCCGAGGCTCTGGATCAGGATGCTCGCCCCCGACACGGGGTTACCGTCGGCACCCTTGATCTTGCCGCTGAGAGTGACGGCCTGCTGGGCCTGCGCCGCCATGGGAAGGCAGAGCAGCAGCAGAGCACCGAGGACCCTGAGGCACTGACGCACAGCGATCATACACATCCTCCATCCCGCGTGGTTGGAGTCGTGACGCGCCCGGCGTCTTGGGACGCCTGGCAGGGGAACGCCGAAAGTGCTCGTGCTCGAACCGCTGGTTGCCGACTGGTTGGTAGGGGGCGCCCGCGGGGCAGCGGGTTTGTCATTGTACGGGCCGAATGCGGCGCCGTCAATAGTGGTGGGATGAACCGCTCGTCAGCCGGTGAGACCCTTGGCGAAGATGACCTGGTCGTCTCCCGGGGCGTAGAAATCGGGCACGACTCCGGCGATGGCGTACCCCCGCGCCTGGTAGAAGGCACGGGTCGGGGCATAGTCCGGCCGGCCGGACGTATCAATGACTACGAGTCTGGCCCGGCCCCCGGCCCGGAGCTGGGATTCCATCGCCTCGGTCAGTGCCGAGCCGACACCCGCGCCCTGGACCGTCGGATCGACCGCGACCCAGTAGAGGTCCCAGGTTCCCTCGGTGCAGGGCGTCTCTCCCCAGCAGATCCATCCCGCCAGGCGGCCGCCGACTTCAGCCCCCAGGGTGTGATAGTCGGTCTGTCCGGGCCGGCAGGAGGCGTCGAAGACTTCGAGCGCCACCGCGACTTCCTCTTCGCGGAAGACGCCGGTGGCGCGGGTGATGGCGTCGACCCTTCCACGGTCCGCGGCGACGAGACTCCGAAGGCGCGGCTGGAGGGCGAGGTTGGTCATGCGGGAGTCGTCGCCACCAGGTCGGCCGCCGCCTGGGTGCGATTGCTCCGGTTGAGGGCCTCCTCCACGATCCGGCCGATCAGCTCATCGTAGCTCCAGCCGTGCACCTTGGCCATCCGCGACAGGCCGGCGCAGTCGGAGAGATCGGGGTTGGGATTGACCTCGAGCACGAACGGCTGCCCGTTGGCGTCCACCCGGAGGTCCACCCGGCCGTACCCCTCGGCGCCGCAGAGCTGCTCCCAGGCCGACCGCGCAACCGCCACGATCCGCCGGGCGATGTCGGCCGGCACCTCCGCCGGGCAGACGGGGATCGACCCGAGGTCCTCGGGACTGCCCACGTCCCACTTGGCGGCGTAGGTCAGGATCGGCCACGACCCTTCCGGCATGTTGTCGAAGCAGAGCTCGGCGATCGGCAGCGCCTGCTTGCCGACGAAGCCGACATTGAATTCGCGGCCGGCGACGTACTCCTGGACGATGACCTCGTCCCACTGCTCGGTCATCTCGGCCAGCCGCTTCTTGAGCGCCTTCTTGGTGGTGCAGACCGCCCCGATGTCGATGCCGAGGCTGGCATCCTCGGCGGCGGGCTTGACGATGACCGGGAGGGTCAGGTCGGCGGGAATCTTGTTGCCCTGGGACAGGGTGAAGGTCGGAATCGGCACCCCGCTCCGCGACAGCAGGGTGTTGGCCACGTGCTTCTTGTGGCAGACCGCCACGGCCCAGGGGCGGCAGCCGGTGTAGGGCACCCCCGCCAGCTCGAGCGTCCCCACCACGTAGTCCTCGAACCGGGAGTGGCCGTCGATGCCCTCGCACAGGTTGAAGATCACGTCGGCCCGGCGGCAGCGATTGAGCCAGCCGAATTCGCCCAGGGTGATGGGAATGAGTGAAGTCTGGTAGCCGCGGACCTGGAGGCAGGACTGGATTTCCCGGGCGTTGTCGAGCACGTTGGCGACGTCCTTCTTGTCCCAGTGCTCGCCGCCGGCATCGAACAGAATGGCAGCCTTCAAGCAGCGGCCTCCTTGAGTAGGCTGCGGCCACTGATCCGGCGCCAGGCGATGTCGGCCACGGTGCGGATCATCTCGTCGTACGAGAGGCCGGCGGCCCGCGCGGCCTTGGGGAAGCAGCTGTTGTCGAGCGGGTCCGGCAGGATGCCGGGCAACGGATTGAGTTCGACCACCATCGGGGTCCCGATGGCGTCGCACCGGATGTCCACCCGGCACCAGTCGCGGCACTCGAGGGCGTGGTAGGCGCCCAGCGCCGCGTTTCGGATCTGCTGAGCCAGGCCCCGGGGAATCCGGGCCGGGCACTCGAAGATTTCCAGCGGGTCGGACGGGCTGTCCCAGAGCCACTTGGCCTCGTAGCCGTAGATCGGGGGCGCGCCCTCGGGCAGGTCGTCGAAGCACATCCCGACGATCGGGAGGCAGCGGGCTTCCTTGCCGTTGCCCAGGATGGCGACCGTGAACTCGGCCCCCGGGAGGTAGCTCTCCACCAGGACCGGCTCGTGGTAGGTGGCCAGCAGGTAGTCCACCTGCTTGACCAGCTCCTTGCGGGTCTGGCAGAAGCTCCGGACGCTGACCCCCTTGCCCGAGCCCTCGAACGCCGGCTTGCAGAACAGGGGGAAGGGCAGCTCGACCGCCCGCGCCTCGGCCGGCGTCCGGACCATCGCGAACGGCGCGGTCGGGACCCCGTGCAGGTGCATGACCTCCTTGGCCCGCCCCTTGTGGGTGGCGAGGCTCAGGGTCAGCGGGTCCGAGGCGTGGTAGGGAATCCCCATGAACTCGCAGATCGCCGGGACGTGCCCCTCGCGATTGGGGCCGTAGAGCCCCTCGGCGATGTTGAACACGAAATCGGGTCGCGCGGTGGCCAGCCGCACCGGGAACTCCAGGTCGGCCTCGAGGCGGATCACCTCGCCCAGCGGGCGGAGGGCGTGCTCGACGGCGTCGATGGTCCCGGGTTCATCCCACTCGGCGTACAGATCGGGCTGCTCGAGGTCATACCGCAGCGCTCGACCGGCGTCTCTCTGTTCTGGCGTGGGATCTGGGGAGGGGGAAGCCGCCCCGGCGCCATTGGCCGGTGCCTGGGGCTTGAGATTGTAGGCCAGTCCGATGCGAACTGCCAATCGGTCCCTCGTCGAATGTGGCCGCCGCGTTCCGGACTCATCAGCGTCGTATCGGACGCTCGAACGCAGGCTTCGGTGTAGCTCGCGATACTAAGCTAAGAAAAAGTGAGCGATCGCACAATAGTTTTTTTGACGAAAATGGAAATTCGTTTGAAGGACGGTGAACGGGGAACGGTGAACGGGGAACGGTGATCTCGCCAGTCAATCGGGGTCCCAAACGCGAAAACGGGGCCCCGATCTTCATCGGAGCCCCCGTTCACTGTTCACCGTTCACCGTTCACCATCTAGACCTTATGGAACCCTACCCTCCCGCACTCCGTCCCGTCGGCAGCAGGGTAGATCTCGAAGTCGGCGAAGAGCGCCGGCGCCTCCTGCTGCAGCAGGCGGAGGCAGGCCATCGCCATCCGGCGGATCTCGAGCTCGGCCCCCTCACCCAGCCGGAGTTCGAGCATGGTCCGCCAGGCCCGCACGTTGCCGCTGACGACGATCTTGACCTCGGTGGCATTGGGCAGGACGCTGCGGGCCGCCTCCCGGGCCATCTTCCGGCGGTGGACCTTGTCGCTGACCCAGTCGTACTTGACCATCAGGCGCTCGACCGCCCGGACGTAGGCCGCCTGGGCCGACTCCACCTGTTCTTGCCACTCGGCCTCCATCGTGGCGTCCCCCAGGATCGCCGGCGGCATCACGAACGACGCGTTCGACTCGTCCACGTAGCGCTGCGACAGCTGGGAGTAGCCGAATCCCGCCCGGTGGCGGACCAGCTCGTGGCTGCAGGACCGGGAGATCCCCTCGATCAGCAGGACGTAGACCGCGTGCTCGAACACCGACCCGTGTCCCTGCCGGAGGATGTTGGCCAGGTATTCCGCCGTGGTCCGGCCGGCAGGGTTGTGCTGGCTCATGTAGCAGAGGCGGCCGGCGAACTCGGCGAGCCTCTCGCCGTCGGTCGACTCGCCCTTCCACTGTACCGGGAGATGTTCGGGCTCGAGGAATTGCGGGCGGGCCAGCAGGGTGACGGTCGGTTGACGGAGAATGTTCATGACGCCGAAGGTGGTTGAGTGTCGGAGGCCTGGTCCGCGATGGTGAGCCGGGGGCGCGCGTACCCGCCGGATCGTTCGATGTCCCGGAGGGAACGGGCCACGTCGTCGGGGAGCACCGCCGCCCCTTCGCCGAACTTGAGCCTGGACACTGGAGAGGCCCTAAAGGACTCCCTGTCGGTCGCAGGGGGGCGGAGGGGCAGAATGACCCCGGGGTTCAGGATCCCGGCGGGATCGAAGGCCCTCTTCACCTCGCCGAAAGCGGCTACCGTGAGCGCCCCATACTGACGCTCCAGAAGTCCCGCCCGGAGCCGGCCCACGCCGTGCTCGCCAGCCACGGTGCCTCCCAGCGCGAAGATCGTCTCGCTCACCGACTCGAAGAGCGCCGCCGCCCGCTCCTTCCAGTCCGGTTTCTCGAGGTCGGTGAGGACATTGACGTGGACGTGGCCGTCGCCGGCGTGGCCGAAGATAACCACCTCGACGCCCTGCGCCGAGGCCGCGGCGCGCAGTCTCCGGAGGTACTCGCCAAGCCGGGCGACGGGGACGCAGCCGTCCTCGATCAGCTGGGCCGAGCGATAGCGTTCGGAGAGGGAGGTGAGGATCGGACTCGCGGCGTGGCGCAGGGACCAGAGCCGCTCCTCCTGCTCCGGCGTCAGGGCGGTCTCGACGCCGGCCGACCAGGGGGCGACGGCGCGGACCGCGTCGCCGGCGGCACCACGGGCCGAGGCCTCGTTCGCGCTTCTCGAACTCGACCAGCAGCACCGCCTCGGCGGAGGGCGGCAGCCCCGGCAACGCCTCGCCGCCCCGCTTCTGGCGGACCAGGTCGAGGAAGGTCCTGTCGAGCAGCTCGATGGCGGAGGGGTCGAGCCGGCGGAGGGCGGTCACCGCGTCGCCCAGGTCGTCGAGGTGGTTGAGCGTAAGGCGAAGCGCGCTCCGGGCCGGCGGCACCGGCTCGAGGCGCCACTCGATTTCCGTGACGAACGCCAGCGTCCCCTCGCTGCCGACCAGGAGGTCCACCAAGTCGCCGGAGGCGAGCCAGTGATCGAGAGCGTAGCCGGAGGAGTTCTTGGTGGTGCGGGGGTAGGTGGCGAGGATCGGCTTCGCCTGCGAGCGGAGTTGAGGGGCGCAGTCGGTTTCGAAACGGTGAAGGGCGGGCAGGCGGGCCGGCCCTAAAGGACTCCCTGACGGTCGCGGGCGGGCGGGCAGTGAACTGCTCCTGTGAATCCAGCCTGTCTCCCCGTCTGCGGTCACCAGCTCGCAGTCCTCTGACCCAGCTGCGCACGGCTCCGTGCTTCAGCGTCCGCGCCCCTGCGGCGTTGCAGGCGACCATGCCGGCGAGAGTCGCGAAGCGGGCGCTGGAGGGTTCCACCGGCATCCGGAGGCCGTGCCGGCCCGCGGCCTCGTTGAGTTCCGTGACGGTGACGGCCCCGCTGGTCCAGGCGATCCGCCGATCGGCGTCGATCTCGAGGCGGCGGGGCTGCATCGCGGTGAGGTCCACGATCACCCCTTCTCCCACGGCGCCGCCGCCCATCGAGCTTCCGGCGCCGCGCGGCACCAAGGCGACCCGGTTCGCCGCCGCCCACCGGACCAGCGACTTCAGATCCACGAGATCCACCGGAACGGCGACGGCCTCGGGGATGATCCGGTGGATTCCGGCCCCTTCGGCGTAAGCGGCCCTGGCCCGCGGGTCGACCCTGAAGAGACCCCGAAAGTCGGTTGGAGGTGCCATATATATAGGAAAGCTAGCGCCCCCCCGTCCCGGCAGCCTTCTCTTGACATCCCTTGCGCCGGAGGGGAGCCTTCTCCCCCGTGAACGCCGACTCCACTCCCCGCGCCCAGCTCATTCACATCGACGTGGACCGCCGTTTGGGCCACGAATGGGATGAGTGGGATGGCCGCCCGCTGCCGGGCCAGGGCAACTTCGACGCGCCGCCCGCGCTCTTCTTCGCCTGGTCCGCCGGCGCGATCGCCGTGGCGACGGGACTGCTCGCGCTGCTGCTCTTTCTGCTCGCTCCCCGCCTTGCCCTGCTTGTGCCGGCACTGCCCGTCATGGTGCTGGGTGACCCTCGGCTTCGCGTGTGCGGCAACCTGGCTCTGGTGGCTGCTTGCTGCTGGGCTCCTGGGTCACCCACCGCTCCCTCCTCCCCGAGCGACTCGCCGAGCGGGGGCCCTTCCTCAGGCTGATGCGGCTGACGTCGCGCGTGGCCGAGCGATTTGGCAGGCGTGACTGGGTGGAGAATGCCGCGGTGAAGGTCTATGACGGGCTGGCGTTGCAGCGGGGACGCAAGGTCGGCAGGGGTGAGCTGCTGCTGCTGATCCCCCGGTGTTTGTCGCGGGCGGCGCTGGACGGGGTGATGGCGATCGCGGGGAAATACGAGGTGCCGGTCTTCGTGGCCACGCGGGGCCAGCTGGCCCGCCGGGTGATCCGCGAGCGACGGCCCCGTGCGGTGGTGGCCGTCGCCTGCGAACGCGACATGGTCAGCGGCCTCCACGACGTGGCGGCCAGGATTCCGGTGCTGGGCCTCACGATGACGCTGCCCAGCGGCCCCTGCAAGGACGCCGGCCTCGACCTGGCGCGCCTCGAGGAGTGGGTAAAGGCCTACGTGACCTGAGCCGGTGCCGCCCGTCCCGCCCTCGGCCGCATGGCGACCATTCCCGCCGCGGCATCATCCACTTCGGAATGCAGGTAGGCGTTCTGGTCGTGCATCAGCCCTCCCTCCGGGAGGTGCTGGTAGAGCGATCCCAGCTCCTTGCGGATCCTGGCGTGGTAGAACTCGGGCAGCTCGGTGGTCTCGCCGTCCATGAAGCCACGGACCGCCGGGTCGGTGTCGAGCAGGCCGCGCATCATCGTGTGGTATTCGATCCGTCCGAATCCCTCCGACGAAATCGACCGCACCACGTTCATCCACTTGGGAATCATCGTCCGCGTGGCGGGGATTCGCCGCAGGATGGCCTTCCAGGAGAAGGCGTACCGGGTCACGTCCACCACGTGGTCATACATCGTCGGCCAGTCGTAGTTGAGCGGCCGGACGTTCATCGCGTGGTTGTTGTTCAGGAAGTGGAACGGGAACGGCAGCACCCGGCCGGCCCGCTGCAGTTCGAGGTTGAGCGGCGCCGCGCGGCCGAAGGCGGACAGCAGCGAAAAGGCCGGGAAGGCCCCGGGCGCCAGGTCGAGGAACTGCTTGGTCAGCTCGAACGGCTCGTCACCCATGTCGCTGTCCAGGCCCAGCACGAAGTTGGTCTGGATGTACGGGATGTACTCGAGGATCAGGTTGACGTGCTCGGCCACCTGCTTGACCTTGTCGAGCCCGGCATGCCGGGTCTTCGACTTGTTGCCCATGTCATACCACGACTCGATGCCCGGCAGGATGGCGCCGAAGTTGTTCGCCTGCAGCCGCTTCAGATGCGGCTCGGCGAGGAGCGACAGGCTGCTTTCGGCGACGTGCCGCATCGACTTCTCCGGGCCGGCCGCTTCGATGGCCTCCATGTAGTCGTCGAACCGGACGCCGAAGTTCGGATCGTGCCAGCCGACGATCGGGTTCTTCATCTTGGTGAGCAGGAAGCTCAGGTCGTCCCTGATCTGGCTGAAGTCGAACGGCTGGTACTCCACCGTGGAGTCGATGCAGAAGCTGCAGGTGTAGGGACAGCCCAGGCTGCCGATCATCGGCACCATCTTGATCAGGGGCGCCTTCTTCAGCGTTGCCGAGGCGTAGGGCCAGCGCTCCTCGAGGGAGGGCAAGGCGTTGGGCTGCTGCTTGGCCGACATCCTGCGCCCGATCGGCCGGTGCTGGGTGCACTCGAGCAGGACTTCCTCCACCAGCTTCTTGTCGGTGAATCCAAGGACGTAGTCGAAGAACCGGGAGGCGTCCTCGGGGTAGCAGCGGGCGTGGGGTCCGCCCAGGACCGTGACCGCCCCGCGCTTGCGGAACAGCGCGCTCAGCGCGTAGGACAGCTGGGCCGACTGCGTGAAGGCGCCGATGAACAGGATGTCGAGATCGGCGGGGAGTTCGTCGAGGAGATCTTCAAGGCCGGTGTAGCAGACGAAGCTGACGCGATGTCCGGCCTGGGCGCACCAGACGGCGAGGACCTGGGGCATGATGCTCGCCAGGTTGGCATTCATGACGCGGCCGTACAGCGAAGGATTCGGACTCTTCGTGACCAGATCGAGAATGCCGATTCGCAGTTGCCTCATGCCTGCCCTCCTGGGCGCGGTATGCCTTCGGCGTGCACGGACGTGCGAAAGGGTCGCGGTCCGGCGCGAAGGTTTCGGTCGGCGAGTTTCTCGGGTTCGGAGGGGCGCCAGAAGGTCAGGCGCTGCGAAGGCGAGGCCGGCTGGCCAGCCGGGTATACTGGCGAAAGATGGTCGAGTGTAGCCGCGATTGCAAATTGCGATGAATGAATATTCGACTCACTCCCGCGCAATGACAGAACTAGATCGTTGGATGGATATGCCGCACCTCTGCCGCGCTGCCCCTCACTTTGCCGCCGGCGTCCCCGCGGGGCCGCTTGCCGATACTGAATCTCCATATTCGGTCACCAGCGACTTGAGAATCGCCGCCAGTTTCTTGGCGGTGGGATGGCCGGGAGGAAGTGGCTGCTCCTTGGATCGCTCGGGGAGAGAAGGGTCGGCCAGCGGTCGAAAGACCGCCTCGACGGTGAGCTGGCTGTGCTCCGGTCGGGCGGGATCGGCCCAGGCCCTGAGCCGCACGATCCCTGCCCCGAGCGGCTCCCCGTGGACGGGATGGCCCGAGGTCGTATCAAACCATGGTGATTCAAGCCAGGCGTCGCGGGCTTCCACCTTCAGGACCGGAAGGCTGTCGGCCAGCATAGCGTCGGCCAGCGCCTCGATCGCCGCGCTCGGCAGCAGGTCCAGCTCGACATGGGCCGCGCCCGGCATCGGGTCGTAAGGCGGCCGCGTCGTTCCCGGGGGGCAGGCGGTAAGCCCGGCGGCGAGAACGACCGCGAGCGACCGGCCCCCGCGCCTAGTGATCGTGTTCGTGCGCCGCTCCCATCGCGGAGTCGACGTGCTGGTGGCCGCCCGTCGAATCCATCGCCATCCCGCCGTGGTCGTGCGCCATTCCCGTCTCGGACCCCTCGGCCTTCTCCGCCATGCGAATGGAGTCCTGGGCATCGAGGGCGTCCCGCATCGCGTCCTCGCTCAGCCCCGCCCCGTGGTCGAAGACCAGCGAGCCGCCGTGCTGCGCCGTCCGGATCAGCGTCGCGACGGCGACCAGCGAGAACACCAGCGCCCAGATCCGCTCCCGCCGGGCCATCACCCGCTCCCGCGCCACCCGCCAGATGGCCAGCACCACGAAGAATCCGAGGGTCCAGTAGGCGGCGTCCTCGTGCTCTTCCATCAGGGCCCGGGTCTCCCCCGAGTCCATGATGGTGTTGGCCGCGAGCAGGCCGCTGATCACCGCGACCCCGGTGCTCAGCGACGCCCAGCACCAGGACCCAGTAGGAGGCTGCGCGCAGCGAGTCACGCCTGGTCCAGAGGAAGAGAATCTCGAGGAAGACCGCGGTCAGCAGCAGCGCCGGCGGGAAAGTCGTTCAGCGCCGCGTGGAGCCGCGGAAGGTCGTAGCCGAAGAAGGTCGGGTTGGCAGCGCCGGCGGTGCCATGCAGAAGGAGCATCGGTGGTCCGTTTGCGTTAAAGGGAGCAGGGAGCAGGGAGCCGGGAGCGGGCACGGGGACGCACTGCGTTCCCCCCTCCCCGCTCCCTGTTCACATCAGAGTCCAAGGTCAACGGGCGTCGGAGGAGTGGCGGAGTAGTCGTAGAAGCCCTTGCCGCTCTTGCGCCCGTACATCCCGGCCAGGACCATCCGCTTCAGGAGCGGCGGCGGCGCGTACCGCTTCTCGCGATACTCGGCGAACATGATCTCGGCGATCTTGTAGGTGGTGTCGTTGCCCACGAAGTCCAGCAGGGTGAGCGGCCCCATCGGGTAGCCGCAGCCCAGTTTCATCGCGTTGTCGATGTCCACCGTCGAACCGACCCCCTGCTCCAGTGCGCGGATGGCGTCGAGCAGGTAGGGCACCAGCAGCAGATTGACGATGAACCCGGAGTTGTCCTTCGCCGCGACGGCCTCCTTGCCCAGGCTCCGGCCGAAGGCGAACGCCCTGTCGAAGGTCTCCTGGCTGGTGGTGACCGTCCGGACCACCTCCACCAGCGGCATCAGCGGCACCGGGTTGAAAAAGTGCAGGCCGACGAATCGGTCCGCCCGCCTGGTGGCCGCCGCCATCGCCGCAATGGTGAGGCTCGAGGTGTTGGAGGCGAAGATCGTGGTGGCGGGGCAGAGCCCGTCGAGCTCTCGCCACATCCCGTTCTTGAGCTCGAGGTCCTCGGTGACCGCCTCGATGATCATGTCGCAGTTCTTGAGGGCGCCGAGGTCGGTCGTGAAGGTGAGCCGGCCCAGCGTCGCGTCGCGGTCGGCCGCGGTCATCTTGCCCTTCTCGACGAACTTGTCGAGCGACTTGATGATCGACGCCTTCCCCTTGTCGAGCGGCGCCTGGGCCACCTCGCGCGCGAGGGTCGTGTACCCCGCGGCGGCGGCCACCTGCGCGATGCCGTTGCCCATCAGGCCGCAGCCGAGGACACCGACGGTCGAGATCTTGGTCATGCAGGGATTCCAGATAGTCGTGAGTCGTGAGTCGTAAGCTTGCCAACATCGGCGAACGAGATTGCTTCGTCGGCCCTGACGGGCCTCCTCGCAATGACAGAACCCAAGGGAGAGGTGTGTTCACCGCCCCTCTGCCCCTCTGCCCCCCTAGGGTTTCAACGCCCTCTTCAACTCATCCGCGATCAGTCCCACCAGCCCGGGGCGCGGGGGAGGCAGCGCCTTGCCGGTGCGGACTCCGCCCTGTTCGAGATGATCCAGCGCCCGTTCCAGCCCGAGCTGCGCCCGTGCGACCACCGGCCGGTACTGCCGTGCCACGGCCCATCCGGCGCCCGCGACCACCGGCAACGGGAGGAGCGCCACCAGTACGAAGGGTGACATCACCGCCAGGATTCCCGAGGCGGCGATCGCAAGGATGCCGAGCGCCGTGATGCCGCCGACGGTGCTTCCCCGGGCCTGGCTCATGCTGGCGGCCAGGGTCACGTGGCAGTAGCCCGGCTCCAGCGGAGTCACAGTGCCGGCGATCTGGCTGGCCCGTGCCAGCATGAAGGGCCGCTTGCCCGAGCCCAGCACCGCCGCCGAGCGGCGCAGCGCCACCTGCATCCCGCTCAGCGGCTCCCAGGTGATCCGGCCGACCTGGCGGCGCTGCAGCACCAGCAGCTCGTTCTCTTCCATCCACCGGATCAGCGCGTCCTCGACCTGCTCCTGCTCGCCGCGCACCACCCGCTGCGCCGTGG
Organism: uncultured Gemmatimonadales bacterium; assembly: GCA_963724265.1. Lineage (GTDB taxonomy): Bacteria > Gemmatimonadota > Gemmatimonadetes > Gemmatimonadales > GWC2-71-9 > DATEHG01. Next base: position 1,461,595 of record CAVRTU010000004.1, read on the forward strand.
CTTCGCCCGGGCCGATCAGCCGGCCAACCAGTCCGGACGCGGGAACGGCGCCGGTCCGGACCTGCTCCTCGAGCAGTGCCTGCTGGAGGTAGCGGGCGGGAATGCCCACGTCGCGGCCGAGGGCGAGGACCTCGTCGGGGCTCAGGTCGTCCCCGATGTCGCGCTCCTGGGTCTGCAGTTCGGTGGCCCGCTGGATGATGCGTTCGAGCGCGGCCCGGTCGAGCCGGACCGGCGCCGGCGGACGCCCTGCCGGCTGGGTCATCTCAGTCCTCGGCGCGCCCCTTGCGAGTTTCCGACCGCTCCCGCTCCGGCTCCACCCTGGGCAGGAGCGAGGAGAGGTCGGGCGCGGGCAGCGCCGCCGGGGAGCCGCCGCGGGCCTCGGCCTCCTGGCTCCGCCGCCCGATTTCCAGGAACGGCCGGAACATCTCGATCGGGATCGGGAAGAGCGTGGTGGAGTTGTTCTCCGCCGCGATTTCGGTGACGGTCTGCAGGTAGCGCAGCTGGATGGCGGCCGGCTCGGTCGAAAGGGTGCGGGCGGCGTCCGCCAGCGTCTGGCTGGCCTGCAGCTCGCCCTGCGCCGCGATCACCTTGGCCCGGCGCTCCCGCTCCGCCTCGGCCTGGCGGGCCATCGCCCGCTTCATCTCGGTGGGCAGGTCCACGTCCTTGACCTCGACGGCGGAGACCTCGATGCCCCACGACTCGGTGCGCTGGTCGATGATCTTCTTGAGGATGGCGTTGATCTTCTCGCGGTCGGCCAGCAGTTCGTCGAGCTCCACCTCGCCCAGCACCGACCGCAGGGTGGTCTGGGCCAGCTGGCTGGTCGCGTAGAGATAGTTCTCGATCGAGATGATGGCCTTCTCGGGCGAGCTGACGTTCATGTAGAGGACCGCGTTCACCTTGAGCGTGACGTTGTCGCGGGTGATGACGTCCTGCGGCGGGATGTCCATCGCCACGATCCGGAGCGACACCTTGCGCTGCTGGGCCAGGAACAGAGGCACGAAGACCAGCCCCGGGCCCTTGGTGCCGGTGAACCGGCCGAGGAAGAAGTTGACGCCCCGTTCGTACTGCTTGAGCACCCGGAGGCTGCCGAGGCAGTAGAGGACGCCGATGCCAGCCAGCAGGGTGAGCAGTTCCATGGTCTGACCTCCCGGCGCTAGGCGCCGAATGCCTCGACGATCACCGCCGCGCCCTGGCCGCCGCCGATGCAGGCGCTGCCGAGGCCGAAGCGCTGGCCCCGGCGCCGCAGGGCGTGGAGCAGGTGCAGGGTGATGCGGGTGCCGCTGGCCGCCAGGGGGTGGCCGATGGCGATCGCCCCCCCTTCGACGTTGGTGCGGTTGCGGTCGAGGCCAAGCTCGCGCTCGACCGCGATGTACTGGGCGGAGAAGGCTTCGTTGACCTCGACCCGGTCCATCTGGTCCAGCCGCATCCCCGCCCTGGCCAGCGCCTTGCGCGCCGCCGGCGCGGGGCCGATGCCCATGAACTTCGGCTCCACCCCCACCACCGCCCAGGAGACCAGGCGGCCGATCGGCTTGAGCCCCGCGGTCTTCGCCGCCGCTTCGCTGGCGATCACCACCGCCGCCGCTCCGTCGCAGATCCCCGAGGCGTTCCCCGCCGTCACCACGCCGTCCTTCTTGAAGTACGGGGGCAGCTTGGCCAGCCCTTCGGCCGTGGTGTCGGGGCGCATGTGCTCGTCGGCCGCCCATGCGTCGGACTGCCGGGTCTTCCGGTTGGGCACCGGCACCGGCACGACTTCGGCCGCATAGGCGCCCGAGTTCCACGCGTCACGGGCGCGCTGCTGGCTCTGGAGGGCGTAGGCATCCACTTCCGCACGCGGGATCTGGTACTTGTCGGCCAGGTTTTCGGCCGTCTCCGCCATGGAGAAGCCGCACTGCGGATCCTTGAGTGATTCCCAGAGCAGGTCCTCGAAGGGAGGAGCGGGACCGAGGCGGAGCCCCCAGCGCGCCCCGCGGACCACGTGGGGCGCCTGGCTCATCGATTCGGCGCCGCCGGCCAGGACGACCGCCGATTCACCCAGCAGGATCTGCTGTGCCCCCTGGATGATGGACTCGAAGCCCGAGCCGCAGAGGCGGTTGACCGTGACCGCCGGAGTCTCGATCGGCAGCCCGGCCTTGAGCGCCACGTGGCGGGCCAGGTAGATCGCGTCGGCGCTGGTCTGCAGCGCGTTGCCGAAAACGACATGGTCCACTGCGGCCGCCTCGATGCCGGAGCGCTCGAGCGCACCCCTGGCGGCGATCACGCCGAGGTCGATGGCGGTGAAATCCTTGAGCGTCCCGCCGAAACTGCCGAATCCGGTCCGGACGCCGGACAGGAACAGGACGTCCTGGGACTGGCCCTGGGTCTTCATCTAAGCAAAGCTCCCCTCAAGTGGAGCGGAAATATACCACGGGCTGACGGCCAGACGGGCAGGCGGACGACGGACAGAGGAACAGTCGGACTCACGACTCGCGACTCATGACTCACGACCTGGTGTCGCCTACTTCCGGAAGATTATGCTCTCACAGGTCACTCCGGCCTCGGCCTTGAGCAGCTCGGTGAACGCCACTTCGTGGGTCCTGAGGCCCAGCCGCTGCAGCAGCGCGCGCGTGCCCGGGAAGCCCGCCGGCATTACGGCGTCCGTGCCCAGGACCAGGACGTTGGCGCCCCACGCTTCGCTGGTCGGAACGTCAAACAGCTCGAAACCGGCGAGCAGGCGCGCGTCGAACCATGGGCGATGCACCAGCATCCGGCCCTCCCCGAGATACGACGCCGCGGTCTTCAGGTGAAGACAGCCGGTGACCGCCACCGGGGTGACTCCATAGCCGAACGGCGCCAGCGCCTCACCGAGGGCGGTGGCCCCCTCGGGGGAGGTGCGCCGGCTGATGCCGACGTAGAACTGCCCGTCGGCCCGGAGGACGTCGCCTCCGTCGAGGGTGCCGGTGCCGCCGAGCTGCACGACGCGGCGCCACCGGGAGAGGGCGTGGCCGACGCTTTCGACTTCTGGGGCACGTGAGGCGGCGCCGGGGCGGGCGAGCACGGCCGCTTCGTCGACCACCACGGCCGTGTCCTCGACGAACACCGCATCGGGCAGCTCATCCAGCGGCGGCAGCTCGATCACCTCGAGGCCGAGGCGGCGGAGCAGATCTTCGTACTGGTGGTGTTCCGCGTGGGCCCGGGCCACGTCGATGGGCTGCCGGTCGAGAAAGCTCAGCTCGCAGTCCGAGAGGCGGGCGCTGACCGCGCGGGTGAGGGCGGTCAGCACGGCGCGCCTCCGCGCCGGGGCCGGCGAGGCGTGGAAGAGGGCGAGGCCAGGGGTACCCTGTCTGGTCGACTGCGCGAGAAGATCCGACTCATCGATCGAGGCATGGCGTATTTTCAAGTGCCAGGGAATGAAATGACGAGGCTGGGGCGCACCTCGCGAGGGAGGTGGGCTACTTGGCCGGTGGAACCGGTCCCCGCACCGTCACGGTGAGGCGCACCGCCCGCCCGCCGGTCTGCCCGCTCGAGCGGATGTCGTAGTCGCCATCGACGGCGGGTCGGATTTCCCAGGTACTGCCACCCTGGGCACCGGCACTCATCACCTGCCCCATATAGGGCGGCTGCATTCCGGAACTTCGTGGCCGGAGGTCGAGGCGGACCCCCTGCTGATCGGTGCTGGCCCAGTAGAGGCAGCCTTTGAGCAGCGACACACGCACCCGGTCCTGGGGCGAGGTGAACTCGTACGTCGCGACAGTCGTCCCTGCCTTGAGGCCGCAGCCCGCCGTGGCGGCCCCCGCTGCTGCCGTTTCCGGCGCGGGGGCCTGGGGCTCGGCGGCCTTGGAGCCGGAACTGCACGCCGCGAGGACGAGGAGGCAGAACGTCGCGGCTCGGGTGGGTGTCGTGGGCATGAATCGAATTTCCTGGCGAAGGATACCCGCGACCTGCCCGACGCGGGAAGAGGTTGTCAGGCAGTGCGCCATCCGGCAACCCGAGCAGCACGACCGGGGGACTTGCTCTGATTCACGAAAGGTGACAAGTTGTCTCGCAATTACATAACTACTTGAGAGTGATTCTCGTTTATGCGAATCTCACGTTCCCTCAAGCGGTTGGGCCTGATCGCCTTCCTGCTGTTCCTGGTCAAGGGCCTTCTCTGGCTCATCGTTCCCGCACTCCTTCTGAGGTTCCTGTGACCCATTCCGCAATTGCGTCCGGCACGATGCTCACCCTCCGCAACGAGACCGCCGAGCAGCACCGGCTGGCCGAACAGCAGGAGTTCCAGCAGCAGATGGTCCGCGGCATCCTGCCCCGGCCCGAATACATCCGATGGCTGGTGCAGATGCTCCACCTCCACGCCTTTCTCGAAGAACAGCTCGAAGATCTGGTAGCCAGCCGGCCGGCGCTCGCGGGCCTGTTCGAGGAGGATCGCCGCAAGGTGCCGGCCCTGCGGCGCGACCTGGCCCACTTCGGATCGACGGCGCAGGAGCCGCCCCTCGCCGCGACCTCGGCGCTGATCGAGGAGATCCGGCTGCTTGCGGCGACCCGGCCCCTTGCCCTGCTCGGCGTCTACTACGTGCTGGAAGGGAGCACCAACGGGTCGCGCTACATCGCGCGAAAGGTCCGGCCCGCCTACGGCCTGGCGCCGGGGCAGGATGGCGCCGCCTTCCTCGAGCCGTACGGCGAGGACCAGCCCGCCCGGTGGGCGGCGTTCAAGGTGGAAATGGACCGGGTGCCGCTGACGTCGGATGAGTTGCGGGAAGTCGTGGCGGCGGCGCGGATGACGTTCGACGCGATCCGGCTGATGGGTGCCGCGCTGGTACCGGACACCACCATCCGCTGAGTCAGGCGAGGGCGGAAAGCAGCGCGGCGGCCACCTCGGTCGTCGAGCCGGAGCCGCCGATGTCGGGCGTCACCGGGCCGCTGGCCACGACGGCGCGCACCGCCGATTCGAGAGCCCGCGCCGGGGCCGGATGGCCCAGCGCCTCGAGCATCAGCGCCCCGGTAAGCACGGTGGCCATCGGGTTGGCGACGTTCTTGCCCGCCAACGCCGGCGCGGAGCCGTGCACCGGCTCGAACAGTCCCACGCGACCGGGATGAAGGTTGGCGCTGGCCGCAACGCCGAGGCCGCCGACCAGCCCCGCGCCAAGGTCGGAGAGGATGTCGCCGTACAGGTTGTTGGCGACGATGACCTGGAAGCGCTCCGGCTCCCGTACCAGTTCCATCGCCAGCGCGTCGATGTAGCGGTGCTCCCGGCCGATCGCCGGATGCCGGGCTCCGACCTCGGCGAAGACCTGTCCCCAGATCCGCTGCCAGGGCACCGCGTTCGACTTGTCACTCATCGTGATCCGGGTGCGGCCGTGCGCCTCGGCCCAGGCGAAAGCCGCCTCGATGATCCGGGTCACGCCCTTGCGCGAGTGGATCTCCTCGGAGATCTGCCGCTCTTCCGGCGTCCCTGCTCCCTCCGTCCGTCCGAATCCCTGGTACTGCCCCTCGGTATTCTCCCGGAAGATCACGAAATCGATGCCGCCCCCCCGCTTCAGCGGCGTTAGCCGCTCATGCAGCAGCGTCACCGGCCGGAAGTTCACATAGAGATCGAGCCGGAACCGGAGCCCCAGCAGGATGTCCCGGGCGTGTTCGTTCCCCGGCACGCGCGGATCGCCCAGGGCGCCGACGAAGATCGCATCGACCTCGTCGCGCAGATGGGCGAAGGCGGGCTCGGGAAGGGTTTCGCCGGTTCGGAGGTAATGATCGGCGGAACAGGGGAGGTGTTCGACATCGAGCCGGACATCGGCCTGGCGGGCCGCGGCTTCGATCACGGGAAATCCGGCGGCGATCACCTCGGGCCCGATTCCGTCTCCCGCGATCACTGCGATTCGATATGTGCGCACTGCGGACCTTTCGTGTTTGGGAGGCAGGGGGGCGGAGGGGCAGCTAACACAGCCTGCCCGCGGAACCCGTCATTGCGCGGCCGCCCCCTGCCCCCCTGCCTCCCTATTCTCCCACCACCACCCCGCAATTCACGCAGTGCCGCCACCCGATCTCCACCTCGGCCTGGCAGTCGGGACATCTGGTCAGCACCTGGTTCTGGCCACAGAAGGGGCAGAAGTTGACCGCGCGGCCGGGCGGCAGCGAGCCGCCGCAGAAGCCGCACCGGCTGCCGCCGCTGATCCGCCGCGGCGGCCCGATCGGGGCTACCGGCGGAGGTGGATTGGAGATGTGACGCGCCACCATCTCGTCGAGCTCCGGCATCGAAAGCCGGAGGTCGTCGAGCGGCAGCTCTTCCGGAGGTTTGCTCTCGCCACGAAGTGGAGGCGGGGACGGGGGGTGCGCCGCGGGCGCAGGTGTCGTGGCCGGCGGGGGTGGAGGCCCCGGGGGTACGGCGGGCCGGGACGGCGGCGTCGGCGTTGCGGACGGCATGGAGGGGCGGCTCGGCACGATGGTACTCCGCCGGAACGGGGCCGGAATCCCTTCACTGACCACCCTGGCGAGACGCTCCGGCGACGAGGGTGAAGGTGGCCCTTGCGAACTCGCGCAGGATCGCCGAGATCGGGATTGGTGCTGCGGGCCTCGATCGCGAACCGTTCGGCCACCGGATCGGCGGTCATCCGGACCAGACTCTCCTCGCCCGCAAGGAAGCCGGAGCAGCAGGGCGTCGTAGTCCTCGGCGGTCTCGATCTCGAGGGTGCGGCGGAAGACGCGGTAGGGGACGAACTCGGCGGACAGCTCCGTGATCGTGACCGGGCGATGGAGCCGGGCAGGGTCGCTGCCGGCCATCTCCTGCACCAGCAGTCGGAACAGCCGCTCGAGATCGGTCACGTGCCTCTCGCAAAATCGGTGGAGAGGTGACAGGTTAGAGGCGGTCCCCGACACTGTCAAGCGAAGGAGTATTGATGCGACGCTTCCTGTTCGCACTGCTGGCGACGGCCGCCCCCGCGGCGCTGCGCGCCCAGACCTGCGAGCCGCCGCACAGCTCGAATGAATCGAAACTGATGGCGCACTACATGGTGCCGATCGCCTTTGACGCGGGCGCCGCGCCCAAGCATCATGCCGGTCGGGGCCATCGGGCTGAGCCTGGAAGCGGCCTACATCCCGCCGCTGGATGCCGCCGCCCGGACTCCGACCACCTGCAAGCCGGGTCAGGGGCCCCTCAATACCAACCTGCAGACCTGGCTGCTCCGCCCACGCCTGTACCTGGCCGCCTCGGGCGGCTTCTTTCTCGAGCTGGGCTGGATTCCGCCGATTCCCGATCAACGGTGTGCAGTCCAACGTCTTCAGCATCGCCGGCGGGCGCAACGTCATCTCCAGCCCGAAGACGATCATGCGGGTCCGCGGTTTCTATACCTTTGGAAGCGTCAAGGGTCCCTTCACCTGCTCGACCGCCGATACGCAGGATCCGACCAATACCACCTGCTTCGGGGGCCAGGAGAGCGATGACTCGTTCCACCCGAAGGAGCTGAGCTTCGACTTGAGCGTGGCCTACGCCATGGGCAACCGGACGCTGCTGCCCTACCTCTCGGCCGGCGTCGGTTTCCCGCACCCGCGGTTTAACGTCAACTACACCGACGCCTCGGGCATCACCGACCAGACCGAGATCAAGGACAATCTCGTGGCCTTCACCCTGGCCGGCGGCCTCACCTGGAGACCGTCGCAGCGGTTCCAGATGAGCGCCGAGGCCTATAGTGCGGTTGGGGAAGGGGTAACGGGGCGGGCGCTGATCACCTACCTGATCAAGGCCGGCAAGTCCGCCAAGAAGCCGCGCCGCTGACCTCACCGCAGGGAGAGGCCGGTCGCTTCTCCCTGCAGCCGCTGGATCACGGAAAGCACGGTGGCGCTGTCGTCCGGCACCTCGTTACCGACGCTCCGGACCTGGAACCGTTCGCTGACCTGGACCCGGACCAGCCGGTGCTGCTCGGGGAAGTCCGGGGCGAAGAAGAGATACACCGTCATCGCCTCGACCCACCCCGCGCTCTTCCAGCTCGTCATCACCCGCCGGTACCGCAGGACGTGAACCTTCCGCTGGCCGATCAGCGTGTCCGAGGTCTGCACATCCGCCAGCTTGTAGTCCCCGGTCGCCCGGGCCCGGCTCCGGTCCATGGTGACCTGCGCCTCCAGCACCACACGCGCCAGGGAGTCTCCGGCCATTCCGGCCTCGACGGCTCCGGCCTGGATCGTCCCGATCACGATCGACGTCACGCGGGCAACGCTGCCCTGGTGGGTGCTGCGCCGGGTGTAGCTGACCTGCCCGTCGGCGGTGCTGACCGTCATCACCCAGTCATCCGTGGCCGGGCCGGCGACCGCCTGGCGGGCCGGTTCAAAGCTGGAGTCGGAGCCGGGCGACTGGGTGGCCGTCAGCGGGGCCGCCCCGGCGCTACCCGCCAGGGCCGAAAGCATCAATCCGATGAGTGCGCTCTGAGTGGTCATGATGACCTCCTGTTGAGAGCGACACTACCGGGGGCGAATCAAGCCGCGGTCAGGTGGGTCTGGGGGCCGTCAAGCGGCGGTCAAGCGGGGGCGACCCTCCCTTCGAGGGCGGCAAAGTCGGCGTCGGGGTCGTAGTCGGCATACTGGCCCCGGGCCCGCTTGTCCTGGAGCCAGCGCGGCGAAGCCCGATTCGACGATTCCGGTCGAGGTCTCCTGGCGGGTGGCGGCGCCAACGGCGAGATCATTGGCGTATTCGTTCTTGGCGTGACCCGCGTGACCCCGGACCCAGGTCCACTCGACGTCGTGCTTGCGGGCGGAGCCCACGAGCGTCTGCCAGAGCGCGAGATTCTCGATCGTCCCTCCCTTCCGCTTCCATCCGCGCGCCATCCATCCCGGCACCCACTCCCGCATTCCCTTCACCAGGTACTCGGAATCCGACACGACGAGTACCCGGAGGCGGCGGCCCTTGCCCGCCAGCAGCTGCAGCGCGGCGATGGCCCCGGCGAGGGCCATGCGATTGTTCGTGGTGTCGGGAGCGTGAATGAAGAAATCGCGCCGTTCGATGGCGCGGCCGGCCCGGATCTCGATCAGGCCGCCCGCGCCACCGGGAGTGGCGCCGGCCTGGCCATTGCCGAGGCAGCTCTCGTCAAGATGAAGGACGGCGATGGGTGCCGGAGACGCGGGCACTGAACTCCTGCGGCACGTGGTGAACCACGACCGGGATGTCGGTGGCGCGCAAGATAGCCTCGGTGTGCGAGGGCACCAACACCTTGCCCTCTTCGCGCTTCGCGCCGGCGAAGAGCGCATTGGATCCCAGCCGCGCGATGGCGGCGGGGATCGCGCGGTCCACGTCGCCCGCCTCCAGGTGGGTCTCGAAATCCAGCGGAATGCCCGACAGCGCCATCGCCGCCTGGGCGAGTACCTCACGCCCGCGCTCCGGGTCCTCGGACGCATGAATGACATCGAGCCGGGCCCCCGCCACCTGGGCGTAGCGTTCGGCGAGGTGCAGACCCTCGAGGCTGGCCGGCTGGCCGTCATACGCGATGGCGCACCGGTCCATCGGGCTGACGGTTGAACCGCAGACGACCACCGGGGTCGGCGCCCGGCGGATCAGCTCCCGGGTGTCGGGCCCCAGCGGGTCTCCGCCGCCGCCTCGACCGGTCCGCCCGACGAAGACGGCGTCCGCCCCCTCCGCCATTTCGATGAGCTGCATCGCCACGCCGCCCGCGCGGACCACCCGCTCCGCGGCGAGTCCGGCCCGGGACACCGCGCCGGCCGCGTCCTCCAGCAGTTCGATTCCGGCGTCCGCCAGTGCCTCCGGGAGCGGCTCCAGCGGGGCCGCCCGCCCCTCCCGCCAGGGCGCGCCGAGCTGCCGGACGAGGGATGGGTCGGTCCTATCCGGCCGGAGGATGTGGGCCAGCACCAGGGTGGCGCGGAACCGCTGGCCGATGAGGATGGCCTGCGCCAGGGCAACCTCTGACTGCGGTGATCCGTCGAGACCAATCAGCAGGCGGGTGAACATGGATGGAGGGTGCCGTGTGGAGTGCGAAAGGTCAAGGGAGAGGGGAACGGGGAACAGGGAACGGGGATATCCCGGAACCACCGTTCCCCGTTCCCCGTTCCCCGTTCCCCGGTCGTCACAGCGCCTGGAACCAGTCCACCTCCTCCAGTACGAATCGCATCTCCTCTCCCGTCATGGGAAGGACCCCGACCAGGGTGTCGCGGCGTCCGTCGCTTTCCAGGCGGCGCGCCACGATCACGTATTCGGTGCCGCGGCGGAGAAGGGCGACCCGCCGGCCCCGGCGTGCGGCCGATTCCAGCTGGTCGAGACGTTCTGGCGTCCAACGGATCGGCATTGCAGGTTCGCCGGAGGTTCAGGAAGTCATTATCGTAGTCCAACCCCGCGAGGGCACAAGCTCCCGCGCCAAACCCGGAGCCTCCGTTTGCTGATCCTGACCCAGGGAGACGTGGAACGGCTGCTGCCGATGCCGGCCTGTATCTCGCTCATGGGTGAGGCCCTTGCGGCCCGCGCCCGCGGCGAGGCGGTACAACCGCTGCGCACCATTCTCCGGGTTCCCGGAGGCGCCGGGCTGCTGGGCTCGATGCCAGCGTACGTCGCGTCACCTCCCGCCCTCGGCGTGAAGGTGATCGCGGTCTACTCCGGCAATGAGGCGGCCGGCCTCGCCAGCCACCAGGGTGGCGTGCTGTCCATCGACCCGGCTACCGGGGCCCTGGATGCTATCCTCGAGGGCGGCGCAGTGACCGCCATCCGGACCGCGGCGGTCTCCGGCGTCGCGACCGACCGCCTGGCCCTCCCCGGCGCCGACGACGTCGCGATCCTCGGCGCCGGCGTGCAGGGGGCGACCCATCTCGATGCCATCCACGCCGTCCGGCCCATCCGGCGGCTCAGGATCTGGAACCGGACTCCAGCCCGGGCGCGGGTCCTGGCGGATCGTGCACAGCAGCGTCATGGCATCCACGCGGAAGTCGCGCCCACCGCTGAAGCGGCGGCCCGCGGCGCAGCGATCATCTGCACCGTTACCCACTCCCGGGAGCCGATCCTCAAGGGCGAATGGCTGGCGCCCGGAGCCCACCTGAACGTGGTGGGGTCTTCCACTCCCGATGCGCGGGAGGTGGATACCGAGGCCGTGCGGCGGGCGATGCTGTTCGTGGACGCCCGGGAGTCGGCCCTCAACGAAGCCGGAGACCTCCTCATCCCGATCGCCGAGGGGGCGGTCAACCAGGAGCACATCAGGGCGGAGCTTGGCGACGTCCTGATTGGCCGACACCCCGGGCGGCAGTCGTCCGCCGAGATCACCCTGTTCAAGTCGCTGGGGCTGGGAATCGAGGACGTGGCCACCGCCCGATTCGTGGTGGCCGAGGCGAGACGGCTCGGCGTGGGGCGTGAGGTGTCGCTCTTCTAGCGGGAGCCCCGGGTGACACGGATGCTGCCGGCCGGACCTTCGGTCAGCCGGCCGATCACCGCCCGGCACAGCGTCCCCTCCTTCTCGAGGTCCGCCAGCAACATCGTCAGCCGCTCGGGTCGGACGGCGAGCAGCAGCCCGCCGGAGGTCTGGGCATCGCAGGCCATCAGGCGATCGGTCTCGGAGAGGTCCTCCGGCCAGGCGACGGTGGCGGCGGCCTCGAGATTTCTCCGCGTTCCTCCGGGGATCATGCCCTCGGCCGCCAGCTCCCGCACCCCCGCGAGGAACGGCAGTGCGCCGAAGTCGAGATCGGCGCCCAGTTTGCTGGCGTTGACGATGTTGGCGAGATGACCGATGAGGCCGAAGCCGGTCACGTCCGTCGCGGCGAGCACCCTGACGCCCCGCGCGGCCCTCATCGCGCCGTCGTTGAGAGAGGTCATCGAGCGGACGGCCTCGGCGAGATCGTCCTCGGTGATCCGCCTCCGCTTGAGGGCCGTGGTCAGGATCCCCGTGCCGAGCGGCTTGGTCAGCACCAGGATGTCGCCCGCGGCGCCGCCGGCCACGGTGAAGAGCCGCTCCGGGCGGGCCTCGCCGATCACCGCCATGCCGAAATGCGGCTCGACTGAATCGATCGAATGCCCGCCCAGGACAAGGCAGTGGGCCCGCCTGGCGACCTCCATCGCGCCCTGCAGCACTTCGCCCAGCAGCTCGAAGGGGAGCTTCTCGCGCGGCCAGCCGACGAGGTTGAGCGCAAAGAGGGGTGTGGCGCCCATGGCGTAGATGTCGCTCAGGGCATTGGCCGCGGCGATCGCGCCCCAGGTCGCCGCGTCGTCGACCAGCGGGGTGAAGAAGTCCGTCGTCGCCACCAAGGCGCGATCGGCGGTGAACTGGAATACAGCGGCGTCGTCGCGGGTGGCGGCGTCCACGAGGACTCGCGGATCCTCGATCCCTGGCAAGTGGCGCAGGACCTGCGCCAGGTCGGCCGGGCCGAGCTTGCAGGCTCAACCTGCGCCGTGGGAATACGAGGTGAGCCGGATCCGGGCCTGTTCGTCCTTCGGCGTGGTGCTCATCGCCGTCCTCCGGAGGGAGTCGCTTATCTTCTCGCTGCTGCGGGCAGGTAGTACCCTCGACAGGAGTCAAGATGACCGGAGCCGTACTTGCGCTGGCCACTGCACTGATGCTGGGCTTCCTGCACGCCCTGGAAGTTGACCACATGATCGCGGTCACCTCGTTCGTGACCACCCGGCCGGCGCTGCGAACGGCGGCCGGGTTCGGCCTCCGGTGGGGCATCGGACACTCGCTCGCGGTCCTCCTCGCCGGCGGGATCCTGATCCTCACCGGCCTTCGCTGGCCGGCCCGCTACGACACCTGGGGCGAGGCCGCCGTCGGCCTGATGCTCATCGGCTTGGGGGCCTGGGCCATCCGCTCCAGCCGGAAGCTACACCTGCATCTCCCGGCGGAACACGGGGACCACCTTCACCTCCATGCGCACGGCGGAATCCAGTCCCACGACCACCATCACGAGCACTCGCACGATCACCCCCACCACGACCATCACGACCACCCTCACCCGCACTCGCATCCGAACCAGGACGGGCACGACCACGGTCATGGGCACCACGATAACGGGCACGGCATCACCCTGGTCGGGATGCTCCACGGTCTTTCCGGCACCAGCGCCGTGGTGGCCCTGGTACCGGTGACGCTCATGCCGAGCGCCGGGCTCGGCCTGGGGTACCTGGTGGCGTTTGGGGTCGGCGTCACGGCGGGAATGACGCTCTATGCAACAATGGCCGCCGGCGCGATGAAGGCGGCTACGGAACGGTCACTGGTGTGGGGCAGGCGGATGGCGGTGGCGGTGGGCGTGGCCGGTATCGGGGTGGGGGGGTGGTGGGTGGTGTCCGCGCTGCGGTGAACAGGAGCAGGCAGGTTCCCCGTTCCCGTCACCGCAGCAGATCCTCGAGCTCGCACGGCCGTCCCCGTCTTTTCATCCCGGTACTTCACGATGACCGGGGTGTAGAGCGCGACGCCGGCTCTTCCGACCCGGGCCACTGGCCACCGGGCCGCGGTGCCGGGCACCACGACCGCGCCGGCAGGAATCTCGAGCGGCCGGTCGCCTTCGCGGCGGATCACGCGGTCGTGGACCAGGTCGAAGACGACAGTGCCGCCGCTCAGTATGGTGCCGGGGGCCAGCACTGCCCCGGCGCGGACGATCGTGCCCTCGTATACTCCGCAGTTGCCTCCCACCAGCGCGTCGTCCTCGATGATGACCGGCAGGGCGCCGACCGGCTCGAGCACTCCACCGATCTGGGCTCCCGCCGAGAGGTGCACCCGCTTGCCGATCTGGGCGCAGGAGCCCACCAGGGCATGGGAATCCACCATCGTTCCTTCATCCACGTAGGCGCCGGCGTTGATGTACATCGGCGGCATGCAGACCACCCCCCGGGCCACGTAACAGCCGTCCCGGATCGCGGAGCCGCCAGGCACCAGGCGGATGCCGTCGTCGGGGCCGATCGCCTTGAGCGGCCAGGTGTCCTTGTCGTAGAAGGGGAAAGGGCCGCCCGGCACCGGCCTCACCTGGCCGATCTTGAAGCCGAGCAGGATGCCCGCCTTGACCCAGGCATTCGCCCGCCAGACACCATCCGGGCCCCGTTCCGCCGCCCGGATGGTACCATCATTGAGGCCGCGCTTGAGCCCCGCGAACGCCACCCGGGCCCTCGTTTCCTCCTCGGCCGGCACTCCGGCAGGCCAGCGCTCGATCTCGGTTCGCAGAAGGTCATGCGCAATTGGCATCATCGAATCCCCACCCGTTGATCACTCAAACGATTCTCCCATCCCTCAATCCCATATTCCCATACTCCCATACTCCCACATTCCAATACTCCCACATTCACATACTGGCTCAGCACGCCACCCCCGCCCCCCTGAGTGCCGCCAGGAACTGGGGCCGCCGTGACTCCGACAACTCCACCAGGGGCAGCCGAAGCACGTTCCGGATCTTTCCCATGGCGTGGAGGCCGGCCTTGACGGGCGCCGGGTTGGTCTCGATGAAATTGGCCTCGAGCAGGGGCAGGATCCGGTAGAGGACCTTCCTGGCACCCGCGAGGTCGCCCTGGAGGGAAAGCTGCACCAGTGCGCGCATGTCGCGCGGGATCTCGTTCGATGCGACCGAGATCAGTCCGTCCGCTCCCGATGCAATCGCGGCGAGGGTCATCCAGTCCTCCCCTGACAGCACGGCGAAGCCCTCGCGCCGCTCACGCAGCAGCTGCATCACCTGCTGGAGATCCCCGCTCGACTCCTTGATGCCGACGATGTTCGAGTGCTCCGCCAGTCGAAACACGGTTTCGGGCCGGAGGTTGACCGCGGTGCGGCCCGGCACGTTGTACAGGCAGACCGGCCGGGCGGAGGCGTCGGCGATGGCGCTGAAGTGCCGATACAGCCCCTCCGCCGTCGGCTTGTTGTAGTACGGCGTGGCACTGAGGATCCAGGTGACGCCGAGGCCGCTCATCCTTCGGGCTTCGCTGACAGCGCGGATGGTGTCGTTGCTGGTGGCTCCCGCCATCACCGGCACCCGGCCGGCCGAAGTCTCCAGCACGGTGCGGACCACGCGGACCCGCTCCTCGGCCCCGAGCGTCTGCGCTTCGCCGGTGCTGCCGCAGGGCACCAGGAAATCGATGCCCTCGGCGATCTGCCACTCGACGAGGTTGCGAAGCGCCGGATAATCGATTTCCCCGGCCTCGGTGAAGGGGGTGACCAGCGCGGTGCCGCACCCTCGCAGTGCCGTCATTGTTCCCTCCCGAAGAGCATCTCTTCATAGCTGAACACCCCCCGATGGCCGGGAAGCCATTCCGCGGCTGACAGCGCGCCGGCGGCGAACGCCTCGCGCCCCCGGGCGACGTGCTCCAGCCGAATCGACTCGGCCGGTGCATCGAACAGCAATGTGTGAGTGCCGGGAAGCGTGCCCGAGCGAATCGACGTGATGGGGAAATCCCTGTCGGGGTCCTCCCGCCGGACGCCGTCTCGCAGCCGCAGGGCGGTTCCGGATGGCGCGTCCTTCTTGCCGGCGTGGTGCTGCTCGACGATCGACGCCGCGAACCCGGGCCGCCCCGAGAAGTGGCGGGCGAGGTCTGCCGCGGCTCTCAGGAACAGCTGCACGCCGACGGAAAAGTTCGGCGCGTACAGCACGGCGCCACCCTGGTCGCTCACCAGCTGCTCGAGTTCCGGCAGCCGGTCGAACCACCCCGTCGTCCCGGTGACGGCCGGAATGCCGGCCCGGACCAGCTTCTCGAGGTTGCCGAAGACCATGTCCGGCCGGGTGAACTCCAGGGCCACGTCCACTCCCGCCAGCCGTTCAGCGGTCAAGGCTGCCCCCTCCCGGTTGTCGGCGCCGGCGATGATGGCGCCGATGGTGTGGCCGCGCTCGCGGGCCAGGGCCTCGACCGCCTGGCCCATCCTGCCGTGACCGACGATGGCTAGGCGCATTCCAGCAGTTCCCGGTGCAGGCGCCGGACCACGTCGGGTCCGTCCTTTTCCGCCACCACGAAGGTCATGTTGATCTCGGAGGCCCCCTGCGAGATCATCTCGACGTTGGTGGGCCCGACTGCCGAAAACACCCGGCCGGGAAGGCCAGGCGTCGTGCGGAGGCCAATCCCCACGACGGCGATGATGGCGTGCCCGCCGGTCACGGTCACTTCACCGAGGGGCGCGAGGTCGCGCACCAGTGCCTCCATATGGCTCCGGTCCTCGATGGTGAGCGACACGCTGACCTCGCTCGAGGCAAGGACGTCTACCACGACGCCGTGGCGTTCGAAGACCTCGAACAGCGAACGGAGGAAGCCGGAGGCCCCGAGCATCCGGGGGGCCTTGAGATTGAGGACGGTGATTCCCTTCTTCCAGCTGATCGACCGCACCGGCGAGTTGCCCGGCCGGGCCAGCTTCGCGTCGGGCTCGATCGTGGTCCCGGGTCCGTCGGGAAACCGTGAATTCAGAATCGCGATCGGAATGCCCGCCTGGGCCAGGGGGAGCTGGGTGGCGGGGTGGAGCACCTTGGCCCCGAAGCTCGCCAGTTCGGCCGCTTCGTCGTAGCTGGCTCCGGGCAGGGTCCGGGCCTCCGGGACGATTCTCGGATCCGCCGTCATCAAGCCATTCACGTCGGTCCAGATTTCGACCCGCTTCACCCCGAGCGCCGCGCCGAGCAGCGAGGCGGTGAAGTCGGAACCGCCCCGGCCAAGGGTCGTGGGAATCCCCGTCAGGGTACTCCCCACGAAGCCCTGCGTCACCGGCACCACCCCGCTCTCCAGCAGCGGCAGCAGATGCGCGCGCGCCCGGGCGGTCAGTTCGGGCATGATCGGCGCGGCGCGCGTGAACCGGTTGTCGGTGATCACCATCTCCCGCGCGTCCACCCATCGGGCTGCACAGCCTGCCCCCTCGATCGCGGCGGACACCAGCCAGGCGCTCCACAGCTCACCGTGACCGACCAGCATGTCCCGCAGCCGGGGCGACAGCGGGCGTCCGGCGGGCCCACGAAGCCGACCGTGCAACCGGCCCGCGCTCTCCCGGATCCGCTCCACCACCACGCCGGCACCGGGAAGTTGCGCCGCGACCGCCCCATGGCGGTGGACCAGCGCATTCAGCCCGGCCTTGAGTCCCGTGCGCTGGCCCGATTCCACCAGGGGCACGAGGCGGAGCAGGTCATCGGTTACTCCGGCCATCGCCGAGACGACGACCAGGGGGTGCGCCCGGGCCCGGGCCTGCACGATCTCCACCAGGCGGCTGATGGCTTCGGCGTCCTGTACCGAAGTGCCGCCGAACTTGCAGACGATCATGCCTCCGGGCCCTCGAGGCCCCGGCCTGCGCCCCGGATCAGGTCTCCCGCCAGCTTCACGTACAACTCCACTCCCTTCAGCAGTTCGGCCTTTTCGATTCTCTCCTCCGCCGTGTGCGCCACCCGGATCGAGCCGGGGCCCAGCTGGTATCCAGTCCCCCAGGCCGAAAGCAGCGGAAGGTCACTGGCGAAACTCACCACCGTGGTGTCCCAGCCGGCCAGCGCGGGTGACTTGTGGGCCGGCAGCTCGACCGCCGTCCTGACGGTGACGCCTGGCGCCAGAACCGCGGCCACCGCCTCCTTGAGCTCCCCCGTCGGCCCGACCGTCCGGAACAGGATCTGGGCCTCGGCCGACGGGGCCAGGACATTGGGCGCCACCCCGCCGCTCAGCATACCGATGTTGAGGGTGGACTGTCCCAGCAGCGGATCGGTCGGAAGGGGAAGGCGGCGAATCCGCTCCAGCGAATCCAGCAGCGCCGCGATGGCCGACGCCCCTTCCTCGGGATAGGCCGAGTGCGCCGCGCGCCCCACGGCGGTGAGGTCGAGGCGGAGCGAGCCCTTCTGGCCGACGACCAGGCGGTTGTCGGTCGGCTCGCCGTTGATGAGGAAGCGCCCCTTCGGCTCCAGCTCCACCGCCCGCATAGCCCCATCCGATCCGTTCTCCTCGCCCACGACGAAGAGCAGGCCGATCCGGTCCTCGCCTTCCCGGTGCAGCTGCTCGGCGGCCGCGAGCATCGCCGCGGCGATGCCCTTCGCGTCGCAGACACCGCGGCCGTACAAGCGGAGATCGTCCTCCCTGAACGGGAGGTGGGGGGGCACGCAGTCGAGATGGGTCGAGAACACCAGCGCCGGGGGCCGACGGAAGGCGTAGAGGTTTTCCCTCCCTTCCCCGCCGCCGAGCGGCTGGCGAATCACGGTGTAGCCGGCCTCCTGCAGCACGGAATGCAGCAGGGCCGTCGCTGCCGACTCGTGGCCGGTCGGCGTTTCGAGGGCAACCAGGGCTTTCGTCAGGCGCACAGGGTCCATAACAAGACAGCCCCGCCGGCGCAGTGCGCGGCGGGGCTCCGGATCAAGGTGGACGCGAAAACGTTACGCCGACCGTCGCTCGCCGCGCGCGGGGTTCGTGGGATTGCGCTTCGAGCACTTCCGGCGGCTGTTCATGCGATTCAAGCTAGGGACCGCATCGGAAGCGGTCAAGCGCGTGCCGCCAGCAGAGCCTTGAGCCCAATCAGTCCCCGCTCCTGCTGCGCCACCGGGCCGAAGCTGCCGTCGGCTCGCACACTGGCGGCGAGCGCCGGGACGGCGCGGCGAATGGCCGCCATGGCCTCCGGCGTACCCGCAACGAGGAGCGCCTCGAGCGCCACGAACCGGTCGGCCTGCGGCCAGCTGCCGTCCGCCTCCTGTCGCGAAGCGACGAACGAAGTGATTGCCCCGAGCGGGCGACGGTCTCCGGGTGCCGATGCCAGGGCCGTGAGTGCGGTGAGCACCAGGTCGGGAGGGAAATAGCCATCCCACTCCTCCCAGGCGCCCCGCAGTGTGGCGAGGCTTCCCAGGTGCCGCCCGGGGCCGGTGTAGGTCCGCGCCGTGGTTCCCATCAAGGCCCGGAGGGCCAGGCAGCTCAGCGCGAATCGAGCCGCCGGCTCGGCCCGGAAGACCTTGCCATTGGGCAGACTGACCGGCGCCACCCGCTGTTCCGCCGGCGCGGGGGAGAAGAACCCCTGCAGAAAGTGCTCGCACGCCCCCGCCTCGTGACGCGGCCTGGCGCAGCCGTCGCTGTAACAGCCGGGCAGACCCTGCTGGGCCAGGAGCCACGTGGTGAGTCGGGGGATCGCCGCGGTCTCCTCGTCGGCGCCCAGGTCGGTCAGCTCAAGCAGCCGGAAGGCGGTGGGCAGGAAGCCTCCCCGCACCGCGCCGTCACGACGGACCTCGGCGGCGAGGTGACGGATCAGGTTGAGGGTGAGGGCGGCGTCCCCCGCTGCGGGGCGACCCAGGGCCCGACGCGCCAGGAGCCCCTGACGGGTCTGCGGCCCTTCGAAGTAACGGGCCAGCCGCTCGATCGCTTCGTCGGAAGTGGGCGGCGGATGCCTCACAGGCGCCAGGCCAGGAGCCCGCCGGCGACGAGCAGGCGGAGGAGTTCCAGGGTGATCTCATCCCAGTGCAGTGGTGAGGGGATTGGAAAGTGATGCCGTGCCCTGAGCCTCGGGGGAACTGCAATCAACAGGCCGAGCACGAGGAAGAGGAGGGGCCATCCGCCGTGGCCCAGGCTGCCGAACCAGAGCGCCGCGAACAGGGTGAGGAGGAAGGATTCGACGCCGATTTCGAGCAGCGTGGAGCGGCTGAGCGATTCCCTGATCGTGGGCCGCCGCCGGCGGCCCGGCAGGATCTCCCAGGCGGCGAACCAGAGGGCCACGGCGGCCCAGCCCAGGGCCAGCTGAACGCCCGACATCCGTGCTACCAGTGTGCCCTGATCGAGTCCGCGTTGACCAGGAGGCCGCGCAGCATCACGCGATCGATCTGCCGCGTGTTGGCGATGTCGGCAAGGGGGTCGGCCAGGAGAATGACCAGGTCGGCCACCTTCCCCGGCGCCACGCTGCCCAGCGAGTCGGCGCCCAGGAGCTGGGCCCCGTTCCGGGTCGCGGCCAGCAGGGCATCACCGGGGGTGAGGCCGGCCGCCACGAGGAGCGCCATTTCGTCGTGCTCGCTGGCTCCGGGCACCATCATCTGGATCGAGGCATCAGTGCCGGCGGCAATGGTCCCTCCCGCCGCACGGAACTCGCGCAGGAACAGGTCCTGGTTGGCGCGCGAGGCCCGGAAGGCGGCGAAATCGGCGGTCTTCCATCCGGCCCGTGCGATCATCTCCGGCACATTCCATCGAGTGAGCTCCGAGTCCGGCACCAGCTTGAGATCGGGGGAGGCGAGTACCGCCGGGTCGTCCAGGCGGCTGAAGGTCTCGTGGAGGCCGAGGGTGGGTACCATCACGACCCGCGTCTCCGCCAGCCTGGCGGCGGTGCGGGCCAGGGCCGCGCTGTCGAGCCCGGCCCAGCTCTTCTCGAACGCCGTCCACCCGGGGAAGAAACCCTGGCGGTGAGCGGCGTACAGCGGTTCCGGCTTGGCCAGCGTGGCTTCCGGCACCCCGGTCATGTGCTCGATGGAGTGCACCCCCATCGTCGCGGCGGTGATCGCGTCCGTCAGACCGAGGTGGGCGGCCACCGTCGTGCGGAAGTTGGCCGCCTCGTCGAGAATGGCCTTGAGGAGTTCGGGGGTGATCCTGGTGTAGATCTTGAGGTACTCCACCCCCGCCACGATCCGGGCGTCCACCGCCCGGCGGGCCTCGTCGTCATTCTTGACCGCCGTGGCGTCGCCGAAGGTCGCGGGGACCCCGTCGATCATGGCGCCGGCCGTGAAGATCGTAGGCCCGAAGACGTTGCCGATCGCGACCTGCTCGCGGAGCGAGAGGATCGAGTCCTGATTGCTGTGGAGGTCGCGGACGGTGGTGACGCCGAAGGCGGCGTAGCGGGCCAGCGCCCAGCGGGCCGTGTGGGCATGGGCGTCGATCAGGCCCGGGATGATCCACTCGTTGCGGACGTCCACCACGAGCGCCGTCTTGGGAATCTTGAAGCCGGCCCGGGGTACCACCGTTTCGATCTTGTTGCCGTGGACCACCACGACCATGTCGGGCTTCGCCGGTCCGCCGGAGCCGTCGATGACCGTGGCTCCGACCAGGGCGATCCGGTCCTTGGGCGCCGGACGGCAGCCGGCGGCCGCCAGGAGGGCCAGCAGGCAGAGGCTACTGCGGATCGCTCGACGTACGGTCATGGAGGATCTTCCGGATGAAGGAGCGTCGCATCGGGGGGATGATAAACAGAAGCGCCCCGGTCCGCGACCGGGGCGCCTCGAACTGCCGGGCTATCTCTTCTTGCCCTTCTTCTTGCCGCCCTTCTTCCTGGCGGGCTTCCGGGCCACCTTCTTCCTGGCCGGCTTCTTCCTCGCGGCCGCTTTCCGGGCCGGCTTTCTCGCGGCTTTCTTCTTGGCGGCCTTCTTCCTGGCCGGCTTCTTCTTGGCGGTCTTCTTCCGGGCCGGCTTCCTGGCCGCCGGGGCGCTGGATGCGGCCGCTTTGGGCGCGGGCGGAGCCGGGGGCGGGCTCATTGGCATCGGCTCAGGGGGCATCGGCGCGGGATCCATCCATCCAGAGCCGGACCAACCCATCTCCATCATGCTCTCCTCGGCCATCGGGATTCCTCCGGGGAAGTCGGGCGGCAGCCCCGCCGCCAGTGTCAGATCGGCCACGCATTCCGCTCTGCGGAACGCAGACACTAAGATGCAAGAGTTCGATGGAACTGCAAGAGAGTGCGCGCCTCGCGTTTTTCTTCTCGTTGGCCGGGCTGGGCAAGATGACCCGCCACTGTACGTCATCACTCGAGCTTGTTAAGATGATGTCCATCAATGGCTTACGTATCATCTTCGTGGTCGTGAATCGATCTGAGGCCGCATGATACTTGTCGTGTTGCTTGGCTTGCTGACTGGGGTTCAGGGGAACACACTGCCCCCCCGCCCCCGACCGGCAGGGAGTCCTTTAGGGTCTGCCCCTCCGCCCCCCTACACCATCTCCCGCTCCACGCTCCGGATGCCCGACGGCGTTCGACTCGCCATCACCTGGTGGCGACCGGTCCCCACCCGTGCCTCGGAGACATTTCCGGTCCTCCTCGAATACCTCCCCTATCGGAAGGATGACAGCTTCTACCAGCGGGATTTTCCCCTCTACGACTACTTCGTGCGCCGGGGCTTCATCCTCGCCAAGGTGGACATCCGGGGCAGTGGCGCCTCCGAGGGGCACCTCCCGCCGCGGGAGTACTCGGATGAGGAACTCGCCGACGCCGACGAGGTCATCCGCCAATTGGCCGTCGCTCCCGGGTCCAACGGCCGGGTCGGGATGTGGGGCATTTCATGGGGAGGATTCAACTCGCTCCAGGTCGCGATGCGCCACCCGCCGGCCCTCAAGGCGATCATCGCCCTCCATGCCTCGGATGATCTCTTTCACGATGACGTGCGCTACATCGACGGCATTCTGCACATGGATCCGTATACCCTGGAGATCGATCACGAGAACGGTCTCCCCTCGACGGCCACCTACGCCCTCGACTCGGCGTACTTCAGGAACCGCTTCGAGGCCTACCCCTGGGTACTCACCTATCTCAAGCAACCGGTGGACGGGCCCTTCTGGCGCCGCCACGCGCTGCAGTGGAACTACGCGGCACTCCAGGTGCCGGCCTACCTGATCGGGGGGCTGCTGGATGGCTATCGTGATACCCCGATCCGCGCGCTGGACCGCGCCACCGCCCCCGTGAAGGTGGAGATCGGCCCGTGGAACCACGCCTGGCCGGACAACGGGACGCCCGGACCGACCTACGAATGGCGCGATCGAGCCGTGCGCTGGTGGAACCGGTGGCTGCGGGACGAGAACACCGGCATCATGGACGAGCCCCGGCTGCTCGCCTTCGTGCGGGATGGCCACCCGCCCGATGCCAATCGGACCATGACCCCGGGCCGGTGGCGGTTCTACGACTGGCCGATCGCCGGGATGGAGCGTCGGAGCTACTTCCCCGCCGCCAACGGGCAGCTCCTTGCCGCCCAGGGGCCTTCGGGCGAGGATCGCCTGATCTATCGTCCGGGCTATGGCGCCGTCGCCGGCGATTGGTGGGGCGAGCCGACCGGCGACATGCGACAGGACGATGCCGGCAGCCTGGTGTACGACTCTCCCGTCCTCGAGGACTCGCTCGTGCTGGTTGGCACTCCGCGAGTGCGCCTCCGGGTCGCTGCCGATGCGCCGCAGGCCAACTGGATCGTGCGCCTGGAGGATGTGGGACCGGACGGTCCGGTCGCCCTGGTCACGGGTGGCGCCCAGAATGGCACCCTGCGGGATTCGACCACCGCCGCCCGCCTCCTCGAGCCCGGGCGCTGGTACGACCTCGCCTTCGAGCTGCACTTCACCACCTGGACCTACCGCCCGGGCCACCGCATCCGGATCGCGGTGACCAACGCCCAGTTTCCCATGCTGTGGCCCTCGCCGAGGCCGATGACCACCCGCCTCGCGCTCGGAACGACTTCTACCTCCCTCGAGCTGCCGCTGGTGCCGCCCGATGCCGGCCGCCCGGCCGATCTCCCCGTGTCCGAGCCGCGGCGCTACCGGCCCGATGCCAGCGACCTCCCCTCCCCTGCCGCGCCCCTGATCCGGGTGAGTTACGAGCAGCTCACCGGCAGGACCACGTACGACCTGGGTACCTCGTGGGCCTACCGGATCGGCTCCCGCCGCTACCTGACCACCGAACGCGAGAGCTGGTGGACCACCGATGCCGATCCCGGGAAGTCAGGCTTCCTCGGCGTGGAGACCCATCGCATCACCACCGGCGCCCGGACCATCGAGCTGACCACCACGATCGACATCACCTCCGATTCGATAGCGATCCAGGCCGTGGTGACCCGCAGGTGGAGGCAGAACGGATCGCCGGTCCGCTCCCGGGAATGGCGGGAGACCCTGCCCCGCGTCGCGCATTGAGGCCGGCTTGGGAATTTCGCACCGGAGGTTTTTCTTTGGGCGGCCCTCTTCGCGGGAAGCCGATGCCACGGCCCCTCATCCTCCTCGGCGTCACGACAATCGTTCTTGTTGCGTCAACGGCGAGGGGGCTGGCGGCCCAGCAGGCGGCCTCCGATCTCTACGTCCAGCAGGATTCGCTCGCCCTGAGGGTGGGACGGCGCGAGGCGCTGAGCGTCCAGGCGTCGGATGACAAGGGCAACGCCATCACCGCCATCAAGTACTCCTCCCGCGATTCCCGGATCGCCACGGTGGACGCCAACGGGACCGTCACGGCGGTCGCGCCCGGACGCACCCGGATCGTCGTCGCGGCCGGCCAGAAGACCAAATCGGTCGCGGTCATCGTCACCGGGCCGCCGGCACCGGCGCTGTCGGGGTTCACGGTCCAGCCCGGCGCGCTCAGTCTCCTTCCGGGTGAATCGGCGCGCCTGACCGCGACCGGCGTCGGTGCCGATGGCGCGGTCGTCACGAGCGGCGTTCGGGTGAGCTGGAAGTCTCGCGACCCGTCGGTCGTGGCCGTCACGGACAGTGGCGGAGGGGTGGTCGCCGTGGGCGCGGGCCAGGGGGCCGTCCAGGCTACGCTGGCCGGCGGCCCGACGATCGAGGTCCCCGTCTCGGTCGCACTGGCGCCGCTGGCGTTCAACGCGCCGACCCCGGTGCTCACCCTCGGCCAGGTGGATTCACTGCGGGTGATCGTGCCCGGCCAGGGCAACAGGGCGCTTCCGCCGGCCACCCTCGCCTGGCAGTCGAGTGACACCACGGTCGTCTCCGTCGATGCCACCGGGGTCATGCGCGGACGCGCCGTCGGCAAGGCGGAGATCACTGCCGCCGGTTTCCTCCAGCAGCTCCATCTCCAGGTCGCCGTCCACCCGGAAATCGCCCGCTTCGTCCTCCGGCCGGCTCCGGGAGAGGCGGTACGCCTCCCGGCGCTCTCGGCGCGTGCCTTCGAGGTCCAGGCTGAGGCCGCCGACTCATCGCCGATCACGGGCGTGGACTTCACCTGGACGATGGGCGATACGGCGATCGCCGAGGTGGATTCGACTACCGGGCGGGTCACCGGCAGGAAGCCCGGCCGCACCACCCTCGTGGTGGCCGCGCGCGGCTACCAGCCCACGGGCTGGACGATCGAGGTGTTCGCCGCCGGCATCGCGCTCGACAGAAACCGTCTCGGGGTCAGGCCCGGCAGTGCGAAGGCCCTGGTGGCCACGTTGCGCGACGACCGCGGCGCCTCGTACGGCCCCGCCACCGGGGTCTCCTGGCGCTCGAGTGATTCCACCGTCGCTGCGGTCGACAGCGCCGGGATGGTGAAGGGCCTCAGGCCGGGGCACGCCGTCGTCACCGTGGTCGGTCCGGGCAAGAGCGCCGCCGCCGAGGTCTTCATCACCGGTGACCTGCTGGTCTCCGCCTCGAAGGGGAGCGGGTTCGGCATCTACGCGGCCACCTATCGATCACCTCGAGCGCCTCCTTCCCCTCGTGGCGGACAGCGCCACGAACGTCCAGGCCCGCTACTCGCCCGACCTGACCCGGATCGTCTATTGCTCCGACCGGGGCGGCGCCGGCAACTATGACATCTGGGTGGCCGATGCCGACGGCGGGAACCAGCGGCGCCTCACCACCGAGCCGGCGCTGGACAATGCCCCGGCCTGGACACCCGACGGCCGCCGGATCGTGTTCACCTCCGCCCGCTCGGGCCACAACCAGATCTACGTCATGAACGCCGACGGGACAGGGGTCCGGGCGCTCACCACCGGCAGCGCCGCCAGCCAGGAGCCCGCCGTTTCCCCCAGCGGCGCCCAACTGGCCTACGTGGCCTATCGCGAGGGAACCGGCGGGGTCGTGACCTCGCCGTTCGACAGCGCGTCCGAGCCGGCCGCGCCTCTGGCCCGGGATCGCCGGGAATCGTCTCCCCAGTACCTGGCCAATGGCGAGCTCACCTTCCTGGTCGAGCGGAAGGGGGGAATGGGCCGCTACCAGGTGGTGCACCGCTCCGCCGGCAGCGACAGCCTCGAGGCGCTGGTCACCAGCGAGCGGCCGATTTCCTACTTCGCGATCGCGGCGGACGGGGCGCACCTGGTCTACGTCGTCGCTCCGCCGGGTGACAGCGACCGGAGCCGCGGTGCGTCGGTGCTCTTCTATCGGGGCCCCGGGGCGACCACGTTCACCCTTGTGCCGCTGCCGGCCGGCGAAACCCTGGCGAGCCCCTCCCTGTGAAGGCCCTGACGCTCAGCGAACTCGGCGGCCCCCAGCACCTCGTCGTGCAGGATGTCCCGCCGCCCAGGCTGGAGGCACCGGACCAGGTGCTGGTCCGAGTCCGTGCCGCGGCGCTCAACCGCCTCGATCTGTTCGTGGCCGGAGGCCTTCCGGGCATCAGGTACGACTTTCCGCATGTGGTGGGTGCCGACGGCGCCGGTATCATCGAGGCGACCGGCCCCGGGGTCGCCGGCTTCAAGCCGGGCGACCGGGTGATGCTCAATCCGGGCGTCGCCTGCCAGACCTGCGAGTGGTGCCTGGCCGGCGAGCATCCGCTCTGCCCGACATTCCAGGTGCTGGGGGAGCATCGGCCGGGGACGATCGCCGAGTACGTCGTGGTGCCCGCGCGGAACCTGGGCCGGGTGCCGGAAGCGATGCCGTGGGAGCAGGCGGCCGCCTTTTCCCTGGCCACCCTCACTGCCTGGCGCATGCTGGTCAACCGGGCCGCCCTTCGAACCGGTGAGACCGTGCTCGTCTGGGGCGTCGGCGGTGGAGTGTCGCTCGCCGCGGTACAGGTCGCCCGGCTGATGGGGGCGCGGGTGATCGCCACCAGCAGCTCGGCGGCCAAGCTGGCCGTCGCCAGCCGCCTCGGGGCCGACGTAACGATCAATCACGCCGAGGTGGATGTCGCCAGAGGAAGTGCGCCGCCTGACCGATCGGCGCGGCGTCGAGGTCGTGGTCGACAGCGTCGGTGAAAAGACCTGGGAACAGTCTCTTCGCTGCCTTGCCCGGCTCGGCCGCCTGGTCACCTGCGGCGCCACGACCGGGCCGATGGTGGTCACCGACGTCCGCAAGCTGTTCTGGTATCAATGGACGATCCTGGGCTCCACCATGGGGAGCGACGGGGAATACCGCAGGATCGTCGAACTCGCCCACCAGGGGAGGCTGTGGCCAGTGGTGGATTCCGTCGTTCCGCTCGACCAGGCCCATCGCGCCTTCGAGCGCATGCACGCCGGCGCACAGACCGGCAAGCTCGTCATCGAGGTGACACGTGAGTGACTTCTGGGATCGCCTGACTGCCGGCGCCTTCGAACTGGGCGGCATCCTGCCTGCCATCATCGGCGCACTGGTCATCCTGCTGACCGGCTACCTGCTGGCCAAGCAGCTCGAGCGCTGGATCGACCGGACCCTCAAGAGGACCGAGTTCAGGCGGATGGCGGATGCCGGTGGATTGACGGAGGCCGCCGAGCGGGCCCATCTCGATCCGGTCAACGCGGTGGGCAAGCTGGTGTTCTGGCTGATGATGCTGCTGGTCATTCTCCTCGCGAGCACCGCCCTGGGGCTGGAGAACATCAACCAGGTCTTCGGCCTCATGCTCTCCTTCATCCCGACCCTGATCGGCGGGATCGTCATCGTGGTGCTGGGCATCGTGGTAGGAGAGTTCGTCCGCGGCCTGATCCTGGCCTCGGCCGGCAACGTGAGCGGGGTGCCAACGCTCGCGAAAGTGGCCAAGACCGTCGTGGTAGTCATCGCGGTCTTCATGGCGCTGCAGCAGATGGGAGTCGCGGAGGAGATCGTCACCTCGGCGTTTACGCTCATTCTGGGCGCGGTCGCCCTGGCGGTCGGTCTCTCGTTCGGGCTGGGCAATCGGGAGCTGGCCGGCGAGATCACCCGGCGCTGGTACGAGGAGGGCCGGCGCAGGAACCGGCGCCGGACCGATCTGAAGGGGGCGGAAAAGCAGTCGGCCGAGGCGGATTCCCGGGGCGACGGCTCCAGTCCCATGCTGGACTGAGCGCCGTCCCCCGGCCGCCGGCCGGAATCAGTGGGGGAGCTGGTAGCGCGCCACCTTCTGCTTGCCGCCGTCACGCAGGATCACGTACACCGCACCATTACGTCCCGCCCCGCCGAGGCCCGCGCCCTTGGGCAGCTGTACCACAGTCACCACCGAGTCGTCCCTGCTGACTACGTCGTAGACCGGGACCGAGTCGGCGGCCACGCGGGCACGCTGCAGCCAGACCGTGCCGCCCTGGCCGGTCGTGGCGCTGGTGAAGGGCGGCTTCTCGGCGGCGAACGGGAAGGTGACCACGAGGTGCGGGTTCAGCCCGTTGTGCCGCGCCGCCGTCATGAACCTCTCCTTGTCGGCGTCGGTGACGGGAATCTTCTGCCACGCCCTCGGCTTGCCCCAGGCCCACTGACCGGCCGGGGAGCGCCAGTCCACGCTGTTGGTCGTGGCCCGCGCCACCCACACCCACCCATCCGGGGTCACTCCGAAGACATCGCTGGGAGAGTATACCACCGGCACCGTCTTGCTCTGATCGCCGAACTGGGCATCGCCCATCTTGGGCAGCAGGAGCCGGCCGATCGTGTCCCCGGTCTCGCCGGAACGCTTGAAGCGCACGACCGGCGCGCTGTCTGAGTGCGTGATCACCCCTGGCTCGAGCCCGCCTATGATGGCCCGGTAGTCCGCCTTGTAGGCGTACCCCAGAGTGTCGTAATTGACCGCCGGGTTGTACCCGGCCACCGGGTAGGTCACGACCGGACCGAGGGACTGCCCCTTCTCCGTCCAGAGCGTCGCGCGCTGGAAGGCGTAGTCCACCAGGGCGATGGTGTCGCCGGCCAGGTGCACCACGATGCCGGGCAGCTTGTAGAGGCCAACCATCGACTCGCCCTCGGTCAGCGTATCCACGTGGCGCCCGATCGAGTCGATCGTCGCCGGGTCGAAACTGCCGTACAGGAACAGGCGGTTGCCGAAGTCGGCGACCGCCACCCGGCCATCGGTCAGCTCGGCGATCCCGGTGACCTGCCCGAAGGTGCCGGGCAGCGTGGCCTGCGGGTCCTTCAGGACGATCCTGCCATCACTGGGCCTGGGGGCGCAGCCTGCGCCAAGAGCGGTCAGGATCAGGGCAACGCGGGTAGACCGGGACAGCGGAATCATCCCTCGGGTTCTCCTTGTCGGATGCGGGTGCTACTGGGGAATGCGGTAGGTGAGCAATCGGTAGCCATCGGAATACGGTTCGGCCACCAGGGCGAGGTCAGGCGCCAGGGCCAGCAGGTGCCCGTCGCCCTTGATGCGGAAGACCTGGGTCAACGTTCCGGTGCGGCTGATCAGCTGCCAGGACTGGAGGGAGTCGCCGTAGGTCCGGCTCTTCTCCAGCCACACCGTGCCGTCGGGTGCCGTCATGGCGGCCACGAACGGCGGGTGGACCAGCGCGAACTCGATTTTTTCCGCGTTGCTCCGAAGCTCGGGCGGGAACTGCCGGTAAAACATCTCCCGGTCCTCCGCCGAGACCGGAAGGACCGGGTCGGGCAGCGCCTCGCCGCGGGTGCGGGTGCCGTTGGGGGCGATCCATTCCACGCGGTTCCCGATGACCCGGGCTACCCAGATCGTGCCATCCGGCAGAACGCCCCAGCGGTCGCTCCCGCTCAGCGCGCGGCGCTCGAAGTGGGCGCCGCCCTGCCCGTTGACCGTGACGAGGTCGGGTGGGGCCAGCCGGGCCACGGTATCGTAGCGGGCCAGGTCGGGCGTCGAGCGGACCACTGCCGCGCTGTCCCGGTACCCGGAGCCGTCCGGTCCGGCGGCCGGAGTGCTTTCGTAGTAGTACTGGCCCGCGGCGTCCCGCGCCCGGGGCAGGGCGCCACGCAGTGCCTTCGAGACCGGCAATGTCCCCGCCAGCTTGCCGTCCAGTGACCAGATGGTCGCGCGCGCGAGGCCCCAGTCGTTGACGTAGGCGGAATCCCCGGCCCTGAACAGGCCGAAGGGATTGCGGTAGGCGTCGCCCCGGGCGCCGCCCAGCGGGGTGGCGGTGCGCCGTCCCATGTCGACGACCGTCACCTTCCGCTCGTTGGGTGAGACCACCAGCCAGCGATTGTCCCCGAGCCAGGCCCCCGCGGGAGGCTCGGTCGAGGCGATCCGCACCGTGTCCGCGACTGGGCGGAGCTCGGCAACCGGGACCGGGGCCTTCGGTTGTTCACAGGCGGCCAGGCTACCGAGCAGGGTGGTGCAGGTCAGGAGGGCGACGCGCATGGGGCGGAATGTAACTCCGCCACGGAGTCACGTCAGGGCGACCACCAGTAGGAAAACTTCACCGCCAGGACATTGTTCGCCGTCCCGGTCAGCAGGGTGCCGAGGGACGGAACCGGCGTGAACTCGCCGCTGTACCCCTGCTGGTCGGTGGTGCGGGTCCAGACCAGGAAGAGGGTCGAGCCGGGCCGGAACTCCCAGCGAAGCACCGCGTTGCCGCGCAGCGACGCCACCGTGAAGTCAGGACTGTCGAAACTGAACGCCGGCGCGGCGCCGCTGCCGTCCGGATCGATGGTGAAGAGCGTGCTGCCATTGGATTCGGGCGTCGTGGTAATCGTCCCGGTCTGGTCGTAGTGGTTGAAGTCGTAGGTCCGGGGTCGGGCCAGCTCCTTGTAGTCGGAATAGAGCCCGGTGCCGATCAGCGGCTGGGCGAAGATCTCGAGACTCAGGTTGGGCTTGAAGATCCAGTTGAGCCGGAGGCTGGCCGACAGGGTCTTCTGCTGCACGATGGCGAACACGTACCGGCCCCCGTAGGTCGCGGTGGCGGTCGCGTCCTCGACCGTGGTCACGTACTGCGCACCCAGCAGGCTCAGCTCGTAGGCCGGCGAAAAGGTCAGGCTGACCCGGCTCGAGGGCTTCCACTCCACGCCGAGCGAGCCGGCCCAGGTGGTCTCGTCACCCTGCTCGCTCAGGGTGGCGTCGATCGCGGCGTTGAAGATGACCGACTTACGGTCGTCGGTGCCGGCTTCGAGCCCGAAGTCCCAGCCAGCGGGGAGCACCATCGCCGGCCCGCCCCGCGTCCGGCGGATCGAGATGGCGTCGAACCGGCGGCCGAAGCGGTTGAACAGCCACCAGTAGTTGTTGAAGGTGACGTTGCTGAACGTCATCGCTCCGGCCCAGGTCGTATTCCCGTCGAAGTCGAGGCTGCGAAACGTCGCCGCGTCCACCCGCGCATTGCGGAACAGGCGGCCCGGCGTGTTCCACCAGTACCCCCCCTCGACGTGACCGTTGATGACGTTGGCGTTGGACTGGAAGCCGAGGTCGTTGACTTCGTAGCCGGGAGAGATCGCTCCGATGGCGGAGTTGAACTTCCACCCGCCGCGCTGCTTGTTGACCGACACCCTCCCTGCCCACCCCGACATGCTGGTGGCCAGGGTATCGAGCTCGACCGCGCGCGCATCGGGCCGCTCGAAATAATGGGGCGCACTCTCCTGCAGGGACGTCATCTGTTGCGCACTGCCGTGCACCAGCGAACTCCCGGCCCAGCCGGTCACCACCCACATCCGCGCGTGGTCGAGGAAGGTCCAGCCGTCCATGCCGAGTCCGAAGGCCCCGGAGTTGAACTCGCTGCGCAGCCGGTCGTCGCTGAACTGGCGGATGACCAGGGTGCTGATGAAGCCCAGCCCCTGCGCGCCGCCGCGGAATTCGCGCTGGACCCGGTTGAGGCCGGAGTAGGCCAGCGGCTCCACTTCCGCCCGGCCCACCGTCGGTCCCAGCGCATAGCTCCCGTACTCGCGGGCGGTCAGCGCGTGCAGTGTTCCGAAGCGCCAGGCCGGGCCGAGTTTTCCGGTGAGCTTGGCTGCTCCCAGGATCCGGGTGACGTCCGGGACGTCGGTGTAGTCGGCGTCAGGCATCGAACCGCGCGGCGCGGTGCCGATCCGGCGGCTGTAGAAGAAATCCGGGGCACCGAAATTGAATCCCCAGAAGTTGTTGGCCCCGCCGTACCCGAAGTCGAAGATGTTGGCGCCTTCGAGGAAGAAGGGGCGCTTCTCGGGGTAGAACGTCTCGGCGTCGCTCAGGTTGACCACGGCCGGATCGACCTCGACCTGGCCGAAGTCGGGGTTGATCGTGGCATCGAGCGTCACGTTGCTCCCGAACCCCGCCTGCAGGTCGGCGCCCGCCGAGAAGTTGGCGTAGCTGCCGTCATTGAACGGATCGCCGGGCGTGGCCTGCACCAGCCCGGCCGTTGCGGCGATGTAGGGCCGGATGCCCAGCCGCCGGGGTGGCTTTACACCCTGGAGGCCGACCAGGGAGGGGAAGCGCGAAACGAAGCCGCTGCCACCCCGCGGCCGGTACACCGCCCAGTCCACCTCGTTGCGCCGGGCGATTTCACGCTTGAAATCGATTCCCCAGGTGGACTGCTCCGCCGCCTGGAACCGGAGCTCGGAGTACGGGATCCGCATCTCGACGCTCCAGCCATCCGGAGTGCGCTTCACCTTGGCTTGCCAGACCGCATCCCAGCTGTCGTCATCCCACTCATCGTTGAACAGGGTGCCGTCGTACTGCGTCCCGCCGGCGCTGACGCCGAAGTAGACGCCCGTCCGGCCGTCGTGATAGGGATCGAGGAAGAGGGTGAAGCGGTCGGCGGTGGTACGGCTGTCCCGGCGCGCCAGCTGCGCCACCACCGAATCGGGCGCGGGATCGTGCAGCCGGGCGGCGATGTAGATGGCACCGTTGTCGTACAGGACGTAGGCCTCGGTGGCCATCGTGGCCGGGGCCCCCTCCTTCGGCTCGCTCTGCACGAAGTTGGAGAACGGGATCGCCGACTGCCACGCCGCCTCGGAAGGATTTCCGTCGAGCGTGATCCCCGCCGCCGTCCGTACCGCCTCGATCTGGATGGTTGGCGTGGCAGCGACCGGAGGCGGCGGAGAGGCCGCTACTTCCAGCTGCAGCACCATCCCCAGCGACCAGGCAAGGACCACGACGGGACTCCGTTGTCATCAGGGGATCGGGGCCGGCAGCAACCGGCAGCCAACGATCCTTAGACGGCAGCGGAGGGGGAATGGTTGCGGTGTTTCAGGCGGGTTGAAACGCCTACTTGGCGGAGAGGATCTCCTCGAGGAGGCCGAGGGCCCGAGGGTCCTCGGACTGTCCCAGCCAGAAGATGGCCTGTTTTCGGACGCTGGCGTGGCTGCTGGTGCGGGCCAGCCTGATCAGCGTGGGGACCGCCTCGTCGTCGGGTCGTTGCGAAATGGCGAAGACGGCCGCTTCACGGATCTCCCGGTCGGCGTCCGCCTCCTCGGCGATGCCCACCAGTCCCGCAGTCACCGCTGCTGCCGCCGCCTGACCCATCCAGAAGATTGCCGCCCGGCGGCACTTCACGGGTGCGGTTCCCTGCCGGGCCAATAGCATCAGATCGGGCCAGATGACCACGCTGTCGGCCAGGGTGGCGGCGAAGACGGCCTCCTCGGCTCCTTCGTCCCTCCTGGCGAGGGCCACCAGGACCCTGGCCGCTGCCGGCGCGAGTATCAGGCCGAGATCGGTCGTACCCTGGGACGGATCGGGCCAGCTGCCGCCGACGTACACCTTCACATCAGTGGTCCTTCCATTGCTGCGGGTCACCCGGACCCGGGCCGGACCGGGTATGCAGGCCGCGCCCCTCTCCCCGGCCGATGCCGACTGGAAGACATCATCCTTGCCGACCCGGATCACGCCGGCGCCATCGCCGCAGACATCCGGGCGGTGACTGAACGCCAGCCGCACGGTGCCGTCACGCACTCCCGCGATCCGGTCGCCCGGATCCTGGGCAACGAGGGGCGCTGCAAGGAGGAGCAGCGCGGCACCAGCGAGCGCCGGCCAGGCCTTCACTGGGAGACGATCTCCTCGAGCAGCTTGGCGGCCCGCGGATCGTTCGACTGCGACAGCCAGAAGATGGCCTGCTTGCGCAGGGTGGGATTCGGCTCGGAGCGGGCGATCTGGAACAGCTTGTCCGTGGCCGCCTGGCTCTCGCTCTGCGACAGCACGAAGATGATCTGCTGCTTCATGTCAACGTCGCTGCTCTTGTCGTAGAGCGCGATGAATTCGGACACCTCGACCCCGGATTGGCTGGCCGCAAACAGCGCCTGCTTGCGCAGCTCGACCGCCTGGGTCGGGTCGCCGGCGACCTGGAGCAGCCACTTCTGGTTCTCAGGCGACGGCTGCTGGGAGAGCGCGAAGAGCACGCTCTCCTTGACGTCGGTGTCGGTCAGCTTCGGATAGAGCGTCCGCAGGAACTGGGCGTCGTCCGCGGTGCCCGACTGGCTCAGGAAGAAGATCGCCTGCTTCTGCAGGTCGGGCGGCACTCCTGTGCCGCCGGCGAAGTTCCGGAGCGAACGCCGGGCCTCCGGCGAGTCGATCTGGGACAGCGCGAAGAGCGCCTTGCCGCGGATCTCCTCGTTGCCAGGCGTCCGCAGGATCGAGTCGAGCGCCGCCAGGGCCTGCGGACCGCCGACCTGCGACAGCCAGAACACCGCCTCCCCGCGCACCTCCTGGCTGGGGTCGTTGCGGGCCGTGCTGAGCAGCAGGTCGGCGGTCTGGGGGGTGTTCTCCTGGGCCAGGATGAACACCGCCTTTTGCCTGAGGCAGACCGAGCCTGAATCGCGCCGGGCCAGCACCTTCTGCAGGATCGGCTGGGCCCGAGCCGCATCCATCATCATGAGGGCGTTGAGTGCCGCGACCCGGGCATCGTCGTCCTCGTCCTGGCAGCCGGCGGAGCCGGCCACCGCGGCCACCGGCGCGACTCCCGCGGGCCCGGCGGCTCTCGGCGCCCCGACGGCCACGGCAGCGGCCGGCGCAGGAGGGGCCACGGCTGCCCGCGGGGCAGTCGGGGTCTTGGGCGGCCCCGCCACCGCGGCTGCGCTGGCCGCGACCGCTTCCGCAGCGTTGGCATCGCCTCGGCGGGCCAGCTCGCCCTGGATCCTGGCGCCCAGCGACTCGGCATCGCCCCGAGTCGCCGCGGTGGGGTAGCGCGACCGCTGCAGGTCGAGCGCCGCCTGCGCGGCCCGGAGATCGGCGGTGCCGCCCACCCGGTACAGGGCGAAGGCCTGCCAGTAGCAGGCGTCGCCGGCGTAGGTGGACTTGGGGTACCGGGTATAGAGCTGCTTGAAGAGGTCGGCGGCCTTCCGGTAGTCGCCCTTGTTGAGGGTTTCTCGCGCGATGCGATACAGGCTGTCGCCCGGATCGGTCGGGGCCCAGGCGGCACGCGGGACATCCGGGACGGCGCCCTGCGGGGTCCGTGGGGCCAGGGCCAGCGCGGCCGTCATCGCGGCGGCCAGCATCAGGCGATGCAGCATCAGCTCTCTCCGGTGAGTCGCGCGGGGGCGCCGGCGCCGGCGGGAATTGCCGTCCGCAGGCGCGGCAGGACGCCGCGCTGGTTGAGTCCGTCGGTGATGAGGTCGACATCGCCCGGCCGCCGTTCGCCCTGGAGCTGGGCGATCTGGACCAGTATGACCTCGAGGTCTTCAAGCAGTCCGCGCATCCGGCGGTCCTTCAGGCTGGGGGCATCCAGCAGCAGGCGGGTCTGGACCAGCAGGTCGCGCGAGGTTCCGACGAAGCGAGCGGGATCGGTCCCGTTGCGCGAAGCTGCCCGGAACTCGGTCAGGAAGGTCTCCGACCGGCTCAGGTGCTCGGTGGTGGCGGTCATGATCCTCGGGTTGTCGGTCGTCGGGATCGTGACCACGGGTGCGCCGGCCGGCTGGGCCTGGCGCGCCGCACTCCAGCGGCCCAGCGCGATGCCGAGTGCCAGAAGGGCGGCAATTCCGACCGGAATGCTCAGCAGCCAGAGCCAGGGCCGTCGCTGGCGCCGGGCCAGGCGGCGGCGCTGGACCTCGTGCCACATCCGGTCACGCGGGGTGTCCGGCGGTTCCCGCCAGGCGCGCGCTGCCTCGAGGAGTTCGGGCTCGATCGGGCTGTCGTCGTCGTCGAAGTTCATTTCCATTCTCCCGCATGGGCGGCCAGCGATTCACGCAGGCGTGCCCGCGCTCGGCTCAGCTGTGCCTTCGAGGTCCCGGTTTCGATGCCGAGGGCTACCCCGATTTCCTCGTGGGTGTAGCCCTCCACGTCGTGCATCAGGAACACCGTCCGATACCCCTGGGGCAGGGCCTCGATGGCCCGGCCAATCCGGTGCTTGAGGTCCGGCTCCGCCTGGCGGCCGGGGGTGGCGAATTCGGGTGCCGCCTCCATGTCTACCTCCCTGCTCCGGAACCGCTTGACCTTCCGCAGCGCATTGAACGCCATCGAGGTGGTGATCGCCGCGAGCCAGGTGGCGAGCGAAGACTCGCCGCGAAACCCGCCCAGCCGCTCGAAGGCGCGGATGAACGTCTCCTGGGTCACGTCCTCGGCCAGGTGCGGATCACCCGCCAGCCGCCAGGCCAACCGGTACACCCGGTCCACGTGCCTCTCGTACAGGGCACGCTCGGCATCCGCCTCACCGTTCAGTACTCGGGCGATGAGTGTCCTGGTCGTCCACCCTGGCTCCGGATCCTTCGTGAGCGCGCTGTGTGGCCGGCTGATTGACACAGGCCGGCCCGGAAGGGTTGCGTCGGGTCGCCTTCCCGGCCAATGCAACCTTTGGCGGGGGGTGTGGCATCTACGCATTGGCAGACCCGAAGTTGCCCGGCAGGCAGCCAGCGAGTACGTGGTCCCAGGGAGGTTACGCATGACACCGATTCCGATGATGTTGCCGATGGCGTCCGATTCCGGCCAGGAGCCCGGGGAGGGGCTGGCCCGCCCGCTCGCCCCGTTCGCGATTCCCGGCACCGGCCGGGGGGGGCGAACCGTGTACGTGGATCGGTGGAACATGGAACGGCTTGGGGCGGCACTTCGAGGCGACATCGCCTGAATCATTTTGCCACGCGCGCCGTCGGGGGCGGACCTGTGGGTCCGCCCCCGATTGTTTTATGCCCCGGATCCCCGGCATCAGGATCCAATGGCATCAACTTCAGCAGTCGAGGGGCGCAGGACGTAGTAGACGGATGCCGAGCCGCGTGGTGCCGGCCGATCCGGGCGCATCCCGGTCGCGCTCGATACCTTTCAGGCTGCAACCGTCCAGGGCCGCCAGGGCAGTTTTCTCCAACCGATCGAGTCGATGACCACCGGGTTTCCGAGGCACCTCCTCCTGGCCGCCCTTTCCGCACCAGTGCTGCTCTCCTGCCGGAGGGCGACTCCATCCGCCCCGCCGGACCTGCCGGTGACCGTCGCAACGGTGGAGCGGCGCGATGTGCCCATCGTCATCGAGGCAACCGGCTCGGCGGAGCCGCTCCAGACGGCGGCGGTCGAGGCGCAGGTCGGCGGGATCCTCGACAGCGTGGCCTTCACCGAAGGCGGTGAGGTTCGTGAAGGCCAGATCCTGTTCAAGCTGGATCCCCGGCCCTACCGCGCGATGCTCGCCCAGGCCGAGGGAGTGCTGGCCCGCGACGCGGCCCAGTTCGCGAGCGCCCAGAGCGACCTGGTGCGCGCCGAAGAGCTCGCGGCTCAGCAGTTCGTTACCGCCCAGGAGCGAGACCAGGCCCGGGCCACGGCCGCATCGCTGGCGGCGTCCCTGACCTCCGACTCCGCGGCGGTGGAGCAGGCCCGGCTCGACCTCCAGAATGCGACGATCAGGGCGCCCATTTCCGGGCGGGCCGGCGGCCTGCTGGTCAAGCGAGGCAACCTGGTGAAGGCCAACGCGTCGACTCCGCTCGTGGTGATCAACCAGATCAGCCCGATCCAGGTCCGCTTCGCCGTTCCCGCCACCTACCTGGGGCAGATCCGGCAGCGGCTCAGCCGCAGTCTGCGGGTGTACGCGACGCCCGTGGGTGATGGACGCGGTTCACCCGAGACCGGCGAGCTGACGTTCATCGACAATGCGGTGGACTCGCTCACCGGGACCATTCAGCTCAAGGCACAGTTCACCAATGCCGACCGGGTGCTCTGGCCCGGCGCCCTGGTGCGCGTGGTGCTGGAGCTTGACGTCCGGCGCGGCGCGCTGGTCGTGCCGATGTCGGCGGTGGTGAACAGCCAGCAGGGCTCCACCATCTACATCGTGGGGGCCGATCACAAGGTGACGATCCACCCCGTGAAGGTCGAGCAGACCAGCGATTCGCTGGCGGTATTGGCGGGCGGGGTCGAGGCCGGTGACACCGTGGTCACCGACGGCCAGCTCCGGCTCACGGAAGGCGCCAGGGTCGCGCCGCATACGATGCCTCTTCCCGGCGACCGGCCGTGAACATCGCCGAACCGTTCATCCGGCGACCGGTCATGACCACCCTGGTCATGTCCGGCATCCTGATCTTCGGGCTGGTCGCCTACCGCCAGCTGCCGGTGAGCGACCTGCCCACGGTCGATTACCCGACCATCACGGTCTCGGCCAACCTGCCGGGCGCCAGCCCCGAGACGATGGCGTCCTCGGTGGCGACTCCGCTCGAGAAGCAGTTCTCCACCATCGCCGGGCTCGACGTCATCACCTCGACCAGCTTCCAGGGGCAGACCCAGCTCACCCTGCAGTTCACGCTGGACCGCGACATCGACGCCGCCGCGGCCGACGTGCAGGCCGCCATCACCCAGACCAGCCGGACCGCTGCCGCAGGGACATCCTCCCCCCGTCGTACCAGAAGGTGGACCCGTCGGCGGCGTCGATTCTCCTCTACGCCCTGACCTCGCCCACGCTGCCGCTGTCGACTCTCGACGAATACGGCGAGACCACGATTGCCCAGCGGCTCTCCACCGTCACCGGGGTGGCCCAGGTCGCGGTGTACGGCGCGCAGAAGTACGCGGTACGGATCCAGCTCGACCCCCAGGCGCTGGCGGCGCGCCAGCTCGGCATCGACGAGGTCGCCACGGCCGTGCGACGAAGGGCAGCGTGAACCTGCCGACGGGCATCCTCTGGGGCACCGACCGGGCCTACGCGGTCAAGGCCGACGGGCAGCTGACCGACGCGGCGGGGTTCCGCTCGCTGGTGGTGGCCTACCGCAATGGCGCCGCCGTGCGGCTGCAGGACCTCGGGCAGGTCCTCGACGCGGTGCAGGACACCAAGGCCGCCGCCTGGTACAACGGCGACCGGGGGATCGTCCTGGCGATCCAGCGGCAGCCCGGCAGCAACACCGTCGAGGTCGCCGCACGGGTCCGGGAGGCGATGGGCGAGCTCCAGTCCTCGCTGCCGGCGTCGGTCAGCGTTTCGACGCTCTACGACCGGTCCGAGAGCATCCGGCAGTCGGTCAACGACGTGAAGTTCACGCTGGGGCTGACCCTGGCCCTGGTGGTGCTGGTGATCTTCCTCTTCCTGCGCAACCTGCCGGCGACGGTCATCCCCAGCCTCGCGCTGCCGATGTCGCTGATGGGCACCTTCGCGGTCATGTCCCTGCTGGATTTCAGCCTGGACAACCTGTCGCTGATGGCGCTGACCCTGTCGGTCGGGCTTCGTGGTGGATGACGCCATCGTGATGCTGGAGAACATCGTCCGGCACATGGAGATGGGCAAAGGGCCCTACGAGGCCGCGCTGGACGGGGCGAGGGAAATCGGATTCACCATCGTTTCGATGACCCTGTCGCTGGTGGCGGTCTTCATCCCGGTGCTCTTCCTGGGCGGCCTGATCGGTCGGCTGTTCCGGGAGTTCGCCGTCACCATCAGCGCCGCGATCCTGGTGTCGGCGCTGGTCTCGCTCACCCTGACGCCGATGCTGTGCAGCCGGTTCCTGCGCCCCGGCTCCACCGCCGAGCATGGGCGGTTCTACGAGGCCACGGAGCGCCTCTACCAGTCGGTGCTGGGGGCCTACCGAGCGCTCGCTTGGGCTGGGTCATGGACCGGCGCGGCCTGGCAATGGGGGTCTCGGCGCTGCTCCTCGTCGCCACCGTGTGGCTCGCCGTGGTGGTGCCCAAGGGGTTCATCCCCAGCGAGGACCAGAACCAGCTGCGGGCCACGATCGAGGCCGCCGAAGGGACCAGCTTCGACGCCATGAAGCGCTACCAGCAGCAGATCAACGCGGTGGTGGCGGCGGATTCCAACATCGCCGGTTTCATGGGGTTCATGGGGGAGGTGGGCGCTCCGCCAACCAGTCGCGGTTGATCATGCGGCTCAAGCCGGCCAGCGAGCGGTCGCTCGACGCCGACGGGGTCGGTCGGGAGCTGCAGGCCCGGCTGGGGAGGATTCCGGGAATCAGGGTCTTCGTGCAGAACCCGCCGCCCATCAACATCGGCGGCCGCCAGACCAAGAGTCTCTACCAGTACACCCTGCAGGGCTCCGACATCGATCAGCTGTATGCCAGCGCCCAGGCGCTGGAGGCCCGGCTGCGCGAGCTGCCGGAGCTGCGCAACGTGACGACCGACCTGCTGATCAGGAATCCGCAGATCCGGGTGGCGATCGACCGCGAACGGGCCAGCGCCTTCGGGGTCACCCCCGCCCAGGTGGAAGGGGCGCTCTACACCGCCTACGGCGCGGCCCAGGCCTCCACGATCTACACCGCCACCAACCAGTACGCGGTCGTCATCGAGCTGCTGCCCGAGTTCCAGCGCGACCTGAGCGCGATGCGGCTGCTCTCGGTCCGGGGCAGCGGGGGCACCCTGGTCCCGCTCACGGCACTGGCCACCGTGACCGAGGACCTCGGGCCGCTGTCGGTCAACCATTCGGGCCAGCTGCCCGTCGGTGACGCTCTCCTTCGACCCCGCGCCCGGGGTCTCGATCGGCCAGGCCGTCGCGGCCGTCCAGGCAGCGTCCCGAACCGCGACTGCCCTCGGGGCTCACCGCGAGCTTCAGCGGCACGGCCCAGGCCTTCCAGGACTCGCAGCGCGGCCTGCTCATGCTGCTGGTGCTCGCCATCCTGGTGATCTACCTGGTGCTCGGCATCCTGTACGAAAGCTTCATCCACCCGCTGACCATTCTCTCCGGGCTGCCGTTCGCGGGCTTCGGGGCGCTGCTGGTGCTCTGGGCGGCCGGCCTCGACCTCAGCGTCTACGCCTTCGTGGGCATCATCATGCTGGTGGGCCTGGTCAAGAAGAACGCCATCATGATGATCGACTTCGCGCTGGAGGCCGAGCGGCGGGACGGGAAGCCGCCGCGCGAGGCGATCCTCGAGGCCTGCATGGTCCGCTTCCGGCCGATCATGATGACCACCATGGCCGCCCTGATGGGGACGCTGCCGATCGCGCTGGGCGTCGGCATGGGCGCGGAATCGCGGCGCCCCCTCGGCGTCGCGGTGGTGGGCGGATTGGCCTTCTCCCAGTTGATCACGCTGTACGTGACCCCGGTGGTCTACACCCTGCTCGACGAGCTGCGTCACCGCTCCCGACGCTCGGTGCCTGCGGCCGCTCCGGCCCCGGCCACCGGGAGCTGACGCGGCGCCCTGACGCGGCACACATTTCCGGCCCCCACCGGCCGGCCCGCTCCGATCGGGGCGACTCACATCTAAGTCATTGAACAGCAAGCTGTTGGACGTAGTCGCTCCGAGTTGCCTTCCGGGCGGCGAACGGGGTATATTGCAGTGTTCACCGGCCGGCCTTTCCGGCCCCCTGTAGTACCCCCAGCACGGATACTCATGACCGCCCCGAATTCCCGCGAGCGGATCCTCCCGCGGCTCATCGAAGAGGAGATGCAGCAGTCGTTCATCAACTACTCGATGAGCGTCATCGTGTCGCGCGCCCTGCCCGACGTGCGCGACGGACTCAAGCCGGTGCACCGGCGGATCCTCTACGCGATGAACGAGCTCGGGCTGGTGCCCGGGCGGCCCTACAAGAAGTCGGCGACGGTGGTGGGCGACGTGCTGGGCAAGTACCACCCGCACGGCGACAGCTCGGTGTACGACGCGCTGGTCCGGATGGTCCAGGACTTCTCGCTGCGCTATCCGCTGGTCGATGGCCAGGGCAACTTCGGCTCGGTCGACGGCGACCCCGCGGCGGCCTACCGGTACACCGAGGCGCGGCTGACCGCGGTCGCGGTCGCGATGCTGGAGGACATCGACAAGAACACGGTCGACTTCCAGCCCAACTTCGACGACCGGCTCCAGGAGCCGACCGTCCTTCCCTCGAAGATTCCCAATCTGCTGGTCAACGGCTCCAGCGGCATCGCCGTCGGCATGGCGACCAACATCCCGCCCCACAACCTGCGGGAGGTGGCCAAGGCGGTGGAGCTGCTGGTCGACGATCCCGAGTCCTCGATCGCCGACCTGCGCAAGGTGATCAAGGGCCCCGATTTCCCGACCGGCGCCTTCATCTACGGCCGGGAGGGCATCAAGGAGGCCTACGAGACGGGCCGCGGCCGCATCATCATGCGGGCCCGGGCCCAGATCGAGGAGAAGGAGTCGACCGGCAAGTCGCAGATCGTGGTGACCGAGATCCCCTACCAGGTCAACAAGGAGAACCTGGTGCGGTCCATCGCCGAGCTGGCCATGGAGAAGAAGATCGAGGGGATCAGCGGGGTGCGGGACGAGTCCGACAAGGACGGGATGCGGATCGTGATCGAGCTCAAGCGCGACTGCATCCCGAACGTGGTGCTGAACCAGCTCTACAAGCACACCGCGATGCAGTCCACCTTCGGCGTCATCATGCTGGCCCTGGTCAACGGGGCGCCGAAGGTGATGGACCTGAAGGAACTGCTCGCAGCACTTCATCGATCACCGCCACGACATCATCATCCGCCGGACCCAGTTCGACCTCGAGGCGGCCCAGGCCCGGGAGCACATCCTCGAGGGGCTCAAGATCGCGGTCGACAACATCGACGAAGTCGTCGAGATCATCAAGAAGTCGAAGGACGTGCCCGATGCCGACGCCCGGCTGCGCAAGCGCTTCAGCCTCTCGGAGAAGCAGACCGACGCGATCCTCAACATGCGCCTGGCCACGGCTCACCGGCCTCGAAATCGAGAAGCTGGAGGCCGAGCTCAAGGAGGTCCGGGCCACGATCAAGGAGCTCAAGGGGATCCTGGCCTCCAAGCCGCGCCGGATGAGCATCCTCAAGGAGGAGATGGCCGAGATCGCCAAGTCGTTCGGCGACGAGCGGCGCACCGAGATCCTGGCCGACCAGAGCGATTTCTCGGTCGAGGACCTGATCGCCGAAGAGGACATGGTGATCACCATCTCGCACACCGGCTACATCAAGCGGATCGCGGTGACGACCTACCGCCGGCAGCGGCGCGGCGGCCGGGGGCTGCAGGGGGCGACGACCAAGGAAGAGGACTGGATCGAGCACCTGTTCATCGCCAGCACCCACGACTACCTGATGTTCTTCACCGACACGGGCCAGGTCTACTGGCTCAAGGTGCACGAGATCCCGCAGGGCGGCCGCGCCAGCCGGGGCAAGCCGGTGGTCAACTGCATCGCGATCAAGCAGGACGAGACGCATCGCCGCGGTGGTGGCGGTGCGCGAATTCGCCGAGG
Source organism: uncultured Gemmatimonadales bacterium (assembly GCA_963724265.1). GTDB lineage: Bacteria > Gemmatimonadota > Gemmatimonadetes > Gemmatimonadales > GWC2-71-9 > DATEHG01. Next base: position 1,504,635 of record CAVRTU010000004.1, read on the forward strand.
ACCAGTCGCTGATCTTCGCCACCCGCCTGGGCACGGTGAAGAAGACGGCGCTCTCGGCCTACAGCAACGTGCGCAGCAACGGCATCAACGCGATCAACATCGAGGACGGCGACGAGCTGATCGACGTCCAGGTCTGCGACGACAAGAGCGACATCGTCCTGGCCACCGCCGACGGGATGAGCATCCGCTTCCACTCGGGCGACGTGCGGGAGATGGGCCGGGTCGCCACCGGCGTGAAGGGCATCGAGCTGGAGAAGGGCGACCACGTGATCGGCATGGTGGTGGTCCGGCGGGACGCGACCCTGCTCGTGGTGAGCGAGAAGGGCTACGGCAAGCGGTCCGAGCTGGGCGACTACCGGGTGCAGAAGCGCGGCGGCAAGGGCATCATCACGCTCAAGAAGACCGACAAGACCGGCGCGATCGTGGCCCTCAAGGAGGTCCTGCCCGAGGACGAGCTGATGATGATCACCCGGCACGGGGTGATCATCCGGCTGCCGGTGGACGGCATCCGGGTCATCGGCCGCAACACGCAGGGCGTCCGGGTGATGAACCTCGACTCCGGCGATTCCGTGGTCGACGTGGCCCGCGTGGTCAACGAGGACGAGGCCGGGCCCGAGGGGGCCGGCGAGGACGAGGTGGTGGCCCCCGCGTCCGACGGCGACGAGGGCTGACCGCCCCGTCATGGCGACCGCGACGGTCAGCGCTCGAGGACATCCGCCGCGCGGCCGCCGGACTGGTCGGCCTGGCCCGCCGGACACCCCTGGTCGAGGCCCCCGCGCTGTCGCGCCTGGCGGGGGCCGAGGTGCGCCTGAAGTGCGAGCACCTGCAGCCGATCGGCGCCTTCAAGGTGCGGGGCGCCTCCACCGCGATCCTGCGGCTCACGCCCGCCGAGCGGGCCCGCGGCGTCGTGACGCACTCGAGCGGCAATCACGGCCAGGCGGTGGCCTGGGCGGCGCGCCGCCTCGGGACGACCGCGGTGGTGGTGATGCCGCGCATCCGCCCCGACCATCAAGGTCGACGGCGTGCGGCGCGAGGGCGGCGAAGTCGTCTTCGTGGACACGATGGCGGAGCGCGAACCGACCTCGCCGCCGGGTGGCGGCCGAGCGGGGGCTGGTCCTGATTCCGCCGTACGAGCACGCCGACGTGATCGCGGGCCAGGGCACCTGCGGGCTCGAGATGCTCGAGCAGTGGCCCGACGTGAGCACCCTCCTCGTGCCCGTCGGTGGCGGCGGGCTCCTGGCGGGGATCGCCACCGCGGTCAGTGCGCTGAGGCCCGACGTCCGGATCGTCGGCGTCGAGCCGGCGCCGGTGCCGAAGCTTTCCGCCGCTCTGGCCGCCGGGCGCCCGGTGGAGGTCGACCGGCAGGCGAGCCTGGCCGACGGCCTGCTTCCCCCTGCGCTGGGGACGCTGGCCTTCGCGCAGGTCGAGCGGTGTCGTGCGCGAGGCCGCCGGGGTCACGGACGACGACCTGCGGCCGCGGTCCGCTTCCTCTTCGAGTCCCAGGGGCTCCGGGTGGAGCCGTCGGGCGCGGCGACCGTCGCTGCGCTGCTCGCGGGGCGGGTGCGACCCACCGGCCCGACCGTCGCCGTGCTGACCGGCGGCAACGTGGATCCCGACCTCTTCGACCGCCTGGTGGGCTGAATGACGCTCTGCCCCGAAGATCCTCGTGGCCGACGACGACCAGGCGCTCTCCCGGACCCTCACCTGGATCCTCAAGGAGAACGGCTACGATGTGGTCAGCATTCCCGGCGGGGAGGAGCTGTTCGAGCATCTCGAGGCCGACCAGTACGACCTCCTGCTGCTCGACATCATGATGCCCCGGGTGGACGGCCTGCAGCTGCTCGAGAAGCTCAAGGGCGACCACCGCTTCAAGGACCTGCCGGTCCTGATGATCTCCTCCATGCCCCCCGAGGAGGCGACCGTCCGCTCCTTCGGCCTCGGGGCGGCCGACTTCATCTCCAAGCCGTTCCGGGTCCGGGAGCTCCTGGCCCGGGTGAAGGCGCATCTCCGGATCGGTCGCGAGCTGAACCAGGCCCGCGCCGAGGCGCGGTCGCGCTCCGAGATGGTGGACATCCTCCAGGAGGTCACCGCCTCGCTCAAGGCCGGACGAGATCTACAGCATCCTGGTGCGGCGGGTGGCGCGGGGGCTCCGGATCTCCAAGTGCTCGCTGATCGTGGCCGACCAGGACGAGGACTACGGCACCGTGGTGGCGGCGTTCGAGAACCCGATGCTGCGGAACCTGCGGGTGGATCTCCGGCGCTATCCCGAGATCCAGCGGGCGCTCGAGCGGCGCGAGGTGGTGCTGGTGCAGGACGTCCGGACCGATCCGCTGTACGAGGAGGTGCGTGCCGAGTGGGAGGCCGAGGGCCGCGCGGTGCCGACCCGCTCGGCGATCGCGCTGCCGTTCACGCTGCGCGACCAGCCCGCCGGGGTCTTCTTCCTGCGCACCACGGAGGATGACCCGCCGCTCAACGCCATCGACGTGGACTTCGCCGACCAGGTGATCAAGGCCGCGGTGGCCGCGCTCGAGAAGGCCTACGATTTCGAGAGCGCGGTGCTGGGCAAGGAGCAGATGAAGCAGCTGGCCGAGACCGACCCGCTCACCGAGACCTTCAACCGGCGGGCGCTGGCCGAGCGGATGGCGCAGGAACTGGAGCGGGCCAGCCGCTACAGCGCGCCGCTGGCCTGCCTGATGGCCGACATCGACCGGTTCAAGGACGTCAACGACCGCCACGGCCACCTGGTGGGCGACAACGTCCTGCGCCAGATCGCCGCTATCTTCCGCCGGGAACAGCGGACGGTGGACATCCTGGCCCGCTACGGCGGCGAGGAGTTCGTGCTGCTGCTGCCGGAGACCGGCCCGGAGGGGGCCCGGATCTTCGCCGAGCGGGTGGTGCAGCGGGTGGCGGCCCACGAATTCGGCGAGGGCGGCCGATCGATCCGAGTGACGATCAGCATCGGGATCGCCTGCTACCCGGACGGGCGGGTCAGCGACGGCGAGGAACTGCTCCGCCTGGCGGACGAGAACCTCTACCGGGCCAAGGTCGAAGGCCGCAACCGGTACTGCGATTGAGCCATCGACGCTGCCCCAAGTGCGGCAAGACCTTCGAGGACCCGGCCCGGTTCTGCGCCCAGGACGGGTCGCCGCTGGTGGCGATGGCCGGCGACCCGCCGCCGTCGCGCACCCTGGTGCGCCCGGCGGCGATGCCGCCCGCGCCCCCATGCGACCGAGCGGGCGGGCACCCTCACCAACGAGCTGCTCGACGGGCGCTACCAGGTGGGCAAGAAGCTGGGCGAGGGCGGCATGTCCTACGTCTACCTCGCCCGGGAGACCGCCACCGGCGAGACGCGTCGCCATCAAGGTCCTCAGCCCCAAGCTGAGCGGCGACCGGAGCTCGGTCGAGCGGCTGCGCCGCGAGGCCGGACTGGCCATGCGGCTCGACCACCCCAACGTCTGCCGGATCCTCCGCCTGGGCGAGACCGAGGACGGCATCATCTACCTGGTGATGCCCTACCTCCCGGGCGACCTGCTGAGCGACCGCGAGATCAAGCAGGGGCCGATCCCGCTCGACCCGGGGCTGGGGTGGCTGGTCCAGATGTGCCACGGGCTGCAGCACGCTCACGATCTCCAGATCGTGCACCGCGACCTCAAGCCGGAGAACGTGATGCTGGTGCCGGACCCCAAGGGGCCGGGCGGCGTCCGGGCGGTGGTGATGGACTTCGGCCTGGCCAAGGAACGGCGCCAGGAGCCGGAGATCGCCAAGCTGACCGCGACCGGCATCGTGCTCGGCACGCCCGAGTTCATGAGCCCGGAGCAGATCCGGGGCAAGACGCTCGACGGCCGGAGCGACGTCTACGCGCTGGCCATTCTCGGCTTCGAGATGTTCACCGGCCAGCTGCCGTTCGACGGCAAGAACGCGCAGGAAATGATGATCGCCCGGCTGCGCGGCAAGGCCCGGACCCTGCGCGAGGCGCGGGCCGACATGCCCGCCCGGCTGGAGGCCGTGCTGGCCCGGGCGATGGCCCTGGATCCCGCGGAGCGGTACCCCACCATGACGGCGTTCGCCGAGGCGCTGCAGGCCACCGAGGAATCCGGGATCTTCGCCAAGCTCTTCCGTCGGTGAAGCGCTACCCCGCGTTCGACCCTCCCGAGTACGTCCACTGGGCGCCCGACCCGGCCGAGGTGGCCCGGTACGCGGCCACGGTGGCCCACGACGACAATCGCCGGGCGCTGATCGAGGCGCTGGGCCGCGACCGCCTGCTCGAGCTCTACGCACGGCTGCTCCGGGCGCGGCTGGTGGACATCGCTCTCAAGCGTTGGGTGCGCCAGGGCGTGATCTCCAAGGCGTGGCTGGGCACCGGCGAGGAGGCGACGACCGTCGGCCCGGTCTTCGCGCTCGATCCGGCGGCGGACTACGTGGCGCCGATGATCCGCAACCAGGCGGCCTGCCCCGACTTCGGGATGCCGGTGGCCGATGTCTTCCGCGGGTACCTCGCCACGGAGGACGGCCCCTCGCGGGGCCGGGACGTGCACATCGGCTCGATGGCCCACCACGTCATCCCGCCGGTCTCGCCGGTGGGCGTGATGGTGCCGGTCTGCCACGGCGTCGCGCTGGCGTCCAGGATGCTCGGGCGCCCGGCGGTAGTGCTCAACTGGATCGGTGACGGCTCGGTCAAGGCGGGAGTGACGCACGAGGGGCTGAACTTCGCGGCGGTGCAGAAGGTCCCCGCGATCTACATCATCCAGAACAACCAGGTGGCGCTGGGGACCCGGCTCGACCAGCACCACGCCGCGCCTGACTTCAGCGGACTGCCCATCGCGTACGGCGTGGCGGGGTGGGCCTTCGACGGCAACAACGTGCTCGACGCATGGGCCGCGACGGCGCTGGCGGCCGATCGCTGCCGGCGGGGCGAGGGACCGGTGCTGCTGCTGGCGGAGACCTTCCGGATGGGCGGGCACGCGACCCATGATGAGCGCGAGGCCCGGGATACCTTCCCCGCCGCCCTCTTCGAGGCGTGGGGCAAACGGGATCCGATCGGACTCTACGAGGAGTACCTGAAAGGGCGGGGCATGACCGGGGCGGGCCTTGACGCGATCGAGGAACGGGTCATCGGCGAGGTCGACCGGGCCGCCGAGCAGGCGCTGGAGAGCCGCAGCCACCTGCCGCGGCCCGAATCGGCCCTGCTCGGCGTCTACGCCAGGGAGGTCACATGAGACAGGGATTCGCCCGATACGCCATTGTCGCACTGCTCAGCCTGCTGACCGGCGTCGCCGGCACCTGGATGCTTCGCCGGCCAAGGCAGCCGCTCGATGCCGTCACCACCCACGGCGAATGGATCCGGATCGCCAGTCCCGTCGGGAGATTCGATCCGGGCCTACGTCGCCTACCCGGAACGCAAGGACCCGGGGCCGGCCATCATCGTGATCCACGAGATCTTCGGCCTGACCAGCTGGGAACCCACTGTGGTGGACAAGCTGGCGGCGGCGGGCTACGTGGCGATCGTTCCCGACCTGCTCTCCTCCCGCTATGGCATGACGCCGGCCGATCCCGACAGCGGCCGGAAACTCACCGCGACGCTGGTGCCCGACCAGGTCACCGGCGACCTCAACGCCGCCTACGGCTGGCTCAATGCCCAGCCGGCCACCCGGCGCGATGACATCGCGACCATCGGCTTCTGCTGGGGCGGCGGGCAGAGTTTCCGCTATGCGACCAACAACCCGAATCTCAAGGCGGCCGTGGTCTGCTACGGCCCGGCCCCCGATTCGGCTGGGCTGGCCCGGATCCACATCCCGATCCTGGGCGATCTATGGCGAGGACGACGCCAGGATCACCGCGTCACTCCCCGCGGTGGTGTCACAGCTGACCGCCCAGGGCGTCACCTTCCCGCACGACAGTTACCCGGGCACCGGTCACGGCTTTCTCAAGCCGGGCCGCCGCGGCTCGGACGGCGACCAGCCCGCGATCGCGTGGGAGCGGATCATGGCCTTCTTCCAGAAGTACCTGGGTACGTGATCCTGCACCTGGTGCTGTTCCGCTTTCGGGCCGGCGTTCCCTCGGCCGCGATCGACGCCGCCCGTGAGGCCCTCCTCGCGCTGCAGCAGAGCATCCCGGAGATTCGGAAGATCGCCTGGAGCCGGAACCTCGGGCCGAGCGCCCCGGACTATCCCTTCGTCCTGTCCGTCTCCCTCGATGACATGGCGGCGGTGGAACGCTACCTGACCCATCCGGCCCACGTGGACGCGGTGGCGCGCTGGCTGGCGCCGATCCGCGAGGCCCGGCTCGCGGTCGACATCGAGGTGCCCTGATGCTGCTCCTGCTGCTCGCCCTGCAGCAGCCGCTGTCGGCCCAGCCCGACACGCTGAAGCCCGTGCAGGACGCGGTGGACTACGACTTCACCCTGGTTCTTCCCGACACCGGGAATCACCTCCTGGGCCAGGTCCAGACCCGCTGGATGCTGACGTCGACCCGGCCGATCGAGGTCCAGCTCGACACCGCCATGCGCGTGGTGCGGGTCCTGATGAACGGCATTCCCGATGCCCGCCTGGCCCGGTCGCTCTATGCCCGCGACCAGGGGATGGTGGTGATCCCGCATGAGCGGGCGCCGGGCGACACCCTCACTACGGCGATCCGGTACCTCGGCTCCCCGCGGGCCGGGCTGGTCTTCGGAACGGATCCGAGCGGTCAGCCGGCGGTCTTCGCCGACAACTGGCCCGACCACGCCCACTACTGGATTCCGGTCCAGGACGTCCCCGGCGACAAGGCGACCGCCTCGTTCCACATCGAGGTGCCCGAGGGCTACCAGGCCATCGCCAACGGGACGCTTGCAGCGCGTCGATACGCTGCCCCGGGGACGGACGGTCTGGCACTACCGGATCGCCGAGCCGATACCGGTCTACACCATGGTGGTCGGAGTCGCGCAATTCGCCGTCACCACCCTGCCGGACGCCGCCTGCGATGTGCGCTGCGTGCCGATGGCGCTCTGGACCTTCCCGGGCGACTCGGCCTGGGCGGGGCAGGGCCCCTTCCGCCGGGCGGGCGAGATCGTGAGCTACTTCAGCAGCGCTGATCGGCCCATTCCCCTACGAGCGGCTCTCCCATGTCCAGTCCGCCACGAGGTTCGGCGGCATGGAGAACTCCACGGCGATCTTCTACCCGGAGCAGGCCTACCTGGACCGCAAGCTGGATGAGGAGACGGTCGCTCACGAGACCGCCCACCAGTGGTTCGGCGACGCGGTGACCGAGCGCGACTGGCATCACGTCTGGCTGTCGGAGGGATTCGCCACCTACTTCGCGGCGCTCTGGCAGGGACACGCGTACGGCGACTCGGCCTTTCATCGCGTCATGGCGGCGAATGCCGACGACGCGACGATCAACAACCGGGTGGAGGACGAACCGATTCTCGACCCCGCCATCCGCGATCTCGATTCCCTGCTCAGCGCCAACACCTATCCCAAGGCCGCCTGGGTGCTGCACTCGCTCCGGGGGCTGATGGGCGACTCGCTCTTCTTCGCCGGGATCCGGGAGTACTACCGTCGCTATCGCGACAGCACCGCGCTCTCGTCCGACTTCGCCGACGTCATGAATGAGACGGCGGGCGCCGACTACAACTGGTACTTCGAGCAGGCCCTGACCCAGCCCGGCTTCCCCGTGCTGGTGGTACGCTGGCGGTACACCAACGGGGAGCTGAAGGTCCAGGTCCAGCAGGTCCAGAAGGACTCCTGGGGAATCTTCCAGATTCCGGGACTGGTCCTGCGCGCCGGGGGGATCGACTACCACATCGACATCGCCGATCGGCTCACGCAGCACACCTTCACGAATGTCCGCAAGAGACCCGGCGACCTGCTGGTCGATCCGGATGGCTGGTGGCTGTTCAGCAGCGAGGTCCGGGAGGTGGAAGGACGGAGAAGGTGAGCACCCGTTTCGTGCTAAGCAGCCTGCTGCTTGGCGTTGTGGCAGGGTGTCGGGGCACCTTGTCCCCGCTGTCCAACCGGATCAAGGTGGGCGAGGAGCCGTTCGTCATCTTCGTGGCCGACGGCGAGGAGGGCAATGGCGACCTGTTCGCGGTCCCCGCCTCCGGGGGCACCGCCTTCCAGGTGACGTTCACCCGTGTCGATGAGTCGCGGCCTGCGCTCTCGCCCGATGGCTCAGTCGTCGCCTTTGCGCGGGGTGGTTTCCAGGCCGACGCCCCGGTGTCAGTGGCCCTGCTCAACCTGGTCAACGGCGGCGAGCGCCGGATCGACCTGCCGCAGGGAGCCGGCGTTCAGCGTATCAGCTGGTCGGCTGACGGCACCGAGATCTTCATTCGGACCGGTGCGGGTACGTTCGCATCCGCCGCCCCGCCGGCCTCGCCCCTGCTGCATGCCGTACCGGCCAGCGATGCCACGATCGCCGACTCGGCGCTGACCGTACTGCTGGGCGATCCGCCCTTCGCAACCGCCGGTCCCTGCTCAGCCGGCCAGGGGCTCTGCGCCCTCGGCGGGTCCAGCGAAACCCTGCTCGATCCCGAAGGCAGGGACCCGCTCCGGTGGGGCGGTGATTCGGTCGCGTTCTTCGTCGACAACTCTCTGGTCGTCCGGCCGCTGGGTGCCGGCCGCGTGCGGCGCGTCGGCCTGGAGCCGCGTGCCCGGCCGCCCGCGCGAGGCGAGCTACACCCCGGGGCCGGCTGAGCGCTGATCGCCGGCGATCGCAGCCCAGGCGGCGTCCAGCGTTGGCCCGACCTGCGGGTGATCGACCGGCCACTCTCCGTCGAGGACCCGGTCCACCGCCCAGGACACGACCCGCAGCCACACGCCCGCCCAGAGTTCCGCGGGGCCGGCCCGCACGACGCCGTCCGACTTCCCCATCGCCACCAGCTGCTGCAGCACGCCGCTGACCTCCCGGGCCGCATCGCGGCTCCGCTCGTCGAGCAAGGCCGGGTCGGGTGGGCGCAACAGCATCCGCACCGGCGCCGGATCCCGTCCCGCCGCCTCGACCAGCCTGCGCCCCACCGCCTGGAGGCGCTCGCGGGCCCGAAGGTTCCGCTCCCCCTCCTGTTCCCGGACCAGCCGGAGGGCCCACTCCTGCGTGCCGAGGTAGACGGCGTTGAGCAGCTGCTCCTTGCTGGCGAAGTGACGGTAAATCGTCCCTTCGGCGACGCCGGCCCGCTGCGCCAGCATCGGCGTCGTGGTGGCCAGGAATCCGCGGCTGGAATACAGCTCCAGGCCGGCGCGCAGGAGATGCTGCCGGGTGGCATCGGCATCGCGCGGACCCGTGCGCAGGCGATCGGTCATGCCAGCCAATCTAGGCTGGTTTCACGTCCCCTTCACGTCGCCCCGGCTATCTTGGGCGCCGACTGATGACCGGGCCGAAGGCCCATCGTGCGTGGAGGGGAAGTGACGCTCGATTTCCGGGCCTTGTGGAACCAGGCCATGACGTTCGAGGAGTTCCTGGCGGCAAGCCGCGAGCATCGGGGGCTCTGGGAGGGCGTGCACCGCCTGGCGCGGATTCCCGACTGGGCCCGCGCGCCGGTTCCTGAGGGGGAGCAGCGACACCTGCTGGTGCTGGTCGAGGACTGGTGCGGCGACGCGTCCAACACGGTGCCGATCCTGGCCCGGTGGGCCGAAGAAGCGCTTGGGCTCGATCTGAGGGTGCTGCGCCGCGATGAGCACCCGGAGGTGATGGACCGCTACCTGACGAACGGTGCGCGGTCCATCCCCATCGCCATCGTCCTCGACGGTGAGTTCGAGGAACTGGGGCACTGGGGCCCGAGGCCGGCGGAGCTGCAGGCCTGGGTCGTGGCCCACAAGGCGGAGATTCCCAGGGGTGAGCTGTACCCGCAGGTCCGGCGCTGGTACGCGATGGACCGCGGTGCAACCACGCTGCGCGAGGTCATGCAGGTGGTGGGGAGCGACGTCCGGGCCGCCTGAGGACGCCGGGAGTCAGAAGCTCCAGCCGGTCCCGGCGGTGAAGTTGAAGCCCATCGGGCCGCCGGCGAAGTTGAATACGAAGATCGACGAACGCATGACCCGGAGCGCCACGCCGCCACCGCCGCCCACGTGCAGCCCCTCGGTGGTCAGGCTGAACCCGTTCTGGTCGAAGACCCGCCCCGCGTCCACGAAGGCGAGCAAGGTGATGGCACCGAGGTCGTTGAGATTGATCAGGTCGTGCCGTACTTCCGCCCCGCCGAACAGCACTCCCCCGCCCGCATACCGACCCTCCCACAGGGCGCGCTGGGTATTGGCGCCGCCGAGGATGGAGATCTGGCTTTCCCAGACGGGCAGCTCGTAGCGTGAGGCCAGGGGCACCTCGCCGCCGTTTCCCGAGCCGCCGAGCCGGGCCGCGAGCACCGTCCCCTCCCGCGGTGAGACATACCCCCGTGCGATCACCGTCATCCGGCTGAAGCCCGCCTTGGAGCCGCTCAGGCCTTCGCCGGCCAGCGCGCTCGCCTCGATGAACACCCCGTGGCTCGGGTTGTACTCGCGGTCACGGGTGTCGAACACCAGGGTCAGCCGCTCGGTCGAGATGGTCTGAACCACCTCATTGCCATAGTCGGTGGCGAAGAGACTGGGCCCGGTGAGCGACGCGAGCCGGCTGTGTTCCACGCCGAGGGCCAGCGACACCCGGAAATTCTTCAGGAAGATCCGGCTTCCCTCGGCGCGACCGAAGTAACGGGTACGCCGGTCGCGGTAGTAATCGCCCGCGGTGTCGGACAGGTCCTGGTCGAAGAGGGTCTCATTCCCCAGTCCGAAATAGCCGAAGCGGACATCCTGGCTGGCTCCGGCGGTGGCCTCCAGGCGCCAGCCTGGCCAGAGCTGCGGGGCCCGGAATGCGGCGACGGCCTTCCAGCTGCCGTGCCAGGCCATGCCGGCGTCGAAGGAGAGCGCCGCGGCCTCCGCGGTGGAGGCGTAGTAGTCGGCCTGCTTGCGGTAGACGGTGTAGATGTCGAACATCGGCCAATCATTGGGGGCCGAACCGAGGTAGGGGACATAGCTGAGTTTCCAGGGATAGCCCTCACCGCCTCCCTGGGCGGCGGCGGCTGCCGGGAGCGCGAGTGCGATTGCCAGGCCCAGGAGGGCGGGCCGCAACCGCCTCACGCGCCGCGCTCGAACAGGTAGGCAGTGTCGTACACGGCGGCCCCGCGCTCATCGCAGCCGGCGAACTTCGAAGGGTACATGGAGGCGGCGCCGAATTCGCCCTTCTTGTTGATGGCGTAGAAGGTCAGGCCGAACTTCGGGCGCCCCTTCTCGTCCAGCAGGCGCGGCGGCGTCATGGCCATGACCCGCTTGAGCGTTTCCATGGCCGAGTCGGTCGGCTTCATGCCGCGCCGCATGTGCTCGACGGTCAGGAACCCGCCCGCTGACCATGATGTTCGACTCGCCGCGACCGGTGGAGCCTGCGGCGCCGACGGTGTTGTCGGTGTACTGCCCCGCGCCGACGAGGGCCGAATCGCCGACCCGGCCGGGAATCTTGAAGGCGAGACCGCTGGTGGTGGTGACCGAGGAGAGATCGCCGTCCGGATTGACGACGTCGAGATTGATCGTACCCGTCGGGCGCACCACGAGGTTCTCGCCCTCGGGGACGTCGAGCCAGTCGTCGTCGTGGCCCCGATTGGCCCGCCAGTGGAGCCAGAGGTTGCGTGATTCCTCGGTCAGCAGCTCCTCCTCCTTGAATCCATAGGAAAGGGCGAACCTCTTGGCGCCCTCGCCAACGAGGAAGATGTGGTTGGTGTACTTGAGCACCAGCCGCGCCACCTCGCTTGGCGTCTTGATCCCCTCGAGTGCCCCGACGGCGCCCGCGCGCCGGGTCGGGCCATGCATGCAGGAGGCGTCGAGCTGCACCACCCCTTCCTCGTTGGGCAGGCCGCCGTAGCCGACCGAATTGTCGCTGGGGTCGAGTTCCTGGATCTTGACGCCCTCGACCGCGGCGTCGAGGGTGTCCATCCCGCCCGTCATCAACTCGACCGCGCGCTGCACGCCGCGGATGCCGTTGGCCGAGGCGACAGCGGCGTACTTGCCGGCGCCCCGGATGAGGAGGGCCGGAGCCCGGGGCGCTTCAGCCGCGAGGGGACTGGTACGGGATAGAGTGGAGGCCGCACAGGCCGCGCCGGTGGCGGCCAGGAACTGGCGTCGGGAGAGGGAATCGGACACGGAGAGCTCCGGGCGAGCGGGGGTGAGACGCATACTCGCCCGGAGCGGGATGGACCGCAAGGGAGGGAGGACCGCATCCCCTCCCTGTCAGATCATGGACTGCCGGTCGCCGTGAAGGTGATGGGCGCCAGCGTCCCCACCCTGGCGGTCACGGTCTGCGCTCCCACCGTGGCCCCGAGTGTCCAGGTGGTCGAGGACTTGCCGGTCAGATCGGTATTCCCGACCTCTGGCGTCACCGATCCGCCTCCGGTGGCCACCGACCAGTCGACCCGCACGTCTGGGATTGGCTGATCGTTGGCGTCCAGCACCTGTACCGTCAGGGGAGCCTCCAGAGGCAGTCCCACGGCGCCGGACTGTCCGTTGCCGAAGGAGACGATGTGGTCGGGCACCAGTCGGACTGCATCGGCCACGAAGTTGGCGAGGACGCCGGATCCCGCCGTCACGCTGGCCGTCTGGGTGCCGCTCACGCCGCCAAGCACCCAGTACGCGGCCGCGCGGCCGTTGGCGTCGGAGTTCTGGCTCGCCGGGGTGAGCGTGCCACCGCCGGAGAGCACCTGCCAGCTCAGCGGATAGTTGGGCACTGGTGTGCCCCCCATGTCTTCCAGCACCACGACGATCGAGTCGGCCAGCGGCTGGTACGGGTGGCCGCTCTGGCCGGCGCCAGCGGCGACCGTGAAATGGTCCGGAATGATCGGATCACCCTGCCCCGCACAGGCGAGGCAGGCAGCGGCGGCGAGTCCCATCCAGCCGAGCGGCCAGGATGCGATCGGGCTGCCGCGAAGGACTCGGACGATTCTGCTCATGGCGTTCTGCTCCCTGGGCTGGGGCCGCTGGCTGCATGCGGGCCGATCGGCGGCCGCGGCCATCGTTGAATACTGGATAGTGGGGCGCCGATCGGACCCCGTCAACTTGCCGCTCTCTCCGGTGCGTCCTAACTTGCGCTTCGACGACGGCCGCATCCCTCACCCCGACTACCCACCCGCCATGGATCAGGACCCGTTGCGCCTGGCCCGACTGTTCGGCGGCGGCCTGCTGCTCGCGGCCACGCTCGTCGCGGCGGGAATGTGGATCGCCGGCGTGGGTCCCCGGGCCCTCCTGCTGGTCGGCACCCTGTGGGCGATCTACGGGTTCTACTCCGCCTTTCTCGACGGCCTGGTCGAACCCCTGATCGACGGGGCCGCCTCGCTGCTCGAAAACATCGGCCTCACCCGTGCCGGCAGCGGGTACTCGTCGATCGAGACCCTGGCGGCGCAGGGCAACCTCGAGGCCGCGGCCACGGCCTATCTCGAGCGGGCCCGGGCCGGGCGCGGTGACTCGGAGGCGCTGGTGCGCCGCGCGTTGCTGCTGTCGGGGCCGCTCCAGGCGCCCGCGCAGGCGGCACTCGAGCTTGAATCCTTTCGTGAGGCCCGGCGGCTCGACGCCGCGTCCGACCTCCGGATCGGGGCGGCTCTGGCCCGGCTGTACGAGGGGCCGCTGGGCGAACCCGGTCGGGCGATGGTCGAGCTGCGTCGCCTGATCGACCGGTATCCCGGGGCCCGAAATGCCAGGCTGCTGCGGCGCGAGCTCGATGTCCTGCGCGACGAACGATTCGGACCGCCGGCGCGCTGAACGCCCCCATTGCCATGCAAGAGACGAGGCGCATGTCCGCTGACCGCACACGGCGTTCACGATCGGAACGGCCCGCAAGGAGCGCCGCGCTCCGCTGGCTGGTGGTTGGCGTGGTGGCCATTTCGCCGGCCGCCTCGCTCACGGCGCAGGAGCCGGTCGACACCCTCGTCAATCGCCGGATCCGCGAGGAGGGGATGTACCACTCGCAGGTGCTGGCCACCGCCCTCGGCCTGTCGGACCTGAACGGGCCGCGGCTGGCCGGATCGCCGGGCTTCATCCGTGCCGCGCGCTGGGCGCGCGATCGCCTGGCCTCCTGGGGACTGGCGGGCGCCACCCTCGAACCCTGGGGATACCATGCCCCCAGCTGGGTGCTCGACCGGTACGCCATCGAAATGACCGCACCGGTCTACCTCAGGATCGACGGCTTTCCGATGGCCTGGAGCAGCGCCACCCGGGCCACGGTGGTCGGCACGCCGGTCCTCGCACCGATCTACTCCGACAGCGACTTCGCCAGGTGGCGCGGCAAGCTGCGCGACAGGATCGTCCTGGACGGAGCGCCACGGCCGGTCCGGACCCGGGAGCGGATCCCCTTCCGCCGGCTGAGCGAGGCCGCTCTCGACTCTCTCGCCCGGCTCACCGATCCTGGCGAGCCACGGAGCTTCTGGCAGGAGAGCGACGACTGGGCCAGCGAGCTGGCCCGGCGCGAGAGCCTGATGACATTCTTCCGCGACGAAGGCGCAGCTGCAGTGCTCCGCCCCAGCGACAACGACGAGGTGCTCGCACCCCAGGGCTGGTGGAGCTTCTCGAAGGTCGTTCCAGGGGCCGCCCCGTCCTTCGTCATTTCCCGCGACCAGTTCAACCGCCTGGCCCGGATGCTCGACAGCCCGCTGCCGCCGCGCCTGGCCATCAGCCTCCGCGCCCACACGATCGCCGTGGATACCGTGGGCTACAACGTCGTCGCCGAGCTGCCCGGCTCCGATCCCGCGCTGGCCCCCCAGCTGGTCATGCTGGGCGGCCATCTCGACAGCTGGATGGGAGGCACCGGTGCGACCGACAACGCGGCCGGCTGTGCCGTGGTCATGGAGGCGCTCCGCATCCTGAAGGCGGTCGACGCCCGGCCCCGCCGGACCATCCGGGTGGCGCTGTGGGACGGGGAGGAGAATTCGGGGGAAGACTACGGGGGCTCCCTGGCGTATGTGCGCACGCACTTCGCCAGTCCCGAGACGATGGAGCTCCTGCCGGAGTATGCCCGCCTGTCGGCGTATCTCAACCTCGACAACGGCACCGGCCGGATCCGCGGCATCTACCTCCAGGGCGACAGCGCCGCGCGCCCGATCTTCCAAGCGCTGCTCGAGCCGTTCAGGGACCTCGGCGCCGCGCACATCACCATCCTCAACACCGGCAGCACCGATCACATGTCATTCGTCGGCGTCGGGCTGCCGGGCTTCGAGTTCATCCAGGACCCCGTGGACTACGAGTCCCGGACCCATCACACCGTCCTGGACGTGGGCGACTACCTGCTGGAGGACGACCTGAAGCAGGCGGCGGTCGTCATCGCGTCGGTGGCCTATCACCTCGCGACGCGCGACGGCCTGGTGCCCCGCCCTCCGCGGCCCGAGCCGCGGACGCGGCCCTGAAGGAGCGGACCATGCCTGGCGTGATCTTCTGGGACGTGGACACCGTCGAGGACTTCATCCGCCCCGACGGCAGACTGTACGTTCCCCGCGGCGAGGGCATCATCCCTGCGCTCGGCCGCCTGACCCGGTTCGCCCACGACCGCGGCATCCCGATCGTGGCGACCGCCGACGCGCACGATCCGGGCGACCCGGAGTTCGGCGACCCGCCCGACTTCGTCACGCGCTGGCCACCGCACTGCCTGCGGGGAACTCCCGGCCAGCGGAAGATTTCCGAGACGGCCCTGCACGACCCATTGATCCTCGAACCGGAACCGCAAGACCCCGAGGCGCTGGGCCGCCGGGTCGCCGGGCACCGGGGCGACTTCCTGCTGCACAAGCGCCATTTCGACGTGTTCAGCAACGCCAACGTAGACACCATGCTCAGGGCGCTCGCGCCGGCGGCGATCGTGCTGTACGGGCTCCCGCTCGACGTCTGCGTCAACCACGCGGTGGAGGGGCTGTTCCTGCATCGCGCGTCGGCCCGGCTGTACATCGTCACCGACGCGGTGAAGGCGGTCCGCTACGAGCTGGGGGAACACCTGCTCAAGGAGTGGGGCGAGGAAGGGGTCCGCCTGGTCAAGGCGGCCGAGGTGGTCGAGGAGGGCGTGCTGGGGGCCTAGCCCTCCCCATCCAGCTTGAAGCGGGCCACGATGGTGTCGAGGTCGCGTGCGGTCTTGGCCATGTGATCGGCAGAGGTGGCGATCTCGGTGGTGGACGCGCTCAGCTCCTGGGCCGAGGCGGCGATCTCCTGCGCGGAGGCGGCCACGTCCTCCGTGCCTGCGGAAATGTCGGTCATCCGCTCGCCAATGCCCTGCACCAGACGCTGGACCTCGGAGGCCGACCCGGAGATCTGCCGGGTCCAGCTGTCGTTCTGCTCCGCCTCGTTGGCCACGGTGCTCAGCCCCTCGGCCGCGGTCCGGGCCGCGTCGCGGGCAGCCTCGCCGCCCTTCGCGAGGCGCATCAGCCGCTCCCGGGTGGTTGCGACCCGGCTCTGGACGTTTCGCACCGTGTCGCTCGTCGAGGTGGCCGACATCGCCGCCTGGCCGGCCAGCTTCCGCACCTCTTCCGCCACCACCGCGAACCCCCGGCCCTCGGCGCCGGCCCGCGCGGCCTCGATGCCGGCGTTGAGGGCCAGCATATGGGTCTGCCGCGCGATCGCCTTGGTCTGGGCCACGAACTTCTCGATTTCGGCAGAGGCGGTGGCCAGCGCTTCCGCCTCGGTGGCGCCCAGCTCCACTTCTTCGGCCAGCTTGTTGAGTTCCTGGGAACTGGCGTCGAGGCGCCCCTTGTGCATCCGCGCCAGCCGGGCCAGCGCGGCGTTCCGCTCGGTCATCTCCTTGGCGCTCCCCGCCAGCTGCTCCGCGATCGACAAGATGCGATGGCCGTCCTCCGCCGTGGCCCGGACCAGGGCCGCCTGGCGGGTGGCACGATCGGTCAGGTCATTGCAGGTGCCTGAGACCTCCTCGGTGGAGGCGCTCATCTGCTGTGTGGAGGCCGAAATCTGCTCGGCCATTCCCGCCGCCTCGGCGGCGTTGACCCGCATGGTGCCCACCAGCTGGCGCAACTCCTCCAGCATGGTTTCGATGGCTACGACCAGGCCCCTGACCTCCTGGCTGTTACCCGGTACCTCGATCTGCGTCCGGCGCAGATCACCCTGGGCGACGCGGTTGGCAACGGCAGCCAGCTGCTCCATCGGCTTGACGATCTGGCGCTGGAGGCGGGACACGATCAGCGTGACTACGACGAGCACGATCGCCAGCAGAAGCAGCAAATCGCCGCGAAGACTGTAGGCGATCGCCATGATCAAGGGGAGGGAGCTGGTGGAGGGGTCCCGCACAGCCAGGCGCAGCCCCGCGTTGCCGACCGGTACAGTCGCGGCCTTCCAGCTGGAGCCGGTCCTGCCATCGAAGGTGCCGCCAATGGTCAGGTTGTGATCGTTGGTGGTCAGCACCGTGCCCTCGGGGCTCAACACCACCATCGTCAGGGAGTCGCCCAGGAGGCTCCGCCCATGGAGTGCCCCGGTAATCTCGAACAACGGGTAGACCATCCCGATGACTCCGCTCGGCGTCTCCGCTCCCGGCCTGGTCAGCGGCACCGCCACGTCCACCACCATGGGGCCGGCGGTGGAGTCGCGCCGGGGCAGACCGATATAGGTGCTGCCGGACATGGCAACCTGCGCCCAACGGTCGGTACCGTCGCCGACTCTGCCCCTGGCTTCGTAGACCGTGGTGCCCCTGGCGTCGAGCACTGCCATGCCCCGAAGGGTGCTGCTCCGCCCCATCAGGGCGAGGTAGCGCTCACCGCCCACCCGATCCGCCGGCCGAGAGGCCGTGGCCAGCTGGACCAGCTCCGGCGTCAGGGCAATCAACTGCAGCTCAGCCACCCTCACGCCCAGTTCCTGCTCGATCCTCGCTGTGGTCCGCTGGGCGGTCTGTTCGATATAGAGCGCCGAGCGGCTTTGCAGAAAGAGCACAGCGCTGCGCACCGTCAGCGTGATGGCCAGCAGCCCGAACAGGGCGGCGCCCGCCACGCCGAGGATATAAATGGTGCTCGACAGCCTGCGGGAGCTAGTCCCCATGCGATTCCGTGGCGAGGGTTAAGTGGAAGGGCGGTTGGAAGTTAGGTGTTGATGTCAGGGGAAGCAATATCCACCCTGCCCTTCTCCCCTTAGATTTCCCGCCCCTATGACCGACACCTACCAGCCCCAGGCTGTCGAGGCCAAGTGGCAGGCCCGCTGGACCCAGCGCGGCACCAATCAGCCCGATCTCGACGGGGCCCCGCGCCCGTTCTACAACCTCATGATGTTCCCCTATCCCTCGGCCGAGGGGCTGCATGTCGGGAACCTGTTCGCTTTTACCGGGAGCGATGTGCACGGCCGGTTCCGGCGGATGCAGGGCCACCAGGTCTTCGAGCCGATCGGCTACGACGCCTTCGGCATCCACAGCGAGAACTACGCGATCAAGACCGGGGTCCACCCCGCCGTGCTGATTCCCCGCAACATCGCCAACTTCCGGCGGCAGCTGGAGCGGTTCGGGGGGATGTTCGACTGGCGGCACGTGCTGTCCACCACCGATCCGGACTACTACAAATGGACCCAGTGGCTCTTCCTGCAGCTGCTCAAGGCGGGGAAGGCGTACAAGAAAAAGGCGCCCGTCAACTGGTGCCCCAACGACAAGACGGTGCTGGCCAACGAGCAGGTGGTGGACGGGCATTGCGAGCGCTGCGGCTCGGCCGTGGAGCAGCGCTTCCTCGAGCAGTGGTTCTTCCGGATCACTGATTACGCCGGGCGCCTGCTCGACAACCTCGACCGGCTGGACTGGTCGGAGAGCACGCTCACGGCCCAGCGCAACTGGATTGGCCGCTCCGAGGGCGGAGAGATCGATTTCGCGCTGCCGGCCGGGGGTACCATCCGGGTGTTCACCACCAGGCCCGACACGATCTTCGGGGCCACCTTCATGGTGCTGGCGCCGGAGCACCCGCTGGTGCGCCAGATCGCCACGGCGGAGTGCCGGCACGACGTCGAGGCCTACATGCGGCAGATGGCCTCGCGCGACCTCGTGGCCCGCAAGGTCGGCGACCGCGAGAAGTCGGGGGTGTTCACCGGGGCCTACGCCAGGAATCCTGCGACCGGCCAGGCCATCCCGGTGTGGATCGCCGACTACGTCCTGATGGAGTACGGCACCGGCGCGATCATGGCGGTCCCGGGCCACGACGAGCGGGACTTCGCCTTTGCGCAGAAGTTCGGCCTCGACATCGTCCGGGTCATCGCCGGGGGAGGGCAGGACGCTTCGACGCCGCTGGCGGAGGCCTGGACCGACAACGCCGGCGGGCGCCTGGTCAACAGCGGGTCCTTCAACGACCGCCCCGCTGAGGCCGCGAAGGGTGAAATCATCCGCTGGCTGGAGTCGCAAGGCACGGGGAAGGGCGTCATCCAGTACCGGCTGCACGACTGGTGCATCTCCCGGCAGCGCTACTGGGGACCGCCGATTCCCGTCATCTATTGCGATGCCTGCGGCGCGGTACCGGTGCCCGAGAAGGACCTCCCGGTCCTGCTGCCCGAAATCGAGGACTTCCGCCCCGACGATTCGGGCGTTTCGCCGCTGGCGCGCCACAAGGAATGGTATTTCGTCCCCTGCCCGAACTGCGGCAAGCGCGGCCGTCGGGAGACCGACGTCTCCGACACCTTCCTCGATTCGGCCTGGTACTACCTGCGGTACACCAGCACCGAATTCGCCGACCGGCCGTTCGACCCCGCCCGCACCAGGAAGTGGTGCCCGGTGGCGACCTACATCGGCGGCAACGAGCACGCGGTGCTGCACCTGCTCTACTCCCGCTTTATCGCGATGGTGCTCCACGACCTGGGGCACCTGGAGTTCGAGGAGCCGTTCGCCCGGTTCCGGGCCCACGGGCTGATCGTGAAGGACGGGTCGAAGATGTCGAAGTCGCGGGGCAACGTGGTCATCCCCGACGACTACATCGCCCAGTGGGGCGCCGACACCTTCCGGATCTACCTGATGTTTCTGGGGCCGTTCCAGGAGGGAGGCGATTTCCGCGATGCCGGGATCAGCGGGCCGCGGCGGTTCCTGGACAAGGTCTGGGACCTGGTCGGCCAGTGCGAGCGGGCCACCCTGACCGGCCAGGAGCTCCACCAGTCGGTCCTGGTCAAGCGGCACCAGACGGTCAAGCGGGTGACCGAGGGGATGGAGCAGCTCAGCTACAACACCGCCATTGCGGCGCTGATGGAGCTGCTAAACGTCCTGCGCGACACCAACTGCACCGAGCGCCACGTGGTGAAGGACCTGCTGGTCATGCTGGCGCCCTTCGCGCCCCATTTCGCCGAGGAGTGCTGGGAGCGGCTGGGGAGCAGGACGTCGATCTTCGACGCGAGCTGGCCGGCCTGGGATGAACGGCTGACCGTCGAGGACACGATGGAGATCCCGGTGCAGGTCAACGGCAAGACGAGAAGCAAGGTCCGGGTCGCGCGCGGCGCCGACGAGGAGGCCGTCGTCAGGGCGGCGCTGGGCGACGCCACGGTGGCGCGGCTGACCCAGGGCAAGGAGGTGCGCAAGCGGGTCTACGTCTCGGGGAGGCTGCTGAATATCGTCGTGGGGTAGGTCGGTGAACGGGGAACGGAGAACGGGGAACGGGGAGCAGCTGAGCGGCTGCTCCCCGTCTTGTTCCCGTGGCGCTGCTTCCTACGGAGTGCGCGTGGCTCGACCCCCGCAGAGGCCGCCGGTGCCGACGCCCGGGCCCTCGAGGTAGGTGTAGCGGGAAATCTGCGAGAAGCTCTCGGCGTTGTCGGCCAACGTCCAGGTGAAGTCCTCACGATAGGTGCTGCCCGGCGGTCCGCCGATGAAGTAGCCCTTGAGCAGGTGTGGGTTGCCGGGGACCGCGGTCGCCTGATAGTTGTCGATGTCACCCGATCCCGGCGGATCCTCGTCGGTGATGTTGATCGTGGAGGAGCCGGCCGGCGCCAGGGTGAGCGTGGCGGTCCCGAATTCAGGCGGGAGGCATCCCCAGCGCTGCTGGAAGGTGCCGGTCCAGTCCCCGGTCGTCCCGCCCGCGCAGGGTATGACGACGCTGGCATCGGCCAGGGTGGTGGTGTGTCCATCGTTGTCCGTGTAGCTGGCGCTGGTCACCGACACGCTCTTCCGGCTCGACAGGAAATTGAAGACCGAAGCAAGCGTGCCGTTCGACCCGGCGACTTCGATCGCGGCGTTGCCGTTCAGGCTGTAGCCACAGGCGTTGGCCACGCTGTTGGCGGCACCGGTGGCCGGCTTCATCAGGACCGGGTGCGACGGGTCGACGGTAAGGGTCGTGGTATTGCCGGTCACCACTTCGGAAAATGTTCCGGTGCCGGAGATCTCCCGTCCTTCTGCCGTCAGGGTGAAATCCAGTGTGCCGGTGAAGTCGCCCAGGCCGCCGGCCGTCGTCAGGGTAAGGTCGAGATGGCCGCCGAAGCCGGTTCCCGCCGTGGACGGGTCGCCGTTGAAGGCGGCCTGGCCCGAGAGGCTCGTTTCGTTAACCCCGTCGCCGTTGCCATCGATCGGGATGGTGAAGAGGTACGAGTTGGGTGGTGCTCCCGGGGTCGGGTCGGGCGTGAACGTCAGCCCGTCGGCCCCCGGAGAGCCGGGGTTGAGCAGGAAGGGCAGTGACGCTTCGACACCGCCGAGCCGCGGGATCAGCAGGTTCACACCCGACTTCACATAGCTGTCGAGTGTCTTCGCGTCGGCGGGAATGGTGCTGGCCCCGGAGCCATCGGAGCCGCACGCCGCGATTGCGGCGAGGAGTGGCCAGCGTGAAACACGGTTCATCAGCGCTCCAGGGTCGGCGACCGCGAGAAGGTGCGATCCGGCCCCTGGGTGCGCAAGAGCTATCGTCGGCCGAAGAGGATGATGAGCGCTCCCGCCAGCGTGCATGCGCCGCCGAGGAGGTCCCAGCGGTCCGGGCGCACCCGGTCCACGACGGCGAGCCAGCCCAGGGCCCCCACCAGGTAGACGCCGGCGTAGGCCGCAAAGGCCCGTCCCGGGGCCGCGGCTGGCGACTGGGCGAGACAGAGCGCGAATCCGGTGAGCGCGGCGATGCCCAGGCCGAGCCACCAGGGGGACCCATGTCCACGCCACCAGATCCAGATGGCCGCGCACCCGCCCAGCTCGAGCAGGGCGGCGGCCAGGTACCAGACGAGTGCAGTCATCTCTCCACGAGGACGACTGCCGGCGGGACGATCTCCCCAGCGGCGAGCACGCGGGCGTACCAGCCGCGCCGGCCAGCGGTCGCCTTGAGGAAGGCCGCCCCGCGATCGGGGCCGACATAGGGCAGAGTATAGAGCTCGGTGCAAGGGTCGCAGGGCCGGGTGATCTCGATTCGAACCGCACCGGAGGTCAGCCTCACTCCCGCGCGGAGCTCGGATTCGGGGATGCCGCCGAGCGTCAGATTCTCGCCCAGGTCGCCGGGGCAGACCGGCCAGCCTTCCCGGTTGAGCTGGCCGAGCAGGTCCTCCGTCACCACGAGCAGGGCCTGGTCGGGATCGCCGTGCAATTCCACCGTCCGATAATTGTTGTAGTCGCCTTCGGCGCCGGCCGGAGTGATGCGCAACGCCGGGACCGCCCCCTTCGGGAGCCCCGGTTCTCCTGGGAGGCGCGGCTTCACAGCGACGCGCCGGACCACGCCGCTCGCCAGCATTTCAGGCCCGGCCCCTGATCTTCGCCACCCACCACCGCAAGCCCACAAGCAGGAACCGCCAGTCGTGGAAGAATTCGGGCGGCTTCCCCTCGAAGGCATGGCCGACAAACTGGAAGATCCAGCCGACCACGAAGAGGGCCAGCGGCACCGGCCACAAGCCGTGGACCAGGAGGGCCGCCACGAAGAGCGGGAGGGAGAGGGCGATCAGCGGAATGCCGACGGTGTGGCAGAACCGGTTGACCGGATGCCGGTGGCTGCTGCCGTACTGGGTGATCCACTCTTCCCACGACTTGTGTCCGAGCAAGGCGTTCCGTCCCAATGGGTTTACAGGATGAACCCGAAGCGGCCGGCCGCGACAAACAGCGCCAGCAGCGCCAAGGCGGATACCAGGATCATCGGCTCGTGCCGCCGCCGGTGAGTCGCGATCGCGCCGACCATCAGCACGACGAGCCCCATCGCCGCGAGCGGGGTGAGCATGGGCATGATCCCGAGCCACCAGGGCAGCACGAGGCCGGCGCTGCCCAGCACCTCGGCGGCGCCGATCAGCTTCATCTGGGCGGAGGTGTGCTCGGTCACGTAGCCCATGGTGGGCCAGGTCTCGAGGACCCGCTTGGGGACGGTGAGTTTCATGGCACCGGCCCCGGCGAAGACCGCCGCGAGGATCCCCTGGGCCAGCCAGAGCAGCGTGTTCATGTGTGGCTCACCATGAGGCAGTTGCCGTCGGGGTCGGTGAGGCGGAATTCCCCGCGCGGCGAGTAGAAGGGGTGGCTGATCTCGCCGGGGGCGAGCCCGGCCGCCAGGAGCGCCCGGCGGGTCGCCCCGACGTCCTCGCAATAGAGATAGAAGAGAATTGCCTGCTCCTCGCGGAGGACCGGCGCACTGGCCCGCGCCAGCATGAGGTGGGCCTCGCCCGACTGCAGCCACGCCCAGTTGAGCTGGTCGGAGTCGGGGGATGTCACGGTGTTGCGCACCTCGAATCCGAGCCGGGCGTAGAAGGCGATCGAATCCGCCACGCTCATCACGTGGGCCATGGGCACGAGCGAGCGGATCTCAGTCGACACCGGGCCGCGTGCGGGCGCCCACGAGGGGCGAAGATCGATCACTGCCGCGGGGTGGCGGTTCCCTGGCGATGGCATACGCCTCCCGGACCAGGGCGGCCAGTGCAGGGTCCACGTCGGCCGGCGTCGCCAGACGGAAGTGGAGGCCATAGCCCAGGCTGCCGAATGATTCGACCCGCCGGAGCTTCGGGTGGGCCGCCTTCCGCCGGAGCCAGAGCCCGGCGTCGAGATACCCGGATCGCACCACGGCGCCGGCGAACCGGACCCGGGCCTGGAAGACGATCCGCGTCTTCTGGGCGTAAATCGTCACCGGCCCGCAGGCCCGGGCGAGCGCCGCCCAGGCCCGGTACGTCGGGAACAGCGCCGCCGCGGCGCCGCGAAAGTGGCTCCGCAACGGCACCCGCACGCACGAGTGCCAGAGATTCTTCGTGACGAACCGGTGGCGGCAGCGCGGGCAGGTCCAGAGCTTCCGGGGCATCATAGGCCCCGAGGGGCAGGGGCCGCCGTGATCCCGCTCACCGGAAGGCCAGGGATGTTCACTTGGCAGGGGCGGGGGTTGCGGTGAGGAGCGGCGCCACGGTGGTGATTGCAATGGTCAGCGGGATCGCGAGCACGGCGCCCATCGGGCCCAGGATAAAGGCCCAAAGCATCAGCGAGAGGACGATGGCCAGCGGGGAGAGCCCCAGCCCCTCTCCCATGATCTTCGGCTTGATCACGTTGTCGGAGACCAGGTTGGCCACCATCAGCAGCCCGAAGAGCAGGCCGGCCCTACCCGAACCCTGTTCCATGAGTGTGACGGCAAACGGCGGGACCAGCCCGATGGCGAAGCCGAACGGGACGAAGCTGAGCAGAAAGAACAGCACGCCCCAGAGGCCGGGGAAATCGGTGCCGAGGGCCAGCATCACGACGAAGTTCATCGCTGCCTGTCCGAGCCCGATCATCCCGGTGAGCCCGACATACCGGCGGACGCTCACGCTGACCTCTTCGAACCGGTCCCGCAGCGTCCCGGTCGGCGCGTCGGTGTCCGGTAGGAACGGCAGCTCGAGCAGGATCAGGACGACCAGGATCAGGGCAAAGAGTCGCGGAGCCCATCGCCGCCAGCGACCCGCCCACGATCCGTTTGACCACCTCCATGATCCGCTCGGCGTCCGGCTTGGCTATCGCCGCCACGTTGATCGCCCCGGTCCGCCAGCTTCACCTCCAGGCCATCGAGCAGGCCGGAGAGTGCGGCCTGGTACTCCGGGATCTTCTCCTGCAGGCCCTTCAGGCCGACCACGAGCACCCAGAGGACCAGGACTCCCCCGACCAGGACCGCGAGGATGGCGAGGAGGACGGCGGGCCCGTGCTTCATGCCCTCGCCGCTGCAGCAGGTAGGGCAGGGGCGAGACGGTCATCGCGAGCAGCAGCGAGATCAGCACCAGGTTGACGGTGCTCGCTGCGGCATGGAGTCCCCCCGCGATGATGACGAGGCCGGCCGCGAGGAGGACCGCTCGGTGAAGCGGAGGGAGGGAGACGGTCGTCATGCTGGCGCTCCTGGGCAGTGGGAATGCCTGGCCGGTGAACCGGCGAGGCGCTATCGAATCTCGAGCACGGGCTCACCCAGGACGGCCATCTTCGGGCGCACCCCGAGCCCCGGCTCGCCGGAGGCGGCGAGGCGCCCCTGGTGGCGCTGCGGCGCGCCGTCGGCGAAGCTTACCGTGACGTAGGAATTGAAGTCAGTGGACGAAAAGAGGAGCCGCTCCGGCGTGCTGTGCGCGAGGTGGGCGATCGCCGCCGTGGTGATGTCGCCGCCCCAGGTGTCCTCGATCGTCAGCGCGATTCCGAGCGAGACGCAGAGGTCCCGGATCTGCCGGGCCCGGGTCAGCCCGCCGACTTTCGAGATCTTGAGGTTGATCACGTCCATGGCCTGGTCGGTGACGCCCCGCACCACCGCCTCGAGGCCGTCGATCACTTCGTCGAGCACGAAGGGACGGTTGGTGTGGCGCCGCACGGCGAGACACTCCTCGTACGTCAGGCAGGGCTGTTCGAGGTAGACGTCCACGTCGCGGACCGCGTCCGCCACCCGGATGGCGGCATGCTGGGTCCATCCCGTGTTGGCATCGGCGATGAGAACATCGCCCCGCTCGAGCTGGGCCGCCGCGGCGCGGATCCGGTCGATGTCGGTGTCGGGATCGCCCCCGACCTTGAGCTGGAACTTGCGGTAGCCCTCGGCGCGGTACTGCGCGATGCGCCGGGCCATCGCTTCCGGCGACTCCTGCGAAATCGCGCGGTACAGGGCGAAGCTCTCCCCCACCTGCCCACCCATCAGGGTCGCGACCGGCAGGCCGCTGGCCTGCCCGAGCAGGTCCCAGCAGGCGATGTCGATGGCCGACTTCACGTACGGGTGCCCGCGCATCGAGGCGTCCATCCGGCGGTTGAGCTCGTCCAGGCCAAGAGGGTCCATGCCGAGGAGACGGGGCGCCAGCTCGGCGATGCCGGCGCGGGCCCCCCGGGCGTAGGCGGGGAGGTAGGCGGGCCCCAGCGGGCAGACCTCGCCCCAGCCGGTGAGGCCGGTATCGGTGATGACCTCGACCACGGTCGAGTCGAAGACCGACACCGCGTTGCCGCCCGACCACTTGTAGCTCCCCTCGTGCAGTGGGAGGTCCACCTGGTAGGCACGGATGGCGGCGATGCGCATCAGGCGGCCGCGGCCTCGCGCCGGGCTGAGCGCCACATCATCGTCGCGGTGTAGAGCAGGACGCCGACCACCAGCCAGCGGACATAGTCGAGCGGGAGCGACTTGACCAGGAAGGCGGCGACCAGCACCCCCGGGATGCCGCCGAGGGTGAGGCCAAGCACGACCCGGCGGTTGTATCGCCGGGCGGGAATGAAGCGGAGGGCGGCGATCGGCAGGATCAGCGCGGCCGACCCCATCATGATGGGAAAGGCCGCCGTGGGGTTCATGCCCAGCAGGCTGACCAGCGCCATGCAAGGCGCGTAGTTGCCAATGCCGAGCGTGGTGAGCGCACCGAGCAGGGTGTTGACCAGGAGGCCGATCACCAGCGCCAGGCCGGTCAGCCGCAGGGCGTCGCCGCCGGAGGGAAAGACGTGGACCTGGCGGAGGAAGATGAAGAGCGCGGTCACCAGCAGGGCGACCGAAAGGGCCCGCTGGATCGTGAGCCGGGGCCAGCGGGACACGATGCCCGCGCCGAACCAGGCGCCGATGGCGCTGGCGCCGATCATCGCGACCAGGGTCAGCATCTCGACCTGGATCACGGTGATGTACAGCACCGCCTCGGTGATGGTGGGCAGCGCATGGCCCACGTTGAGCGTACCCGGAATGTCCTCGTCGTTGACCAGCCGGCCGATCTTGAGCGCGGTGGTGGTCGTAGCGAAGGAGCCGACGCCAAGGGTGTCCAGGAAATCGATGACGAAGCCGAGGCCGAGCAGCCCGGCGAAATGGAGACGGCCGGTGGGCGTGGGATCGCTGGCGGCGGAATCAGAGGTCATGGGGTCCGGGAATGGGGTTGGGGTCGGCCTGCGCTTCGCTGCGCCGCTTCAGGCCCGCCGCCTCGAGGGCGATATGGCGGACCGTCTGCTTCCCGATGAGCCGGGCCAGCAGGGGCCCCAGCAGCCCGGTGATTTCGATCGCGAGCGTCGCCCGGGTCCCGCCCGGGCTCGAGGGTGGCGACGCGCCAGAGCGCCGGGGACAGCCTGGGCTGCCGGACCAGCGCCCACTGCCCGACGGCCAGCGGACCGGTTGACCGGCGGCGGATGCTGGTGATGCTGGGCGTCCACTCCGGCCAGCGCTCCACCTTCGCCATGACCGCCCACACTTGCCCCGGTGGCGCCGAGATGTCAACCGTGACTCTGAACGCGTTCATGCCGCCAGCGGACGTCGTCCTCCACTTCCATGCGGTCTCGGCTCCACTGGCCGGGGGCGGGCCACCAGCCTATCTTGTCCCGGCCTCGCGGCAGACCACGCCCGGGGCCTTCTCGTACCCGAGGTGGCATATGGCAAACAAGGCTCGCAATTTCGACGATCTCCCCTGCTTTTGAGCGCACCAGCAAGCGGCGGAGCGGCTATCCCTCGGAATCCAGGGTCAAGCGCGGCCATCGCGTCGTGCACGGACACAAGGAGCTGATCGAGAAGCTCGGCCGCAATGATCCCTGCCCGTGCGGTTCCGGGAGGCGTTTTCAAGCGCTGCTGCCTGCGCGCCGGTCGCCATGACGGCACCCCACGGAACTACTTCTTTCAGAGACTGATATTCAGGCGAGGCGCGCCGGCCAGTGGCCGGCGCGCCTTTGCCCTTCCGCTCACCCTGCCGTCCGCTGCATCGAGCGGAGCGTGCTCCAGGTCCAGGCGGCGCCGGCCACCTCGGGCAGTGCGAAGAGGAGCAGGGGCCACGCCACCCACCCCGCCAGGACGAAGCCCAGGAAGAACACCGGCACGGCGCACCGGAGCATGACGGTGGCCGTGAAGAAGCGAACCATGTTGCCCGCCGCGGCGACCCGGTAGTAGATGCCGAGGTAGGCAACCAGCATCCCGACCAGGCGGATCCATACCTCCGTGGTTGGAGGGAGCTGGAACGCCTGCAGCAGCTGGTTCGGGGCGACCAGCAGTACCATGCCCAGGAGGACCAGGTAATTGCCGTAGAGGTTGATGGAGCGGGCGGCGGGATTCATGCGGCCCTCCTTGACAGTGATCATTCCAGGAACCGGACGGCGCCCGTACTCAGGTCGTAGACCGCCCCGACCAGCTTCATGACGCCCTCGGCGGCGCGCGCCTTCGCCTCCGGCATCTCGAGAATCGTGCGAATGGTCCAGCGCACGTTGGCCTCGACCGCTGCCTTCATGAGGACCTCCGATGGCACCGTTCCGTCGAGCCCGTCGAGTGCCGGGAGGATATTCTCGAGCAGCAGCTCGATGCGGCTCCGCTGGCGGACCCCGTCGAACTTCCACGCGACGGCGGCCTGGACCGCTCCGCATCCCTCGTGGCCCATCACGACGAACAGCGGGGTAAGGATGGTGGCAGATGGCCGCTGGCCCCGGGCCAGGTCGGCCAGCACCTCCTTCTGCACCGTCGGAAAGCGTGCCGTCCCGGCGACGAAGCGGGCGTTCCAGCTGCGCCGGCTCTCCCGGTCTAGACGACGGTGCCGAACAGCCGGCCCACGAGTGCGGTCACCCCCATCGCCACGGCACCCCAGAAGGTGACACGGATTGCCCCCTTGGCGAGCGGCGCGCCACCCATCCGGGCGGCGGCGCCACCGAGGACCGCCAGCAACACCAGTGAAATGCCGATGACCGCGATCCCAAGCGTCCCGGGAGGCCAGAACGCGGCCAGGAGGAGGGATGGGGTCGCCCCGCAGGCGAAGGCCGCGGCCGAGGAGAGTGCCGCCTGGAGTGGCCGGGCCCGGGTGGCCTCGTGAAGGCCGAGCTCATCGCGCGCGTGTGTACCGAGAGCGTCGTATGCGGTGAGTTGATCGGCCACCTGTGCGGCCAGCTCGGGCGTGAGGCCGCGACCGACGTAGATCCCGATCAGCTCGGTACGTTCGGATTCGGGGGAGTTGGCCAGCTCGGCGCGTTCGAGGGCAAGGTCGGCGTTTTCGGTGTCCGACTGGGAGCTGACGGAGACGTACTCCCCGGCGGCCATCGACAGCGACCCCGCCACCAGCCCGGCAAAGGCCGCCACGAGGACGGCGTCGGGGCCGGGATTCGCCGCGGCGACGCCAACGACGAGGCTGCTGGTCGAAATCAGGCCGTCATTGGCCCCGAGCACCGCGGCCCGGAGCCAGCCAATGTGCGACGTCCGGTGCAATTCACTCGGAGGCATGGGACCTCACCAGACCCGGACTCGGTCCGCGGGCGCCAGGTAGAGCGTCTGGCCCGCCTTGACGTCGAACGCCTTGTACCAGGCATCGATGTTCCGCACGGTGAAGGCCCGGTATTCGTCAGGGGAATGCCCGTCGGTCAGGATGCCCCTCCGGAGGGCAGGCTCGCGCTCCTTCTCCCGCCAGCTCTGGGCGAAGCTGATGAAGAACTGCTGGTCGCCGGAGAAGCCCTGGACGGCCTTGGCGGGCTTGCCGCCGAGCGAACGCTGCCAGGCGCCGTAGGCGGCGGCCAGCCCGGCCAGGTCCGCGATGTTCTCCCCCAGGGTCTGCTGGCCGTTGACGGCGAGGTCGGGGAACGGCTTGTAGCCGTCATACTGCGCGACCAGCTGGGCCGACGAGGCCTCGAAGTGCTTG
The DNA here is from genome assembly GCA_963724265.1 of uncultured Gemmatimonadales bacterium. GTDB lineage: Bacteria > Gemmatimonadota > Gemmatimonadetes > Gemmatimonadales > GWC2-71-9 > DATEHG01. Next base: position 1,534,511 of record CAVRTU010000004.1, read on the forward strand.
AAATCGTCCGGCGTCCACCAGTTGCGGAGCCGCCCGGTGGCGTCGAACAGCGCGCCGGTGTTGTCAAAGCTGTGACTGACCTCATGGCCGATGACGGCACCCATTGCCCCGTAGTCCATCGAGCCGGGCCGCTGGGGATCGAAGTAGGGCGGCTGCAGGATCGCGGCGGGGAAGTTCAGGGCGTTCATCGCCGGCAGATTGACGGCATTGACGGTCTGGGGAGTCATGACCCATTCGGAGCGGTCCACTGGCCGGCCCAGGCGCTGCGAGGCTGTTCCGGTAGCGGAAGAGCTGGGACCGCTCGGCGTTGCCGTAGGCATCACCCGCGACGACGGCCAGGCCGTCGTAACTGGGCCAGCTGTCGGGATACCCCACCCCGACCTTGAGCGCCGCGAGCTTGGCCTTGGCCTCCGTCTTGGTGCTCGGCGCCATCCAGTCGAGGTGGTCGATCCGCTCCGCGAACGCGGCCATCAGGTTGGCCACCATCGCCTCTGCCCGGGCCTTCTCGGAGGCCGGGAAGTAGCGCTCGGTGTAGAGCTGGCCGACCGCGAAGCCCAGCGCGCCATTGGTGGCACTGACCCCGCGCTTCCAGCGATCCCTCGGCTTCTGGGCCCCGCTCAGCACCATGCCATAGAATAGAAAGGTCTCCTGCCCGAAGATGGTCGGGCAGGAAGGCGGCGCGGGACTGAATCGCGTGGAAGGTCAGGTAGTCCTTCCAGGTGTCGAGCGGCTCGCTCAAGGTGAGGGCGGAGAGGCCGGTGACCGCGCTGGGCTGCCAGACCACGAATTGGGAGGCGTCGGCCAGCCCCGCGGCGGCGAAGTAGGTCGCCCAGTCGAGACCCGGGGCCATGGAGTCAAAGTCCGCCGCCGTCCAGTGGTTGTTTCCCTTGAGGACATCTCCCGATTCCTCCCGGCTCCAGTGGGCCTCCGCGATGCGGGTTTCCAGCCCGAAGATCGCGGCGGCCTTCACGTCGGCGTCGTGAATGCCTGCCAGAGTGAGCATCGCCGCGATGTGGTTCTGGTACCTGGCCCCGGATCGCGGCCATGCTCTCCGAGGAATCGACGTAGTAGCTCCGGTCGTACATCCCCAGGCCGCCCTGCAGCAGGAACGGGGAGTAATGGGTCGGGTCGTCGAGGTCCTGTGCCACCCAGAGACCGAACAGGTTCTCGGTGTAGTAGTTGGTGTTGTTCAGCACGTCGACGTCGGCGCGGAGCGTGGATCCCAGCACCCGGGCCAGGTCCCTGCGGTCGACGATCGCCGCGATGGAATCGAGCAGCGGCTGGATCGGCGTCAGACCGGCCGCGTCGATGGCCGTGGTGTCCATGAAGCTGGTGTAGTAGTCGCCGATCTTGCGGAGGTTGGAGCCGGCCGGGGCATTGGCGCCGGCCGCCGTCCTGGATCAGTCGGCGACGCGGCGGTCGGTCAGCTCCACGAGGATGGAGCCGGCCCCGTAGGAGCTGCGATCCGGCGGAATGGGGGTGTTCTTGATCCAGGTGCCGTTGGCATAGTAGAAGAAGTTGTCCCCCGGCTTGACGGATAGATCCATGCCCGCCAGGTCGAGGCCCGTGGCGGCCTGCTGCGCCACCAGGCTCGCGAAGGGAATCGAGGCCGTCAGCGCGAGGGCAGCGACCAGTGAACGACGGGCACACGGACGGATCCGGATCATATGCTCCTCGGAGTGGGTCGGACTCATTTCTTTTCGCCGGGCGGCACGAGGTAGATGGCCGGGCCCGGTTGCGAGATACGCGTCGTCGGTCGCGTCGAGCTTGTTGGCGGTCATCAGGTTCCGGAGCGAGGTCACGTAGGCCTCGCCACGTTCCGAGTATTTGGACAATCCCGCGGCCAGGTCCCGGCCGCGAGGCGCCTTGCCCTGGGCGCGAGCCGTTGCGCGCAGGTTCCGGAGGTCGCCGTACGCCGCATGGGTGTTGAGATTGAGCATGTACGCCATGACCGACATGAGCGGCGTCTCGAAGGCGGCGAGCCCGTAGTTGCCCAGGTGCGCCCGCTGTTCCTCCGGCTTCATGCCCGCGTTCGCCCCAGGTCCACTGGCCGAACAGGGCATTGCCCTGCGCGGCGAACCGGGAGGTCCCCCAACCGCTTTCCTCGGCGGCCTGGCTCAGCGCAAGGGAGGCCGGGATGATGTCCACCCGATGCCAGAGTTCGTCCAGGACGGCGCCGGACACCGGCTCGCCGGCAGTAATGGTGACATTGTACTCGTCGGCAAGTCCGGTGAGCCACTTGGCGTCTTCCGTGCGACCAGGCACCTGGGCCCGCCTGCCGGATTGCCTGCCAGCCGCTTCCGGTCCGCGAGGATCAGTTCATTGGAGTGAAGCACCAGCGGCGCCAGGGCGCGGAAGAAGATCTGTTTCTTGGCGAGCACGGTGATCTGGTTGACCGTGGTGTCCCGCCACCGCTCCGTCAGGTCCGTGACGTAGACCCGCGGCACCGACCGGATCCCGGCCTGCCAGGCAGCGGGGGTGTAGTGGAGCTTCTCGAAGAGGGCCAGCACCTCCTTGTACCCTGAAACCTCCAGGGTGTCCGCCCCGGCGGGCGGGGGTGGGGGCCCAGGGCGGTCCTTTCGCCCCCCGGGACCGGCCCAGGCGGCCAGGGCCAGTACCACCAGGGGGGTGAACAGGGATCGCTTCAAGGGGACCTCGGGTCGTGTACGGTGCAGGAGGATCATAACGGCGGCCTGCGGCCGGTGCACCATGGATGAGGGCATCGACTCCGGGTAATCCACCAGGCTCAGACGCCGCGTGCGACACGTTTCAACCACTGAAACGATTCCAGCGTGTCCGTGGCGCCCCCCAGACCCCATCCTCCGGGTGTGTCTCGCCCGCCCGGTCCCGGCGCTGTATAATTGGCGCCGGTCTTTCACACCCTTGCCGCCGCAAGGGGCCGGGATCGAGCCACTAGCCTCAGGACATTCTTCGACATGATATCATCGGGCACACGCTGGAGCGTTGCCGCTCTGGCCGCCTCGCTCACACTGACAGCCTGCGGGCACCCCGCGCCGGAAAGCGTGCAGGCCGCATCCCAGCCGGCCACCCCGATTACCAGCGACTCCGCGGCGATTGCGAAGGCGAGGGCCGACAGCCTTCGCCATCCGTACACCGAGGCGGACGTCTACTTCATGTCCGGCATGATCAGCCACCATGCCCAGGCCATCGTGATGGCCGGGTGGGCGCCCAGCCACGGGGCCAGTCCCGCAGGTGCGGACGCTCTGCGCGCGGATCATCAATGCCCAGCAGGACGAGATCGTCACGATGCAGCGCTGGCTCCGCGACCGCCAGCAGCCGGTGCCCGAGGCCACCGCCGACCGGCATGATGATGAAGATGGACGGGATGGAGCATGAGATGCTGATGCCGGGCATGCTGACCGAGGACCAGATGCACCAGCTGGACCAGGCCCGCGGCACGGAGTTCGACCGGCTCTTCCTGACCTTCATGATCCAGCACCACCGCGGCGCCATCACGATGGTCAACGAGCTGTTCGGCACCTACGGCGCCGGCCAGGACGAGACCGTGTTCAAGTTCGCCTCCGACGTCAACGTCGACCAGTCGACCGAGATCGTCCGGATGGAGCAGATGCTCGCCGCACTGCCGCCCGCGCCCGCGCAGAGTCCCAGTTGATCGCCACCTCGTCAATCATTCCACTGTCCCAACCCGCTCCACCGGAGGAACCAGGCATGGCTGCCCAGTACCACGTTCGCAGTTCGAGGGTTCGACCGTCCGTCTCTCTCGCTGTCGCTCACGCTCGGGCTCCTGTCCGTCGGCGCCTGCGCCCATTCGACCTCCTCGGGTCAGTGCCGCAGCAGCCCACCGCGGCGCCGAGCCCCGACCCGCGGGTCGGCCTCAAGGCCGGGAAGTATGGACGCCGGCGAGGCGGCCTGGAACCTGACGCGTGCTCTCGGAGACCCAGCCGCCGCCGAAAAGTTCGTCGGACGGCGTCAACTCCGACCTGGCCTTCACCGGCCACTACGCCATCCAGGGCAACTACAACGGCTACCAGGTCTGGGACATCACCAACCCGAGCAAGCCCACCCTGAAGATCGGCGTACTTCTGCCCGGCGTCGCAGAGCGACGTCTCGGTCTACAAGAACCTGCTCTTCGTCTCGGGCGAGGGCACTGTCCGGGCGCGTCGACTGCGGCACCGAGGGCGTCAAGGACACGGTGAGCACCGAGCGGCTGCGCGGCATCCGGATCTTCGACATCAGCGACATCGCCAACCCGAAGTACATCGCCAACGTGCAGACCTGCCGCGGCTCCCACACCCACTCGGTGCTGGTTCCCCCGGGCGATCCCGGACAACGTCTACGTCTACGTCTCCGGCTCGGCCGGGATCCGCTCGCCCAGCGAGCTGCCGGGCTGCGTCAGGGCCACTCCCACCGAGGACAGCGCCTCGGCCCTGTTCCGGATCGAAGTCATCAAGGTGCCGCTGGCCCATCCCGAGCAGGCGGCGATCGTCAGCTCGCCCCGGATCTTCAACGACCTGGTGGCGCCGCCGCGTCACGGCGAGACCCCGCAGGACAGCATCGCCCAGGCCAAGGCCGTTGCGGACGCCAAGGCAGCCGGCGGCTACACGGCGGTAATCCGCGGCCAGGAGCGGGTGCTCCCCTCAGGCTTCATCAAGCCGATGCTGGACAGCATGGTCAAGGCACGCGGGGACAGCGGCGCCCCGACCGCGGCAGACAGCGCCGCCCTTCGCGCGGCGCTGCCGGACATCATCGCCAAGCTGGTGGGTCCGGAGCCGAAGCCGGGCGCCGGCCCCAAGCCCGGCCCGACCCAGTGCCACGACATCACGCTCTACCCCGCCATCGGCCTGGCCGGCGGCGCCTGCGAAGGCTACGGCCTGCTGATCGACATCAGCGACCCCGTGAACCCCAAGCGGATCGGCGCCGTCGCCGACTCGAACTTCTCCTACTGGCACTCGGCCACCTTCAACAACGACGGCACCAAGGTCCTCTTCTCCGACGAGTGGGGCGGCGGCGGCCAGCCCAAGTGCCGCGCCACCGACCCGACGCGAGTGGGGGGCGGACGCGATCTTCACGATCGACGACCGGAAGATGCAGTTCCAGAGCTACTACAAGCTGCCGGCGGTGCAGACGGCGAACGAGAACTGCGTGGCGCACAACGGCTCGCTGATCCCGATTCCGGGGCGCGACGTGATGGTGCAGGCCTGGTACCAGGGTGGCATCTCGGTCTTCGACTGGACCGACGATTGCGCACCCGAAGGAGATCGCCTTCTTCGACCGCGGACCGGTGGATTCGACCCATATGGCCATGGGCGGATCGTGGTCGGCGTACTGGTACAACGGCGTCATCGTCAGCTCCGAGATCGCCCGCGGGCTCGACATCTTCGAGCTGACGCCGAGCGGCTTCCTCTCGCAGAACGAGATCGACGCCGCCAAGACGGTGCACTTCGACTACTTCAACGCGCAGGGCCAGCAGCAGTTCGTCTGGCCGGCGAGCTTCGCGCTGGCGCGCGCCTAGCTCGATCAGCTGGAGCGGTCGAAGGGACTGTCCTCCAGCAGGATTGAATCCACGCGGCTGGCGTTGACGAGCGCGGAGCAGTTGTCGGCGGGTGACCGCAAGGACGCGCTCAACCTGCTGGCTTCCCAGCTGGAGGCTGACGCAGCCAAGGCCGGCGACCCGGCCAAGGTGAAGACACTCGCGGCGACGGTGAAGGAGCTGGCGGCCGCGAAGAGCTGATCGCAGGGCTCCATCGGAGCACGACGGGCGCCAGCGCGGCGGGAGCAGCTTCCCGCTTGCTGGCGCCCGTTCGCATTAGAGGTACCTCGCCACCGCCATCGCGGTGGTCGACAGCAGGAGGAGGATGCCGATATATCGCATCGCCCGCGCTCCCCTGTTCCGGAGCTCCGTCGCGGCGGCCAGCCGGCCGGCCCGCTCCTCGGCGGGAGCCGAGTCCAGTGACTGAAAGATCGAGGCGGCGCCCATCATCGAGGGGCGCATGACCAGGATGCCGATCAGGAAGGCGAGCAACGCCGCCAGCCCGCCCAGTCCAAGGACAAGGCCGGTCGGTGATCCCAGGAACTCCCGGAGGTCACCGCCGCCGACCAGCCAGAAGAGCCCCATGCCGGACACCAGGGTGGCGAGCGCGGTCAGGGGCATGATAGTCGTGAGCCCCCGGCGGTCGAGGGCGGGAATGATCGAGGCGGCGCCGGGCCCCGCGTCGTCGATCGCCGGCCCGAGTGCGAAGCCGATGAAGACGGCGGCGCCCACCCAGAGGCAGCCGGCCACGACGTGGATCCAGCGAAGGGCCAGCATGATCGGGTCCATGGCAAGCTCCTGAGCGAGTTCAGTGAGGTGCCGGGCGATCTCGCCGTTGGCCACAATCCAGAAGGACTCGCCCTCGGGGAAATGCCACTCCGCCGGCTCCATGTCAAGCAGACGGGCGGCGACTCGTCCGCCGGCGTAGTCGCGCAACGCCCGTTCGGCCGCCAGGCGGCTGGAACCAGAGGACCGCGGATCGGGGCCGGGCGTTGCGAGCCGTGCTGGAAGGGTACGGCCAGCTTGCGGCTGTCGGGGAGAGGCGGGTTGTGCAGAAGTGGTGCAGGTGGCGAGCCTGGCGGCCCGCCCGTCCAGCTCAGGACAATCCGGCCACCGTGCAGTCGGGGACCTTGCCGTCGATGATGCGGCGGCCGAGTGTGAAGCAGGCGGCCTCGGCCAGGGCCTCGGTGGAATAGGTATCGGGGCCGCTGAATGACCGCAGGGCCTCGCCGTGCCAGATCAGCAGGTCCTCGGTCCACCGCCCAGAGCCACGGATCTGGTAGGTGCGTGCCATGATGGCGAAGCCCTTGTAGGCAAACTGCTGCAGGGGGCCCTCCGGGTGCAGAAGGCATGAAGTATAAGTGATTGTACTCCCTGATCGTGGTGGAGTAGAACCGGCGGCGCCGTCGGCTGGTACGCGGGGGTATATTGAGAGGGTCCCTCCTCCACCGCCTGCCACTCCCGGACGTCCTCCGGGTCCAAGGGCCGACAATGAGTCCCCGTACCCCCGGCTTCGACGGCCGGTATATCGTCGTGGCCGACGAGGACAAGGCGGTCGCCGGCATGGTGATCGACACCCTGCTCCACGACGGGCACGCGGTGTTCCACGCCTATGACGGTCTCTCCGCCCTGCACCTCGCCCTGAATCTCAAGGTGTGCGACCTGGTCATCAGCAACACCCGGGTCGGCGGCAAGGTCGGGATCGACCTGATCCACGAGTTGCGCGAGCAGCTGCCCTCGCTCGCGATCCTCTACCTGTCCAGCAACGGCAACTCCTCCCAGAACGGGCTCCCGCACAACGTGCCCGTCCTGCGCGAGCCGTTCACGACGGAAGAGCTTCGTGCGGCGGTGCGCTACCTGCTCGACTGACACGGTCTGTCCCCGCCCCGCCATCCCACGGTCCGCTCCGCCTGCGACCGATTCCCCGCCCACCGCATTCTGCCCGCAGTCCCATCACCTGATCCCCTCCACGAAGTCCCGATGCCGCTATCGCGACATGCGATCTCTCCCACGGCCGGTCGGGTGCAGTCTGCGTGCCGGAGGGATTGGAAGTGAGGGGGCTACCCCCCGATGGAAAGAGTCACGCGGGCGGTGTCGGCCTGCCGGAACACGGCCAGTGCCGAATCGGGATGGTAGGGGGAGCCAGGCGCAGTCCGGATCCAGGCAGCCACGGAATCGCGCCCCCCGAGGTAGACCAGGCACGTCGAGTGGCCGGCCGCGTCCGAGACCGAACAGGCGGCTCCCGCAAGACTCCCACCAAGCTCCACCGCGATTCCGGTCACGGGCGCCCCGGCGGCATCCAGGACCGTGACCGCGGCGTATGCCGGATCTGGCCCAGCCCGGGTGCAGTCGATGCACTCCCCGCATCCTTCGACAGCCAGGCAGCAACCTGCCAGCAGCAGTGCGGATAACCCGGGAAGTGAGCGTGACGCCGTGTCCTGTGGCATGGCACTCTCCGAGTCGCCCGCGGACCCCGTTCATCACAGGGCGACGTTCACGGGGCCTGGGGCCTCAGGGGCTGTGAGCCCGGACCTTCGCCGAATGGACGGGGTCCGCGAAGCCGCTTCCAGAGGAAGGCCGCGTAGGCCAGTCGGCGCCGCTCCGCCGCCTCCGCGGTCCAGGGCGGTGGCAGGAGCGGACGGAGGAACGAATCGGGAATCAGGGCGACCGTCTCCGCCAAGGTCTCGCGGGTGACCAGGGCCGTCAAGAGCGGGTCCCATTCGGGGAGGTGCGTCGCCAGGCCGTCGAAGAGGTGCGGGATGGCCGGCGCCGGCCGCAGGGGGCTGGCTTCTGTGACGGTGTCCCAGTCGTGCTGAAAGGGAAGGGCGGCGCCGTGATCGATCAGCCAGTAGCGGGATCCGTCCACCAGGATGTTCGGATTTCCAGGGCCCCGATCGGGATTCATGGTGAGCCAGTCGAGCCAGCGGACCTGTACCGCGAAGTCCAGCGGAACGGTGGCCAGGTCCCAGGACTGAAATGGCCTTGCGGTGGGGAGGTAGCGGAAGCCGAGATTGTCCCCCACGCTGGCGTCGAGCAGATCGGCCAGCTCGTCGTTGCGGTCGTCGGTGAGCTGGGCCGCCCCGATGGTGATGATGCGGCGGAAGGGAACCGGGAGAATCAGCGCATCGGCCAGCGCCGCGACCACGATCTCCGCCACCAGCGCCGCCGTTCCCTGGGCGGCGCCGCGCAACTTGACGACGTAGTGACCGTCCGGCGTATCGACCACGACCGGCGAGGAACTTCCCCGCCGGTCACGGCGGAGGACCCGGAGCGCCGGCAGGGGCGGTGGAAGGGGCAGGAATGGCCTGTGGCTGGCGGACACCCGCCCGGAACGGCGGGCCGGGTTGCTGGGCTCACCCGAAGTTATCTGTGGCGGGGAGGCCGACAAGTACGCGGGGGCAACCGGGATCGCGAAACCGACCGGCCGCCCGAATCGTTCCTCGGGCGGCCGGTGCGCCGGGCCAGCGAGCCACCGCCCGCTGTCATGAGAACCTCTTTGGTCGAGGGTCCCGTAGGCAACCTGACTTCGTCCCTACTTGGTGCCCGACGCTGGCAACAAGCTAGCAACGGCACTCTGCAGACTGTCTGAATTCCGCGTGAGAATTCCCACAGGCCCGGGCCGCTACCCCGGAAACACCGCACCCGGCTCGAGCGTCCCGCCCCGGCGGGCGAGTACCAGCTCCAACTCGTCCTGGCGCTGAACGAATCCGGCGGCGGCGTAGACCGGACACCCCTGGTCGGTGGTGTGCAGGCGGATGCGCGCCATCCCGAGTTCACGCCCCCTGGCCACAGCCGCCGCCACGAGCGCGCCTGCGACTCCGTGCCAGCGCCATTGTGGCACAGTGTGGACGTTGAGGAGATATCCCTCCCGATCGGCAGGCGAGTCCGAGGTCGGCAGCCGGCGATCGTCCGTCTCCGCCAGCCAGGCCAGGAAGAACTCACGCTCCAACCTGGCCACGAATGCCGCGGCGGCCTGCCGGTCGAACCCGGCGGCCGGGGACTCGCCCAGCTCGGCGAACAGGGCGCGGCGGAAGGCGGCCAGCGTCACGCCGTCCTGCGCCGTCGCGGGGCGTACCCTCACTTGGGCTTCACCATGACATCAGCATCTGACTGGTAGGGTCCATGCTGAATTTCTCTCGACTCGAGGCCACGCCATGACCATGAGAACCGCATTGAAAGCCGTCCTGGCCATCAGCCTGGCCGGCGTCGCCTTTTCCGGAACGCTCACCTACCGGGAACTGTTCAGCGGACTGGGCGGCGGCTGCACCGTGGGCGGGGCACCCGGCACCATCCTGGGTTATCCCGCCTGCGTGTACGGACTCTTCATGTACCTCGTGCTGGTGGCGATTTCGGCGCTGGGGCTGCGATCGGGGAAATAGACCGGCTGAGTCCTCAGCGCCGCCGGACCTGGTATTCCGCGAAGAGCCCCCAGCCTCCCGACGAGGTGCCCGAGGAGCGAATCCATGGCCGCCGGGGCAGAGGACTGGGCGGAGAGCCGAACGGCCAGTGCCAGGAAGATCCCGAAGCAGATGCGCAGCGAGCGGCTCATCATCTAGCGGTCTGCGTCTCGCCTGAAAGCACCACGCGTCCGCGCCTTCACAGCCAGCGCCGGACCCGGGCCCGGTAGGAACGGTAGTCGTCGCCGAAAAGTCGCTCCAGGTAGGCTTCCTCCCGGGCGATCACCCCCCTGTTCATGATCCAGAGAACTATGGGGAGCAGCAGGAGGGGCCACAGCGAATTGACCCAGAGCGAGGTGCCGATGTAGAAGAGGGTCGCGCCCAGGTACATCGGGTTGCGCGAGAATCGGTAAGGGCCGGTCACCACCAGCGCGGTGGTGGGCCGCCAGGGCTGGGGATGGGTGCCGGCCCGACGAAAGGCCAGCACCGCCGGCAAAGCGCCAAAGCCAAGCAGGACGATCAGCGGCCCGAGCAGGTGGGCCCAGGCAGGGGGCAGAACGGCTTGCGGGCGAAAGTGATGAATGCAGCAGCCCGGCCAGGAGCGGCAGGGCGTATATCAGGGGCGGTGGAGCAATGACGTGGGCGGTGTCCGCCGAGGCGTTTGTCATGTGCGGCGCTCCCAGGATTGTCAGTCGCGCGGCCAGCCGGCCGACAGGGTCGCGATGCCAGACGCGAGGCGCAGACGCCACCACTGCGGAGCGTGGTTCCCGGCGGGCACTTCGGTATAAGTAACCGGGTATCCGCGGGCCGTCAGGGCTTCGTGGAACCGGCGGCTGGCCTCGAGGAAATTGGGGCCGGTTCCTCCCAGCGTCGCGTGGTTCTCCAGCTCCCCGACATCCAGCACGAACCGCACATCACGGGTGGGGGACGCCTCGACCTGGCCGGTGAGCCACTCCCAGGGTGCCTGGTTGGAGGCGTCGGCTCCACGCCAGAACGCCCCGCTTTGGGACCAGACGTTGCCGAAGAGATCGGGCCGTTCAAAGGCAACGAACGCCGCCGCCAGGCCTCCGGCGCTCGATCCGGTCACGATAACTCGGTGTGGATCCCGCGTCACGTGCCAGCCCCCCTGCAGCCACGGAAGGAGCTGGCGGCCCAGAAAGGTGACCATGCGCGGGGCGTTGGCCAGGTCCGCCAGGCGGACCGCTCCAGCCGAATCGTCGATCAGGACGGCCACGAAGGCCGGAGCCGCTCCGCTGATCTGCAGGGAATCGAGGACCGCGGGCAGTGGCATGGTGTCGCGGTACTCGGCGCCGTCAAAGGCGATGACAAGAGGATATGGCGCGGATCGCTGCGGGTCATAGCCTGCTGGCGTGTAGATCCAGACCTTTCGCGGCCGATGATAGGACGAGTCGTCGATGACTCGTGCTTCAACCTGCCCATGGGCGATCGGGGCGGGCGACGCGAGGATGAAGCGGATTGCGGGGAAGGCAAAGAGGAGCGTCCACGCCAGCGAGCGGGGCTGAGTCATGCGCTGATCTGTGGGCCCATCCGGATCCGGATGGGCGGTGCGGGTCGCGCGACTACCAGGCGAGGATGTCGAGCTCGTCCAGGAAGGCGGCCACTGGGACAAGGGTGAGCAGGGTCGGGTCGAGCTTGAAGGCGTTGGTCGCGGCCCGGAGCGACGGGGTCACGGTCTGGCCGGTGCGGGCGCGGTAGGCCCGGTGGGCGTCGCCCAGCTCGTGAAAGACCGCCCGGAGGCAGACCTGCTCCTTGGTGCGCACCGGCTCGCCGGCGTGGCCGTTGCCCAGCTCGGCCGGCTGCGCGGTCTTCTTCCTGCGCGACTTCGGGCGGGAGGCGGTCGACCGGCGGTCGAAGGCCTGTCCGGCGAGGGTCACCCTCTGGCGGACCCGCTCGGTGAGGGCGTCGGAGCCGGCACCGGAGGCGCCACGCTTGGTGGAGGTGTTCAGGTCAGCCATGCGGTCCTGCTTTGTGAAGAGGCACGTACGAGCCGCCAGGGGGAACCTGCAGGCGGATGCTCAAACATAACCGGTTGCACCTGCCGGCGGGTCCTTGAGGCCGGAGCGGTTGAGCCAGTAAGAGGGGCAGGCTGAACCCCAGCCCTCCAAGCAGCGAAAGAAAGGCGAACCAGGGCCACGTCACCCTGCCAATCGGGCGGCTCGCGAAGTCGACAGTGAGGAGAACCTGAGCGACCAGGACGTCCAGCATGAAGCCCAGGATGAGCTTGTCCTGGAGAACCGCGCCAAAGCTGTGTAAGTCGTTGAGCAGCCAGTAGATAAACAACCCGTTGGGGACCAGCAGGGCGAACAGGGCAACGAGAAGGAGCCACATCGCGGCATATCCACTTGGTGCGGAATTGAGGAGTTCGAGGCCGGGAATAGGGGACGGTGATCCCATGCACGGACGCCGGAGCTTTCCGGCGGCCGCGGTTCCACGGTTACCTGATCAGCCAGCCGATCAGCGCTCCCACCGCGAAGCCGCCGAGGCCGAAGCCGAGGTAGGCGGTGGCGTCGCAGGTGGAAAAGCCGGTGCCGGGGTCATTGGCGATGTTGGAGATGACCGTACAGGTGATGACCCCGGCCGCGGCGCCGATCAGGCCGCCGATCAGGGCGTGACGCCCCCGATGAGTGGGGGTCGCGCCCTCCAACGCCAGGTCGTTTAGAAATCGGGGGTCGGACAGGCTTCCTCCGGATGGCTGGGTGGCCGTGAACAATGGCTCGAATGCCGAAATCGGCGTGGCGGCCTGCTGCGCCACGACCTGGCCGGACATCACGAAAGCGCTCAACAGGAGCGCGACGACGAATGGATTGCGCATGCGCTCCAGGCTAGGAATGACCATCAGCCGGCGCTCCGTCGGACGTCAGGATGTAGAGCAGGACCAACGCGCCGGCAATCGGGAGCATGAGGTCGGCCCGCATCCTGAGGAGGAAAGCGGCCGACCCCCCGATCGCGGCCCAGACGATCGGGATGACGGCGGGCAGGCGGGCGGCGCGACGGGGCACAGTTAACAGCGCTCCCGCGGTCAGGATGGTGGTGGGGCAGGGGACACCGAAGGTCGGAATCGCCGGGTACCGAAGGCCGCCCAGCAAGCCGATCGCCGGATAGAGCAGGGCGTAAGCCATCAGCGCTCCGCCCAGTCTGCCCCATGGCCACCGCGAGGGGGCGAACGCGAGCGGGGGCCCGAATATGCCGAGCCAAAGGAAGAGCACCGCTTGGGCGAGGAACAGGAAGCCGAATACCGTGGCCGCGGGGTTGATCTGGCGGAAGATCCACAGGTGATACACCGCTCCAGCTCCAGGCCCACTGGAGCCCGAGCACCGCTGAGAAGAGCACTCCGGCACCGCTGCTCCGCCGGTACACCATCAGGAGTGTGCCGAGAGTCAGCAGCCAGAGCAGGAGTGCCGCGGGCCACCATGTGAGGTTGTAGCCGGCGAAGGTGTCGAGGAATTCCGCCCGGGAGAATGGCAGCTGCATGCGAGCCTATCGCTGTCCACCATCGCCCGGTGGTGTGACGCTGTCTGGCGCTCGCTGGGCGGCCAGCGCCAGCTCGGGGCAGGCCCGTGTCGCTGCCGCCCTCGCGGCGTCGGGGCCCGGGGCGGAGCCGCGGGGGACACCGTACGTCAGATCATCGACCAGCCCCTCGAAGGCGAGATCCGGCCTGCGACCGTGAGCAAGGCCGAGGCGGGCTTCCGCACACCCCGCCTCCGCCTCGAGTTCGAGGCGCCCGGCCACACTCCAGTGGGCGGTGAAGAGGCTCCAGCTTCCCAGGGCCAGGCACTGCGCCGCATGCACGGCTTCGTGGGCAACGATCCGGGAGCGGGCGGAATCACTGAGGCCGGATGGGAGGCTCACGCGCGGCCCCAGCCAGGGGAAGCAGAAGGTCGCGCCCTCCTGCCACCGGGGATACGGCTGCAGCAACGCAATGGCGACGAGGCACACCGCGCCGATGCCGAGGCCGCCCAGGAGCCGCCGGAGTGAGATGGGAGACCGGGCCATGAGGCGCCGGCTCCTAGGAGTTGGCGGGGAGGGTGTAGGCGAAGTCGTACAGGTGCTTCTTGTCCACGATCTCGATGGCCATCGTGCCGGCCAGTCCAGCCAGCTCGCCAGTACCAGAGCCGGGCGCGACCGTGACCACGAGCTGCTGGCCATCGCGAGTCATGGTGCCGTTGTGCATCAGGGCGAAGCTGCCGCGGCGCCCGTTGAGGGTCCCGCTCACCCGCTCGATCGCGACGTACGCCGCGGCACCGGTGGCTTCGGTCATGGCGGTCAGCATCGCCCCCTTGCTGGTGCCGTCGAGCGCCCCCTGAAACTGCTTGGCGATGGACATGGCGGCGAGAGTGATCCCCTCGGCGGCGTCGGGTGTCCCCTGCGGGGCCAGCTTCACGTCGAAGGTCCCGGAGGCGCGAGTCGTCACGGCTGATCCTCGGAGGCTGGGGGGGGCTTACGGCTCCCGCAGGTTCACCGTCTGCAGAGCTACCAGCACCGGACCGCGGGCGAATCCCAGCGCCGTATCCAGCTGAACCCGCGCGGTGCCCTCCGCCGGCTCGCTGAAGTGACAGGAAACCCTGTTCGAGGAGAGGGTCAGGGAAGACGCCGACGTCTCCAGGTTTGTCAGGTAACGGCCGGCAGCATCGGTGGCCACGATGACGGCGGCGACTCCAGGACAGGCGATGCGAACGGTGGTATTGGGTACTGCGTCTCCCGCGGCTGAAGTGACCTGCCCCTGGACCGTGGCGGTGCCCGGCCCGCTGTTGAAGGGGTCCGTCGGGGAGCTGCAGGCAACGCTGGCCAGCGAAACGCCCACGAGGATGGCGGCGCATCGGGCACGATATGATCGGGTCATCGTCCTTCCCAGAAGATCAGGGCAACGGCCGCTGACGGATTGTCGGTCACCTCGGATGCTGTTATAAACTGCCGCCAGCCCCAGATGCCGGCAAGCCCGCCAGGGTTCCTGTTGCAAATCTTGCGCGTGCCGTGCCGAATCGTAATTTTCTTGGCGACGCGATTGTTGCCGAAGAGTCGCGTCGGCTCTACGAGATGAGGGTGCTCCGATGATTGCAGGCCATCGTCCTGACCGCGGTGCTCTCCCGACAGCACCCTTCCCCCTCGACACCAGTGCCTGGCAGCCCGGGACCCGGTGGGCAGCCTTCCTCCCGGCACTGGTAAACTCTGCGTAACCGGGATGCCGGGAGGGAAGAGGCCGAAGCGCGCGACGGCTGCGGTGCCGGCTCTCATCTCGCTGGTGCTCATCGAGGACAACCGGCTGCTTCGCGAGGGCATCGCGACGATGATCCAGACCCAGCCGGGATTCAAGGTGCTCACCGCGTCAGCGGACGTCGATGAGGCACTCCGGAAGGTGCGGGAGGCCAGACCGGACGTGGTCCTCCTGGACTTCGGGCTGGTGGATCACGACAGCCTGAGTCTGACCGCGACGGTGCACGCGGAGGTGCCGTCGGCCCGGGTGATCGTCATGGGGTTTCAACCGCTCCAGGAGGACATCGCCAATTACGTGCGGGCGGGGGCGTCCGGCTTCGTGATGAAGGACGCCTCCTTCGAGGACTTCTTCACGACCATCCGGGCCGTGGCCGGAGGCGTCGAGGTCCTGCCCCGGGCGCTGACCAACACGCTCTTCTCCCAGATCGCCCGTGATGCCACCGGGAAGGGCAAGTCGCGGCTGCAGGAGGCGGTGCGCCTGACCACCCGCGAGCGACAGGTCATCGAACTCCTCGGCGCGGGGTTGAGCAACAAGGAGATCGCGACCCGACTGCACATCGCGGTGCACACGGTCAAGAGCCATGTGCACAACGTGCTGGAGAAGCTGGCGCTGCGCAGCCGCCTGGAGGTGGCCGCCTTTTCCCACTCTGGAGGGGTGCCCGGGGGCCCTGAGAATTAATCCCTTCGAATTAGGTCCCTTTTAGCACATTCGATCGATTGCCCGGTCCTGCCTGTTGGCAGAGATTAGTGCACCGCGATGCACCCAGGGGGGCAGGCCAGGCCGACTAGCCCCCACTCTCCTGAGGGGCGCGCGGCGGTGGGGCGTTTCCGGGCACCACGATGGCCTGTTCGAGGGACGAAACCCGGCGCAACCACCGAAGCGAAGCGAGCCCCGAGGGATTCTCTCCGTTGAGGGGGTCCCTCGGGGTGCTTCATGCCACCCACTGGACGCTCCGCGACGCAAGGGCCCGGCCTCGCGATCTACCCCTGCAGCCTCGCCTGGTTTCGTTCCTTCCGGACGAAATGCAGATACACGCCCACGCTCAGCGCGTTGATCACGACCGCAACCACGTTCCAGAGGACCACCGGGCGAGAAGCGATCAAGAGACCATAATAGACCCAGGCGAACTGGAAGATGCACATGATGCCCGCCATCCTGGGATTCATGCCGGCGCTCGAGCGCCGTTTGAGCATGCCGAGCAAATCTGGGAGCGCGGCAAAAGTGGTTCCGAAACCCGCGACAAGACCGACGACCTCGGACCGCTGAAGGCTGGGGGCGATCAGGCTCTGCGTGTCGTGTATGCCGAGACCCTCACAGCCCAGGAGTGCGATCACGCCGGGCAGAAGAAGGCCCAGTGGGAGCTTGTCGAGGCCACTCCTGTCCACTATCGCCTCACCCTTCGCTCCGGCGGTCGTCGCTCTGATGCCAGATCATCGTGCGACTGACGGTCGCGCACTGCTCCGCCCGGGCGCCGCAGGTGGCATCGCCGAGGGTGCCAGCGCCTCGAACAGATGGCATTGCCACGGAGCCAGGTCGACGTAGAGGCCGGCGTCACGCATTTCATCTCCGCTCCGGTCGTAGCTGTCGCCGGACAACGTATCGATGAGGCGCCACTGCTTTCCCCTGAGCTCATCCCAAGGCACGCGGACGCGGGCCTGGGCGGATTGTGGCCCGAAATTGATGACGACGATGTAGCGCTCGGCTTCCCTGGCCCAGCACCAGGCCAGGATGTTGAGGCAGCTCTGGTTGCCGGGCCAGCCGCTCGCTTCGCAGAGCCTCCAGTCACCTTCCCGGAAGACCTCGCGACCGGTCGCCTTGAGCAGGCGCCCGTAGAACCCGGCGAGGTCCTTGTCGGGCGGCTCGACCGGGCGGCGACCGAGGAAGACGGGCAGCCTGACCTTCCTCCCCTCGAACTGCCCCTCGTGCAGCAGCTTCGCTCCCATGAGCGTGAGGATCGCCACGGCAGCAGCGCGTCCCTTGCTCGTCGGGGAAGGCGGCGGCGGCCCTGGGCTCGTCGTGGTTCTCGATGAAGCGGACGATCTTCTCCTGGTATGAACGATCGGCCAGGAGGTGCTGGTGCACGCTCTCGGCGGTGTCCTTCTCCATCCGGTCGTAGAGCTTCTTGTCGTAGCAGAAATCGAAGCCCTTCTGCTGCAGCTCCCACTCGAGGTCCCAGTAGGCCTCGGCGATGAACCTGAACTCCGGATGCTTCGCCTTGATCGCAGGGATCACCGTCGTCCAGTACTCGGTGGCCGGCGGGGCGCCGGCGCGTTTACCCCAGGTGCGCTCGAAGACGGAGTTCAGCATGAGCATCGACATGTCGCAGCGGACGCCGTCGCACTGCTCGGCGATGTGCGAGAGCGCCCCGATCACCGCCTTCCGGAGCCCCGGCTCGAAGGCATTGAGCTGGAGCACGTCGGGCCACGCCGGGAAGAAGGGATCGCGGCCGCAGGGCCAGCACCTTGCCGCCGATCCGCGACGAATGACGCGGGGTCGCGGCGCAGGTCCTCGTCATTGCCCTGGACGAAATATTCGGGATGCGCCGACACCCAGGGGTGGTCCGGGGCGACGTGGTTCGGCACCCAGTCGAGGATGAGGCGGATGCCGCGCTTGGCGAGAATCGCGCGGGCGGCGGCCAATCCCTCCGGCCCGCCGAGGTGCTTGTCGACGATGTAGCGGCGGATGCAGTAGGGGGAGCCGACGTTGTCGGCCGGCGCAAAGTCGGGGAGGGCCCGCCGGAAATCCTCGAGCAGCCCCGGGTTCTTCATGGAGATCTCGATCCCGGCAGGGCTCCGCTCCCAGACACCCATGAACCAGACGGCGTCGAAGCCGCCGGCCGGCGATGGCCTCCCACTCCTGCTCCGGCACCGTCGCAAGAGTCAGCGGCTTGCCGTACTTTCCGGCTCAGCTCATCGAGCCAGACCCAGGTGCTGATCTCGTAGATGACGGGTGCTTGGGCCATGTTTTCATGGTGTACCCCCTTCCGCCTGAGTGGCGGGCTACTGCGTCTCGTCGACTACCGCGCCAGGCGGTTGGTCACTCCCCTGGACAACGCGTAGGGCAGGGCAATGAGAATCGGCCCAACCGCCAGGGCGGCACCTGGATGCACCTCGTGGTAGAGGACCAGCTGAAAGACGATGTCCAGGATGATTCCCATGGCGAGCAGAGTGGTGATCGCGGCCACTCCGCTTCGCAGCAACGCTCTTCGATTGGCGGCATCGAACAGCAGGCCGAACAGGTAGGGCGGGTTTCCCGCCCTGGCGTCGGCGAGGCCTCCCCGCACCCCCAGCACGATGGCAACCACGGGCTGGAGTATGAAGCGAAGGCGTCCGGGCCCCGTGAACCGTTGCGGCAATTCCTCGAGGAACTGCCTCGAAAACAGATACACGCGGCCCGATTCGATGGTGTCCTTGACCGCGAACGGTATCGCGGCGGCGATCACGAGCAGCGCGATCGCCGTCACGATGTTATCGCGTCGCAGCGTCACGTTCCCGGCCTCAGGAAACGGGGTGCACGTCCCGCTTCTTGGCGACCCGTGGCGCTCCTCCGGTTCCCGCGGCCCCGGTGGCGGCCGGGGTGCTCGGAGTACTCTGGTCGAACATCCCTGCCCGTCCCGTTCCCAACACCTGCTCGGCATCGATGCTGCCGTAGAGCTGGATCAGCTTGGCCACCAGGCCGGTCCAGCCGGTCTGATGACTGGCGCCGAGGCCGGCGCCGTTGTCGCCGTGGAAGTACTCGTAGAACAGGATGTAGTCGCGCCAGTTGGGGTCGGTCTGGAACTTCTCGGTGCCGCCGTAGACCGGGCGCACGCCCTGTTCATTGCGGGTGAAGATCCGGGTGAGCCGGTCGGAGATCTCCTTGCTCACCTCGAAGAGGTTCATCAGCTTCCCCGACCCCGTGGGGCATTCGATCCTGAAGTTGTCGCCGTAGTACAGGTAGAAGTTCAGCAGCGCACGGATGATGAGGGCGTTCACCGGCATCCAGACCGGCCCCCGCCAGTTGGAGTTGCCGCCGAACATGCCGGTGTTCGACTCGGCCGGCAGGTAGTCCACCCGGTGCTCCTGGCCTTCCACGTTCAGGACGTAGGGGTGCGCCTCGTGGAACTTGGAGAGCGAGCGGATCGCCGTAGGGGCCCAGGAACTCGTTCTCGTCCAGCATCTTGGTGAGGATGCGGCGGAGCCGCTCCGGGGTGAGCAGGGCCATGATTCCACGGTCCGCCACGCCGAGGTGACCCGGGCCCGTGGGGTGAATGGTCTGCGAGAGTTCGGGCATCCGGGACAAGCGTTGGCTGATCTGGGCCATCGCCCGCGGGACTCGCTCCCGCGTGCTCTTCTCGACGATCGTAGTGGCACAGAGGGGCAGGAGCCCCACCATCGACCGGACCTTGAGCCGCCTGGCGCTGCCGTCCGGCAGCCGCAGCACGTCGTAGTAGAAGCCGTCCTCCTCGTCCCACATCCCTTCGTCACCGGGGCGGTTCATGGCGGCGGCGATGTAGTAGAAGTGCTCCGCAAACTTCACGATCATGTCCTCGAAGGCGCGGTCGTGCAGGGTGATCTCGAAGGCGAGATCCAGCATGTTCTGGGTGAACAGGGCCATCCACGCCGTGCCGTCCGCCTGCTCGAGATGGCCGCCGGTGGGCAGCGGGGCGCTGCGGTCGAAGACGCCGATGTTGTCCAGGCCGAGGAATCCGCCCTCGAAGAGGTTCTTGCCGAAGCGGTCCTTGCGGTTCACCCACCAGGTGTAGTTCAGCACCAGCTTGTTGAAGGCCGTCTTGAGGAACTCCACGTCGCTCTCGCCCCGCTGGGCCTTCTCGGTGAAGTGCAGGAACAGGGTCGCCCAGGCGTGGACCGGCGGGTTCACGTCGCTGAAGTTCCACTCGTACGCCGGAATCTGGCCGCTGGGGTGGAGGTAGACCGCGCCGAGCATCAGCTCCATCTGCTGCTTGGCAAAGTCGGGATCCACGATCGAGAGCGGCAGGCAGTGGAAGGCCAGGTCCCAGGCGGCGTACCAGGGGTACTCCCACTTGTCGGGCATCGAGATGATGTCCTCGTTCAGCATGTGGAACCACTCCGAATTCCGCGCATTGCGGTAGCCGGAGTGGAGCGGGTGGGAGTTGTGCTCCTCCAGCCAGTTGTCGCCGTCGAAGAAGAAGAACTGCTTGCTCCACAGCATCCCCGCCAGCGCCTGGCGCATCACCCGGGCCTCGTCCGCGGAGACCGAGGGCGGCGTCACCGCCTGGTAGAACTCGTCCGCCTCCTGGATCCGATCGGCCATCGTCTTGTCGAACGCCGGGCCGAATCGCGCCACGGCCCCGGCCGCTCCGGCCGGGGCGGTCAGGCGCAGGCGCACCGTCGCCGACTCGCCGGCGGGGACCGTCATCCGGTAGTGCGCCGCGACCTTGGTGCCCTGATTGCTGGGATTGACGGCCGACTTCCTACCCTGGACCACGAAGTCGTTGATGCCGTCCTTGACGTACGGGCTGGCATTCATCTGGCCCGGGAAGAGCCGCTCGTTGTTGGTCTCGTTCTCCGTGAAGAGCAGCGGCACGTCGCCTTCGCAGGACAGGATGCACTCGCCCAGCAACGGATGCCTGGCCGCGACCGCGCTGGTGCCCGCCGGGGCCGGGACCTTCCGGAGGTTCGGCTTCTCGGGAGACCGGTTGGACTCGGAGATCCACGACGCCCAGTCGTTCCGGAACCAGAGCGTCGGCAGGAGGTGCAGCTCGGCGGCGTCCGGGCCCCGGTTCGTCGCGGTGATCTTCACCAGGATGTCTTCCGGGCCGGCCTTGGCGTACTCCACGAACACGTCGAAATAGCGATCGTCCTTGAAGACGCCGGTGTCGAGGAGCTCGTACTCCATCTCCTCCCGGGTCCGCTTGCGATTGGTCGTGATCAGGTCTTCGTAGGGAAAGGCCGCCTGGGGGTACTTGTACAGGTACTTCATGTACGAATGGGTCGGCGTGCTGTCGAGGTAGAAGTAGTACTCCTTCACGTCCTCGCCGTGGTTCGCCTCGCTGTTGGTCAGGCCGAACAGCCGCTCCTTGAGGATGGCGTCCTTCCCGTTCCAGAGGGCCAGGCTGAAGCAGAGCTTCTGCTTGTCGTCGGAAATCCCGGCGATGCCGTCCTCGCCCCAGCGATAGGCCCGCGAGCGGGCATGATCGTGGGTGAAGAAGTTCCAGGCGTCACCCCCAGGGCTGTAGTCCTCGCGAACCGTGCCCCACTGACGCTCACTCAGGTACGGACCCCACTTCTTCCAGGCCACGTCCTTCTCACGGGCCTCGGCGAGTCTTTCATGTTCGGCGGTCATACGGCGCTCCCTCTCGACATGTCGGCCTCGACTGATGATGCACAGTGGCCAGGGCGGCGGAGGCACAGACGCGCCCTGAGGGCTCTCACGCTACACTCTCATGGCTGAAGGTCGGATGAGGAAGCGATGAATCGGATCCGGGTGAAGACTGCCACCCGAAAGCCTTGGCCCGGGAGGGCGGAGGACGCCGCTCCCGGGCCGTGGGCGGACGATTCGGGGGCTGGGAGAGCGGGAAGCCGCCCTGCTCAGCCCGTCTTCACCAGCCGGATAAGGAAGAGCAGCAACATGGCGCCCACCACTGCCATGACCAGGCTTCCCAGGATGCCGTACGCCGCGATGCCCAGGAGGCCGAACACCCAGCCGCCGAGGAAGGAGCCTATCACGCCGACAACGAGATCGCCGACCAGGCCGAACCCGCCACCCTTCATGATCTTGCCGGCCAGCCACCCGGCCACGATGCCGATCACGAGAAACAGGACCAGGCTTTCACCAGACATGGCTACCCTCGCTGGTTTGGGAAACGAACGGGGCGCGCCGACCAGGGGCCGCCTGGCGGGCGCGCTCATTCAGGACACGGCATTCGCTGATCGAGTGCCGGACCGGACCAGTCACTCGCGCCCGTCCGGCACCCAGTGGAGCAGCGCACCGGGCTGGAGGTGAAAGAACTTGCAGAGGGCGTTCAGCGTTTCGGCGTGCAGCCGGCCGAAGGCGCCTCCCGCGCGGGAGAGCCGGTAGGCGCTGGGATAACTGAGCCTGGCCCCCTTGCTGAGCGCGTACGCGGAGATGTGCCGCGCCCTCATGATCTGGTGGATCCGCAGTCGGACCATGGGAATTCCCCGGGCTGCCACGCGCAGGCTCTTGCCTCGAGTCTAGCGGTATGCAGCACAGCAGTATATCGTTTCTCCTGAGCAATAGCGACAGCGACTGCGAGGGCGCCCATCATCCTGCGTCCCCCGACCAGTCGCGTTGCGACCAGTAGGCTTCCTGAGGGAGGAGGTGCCCAGTGCCTGTGCCTCTCCAGCTGGTCGTCACACTCCTGCCAGCCTCCACGCCGACAATCAGGCCATGACGCGGAAACCCAAGCCCAAGGCCGCCAAGGCCCGATCGGCCGGGGCGAAGCCGGCGCCGGCGACGATTTCGATCGTGCTGATCGATGACAACCGGCTGCTGCGCGAGGGGCTCACGGCGATGATCCACGAGCAGCCGGGGTTCAAGGTGCTGGCCGCGTTCGCCGATGCCGAGGAGGCGATCAAGAAGGTGCGGGAGGGCAGGCCGGACGTGGTCCTGCTGGATTTCGGGCTGGAGAACCACGACAGCCTGGGCCTCACGGCAACGGTCCATAGCGAGGTTCCTGCGGCCCGGGTGATCGTGATGGGGCTCCTGCCGCTGCAGGAGGACGTCGCCGACTACGTGCGGGCGGGGGCATCCGGTTTCATCATGAAGGATGCCTCCTTCGAGGCCTTTTTCGAGACGATCCGGAAGGTGGCCGCCGGTGCAGAGATCCTGCCTCCGGCCCTGACCAACACGCTGTTCTCGCAGATCGTCCGCAATGTGCCGGCGAGCTCCAAGTCCAGGGTGCTGGAGGCGGTGCGCCTGACCAACCGGGAGCGGCAGATCATTGACCTGCTCGGTGAAGGACTGAGCAACAAGGAGATCTCGACCCGGCTGAACATCGCGGTCCACACGGTGAAGAGCCACGTGCACAACGTTCTCGAGAAGCTGGCGCTGCACAGCCGCCTCGAGGTGGCCGCCTTCACCCACTCAGGGGGAGTGACCAGGGCCTCCGTTTCGTAGTTCCCCGCTCCGTCCCCCCATCGTTCATCGCTCCTCCGATCGGGGACCGTCACTGGTCCCTCCGAGCGATTGTCGAGTCCGGCCCCGACCCCGCACATTGATGCACCGGACGATTCGATCGGGGCCCGGTGCCCGATCGTCCGGAATTGACTCCACGGGGCCAGCCACGGCGGACCTGGTCGCTGCGGGGGGCAACGCCTCACTCGGAGGTTGCGTGTACGTCTCCGCCATTGACGCCCTGATTCCGGGACGGCTCGCGTGAGCCGGCTCATTTCGCTCATCCTCATCGACGACAACCGCTCGTCTCGCGAGGGCGTCGTGGCCCTGATCCGTGCCCAGCGGGGCTTTCGTGTCCTCGCGGTTTCGGAGGATTCGGCACAGGCGCTCGCGCGGGTGCGGGAGTTCAGGCCCCAGGTGGTGCTGCTGAATCTGCGGCAGGCGGGCGACGACAGCCTGATGCTGGCCGGCATGTTGCACGGGGAGTCGCCAGCCTCCCGCGTGATCATCATGGGACTGGAGCCGCTGCAGACGGACGTGGCCAGCTTCGTCCGGGCCGGAGTCGCCGGCTTCATCATGGCGGACGCGTCGATCGATACGGTGCTCGGCACGATCCAGTTGGCCGCCGCGGGGATCCAGGTCCTGCCACCGGAACTCACCCATTCGATGTTCGGCCAGCTCAAGCGGGACGGCGTCCGGCGGCGGCCACCGCGGCCGCTGGCGGTCAAGCGGCTCACGGTGCGGGAGCGGCAGGTCGCCGGCCTGATCGTCCGGGGGCTGACCAACAAGGAGATCGCTGGCGGGCTCCGGATCGCGATCGGCACCGTCAAGCACTACGTCCACCGGGTGTTGTCGAAGCTGGAGGTCGAGAACCGGCTGGATGTGGCGACATTCTCGCAGCGGCGTGCCCCCGGTGCGGGACCCCGCCCGCCGACCGCGGGGGTGCCCGACAGCTCCGTCGAGCGCGCGGGCCTGGTTCCTTCGAGCTAGACCGGTTTTCACCCGTTGGATCGATTGTACCGCGGGCCCCTTTTGCCGAGATTGGTCTTCCGCGTTGCACCCATGGGGGCAGGCCGGGTGGCCTGACCCCCTTCCTCCTATGGGGGCGCACGGTAATGGAGGACCTTCCGGGGCTCCGCGTCCCAGCGAGTCAGGCCGCGCCCGGGAGTCAGGCCAATAAAGCGAAGCGAGCCCCGGGGGATGTCCTCAGTCGAGGATGTCCCCCGGGGTGCTTTCCCTACCCCGCGATCCCGCCGGACTCGCTCCTAATCCGCTCCAACGAGCGATGGGCCCGCTGCCGAAGTCGAGGTAGCGTTGATCGGTGGCGGAGGAGGTCGCTCCCCGTCAGCGGTCTGGTCAGTCCATTCCAACCCGTGCAGGAGAGGCAACCATGAACTGGGATCAGGTGCGTGGCGAGTGGCGCGAAGCCAAGGGCAAGGTCCGCGAGCAGTGGGGGAAGCTCACCGACGACGATCTCGACGTGATCGCGGGCAGGCGGGATCAGCTGGTCGGCGTTCTGCAGAAGCGTTATGGGCAGGCCAGGGACGAGATCGAACGACAGGTACGCGAGTTCGAAAATCGTTCGGTGGCGAACTAGGGGTGAAAGGATGGGACCCATGAACTGGGATCAGTTGAGGGGCCAGTGGAAGGACGCCAGGGGCGTCGTCCGCAGGCAGTGGGGGCGGCTCACCGATGCTGACCTGGACGTGATCGGCGGCAGGCGGGAGCATCTCGTGGGCATCCTGCAGCAGCGCTATGGGCAGGTGCGGCCCGAGATCGAGCGCCAGGTGAGCGCCTTCGAGGACCGGCCGGCGATGATGTAGCACGACGAGCGGCGTCGTCCCGGCGTCTGAACGAAGACGGGCGGCGCCCCTCGAGGTCTCCTTCAACGAGAAAGACACAGGTCGCATGCATTCACCAGAGCTGGCAGCGGGCGAGCGAGTCGGCGCCCTGTCGTCCACGCAGGATCAGGACTCCACCGGGTCGCGGCGTGCCGGGGAACAGGCCATGATGCGTCTGGCCCGCCGGCTGGCGGAGGCGATGATGGTGGCGGGCCTCGCGCTGGTGATCGGAGTGCACGGGGCCGCTGCCCAGGGCTCCGTGGGGATCGGTCTCTGGGCCGGGATCTACGTGCCGACCAACAACTCCTTCTCCTCCCTCGGCAACGACATCAAGCTGAACAACGCCGCCATCGGCGGGGCCCGGCTGACGTTCTGGGGCAAGCATCCGCTCGGGCTCGAGCTGTCCGGCGGCTATTCGCCCGCCAGCGTCACCGTCGCGGGGGCCACGGTCAACGGCGACCATAACACCGAGGTCTTCGTGGGAGCCCTGAAGCTGATGCTCGGGCAGAGCCCGGCGTCCGGGCATGCCGGCTTCTATCTCGGGGTCGGCCCGGCGGTTATCCGACAGGGCGTCGACGTGCTCGACCAGGGAACCAGCCAGACCAACTGGGGCGGGGTGATCGGTGTCGGGTTCCACCTGCCGCTCGGGCACACGGTCCAGGTGCGATTCGACGGCGAGGACTACCTGTATGGCGGCGACTTCGACGGCACCACGTCATTCCAGAACGACCTGGTGCTGAGCGCGGGGTTGACCCTGCTCCTCTGATCGCGCGGAACGAATGCCGGTCCGCGTGCGGGCGTGAGTCCGAAGGACTCGCTCCTAATTCACTCCATTGATCGATAGGCCCGGCGCGGCCGGGCGGGTAGCGTTGAGGCTTGGTGAACGTGGCCGGACAATTCACTCGTGAGCAGCGGGGCGCACATGACAGCATCGATGGCGTACGATCCGCAGGTGATGACCGGGTACCGGCTGGACCAGCTGGCGGGGGCCTTCGACCGGGTACGGAATCCCCGGGACTGGAAGGCGCCGGTCCGTGCAACGATTCCGGCCTCGTCCCGGGCGGTGGTGAAGCAGGCCGTGCTCTGGTTCACGGAGACCGTGGCGACATTTGAAATCATCCCGGGGAAATCGGATCTCCTGCTGGTGCAGGCCCCGGGCTATCGCCTCGGGCCGGCCGGGATCCCGGAGGAGGACGTCGCCGCATGAGCCGCGCTCCCCGCCGTCCATCGCAGCATTCCTGCTCCCACACTGGAGGCGCCATGCGCGCTCTTTCTATCGGTGTCCTGCTGGCGGCCATGGTCCTGGCCCCCCTTCGTCCGGCGGCGGCGCAGGCTGAAGCCTCGCTGAGCATGCGGGTCTCGACCGACCAGATGTCGGCCGGGGCGTCGCTGCAGCCGGACGCGACCAGTGCCGATGCCCGGCCGGTGATGATGGTGGACGACAACTACAAGCACGGGACCCGGAAGGAAGGCATGGCCCTCATGATCGTCGGGGCCGCGGGCATCATCACGGGACTGATCATTGACGAATCGGTGGTGACGGTGCTGGGTGCCGTGGCCGGGGGTGTGGGGCTGTACCTGTATCTGCGATGAGCCGACTCGGGAGCTTCCCGATGGCAGCCCTTGCAGTCGCTGGATGAACGGAGCACGTGATGACGAGGACACAGCTGGCAGTGTTGACACTGATGGGCGTCCTGGCCTGCGGCAAGGGGTCGCAGAGCGACGCGGCGCGGGACAGCACCGAACGCAATCTGGCGCTGGCGCCGATCAACGGCAGCCCTGCGCTCAACGATCGGCCGGTGAGCCAGGCCCCCAGCAGCCGTACCCTCGGGGCCGGCGGCGTCATCGGGGCGACGATGGACCAGACCATCACCTCGCGAAGCAGCAAGTCCGGCCAGACGGTGAACACGACCGTGGACGCCGACGTCAGGAATTCGGCCGGGAGGGTGGTGATCCCCGCCGGGTCCGCCGTCGAGCTGCTGATCGTCGAGATCTCACCGGCGAAGTCCAAGAGCGCGGCCGACGGCACCCTCACCCTCCAGGTGACGGGCGTGACGGTGCGGGGCCGGCGGTATCCGCTCTCGGCGAGCGTCACCTCCGTGGCCCACACGCTCAAGGGCCGGGGAATTACGGCCGGTGAGGTCGAGAAGGTCGGGGTCGGCGCGGCCATCGGCGCGATCGCCGGCCGGGTGATCGGCGGGGATGCCAAGGGAACGATTATCGGCGGTGCGGTGGGGGCCGCGGGCGGCACCGTGGTCGCGGTCGAGACCGCGAGCCGCGACGTGGTAGTCAGCGCCGGCACGCCGATGGTCCTCACCCTGACCGGCCCGCTCACGGTCTCCCTGGATTGAAGCGGCGCCTGGTCGGGCCGGCGGCCCGCCGTCCGGAGCCGGAGCACGGTCGGAAAGGTCTCTGCCCATGACCAGCATCAGGTACAAGGGTTTCGACATCGTGGCACGGCCCTACCAGATCTCCCAGTCACGGCGCTGGACCGTGGACCTCGAGATCCGGCGCAAGCATCGGAAGCAGCCGTTCAGCCTGGATGAACGGTACCCGACCGAGCAGGAAGCCGACGCCCGATGCTCCGGCCTGGGGCGGCGGATCATCGATGGCAGGGTGCCGGGGTGGTCGGTCGACCATCTCCGGCGCGGGGCCGGGGGCCGTTCGGGATATATCAACGCACTCAAGGGGGAATCCATGCGTCAATACGGGATCTTCGGTCTCGTCATCATCGGGATCGGCGCCTTCCTGCTGTTCAACGGCGCGAGTTTCATGCACCGGGAAAACGTGCTCAAGGTGGGGGACGTCCACATCACGGCCAACGAGCGGGAGTCCATCCCGCCGTGGGTGGGCGGAGTGGTCATGGTGGTAGGCGCGGCCATCCTCGTGACGGGCATGCGCAGACGGGCCTGACAGGGGCCGCTCGGCCGGCGGACTTACCCGCGCCGTGCGCAGCAGTCACCTGAACCGATTCATCCGGAGGTGGTTCCATGTTCGCAGCTCTCGCCGTCATCCTGATCGTGGCCTGGCTCCTCGGCTTCAGTGTCTTCCACGTGGCCGGGTCACTGATTCATCTTCTCCTGATTCTTGCGGTCATCTCGATCCTGTGGCACTTCGTCTCTGGACGCCGCAGCACCGTGTAGACTGCTCGGGAGACGCCCATCTGGTTGCAGTTCCGGCATTTCATCCGGTGGCGGGGCGCTGTGTTGTAGCTGGGAAACGAGCACACAGCGCCTGACCCGGGTCCCGCCCCGCTCCATTCATCCGAATCGATCGCCGCCTCCGCCCGTCCCCTGCCGCAGCCGATTCCTGCCTTCGCCTTTCGACCTCGCCTGACAGAGGATGGCCGACGAGTCATCGCGGCAGTGAAGTCCGTGGTCCCGGCGGCCTCCTGGCCGCGGTTCGGTCCGGCCCGCTCTCCGAAGCCTTGTCCCCCGCCGCCAATGCCGCGGCGTATCCGGCGACCTGCACGACCACCGGCATCGGCCGGGGCGGCGCTGGATCCGCCGAGTGGGCCCCCAGGGAGCGCTCGAACCACCGGACGTCGTGCCAACGGCCGTGCTTGTAGCCGACCCGATGGTAGGTGCCAACCGACTTGAACCCGAGGGCTTCGTGAAAGGCGATACTGGCGGGATTGGGCAGGGTGATCCCGGCGTAGGCGTTCTGAAAGCCCTGGAGCTCCAGGATCGCGAAGAGGCTGGTGTAGAGGGCCCTTCCCAGGCCGTGGCGGTGCGCCATGGAATCCACATAGGCAGACACCTCCACCGACCAGGCGTACGCGGGACGGTCGCGATGGGGGCTGGCGTAGGCAAAGCCCAGGACCTGGCCCTCCTCCCCGCCCACCAGCCAGGGGGTGCGGGCGGTGATCCTCGTGACCCGGCGCGCCATCTCGCTGGCGTTCGGGGGCACGAGCTCGAATGAGGTCGCCCGGCTGACGACGGCGGGGCGGTAGATCACGGCGAGCCTGGCCCCGTCGGCCGGAGTGGCGAGTCGAATGGGCATCTTCCCCTCTAGTGACAGGTGCCGCCGGTCTGATCCCAGAGCCTGCCATCGACGTCCAGGAAGGCCGACCGCCACTCCGTGGCGCCGAGCGTGAGCTTCAGGACGCCAAAGTGTCCCTGGATCCGGGTGGCACTGTTCGCGGCCTGTTGTGCTGCCGTAGCCGCGCAGGTCGCCGCCTCCGGTCCCCACGATGATCTCAGTCATGCCTTTCACGGAATCCGCGATCGCCGCCGGCGTCTGCGGCAGGAAGCGCTCGTAGTCGTGGTCGTGGCCGTTGAGGATCAGGTCGACCCCGCCGGCGTACAGGATCTGCCAGAACACCGCGAGCCGGGCATCGGAGCCGTGCCAGCCCGAGCTGAACCGCGGATGGTGCCAGTAGGCCACCGTGCACGGCTGGTGATTGCTCTTCAGGTCCTGCGTCAGCCAGTCCTCCTGGGCCTGTCCGTTCG
This sequence comes from uncultured Gemmatimonadales bacterium, assembly GCA_963724265.1. Classification (GTDB taxonomy): domain Bacteria; phylum Gemmatimonadota; class Gemmatimonadetes; order Gemmatimonadales; family GWC2-71-9; genus DATEHG01. The sequence goes on from CAVRTU010000004.1 coordinate 1,564,042, forward strand.
ACGTCGGTGAATCCGGTGTTCACCACGATCTCGCTGTTGAGCACGATGGCGTGCCACGCCCCGATGTTGTAGCTGTAGTAGCCCTTGGTCGACGAGCCGGCGCGGCTCCCGAAGTACTGGTAGTACGGCGCCGCCCCGCCGGAGAGGTGCTCGTGGTTGCCCGGCGCGGGCCGGATGTTCTTCATGATGAGCTTGGCGGAGTCACCCCACGACGGCGCGAAGCACAGGGCGAAGTCCTCGTCGGTGCCGTCGGGGTACGCGTTGTCGCCCAGCGTGAAGACCTCGTCGTGGACCTTGGCCGCGCTGTCGGCGCGCAGCACGCTGTCCACCAGCGCGGCGGTCGCCTCGTCTCCCGGGGTGTCGCAGCGGCGATGTCGCCGGCCCCGATCAGGACCGAGGCGCCGCTCAGGGCGACCTGCGCGGCGCTGGCGCGCCGCGGGCGGAGGCGTCAACTGGACCGGTGGCTTGCACGCGAGAGCCACCAGGGCCAGGGTGAGCGGGGATCGCAGAGGCAACGAAACGCATGATGGTGACTCGCAGTGAGAGGTGGAGTGCGGCCGCCCCGTGGCGGCCGGGCGCTAGAAGCTCAATCCGGTGCCGATCAGCACCACGGTCTGCCCGGCGCCGCTGGCCACGGTGACGGTGATGGCCGTCGCCGGACTCATGACGCCGATCCAGACGCCACCGCCCGCCGCGGTGTGCCACCCGCCCGGCGAGTTCGCCGTCGACGATAGACCCGGCCGGCGTCGAAGAATCCGAAGACCCCGACATCCAGCGGAAGGACGAACGCGAAGCTGGCCAGCGGAACCCGCAGCTCGGCGGTCCCGGAGAGCGACGCGTCGCCGGCATAGCGCTGGGGCACCAGTGTGCGCACCGTGCTCCTGCCGCCGACGAAGGCCGCCTCCTGGAAGGGATAGGTGCCGAACACCTCTCTGGCGCTGCCTCGCAGGACCAGGACCGGATCGCAGCGGGATGGGAATGGTGAGATACGTGGCCGCGGCGGCGGTGATCGCGCCGAACGCACTGTTCACGTCCCAGATGGCCGGGAAGAAGGTGCCGGTGAGGTTCAGCCAGATACCCGCGGTGCGGGTTACCGGTCTGGTCACGGCCGTCGTGAGCAAAGTCGAACCGGAGCCCGGCCTGGCCGAAGTCCCCCGAGCCGTACGGCTGGCTGTCCGTGACAAAGCGGTCGGGGGTGCTGTCGGTGACGGAGTACTGGACCACCGGCCCGAGCGACAGCTCGCTGCGGCGGTCGTCGCCGATGGCCACCGCCGGCAGCAGCAGCCATTGCTGCTGCCGCACCTGATAGAACTCGGCGGGCGTGCCCGGAGTCGTGTTGCCGAGGCCGTAGAAGTTGGTGACCTCGAGCTGGGACATGCGGGCCAGTCCCGTGAAATGCACCGGTGAGCTTTCCAGCCGGTGATCGGCATCCACCCCGATCCGGAATCCGTTGACACCGGTGGCGTACTCGGCCTCGAGTCCCACCTGGCTGGCATAGGGCCGACGCCCGAATCCATACCGATCTCTCGCCAGTCCGAGGCCGAAGATGACGCCCAGGTCGCCGATGCTGAAGGCGGCGATGGGGCGGAGCCGGCCTCCCGCGATCGGGACCCGGCGGCACCAGCCTTCCCGCCTGCCTGACCCAGGGCCGCCGGTCGAACAGGGTGTCCGGCCCGTAACTGACGCCGCTCACCGTTGCATCGTCGTAGAGGCGGGTCGGATGCGGGCGCCACCCACCAGCGACGAGTCGATCAGCAGGTTGGTGCCGTTGCCGCCGATGATCCGGACGGGGATGCTCTGCTCGACCGTGCCGGTGACGAGGGCGGTGTCATCGCCGCCGTGGAGATAGATGCGGATTTCACTGGGTTTCCGTCGGGTCGAACCGCCGGACGAACTAGGGCATGCCCGGTCCCGACTGCAGTCGCACGTCGACGAACCGGTCATCCATCCGGGTCACGGTGGCGCGGTCGGCCGCGTCCGTGGCGTGGATGTCCACGACGGCGGCGAGCAGCGCGATAGAAGCGGTCCGCGGCGCCCGGCAGGCCGTCGCGGCGCAGCTTGAGGGTGCAGGGCGAGCCGGGGCGCCGACGGCAGGTACTCCGGGGGCACGGCGCGCACCGCGTCATCGATCACCGAATCGGTGATCCGCTGCACCAGCGCCGCGGCCACCGAATCCCAGACCGGCTTCTCCAGGCCGCCGAGCAGCCGGCGGTCGAACTCCAGGCTGTTCCAGGTCAGCGCCCGGACGCTGGGGTATGAGCTGTTGAAGGCGGTACACGGTCGGGACGCGCCAGCCCCGCCAGCTTGATCACGACTCCGCCGGACGAGATGAAGGCCTTGTCCCGGTCGCGCGGGATGGGCAGCCAGGCCGTCGGGGGGCTCGACTGCATCTGGGCCCATTTCCACTGGCCCGGGTGGCGGTCCCAGTCGTTGAGCAGCATGTCCATCAGCCGCGCGGCCAGCATCGCGCGCGCGTCGACCTGCTCCTCCGGATCGCGGTCGAGCAGGGAGAGCAGCGTGTCGCTGTCGATGATCGCGGCGGCGCCGGCGAACCCGGCGTGGTGCTTCGGCGTGCCGGGCGATTCCTCGATCATCCCGAGCTGGCCGGCGAACTCCTTCCGGAACTCGCCGAGCAGCGAGTCGTCCGGCATGACCACGAAGACGGGCGTGACATGGAGCACCCCCGCGGCCTCGAGCAGCGGCGCGGCGACCAGGGCGGCCCCCGGATCGTTGGCACTGGTCTGATCGCGGACAACCGTCTCCACGACGGTGCCCTTGTAGGCCGGCGCGATCGCGTCGGACTTGTCCACGCTCCGAAAGACGTACTCGACGCCGTCGGGGGTGACGAGACGCAGCGACTTCGTCTGGTTGCCTCCTCCCGCCTTGAGCGGGCGGAGCCCGCCGGCGAAGGTCCGCAGGTCCAGCACCGGCGACCCGATCGGCGTGGTCCAGAGATCGCGATAGCCGCTGCCGAAGAGGAACCGGTGGAAGCCGCCGGCCCCGTACTGGGCGCCGGCCACGACCTCGACGCTGTCGGCGCCCGGTGCGGGGATCGACGCCTGCCCTGGCCGACGGCCAGTGACGGCCAGAGCGCCAGGAGCGAGGGCCACGAGGCCGAGCCTGGCGCCGGGCGCGGACGGACACGGCAGCCGCCTCAGCGCCAGCGATAGAGCGAGATGGCGGCCGGCCGGCGCCCCGCCTCGTCACTGAGGATCAGGATGCTGTCCTTCGTGATCGCCACACCTTCGGCGTGCTGCAAGTGATGCGGGGAGCGGGCGGGCGAAGACCAGCGCGCCCGCCGGGGTGATCTCGATCAGCGCCTGCTCCTCCGCCGCGACGAGCACGTAGTTGCCGCTGACCGGATCGATGGTGATGTCGGAGGGGTGGAGGCCCTTCCAGCCGTTGGCACCGATGACCTGCGCCAGCGGCACGGTGAGCCGCGACGGGCGCGACCTCCGCTCCGCCGGCAAGGCTCCAGCGATAGATGACCAGGGAATCCCGGAGCGCTCCCTTGGTACGGACGTTCTTGCAGGCGAGCAGCAGCGCATCGAGCTCGGGGTCGAAGGCCACGCCCTCGAACTCGCATTCGTGGCGCAACCGGGTGTCGTGGACGGTGTACGCCGACCCGCTCCCCGTCCGCGCCTTCCTGGAACTCGTAGAGCTTGCCGTTGCTGGCGAGCAGGTAGAGCACGTCGTCGGCGACGGTGATGCCCTCGAAGTCGGCATGGACTCGCTGCGTTCCGAGCGCGAACTGCTTCGACCAGGACTCCGCGGCGATAGTCGATCTCGGAGACCCGCCCCCCTCGTCGCCGTGGGTGAAGAGCCGCCCGTCGCCGGTCAGCGCCAGCCCCGAGATCTCCGAGAGGTCGCCGCCCAGAACCCACCGGGCGATCACCGGGCTCCGGCGCCGCGCCGGAATCGGGCTGGGCGAGGGCCTGCGCCAGGTGGGCCTCCCGCCGGGCGACCTCGGCGCTGTCGGCTGGGCCGCCGACTCACGCCCCGGCCGCACGGCAGGCCGCGCCGGCCAGCGAGGACGGCCAGGAGCGCCCCGGCGGCCGGCATCCTCCTCACAGCGCCGTCTCCGTCCTTGGCGGCCTTCTTCTTCTCCACGAGTTCCCGCGCGCCCGCGTCGCCGATTTCGAGGCTGGCGCCCTGGATCGAGTCCCCGGCCCCGGTGCGGATCGCCGTCAGCACGTCATCCCGCGTGGTGGACTTCCGGATCTTCACGAGGTAGTACAGCTCGGACGGCTTCCCCTCGTTGGTCACGACCTCGTCCAGCTTCCAGCGCCGGGCGACCTTGTCGAGCGCCAGCTCGACGAAGGCCTGGGCCTCGCTGAGCTCGTTGGTCGTGATCGTGAGGATCGCGTTGTAGCGGGGCTTCTTGGCATCGGACCCGAGCGACTCGCCGCACCCGCTTGAAGCGCTCGGTCAGCTGTTCGGCCTTCTTCGGCGTGAGCGCCAGCACGAGGTCCCGGTCCGGCACCGACTCGCCGTTCTGCCGCTGCGCCAGCTTGTTCAGCGGCTCGGCCCACTGCGATGGCCGCCGTGGGCTCGAGCACGCTGCGGCCGAAGTCGTACCGCCAGGTGAGCAGCAGCACGAAGTTGAAGACGACCGAGAGGATCACCGCCACCATGAGCACCTGCACCCCGGCGGCGAAGCCGACCGCGATGCCGAGGAAGATGAACATGATGTCGCGCACGTCGGTGAGCGTGGTGCGGAAGCGCAGGACCGACACGACGCCGGCGAGGCTGAACGCCAGCGCCAGGCTGTTGCGCACGATGAGGATGATGCCCGCGACGATGATCGGCAGGATGATGAGCGCCTGCACCACGGACTGGTTGTGCCGCGGCGTTCGCTTGGTCGACATGTACACCCAGGACACGGGCAGCATCAGCGCCAGCGTGCCGAAACAGATGAGCGCGGTGCTGATCGCGAGCTCGACGCGAGGCGTCACGCCCGAGTGAGTGACGCCGCCGGCTGGCTGGTGAGCCCGTCCTGCAGCAGCTGCGGGGTGTCGGCCAGCTGGCTCGAGCTGCTCGCCGGAGAACATCCGGTCCACGACGGGGAACGCGTAGGCCAGAGCCGTGGTCGCCAGCGCCAGCCCGATGTAGTAGGCCAGGAGGCGCCGCATCGGCCGGTCGGAACCCTGCGTGAGGAAGTCGGTCAGCTTGCTGAAGAATGCCATGATGGTACCCTCGCTCTTGACCGGGGAAAGCGACGCAATCCTGGCTGAAAGCCGGGACTGGCGGTGGCCCCGCTTCCGGGGTGGCGGCGAGGAGGGACAGTCTCAGGGGAGCTGAACCAGCGAAGGCCTGAACACCTCGTACCACCCCGAGCGACAGGCTCGGTGACTGCGGGGGAAAGATCAGGGGGCGGACCTCCGGCGACCATCGCCCGAGGGGACGAGCGGTGATCTAGATCAAAGGGGTGAGGGGCGGAAACCGCCAGCGTGAAGGCGAGCCGAAGTAGTCCCCAATTCAGTCCAACGAGCGATGTCATCCCGCCAGATCGACCCGTACTGTTCAGCGTGGAGCGGATTCACAAGGTCTTTCAGGGCGGTGGAACCAATGGACGCACGTGACGGCCAATTCAGGCTGGGGAACTGGGTGATGGGATCGCTCGTGGTCGCCTTCGTCGCCGGGTGGGGCCGCAGCGCCGCGCGAGTTCCGGATCTCTCTCCGACCGCTCCGGGCGCGGGGAGAGGTACGGGAGGCGCTGGTGGCCATGGCCCTGCGCCGGTGTTCCTCGGGGCCGCCGGGAGCTATGCCGTCCTGGCCCAGGCGGCGACGTCCAACGTGCCGACCTCCGCGATCACGGGGAATGTCGGCTTGAGCCCCGCCGCCGGCAGTTTCATCACCGGGTACGAGCTCACGCTTCCCGCGGGCGGGGCCGTGGCGACGTCGACCCAGGTGAATGGAAACGTCTACGCCGCCGACTACGCGGTCCCCGCCAGGAGGAACCTGACCACCGCGATCGGCGACATGCGTGCCGCGTATGCCGATGCCGCCCGGCGACGGACGCCTGACCACACGGAACTGGCTGGTGGCAACATCGGCGGGCTGACGCTCCCGGCAGGCCTCTACAAGTGGTCGAATTCAGTGACCATCCCGACGAGCGTCACGCTGAAGGGCGGCGCCAATGACGTCTGGATTTTCCAGGTGGCGGGGGGTGTGACCGAGGCCCCCGCGGCGAGGGTGATCCTCACCGGCGGCGCGCTGGCCTACAACGTCTTCTGGCAGGTGGCCGGTATCGCGGTCATCGGGACGACCGCTCACATGGAGGGTGAGGTGCTGTCATTGACCGCGATCACGCTGAACACCGGCGCCACGGTCAACGGGCGGCTGCTGGCCCAGACGGTGGTCTCCCTGGCAGGCAACACGGTGGTCGGGAAGTAGTCACGTGGGCGAAGACACCGCCCCGCGCGACGGGCGGGTGCTGCATCCGGCCCATTGCGCAGGCGGGGCAGCCGGAGCAGAGCGCGAGATGCCCGCCGATTCTGATGGAAGCGTCACGCTTCAGGATGGCGAGGCTGACATATTCGTGAGCCATTCCTCACGACCGACCTCGTCGCGGACCCGCTCGACCGCTCTGCGGTCCGCGACATCGACCGCGTGGATCGAGACTCGCGCTCCCAATGCCACTCCCTTCTGTCGCACCCCCTCGAGCGCCGCGGCGTCGATGTCCACCAGGGCCTGGGCGGCCGGCCTCACCCGTGATGGCCACCACTCGATCGCGAAGTCTCGCGCATGGAATCGCCTACTGGCTCGCGGGGGAGCGGCCCGTGATCTGCCTCGGATTCGACCCGTCGGCCTCCATCACCCAGACTTCCATCGAGCCGGTTCGATTGCTCTGGAAGGCGATGCGGGTACCATCGGGGAACCAGGAGGGCGTCTCGTCGAGATACGTCGCGCCGGGCTGGGAGAGCGAGTGAGTCTCGCCGCTTGAGACATCCACGATCCAGATTGCGCTCGAGTGGGCGGCGTGATTGTTGACCTGGATGGCGACGCGGCGTCCGTCGGGCGACCAGGCTGGCATCTGTGCCGAGCCCTCCGCCGCGGAGGTATGAGTGATCGCGCGATCGCCGCTGCCGTCGGCGTTGACGACGTGCACCTGGAGGACGCGGGACGAGTCGCCGTAGGTGTAGGCCACCTGCATCCCGTCGGGCGACCACGCCCCGTTCCACGCGGTGGCCCGGCCGCCCGCGAGTGTGCGGATCTGTGAGCCATCCGCGTTGCTGGCGACCAGGGCCGTCGATGTCCACGGCCCCACGAGATAGAGCACGCTCCTGCCGTCGGGAGAGAGGGTGGGCGAGCGCCCCGGAACGCTCGTGACCACCTGGGGGGGCCCGCCGTCAAGGCTGATGGTGAACACCGTCCCCGTATCCGCGCCGGCTCCGGTGAACAGCAGCCCCCCAGTGGTGCTCCAGCCAGGCATCCGGCCATCAAGGCTGCCCAGCGGCACCGCCTGCTGGTGCGTGCCGTCGGTGTCACTGACGAAGATGCTCTCCCGCCCATCGCGCGTTCCGACGAACGCGATGCGGCGCCCGTCGGGCGAAACGGCCGGGAGCTCATTGCTGGTGGTCTGGGCGCTGGCGCCGCCAGGGGCGGCCAACATGCCTGCGATGACGAGGGATCGGAGGATTGTCCACATGCGTGAGGTCATCCGGTTGAGGTGAGCGTCCAGGCCGCGTCCGATGGGCGTGAGCGGTTCTTCAGGTCGCCTTCACGCCTCGTTCATCGCCCCGGAACGAATCTACCAGCGGTTCGATTTTCTACTCCACGGTCACATCCGGCTCTTCGGAGGGGTGACGCCGATGCCCGCAGGCGCAGTCGCCACGCCGTCGCCGCACGTCCGCGAGAAACGCCTCCGCCGGCGGGCCGAGATTCTGCACGCCGCGCTGCGCGCCTTTCGCGAGCAGGGCTTTCACGCCACCACCCTTGAGAACATCGCCGACCTGGTCGGGGTCCGGAAGACCGCCCTGTACCACTACTTCCCCGACAAGGAAGCGATCCTCCACGCCTGCCACCGGGAGGGGCTCGAGGAAGTGCACCGCCACGTCGCCGAAGCGAAGGCGAAGTACCGCACCGCGGCGGACCGGCTCGCCTACCTGATCCGGGAGCACGTGCGGGTGATGACCGACACCCTCGAGGGCTCTTCCCTCGCCTTCGAGGTCAGCGCGCTGGCCCCGGCGCACCAGGCGGAAGTCATCGCCGGGCGCGACCGCTACGAGCGGGCGCTGCGCGACATCATCGCGCAGGGCATCGCCGATGGCGAGTTCCGAGACGTCAACCCGAAGATTCCCGTCTTCGCGATCCTCGGCGCGATCAACTGGATCGCGCGCTGGTATCGCCCGGAGGGCTCACTCCATGCCGCAGAGCTTGGCTCCCAGTTCGCCGAGCACCTCATCGGCGGGCTCACCGCCCGCTGACCCCGTGACCTCGGCCGTCGCTCCCCGCCCACCCGCCGACCTCGGCTTCCGTGAGGTGCTCTACGCCAAGCAGGACGGCGTGGCGCGGATCACCCTCAACCGGCCCCAGCGCTACAACGCCTACTCGACCGAGGCGCTGGAGGAGCTGGCCACCGCGTTCCGCGACGCCACCTTCGACGACGCGGTCGGCGTCATCGTCTTCACCGGCGCCGGCGACCGGGCCTTCTGCACCGGCGGCGACGTGAAGGAGTACGCGACGCGCTACGTCTCGAGGCCGCGCGACTACTGGAAGTACATGGCGCTGTTCCGGGCCTACATCGAGAGCATCCTGAACACCGGCAAGCCGGTGGTGGCCCGGATCAACGGGATGGCGGTGGGGGGCGGCAACGAGAGCCAGCTGGCCTGCGACCTGACCGTCATGGCGCAGCACGCCTACCTCAAGCAGGTGGGGACCCATGTCGGCTCGGTGGCCTGCGGCGGCGCCACGCAGTGGCTGCCCCTCGTCGTCGGCGACAAGCGCGCCCGCGAGATGCTGATGCTCAACGAACCGGTTCCCGCGCTCAAGGCGCGCGAGTGGGGGCTGGTGAACTGGGTGGTGCCGTCGGTGCGGCGCGGCGACGAGTGGATCGAGGAGGCCACCGCCGAGCAGATCCGCAAGGCGGAGCGGGGCGAGGAGGACTACCGACTCGACCTGAGCCGGCTGGACGCCTTCGTGGCCGACCTGGCGCAGAAGCTGCTCGCGTCGTTCCCGGAATGCGTCCGCTACACCAAGCAGCAGGCCAACTTCCTCAAGGACTTCGTCTGGCACTCGACCGTGCGGCACGCGCAGGACTGGCTGGCGCTGCACTACGTCAGCTGGGAGCCGGTGGAAGGGATGCAGGCCTTCGTCGAGAAGCGGGCGCCGCGCTATGCCATGCTGCGCGAACGGGCGGCGAAGGGGGAATCGTCCGAGGCACCCTGGGGGGCGCCGGTCCTCTCCTGCACGAAGTGCGGCGCCAAGACGCTGCCCGCCGACCACCGCTTCTGCGGGCAATGCGGCGCACCGCTCTCGTAACCGGCGGGGGGAGCGGCATCGGCCGCGCCATCGTCGAAGCCCTGGCGGTCGACGCCTGGGTCGGGGCGCTCGACATCGGTTTTCCTCATGGGCCGGGCGTGGCTCAGCGCCTCGACGTCGTGGACGTGAGGGATTCGGCCGCCGTCACCGCCGCCGTGGACGAGGTCGCCCGGGCGCGGGGCGGCCTCGACTGGGTGGTCTGCGCCGCGGGAATCACCCGCGACCGGGTGAGCTGGAAGATGCCCGACGAGGACTGGGACGCGGTGCTGGACGTGAACCTCTCCGGCGTGTTCCGCGTCGCCCGGGCCGCCGCCCCCCACCTGCGGAAGTCGGCGGCGGGACGCCTGGTGATCGTGGGATCGATCAACGGCCTGCGCGGCAAGTTCGGCCAGGCCAACTACGCGGCCGCCAAGGCGGGGCTGGTGGGGCTGGCCCGGAGCCTGGCGCTGGAAATGGCGCGGGACGGCGTGACGGTCAATGTCGTGGCACCGGGGTGGATCGACACACCGATGACGGAAAGGCTGCCCCAGGCAGTGCGAACCGCCGCGATTGCCCGGACCCCCCTGGGCCGCACGGGACGGGCCGACGAGGTCGCGGCCGCGGTGCGGTTCCTCTGCGCCGAAGGCGCCGGGTTCATCACCGGGACCGTCCTGCCGGTCGACGGCGGGCAGCTGCTCGACGGATCGCTCGCATGAGGCGGCCATGGGCGTAACGACGACGTTCGAGAAAGGCATCGGGCACCTGGCGCTCGACTTTCCGCCGCTCAACATCCTGACCCGGGCGGCGCTGGCTGAACTGCGCGCGGCCCTGACCCAGTGCGCCGCCGCTCCCGGACTGCGCGTCCTGGTGCTCGGTGCCGCCGGCAAACACTTCTCCGCCGGGGCCGACGTCGGCGAGCACCTCCCACCGCACCATCTCGCCCTCATCCCGGAATTCCTGGAGACCATTGACCTGCTGGACGCCTTCCCGCTGCCGGTGATCGCGGCGGTGCGGGGCAAGTGCCTGGGGGGAGGATTCGAGCTGGTGCAGGCGGCCGACATGATCGTCGCCGGCGAGGGAGCTGCCTTCGGCCAGCCCGAGATCGTGCTCGGCGTCTTCCCCCCCGCCGCGGCGGTGCTCCTCCCCATGCGGCTCCCGCCGGGACTCGCCGCGAGAATCGTCTATTCGGGTGATCCGGTCACGGCCGCCGAGTGCGAGCGCGGCGGCCTGGTCACCCGGCTGGCCCCCGACGAGGCGGTGGACGACGTCGCCTTCGAACTGGCGCGGCGGATCGCCCGGCACAGCGGCGCCGCACTGCGCCTCGCCAAGAAGGCCATGCGGGGCGCAGGCGCCGATGGCCGGAAGGAGGCGCTGCGCCAGGCAGGCGAGGTCTACCTGCAGGACCTGATGGAGACGCGCGACGCCGTCGAGGGGCTGGGCGCCTTTGTCGAGAAGCGGCAGCCCGCCTGGAGCGACGCATGACCGCCATCCAGCCGCTCACCTCGCCTGTCTTCCCGGAATGGCATGGCCAGCCGCTGGAGGAGATCCTCTATCACTGCCGCGAGCTGGTGGAAGACACCGATCTGCCGACCGTGCGGCGGTGGCGCGAGGGCGGGGGCAAGGTGCTGGGTCATTTCCAGGTCTACTTCCCCGAGGAGATCGCGCACGCCGCCGGGCTGCTGCCGTTCAAGGTCCGTGGCGCCCCGGTGGAGGCCACCCAGGCCGAGTCCCGTTTCGGGTCCTACCTCTGCTCGATCATCAAGACCTCGCTCGAGCTGGCGCTGTCGAATCGGCTGCCGCTCGAGGCCTTCGTGACCCACCCGATCTGTGACGCTGCCCGCAACCTGGCCGGGGTCTGGGGCCGGAATTTCCCCTACCCCTGCCGGATCCTCTACCTCCCCCAGAACCCGAACTCTGCGTATGCCGCGCGCTACCTGCGCGACGAATACGAGCGGGCCCAGCGGCTCTGTGAGGAGATCGCCGGGCGGCCGGTTACCGGTGATGAACTGCGGGCCTCGATCGCCCTCTTCAATGAGAATCGCGCCCTGCTGCGCCGGCTCTACGCCCTGCGCCGCGAGCGGCCGTGGCTGCTGCCGGTGGACGATGCCTACGTGCTCCTGGCGCTGGGGGGCCTGCTGCCTCGCGAGGAGCACAACGACCTGCTCCGGACCGTCCTGCCTCTCCTCGAGGGCCGAGCGGTGGCGCGCCAGGACAAGATCCGCGTCATCCTCGAGGGCGGATTCTGCGAGCAGCCGCCGCTCGATCTCCTGCGGGCGATCGCGCGCTCCTGCTACGTGGTGGACGACGACCTGCTGGTCGGCCTGCGCTGGATTACCTCCGACGTTCCGGTCGATGGCGACCCCCTCCTTGCCCTGGCGGAGTCGTACATCGACCGCTCGGCGCACAGCCCCGTGCAGCACGACCTCCGCAAGCCCAAGGAGCGGATGCTGCTCGAGCGCCTCGAGCAGGCGGACGCGCAGGCCGCCATCCTGATGGCCGCCAAGATGTGCGAGCCGGGGCTGGAGGAGCTGGTGGTTCACACCCGCGCCCTCGACCAGCGAGGGATCCGCTATTTCGTGAGTGAGTTCGAGGAAAACATGTCGAGCTTCGACCAGCTGGAGCTCCAGCTGGAGACGTTCGTCGAAAACCTGCTGTTCGACTGAGGCGGCGATGACCGAGATCGTGGGGCGGGGCAACGACACCGGCGCGCGGCTCTTCCGCGAATGGTTCCAGGGGCTCACCGCCGCGGCCGAGGAGGGACGCGGGGCGGCGTACGTCTTCGTGATGGGCAGCCTCTGCGAGCTGCTCCGCGTCTTCGACTTCCCGATCGTCTTCCCGGAGATCAACTCGCTCCAGACGGCGGTGCGCCGGGTGGCGCACGAATATCTGAACGAGGCCGAGAACTACGGGTACTCCACCGACATCTGCGGCTACGTCAAGGCGGACGTCGCGGTGCAGCTCCGCCGCGGGGCCCACCCGATGGGCCGGATCCCGAAGCCCGCGCTGGCCGTCTGCACCAATGCCTGCAACACCTACGTCAAGTGGGGCGAGATCTGGGAGCGGATGCACGGGATGCCGATGTTCACCCTCGACGTGCCCGGCTCCCGCGGCGCCGGGCTGGCCTCGGTGCCGGGGTCGGAGGACTTCGAGCGCGACCGGCGCTACGTGCAGGCTCAGCTGGTGGAACTGATCACGCTCTGCGAGCGGGTGTCCGGGAAGAAGTTTGATATCGACCGGCTGCGCCAGCACATGGGCCACGCCAACACGATGGGCCGGGGGTGGCAGCGGGTGCTGGAGCTCAACAAGAGCCGGCCGGCGGTGTTCAACGCGCTCTCCGACGGCACGATCTTCCTCGGCGTCGCGAACGGCTTCCGGGGCACGGCCGAGGGGGCGGTGTACTTCACGGAGCTGGTGGAGGAAATGGCCCACAAGGCCGGAGCCGGCATCGGGACGGCGATCGAGGAAAAGGAGCGGCTGCTCTTCGTCGGCGTTCCCTGCTACCCGATCTTCCGGCGCTTCAGCGAGCTGTTCAGCGACTGGGGCGGGGTGTTCGTGAACTCGACCTACCTCTGGTTCGCCTCGGGCGGCGCCAATCTCGGTTTCTCCTACGACCTGGCACGGCCCCTCGAGAGCCTGGCCGAGGGGGTCCTGATCGGGGTGCGCGACGCGATGGACAGCATGTTCTTCCAGACCCAGGCGCTGGCCGGGATGATCGATGGCTACGCCGCCGACGGCGTGGTCTTCCACCCCATCAAGAGCTGCCGCACCGTCTCGACCGGGCTGGCCGATACCCGCCGTGCCCTGATGGCGCAGCGCGACGTGCCGACACTTTTTGTCGAGTCGGACCTGATGGATCGGCGGGTGGTGTCGGAGGCACAGATGAAGAACCGGGTCGACGCCTTCTTCGAGGGCCTGGCATCGCGCCGCCTGCAGGCGGCGGCAACCGCGTAAGGGGGCAGCGATGGCCTATGCGGCGGGCGTGGACGTCGGGTCCACGCAGACCAAGGCGGTGGTGATCGACGAAGCCCGTGCGATCGTCGGCCGGGCGCTTATCGACACCGGCGCCAACGTGATCCGGGCCGCGGAGAACGCCTTCCAGGAGGCGCTCCGGAACGGCCAGATCCCGGAGGAGGAGGTCGAGTTCGTGGTCGGCACCGGCTACGGACGCTACAAGGTGACCTTCGGCAACGCCCAGGTCACCGAGATCAGCTGCCACGCCCGCGGGGCGGTCCACATGTTTCCCCGTACCCGGACCGTGCTGGACATGGGAGGACAGGACACCAAGGCGATCCGGATCCATCCCTCCGGCGAGATCGTCGACTTTTGCATGAACGACAAGTGCGCCGCGGGCACTGGCCGGTTCCTCGGCGCGGCGGCGGTGGCGCTGGACCTGCCGCTCGCCGAACTGGGACCCACGGCGCTCCGCGGCGAGCGGGCGGTCAAGATCAGCACGACCTGCACCGTCTTTGCCGAATCGGAGGTGCTGTCCTGGCTCGGCAAGGGCAAGAAGATCGAGGACATCCTGCTCGGCGTGCACGAATCGATCGGCGCCCGCTCGATCGGCCTGCTGCGCCGGGTGGGGGTCGAGGAAGAGGTGACCTTCACCGGCGGGGTGACGAAGAACCGGGCCATGGTCGAAACCCTGAACAAGCGGCTCGGCCTGACCGTCAATGTCGGCGACGAATCCCACTTCATGGGCGCCCTCGGCGCGGCGCTGTTCGGCCTCGACCGCATCCAGGCGGCCCGTGCTCCGGCCCATGCCGCCCCGGCCAGGGGAGGCGCGTCATGAGCCGCACCGCCGGGATCGACATCGGCTCGACCTATACCAAGGCGGTGGTCGTCTCCGAGTACGGCACGATCCTGGGGTTCGCCATGGAGCCGACCGGGTTCAAGCTGGCCCAGGCGGCGGAGCGGGCGCTGGCCCGGGCGCTGGAGCCGGCCGGGCTGCGGCGGGAGGACGTGGCCTATCTCGTGACCACCGGCTTCGGCCGCCACCAGGTCGGGATCGGCGACGCGTCGGTCACCGACCTGACCGCGGCCGCCCGGGGGGCATCTCACTTCTTCCCCAACACGCGCACCATCCTCGACGTGGGCGGGCAGACGATGAAGGCCAGCCGGCTGGGGCCCGACTCGAAGGTCCAGAGCTTCCGCCTGAACGACAAGTGCGCCGCGGGGACGGGAGCGTTCCTCGAGAAGACCGCCCGCTACATGGGTTACGGGATCGAGGAGATCGGGCCGCTGGTCGCGACGTCGAAGGCGCCGGTGACGATCTCGGGCGTCTGCGCCGTCTTTGCCGAGTCGGAGGTGATCAACCAGCTCTCCGAGGGCTCGGCCCCCGCGGACATCATGCACGGGGCGATCGTCTCGCTGGTGGATCGCTCGGTCCAGCTCATGAAGCGGGTGCGACTGGAGCCGGAGTTCACGCTCATCGGCGGGATCCTGCGCTTCGACCGGATGGCCGATGTCGTGCGCCATGCGCTGGGCGCCGAGGTGAACGTGCCGCCCGGCGAGCTGGTGCAGTTCACCGCGGCATTCGGCGCCGCCCTCCTTGGCCAGCGCCGCCTGCGCCGGCTCGCGATGGAGGGAGCGCGTGCCTGAGTGGGAGCGGCGCTTCATCGCCGACCCGGCGCGCGCGGCCGAAGCGATCGAGCTGTACCGCCAGGCCGGCTTCGAGGTGCGCGCCGAGCCGATCGCCCCCGATGACCTGCGCGAGGAGTGCGAGTCCTGCCTGCTGGTGCGGGCCGGGCTGCTGCAGGTGATCTACACGCGACGGAGGAGTGGATGAAGGCCGCCGTCTTTCACGGCCCCAACCGGCCGCTCGAGATCGCCGACTGGCCCTCCCCGCACCCCGGGTTCGGCGAGGTGCTGGTGCGCGTCGCCGGGTGCGGCCTCTGCCACACCGACCTGCACTACATCGATCACGGGGTGAAGACCTTCAAGGCGCCGCCGCTGGTGCTCGGCCATGAAGCGGCGGGCGTCGTGGAGCAACTCGGCTCCGGCGTCACAGGACGCGCCGTGGGCGACCGGGTGCTCATTCCCTCGGTGTTCGGCTGCGGGCACTGCGAGTTCTGCCGCCAGGGACGCGAAAACCTCTGCAGCCAGATGGTGATGCCGGGCAACAACATCGACGGGGCGTACGCCGAGCTGATCGCCGTCCCCGCGAAGGAGCTGCTCCTGGTTCCCCCGGAGCTGCCGCTGGATCGGGCCTGCGTCATCGCCGACGCGCTGTCCACCCCGTTTCACGCGGTGCGGCGGCGGGCGAAGGTCCAGCTGGGAGAATGGGTGGTCGTGGTCGGCTGCGGCGGGGTGGGCCTGAATGTGGTGCAGTGCGCCGCGGCGGCGGGCGGCCGGGTGATCGCGCTCGACCTGAATGATGCCCGGCTGGACCTGGCCCGCCGGCTGGGGGCCTCCATGGTGATCAATACCAGCGGGGTGCAGCGGATCGACAAGAAGATTCGCGAAATCACCGATGGCGGGGCGGACGTCGCCATCGAGGCGATCGGGAACCCGGCCACCATCGAGATGGCGTACGGCCTGCTCAAGCGCGGGGGCCGGCTCTGCGTGATCGGCTACTCCGCCGAGCCGGTGTCGCTGTCGGCCGCGCGGCTGATGTACTACGAGCTGGAGATCGTGGGCAGCCTCGGCTGCGGGGCGGGGGAGTACCGCGAGATTCTGGGCCTGGTCGCCGCCGGCACGGCTGCAGCTCGATCCGATCGTCAGCGGCACCCTGCCGCTGGCCGAGATCAACACCGGGCTGGACCGGCTCCGGCGCGGCGAGGGAGTCCGCTGGGTCGTGGTGCCATGAGCGGGGATCCGCTCGACCGCTTCGAGCGGGAGCACGAGGAAGCGCTGGCGGCGCTGGCCGCGCTCGAGCAGGCGGCGGAAGGGTTGCGCAGTACCGGCGACCCGGCGCCGCATTTCGCGGCGGCCCGTGACGCGCATGCCTTCCTGGTCGGGCCGGTGAAGACCCACAACGAGAACGAGGAGTTGGCGCTCTTCCCCGAGCTGGGTGAGACGGCGCCGACGGCGCGTTCGAGGAAGAGCACCTGGCACTCTGGCGGCTGGAGGGGGAACTGGAGCAGGCGTTGCGAGCGGCGGACTCGGAGCGCGCTTCGTCCGCCGGGCTCGAAATCGTGGACCTGCTCCGGGCCCATATCGCGCGGGAGAACGAGGTGCTCTTCCCCATGGCGCGTGAACAACTTGGAGTCGAGGGGCTCGCGCGGGTGGCGCGACGGCTGGGGGAGTAGCGGGTCGTTCAATCCTGCCTGATTTCCAACTCGTGATAATCCGATGGAGGGAGGGGCGGCCTGGGCATCGCCGGCCGGTGACGGGGCTTAGTGCGCCCTCCGGCCACCAAGGATCAGGCCGGTAACGAAGGGAATCAGCCAGATGGTCCAGACGGTGATGCTGAATCGGTGGAACCCGCGCAGTGCCCGCTCGTCATCCCTCAGCAGCACACTCGTCGCCCAGATCGCATGCGCCAGCATCAGCAGGAGGGCCGCGGCCCCCGTGGCGGTGTGCAGGCTCCAGTGAAGGCCGCCCGCCAGGCGGCGCATGATGTCGGTGCCGGAGGTGTCGAAAAGGAAGCCGGCCCAGAAACAGCCGGCGTGCCAGGGCCGCAGGCGTCCGGTCAGGACGGCCGCCCAGACCCCCGTCGAGTAGCAGGCGAGGGCGGCGAACATGAGCAACACGGCGATCTTGACGATGGCAGGCATTGGATCCTAGCCGATCGAGGCTAGCCTTTCGCCCTGACATCCGCCGCGGCGGGCAGAGTCAGCTCGAGGGCCACACTGCAGTGGGGGCAGGATGTGCTTCACCGGGTAGGCCAGCCGCCGGCCGCCGAATCCCACGAAGTAGTCGCCATCCTGGTGACAGGAGGGGCAGTGGCCGTGGGCGCCCTTGAGCACCCGCAGGGCGAAGAGGCGGCGGACCGCGAGCCAGGACATTACCAGGAAGAACATGACGCCCGCGAGATGGATGAGCGGGACGGGCAGGAGGAGGGTCCCGATCGCGACCCCGACCAGGAACAGCGCCCCCGCCTTCCACAGGCGGCGGCGCAGCGGTGGTTCGAAGATCACGACTTCGCCGGTGCCGCCGCCGTAGCCATCCTGGGAGTGCACCTCCACCGCAATCCTGATCAGCTCCATGCTGCTAGGCGGCCGCGAGCGGCTTGGTCATCATCACGAGATGGGCCGGACGGGTGAGCTTGGAGGGATCGGGAAAGGGCGCGGTCCCCGCGGGAACGAACCCGAGTGCCTCGTAGAACGCGGGGAGCTCCTGGCGCAGGTTGACCACGTCGATATCCAGCACCCGGCACCCCGCGGCGCGGCAGTGGGACGTCACCGCGTCCACCAGCGCGCGTCCCAGCCCCTGCTTCTGCCGGGCCGGATCGACGGAGAGCAGGCCGAAGTAGCCCCGGCTGCCCCGGATCTCAACGTACACCGCTCCGGCCAGGCCGGTTCCGGCCGGGCCATCGATCACCAGGAAGGCGGCCCCGGGCGCCTCGATGCGGGCCCGAACGTCCCGCTCGTTGGTGCGGTCGCCGTTGATGAAGAAGTCCTCCACCCGGTAGGCGGCGTTGATCAACCGGACCAGGGCCGCAATGTCGCCTTGAGTCGCCATGCGGATGTTCACGCCGGCGCCCCACGTTCGCGAAGGTAGGCCGCGATCGCGGCGTACACTGCCTGCCGTTGTTCGTCTCGATGCTCGCCCTGGTAGTACTCGGCCCAGCCGAGCGGGGTGGCGCTCCAGACCGTGTCCCTGGTGTGGAGGTCCGCCCCGGCCTCGACCAGCACCCGGACCGATTCCAGGGAGCCGGAGCAGACGGCATGATGGACGGGGGTGGCGTGCGAATAGAGGTTGGCGCTGGGCCTGTTGAGATCGACGCCGATGGCGAGCATCCGCCGCAGTGCTTCGGCCTGGCCATTGAGCGCCGAGAGGACGAAGCCGAATTGTCGCTCGCTGGCATCGGCGGCCGGCCCAAGGCGGGCCACGTCGTCCCAGCGGCCCAGGCAGAGCGCCGTCGCCAGCGAGAGCGGGGCGCCGCGCTCGACGAGATGTTCGGCGGCGGCGACGTTGTGGTTGACCATGGCGTTGTCGGGATTGCCGTCGGGCGAGGCGCCGGCATCGATCAGGGTGTCGATGAGCTCGATCTGGACCCCGGACTCCCGGGCGATCCAGGACCACGACACGAGCGTGAGGGCGTAGTCGAGCTGCTCCTGGAGGGTGGCGACCCCGTTTCGCTCCGCCGCGGCTGATGATCGCCCGGGCCACCGCCGCGATGTTCGGCGGCAGCGTGCCCCGGCGGACGGGATCCTCGGCGACGAACCAGAGCAGGTAGGGCCGGGCGAAGAAGTCGTCCAGGGCACGCCCGACCTGGTCACGCAGCCAGGCGCCGGGAGCCTCCAACCGCTCCCGGACCAGCCGCGGGTGCTCGGCGACGAGCCGCTCCACCGCCGCCGGGTCACCGCCATCGATGGCGGTCACCGCTTCGCGAAAGAGGGAATCGAGATTGTCGGGGCTTCCCGCCATGGCCGATCCAGCCAGGTGATGGAGGGGAAGGTGCGGAACGCGGCGGCTGGCGGCAAGGCCGCTGGCCCCGCGCCCAGAGGGCCGGCTCTGGTGCCGGCCCGCGGCTTCAACGACGGCTAGGAGATCGGAATCCGCTTCTGCGGGTCGACGAAGGGCATGGGGGTGACGGTGGCGATGCGCCGTCCCCACTCGCTGGCCACCATCACCGTGGTGCCGGTGAACGGCCAGCGACGCCGGCAGCCAGCAGTAGCCGATGTTCTTCTTGAGCCTGGGGGAGTAGATCGCCGAGGTCACCTGCCCGACCGGCCGGTCCTCGACGTGGGCCGGCCACTTGGTGAAGTTCAACGCCGGGAAGGGATCCCCGTCGATTTCGACCCCGACGATCCTGCGCTCCACTCCCCGGTCGCGAATGCGCTTCAGCGCCGCCATCGCGGCGCATTCCCCCGGCATGTCGAAGTCCACCAGCCGCTCGAGCCCCATCTCGAACGGGTTGTTCTCGTACGTCATGTCGGCGCCCCAGTTGAAGATTCCGCCCTCGATCCGGCGGATGTCGCTGGGGCCGGTGGGCCGGATGTCGTAGGGCGCGCCGGCCTTGAGAATCCGCTCCCAGAGCTCGGTGCCCCGCGACGGGTCGAGCAGGTACACCTCGTAGCCGATCTCGGAGGTCCAGCCGGTGCGGGTGATGATCACCGGGATGCCGTCCACCTTGGCCTCGCGGAAGAAGTAGTACTTGAGGTCGAGGATCTCCTTCGCCGAAGAGGTCGCGCACCACGTCGCGGGCCTTGGGCCCCTGGATCTGGAGGGGGTGGGACTCCGCCTCGCGGATCTGGACATCGAGCCCCTTGCTGTCCGCCAGGCCCTTGGCGTAGAACAGGGCGTCGCTCGAGGCCAGGGCGAACCAGAACCTGTCCTCGCTCATCCGGGTCATCACCGGGTCATTCAGGATGCCGCCGTCCGCCGCGCAGAGCAGCACGTACTTGGCCTGGCCCACCGCGCACTTCGACAGGTCGCGCGGCGTCATCAGCTGCGCCAGCCGGAATCCGTCCTTGCCCGACACCTCGAGGCACCGCTCCACCGCCACATCCCACAGCGTCACGTGATTGAGCAGGTGCCAGTACTCGGCCTCGAAGTCGTCGAAGTTGATGGGGAAGAGCATGTGGTTGTACACGGTGTACCCACGGGGGCTGGACCGCTGCTCCGCCTCGTAGAACGGGGAGCGGCGCAGGCGGGCGCCCCGCTGGACCAGGCTCATGTCGAACGGCGGCATCCGGGACCTCCTTCGGGGAGTGCGTGCTTGGGGGGGGAATCGGGGCACGGTGTGCGCGCAGGTCACAAGGAAGGGTGAAACGGTGACGAAGATTCGCTCAGAGGCTCTCGGCTGCCGGATCGGCGAGGGTCGCCAGCGCCGCCGCGTCGGTGAAGGCGAGCGACTCCGAATTGACGCAGTGACGGTGCCCCGTAGGGGGCGGACCGTCCTCGAAGACGTGGCCGAGGTGGGCGTCGCAACGGGCGCAGAGGATTTCGACCCGCAGCATGCCATGGCTCCGGTCCACCTCGGTCCGGACATTCTCCACGGCGATCGGCTGGAAGAAGCTGGGCCAGCCGGTGCCCGAATGAAACTTGGCGTCGGAGGTGAACAGCGGCAGGCGGCAGCAGATGCAGCTGTAGACGCCCTTCCCGGTGATTGTCGAGCAGGGTGCCGCAGAAGGGCCGCTCGGTTCCTTTGCCCCGCGCGACCTGGAATTGCTCCGGTGTCAGCTGGGCCCGCCACTCGGCGTCGGTCTTGATGACGGCGGTGGATTCGACGGGGCCCACCAGATGGCCGTTCCGGTTGATCAGCCTGAGTCTCATCTCACTCCAGGGGAAGCTGGTCCGCAACGCGCCTGGACGCACGGTTGCGCCAGGCGGTCTCCAGGGCATCGAGCACCGCTCCCTTCCTCGCGCTTCGCAGCCGCACATTCGTGCTCCCCTTGCGGCCCCACGCTCCCTTGACCGGGGTGAAGGTCGCTGGCTCCAGCCGGAGGAACCATTCCTGCTGCTCCGGCGTCAGGGCGACCATCGCCCAGCCGGGCCCCGGGTATCCAAGCGTGGCAAAGATTCTCTTGCCCACGCGGAAGTCGGGGTGGCCCATGTGAGCCGCCTCGGCAGCCTCGGGGAGACTCAGGGCCAGACGGCGGAATTCGGCAGCGGTCAATGAGATCGCCTAGGCCGACGGCCGGGCTATGGGAGGAGGCGGCGCTGCCATCGCTCGGACGGTATCGGGTTCGATGTCGCCCGGGGAGAACTTGCAAGCGTAGCGATTCACCACCTGCCTGTCACGTCCCACCAGGAACTTGGCGAAATTCCATTCGATGGCATCCCCCTCCGGCAGGCCCGATGCGCCTCCCTTGAGGCGGCGGTCGTTGGGGTGGGTGTTGGACCCGTTGACCTCGCTCTCGGAGAAGAGCGGGAAGGAGATGTCGTATTCCCGCAGGCAGAACCCGAGGATCTCCGCCTCGGAGCCCGGCTCCTGCCCGGCGAACTGGTTGCAGGAAAAGCCGAGCACGGCGCGCCGGGTCGCCTGATGGCGGCGATAGAGGAGCTCGAGCGCCGCTGTCGCTAGGCGATGAGCCACCTTGCGACGCGATGCCAGGCCTCGGTCTGCGACACGGCGAAACGCAAAGGGAACGACAGGAACACGAGCACTCCCCCCCACAGGGAGACCGGGTTCGGGCGCCGATGCCGCACCATGTCGCGGACCGGAGCGGCGGCCAGGAATGCGACCATGATGACCGCAACCACCGGTGGGCGCCCGACGGCAATCGGCCATCGGCTGATGGCCGGCGGCAGGATGCTCACCATGGCCAGGAGCATCAGTCGCTTGTGCGTTTCGCCTTGGTGCCGATGGTACACCGCGGCCGCCACGAACCCCGCGAACAACACCAAATCCACCAGGATCACCAGCAGAAAGGCGAGCGGGTCCCCCGGGAGGTCGCCACGTCGGGCCGCCGAGAGGGCGATCACCGGCCCCAGAACGAGGAGCAGGAGAGCCAGCCCGGCCCCGGCTATCCCGAGGCGGCGATGCAGCGCGATGTTCCCGCTGGCCACGAGGGCGGTCTGGGTGGCGAAGAGCAGCACCCAGCAGCTCTGGCCGATGCCGTGGACCACGACGATCGGCGGCAGTGCCGGCATCGAGGCTGGCCTCAGATAGAACGAATGGGCAAACCCGGCAAAGACGGCGATCAGGGCGGCGGCGGCCATTCCGACATAGAACCAGCGCGTTGGGCCGACAGAGGTCGCGGTCATGACGCCTGGGAACGCTGGAACTCCGGCGCCATCACCCCGGCTCGAACTCCGCCTCCTTGCCCGGTTTGCCCCTGGCGGTGGCCAAGACCAGCAACTCCTTGGTGTTCGATCCCATGGGCCCATTCCTCCATGCCGGCTGAATGCACTCCCAGGTGGCGGGTCGACCCGCAGAGCTATGTGTACGGCGGCGTCCACCCGAGGTCAAGATCGCCCCGGAGGCCTTCGCCGCCGGAGTCCTGATGGCCGCCGACGTCGTATCGATGGTCCTGGTGTTCCGGGGCTTTCTCCCCCCCCGGCCGCCCGGGGCGCCTGACGCCTTTAGCCTGATCTGATCCGATTCACCGGGCTTTCAGATTGCCTTCATTAGCTTGGGCCGAGTATGCAGGCGATTCACGGCCCGATCCGGAGGCCGGGACGTCGGGTATTTCCCGCCGCCCCCTCCCCCGCGCCCCCACCCCATGATCGATCGGGCCGCTGGTTCCCGCACCCGCCGGACCGGAGGTACCGAATGCAATCCCAGCCCAACCTGTCCCAGTGGCTCCCGGGCGAGAATCTGAACGACAGCCTCGCGCGCCACGGCGTTTCCCGCCGCGATTTCCTGGAGTACTGCGGCAGCCTCTGTGTCGTTCTCGGGGTCTCGAAGGCCCACGCCCCGAAGATGATGCGCGCCCTGCTGGCGCCCCAGCGCCCGCCCGTGATCTGGCTGCAGCTGCAGGAGTGCACCGGCTGCGTCGAGAGCGTGCTCCGGACCGTCCGACCCCACGATCGGCGACCTGGTCCTCAACCTGATCTCGCTGGACTACCAGCACACCCTCATGGCCGGCGCCGGCACGGCTGTCGAGTCGGCCATGCAGGACTCGATGAAGGCCAACGCCGGGAAGTACATCCTGCTGGTGACCGGGTCGGTCCCCGTGAATGAGGGCGGGATCTACTGCACCATCGGTGGCCGGACCGCCAAGGACCTGCTGGAGGAGGCCGCCAAGGGTGCGGCCGCCGTGGTGGCCATCGGGGCCTGCGCCCACTGGGGCAGCGTCCAGGCCGCCCGCCCGAATCCGACCGGCGCGGTGGGCGTCTCCGAGATCATCAAGGACAAGCCGGTGGTGAACATCGCCGGCTGCCCGCCGATCGCGCGACGTCATCACCGGCACCCTGGTGCTACTTCCTCACCTTCAACCGCCTTCCGGAGCTGGATCCCGATCGGACGCCCGCTGTTCGCCTACGGCGCCCGGATTCACGACCAGTGCCCGCGCCGCGCCAACTTCGACGCCGGCCAGTTCGTCGAGGTGTTCGACGACGAAGCGGCGCGGAAGGGGTGGTGCCTGTACCACGTCGGCTGCAAGGGGCCGGCGACCTTCTCGCCCTGCCCGATCTTCCAGTGGAACGGCGGGACTCAGCTGGCCGATCGGCGCGGGACATCCCTGCATCGGCTGCACCGAGCCCCACTTCTGGGACACCATGACCCCGTTCTACGGCCGGCTGCCCGACGTCGGGGGGTTCGGCGTCGAGCAGCGGGTGGACATCCTCGGCGCCGCGCTGGCGATCGGGGCCACGGCCGGGGTGCTGGCCCACGCGGCCGCCACCGGCGTCCACGAGATGCGGGAACGGAAACGCCAGCTGCCCGTCGTCGAGCCGCCGTCCGGCGGATCCGGGTCCTCGAACGCGTAACGGAGAGGCATCACCATGGCTGCCACCAAAGTGGTCGTTGATCCCATCACGCGGATCGAGGGACATCTCCGGATCGAGGTGCAGGCCGACCAGGGGAAGATCACCGACTCCTGGGCCTCCTCGACCCAGTTCCGCGGCATCGAGATCATCATGGAGGGGCGCGACCCGCGGGACGCCTGGGCCTTCACCCAGCGGATCTGCGGCGTCTGCACCGTGGTCCACGCGGTGGCCTCCTGCCGGGCGGTGGAGGACGCGCTGGACATCACCATCCCGCCCAACGCGAACCTGATCCGCAACCTGATCCACGGCATGCAGTTCGTCCAGGACCACGTCATCCACTTCTACCACCTGCACGCGCTCGACTGGGTGGACGTGGTCAGCGCGCTCAAGGCCGACCCCGAGGGCACCGCAAAGATCGCCAAGTCGATCTCGCCCTGGCCCAACAACTCGGCGACCTACTTCGCCGAGGTGCAGAACCGGCTGAAGACCTTCGTCTCCGGCGGCCAGCTCGGGATCTTCACCAACGGCTACTGGGGCCACCCGGCCTACAAGCTGCCGCCCGAGGTGAACCTGCTCGCGGTGGCGCACTACCTGGAGGCGCTCGACTGGCAGCGCGACGTCATCCGGCTGCACACGATCTTCGGCGGCAAGAACCCCCACCCGAACTTCCTGGTCGGCGGCATGGCCTCGGCCATCAACCTCGACGACACCGCCACGATCAACGCGGTGCGCTTCGCCGAGATCCAGGGGATGATCACGCGGGCCCAGCGGTTCGTGGAGCAGGTGTACTTCCCCGACCTGCTCGCGATCGCCGGCTTCTACAAGGACTGGGGTTCGATCGGCGGCGGGGTCCCGAACTACATGACGTACGGGGAATTTCCCGCAGGGGACGATCAAGGACCTCGACAAGCTGTACTTCCCCCGCGGCATCATCCTCGACAAGGACCTGACCAAGGTCCATCCCTTCGATCCGTCCAAGGTGCAGGAGTTCATCAACAGCTCGTGGTACGAATACGGGGACGGGGACGCCGTCGGTCTCCATCCCTTCAACGGCGAGACCAAGGCCAAGTACACCGGCCCGCCGACGCCGTGGACCTACCTGCAGGGCGAGAAGAAGTACACCTGGATGAAGGCGCCCCGGTACGACGGCCTGCCGATGCAGGTCGGGCCGCTGTCGCGGATGCTGGTCGGCTTCGCCGCCGGCCATCCGGAGATCCAGGACACTGTGAAGAGGTGCTGGGCAAGCTGCAGGTGGGCCCCGCGGCCCTCTTCTCGACCCTGGGCCGGACCGCCGCCCGCGGCATCGAGACCGCTGCTGCTGGCCCGGCAGATGAACGTCTGGTACGGGCAGCTGATCGACCGGGTCAAGAGCGGCGACACCCAGACCTTCAACAAGGACAAGTGGGAGCCCTCGACCTGGCCGACAAGGAGGTCCGGGGCTACGGCTTCCTCGACGCGCCGCGCGGCGCGCTGGGCCACTGGGTGCAGATCGAGAACGGCAAGATCACCCAGTACCAGTGCGTGGTGCCCAGCACCTGGAACTGCTCGCCGCGTGACGGCAAGGGCCAGATGGGCCCCTACGAGGCGGCGCTGATCGACAACCATCCGCTGCTCAAGCCCGACCAGCCGCTCGAGATCCTGCGGACGATCCACTCGTTCGATCCCTGCATGGCCTGCGGCGTCCACGTCCTGGACACCGACGGGAACCTGGTGACGGAGGTCAAGGTCCAATGACCGCCACCCCTCCCCGGCCGGCGCCCCACGCCAAGCGTGGGATCAGCCTGGCCCACAAGATTCCGCCGCCCAGCGGCGACTACCACTGGGTCTACCTGTGGGAATGGCCCATCCGGGCGATGCACTGGATCGCCGCGTTCTGCCATCCTGACGCTGGTGGTCACCGGGCTCTACATCGGGATGCCGTACTTCGTCGTGGGCGGCGACACCGCCGACCACTACCTGATGGGACGGATCCGGTTCATCCACTTCGCGGCGGCAGCGTTCTTCGTCACCACCGGAATCGTCCGGGTCTACTGGCTCTTCGCCGGCAACAAGTTCGAGCGCTGGCCGGCGCTGTTCCCGGTCCGCCCCGCGACTGGGCCAACATGTGGAAGCAGGTCAAGTTCTACCTGATGATCCAGCCGGAAAAGGCGCCCCACTACCTCGGCCACAATCCGCTGCAGCAGCTGAGCTACACCGGCATCTACGCTCTGCGCGATGACGATGGTGGTGACCGGCTTCGCGCATGTACGGCCAGTCCAACCCGGCGGGGTTCTTCTATCGCGCCTTCAACTGGGTGGGCATCGTCATGGGCGGCATGCCGATCGTCCGGTTCGTCCACCACGTGCTGACCTGGGCGTTCCTGATCTTCATCCCGATCCACATCTACCTGGCCATCCGGGCCGACCACCTGGAGCGGACCGGGGTGATCTCCTCCATCATCAGCGGCGGGCGCTTCGTTCCGGCCCGCGAGAAGTTCATCGACGGCGACAATGCCTGAGCCCTCGACGGTCGTGCTCGGACTGGGCAATCCGCTCATGGGTGACGACGGGCTCGGCCTCGCCGTGCTCGACCGGCTGCGGGAGGAGTGGGACATCCCTGACGCGGTGGAGCTGGTGGACGGCGGCACCTGGGGGATGAACCTGCTTCCCCTGATCGAGGACGCCGACCGGCTGGTGCTGATCGACGCGATCCGGACCGGGAGCGCCGGCGGGGACGGTCGTGCAGCTCGAACGCGAGCACCTGCCCCGGTACCTCGCCCACAAGCTCTCCCCGCACCAGATCGACCTCAAGGAAGTGCTGGCGCTGGCCGAGCTCCGCGGGACCCTCCCGGCGGAGACCGTGGCCATCGGCGCCGAGCCCGGAGAGGTCGTCCTCTCCACGGCGCTCACCGGTGTCGCTGGAGGACGCCGTGGAGCCGGTGCTGCTCGCGGTCGTGGCCCGCCTGGCCAGCTGGGGGCATCGAATGCCGCCGCCGGATGGTGCCGCTCGGTGCATGAGCTGAGCCTGGCCCTCGAGGTCTGCCGGATCGCGGAGCTGCATGCCGAGCCCCACGGGGCGCATGCGGTGCGGGCGGTCGCGGTCGAAATCGGCGACGATGCGGGGATCGAGGTGGACAATTTCCGCTTCTGCCTGGAGGCGCTGCTGGCGCAGCCGCCGTTCGCCGGGGCCCGGCTCGAGCTGCATTCCCGGCAGGGGCGACGATCTCCGGGTGAGCTACCTGGAGGTGGATGATGACCGTCCGGACGATTGACGTGCGCGAGCGGGTGATGGCCCGGAACGACGAGCTGGCCGCCGCAGGTCCGCGGCCGCCTGGCCGACGCCGGGGTGACGGCGTTCAACCTCGTCTCCTCGCCGGGGTCGGGAAAGACCAGCCTGCTCGAGCGGACGCTCGACGTCGCTCGGCGAGGAGCTGGACATCGCCGTCGTCACCGGCGACGTGCAGACCCAGAACGACGCCGACCGGCTGGCCCGGCACACCGACCGGCTGGTGCAGGCGGTGGTGACCGGCGGCGCCTGCCACCTCGACGCCCGCAGGTGCTGATCGGCCCTCGACGCGATCGACCTCGCGCGGACCCGGCTCCTCTTCATCGAGAACGTCGGCAACCTGGTCTGTCCCGCCAGCTGGGACCTCGGCGAGGCGGCCAAGATCGTGGTCTTCTCGGTCACCGAGGGCGAGGACAAGCCGCTCAAGTATCCCAAGATGTTCCGGATGGCGCGCTACGCCGTGCTCAACAAGATCGACCTGCTGCCCCATCTCGACTTCGACGTGGACCGGGCCATCGCCTTTGCCCGGGAGGTGAATCCCGAGCTCCAGTTCTTCCTCACCTCCGCGCGCACCGGCGAGGGACTGGAGGAGTGGTTCGACTTCCTCCGGCAGCAGGTCGCGCGCCCCGCGGCAGTATGACCGCGACCGTGCCGCTCGTCCGCACCGCCTGCCGGGTTCACGTGCGCGGCGTGGTGCAGGGGGTCGGCTTCCGCCCCTTCGTCCACCGGCTCGCCCTGCGGCACCAGCTGGGCGGCTGGGTCCGCAACGCCTCCGGCGAGGTGCAGCTCGCCCTCGAGGGCACCGACCAGGCGATCGCCGGAGTTCCTGGAGGCGCTCCGCGCCGAGGCCCCGCCGCTGGCCGCGCATCGAGACGGTCGAAGTCCGCGCCTCGGCTCCGCTCGGCCTCGAGCGGTTCACCATCGAGGAGAGTGACGAGCAGCCCGGGCGCCGCGCTGCCGGTCCCGCCCGACGTGGCGCTCTGCCCGGCCTGCGAGCGCGAGCTGGCCGACCCCGCCAACCGCCGCTACCGCTACCCCTTCATCACCTGCACCGACTGCGGCCCGCGCTTCACCGTCATCGAGCCAGCTGCCGTACGACCGGGAACGGACGACGATGGTCGCCTTCGCGCAGTGCCCGGCTTGCGCCGCGCGAGTACGACACGCCCGGCGATCGGCGGCATCACTCCGAGACCAACAGCTGCCCGGCCTGCGGACCGGCGCTCTGGTTCGAGCGCGCGGGGGCGGAGGAGGTGGAGTCCCGCGGCGAGGCCGCGCTGGCCCGGACCGCCGCCCTGCTCGCCGACGGAGGGATCGTGGCACTCCGCGGGTTCGGCGGCTTTCACCTGGCCTGCGACGCCACCAGTGAAGCCGCGGTGCGCGAGCTGCGGCGCCGGAAGCGGCGGGAGGCCAAGCCGTTCGCCGTGATGGTCCGGACCCTCGAGGAGGCCCGCACGCATCGCGATGGTCAATGGTCTCGAGGCCCGGCTGCTGCGAGCGGCGGAGCGTCCCGATCGTTCTGCTGGGCGCCCGGCTGGACAATCCGCTGGCGCCCGTCGGTGGCCCCGGGGCTCGACACCGTCGGCCTCATGCTCCCCTCGACACCGCTCCATCGTCCTGCTGCTGGAGGCGGTGGGCCGGCCCCTGGTGATGACCAGCGGCAATCGGAGCGAGGAGCCGATCGCCATCGGCAACGGGGAGGCGCGCCAGCGGCTGAGCGGCGATCGCCGACGGCTTCCTGATGCACGACCGCGAGATCCTCTCCCGCTACCGACGATTCGGTGCTGCGCGTGGTCGACGACGATGTGCGATCTGCCTCCGCCGGGCCCGCGGCTACGCGCCGCTGCCGCTGGCGCTGCCGGTCGCCTCGCCCGTTCCCCTGCTCGCCGTCGGCCCGCATCTCAAGAACACCTTCACCCTGGTCCACGGCGACCGGGCCTGGGTGAGTCCGCACATCGGCGACCTGGAGAACCTGGAAAGGCTGGAACACTTCCGGCTCATGCTGGCGGTCTATCGCCGGCTGTTCGGCATCGACCCCGAGGCCGTGGTCCACGATCTCCATCCCGGCTACCTCTCCACCCGGATCGCGCCGGAGCTGGGACTCCCCACGACCCTCGCTGTCCAGCACCACCACGCGCACATCGCCGCGGTGATGGCCGAGCACGGTGTGACCGACCCGGTGCTCGGCGTGGCCTACGACGGCACCGGCTACGGAACCGACGGGCGCGGTCTGGGGCGCCGAGATCCTCGCCGGCGACCTGCAGCCGGCTTCCAGCGGCTCGGCCACCTCCGCTACGCCCCGCTGCCCGGCGGCGATCTCGCCGCCCGTCGACCCTGGCGGGTGGCCCTGGGCTACGCCTCCCTCGACCTGGAGGCCCGGCTGGCGATGGCCCCGATGCTTGCCGCGGTTCCCGCCGCCGAGCGTGCGGTCGCCGAGCGGCAGCTGGAGGCCCGGATCAACGCCCCGCTCGCCTCCTCGATGGGCCGGCTGTTCGACGCCGCCGCGGCCGTGATCGGCCTCCGGCTGGTGTCGGCCTACGAGGGCCAGGCGGCGATGGAGCTGGAGGCCCTGGCCGGCGACCGCCTGGGCTCGGAGTTCGAGGTCCCGATCGAGGATGACGGCGAAGGCGCCTGGCAGATGAATCCCGTTCCGCTGCTCGCCTGGCTCGCCCTCCGCCGGCAGCGCGGCGCGCATCCCGGCGACCTCGCCGCGGATTTCCACGCCAGCGTCGCCGCGGGCGACCGAGCACCTGGTGGCCCGGACGGCGGAGCCGGTGGGTCTCTCGACCGTCGTTCTCGGCGGCGGGGTGTTCCAGAACGCCCGCCTGCTCGCCTCGCTGCGCTCGCGGCTGAAGCGGCGGGGGTTCCGGGTCCTGCTCCCCCGCGCCCTCCCCCCGAACGACGGGGCCATCAGCTACGGCCAGGCCGCGATGGCCGCGGCCATTCTCTCCGCCCGGAGGTAACCCATGTGCCTCGGCATTCCCGGCCGCATCCTCGACACCCGCGATGACCGCGGGCTGCTGATGGGCACGGTGGACTTCGGCGGCGTCAAGCGCGAGGTCTGCCTCGCCTACGTCGCCGACGAGGTGTCGATCGGGCGACTTCGTGGTCGTCCACGTCGGCTTCGCGATCAGCAAGGTGGACGAGGCCGAGGCCCGGCGCACCTTCGAGGTGCTCAAGGAGATGAGCCAGCTGGAGGAGCTGGACTGGATGCGGGAGGTGGCGGATCGGAGCCTGGCCCGGCCCGCCGCCGGGGAGGCCGCATGAAATACCTGAGCGAGTACCGCGACCGCGGCGTGGCCCAGGCGCTGATCGGCAAGATCCGCGCGACGGCCACCCGCCCCTGGACGCTGATGGAGGTGTGCGGCGGCCAGACCCACACCATCGTCCGGCAGGGACTCGACGAATTGCTGGAGGGTGCGGTCGAGATGATCCACGGGCCCGGCTGCCCGGTCTGCGTCACGCCGCTGGAGCAGATCGACAAGGCGCTCGCTGCTCGCGGCCCGCCCCGACGTGATCTTCACCTCGTTCGGCGACATGCTCCGGGTCCCGGGATCGGAATGCGACCTGCAGCAGGTCCGGGCCCGGGGCGGCAACGTCCGGGTGGTCTATTCGCCGCTCGATGCCCTGGAGCTGGCCATCCGGTCGCCCGACTCGCAGGTGGTCTTCTTCGCGGTCGGATTCGAGACCACGGCGCCGGCCAACGCGATGGCGGTGTGGCGGGCCCGGGAACTCGGGGTGCAGCAACTTCAGCATCCTGGTCTCCCACGTCACCGTGCCGCCCGCGATGACCGCGATCCTCGCCTCGCCGGACAACCGGGTGCAGGCCTTCCTGGCCGCCGGTCACGTCTGCGCGGTGATGGGGTGGGAGGAGTACGAGCCGATCGCCGAGCAGTACCGGGTGCCGATCGTGGTCACCGGGTTCGAGCCGGTGGACATCCTCGAGGGGATGCTCGCTGGCGGTGCAGCAGCTCGAGGCCGGGCGCCACGAGGTGGAGAACCAGTACGTGCGCAGCGTGCGCCGCGAGGGCACCCGCCCGGCCCAGGAGCTGGTCGCGCCGGGTCTTCCGGCTGGCCGACCGGCAGTGGCGCGGCATCGGCACCATCCCGCGGAGCGGACTGGTGCTGCGGGAGGAGTACGCCGACTTCGACGCCGAGCTGCGGTTCGGGCTCGAGTCGCTCAGCGTGACGGAGCCCTCGGAGTGCCGGGCCGGCGATGTGCTGCGGGGCAATCTCAAGCCGCCGCAGTGCGCCGCCTTCGGCACCCGCTGCACACCGGAGCACCCGCTGGGCGCGCCGATGGTGTCCTCGGAGGGCGCCTGCGCCGCCTACTACAACTACGCCCGGTTCCGCCAGCCGGCACGCACGGAGCATTGATCCCATGACCGCGGTACGCTTCGACGGCCTCACCTGCCCGGTGCCGCTGACCGATCCGGCCCGCGTGCAGCTGGGCCACGGGTCGGGCGGCAAGCTCAGCGCCGCGCTGCTGCGCGAGCGGTTCTTCCCGCACCTCGGCAATCCCTACCTGGCCCACCTGGGCGACGGCGCCGTGGTCCCGGTGGGCGAGAGCGAGATCGTGGTCTCGACCGACACCTTCGTGGTGAGCCCGCTCGAATTTCCCGGGCGGCAACATCGGCGCCCTCGCGGTGCACGGCACCCTGAACGACGTCGCCATGATGGGCGCCCGGCCGCTCTACCTGACGGCGGGCTTCGTGCTGGAGGAAGGGCTGTCGCTGGATACGCTCGACCGCATCGTGCGGACGATGGCGCAGGCGGCCGGCGAGGCGGGAGTCCCCCTGATCACCGGCGACACCAAGGTGGTCGAGCGGGGCAGGGCGGACGGCTTGTACCTGAACACGACCGGTATCGGCCTGCTCGATCCGGCGTTCCGGCCCGCCCCCGACCGGGCCCGTCCCGGCGACGTGATCATCGTGAGCGGCCCGCTCGGCCGCCACGGGATGGCGATCATGGCCGTGCGGGAAGGGCTCGCCTTCGAGAGCACCATCGAGAGCGACACCGCCAACCTCGCACCGCTGGTGGAGCGGCTGCGCGAGCCGTCGGCGCCGATGTCGCGGTGCTGCGCGATCCGACCCGCGGCGGCCTCGCCAGCGCGCTCAACGAGATCGCGCAGGCGTCCGGGGTCGGCATGATGCTCGAGGAGAGTGCGCTCCCGGTGCCCGGCGACGTGGCGGCGGCCTGCGAGATGCTCGGCCTCGACCCGCTGTACGTGGCCAACGAGGGCGTGCTGGTGGCGATCGTCGCGGCCGAGCAGGCCGAGCGCGGCGCTCGCGGCGCTGCGGGGCCATCCGCTGGGACGGGACGCCGCGATCCTCGGACGGGTCGTGGCTGACCACCCGGGCTACGTCGTGCTGCGGACCGTGGTGGGCGGAACCCGGGTGGTGGACATGCTCCCCGGCGACCAGCTGCCGAGGATCTGCTGAGGGCCCCGCCGCCGCCGGCTATTTCGGCTGCTGCACCGTTCGCAGGTACGGCTTCACCGTCTTGAATCCCTGCGGGTACTTCTTCCTGGCATCCTCGTCCGAGACGGAGGTCGGGATGATCACGTCCTGGCCCGGTTTCCAGTTGACCGGGGTCGCCACCGTGTGCGCCGCGGTCAGCTGGACCGAGTCCAGCAGACGGAGTACCTCGTCGAAATTCCGGCCTGTACTCATCGGGTAGACGATCATCGCCTTGACCTTCTTGTCGGGACCGATCAGGAAGACCGATCGCACGGTCGAGTTGTCCGCCGCCGTCCGCTTCCCCGCCGCCGCATTGGGATGGATCATGTCATAGAGCTTGGCGACGTGCAGGTCGGCGTCGCCGATCAGCGGGTAGTTGACCGCGTGACCCTGGGTCTCTCTGATGTCGGCAAGCCAGCGGGCGTGGTCGCCCACCGGGTCGACGCTGAGGCCGATGACCCTGGTGTTGCGCTTGTCGAATTCGGGCTTGAGGCTGGCCATGTAGCCGAGTTCGGTGGTGCAGACCGGGGTGAAGTCCTTGGGATGCGAGAACAGGATCGCCCACCGGTTGCCGATCCACTCGTGAAAGCGGATGGTCCCCTCGGTCGTCTCGGCCGTGAAATCGGGGGCTTCGTCACCTATGCGGATCGTCATGGTCCGACCTCTTTCCTTTCTTCCTGGTAGGTACCTCTCGGCCCCTGAGTCCGATCTGGAAGAACCCCGCCGGAGCGCTCGCCGGGTCGGCCGGATCGAAGCAGACCTCGCAGACCCGGTTGATCGCCCGGAAGCCGAGCAGTTGCACGCGCGGAGTCCAGTGCTCCGGCTTGACCGGTTCCTCGCGCAGCAGGTCGGTGCTGAGGTACTTCTTGTTCGAGTCGGGAAAGACGGTGACCACCACCGCCTCACCGCCCAGGTCATCCTGCACCTCCATCGCGCCGAGCAGATTCGCGCCGCTCGAAATCCCCACGGCGAGCCCCAGCTCGCCGGCCAGCCGCTGTGCCATCAGGATGGCATCACCGTCATCCACCGCCAGCACCCGGTCGAGCTCGTCGAGCCGCACGATGGCCGGAATGAACTCGTCGCTGATGCCCTGGATGCGATGCTTGCCCACCTTGTGACCGGTGGAGAGCGTCGGCGAGTTGGCCGGCTCGACCGGATGGAGGCGGATGCGACGGGCGCTTGCTGCGCAGGAAGCGCCCGGTGCCCATGATCGTGCCGCCGGTACCAACCCCGGCCACGAAGGCGTCAGGCGCCAGCCCCTCGTTGCCCAGCTGGGACCAGATTTCGGGCCCCGTGGTCCTGAAATGGGCCTCGGAATTCTCGTCGTTGTCGAACTGGCGGGGGAGGAACGCCCCGGGGGTCGCGGCCGCGAGCGCCTCCGCCTGGGCGATCGACCCGAGGAAGCCGCCTTCCTCCTTGGACACCAGACGGATCGTGGCGCCGAACGACTTGATCAGCGCGATCCGCTCCGCGCTCATCCAGTCGGGCATGAAGATCGGTGACCGGGTGGCCGAGGGCGCGGCCGACCGCGCAGAAGGAGATCCCGGTGTTGCCGCTGGTCGCCTCGACGATCAGGCCGCCGGGCTTGAGTTCCCCCGACTCCCGGGCTCGCCTGAGCATGTGGAGGGCCATCCGGTCCTTGATGCTGCCGGTCAGGTTCAGGCTCTCCGCCTTGGCGTAGAGGCGGCGGGGCTCGCCAGCATCCACCGAGTACTCGATGGCGAGGAGGGGGGTGTTTCCGATCAGCACGCGGAGTCCGCGCAGCCGGTCGGTGGGGGAAAGTGTGGTCACGAGTCGCTCCGGTTCCCCGGAATATAGAAGGGCCGCCTCACTGTGGCGCGACGGCCCCGCGTCCTCCGCGCAGGACATACTTCTGGATCTTGCCAGTGGCCGTCTTGGGCAGCTCCGTCACGAAGGTCGCGCCTTTGGGCACCTTGAAGCCGGCGAGACGCTCGCGCGCAAACCCCCGCAGCTCCTCCTCGGTGAGCGTCGAGCCGGGCCGCAGCACGACAAAGGCATGGGGGGCCTCGCCCCAGGTCTCGTGCGGCAGCCCGACGACCGCGACTTCCTGCACCGACGGGTGCCGCAGCAGGGTGCCCTCGACCTCGATCGAGGAAATGTTCTCGCCCCCGCTGATGATCACGTCCTTGAGCCGGTCCCGGATCTCCAGGTAGCCGTCCGGGTGCACCACCGCGGCGTCTCCCGTGTGGAACCAGCCGCCGGCAAAGGCGCGCGCCGTGGCCTCGGGGTCGCGGTAATAGCCGTCCATGACGACGTTCCCCCGGGCCACGATCTCGCCGATGGTGGCCCCGTCGCGCGGCACTTCCTCGCCCTGCTCGTCCACCACCCGCATCTCGCCGGAGGTGATCAGATCCACCCCCTGGCGCGCCTTGATCCGGGACCGGTCGGCGGTCGAAAGGGCGTCGTGTTCCGGGCGCGGCTCGCAGATGCTCATGATGGGAGAGGTCTCGGTCAGCCCGTAGATCTGCGTGATGGTCCAGCCCAGCCCAGCCTCGACGCGTTCGATCGTGTGGGCCGCCGGGGCGGCGCCCGCCGTGAAGACCCGCACCCCACGCGGCGCCGTCGCGCGCAGCTCGTCGGGTGCGTTCGCGATCATGATCAGCACCGTCGGCGCCGCGCAGAGCATGGTGGCGCGTTCCCGGGCCAGGAGTCCATACACCGTGGGGGTGTCCGCCTTGCGGGCGCAGATGTGCGTGCCCCCGACCGCGGTGATGATCCACACGAAGGTCCACCCGTTGGCATGGAACATCGGCAGGGTCCAGAGATAGCGGTCGGCGCAGCTCATCGGCTGATGGACCATCAGTCCCACGGCGTTTACCCAGACGTTGCGGTGGGTGATCATCACGCCCTTGGGCTTCGAGGTGGTACCGCTGGTGTAGTTGATCGAGAGCAGGTCCCCCTCGGCGATCCCGGGGCGGGTGAATTCCGGCGACGCCCCGGCGAGCAGCTCCTCGTAGGCGAGCCAGCCCCGGCCGCTTCCCTCCAGCGCCACGAAGTGTTCGACCGCCGGCATCTCGTGCCGGACGGTGTCGACCAGGTCGAGGTAGTCTGCGTGGACGCAGAGGACGCGGCTCCCCGAGTGGTTCACCATGTAGGTCCAGTCGGCGGGGAGGAGACGGTAGTTGAGCGGGACGATCACGGCCCCGAGCTGGGGAACGGAATAGAATCCCTCGAGCTGGGCGTGCGTGTTGGGGGCGATGTAGGCCACGCGGTCGCCGGCAGTCACGCCAAGGCGCTGGAGGACCGACGACCAGCGATCGCAGCGGTCGAAGAACTCGGCGTAGCTCCAGCGCTGATCGCCATCGACGACCGCCTCGCGGTCGCCGTAGAGCGAGCGAGCGCGGCGGGCGAAGGCGAGCGGGGTCAGGGGGGTCTGCATCCGCCGAAGGGCCCTGGCCGGGATCGGACCGCGAGGTTGCTAGGCCGGCGCCTGACGGGTGGCGGCCGGATCCCCGCGGCTTGCCGTCTCGCAGAGGGGGGCCAGGCGGGGCTCCGCGCCGAGCCAGTAGAGCCCGTTGGCCATGATGCAGTAGCCGGTGGCGGCGAACCACACCATCGCCCCGCCCACAAACGCCGTGAACAGCAGCCATAGGGGGCTGACCACCAGGGAGAGAATTGACGCCACCGTGAGGTTGATCCCGACCGCCATGTAGATCCGCCGCTCGAGGTACCACTTGTCGGTCTGCATGAAGTAGAGATCCCCCGGCTTCCAGCCGGGCCGGGCCAGCATGGGGGTGAACCCCAGGCGGGCCAGCACGTTGCCCACGATGCAGAAGCCGGTGAGCGACACCGCAATGGAGGCGACGGCGGTCGCGATCACCAGGAGCACCCAGAGCGGATTGACGAAGCGAGCCAGCGCAGTCGCCGTGAGGAGGACGCATCCGGCGATGAACCAGACGGTCCGCTCGATGTACCAGCGGTGGGTGGGGACAATGTAGATCCCTGAGCGGAGGGCCATGGCGACATTCCTTTCGTTACTGCTCGTTCTTGCCGCGCGTTGAAATGCCGAACGGCAGGTAGGCCGGGCACCACGAGATGAAGCTGGTGACGACGAAGACCACAGCGAAGACCATGAGGACGATGGCGACGGTGCCACTGATGCGGTGGGTAAAGTAGAGGCCGGCGATGACGAGCGCAGCCACGATGCGAATGGAACGATCGACGAGCCCCATGTTCCTGGTCATTGGCGCCTCCGGTAGTGGTGACTGGGAGTTAGTGCCCCCACAGCCGCTCCGCAAGCAGGATCGCGAGCGCGATTGTGAAGAAACACAGAAGGCAGACCAGGGCCAGCTTGACGGCCTTCGGAATCATCGGGCGAGCCTCAGCAGCGCACGGCGCCGCCCTAGTGGAGCGGCCCCGTGGCGTACCACAGGACGGCCGCGTAATGGCAGCCGCTGCCGGCCACGACGAAGAGATGCCAGAAGGCATGCCGGTAGGGGAGGTGGTCGCGGACGTAGAACACGACGCCCGCCGTGTAGCAGAGTCCCCCCGCGATGAGCCAGGCCAGCCCGGCGGGGGGAAGCGCCCTGGCGAGGGGGCCGATGGCCACGACGGCCAGCCAGCCCATGCCCAGGTACATGAGGATCGAGAGCCGGGGAAAACGGAAGCCGAGGACGGTCTTGTGGAGGATCCCGACGGCCGCCGCCGCCCACACCAGTCCGAAGAGAGTCCACCCCCAGGCGCCACGGAGCACCCCGAGTGTGAATGGAGTGTAGCTCCCGGCAATCAGCAGGTAGATCGCGACATGATCGACGATCCGGAGGACGTGCTTGGCCCGAGAGGTCGGGAGAGCATGGTAGATGGTCGAGGCCGCGTAGAGGACCACCAGGCTGGTCGCGAAGATGCTGCAGGCCACGATCTGCCGGATGTCGCCCCTGGAGATCGACATCCAGATCAGCAGCGGCAGGCCGGCGAGACTGGCGGCCAGCCCGGAGCCGTGTGTCAGGGCGTTGACCAGTTCCTCGCGGCGGGACTGCGGTCGATCGTGGGTCATGAACGAAGATAATGCCGCGGCACCCGGCGGGTCAGGATCCTCCGGTCGGCGTGCGGACTCGGCTCGAGGGGGGCTCGACGATCCGGGAGGGATCCGGCGCCGCCGGGTTCGCAGCCTCCGGAGGGAGCCGGTGCTGGGCGAGGGCGCGTTCCAGGAAATCCTGGCGCTCCAGCACCTCGGCGAGGTCCGCCCTGATGGCCGACAAGGTCTCCTCCAGGCCGGCCGCTTGTCCCTGGCTGGAGCGGGATTCCCGCAGGTAGCGGGTCAGGCCCCGGCCGAGCGGTGTGAGGGACAGTGCAATGAGGCCCGCCGCGCCTGCGGCGACATACGGGAGAATGGTCGACAGTTGAAAGAAGAACTGGTTCCAGAACTGGTGCCACGGGTCCATGGGACCCTCCCTTCGCGCGCGTGCCGCGGTCCGCGCCGCTGGAGCCTACGGTCGCCCCGTCAGCAGGCCGCCGAAGAAGAAGCCGAACCCGAGCACCGAATCGCAGTGGGGGCAGGAGTACATGATCTCTTTCTTCACCACGCCGACGACGTCCTTGTGCACGTCGTCCGGGGCAGTGCCGACTTCGCGCCTGGTCCTCTCCAGCGTGACTCCCTGCTTGCAATATGGACACTTGGCCATCGGCTCCTCCATAGTCTGGTGAACCTGGTATCTGTGCTCACGGCCGCCAGTCGACCTTGATGAGTTGCGCCTTGCTTCCCCTGGCCGCGTTGGTGATGGCGTTGATCATGCCCTGCTGCGCCGCCGGATACGGTGAGAGCCGGATGCATCGGCTCCGCGCCTGGCCGCCCGGGTGCCAGGCGTCGACGACGTGCTGCTGCCAGGCCTGGTTGATGGCGGCCAGCGGGGTGGCGCTGCTGAACGCCCCGGTCAGGTAATACGTGGGCGGGCCTTGTCCGTTTCCCGGCTGAATGACGCTTTGGCAGAAGTAGGCTATCTCCTGGGGCT
Organism: uncultured Gemmatimonadales bacterium; assembly: GCA_963724265.1. GTDB lineage: Bacteria > Gemmatimonadota > Gemmatimonadetes > Gemmatimonadales > GWC2-71-9 > DATEHG01. The sequence goes on from CAVRTU010000004.1 coordinate 1,602,674, forward strand.
TTGGGGCCGGGCCTGCCGGCGGTGCCGCGTGGGCTGTCGGTGCAGTGGTGGGGGGCGGCGCAGCGCTCGAAGGCGGGGCCGCCTCCTGGCCCGGTGTGTACCTCCAGTCCACCTCGAAGATCTTCTCGCCCGCGGTGCCGTTCAACTGCTCCTTCCGGGCGGCCCGGGCCTGCCGCTCGTTCTTCATCGGGCCGGATTCGCAGCCGCCCCGGCCGAAATACGGCCCGAGCTTGAGGGTGGTGGAAACGTATTTCGCCCACGCGCTGTTGTAGGTCGCCAAGTTGAGTGCTCCCTCGACCGGGAGCACTTCGGTGACATACCAGATCTTGTCGTCGGCCGAGAGCATCTGGCAATAGTACCCGGGCTCCTGGTCGGCGGGGTTGGCAACGGTCTGGCCCGGTTGCCAGGTCCAGTTGACGGTGGTGATCTCGTAATTCCCCGCCTTCCACTGGTCCACCATCGAGTTGAGCTGGGTCTGGCGGGTGGCGGGATCGGCGGACATCAGGTTGCAGATCTCCGGATTGATGAGAAAGCCCGGGTGAAGTCCGTTCAGGTAATCATGCCACGCTGCCTTCAGGCCGCTCACGACCGAACCCGGCATTTCCAACACACCGGTCACGTAGAAGAGACCCTGCGTCTGGCCGGCCTTCCGCACCGTCACGGCTCCGGAACAGACATAGGGCAGCCTGGCGCTCGCCGGGGTGAAGGTCCACCCCGTCTCGACGACCTGCTTGCCACTATTGCGGAGCTGGGCGTCCCGATCCTTCACACCGGCCTCGAGGCCCGCGAGGGTCGAGCCGGACATGTCGGCCCGGCCACAGAAGACCTGGTTCTTGAATCCGTATTTGGCCGCGAGGAACTGCTGAAATCCGGTCTGAACCTCGTTCATCAGCGCGGCCGCGTCGAATACCGCGCTGGAATAGATGGTGTTATCGACGATGGCCGATTGACACGACCAGTGTCCAGGCTGCGGCGGTTCGGACTGGGCCGCCAGCCCTTGGCCGATGGCCAGCGGCGAGGCCAGCAGCAGGACGAAGCGCAGGCCTCTTCGCCAGAACGCAGGGAGTTGAGTCACGAGCCCTCCGGGTCGGCGCCGTTCAGGCCGCCATGACAACGGGTGCGAAGTGGGCGACCAGCACCCCGATGATCACGCCGCCGACGGCACCGAGGCCGAGGATCGGGGCCCACGCCTTTGTGATTATGGCTGACGGCGCACTCAGGAGGAGGCCGAAGAACAGGCCGGTGGCCCACCCCGGCCATGGCAGATCGGCGACTCCGATGACGAACCCGATGGCGAATCGATCCAGGAATGCCGCCGTGATCGCCGTACGCTTGCCGGGGAAGGTCATGGGCAGCATGGTGGCCGCCGCGATGGTTCCGAAGGCGACCCCGCAGATTGTCGCGAGCATGATGCGTGACATGGGCTACGCCCCCGATCAATGGCGCCCTGGTCTCACCCCTGGTCATCCACCACGAGCTTTGGGTTCCAGGCGACTTCCCAGAGGTGCCCGTCGGGGTCCTGGAAATAGCCCGCATAGCCGCCATAGAAGGTCGCCTGCGCCGGCTTGACGATGCGCGCTCCCGCGTGGCGGGCCCGCTCCATGAGTGCGTCGACCGTCCCCTTGTCGTTGACGTTGTGGCCGATGGTCAGCTCGGTCGGGCTCGAGGGGGTCCGTGGCAGACCCGTATCGTGGGCGATGCTGGCCCGGGGCCAGAGCGCCAGCTGGAGCCCCGCCTGGAGCTGGAAGAAGACGACGGCACCGTGCTCGAATTCCCTGCCGACGATGCCCCTGGTGGCAAAGCCGAGGCCGTCGCGGTAGAAGGCGAGCGCGCGGTCGAGGTCATCCACGCCGAGGGTTAGCATCGTGATTCGCGGTCGCATGCCAGGTCACTCGGCCGGGGAGGAGCCCGGTTCCTGGCGCCGGCATCGCCGGTCACCCATGGGCGGTTCGCTCCCGGACTTCGTAATGGGTGGCCTCCCGATCGTACCGCGACAGGAGGGCCTGCGCCGCGGGCGGAACGACAGCGGCCAGGTAGCCGGGACCCGCGAAAGCTCGCACGGCCTCGAGCGAGTCGAACCACATCAGGGTGACGAAGGCCACGAGTCCATCATCGCTTTTCCGGAGCAGGTCGATGCCCCGGTAGCCCTGGAGTCCGCGGGCGGCGATTCCCCGAATGATCTCGGTGCGAAGCAGGTGCTCGTACGCGTCGGCGTTCTCGCGGGTGGTCCATCCATGCCAGATCCGGCAGATCATGTGCCGATCTCCTTGCGCCTATTTCATCCGTGAGGGCAGAGTGATTCGCCTCCCGGCCACCATGAAGGTGCCACGGCCCAGGTGATGGATGGTCTGCGCCCGTTGTACGGTGCGGTCGTGCCAGGCCCGGACGACCTCCAGGATGAACAGGTTGTACTTGTTGACGAGGAGGGTGTCGACCACCCGGCATTCGAGGCTGGCAAAGCACTCAGCGATGAGCGGCGCCCCGACACGCGAGGCCTCGACGGGCGTGAGGCCGAACGCCTCAAACTTGTCCAGTCGACGCCCGGAGTTGTTCCCACATCCCACGACCGCAGCCGCCAGGGAGACGGTCGGAATGTTGATGACGCACTCCCTCGTGGCCTTCAGCGCCTGGAAACTGTAGTTGCGGTTGCTCACGATGCAGCCGATGAGCGGCGGCTCGAACTCGATCATCATGTGCCAGGACATGGCCATGACGTCGGCCCGCCCCTTCCTGGCCGTCGTGAGCAGGACCACCGGCCCCGGCTCGATCAGCCGGTAGACCTGGGCCAGCGGCAGAATCGCCTTGCGCGTGGGATCCCCCCTCACCTGGGTGACGGGCCCTGTGGCGCGGGCGAATCATCGATCCGCCGCCAGGTCCCGATGGGCCCGAGGCCGCCGGGCCAGGCCAGGTACTCCGCGAGGCCGGCCGCGAGCTCCGCAGAACTGCCGGTGAGGACCACATCGCCATTGGGCAGCTCGAAGTAGGTCATGCGAAGCCGCCCTGTGTGGAGGCCGGCCAGCACCGAGTCGCCCTGCAGGACCGCGACATCCACCTCGGGCTCCCGGATGTCCAGGACCAGCGCAAGATGGGTCGGCAGCATGAAACTTCCCCAGCGCCTCGCCATCTCGAGCGACTCACCTCCTGGACTCAGATCCAGGATCCAGCGGCCCCCGATTCGTCCAAGGCGCCCATTGAAGCGGGATGAATCGCCGTGGTCACCCACGTACAGGATAGTGTAGCCGCTCTCCGCCCGGGCCAGCGTCGCGGATTCAGGGTGGCCGGTGTCGTCGACCGTCACCCAGCTGCCGAGCAACCGCTCATCGAGCGCCGCCGCACTGTCGGCCACCACCGGCTGGATCGAGTGGACGACGACGCAGCCGGCGACGAAGGGGGCGAGCAGGAGCGCGCAGAGCCGCCGCATGGTCCGCTCACACCCCCTTGATCGGGGCCGGATCGATGGCGACGGCTGCGGCCGCGAGGTCGCGGCCGAGGAGGTTCTGCACCAGGAGTCCACCAAATGAATGCCCGATGAGGATCGGCTTCCGCTCACTGCTCCTGAACTGACCGGCGATGTGGTCCGCGATCCCGGCGATGCCGTGGCCGGCAAGCGGGGAGGGATGGCGGCGAGTGGCCTCCGTGGTCTCCCCGTCACCCGGCCAGCTCGCCGCGACGGCGTCGTACCCATTGGAGCGGAACAGTGCCAGCCAGTTGTTCCACGACTCTCCGTGGAGCCAGAGGCCGTGGATGAAAACGACCGGTGCAGGGGACATCGTGGTTCACCTCGCCGTTGGTGCTGCCGAGTGCCGCCGACCAGCCACGGGGCGCACCAACGCGGGATAAGGTGCAGGCCGGATCAGGCAGCGGCAAGGTGAGGCCGGTCGGCGGATGAGTCCGGCCTGCGGCGAGCGTCAGGGCTGGGCGGGCGGCGGGGTCGCGCTGAGGAAATGAGCGTCGACGTGGCCCAGGATCTTCTGGTCGGCCACCACCCGGTACCACCCCTGCGCGAGCGTGTCCACCAGGACCATCTCGCCGGGGCGGAGAATCTGGACCACAGGCGCTTTGCTGCTGCGCTCTGCCCGGACGTTCACCCAGTCGTTCGCGTAGCGGCGTTGCGTTGCGGGGAGGCCAGCCGGCACCGTCACGGGGGCCGCTGCAGCCGCCGGGGGGCTGACCGGTGCCGGGGGCGGTGATGCCTTCGGCGCCCGGGCCTGGGCTTGGGGCTGGGGCTTGAGCTCAGGCTGGGGATGGTTCTGTGGCGTGGGCAGTGGGGTCGTATCGACCACCACTGCCGGCAGCGGAGTTGACGGGGCAGTGGGGACTCTGCGCCAGACTTCCTGAAACACCAGGGCCGCGATCACCGCGCCGGCAATGAGGAATCCCAGCAGGCTCCGTCGGGGCTTCGGGGTAAGCCTGAGGTTCTGGGAGAACTGGCTCTCGAAGGCAAGTCCGCACTGAGGGCACCGGGTGGCGACCCTCAGCGCCTTCTGACCGCAGTTGGGACAATTGACGTAGGGCATAGGGACAGACCATCGCGCGGTCGTGGTACCTCGGATACTGAAGCCTACCCAAGCAGCGGCTGGATTGCCCGGGCCAGGGCGAGGCCGCTGTGGCGATCGTTTGCCGCCACACCATCCTCGATGGACCAGAGGGCCGAGAGGACACCCTGGGCAAAGGCCCAGCGGCAGAGGGAGGTGCCCGGCGACAGTCTCTCGAGCAGCACCGCCCCGGCGGGGAGGTGAGCCAGGACGCGCTGCTCGACGGTGACCTTCCACTCGCGGATGAGCTCGCCCAGGCGGTCATTCACCTCCTCGCCCGTGATCGAGGCAAGTGCCTCACGGAACGCCCTTGGTGTACTACGGCTGGAGCCGCCGGAAGGCGTTCAGGCAGGCGTCCTTCGTCTCCTTGAGGGCTGGCGCCCGGATTCCTTCGACCGCGTTGATGGCCGCCTGCAGCTCCTCGGCCGCGCCCTCCGGGGCGTCGGGCAGCTCGACGCAAAACGCCTCCGCGATCTGCCCCGTGCTCCATCCGCGCGACAGGTAGTAGGTGAACAAGGCCGCCGGCTGCCGGGCGAGGGAAGCGATCACCGCATCATCCATCTCCTTCAGGCCCCGGGCGTGCGACGAACGGGCCGCCTCGAGAGCATCAGCCACGGGAAGCCAGGTGGTATCCCCGGTCGACAGGTGGCCGATCAACTGGCGCCACATCGTCGAATCGGCATAGAACTGCTGAAAGGCGCTGTCGGGCCCGAGGGCAGTGACCTGAGCAAGGACGGTGGCCGGAGTGCCCGGGCCCGCCTGCGCCAGGACGATACCTGCGCGGCCGAGGAGGCCGAGGAACAGAGCAAGGCGGGCCACACCCCCCGGGATTCCGCTTCGTGAGCAGCAACTCATGGTTTGGCCGCCTGGCCTGGATTCCCGGCGCGGAACACGCCGACCGCACCCTTGGTTGCGTCGGCGAAGGCGTGGGTCACGAAGGGATACAACCCCGGTTCGGCGAGGCGGAGTTCGAAGACCGCTCCACCACCCACCGGCACATTCCATGTCTGCATCCCCTCGAAGGGACGGCCGAATCCGTCGGCCAGCACCCGGTCGAAGATGGCTCCCACGACGTGGAACGAGCTGATCCGGTTGGGGCCGGCATTGACCACGAAGAGCCGAATGGGCTTCGCCACCTCAACCGGAATCGGGTGGGTGGCGTACCGGGATGCCACCCCGTTGAAGACGACGTAATCGGGAAAGGCGTTCAGCACCTTGTCCCAGTCCATGCTGTGGCTGGAATCGGCCCCGGCGGGGGCGCCCATGTAGAACTCGCTCTGGACCAGGACGAATTCCTGGGCCGGTGGGCGGGGGGTGCGGGGATCGACGATCAGTGCGCCATACATCCCGTTGGCGATATGGGCCGCGACCGGCGCGGTGCCGCAGTGGTACATGAACGCACCGGGCACCCGGGCGATGAACTGGAAATGGATGCTGTCGTTGGGCATGACATTGCGATATGCTCGGTCGGGCGCCAACTCGGCGGCGTGAAAATCCATCGAGTGCGGGATGTTGCCGCCGTTGACCAGGGTGAAGTCGACCGTGTCTCCCACCGACAGCCGGACGGTCGGCCCCGGAACCATCGAATCAAAGGTCCACGCCTCATAGACGGCCCCAGGGGCGATCTGGTGCTTCACATGGGCCGTCACGAACCGGATGTAGCGGTGATGGCTCCCTCCCGGCGCCGGGGCATCGGCCGCGCGGTCGGGCGCCGTCATCGCGGCCCCGATGGGGGCCTCGCCGTGCGACATCGGTGCCGGAGACTCTCGTGGCGCGGGCGTGCTCGCCGCGGCAGCGGGGCCTGCGGGCGCCTTGGAGGTCGGGCCCTGGCAGGCGGGAAGGCCGAGGACGAGCAGAAGTGACAATCGGCGGTGCATGGCTGGCCTCGGATTTTTAGAAATGCGCCCGGGCAATGCGATTGCGCGGCTGTCGCTCCGCCTGGCCCCGCTCAATGAGGGGTCGTGACGTCTGGCCGCTCCGGGCGGGGCAGCGAGCTCCCCGCCGGAAGGCGCTCGGACAGTATGCGAAAGAGAAAGTCGTGGCTCTCGGCCAGCTGGGCCTGCCCCGCGGTCAGCGCGTCGAGCGCCCGCTCGACCTGTTCCAGCCGAGCCTCGGTATCGATGTGGGGTCCGAGGTCACGCTGCAGGGTGTCGAGGCGCCGCCAGGTGCGCCACCAGGCCCAGACGGGGAGAGCGGCGGCACCAAGTGCGGTCAGCAGGATGATGAGGACAGTGTCGGCGTGCATCGCTGGTCTCCCGATGGCGACGGAGTGAATGGTCAGGGTGCTGGTGCGCCCCGCGGGGTGGGTGCGTTTCCGACCGGTTTTCGGTAGGCGTGCTGGGTCTTGGTGCGCGCGTATCCCAGCCGCTCGTAAAATGGATGCGCGTCGGGCCGCACCACGTTGCTTCGGACCGACATCTCGTCGAGCCCGCGTTCCGCCGCCCACCGCTCGACCGCCTCCACCAGGCGCCGTCCCGCGCCGCGTCCCCGATACCCGGCGGCGACGACCAGGCCGAGGATCTCGCAGCGACATCCTCCGGCCGGATAAGGAGGCGGCCCAGCCGCTGTGCGATCGTCGCGACCTCGACCGGATACCCCAGGACTTCGCTCAGCCCTGCGATGCCGGCGGCATCGCGGGGCCCCGCTCGGCGAACGATCAGGCGGTCATCCATCAGGCGCGACAGTCAGGCGCCGGGCGGCTGCCTGGCGGCCCCTCCCGCCTGCCCCGTGAGCAAGCGCCAGGCCCAGGCACTCATTCCCGCCGAGGCCAGCAGGACGACGAGCGAGGCGACGGCCGGGAGCGGGTAGCCCGCGATGAGAAGCGGCCAGCGCGCCAGCACCCGGACCAGGTGCACGATCGCGACGAGGGCGAAGATCACTCCCGAAAGCTGGATGTAGGCGCGCATGTCTCCTCCACATTGCTGGATCGCAGCCCCTGACCTGACTGCACAAGTTGCATTCCGCACCCATGCCCAGCAAGCCTCGCGCGCTTTTCGGTGGGCACGGATCGCAGGTGAATCTTCGGGCTGCCCGGGGCGTAGGACCACCGCCCTCGATGCCGGGTCGGCGACCGCCGCTTCGTCCCTGGCCGAGCACAGCGGCTCACTGGAAGGCACCCCTTGAGACTCGATGACTCCGGCCCGGGCCGATGGTCGCTCGGCGGCAGCGCCTCCACCACCGGTATGTCGCCGTCGCACTGAACGCGAAACTGGAGGAATGGCAGCCATGAAACTCCTCGTATTGTTCTGCGCCGCCGGCGTCGATGTCGCCGATTGCCGCCGCGATCGACGCGGAGATCACCAGCCAGGAAACGCTGTTCGTGGATGAGGCGGAGGCGATGCCGGAGGGGAAGTTCGATTTCAGCCCGGAGAGCCTGAGCATATCAGGCAGCGACTTCAAAGGCGTCCGTACCTTCGGCCAGCAGGTCAAGCATGTGGCCGCCGACAACTTCGCGATCTGGGCCCCATTGGCCGGCCAGCCCGAGCCGGCCGGACTCAATGCGCCGAATGGTCCCGCCGCGATGATCTCGCGGGCCGAGATCCTCAAGTTCCTCAAGGACTCATTCCTCTACAGTCACGAGGCCGTGCGCGGGCTGACGTCGGAGAACGCCCTGGAGAAGGTGGAGTTTCGCGGGAGCCAGGTCACGCGGCTTTCGCTGGTGGTCCTGGCGCTGACCCACATCAGCACGCATTACGGACACATGGCGGAGTACCTGCGGATGTGCGGCATCATTCCGCCGGCCAGCCGGCCGATGCAGATGCCGATGCCGGCAGCGGCGCCTCCCGCGCCGACCGGCAACTAGCGGGTCACGGGTTTCGGCGGGAGGCGGCGAGGAGAAGCACCATGGCCTTGAGGTCGCCGATCGTGACGACGTCCTCGCGAGTCCGGTAGGTGGGATGCTTCCAGAGAATGGCCGCGCCCCCGATGATCAGCACGACCCCCAAAACCGGGAGTATGCGCACGGCCTCTCCTCAGGCCCCACCTGGGGGGGCCGGGTCGGCCACCACGATGATCAACGTCTCACCCATTTCTCCGGCGTACATCGAACACCTCCAGGTTGCTCAGCCGGCGCCTGCGCCGGCAGGTTCAGCCTGGGAGCCTGGCCCCATCCGGGGCGCCAGCAGGAACAACCCGGCAAGAGCGAGTGCCAGCAGATCGAGGCTCACCCACCTCCCGAGGTCCGTCTGCGGAGCGGGGTCGCTCACCCCGATGGAAAAACCCAGCCCGGTCTGTGGCGGGCTGCCCGCCAGGGCGACCTTCCAGTAGAAGCCGAGCACCACTCGAAAGAGTCGAGCGCCTGTGGCGACCTCGATGAGCTGGGGAAGCTGGGATGCCAGCCCCCAGCGCCACCCGGCCCAGCCTCTCCGCCAGAGCTGCGAGCCCGCAACGAGGGGGAGGGAGAAGCTCGCGCGCGAGCAGATAGGCGCCCAGTACCCGCGTCAGGCTGAAGCGCAGCCTCAGGGGTAGGCGCACGCCGGCCAGAGCTCGTTCAACCCGTGGGTGAGGGTGTAGGGCCCGAAGTCCTGGGCCAGGGTGGGCACCGTGACGGTGAGGGTGATGCGCTCGCCCGACATCGTCCCCGAGAACTGGGCGGCGTAGTCGATCTTTCCGGGGTAGGCCCCGATCAATTGCGTGTAGGTGCCGGGGATCGCGAACGCTCCGCTCGGCAGCCGCTGTTCGAAGGTCCCATACGACCCGTAGCACCCGCCCGACGCCAGGATGCGGAGGGTGGCGTTGCTTCCCTCGATGGTCAGGTTGGCCTGATTCGAACCCCAGACTCCCGGTTGGTCCGGCGAGGTCGAGGTGCAGGCCGCGAGGCCGGCGACGAGGCCCATCAGGGCCGCGGACAGGAGGCGGGTGGCGGGGTGCAGCCACCGCCGCCGCGGTTCTCTGTCAACTGGTGCTCTCATTGGGGTAACCCTCCTGTGGCGCCCGCCGCCGCCTCGGTGACAACCGCATATTCGCTCTGAACCAGGCCGCTGGCAAATTGCCGGGTCCCGATGTGCCTCAAAATGAGATCGTGGGCCAGGGGGCCGAAGAGCGGGATCCCGTCGCCCAGGAGCACCGGAATCCTGGTGATGATGAGGCGCTGGATGAGGCCGGCCTGGAGGAAGCGCTGAATGGTGATCCCTCCATCCACATAGACGTGCCGAATGCCTCGTGCCCCCACATTTGCCGCGATCGTGTCGGGAGGTCCGGACAGGCGCTCCACGATCGCGCCGGGAGGGGCGGGCGGGAGGGGGCGGGTGCTCAGCACGAAGACCGGCTTCTCGCCGTAGGGCCAGCTGTCGAAGGCCAGGACCGTCTCGAACGTCTTGCGGCCGATGACCAGGGCATCCACCGTGGCCATGAATTCATCATAGCCGTGGGGTTCCCCGCCGCCAGCCGGCAGCCAGTCGATGTCGCCGTTGGCCCGGGCGATGAAGCCGTCGAGGCTGGTGGCGATGAAGACGGAAGCGGTCAGGTCCACACGGAGATCAGGAAAGTGTCTGGATCCGGGAGGTGATCTTGCATTTAGATATTGGTCTTATTATATCAGCGTCATGGACAAGACGTACAAGGCACTGGCTGACCCGACCCGGCGGAAGATCCTCGTCCTGCTTCGGGATGGGGACCGCACCGCGGGAGAGATCGCCTCCGAGTTTCCGATGGCGTTTGCATCGGTATCGCACCACCTCGGCGCTCTCAAGGAGGCCGGGCTGGTGCTGGCGGAGCGGGAGGGGCAGCACATCCGGTACTCCCTCAATACGACGGTATTCCAGGAGCTGGTGCAGAATCTTATCAGCCTGGCCCAGCGCCGGAACGGACGCACAAGGAAGGAGTAGAGCCATGCGCAAGTTGATTCCAGGTCTGCTGGTCCTGGTCGCGGCCACGGGGTTCTCGGTATGGGCCTACCCGCAGCTGCCACTCGAGGTCGCAACCCATTTCGACTTCTCCGGCCAGCCGAACGGGTGGTCCTCGCGGCTGTTCGCGGTGGTGTTCGTTCCCGCCCTGGGGCTCCTGCTCTGCGCGGCATTCATGGTCCTGCCGGGGATCGATCCCCGGCGGGTCAACTACGCCAAGTTCGGCTCCACCTACTGGACGATCGCCAATGCCGTGCTGGTCCTGCTGGCAGGGATGCACTTCTTCTCCCTGGCCAGGGCACTGGGTTGGAACGTCGATATGAGCCGCGTCGCGTCGCTCGGCATCGGCGGGCTGTTGATCGTCCTGGGCAACCTGATGACCCGCCTGCGGCCGAACTGGTTCATGGGGATCCGCACTCCATGGACGCTGAGCAGCGACACCGTCTGGCGGAAGACCCACCGTTTCGGCGGGGTGGCCTTCGTAATCGCGGGGCTCTGCATCGCGGCCACGTCCCTGGTCGCCTCGCGCTGGGTGCTCTACGGTGCGATTGGAGTCGCCGCCGCGGCGGCGCTCGGCTCCGTCGTCTACTCCTATGTGGCGTGGAGGCAGGAGCAGGACGCCCTCGCCCCGGGGAGAACGCCCGCGGGGAGGTAACAGGCCGATCGCTCTCCCTCCCTGCATCATCCCACCGGCCTCACCAATGACCAGGCTGCGGTGGTCGAAGGAACGGAGGTCCGCTACCTGCCGGCGGCCCGGCGTGGACGCTGCCTGGCGGAAACGGACTTGATGACGGTACGCCCGCGCCCCGATTTCGGCAGCGGGGTGCGGGCCTGGGCGATCGCCGCGCGCAACAGTGCCTTCACGGCGGGCTCCTCCAGCGTCGCGGCGCCCGACAGACGCACGAACCGGTTCTGGTTGCCGGAGCCCAGGAGGATCCGCTGGGGATCGGGCAGGGTCGAGCCGTAGTAGAACGAGAGCGCCACTCCCCTGGGAGAAACGGCGAGGGACGCGATGCAGTCTGACGCCCGCTCGGTGGCGCTGTAACCGATGGCGAGAAACTGATAGTTGTCGTAGACCAGTTCCCAGGCGGTAGGGAAGCGTCGCCGCATGGCGGCGCGCGTGGCACGGACCAGGCGCCCGACGGCCGGGTCGTACCTGGCTACGAAGCCTGCCAGCTGCATCGAAGGCGTCGGCGACCTCAGACGTTTCCCGGCGGTCGCGGCGCGGGGCACTCGGGCTGGCCGCCTCGAGGGCTCATTCACCGTCTCATCCCGTCAGGGTCGCTTCTTTGTAGTGGACACCCGACGTGGAGGCCTTCATCAGGCTGGAGGCTTTGGCCCCGCCTTTCACCTCTGATGCCTTGGCCTTCTTGACTGGAAGATCGGATATGGCGTGACCCTTCGGACGGGTCTTCCTGCTCGGTTTCGGGGCCATCGCTGCCTCCAGGTGAATGTTGAGAGCGTGCCGCCGGGCGGCCAGCAGGGTGCGAGAATAGGGCGGCGGTCTTCGCGCTGTCAATAGGGAGGTGCCCGATCTGCGACGGGAGCCGGCTGGCCGGGCCGCGGTCGCGAAACTACTCCCGGATCATGACCAGGAGCATCTTGAATTGTGTCACCGCCTTGAGAGCGTGCGGACGACCGGCCGGGAGCCGGAGGACCATGTCGGCCTCGAGACGATGAGCGACACCTCCCACCGTGATCTCGGAAGTGCCTTCAACCATGATGACCAGTGCATCGAACGCGGCCGTATGCTCGCTGAGCCCCTCACCCTCGCCGAAGGCAAAGGCGGTGACGGTGCCCGATGGGCGCTTCATGATGGTGCGACTGACCACGGCACCGGGCTGGTACTGGACCAGGCCGGTCAGGGAACCGGGAGTGTCGAGGTCGGTGGATTTGGAACGATCGTCAGCCATGTTCTCTCCAGGCGCCGTTCGGCAGCCGGCACTCCCTAGCCGGCATGGCGCGCCAGCCGGATCAGAGGGACAAGCATGACGATTCCGGCGGCCAGGACGACGAGCGCGGCGACCAGGAATGGCGTCGCCCCAAAGTAACGGGGTCCCATGACGAGGCCGATCACCACGGGGAGGAGGGCGACGACGCTGGCCGTGGTGAGGCCGAGAACGGTCGCCCACCGTTCACCGCGAAGGAGGCCACCGGCACAGTAGAGCGCGGTGAAGCCGAGCGGGACGAGCAGTATCCCGTCGAGGAGGAAGCTGAAGGCGAACGGCGGCCATACGAACTCGAAGGCCTCGGGTGTCAGCCGGGCGGCGACGGTTCGCCGGAGCAGCGGAATCGCGACGAAATGGACTGCAGCTGCGACCCAGATCAGCCCGCCGCCCAACCGCAGGCCACGAGCGGCGAAAACGCGAAGTTCGTGGTCAGGTTCGGTCACCGTCCGGCCTCATCGCGTGCCCTTCGCGTCAACAGGCAAACGGCCGACCAGGGCCGACGCGGGTGGAACCGCCCCGTGGCCGGGATCCGGGCCACGAGGCGGAGGAAGAGCGGGAGGCGCCCGATGCGGCCGGCGGTCGCCAGTGTAGACCGGACGTCCATGGCCTCCCAGCCGTGGGATGAGAAGAACGCGGGGCCGGTGTCAGGCGCGAACTTGAGCGGAGCGCCTCCCTCGGCGAGGCGCCGCCCCCACTCCTTCTGGATGATCTGCAGCAGGCGCGGCGATGTGAGGTCGATGACCCACGATTGGAACGCCGGCTGGGCGGCCAGGTCCTCCGCCAGGCGGCCGACCTGTGCCTCGGTGAGGTAGGCGAGCAGCCCTTCGGTGATGACCAGGGCGCGCTCGGCCGACCCGCCCAGCCGTCGGAGCAGTTCGGTGCGGGGGCCCTCCGCCTCGAGATCCAGCCCGATCCGCTCCAGGGAGCAAACGGGCTTGGACTCGGCGAGCAGGGCCGCCTTCTCGGCCAGGAGCTGGGGCTGGTCCACCTCGACCCAGCGGAGGTGGGCTGGCAGCGCCATGCGATAAGGCCGGGCATCCATCCCCGCGGCGAGGTTGACGACCAGCGTCACCCCGCCCTGTACCTGCTGCTGGATGAACAGATCGAACAGCACCGTGCGCGCCACGAACGCCCAACCGGCACGCCTCGCCTCCCGCATCGAATCGAAGATTTCCCGGCCCCGCGCGCCGGCCAGGCGGCGCGCATAGGGATCACGGAAGATGGCGTCTGGGCGCTCGGTCTCGATCGCCCGGTACATGGCAACCCAACGCGCGGTGTCGGCCACCCCCTCGATGGACGAAGTCGTGTGGGGCCCGGTGACCCTCGTCACGCCTTCCCCTTGGCACGCGCCTCGGCAAGCCGCGCCTTGACGATCCGCTTGACCAGTGCGGCCGGTGGCGGCGCGGTGAGCGGAAAACGGATCGTGCCCTTCGAGATCCGGTACCGTTTCAGCGTCGCGCCCGCGGCGCGCCGGGCCGCCGCCGTGAGCGGGTAGAGGCTGGTGTGCTGCTTCCAGGCGGCATACCAGAGGAACGGCCGGCCGCCAAGACTGAGGGCCGGGATCCCGTAGCTGAACGCTTCCACGGCGCCGGGCGCCGCCGAACGGATAACCGCCCGAAGCTGCTTGAGGCGCTGACGCCCGTCAGGTGGCAGGGCGGCGAAGTAGGCGCGCACCTGCAGGCGGGCTCGTGCAGCGTTGTCCTTGTGCGACAGCGAGGGCGTCACGTCACCTCACGGTGAATTCCTGGTATCGCTCGGGGGCGTACCGGGCAGCCAGCAACCCGGTGGCTTCTTCGATGGTGATGTCCCGCACCAGCACCCCTTCCTGCCCGTAGGGCAGGTAGGCCCGGCACTCACCCGAAGGGGCAATGAGGCTGGTCGCCGATTCCTGGAAGCGCAACGCATAATTGACGCTGGCATGGAGGGCGACGCGAGCGCAATGATCATGGAGGACCGCAGCTACCCCTCGGGTGGGGCCAGCCGCGCCGGATGACGCTCCTGGCTCAACAGCCGCTCGGCGAAGTCGAGGCGTTCCTCCAGCTCGGCGACTCGTCGACGCAGCTCGTCCACGGCCTCCTCAGTTGCTCCTCCCGGGAGCGCTGCCGGATCGGATTGGCGATCGGCAATCGAATGGAGCAGGCGAGGGAGTGCTTTGCGCAGCGAGATGGCCAGGATGATGAAGGCGATCCCGAACGCCCAGGCCGGGTCATTCCACATGCGTGATCCTCGGAGGTTCGTGAGGTGCGGGACGGGTCGTGTCCACCAACGTATTCAGCCCTCGCGGCCGCGCCAGCCCACCGAGCGTGCCTGAGGTGGACGTCGGCCTCCAGCGCCGGCAGTTGGTCCCGGAGCGTGGCGTCATCTGCACTCTAGGATCGTGGCCTCTCGTGATCGGTGAGCACCGGGAGGAAAGGCGCCCACGGGCCCACCTCGCCGCGGAACTGCTTGGCCATGACCCGGGCGACCTGTGCCAGGTGGCCGAGGTCATGCACCACCCAGGTCGCCAGGAGCTGGCGGAGTGTGACATCACCGAAGGACGGATGAATGCCGCGCAGGCCGAGGTCGGCGGGAGTCAGGTTCCAGGAGCGGAGCTGGTCGAGATTGGCCTGGCGCAGGCTGGCGAATTCCTCGAGCAGGGAATGGAGCGACCGGCCGGTGTTGCGGGTGCGGTGCCTGAAGCGGTCGTAGGGCTCGAAGCGCGGGTCGGCGCCCCCGGCCAGGACGATGCGGGCCCGCGGGATCCAGTCGGTCTCCTCGCCATCGATCAGGTGGCCGACGACATCGAAGGGGCTGAAGGTGTCGGGGCCTTCCGTCGATCGGATCCAGGAATCCGGAAGGCCGTCCAGAAGCGCACGCAATGTCGCCGGCGTTCTCGCCAGCGCCTGGGTGGACAGCTCGAGGTCAAAGCTCATGTCAGGCGGTAGCCCAGGCCTGGATGCGGACCGTCAACTCGCGAGCGGCCTCGACGATGGTCAAGTCAGTCGTATCGAGGATCGGCAGTCCCAGGGCATCGGCCTGGCCCCGGAGATAGGCTGCCCAGGCGGCCATCTGCGGCGAGGCCAGCTCGGGCTGGCGCCGTTCGTCACGCAGCCTCGCCTCTCGAACCCGCTGGCTGCAGTCGATCAGCAGGATCTCGCCGCGGCTGACGCCGCAGCGCGCAAAGGCCGCCAGGGCAACCGAAGGCCGTACCTGCCCGTCCAGCACGCCAACCTGATGCGGGTCGCCGTTCTTGGCCAGCTTCGCGATCCAGCGATGCGTGGTCTCCGCCTGCCATTCCTCCGGCGAGCCAAACTCGGCGATCATCGCCTCGGGGGTGGGGACACCCACCGAATCGAAGTAATGGCAGCGGATGCCAGGGAGGTTCCGGTCCTCGAGGGCACGAACCAGTGTGGTCTTGCCGGCGCCAGAGGCGCCGGTGACGACGACGATGCGAGGCACTAGCGATCTTTCGGCCGAGCCTGGGGCTGACGATTCACGATGCCGGGGAGGCCGGTGATCACACCCAGAGTGCGGGCCTGTTGCTCCGGGCTGGTCAGGAGGACGAGCAGTCGGCCATCGGGAGCGATGTCGTGATTCCAGGCGAAGGTGGAGAGGAAGGAGCCTTCGATCAGCAACCGGGGCCGGCCGGCGTGGAATCCCCCGCTGGTCGACACCGGCACCGTGTAGTAGCGGGAACCATCCCGGAAGATGAGACCGTCTCCCCTCGGTGTCCACAGCGGCATCTCACCTCGTTCCGCCACCTGGTAGATCGCTCCCGTCGGGGGCACGGGAGACACCGACACCGCGCCATTCACCCCGCCCCAGGCGACCCAGCGGCCATCCGGCGAGAAGCTGGCCGCGAAGCCGCGGGCGGGGATGCGGGTCCGGGTCGTGTCGGTTCCCAGGGACCGGAGGTACAGGTCTCCGGTCCGCCAGTCGGAGAATACGAACGACCGCCCATCGGGAGATACCGTCATGTAGGACGCGCCGGGGAGATGGATGTCGGTCCACTTCCCTGTGGTGAGTGACTGGATTCGCGCGCCGTAGTTGAGGTATCGTACCGGATCCCAGAGGCCGATCATCAGCTCGTTCCCCGACGGGAGCCAGGATGCGGGGAAGGCGCGGTAGTTGCCTTCCACCTCGACCTGCTGCCGGACGCCGGTGGCGAGATTCATGAGCAGGATCTGCCAGCTGCCGATCTCGCCCCGGGCCTGTGCCGCGAGCCGGGTCCCGTCACGTGAGAGCCGCGGTTGCGTGTACGAGCCCCGGGGGAAGGGGAGAGTGTCGATCCGGCCGTCGGGATCAACGAAGGCGATGTTCACGTAGAGCTGATTGCGCCCCGGGATGTATGCCAGCGTCCCGTCCCCGGAAATCGTGAACTCCCCATAGCCGAATCCGGCTTCCATCCTGACACCGGTGATCAACGGGACCGGCTCACCCGTCACCTTTCGCGCCGTGCCATCGAATGGCATGGCCGTGAGGACACCGTCGCCCGCGGCGTACACGAGGTACCCGGGCTGCACCCACTTGGGGCTGGTCCCGAAAAGGAGGTCAGCCTGCCGGACCGAATCGAGCGCCAGGACCCCGCGGCGGGTGACGGCGAGCTCCGTGCCGTCCTTCAGGGAGAGCAGAGCCAGCTGACCGGAGCTGAGCTTGCCCACCGCCCACTGGCCACCCGGCAGTACGTCGGGTGTGCCGAACTGGGTGGTGAGATGTACGGTCGAATCGGCTCGTGTTCCCGAGGCGGAGATCCAGTGAAGGTCGAAGCCTTCGTTCTCGAATACCAGGATCTGGTCAGCGGTCGCCCATGTGGCGCCCGTGATCCGGTCCACCTCGACCAGGGTGATAGGGTCTCCCCCGGTGGCCGGCACCTTCCGCAGGAGGTTTCCCGAGAAGAATCCGATCCAGGCGCCGTCCGGCGAGAAGAACGGGCGATAGGCGCCTTCGGTCCCCGGCAGCGGGATCACCGAGTCGCCGTCCAGCGGCCTCATCATCAGTACGGTGGTGTTCCCTTTCGGCGCCACGTAGACCAGTTGGTCGCCGGCGGGAGAGAGCGCGATCGCCGTCTGGCGCGCCGACAATGAGCCGGGTGTGACGAGCGCCACCGGCGAGCTGTCGGGCAGGATGATGTTCCAGCGCCGGACCTCCGGGCGACCGGCCGGAGGAGCCGCGAGTCGCACCGCCAGTGCTCCGAGGATCAGGCCGGCTCCGGCCCCCAGGGCCACCAGGCCCGGACCGCGGAACTTCGATGGTCGGCGAGGGAGGTGCGCTTTCGGTCCCATGGTCAGGGCCGCGGCGAATTCGGCCGCCGTCGCGAATCGGTCGGCGGGCAGCCGTTCCAGTGCCCGGTGAATCGCGGAGGCCGCCATTTCCGAAACTGCCGGACGGCGTTCGACCACCGGCTTCGGGTCGCCGGTCATCACCGCCGCGACCACGGCCTGATGGGTCGGGCCGGTGAAAGGCGGCTCGCCAGTCAGGCACTCGTAGGCGACGCAGCCGAGGGCGTAGATGTCGCTGCGGGCGTCGATCTGGCGGTCGCCCGCCGTCTGCTCGGGACTCATGTAGCTGGGGGTGCCGATCGACAGGCCGGTGCGAGTGAGGCGTCCGTCCCCCGCCGCGCTCACGGCGAGGGCGATGCCGAAATCCGCCAGCAGCGGCTGGCGATCGTGCAGCAGGATGTTTTCCGGCTTGATGTCCCGGTGCAGGACGCCCTGGCGATGGGCGTAGTCGAGCGCGCCGGCGACCGCCTGGATGAGCGACACCGTCTCGTCCACCGGGAGCTGCCGCTCCCGGGATAGCCGGTCCCGCAGGGTCTCCCCCTCGATCAGCGGCATCACGTAATAGAGAAGCTCTCCGGCCGCGCCGGAGTCGTAGAGAGGCAGGATGTGGGGGTGCTGGAGCTGGGCGGTGACGTGAATTTCCCGCAGGAAGCGCTCGGCGCCGATGATCGCGGCCAGCTCAGGGCGCAGCACCTTGACCGCCACCTGGCGGTTGTGCTTCAGGTCGGTGGCCCGGAAGACGACCGCCATGCCGCCTTCACCGAGCTGGCGCTCGATGCGATAGCGGTCGTGGAGGCCCGATTCGAGCCGTTCCTGGAGACTGGTCACGGGATTCCGGCCGGAGCCTCCTCGCCGTCAGGCATCTTCCCCGGTGCGAGCGCTAGCCCGCCAGCACCTCGAGGTCGGACGGGGCGACCACGATTTCACCATGACCCGGGACGTCGACCGTGACCGCGTCGCGCAGGGGTGCCGTCGCGGGGCGCTTGATCCGGGAGACCTCGACAATCACACCGGTCTTGCCCTGCACCCGGGCCACCCCGGAGCGGACGATCGTGGCGCGGCGGCCGGGCACGCAATCATTGATCTCTGCCATACAGATACCCGAGTGTCGAAGGGTTTGAGGCGGGAGCGCGGACAACCGGGGGCAATCTACTCGAAGTCAGGACTGCCATCAAAGCGAATAGTGCACCCGGACGCGGGCGGGGAACCGCCGTGCCACTTCCGACGTGATCCGCGGGCCGGAGACCCTCAGCTCCCGCAGCCGTGGCAGCCGCGACAGGTGCGCCAGCCCGTCGTTGGTAAGCCCGGCGCATCCGTCGAAAGTGACCTGCTCGAGCGAGGAGATGCTCGAGAGCAGCTCCGGCGTCCGGTCGGTGATCCTGGTGTAGCTGGCGAAGTAGCGTTCGAGCCTGGGCAGCCCCGCGATCTGTTCGGTCGCCCGGTCGCCGGTCTCGCGACAGTACATCAGGATCAGGGATTCCAACGCCGCACACCGCCCGATGTGCCGATAGCCCTCGTCAGGAACGTCCATCGGCATCAGTTCCCGGAGCGCCGGGAAGCCGGGCAACGCCGCCACGCCCTCGTCGCCGACGTTCCTGCAGCTCACCGACAGCGAGCGCAGCGCGGGCATGTCCGCGAGGGCCTTGAACCCGCGCGTGCGGAGGTTGTGACAGCGGCGCCCCCAGATATGCTCGATGGACCGCGAGCGACTCAGCGCCACGAAGCCGTCATCCCCCGCCACGGTGTCCTGGCAGCCGAGGAAGCGCAGTCGGGGCATCGCGGCGATGTAGGGCATGCTCTCGTTGGTCGCGTCGAAAGCGAGCCAGCCGAGGTTGGGCAGCGTGGCGAGTGGCGCCAGTCCCGCGCCCGTCACGTTGAGTTCCGAAGAATCGAGGTTCAGCGCGAACAGACCGTCGAGCCCCTCGAATTCGGCCATGCCGCGATCGGTGAAGGGCCCGCGCAGCAGCAGGTAGTTCGGGCCGGCGTCGTAGCTGGTGAGGCCCATGACTGGCTCGCCGCCCTGCCAGCGCTTGAATACGGGAAAGTCATGCAGCAGGGCGAGTCCCGCATCGGTCACCTGGTTTCCGGTCCGGACCTGTCCCAGACTCGCCTTCCCGGCGAGCGCACGGAGGGCGCCATCGCCCGTTGCGGTGCCCTGGAGGTCGACTCGGTGCAGGTGGTCGCAGCGTCGAAGATGCGCGACCCCCGTGTCCGTCACCGCGGTACCGGCCAGCGAGACCGATTCCAGGGCGGGGAGCGCGCCGAGCGCCTCGAGCCCGCGATCGGTGATCGCGGTACCGCTCAGGTCGATGTGCCGCAGCTGCGGGAGGGACGCGAGAAGGCGCAAGCCGCTGTCGGTCAGCGCCTTCGACCCGCCCACCCCCAGGGTGGTGAGGTGCTCCAGACCCGCCAGGTCCTGCAGCATCGCATCGGTCATCTGGCCGTGGGCCGCAAGCACGGCGAAGCGGGACTCGTGCAGCCGGGCGAGGACCTCGTTCCAGTCGCGCGAGCTCCAGGACGGCGGCTCCGCGCCGGCCGCCTCGGCAGCCAGGAGTTGCACCGGCTTCTTCAGGGTGACCGACGTCCGGGCCGACACGGCGGCGCAGTGCCTGGTGAGCACCTCCCAGCTCTCGAAGCCGTGCTCCCGCGCGACGAGGAACCGGGCGTCGTCCAGCGTGATGTCGTCGTCCTGGTCGGCAGCGCCGGCCTGCCGGCCCAGGTCGAGCTGGATGTAGGTCCGCATCCCCTGCCAGGGCCGGCGGTGCCAGGTGAGCGCCCAGTGCCGCTCCATCGCGGCGGGGGTGCCGGTGTGGTAGGCGTCGAGCAGCGCACCGGCCATCTCCTCGTACTGCTCGAGCGCTCGGGCCGAAACGGCGGCGCGGGCGGTGAGCTCCCGCGTGAGCTCGGTCCAGCCCCGGAATCCGTGCTCCCGGGCCAGGGCGTGCTGGACGTCGCGCAGGGTCGGCGTTGCCGCGGCAGCGGGGAGGGCGCGCTCGAGGCGGGCGCGCGCCACCGCGTCATCGCGGCGGAGTGCGGCGAGCCAGCGCTTCGCTTCCTTCTTGAGACTCTCGAGGCTGTGATTGCGGGTGAGCTCGTCGCTCATGGGACCTTCCTCCATGCGCCTGGAGTCCGCTGAATGCAGGCTGGAAGAAGGGTCGGCGATGTGACTGCGAACCCGACTGGGTGGGAGGATTCCCTTGCCGCGGACAGGAGGCGCCCCAACGCGCACTGCAGAGATCTTGAGGCGATGGCCGGCCCCCGTCAAGCCGCTCCTGGCGCCCGGGCACCCAGGCGCCGCTCACTTGGCCGGTCGTGTCATCGAAGTCGGGAGGTCGTGCCCTGGCTGCGCCTGAACACCTCGGTGCTCAGGTACTTGAGGCCGGAGTCCACCATCAGCGTGACCACCCTGGCGCCCGGTCCAAGCCGTCCGGCCACTCGAATCGCGGCGAGGACGTTGGCACCGGATGATGTCCCCGCGAAGAGGGCCTCTTCCTTCGCGAGTCGCCTCGCCATCTCCTCTGCGTCGCCCGTGCTGACGGCCAGAACCTCGTCCACCAGGGCCGGCTCCCAGAGTGGAGGAGTGCGGCCGATCCCGATCCCCTCGATCCGGTGGGCCCCTGGGGGGCCTCCCAGGAGCACCGACGACTCCGCCGGTTCAACGATGACGATCCTGGTGTCCGGCTTGTGTCGCTTCAGCACGGTGGCGACCCCGCGCGAGGAGGCCGCGGTACCGGCCGACTGAACGAACGCGTCGATCTCTCCCTTCGTCTGACTCCAGATCTCCTCGCCGAGCGGGTAATAGCCCGTGATGCTGTCGCGGTTGTTGAGCTGGTCGATCCAGTAGGTGTGGGGCGCCTGGCTCAGCGTGCGGGCGGCCTCGATCATGTCCAGGAACAGTTTCCTGGTGGCCAGGCCGCCCTCGCTCGGGACGAGCGTCAGCTCCGCACCGAGCGCCGCCATGTGGTCCCGCTTCTCCTGGCTGAACGCGTCGGAGGTCACGATCCGGAGCGGGTAACCCTTGGCGGCGCAGACCAGTGCAAGGGCGGCCCCGGTGCTGCCACCGGTGTACTCGACCACGGTGTCTCCGGGCTGCAATCGACCGT
Source organism: uncultured Gemmatimonadales bacterium (assembly GCA_963724265.1). Lineage (GTDB taxonomy): Bacteria > Gemmatimonadota > Gemmatimonadetes > Gemmatimonadales > GWC2-71-9 > DATEHG01. Next base: position 1,624,362 of record CAVRTU010000004.1, read on the forward strand.
CTTCCTCGGCGCGCGAAATCACGGCCAGCGCCATCCGGTCCTTCATGCTGCCGGTGGGGTTCTGCCACTCGAGCTTCACGCAGATCTCCGCACAACCGGGCGGAATCACCTTGCGAAGGGGGACCATGGAGGTGTTGCCGATGGCTTCGAGAATGTCCATGGGTTGGTCCCTTTCGACGAGCGCAGCGAGCTTGGTGAGCGACATCCGCCAGCCGGTCTCGTTGTCGCCAGGCGACAGCCCTTCCGGCAGACCGTCGTGGACGGCGACGAGATCGGTGCCGCTTCCACGACCAGTTCGTTGGTCACCAGCTTCACGAATCGGCCGTGGAAGGTGTCGGTGTGCGCGGCCGTCTTCCCGACGCCGGTCGGCGCGTCATAGATGAGCGCTATCCGGAACGTGCCCCCTTCCCGGGGGTCGAACGCATGCACCTCGCTGGTCATGCCGGCCGGCACCATCCAGGTCGCCACCGCGCGGGCATCGAGCAGCGCTCGATAGACGACGTCCCGGGGCGCCTTCACGTGGCGACTGACGCGGGTCGAGTTCAGGCCGTTGCTCACTGTCGCGGGTCAGGGCCCTGGTCGGCTGCCTGCCGCCGCGACGGCGTCGGCAATCGCCGCAAGGACCAGGTCGGGCTGATCAAGTTGCACGTAATGGCTGCTCGCCGGGGCGGGGATGAGCCGCGCCTGCGGCGAGATCGCCAGGAGCTCGCGGTGCAGGGAGTGCCACACCACTGCCGCCGAATCCGCGTCGCGCGGAGGGACTCCGTCGGCCTGGAGTTCCTGGGAAAAGCGGGCATTCCCATCCAGGATGAAGACGGGCACCGCGAGCACACGCCGGGCGCCGCGGACCTCGTCCGCGCTGGCAGAGGCGAAGGCCAGCAATTCACCGCACTCGGCGCGGTACCAGGCCGTGCGATAGCCGAGGGTTGCCGCGAGCGGGCGCCGCTCGGGAGGCGCGGCCATCGTATCCGCGGCGGTCGCCCCCCGCAGGCGTTCGATACCCAGCCAGGCGAGCCTGGACTGCAGGCACAGGTCCCGGGTGTATCGCTCGAGGCCCGACCGGGCGGAGCCGGGGAACAGTCGCCACTGGTCCTCATGGGACACGTCGACGAGGACGAGCGCGGCCACCTCGTCCGGCCAGGTGTACGCGAACAGACGGGTATTGAATCCGCCAAAGGAATGGCCGACGAGAACATATGGCGCCGGGAGGTGGGCCTGGCGCAGGAGCGCGTGGAGCTCGGCGACAAGGCGGCGGCTGTCACGGGGCTCCGGGCCCCGGTCGCTGTAGCCCAGGCCGGCACGATCGTAGGCACAGACGCGGGTGGATCGTGCGGCCAGGGGCTGGATGGACCGCCAGGTCAGGTAGCTGTCGCCGAGTCCGGCGTCCATCACCACCGTCGGTCCGCCTGTTCCCAGGCACAGGAGATGGAGGCGGAAGCCGCCGATGTCGATCAGTTCACCGGGCGGAGGGAACCGTCGCAGGTCGCTGATCGAGCGGGCCCACTGATATGTCGCTCCCGATCCAGCCAGGAGCAGGGCGATGGCGGAAAGGGCGGCGAGGCCCCGGCGAAGGCGGCGAGGCCAGTGGGCCCGCGTCACAGCTCGATGCTCTCTGCGACCTCGACGAGGCGGCTGCGCGGCCGATTGATGATCGTGCCCTCGACCCGGCCCCACAGTTGGCGCAATCGGGCGTGAGTCTCCTCGGCCAGGACGAGGGTGTCGAACTCCAGGTCGACCATGACGAAGCCCGGATCGTCGAGCGGCCGCAGCACGCGGTACCGCTGAACCCCCGACCGCCGCCGCCCAAGGGGGTCGCTGTCAAAGGCCTTCTTCCAGGCAGCAAAGTCCGGTACCGGATGCTCGATGCGCAGGATGTACATGATGCCGTCCGGCTATTGGAGGAAATGGTTCAGGAGGGTCCAGTAGTTGGCCTGCCAGCCGGCGGCCAGGTGGTCGTGCAATCCGGCAGGATAGGAGGTGTGTGTCAGTGTCAACCGGGTTCCCGAGCCGCTGCGCTCGAGGTCGAAGCGGACGATGGAGTACACACCCTCGGGCCAGTCAACCACCCGCCACGCCTGCACGATCCGGCGAGCCGGGACCAGCTCGAGATTTCGCCCGACGATGTGGGCATCGAAGAGCGAGAAGGCGCCACCCACCATGCTGTCGATAGTGGCCGGGCGCCCGGAGAAGGCGGCGAAGTCGTGAGCGTCAAGCAGGAGACGGTAGACTCGCTCGGGGCTCGCCGGGAGGTCGATCTGCTGGTGGATCGAGGCCGACGAATCGCCGCAATTCGAATCCGCGGGGGCGCCTGGCGATTGCTGAGCGTCCAGGGCACCGGCACTCAGGGCGATGCCGAGGACCAGGGAGGCACCCATCCGGCCGGGGGTGGTCATGACGTCGTTCCGCTCCTTGTCGGAGCCAGGGGGGCTACGAACGGTGATACGACCAATATTCGGTGCCGGGAGAGGCGCCCCGCAAGGCGGATTGTACGACGCGCCGCGTTCGCTTGTCGATCCATCGGGTCATGCGATAGCCCGGGGGCCCCAGCGGTCCCGTGTCCACCTTCCAGCAGTCGTAGGTCCGCCCACCAATCACGACCTCCTCGGAGCCCACTACGGAAACGGTGTCCCACTTCTCCCGTCCACTCCACGGCGAGAAGTGCGGCACCACCGCCGCGTAGCCCGGCGCGAAGGGGAGGAGGGGAAGGAGCCACGGGACTTGTCCCTCGACGCCGAAAACCGGGTGGTCGAGGGCCAGGTCGAGCAGGCGGACGGGCTGATCCGGCAGGACGACCCAGGCGGTGAGATGTATCCGCGACGCCGTCACTGCGGCGGAATCGTGCGTCCCCTTGACCCGGTGAAAGATCAGCGATAGGTCCAGGCCGCGCACGACCATCGTCGTCACCGTCGTGTCCCCCTGCGGATTCCACTGGAGGCTGCTGATCTGGTAGGCAGACCCGCCCGAGTCCGGGAGAGTGGTGATGGACCTGATCGTCGTGCCGGTGGCCTGCCTGGTATCATCCTTCACCATGAAGTCGTCGACGGTGTCGGTGCCAATCCGCAGAGTCGCACCCTGCAAGTCACTGCTGCCAACGCGGACGATGTGGGGGGATTGCGCAGGCAATTGCCCCCACACCGATCCCGTGAGGATGGACACAAGTAGAAACCGGTGAATTGTCCGCATCGAATCAGCCCTCGGGTGTGCTGGGATCACAGTTCGACATTCTCCGCGACCTCGACGAGCCGGCTCCGCGGCCGGCCCTCATTGTGTAGCTGCCCGCAGGCTCAGCCCCGCAGCCAGTAGGATGCGCCAGACGCGAAGCTCGTCGACGCGCGTCATTGAGATTCCTGTTTCGGGGCGCCTCCATGTGCAGGAGGCAGCTCGACAAAGTCCCGGCGCGCGCGGGACCTCCGCGAAGGCCGCCAGCAGGGCCGGCGGCGGAGCGACGAGCTTCCGCGCCCGCAGGTCGAGCCAGCCTCCCGTCGAGCGTACCGTGGCCGCCCGCTCGCCGCGCGGCCGACCAGATCTCGTTCTCGACCACGAACCGGGCGCCGTCCGCGCTCATCGCCAGCGTCGCGTAGGTGACCGTGACGGTGTCGTAGAGCCCGACCTCGCGGAAGTACTCGAGCTCGTCCTTCTGCATCACCGGGCCGATGGCGAGCCGCCGGAATTCGCACGGCGGAAACCCGTGCTCGGCGAAGAACGCCATCCGCACGTCGGCCGCGAGGTCCAGGTAGGCGGTATTGGCCATGTGCCCGTTGAAGTCCATGGTGCCCCAGCCGGCAAGGAACTCCCTGGCATAGCGGCCGTGAGAGGGGGGTGTCATGGGGACCTCGGCGGCAGGAGGTGGTGCGCCAAGCGCTGGTCAGGCAATGGCCGTGTCGTCAGGCATGCCGTAAAGGCGCGAGCCTACCGCAATGAACCAGGCCGCGAAGAACAGCTGGGAAACCAGCGTCAACACCGGCCCGATGGCATACGGATATGAGCCAATGACATCGACGAGGGCGGTGGCGAATCCAAGATACGCGACAGGCTTCCCGTATGCGCCGCTCCTCATCGCCAGGCTCAGGATGATCGTGGCGATGGCCATCAGGAGACTGACGGCATGGAGGCCACCATAGAAGACGGCCACCACGAGCGCCGCCTGATCCGGCGTACTGGCGCTGATGCCATAGATGGGATAGACCAGTCGGCCGTGAAGGATCAGCAGGACCGCCAGCACCGGGATGACCAGGGCCATGATGCCACACCCTGTGGCCGCCTTGACCCGGTCGATGTCGGCGAGACTCCGGTAGAGGGCAATGACCGCGGGAACCAGGAATACCGTCGCGAAGAACAGGATCTCGCTGTCGAGCGAAATGACGAGCCTGTGCGATGCGATCCACGCGAGAATCTCCACTCCATTCGAAGGTGGCTCGCCGGCGGCGAGGTCCAGGACGGCCCTCAACAGGAAGAGAAGACCGCTGACGACGAACGCGGCTCCCCCGACCTTGTAGAGTCCTCTCACATCACGCGACATGGCAAGTCTCCCCTTGGCCAGGTGTTCACTCGCCGAGGGGCCAAGCGCGCCGGGCGGCTCGGGCAGGAGGATCTTGAGGCCGACTGGGCGGTCATGGCGGTGGTCAAGGGTCGCGCCCCTGGGCCCAGGCCATCACGGGCGCGAGCCAGGCCGAGCGGGGCTGGAAGAAGGTGCCATGGCCGAGGCTGAGGTTCAGGGCAATCTCCCGGACCTTGGAGCCCGGGCTCCGGCGCGCGAACATCGGGGCGCAGGAGACACCCAGGGAGTCGCTGGTCTCATAGATCGACAGCAGGCGGCCGGCGACGTGAAGGTCGGGCCGCTCGAACGCCCACGGCCCGCACGCCGCCATGAACACGAAGGAGACGTCGGTGTTCTGCAGCCGGGACGAGGCAAGGATCGCGATCCAGCCACCCTTGGAGAAGCCGACGACGGTGATGGCTTTCGGGGAGACGCCGAGCCGGATCAGGCTGTCCACCTGCCGGGCGACGTGGATGGCGAAGGAATCCGACGCCGCCCCCGCCGGGCGTTGCTCGCTCAGCACACGACCAGACCCGGGCGCCGCAGGCTGTCCAGGATCGCGTCATAGTCGTAGGTGCCGAAGACAGGATCGGTCGGGTGGCGACCCTCGTCCTCGACGATCCTGGCATGGAGGTAGATCAGGTATCGCGGCGCGGCCTGCCCGGGTGCCGGCGCGGCAAGCAGGGCAAGCAGGAGGAGCGAACGCCGGTCAGGCAGTCGCACGAGCCGAGGGCCGGGTGTGCAGGCGGCGGGCGGCCGCGAGGACGCAAAGGGCGGCGGGAATCCAGATCCAGATGAGCTCGGTCCCCAGCACACGCACGCCCTGGTCGCTGAAGAAGCGGCGGAAGCTTATCGGCGACACCTGGATCGGCCTCCAGGGCAGGAAATAGCGCGTCGTGTCCAGCGGCGAGAGCAACGCCACCCCCATGCCGCCGTTGGTCATGGCATCGAGTATCCCGTGCGAGGCCGCCGCGAGGAACAGGAACAGCCACGCCCGGCCTCGACTCAGCCCGGCCATTCGCTTCGGAACCGCCAGCCACCGGACCACCGTCGCCAGGGCGGCCGCGAACAGGAGCGAATGCGTCAGGCCGCGATGGCCGAGGAGGTCGCCGTAGTGGATCCCGAAGCGGAAACCGATGACATCGAGGTCGGGAGCCACCGCCACTGCGATCCCGCAGGCCCAGAGTCGTTTGGCCACCTCGGGCTTGTAGAAGCACGCGGCGATGCCGATCGCCGCGACCGCATGGGAAACAGGGGATGCCATGGTGCCCAGGCCCGATCAGCCGATCAGCCCGTACCTGGCGGCGTAGCGGACCAGGTCGGCGTTGGTGGCGACCGCCATCTTCTCGAGAATGCGCGTCCGGTAGGTGCTCACCGTCTTGGCCGAGATGGCCAGCTCGCTGGCGATCTGGGTGACGGTGAGGCCGCTGCCCAGCCGGCGCATGACCTCGAACTCGCGATCGGACAGCAGCTCGTGGGGGGCGCGCTGTCCGCCTCCGTCGAGCTGGGTGGCCAGCTGCTCCGCCAGCGTCGGGCTGACGTACTTGCCGCCGCGATAGACCCGGCGGATGGCCTCGAGCAGCTGGTCGGGCGAATGGTCCTTGGTGAGATAGCCCGAGGCCCCGGCCCTGAGGGCCCGCACCGCCCACTGGTCCTCGGGGTGGACGCTCAGGACCAGCACCCGGATCGTCGGGATGGCGTTCCCGCAGGGCCCGCAGGGTCTCGAGGAAGGGCCCGCCCGGCATCGAGACGTCGAGCAGCACCAGGTCGGTGGCGGCGGTCTCGAGCGCGCGGAGCAGGGCGGCGGCGTCGCCCGCCTCGCCCGAGATCACCAGCCCCGGTATCGGCCTCCACGATGCGGCGGAGCCCCTGGCGGACGATCGGATGGTCGTCCGCGATGAAGATGCGGATCGCGGTCGCGCGGCTCATGGTGCGCGACCGGAATGATGACGACGATCGCGGTGCCCTCGCCCGGTCTGCCCCGCACCGTCAGGGTCCCCCCGCAGGCCATCGCGCGCTCCCGCATGCCGACCAATCCCAGGGAGCTGAGCCCGCTCAGCGATTCGGGGGTGAATCCGACCCCGTTGTCCTCGACCCCGAGGATGATGCTCGTCCCGCAGGTGGCGCACCGTCACGTCCACCCGGGTGGCCTTGGAGTGCCGGGTGACGTTGGTCAGCGCCTCCTGGATGATCCGGAAGGCGTGGCTCGCCAGCTCGTCGGGGAGCCCGGGAAGCTCGTCGGCCTGGAGCGTGACCGTCGATCCCGGTCCGCTTGGACGGCCTCCTGCACCAGCCACTCGATGGCGGCCTCCAGGCCGAGCTGGTCGAGCACGCTGGGCCGCAGCTCGCTGGCGATCCGGCGGACGATTTCCATCGTTTCGTCGATCCGGGCGGTGATCGAGGCACTCGTCCGACGCGGAAGGCTCCGGAATTGTTCCGCGGCAGGCCGGGCCTCGAGCCAGGCCAGGTCGAGCTTCAACGCGGTGAGCGCCTGGCCCAGTTCGTCGTGGATTTCCCGCGCGATCCGGGTCCGCTCCTCCTCCCGGGTGGTCTGGAGCCGGGCCGCGAGCGCCCGCAACTCGCCCCGCGACTGCTCCAGCTCCTCCGCGGCGAGGGTGCGGTCGGTGACGTCCCGCTGGACCCCGAAGTGCCCGGTGATGCGGCCGGCGGCATCGTAGAAGCACATGTAGTCACCCTCGACCCACATCGCCGATGCCGTCGAGCCGGCGCTCATGGGTGACGCTGTGCGTGTGCCCGGCGTCGAACAGCTTCCGCCAGCCCCGCCTGCCCGCCGCGATGTCGTGCCGGAAGAATTCGCTCGGCGTCATCCCGATCAGCTCCGCCGGCGTGGCCCGGAACTGTGCCGCCATCGCCGGATTGACCTTGGTCATTCGCTGATGGGCAAAGACGTAGTCCAGCACCGCCTCCTTGTCGACCCCCGGGCCCCACTCGATCGGCTGATCGATGATCATGAAGAAGAAGCCATCCTGGGAGCGCTCGAAGAAGGCTTCCAGGAGAGCGGGGGTGTTGAGCTCCGGCGGTTCGGGCAGGGTCGCTGGCATCGTATCACCTGGCCCGGAAAATGGGGAAGATGCTTCCTCCAAGGAAGGGAGGAGGGGCCCCGGACGAGCCGGGACCCCGTGGGTGGTGCGAAGCATTACTGCAGAGGTTGCGGCTCGCCGTAGACGAAGTCGTCCATCACGACGAGATCCCGGTTGCCGCCTACACTCAGGTCGGCAATCGTCGGGGTCAAGGCCGCCTCGCCGCTGGTGATGAGCACCTTGGCGATGGCCGGCGAGTCGAACACCACGCCGACGAAGGAGTACTCGTGGGCGCCGCTCCTGGCGGGCGCCTGGACGCTGGCGATCCGGTAGCCGCTCGCGTCGAAGTATTCGACCCGCGCGGAACCCGCCCGGTCGACGTCGGAGAAGACGACCCCGAATCCATTGACCAGGCCGCCGGTCGTGGTGCCCGCCAGCTGGAAATCAACCTCGACCTGGTTGCTGCCCACCGCCATGAACAGCTTCTTCGGCGAGAAGAACCTGAACTGGTCACCCAGGCCGGCGTTGGCCGAGGCGAAGGCGGTGCTGTCGACGCGGAGGCCGGTCCCGGTGGTGCGGAAGATGGCGCCCCGCTTCGAGTTGACGTTGAAGAAGTTCCCCGGGAAGGTGTCGACGTTGGTCAACGCAGCGGCGACGCCATCCCAGTTGATCTCGCGCCGGCCATCAGCGGCGGGCGGGGAGTTGGGCGCGTTCAGGTTGCCGCCGAGCGCGCCCCGGAAGGCAGCCAGCTCCGTCGCGACTGCGGCGCTGTCGCCCTGCGCCGTGTAATTGGTGTGGGCGGGCGGCGGAGCAAGGGTGCCGCTGGGCGAATAGCTATTGCAGGCTACCACAGCCATCAGACTCATGAACGGGGCGTAGATCGTTGGCTTCATTGTGTCCTCTTGGTGAATGGGATCGATCACTGACGGGCACAAGGTTAGCGATCGCCGATCGACGCCAGTATCGGAGGCCAGGGCGTTGGCAGCAGGGATTCACCGGAACCGGGCTGTCAGACTGGGGACGACAAGGCAGGGGGCCGGGGGCACCAGTGTAGGACAACCCCTGACATGGTTTTGCAGTGCCCGCCGATGCTCGGCCAGCTCCCCCCGCCGTACCATTGTCCCGCGACTCCGACGGCTCTCCGAGCCGGCTCAGCCACGAGTGTTCCAGGGAGGAGTGGTCTATGTCAGAGAATCAGATCGGACGGAATGCCGGTTCCTATGTGCTCGCGACCGGTGAGGCGGCGGCATACCGCCTGAGGATGCTGCACCAGGTCTACGGCCCGGGCACACGGGAAGTGCTCTGGTCAGCGGGAATTCGCGCCGGGATGCGAATCGCGGACATTGGGTGCGGGGTGGGGCAGGTCACGGCGGATCTGGCCGCGCTTGCAGGGCCCCAGGGCCATGTCGTCGGTGTCGACCTGAGTCCCGCCCAGCTCGGGCAGGCGGACGCCCTGTGCCGGCAGCGCGGGCTCACCAACGTGTCCTGGGTGGCGGCGAGCGCCCTGGCCACCGGACTGCCCACCGCCTCATTCGACATGGTGTACTGCCGCTTCCTGCTGCTTCATCTCGAGGATCCGGATGCGGCGCTTCGCGAGATGCATCGCCTGCTCCGTCCGGGCGGCGTGCTGGTCTGTGAGGATGGTGACATGACGTCGGCGGGGAGCGAGCCGCCGTCCGCGCTCTGGCTGTTTGCCGAGCTGTTTGCAGCCCTCGGGCCGAAGTGGCAGGTGGATTACACTCTTGGCCGCCGGTTGTTCCACATGGTCCGCGCGGCCGGTTTCTCATCGGCCAACGTCTCCTTCAATCAGCCGGCCTTCGTACGGGGGGACGGAAAGCGTCTGCTCGAGCTGTCGGTCGCCGAGGCGGCGCCGGCCTTTGTCGAGGCGGGGCTGATCACGGAGCACGCCCTGCGAGAGGGACTTCGGGCAATGCGGCGCCTGGCGGGCGACGAGACAGTGCTGGCCATCATGCCGCGGATGGCCCAGGTCAGCGCAGTGAAACGGGCCGCCTAGGTAATCCCATGCATACTGCTGTGTTCCGGACCGCGTGCGTCCTTCTGCTTTCGGTTGCGACCGCCTGTGCCAGCGACTCCACGGTGGCCAGTTCGCCGCCGGTGGAGTCGCTGCAGGACGGTCTCTGGACCGCAAGTGCGGGCCCGCCCTCCCTCCTCCGCCTGGACTCGATCCAGGCGAGCGATACCGGGGCAGTGGACCCGCTCACAACAATTACCACGGCCAGTGCCTGGCTCTATCCGAGGGTCGCTGTCGCGTTCGACGCTGCCGGCGAGCTGTGGGTCGCCAGCCAGAACGATTCCGTGCTGCTCGCCTTTGCGCCCGCCGATCTGGCCAGCTCAGGTTCCCGGGTCGCGGCGAGGGTGATTTCGTCGGTCCGGGGCTCCCTCAGCGCTCCCACCGGCCTCGCCTTCGACGCCCGGCATCGCCTGTGGGTCGTCAACGCCAACAGTGCCACCGTGGCCCGCTACGATCCTGCCCAGCTGGCGGCGGGCGGTGCCCAGGTACCGGCGGTCGTCCTCTCCTTGCCGGGAACCCCGGCGATCATCGCCTTCGATGCCGCCGGTGCGCTCTGGGTGTGCGACGCCGGATTCCACACCATTGCCAAGTACGCCGCCTCACAACTCGAGGCTTCGGGATCGCCGCCCGAGGCTCTCAGGCTGACCAGGGCGGACTCCCTGCAGACTCCCGGCGGCATGGCCTTCGACGCGGCGGGCAACCTGTGGATCGCCAATACCGGCGGGCACAACCTGCTGGCGTTCAGCCGGGCCCAGCTGTCGGGCACCGGGGCAGCGGGGCCTCTGATCATGATTGGCTCGAACGGGGGATCCCTGAACAATCCGGTAGGCCTGGCCTTCGATGCCGAGGGGGACTTGTGGGTCCTGGGGCGCACCGGCACGCTGGCCCGGTTCGCCAGAACCAGCCTGGAGGCGACCGGAGCGCCGGCGCCGAGCGCTCTGCTGCAGATCAGCGGCCATACGTTGTTCTGGAGCCTGGCCTTCTGGCCGAGGCCGGCCGGACTGCCGCTCTACTGAAACGCCGCTGGATTCAGTCTTGGCGCTCCGGGCCCACTCGCCGGGGATCCTGCACCTTCGCCAGCATCCGTTCGGCGAAGTCCAGGCGCTCCTGCACCTCGCCCAGCTCCTGCCGCACGTTGCCGAACTCGATTTCGAGCGCTTCGAGCCGAGCCTGGAGGTTGCCCGTGGCGGGACCCTGCCCCAGGCGCTGGGCCCACAACCCGAACCCCACCGCGAGCGCCGTGTGAATCGTGGCATGCAATGGTTCGGCCTGGCCGGCCGCGAACCCGGCTGCAACCACGTTGATGACGCTCAGCACCAAGGCGATCGGCTGCCAGATCGCAGGCTTGAAGGTCATGGTGAAATCCTCCTCCGGTCCCGGCAAGTGCTGGCAGGACGGCGCCCGCGACTACCAGGTTTCGATCCAGAACGCAGGCAGGGCGAAGCGCACCTGGCCGCGAGCCTCGAGAGTGCCGGTCGTGTCGAGTCCCACTCCGAGCGCGCGAGGCAGCGCGGACGAATCCGTCCGCGACACGAGGACGAGGTAGCTGGAGTCAAGCGCCGGGCGAGCTCGGGTCCCGCCTCGAGCCACGCTTCCCGGATCCCGGAGGCCCCGTCGGCATGCCGGACCACAGAATCCGGATCCTGCGGGCGCTCGCCACCACCCGAAGAACACCGCCCCGGCGCCCGTGCGGGCCGGGAAGCTCAGGAATTCCGGCCCTCCGGCGGTGGAGCGGCGCGGTGCGAGTTCGAGGCGCCAGGCCGCCGATGCGACGGCGTCGAGATCGGAGGTGCGCAGGGCGACATAGGCACCGCCATCTCCCGCGGCGATCAAGGCCGCATACTCCTCTGCCATGTGATCGCCGGGAGGACCCGCCAGGGTCATCAGTTCGAGACGTGCGGTCCCGTACTGCGTGTTGCCAGCCGGACCTGACCGTCCGGCCCGGCCTACTTCATTCCCAGCAGGTTCTTCTTGAATCCCTCACCGGGTCCCGGCTTGGGACCGATCCAGGCCTTGAACAGAGCATCGGCGAAGTCCTTGCCCTCGATGGTGCCCTTCGCCGCGCCGGCCACGCTCACCTCGGTGCCGGTGCCCGGCAGGTAGGTGAACACCATCTGCTGCTTGTCCTTGATGTCGTCCATGTAGCCGCAGAGCGTGGTGAAGTCGGCCTTGAGCTGGGCCGAGGCATCGGGGGTGTTGTTCTCGAGCGCCTCGTTCCAGGCCTCGCACATCTTGTCCTTGCCGACGTCGCGCAGGAACTGCATGACCATCCGGCGCGGCGCATCGGCGGCCAGGATCGCATCGGCATCGCTGGACCTGGCCGGGAGGTAGAGCCCGGCCTGGTAGACCTTGAAGATGGCCTTCTTGCGGAGGGCCACACCGTTGAGGACGAGCGAGTTGCCGGCGACGGTGACCGTGTCGGTGAAGGTGACGCCGTTGACCGTGGTGTCGAGGGGAGCGACGGCCAGACTTCCGGCGAGGGCGAGCAGTGTGACGGTGAACATGAAGAGTCTCCGGGATGATGACAGCATGCCGGCGGGGAGGCCGGGGGGTGATCCCCCTTCAAGATGCAGTCACCGTGCGCCCCCCGGAAGAGAGGCGGTTCGAGCGCCTCCGCCGGGCACCTGGCTAGGTGCGGCGCGATGCGCCGAGGATCCCCCCCAGCACGCCGCGCAGGATCTGCCGGCCGAGCTGGCTGCCGACCGTGCGCGCAGCTGACTTGGCCATGGCCTCGGCCATGCCCTGGCGGCGCCCGGTGCCCCAGAGCAGATCGCTCAGCGGATTGTGCGCCGGCGCCGGGGCCGCGGGTTGACGCCCCGCACCGGCCGGTGACGCCCGAGGCGCGGGCGGCGCGGGGGCGGCCTGCGCCTTCTCTGCCGCCCGCTTGCTCAGTGCCTCGTAGGCCGACTCGCGGTTGACCGCCGTGTCGTACTTGGCCCCGACGGGGCTTCGCCCCCGCACCACGGCCCGCTCCTCGGGGGTGATCGCCCCCATGCGGCAGCGCGGCGGGCAGATCAGCGTGCGCTCGACCGGCATCGGGACGCCCTTGTCCTGGAGCGTGGAGACCAGCGCCTCGCCCACGCCGAGTTGCGAGATGACCTGGGCCACATCGAGCCTGGGGTTCGGGACGAAGGTCTCGGCCGCGGTCTTCACCGCCTTCTGGTCGCGCGGGGTGAAGGCGCGCAGCGCGTGCTGGATGCGGTTCCCCATCTGGCCCAGGATCTCGTTGGGCACGTCGTCGGGGAACTGCGAGCAGAAGTACACCCCCACGCCCTTGGAGCGGATCAGGCGCACGACCTGCTCCACCCGCTGCTTGAGCGCCGGCGGCGCGTCGTCGAACAGGAGGTGGGCCTCGTCGAAGAAGAACACCAGCTTCGGCTTGTCGAGGTCCCCCACCTCGGGCATGTTCTCGAACAGCTCGGAGAGCAGCCAGAGGAGGAAGCTCGAGTAGAGGTGCGGCTTCAGGATGAGCTGGTCGGCGCAGAGGATGCTGATGATCCCCCTGCCGCTCACGTCAGTGCGCATGAGGTCGGCCAGCTCGAGCGCCGGCTCGCCGAAAATGTTCTTCCCGCCCTCGGATTCAAGCGTGAGCAGCGAGCGCTGGATGGCGGCGACCGTCTGGGGGCTGACCAGTCCGTACTGGGTGGAGATCTCCTTGCTGCTCTCGGCCACGAACCCGAGCATGGCGCGCAGGTCGTCGAGGTCGAGGAGCAGCAGCCCCTGGTCATCGGCAAGCTTGACGGCGATCTCGAGCACTCCGGACTGGATGTCGTTCAATTCGAGAACACGGGCGAGCAGGCTCGGGCCCATCTCGCTCACCGTCGTGCGCATGGGATGCCCGAGCTTGCCATAGAGGTCCCAGAACACGACCGGGCTCCCCTCGGTCGCGTAGCCCTCGACGCCGATCTGCGCCACGCGCTCCTTGATCTTGTCGTTCAGGACGCCCGCCTGCGCCAGCCCCGCGACGTCGCCTTTCACGTCGACCATGAACACCGGCACGCCCATGCGCGAGAAGCCCTCGGCCAGCACCAGGAGCGAAATGGTCTTGCCGGTGCCGGTAGCGCCGGCGACCAGGCCGTGGCGGTTGCCGTACTTGGCGAGCAACTGGACAGGGTGCTCGCCTTTGCCGATGAGTATCTGGTCCACGCACGCCCTCCTCGTCAATCCCGCTGGCGGCCCGCGCGCCTTCTGCCGGGCCGCCATTCGGGCGCTCCAGAACGTACGGCGTCCACGCCTGCGGGGCCAGCGCGGTTCCGCCGGCCCTGAGGGACTCCCCAGGGTCGCAGCCGGCGCTGACCAACTCGACAGTTGCGCCTGCAGCCGTGTGCGGAGATTCGCCCCGGCTTCACCCTGTCTTAACGTCGACAATGCTACTAATGCAGGTGGTCGACTGCGTCCGGCAGGTCAGTGTCGACCTCACTCAGTAGAGAGGTATGATGTGAACATTGTCGTAAACCTCATGGCCAGGATCTTCGGCCCTGGCGACTGAAGGGAGATGCCGCAATGAAGCCCTACATCGGTCACCTCGAGACACTGGCGGTGAAGAACGGAAACTTCCGCCAGGTCGTGTTCACCGGGAAGCACGCCCAGCTGGTGCTGATGTGCCTTGCGCCCGGTGAGGATATCGGCGAGGAAGTCCACGGGAACGTGGATCAGTTTTTCCGCATTGAAGCAGGTGATGCGCGCTTCGTCTTCGGCAAGAAGGAGGAGCACCTGGTCCGCGCCGGTGACGGGGTGGTGGTGCCCGCCGGCACCCGCCACAACGTGATCAACGCCTCTGCGACCACGCCGCTGAAGCTGTACACCCTCTACTCGCCACCGAATCACCCGGATGGCACGGTCCAGAGGACGAAGAGTGAAGCGGATGCTGCAGCGGAGCACCACGCGACCATCCCATGAACGCGCGCACCGCGCCGACCTGAGGCGGAAGAGCCAGAAGGAACTGTAGTTCGGAGGCGATCGGTCATGCCGTCGCGCCCCACCTGTCCTGGGTCGGGGCGCGTTTGGCGTGCCCTGCAAATCGTGATTTCCCTCAGGGCGACAACGCTTTCCGTGGATATGACTATTGCCCTTGGCGAAACCACACGAACGCGACGCAGGCGAAGGCGAAGGCCTCGATCGTGGTGGCGGCGAGAAGAGCGATTCGGGCCGAACGGTTCGGGGCCAGGAGGCCGGAGAGGAGGAAGAACAGCACGAGGAGCGGCGCAAGGAGGATTCTGAGCACGGCGAAGGACGACCAGGCGGCCAGGACCGAACCGGACTCGACCGCCTTCGGGGCCAGGTAGATCAGGGTCGCGACGAGGCCGGTGGATGCAACGGCGAGCGACGCGACGGAGAGCCTCGTCCAGAAGGCGGGACGGGGCCTGAGGAAGAAGAGCGCCGCTCCGGTCGGGGCGGTGGCCGCCAGCCCGAACACCGCCAGGAAGAGCAAGCTGTCGCCAAAGGCGTACATCCCGCTGTACTGCTGCCGGTCCGGACCGCTCGTCGCGGCGACGCGCATCTTCACGGCCAGCAGAGCGATCCCCACGGCGGCGAGGTAGCCCGCGGTGACGAGACCCGCCTTGGCGACCGGTCTCATCCGTCGACGGCCAGCATCGTCACTGCCCGAAGCGCCACCAGGAAGGCCACTGCCAGGAGCACCGCTCTTACCACGTTGCCAAGCGCCCACTCCCTCGCCGCACGGCGGAGGAGTGGAGGGTCCTCCGGCATCGGGCCCTTGAACATGATGGCCAGGCGGGGATAGTGAAACGCAAAAGTGATCACGTCGAGGAGCACCAGGATCCCGAGGGCGGTCAACAACCGCCAGCGGGCGGCCTCCAGGGGCCACGAGGCGATGAGGCCGGCCAGCAGGAGAAGACCCGTGACCGGCGTGAGCAGCCGGAAGTAGTGGGCCGGGGTGGTCCGCTTCAGGAATTGCCGCGCCAGGTCGATCGAGGCGGGAATGTCGCGCTCGAAGTTCGGCGCCATCACCACGGACTCGTAAACGGTGGCGCCGAGCAGCAGGGCCAGGCCGAGCAGGGCGAGCGTCGAGAGCAGGTGGGGGATCATTGGGCGCGCCTCCCTGAAGGACAGATTTCGGTCGCAGCAGGCGCCGGTCAGGCAGCCAGCAGTCCCGTGTCCGGGACCTGGATGTCGAGCACCCGTGCCGGCGGGGTGGCCGTCTCCTGCCGGATGCCGCCGGGCAGAGCCTCCGGATCACCGCTGTCCAGGTAGCCATAGCCCGGGACCCGGTTGGCATCGACCTTCCAGCCAAAGACGGTCGAGTAGAACCGCTGCAGGGCGGGGCCGACGGGGCCGACGATTTCGAAAAACGCCACGGGATTCGGCATTGTACCTCGAAGGCATGGAGGAGTGGCCGGCGTCGGCGCCGGAGTGCTACGCGACCGCCGCGCCCTTCGCCCGCCGCTTCCGGCTCAACGCCACGGCCGTCACCAGGGTGAACAGGAGTCCCACCGGCAGCGGCTCGAGGAAGGTGTACGCGATGTTCACCAGGGGATTCCGGTACATCTCCTTGAACTCCGCCATCTCCTTCGTCCTTCGCGGCGATCTGCGCGTCGGTGGCGCCGGCCTGCCTCGCCTTGTCCACCGCATACGCCGCGTACTTATCGGCGAAGTCAGGCATGAACTTGTAGTAGACGACCTCCCAGGTGGCCACGTAGCAGACGCTCGCGACCGCCGTGATCAGCAGGCCCACCGCGAAGGCCCGGCCAAAGCCGACGCTGCCGCCCGCCACATTGTCCCGATACGACCTGACCCCGAAGTACACCATCAGGAAGGCCAGCACCATCGAGGTGTAGCCGACGATGTAGCCCGTCCGGCCGAAACCGATCTGGTCGTGGAACTGGAAGGTGATGAGCATCATCGCCGACATGATGGCGCCCGCAATGAGCCCGAAGGTCAGCACGATCTTTCGCATGGCCACTCCGAGTGGTTGAGGACGGCCGATTCTACCCGCCAGCCCCTGCCGCGCGCGTCACCCGAAAGGGTGATTTTGGACGATTCCGAGCGAAATCAGACGAAAGTGTGGGGTCAGGGGATCAACCGGAGCGTCCTTGCCCAGCTGCACCGCCTGGGTCCGCCGCCGGGCGCCGAGCTTGTCGAACACCCGGCTCGAATGGGTCTTGACCGTGTTCTCGCTGACATGCACCCGCTCGGCGATCTCCCTGTTGCTCAGCCCCGCGGCGATCAGCTCCAGGATCTCCAGCTCGCGGGGCGTGATGCCGAGCGACTCGAGCTTGCCCTGATCCCGCACGAAGGTGACCGGTGCCGGCGACCATGACCTCGCGCACCACCACGGTCTCGGTGCGCCGCGTGAGCCTGAGGCCGAGCCAGATGCCCAGGCTGGCAAACACCGCGGCCACGAGCCCGCCGTAGATCTCCACCGAATAGCTCCACCACGAGCCAGCGGTACTCGATGAGCTTGAGCCCGGCGATGAGGACGCCGCCGAGGAGCCCGTAGAGCAGGACGTGCTTGCGCATCCCCAATTCTAAGAGCGCCCGGCGCAGCGGGGAACGGCGCCTGGTCGCCAGGGCTGGTCAGGCGCGGCCGCGGCGGTAACCCCGGGCCTTCTTGCGCCGGGCAACCGCCAGGGCGCGGTCGATCCACGGGCGGAGGGCTTCCGGATCCTCGAGCAGCTCCTCGGGCACGGCGTAGTACTGCATCACCTCACCGTCGGGGCCCGCCGGGCGGAAAGGGCCCATCCCGCGCGCCTCGAAGTCGGGCCGATTGGTGTCGTCCACCTTGAAATAGACCGTGTCCTCGTCGATGAGCGCGAAGAACAGGTCGCCGCTGTAGATCCCGACCCCGCCGAACATGGCCCGGTGCCGCACGCTCGTCGTGGCCCGGGCCAGCTGTTCAAGGACCAGGATCCGGAAGCTCGGGGTGACGCTCATCGTCGCAACCCGGGGATCACCTGGCCGGGCGCCGAGGGGCGCCGAGCGGGTCAGGCAGTACCATCGAGCCTCAGGACGATATCGAAGGTCGAAGGTGGCCGTATGATCGTGTAGTAGTACTCCTCGGCGGCGTCCCAGCGGGCGTGCCAGGCTTCCAGGACCCGGGGGGCCTCCCGAGCGGCCAGGCGCGGACGGCGCTGCGATGCCGGCGCCACCACCAGGATGGCGCAGTCGATGAGGTCGGCAAGCTCGGGGCGGGCGGAATAGGCTCCATCCAGCAGGACCACAGGGCGGGGCGCCTGTTCCGTGGGTACCGCCCGCATGGCATAGGTACCGTCTGCCCGAACGCCCGCCTCGAAGTCGAAGGCGAACCAGCGGGCGACTTGCCCTGCCCGCAGCCGTTCGATCACCTCGCCGCGCAGTCGCCGCCAATCCAGCGCGTCCGCGGCCCGCTGGGCGGCGGTGCGAGTCTCCCAGCCAGTCGCCGGGATATCGGCCGCGAAGAAGTCGTCGCAGGGGACCCAGGCCGCGTCCAGCTCCTCGGCGAGCCGGCGGGCCACGGTGGACTTGCCGGCGCCGCTTCGGCCGTCGATGGCGACCACGAGTGGACCGTCCGCTTTCTGTCGCAGCGCTCGAAGCCGCGAGACCACGGGTCCGAGGGTGTGGTGGACTTCCCCTTTCAATCCACCCGCCCCCGGAGCGGTTGTCGCGAGAGCTGTCCGCCGTTGGCGACGGCGACCGCTGCAACGATCACCCACAGCGCGGCGGCCAGGACAAGGTCATAGGTCAGGAGGGGCAGCCCTGATATCGCCACGGGGCCGAGGATCAGCACGCTGGCGGTGAGACTCGTGTGCATGAGCATCGCCACGAGCAGGCTCCCCGTACGGTCGTACACCCATACCATGAGCACCCGGTAGGCCGGCAGGAAGGAGAAGAGTTCCCCGGGCAGCATGAGGGCCGGCGAGAGCGCTCCGGATGAACTGCCGCTTCCCCAGAGGGTCACGAGGAAGTGCCACGCTCCCCACAGGAGGCCCACGATGAGCCCGGTGGCAAGGATGCCATGACGCGGCCTCAGCCCGGGCACGGCGAACCCCGTCCAGCCCAGTTCCTCGAAGCAGCCCGCCCCCAGCCCCACGGAGGCGCCAAACAGCAGGCGGGACGCCTTGTCGCCGGAGGTGAGCAGGCCGGGGAGAAATGTCGGGGAGGCCTGCGAAAGCGCGAAGAGGGACGCCGTCACCACGAGAGGGGCGGTCAGGAGTGCCGCGGCATACCAGCGGGCACCCACCCGCCAGCGGAGCAATCGGGAGAGAAACTCGCGAAGGCCCGCCCTTCCCAGAACGACGCCGGTCAACAGGATACCTGCTGTGCTGGGGCCAACGAGCATCGCCAGGTACACCAACGGGAACAGCGCCTGGAATTGCTCCCCGGTGCCGGGGATTCCGCCCGGACCGATCACGATGAGGACCCCGCTCCACGAGATGGCGAACGCCAGGGCGAAGTAGGCCGGTACCGGGTGCCTTCTGATGAACGCCATCATGGCCTTCAGGCAGCTCCGGATGGCAGGCGTCCGCTTCGGAACAGCTCGGTCCAGCGCTGCCGATCCGGCTCGCTGAGCACGCCGAGCTCCTCGAGCAGACTCGCCGCAAACTCCACGTCCGCCAGGCCGCTCGCGGTAATGAGGCCCCGGTCCCTGATCGCCGGGGCATCGACGTAGCGGGCGCCATCCCCGTAGCCCGGGGCATGCTGTTCGAGGTACGCCCGTCCGTTGCTGGTGTGGAGCCGGCCGCCAATCAGGCCGGCCCTGGCCACCGCCACGGTTGCCGCGCAGATGGCCGCGATGGGGACATGCCTGGCCTGAAGCTGCCTGAGCAGCGCGACGAGCTCGCCTTCGGGCGGAGCGCCTTCCCACCGATCCCCGCCGGGGAGAATGAATACGGCCACATCGTCGGGGTCGACCTCGGCCAGGGCCCGGCTGGGCAGGACCGTGACGCCGCCCATGGACGTGACGGGATCACGCGTGAGCCCCACGACTTCGACCCGATAGCCTCCGTGCCGGCGCAATTCAGCCAGGGCGTGCGCGGGCTCCCAGTCAGCGAAGCCTGGTACGACCAGCAGGTGCACGGCAGTCGCAGGCACACTACCTCATGGTGACAGGCTCGACGCTACGGCTGGTGACGCTGGAGCAGGTCCTCGATCTCCTTCAACGTGAACGCGTTGAGTTGCACGATCTTCGCCTGCGCCTGGAAGATGGGCGGGACGACGTTGCGGGCCTCCTCCCGGCTATCAACCTCGAGAACCATCCATGCCTTGTGATCGCCGTCCTTGCACCCCCAGTCGGCATGCGTCAGGAAATGGGACCCGGTCCTGAGGAAGACTTCCACCGCCCGGGCGCACTCCGCCGTGGTCCCCCCATGTGGCACCTCAATCAGGAATCTTGCCATGGCACAGCCTCCTCTCGGTTGGAGCCTTGGGGTCACGCCCGCCGGCGCAGAAACACGTGCATGGCGCGGACGCCCGCAACGTGCTCCACGCACTCATAACCAAGCGCCGGCAGATCGATGCCCGTCAACAGCGTTTCCCCCGTGCCGAGCAGTACCGGCCTGACCGCCAGGTGCAGCTCGTCAATGAGGGCGGCGCGCAGGTACTGGCGAATCGTCGCTACGCCGCCACCCAGGCGGATGTCCCGGCCGCCCGCGGCCTCCCTGGCCTGCTGCAACGCGACGTGTATCCCCTCGGTGACGAACCGGAACTCCGTGCCGCCCGCCATCCGGAGTGGAGCCCTGGGATGATGGGTCAGTACGAACACGGGGGTGTGATACGGTGGCTCCGCGCCCCACCAGCCTTTCCAGCCGTCATCCGGCCACGGGCCTCGAATGGGTCCAAACATGTTGCGGCCGAGGATCCAGGCGCCGATCCCGGTCAGGCCCTGGGCCGCCAGGTCGTCGTCGAGGCCCGTCTCGCCACCTTCCTTGCCGTGCATGTGCTGCCAGGTTCTGGTGGGGAAGAACCACTCCATCAAGGCGAGCCCGCCAACCCCGATCGGATTCTGAAGATCCTGGCCTGGACCCGCACCGTAGCCGTCGATCGAGACCGCGAAGCTGCTGACTCGGAGTCGTGTCACGACGATCCTCCCCTACGAGCCGAGCTTCGCGAACGGCAGATCCGCGCGCGGCTCGGAGCCAAACCGCAGGACATGCCCGTCCGGATCCTCGACCTGCATCTCATAGGCCCACGAGTAGTTCACCGGTGGCATGCGAATGCGGGCACCGGCCGCCTGGTACTCGGCGTAGAGCTGGGCGGCATCCTCAACGCCCACCCACACCCACGTTCCGGGCCCGCCCTGGCCGCCTTGACACAAATAGATGCCTGCGCCGTCACGATTGACCGATGTAAACCACTCACTGCCCCACGGCGCATTGCGGAAGCCGAGGACTTCCTGGTAGTACGCGAGGCTGACGGCCATGCTCTTGACCGAGAGAATGGGCTCAGCGTGCTCGAATCTCGTCCTGACCGGCTCGGCGGGAATCATGACGACCTCTCGATCGTGGATGGCATGAACACTCCGGCTGCGCATAAGCTGCCGGCCGGGGCAGGCTCACACAAGCTGGAGCGGTCCTGCCGGTCTGTCCCGGGCCGATGCGGCGCACCGGCCGCGGGGGCCGGCGTCATGCACGAGTCTGGCGGCCGTCGCTGCCGGCGACGAGTCCCAGCCCGACGCCGCCCAGAACGAGCACGCTGGCCAGCAGCAAGCGGAGACTGAGGTGCTCGCCGAGGAACAGGATCCCCCCGCCGGCGGCCAGGATGGGGACGGCCAGCTGGACGATTGCGGCACTGAGCTTCGAGAGGCCGGCCAGGGCCTGATACCAGAGCACGTACCCGATGCCGGAGGCCAGCGCCCCGGAGAGCACGCCGAGCAGCACGCCGCGGGGTTCGACATGCAGGCTGCCGTGCGCCAGCAGGCTCGCGGCCAGGATCAGGGGAATGGTGTAGACGAAATTGCAGGCCGTCTGGCCGAGCGGGTCCACGACCCCCCGGCCGCGCAGGGTATAGAGGCCCCACGCCACACCGGCCAGGAGCATGAGAGCCGCCCCGCCCGGAGCGGGCGCCGTGACGCCAGGCAACACGAGGTAGGCGAGGCCGCCGAAGGCACTGACCAGGCCCAGCCACTGGGCGGGCCGGGGCCGCTCACTGGCGCGGAACGCGGCAAGAATCATCGTCGCCTGGACGGCGCCGAAGAGCAGCAAGGCCCCGGTGCCGGCGCTGAGGCTCGTGTAGGCGAAGGAGAAGGGCAGGGCGTACGCGAAGAGCAGGGCCGCCGAAGTCCACGAGACGGCTCCGGGGGGCCGCGATCCTGCACCGGCCCGTACCAGCACGGCGAGGGTGGCCGCCCCGGCGAGGAGCCGGACAGCGGTGAATCCGGTGGGGTCGATGACTCCGCTGCTCAGGGCGAGGCGGCAGAGCAGGGAGTTCGCGGCAAAGGCGACGAGCGCCAGGGCCGTGTAAAGCGGCGTACGCGTCACGAGGCGGGCGTGGTCCGTCGATCGGGGGAGAGATCAGCCGCCTGACGGAATGCGCATCGGCTGCAGGCGCGGGTCGGGCAGCGGATTAGTGTGGCTCTTGTGCCGGGGGCAGTTCAGCCGCCGGCTTCCCTGTGGCGAGGGCGCGCTCCAGGAAGTCGACCCGTTCATGGAGTTCCTCGAGCTCTTCCCGGAGCTGATCAACGGCGGGGTCGTCGGCAGCGATCTGTCCCCGACCCTCGATTCGCCTCGCGAGCGCCGAGGCGACCGGACCCAGGACCCTCACGAGTACCCAGCCGGCGGCGACAAGGCCACCAAGGTCGATCAATCCAAATTCGTGCATGGTGCTCGGCTCCGAGGTCGCTGCTGCTGCCTGGTCAATCAGTCCTTCGGCGACGCCAATCGCTCTCCATTTCGCTGCCGGGAAAGCAGGCGTTCGGTGAAGTCCAGTCGTTCCTCGAGCTCACCCAGGCCCCGCTGTATCTCTTGGAGCGTCTGACATGGTCCACCCCTTCGGCGCGCCCGCTACTTAAGGTACACGCGGAGGCCTGCCCATGGCCGGCTGGGGAATGCGACCAGGCTGCGGGCTGGATGGGTCATCGAGAAACACGCCTGACTCGGACGCACGCCGAAAGGCGACCTCCGGATTCATGGGACCATCTGGCCTGGCAATGGCGGCCGCCCTGCGCCGAAGCTCCGTCATGCAGGCCGTATCGAGGACAATCGAGGCGGGCGACGCAGGCCCCGCTTGCTGCATCGAGGGCCACGACGTGGCCTCCCAGCCCCAGGAACTCTCGATCGGTAAGTCGCGTCATTGTCGGTTCCCTCGATGCCGGCGCCCGAAGGCCGCCGTTTGGTGGCGGATCTCAGGTGTAGTGTTGAACGACATATCTGAGGAGCAGCACCACGATGGCCAGCACGATCAGGAGAATGACGCCAACCCCTGCCAGAAATTTGCGGGCTCGGCCGACGCCTTCTCGTTGCCGGCGCAGGGCCTCCTCCTGATTGCTGAGCGCCCGCGCGTACGCTTCGACCTGTTGACGCTGCAGGTCGCGAACCTCCTCAAGCAGACGGACCACCCGATCCTCATCCATCTGGATTCCTCCTCGAGTCAGGAGTGGCCGCCTGACGAGCTGCGCATCAGCTGCGAGCTTGCTGGGCGGCTGCCAGGGTCCGCGCGCGCCCGTCAGGTGCAGGCGCCGGTAAGGCGGCGGTTCCCCGGCAGCATCGCCAGGCAAGCCACCTGGCCGCGGCGATTGAAGCAAACGCCGTCCTCGCGTGGGGTGCAAGTAGGTGTCGGGATGCTTACGCCTGGGCCGGAAACGCTGCCGTGCGTTGCCCGGGTTCGCGGAGCGGAGCCTCAGCGGGGAGATGCCCAGAGAAGGGGGGCTTGGCGAGGCTCGTTCTGAAGCTCTGCCCTGGGGGAAACCTGCCGCCACCCGTGCTCACCGGTGACGGCCCTGGGTCGGGCAAGCTGGCCGGCACCTACGGCCGGCGAGCGTGAGCTGCGATCTCGAGACGGCTACGCAAGCCGAGCTTTTCCAGAATACTGTGGATATGGCTCTTGACGGTGTGGATCGTGATGCTGAGCCGTTGGCTGATCTCCTTGTTCGCGTAACCATCGATGATCAGATCAACAATCTCCTGCTCGCGCTTCGTGAGGGGGGTGGTGGCTCGCGGCGCCTTGGGAGGGGTCGGGGCGGTTGACCGAACTGCCAGTTGGGACCAGAGCACGGAGGTCAGAGGGGCCGGGGCCACGGCTGTTCCGTGTGCGACCGATTGGATGGTATCGACGACCACATCCACCGTTGCATCCTTCAGGATGAATCCACTCGCTCCCGCCCGGATGAGTCCAAGGACATCGGCCTTCCCGGGGAGTACGTCCATCATGATCATCCGAGTCCCGGGCGCCGCCTCCCTGGCGCGCTCAAGGCACGCTTGGCTGTCGGGGTCGCCCAAGCCTGCATCGACCAGCGCGACATGCGGCTTGGTCGTCTGAATGTGCGTCAGCCCCGCCGCTGCGCAGGTGGCCGTGGCGACGACCCTGAAGCTCGGCTGCCGGGCCAGCAAGGTTGCGAGCTGGCCACAGGCCAGCCGGTTGTCCTCGATGAGCACAATGCGAATGGGGTTGCCGGCGTGGGAGACAGGTCGTCGGCCGGAGGTCGTCACGGTAGCCGGCCGCGGATGGTGTGGGACCCCGGGGCCGGCGGTCTCGGGAGCGCCATTGCTCCGGGCATATTTGCCGGCATATGTATGCATGGATTTCCCAGGCTGTTGAGGGCAATTCAAATGGTTGGGAGCGAAAGCTGAACCCACTATTAACGGTGGATGAAGAAACGCTTAGTTGAAAGGGGGGCTCCGCAGCCTTGCTACCTCCTCGGGAGCCGGTGCTCCCGAAAGAACGCCCACATGAGACTCGTGGCGTCGATGGTGTTGCTCGGCGGCCCGACGAGCCATGCCGGTATCGGCTTGCCGCCCGGCCACTGGTGGCCTTCCCCCTGGATGGTGTAGAGCACCACCGCCGCATCGTCGGCACAACTGGTGTACTCGATCCGGATGACGTCCGGGGCGACCACGGATTGGCTCGGCGTTGGTCCGCAATGGTTCCGTTGCGCCCAATTCGCCACCCATGCCGCGACGCCCGGAAACGGCTCGGGGGCCATCCAGACCTTGCCACCGTCGTATGGAACGATTCGATCGGCGGTCCCGTGGAACGCGATCATCGGCATCGGTGTCGAGTCGGCGCACCAGCTCCAGGGCAGTGATTGCGCAGCCGACACCGCACCGATCGCGGCGATCCGGTGGGACAGTGTGCAGGACAGCACGAAGGCCATGCCTCCGCCATTGGAGAGCCCATTGGCGTATATCCTCGTCGAATCGATGTTGTAGGCCGCCTCCAGAGTGTCGATCAGGTCCGCGATGAATCGGACATCCGGCATCCGGGACGGGGTCCGCGCTCCCTCCATGAACCAGGTCTTTGGTCCGGTTCCCGTTCCCGACGGGTAGACGACAATGAAGCCATTGGCATCGGCCGCCCTGTTCCACTGGCTGATCCTCATCTGAAAGGCGGGCCAGTTCATGGCGCCGTGCATGCTGATGACGAGCGGCGTCGGCCTAGCGCGATCGTAGCTCCGGGGGACGTAGAGCAGGTATTCCCGCTTCTCTCCCGAGGACACGATGGCGCCGTTGGTCCGGTTCAGGAGGGAGACCGACCCCACGACGATCAGGACCAGGAGCACAGGCAGGCCGACGATCACCAGCACCGCGCCAATGAGCAGCCTTCTGGTAGTCATGGCCGTCCTTGCACTCGCGTGAGTGCCTCGAGACTGAGCGATCGCCTTGATGCCGCGTTGCGCACTGGTGCAATGGGCGTGCTATGAGGCCACACGACCCGGCAGTGGCCCAAAGAACATGCGGCGCGCCTTGTCCGCCCCGACCACGCGAATGACTTCGCGCATCGTGCAGTACGCCAGGATCAGGACCACAAGCAGGAGCTGGATGGCCCAGAAGCGCGGCCAAACCATCTCCGCCAGCAGCTTCCGGTTCCCCGCGACAAAGCCGCCGGCCTGCCGCCAGAAGTCGACCAGGCGCTCGAGGTAGTGGATCAGCATCGCCACCAGGGCGTAGAGCATCGTCTTCCAGGCGATGTTGTACGCGAGCGGATAGTCAGGATAGCGATTGACCAGTGGCAGCAGATCCGCGAGCAGCACCGCCTTGCCGAGGATCAGCGATGCGATCGCCACCGAGACCGTGGTTCCGAGTGTGACGCCAGTGCCCTCCAGCATCAGGCTGCGGATCAGTGCCACGATGTGCAGCGCGACGAAGAAGAAGAGTGTGGGGGGAATGAGTGCTTCGAGCTCCTCCCTGACCTTCGCAGAGACTTTGCTCATGGCAGATCCATTCGCTGGGGGTAGGCGCCGCCGACATTCTGCCGCGATCCGGCAGGGCTCGTCGGCAGCAGGTGCGGGTCAGCCAGCCGACGGCTCCTCGTAGAGTCGCTTCAGCATGGGCCGCCACTCGGGGTGGTCGATCAGGTCCGTGCTGTCGCTGAACTGGTCCAGGCCGCCGATGAGTGGCCGCCGGACGAGACAACGCACCGCATCATCGGCGATCTGCGCCACGATCGCTTCCGCAAACCCGTTCAGTGCAATGACCTGAAACGGGCGGCCGAAGAACGCCTTGACCTCCGCCGGAAGGGCCGGGGTGATGCCAAGCGCGTTGTGCATCGACGCCACCACCTCATAGGCCGGGAGCAGCGACTGCTCCCGGTTTTGCCATGTCTCGGCCGCGAGGGTCCCGCGCAGGTGCGGAGCCAGCTGGGCCGCACAACGCAGCTCTCCAAACGCCGTGCCGAACCATTTCGGGTATGGCGCGTAGACTCGCTCCATCAGGAAGCACAGTCGCATGAGATCGCGCACGAGTCGAGCGCCGATGAGCGCCGAGCCGATCTCGTCACCCACCGTGCCGGCTCGGCCCATCAGGTGCTCCTCCTGGCTGACGCGACGCCATCCGCTCGCGAGCAGGTAGAGCCATACGTCGTGGGGATAGTACTCGAAGCGCTGCCGCAGCTCCTGGCACCCGATCTCGTCGTGAAAGATGGCTCCCGACGCAATCGTCCGGAGTCGCTGTTCCGGGAGGGTCAGCCAATCCGCCGCCTCGAGGTGTCGCGCGACGTCCACGTGCAGATACGACTGGAAGAAGCCGCGGGGGGTGAGCAGTCCGATCATGTGGTTGATCGGGCCGCGCTCGACGTGCACTGGCCGGCGGACACCGTTATCGGCGGCGTCCAGGTCGCTGAAGTTTGTCGAGTAGCCCCGGAACGCGGGTGGCAGGGACTCGCGCAGCACCGCGTCGATCCGGAGGGAGAGGTCTTCCGGCTCGTCCTCCCGCAGGAACAGATCGACCCGCGGCCCCCAATGGTGATCTCGGCTCATTGCGGTGTCGAAGCCAAGGACTTCGGAGCCTGACCCGAGCAGCGCAGCAGCATAGCGCAGGGATGGGAACCGCTCGGTGAGAAGCGGCTTCACCACCTCGGCGAAAAACGTGTGGCTCAGCTCGAGACCGGGAATGAATGCTGGCACGTCGGGAAGGATAACGTGGTAAACGCGCCGGACCCCGTGGTCAGGCTGCCGACGCGCCCGGCGGTGAAGGAATGAAGCGGTGCTCCTCCCACCTCGAGTGACCATCCGCATCCAGATAGTCAGCGATCGCCCGGGCCGGGAGGGCCGGAGGCACCAGCGCCCCCGTGTCGGCGAAGTCCTTGAACATCTGCACGATGGGCAGCGTCTCGGCCGAGCTGGCCCGCACCGACGCCTGCATCGGGGTATCCACGAGACCCGGTTCAAAGGACAGGATGCTGGTGTCAGGCTGGTGCGCGGCCACCGGGCCGGCCTCGTCCAGCTCGGCGGCCAGGATCATCCCGGCCATCCGGAGCGCTGCCTTGGTGTTTCCATAGGCACCACAGCCGGGAAATGGGACCACGGCGGCCGCAGTCGAGACATTGACGATTCGGAGAGGCTGGCCCGGACGGGCGTGACGCTGGAACCATCCCATGAGGAGGACGGGGGCCGCGGTATTGACCGTGTAGACCTCGAGCATGGCAGCCGCATCGAGCCGGCTGATCGGGCCGAGGAGCGCTTCCATGGCCGCGTTGTTCACGAGGCCAAGGCGAGTGACGGCCGAGTCCGAAACGAGAGACCGAAGCCGGGTGTCCAGGAGTGAGGTGAGGCTGGTGAGGTCGCCAAGGTCGAGCGACAGATGGGTGTAGAGGGAATCGGCGATTGGAGCGACTCGCCTCGCCACTCCCACCACGCGCCAGCCCCGACCGAGGAGCTCGCGGGCCAGGGCTTCTCCGATGCCGGAGCTGGTGCCGGTGACCAGGGCGAGGGGATATCCGGAGGTGGGCATTCGGTCGTCCAAGCAGAAGGAGTGGGGCAGGACACCCCGGCGGCGATGAAGCAGACGACGCCAGCGTGGATCTAGGACGAGGGTCGAATGACCGCTTCTGGCGCCGGCAGCCTCGCCGCGTCGAGATACAGCACCTCCACGAGCGACCCGATCTCCGGAAACCGGAAATAGGCGAAGTCGAAGACGTCCCCCCCGCTGGCCTCCTGGACCATCTCCCGGCCCTGCCGGAGGAGCTCGGCCTTGGCCTCGCGCAGCGCCTCCAGGCTCGGGTAGACGAGGCAGGTATGGTGAAACCCCTCACCATGCTGCTCGAGGTGCTCGTCGTAGACGCTGCGACCATGGTGAGGAGTGATGAGTTCGTATGTCCCGCCCCCCACGGTCGCCAGCGCGACGCGAAACGAGAAGGGACTCTTGCGTCCGCGCACCTTGCACTCCGCCGGTTCAATCGTCCATAGGTTCCACGGACCAATCCCGAGCGCGTCCGAGATGCGCTGCGCGGCCCCTTGCAGGTCGCGAACGAGGAAGCAGGTGTGGTGGAGAGCTGCGGGCATCGTTCTGGTCATCTGTTCCCCCAACGATGGAAGCCGCTGATCGTCCGTCGAGTGGTGCGAACTGTCTCGATGCTCGCCGGTCGACCGCCCCGCGCTCATCAGCGGAGCACTTGCAGCCTCACGTAGCCCAGGAGGATATGCCATTCCAGGTAGCAGGCCACTCGAAACAGATACATCGCGATGAAGTCGTAACGGCGAAAGATATACAGCTGAAGCAGATCGACCACGAATACCTGGAGTCCAACGAATGCGTCGATCCACGAACCTCCGCTCGCCGAGACGGCCCAGCGCACCTCAAGTATCGGCTGCGGCCGCCACATCCCAGGCCGAGGATGAGTGCGGCGGCCGGGCCGGCCAGGGGCCGCCAGCGGCGTACGCGTGCCTACGAACTCCGGACGAGCTGGCCGCGGCTGGTGACCGCGACCACGGCAACGACCACCCACAGCGCGGCGACCAGGACGAGGTTCCAGGTCAGGTAGGGCACCCCCGTTGCCAGCGGCTGGAGGATCAGGGTGCTGGCCGAGAGACTCGCATGCATGAGCATCGCCAGGAGCAGGCTCCCGGTACGGTCGTAGACCCACACCATCAGCACCCGGTAGGCCGGCAGTGCCCCTGCATAGAAGACGAGGAACCCGGCCACGAAGATGGCCAGGGAGTGTCCCCCGGACAAACTGTGGCTTGCCCAGAACGCCACCAGGAAATGCCATGCTCCCCACAGGAGGCCTGCGATGAGACCGGTCGCAAGGGCACTGTACTCCAGCCTCAGCCTGGGGACGGCGAATCCCGTCCAGCCGAGTTCCTCCAGGAAGCCCCCCCCGATGAGGCCCCACGCGATACCGAACAACAGCAGGCCCACCTTGTCGTCTGTCGTGACGATGCCGGGGAGGAACTCCGGGGAGCGCAGCGCGAGCGCCAGGAGTACCGCCGTCACCAGGAGCGGGGCGGGCAGGAGTGCCGCGGCATACCAGCGGGCACCCACCTGCCAGCGGAGCAATCGGGAGAGAAGCTCACGAAGGCCCGCCCTTCCAGAGACGAGGCAGGTCATGAGGATGCCGGCGACGCTGGGGCCGGCGAACAACGCCAGGAGCACGAACGGCATCAGCCTCTCGACCTGCGCGCCGGTGCCCGGGATGCCGCCAGGACCGACCAGGATGAGGATGCCGCCCCATGAGATGGCGAACACCAGGGCGTAATAGGCCGCCACCGGGTGTCGTTTGATGAGACTCTCCTCGGCCGGGATCGGGCCTCCTCCTACTTCCTGGCCTTCGGTGACTCGACCCATCCCTTGTCCTTGAACACTGCCCAGAGGGCCATCGAGTGGCCATGACCCAAGTCAAACTCCTTCCTGAGCCAGGCGACGAGCACACCGGCCTTCATGTCGGGGCTGTATATCCCCGCCTTTGTGGCCAATGTCTTGAACTGTTCGGGAGTCTTGCCGGTCTTGGCCCTGATGTTGTCCAGATACGCCTGAAAGGACACTGGGGCGGCCCTCCGTAGCGGGTAAGGATGCTGGCGGCTGGTGCCACGGGCTGACGGTTTCAAGCGCTGGTGAGGTGGCTCACCGCGTGACCTGGCCGCCCAGTTGCCGCGTGTGATGCCGCGTGTGGCACTCCTGGAAGCGGGCATAGTCGTCAACGGCGACTACGCCGAAGACCGTACTCGTGACTCTTTGATTACCTGCGGCACACTCGTGGCACGCCTCGATGAACCCGCCAACCGCCTGGTTCAGTCGGCGCTCGGCATCTGCCAGTGTCGCGGGTCCTTCGATCGGATCGAATGGCCGACTCGTCCGGGCCCGGGGAAATGTCCCATTCCGCACCACCCGGTTAAAGAGCATGGTTCGGACAATGGGTCTCAGGAACAAGGGGAAATCCGGAAACCTGGATCGCAGGCCACGAACCTCGTTCGCGGATTCATCCAGGGATCGCGCAACGTGTTCCACGAGCTGCGACGGCGACCACTTGCCCGGCGCGCGCGGCTCCATCCACACCTCTTCGCGTGCCCTGGCGGCCGCGACGAGGTCGTCCACCGCGGCGCGATTGGCCTCGAAAACCGCATCCATCCCGGCCATAGATCCTCCACGAATCGCGGCGTATGGCACCGCACAGGCACGCTGGTCAGCCCGCGGGCGCCCGTCCGTCCTCAGGGACTCCCTTCGCCCTCAGCCGGGGCGGGAGCTCCTGAGTCGCCTGGCGTCATTTTGCGGGCATACCCGATGTAAGAGACTGAAGTGTCAGGGCTCTCGCCAAGATCCATCCGTTCGAAGGCCTCCGCGTAGCTGAGGAAGCCCAGTTTGCGCTGCCGGAGCGCCCGGATGACGCGAATCGCGTTGGCCCGCGGCTTGAGCCCGGTCAGCCCGACTGGCTGGAGCCCATGCTCCTGCAGCAGCCGGCTGAGCTCGGCGGGCCGGATGAACATCTTCCAGTCATGCAGTCGCGGCGGCATCAGCGCGGTCCAGCTCCAATCCTGGAGCAGCTTCATGACGATCAGCCAACTCCGTGCCGTGCGGTTGATCGTATCATAGAAATAGACACCGCCGGGTCTGAGGACGCGGGCGGTTTCCGCAATCACCTGCCGCAGGTCATTGACGTGCTCGAGCACGTCACAGCAGTAGGCGGCATCGAAGCTGCCAGTCACGAACGGGAGTGCCTCTCCACGACTTCTCTGGTACCCGATGGCGAGGCCCTCTGTAACGGCGTGCGCACGCGCCGCCGTCAGCGACTCCTGCGAAGGGTCCACCCCGGTTACGGCGCAGCCCAGCCGGGCAACCTCCTCCGCGAGCAGTCCGCCGCCACATCCCACATCCAGCACCCGCAGGTCCGCGGGCCTGAGGTGCAGATCATCCGTGAGCACCCGCCGGATGTAGCCGAACCGGGCGGCATTGAGCGCGGCAAGCGCGTGCAGGAACCCACGCTCATCCCACCAGCTGGCGGCCAGCCGATCGTACAAGAGGTTGTCGACGGGCATCGAGCGAGTCCCCTCTCACCGGCTGCATTGCGTCGCGGGTCTTGCATCCGCCTGACGACCACGCATCGGCTGCCGGGCGCAGCGCGGCCCCGTCCGCCCAGCCCGGCCAGGCAGGGTGCAGTGTCCATCAACGGCCTGTCTCGAGGGCGGGCATGGGCCCGCCGACTCGCGCTACGAGTTGCGAGTCAGCGTGCAGCTGACATTGGTCACCGACAGCAGTTCCTTCAGCAGGTCGATGCGGCCGTTCCCGTTCACTTCCGTATAGGTGGTGACGCAGGTCAGTGTGAATCGCTTCCCCACGATCGTCCGCGTTACCGTGTCGGCATACGCGGTCGCCGCCACAAGCGCCGTGAGTGCAGCAGTCATGCTCATCGTCGCTAGGGTCTTTCTCATCGCGCCCTCCTTGTTGGGGTAGTCAGCAGAATCCCCCTCTGGCTGGCACCGCCAGAGTACGTTCATGTCCTGCGAGGTGCAAGAGAATCAAAGGACTCCCACCCGAGTCAAGCAGCCCGGCCGGCTTGCGTCGCGGCCTCAATCGCCTGGAGACTTCCCGACTTCACGTCGTAGACGTAGCCGTAGATCGGGATGCTCGGCGGGACGAGCGGATGGCGTCGCAGCCGGGTCACATCATCGACGACGGCCTGCGCCGTGTCGGCGATGGTGAGCCAATCGACGTACTCCGCCTCCCTGGAGCCGGGGCCGGTTCCTACATCGCGAAAGCCGTCGGTGGTCAGCTCGGCGGTCTGAAGGCTGCGCGCCAGGAGATCCCGCATCTTGGGATCGGTGAAGTATTCCATGCCGCAGTCCGTATGGTGGATGACGAACCACTCCCGAGTCCCCAGGAGCTTGTACGAGATCACGAGGGAACGGATGGCGTCATCGCTCGCCCGGCCCCCGGCGTTGCGGATGACGTGCGCGTCGCCTTCGCGCAGACCGGCGAACCTGGCGGGGTCGAGCCTCGCGTCCATGCAGGTGAGAATGGCAAATCGACGGGCGGGAGGAAGCGCCAGCGCCGCCTTGGCGCCAAAGGTCGCGGCGTAGGTCGCATTGGCTGCCAGCACTTCGGCAAGGACGGTCGGCATGGGGAATCCTCAGAGGCTTGGGGGAAAAGAAAAGGCCCCGGACGCGGGTCCGGGGCCATTCGCGAGGCAGAGTCAGCTGCTCAGTCGGAATACCCCCGGCCGCAACGCGGGCATACCGCGGCGGAACACGCGCACGGGGGACAGCAGGATGAAAGCAACAGGGAGGAGTGCCGGGAAGCCGTCATGGCCCGACAATATGGCTGCGGCCCGAGCCTGTCAAGACCGCGCATGGCGGCGACCTCGCCACGCTCCTTTCGCCCGCCCTGCCGCCCCTGGCTGATGCCGAGGCGTGCCATTGGTCTTGGGGGGGGGCAACTCCTCATCCGCATGACGCAGTTTCCGGAGCGACAACCGGTCGGTCGCGCGCAGCTTCGACGCCGAGGCCAACTCGAGGTCCAGGAGAGCGATCTCCGCTTTCCGGGCTTCCATCTCGGTAGTGATGACCATCAGGCGTGCGGCGGCTTCGGCCTGGGCACTCTTGAGCTTCACGCGCGTGATCTCCGAGGCCCTCATGGCCTGCTTCTTGACGGCCCGCTCCTCCTGTTCCCGTTCCCAGCGAGCGACACCCATCAGCACCTGGCCCTGCGCGGTGAAGACATCCGTCAGGGTGACACCGGAGTTGGACAGCACCAGCTCGCGCACCTGGTTCGAGTGGCCGGAGCCACGCGACTTCACGATCGTCAGGGCGCGGTTGCGTTCACCCTCATGCACGACATAGGACAGGTGAATCCAGGTGTCCGCGATTGTCGAGATCCCGGTGGCCGTCGCCTCGCGGACGTCGGGGCCGTCCAGCAGCGAAGTATTGACGACGGTGATGCCCTCCATCTTGAGAAAATCCAGGAACATCTGGGTCGCATCGGCGGAGGCAAGATGTTCGATCTTGTTCGAAAGGGCCGACAGCGGATCGACGACCAGGCAGCGGGGCTTGTGCGCACGAATCACGCGCCGGAGCTCACCGAACTGATCCTCGATGTTCGGCCCCCTGGTGCGGGTCGAGTAGATCTTGAGCAGACCGGACTTCTGATGCCGCGCCAGCCGGATGCCCACCGACGACAGGTTGCGGACAATCTGGGTCGCTCCCTCATCGAAGTTCACGTACATCGCCCGTTCGCCCCGCTGGCACGCGGCGTCGACGAACAGCCCGGCCAGCGTCGACTTGGCTGTTCCGGGGGCGCCGGAGATCAGAATATTGCTGCCGCGATAGTATCCTCCATAGAGCATCGCGTCCAGGCGGGGCAGCCCCGATGAGACCCGTTCATTGGTGACGGCGTACTGGAGCTCGACGGGACCGCGATTGGTGACTTGAATACCCCCCTCCGAAATCACGATTGGAAACTCGTCACCGAGGAAGCCGGAGCCGCGGTACTTCATGACCCGAACGTTGCGGAAGCCCGAGCCGTCCACCACCTGATGGCCCAGATTGACCACGCAATCGGCCATGAACTGCATGAAGTTGTAGTGTTGCCAGCTGAGGTCGTCGTCGGCGCCGACTTTCTGGGTGATAATGGCGGTGAGCCCGCTCCGTGCCAGCCACTCGCGGACGCGATAGACTTCGTGGCGCTCCGCAACCGGGTTGTCGAGCAAACGCAGCAGCACGTCGATTCCGTCGAAGACGATGTGCTTCGCGCCGGCTTCCTCACTGATGGCCTGGAGCACATTGAGCAGGCGAGTCAGGTCGAAATGCCCGGCCTGAAGCATTTCGGGTGAAAGACTCGCATCCAGAAAGAAGAGCCGTTTCGCGGTGAGGGCCGGTATGTCCCAGCCGAGGGTCGCGGCATTGGCAACGATCTGGTCGGCGCTCTCCTCGAAGGCCACGAGGATGCCGGGCTCGCGCCGGTCCCGGGCGGCGTTGACCAGCGACTGCACCGCAAACACCGTCTTGCCGCACCCGGGGCCGCCCCGTACCAGGGTGGTACGGCCGAGCGGCAGCCCTCCGTAGGTGATCTCATCGAATCCCGTGATCCCCGTGGGGACCTTGGTCAATGGAATGCGGGGCACTGACTTGAGCACTTTCACCTTCCTCATCATTGTGGTATCCTCGCACCTGCGCGAAGCAGCCAACGGGACTCGAAGTGTAGGCAGGAAGTGGCGTCCCAGTGCACTTTCCTAACCAATAGCCCAGGATACAAGAGAACCCAGAATCCCGGCAGCGACAATCGATCCTTTGGTTGAGTTGGAGCGAGTTCCGTGGAGCTACCTCTTTGTGGGCCAGGCCGTGATGTCCTGCCCAGGAACGACTCCCTCCGGTCGCCCTAAAGGACTCCCTCCGGTCGCCCTAAAGGACTCCCTCCGGTCGCCCTGGACGACTCCCGTCGGTCGCCCTAAAGGACTCCCTCCGGTCGCCCTAAAGGACTCCCTCCGGTCGCCCTGGAGGACTCCCGTCGGTCGCCCTGGAGGACTCCCGTCGGTCGCCTGCGCTGGTCAGGCAGCCGGTGCGGGAGTCCATTCGACCTCCGTGAAGACCAGAAAGCTGTACACCTCATCACTCGGAGCGCAGTATGCGCCCCGGGACTGCAGCACGTAGGAAGCGATGATGGTCATCTCCCAGCCGTCGGTCTGATCGGCCTCCCACTTGCGTGTGGTGAGCTGCCAGATGCCTGCCTGCTCACCAAAGCGCCTGACTTCGTTGATGTCCTTCGTCAGTGGCGCGGCGATGTTGGGATTGGCCCACCCCCACAGCCAGGTCCCGGTCGATCTGGAGACCGAGCCCACATACTGGAACCTGGCCTTGACCCTGGCAATCCCGGCGGAGGTAAATACCAGGCTGCCGTCGTCCCAATCCCATTCGAAGCGGTCATACTCGCCGAGGTGGAACTGGCGCTTCAGCTCGTCCTGGCGATCCGTGAGAAAGTCGTTCGCCGTAGTCAGGAGGTCCACGAACTTCGGATCAGGGCCGGGTTCTTCCATGGTCCCCGTCGCCTACTCGGCTGCCACGACTGGCGCGCCCGCGTCAGTTGCCTGCGCTGGGCAGGCCGCGGAGGACACAGCTCAATGCCCTCGGGGACGCTCCGCGCGCCCTGCCACCGCGGCCCCGGCAAAGGAACATACCAGCGCGAGGAGGGCTGTACTCGCTGTCGCCAGGACGGCCGATGTGCCGGGTTCAACAAACCACGCGACAAGAGTCGTGAGGAGGAGCACGGTGTTGAGGGCAAGGATGAGTGGCCACCCCTTGCGGATGGCGTGTGGATCGCCACGCGAGAGGAGGCAGGTGGAGATCAGGAAGCAGCCGCCGATGCCACCGATGAAGGTGAGGCCGTGAAGGTACTCAGCGCCGGGAACAGTGGAGGGATGCCGTGTTCCCTGGCCGAGCAGAAAGAGCAGGAAGAAGGACAACACGCCAGGCAGGAGCGCCGCCTCCAGTCTTGAATTCCTGTTCATCTGGCGCTCTCCACGGTGAAGCCGTAGTTTTCAAAGACTCCCTTGGAAATACAAGATGGCGCTTTCCATCCGGCCGATGGGCGGCGTTGTCGTGCCACCAGGTCCTGGGCCCGGAACGGACGCCGCTGGTCAGCCACACGCGACGGCGAGGGCGGGCATGCGATGATGCGGATCTTCGTCATTGTGGACGCGACGCGCTCGCCTCGCGCTCTGGTGCCCGCCATTGCCACAGCCCGGCCGTTACCGCCAGCGGCAGGCGGCAATTCAATTGCCGGGCCACCATGACGATCTGCCCCCGATGATGCGCCTCATGGGCGACGAAGTAGGTCAGGACATGTCCGACGTCCAGGGGCAGGTTGCGCCAGACGTAGGCCCTGGAGGACGGCACGCGTCCCCCCCGCCTGCACCCCAGCGTCAGAAGGGCGGCGATGGCCCGGCTGCTCCGCTTGAGGGCCGCGCCCAGCTGCCGGGCAGTGACGGCCCGGTGATCCACCCGCACGGGGGCGACGATTCCATGCTCGTGGCCCAGGGTCCTGATCCATGAGCAGCGCGAGTTGTGGACATGGGCAGCGATCGCCCTGATGGTCCGGCGTGGGACTCCGGGGACAGTCGCGGACCAGAGGACCGGGGGAATGTGCTCGATGAGGTAGGCCGTGACGCGACTGTTGGTGCTCCAGGCAGTCAGGACCGCGTCCTGCAGATCGAGAGGTGGAAGCATGGGAATCTCCCCTGGAAGGTCGCGCTGAGGCCCGCCGCCGTGCGTGAGGCGGAAGTCTGAGCGCCTATTCCTCTCCCGCGACCGCCCCGCGACTCCACTCGACCGGGATGTTCTTCACTCTCTGCAGGTACTCGTCCGGGGTCGGCCGGGAGTGAAGCAGATTGACGTCGGCATGGCTGGGCAGAGTGGCAGGCGGCGGCACCTTTCGCCCGGTCTCGGTACTGACGGTCACGAAACGCATCGTGCCGATTGCCCGTGCCGCACGGTCCTTCTCGCCAATGATGGCGAACCGCGCCCGAAAGCCGTCCGGCTCCAGCGTGACTCCCCAGCTTGCCACCTCCAGAAAGTCCCCGACGAAGGCGGGGGCCAGAAAGGTGACACTGATCTCACGGAGGAAGAAGCCGACCTTCAGCGCCTGCGCCCAGTCGGCCATGCTGCAGTGCAGCTGATCCTGAAGCGCCTCGACCCGGTGGCCCATCACGAGGCTGACGTACTGTCCTGCGTTCAGGTGCCCATAGGGATCCGCCTGGTGAAACTTGACACGCTCCCGCGTGACGAGGACACGTCCAACAAAATCGGCCATCGGCAGTTGTACCATGACAGTCTCCTCGACCGGACGTGGAGGCGCTGGTGTAGCCGCCTGGCGTCACGCGCTTCCCTCAGGGACGAATGAGGGGTACGGCCCACAGGGGTGGCGGCTCTGAATCGTCAGGCTCGTAGTGCGCGAGGAGGGCGTCGGTCACGATGTCGCGGAGTTCGTAATGTGCGCCCATGCCGCCGTGGACGGTTTCCTGGTAGAACACCACCCGGGTACTGGTAGAGTCAAACTGCCACCGCCAGATCGGCAAGCCCGCGCCCGTAAACGTACGGACGGTACCGTCGCGATAGACGACAAGCTTCAGAGGAATGGGGTAGGACGTACAGCAGTTGGGAAACAGTGCCAGCCAGCCGACTGCCCGTCGATCAGGGCTGACTGCAGGCATGTCGAAGCCTGTCTGCTCGGTGTCGCTCGGAGGCCGGATCTGGCGGTGATCCATGGTAACGATGCGGAGCAGGCCGGTAGCTTCGACCACCGCGGAGTCATACCTCTCAGGGACCTGCGTGAAGCGACTGCTTCGTTGATGATGGACTCCGGGCATCGGCTCCAGCTCGGTTCGGACGCGCCGGCGCTCGTCCGGGAGCGCCCGGCAGGTGCAGGCGCTGGTCAGGTGGCAGCCTACCACACTTCGCCAGGGCGCCACTCGATGGACAACGGCGCTCCCAGGTCCAGCGGAGGCGTGCGGGGCAACGGGAGCACCATGACCCGCTCCCCGGGCGTCGGCAGCGTGCCGCCGTCGGTGCGGGCGAAGAGCGGCCCGCGCCAGAAGCGCCATCCCAGGCGCTCATAGAGGCGGTGCGAGGCCGGCGAGAGGCCGCCCAGCTCCTCGCCCGTGATCTCCGCCGCGAGACGCTCCATGAGCGCCGTGGCGTAGCCGCGCTTGCGATGGCTCGGATGCGTTGCCACCAGCTCGACATAGGCGGTCTTCAGGGGCCGGTGACCCTGGGGCTGCAGCCAACGAGTAATCCACATGGCGTGGCAGACCAGCCGGCCCGCGTCTCGGCCCAGGAGGTGCTCGCCCCCTTCGAACGTCTCGAACACCGGCTGCCCATACGCCAAATCGCACAACTCGCGCAGTTCGGCCAGCGCGTTTCCTG
The DNA here is from genome assembly GCA_963724265.1 of uncultured Gemmatimonadales bacterium. Lineage (GTDB taxonomy): Bacteria > Gemmatimonadota > Gemmatimonadetes > Gemmatimonadales > GWC2-71-9 > DATEHG01. The sequence continues at coordinate 1,662,680 of CAVRTU010000004.1, forward strand.
ATAGTGACCGAGTTGCGACCCGCTCAATGTGCATGATTCCGGAGCATGCCCTGGCTGCCGCCTGGGCCGCGCGCTTCCGCTGCCAAGGGCGCCGTCAGCCTTGAAGGACTCCCTCCGGTCGCCCTAAAGGACTCCCTGCGGTCGCCCTAAAGGACTCCCTCCGGTCGCCCTTAAGGACTCCCTCCGGTCGCAAGCGCTGGTCAGGCGGTGCCCACACTGGTCCCGGTGAAGTCTTCGAACAGGAGCAGGGTACCGGGCGAAAGCGCCGAACGAAGTTCATCGAGCGAGGGCCGCTCACGGAAGACGAGCCCGAGCCCGCCCGGGCCGCCGTCGGGCGAATGCATCGGTACGACCAGAGCGAGGGTGAGAACACGCGGTGGCCCCACATCCAAGGCCAGCGGGTGTGTCTGTTGCCCGACGCGGATGGCGCCCTGGCGGAGATACCCGATGGCCACCGCCCCGTGTCCCTTCACGGCCAACAGATTGCGTATCTCGACACCTGCATTCATGCGCCTCCATTGGAACTGCCACCAGGGGGCTACGCCATCGAGAGCAGGGTGGTTGTAAAGAACTCCCTTCGGTCGCGAACGCTGGTGAGACAGCAGCGTTGCGGCCTTCTCCAGCTGGTTCCTAGCGCAACGTGACCGTGAGTTCACGCACCGTGGGTGGCGGGGTGCGCAGCCACTGTGGGCGCCCGATCGCAGTGGCTCGGAGCAACGCGGGCCCGGAGTGGAACCGGTTCCATAATGCCGGCGGCAGTGCGAGGGTCAAGGCGCGCCGCTGTGGTCGGGGATCCAGCGCGGCGTCCCCGTTCTTCGGAATTTCCTCGAGGGCCAGGCTCTCCGTCCGGCCGGATTGGACCAACTCCAGTCGGACCTGGACGAAAGTGCGGCCCGACGTTTCGACGCTCAGGTGCACCGTGGCCCCGGGTCCCACAACGGTGTCGGCCGCCTGGAGGCTCAGGCTGATCACCTGGACCCAGGCGCGATACCCGGAGAGCGATCCATTGAGCAGGAACGCCGCGGTGCAAAGGCCGAGGGTCCGGCGGATCCAGGTGAGCAGGGCGGGGTCGCGCTGGGGGCGGCTGGCGATATCGGTCATGGCGGGTGCCGTGGTGACAGGAAGACCGTTCAACGCCAGCGCCGAGGCCGCGAACGAGCCATAGCGGTGCCGCCAGCGGCAGCGCTATCGCCGATTGAACGTGAGAGACTCGGTCGGAATAGGGTCTCCACTGCCCTGGCCGCTGACGGTCTGCCCACCCTTGATGCCGGCGGCGACGGACACCTTGACGGACTTCCGCTTCAGGTCCTTGAGCTTCACGGTGGCGGATTTGCGCGGCGCTTTCTTTGGCGGGGCCATGAAGTCCTCCCGATGCGGGTAGAGAGGGAAGAATAGATGCCGGTCCAAGCTAACGCCCGGTCGCAAGGTGCGCAAAGAATGGTCATTGGTCAGACCGCACCCATCGACCACCGGCGCTGGTGTCGAAACGTCAGGTCAGATTCTCCTGGATGAACCTGGGGCTCAAGTGGACATCGACCTGGACCAGAGGCGACTCCCCAATACACCGGAAGCTGTGTACTTCCCCCGCCTTGATAACCAGGATGTCCCCGGCGGCGGCCTCGAACTCCTTCCCATCCACGACGTAGGCGCCGCGCCCCTCCCGGATGAACTGGATCTCATCGTACGGATGGCGATGAGGACCTGGCCCCCGTCCCGGAAGCGCGCTGAGTAGAAAGACAGAGACGTTCACGTCGCCGTGATCGGCGCCAACGAAGCGATGAGAGCTGCCCACGAAGGGCAGGTCCTGCTGGCGAACGCGGTACATCCTGGTGGGACTCCGGCCGAGGTCGCATGGTCCCGCAGCTGAGAAGCCGGAAGGTACCAACGGGTCGGCCTGGTGTCACCGGGAAGGGCTCGCTCGCCTGGTCCTCCGCCTCAGGCTGCGGGGCCAGCCGATGGGAGGCGCAGCCGCGTGGCTGTCGTCCGGCGGTCCTAGTAGATCCCGGGAACGATCCGATAGGGGACGAGTCGGCAGTACTCATCCCAGAGCTGGCCGTATTTCGCCTTGCAGCGCCGGTCGTCGTCTGCCTGGCGGGGTACCAGGAACGCGACATAATAGAGCGGATAGAGCCAGGGCCACGGATCCAGCGGCCGCCCAAGCGCGAGGGTGAGGCCGGTCGCCATGCCCAGTTCGCCCAGGTAGTTGATGTGGCGTGCGAGTCCCCAGAAGCCGCCGTACAGCAGTCGGTGCTCCCCGGACGCGATCGCCTTCGGCTCGAAGAGGCCAAGAAACCGTCTGGCCGGCCGGGTCTTGAAGCTGAATTTCTGGAGATTGGCACCGCGTGACAGCACCCAGCCGCAGCAGAAGACGCCCGCCGCCAGGACCAGCAGCCACCGCGGGGCGCCGGGGTCCGGAAGGCGCGCCGCCGACCACAGGCCCACCGGATAGAAGAACGGATAGAAGGCCAGGCACCCCCAGCCGAGCTTGAAGCCCACCCGCTCGGCGACGAAGTCGTACGTGTAGAGGTGGACTTCTTCGAAGCAGAGGTAGTCGGCGACGAAGAACGAGAAGAGCGCCGCATACAGCACCACCCCGGGCGAAACCACACCGCCGTTCACCTGCCCCTCGTGCGCGGCGAACGATACGACGTTCAGCTCGAGCATGACCGCGCCGGCAAGGTAGAGGAACATCTTGGCGTCGAGGCGCCCCGAGAAGGCCTGAGGGTTCGCGCGGCGTCCAAGGTAGAGGTCGGCCCAAAGTCCCTTGCCCGTCGGCGGCGCGGTGAGCACCGCGGCTGCCGTAAAGACGAGCCCCAGCGCGCACGCCCCCGCGGCGCCCTGGACGCGGTGAACCCAGAGGAAGTCCCAGGCGACCAGGCCCCACCACCCGGCCAGCCAGCAGAGCCCGAGGACGGCGCAGAGCACGCCGAGTCCGTTGAGCCGGTAGCGAAGCGGCTCGCCGGTTCGTTCGTCGTTCACATAGCCCTCGACCCGGCGCGCCGGCAGCGCGAGGTGGAGGAACAAGATGATCCCGTAGATCGCAAGCGGTATGAGCAATCCGGCCATGTCGCGCTCCTGCTCGATCGCTGAACGGCGGCGCACGGACTCCCTTCGGTCGCTCCCCTGAAGGGCTCCGTCCGGCCGGGGACGCTGGTCAGACAGCGCCGGGCGCGTCGCTGGCGCGGTCCTGCTCTCCGACGAGGCGGGCCGGATCCTGTGCATCATAGGCTGTCAGGCATTCATAGAGCTCGGGGCAGGCTCTTTGGAATGCCGTGGGACGCTCGAAGAACGCCTCAGTGCTCACCGCAAAGAACTCGGCGCGACTCGTCAAGCCATAGGGATCGATGGGGGAGGAGGCGCCGGCGGCGGTGGCGTGATCGAGCCGGCGATAGGCGTCAACCAGGGCGTGCTGCCAACCCTCCTTCAAGGCCGCCGAGTCGAGCGTCGGGACCCCGTCCGACAGGAGATCCGCGAAGTCCAGCTGGTGAGCGAACTCGTGGAAGACGACATTATGGCCGTCATAGGGGAAGTCGGCGCTCCGTACCACGTCATCCCAGGCCAGCACGATCGTGCCGCTCGTCGAGGATTGCCCCAGCAGCGCGTGGGCTTCCTGCCTGGACCGCTCCGGGACCCACTCGAATGGTGCCTTCGGGCGGAAGGTCGTTGGATACACGAGGATGGTTTTCAGCCGGGGAAAGGGCAGCTCGCCCGCATCCTTCCCATGCTCGCGTGCGCAGGAGCCCCTGCGCGTGATGCAGGAGTTCGGCTTGAGCAGGCAGCGGAAGGTGGTCAATGTACGGGAGCCTTGCCCGGACCACGGCCCGCCACCCCTCCGGAAGCGGGCGCTTGGCCTCCACCTGGAGCTCTCGCTGCAGGAGTCGTTGCGTGACGGGGGCCAGGATTCGAAACGCTCCGTAGAACAGGGCCGCCGCTGCCGCGATGATCAGGAGATACACGGTCTCCTTTCGCACTGACGAACGACAGCGTGACGCTGCGAGCGCTTGCAACTATCCCGCGACGCCGGTGCGCTTGCGAAGTGCGCTGATCCGCATGAACGATGCGTCCGGGCCCGGCGCGCCACGGCCAGGTTACAGCCAGCGCCGCACGCGCGTACGGTATGCCTCGTATTCCGCCGGGAACGCGTGGGCGAGGTACCGCTCTTCACGCGCGATCACCACCCGGTCGACCGCGAACACGACGATCGGGAGCAGCAGCAGCGGCCACCAGGTATTGGCGAGCAAGGTGACGCCCAGGTACAGCGCGACGAGGCTGAGGTACATCGGGTTCCGCGTGAACCGGTACGGTCCCGCCGTCACCAGCGCCGCCGCCGGCCGGTTCGGGATGAGTGTGGTCCGCGCGCGGCGGAAGACAGCGAACGATCCGAAGAAGAGCGCAACGTACGCCAGGAGGCAGATCGCCGCTCCCACCGCACGCCCTGGTGACGCGCCCGCCGTCATCGGCAACGGCCACCAGCGATGCAGCCCCACCCCCACGGCGATCCCAGCGACATACAGCAGCGGCGGCGGGAAGCGCACTCCCGCGTGTTGAGGCGGTGACCCGTCGGCCATTGGGACCTCCCCAGGGTGAGGTGGGGCCACGTTCAGCCGTCGCTCGTGGGCACGAAGCGCCCGGCGGCTAGTTGCCGGCCTTCTTCGCCGTCGGCGGCACGAGTCCGTTCAGCCGCAGGTAGATCGCCATCTGGCTGTAGTGGTCTGCCCAGTCAGCTACGGTGATCATCGTGGCGAGCGCGCGCGTCACCTTGCGGCCACCGAAGAAGTCGGTGCTGTCGCCGAGCTGCGCATCCTGCATCGGCGCAGCGGCCGCCTGACAGGCCTGAAACGAGTCCTTCAGGCCAGCCACCAGCTTGTCCTTGGGGTCGGTGCCGACGAACTTGCCGCGCTCGGGAGCCTTCTGACCGGACGCGGTCCCGCAGAGATAGTCGTTCCCGTCTTCGATCAGGTGGGCGACCACATCGCCGAAGCTCATCTGGGCCGGGGTGGGTTTGAAGCTGTACTTGTCGGCCGGCATCTCCTCTGCCGCGTCCACGATGTTCTTCGCCTGACGCTGCTCGATGTAGCGGAACCCGTCGGTGACCGGATTCTGCGCTTGCGCAGCCGCGGTGACGGGGAGGGCGCAGGCGGCAAGCAAGAGGGTGGTGAGGGTGGGTCTCATACCTTTGATCTCCTGACTGTGGGTGGGAACGGGCACACCAGGTTGCATGGGGAATCGGCCGGCGTCCAGGCTAGCCTGATCTGCGCTGCCGTGCAAGGCTGAGCCCCATCGCGGACAGTGATCAGTGATGCGTCTGGTGTGTGGATCGTCCTGTTTCCTTCGAGCCATGCTCGGTGTCGGCTGCGACGTACGTGATGGTATCCCATGCGTTGTGGAGGGCCGTGGGGGGGCTTCGTACACCACGAAGAGCGCTTCGCTGGGGACGGTATTGAAGGCGGAGACGAGCCGCGCCCTGGGAAGGCGCCGGGCGAGCTCCTCCGCGCCGGATGAAAGATGCGCGACCACGAGTGCGGTGAAGACGTCTGATTCCTCCGCGGCCTCGCCTGGTGTTCCGGCCCGCGCGAAGATCGTCCCGAGCTTGCCCCCCATCAACCCCGACCCGAGAGTGCCGATGCGCACCTGATGCCTCCCCCGCTCAGCGCCCGACCATCTTCGCCAGATGCTCTGGGTATCGCGCTCCCTGCACCGTGATCTGTGAGGCGGCCTGGTCGATCTCGCGCAGGTCCTCGGCGGAGAGGGTGAGGGAGGCCGCCCCGAGGTTCTCCTCCAGGCGCGGCAGCTTCGTCGTGCCGGGGATCGGCACGATCCACGGCTTCTGGGCCAGGAGCCAGGCGAGCGCGATCTGGGCCGGTGTCGCCTTGTTCCGTTGCCCGATCCTGTCCAGCAGATCTACCAGGGCCTGATTGGCTTTCCGCGCCTCCGGTGTGAAGCGTGGAAGGGTGTTGCGGAAGTCGGTGCCATCGAACGACGTGTTCTCATCGATCTTTCCCGTGAGGAAGCCTCGACCGAGAGGACTGAAGGGGACGAACCCGATCCCGAGCTCCTGGAGTGTCGGGAGCACCTCCGTTTCTGGGCTCCTCCACCACAGCGAGTATTCGCTCTGGAGTGCCGTCACGGGCTGAACGGCGTGCGCGCGACGGATCGTCTGCGTGCCCGCTTCGGAAAGGCCGAAGTGCTTCACCTTGCCTTCCTGGATCAGCTGCTTCACGGTCCCTGCCACCTCTTCGATCGGTACTGCCGGGTCAACTCGGTGCTGATAGAACAGGTCGAGGGCATCGACCTGCAGGCGCTTGAGCGAGGCCTCTGCGACCTGCCTGATGTGCTCCGGCCGGCTATCCAGGCCCGTCTGCTCCCCGTTGGGCCCGAATGCGAAGCCGAACTTGGTGGCAATCACCACTTGATCCCGGAAGAGAGCAAGCGCTTCGCCCAGAAGTTCCTCGTTGGTGAACGGGCCGTACGCCTCAGCGGTATCGAAGAAGGTGACTCCGCGCTCGAAGGCCGCCCGGACCAGGGCGATCATCTCTCGCCTGTCCGCGGCCGGACCGTAGCCAAAGCTCATGCCCATGCAGCCGAGCCCGAGTGCCGAGACCTCCAGGCCGCTCATCCCCAGTGTGCGCTTCTTCATGGTGTCCACTCCTTGGATCAAATACACCAATGCATGCGTCGGACCGCGGCCCGGAGGGCCGAGTTGCCATCAGGGCTTCACCATCACCTTGATCGCCTCGCGCTCGTTCATCGCCCGGTAGCCGTCGGGTACCGCGTCGAGGCCGATGACCCGGTCGAAGACTCGGCCGGGCTCGATCCTGCCCTCGAGGACGTCCGGGAGCAACTCCGCAATGTACGCGCGGACCGGGGCGGGGCCGCCGCTCACGGTGACGTTCTCGATACGGACGTCCCGGCGACCGTACAGAAGGGTTGCGCGCATCGTGATCTACCTCGCGTCTCCGATTGTGTACCCCGGCTTCTCGTACACCTGGTCCGGATTCTCGACGGCCACCGACACGTACTCTTCGCCGCTGTGCATGACATCCTTCAGGTGTGGTGACCACCCCCGTCTCACGGCTGCGGCGTGTACGCCCAGTCGAGATGGACGATCGCCGGATGCTGCGCGTTGTAGGCTGTCGGCATGTTATCGATCTGGGCCTGGTATGCGGCCGGGTCAGGGCCGAGCAGGCTGCACCCTCCGGGATACATCGGGGACGCGGAGTGCGCCGCCGTGAGATACTCCGTCCACGCCCGGTTGAGGCCCATCTCGCTCGAGGCCGGAATCCGGATTGCCCGGGTCAGGAAGAGCGAGTCCGCGAACTGGCCCGCCGCCCCCGCCCGGGTGAAGCCGACGCACGCAAAGGCGAGCGAGGTCTTGGCCGGGTCGAAGGCGAACGTGGTCTCAACCACCTTCTTCCCCCGGCTCGTCCACTGGGCGTTCCGGCGCTGGTCATCCGCCACCAGCTTGGCCACCGTCGCGCCCTCCAGGTTGGCCCGGCCGCAGAAGACCTGGCCCTTGTAGCCGTACTTGGTGATGAGGAACTGGGCAAAGGCGTTGTTCACCTCGCCCATGAGCGCGGTCGCCTCCCACACCGCCGTGGTGTAGATGGTGACCTGCCCGTACTCGGTGTAGCAGGACCAGTGTCCCGGCTGCGGGCGGTCATCCTGGGCGGCGAGCGGTGAGCGGATGGAGAGGAGGAAGAGGAAGGCAAGGACAAGAGCCCGGCCAGGGTATTCCCTGGATACCGTGCAGAAGCGCCGGGCGGCCTCGGGAGACCAGTCCGCCGAGGACCGGCGTGTCCGACGTCGCAACGAGCCGGAGGTGTGCTGGTCAGGCGCCCTGCCCCTCATTGATACTTGATGGCGTAATAGATCACATAGATCCACGAAAAGAAGCCGTGGAGAATGGCCCAGAGGATCGACTTGTTCGCACTCCAGGAGATGGTGATAGCCAGTGCGCTCCCGAAGCCGACCCCCACTTTCGCTGCGCCACTCGCATTCGCTGGTCCAGGCATCGTGATCTCGTTGTTGAGGTGAGCCGCCTGACGCCCCGCGCTTCTCCTGCGGGTGCGATCCAAAACACACATGACCTGAAGGACTCCCTGCGGTCGCAAGCGCTGGTTGGCCCGCGCCGCGGTGAGTTCGGCCTCCCGGCAGGAGCACTGGCATCGACGTCGGGCAGACTCATCGGATTGCGGGCTGGTCAGAACGAGATCAGCCCGCGACCGCTGAGCGCCGTGGCGATGCCGAGTCCCACGACAATGAGCACGGCAACGAGCATCACTCGACGGCGCATGCGGCCGAGCGCCACCCAGCGTGGTTCGTCCAGGTAGAATGTGCCTCCGGGGGCTTCGCGTATGACCGCACGACTGCACAGGCGCCTGAGGGCCCTGCCGTCGTCAAGGCGCAAGGCACTGAGACTCTGGGCCGTGGCGGGGGACACTGCGCGCGCCTGCAGAAAGTGCGCGACTAGGTCCTTCTCCTTCCGGATGATGATGGCGGCTGTGGTACCCATCGTGGGAGCCTCTCCAAGTGGCCAGATGAGGTGTGGCCGAACGCACCGCGCTTCTGCTGCGGTCGCGGGAATCGCTGGTGAGACAGCGGCTCGGACCAGGCCATCAACTGCCGGGCGATGGCGGAAGGCTGGTCGCGAGGCGGTCGATCGCATCCTTGGCTGTCTTGAGATCAACCCCATGGAGCCGCCGATAGACCTTGATCGCGTCAATCTTGCGGCCGGCTGAGACGAGCGCATGGATATCCGCCTCGGTCGCGTTGTCGAGGTGAATGTCAGAAGAGTCTGCGCCGTCATTCCTGCTTCGGGCAACGATGATGAGGAGAAGGGCCACGCCGGCAGCGATGAAGATCGATGTGAGCGACATGCTCTACCCTCCGGAATCAGGGTGGGCCGGTCCGCCCGGGCGCTTGCCCGCGAGCGGCCGCCAGGCGCAAGCGCTGGTCAGACAGCCTACCTGAATACTAGGGTGTGCAGCACTTTGCAAATGTGGCCTGCCGCTCTTGAGTCCGATGGCCCTTGATGGGAGAGTCATTGCGGCGGCCCACCGGCGGAATGCTACGGCGATCGGCGCTTCAGTGCCCCGCAAGACCCGGTTGGACCGGACAGAGCTGTCAGGTCACGGGCCCGGCGCTGAGCAGGGTCCCGTTGTGGGGAGCGGCTTCACGTTCTGCGGTACCACACCCCTGGAGGAGGGTCAAACGCCAGTCAAGAAGAGGGAAACAATGTCGCCGCGCTTGAAAGGCGCACGAAGCGATTCTGATTGCCGGGGCCCATTGCTTACGAGGATTTCGGCGGAGAAATCGGGACCCCCGCAGCCTGCCGAGCTCGCCGGGCCCGATACCCCAGCGCCGCGGCGGCAACACAGAAGACGGCCCCTGCGATGGCCAGCGCGTAGTGGCCCTCAGCGAGCCCTGCGCCGATGGCGATGACGGCGCCCACCGCGAGGAGCCCTCGGATGATGCCGGAGAGGTCAATCGACCGTTTGAGCGGCGCATCGGGTTGGGACATGTCACCCTCCGCTGGCATCGTCTAACGTCCCTCCAGGACTCCCTTCGGTCGCAGCCCTCAAGGACTCGCTCCGGTCGCAAGCGCTGGTGAGGCCACACACGAGCGAGTCGCAGTCGGCGCCATCTCCTACCAGTGAAGCAGGAACACGGGGGCCATCGCCACCAGAGCCGCGCCGACCTGCAGGGCCAGGATGGGCACGGCCTGCCGTGGTGACTGTGGCACCCACTTGAACGCGAAGAACACCACGATCGGTACCTGAGCCGCCATGAGGATCTGCCACACATGGGCCGCTGTGCCCTCATCCGCCTGAGGGGCGGGGCCATTCAAGGTGAGGAAACCCAGGACGGTGGCCAGGGCACCGAGCGACATGGCGACTGGAAGGAAGGCGCTCGGATGCTTCAGGACGGGCAGGGGGTTCATTGCGCCTCCTACGGTTCGGGAACGCCGCTGCGCCTGGTGTGTGTGGCCTGACGCCGCGCCCTTCTGCGGCGACCGCAGGGAGTCCTTTAGGGCGGCGCCGTGGTGAACGCCCCGAAGCAGGCGCTGACTGGACGGCCCTTCACACCCCTCAACGGAGTTGGCCGATCTGGTCCGCGAGCTTGTGGGCAAGGAGCTGGAGCTCGGCATGCTCGGGGTGGAGCGTGCGACCGGTCGGGGATTCGAGTGCGTCGCTGATCGCCCGAATGCCGTCGATCGCACGGCGGAGCTTCAGTCGCTCGATACGAACCGGGGCGTTCACGCCATGCCCGGCGGAGAGAATGGCCCACATGTTATTGCGAAGGACATCGACAGAGCGCTTGAGCTCTTCCAGGCCTGGGGGCGCGACCGGGGCGCGCGCCAACCGGGTGTCGACCTCATCAAGCAAGCTGCGGAGGGTGGCCAGCTGCTTGGCAAGCGGTTCTTCCGCCATACAGATGCCTCAGTAGAAGGGAGGCCACAATCGGGCCGTCGAACGCCTGGCATCAGCGGCGGCGCGAAGCCCCGTCCGCCGCAGGCCGTTGCTACGCCGCTCCTGACTCAAGCGAGGACCCGTTGGCCACGAGCACGATCTTGCCGATGACGCCTCCCTTCCCGAGCAATTCCTGCGCCTGTCTTGCCTGGGCAAGCGGAAATCGCTGCGCGATGATCGGCTTGATCTTCTTGTGCTGGAGGAGGTCCAGCAACGCGATCAGATCCTGTCGAAACAAAGCCGGCCTCAGCCGTTTGAGCGTCTGAATGCTGTAGGGGATCACCCGTTTCCGGCCCGGAAGAACCCAGCTGCCGGCGATGTACAACGCGTAGATGGGGATTCCATGAAGGCGATTACGACGGCCAGTACGGTCCGAACCCAGTCCCTCCCCACGCAGCGAGGTGGTAGTGCCATAACCCACCACCCTCCCGCCCGGACGGAGCGCCTCGCGGGAACGCCAGAGATGGGGGCCACCGATGGGGTCGAAGACGGCGTCCACGCCTTCGCTCGTGAGACGGTGAATTTCCTTCACGTAGTCCTGACTCCGGTAGTCGATCGGGACACCGCCCAGGTCGGAAACGGCTTGCGCCCCTCGCAATGAACAGGTTCCGTACATCTCCAGCCCCGCGAGGCGGCCAAGCTGCAAGAGCGCCGTGCCGACCCCGCCTGCCGCGCCGTGAATCAACACGCGCTGCCCCGGTTTGACCCTGGCGGAACGATACAGCATCTGGTACGCCGTGATGTAGTTCAGCACGAGGCTCACAGCCTCGGCGGCGTCCAGCCCGGACGGCACCGGAATCAGTTCACGTTGCGGCAGGCAGACGAATTCCGCGTAGGCACCGCTGATCGGCATCGCGGCAACTATCTGGCCTGGTTCGATTCCGGAGGCAGTGTCGCCGAGCTGATCCACCACGCCAACCAGATCCCACCCCGGCGTGAAGGGGAGCGGGGGCGTTTCGGGATGAACGCCCTCGCGTGCCATGATGTCGGGCATGGAGACGCCCGCGGCGAGCACCCTCACCCGCACTTCACCATCCTTCGGCACGGGGCACTCTTCTTCCACCACCCGGAGTGCCTCGGGCCCGCCGTAGTGGGTGACGATGATGCGCATGTGTCTCATGGACCTCGTCCGCCGCCGGCGCTCACTCGCCAGCGAGCCGTCGTGCCAAGGCGAGAAATCGCGGGTCGTCCCGAAGCGGCGCAAGCCTCGGATCGATCAGCAGGTAGGCCAGCACGGTCGAGCGTTCCTCGTAGGCGCGTTCGAGATAGCGAAGTGCCTGCTCCCGCTGCCCGAGGCCGACGTGGACCACCGCGAAGTAGTAGGACGGCACGTACCGTCGAGTCGCCTCCACCCCAAGCGTGTCGAGGATGCTCCGTGCCCGGGCCGGCTTGCCGGCGACCGCGTAGGCATGGCCGAGCGAGGACTTGCGGTTGAGACCGCTGCCGCTGAGCGGCTCCAGGATGGCGATCGCCTCGTCGGGTCTCCCCTGTTGTTCGGCCACCAGCGCCAGTCCCCACTTGACCACCACGTCGGTGGAGTCGCTCTTGAGGATCTCCCGCAGCCGGCTGCCCGCCTCGTCATAGCGGCCGGCGAAGTAGTCGAGCAGGGCACGGTTCGCCTGCAGTGAGGGCGACAGCGGGTCCAGCTCCACGGCCCGGCCGAGCTGGGCGATGGCCTCGTCGAGCCGGCGGCGTGACGCCAGAAAGCGGCTGTAGGAGAAGTACGCGTCGGCGTCGTTGGGCCTGAGCTCGAGCGCGCGCCTGAACTCCTGCTCGGCGCCGCGCCAGTCCCATTCGTAGTAGGCCCGGATGTAGCCGTTGGCCGCGTGCGCTTCCGCCAGCGTCTCGTCGAGCTCGAGGGCCTGAACCAGCGACGCCCGGGCCTTGGGCAGTACCTCGGCCGGCGGAATATCACTGTAGAACGGAAGGGCCGTGTAGTAGTTGGCCAGGCCGACGTAGGGCGGCGCCCAATCGGGAGCGATCCGGCCCGCCTGCTCGAACTGCGCCCGCGCCGACTCGAGCTCGCCGCGGTCCAGGTGGAAGCGGCCGCGAAGGTAGGCCTCGTACGCCCGTTGATCCACCACCCGCCGCACGGCGAGACGGCTCCGTTCGGTCCCCTTGAGCTCGGCGCTGATCGAGCCGGTGATGGCGAGGGTGATCTCCCGTTGCAGGTCCGGCAGCTCGCCGAGAGCGACCCTGATAGTCTCCCGAGAAGAGGAGAGTGCTGTCCGGGGCGTGGAGGAATCGCACGGTCACCTGCACCGTGTCGCCCGTCCTCCGAATCGAGCCGTTCACGACGGCGTCGACCCCCAGCTCGCTCGCCAGCTCGGCCAGCGACCGCGCCGTCCCCTGGGCCACGGCCCCCGAGGAGCCCGAGATGACCTTCAACGAGCCGATCTCGGCCAGGTCGGCAATGAGCCCCTCAGTCACTCCATCCCCGAGGTACGAGGAGTCCGGGCGGCTCGTCAGATCCTGGAATGGGAGCACCGCGACTGCGGTGACGGCACCCGCGCCGGTGTGGGCCGACCTCGCCGCTCGCCCTGCCAACGCCCACCAGCCGGCTGAGGCCACCAGCACCGCGGCCCCGAGCGCGGTCATCACCCGCCGGCTCACACGCGGCCCGGCCGGACGCGACCGACGCGGATCCCGGCGACTCCAGCGCGTCCAGGAACCGCTGCATCGAGGCAAATCGGTCGGCGGGCAGCTTCGCCATCGCCTGCATGATCGCCCCTTCCACCGCCGGCGGGACCGTCTGGCGAACTACCCGCAGGCTGGGCACCGGCTCGAGCGAGTGCCGGGCCAGGATGGCGTGGAAGGTCGGCCCGGTGAAGGGAGGCTCCCCGATCAGCATCTCGTACAGGGTGCAGGCCAGGCTGTACTGGTCGGTGCGACCGTCCACCGGGCCGCCGGCCTGCTCCGGGCTCATGTATTGCGGGGTGCCGACCACCATCCCGCTCCGGGTCAGCTGCTCCGCGCCGGCGGCGTCCATGGCCCGGGCGATGCCGAAGTCGGCCACCACCGCCTGGCCGGCGGACAGCATGATATTCTCCGGCTTGATATCCCGATGGATGACCCCGTGCTCGTGGGCGTACTGCAGGGCGCTGCCGACTTCACGGGTGATCTGGAGGGCGGCGTCGAGCGGGAGCTGCGGCTCCCGCGCCAGCCGCTGGCGGAGCGATTCGCCCTCGACGAACGGCATGACGTAGTAGAGCAGGTCGCCGGCCTGTCCCGAGTCATACAGGGGAAGGATGTGCGGGTGCTGGAGGGTGGCGGCGATTGCGATCTCGCGGAGGAACCGCTCGCCGCCGAGGACGACCGACAGCTCCGGTTTGAGCAGCTTGATCGCGACACGCCGGTGGTGCTTCAGGTCTTCGGCGAGAAAGACGACCGCCATCCCGCCGCGACCCAATTCCCGCTCGACGCGGTATCGATCACCAAGCGCTGCCGCCAGCTGCCCGAGAAGTTCCATGGCCGCCCGAGGCCTAGCCCGATGAGGCGACTCGACTCAGTCGAGGCTCCAGGCACCGGCCGCAGAGTCGAGGATCAGTAAGCGCCCAAGACATCAAGAAGATCCTCCCCTGGCCCGTTGTGAGAGCATCTCGCGAATGTGCATCAGGCCGGCCTCCAAGGTTGCGACCACACGGAGTTGGCGGACCTGATTGAGCCTGGTGATGTCAAGCATATTCTGAAGCTCTGAGGCCGCGGGCTCCGCCAACACCACAGCAGCAGGAATCACCCACCCACGTCGCCAGGCCGCGATGGTGGCAAGGACGGCAGTGAGGTCGGACTCAGAGAAGTCATAGGGTCCCGGCATCAAGTCGACGAGGAGTCCTGTAAACGGGGTTACCTGCTCCATGTATTGTCGGAGGGCACCCAGGACCGCATCAGGGTGGAGGGCCCTGTCACGGATCTGCGGGCATAGTGTGAGGATCTGGCCATGAGGCGGCAGCTCGTCGAAACGCTCAACGAGCGCGCCTCGCTGCACGGCGCCTGAGTCACGATCCATGGGTTGTGGCCTCGCGGCCAACCGCCACGCGCCGTTGCGGCGGCACCGTGGTGACCTGCCGAAATCAATGTTCCCGCCGTCCAAGGCGCCGGCAGCAGCAGGCGCTGGTTGAGCCGCACCGACTCAAGGAGCGCCCTGGCGAGGCAAAGGGCTCAGCGCAGATCGAACAGGTAATGGTTCATCTGCTCGAGAGTCGCCTGCTGTTCGCTCACCTTGTGTGCGAGGAGGTCTCCAATCGTCACCATGCCCGTCAATCCAGCGGGGCCTTGCACCGGCAAGTGTCGGATCCTCTTGGTCGTCATCAGCGTAGCACAGTCGTCGATGCTCAAGTCGGGCTGGCAGGTGATGACCGGGGTGCTCATGACGGTGGCCACTCTGGTGGTCGCGGGGTCGAGTCCGCACGCGACGACCCGACGCAGCACATCGCGTTCCGTGAAGATGCCGGCCACCTGGTCGCCCTCCACCACCAATACGCCGCCGATGTTTCGTTCATTCATGAGGTTGGCGGCCTGCAGAACAGTGTCGACGGGTCGGACCGTAATCACCTCATGACTCTTCATCGCGAGCAGATCCTGGAGGGTAGCCACGGCGGACTCCTGCGGGAGGGGTAGTCTAGTCTACGGCTGCAACAGGCTCGACGCCATGCCCGGTCTTGTAGAGTGCTTGGCGTGCCGGCCCGATGCCGGTCAGACGGCGCCTTCGGCCCGGAGTGCATCGATACGGCTCTGCAGTCGGTCCTGAATGATGCGGAGTCGCGGCACTCGTAATGCGATACTCCCGGTTTCCCACGTGCACACGAGCAGCGGGAGTATGGCGCGGAAGAACGGCTGCCGCCACCATGGCCTCGGCAGGAGGAAGGCTCGGCTGAGCGTGACGCTTCGAGCTGGCTCGATCAGAAGACCGGCCGGAAGCGACGTAGCGGGCCGCTCCCAGAACCGAACGCGTGGGTAATGAGGCTGAAAGTAGAGCCCCTGTGCTCTGACATAGAGCACCCCGCCGCAGAAGTGGCTGTTTCTCAGGAGGAGCCCGCAGAACAGGCGCGCAGTCGCATCGGGCGGGGCGGGTGGCACGGAAGCGAGGTCGCCCGCGAACAGGCGGTTCAGGGTGCTCTGAGCCTTGCGCTGTGCTTTGCCGCGGTGATTCACGAACTGAAGCGTCGCGGTGATGATGCCGAATACAATGCCGTATGCGATTGAGAGGGTGAAGCTGCGCCAGAAGGCGACGCCTTGTGTCGACCATTCAGTCAGCAGCCCCACTATCATGAGGGTCGTGACAAGGATGGAAACCGACACCCCGCTGATCTCCGCATGGGCGTAGATAGGCGCGTCTTCGTCCGCGAAGTCTTCAGGCCCTGCGAGATCATCCATATCAGGAAGGAGCCGTCTGACGCCACGCGCGTCTGCGACCGCAGGGAGTCCTTTAGGGCCGCGACCGAAGGGAGTCCTTTAGGGCGGCGCCGTGGTGAAGGTTCCGAACAGGATGTTGCCCCGGGCACAGGTCATTCCGCTTGGCGACGCGCCATCCGCCAGCGCACAAACCCAATCAGGGCAACGACTGACAGCCCAAGAAGCAATGGATAGATCAGCAGGAGGTCGACGCGGATGTTACACTCGCCGGTACAGAGCCAACGCAGCCGCATCGCGGTCTCGTAGGCGCTGTACGCAAACCAGGCGGTGGCCGTGACTGCGCTGGAAGGCCGCCGGGACACCAGGTAACCTGCCAGGAACAGCGCTCCGAGCAGGGCAGCCAGGACCGGGTACTCGATGAAGAGACTCATGAATCAACGGTTCCACGGTCAAAGGCGCCGGCAGAAGCAAGCGCTGCTGAGACGGCACGCCACAAGGGTGCCCAGGCATTCTGCACGGGAAGCGACAACCAGTCGAGCCGCCAGCCCTACTTCATGAGTTGACGAATGTGCTTGCTGACCGAGAGAAGCTGGCTCGCGCTCATCCCACCGATGACTCGTCTGGTCACCGGGCCCATGACTCGGCGAATCCCGACAATGCCCAGCTTGGTGGACTGCTCCGCCATGAATCCGACCTGCGCATCCTCAACCGGCTTCACGAAGTAGTAGGCGAGCCCGGTCTCGGTCAGCTCGAGGACGAGCTCTGCCAGTGCTTTGCTGTGGATCGTTGCGTCCTCGGCCGTTTCGAGTGCGTCGAGCACGGCGAGTGTCTTGGAACGAAGGGACGCCGAGTGGTAGAAGCGAAGGTACGGCAGCCTGACCGCCCCACGCAGCTCGTCGGACCCGTCTCCACGGGGATGGCGCTTCATCCTACCACCTCAGGGTGACAGAACACCATGGTGTTGGGGTGCCGCGTACGGGATTGCGCCCAAGCTGCGGCCGCACCCCGACAGCGTCAAGCGCCGGTTAGACAGCCCCTTGAAGGATCCGAAGGGCGCCAGGCTAGCCCAACTCATAGTTCAGTGTGAGAGGATGCTCCGTGCCGTGCCCAACCGCCGACGTGCCCTCGCCGCGCAGGCCCCGAAGCTCCCCCGTGCCGGAGCCGGGGATGACGAAATAGGACTCCTTCGCCACGCCGTTCTCGAATATTCCAGTACGTTGGAGCACGAAGCTGCCCGCCTTCCCGGCAACGTGCCCGAGCACCCGCTCGAGGCCGACGAACGTGGCCGAGCCGTCGCTGCGGTACATCATCAAGTATTCGACATGCCCCTCGCCCGCGATATCACCGGTGAACGTCCTTGTGACGGCGGCCCGAGTCAGCTTTGGCAGGTCCTGGCCCTCACTATAGGGCTTCTCGTCCCAGCTCTTGAGGGTGAATCGGGAGTTCGCAACGTTCTTCATGTTTCTACCTCGGCCAGGTGATCGGAAACAGGATGTCCACTCGCTATGGTTTGCAGGTGCTGGATGCGATTGAGTGGCGTTGTCCAACGCCCCGCCCTTCTGCGGCCGAAGGGAGTGCTTCAGGGCGGCGCCGTGGTGAACGGTCCATTATCAATGGTTCCGCTGCCCAGGGCACCGGCAGCAGCAAGCGCCGGGCAGGCAGCGCCGCGCCCGGCAGCTTCGACGCCCAGTTAGGCAATACGTGACACCCGCCTGGTGCGTGCCCAGAGCGAGCGCCGGGCCGGATTAGTCCCAGTCTTGCCCAAGCACCACTACGATACCGTTCGGGTCGCGAATGGAAAAGTCGCGAACCCGATAGGGGCGCGTCTCGATCGGAACTTCGATCGCGACCCCCCGTCTGATGACCTCCTCGTAAAGCGCGTTCACGTCCCTGACCCAGAAGAAGATGCGAACACCCGTCGGCGCGTGCTCGCCCTTCGCCAAATGAACTGCTGCGTTATCCCGCCATACGACAGTGTACTCCGGCGTGTCGGCTCCCGGATCGGACCTGAACTCCAGGATTCTCCGGTAGAAGGCGGCCGTAGCAGGGACATCAGGAACCAAGAGCACGGGAGCACCTTGGTAGAACTGCTCTGGATCGCTGGTCGGAACATGTGGCATTGCGCTCTATCTCCCAGTGCCGGTCGGCACCGTGTGCTGCCCAACGCCCCGCGCTTCTGCTGCGACCGAAGAGAGTCCTTTTCAGGCAGGCTGCCAAAGAGCGCGAGGCTCGGAGTGTCTACTGGGGCCGCACGAGGTTGGGCTTCCCGCGCACCCCGACAAAGACGACCAGCACCTGCGCTGGCACCGTCCCGGTGTTCTTGGCGTTGGTCCAGGTGTTGACTACCATGAGGAACGAATCCCCCGCCTTGTAACGCTGAGCCATGCCGCCGTCCATCTCGACTTCGATCGCCCCCTCAAGTACGTAGACCAGCGTCGGGTATGGGTGCATGTGACGACCGGTTTCGCCACCCGGGCCAATGTCGAGTCGCATCGCGGTGAGTTCGGCGCTGTCCGTCTTCGGATAGGTGATGGACGCGCCCGCGACGGTGGCACCACTTTGCAGGATGGGCGTCGCCGAGAACTCGACCTGGGCCGCGGCTGGCGTCGCGAGGAGAGCGGCGAGCGCGACGGCAAGTATGCCGGCCTGTTTCATGAAGCACTCTCCGGCAGGTGGGTACGGCTCCTGTGCGGCCCCGACCGGCGGTGGGGGTCCCGCCGAGCCGCCTGCGGGCACCCGTCGGCAGCCAGCGCTGGTCAGGCGGCAACAACGTCGAACGCGAACACGGGCAGTACACGATCCGGGGCGCCCGGCATCGACGCAGGAAGAACGCCCACCTGGCTCGCGCCCAGACGACGGTAGAAGCCTGCGGCATTGGGATCGGCCTCAGCCAGGACCCGTCCCGGGCGCACATCTCGAGCGAGGGCCAACGCCTGTTCAACGAGGGTGCGGCCAACTCCGTGCCCGGTGCTGCGGGGCTCTACCCAAAGGTGTTCCAGAGACCACCACTCGCCGCGATCCTCAAGCGCGCACATCCCGACGACCTCTCCCGCGTTCTCGGCCACCAGAACGCGGTGGTCGGTGAGGTACTGCGGCCCTACGGTCAGCTGCGGTTGCCAAATGGCGAGCCATTCTGCGGGATAGCCCCAGCGAGCCTTGGCGCGGCGGGCCAGATGGCTCAAACACGCGGCGTCGTCGGGACCTGCCCGCCTGATGGATAGTCGCATACGAAGGGGCAGACGAACCCTAATGATCCAACTTCTGCTCAGTACCGCGCCGGGCAAGGGGGGCTTCGATCCCACCCTCACCGAGGCTGCGTGAGTCCCCGCCAGACTTCAGCGTATGCCCGGCTCTTCGGGCAAGGATCAGGGTAGCCGCGGCCGATCCGCCACCCAGGAGCGTGAGGATGACCATGTTGCCGATGGCGTTGGCGACGGACCAGACCCTGGCCCCGTTCATGAGGGCAATAAACAGAAAGTAAAGCAGCCCGCCTCCGGCACCCAGCGCGGTAACGTAACGGAGCGAGAGCCTCTCGAACGGCCGGCCGCGGGCAGTGATGGCCAGGACACCAGAGAACGCCACACCGACGAGAAATGCGACCACTGACAGCTTGGCGACGATCCTCAGGTCGTGCCCCGTAAGCTCCCCCAGGAGCAGCCCAACGAGCCCGAGCACCGAAGCCACCACGCCGACACCCGCGGCGAAGGTCAGTCCCGTGCCGATCATCCCGCGGATGACCCTCAGCCAATGCGGCATTCTGACCTCCATCTGCGTTTCCCTTTACGCCGCCCAGTACCCCGGCTGACGGAGCCGTGTCAAATGCTTGTTCGACACCGGGCCATGACCGCGAAACGGCTCGTGCCTGCGCGTGTCAGGCAGCGCATCATCGTGCACGGCCTCCGGCACGGCTACCCACGGTCCGAGAAATCGACTGGCTCGCCCTGGCGGTCGCCGCTCCGGCGACCGCCCCCAGGCTGGCGCCGGTCCCCGGATGGTCCTTCGAGCTCACGTGAGGTCCGATGCCCCCGACGCCGGTCAAGGGCCGTCTCAAGCGCCTCAACGCCCAGCAGGACGGCCAGAGTCACAATCGTAATGACGAGGGCCGCGGCAAAGTCGCCCATCCCAATGAGACAGCCGATTGCGGCGAGCACCCAGATGACGGCTGCCGTGGTGACGCCGAGGAGGCGCCCTTCCCGGGTCAGGATGACCCCGGCCCCAAGGAAGCCAATGCCGGTGACCACTTGGCCAAGCACACGGGTAGGGTCGCTCCGCTCCGGGGCGACCGTCGCGCCCAAGGCCACAAACATGGCGGTTCCCAAACAGATCAGGATGCTCGTACGGACGCCAGCAGCCTTGCCGCGGACCTGGCGTTCGAGGCCGATCGCGCCGCCGCAGAGGAATGCGGTGCCGAGGTGGAGCCAAAACGTGGGAGCTTGTGGAGAAAGGGCATCAGAGAGCACGGGAAAAGCCTCGGGGAGCGTGAGAGGGGGAATCGCTGCCTAGCGTCACGCGCTTCTGCGGCGACCGAAGGGAGTCCCTTAGGGCGGCGCCGCGAGGGCGCCACAGAGCGCTGCCCCGCTGACCGCCAATGCAGGCATCACCGTGACCAGCAGCACGCGGTACCAGCCCGGTTGAGCCGCCCCGGAGTGCTTTTTCGACACGAGGCTCATCACGACCATCACGGCCGCCAGTGCGATCCCGTGGGCAATCCGGTCGTGGTGAGCAAAGACGCCGGCCGTATAGCCGCCAACAACCGCCGCGATACCACTCGCAGCCACGTTCGTGGCAAGGTAGGCTGGTGAGAGCGCCATCGTGGTGCCCCCGCGCATCGCGGAGAGCGGCACGCGAAGAACAAAGCGCATGGCTAGTGCGGTGGTCATCATGACGAGTACGGCCATGACCACGAACCCGATCAGGACGGCCAGTACGCTCTGCACCATCGCACATTCTCCGAGGTCATGGCGGCGGTGTCTACCGCATCGCGCTTCAGCTGCGGACGGACTGCCGGCCCGACAAGTCGACCCCTGTTCCATACCCCCTTCGAACGCCGTGAGGAGGTCTGTGCCATCGAGTGCGAAGACGGTGACGGTCTCCAGGCCAGTCTCTGCAGCGAGCGCTCACTGAGAAAGGCCGTCGGCGGCAACGTGCCGTGACGGACCAGGCACCCGCTCCACCAGCCGCGCCGAAGTGTCGTGCATGCGCCGCGCGCCGCAGCTCGGAATTGCGCCTCGGGGTCTACCGTTGCTTCGCCGGCGGGGCATTCTGGGCCACCGCGGCCTTCACGAGCGCCTTGAACGCGCCCGCGGCGACCTGCTCCCCTTCGTGGATGTCGATCGCCCTTCGCGTGTTGCCTTCCAGGCTGGAATTGAAGAGGTGCGCTGGGTCGGGGAGGCTGGCCCCGCGGGCGAACGTGAGCTTCACGACCGTCCTGTACGTCTCCCCGGTGCACACGATCCCGTGGTGGGACCAGACCGGGACGCCCGCCATCGCGTTCGACGGCTTCCTCCATTTTCGCTCCTCGATCATTTCGGGATCGGCCGCCAGGATCAGCGCCCGCATGCGGGCCAGGGTCTCCCCGCGCCATCCCCCCAGGTCGCGGATCCGCTGATCGATGAGCCGGGAAGCCGGTGTCCCGGTCGCTCCCTCACGGCTCCTCATACCCGCCAGAACCGCTCCTTCGATGGGTTCCGTCCGCTTCCAGCCCGGCATCCCGGCGATGTGCGCCTGCCCGACGGCGACCTTCTCGCCTTTTCGCAGCTTGATCGGCCTGGCCGCACTCGCACCCCGCTGGGCCTTCGCGCCTGCGTTCGGCGGGGACTGGGACTTGGTGGCCGACTTGCGTGGCTTGCTTGCGCGCGACGTGCCCTTGGCCTTCGGCTTCGCCTTGCCAAGCCTGCGCACGGGACCCGGCGGCGCCTTCACGATGATGGCGGCTTCACGCAGAGGTTCACGATCTTGAGTCTCATGAGGGCCTCCTCCCGGGTTGTCACGTTGG
Organism: uncultured Gemmatimonadales bacterium; assembly: GCA_963724265.1. Classification (GTDB taxonomy): domain Bacteria; phylum Gemmatimonadota; class Gemmatimonadetes; order Gemmatimonadales; family GWC2-71-9; genus DATEHG01. The sequence goes on from CAVRTU010000004.1 coordinate 1,684,496, forward strand.
CGGGCCGTGGCCCGTCAGTCAAGTACCGGAACCCGCGTGGAGAATGTGACCGGAGGGATCGAGACTGGCTGACCAGGGAGTTCGAGGCAGCCGCGCGCACCCAACCGCCGTGGCCTGCCGCATGCAGGTCTCCCGGACCGAGGCCGACGATGCCGTCCAGGAGTCCTGGTCGCCCGAATGACGCGCACTCGGTGGTCGACGATTGGGTCATCATCGTGGACGCCTTTCGTGATGTCGAACGTCGTCCTTCGGCGGCAAGGCTGCCGGGTCTGGACCCGTCGGCCAACTGTGACGGTCCCGGCGGCCTTGGCCGCTTCAAGGGCATGTCAGGCCGCGGCATCGAGTGCATTCCTTCATGGGTCATTCTCTCACGGCGCAGCGTGGCCGTGAAGGGCATCCGCACCACCTCACTTCCTGGGGCTGGGCACGTGCTGGTCGATGAGGATCGGGTTGCCATCCGGGTCGAGCACCATCAAGCTTGCCGGTCCCGACGTCGACTCGTCGGCTTCCGTTGCCAGGGTGAGGCCGCGACTCTTGAGCGTTCGTTGAATGGCGCGAACGTCCTCGAAGTCCGGCAAGGTGCCGCCGTTCCTGTCCCAGCCCGGATTGAACGTCAGAGTGTTCCTGCTGAACATCCCCTGGAAGAGGCCGATGGTGCTGGTCTCGTTCTGGAGGATCAACCAGTGCTTTGCCTGATCGCCCAGGATCACCCGAAAACCGAGCTTCTCGTAGAACGCGCGCGACGCGGCGATGTCCTTGACTGCAAGGCTCAGTGAAAAGTTGCCGAGCTGCATTTTCGCCTCTCCTGAAGTCTGGCTGTTTGCCAACGTGGTTGCTGAAGTTGTCACGGGGTCACTGAGGCAGAAGACAAGAGCTCCTCTGCCTATCCGCGTCATCGGTCGCTCACTCCTCATGCATGGACGCCTGTTTGTCCTGCGCGCCGCAGACGCCGCTGTGCGCGACTGTCGGCCTGACGCCCCGCGCTTCTGCGGCGACCGCAGGGAGTCCTTTAGGGCGGCGCCGGGGCAAATGTTTCGTAATCAACGGTCCAGTTGGAGGCGCCGCCAGCAGCAACCGCTGGTCAGGCCGCGCTCAATGCCCAGGTCAAATATTGAGGGTGGCGCGGTGCAGATCCATTAAGAGAAGGTTGGCGGCCGCTTGGTCGGGCGCGGGCGGTAGCGGGGATTCCGCTCGAGCCTGCTCAATGCCCTGGAAGAGACGTTCCGCCTCTGCCTTGACCTGGTCCAGGGACCAGCCGCCCTGCTTGATCTGCTTTAACTCAGCCGCGTCCTCCGTCCGGTACACCTGGAGGTGGCCGGTGCGGAGGAATTCACTGCCCATCCGAAGCAGCCGAATAAGGTGCGACGCATTCTTCACATCGTACTGGTATTTGCGCACCATCGCCTTGCGCTTCTCCCCCATGTACCCGCTGAAATGCTCCTTGTGAAGCTTTCGAAAGCGATTGAGGGTTTCCAGCGGGATCCGCCAATTGTGCGCGATGTATTGAAGCTTGAGGGCATCGGCCTCCAACACCTCCGATATCGGCCCTCCCGCGCGGATCTGAGCGGTCAGGCCTTCATACTCGGCCATGCGATCCAAGTCGAACGCCTCCATGCGCTTGAGCTGGTCATAGGCATAGCCTGCAAAGGCCTCGGCCGCCTCAAGGGAACTGAAGATCGAGCGCTGGGCCTGGAGGCGGGTGAAGAGCGGGTGGCGGTGGATGTATTCCTCCTCCCGGAGCCAGAGCAGGCCGACAATGTTCGGGTTGCTCTTCAAGAGCAGCCGAACGGCCTTTTCGAGACTGTAGATGACGACATCGAGCTCCTCGAATTGGAATACCCAGTGCTCCCACCGGGGGAGCCCGAGGTGGCATTCCAGTGGGGGCACGAGGAAGCCCATGAGGTCGATGTCATCGATGGCATCCGGCTCGGCCGGGGGGATATAGGTGCCATGGCTATGCGACCCCATGAGGCCGAGGACAAGGAGGTGTGGCTCCAGGTCAAAGCCGTGGGCGGCCCGAAAAGCTTCTGCGATCCTGGGATCGATAGTCATCGAATGCCGAAGTAGAGTCGGTGTGGCCTGACGCCCCGCGCTTCTGCGACCGAAGGGAGTCCTTTAGGGCTGCGGCCGCAGGGAGTCCTTCAGGGCGGCGCCGTGGTGAACGTGTCGTAATCTAGGGTCCAGGTGGAGGCGCCGCGAGCAACAAGCGCCGGTCGGGCATCACTGGCAGGTTGCCGGAATGGACGTGTTCACGCCTTCGATGAGGCGCCCGTAGAAGCGTCCCGTGACTTGCAGCATTTGGATGCCGTTGTCGCGATGGCCCTCAAAATTGAAAATCCCGCGGATGGTGCCCCCGGCTGGGTCGTAATCCACGATGGTCAAGGTGCCCGGCGGCGTCCCTGAGTAGTAATGCGACACTGTCGAGATGCCGGTATCGGCCGGCACCCAAAATGCAAAGGGCCCGCTCCCGACAGGGCCGAGGGCATAGCGTCCCTGACCGGCGCGTGCGGGAATGCAGAGGGACAACTCCTCGACGATGCCCCCGCCTGGGGGCGGATTACCGTAGCCGGAGATCCACAACCGGCCGCTGCTGGAGAGAAACACCGCAACCACGGTCGAATCGACCGGCGGATCCGGCCACAAGCGCCTTGATTGCCATGAGTGGCCGCCGACGACCGCCGTGACATAGCCGTACAGGCTGGGGATGTCCGGGCCGGTTGAGGTGCATCCGACAATGCCAAGGTCGGCAAGCGCAAGCATGGCGGCAGCAAGTCGAACCATGCCAATATTCATTTGCCACCATGACTTGATGTGACGCCTAACGCCCCGCGCTCCTGCTGCGACTGCAGGGAGTCCTGTAGGGCGGGCGCGATGTTCAACATGCACCAACCTGCGGTCCCTTGTGGCCACCCCTGCCGGGCGCGGGGGCACCGCCGAGTCGCCCGCAAGCGCCTGTCAGCAGCAAGCGCTGGTCAGGCGGCTCCCACCCTGGGCCGGCGGTCCTGAGCCAGCCAGATCGTGATGGCGAACACGATGTAAGCGGTCAGCGCCGTCATGGCCATGGCGCGATCCGAGGCCGGCGGCGGGCCGAGAAAGGTTCGAAAGGCCTGAAAGGTGAGCATGATGAGTCCGATCACGGCCGCCCCCTTCCCAGCCAGGCGCGCCCGGATGCACCACCCGACCCCACCGAGCACCAGAGCAGCCTCCAGGCCGAACGACAGCACGGGTGCGTTCCACAGCCCCAGACCCACCTTGGCGGCATTGTCGTACAGTGGGAGATCGGGCACATGAACGACGAGGTCCAGAACCCAATGCGAGAACACCGCCAACCCGACGACGGCACTCGCCCGCGGTTGTGATGGGCGCGCCAGGAGCTGATAGAGGATGCCGCCGACACAAGACCACAGGAGTGCCGCAACGAGGCTGTGCGTGTACGGCATGTAGTACAAGTCAAGCGCATTTGACCTGGTGAAGCTTGGCACGATGCGCAGTTTTTCGATCCCCATGAGGACGAATGGCGCCCAGAGGAGATCCAGGAACTGCACCGCGAGGAAGAGCACCCAGAGCGGTATCGAGGGCGAAGCCCGTTTTGCTATGAAACCCGCCCCATAGTGGCCGCTGAACATGATACCCTTCTCCCGTGCATGGAACTGGCTCAGAGCCGCCGAACGCCCTGCGCTTCTGCTGCGACCGCAGGGAGTCCTTTAGGGCGGGCGTGATCCTGAACACACACAAACCGATGATCCAGAGCTCCCGTCCCGACCCGCCAGCAGCCAGCGCTGATTAGGCGCCGCCACGGCGCTGCTCAGCGGCCCAGTGCACTCCGGATACGGGCCAGGTGGTGCCAACTATGGCGGAGAGCATGATCCTCGATGACGAACTGTGCCGTGACCGGAGCATCGAAGCTAAGGGAGAAGGGCGCGGCCCGATCCAACTCGTCATCACTGAACGCGCGCGCTGCCTCAGCCGCTTGCTTGCTGTTCCGGCGCAAGAGGTCGAGGGCCTCGGCTTTCTTGACGCCTGCCTGCTCCTGCGCGTGCTTTGCATTCAAGTCGGCGACGAACTCCCACGTGACGCCGGCGACGGCCTTCCCGGAGGCGATCGTTCGGGCAAGATCGATCTCGATTGGGTAGACATTGGCGACATGATGAACGATGACGCCAACGGTACGACCATCTTTGACTCTGGTGCGCCACTCGGTATCGGAAAGCGACTCAGCAAAGGCGGCCAGACCCGCAGCTCCCTGTTCGATGCGAGTGGCGAGTGCTTCAGCACGGCGACCCATAGGACACCTCCATCAGATGGTGGGGACGCGTATTCCGCTCAAGGCCGAGGCGGCGCCTAACGGCCATGGTTGTGCTGCGAACGCTCCAATAAAAGGCGGCGGCGCAGCCGCCGCTACCGACATCATCCGCGTTCGCCAGCAGCAACCATTGGTCAGGCCACCACACGTCAGCGACCCTCACTCCAACGTCGACGAAGACGCGCCGGCTAGGATCCCGTCTCGGCACCGACTGGCTGCAACAGGTAGTAGACCTCGGTGCGCAACTGTGCGGGATCCGCGTGCCAATGTCCATACACTTCCCACGACGGACCGGCGCGCAACCGGTTGTTCGCGCGGCACCATGAAAGGATCGCGGCGTTCGCCTCGCCCAGTCGCCCGTAGTCACCGACGTGCGTGGTCATCGCGGCAACACCGTGCGGGGTCTGGAACGGCTCCACCGGACCAACCGCCGCGAACGGGGCCGTGACACCGACGCAGAAATCGACCGTCAACTCATCCGCGGTCGCCGCGCGATAGACAAAGATGTTCTGCCCGTCGAGGTGAACGGCGCCCGCCCGCGCCGCCGCATATACGTGATCCAGGTGGCGTCCGAACTCCTGCGCGACCCGGCCGCGAGGGACCTGCGCCCGCACGCCGGCCACCTGTCGCGCCGCGACGCTCACTTCGCGGACTTCGTATGGTGTGGAGGACATAGCGCGATCTCCGTGAGCACGCATCCTGTCGAGCGTGAAGGTCTGACGCGACGCCGGTGGTCTCTTGCTGCCGAACGCCCCGCGCTTCTGCGACCGAAGGGAGTCCTTTAGGGCTGCGACCGCGGGGAGTCCTTGAGGGCGGCGCCATGGTAAACGTACTGGACTCAAGGGTCCCGTTGGAGGCACCGGCGGCAGCAAGCGCCGGGCAGGCGACGCGCTGCCCTGCGCCTGGAAGTGCGGCGACCTCCTCAGCTCACCGCTTTCTTCAGGAGCGCGCCGATCCTCGCCTCGTCGGCGGCGGTCAACTCCTTCAGCGCGAAGGCGACGGGCCACACGGTGCCTTCGTCGAGGTTCGCCTTGTCGCTGAAGCCGAACGTCGCGTACCTCGCCTTGAACTTGTGCGCGCTTTGGAAGAAGCAGACGACATTCCCGTCCTTGGCGTACGCGGGCATTCCGTACCAGGTCTTCGGCGAGAGGACTGGCGCGCTGGCCCTGATGATGGCATGGAGCCGCTCGGCCATCGCGCGATCCTGTTTCGGCATCTCGGCAATCTTCGCGAGCACGTCACTTTCTCCATCCGCCGTCTTCGCGCGCTGTCCGCGGCGCGCCTCCGCCTCCAGCTCTTGTGCGCGCTCCTTCATCGCGGCTCGTTCGTCGTCCGTGAACCCCTTGGCCGCCTTGCCCGTCACCGCGGCGCTCTTGGCGGACTTCTGTGTCTCCTTCTTTGGTGTCATGGAGCCTCCTCATAGCGGCTTCGGTCCGCAGTGCCAATGCGGATCCGGGCTATGCCAACATGCGCCGCCTGACGCCCCGCGCTTCTGCTGCGACCGCAGGGAGTCCTGCAGGCCGGTGCCGGGGTAATCAACGGTCCCGTCGCAGGCGCCGCCAGCAGCAGGCGCTGGGTAGACGGCCGGCGCCGACTAGTGGGCAGCGTAGATATCGATGATGTGCTGGAGGGACTCGCCCGAGGCAAGTCGCGAGTACCAGCGGGCGGTCATCAGCCAGTCCTCGAAGATGGGCTGACCTGATGGGCTCTCGCGGGCAAATGTAGCCACCAGGTCGGCCGTAGTCGCACCAGTGTCACGGTACTGGAGCACAAAGGCGCGGTAGGCACGGTCAAACGCATCCGCACCGAGCACCCGATAGAGCAAATAGAACATGAGCAGGCCAACCTGGTAGGAGCGATCGGTCAGCCCTGCCTCGCCGTAGGCCTCAAAGGGAACCGAATTGCACGGGGCAGGTGAAGCGCAACGGTCGAGCAGTGTCTGTACGGTCCGCTGGAGCTGTTCATTCCAGCGATCCCAGCCGTCCAGGTCGCCCGCGATGCGCCATTGAAGGAGGGAGGCGAGTCCCTCGTTCCATCGCGGGGAGGGATGCTCAAGGTCGGGGACGTTCCAGAGATGAGACAGTTCGTGGTAGACCTGAGGGAGCTCGGAACGGGTGCGGAACGCGTCCGCGGTCTGGATGATCCCTGCCGTCAGGCTGGCCTGGGACCCAAGCCCCTCGGGGATCTCGATGATGACCAGTCGAGGTCGATGGGGAAGGGGCCCGAACCAGCGAGTGAACCGATCAAGGGCGCCGGCCACGGCTTCCTGGAGCATGAGGGCACCGGCCGAATCGGCTGGAAAATAATAGATCCGAGTGGCGATGCCGTCGCGCTGGAGATACGGGGCGATGGCGATGTTGACGAATGGAACCGGCCCAGCGCTCCGATACCTCCAGGTTGTGACGGAGTCTCGCTCAATCCGCTCCTGGAGCTCGCCGCCCATGGCGACGACAAGATCGCTGGGGGCTGTGACCTGCGCGGTGAAGGGGAACGGTTCCCTGGGAATCGTCTGATTGGAGGCCCAGGATGGGACGCCGACAACCGGGAACGCGTAGGCATCCTCGCGGATGATCGTGAAGTCGTGGGCAACGTGGTCCTGGATGTACAGTGATCCGGTTTCGGCATAGCCAACCAGGATGCCGCCGTACTCAACTGTGACGACCAGGGAACCACCGGCGCCAAGGGCGTGGCGTGGTGTGACAGTGAGCGCGTTGACCTGGCGGATCGAGTCGTCGCGAAAGACGACGATGTGCTGGTCGAAAGCAAGCGGTTGCCCGGTCCCATCTGCGACCCGGCCGACCGCCATGAGGCGGTTCAGGAGAAGTGGAACCGTGGCCACGGGCCGGTCAGAGGTGTTGCGAAGCACAAGAGTGATCGACCCGTCGATGGCTTGGCGCGGGTAGTCGATGCGAAGCTCGAGCGCCATTCGCGTCACGAGGAGAGGGACAGAGTCAGGGACCGGCCCCGCCGGGAGGCCGGCCAGCGCGATGAGGGCTGGAATGCCGACGAGGATCCAGGCCGTAGGGGTCTCCTCCAGAGAGGAATCAGTGCTGGACAACCAGGGCCAGCGCGGTACCGGCACGGCGAGCCCAGGCCCGGATTGCGGCCAAGGTGGCGGCGGCCGTAGACCCAGCTGACAAAGCTGCGGCCGTCTAACGAGTTGCGCTTAAGCTGTGGACTGTGGCGGGCACAATCAAGAGAGATCAGTTCCACCCGAAGTGGCCGCCCCAGCCCGACAGCTCCAAGCGCTGGTCAGGCGGCGGTATCAAGCGGAACTCGCTACTGCGAGGGAATCGGCGTTGGGGCAGGTCAGCCTGCCCCAGCCCGCACCTCCGGCGTTCCGACGATAGCCGCCGGCATGTACCAGCTTCTGGAGCATTCGGGCGCGGTCGGCCTCATGACGAAGGGCGGAACACGGCGTGCGGGGGGCCGCCACGGACGCTAGCTTGAGCCTATGCCATACCGACCACGGTCGTGCCTGCCGGCGGCCCTTGAGGCCCTGGCGCTGGCCCTGTCACTCAGTACGGCCGCCTCGGCGAACACGACCGCGACGATGTCCGCCGACACCGTCCGCGACATCGCCGATACCGCCCCGGTGACGGCGATCCGCGGCGAGGACATTCCCTCGTCGGCCAGTGAGATCGAGGCGCGCCTGCGCGACCTCGAGGGCGAGCTTCCCGTCGATCCCGCCATCACCGCGAATCCTCGTGGCAGTCCCCGGCCTCGCCGATTCCCTCCCCGCCATGATCCAGACGCAGCAGAAGCTGGTCTCCCGGCTGACTACGAGGCGGGCGCTGATCGATTACGAGCTGGAATGGGAGAATCGCTCCGAAAAAGTGCAGGAGTGGCGCCGGACACTACGCGCGCGCATCACCCGCCTGCAGGAGAGCCGGGATGAACTCGGCCGCACCGAGGACAGGTGGAAGGCGACCATCGAGGCGGCCCGCCACGACTCGACACCGGCCGAAGTACTGGACCTCGCAAGGGCGACCTTGAGGAACATCCGGACGCTGGGACAGCAGGTGAAGGAGCGGCTGGACGCACTGCTCGCCTCCGAGGTTGCGCTTTCCGATGTCCAGCTCAAGATCCAGCGGCAGCAGCAGGTGCTCGCCGAACGCTCGAATGCGCAGTTCCGTGACCTGCTCCGGATCGACAGTCCGCCTCTCTGGCGACTGGGGGAAACACTCTCACTCCCCAAGCTGGCCGACACGCTCGTCCTGCTCTGGCAGGAGAATGTCCGGGCACTGCTGGACTTCCTCCGGACCTACCACCGGAGGCTGCTGGCGCAGGCCGTGCTCACCGGCCTGCTGGTCTGGTTCTTCCGCCACGCGCGGGACCGGCCTAGGGGAGCGACGGATGATCCGCTGCACGAGGATGTCATCCCCGCCGTCCTGCAGCGACCGGAGGCGGCCGCATTCCTGGTGTCGTCCCTGGCGTTGCTCTGGTTCTACCCCCGGGCTCCGCTGCTCATCTACGACATAGGCCTGTTCGGATCGGTCGTGCCGATGCTGCAGATTCGTACGCTGCTGGTGCCGCCACGACTGCGCCGGACCGGCCTGTGGGGCGCCTTGCTCATGGTCATCCAGCAGACCATCGCGATCGTGGCGTCGGGTACCGAACTGGAACGGATCGGCAACCTGGCCTTGAGCGTCACCGGCGGCGTACTGCTGTGGCGCGGGCTCCGCCCCGGCGGCAATCTGCGGGCCAGCGAGGCCGGTCGCTGGCCGGCCACGGTGGAGCTCGTCGCCAGGATCCTGCTCGCCGGATTCGGGCTCAGCATCGTCGCCAACATCGCCGGCAACATCTCGCTGGCTTCGGTGACGGTCGCGACCCTCCTGATCCTGGGCTATGTGGCCATGGTGCTGGTCGCGGCGACGAAGGTGCTCGAGGCCGTGCTGTCCGAGGCGGTGCAGTTCGGCAGCCGTCACTCGGTGTACATCCGGACCTACCGCCAGGAGATCGTCGGACGGGGAAGGTGGCTGCTGACTGCCGCGGCAGTGCTGAGCTGGGGCGGGCTCGCCCTCTTCTTCTTCTCCCTGATCGACGAGTTCGGCGCGCTGCTCGAGGGCTGGATGGGATTGAGCTGGAGCATCGGGGAGGTGCGGCTGTCGCTTGGCACCGTCCTCCTGTTCGCGGTCGTGCTGTGGATCGGGGCGATGGTGGCGCGGTTGATTTCCCAGCTGGTCGAGCTCGACGTGCTCGGCCGGCTCTCCCTTCCCCGGGGCGTTCCGGTCACCATCGGGTCACTGACCCGGTACGCGCTCGTCGCCATCGCGTTCCTGGTAGCGCTCGCCGCGACCGGGTTCCAGCTCGGCCAGCTCGCCATCCTCGGCGGCGCGCTCGGGGTGGGCCTCGGCTTCGGGCTGCAGAACATCGTCGCCAACTTCGTCTCCGGCCTGATCCTCGCCTTCGAGCGGCCCGTCAGCGTGGGAGACGTCGTGCAGTTGGCCGAGCTGACCGGGGAGGTCAGGCAGATCGGGATCCGGGCGAGCATCATTCATACCTTCGACGGCGCCGAGGTCATCGTGCCCAACAGCGAGCTGATCTCCGGCGAGGTCATCAACTGGACGCGGGCAAACCGCTTGCGCCGGATCGAAGTGCGGGTCGGAGTGGCGTACGGCAGCGACCCCAAGCAGATCCTCCCGCTCCTGGTCGCCACCGCACAGACCCACGCCGAGGTGGTCGCGAGCCCGGCGCCGGATGCGCTGTTCGTCGGCTTTGGGGAGAGTTCGCTCGATTTCTCACTCCGGTTCTGGGGTGATTTCGAGCGGTCGGCCCTGATCCAGAGCGGCGTGGCCGTCGCGGTGCACGACGCCCTCGCCGCGGCCGGGATCAGCGTCCCGTTCCCGCAGCGGGACCTGCACCTGATTTCGGCCGATCCGGCGCTGCTGCACGGTCTGACCCGCTCCGGGGAGGGAGCGGAAGGACGATGACCTGCGGGCCGACCCGCCGTCTCGCCCGGAGGCAGGATCTCGGGCCGGAAATTCGGGCGGTCCGGCATCCGCGACAGCGCGGCTTTTTCTTCTCTTCGCGGCCATCCTCGGTTCCAGACGTTGATCGAGCGCTCGCAGTTCCCCCACTGATCATTGTCGGCAACCGCCGGGTCCACCTCCCCGGCGGCGCCGATCAAGGCGCCATTGCCGCCGGCGCGAGTGTGTTGCAGGACTCCTGTTACAATCGGAAGCCTGAGAGTGTAGAGGACAAGGAAAGCGCTGACACACCCCAATACCACGGAGATAATCCGCGCATTGCACCTTTCCATGACCCGAGATCCAGCAGCTTAACGCCCTGCGTATCTGCTGCGGGCGCGCCGCCTGGCGAAGCCTAGCGCGCGGGCGTCAGCAGCAAGCCCCGGTTAGGCCGGTGGCCCGTCACACGGGCCCCACGGGTCCGGATGACAGGTATCGGCCGAGGCGGAAGTTCCACACCGGCAAGAGGATGAACCACCCCACCCCGTTGGCATACGCCACCCACACGAACCAGGGCGCGGAGGTTGGACTGCCGACGCTGCTCGTAACCGCCAATAGGGCGAGAAAGCCCAGGCACATGATCGCGCCGATCTGCATGCCGAACGTGGCCAAGGTCGCCGGCCAGGCTCGGCGTGGGCGCGCGCGACGATTGGCGGCGATTACCCAGACCCCGAGAACGGCATAGCCCAGGGTCGAAACGACGCCCGCCTCGAACCAATCGCTGGCGCCCGAGAGAACGAGTCCCGACCCGACGGCCGCGACGATAGCCCCGACGGTGGCGGCAACGAGGCCGACGCTGGGGAAGCGAACGCCGACAATCGCCCCCAACCTCCAGGCAAGAATGGCCTGGAGGACGGCAGCGCTTGCCACGCCGAGATCGTTGAGCGGCCCGAAGATCGGGACTCCGGCGTACATCAGGATGATCGAGAGTGCGTTGAAGATGCCAACGTACGCCAGTGCGGTGGCAAGGCGCCCGCTCGTGTGTCGACCTGCGAATGTGCCGGACATGACGCCTCCGATCCCGCGTAGTCGACTATGCCATTTGCGGCCACACGGCCTGACGAAACGCGCATCAGCTGCCCAAGCCAGCGCGCCCTCGTCAGCTGCATGCGCTGGCTGGGTGGCCGCCGCGCCGCTCACGCGTGCTTCAGGCGAATGCTCAGCAGGAGCCAGAAGAGCCACGTCACGGTGGTAACCGCGGCACTGCTCAGAGGAAACCACAGCGCCATGACCGCGAGCCGCGAATACAGGAGGAATGCGGGATACGCCCTCCGCCTCATCTCGCGCCCCGTCGCTGCCGCAGCCTCATCGGTCGTGAGCCGGTCTCTCAGCGCCGCGCCACTTGTCAACATCCAGCCGATCGCCGACATGGCCAAGACGGCATTCTAGAGAACCACCGCGGGTGTCGCACGGTCTGTCCCCAGGAATGACCCCAGCAAGCCGGCCGTGAACGGGATCGCGACTACCGACAGCAGCAGGAAGCCATTGGCATAGATGAACGGAGCGGATGAGCGCGTCACGAGGTTCAGCGCGGCATGATGGTTCACCCACGGGATCAGGACTATGCAGAAGCTCAGGATAAACGCGAATACCGATGGAGCCAGGTGTCGAAGTGCACGCCAGAACGCGGCTGTGCTGGTAATGCTCGCCGCGGAGGGGAGCTTGACATCGAGAATTAGGAGCGTGAGGGCGATGGCGATGACTCCTTCGCAGAATGCCTCGAGTCGTGTGTTGGCATGCGGGTTGGTCATGTCGCGGTACTCATGCGGCCACCTACCGCCCGCGCTTCAGCTGCAGGCAGATGAAATCGAGCCTACACAACCCGACGCTTCCTTATCTAGGAGCGGCGTGTCACCTGCAAGCGCTGGTCAGGCGGCCGGGCGGCCAAGCGCCACCCTGATTTGACTCAAGTGATGTTCATTGTGAGCGGTGACCTTGTCGAATTCATCCCGCAACGAGCGCACGCCGTCTACACTGTGCACGAACTCAAGGTGGCCGCTCCGCTGATAGTGCACGCCAGCATAGTAGATGATTGCATTGCGAACAGATTCGTATACATGCCGGGAGGTGTCGAGCGGCACCTGCGAATAGTCCAGTCCCTTGGCCCAGGCATCCTGATCCATGACCCAAAGGACCGGACGAGGCTCACTGAGCACGCGACGGATGCGATCGAAGAAGACCGTCTCGCTGTCGGAGAGGTGGTGGAGGACATAGGCGACCGACCACTTGCCGGGCGCGTAGGTTCGCGCGAGGTCGCGATGACCGAGCGAGAAGCATTTCAGCGTCTCGTCGCGAGTCCGTTCAAGCTCTCGGATAAGGTGCATGCGGACTCCAGCTGCCTAACGTCGGCTCGAACGCCTCTTTAGGCCGCAGCCCCCGGCCGTGACGAACGAGCCCGCTCATTGGCCTTGAGGTGGCTGCCACAGCTCGACCTTGTTTCCCTCTGGATCAATGACCCAGGCAAACTTCCCGTACTCGGAGTCGTCAATCTTCTCGAGCACATTGCAGCCTTCTTCCTTCAAGGCCTTGACCAGGGCGTGGAGGTCTTCCACCCGGTAGTTGACCATGAAGGGAGCAGAGCTCGGAGCAAAGTGATTGCTCTCCTGCGGATCGATGAGCCAGGCAGTTGTGCCCGCAACCGGCTTGCCCTCGGCGTCGGTCCAATCGAAGGCCGCTCCACCCCAGGCCTGGACATCGATGCCCAGGTGCCGCTTGTACCAGGCCTGCAGCGAGGGAGCGTCCTTGGCCTTGAAGAAGATGCCGCCGATGCCAGTGACTCGTTTCATGGAACCTCCGAGGTCGGGTGGCGATGAAGGGGAGTGTGTTTTCCGGGGCCTACCTGTTCAACCGCGGCCTTGATGTCGTTCAGGTCCTGCAGCAGGGCCTTTTTCGCCACGCCCTTGAACAGAAGCCCCATCGGGATCGCCATCACTCGTGCAACGATACCCTGCGGCCTGGAGTCATGCGAACTGGTCAACGTAATGCCGCCACTGCCCTCTGAAATGGTCATGGTGGACAGGAATACAAAGCCGTTGTCTTCCGCCCTGGTCTTGTAGAACTCGTTCTCGGCAGCATCCGTGATCCACTTTTCCGCGGTCGCCGGCTTGCCGAACAGCATCCGGGTCTCTCGCCACCTCAGTCCCACGAGCCCGTGTGCCGGCTTGTCGACAACCTCGATGTTGGCGATTCCGCTGATGATTGCCGGGGCGTTGGCGATGTCGGCGATTGCGGCCCAGATCGCCGCCCTGGATCCGTTGATGGTCACCTGGGCTTCGACGAGCATGGTGCTCCTCCTGTCAACGGCTCCTCGGCTCATACCGCATCGCCACCGCCCCCGAGCCGAACTCCAGCCGGCTCATGAGCTTCAAGTCGACAGGCTTCGATAGCCCCGCGAACGGCGTCGGCCCATGGCCCGCCAGCCTGGGATGCACCACGACCTCGTACTCATCGATCAATCCCAGCTCCGCCAGCGCCAGCGGGAGCGTCACGCCTCCCACGAGCAGTCCCTTGCCGGACTCCCGCTTGAGCTGCTGAACGGCCGTCCCCAGATCTCCGCGCACGAGCTCCGCGTTCCAATCGACCCGGTCCAGGGTGCTCGACACGACGTACTTCCTGGCCGCGTCGATCGTCCGGGCGAAGGGTTCCGTCCACTCAGGCATCACCACAGTTCGCGTCGCCAGACGCCACGCCGCCTCCATCATCTGGTAAGTCACCCGGCCCAGGAGGAGAGCATCGGCCCGGGCGATATTGTCCATCGCGTGACGATGGATGTCTTCGTCCGCGATCATTTCACGATGATCGCAGCACCCGTCCAATGTGACGTTGATGGAGTACCGAAGGGGTCGCATCAGGTAAGGGTACCGCCGATCGTGCAGCGCAGCAAACCATGCCCTTCGCCCCCTCCGCCCTACTGCGTTGTCACCGCCCCCTTGGCTGCGTTCCTTCGCTCGGTCTCCTCGAGCGACCAGCCGGTAGGCCACATAGTACTTGAAGATGTTGGCGACGTAGGTCACGGTCTCGCGCCCGATGCGCTCGGATGCGATCTGCTCCACGTTGCCGAACCAGACGTTCGGGTTCAGTCCGCGCTTCCCGGCTTCCGCCCGCAGCTGGCGAACCCGGCCCGGCCCCGCGTTGTAACAGGCAAAGGTGAACAGCGCCTTGTTCAAGTCGTCCATTGGCTCGTTCTGCGAAGTACCGGTCCCGCAGGGTGCGCATGTACTTGACGCCGGCATGGATATTCGGCTCGAGCTGCGTGATATCGCCGACCTTCAGCGACTTGCCGGTCTCCGGCATGATCTGCATGATGCCGATGGCACCGACCGGGCTCCTGGCACGGTGGTCCAGCCGGGACTCCTGGTAGCCCTGAGCGGCCATCAGCAGGAAGTCCACATTGTAGCGGTCGCTGTACTTCCGGAAGAGGGCCACAACCGCCAGGAACCTCTGGCGTCCGGCCTTGTCCGTGGCGCGCTTCGCGTAGCTCGCGTTGACAAGGTATTGCCGCTCAACCTGGTTGCCGAAGGCCGAGCCCAGGCCGTACTTGCCCATGAACGTGTTCAGGGCGGCGAGCAGCTGCGCGTTGTTCTTGCGGACCGCGATGGCCAGCGTCCCGCCCGTGTGCAGGGCGATGCTGTCGTGGACTATGAGGTCGGGAAAGACCTTCTTCCAGAAGGCGGCGAGATAGTCGTCGACTACGACTGCCGGGATCAGGCCGGCGTGAACCATCTCCAGGAGGTCGTCGTCCTCCAGGCTCGCCGGGGGCTCCCGGATCACCATCAGGGGCTTCGCCTCGGCCATGAACTTCCCGTTGAGCGCCACCAGGCTCTGGAGGTAACCGCCGAATGCGCGGGCGAACACTTCCTTGCCCGCCAGGTCCGCCATGGAGGCAATGGGCGGCCCGCCGGGGCCGGTGACCAGGATCTGGCTGACATCCATCCGGGTGGGATTGCTGAAGGCGACGGATTTCTGCAACTCAGGCGTCACCGGGAGCTGCGCCGCCACCAGGTCCACCTTGCCGTCGATGAGCGCCGGCAGCAGCATTTCGCGCGGCAGAGGCAGGAAGATCAGGTGAATCCTGTTGCCGGTGCGAGTGCGGAAGTGCTTGTTAAGGCGTGCCTCCATGAGCTGACCGTACTCGTACGCGATGCCGCGCTGCACGCCCCGGTCGATGAAATAGAAGGTGCGATTGAACGTCACCCCGACTCGCACGACTCGCCGCTTGACCAGCGAGTCGAGGTCACCGGTAAACGGCTTCAGCACCGCCTCGAGCACTGAAGGCGGCAGCTCGGTCTCGAGCTCGGAGGGCGGGAGCGGGGCCACGGCCTCCTCGATTGGCTCCGCCTTCTGGTCTGGCGGGTTGTCGCCACCGCACGCCGTGAATGCCACCACGGCGCCAACCAGCAGAGCAGCAGCGACCTCGCTCTTTGCCCTCATGATGGTCTCCTGCTCTGGATCCGAGGGCCGGTTCGCACGTCCCGGTGACGCGCTCGCCGCCAGGCGCCGGCGCTGTGGGGAACCTGATCTGGAACTTGGAGCCGGGAGCGACTTCCCGGAAGGTCAGGCGGCGCAAGCGGAGAAATGGGCGGCTTGCCCCGCAGCCCCAGGTCCTCGCACTCCGGGGAAACGCGCCACGGATGCCCGCGACCCCGATCGAAATTCCGATCAACTCGACGTCTCCATGAAGAAGCCTCGCTGCAACTTGTTGTCACAGCGAGGCTTGCGAGTGGGGACGACAAGACGGCTCTTGAACTTCTTCTGAGCGGCGTCAGGGCCATCGCATTGCGGTCATCCGCCACTGATGCTTGACAATAAAAGTTGTCAATGATACCATCTCCTCATGCTCGACATCCAAGTCATCGATGATCCGGCGGCGGCGACGGTGGCCCTGGAGCCGACGCGCAGCCGACTCCTCTCCGAACTGGCCGCGCCCGCCTCGGCGGCGACGTTGGCCACGCGGGTCGGCCTGGCCCGGCAGAAGGTCAACTACCACCTGAACGCGCTGGAGGCGCACGGGCTGGTGCGGCTGGCCGAGGAACGGAAGTGGGGCGGGCTGACGGAACGGCTGCTCGTCGCGACGGCCGCGTCCTACGTCGTTTCGCCGGGCGCCCTGGGCCCGGTCGCCGTCGATCCGAATCGGGAAGTCGATCGGCTGTCCGCGAGTTATCTCATCGCCCTGGGCGCCCGGATCGTCCGCGAGGTGGGCGACCTCGTTCGTCGTGCGAACGAGACCGGCAAACGCCTGGCGACCCTGTCGGTGGATACCGAGGTTCGCTTCCGGTCGCCGACGGACCGGGCGGCTTTCACCAACGAACTCACCGAAGCCATCGCGACACTCGTTTCGAAGTATCACGATGCATCCACCCCCGGCGGCCGCGCGCATCGGCTGGTGATCGTGGCGCACCCTCTGCCACAAAAAACCGTTCCCAAGGAGCAACTGTCATGAGCGTGAAAAAGGAGCCGTCCGGACGCCGGTCCCTGACCATGGAATTCGAAGTCGCAGGCACACCGGAGGAAGTCTGGCAGGCGATCGCCACCGGCCCGGGGATTTCGTCGTGGTTCGTGCCAACGGAGATCGAGGAACGCAACGGGAAGCCGGTCGCGGTGAAGGTGAACTTCGGTGGGATGGAGATGCGCTCCGAGGTCACCGTGTGGGATCCGCCTCGAACGTTCACCCGGACGGCCGCCGGTTGGCTCCCCGGTTCGCCGCCCATCGCGGACGAATGGACGCGTCGAAGCGCGCGGAGGCGGCGTGTGCGTCGTCCGCATCGTCCAGAGCCTTTTCGCGAGCACGGACGATTGGGACATGCAGCTGGAGAGTGCAGCAACAGGGATTTGCCAGCTTCCTGAAACTCCTGCAGCTCTATCTCGCACACTTCCGCGGCCAATCGTTCAGCGATGAAGGAGTTCAGGGCTCCCGCCCCGGGTACGGACGAGAGAAGCTGGGAAGCGCTGACGGCGGCCTTGGGACTGAAAGACATGAGTGTCGGACAGCGGTTCACCGCCCCCGCCGGTGTCCCGCCGTTGAGTGGCGTGGTTGAGTACGTCACGCAGGAACCGTTCGACGCCCTGCTGCGCATCGACAAACCGGCGCCAGGTGTCGCGGCCCTCGGCATCGCCGGCTTCCCCGGCGGGCCGAGCAGCGGTTGCGATGAACCTCTATCTGTACGGCGATCAGGCGGCCGAGCGAACGTCGCCCGGGAGACACCGCTCTGGGAAGCGTGGTTCCAGGAACGCTTCCCGATGCCGACGGAGCCGAGCAAAAGCAAATGAAAGCGCCGCGCCTTGCTCTCCTGGCCCTTTCGATCGCGGCGACGGACGCGCTCGCGCAGGGCACCGCCGCATCGCCCGCGCCCGACTACGGCAACCCGCAGGCGTGGCTCTGCCGCCCTGACCGCTCCGCCGCGTGCGACGTGGATCTCTCCACCACCGTGATCGGCCGGGACGGCCAGCTCAACCGTCGAGCGCGCGCGGCTGGATCCACAGGCGCCGGTGGATTGCTTCTACGTCTATCCCACGGTGTCGACGGATACGACGGACCTCAGTGATCTCGTCCCCGACGACGCCGAGCGCGGCGTCGTGCGACTGCAGCTGGCGCGGTTTGGCACCCAGTGCCGGCTGTTCGCGCCCATGTACCGGCAACTCACCCTCGCCGCCATGTATCGTGCCAACGCCGCCGGCATCGAGTCACCCGATTTCCTGGCCGTCGGATACCAGGACGTCCGCGCCGCGTGGCGCTACTACCTCGCGCACGACAATGGCAATCGCGGCATCGTGCTGATCGGGCATTCGCAGGGCACCGTCATTCTGACCGAGTTGATCCGCCGCGAGATCGAGGGCACGCCGGTGCAGTCACGCATCGTCTCCGCGTTCCTCATCGGCGGACCGGGGGGCATCCTCGTGCCCCGCGGGAAGGACGTGGGCGGCACCTTTGCGCACTTGCCGCTCTGTCGCGCGGCCACGCAGACCGGCTGCGTCGTGGCGTATTCAGCATTTCGCAGCACCGCGCCGCCGACGGCGAGCACGCGCTTCGGGCGGTCGGCCGACTCGACACTGGTCGCGGCCTGCACCAATCCCGCGGCGCTCGGCGGCGGCGAGGCCGCCCTCGACGGCTATTTCGACGCGGCAGGAGGAACTGCCCTGCCGCTCGGGCCCACAGAGCCGTGGACCGTTGGCGGACGACCTATTGCGACGCCCTTCGTGCGTGTGGTGGGGCTGTTGAAGGGGCAGTGCAGGTCCAACGCGTTCGCCACGTATCTCGAGGTGTCGGTCGAGCGTGGTCCTGACAGTCCGGCCAGCCGTGACATTCAGGGGGACCTGGCGGAGCCGCTCGGCCTGCACCTGGTCGACATGGAAGTGGCCATGGGCAATCTGGTCGATCTCGTCGGCCAGGAGGCCAGGAGCTACCTCGGCCGCACCCGCCACCCTTGACGGCGTGCAAGGCCCCGCAGCCTGACATGGCGCGGCAGCTATGGTGAGCGGGCGGTTCTGACGTCGCGGGTTTTCGAGTTGTCTGACGACCGCAACTCGCCAACGAGGCTGTCGCCACGGATCGTGAATCGCCACACGCCGCTCGGGATGACACAGATGACCTGCGCCCCGGATTGCGCGGCCAGGCAGCCGAGTACACCCATCTCGACTTCCTGGCCGTTCACGATCTTGCGCCCGTCCATCTCGAGACTATCGCGGACACTCCCCAGAGTGATGCGATAGACGACACTCTCATCGTGGCATGCCGATGGGCGAATGAGGCACGTCGACGTGCCTCGCCAAACGCCGAGAGGATTCGGCGCGACTGGCGGTGACTGTGCCAGTGCAGGGCGCGCCAGGAGGGTCACGACGAGCCCGATGATGAAATTGGTTCGATGGCTCATACCGGGTGCGCCTCTACTGGAATGATCTGGGTTTGCCCACCGGGCGCGCCATCTCGAGTTCCACGGCCCCATCGCGCTCGCGCTCGGCAGTCCGCCCTGTGGGCTCAAAATGATGTCGCTGGTACAGGCGGAAAGCCCGATCATTCCCTTGAATGACCTCGAGCCGGATCAGCCTCGCGCCCACCCCTTCCGCCCAGGCCAGCACGGCCTCCACCAGCATGTCCGCCGCGCCGGAGCCCCGAAACTCGGGATGCACCCACATGGCCATGAGGGAGACAATCCCGGAATCGGCCGGATCCGGTACCCCGGCGGCAAGTCCCTTCAGGCCCGTCGGGGCCTCGAGGAGGAAGGTGGCACTCGGGGAGAGCCATCGCTGGCAGTCGGCCGTGGAACGGGCCAGTTCCCGGTCAAGGGTGGAGCCGAACGCTTGCGGGGTGTGGCTTGTCAACCTGTCGTCATACCCAGGAGGTGCAGGGCGAGTGGGCCGAGGCGCTGCCTCGTCGCCGGCCGCATTCGCGCCGCGAAATCGGTTCCTGCGCGGCCTGTCCTTGGAATGTAGGCTCCCTGAATTGATCGCCGTGGTTCAGGAGACGTATTTGTACCGTGGCCATGCCAGGCCGAGCCGTCAAATACGAGGAGCGAGCCGGCCGGTCCGCATGCCGGAGTCTGATCCCCATCCCTGATGAGGGCCTCCGGAATCTCGCCAGCCTGAATGTCCGTCCGCCTGCGGGACCCCGGTACGAACCGAGTGGCGCCATTGTCGGGACGGAACTCGTCGACCATCAGGATGAACCCGAGCAGCGGCCAGTCTGGCGACTGGCGTGCGACGTCGACGTGGAGCCCCTGGGCGGGTGAACCAGGCCGGAGGGTCCGGGCCAGGAGGGAGCTGAGCTTGAACGGGGCACCAATTACCAGACTGCACGCCCGGAGCAGGGGAGGATAGGTGTAGACCCCGTCGAACTCCGGACCCCGGTTGACGAAATCGGTCACACGGGTGGAGGTGGTGCCGACCTTGATGTCACTGCCACTGGCTGACCCGACCGCCTCGTCGTAAGCCGTGCGGAGCGCGTCAAGGCGACCGGGCGGTATCACTTCCGGCAGGACGCTAAAGCCCCGGGCCTGCAATTCGTCACCAGCCTGGGCCGAAAGGGCCTGTCCGGCCGCCGACGTCTGGAACCGGTCAGTCATGTGCGTACTTGTGTCTGGTCAGGTGGCGTCCTGCGCCTTGAGACGGAAGCGCGTTGCGGTCCGGGCTCGTGCCTTGGCGGCTTCAAGGGCGCGATCGCGAGGCGGCGCGCTCGTTACCAAGGACGCAAGCAGCAGGTGCGCGGCCTCTGCCACTTGATCGACCGCTCGATTGAACGCCTCTTCATTCGCCTTCGAAGGCTTCGTGAAGCCGCTCAGCTTTCGAACGAACTGGAGGGAAGAGGCCCGGACCTCCTCGGCGGTTGCAGCAGGCGCGAAGTTGTGCAGGGTCCTGATATTCCGGCACATAGAAATCCTTTCGTCTTGCGAGCTACCCGGTTCTCTTCGGTCTCCGCTTCTTCGACGCCGACTTGATGACCATGCGGGTCGAGCGGGTGCGCGGGAAGGTGGCCCCGGAGTGCTTGATCGCAGCCTTGACCAGTGCGTGGATGTCCCCGTGATCGAGGTCTGAGGCGGCCTTGAGGGTAACGCTCCGCACTTTGGCGCCAACGCCCTCGAGAAGACCCTTGGGGTCGGGAAGGGACTTGTCGAAGTACAGCCGGACCCGTTGCGGGAAGATAGCAATGGCGACGATGGCCTCGTATCCGCGCTCTGACATACTGAACGCCACCACCAGAGAGTTGGAGTAGTCGTAAACGACCTGACAGGAGCCGGGGAAGGCCTTGCGGAGTTTGGGCAAACACCGCTTTACCAGCGCGACGATCTCGGGGGGGAACCGCGACAGGAACGCGGCAAACTGCGCGTTGGGGCTGGGCTGGCGAGTGGTCATGACCTGACTCTACCGTAAGCGAGGTGGGCACGCCTGACGTCCCGCTTCATGCGGTTGTCAGCCTGCGAGTCCTCTGACGGATCTCCGCATCGCGGAGGTGAAAGAAGGCTAGCACGTACCCGTCCAGATCCGTGACCTCGAACCCCCAGAGGCCATCGTCGATGAAGGACAGCTCCTTCACAAACGAGGCGCCACGCTGCTTGAATTCCTCGAAAAGGGGGTCGGGATCCAGGGTATAGATGTATGCGTCCCAGCGCGCCCATTCGTGCCGGGTGTGATTGGGACAGGGGAGCACTTCGGGGAGTATGGTCTTGAGCATTATTGCGATGCCATCGCGGCGCACCTGGGCGTAGTACACGTCGTCCGGCGGTCCTTTGAAATCCAGCTGGAAGCCAAAGCGCTCGAGGTAGTGGGCGATCGAGGCCTGCAGGTCCGCGACGATGAAGAAAGGCGTGATCGACACAAGGTTCTTGTGCGCCACTGCCGGACCGGTCTCCTGCGACTCAGTCTGGGGCGGGGTCATCGCTGAGCTCCTCTCGTCTCTGCTGGGCGCGGCCTACGCCAAGTTCAGCCGCAAGCGAGTCAATAGAAGCGCCGAGCGCAGCTTGGCGCAATCAAAGGGGACCCCCTGCGCCGGGGTCCTCGTCTCCGTGTGAGCGGCTGGCGCTTCCAGAACGGCAAATACTTAGGTATTGACCAAAGTGTTCCCCCGTTGTAGAATGCCTCGGTCAGAGCGGATGACCCTAGCATTGGGATGGTGTCAGAAATGGTGCAATTCGCAGCCGCTGACGCGGTGTTTCACGCCTTGTCCAACCCGACCCGGCGCAAAGTCCTGGAGCGACTGTCGGTCGGCCCAGCCACCGTCAGCGAACTGGCGGCGCCGTTCGACATGCAACTCCCATCGTTCGTGCAGCACCTCTCGGTGCTCGAACAGAGCCGCCTGGTCAAGTCGAAGAAGCGCGGGCGAGTGCGGACGTATGAGATCGCGCCCGAACGGTTCAAGGTCGTTGAAGACTGGCTGACTGCACGTCGCCAGTTGTGGGAGGCCCGACTGGACCGGTTCGAGCACTACGTCACACAACTCAAGGAGAAGGAATCAGGATCATGAGCAAGCAATTCGCCTTCAATCCGAAACTGGATTTCGCCATCGAACGGTTCATCGACGCTCCCGCGCGGCTCGTCTGGGAAGCCTTGACGAAACCGGAGCATCTCAAGGAGTGGTACATGCCCAGGCCCTGGGGGCGTGTGTCGCGAGTCGAAATGGACGTGCGACCGGGCGGCATCCTCAGCATCGACATCGCAACGGCAGACGGTCAGGACTCTCCCAACCTCGGCTGTATCCTGGAAGTTGTTCCGATGGAGCGCCTTGTCTGGACCTCCATGCTGTTCCCCGGCTATCGTCCGGCTGTCTTTGACGACATACCGATCACCGCCATCATGACGATGGCAACCGTGGGAACCGGCACTCGCTACGTCTTCACGGCACTGCACCGGAATGAAGCGGACCTCGAGACAAACAAGGCGTCGGGCTTTTACGAGGGGACCGAGATCGCCGTCGATCAGTTCGTCGATCACGTGATCGCGATGAAGTAGTTCTGCGCGACTCGCGAGCAACGGTCGACCGGAGGCGCCGCCAGCAGAGTGCCTCGCATGCTCACGGCTTCCACGAGGTCTTCACCACTACCTGCGTGGCCGGCTGGGTCAGCAGGTTGAGCGATTTCAGCATGGCGTCCCTCTGCACCGGGTCGTCCGGCACGATCGCGCACAAGGGGTTGCCGGGACTGCTGGGGTGATAGGTCGCCTCGATGTAGCTCTTCCAGCCGTTCTGCACCGGCATCTGGCCGGTCGCCATGGTGAACATCGCGTTCTGGTACAGCGGATACTTGCCTGACCCATCCCTCGCGAGGCCGAGGTACTGGCAGAAGAAGGTCTGCGAGGGGAACGGCCTGCCGAGGGCATCCTTGGTGGGATAGGCCCCCGCCGCTGGCGGCGTGGCCGGCGCGGCCGGCGCGGGAGGTGGCGGAGGCGCAGTAGCCGGCGCGCCGGGAGCTGCAGCCGGCGCCGCACCGGGGGCGTAGCTCCAGTCCACGTCGTGCACGGTGTACCCCTGGTCGACGTACTGCGCCCGCCGGCCATTGCGCGCCACGGTCTCCTGTTTCATCGTCCCGGCCTCGCAGCCGCCCGTGAAGGCCTCCTTGTCGAGGCTGGCCAGCACATACTTCTGCCAGGCGTACTGGTAATCCATCCGCTCCCACTTCGGATCGGCGGCACGCACCGGTGTGATGAAGACCGTCTTCGGCTTGCTGCCGAGGATCTCGCAGTAGTAGGCCGGCTGTTTGTCTTCGGCTTCAGTCGCGGCAGCCGCGCCCGGGACAAACTCCCAGTCGAGCTGGATCACCTTCGGCTTCATAGTGGCATACATCTGCGCCTGGGAGTCGTAGATCGCCTGGTGCGCGGCGGGGTCAGCCGGAAGGAGGAGACAGCCGGGACTCTGGAAGTACCAGCCGGGATGGATGCTCTTCAGGTGATCGATCCACGCGTTGCTCAGCTCGGCGCCGTGATCTCCCGGTTTGAGCCGGAACACCTTGCTGGTCAGGAAATAGGTGCTGTCGGGCATCCCGGCGCGTCGTACCGTCGCCACCCCGAAGCAGCCGTAGGCCAGGGTGATCCCGGGTGACGCCATGGTGAAGCCGGTCTCGACGACCTTCTTTCCCTGGGCGCGAAACTGGGAATACTGCCGCTCCATGTCGGCCTGCAGTTCGGACACCGGCCGTCCGTTGGGGTTCGCCATCGAGCAGCTCGGTTGCCCCTTGTACGAGTACCTGGTGAGCAAGTACTGCTGAAAGGCGTTCTGCAGCTCGGCGGACAGCCCGGTCCAGTCGAAATACGCGGTGGCATAGATCGTCTGCGGGTCGCTCCGGGTGTCGCAGTACCAGTTCCCCCTGGCGGGGCGGTCGTACTGGGCCACCAGCCTCGAGAAGCCGACGGGCGCGAGGAGGGCGACGAGGAGCAACGGACGAGCGGCACGGCGCATGGAGGAGCCCTCCTGAGATACTGTCACAAGGTACCGCCGGGGGGACGTTCTCTCACCCCGCATTTGGCCGCCTAACGTACCGCGCTTCTGCGACCGCAGGGAGTCCTTTAGGGCGCGACCGCAGGGAGTCCTTTAGGGCGCCGGGGTGAACGTATCGCAATCAGTGGTTCAATAGCCCAAGGCGCCGGCAGCAGCAAGCGCTGGCTAGGCCGCGGCATCGTTCAACTAGGTGAGCCTCCCCGTCGCAGGGTCCACAGTCCGCGCGCCGAGAGGATCATGGTGACGCCCCCGAGCGCGCCGACCGCCCAGAGTGTCCAGACGAAGAAGAAGCCGCCGGTGGACGCGGCGATCTCGGGATAGTGCGCCCCCCTCATGTGAATGACGGGCGTGCTCGCGGCAAACAATCCCACGAGAAACATGATGACCTGCCCCCAACGCGTTCCGGCGAGCATTAGGGTCCCGTACAAGAACACCACCAAGACGACCAGCGCGGTGTTTGAGGACTCGGCCTTCGATATCCCGCGGACGATGTCGTCCGTCACGTGAAGCGTCAGCAAGAGGAGCGAGAGCAGGGATGTAGTCTTCAGCACGCCATTGTTGTTCACTGATGGTCTCCGTGTTTCAGGAGGACGTACCGCCTGGCTCATCGTCGGCCGAATGCCGCGGCCTAACGCACCGCGCTTCTCCTGCGGCGCCGGGGTGAACGTGCCGAAATCAATGGTCCAGACGGAGGCGCCGGCAGCAGCAAGCGCTCGTTAGGCGCCCCACCCCTAGTGGCTGGCCGCCACACTGTCTTGAATCGCTTTGGTACGTTGCGCAATCATTTCTTGTAACTCTGCCGTGTGCTCCTGGACGATGGTCTGTCCGAGTTGACCTGCTTGCGCCGTGAGTGTCGGCGTTGCCGCAGCTTCCTTACGCCCCGTGGGACTCGAATAGAAGGCGATGAGATCCTTGAGTTCGGGAGCTGTAAATGTTTGGGTATAGAGCGCGGCAAACCGAGGGCGAATAATATCCCACGCGAAGTATTGGGCGACAAACTGATCCATGACCACACGATAGGGGGCAAGGGCAGGTTGCCTCACGATCAGGTCGTCAAAGGACCTGCCAACTGTCTGATGAACGATCGAATCAAGCCCTAGCAAGTCTAGCAACTGCTCTGCGAGCTGCTGGTCTGAACTTTGGCTTTGGGCGGTTGTGGCCGCGAGCCCGGAAGTCCCAAGAACGGTGACCAATATCAGGCTCCAGCGCATGGTGGCCTCAATGGAAGTCTAGAATGGGGCGCCTAACGCAACGCGCTTCTGCTGCGGGCGCGATTCCGAACGCACACAAACCGATGGTCCGAAGCTACCGTCCCGACCCGGTGCCGCTAGACGCGGTGGCGCCCCAGGGGCGCCCGTCAGCAGCAAGCGCTGGTTAGGCAGATGGCTTCGGCATGCCCAATAGCCTCCGCAGGCGCGCCGTCAGACTGCGTGGGGCCGCACCACCGGCGGCATCCGGTATCAGTGCTGCTGCAAAGGCGGCCGCCGACGGGAAGCGATCGGAGATTACGGGAGCAAGAGCCCTGCGCAGAGCCGCATCAACAGAGGCGGGAACATCTGCCCGAGCCTGTCGGGCGGAGGGAGGGCCATGGCCGGCGTGCTCGTGCGTGAGCCGGTCAGTCTCAAGGGGGCCGTAGGGAGGTGTTCCGGTCAGCATCTCGTACAACAGCGCGGCAAGCGAGTAGATATCAACCCGGGGGTCGGGTTGGCGACTGCCGGCGAGGCGCTCCGGGCTCATGTAGGGGAGCGTGCCGACTACCATACCCTCCCCACCTACCTCCTGCGACGCGAGGGCAAGGCTGAAATCCGTCACCAGCAATCGGTCGGAAGTGAGGTATAGGCAACTGGGGGAGAGATCTCCGTGAATGACTCCCCGCGAATGAGCGTAGGTCAGGGTTGTGACTATTTGTCGCGTGAGCTCAAGCGCGTCCGGAACGGCAAATGCCCGTTCGCGCTGTAACCGTTCGCGCAGCCATTCGCCGGACAGGTACGGGCAGATTAAGAAGCACCACTGATCGGTCTCTCCGAACTCCAGATTGGGGAGGATACCTGGGTGATCCAAGTGCAGCGCCGGCAATACGGCCCCGAGGAACCGATTGCAATCAATGCCAGCAGGCGGGCGTGACAGCCTCAGGACTACGCGGCGGCCTAGGGCGAGGTCTTGTGCCAGGAACGCGGTCCACCTGTGTGGCCACGCGAGCTGGCATTCAATGCGGAACCGGCCGCTGAACATGCCAGACGGGTCCGGTGTGCCTGTGCCAAGGGCGGTTGGTGGTCGCCGGATCGGAGGGATGAGCGACCCACGTTCCTCTGGCACCGAAGGTGGAGATGACTCGGGGTCGTCGTTCATCCCTGGATCGGAGTGCCCCATAGAACTCTTTCTGCCATCGTCCTTCTGGTGGCCATTCTGCCTAACGCACCGCGCTTCTGCTGTGGCCCCGGGGTGAACGTGCCGTAATCAACGGTCCAGTTGGAGGCGCCGCCAGCAGCAAGCGCAGGTTAGGCGGCTTGCTGCAGCCGCGGTAGTCCTGAGGCAGATGAGCATCAAATGCTTCACTCTCCTTCCCGGCAAGGAGTCGGCTAGAATAGGCCTTGGCTCGCCAGAGGAGGGAGTACGCTCGCTGACAATTGCGGCACCTGAGCTGAGTGCTCGCTCGGAGTAAACGGCAGCTTGCTCCTATAGGCTAAGCCCCGCTGTCGGTAAGCAGCCCCAGAGGTCGGGCCGCCCTACGGCGGCTGCAAGGCTCCGGAGAGACATTGATCGATAAGGTGCGGTAGCGGCACCTCATGATGGTGAGCGAACGAGGTTAATATCAAGACGCTCCGAAGGCGATCGGTCATCTCGACTGCACGCCAGCGGTCGGCGCGGCTAGGCAGCAAGTATCTCAGCCAGGTCTGGCCAATACGTGCATGGGCGATTTCATCCCGCAGGTCGTACTCGAGGGCCACACGTAGCTCCGGATAGGCATGACACAACGCCGACTCCATCTGCCGCTTCTTTCTCGCGGCACTCGGGGCTTCCGTCTGAACCTGGAACAGGATGAGACGCTCAGCCAAACTGGCGTTGAGCATTGCTTCGTAGAGGTTGCCCTCGAGAGGTATCGGCAAACCCTGGCCCCGCCGAAACGACAGCAATATTGCCCGAAGTGGATCTTTTCTTCCCAGCTTTGCGATGAGCGCAGGAATTAGCCCAAGCGCCACGTCGAGATAGTAGACCGCGTGCCGCATCTCATCCCACGCCTGCTTGGACATGTCGGCATGAAACGCCAGTGGCAGGCCGTCGTACTCGATGGACGATAGGGCACAGAGTTCCGCCGCCAGCGTCTCACGAATAGACACGGTCCAGAGGTAGGGCACCACCTGCGCCAGACTCTGGCCAAACTGCGGTTCCCGTTGCTCCAAGAGGCTGTACGAAGGCTTGAGAATTGGGTCGTGATGCACGTGGGTCGGACCAACGAGAACTTGTCGCGGTCGGAGCACAGGCACGGGCTCGACGTGGGTCTGATTGCGACGGCGATGCGCCCCGATCCGGCAAGGTGCGCCGGACCGCACCAGAGCGAGCAGCGGCCGCACGGGCGCGGCCAGCAGCGTTCGACGAACCTGGCTTTCCAAGTCATTCAGTACACCAGCGAGTCCGCCCACCATGGATCTGATCGACACCCGCAACGCCTGAGCGTCGATGCGGCCGGCCGCAAGCACCCCCGTCACATCGGGACGAACTGCCGCCGGCCAAACTACTGGCTGAGGTTTCCGGTGGTAGTGGCGAATTGCAAACTGATCGACTGCTACTGCGAGGTCGGCATACCTCGCGACACGCTCCGCCGCCGCCAGCTTGGCTTGGCTACTGGCCGACGCGAGCAGGCGGAGCGCGTGGAGCCGGGACAGCGTTACCAGGTTGGTCGTTACGCACCCAAGCAGATGGTCGACGTCGCGAACCGCGCTCCCGGCCTTCATCGTTTGCCGATGCCCTCGGTAACTGCTACAGCTTGAAGTTGACGCGGCTGATAGCTCTGTTCAACGCAGCCAGCATGCGCGGCGTGAACCGTCGAATCTGATCTGATGTGATCATGCGACGCAAAGTTGCCGCGGACTTATTGCTCCTGTTCCACGTCTTGACGTGCTGCGCGCTGACCAGGTAGAGGTTTCGCTTATTCTTGGCGAACAGCAGGGCATCTCCAGTGCTGAGCGGGCGCATCAGTACTTGGCCTTTCATCTCGTGCCTCCTCTGAAGGACGACGGTAACACTACCACTGGGGCCAGGACCCGCAAGTGGCAACGGACACCCATCCTGCGTGCGCGATCAACGGAGGGCGAGGACAGAGCCTCGTTCCGCGTGCTCGCGGCCTCAAGCCGCCTAACGCCCCGCACTTCTGCTGCGGCGCCGGGGTGAACGTGCCGTAATCAACGGTCCAGTTGGAGGCGCCGGCAGCAGCAAGCGCTGGTTAGGCTGCTCAGCCTCAGGAGGTGGCGGGAACGGTCCGGGCGCCGACCCAGGCGACTAGCTGTTCTCGCGAGGCTTGCCCGCTGGCGACGCGCAGGATCATGGCCTCGGCCTCGTCGACTGGGGCGCGCAACTCGGCCCCGTTGAGGAGGAGCATCGTGTCCATGGCGGCATGGCCGACCCGTTTGTTGCCATCCACGAACGGGTGATTTGCGATGAGTCCGAAGCCGAGGGCCGCCACCTTGTTGGCCAGGGAGGGGTAGAGCTCCTGACCCCCAAATGACTGACGGGGCTGCGCGACGGCGGCTTCCAACGCCCCCAGATCGCGCAACCCCGCCGCTCCCCCCGTCTGTGCTAACACTAGCCGGTGCAGTTCCAGCACCTCGGCCAATGTCAGGTAGCGAATCACCGCAGCCGCTCGTAGAGGGGCCGATTCTTCTCCAGGACCCGCTCGGCCGCTCGCTGGAAGTCGGGTTCCGGGCGGGTGACGAGGTCCCGGACGACCGCCGCGGCCAGGTCAGACGCCGGGACGTTCAGCCGCTTGGCGGTCTCGTTGAGCAGTTGTTCCTGGGAGCCGGTCAGTTCAATGGCGATCTTCATAGGTGCCTCCGTACCAGAAACTTAGCTCCCGGCACTGTCCCTGTCACGGACCGTGAAGAGCAGCCTAACGCCCCGCGCTTCTGCTGCGGCGCCGGGGTGAACGTACCGTAATCAACGGTCCCGTCGGAGGCGCCGCCAGCAGCAAGCGCTGGTTAGGCCGCTGCGGCTGATGAGACGTTTGCCGGTCCGACGGAAGGACAGGTAACTCGCATCGCCGGTAGCGGCCGGGATCGCGATGTGGAAACCCTACCGGCTTGGTTCTAACCAACCGTCAACCTTATCAGAGCTGAAGGAGACGTTGGCGGAGTTCGGATAGTACCAGATCGTGGTTTCACCGTATGCAATCACGCTTTTGGGCTCGCCGAGCAGTGCGCGGACCGCGTCCGGACTCATCCCTCGATGCAGTTGGCGCCAGGTGGCAACGTTTCCCGAATTGGGCAAAGCTGGTGTTGGCGGGGTACGCGGGGGCTCAGCCTTGATGTAGGCCTCCAGTGCACCGACGCGTCGTTCGAGGTCGGCAGTCGTGCGCTGGAGAGAATCGATTCGGCGAAGAAGGCTGTCGGTTGACGCGTTCTGTCCAACCGCGACTGTCGGAACGCAGGCGGCTGTGAACGCGGCGACTAGCGCTGCACGGAAAATAGCGGTCATCATGGACCCCTTTGGCAGGTTACAGCGGCGCTCGGCCAGTAGGTAGTGAGTAGACGGTTGGGTTAGCGGCCTAACGCCCCGCGCATCTGCTGCGGCGCCGGGGTGAACGATCCGAAATCAACGGTCCCGTTGGAGGCGCCGCCAGCAGCAAGCGCTGGTTAGGCCGCATAGGCCACTCTACTCTTTTGGC
Source organism: uncultured Gemmatimonadales bacterium (assembly GCA_963724265.1). Taxonomy (GTDB): domain Bacteria; phylum Gemmatimonadota; class Gemmatimonadetes; order Gemmatimonadales; family GWC2-71-9; genus DATEHG01. The sequence continues at coordinate 1,714,561 of CAVRTU010000004.1, forward strand.
CAGGCAGGGCTCCAACCCGTCCATGCAGCCCTCAACAAGAGCAATCCGACTCCGAGCCCTCCTAACCCTTCCACCACTGCAGTCCAGATTATCGGCTGAGCTGATAATGCGCCTGCAACCATCATCGGGCTGGCGGCCAGGGCCGCCAAGCCAAGTACCGCCGCGAGAACGCGCACTGGTATTCGAAGGGGACCCGAGCCGTCTGTCATCCAGACCTTTGGTGTCGGCCTAACGCCCCGCGCTTCTGCTGCGGGCGCCATCCAAAACACACGCAAACCTACGGTCCATCGTTGCCGCCCCGCCCCGCCCCGCCGCGTTAGACTGCCGAGGCGCCCGCGGGCGCCCGTCGGCAGCAAGCGCTGGTTAGGCAGCTGCCTTAAGACAGCCTGTGCAGTGAGCCTCGCGCGGCAGCGAGGTCGGCCTGGAGCAGCCCGACGCGCGTCCTGAGGTCGACTGCGGCAAGGGCGGCGTCGACTTCTATCCTACTGCGGGGCTCCAGCTCAGCAAGGCGAGGCTGAAGTAGATCGAGCTCCGCTTGGGACACGCGGGCCAACTCTTGAGCCGCCGCGGGATCGTGGAGCGCGCGTTGCCGAAGCACTATGCGTTCCGCGGGGAGGTCGCGGATCTCCTTGCCTTCGTCGGGTCTGAGAAGTCGGCGGGCGACCATCGCCTGCCACACTCGCGCCTCAGGCGCGAGCGGGGTTCCGTCAAAGTGCTCTCCGCAGAGCGGGCAGGCAGAGCCACGAGCGACCTGCACCGTCACTTTGGTCTGGCAGATGGGACAGACCCATACGGGTATCAGGCTGCTGGCTACCATGGCCAGAAGTATGGGGAGGAGGAGAAGGGTGAGCGTTGCTCGACTGGACCCCAGGATGTACGCCGGGCCCAAGGTGATGATCGCAAAGGTCGGGATTCCGTAGCGAACGGCCGCCACTCTGGTCGAGACTCGCAATCGTCCCTGGCCTCGTTCGGATGGTGATGAGCCGCTGCCTAACGCCCCGCGCATAAGCTGCAGGGACCGGCAGGCGGATGCCGTGCTCAGCACGATCCGATGGCCGGTCCCTGGCAGCTTCATGCGCTGGTTAGGCGCCGCTGATGCGCCGGGCTCAGCGCTGCGCGAATGGTGGCAACGCCAGCATCATCCGGCTCTCGCCGGACTTGACGAAACCCAGGTGTTTGCAGCTATTAGGGAAGTGTGGTGGAGCTCTTGTCGAAATAGTGTTCGAAATTCATCTTTCCGGGTGAGGGTTTCCCTCCCTTCACCTGCTGCTTCTCTACCTCGCTCAACTTCCTAGGTGCCAGATCCCGAATCGCCTTCTTTGCGCCAGAAGTGCGCTGGTTCTTCTTGCGTGCCATTGTGGGCCTCCGAGGGTTGTCCGCCGTCGGGTGACTGGTCGGCTGCCGATTCTTGACGCCGGAAGGGACAACATGAGATCTGGGACTCACTAGCGCAACCCCGCTTGCCCAAGCCGGCTCGAGCGCTAGTGGGCGTCTCGGTGAGCGTGCGCCTAACGCACCGCGCTTCTGCTGCGGCGCCGTGGTGAACGTGTCGCAATCAACGGTCCCGTTGGAGGCGCCGCCAGCAGCAAGCGCTGGTTAGGCAGCAGCTCTAGAGATCTTCGGGTCGCAGCCCTGTGTGGCGAGCGATGCGAGCGAGCATGCGGGGCCCAATCTCGTCCGAGTCGTGGAAAGCAAAGACGAAGTCCGGCCACCCCGCCCTGGCCAAGGTGCGATGCGAGCCGGACTCTCGTTTGACTTGCCATCCTAGGCGCTGAAGCGCCGCGAGCACCCGCCGGGCTTTGGCGGCGCCCCAAGTGCTCATGCGGCTTGGAACGTCACGTTCAGGAACTCCGGCACCGCCTCTCCATGTTCGAGGCGATCAGCCAGGACCCGCAGCGCCAATGCTTGGACCTTGGCCACGGCATCCGGGCGAGTGACGCCGTAGGCCATCACGCCGGGGACGTCGTTCACCTCCGCCAGCCACCGGCCATCGGCCTCTTGCTCGACCTCGATATGCAGCGTCATGGGGCCCCCACTTAGAGATGCCTAAATCTACTCCAATTCCAGCACTGCTGCCTAACGCACGCACCGCGCTTCTGCTGCGGCGCCGGGGTGAACGTGTCGTAATCAACGGTCCAGTTGGAGGCGCCGGCAGCAGCAAGCGCTGGTTAGGCGGCGGCCGATTCGTCATCTGCCCGACAGCATCCTGTCATTTGTCGGCGATCTCGCACCCATCCTTGCCTCCCAGCGTGGGCCACCACCCTTAGTGGCACGCTAGACGTGCGGGAGGTTGCGATGAAGGCCCTGCTCCAGACGGCTGTCCCCGTTCCCGAGATGAATGTGACCCCAATGATCGATGTCCTGCTAGTTCTCATCATCGTTTGGATAGTGGTCCTGTCACTCGGTCGTCAGGTCCTACCTGTCCAGGTGCCCGCGGAGACCCAGGCGGCACCCCCTCGGCCGCACGACGCCATTGTGCTGCAGCTGCCCGACGGTGGAGGTTACGCCATCAACGGCCAGGCTGTTGCTGATGACCAACTCGAAGACAGGCTGCACCTCATTTACGACTCCCGCCCGGCGAAGGCCCTATTCATTGATGCCGGCCGCTCTCGCTCGTACCAGGAGGTGATTCAGGCCATGGATCGGGCTCGGGGTGCGGGCATCCTCGTCATCGGATTTAGCCCCGTACACTGAGGCGGGGCTCTGGTTGACCGCCGCCTAACGCCCCGCGCTTCTGCTGCGGCGCCGGGGTGAACGTGCCGAAATCAATGGTTCCGGCGCCAAAGGCGCCGGCAGCAGCAAGCGCTGGTTAGGCAACACGCCTGCGACTCAGGCGCTGAGCGCGACCGCGACCGCCTTGGGGTCGACGGCGGCGACCCGAAGCAGGGCGCGGGCCGGGCCGTCGGGCACCCGCCGCCCTTGCTCCCAATTCCGAAGGGTCGCCAGGCTGACGCCGATCATCATGGCAAACTCCGCCTGGGTGACCTGGAGTTGGTCGCGAATGGCCCGGACGTCGGCCGGCTTGAAGGTGGTGACCCGGCCCGGGCGCAGCTGCCCGCGGCGGATCTTCCCGGCCTGCTTGACGCTGGCCGCGAGCTTCTTGAAATCGGTCGGATTCATGCTAGTTCCTCCTGGATCAGCCGCCGCAGCGTCTTGAGCTGGGTCGGGGTCAGGTCCTCTTGGGCGTTCTTCGCGTAGACGTACAGCATATAGAACGTCTCCGTGCCCGGGTGCCAGTAATAGATCACGCGGAGCCCCCCACGCTTCCCGCGGCCACTGCCCGCCCACCGCAGCTTGCGGAGCCCGCCCGAGCCTGGAATGACGGGTCCTTGCTCAGGCCGCAGGAGGAGGGCGATTTGCAGGGCCCGGTAGTCCTCATCGGCCAGGGCGCTCCGGATGGCGGCCGTGAAGATGGGGGTCTCGACGAAGCGCATGGAGAAAAGTACGCCAATGGCGCACCGGGCACAAGGGGTGCGTGTTGCCTAACGTCTGCGCATAAGCTGCGAAGCGCGGCTCACGGGCGCCAGTAGTTCCGGAGAAGCTGGCCGCGCTTCGACAGCTTCATGCGCCGGTTAGCCTGCTGCGCAGGAAGTCAGGCGGTGTCACGGATGCCCGCTCTTCTCAACGACGGCACGAATGGCTTCGATGACTACGTCCGGCCGGTCGTTCTGAATCATATGACCGCTGCCCTCAACGATGATACGCTTGCTATTGGAGGAGCGGGTCACCAGGTCCAGTTGCATGCGGTGCCATGATGTGTCAGTATCGCTGCGTCCAGCCGTAAGCACGACCAGTGGTTTGTTCCCGAGTGAGAGATGCGCCTCACGGAGTTCGTCGGCGCTCTCCGCGACGACCGCCAGCTCCTCAAATGGCGTCGCGTAAGTCTTGTTACTCGAGTACACAGCGTTCATCGAAGAATCGCCGTATCGGAAGAGAAGCCGCGCCAAGCCGGTGGCTCCGAGTCCCTTCATGGCGAGAAGGAAGAGACGAGACGGTGGCGGATCATTGCCTTGATCTTCGTGCGAGGATTCGACGAGAACCATGCCGGAGACCTCAGCGGGATACGTGGCCGCATAATACTGAACGTAGAGGCCACCGAGGGAGTGCCCGACGAGTACGAGGGGAGCCTGGACTCCTGCTTTCTGTAGCAACAGGTGAAGGTCGCTCGAGACTTGGCTGCTCGTCCGGGGCGATGGGCCCACGTCGCTCCAACCGTACCCCGCACGATCGTACGAACATACCTGCGTCGTCTTGGCGACGTTTGGCTGCACTTGGCGCCACGTCCCCAAGCCCCAGCCGAGTCCAGCCTCGAGGACGACAGTAGGGGACCCATGGCCGGTGCAGTAGAGATGCAAATGGCGGCCGCCAACGTCGATAAGCCGTCCCGGTGGTTTGTAACGCGTCTCGTCAACATCGCCAGCAATCGCTTGGTAGGCGGTGCCGATGCCGAGCGCGACCACGACGAGGCAGAAAAGCCCTCCCAGGATACGCGTGGCCCAGCGGAGTAAGCGAGGAAGTCGCGGCATGAGTGTTGTGTCGGAGCCTCCTCAGCGGCGACTCAGAGTGTTTCGGAATGGCTCACAAGCAGGCTAACGCCCGCGCATAAGTTGCAGGCACATTGTGTGCACGTCCACCAACAGATGGCTTCCTTTAGATAAGCAGCCTGTCAGCTTCATGCGCTGGTTAGCCCGTGCGTGGTCCGCTTCTTCCCCTTTGGGTGTGGGCGTGAGCTAGGGGTCCGTCGGCTCGCATCCTCCTTCACGGCGAGCTGATAGGCTTCCTTCAAGTACGGGCGAACCCTGCGCCAATCCGTGATGGTGCGCAGCATCGCTACGTGGATAACGCGGTTGGCGGACGTCCGTCCTACCTTGAAGAAGCATGCCGCGGCGTCCTCACGATCGAGATAGAGGGCCAGTCGCAGTCCGTCCCGCATGAAGACGAGATCCGCGAAGCCGCGACTGGTGCGAAAGAGGGCGTAGCGATCCCGATAAAGGGTGTCCTGGGGGCCCCATCTGGCCAAGTCGCGGTCTAGGGTCGCATAGAGCGTGGCGAGGGACGTCGGCTTGCCTCGCAGCAACTGGGCCTTCGTGCCGCGACCGCAGCCGTGGGCCTGGCCGGAACGGCGAAAGCCGCGGCCGCAGACTGGGCAGTTCCACACCGCGCTGCTCGACACGTCCGCCACCTCGAAGTGCGGGACGACTACGCAACCGCGTCGGGCTAACGCCCCGCGCTTCTGCTGCGGCGCCGGGGTGAACGTGCCGAAATCAACGGTCCAGTCGGAGGCGCCGCCAGCAGCAAGCGCTGGTTAGACACCACCGTTGATCCTACCGCGGTACGAACACAAAAGGCGTTTGCACCCAGGTCCTCGGCCGCCGTCCGGACAAGGTGCCGGGAGAATACTTCATCTTGGGCACGAGCTGCAGGATGGCGTCCCTCCAATCCGCAGTGTAAGCCCCGATCACGCGAACAGTGCACAGATCCACGCGGCCCGTCGAGTCAACTACGTACGTCAATCGAACGCGGATGGGTGGAGTATCGGTCGATGCAGGGCGGAACCGATATGGGGACGGCCAAGACGTGAGTTTCGGCGCGACGACCCCGGGTATCGAATCGTGGCCGGACAGGTTGGGGCCTGCACCGGCGAGCCGTTGCTCGGGGGTACAAGTTACCCCCTGGAATTGGGCGACGAGCGTGTCCCCGGTCTCCGTCGGGGAGAGAGCAATGGTACCCTGGCCCGAGGCCGAGTTAGTCAGGAGAGCGACCGCCACGAGCCCCAGAAAAAAGCGCATATCGCGAGTGGTTCCCGTGGTGTCTAACGCCCCGCGCTTCTGCTGCGGCGCCGGGGTGAACGTGCCGAAATCAACGGTCCAGCCGGAGGCGCCGGCAGCAGCAAGCGCTGGTTAGGCGGCGGGGATGCACATGGTTCGTGGATACCCTGAGACGGGTCGCCGCAATCCGTCCCCGCTCGCCTTGAGCGATGGTTAGTAATTGATGCCCGGCTTATAAAAGGGGAGCGAGATCGACTCCGTTGGGGTGGTGTCTCCCGTCCCCTTGCGGACCCCTCCCCCAACGACTTTGTCCGAGTGCTCAATCTTCTTTGCCTTCATTGGCAAGTCGTGGATCCGCACCGACTTGGACTGGCGGCCCTTTCGGGATGGCTTCTTCGGCATGGGGGTGCTCCTTGTTGGGGGTGAACTGAGAAGCAGGGGGGCGCTGGACGACGGACGCCGCCAGCATCCCCGGCCTCTCACTACTCGGTCTGTGGGCCTTGGTGAGCGAGCCGTGGCCCTCGGCAAGCGTGACCCCAGTCCTATACTAACAATCGTAATTCGGGCCCGACTCCCGACACTTCGACTGAGCAAGGGCGGGAAGGTCCGAAGATCAAGCCGCCTAACGCACCGCGCTTCTGCTGCGGCGCCGGGGTGAACGTACCGCAATCAACGGTCCCGTCGGAGGCGCCGCCAGCAGCAAGCGCTGGTTAGGCGCCATTCCTGGCACTCCTGCGCCTCTACCGACATTCGACGGGCTCTGTCGTTTGCCACGACTCGCACAGGGTGGCGGAGTGGGCCGACGGGGAGCCCGCATAGCGGGTGACAAGAGTCGTCGAGTCGCGAAGCACGGCCGCAGAGGTATGAATGCCCTGCGCGCTCTGGCCTTCCTGAGCCGCAATGGTGGCTGGAATTACCGTCAACGTAAGCGCGCTCGGGTCATGGGACCGTGTGAACCTGGCGAGCAATACATCCCAGCACCGGTACCCCTTGAAGGCGCCAGGGGCTGAATCGGGACATGAGCGCTCTTGCTGTGTGGCGACGAGGGTGGCGGAGTCACTCGATGTCGGGTCCGCTGGCGCGGAAAGGGAGAGCTGATCCGGCGCGAGCGCGGGCTGGGGTGCCAGACCCTCGCCAGCTGTACGGTTCGGGCCGAACCCAGGATTGAATCCAGACCCACTAGGGCAAGGACATGAGTGAGGTGCGGGCCGGGCCAAATGAGGTGATAGCCCAGCACGCGGAGCTCGATCTGAGTCCACATAGTGGCGTTCTTGAGGCGCACGGTTTCGAGCCTGGGGGGCAAGGCGGGTGCGCCCTTCAGGGGTGGTAAAGATTGTCCGGACAGCACCGGCGCTCGAGCGGGGCCAAGAGCTACAACCAGCGCAGCAGCGAATGCCGGCTTGCGGAGGTGTGCCATGCATGGCCTCGTAAGTCTTGGTGAATGGCGCCTAACGCCCCGCGCTTCTGCTGCGGCGCCGGGGTGAACGTGCCGAAATCAATGGTTCCGGCGCCAAAGGCGCCGCCAGCAGCAAGCGCTGGTTAGGCAACACGCCTGCGACTCAGGCGCTGAGCGCGACCGCGACCGCCTTGGGGTCGACGGCGGCGACCCGAAGCAGGGCGCGGGCCGGGCCGTCGGGCACCCGCCGCCCTTGCTCCCAATTCCGAAGGGTCGCCAGGCTGACGCCGATCATCATGGCAAACTCCGCCTGGGTGACCTGGAGTTGGTCGCGAATGGCCCGGACGTCGGCCGGCTTGAAGGTGGTGACCCGGCCCGGGCGCAGCTGCCCGCGGCGGATCTTCCCGGCCTGCTTGACGCTGGCCGCGAGCTTCTTGAAATCGGTCGGATTCATGCTAGTTCCTCCTGGATCAGCCGCCGCAGCGTCTTGAGCTGGGTCGGGGTCAGGTCCTCTTGGGCGTTCTTCGCGTAGACGTACAGCATATAGAACGTTCCGTACCCGGGTGCCAGAAATAGATCACGCGGAGCCCCCGACGCTTCCCGCGGCCTACTGTCCCGCCCACCGCAGCTTGCGGAGCCCGCGAGCCTGGAATGACGGTCTTGCTCAGGCCGCAGGAGGAGGGCGATTTGCAGGGCCCGGTAGTTCTCATCGGCCAGGGCGCTCGGATGGCGGCCGTGAAGATGGGGGTCTCGACGAAGCCATGGTAGAAAAGTACGCCAATGGCGCACCCGGGCACAAGGGGTGCGTGTCGCCTAACGCACCGCGCTTCTGCTGCGGCGCCGTCGTGAATGCTTCGCAATCAACGGTCCAGTCGGAGGCGCCGCCAGCAGCAAGCGCTGGTTAGGCCGCTCACGCGCACGGACTCGAGTCGCGAGTCCGACCGGGTCGACCGTGAGCGGTTGCAGCATCAGGCACAACAACTTCAAGCGATAGTCCTGCCAGCGAGCGCGATCGCCACGACTTGGGCGAAGTCCGGACTCGACCGCGGCCGAGGACGGGACCGACGAGCCCAACCGGGGAGCAAGATGGCGCTATCGCGTCGAATCGAGCATGACGTGCGGCGAGGCCGACGGACCCTTCGTCGACGTCCAGTACGGTGGCCAGGAGCCATCGGCGGCTGATGCGCGGCTAGAAGGCCCGTCTCCGCGCGGAATCGCCGAAGCGCATTGAGAGCTGAGGATTCTCGAGGAGGTCGCGCTCGGAAGCGCCCGGAATCCTGCCGACGTATCGGAGCTCATCAGGCGCAGGCGCGAGTGAACGTGGCGAGCGACGGGGCCGAGCCTCGGGCCGAGGAGCGCGTCGAGCAGTCGATGAGGAACGCCAGGACGTCACGGCGCGTAGCCGCTCGATTCACTCGTCCTCCAGGCTGGCGGCCTAACGCACCGCGCTTCTGCTGCGGCGCCATCGTGAATGCTTCGCAATCAGTGGTCCAGCGGCAGGCGCCGTCAGCAGCAAGCGCCTGTTAGGCCACGCCTCGAACAGCGTGCTGCTCCGTCCGCCCATCTTGCCTCGGGCCGCGAGCTCCTCCGACAGATCCGTTCTGCGGGCGGCCGCTGGCCAGGCACCTACCCGGTGGTCCGAGGCGGCGGCGCGTCGGGGCGGGGTGGTGTGCCTCGGTCAGCGCCGCCGACGAAGCCCGATCCTGAACCAGCGACCACAAAAAGCAGCCAACCCTTTCGCGATGCGGTGTGCGTTGGCCTAACGCACCGCGCTTCTGCTGCGGCGCCGTGGTGAACGTTTCGAAATCAATGTTCCGGCGCCAAAGGCGCCGTCAGCAGCAAGCGCTGGTTAGGCCACGCATCGACACAGCGAGCTGCTCGATCCGCCCATCTTGCCACGGTCCGCGACCTCTTCCGGCAGATCCGTTCCGCGGGCGGCGGCCGGCCAGGTACCTACCCGGTGGCTCGAGGCGGCGGCGCGTCGGGGTGGGGTGGTGTGCCTCGGTCAGCGCCGCCGCCGAGTCCCGATCCTGAACCACCACCCACCACAATCAGCCGACCCTGTTCGCGATCCTGTTGCGTTGGCCTAACGCCCCGCGCTTCTGCTGCGGCGCCGTGGTGAACGTGTCGTAATCAACGGTCCAGTCGGAGGCGCCGTCAGCAGCAAGCGCTGGT